>NZ_BMFJ01000001.1:0-980240 GCF_014638275.1 Primorskyibacter flagellatus
TTTGTGACAATCTCTTCCGGCTTGTGCCGCTTCGTAGCCATTCTGATCCTCCGTTTTCCTAAACATAACGTCGGACCACTTCAGTGGGGGAGGATCAGGAAGCCAAGCAAGCGGGCGACACGGCCGATGCGGAACGCCGCTATGAGGCGGCGCGGCGTCTGGCCAAGTCCCGGGGCTTCCGGTTCCTTGCCGCTGATCGGGTGGCAGAGCTGCCCCGCGAAGAGCTTCTGGCGCGTGTCGAGGCGGTGCCCGCGCCCGCTGGCGAGCCGGATGCTATCGAGGCGGCGGCCGTGCTGGGTGGAGCGCAGGAGCCGCCCATTATCGTCACGCGGGCCTTGGAGCTGTATTGGACGCTGGCGGCGGACAAGAAGCGGGGCAAGAGCCCGGACCAGCTCCGCCGCTGGGAAAACCCGCGCAAGAAAGCGGTGAAGAATTTCGTGGAAGTCGTGGGCGACAAGGCCCTGCCGGAGATTACGCCGGACGATATGCTGGACTTCCGGGGCTGGTGGATGGAACGGCTGGAGTCCCACAACCTCACCCCGAACAGCGCCAACAAGGACTTGATCCACTTGGGCGAGGTGCTGAAAACCGTGAACCGCATGAAGCGGCTGGGGCTGGTGCTGCCTTTGACCGATCTCAGCTTCAAGGAAGACGAAGCGAAGACCCGGCCGCCCTTCTCCGAAAGCTGGATACGCGAAAAGCTCTTGGCCCCCGGTGCGCTGAACGGGCTCAACACGGATGCGCGGTGCATCCTCTTGGGCATGGTCAACACGGGCTACCGGCCCAGCGAGGGCGCGGCCCTGACGGCCGCCACGATCCGGCTGGACTCCAACGTGCCGCATATCTCGATTGAGCCGGACGGCCGCCAGCTCAAGAGCGCCTACGCCCGGCGGGTCATCCCGCTCACTGGCGTCAGCCTTGAAGCCTTCCGGGAATGCCCGCGCGGCTTCGAGCGATACCGGGAAAGCTCCGCCAGCCTGTCCGCGACGGTCAACAAATACCTGCGGGGCAACGGACTCTTGGAGACGCCCGGCCATAGCCTTTACAGCCTGCGCCATGCCTTTGAAGACAGGATGCTGGCGGCGGGCATTGATGACCGCATCCGGCGCGATCTCTTCGGGCACCGGCTTGACCGGGAACGGTATGGGAAAGGGGCCAGCTTGGAGCATCTGCACGGCCTGTTTCAGCGCGTGGCCATCTGACGGGCAATCGCCCGCGCACGCGCCAGAGCGTCGCCATGGGTGGCGGCCTCGGCCAGTGCGATCTCCTCTTCGATCCGCTGGAAGATCGGGGAATAGACGGGATCGGCCAAGACCAGTTTGGCCAGCTTGTCCCGGGCGGCGTAGAGCCGCTGAAGGTCGTCTTGGGTCGCCACCTTGCCAGCACCAGAGAGCCCCCGCCGCGTGGGCGGCGGAGGCGCTTGGCGCGTGGCATGGGTGACGGCGGGCACGATCTTACCCGTTGAGCCGCACGTTGACGGTGCCGCTGGGGTTGCCTGCGGCGGTCACGGCCAGCCCGATCTCGGGATTGCTGCCGGTGTCGTCGTCGGTCGTGACCAGCCCGACCGAGTCGTGCCAATAGACGGGTGCGCCGACGGTGAAGGCGTCGGTGCTGACCTTGGACATGGTGAAGACGCCCGTGGTGGCGATCACCAGCGTGTCGCCGGATTCAGCGTCCCCGAAGGCAATGCCGAAGAGCGAGCCGACCAGAACGCCATCCCCGGCGGCGGTGGTTGCGGCGGCCGTCACGTTGATGCGGTCGCCCGGTTGGGCACAGTTTTTCATGGGTTAAGTCCCCTTGGATGTGGTGAAGTGAAGGGTGTGCGGCCGGGCCTTCGAGGTGGCCGCGATCTCGGCATCAAGCGCGGCCAGCGCCCGGGCCATCTCGGAGTCGGAGCGGTACTCCACCTCCTCCCCCGACGAGTCCCGGAAGCGCCGGACGCCAGCAGCCCGCGCCGTCATGAGCCCGTCACGGGCTGCCGTGAGCTGATCCAGCGACAGGGCCATTAGGCGCTGCCCGGATCGTAATAGGCCGCCCGCCAGTCGAGCCAGCCCGCGCCGAAGTCGAGCCAAGCCCGGAATTTCAGCCCCAGCGTGGACCATGCTTCGGCCCGCTGAATCTGGACGCCCTGAGCGGAGCTGAGGTAGCCATACTGAAGCGCGGCGATGCGGGCCGGATCGGCGAAGACAAACCAGTCCTCCCCGGTCATGCGCGGTTCCACCAGCAGGCTCAGCTTGGAGCCGAAGACGTTCACGTCATCGGTCGTGGCCGGGTAGATCGAGGCCAGCAGACGCTCAGCGTGCGACTCCAGCTCCGGCCCCACCAACAGATACTTGGGCTGCACGTTGATGAGCGTCTTGCCGTCCAGCCCCTTGTAGCCGCGCATGGCCTTCCGTGCCGCTTCCAGCGCCGCCATGTCGGTGGATGCGCCAAGGCTGGTGCCGGTGCCCGCCACGTTGCCCCGGGCCGCATCGAAGACCGGCGTGCCGTCGCTCATGTCGGGGTTGCCCGTCACCAGCGCCAGAAGGATGTCGGCTTCGGTCTGCGCCGCCGCTTCGCCAACCCGTGTTCAATCTCGAAAAACTGGAAGCTGCCCGGCTTAGAGCCCGGGAAATGCTTGGCGAAGGCATCTCTGTTGAATTCCCGCTGTGGTATACGCACCACGCGATTTCGCTGCTCATGAAGAAGCGGGGCTTTGACGTGCCCGAAGACGTGCTGGCCTTCGCCTCTGAAGGTCGCCTGAGCGACTCATGGGTGCGCGACTGGAATGACCCCTGTGGGAATATTTCCGAAGTTCAGGTCATGGTTGGGATGATGTCCCAGACGCAAAATGCCCGGCAAAGTCGTTGAACAGAAAACCTCTCGACGTTAGCGTGGGCAGGGTCTAGTCGGAGGCATTTTATGGAATGGATTGTCGGATTTTTTGTCGGTTTCGTCGCAGACCTTTTTCGTTCAGTTTTTATGCCAGCCACCACCGAATGGCTGAACAGGCTGATACCCTCAGCTCGTCGCAGAAATAATGTAAAAGATAACGTTCTGACATTCGAAGTGATGGAGCGCCTCAAATCTCTGGGCAAAGACCCAAATTTGGCCAAATTCGCACGAGATGATGCGTCTCAGTTCATGAATGTCCTTACCAGCCAGCAGCAGGCTTTTATCGACAACGCCATCGAGATCATAGATAGCACTCACATGTCTCAGGTTGAGATGAACCTTGAGGCTCAGCGACGCGCAGATGTGGCAAGCCAACAGTTGGAACGAGCTGTTATTGCGCTAGAAAAAAGCGGATGGTTGTCAAACTCACAAATCGCAGCGTTGCACGATAGTCAAGAGAAGTGGCTGGCTTACGCGAAAGCTCATGCGGAATTTTCGGCACTTGAGTTTGAAGGTGGAACCATCAGACCGCTTGTGTATAGCAGCGAAATGGAAACTTCGGCGGTAAGTCGAACGGGTGAACTCCGCAGAGCCTACGAGGATATGCAGGGTCGCTACGATTAGTCGAGATCAAAACCCTGCGGGCATGCCAAGGTTCGCTACGTACAGTTCACTTTCAAATTCGCCGCCGGATATCGTTTCTAAGTTAATTCTGAAGGCATAGTAGTAATCTACAGGCCGCTCGAGGCTTTCAGCCGAAGAGATACTAAACGCCACAGAATAGGCGTCCGACAGCTCGCCCTTGTCGTTCAAAAAAAGTGGGTCACTCCCATCAATAACCTTGGAATCATCGCGCCATGGGTTCTGCGCATAGTCTATGCCGTAGTGCTCCAACAAATAGGCCAGAAAGCGCACTGGGTCAGCATCTGGCGCGGCTTTCCGAAATTTTGAAAGGACCAGCGCCATTTGGTCAAATGGACGAAAATTCATTGTGGCGCTTAAAACTCGCGCCTCCCCCGGTGGGATAGTTAGGGGAAAGGAATCAATGCCCCCGAAAGCGCATGAAGTGCTGTAGCTATCACCCGGGAGGTTCACGAACATTGAGCAATACGCCTCCTTGATTGTAACGCTCTTGTCGGAAAGGTTGGACACCAAATAATTTTGATCGAGAGATATTCCAAAATCGAAGCGCAAATCACCGATAGAGACCTGACTAATCTTTATATTCTCCCTTTGAGCTTTCCAGCTCCCATATGAGTTGAAAGCCGAAATCCCGAGGCTAAACAGAGATATCAGCAAGGGGATGGCGAATTTATAATCTTTAAACATGTTAGGCGTCATCTACCGTTCCAACCAAGCAGACTTAATCACTCTCGGGGCCGGTTTGGGAAGGGTCTTTGCCTTCACTTCCTCCTCCCGCCGTTCCACCTTGGCCCCCACCAGATTGCGCACGGCAACGGCGTAGACCACGCAGTCGAGGCTTTCCGCCCGCCGCCCGGGGATGCGTTCCCACTGGCGCACGGGGGCTCCCTTCGCGTAGCGCATGACCAGCCGTTCACTGGCCAGCTCCTCATAGAAGCGCCCTTCCAGCCCGTCGCTGAAGCGGACAGAGCGGCCCCGGGTCAGGCGGCTTGCGAGCTGGCCCTTGAACATCGCGGAGCACGCTGGCAAATTAATCCACAATTCGATTCTTGATGGGAAGAGACAGGGCGTTCAAACGGCATCCGGAATCCTGTACCAAGTCACACTTGCCGGACGGGAACACGGGATCAGCGGCGCGCGGGACAAAGACACGGTCCGCAAAAGTTGGGGTGCATACCGCGGCATAGTCCATCTCGGGATGGCTATGAATTTCTTTGAAGATTTCTTTGAAGATAAGCCGTTTCAACCTGGAGAGGTCCTTTTCGCGGCAGAACGTATACGTCGTGTCCTCTCAGAAACCTGTCCGAAAGGTACCTCTGAGCCCTATGTCCCGCCAGAGGAGCAAATTTCTTTTGTTTATCAATCAGACACTTGGGGTCCCCGATTTCGAGATCGGGGACTGCCGTTCTCCGTAGGAGATTGAGCATCTTCCGCTGCAATTCAATTCAGCGGAAGGTATCCAATGTTGCCCCAACTCTTCGAAAACGATCGCAACTACCTGCTCGGCGATCCCGAGCTCGAGATCATTGGCGATCGCGAGAAACTCGCCCAGTGGCGTCATAAGATGAAAGGCCCGGCGTTCTACCGGCTGGGCCGCAAGATCATCTATCGCGGTTCCGACCTGAACGACTGGGTTGCGGCGAACCGTGTCGATCCGTCGAAGAATGCGTAGGGTCGAACGATGTCGAAAAAGGCGCGCGAGCCCCACGAGGCCCTCGACCTGTTCTCAGTGGCGGAACTGCCAGAGCACACCCTGCCCGAGGTCGGCAACCTGAAACATGCGAGGTCGGCAGTGAGACCCGCCCCCACACCCCAGAAGGTAACCAATCCTACAACCCTTGCGGAGGGGGCGTCGAACGAACGCTGCCTGCGGGACACGGCGGTGGCTCAGCGCTACGGTGTGTGCCGCCAGACGGTGTGGCGCTGGGTGGCGCAGGAGAGCCTGCCGGAGCCAATCAGGCTCTCGGAAGGTGTCACTCGCTGGCGCTTGTCCGACCTGCTCGCCCACGAGGCTTCACTGCCGAAGGGCGCGAAGGCAAAGGTGGTTCGCTCACGCCCTATTCAGACCGCCAAGGCAGGGGGGCTGCAGTGAGCCGATCCTACCGTAATGTCCGGACGCACGACACGATGGTCTATTCGGTCGACGACGTTCAGGCGCTTTTCGGCGTTCATCGCAATACTGTCTCGAACTGGGTAGTCTCCGGCCTGAAGCCCTCGGATGACTCTCTGCCGCAGCGCTTCCGGGGGGCCGAGCTCAAGCGCTTCCATGCTGATCGGGCGGAGCGCGCCCGTCGCAACCTGCGGCTGGGCGAGTTCAAATGCATTGCGTGCGGCAACGCCGTGTTCCCTGAACTCGGCACGCTCTCGCTCACGCGCAAGGAAGGTCATGTTTCGCTGGCTAGTGCGACGTGTTGCGACTGCGGCGCAAGCCTGTTCAAGCTACTAGGCGCGACTGAGTGCGACTACCTTCAGGAATGCCTTGATACAAACACGTCAAGCGTTCCTCGGAGGTGAACAGACACAGCCCGATCTTCGGCTCTTTCAGAGGGCGTTGATAAAAGATCTTCTCAAAAACCAGATCGCGCAGATCGTCAGTCAGGTCCGGGTAAAACCTGGCCTGCGCGGCCCAGAGAGTGTGAAATTCCTGCTCCAGATGCCGCCGTTCGGGGTAGAAATCGTACCCCGCTTCCTCCTTGGCATCCGGCCCCCCGCGTGAGGCCACCGACAGCCGGGTTCGCACGGTTGGGACATGCCTCGGATCGGTGGCCGTTTGACGTCGCACATGCAGGAATTCGCCATAGGTCCGCGCCTTGGCGTGGTGCATTGCCCAATCGAGCCGCTGGGTTGCATCCTTGATCTTACCGCTCTCATTGTCGCCACGATCCGCCTTGCGGTTTGACTTGAAACCGCGGCGCTGGTTGAGATGCAACAGCGCACGTCCGAAATGCGTCAGCGGTAAGCTTTCATCCAAACCTTTGGCGCGCAATTTGTAGGGATCGAGCACTTCCAAAGCCTTGGCCTCCCTCGGATCGGACGGCATTAGCCCCGTTTTCGCCAGTACCTTCATCAGTGTCGCGCGCCGCCGCAAATAGCGGTCCCGGCGCCGCCGCATTGCGCGCGCGGCACGGCGATCTACCGCCAGAGAAGCCTTGGATTTCGGATCGCGACCGTCCGAGAAAATCCGAACCCCACCATCAATGACACCGATAATGCGCGATGAAGTGCCATCTCCGTCCGTCTCATAGAGCCACCATCCAATCGACGTGGATCCAATATCCAAACCAAGTCTCATCATCCTGTCCCAATACACCAATCAACGCCGGACTATTTTTAGACTAAACTCTGGTTTTGCAACTTGCTTTTTGCTTTGTCACGTGAAACGATCAATACGTTCAGAATTCGCGGTCGAGCCGTTAACAAGCTCGAAGTAGCACCACATTGAAGCGCGTCCCACGGGGCGCGTTTTCCCTTTCTAGGGGCGGTGTGATGGGCAACGCCTTCTGTTTTGTGGTGAGGTTTCCCGGATGCGGACACTGAGAGCTGCGTTTGGCAAGGACCGCTAAGGGCCGGAAGTCACGTGGCCTTTCAGCTTCTGAAGTAGCCGGCCTACGATACCGTATGCCGTCACCGGCTCCTGGACACGCACTTTCACTTCGGTAGCAGATGCGAATTCGGCGCCCGGAAAGCTCCGCTACAAACGACGTAACCAGATCGAGATAATGTTCGGTTTGCTCGAGGACTGGCGTCGCGTTGTCAGCCGATATGACGGGTGTCCAAAAGTCTTTCTTTCGGTTGTCGCCCTCGCTGCGACCGCCATGTTCTGGCCATGCCGCGACAACGAGTCTTGCCCCAAGGCAAGGATCGCCGACCACCTGGCCCGGATTTCGTGTCTCAGCATTGGCGCATCCGATGCTAACCATTGATGCTTCATGTGCTGATCCGTCGGCAAGGACCTGCATATTCGGAGAAGAGGTAAGCAAAAAGCTGACCTTCGTCCCGCGCCAATCGTCGGGCCAAGCCGTTACGAGGCCCACACCCGTCATCGGGAAATCGGGGCCCAAGGTCATATTTTCCTAGCAGCCGAGGACACCGGTTATGCCAGAGCCGTCTCCCGCCTTTGATTTCGACGCAGACTGGAACCGCATCGCCAAGCTGATCGTGCAACAGTCCCTGAAGACCGAACCGGGCGAGCGGGTGATCCTGCATGCCGACCCGACCTACTTCCCTGAGCTGACGGAACAGGTGCGGATCGAAATTCTGCGGGCCGGTGCAGTCGAGGTCGCCTGTGCCATGCGCGACAGTCCCGGTTTGCACGCCGCCCGCACAGCACTTCGCCGTCAGGAGGAGCCGGAGCTGCGCGAGATGGAGGATGCCGCGGTCCGGGGCCTGTTCGATGCCGCCGACATCTACATCTGGCTGCCGACGTCGTGGCAGATGGCCTATCACCAGACGGAGCGGATCCTGACGACATGGCCCGGCCGGTCCGTGCATTTTCACTGGATCACGGATGTCTGGGACCCCCATGTCTTTCGCGTCTTTTCAGAGGCCTGCTACCGCGCGCTCTGGATCGACCATGCCGCGCTGGACGCCCGGCAGCGGCGGATCATGGATGCGCTGCGCGGTGCCGAGGTGCATGTCACCTGCCCGCGTGGCACCGATTTCCGGCTGAATGTCCGCCCGGATGCGCATTTCCACCACGGCAATGGCGATGCCTCGCGCGCCTTCATCGCCGATAACGCCCGCCCCGGCAGCGCCCGGGATCGCGAGGTTGAACTGCCCTGCGGTCTTGTCCGCACGGTGGATTTCGAGGGCGCTGAGGGGCGTGTAGTCGCCCCTGCAACCCATTACGCGGGGCGGTTCGTCGGCGATATGGCGCTCGATTTTGCAGAGGGTCGGATGACCCGCTTTTCGACCGAACGCCATGACGACTGGGCGCAACGGCGATGGGAGGAGGAGACCGGCGACAAGGACCTGATTTCTGAACTCAACATCGGCACCAACCCCGAACTGAAGCCGATCCCCGGCGTGGACGGCTTTCCATATTACGGCTACGGCGAGGGCATCCTACGCCTCGACATGGGCGAGAACTGGGAGTCGGGGGGCTGCCTGCATTCCTCGGTGCATCGCTGGATGAGCTTTGCCGATGCTTCCCTGACCGCAAACGGCGTGCCGGTGCTGGACGCCGGGCGCCTCGTTCTGGAGTGATCCCATGTCTGCCGAAGCCACTATCGCCCGTCTCGGGCTGGTCCTGCCTGCCTCTGCCAAGCCGATCGCGAATTACGTCGGCGCTGTGCTGATGGGGCGGACACTGATGATCTCCGGGCATATTCCGCTTGGACCCGACGGGGTGCTGATGCGGTCGGGCATCGTCGGGGCAGATGTCGGCATCGCAGAAGGGCAGGCCCTGGCCCGGCAATGCGGCATCAACCTTCTGGGGACGGCACGGTCGGTCATCGGTGATCTGGATCGGGTGGCACGGGTGGTCAAGGCGGTCGGCTTCATCCGTTCGGCCCCCGGGTTTTCTGATCAGCCGAAGGTTCTGAACGGGTTTTCCGACCTGATGGTCGAGGTCTTCGGGCCGGACATCGGCGCGCACGCCCGGTCTGCCGTGGGCGTATCGGAACTGCCGCTTGGCGCGCCGGTGGAAGTGGAGCTGGTTCTGGACATCGCAGGATGACCCGAGGGGCGGAGATCGCGGCGCGGAACCTCGGTTTCGACATGCTCTCCCTAAGTTATGCGCTGGAAGAGCCGTGGTGCGACCGGGTGAAGGCCGCCGGGATCGACGCAATGAACGTGACGTTCGGCGGAGAGGAAAGCTGGGACGCATTCCGCCGCAGCGTTGATCAGAAGATGGAGATCATCGCGAGGAGCCATCTTCTGACGCTTGCCCTGACCTCGGAGGATATCGAGGAGGCCCGGGTCGCCGGCAAGCTGGCAGTCATCATGGGGACCCAGGGCGCGCATATTCTTGATGACCGTCCTGAACGGGTGGCCGAACTGGCTGGAATGGGTCTGCGGGTCCTGGGGATCGTCGGCAGCTTTTCCAATCTCCTTTGTGATGGCAGCGCAGAGCCGCGAAATGCCGGGCTGACGCTGTTAGGGCGGGAGGTCATCAATGCGGTGAACAAGACGCCGGTTTTGATCGACATTGCCCATTGCGGACACCGGGCAAGTGCCGAGATCATCGAGGCAGGACGCGCTGTCATCTGTTCCCACGCCAACGCCTTCGCGGTTGAACCGACGGACCGGAACCGCCATGACCGTGATGTGCAGGCGATGGTAGCGAAGGGTGGGATGATCGGGCTTTGTGCCCTGCCGCGCGCGATTGCGGCAGAGGGGCCGTCGCTGGCGCATCTGCTGGATCATGCCGACCACTGGAAGCGGCTGGTCGGCGCAGAGCATGTCGGTCTCGGGCTCGATCTGATGGAGGGGTTTCGCGCGGCAAAACAGGCGAACCCGGCGCTCATTCGGCGCCGGACGCTGCGCCCGGACATCTTCGGCACGATGGAGGATTTCTGGAACGACGACCTGGCCCACGGAATCAATTCCATCGCCCAGCTGCCCGATCTTCTGGACGGGCTGTTGGCGCGTGGCTGGTCGGAGGTGGAGGTCAGGGGTGTGCTGGGCGGGAACTGGCTGCGGGTCTTCCGTGCGCTGTCAGGTTAGCCCGGCTGCTGAACCGGCGCGGTCGCGGCGAACCACGCTTCAGCTGCGAGGCGGTCGAACCATGCGGCAACCGCCGGCCGCCCCTCCCGCCAAGCCATTTCCGGGAAGCGGATGTCGAGATATCCAAGCGCGCAGGCGATGGAGATCGTTCCGAGCGTAAGCCCCTCGGGCTGCGCGGCATCCAGCGCGGTGACGGCCGAGAGTATATTGCGCGCCTGCCGGTCGATCCAGTCGGGGTCCTGCTGTGCAGGCGGGCGGTGATGTTCCACGAACTTTTCGACGGCAGCATCCATGATCCCGTCACCAAGCGCAGCCTCGCGAAAAATCTTCCAGCGGTCAGGTCCCGCGGGCGCGAGGGCCGTGCCCTCGGCCAGATATTCGCAGATGACCCGGCTGTCGTAGAGCGCGGTTCCGTCGTCCAGCTCCAGACAGGGGATCTTTCCGAGCGGGTTTGCCTGATACAGCCTGTCCGGGACGGACCAGGTATCCGACGTCACCAATTCCAGGTCGCGACCCGTCAGCGTAGCGACGCAACGGACCTTGCGGGCATAGGGCGAGGTTTCGGAATAGTGCAGTTTCACTTGCGGCTCTCCCTTGCGATCAGGCGCAGGCTGATGACGGTGATGGCCAGCGACAGGGCGGCCAGAAGGGTCGCGACGGCCAGGATCGTGGGGTCGAGGTTTTCGCGCACGCCCGCCCACATCTGCCGGGGCAGGGTGCGCAGCTCGGTCGAGCCGACGAAGAGCGTCACCACCAGATCGTCGAAGGAGGCGACAAAGGCGAAAATTGCTCCGTTGAGGATGCCGGGGCGGATCAGCGGCAGCCGTACGCGCCAGAATGTCCGCCAAGGCCCCGCGCCAAGGCTCGCTGCCGCGCGGATGAGCGTTTCGTCGAACCGGGCGAGGCTGGCACCGACGGCGATGATGACAAAGGGCGTGGCGATGATGGTGTGGGACAGGACCATGCCGGCAAAGGTTCCCGTCAGGCCGATCCGCGTGAAGGCGAAGTAGACCGAGATGGCAGTAACGATCAGCGGCAGGGCCATGGGCAGCGCCATGAAGGCTGTCAGTGCCCGCGATGCAACTGGAGGCAGGCGATGCAGGCCCAAGGCGGCGAGGGTGCCGAGCAGGACGGACACCGCCATCACCGTCAGCCCGATCACCGTCGAATTCCAGAGCGCGAGCCGCCAGTTGTCGAGCGTGAAGAAGGCCCGATACCATTGCAGCGACAGGCCAGGCATGGGGAAGGTGAAATAGGGTTCGGAGTTGAAGGACAGCGGCACGATGGCCAGCAGCGGACCGACAAGGAAGATCACGACCCAGCCACACCAGACCAGAAAGGCGATCCGGGCGGGGCGCGCGCCGTGGAAGAGAAGGTCCAGCATCAGCGCCCCCTGAGCAGCGCGCGGTAAAGCGCATAGAGCAGGCCAACCGCGACAAGCAGCAGCACCGCAAGGGCTGAGGCGAGGCCCCAGTTCAGCGCAACGCTCGTGTTGAAGGCGATGAACCAAGCGAGCATCTGATCACCGGGCCCTCCGACCAGCGCGGGCGTGATGTAATAGCC
The DNA here is from genome assembly GCF_014638275.1 of Primorskyibacter flagellatus. Taxonomy (GTDB): domain Bacteria; phylum Pseudomonadota; class Alphaproteobacteria; order Rhodobacterales; family Rhodobacteraceae; genus Pseudooceanicola; species Pseudooceanicola flagellatus_A. Next base: position 11,746 of record NZ_BMFJ01000001.1, read on the forward strand.
AAGCGACATGACCCCGACCAGAACCAGACCGGCCATGATGCCGGGCGCGGCCAGCGGCAGGTATATGCGGCGGAAGACGGTTATCGGTGTTCCGCCAAGTGAGAGTCCGGCGCGCACCATCTCGATCGGGATGGTCCGCAGGGCGGCATAGAGCGGAAGGATCATGTAGGGCAGCATGACGTGGGTCATGGCGATCAGCACGCCGGTCCGGTTGAACATCAGCGACAGCGGCTCTGTGATCAGGCCGAGGGAGATCAGCGCCTTGTTGACCACGCCCTGACCCTGCAAGAGCACGACCCATGCTGCGGTGCGGGCCAGCAGCGACATCCAGAAGGGCAGCAGGACGACCCCCATGAGGATCATGGTCAGCCGGGGGGAGGCTGCGGCCATCAGGAAAGCCAGCGGAAAGCCGAGGATCAGGCAGGCCGCGCAGACGGATGCACTGATGAGAAAGGTCCGGACAAGCGCGTCTAGGTGGACGCGGTAGACCGGCTCGACCCGTTCGATCCCCTCCGCCCCGACACGCCGGTCGAGGGTTGCGAGCAGGTAGTCGGGTGTGACCGGCGAAGAGAGGCGCTTGATCTCCTGCCAGATGCGCGGGTCGGCCCATTTCTGGTCGAGCGCAGGCAGGCTTTCGGCAAAGGGCGGCTCCAGCCTGTCCGCCCGCGCCCCGGTCTTGCGGATCAGGCCCAGCCAGCCGGGTTCGACAAGGTTCAGGCGACGGCCGATGAGCCCGGTGGTCCTCTCCGCATCGGCGGCGCGGAATTCGGCGATGGCGGCGGCCATTGTGGCCTCGTCCGGTAGGCCCTCGCCATCCCACTCGGCAAGGGCGGCTGCGGTGCGGGGCATCATTCCGGCGATTTCCGGGTTGTCGACGCTGCGCCAGAGCATCAGCACAACCGGCAGCACCCAGGTCAGCAGCAGAAAAACCAGCAGCGGCGCAACCAACAGGATCGCAACGCCGTGCCCGCGCAGACGCAGGGTGAGAGCGGGCCGGAAGGGTCCGGCCCGCGTCATGTTCGGGGTCTGGGTCAGGTCGCTCACTGTGTCAGCCAGGCCTGGAAACGGGCCTGAAGCGTGTCGAGGTTGTCGGCCCAGAAGGCGCTGTCGTTCTTGATCCCCTTGGCAAGGTTATCGGGGTAGTTCGGCAGCTGTTCCGCCAGCCCCTCGGGCAGCATCGCGCCCGCATCCACATGGGTCGGACCGTAGGAGATGTACTCCATCTGCTTCGCCTGTCGCTTCGGATCGGTGGCGAAGGCGATGAACTTCATCGCATCGTCCTTGTGCGGAGCGCCACGGATGACCGCGAAGAAGTCGACATCGTAGTTCTGGCCGTCCCAGATGATCTCGAAATTCTTGCCGTCCATCCGGTTGGCGGTGGTCACGCGGCCGCTCCACGAGGTGGTCATGGCGACCTCACCGTCCGAGAGCAGCTGCATGGGCTGGGAAGACGCCTCCCACCAGATCACCTGATCCTTGATGCTGTCGAGCTTGGCAAAGGCGCGGTCCAGACCTTCGGGTGTCGACAGAACCTGATAGACATCCTCCTTCGCCACGCCATCGCCGATCAGGGCGAATTCCAGCGTGGTGGCGGGCGATTTGCGCATGGCGCGCTTGCCGGGATATTTCGTGAGATCGAAGAAGTCGGCGGCGGTGGTCGGGGCGTCGCCGGTGATCTTGTCAGCATCATAGGCCATGACAGAGGACTGGACGATCGTGCCGACGCCACATTCCTGGATGGCGTCCGGGATCAGCTTGGTCTGGTCGATCAGCGACCAGTCGATCGGTTCCAGCAGGCCGGTGTCGCAGCCGAGGATGATGGTCGAGGTTTCGCCGGTGACCACGTCCCAGGTGACATTGCCAGCGTCGATCTGCGCCTTCACGGTCGGCCAGACTTCGGATGCGACCTCTTCCTGAACGGGGATGCCCATCTCGGACTCGAAGGGCTTGTAGTAGGCCTCCCGCTGGCTCTCGGTATAGCTGCCGCCATAGGTGGTCACGGTCAGCTTTCCCTCGGCCAGCGCGGGCGTTGCCGCCAGAAGGGCGGCGGCCACAATGGGGGTGACGTGTTTCTTCATTTTCTTTCCTCACTGTTGATTTTGTTTGATGAATTGCGCCGGGCCAGAGACCGCCCCGGCGGTGGTCTCAGGCATTCGTTAACCCGGCTTTGCGCATGGCGAGCCCTGCGCAGAGATACATGATGACGTAGACCAGCACCCGATAGATGGCCGGAGAGCCGGGCGGGATGCAGATGAAGCTGAGCGCGGCGATGCCGCGCTTGCCACATTCATGGGCGAGGCGGATCACCTCGTAATCCGACATGCCAAAGGGTTCGGCCAGTTCGCCGAGGATGTCGCCCGGCGCAGGACCGGCACCGCCGAGCACATCCATGTCCCAGTGGCAATAGACATTCTCGGTGCCGTCCCAGGCGTGATGCAGCTGATCCACCAGCCCCTCGATCCCGAGGCCGGAGCGGATCTTCCACATCGGAAAAAAATGCGTGCCGAGGTCGAGGAAGCGCTGGACCTGTTCGCGGTCTTCCAGCATGCCGCGTTCGCCGATCTCCACCAGGTTCTTCTGATGGAAATTGTCGAGGAATTCGTAGGTCTTGTATTTCCACGCATCCGATCCGGCGATCCGCGGGTCCATCGTCAGCTTGTCGAGGGGCGCGATGTCCCAATGCGTATCCAGCGACACGCAGCCGACATTGCCCTTGGTCCGTTCGCTGACCACCTTGGCGATGGCGAAGCTGCCGCAGGGGGAGTTCTGGCCGATCACGATAGGCACTGCCCCGGCGGCCATGGCGTCGTTCACCTTCGCCTCCACCGCCGCCTGCGCGCGCAGGACATTCTCGGCTGTTGGGGCTGTCTGGCATTCGGGCGGGATGTCGGCGTCGCCATAGTCGACCACCTTCAGATGTTCGAAGACGTCGAGGTTGAAGTCCTGGATATAGCCCGAGCCATAGCGGATCGACTGCTGCCGGATGCGTTTCGGCGCCGCGCGCCATTCGTCAGCCCCGACACCCATGTATTCGCCCCATCCGGCGACGTATGGTGCGCCGATGATGACGACATCCGCGCCCACAAGATCGGCGGGGGTCGTGGCATGGGGGCGGCCCATGTAGGTCGGTTCGTCCGGGCCGATCATGGGGAAATACCACGGTGCCATGTGGCTGTAGGTATTGGTGATGGATCCCTGACGGATCTCTTCCCAGCTTGGATAAGTCATGTCTTGCCTCTCAGTGCGGTGTGTGGCCCAGCCGGTCGAGCGCGGCGATGACCCGTTCGGGGGTCATCGGCAGGTCGACCCAGCAGCCGATGGCGTTGAAGACGGCCTGGCAGATGGCCGGAACGGGGGCGGCAATCGGCGCTTCCCCCGCGCCCCGTGCGCCGTATGGCCCGACGGAGTCGTGGGAATTGCCGAAGATCACCTGCGTGCGCGCCGGGAAATCGGCGCTGCGCAGGACCTTGTAGTCGAGGAAGCCGTCATTCATCACGGCCCCGGTTTCGGGGTGGAAATGCAGCTCTTCATGCAGCGCGAAGCCCGCGCCGCAGATTGCCCCGCCGATCACCTGATTCATCAGCACATGCGGGTTCACCACGGTGCCGCTGTCCTGACAGGCGAGGTAGTCCAGCAGGCGGATTTCGCCGGTGCCGACATCCGCTTCCACCTCCACGAAATGCGCGGCGAAATGGCGGGCGAAGGTGGTGGAGGGTGGCATGGCCTCGGTCGGTCGGCCGATTACGGTAGAGAACTGGCCAAGTGCGTCGCTGCGCACGGCGTTCAGCACCTCGGCAATAGTGTAGCGCTCGTTGTCGGGGCGCGTGCGGCGGTGGACGAGGTTCTGACGGATATCCAGATCGTCCGGATCGCAGTTGAAGAGGTTCCGCGCCGCGACCTCCAGTATTTGCCGCTTGGCGTCCTTCGCCGCCGAGACAGTGGCGAAGCCCGTGCGATACATGGTGTTGGACGCGATGGAGCCATGGCTCCAGGGGCAGCTGTCGGTATCCCCCGTCTCCATCTCGATCATGTCCCAGGTGACGCCAAGCGCTTCCGCGGCGACCTGAACCTGCGTTGTCTCGGCCCCCGACCCGTGCCGCCCGACGGAGGCATGCAGCTTGACGCTGCCATCGGGGTTCACGCGGACGGTTGCCGCCGTCCCACCTTCGAGTTCTACGCCGCAGCAATGGATTCCTGTGCCGACGCCAACGGCGCGGCGGATCTCTCCGTCGCAATGATTCGGCTTGCCCCAGCCGACAAAGCGCTGGTCCCAACCAAAGGCGGCGGCACCTTCGCGCAGGATCTCCGCGGTTGAGCCGGAGGACAGCACAAACGGCTCTGGCCAGTCTGCGGGCACCTTGGCCCGGAAGGCCTTGCTGTCGGATCGGGCCTGCGCCACCTCGGGCACGTCATGGCCCATGATGTGGCGCAAGGGTTCGCCCGTGCGCAGCTGATGGGACAGGCGGAATTCGACCGGGTCGAGGCCCAGCCGTTCCGCCGCCATATCGCAGAGCCGTTCGACGCAATTGCCGAGCGTCACGTCGCCCACGCCGCGCATGCAGCCCGCGGTGACAAGGTTGGTCGAGGCCGCGCGCACCGTGCAGCGCCCGCTTTCGGCCCGGCCCCAGTTGTCGACGCAGAAGAAACCGACGTCGTTCTTGAAGCCGTAGCCGCCGTTGTCCATCACGTGGTCGATTTCGAGGAAGGTGATCCGCCCGTCTTCGGTCACGCCGATGCGGCCGGTGGACAGCTCCTTGTGGCGGCGCTTGACGGTGGCGAAACACTCGGCGTTGGAGAGTTCGATCTTCACCGGGCGGCCGATCTTGCGGGCCAGAAGCGCGGTGATCATCATGAAGTTGTTGGACCACCACTGGCCAAAGCTCGATCCGGTCGGCAAGGCCTGAACCCGGACCTTGGATTGCGGAATGTCCAGCGCCATGGCGAGGCCCGTCTTCAGTTCGGATGGTGTCTGGGACCCGGTCCAGACCGTGACCCGGTCGCCCTCCCAGTCCGCCAGGCAGGCATTGCGGCCGATGGTGGCCATCTGCTGGCTGGGATGGTCGATGACGGCGTGGAGGATGTGATCAGCCTCCGCCTCACCCGCAGCGAGGTCGCCCCATTCGGCAACGTAGGGCTCTCGCAGATTGCCTTCGTCGCGGACTGGCTCTGCGCCCGTTGCACCGGCGGCCTCGGCGGTCAGAACGGCGGGAAGCACCTCGTATTCGACGCGGATCAGGGCGGCGGCGGCGCGGGCGATCTCCGGTGTGGTGGCGGCGACGGCGGCGACCTCGTCCCCGGCAAAGCGGGCATGACCATCGAGCGCCGGGCCGCGATAGTTGAACCAGCAACCATCCCAGACGGTGCGCGGCGTATCCTCATGGGTCAGTACGCCGACCACGCCGGGCAGCGCCAGCGCCTCTGTCGCATCGACGCGCAGCACCTTCGCATGGGCATGGGGCGAGCGGACGAGCGCGCCATGCACCATCCCGGCCAGCGCCAGATCATTGGCATAGCGCAGGCGGCCCGAGACCTTCTCCCGCGCGTCGCGCACGGGCAGCGGTTTGCCGACGTGATCGTGTTCCGTTGGATCGAAGGAGATGGTCATGCCGCACCTCGCAGGCTGGCGGCGGCCTTGAGGACCGCCCGCGTAATGAAGGGATAGGCACCGCAGCGACAGATGGAGCCGGAGAGCGCTTCGCGCACCTCGTCCTCGGACGGGTCGGGGGTGCGGGCGAGGAAGGCGCGGGCTGTCAGGATGAAACCGGCGGTGCAGAAGCCGCATTGAAAGCCCTGCTCTTCGATAAACGCCTGTTGCAGGGCCGCCGTGGCCGGATCGTCGCATTCGATCGTCTCGACCGATGTGCCCTCGGCCTGTGCGGCCAGCATCAGGCAGGAGGTCACGGGCCGTCCGTCGATGAGCACGGTGCAGGACCCACATTCGCCCTCGGAGCACGAGACGCGCACGCCGGTCAGGCCCTGCGCCCGCAGCGTATCGGACAGGCGTTCAAGCGGGGCGGGGGTGAGCTCGGTCTCCCGCCGGTTCAAGGTCAGGCGCATGGCATCCTCCTGAGGTGATCGGCTGCGGTGGTGAGGGCGCGGCGGGTCAGGACCCCGGCCATCCGGCGGCGGTAGTCTGCGCTGGCCCGCAGATCGGTGATTGGCGCGCAGGCCTCTTCGGCCATCTTGGCGCAACCGGCGAAATCGAGGCCGTCGTAGGCGCGGCCTTTCAGGGCCTCGGCAATGCCCGGCACCAGCAGCGGAACCGGGGCGACGGCACAGAGGGCGACGCGGGCGTCGAGGACATGGCACTCCTCATCGAGCGTCAGAGAGGCCGCCGCACCAACCAGAGCGATATCAACGACCGTGCGGGCGATGCGGGTGTAGGCGGCAGTCTGCCGTTGGGGTGTCGGGACATGAACGGCGGTCAGGATTTCCTCTGCGCTGAGCACGGTGCGCCCCGGACCGGTGAAGAAGCCGTCGAGCGGTATCCGGCGGGTGCCGGCTGGTCCAGCAATCGAAACCTCTGCGCCAAGAGCCAGCAGCACCGGAGCGAGGTCGGCAGAGGGGGCCGCATGACAGAGGTTGCCGCCCAGAGTCGCCAGTGTCCGTGTCTGTACGGTGCACATGCTCCGGACGGTGTCGGCTACAGCGGGCAGGGGGCTGGCCTCCAGTTCCGCCAGGGTCAGAGCGGCACCGAGGGTCGTTTCGGCCCCGGTCGTCTGGATCGCCCGCAACTCTGCGATATGCGTGAGGTCGATCAGCGCCTCGGGGCGCAGCCCCTTGCGGTCGATCATCAGCCAGAGGTCGGTGCCTCCGGCCCACCAGACCGACCCGGGGCCAGAGAGCGCCAGCGCTTCGGTCAGCGTGGCCGGCCGTTGCAGCACCGGCTCAGTAGAGCGTGCGATAATCGTCATCCACGACCTCCTGCATTTCATCGAGGGTCATTCCGGTCTCCTGCTGGGCGATCATCAGGCCGGCGAGCGAGATCCATTCCTTGCGGTCGCGCCGCGCCGCATCGGTCCAGAGGCCGGAGCGGAGCATGCAGCGGGCGCAATGCACGAAGACCTCTTCAATCTCGACCGCGATCCCGACTTTTGGAACGCGTCCATTGAAAGCCATCCGCTCCATCAGCTCGGGATCAGCGATCACCTGCGCCCGGCCGTTGATCCGCATGGATTCCCCGAACCCCGGCACGAGGAAAAGCATGCCGATCTGCCCGGTCTTCATGATGTTGCGCAGGCTGTCGGCCAGCCTGTTGCCCAGCCGTTCCGGGATCACGAGACGCCGGTCATCCAGCACGAGCGCAAAGCCCGGAGCATCGCCGCGCGGCGAGACGTCGGCGCGCCCGTCCGCCCCATGGGTCGAGATCAGGCAGAAGGGCGACAGCGCCAGGAAAGCGCGTGCATGGGTGTCGAGCGCAGGCTGCTTGACGGCCTCGATCATCGGATCGGGCGGGCCGCCAAGCGCATCCTGCAACTGGGCGGGGTCTGTGATGACGTGCGACCAGCTCATGCCGCCGCCCCCGCGCCTGTGCGCGCCAGGTCCCCAAGGTGCGACTGCCGGCGCAGGCAGAAGGTCATCAGCTCTTCGGCATAGCTGGGCAGGACGGCATTCCTGACAGCCGGGCGCGCCATGACAGCACGCCGGTAGGCCGCGACCTTGGGCATTCCCTCGGTCAGGCCGAAGTCGCCGATCCGCTCGAATGTCTCGAAATAACGGAAGACCGTGGGCCAGACCGCATCCACCATGTGAAACCGATCGCCTGCGAAGTAGGGACCGTCGCCAAGCGCGGTTTCCAGCCGGGCCAGATGCCCCTGGAGAGCCTGCCGCTTTTCCTCGAACGTCGCTTCGGGTGCGGAATAGAACCCGCCGATGGCCGAGAGTGTGGCCGATCCGACCTCGATCCAGGACCGGTGCCGCGCCTTCTCCAGCGGGTCGGCGGGGTGCAGGCTGTCCTCTGTGACTTCGTCGAGATATTCGCAGATTACAGCACTTTCGAAGAGCGCCGTGCCGTCGACCTTCAGCACCGGGACCTTACCGAGGGGCGAGATCGCGGTGAACCAGTCGGGTTTATTCGCAAGGTCGATATAGGTGCGGTCGTGTTTCACGCCCTTTTCGGACAGCACGATAATGGCGCGCTGCACATAGGGGCAGAGGTTGTAGGAAACGAGCTGATAGGTCATGCCTGTGCCCCCTCTCCTGAAAGCCGGCGGGGCAGGGCGACGGAGGGCATGAGGGCGAAGCGGCCGTCGCCAAGTGCCCATTGGACGAGTGCCAGCAACGTCAGATAGGCGGGATATTCCCAGCCTCCGTTTTCATACCCAAACATCCAGCCGTTACCGGCGTGGGCCCAGGTGGCGCCTGCAAGTACGGGGGCCAGTGCAAGCGCCGTCCAGCGGGCCTGAATGCCGAGGACAAGGAGGATGCCGCCAAGGGCTTCTGCCGCGAAGATCACGTAGGCAAACCAGCCAGGCAGGCCAATCGAGATGAAGAACTGTGCGGTGCCGGGCAGCGTGAAAACGAAGAGCTTCAGGATCAGGCTGTGGGCTAGGAACATCAGACCAAGCGCAACGCGCAGGGCAGTGATGGCGTAGGGGGCGAGAGTAGACTGGGTCATGGACCGACTCCTGGTGTGAAAGAACAGAGACGGTTGTACAATCCGTATTTGCCGACTAATATTGGCTTTATCGGCTTCTTCTATTGCGAGAATGCAATGGACTGGGATGACATTAAGTTTGTGCGGGCACTGGCGGACAAGGGGTCGCTCGACCTTGCTGCGGCGGAACTGCGGGTTGCAGCATCGACGGTGTTCCGACGCCTGAAAAAGATCGAGGAAGGGCTTGGAACGTCCCTGTTCGACCGGGACCGGAACGGCTATCGCCCGACGCAGGCCGGGGAGGAGGTCGTCGCGGCGGCGGACAGCGTGGCGGAACGGATCGCGACGCTGGAGATGCGCCTGATCGGGGCGGAAACGGACCTGAGCGGTGTCGTCCGGCTGACGACCCCGGAAACCATGTGGTCCTCTCTGCTGCCGATCCTCGCCGAAGTCCGGCAGGAACATCCCCGCATCCTGGTGGAACTGGTCGTCAATGCGACCTTTCTCAACTTGTCGCGCAGGGATGCCGATCTGGCGCTGCGGCCGGTGAACGGTCCGCCGGATCAGCTTTTCGGGCGCAAGATCGGGCGCATCGGATTTTCGGTCTACGGTCCGGCCCAGGGCGCTGCCGAGGGCTGGATCGCGCTGGACGATACGCTGGCCCATCTCAACCAGCACCGCTGGTTCCGGCAGCGCGACCCTAAGGAAGACGTGGTGATGCGCTGTGACAGCTTCCTTGCGGCGCAGGCGGCGGTTGCGCAGGGCATGGGACGCGCGGTGCTGCCGGATTTCCTTGCCGTGGCCGACCCGGGGCTGGAACGGCTGGAGGCGCTGCCGGATCAATGGGGCACCGACCTCTGGCTGCTGACCCATCCGGAGCTTCGGCATTCGGAACGCATCAAGCTGCTGATGCGCCGGATCGCCGCCGGGATGCGGCAGCGGCTGAATGCCGTGGACCGAATCGACTGATGGTCGGCGGCAATTTCGGAAGAGTGGATTGCGTTTATGCAATGAAACGGGGGGGTGTCCCGTCCGGCTCGGAAACCGTGTGCTTGAATTGAAGGCGGCTGCCCGTCCAGGGGCGGGATTGAGAGGCGTTTGTGCAATATGATGGTTAATGTCCGGGCGGATCTGCCGGGTCGGGGTCCCGAAGGTCATAGACTTGTCACAGAGATACACGGAGCCCCCGCCATGACCCGTTCTGCCAGCCGACCGAGTGTTGCCCCCGACCGCCGATTCATCCGCAACCTCGACTGGAACCTGATCAAAGTTTTCCACGAGATCGCCCATAACGGCGGTGTCACAAACGCGGCCTCGGCTATCGCACGGCAGCAGCCCGCTGTGTCGAGCGCGCTGAAACGGTTCGAGGACTACGTGGGTCGGGCGCTCTGTCAGCGGGGTCCTGGCGGCTTCCTGCTGTCCGATCACGGCAGCCGGGTGGCCGAGATCGCGGGCCAGATCGACCGGCTTGTCGGCCTGATGGAGGCGGAACTTGAAGCTGTCGAGAAGGACCTGACCCTGCCTTTGCATCTGGCAACAGTGGGCGATGTCGTCTCGCCGCGGCTTGACGAAACCATCGGGCGTTTTGCACGGCGCTTTCCAAAGGCGGAACTGTTCATCCACGTTCTGCCCTATCCGGAGATCGAAGAGGCGATCCATTCCGGTGTCGCGGATGTCGGCATCTGTCCCGAACCGCGCATGTTGGCGGACCTCGATTACACCTTCCTGTGCAGTGAAACGCATCGCGTCGTCTGCGGCCGGTCGCATTCCCTGGCGGGCAAACATGTCACCGACTGGTCTCGTCTCGCCGGGGAGGCCTTTGTCGTACCCGGAACGGATGAAGCCGCCATCGTCCGGGAGTTCCGACAGCGCAATGGCTGGGGTCGGACGACGGCGGGCCAGTCTCTCGACATCGGTGAGGTGAAGCGGCTGTTGCGTGCCGGTATCGGTATCGCCCTCCTCCCGTCCGAGATGGTCGCGCGGGAAATCGAGGACGGAGAGTTCCACGCCCTGACCGATCCAATTGAAGGTCTGTCCGACGACATCTTTCTCGTCACCAATCCCGCCGGGCAGCGCCATTTCGCGGCCGAACGGTTCCTGTCCATGCTGCCCGAGGACTCGCCGGAACCCGACTGCCGCGCCGTCGCCTGAGGGGCGGTATGGTGCGCGATCAGCCACGGTAGCGCGTCAGCCGGAAGCCGATGAGGGTTGCCGCGATCGACAGCCCCATGATCGTCACCGCCACCACATTGACCGAAGGGTCGATGCCCTTGCGCAGCATGCCCCACATCAGGGTCGGCAGCGTCATTCCGCCGCCGATGGTGAAGAAGGTCACCAGGAAATCGTCCAGCGACAGCGCCATGGCGATCAGTGTGCCGCCGGTGATCGACGGGCCGATCATGGGAAGGGTGACGTGAAAGAATGACTGGATCGGAGAGGCGCCGAGATCCCGTGCGGCCTCGACCGCCGCGTGGTCGAAGCTGGCCATCCGGGCCGAGATCATCAGCATCACCAGCGGTTGCGTGAAGACGAGATGCGACAGGATCACCGCCGGAAGGCCAAGTGGCAGGCCGATCCATGTGGAATAGAAGGTCAGCAGCGCGACGCCCAGCAGCAGCGGCGGCACCATGACCGGCAGGCTCAGCGCCGCGGCGGTGGCGGTGGCCAGGCGCGGCGGCAGCTTGGCCAGAGCCAGTGCTGCCAAAGTTCCCGTCAGGGTCGATGTGACGCCGACTGCGCCGGTCACGATCATCGAGTTTCGGAACGCGTTGGTGAACTGGGGATCAGAGAACGCCTTGTCGAACCAGCGCAGGGACCAGCCTTCGATTGGAAAGGCCAGCAGCGGGCTTTCGGAGAAGCAGAAGATCACGAGGATCACCAGCGGGGACAGCATGAAGATCGCCGTCAGGGCCGCGCCGATATGAGCCATACTGCGCATCAGGTCCGGGGCCTCGTCAGGGCGCGAAGCGTCAGCGACAGCGTCAGCACAATCAGCCCGCAGCAGGCGATGGTGACAAAGGCCATGGCGGAGCCGAGGGGAGAGTTCAGACGGTTGCCGAACTGGCTCTGGATGAACAGGCCGATCATGTTTGACGACGGACCGCCGACCATGAGCGGTGTGACGTAATCCGCCGCGGTGATGACAAGGGTCAGGGCGAAGGCGGCCGTCAGCCCTCCGCGTGCCTGTGCCAGGATCAGGTCGCGGAAGATGCGGGGGCCGGATGCGCCGAGATCCCGCGCCGCCTCGATCGCAGTGTCGTCGAGCCCGCGCAACGCGCCATAAACCGGAAGGATCGCCAGCGGCAGGCAATAATGCGTCAGCGTAACGATCACTGCGAAAGGTGAGAAGAGCAGTGCCGGGATCGGCCCGGACGTCAGGCCAAGCGCCATCAATGCGGAATTGAGCGCCCCGGTGCCGCCGAGGATCGTCTTCCACATGTAGATCTTGGCGAGGTAGCCGCCGAAGAGGGTCACCAGCGACAGGAAGATCAGCCCATCCCCGAAACGCCCGGCGCGGAAGCGGCAGTAATGGGCGTAGGCAAAGGCGATGGCCGCCGTGACCGTTGCGATCAGCGTGGCGATGGCGAGTGTCCAGGCCAGCGTGCTGCCATATTCGGTGAAGACGCGGGCATATTGTTCAAGGGTCGCATCCGGGCGCAGGCGGAAGGTGCGGACCTGCCAGAAGGAGACGACGAAGAAATAGGAGAGCGGCAGCAGGAACAGCCCCGCAAGGATCGCCAGACCCGGCAGAAGCTGGAACGATGCTGTGCGCAAAGCCTGCCTCATGCCGCAATGACCTGCTGATCTGCGGTAGCCCAGCCCATGGTCACCCGGTCGCCCGGTCTCAGCGGGCCAGCTGTGCGGGAGAGGGCCAGCGCCTGTGCTCCGCTGTCAGTGCGCAGGGTTGTGCGGACTTCGGGGCCGAGGAATACGACATCCTCTACCGTGGCGAACAGGCGGGCATCACATTGGTCCGGCAGGGCAGCCGGGTCTGCCGCCAACGTCACGGCCTCGGGCCGGACGACGCAGACGATCGGACCTTCGGCGCCTGCGCCGGGGATGACCGTGCCGCAGGACAGGCGGACGCGTTCGTCTGACCCGACGCCCTCAAAGAGGTTGGCCTCTCCGATGAAACCAGCGACGAAGCGGCTGGCAGGGCGGCGGTATATGTCTTCAGGCGTGCCGTCCTGAACGATCCGTCCCGCTTCCATAACGCAGATGCGCGAGGCGAGCGACATGGCCTCGGCCTGATCATGGGTGACAAAGATGAATGTGCCGCCGACCTGGGCATGGATGCGGCGGAACTCCTCCTGCATCGCAAGCCGCAGCTTCAGATCGAGCGCCGAGAGCGGCTCGTCCAGCAGAAGCACGCGGGGCCGCATGACCAGCGCGCGGGCGAGCGCCACGCGCTGCCGTTGACCGCCGGAGAGCGCCGACACCGCCCGGTCGCCAAGATCGGCCAGACGGATAAGATCGAGGGCTTCGGCGACCCGGCGGGCCCGTTCCGTCCGCGCGACCCGCGCGATGCGCAGGCCGTAAGCGACGTTCTGGGCAACCGTCATGTGCGGGAACAGGCCATAGCCCTGAAACACCATGTTGGTCGCGCGTTTTTCAGGCGGCTTGCGGGTCACGTCCCGGCCGTCGATCAGGATCGATCCCTCGTCAGGTGTCACGAAGCCGCCGATCATCCGCAGCAGCGTGGTCTTGCCACAGCCGGAAGGGCCGAGGATGGAAACGAACTCTCCCTCACCTATCCTGAGCGACAGGGGATGAACGGCAGTCGCGCTGCCGTATCCCTTGCCCACGCCCACAAGTTCGACCAGCGGAGCCATCGCTCAGGCCGCCATGAACCGGTCCCAGGCGTCCAGCACGTCGTCAAGCGTGGCCAGATCGCCGTCCGCCTCCAGCGGCCACAGAGGCAGGGGCTGTCCGCCGGTCGCTTTTTCATAGAAGGCGGCGATGTCATCATGTGGCTGGATCTCCAGCACCTCTTCCGACAGCATCGCCACGGCGGCGGCATTGGTCACTCCGGTGGCGTTGATGTTGGCCGCGTGGGCCTGACCCTCGGGCGAGATCGCGGCGTCGAGCAGGGTGTAGGTGTCGTCCATGTTGGGCGAGCCCTTGACCATGGCCATGCAGTCGATCGGACAGAAGGCGCCTTCCTTCGGGATGGTCCAGCGGACGTCGGCGCCTTTCTCCTTGGCCCAGAGCTGCACCGGCACCCAGCCCTGCGCGATCCAGACCTCACCCGAAGCCAACAGGTCGGTGAGTTCGCCGTAGGAGGCCGCGACGGTGCGTGCCTGGGTCTTCTTCAGCTCGGTCATGAAGGCAAAGACCTCGGCCAGTTCGGCCTTGGAGATGATCGTCGCCTGTTTCTTGCCTGTCACCGCGATGGTGAAATTCGCCACCATCGAGATCATGTCGTTGGTCAGCCCGACCTTGCCTTTATATTCGGGCTTCATGACATCCATCCACGAGGTCGGCGCCTCGGGGATCGTGGCGGGCGTGTACATCAGGGGGATGATCGTCCAGGCATAGGGCACCGCGTAGGGTTTGCCGTCCATGACGATATTGTCGATTGACTTGAAATAGGGGTCGAGGCCGTCCCAGTTCGGGATGCGCGAGATGTCGAGCGGCTCAAGCATGTCAAGCTCGGCCATGACGCGGGTGTAGCCGGTATCAGGGGTCACGATATCCATTGAGCCGACGCCGCCGTTGGCGATGGCGGTCATCGCCTGTCCGTTGTCTGCTTGATAGGTGGGGGCAATAGTGATGTCCTTGGAGGCGGCAAAGCCATTGGCCGCAAAGGCTTCCTCATAACCTTGCCAGCCCATGAACTTGACCTCACCGCCCTGCGCCCGGCCCGCGCCAAGAGCGGCCGCGCCGGCCGCTCCGGCGGCAAGAGCGCCGAACTGACGGCGGGTGAGGGAGGGCCCGAAGGTGCGCAGGCGGACCATCCCGCCCTCTTCGCGCAGTAGTCCGGCCCTTTTTATCTTCTCGTAGAGCGTGGGCATAGGAGTCATCCTTTCGGCTGGCCCGGCATGGTCCGGGCGAATTCGGGAATTGGGGAAATGTCGTAAGGCAGCAGGTCGCGGCGCGGCGCCCACGACCCGTCGGCGATGCAGGCGCGGACATGATCGTTGATCGCGCCCATGGTTGTGATCCAGACGTCACCCTTAGCCTGCATATGTTCGATGAGGGCAATCATGACCTTGGCGCGCGCGGTGCGGGCCGAGAGGAAAGGATGCCAGGTCGACAGCCAGAGGCCGCCGTTCTCGTATTGCGCCTCGAACTCCTCGGTCCAGAGTTGCAGCGCCTTTGACGGCGGCTGGATCGGCATCTCGATCCCGAAATCCCAGGAGTGCATGTATTGCGGGTAGTCGTCACAGGCCATGTTCTGCGGGATTTCCAGCACCTCGCCGGGACGGGCGCGCGATGTCAGCAGATAGGGCACGTCGTCGCCCATGAGCGAGCTGTCGTATTCGATCCCGGCACCGATCAGGTGATCCAGCGTGTGGCGGGAGAATTCGTTGAGCGGAGCGCGGAACCCCTTTGGACGGAAACCGATCCGGTCATAAGTCGCCAGTGCCCGTTCGAACCAGTAAAGCTCGTCGTCTTTGGTTTGCTGGTTGTAGCTTTCGTGCAGATAGCCGTGGTGGCCGATCTCGTGTCCGGCGGCAAGGATCGCCTCAATCTGCGCCGGATAGCGTTCGACGATCCAGCCGGGGACAAAGAAGGTCTGCGTCAGCCCGTAATGCGCGTAGATCTTCAGGATGCGCGGAAGCGAGACCTCGGGTCCGTAGCGAAGATAGGAGGTGGTCGAGACATAGGTGTCCCCGTCGCGCGGACGCGCGATATGGATCAAGCTGTCGCCATCCAGATCCCAAGTGAAAGCGGCGGCACATCGCGCGCCGTTCGGCCAGGGGACAGGATTGTCGATCAGGGTGAGCATCAGGGCCTCGGTCCGGTTTCGGAGATGCTGACCCGAAGGGGGAGTGTGAAAAACGTGCGCAGCGATGATCCGGTGCATTGAGCGGGACAATGTTTCGAAGAGGGTTGGGCTGAAGCCCGACATCGCGGGCCGTCAATCCTGATATTCGCCCCGATCCACATGCAGGGTCTGTCCGGTCACGTCGCGCGCCAGATCGGAGGCCAGGAACAGATAGCCGCCGACCATATCCCTCGGCTCAAGCAGGCCGGGCAGGGATTGCAGCCGAAGCACGTCGTCGCCGACGTCGTCGAAACTGCGCCCGGTTTCCGCGGCGACCTGCCGGACGGACCGGTTGGAGAATTCGGTATTCACCCAGCCCGGACAGATCGCGTTCACCGTGATCCCCCGCGGTCCGAGGTCATGCGCGAAGCTGCGCATTAGTCCCAGAAGACCGTGCTTCGATCCGGCATATGCGGAATTTCGGGCAATCGCGTATTTGGAGTAGGTCGAGGCCGTGTAGATGATCCGTCCGCCACGGGGCATTTTGGGGGCGATCAGCCGGGTGACGGCCCAGGCTCCGGTCAGGTTCACGGCGACGATCCGGGCGAATTCCGCGTCGGCCTCGGGCCCGGCCAGCAATGGGGTCAGTCGTTCATAGCCCGCGTTCTGAACGAGGATATCGAAGGGATCGAGCGGGGTAAGCGCGTCGGTCAATTCTTCGGTGTCGGTAATATCGCAACGGATTGCCGTTACAGGGCGGCCGTCGAGCGCTTGCAGGGAGTCTCCGGCAGTGGCGATCTGCGCGGTCTCGGACAGGATCGTGACCTCGGCCCCCTGAAGGTGGAACTCGCGCGCTACTTCATAACCGATGCCTGATGACGCACCGACGATCAGGGCGCGACGGCTATCCAGCCGGAGCGAGGAAAACAAAGGATCAGGCAAGGAATTCTCCGCGGTCGATACCAATGGCCTGCCCGGTGATCGAAGCGGCGTAGGGCGAGGCGAGATAGAGGTAGAGCCCGGCGATGTCTTCGGGCTTCTGGAAGCCGGGCAGGCACTGGCTTGCCGAGACGGCGGTGAGGATGTCGGCTTCGCTCCGGTCCTGACGGGCGGCCATCTCTGTGAGCGAGCGCAGCGAGGCGGGCGTTTCGACCCATCCGGGGCAGACGGCGTTGACCCGGATTTCGCGCGGCCCCAGCTCTCGTGCCAGCGTTCGGGCAAGGCCGATCACGCCGTGTTTGGAGGCAACATAGGCTGCGAACCCCGGTTCGCCGGTCCGGCCCCAGACCGAGGCGGTCATCAGGATCACGCCGCCCGGGTTCATCTGCGGGAGCGCGGCCTGAGCCGTGTTCCATGTGCCGGTGACATTTACAGCCAGCACCTTCGAGAAGGTGTCCGAAGCTTCGTCCGAGCGATCGTCGACCGGCGTCAGGCGTTCGAGACCTGCGTTGGCGATCAACACGTCGATGTCGCCGACCTTACTCATCGCAGCGGCGATCGCGTCACGATCGGTGATGTCGCAAGCCAGGATGCTCGCCTTGTCGCCGATGCCGTCCAAGGCTTCGATCCCATCAGGCAAGGCCAGAACAGTCAGTCGCGCGCCGGTCTCGGCGAAGGCCTTTGCGAGGCCCAGTCCGATCCCGCTCGACCCGCCGGTCAGAACCACGCGGCGACCGGAAAGGCCGAACGGGTCCGTCACGTCAGGCTCGCATCAGCCAGACAAGCCCGGCACAGGCGATCACAATGACCCCGAGGACAAGCCCGGCGTCGGAGGTATGAACATGCGGTCCCGCGACATGCGCGGCGGCAGGCGTCGTGGCGAGGGGGGCAAAAAACACTGCGGCAAAAACGGATGGGCGCATCGGGGTCTCCTCTTAGAAAGCGGTCATGTCGCGGTGACCCAGCTTTCCGGCCGCGACCATGGCGGAGGTCACGTCGAGGATCACCCGGCAGGCGAGCTGTGCGGTGTTATCGTTGACGTCATAGGGGGGCGAGACCTCGACGACCTCCATCCCGCAAAGGCCTTCACCGGCGATGATGCGGATCATTTCAAAGGCCTCTCGCGGCATGAACCCGCCCGGTTCAGGGGTGCCGGTGCCGGGGGCGAAGGCCGGGTCGATGCTGTCGATGTCGAAGGACAGATAGACGGCCTTGGCATCCTTCCACGCAAGATCCAGTGCCATTTCGGCGATCTTCGCGGTCCCGTAGCGTTCCACATCCGCCATGGTCAGCACCGACGATCCGCGCTCATGCGCGACCGCCGTGCCGGGGCGGGACCCGTACCAGCCGCCTATGCCGATCTGAACCAGATTCTTCGGCGGGCAGTTGGCCAGTCCCACGTCATGCATGTGGCTGTGATCGTGATGCGGCGAATGGGTATGCGGACGTCCTGCGGCATGTGCCGCGGCATGGGCATCGGGGTGATCCGCGCCGGTCCAGTACCAGGGCGTCGTATGCATCCTTTCGTCCATATCCATCGCCTGCATGTCGATATGGCGGTCGAAATGGATGATGCCGACGTTGCCGTCGATATGCGGCGCGATGCCCCGGACGTTGGGATAGCCGAGGGAATGGTCGCCGCCGCAGATGATCGGGAAGGTGCCCGAGGTGTAGATATGTCCGATCGCGGCCGAAACCTGATCGAAGGTCTTTTCGATATTGCCGGGGATGACAAAGACGTCGCCCGCGTCGCAGAGATCGAGTTCCTCCAGCAGATCGACGCCGTAGTCGAGCGAGTAGCCGTCGTAGAGCGCCGAAATCCGGCGCAACGCCTGCGGGCCGAAACGGGTGCCGGGACGATAGGTCGTGCCGGTGTCGAAGGGCACGCCGACAAAGGCGGCCTCATAGCCGCCGACCTTGCGGATATCCTCGCAATAAGGAGCCCGCAGGAAGGTATTGATCCCGGCAAAGGCGGGTTGCGACCCGCGCGCGAAGAGGGAGATCGACCGGTCATTGATGGAGGGGGCCGCCTCAAGCCCCATCTCCAGCCCGTGGGCGATCTCTGCCTCGGCGCGTTTGCGGGGCATCCGGCCAAGATGAGCGGTCTTGCGGGTGCCGTCGAATTCAGCCGGGTCTGTCATGAGATGTGCCTTCAGGGTCGTTTGGGGCGATCCTGCTGCGGGGCGGTGCGGGGAAAAACCTCCGGGTCGCTGATGAAGCGGATTGATGGGGTCGATGTTGGGGGCGCTGCCCCCGTCGCCCTTGCGGGCGACTCCCCCGGAGTATTTCAGGCAAGATGAAGGTCAGAGGTGGAGTTTCGGGCGGGGGCGTTCGAAGCTCTGACGGCCGGATTTGAAGGCCATGAGCGGGGGTGCGATCCGCGCAATGGCGTCTTGCGGAGAGCTGGCGTCGAGAACCACCAGATCGGCCGGGTTGCCGGGGACAAGCCCGTAATCGGGAAGGCGCAGGATTTTCGCAGAGCTGCGCGTGATCATGTCCAGGCAGTCGGCCAGGGCCTGCGGATCACCGAGGTGATGGACATTGGCATAGAGGTTGGCAATGCGGGTGAGCGAGCCGTCGCCATAGGGGGTGAACGGGTTCAACATGTTATTCGTGGACAGACAGCAGGCGACTCCGTGCGCGGCCAGATGGTGAGCGGGTGCCACGCCACGCGGACACAGGTGGCTGTGATCGCGGCCGGTCAGGAATAGGTCAGTTGCCGGCAGGATCGTGGCGGCCACGCCGGACTCTGCCATCAGCCCAGCCATTTTGTCCAGTGCATCAGGCGGCAGGGCCGACAGCTTGGTGACAGGGCCCGCGGTGACACGCCCCTCCATCCCATGTTCCGTTGTCGGCCGACACACGAGCGGCAGAGCGGCATTCCCGGGATCGAGGTCGAAGTCGAGATGGAAGTCGAGATCGACGTCATGATCCCGCGCGATCTCGAACAGGCGTCTGACGTGACCTTCAGGATCGGTGTCCACATAGGGGCAACCGCCAAGGACTTTTGCCCCGCTCTCCAGAGTTTCGATGAGCAGGGCTTCCGTGCCGGGCCGGTTAAAAAGCCCTTCCTGCGGGAAGGTGCAGATTTCGACATCAATCAGATGCGCATGGGCTGCGGCAAGATCGCGAATGGCTTGGAAACCTCGCAGGCCGATGGCCGGGTCGACCTCGACATGCGTGCGCATCCGGGTTGTGCCTTGCGTGATGCAGGTGTGCAGGGCCGGCACCGGGAACGGACAGGCAGGATTTGTCGAGGTGGATATGCGTTTCCACCAGTCCCGCAGTGACCAGTGCACCGTCCAGCGCGATCCGGCGGGTATCCGCGTGGATCTCCGGCGCGATTTCCGCGATGCGGCCTTCCTTGATGGCGATATCCAAAGGGACATCGCCATGGCCGTGTAAAATACCGCCCGAGAGGATCAGATCTGCGGTCATTTGCTCTCTCCGTTCAGGCGCCGCGCGAGTCCTTGCGGGTTTGGCGCAAGGCCGAGGCAGAAGCATCCGGCCAGATCGCCCAGAGCCTCGGCGGCCTTCATGCCCGGCGCGTTGACGCTGTTCAGCCGCGCGGCCGCCGCTTCGGCTTCTGCCCGCAGTTTCGCTTCGTCCAGCGTGGTCAGGCGCCCTTCGTCCAACACCAGTCGGCCGGCGATCATCACGGAGGTCACGGCGGCACCGTTTTCGGCGAAGACAAGTTGCCTAAGCGGATGAACGAATGGCACGTAATGTGTTGTCGCGAGGTCGAGAAACACGAGATCGGCGGCCCAGCCTTCTTCGATCCGGCCTGTCTTCTCAAGTCCCAGCAATTGGGCACTGCCGGTGGTCGCGGCGGTGAACGCCTCTTCGGCAGAGAGCCACGCGGACGGGTCCCGCGCGGCCACGCGGGAGAGCGTGGCGCCAAGGCGGGCCGCTTCGAACATGTTCTGTCCGTCGGAGGTGTTGGTCGCATCGGTCCCGATGCCAAGCGTGACGCCAGCCTCCAGCATCGCGCGCACCGGGGCAACGCCGGAGCCGATGCGCAGGTTGCTCATCGGGTTATGCGAAATACCCGTGCCATACTCGGCAAGTAGAGAGAGATCATTCTCGGATAGCCAGATGCCATGCGCGGCCGAAACATTCGGTCCGAGGATTCCGAGTGCAGCGAGATGAGCGGTCAGGCTTTTACCATATTGAGCGAAAGCCAGTGTCGCCTGTGCCTCCGTCTCTGCAAGGTGTGTCTGGAAAGGCGCGTCATGATCCGCAGCCAAGCGGGCGGCGTTCTGCAAGAATGAGTCAGAGCAATGCAGCGGTATCGTCGGGGCGACACCCGGGCGCGCAATGCCTTCGGGCCATTGGGCAAAAGCGGTCTGCAATGTGTCCAGAGCGGCTGTTTCCGGAGCAGCCGACAGGTCCTGGACGCGGGCGCGCACCTCGGGCGAGAGAGCGTCCATCAGGCCGGGCAAGGCCTGCCAAAGCGTCTTCGTGGCGATCATCGGTGCGACGATGGCGCGAAGGCCGGTTTCGGAATAGGCGGCGGCAACGGCGTGAATGGCCTCGACCGACGGCACGGGGACCTCGGTGAACAGGTCGAAGCAAGCGGTGCAGCCCTTCCGGATCAGCTCGACCGCCGAGAGGCGGGCAGACAGCGCCTTGTCCTCAACCGTCCGCCCTGCGAGCACGGCGGGGGCGGATGCGAGGAAGACCTCAAGCGCGACGCGGTCGCCGACCAGACCTTTTGCCAGGGCGCCATGGGAATGTGTGTGACCATTCACCAGGCCGGGCACGATCAGGCGGTCCGGGGCGGGCCGGTGCGGACGGGTAGCGGGGTCGATCTCGCCCGGTGCCGTGAGCGCGGCGATACGGTCGTCGCGGATCAGGATGTCGCGCAGCGGCGCATCCGAGAGATTGGCAGCCAGCACGCGTGCGCCAGTTATCAGAAGTTCATTAACCATCAACCTCTCCCATCATGTTCTTGCCGATACTGGCATGGTCGGCCGTGGCGCGGGTTGCGTGATGGGTGATGGTCAAGGCGTTGCTTCACCGCTGCCGACCCGGGTTCAATGCGTCGCGCAATCCGTCGCCCAGCAAGTTGAACCCGGTCACCAGCAGGAAGATGGCTGCGCCGGGCACGGTGGCGACGTGTGGGGCCCTGTTCAGAACCGTGCGCCCTTCGCCGGTCATCAGGCCCCAATCTGGTGTCGGAGGTTGAATGCCGAGACCCAGGAAAGACAGCCCTGCGGCGGTTATGATGATCGTGCCGATGATCGTCATCGAATAGACGATGGTGGCGGCCAGCACATGTGGCAGCACCTCGCGCAGGAGGATGCGGGGCACGGGCGTGCCCAGAGCGCGGGCGGCCTCGACCCACGGGGCCTCGCGATGTGACAGCGCTTCGGTATAGGCGACGCGGGTGTTGAAGGGCAGCAGCACGAGAACCATCGCGATGATCAGGTTCGGCAGGCCGGGCCCCAGAATTGCCGCCAGCAGAATGGCGAGCAGCACCATGGGAAAGGCGAAGAGCACATCCATCATCCGCATCACCAGTGCGCCCGCCCGGTCGAACCAGGCTGCCGCCAGGCCGAGCGGCACCGCGATCGCGGCTGAGATCGCGACAGGCATGGTGCCGGTGATCAGCGAGGCCCGCGCGCCGTGAATGGTCCGCGACAGAACATCCCGTCCCTGCGTGTCGATGCCCAGCCAGTGGCCTTCGGTTCCGGGCGGCTTCAGGCGCAGCTTGATGTTGGAGGCGTTCGGATCGAACGGGGCGATGTGGTCGGCAAAGATCGCCATCAGGACAAAGCTGCCGACAAGTGCGCCACCGACCCAGGCTTGTGGGGGCAGGGCGCGGGCGAAGTGGCCGAACCTGGCGGCAAGAGGCGGGCGCAGCGCTTCAGTCACGGTGCACGTCCAGCCAGCGGATCAGGATATCCGCGAGAAGATTGCCGAGAACGAACACCAATGCGACGGCAAGCACGCATCCCTGAACCATCGGGCCGTCCCTTGCGATGATGGACGTGTAAAGTTGCTGGCCGATCCCGGGCCAGGAAAAGATCACCTCCGTGAAGATCGAGGAACCGAAGAGGTAGCCGATCTGAAGGCCGCAGATGTTCACGAAAGTCGGCAGGATCGCGCGGACGCCGTGTCCGTAAAGCAAACGGAACCCCCGGACGCCGCGCGACCGGGCGGCGGTGACATGCGATCTGGCCAGCGCCTCGACCATGGCCGCTCGGGTGACGCGGGTGACGATGGCCAGTGACGTGGCCGCCGTTGTCAGCGCGGGCAGGAACAGATGCGCAGTGAGGTCGGGCAGGCCGCCGGGGGTAATGAAATCATACATGCCCGACGCGGGCAGCCAGGGCAGGGTGATGGAGAATGCGACGATCAGCACGAGGCCGAGCCAGTAGGCCGGCATCGAGGCCAGCAGGAAGGTCAGCGTCTTGACCGTGTGATCCGTGGCCCGATCCTTTCGGACGGCGGAAAGCGGCCCGAGTAGGGCGGCGCCCACTACGGTGATCGCAAGGCCCGCGCCCATCAGGATCAGAGAGTTGCCGGTCTTCTCCAGCACAACCGCAGTCACCGGCGTCCGCATGACGTGGCTCACACCGAGGTCACCCTGAAGCGCCCGGCCAAGCCAGATGCCAAACTGTACCGAGAACGGACGATCAAGGCCCAGTTCGGCCCTCAACCGCGCGATGCTGTCTTCATTCGCGGCCAACCCCAGCAGGTTCAGCGTCACGTCGCCTGGCAGCAGGTAAAGCGACAGGAAGACAAGGAAGGTCACGCCCAGAAGCACGGGCAGGACCTGAAAGGATCGCATCAGGATGTATTTCGTCATGTTGGCCCCCTCGGGCGGCCCGGGGAGAGACCGGGCCGCCTGTCGGTTCAGTCCTTGGTCACGATGGCCATGTCGGGCCAGTGTTGCGGCGCAAGGACGAAATTGCCGATGGCGGCGGATGTCGCCACCACCCCAAGCGGCGAATGGGTGGGAATGAATGTTGCTTCCTCGCAGATAATGTCCCGGATCTCGTGGAGGTTGCCGACCATTTCCTCCTTGGTGGCCGAGGTGCGAGCCTTGACCAGCAGGTCATCCACCACAGGGTTCTCGTAGTAGCCGGAGTTGTAGCCGTTCGGCGGCAGTGCCGACGTGGCCAGCACGGCGTCCAGCCAGTTGAATGTGTTCTCGCCCCAGGAGATTTCCAGCAGGCTCGATCCCGGCTGCATCCCCTGGTTCATCATGGTGAAGAAACTGCCGATATCCATGACCTCGATCGACGCGGTGATCCCCACCTCGGCCAGGTTGCGCTGGAACCATTCGGCATCGGCAACCATGTTCACGTCGCCCGCACCGCCCGGCGTCCAGATCATCTTGATCTCAAGCCCGTCGGCATAGCCGGCCTCGGCCAGCAGCGCTCTTGCACCCTCGGGGTCGTAACCGTTGCAGGTGTAGCCTTCGTCGTACCCCGGACCGCCGACGTTCAGGATGCCATAGGCCGGGATCGCCTGCCCAAGGCGGAGGTCTTCCGCCAGCCCCTCGCGGTCGAGCGCCATGGAGATCGCCTTGCGCACCCGCGCATCCTTCATGGCCTCTTCGCGCAGGTTCAGCCAGATCACGTAGACCGTCGGCAACTGCCCGGTGACAATCTTGAACCCCTGGCTTTCCAGATAGTCGGTATTGTCGGGGGTCGGTGTGGCGGCAATGTCGATCGCGCCGGTTTCCAGCGCCTGCTCGCGGGAGGAGACGTCGACCATGGGCCGATAGATCAGCCGGTCATACTGAGGTGTCCGGGCGGGGTTCCAGTAGTCCTTGTTGGCGGCAAGCTCGATCTTTTCGCCAAACACACGCTCCACAAACTTGAACGGACCCGTGCCGACAGGGGTTGTCGCGAAATCATCGTTCGGGACGGCGGCTAGCGCCTTGGGGCTGGCCATCCAGGTCGACCCGATGCCGCCCTGTCCCATGCGCAGCAGAAATTCGGCGTTGGTGGTGTTCAGCACGATCTCGAAGGTCATGTCGTCGACGGCGCGATAGGAGGCGACGTCCTGCCGCCACCAGGTGTTCTGCTGGAACGCCTTCTCGTAGAATTGCGGCGCCTCGCGGTTCATGATCCGGTCGAAGTTGAAGACGGCGGCTGCGGCGTTCCATGGCTCTCCGTCATGGAAGGTCACGCCGCCCCGCAGCTTGAACGTGTAGGTGAGCCCGTCGTCGGAAATCGTCCAGCTTTCGGCCAGGGCCGGCACGACGTCCGGCGCCTTGGTGCCAGGTTTCGTCAGGTCCTGCATGACCAGGCCTTCATACATATTCGACACCACCCGCGCAGTGAGCCAAAGGGCCTGGGTATGGGGATCAAGGGCAAGCGGTTCGCCCTCGATTCCCATCACGATCGTCTTGTCTTGGGCAAGCGCGGGAAGCGCCGTCGATGCCGCCAGAGCGGCGGCGAGCGTGAGAGCCTTGAAAATCGGTTTCATGTGTTTTCCCTGTTGTTGTTTGTTTAGTCGGTCAGTGCATGGCATGCGGTGGTGTGGTCCGGGCCCACAGGTCGTTCGGGCGGGCGTTCGATCAGGCAAATCGGGCGCACCTTTGGGCAGCGCGCGGCAAAGCGGCATCCCCCCGGGGCGGCATCGGAGCCGGGTGTTTCCGGCACCAATTCCGGAAGGCCCCCGCCATTCAGCACACTGGCGCGGAGCGCACGCGTGTAGGGATGGCGCGGGGCGTCATAGAGCTCGTCTGCGGGGCCGGTTTCCATCAGCTGGCCGCGATAAAGAACCGCCGTCCTGTCGCAGAAGTGCCGCACCACTTCGAGGTCATGTGATACGAAGAGGAAGGTGAGGCCCGCTTCAGCCTGCACGCGGGCCAGCAGGTTCAGGATTTGCGCCTGAACGGAGACGTCGAGCGCCGAAACCGGTTCATCCAGAAACAGGAACCGAGGGCCGAGGGCGAGGGCGCGGGCAATGACGATCCGCTGGCATTGACCACCGGAGAACTGATGCGGGTAACGCGCGGCATCCGAGGGGGACAGCCCGACAGATTGCAGAAGCTCTGAAATCCGATCTGCCCGACGCTCCCGGGACCAGCCGGCATTGACCAGCGGCAGCGCGATGCTTTGTCCGATCGTGCGGCGCGGATTCAAAGCACCGAGGGCATCCTGAAAAACGATCTGCGCTTCGGTCGGGCGCAGAGGGGGCATCGGCATGTCGTCGAACGTCACGCTGCCCTCAGACGCGGCGATCAGGCCAAGAAGGATGCGCCCTAGGGTGGATTTCCCCGATCCGGATTCGCCAACCAGCCCCAGAATTTCGCCTTGCCGGATATCGAGTGTCACCGCGTCGAGCGCTGGCAGACCTGGGCCAAAGCGACGTGTAATCCCGCGCGCGCGGATCAGGACCGGGTCGGCCAATTCGCTCTTTCGCGGTGGCATATCGACGGCCGCCTCAGACATGCGCTGCCTCAGCCGGGTTGTGACAACGCAGGCGGTGCGCATTTCCGGTCTCTGCCAACTCCGTCTGGCAAATGGGCGAGGCATTGGCACAGCGCGGTGCAAAGCTGCATCCCGGCGGCCGGTCCCAGGGCGCGGGCGGTGTGCCGTCGATCTGCGGCAGCCTTCCCCGTCGATGCGCTGCCGACGGGCCGGAGGCCGTCAGGGCGACCGTGTAGGGATGGCGCGGACGTTGCAGAACACTAGAAACCGGCCCGTATTCACGCATTTCTCCCGCATAGAGGACCAGCACCTTGTCTGCCACGGCCTCCACCACCGCCAGGTCATGGGTGACAAGGATCATCGGTATCCGTTCTTCAGCCACGGTTTCGGCGAGAAGGCGAAGCACCTCGACCTGAACCGCGGCGTCGAGTGCGGTGGTCGGCTCATCGGCCAGAAGCAGGCGCGGCCGACCGGCCAACGCCATGGCGAGGGCAATTCGCTGGCACATGCCGCCCGACAACTGGTGCGGGACCCGAAGCATCAGGTTTTGCGGATCGGGCAGGCCAAGTCGGGTCAGCAGCTTCACCGCTTCGGCACGGGCCTCAACACGGCGTGTCCGGCGGTGCAGGCGCAGCACCTCGATCAACTGGCGCCCGACCGGCAGCATCGGGTGCAGCGAACCGCGCGGGTTCTGAAAGATCATGGCGACCTCGCGCCCCCGGAGATCGCGCCATTTCCGTTCCGAGAGCGTTGTCAGTTCCCGCCCGCCAAGGCGAACCGATCCAGTGACATGCGCGCCCTCCGGCAGCAGACCGGATATGGCCAGAGAGGTCAGACTTTTGCCCGACCCACTTTCCCCGACGATGGCCAACACCTCGCCCGGCGCGCAGGAGAGGGAGAGATCCCGCACGATGGCAGAGCGGCCACGAGGTCCCGGGAGGGAAATATTCAGACCCGTGACCTCGACCCCCGCCGCCGGGGCGGGGCTCTTCGTTTGAGGAGAGGGCAGGGACCGGAGAGCGCACATCGCAAAAGTCTCCGGCCGGACCGTGATCCGGGAAACCGGCGCATGCTCAATGGAAAACATTGAGAAAGCCGATGCACCGTTGCGACGGCGTGTATGCGAGGTGTTGCCAGACGTCGCTTTGGCCGAGGGCGCGTGCGGCAGAGGGAGCTTGATGGCACACGAACAAGAAACCGGCGGGTTTCAACACCAGCCCGTGACCCTGTTCCAAGGCGCGACCGTGATCGCATGGGACGGCGATCGACACTGTCGGCTCGACGATGGAGAGGTTGCGATTGCCGGCGACACCATTTGTTTCGTGGGGCGCGTGTATGACGGTCCGGTCGCCACCCGGGTCGATGCGACTGGCACCATCCTGTCACCG
This sequence comes from Primorskyibacter flagellatus, assembly GCF_014638275.1. Lineage (GTDB taxonomy): Bacteria > Pseudomonadota > Alphaproteobacteria > Rhodobacterales > Rhodobacteraceae > Pseudooceanicola > Pseudooceanicola flagellatus_A. Next base: position 38,995 of record NZ_BMFJ01000001.1, read on the forward strand.
GGCCTTGTCAGTGCCCATTCCCATGTGGGTGTGCAATCCGCCTCACGTCTGATCCTCGATGGCGGGCGGCCGGAGTTCTCGCGGGCGCTGTTCCTGAACTATCTGCCGCCCCCGCTTGGCGCTCCCGGGTATCTCGACCGGCCGGACCATCCGGACTCGCTGCGCTACGGGATGGCCTCCCTGCTCCGGCACGGGGTTACCTGCACCGCCAATTATGCGCCGGGCGGGCCTGACGGCGGCGCAGTCATGGCGCGCAAGGCCGAGGAGTTGGGGCTGCGGCTTGTCTATGCGCCAGTCACTACGGGCGGCGCCTATCATTTCGACCCGGCCGGTCAATTGGTGACCGTGATGGACGAAGCCCGGGGCCTTGAGGAAGTTGCGACGGCCGATGAGTTCCTTGCTGGCCTGGCACCGGGCGGTTTGGTGTCGGGCATGGTCTTTCTGGACGAGCTGCTGCTCAGCACCGACCGCCTGACAGAAGCTTGTCTGGCGCTGGCGGCAAAGCACGATACCGGCGTGACGCTGCACGCTGCGGAACAGGCCTGGGAATTCCAGTATTTTCTGCGCCACTACGGGCTGACCCCCGTCGGCTATATGGACCGGGCGGGTCTTCTTGGCCCGAGGACATTGATTGCCCACGGCCTGATGACGGCCGGACATTCCGCGACCGGGCATCCGCAGGGGGACGACCTTGAAATCCTTGCGGCCAGTGGCACCCATATCGCCCACTGTCCGATGGTTCAGGCCCGGCGTGGATACGGGATGGAGAGCTTCCAGCGTTACCTAGACGCCGGTATCCGCCTTGCCATCGGCGCGGATACCTGGCCGCTGGATATGCTGGGCGAGATGCGGACAGCGGCGATCGTGGGCAAACTGGCGGACGGCCGCTTCGACGCCGCGCGCGCCGTTGATATTTTTCACGCCGCGACGGTTGGCAGTGCCGATGCTCTGGGCCGTCCGGACCTTGGACGGATTGCCGTCGGGGCCCGCGCGGACCTTGTGCTGTTCGAGACCGAGCGGTTCTCTGTCGGACCGATGCGGGATCCGGCTCAGACGCTTGTGCATCTTGCGACGCCGGGTGACATCCGTGAAGTCTGGTCGGCCGGGCTCCGACGCTTTGCGGGCGAGCCCGACTGGGAAGCCGAGACGTATCGCGCCGGAGTCAGGCAGGCCAGGGCCGAAGTGACCGCGTTCGAGGCCGATCACTGGTCCGGACAGCGGGTCGACGACATCTTTCCCGACCTTCTGCCTGTCTGGACTGCTACCCCAGTCGAGGGGGGCGATCCGCGATGATCTGCTCCATCACGAAATGACCGGTCACGCGTTCCAGATCGAAGCTGCAGATGCGAGATTGATAAATGCGGTCATATCCCTGAACGCCCCGGCAGACCGTGGCGATCAGGCAATCCCATTCCCGCCAACTCGCCAGAATTGAGTGACTTCCGGTAGCGCCTCGACATGGGTTCGGAACGCGCGGGACCAGTCATCCGCGTGATGACGGGTCCGCATCGTCAGCAGAACGTTCACGTCTAGGTCAAGCGCTGCGAGATCAATTCGGGCACAGGAGCCGTACAGAATGCCTTACGCTTGAAGCCGCGACAGCCGTCTTTCCACGACAGGCCGACAGTCTCGACATCGAAGCTCGGATTGCCGCCGGAGACGAACTTGCCCGTCCGGGGTTCATGCGGTTCAACCTCAGCGCTCTTCTGACCGAAAACGAGACTTGCCGCATTCTTGACGCGACCTGTGATCAGCCTCGATTGGCCAAAACCGAAGCCTCGGCATTTCGGGGGACGTCGCCAATGCGGTCTTACTGCCTGTCACCCCTGTCCGAAACATCATCGAGACGGCCAGTTCAGCATTGATCCAATAGCGGGACGTCTCGTCGCCGGACCAGACTAAGCTGCGCCGGAGAAGCGCCGTGCGAGACAGGGTGCGCGGCGGACAGACGGAGACTGACAATGAAGACGACCTTGATCCGAGGCTGCGATGTGATCGCAGAAGACGGGCAGGGCAGCGCCCTGCTGCGGGGCGGTGAGGTGGTGATCGAGGGTGATCGCATTGCCTTTGTTGGACGCGCGTGGTCGGGCGTGGCTAACGAAACCATTGAGGCAGCAGGCAAAGTTCTGATGCCCGGGCTGGTGTCGACCCACGCACACATCTCGGCGCAGGAGTTGCAGCGCTCTCTGGTCGACACGGGCGAACGGCAGTTCCTGAGGTCCGGTTTCCTTCACTTCACCCCGGCCCGTCGCGACGGGCGCAGCACCCCGGGCGACGCGGCGGGCAGCCGTGCCTCGATGGATTGGGCCTTTGCAGCGCTCCTGTCCCACGGGGTGACAACAGTTCTGGCATTTGGCCCGGCAGAGCCAGACGGTGGCGAGGCATTTCTTGAGTCCGCCGAACAGGCAGGTATCCGTCTGGCATGGTCTCCGACCATTTCCGGCGGCGGATACTGGCTTGAGGAAGACGGCCGCGTGACGCCCGAGATCAACGAGGCCGAGGGTCTGCGCCAGCTTGAGGCGACGGTGGAGTTCGCGGCGCGTCAAGAGGGGTCGCTGAGCGGTCGCCTGTCGCCGGTGATATCGCTCGACGAATATTATGCCTCCACACCGGAGCTAAGACGGGCCTGCAAGCAGGCCGCCCATGAGATCGGGGCGCCCTTCACGCTGCACTTTCTGGAACAGCATCGCGAGTTCTTCGAGACGATGGCGCGCACGGGACGAACGCCGGTGGAACTGCTGGCCGAGGAGGGGGTGCTTGATCCAACGACGATCCTTGGCCACTGCATCTACGTGGCCTCGCACAAGGCCATCAATTTTCCACTGGTGGATGACATCGCGATCATGGGCGCGTCCGGAGTGTCCGTCGCGCATTCTCCCGTCGCCTTTGCCCGGCGGGGTATCTGTCTGGAAAGCTTCGACCGATATCGGGATGCTGGCGTGAATATGACCATGGGCACCGACACCTATCCCTTCGACGGCTTCGCCGAGATGCGGATGACGGCCATCGGCGGCAAGACTGCCGATTTCAACTATGAAGCTGCCGGCTCACGTGCGGTTTTTGATGCCGCAACCAAGGGGGGAGCTCGAGCGCTCGGGCGGAATGATCTGGGGCGGATCGAAGTCGGTGCCAAGGCGGATCTCGTCCTCGTCGATCCGCACCAGATCGGCTTTGGTCCGAACCTCGATATTCTCAAAGGCCTTGTGCATTTGGGCGGTCAGGCTGTGGTCGAGAACGTCTGGGTCGATGGTCGCCTGCGGGTGTCGGGTGGCCGCTACCTTGGTGCGGACATCCGGTCGCTTGCTGATCGATTGGACCGTGCGGCGCGTGATCTGGATGTCCAACATGCGTCCTATGATGTCCAGGGGCGGACATTCTCGGAACGCTTCCCGAGTGCGCTGCCGGAGTGGACAGGCTAAGTACTGAAGTCATTTTATTTGACATCCCGTAGGTGACAATTGTGGCGAGACCAATGAAAGAAAAGGACTCGTTGGGACATCTGTCGTATCTGGTTGCCACACGCCTTCAGTCCTTGAACCTGCCAAACAAGATCTTGATACGGCTGCACCTTTTGTCGCGGCGCTTGTCGTACCAGACTGGCGCTTTGCGTTGCTTCTGGCCTTGGAACCAGGCGCGCATCCACTTGTCGTTCAATCCTGCTTCTCATGGGTTTGATCCGCCGATCGGAGCAAAGCTATATTTGCAAGATGACGGTGTGGTATGGAGCGTGGTATATCAGGAAAGACAAGAAGAAATATTTATGTAATTTAGGTATATAACAGATTAATAAGGCGGACTTCGTCTCCGCCACTCAGCCTACATTTCTGTTATTCCGGGTCGCTCGCGGCTGATCTGGCCACAGTTTCGCAATGTCGTCTCCACGTCAGAATGCGAGGAGCCGGGGCATCGCGACTGGTCCTTTCCCGTCTGAAGTGGTCCGCCGACATTCCTGGATCATCGCGGTGTCAGGATGGCTAAGACATGGCGCGAGCCAAAGAGGATCGCGGTAGGGACGGGTCAGGGGACGTGTCGATCAAAGCGTTTCGAAGACCGCGTTGATGAGGAGGATGGCGGCCTGGGGGAGTTGTCCGAACCGGTTCCGGATGATGAAACAGGGCGGCACCATGATCGGGTCGGCCAGTTCCAGCGCGACCACGTTCGTGCCAAGCGGACCGTGGGCGAGCATCTTGGCGACCTCTTCGGACTGCGGCGCGATCGTATCCGTCGACTCGAGCAGCGAGAGGACCACCAGCAGGGACGACGAGTTGGTGATCCGGGTCGGCGTGGCGATCCTCTTTTCGTGAAAGGCGGCTTCGACGGCCTGTCGGATCGGGGAGCCGATCTCCTGCACCACCCATTCGAACTGATTGAGATCGTTCAGATCGATCCGCTTCTCCGCCGCAAGCGGGTGCTCCGGCCGGACGAGGAGCGACACGATTTCGCTGCGTGCGGGCTGAAGCCTGAAATCCCGCGAGTCGTATTCGGGCGGAATGCGGGCGATCACGAAGTCGAAGCGGCCTTCGACAAGGCCTCGCACCAGTTCGGTCGAGGGGCCCACATCGATCGTCATCTCGATGTCCGGCGCGGATGCCTTGACGGACCGTATCGCGGGCATCAGCAGTCCGACCGCCGGTCCGGTCACGGCGCCGACCCTGACACGGCCGGATTGCCCTGACGTGATCCGGCGGGCGTCTTCGTCGAGAGCGCCGTATTCTTCAAGGATAACCTTGGCGTGCCGGATGCAGAGGTCACCGAGGGCCGTGGCCTGCATCCCCTTGGGATGACGTTCGAAGAGAGGGCCGCCCATCCTCTTTTCCATATCGGCCAGAACCCGGGAGGCAGCCGGTTGAGACATGCCCGCCATCTGGGCCGCCCGCTGGAGCTGTCCGGATTCTGCGACCTTGATCAACAGGTTGAGGTGCGTCGGTTTGAGTCGTGTAGCGAAGTCCATACCAAGGCATACCCTTTTTGATATGCAGATTGTCGAAAATTCGAATTGAGAGTTATGATCGGCACCTGTTACCGATCGTCAAGGTTCGGGAGGACCTGAATGGGAGATGAAGTGCAGGCCCGAAATGCCGGCTTCAAGTTGGAGGAACACCATGAAGTTCACGAAATTCCTGGCCTCGGCCAGTGCATTTGCCATGCTTGCGACTGCAGCTCTGGCAGACGGTACCGTAGGGATCGCCATGCCGACCAAGTCTTCGGCGCGCTGGATCTCGGACGGCAATTCGATGGTCGAACAGTTCAAGGCGGCGGGTTACGAGACCGATCTGCAGTATGCCGAGGACGATATTCCCAACCAGCTGGCCCAGATCGAGAACATGATCACCAAGGGCGTCGACGTGCTGGTGATCGCGGCGATTGACGGGACGACCCTGTCGAACGCGCTGGAAAACGCCGCTGCATCGGGCATCAAGGTCATCGCCTATGACCGCCTGATCCGTGACAGCGGAAACGTCGACTACTACGCCACCTTCGACAACTTCAAGGTCGGTGTGCAGCAGGCTACGACGCTGGTCGACGGTCTCAAGGAACGTTTCCCGGATGTGAAGCCATGGAACGTGGAGCTGTTCGGCGGGTCGCCCGACGACAACAACGCCTACTTCTTCTATGACGGCGGCATGAGTGTGCTGCAGCCGCTGATCGACGATGGTTCGATCGAAATCGTGTCGGGCCAGATGGGCATGGACACGGTCGGCACCCTGCGTTGGGACGGTGCGGTCGCACAGGCACGCATGGATAACCTGCTGTCTGCCAACTACACCGACAAGGAAGTACACGGCGTTCTGTCGCCCTATGACGGCCTGTCCATCGGGATCCTGTCGTCGCTCAAGGGCGTCGGTTATGGCTCCGGCGACATGAAGATGCCGATCGTCACCGGTCAGGACGCCGAAGTGCCGTCGGTGAAATCCATCCTCGCGGGCGAGCAGTATTCGACCATCTTCAAGGATACCCGTGCGCTGGCCGGCGTGACCGTGGGCATGGTGGATGCGTTGCTGAAGGGCAGCGAGCCGGAAATCAACGATACCTCGACCTACGACAACGGCGTGAAAGTCGTACCGTCCTATCTGCTCGAACCGCTGCCGGTTACGGAGGCGAACTGGGAAGAGCTGCTGATCGGGTCCGGCTACTACACCATGGACCAGATCAAGTAAGATCGAAGGGATCCTCCCTGACCTGTCCGGGCGCATGTCCGGGCAGGTCGATCTAAGGACGAGAGGGTGTCATGTCCGCACTTCTTGAAATGCGCTCGATCACGAAGACCTTTCCGGGCGTCAAGGCGCTGGACGAAGTCAACCTGACGGTTCGCGAAGGCGAAATCCACGCACTGGTCGGAGAAAACGGGGCCGGCAAATCCACGCTGATGAAGGTCCTTTCGGGGGTCTATCCGGCGGGGAGCTACGACGGCGAAATCCACTACGCGGGTGGTCTGGCCGAATTCCGTGACATCGCGGACAGCGAAAAACGCGGCATCATCATCATTCATCAGGAACTGGCGCTCGTGCCGCTTCTGTCGATCGCCGAGAACCTGTTCCTGGGCAATGAACAGGCCAGCCGCGGGGTCATCGACTGGCGGGGCACCTTCCGGCGGACCGAGGATCTGCTGCGCAAGGTGGGTCTGCGCGAGGCGCCGACGACGCTGGTCGACAAGCTGGGCGTCGGCAAGCAGCAGCTGGTCGAGATCGCCAAGGCCCTGTCGAAAGAGGTGCGCCTGCTGATCCTGGACGAGCCGACCGCGGCCCTGTCGGAAAGCGACAGCCAGGCGCTGCTCGATCTGCTGCTGGAACTGAAGGCGCAGGGCGTCACCAGCATCATCATCAGCCACAAGCTGAACGAGGTGCGCCGCGTGGCCGACACCGTGACCGTCATCCGGGACGGTTCGACCGTGTCGACCATGGATGCGCGAACGCAGGAGATCACAGAGGATGCCATCGTGCGGGACATGGTGGGCCGGGACATGGCGCATCGCTATCCGGCGCGGGACCGCCGGGCGGGCGACGTGCTGTTCGCGGTGAAGGACTGGAACGTCTGGCATCCCGAACATGCGGACCGGCAGGTGATCAAGTCGGCCAACTTCGAGGTCCGCGCGGGCGAGGTCGTCGGGATCGCGGGGCTCATGGGATCGGGCCGGACGGAGCTGGCGATGAGCATCTTCGGACGCTCCTACGGCCAGAACATCTCGGGCCGGGTCAGCATCAAGGGGCAGGAGGTCGACGTCAGCCGCGTGGACCGCGCCATCGACGCCGGGCTGGCCTATGTTACCGAGGACCGAAAGAGCCTTGGCCTGATCCTCGAGGAACCGATCAACCGCAACGTCTCGCTCGCGCATCTGCAGGGCGTGTCGAAGAACGGCATCCTGAACGACAATCTAGAAACCGAGGTCGCGGAGCGCTACCGCAAGGCAATGAACATCCGCACGCCCTCGGTCTTCCAGAAGGTCATGAACCTGTCGGGCGGCAACCAGCAGAAGGTCGTGCTGTCCAAATGGCTTTTTGCGGAGCCCGAGGTTCTGATCCTCGACGAGCCGACGCGCGGGATCGACGTCGGCGCGAAGTTCGAAATCTACGGGATCATCAACGAGCTGTCCGCCATGGGGAAGGGCGTGCTGATGATCTCTTCCGAAATGCCCGAACTCTTGGGCATGTGTGACCGCATCTACGTCATGAACGAAGGCGCCTTGGTCGGCGAACTGACCGCCGAAGAGGCCAGCCAGGAGCGGATCATGTCGCTCATCGTGACCGAATAAGGGGGGACAGGGCATGTCGATTGCAGAAACCACGGGGACCGAGGCCGAACCCATGGGGATTCGTGAATACCTTCTGGGCCACCTGCGCACCTACGGGCTGCTATTTGCGCTGATCGCAATCATGGTGTTCTTCCAGATCACGACCTCGGGCACGCTGCTGCGCCCGGTGAACATCACCAACCTGCTGCTGCAGAACAGTTATATCATCATCATGGCGCTCGGGATGCTGATCGTCATCGTGTCGGGCAATATCGACCTGTCGGTCGGGTCCGTCATGGGGTTCATCGGCGCGCTCGCGGCCGTGATGATCGTGCAGATGGACGTGCCCTACCTGCTGGCCATTGTCATCTGTCTGGTCGCCGGAGGCCTGATCGGGGCGGCGCAGGGCTATTGGGTCGCCTACTGGAAGATCCCCTCCTTCATCGTGACGCTGGCCGGGATGCTGGTCTTCCGCGGCCTGTCCCTGCTGCTGCTGGAAGGCCAGTCCGTGGGCCCGTTCCCGCGTGAATTCCAGGCGCTGGCGAACGGCTTCGTCTCGGACATTTTCCCGGCCGGGATCGGGCAGACCCTCGCCGCGATTTTCGGCGCGCGTCAGGTGAACGTGCTGGCCCTGGGCGTCGGCATCATCGCGGCTTTTGCCATCGTCTACAGCGGGCTGCGAGCCCGGGCGCGCAACCGCGCCTATGGCGTGGTGGACGAACCGCGCGCCTTCTTCGTCGCCCGCAACGTGATCGTCGTCGGGGCCATCGTGTTCATCATGTACAAGCTGTCGACCTTCCGGGGTCTGCCGAACGTGCTGATCACCATGGGTGTGCTGACCCTGATCTACGCCTTCCTGACCGAACGCACCGTGCTGGGCCGCCGGGTCTATGCGCTTGGCGGCAACCAGAAGGCGGCGAAGCTTTCGGGGATCAAGACCGAACGGCTGACCTTCCTCGCCTTCGTCAACATGGGTGTGCTGGCGGCTGCGGCAGGTCTCGTCTTCGCCGCCCGTCTGAACACCGCGACGCCCAAGGCCGGTTTCGCGCTGGAACTTGACGTGATCGCGGCGGTCTTCATCGGCGGGGCATCCATGTCCGGCGGCGTGGGGACCATCGTCGGAGCGGTGGTCGGGGCGTTCCTCATGGGCGTGCTGAACAACGGCATGTCAATCATGGGGATCGGCATCGACTACCAGCAGATGATCAAGGGTCTCGTGCTGCTCGCCGCCGTCATCTTCGACGTTTACAACAAATCCAAGCAGGGGTGAGCCATGACCTTCAAATCCGCACCCTGGCCGCGCAGGCTCCGCTCGCAGGAGTGGTATGCCGGGAATGGCCGCGACACGATCTACCATCGTGGCTGGATGAAGAACCAGGGCTATCCGCATGACCTGTTCGACGGGCGGCCGATCATCGGCATCCTCAACACCTGGTCAGACCTGACGCCCTGCAACGGCCACCTCCGCGAACTGGCCGAAAAGGTGAAGGCGGGAATCTGGGAGGCCGGCGGCTTTCCGGTCGAGGTCCCGGTCTTCTCGGCGTCCGAGAACACCTTCCGCCCGACTGCGATGATGTTCCGCAACCTCGCCGCCATGTCGATCGAGGAGCAGATGCGCGGCCAGCCGATCGACGGTGCGGTGCTGCTGGTCGGCTGCGACAAGACCACGCCGTCCCTGCTGATGGCGGCTGCGTCGACCGACCTGCCATCCATCGTGGTGACCGGCGGGCCGATGCTGAACGGGTATTTCCGGGGCGAACGTGTCGGGTCGGGCACGCACCTATGGAAATTCTCCGAAGCGGTGAAGGCCGGGGAGATGACGCAGGAGGAATTTCTGGAGGCCGAGGAATCGATGAGCCGGTCGTCCGGCACCTGCAACACCATGGGCACGGCGTCGACGATGGCCAGCATGGCCGAGGCACTTGGCATGGCATTGTCGGGCAATGCCGCGATCCCGGCGGTCGACTCGCGCCGCCGTGTCATGGCGCAGCTGTCCGGGCGGCGGATCGTGCAGATGGTCAAGGACGATCTGAAGCCGTCGGACATCATGACCAAGCAGGCCTTCGAAAATGCGATCCGCACCAACGGGGCCATCGGCGGGTCCACGAACGCGGTGATCCACATGCTCGCCGTCGCGGGCCGGGTCGGCGTGGATCTGACGCTCGACGACTGGGACCGCTGCGGGAGGGATGTCGCGACCATCGTGAACCTCATGCCCTCGGGCAAGTACTTGATGGAAGAATTCTTCTATGCCGGCGGTCTTCCCGTCGTGCTGAAGCGTCTCGGCGAAGGAGGGCAGCTGCACAGGGACGCGCTGACCGTGTCGGGACAGACGATCTGGGACGAGGTGAAAGATGTCCGCAACTGGAACGAGGACGTCATCCTGCCGCTTGAGAAAGCCTTGACGAAGCAGGGCGGGATTGCGGTGGTGAAGGGCAACCTCGCGCCGCAGGGGGCGGTGCTGAAACCCTCCGCCGCGACGCCGCATCTTCTCAGACACCGGGGCAGGGCGGTCGTGTTCGAGGACATCGACGACTACAAGGCGCGGATCAACGACGACGCGCTGGATATCGACGAAACCTGCGTGATGGTTCTGAAGAACTGCGGTCCCAAGGGCTATCCCGGAATGGCCGAGGTCGGTAACATGGGGCTGCCGCCCAAGGTCCTGAAGAAGGGCATCACCGACATGGTCCGTATCTCGGATGCTCGGATGTCCGGCACGGCCTACGGCACAGTCGTCCTGCATACCTCTCCCGAGGCGGCGGCGGGGGGACCGCTGGCGGTGGTGAAATCCGGCGACATGATCGAGCTGGACGTTGAGGCGCGGCGGCTGCATCTGGATATTTCCGACGAGGAACTGGCGGCCCGACTGAAGGCCTGGGCGCCAAGTCACGAGCAAGTCGACAGCGGCTACCTATGGCTGCACCAGCAGCATGTGGAGGGGGCGGATACCGGGGCCGATCTGGGGTTCCTCAAGGGATGTCGCGGGTCGCCTGTCGGGAAGGATTCGCATTGATGGAAATCGCGCTCGTCGGCATCGGAAAGATCGCAATTGACCAGCACGTGCCCGCGATCAAGGACAGTCCGGACTGGGACCTGTCGGCAACCGTGTCGCGTCATGGTTCTGTCGAGGGCGTTCCGGCCTACGACGACTTCGCGCAGATGCTGGCGGAGCGGTCGGACATCCGGGTAGTGTCGCTTTGCCTGCCACCCGTGCCGCGGTTCACCTATGCCGAGGCGGCCATCCGTACGGGCCGTCACGTGATGCTGGAAAAGCCACCGGGGGCGACCCTGTCGGAGTGCCACGCGCTCGAGGCAATGGCGCGGGCGCATCGGGTGTCTCTCTATGCGACATGGCATTCGCGGCAGGCGGACAAGGTGCCTGCGGCCAAGTCATGGCTGGCGGGGAAGACGTTGCGCAGGCTGACCGTCAGTTGGCGCGAAAACGTGCGGCAATGGCATCCGGGGCAGGACTGGATTTTCGAGGCCGGTGGTCTCGGTGTCTTCGATCCGGGCATCAACGCCCTGTCGATCCTGACGGAAATCCTGCCCGATCCGATCCACCTGACCGGGGCGGAGCTGAGCTTTCCGGAAAACCGCGACACCCCGATTGCGGCCGAATGCCGGTTCCACCATCCGGCAGGGGCGGAGGTTTCGATGGCGCTCGACTTCCTCGAACCCGGAGAGCCGACCTGGACCATCCGCGCCGAAACGGATCAGGGCGTCATGGTGCTGGAAAACGGCGGCGGCAAGCTGACCATCGACGGCCGCGCGGATGACAGCGTGCCGGGGCTTTCGGGGGAATATCCCCGCCTCTACGCGCAGATGGCCAGACTGGTTGCGAAAGGCGGGATCGACATGGACCTCGCGCCGATGCGCCATGTGGCCGATGCCTTCACGCTTGGCCACCGCGTCACGGTCGCCCCCTTCGACTGGTGATGACCGTGCTTGAGGATACCGACCGGTTTGGACTTGCTCCGGACGGCAGCGCGGTGCGTGCGGTGGAGATCTCCGGCGGGCCGGTGACGGCGCGGGTGATGACGTGGGGCGCAAGCCTCATCGACCTGCGGATGGACGGGGTGGCGCATCCACTGGTCCTCGGGTCGCGCGACTTCGCCGCCTACCTCGGACCGATGCGCCATTTCGGCGCCATCGTCGGGCCGGTGGCGAACCGGATTGCCGGGGGGCGGATGAGCGTCGAGGGGCGCGAATTCGCGCTCGACCGGAACGAACTCAAACGCACAACTCTGCACGGCGGATCGGCGGCGTTCTCCCGCCGGAACTGGACGCTCAGGGCGGCGGACATCTCATCGATCACGTTCGGACTGCACCACACTCACGGAACCGGCGGCTTTCCGGGCGAACTCGACGTCGCGGCACGCTACAGCCTTGATGTCACGGGTGCCCTGACCATCGAGATCACAGGCCGCACCGATCGCCCGGCGATGCTGGGCCCTGCCTTCCACGGATACTGGTCGCTTGACGGCGGCTCTGACCTGTCCGGTCACAGGCTCACCATCGACGCGGATGACTACCTTACCGTCGATGATGAGAAGACCCCCTCGGGCAGTCCTGTCGCCGTGGCGGGTTCCGGCTTCGACTACCGGCACCCGCGCAGACCGGACGCGGCGCTGGATCACAACTTCTGCCTGGCCCGGACGCAGGGGCAGATGCGCCGGGCCGCGACGCTAGACGCGGGCGGGCTACGGCTGACGATCGAGACGACAGAGGTCGGGCTACAGGTCTATTCCGGCGGCGGTCTGGCAACCGCACCGGCGACGGGACTGGGTGGCCGGCCCTACGGGGCGAATGCGGGTATCGCCTTTGAACCGCAGTTCTGGCCCGACAGTCCGAACCGCCCCGATTTCCCCTCCCCGGTGCTGAGGCCGGGAGACACATACAGACAGGTGTCGCGCTTTGCCGTGACCCGAAGCTGAGAGGCCAAGATGAAAACCCCACTTACCGGAATCCTCCCGGTCGCCCCGACCCCGTTTCATGCCGATGGCTCTATCGACCCGGATGGCATGCGCCGTGTGCTTGACTGCATGATCGACCAGGGCGTCGATGCGATCTGCATCCTCGCCAACTATTCCGAACAGTTTCTGCTGTCGGACGATGAACGCGCGATCCTCACCAAGGTCAGTCTGGAGCATGTCGCGGGTCGTGTGCCGGTTATCGTGACGATCAGCCATTTCGCCACGGACATCGTCGTCTATCGTGCGAAACAGGCTCAGACCCTCGGGGCGTCCATGCTGATGATGATGCCGCCGTACCATGGCGTCGGGCTGGCTCCTGCCGAACAGGGGGTCTTTGAACATTTCGCCGCCGTGTCGGATGCGGTGACGATTCCGATCATGGTGCAGGATGCGCCTCTGTCGGGTGTGGCCCTGTCGGTGCCGCTGCTGGTTCGCATGGCGAAGGAGATCGAGAATGTCTCCTACTTCAAGATGGAGACGCCCTTCGCCGCCGACAAGCTGGCCGCGCTGATCGAGATGGGCGGAGAGCACATCACCGGCCCGTTCGACGGAGAAGAGGCGGTGACGCTGCTGGCCGACCTTGACGCGGGCTGTACCGGCACGATGACCTCGGCGCTCCAGCCCGAGAAGATCCGCCCGATCGTCACAGAATATCGCGCGGGCAACACGGATGCCGCGCTTGAACAGTGGAAGCTCTGCCTGCCACTCATCAACCACGAGAACCGCCAATGCGGCCTGCGCGCCGCCAAGACGGTGATGATGGAAGGCGGCGTGATCGGATCGGACTATGTCCGCCATCCGCTGAAACCCCTGTCCCCCCGGACCAAGGACCGGCTCCTGTCGCTGTCGCGCGAACTGGACCTGATCGCGCTGAGCTGGGGCAAATAGAGAGAAATCGCATGACGTATCAACCGCACGGAAAACATCTGATCGCCGGCGAATGGGTCGGCTCGTCCTCGACATTCGCGTCTCAGCCGGTCGACGGTCTGTCGCATGACACGGCGAACGGCGGGGCAGAGGAGGTCGACCGCGCGGTGCGCGCGGCGGAGGAGGCCTTCTGGACCTATGGCTACACCACCCGGGCCGCGCGCGCGGCCTTCCTGCGCGCCATTGCCGAGGAGATAGAGGCGCGCGCCGACCAGATCACCGAGATCGGCACCCGTGAATCCGGCCTGCCCGAGGGACGGCTGCAGGGGGAACGGGGGCGCACGACCGGCCAGCTGCGGCTCTTCGCCGATCACATCGAGGCGGGTGATTACCTGGATCGACGCCATGACCCCGCGCTGCCCGACCGCCAACCCCTGCCGCGTCCCGATCTGAAGATGGTGCAGCGCCCGATCGGACCGGTCGCCGTCTTCGGGGCGTCCAACTTCCCGCTCGCCTTCTCGACCGCCGGAGGGGACACCGCCTCGGCCCTGGCCGCAGGGTGTCCCGTCGTGGTCAAGGGCCATCCGGCGCATCCTGGCACCGGAGAGATCGTGGCCGAGGCGATCCATGCCGCCATCGCCAGATGCGGCATGCCCGCCGGCACCTTCAGCCTCGTGCAGGGAAATACCAACGATCTGGGCGCCGCGCTGGTGCAGCACCCGCTGATCACCGCCGTCGGCTTTACCGGATCGCTTGGCGCCGGTCGTGCGCTTTACGACCTCTGTGCCGCGCGACCGGTGCCGATCCCGTTTTTCGGAGAGCTGGGCAGCGTGAATCCGATGTTCCTTCTGCCCGTGGCGCTATCGTCGCGCGGCGCGGATCTGGCCAAGGGCTGGGCCGGATCGCTGACCATGGGGGCGGGACAGTTCTGCACCAACCCCGGTGTGATCGTGCTGATCGACGGGCCCGATGCGGACAGCTTTACCGAAGCGGCACGATCGGCCCTGTCGGGTATCGGCGCGCAGACCATGCTGACCGAGGGGATCGCAAAGGCCTATCGCGCAGGCCGCGACCGGGTGGCCGGGACCAAGGGTGTGCAGGAAGTGCTGACGTCGGTCTGCGATCTGCGGAACGCCACACCCTACCTCTTCGCCACGACAGGGGAGGAATGGCTGGCGAACGCGGCGCTCGGGCACGAGGTGTTCGGTCCGCTCGGCGTGATCGTGCGTGTCAGCGACGCCGACCAGATGCGGGCGGTGGCCCGGTCGCTGGAGGGTCAGCTGACCTGCACGCTGATGATGGACGAGGGCGATACGGATATGGCACGGAGCCTGATGCCCATCCTCGACCGCAAGGCGGGTCGCATTCTGACCAACGGCTATCCGACCGGCGTCGAGGTCTGCGACAGCATGGTGCACGGCGGGCCTTACCCTGCCTCTACCAACTTCGGCGCGACCAGCGTCGGCACGTTGGCGATCCGCCGATTCCTGCGGCCGGTCTGCTACCAGAACATGCCGGACGCGCTGCTGCCCGACGACCTGCGCGACGCATGACCGCGCCGGACTGGATCGCGGTCGACTGGGGCACGTCCAACCTGCGGGTCTGGGCGATGACCTCGGATGGCGCGGTCCTGGCGGAGCGGGCGTCGGACAGGGGTATGGGCACTCTTGCCCCGGACCAGTTCGAAGCGGCGTTTCTGGACCTTGCGGAAGATTTCCTGCGGGCCGGCCGGATGACGGTGGTGGTCTGCGGCATGGCAGGCGCACGCGGAGGCTGGTGCGAGGCGGGTTATGTCGCGGTCCCGGCGATGCCCGGGCGGGGGGCGACGACGCGTGTCACCGCACAGGATCCCCGGCTCGACGTGACGATCCTGCCGGGGCTCTCGCAGGCAGACCCGCCGGATGTCATGCGCGGGGAAGAGACGCAGATCGCAGGGGTTCTTTCCCGGTTTCCCGATTTCGACGGCGTGATCTGCCTGCCCGGTACCCATACAAAGTGGGTGCGGGTCGCCGGGGGCAGCGTCCGGGAGTTCCGGACCTTCATGACCGGAGAGCTGTACGCCCTGCTGTCGCGGCATTCGATCCTGAGGCTGGGGATGGACGACGACTGGAACGCCGTGGCATTTGCCGGCGGCGTGACGGACGGCCTGGCGGATCCCGGCGGTCTGAGCGGGGCGCTCTTCGGTCTGCGCGCGCGCGGCTTGCTGCAGTCCCCGCGAGCCGGAGAGACGCGGGCCCGGCTGTCGGGGCTTCTCGTCGGGCTCGAACTTGCCGGGGCACGGTCGTTCTGGGACAGGGCCGGTGTGGTCGTGGTCGGCGACGAACGAACGCGCGAGCTCTATGGAAGTCTGACCGAACTCGCCGCAGATGTCCGTTTTGTCGATGCGAGAGAGATGACGCTGGCGGGGCTGACAAGCGCGCATGCCGATCTCACAGGAGGCACCGAATGACCCGAAACATCATGGCGATCCTGCGCGGCGTCGAACCGGACCACGCTGTCGCGATTGCCGCAGCACTGATCGACGCCGGGATCACGATCATCGAGGTGCCGCTGAACTCGCCCGAGCCGCTTGTCTCCATCCGGCGGATGGCTGCGACACATGGTGAACAGGCGCGGATCGGGGCGGGCACCGTGCTGACGCCCGACCAGGTGTCGGAGGTCGCCGCGGCTGGCGGGACATTCGTCGTCTCGCCCAACATGGAGCCGGAGGTGATCCGCGCGACCGGGCGACATGGGCTGACATCATATCCCGGCGTCATGACGCCAACCGAATGCTTTTCGGCACTGGCTGCCGGAGCCGACGCGCTGAAGCTCTTTCCCGGTGAGATCATCGGGCCGGCCGGGCTGAAGGCGATGCGGGCGGTCCTGCCCGGGGATGTGCCGGTCTGGGCCGTCGGCGGCGTATCCGACGGGACGCTTTCCGACTGGTTCGCAGCGGGTGCGCGTGGAGTCGGTGTCGGTAGCGCGCTTTTCAAACCCGGCGACACGGCTGAAACGGTGGCTGCGAAAGCACGGCTGTTTGTAGCGCGCTACGACGAGGTGACCGCGTGACCCCGGGGGCCAGACCATACGACGACCGCCGCTGCGAACTGGGGGAAGGGCCGCTCTGGCATCCCGAGCGCGGGCAGCTTTTCTGGTTCGATATCCTGGGGCGGCGGCTCTTGTCCCGTGTCGGCGACGTGCCGCTTGAGTGGAGGTTTGACGAATACCATTCCGCCGCCGGGTGGATCGACCGCGATACCCTGCTGATCGCGTCGGAAACCGGTCTCTGGCGGTTTGATGTCGAGACAGGTCAGCGGGAACCGGTCGCCGCGCTCGAAGCCGATGACCCGACGACGCGGTCCAATGACGGTCGGGCGGATCCGTATGGCGGGTTCTGGATCGGGACAATGGGCAAGAAGGCCGAAGCCGGGCGCGGCGCGATCTATCGGTTCTACCGGGGAGAGCTGCGGCGTCTCTTTTCCGGCATGACAATCCCGAACAGCATCTGCTTCGCGACCGACGGCACATCGGCCTATTACGCGGATACGCGTGGGGGCCGGATCATGCGGCAACCCCTGGGGAAAGACGGGTGGCCGGATGGCGCTCCGGTCCTGTTCGCGGACCCGGGCGCGGAAGGTTTCCATCCCGACGGTTCGGTGGTCGATTCGGCAGGCGCTCTCTGGAATGCGCAGTGGGGTGCGGGCCGGGTCGTTCGGTATCTTGCGGACGGAACGGTCGACCGCGTCGTTGCGTTCGACGCGGCGCAGACCTCCTGCCCGGCATTCGGCGGACCGGAGATGCAGACACTTTTCGTGACAAGTGCGTGGGAAGGAATTGCACACCCGGATCAATGGCAGGGACGGGTGTTCCAGGCGGACGCGGGCGTGCGGGGCATGGCCGAACGAGCCGTGCGGTTCTGAAGGCACCTTGGCTAATTCAGCGCACCGAGTTTCCACCCCGATACGGAATTCGCCGATGTCTCAGGCTGTGTTCAGCCGGGCGTACCGTCCCGCTGTCCGACGAAGTTCGGCATCGGTTCCCATCTCCACAATCCGGCCCCCGTCCATCACGGCAATGCGGTCGGCGTCGCGGATGGTTGCCAGGCGGTGCGCGATCACCAGCGTCGTGCGATTGCGCGACAGGTCGGTCAGGGAAGACTGGATCAGCCGTTCGGTTTCCGTATCAAGCGCCGATGTCGCCTCGTCCAGGATCAGGATCGGCGGGTTCTTGAGGAAGGCGCGTGCAATCGCCACCCGCTGTTTCTGCCCGCCCGACAACATCACGCCGCGTTCGCCCACCACGGTATCCAGACCCGCGGGCAGGTCAGCGATCATTCCGGACAGCTGGGCCCGGTCCGCGGCCTGACGGATCTCGTCCTCGGTCGCGTCAAGACGACCGTAGGCTATGTTCTCGCGCAGGGTGCCGCCGAACAGGAACACGTCCTGGCTGACGATCCCGATCTGACGGCGGAGCGACTTCAGGGTCATCGTCCGGATATCCTGCCCGTCGATCAGGATACGCCCCGCGGTCGGCTGATAGAACCGCGGCACCAGCGAAATCAGCGTCGTCTTTCCCGCGCCGGACGGGCCGACGAAGGCCATCGTCTCTCCGGGGCGGACGGTGAGCGAGACATCGTGAAGCACAGGGCGGTCGTCGCCGTAGTCGAAGCTGACCGCGTCGAATGCAACCTCTCCGCGCAGGGAGGGTGCCGGTCTGGCGTCGGGGCTGTCCGCCACGTCCGGCGCTGTCTCCATCAGTTCGAGATAGCGGCGGAAGCCCGCGATGCCGCGCGGGTAGACTTCGATCACCGCGGCGATCTTGTCGAGCGGACGGAAGAACACACCGACCAGCAGCAGGAAGGCGACAAACCCCCCGGTGCTGAGCGACCCGTTCAGCACGAAGATCGCGCCTGCGACCATCACGATCACCTGGATCAGGC
Organism: Primorskyibacter flagellatus; assembly: GCF_014638275.1. GTDB lineage: Bacteria > Pseudomonadota > Alphaproteobacteria > Rhodobacterales > Rhodobacteraceae > Pseudooceanicola > Pseudooceanicola flagellatus_A. The sequence continues at coordinate 57,488 of NZ_BMFJ01000001.1, forward strand.
GCATCCCCATGTAATTGAGTGCGGATGACGCCGCCATCACCCTGTAGGCCGCCAGTTTGGTGCTGCGGTAGGCGGCGTTGTCCTTGGCGAACAGCGCTTTTTCGTGGTCCTCATTGGCGAAGGCCTGAACCACGCGCATGCCGCCGACGTTTTCCTCGAGCCGGATGTTGAACGACGCGACGCGGGAATAGATCTCGCGCCAGGTGCGGGTCATCCGGCCGCCGTAGAACACGACGATGGCAACGCAGGCGGGCACGATGGCGGCGGTGATCAGCGCCAGTTCGACGTCGATGGTGAGCATCAGCAGGAAGGCCCCGACAAAGGTCATCACCGCGATGAACAGGTCCTCGGGCCCGTGGTGCGCGACCTCTCCGATCTCCTCGAGATCCCGGGTGACGCGGGCGACCAGCTTTCCGGTGCGGACCTTGTCGAAATAGCTGAACGACAGCCGCTGCAGGTGGTCGAAGGCGCGGCGGCGCATCTCGGTCTCTATGTTGATGCCAAGCATGTGGCCCCAGTAGATCACCACCGCCATGAGCCCCGCATTGACGAGGTAGATCACCAGCAGCCCGACCGCAGCGAGAACGGTCAGGGGCAGATCGCCCGACGGCAGCAGCCGGTCGATGAAGGCCTGCACGGCCAGCGGAAACGCCAGTTCCAGCAGGCCGGAAAGCACAGCACAGCCGAAATCCAGCCAGAACAGGGCTTTCCACGGGCGGTAGTAGTCGAAGAACTGGCGAAGCATGGCGGTCTGTTCCGTGGCGGGCTGGGGCAGAGGTCTTGTGTATCCTCCACCGGGGGCGAGCGGGCAAGGGCCGTCAGGCTTCCCAGTAATAGGCGAAATAACCTCCCTTCGGACCGACGCCGAGCGTGTCGCGGAAACGGGCCTTGGCCTTGCGGACCAGTTCCTTTTCGGCGGCGATCCAGACGTAGCTGTCCGCGCCCCCGGGCAGCGGGGCGGTCGCCAGCACATCCCAGAGCGTTTCGTTCCGGCTGCGCAGCCGCCACGTCACCTCCATTCCGGCGGGGTGGTGCAGATCACAGATGTCCTCCTCCGTGCCGACCTCCAGCACCACGCGGCCGCGCCGGTCGGCGGCAGAGCGTTCGAGGATGCGGCGGATGGCGGGCAGCGCTGTTTCGTCCCCGGCGATCAGCAGGTCCTGTCCCGGCGGGAAATCCCCGCTGCCGGGGCCCGTGATGCCGACAACCTCACCGCCCTGCACAGACCGGGCCCAGGTGGTGGTGCGCCCGCCCTCATGTTCGAACACGTCGAAGGAAAAGCGCCCCTTGCCCGGATCGAGGTCGACAAAGGTGTAGACAGCGCGGTGCAGCTGATCCGCGCCGGAGGGCATGACGGTCCGGCCGTTGTCGTCCAGCCGCGGCCAGACCGGGGCGCGCCCCTCCGGCGGCAGGAGGAGGGAGAAGTGCATCCCGCGCCCTTCGTCCAGCCGCTTCGTGTCGGCGCAGTCCAGTTCGATCCGCAGGAAGCGTGGCGCCACGCGCCAGACCCGCCGGACGCTGGCGGTCGCGAAGTTCAGCGGTGCACGGTTGCGGAGGAAATCGCCTTGCCATTCCCCCGAAAGCCCCGGCGCGACATGGTCTAGGATATGCAGCAGGTAATCCCGTATGTTCTGAAGCGACACCGCGTCGATGGCATCGACCTGCACGTTCAGGCGCGCCGCGTTGCGCTCCATCGCCACACGGGCCAGCGGCACGGTGACGGTCATGGCGGTCGCGCTTTCTTCGACCTGAAGCTCCGCCTCCCGCGCATGGGCGGCGATATGCGGGATCAGGTCGTCGGGGAGGGGGCCGCCGAAGATCGCGCTGGCATGTGCGATGTAGGTCACTCGGACGCTTCCTTCATAGCGGTTTCGTTGGCTGGGACAGGCACGAGGTGGCGGCCAAGCGGCAGCATCATCGGCTTGCCCGAGGTCGGATCGGTCATCACGTGGCAGGGCACGCCAAAGACCTGTTCGACCATGTCTTCGGTCAGGACGTCCCCGGGCGCCCCGGCGGTGTGGACCTGCCCCTGCCGGATCGCGACGAGGTGATCGGCGTATCGCGCGGCAAGGTTGAGGTCGTGCAGCACCATGACGATGGTGGTCCCCCGGCGGCGGTTGAGATCGACCAGCAGATCGAGCACCTCGATCTGGTGCGCGATGTCGAGGAAGGTCGTCGGTTCGTCGAGCAGCAGGATGTCGGTCTCCTGCGCCAGCGCCATGGCGATCCAGACCCGCTGGCGCTGCCCGCCCGAAAGCTCGTCGACCTCCCGGTCGGCCAGGTCGGCGGTCCGCGTCGCGTCCAGCGCGGCTCCAACGGCGCGGTCGTCGGCCTCGGTCCAGCGGGCGAACAGGCCCTGATGCGGGTGGCGGCCGTGGCTGACCAGATCGGCGACCGTGATCCCGTCGGGCGGAATGGGCGACTGCGGCAGCAGCCCGAGGGTGCGCGCGAGGTCGCGGGTTGGGATGTCGCGGACCGCGCGGCCGTCCAGCACGACCTGTCCCCCGCTCGGTTTCAGCAGGCGGGACAGACAGCGCAGCAGCGTGGACTTGCCGCAGGCATTCGCGCCGACAATGGCAGTGATCGCGCCCGGCGGGATGCTGAGGTCCAGCGTCGTCAGGATGGTGCGGGTGCCGTAACCGGCGCTGAGCCTTTCGGCGGTGAGTGTGGTCATGTCTCTCCCCCGGTGCGGTTGGACCGGACGATCAGGTAAATCAGGTAGGGCGCGCCGAGGGCGCCGGTCACGACGCCGACCGGGTAGCGGCCGGTCAGCAGATGCTGGCCGATGTAGTCTCCGACCAGCACCAGCAGGGCGCCGACCAGTGCCGCCGGGATCAGCGGCGACCGCCCCGGGCCGGCGATACGCGTGGCAATCGGTCCGGACAGGAAGGCGACAAAGGCGATCGGGCCGGACACGGCGGTTGCGACTGCGATCAGCCCGACGGCCGCCATGATGGCAAGCACCTTGTCCAGCGCCAGCGGAACGCCAAGCGCGGCGGCGGTATCGTCGCCCAGTCTCATTGCCTCCAGGTTGCTGCGCCGGGCCAGCAGCAGGCCGCCGAGAATGGTCAGGGAGAGCAGGACGGGCAGCGCCTCGGCCAGGGTCGCGCCGTTGACGCTGCCGGTCAGCCAGCGCATCGCCTCCTGCATTGTCCAGGCCGGGGCGCGGGAGACGACATAGGCGATCATGCTGTCCAGCATCGCGGAGAGGCCGATCCCGATCAGGATCAGCCGCGCGCCCGACACGCCGTCGCGCCAGGCCAGCAGGTAGATCAGCAGCGCGACGCCAAGGCCGGCGATGACAGCGATGACCGACACGGCCGGACCACTCCACCCGAGCACGACGATGGCAAAGACCGCGGCGGCGCTGGCCCCGGCGCTGATGCCGATGATGTCGGGACTGGCGAGGGGATTCCGCAGCAGCGTCTGGAAGATCACCCCGCCGAGGCCAAAGCTCATCCCCGTCAGGATCGACAGGGTCGCGCGCGGCAGGCGCAGGTCGAGAATGGCGAAACTGGCGCCGGGCACGGTCTCTCCGGTCAGGACACGCAGCAGGTCGGCGGGCGGGGCCATGGTCGGGCCGGTGACGAGGGTCGCGTAGACGCCGAGCGTCAGGAGCGCGATCATCCCGGCGGCCAGCCGCAGACGGCCGTTGCGCCGCGCGCGGCGCAGCGCCCCGATCCGCGCGGTCGTGGCGGTATGGTCCAGCACGCTCACAGGTCGCGGACCCGGCGCTGGCGGACGATCCAGATGAAGACCGGCGCGCCGATGAAGGCGGTGACGATGCCCACGTCCATCTCGGACGGGCGGGCGACGATGCGGCCGATCACGTCAGCGACGATCAGCAGGGTGCCCCCGGACAGCGCGGAAAACGGCAGCAGCCAGCGATGATCCACCCCGACGAGCAGGCGGCAGACATGCGGCACGACCAGTCCGACAAAGCCGATCGGCCCGCAGATCGCCGTCACCGCACCGCAGAGCAGCACCGCACCAAGCGCCGCCCCCGCCCGTGCCCAGGCGACCTTTGCGCCCAACCCCGCCGCGGCATCGTCGCCCAGGGCCAGCAGGTTCAGGCTGCGCGCGGAAAGAAGGCTCAGGACAAGCCCCGCGACAAGGAACGGCAGGCAGGGCAGGATGGCGTCATAGGTGGCCCCGCCGACACCGCCGATCTGCCATGACAGGACGCCCCCCGCGATGTCGTTGCGCGGCAGGACCACGGCGCGGGTCAGGGACATGGCGGCAATTGCCGTCGCCGCCCCCGCCAGTGCCAGCTTCAGCGGTGTAGCCCCGCCGCGTCCTAGCGACCCGATAGCATAGACGAAACAGGCCGCGACCCCCGCGCCGAGGATCGCGGTCCACAGGAAAGCGCCAAGCGTCTGCATCCCGAACCAGGCCATGCCGATGACCACGGCCATGGATGCGCCGGCATTCACCCCGAGGATCCCGGGATCGGCGAGCGGATTGCGCGTCACGCCCTGCATCACCGCACCGGCAAGGCCAAGCGCCGCCCCGGCCAGCGCCGCCAGCAGGGTGCGGGGGACTCGGACGGCGACAACGGCCTGTGACATGGTGTCGGTCCGGCCCGAGAGTCCGGCAAGGATTTCGGACAGGCTCACCTCCCGCGTGCCGAGGCTGACCGACAGCGCACAGGCGCCGGCCAGCGCCAGCAGCACGACGAGCAGCCATGCGCTGCGCCCCTGCCGGGACCGGCGGAGACCCCGCAGCGTTGCGTCACTGACGTTCGTCATCTGACCCGGCGTGCGGCGTCGGCCAGGCGGCTGACGTAGTCGTCCAGCACCCAGGGGATCGACAGCGGGGTCGGGTTGGCCGCCGTGCCGACCGGATCGTTGCCCAGAAGCACGACCGCGCCGTCTTCGACGGTTTTCATGCGCGATGTCAGCAGGTTCGACTTCACCCGGTCGAACAATGCCCGCCCGCCGTAGCTGACGACGATGTCGACGTCGGCGAAGGCGTCGATCTTCTCCGCGCTCATCTCGCCGCTGTACTTTCCGGGAACCGTCGCCTCGATCACCGCCTGAGGAGAGCGCAGGCCGAGATCCTCGAGGAACCGGACGCGCGGGTCGTTGGCGGAATAGAACCGGATGACGCTGAGGTCGCGGATATCCAGATGGGTGACGAACATCGCGCTTTTTCCGGCGACCTCGGGGTGGTTTGAGACGACTTCAGCGATCTGGCCCTCGATGCGGGCGATCAGCGCCTCTCCCTCCTCCGTCATGCCGAGACCGGCGGAATTCAGGCGGATCATCTCACGCCAGCCGGTCGACCACGGACCATCGGTATAGGGAATGACCGGGGCGATCCGGCTGAGCGTGTCGTAGTCGGACCGGGACAGTCCGGAATAGGCGGCGAGGATGATGTCGGGCTGCGCGGCGGCCACCGCCTCGAAGTCGATGCCGTCGCCTTCGTCGAACAGCGGCGGGACCTCGGCGCCCAGTTCTTCCAGCCGCTTGCCGACCCAGGGCAGCAGACCGTCGCCGTCATCGTCCCCGAAATTCGCCCGCGCGAACCCGACCGGCACGATACCAAGCGCCAGCGGGACCTCGTGATTGGCCCAGGCCACGGTCGCCACGCGCTCCGGCCTGGCCTGCACGGTCGTCTCGCCGAAGGCGTGCCGGACGGTCACAGGGAAATCGTCGGCCACGGCAACCTGCGGTGTGCCCACGCACAGCCAAGCAACGAGGACGATGAGCGTCGATTTGATGTTCGAGGGCATATGACGCAGGCCTCCAGACCGGCTCGGTTCGGGCGAAATTCCAGCCGGGCAAGCGCCCGTCAAGCCGAGCAATCACAGATGGCGCACAATTCCGAGTCTTTTTGACGGGTTTTCCGGAGAATCTGACAAAAACAGTCAAATTATTCAATACATATCGGCGGTCTGCCGCGTTAGGTGCCCTCACAAGGACCCGTCCGGCCGAATCCCGGCAGGGCGGGGCCGGCATTCGACGCCGAAGGATCGACGGGTTCCGCCCCTGGTCCCGAGGCTGCAAGCCATCCGTTCGACCGGGACGGTCAGCCAGCACGGCAGACACATCAAAGCTTGGAACACGTCATGGGGTCACCCTCTTCTCATCATACTCCCTCACACGGTCGCCCGTCCCGCCGACTGTCCCTGCTTCTGGGATGCACCGCGCTGGTCGCCATTCCGCTGACCGCCGTCGCCCAGGATACCGACGAAGCAGGGGCCTACCGCCTGTCGCCGATCATCGTGAACCTGAGCTTCGATGCGGATGACGACGCGGAATCGACCGTCGCGAAAGAGCTGTGGACCGGCGGCAAGGTGGCAACCAGCATCCTGGACACGCCCGCCTCGGTCGCGGTGGTGACCCAGAAGGAGATCACGCAGCGCGACGCGGACAAGGTCGAGGACGTGCTGGAATACACCCCCGGCATCGTCACTGACTATTACGGCACCGACGACCGGAACGATTATTACCTCGTGCGCGGGTTCCAGGCCTCCACCTACCGCGACGGCCTGACGCTTGGCTCAATGCGTGGCGTGCGTGAGGAACCCTTCGCCTTCGAGCGGCTCGAGGTGATGAAGGGCGGCAACTCCACCCTCTTCGGCACCTCCGATCCGGGCGGCACCGTCAACTTCGTCACCAAGACACCGAAGTTCTACCGGTTCGGAGAGGTCTACGGGTCTTACGGATCGCACGATCATGCGGAGATCGGGTTCGACGTCGGCGACGTCATGAACGAGGAAGGGACGGTGGCCTACCGCTTCGTCGGCAAGGTGCAAGACGCCAGCCTGGAATATCCGAATTCGCGCGACGACGAGAAGTTCCTTCTCGGCTCTGTCGCCTACCGGCCGACCGATGTGACGGAGCTGACCTTCTCCGTCGACTACCTCAAGCGCGACGGCACGCCGAACAGCGGCGGCTACCCGCTTGACCGGATCTACGACCGCGACCAGTTCTTCGGCGAGCCGTCGTTCAACTATCACGACGTGGAGCGGCTGACCGTATCCGCCGGTCTGCGCCACGAATTCGAAAACGGGCTGAAGCTGAACGCAAACCTGCGCTACAGCGACCTGACCGACAACTTCGGTTATGTCTATGTCAACGACAGCCCGACCCGCACCGGGACGATGGTGCCGCGCGACTACTTCGGGTCCGACAGCACCGCGGAAGAGCTGATCGGCAATGTCATCCTGCAGTACGACACCACCGTCGGGGCCGCCGACAGCAGCACCCTCGCGGGGTTCGAATTCCGCGATGCATCGACCACCAGCTCATCCTTCTACGGCAACCACACGCCGATCGACACGACCAACCCGGTCTACACCGGCGCGCCGACCGGCTACGCGCCCTACAGCGTGCAGGCGAACAGTTTCACCACCAAATCCGTCTTCCTGCAGCAGAACCTGTCGTTCTCGGACCGCGTGATCGTGACGGTCGGGGCGCGGCATGACTGGCTGGACATCACAAATACGGACAGGCTGGCGGGCACCACGACACAGGCGAGCTTCTCGGAAAACTCCTACCGGGCCGCGCTGACCTACAAGGTCACCGACGAAATCTCGGCCTATGCCAGCTATGTGCAGTCGGTCGCGCCGCCCTCCATCGGCACGCAGCCCGAGCGCGGGGCGCAGTACGAGGCCGGGATCAAGTACCAGCCCGAGGCCTACAACGCGCTGTTCACGGCCTCCGTCTACGACCTGACCAAGTCGAACGTGGTGGTGCCGGTGAACGTGCCGGGGGTCGGCATCGTGCGCCAGACCATCGGTGAATCCCGCGTCCGGGGGATCGAATTCGAGGCCCGCGCAGAACTGGCGGACGGCCTGACCCTGTCGGGGGGCTACAGCTACCAGGACTCCAAATATGTCCGGGGTGTCGTGCGTGGCGTGACGGTTGACGGCAACCAGTTTGCGACGGTGCCGAACCACCTCGCCTCGATCTGGCTGACCTATGACCTGCCCGACACCGGATCCTTCGGGGACGTGACCGTGGGGATCGGTGCGCGCTATATCGGGCCGTACTACTACAACGTCTACAACAACACGGGGAAGAGTCCGGCGCAGACCTATATCGACGCCTCCTTCTCCTATTCCTTCGCCGAGAACACGGAACTCACGATCAACGTGAACAACATCTTCGACCGGCAGTATGTCGTCGGTCGCGGCACGGCGGATTATTACAACAACGGTCGCACGATCACCGCCGCCCTTCGGCGCACCTGGTGAAACGGCCCGTCCCGCCCGGTCCCCTCGGCCGGGCGGGACGTCAGGTCCGTCTCATGGACGGCGCTGGCAGCGGCGCCAGCTGGCCGGGGTCTCTCCGACGATCCGGCGGAAGGCCCGGGTCAGATGCGCCTGATCCGAAAAACCAAGCCGGTCGGCGATGTCGGCCACGCTCAGATCCGACCCGGACAGAAGATCCTGCGCCTGATCGACCCGCTTGCTCAGCTGCCACTGGTGCGGCGTCATCCCGGTGGTGTTGCGGAAGACGAGGGAAAACCAGCTGACGGAGAGGTTCACCGCCTCTGCCATCTGCGCCGTGCTCAGCCGCCGCCCGCGTGATGTGTCGAGCAGCCGCAGCACCTTGCGCATCTGGGCCCCGGTCAGGCGGGCATTGGCGTCCTCCGTCGTGGCGACATTCAGGTCGAGGACGGCAGCCAGGAGGGCGTTGATGATGTTCTCCGCATAGAGGTCATGATGCCGCTTCGCGCGCAGTTCGCTGACCAGCAGGTGCGCCAGCGGTTCGATGTCCGCGATGTCGTCGCGTTCCGAAGGGGTTTCCAGCGCGCGGGTCGCGACCGTCCTCGGCAGGGTGGTCGAGAGGAACTGCACCGCCCAGGAATGGTCGATGTGAATATCGACATGCGCAAAGCTGAGCGGCTTCGAGAAGCTGGTCCGCAGCTGCATCCCGGCGGGGATGAAGATCGCCCGCGCAAGGTGCCGCGTCCTGTCTCCGGTCGTCGCGGAGATGGAGCTCATGTCGTCGAAGAAGATGCTGATGCGCGGGTTGGCGGAGATGTAGTCTCCGGTCGCCCCCCGATCGCCGACGGCCTGCCAATGGGCGACAAGGGCGTTGCCGAACTGCCGCCACTCCACCGGGGAGACGCTGCGCAGGCTGTTGGTATGTCCAGTGAAGTCGTGACTATAGCCCATGGATGACCTTCCGGATTGGCCCGAGGCGATCTGGCTGTCCGCAACGGGGAACTTCCGTGCGGCTGGCTACCGGAGCAACCTACAGGTTCTTGCCTGTCTTCTCAAGCGGATGGCCGGTCTCTGCCGCAGGTGCAGTTATGCGGTGACGCGAGGGGATATGCGCCGCGTCCTGCCGCAGTCTCAGGTTGCGGCCCCCGCGAGGATTTCCTCCGCGAAATGGCAGGCCGCGAACCGATCGGCAGTCAGAGGCTTCAGTGGCGGCTTCTCCGTGCGGCAGATGTCTTTCGCAAACGGGCAGCGCGGGTTGAAGTGACAGCCCGGCGGCGGGGCGTGGGGGGAGGGGACTTCGCCTTCGATCGGAACGAACTGCACCAGGTCGTCCGCATCCAGAACCAGCTCCGGCACGGAGGCGAGCAGGGACCGCGTGTAGGGATGCGCCGGGTCGTTGAAGACGGTTTCGGTGGCTCCTTCCTCAACGATGCGGCCAAGGTACATCACGGCCATGCGGTCGCAGACATGCCGGACCACCGACAGGTCATGCGAGATGAACACGCAGGTCAGGCCAAGGTCCCGGCGAAGGTCGAGGAAAAGGTTGATGATCTGGGCCTGGATCGACACGTCGAGAGAGGCGACGGGTTCGTCGCAGATGAGCAGGTCGGGCTGCATGGCGAGCGCGCGGGCGATGGCAATCCGCTGGCGCTGCCCGCCGGAAAACTGGTGCGGGTAGCGATCCGCCAGCGCGGGGTCCAGCCCGACACGGGCAAACCAGCCGGCAACGTAGTCGCGGGCCTTCGCGCGGGTGGTCAGTCCGTGGGCGACGGGACCCTCGGCCACCGCCTCACCGACCTTCATGCGGGGGTCGAGGCTGGCGAAGGGGTCCTGAAACACCATCTGCACGCGGGTTGTCGTCTTGTTGCCGCCGGTCATCACCGGTTTTCCGTCCAGCAGGACGGTGCCGGTCGACGGCGGAAGGATGCCCGAGATGACGCGCCCGAGGGTGGACTTACCGCAGCCGGACTCCCCGACAAGACCCAGGGTCCGCCCCCTGGGCACGGTGACGGAAACGTCGGTGACGGCCTGCACCGCACGGGTTTCCACATCGGCCCCGAGACGGGCGGCGATCTTTTCACCCAGTGTCAGATGCGGGGCGAAGTGGCGGCTGACGTGGTCGATCGTGAGATAGGTCATGCAGGCTCCGCCGGGTGGAAGCAGGCGACCGCGCGGGTTCCGTCGCGGGTCAGCACGGGTTCTGCCGCGCAGGCCGCCGTCGCGCGGGGGCAGCGGGGGGCGAAAGGACAGCCCGGCGGCAGCGACAAGAGCGAGGGCGTGGTGCCGGGGATCTGCGTCAGCGGCGCGCCGGGTTCGGCCATGGCGGGAAGCGAGGCGATCAGCCCCTGCGTGTAGGGGTGGCGCGGACGGCGCAGGATGTCGGCGGTTGGTCCCTCCTCGACCACGCGGCCCGCGTACATCACGGCGAGGCGTGTCGCGAGGGAGGACACCACGGCGAGGTCGTGGGAGATCCAGATGAGCGACGTCCCGGTCTCGGTCGCCAGCGTCCGCATGGTGGCGAGGATCTGCGCCTGGATCGACACGTCGAGCGCGGTTGTCGGTTCGTCCGCCACGATGACGGAGGGGCGGTGCAGCAGCGCGATGGCAATCGCCACCCGCTGACGCATCCCGCCCGAGAATTCGTGCGGATAGGCGCGCAGGCGCGCGCGGGGGGAGGGGATGCCGACCATGGTCAGCAGTTCCTCCGACCGGGCGGCGGCGGCCCTGCCCGAGATGGACCCGTGCGACTCGAGCGCCATCCTCATCTGCTGGCCCACGGTGAACATCGGGTTGAGCGTGGCGATCGGGTCCTGAAAGACCATGGAGATCTCGCGGCCCCGGCGCCTGCGCAGGTCCCGCTCGGACATGCCGACCAGTTCCGTCCCGTTCAGCCTGACGGAGCCTTCCACGATGCGTCCCGGCGGATCGACCAGCCCGAGCAGAGAGAAGCCGGTCACGGTCTTGCCCGACCCGGACTCTCCGACCAGGCCCATGATCTCGCCCTGCTCCAGCTTGAAGGACACGCCGTCGACAGCTTTCACCACCCCGGCGCGGGTGTGAAAATGGGTCCTCAGCCCCGTGACCTCCAGCACCGGGCTCATTTGCGGAGCCTCGGGTTGAACTGGTCGCGGATCTGGTCGCCGACGATGTTGATCGCCACGATCAGGATGATGAGCGCGATGCCGGGATAGACGGAGATCCAGTACCGCCCCGACATCATGTAGGGAAAGCCGTTGGAGATGAGCATGCCAAGCGACGGCTCCGTCACCGGCAGGCCGAGGCCGAGAAAGGACAGCGTCGCCTCGAGAGAGATGGAGTTGGCGATCTGCACCGTCGCCACGACGATCAGCGGCGGGGTGCAGTTCGGCAGCAGGTGGCGCAGGATCACCCGGCGGGTGGAGAGCGGGGTGGCCCGCGCGGCCTCGATGTAATCCTTGCGGCGTTCCGACTTGGCCGCGCCATAGGCGGTGCGGGCGAAATAGGCGTATTGCGCCGCGACAAGCGCGCCGATCAGCTGCCCCTTGCCCTGGCCGAGAAGCGCGACCAGCACCAGCGCCAGCAGGATCGCGGGGAAGGACAGCTGCAGGTCGACGATCCGCATGATCAGCGTCTCGATCCGTCCGCCCGCATAGGCCGCGAGGATGCCGAGCGCCGCGCCGATGGTCAGCGCGACGCCCCCCGCCGCCAGCCCGATCTGGATCGAGATGCGCAGCCCGTAGAGGATCGCCGACAGCAGATCCCGGCCCTGCGGATCGGTGCCAAGGACATGGGCATAGCCGCCAGAGCCGACGAACCCGGGCGGGCGGCGGGCGTCCATCAGCGACAGGCCGGTCATGTCATAGGGATCCTGCGGCGTGATCAGCGGCGCGAAGATCGCCAGCAGCACGACGAGGACGACAACGACCAGCGCGACCAGCGCGATGCGGTTCTCGCGGAATTCGGACCAGAAACGGGCGAGGGGGGTCATTCGGTTGCTCCTGCCCGGATGCGCGGGTCGATCAGGGCGAAGACGAGGTCCACCGTGAAGTTGATCAGCACGAAGAGGAAGGCGACGAGGATCAGGTAGGCGACCATCACGGGCCGGTCGAGCACACCGATGGAATCGATGATCAGCTTGCCGACGCCGGGCCAGGAAAAGATCGTCTCCGTCACCACGGCGAAGGCGAGGGTCGAGCCGAGTTCCAGTCCGAAGACGGTGATGATCGGGATGGAGATCAGCTTGAGCAGGTGACGCCGCAGGATCACCGCTTCGGAGATCCCGGCGGCGCGGGCGAACTTGATCGTGTCGGTCAGCATGATCTCGCGCGTTCCGGCGCGGGCGAGGCGGATCATCATCGCCAGCTTGAACAGCGCGAGGTTGATCGCGGGCAGGACGATATGGCTCAGCCCGTCGAGCGTGAGGAAGGAAAAGGGCACGCCCCAGACCAGCACCGTGTCGCCGCGCCCGCCCGCGGGCAGCCAGCCGAGGTTGACCGCGAAGGTGAGGATCAGGATCAGGCCGACCCAGAAGCTCGGTACCGAAAAACCCAGGACCGAAACCGCCATGATTGTCTTGGACAGCCAGCTGTCAGGCCGGTATCCGGCGTAGACGCCAAGCGAAACGCCCAGAACCGTCGCGGACAGGACGGAGATCAGGACAAGCTCCAGCGTGGCGGGAAGGCGTCCGCCGATCAGTTCCAGAACAGGGATGTTGTAGACAAAGCTGCGGCCGAAATCGCCCTGCATCAGGTTGCCGGCAAAGGTCAGGTACTGCTTCCAGAGCGGCTGGTCGAGACCGAGGCGGCGGATCGCCTCTTCCCGCAGGTCCTGCGTCGCGTCGGGCGGGATCACGATGTCGATCGGGTTGCCGATCGCATAGACGCCGCAGAACACGATCACCGACATGACGGCCATCACCATGATGGCCTGCAGCAGGCGCTGTATGACGAAGCCAAGCATGGGGGGACCTTCGGATCGGCTCCGGGCGGAGAGGGGCCGCCCGGAGCCTCAGGGCATCAGGATGCGGGCTTCATGAAGAAGGCCAGCGTGTCCTCGTCGAAGCGCGGGGTGAAGGTCAGCGCCCCCGCCTTCGCCGCCCAGACCGTCTGCAGCTGCACGATGGAGATGTAGGCCTTGTCGGCCATCGTTTTTGCCATTGCTTCCTCGTACATGCCGCGACGGGCGTCCGCGTCGAGCGTCGTCGCGCCCTCCTGCAGCAGCTTGTCCACCTCGGGGTTGGAATAGGCGATGCGGTTGAACGCGCCCATTTTCACGTCGGGGTTGTTGGTGTGCGCCAGACCGCCAAGCGTGTAGGACGCCTCGCCGGTCAGGGTGCCCCATCCGTTCATGAACATGGAATATTCCAGCCGTCCCTGCGCCGGGAAATAGACTGTCTTGGAGACCGCATTGACGTTGGTCTTGATCCCCACTGCAGAGAGCATCTGGCCCAGACCCTGGCAGATCGCGCCATCGCCCGGCAGCCGGTCTGAGGTGCAGTAGAGGTCGACCTCGAATCCGTCGGCATATCCGGCCTCTGCCAGCAGGTCCTTGGCTTTCTGCGGATCGTACTCCGGCATCGGGATGTCGTCGTTCGACCCGAAGAAGCCCGCGGGCATCATCTGGTTGGCGGGCTTGCCCAGGCCTTCCAGCACGATCTCGACCATGGTCTCGCGGTCGATGGCGGCGTCGATCGCCTCGCGCACCTTCATGTCGCGGAACGGGTTCGCGTCCAGCTTTGACCCGTCCTTGGCCCGGACCATCGGCGTGTCTTCACGCTGATCGAGCTGGAGGTTCATGATGTAGACGGAGTCGCCCTTGATCGTGTCGACCGCGCTGTCGCTTTCCAGCGCGAGGTAGTCGACGGAGGAGACGTAGTTGATGACATCGACCTGCCCGGCCTTCAGCGCGGCCAGTCGGGAGCTGTCGTTCGGCATCTCCTTGCGGGTCACCTTTTCCCAGGCACCCTCGCCGCGCCAGTAGTCGTCGAAGCGCTCGAGCACGAGGTCGCCCTTCGGTTCCCAGGACACGTACTTGTAGGGGCCGGTGCCAATGGTCGCCTTGCCGGAGTTGAACCCTTCGGCGGCGGTTTCGGGCGTGGAATAGTCCTTCGCCGCGTCGGAGGAGACGATGAACAGGCGGACGAAGTCATAGGGCAGGGTCGCCGCCGGGCCGTCGGTATGGATCAGCAGGGTAAGGGGATCGACGATCTCGACCTCCTTCACGCGGCGGACGTAGATCGTGGTGGTCGTGGGGCCCGAGACGACCGGGATGCGCTCGATGGAGAACTTGACGTCCTCGGCGTCGAAATCGCTGCCGTCGTGGAATTTCACGCCTTCGCGCAGCTTGAATTCCCAGGTGTCGTCATCGACCGGCGTCCACTCGGTCGCGAGGCCCGGCTCGATCTGCAGGTCGTCGCCGGACCAGACCAGCGTGTCGAAGATGTGCTTCGCCGCTTCGGCATGGGACCCGAGCGCGGAGAAGTGCGGATCGAGCGACTCGGGCCCGCCGCGCACGCCCATCACCAGTTCCTGAGAAAAGACCTGCGCAGGGGCGACAGCGCCCGCCATCAGACCGATCGCGACCGCAGCGGGCCGCAGAAGTGCCATATGTTTCATCTCATAACCATCCTGTTGGTTTGCGTTCCCTTATCCGGACCCGTTCAGGTTCCAATTGGAACTTGCACTCTTACGATGCGGGCGCTTAATCTCCACGTCAAGTTCAATATGGAACTTAGTTGGACCGAGCAGGAGGCCGGGGCAGGCGTGGCAAAGGATCGTGACGAAAATTCAGGCAGGACGGGCGACGCGGCCGCTCCGGGGGCGGAGATGCTGGACGCGAAGCTCGACCGCAATCCTTGCCCCTTCGCGTTCCGCATGAACTACATGGCCCTGCTCTACAACGTTCCGCTTTATGGCTGGATCAAGTCGGACTACGAACTGTCGCGCCCCGAATATGTCGTGCTCTATTCGCTGGCGATCACGCGGGGCGGGTCGTCGCGCGATATCTCCCTGACCTCGGGCTTCCCGAAGAACACCCTGTCCCGCGCGATCGCCCGGCTGGAAAAGCTTCACCTGATCGAACGCGGCGATCCGGAGCCGGGCAGCGGTCGTCTGCAACCTCTCGTCCTGACGAAAGAGGGCTGGGCCCTTTACAACGAAACGCTGCCGGCCTTCGAGGCCCATGAACGGCGCATGCTCTCCGTCCTGACGGCGGAAGAGCAGGACACGCTGTTCGGGCTGATGTCCAAAGTCGTGCGCGGATCGACCGACTGGGTCGACGCGCCGCTGCCGGAAATAGAGGCGGCAAAGGCCGCAAGACCCGCAAAAGCCGTCCGCAGGAAAGGGAAGCTCCAGACATGAAGATAGCCGATATGAACTGGCGCGACGTGGAGGCCGCCGCGGCCCGCGATCCCCGCTGCATCCTGCCGCTCGGATCGACGGAACAGCACGCGCAGCTGTCGCTCTGCGTCGACGCCATTCTGGCCGAGCGGGTGGCGGTCGAGGCGGCGGAGCCCCTGGGCGTGCCGGTCTTCCCGGTGATGCCCTTCGGCCTGGCGCCCTATTTCGCGGCCTATCCGGGGACCATGACGCTGCGGGTCGAAACGCTGCTTGCCGTCTTCCGCGACCTCGTCGCATCCGCCCGCCGGTCCGGATTCAGGCGCATCCTGATCGTCAACGGGCACGGCGGGAACAACCCGGTCGGCGCGCTGGCGCAGGAGCTGATGACGGAATACGGCGACATCTCCGTCAAGTTCCACAACTGGTGGAATGCACCCAAGACATGGGCGGTCGGTCAATCCATCGACAAGACCGGTCTGCATGCCAACTGGATGGAGAACTTCCCCTGGACGCGGCTGGATCACGCCCCCGCGCCCGAGGGCGAGAAGCCGATGGTCGATCTCGGTCTGATGAAGGCCATGCCCCCGGCCGAGGTGAAGGAACTGCTCGGCGACGGGTCCTTCGGCGCGCTCTGGCAGCGTCCGGACGAGGACATGTTGAAGATCTGGGCGACGGGGGTCGAGGAAACCCGGGCCGCGCTGGACGGTCCCTGGCCGGAGCTGCGCCCGTGACCGACGAGATCCTGATCTGGGGGGCCGGGGCCATCGGCGGCATCCTCGGCGCCTACTGGGCCCGCGCCGGCATTCCGGTAAAGATGGTCGACATCGTGGAGGAGCACGCCCGTGCCTGCTCCTCCACCGGCCTTCGCATCGAGGGCCCGGTCGAGGAATTCACCCAGGTCGTGCCCTGCGTCACGCCGGCCGAGGTCACCGGCACCTACCGCACCATCGTGCTCGCCGTGAAGGCCCACGCAACCCGCCCCGCGCTTGACGCCCTGCTGCCGCACCTGGCCCAGGACGGGGTGATCCTCTCGGCGCAGAACGGGCTGAACGAACGCACCATAGCAGAGGTCGCCGGGGCCGAACGGACCATGGGCGCCTTCGTCAACTACGGCGCGGACTGGCTTGAACCGGGGCGCATCCTTTTCGGCAACCGCGGGGCCGTGGTGGTCGGAGAGATCGACGGCACGATCCGCGACCGCACGCGTGAGATGCACCGCCTGCTCTCCGTCTTCGAACCCGACGCGGTGCTGACGACCGAGATCTGGGCCTATCTCTGGGGCAAGCTCGGCTATGGCGCACAGCTGTTCGCCACGGCCCTGACGACCGATTCCATGACCGCCAACTTCGCCCATCCCGACCGCGCGCCCGTCCTGATCGACCTCGCGCGGGAAGTCATGTCTGTCGCGGTCGCCGAGGGGATTAACCCAAAGCCGTTCAACGGCTTCGACCCGGCGGCATACCTCCCCGGCGCGCCCGAGGGTGCGGCGGAGAAAAGCATCGCCGACCTGGCGGAGTTCAACTTCAGAACCGCGAAGACCCACTCCGGCATCTACCGCGACCTGGCCGTGCGCAAGCGAAGGACAGAGGTCGATCCGCAGATCGGCGTGATCTCGGAAATCGCGGCGACGCATGGCATGACGACGCCCCTGATCGACCGCCTCGTCACCCTGATCCACGAGATCGAGGATGGCAAACGCCCGATGTCGGCCGAAACCTTCGGCGCGCTGGCAGAGGCCCGGCCATGACCCGCACGGCGCTTGTCACCGGCGTCGTGGGTGGCATCGGTGCGGCCATTGCCCGGCGGCTGGCCGATGGCGGTGCGTCCGTGGTCGTGACCGACCTGCCTGGGCCCGCGCTGGAAGACGCCGCGGACAGGCTGGGGCTTCCGGCCGTTGCCGCGGACCTTGGCGTGAAGGACCAGGTGTCGGCCATGGCGGACCGGATTCGCGCCGACCATGGTGCGCCCGGCATCCTCGTCAGTGCGGCCGGCGGCGTGCGCGGTCAGGTCGGCGGCCCGCTGGACCAGGTGACGGAGGAGGGCTGGCGCGCGATTTTCTCCGCCAATCTCGACTCTGTGCTGTTCCTGGCCCAGGCCTTCGCGCCGGGGATGCGTGATGCGGGGTGGGGCCGGATCGTGACGATCTCTTCCGGCGCGGGGCTGCGGCCCAGCCTGACGGGGATACAGGCCTACACGGCGGCGAAACACGCGCTGGTCGGGCTGACCAAGCAGCTCTCGCTCGAATTCGGGCCGCACGGGGTCACGGTAAATTCCATCGCACCGGGCTTCGTCCGTTCCAACCCCGCGACAGAACGGCAGTGGGAGGCCATGGGGCCGGACGGACAGGCGGCGCTTCTGGCCCGCATTCACACCCGCCGCCTTGGCAGCCCCGAAGATATCGCCGCCGCCGCCGCCTTCCTGACCTCGGAAGAGGCCGGTTGGATCTCTGCGCAGATCCTCTCCGTCGACGGGGGCGTGGCGTGACCGACACCGTGCTTGCCCATGCCCTCGCGAACAGGGACCGGCTGCTTGCCGACCTCGCGGACCTGGTCGCGGCGGACTCCGTCGGTGCCGATCCGGCGCGCGCATCGGGCATGGAGGCCGCCCGGTCGCTGCTGGAGACCCGGCTCAGGGATGCGGGTTGGAACAACCTGCAACGGCTTCTCCCTGATGACGGCACGGGCCAGCCCGCGCTTTACGCCGACCGGCTGGACCGTCCCGGCGCGCCGACCCTGCTGGTCTATGCCCATTACGACGTGCAGCCGCCCGAACCGCATGACAGCTGGCACTCCCCCCCGTTCGAACTGACCGCCCGCGAGGGGCGGCTTTATGGGCGGGGCGCGTCGGACGACAAGGGGCCGATGCTGATCGCGCTCGCGGCGCTGGATGCCTTCCTTGCCGTCGACGGACAGCTGCCGGTGAACGTCAAGCTGCTGCTGGAGGGGGAGGAGGAGACCGGGTCCCCGTCGCTCCCCGGCATCCTCGAAGCGCACCGCGACCTGCTGTCGGCGGATGCGGCGCTGTCGGCGGACGGGGCGCGGTGGCGAGCGGACCTCGTGTCGGTCAACACCGGGTCACGCGGGTCGGCGGGGTTCGAGATAACGGTGCGCACCGCCGGGAAGGACCTGCATTCGGGCCGCTACGGCGGCGTGGTGCCGAACGCCCTGCACGTTATGGCACAGCTGGTCGCCAGCCTGCACAATCCCGACGGCGGGATCGCGGTGCCTGCGGTGCTCGCCCCCGTAACGGAGATGACAGAGGCGGAACGCGCCGAGATGGCCGAGATTCCGTTCAACGAAGCGGCCTTCCTCGCCCCGACCGGCGCCATGGGTTTCGGAGAGCCGGGCATGGGCCTTCTGGAGCGGCTCTGGTATCGTCCGACGATCGAGCTCAACGGCATGTGGGGCGGCCATACCGGCGCCGGATCCAAGACCGTCATCCCGCACGAGGCGCATGCGAAGCTGACCCTGCGCCTTGTCCCCGGACAGGACCCGAAGGCGACGATGCTGGCGGTGCAGGACCACCTGCGCGCCCGCATTCCCGACGGCGTTGCGCTTGAATTCCACGGGGTGCGCGGCCTGTCCGCCGCCTCCGCGCTGCCCGGCGATCACCCGCTGCTTCTCGCGTCCGAAGCCGCGCTTGAGGCCACGACCGGCGTCCGCCCGGTCCGGGTGAGGATCGGCGCCACGCTGCCCCTGACCGAGATCATCCGGCGCATTCTCGGCATCGACACGGTGATGTTCTCCTTCTCCACCGCGGACGAGGATTACCACGCCCCAAACGAATTCCTGCGCGAAAGCGCCATCGACGAGGGTCTCGCGGCCTGGGTCGACATCCTGGCGCGGGTCGGCCGGCAGAGCGCGGAGGATTACCGCAGGACCGGCGGACCGGAATGACCGTCGCCGTGAACGCGGAGGTGGACAACCGGCGGGGGGCGCTGCTGCTCGTCCTCGCCGCCGTCGCCTTTACCGGAGAGGTGGTCGCCGTGCGCCTGCTCGACGACGGGGCGACCAGCGGCCAGATCGTCTTTGCCCGCGGTTTCGTGCAGCTCCTGGTCGTCGGCGCGTGGATTGCCCTGCGCCAGCCCGGTCTCGTGCGGACGTCCCGTCCCGGCCTCCACCTCGCGCGGGGGCTGACGAGCCTTGTCTGCTGGCTGCTCTACTACAGATCGTTCCAGGCGCTCGACCTCGCGCTTGCCACAACGCTGACCTTCACCAGTTCGCTCTTCGCCGTCGCGCTCGCCCCGCTGATCCTGTCCGAACGGGTCGGTCCGGCGCGGTGGCTGCTGACGCTCCTCGGCTTCGTCGGCGTCGCGCTGGCCAGCGGGCCGACCGCGGTCAGCGTCGATCCGGCGGTGCTTCTGGGGCTGGGTGCAGCCTTCGCTTCCGCCGTGCTGATCTTAATGAACCGTATCCTCGCGCGGACAGAGCAGACGGCCACCATCATGTTCTGGATCGCTGTGGTCGCCTGTATCGGCACCGCGCCGGTCGCGGCGCTGGACTGGCAGCCGCTCGACGCCGGGGCGCTGATCCTGCTGGCGCTCTCGGGTTGTGGCGGAACGCTCGGCATGATGCTGACGATCGAGGCCTACCGCGTCGGGGAGGTCTCTGCCCTCGCGCCGTTTCCCTACGTCCGGATCGTGTTCGCCATCGTCGCGGGTGTCGCCCTGTTCGGCGAAACGCTCAGCCTTGCGGGCATTGCCGGGGCGGCGATCATCGTCGGATGTGCGCTGGCGGTGCGGGTGCTGAAATAGCCGCCCCCGCGCTCACCCCCTGAAGATCCGCGATGCGCCGATCATGTTCTCCAGCGCCGCGATCCGTTCGGCGGAGGAGTCGGAGCGGCGGCTCTGGACCTCGGCCACCAGCGTTTCCACGATGAAGTTGATCGCCAGCGTGCTGTCCCAGCTCGACGGGACCTCGACCATGGCGCGGAAGACGTGGGTGGCGCATTTCTCGATCGGGGATCCCCAGGCGTCGGTGAACAGCACAATGTTGGCCCCCTGATCCACGGCGAGCCGGGCGAGCTTCTCAAGCTCCCTCTCGTAGCGCCGGATGTCGAAGACGATGAGGGTGGAGGCCGGCCCCATGTCCAGCAGCGACTGCGGCCAGACGCTTGGCGAACTGTCCATCAGCGTGACCTGCGGACGGATGATCTGGAGGTGGTTGAAGAAGTAATGCGCGTTGGACCGGGTGATGCGGCCGCCCAGAAGGTGCAGGTTGCGGTCGGGGTCCGAAAGCAGCTCTGCCACGCGGTCGAATTCGGCGAGGTCCAGCCGGTCCAGCGTGCGGTTGATGTTCTCCGACACGGCAGAGGCAAAGCGGGACACGACATGGTCGCGCGGGTCGGCGCGGGCGGTGTCCAGCTTGGCAAGGGGGCGCTTCATCCGGGCGGCGATTTCCTCCCGGATGGCGGCCTGCAGGTCCGGAAAGCCGTCAAAGCCCAGTTTGCGGGCAAGGCGAATGACCGTGGGCGTCGACACCTCGGCCAGTTCGGCAAGGCGGGTGATCGACTGGAGCCCGGCGACGAGGGAATCCTCCAGCAGCGCGGCGCTGAGCTTGCGCTCCGAGGCCGTCAGCTCTCCCTGCTTTTCCTTCAGCAGGTCGCGGACCAGTGGTGTCGTGGGCAAGAAACGATCCCTTTCGTGCGTCCCTCCGGCGGATGAGGAAAAGTCTATCGACAAAATCTTGACAGACCAGAACTTCTTGTAGTGATCATTACAGGGCGACGGACAGGGGATAAATTTCGTGCAGCAGGACTGGTCAGCGGTGAAGGTGGTGCGCCCGGAGGGGCGCGGCCCCTTCGTGCTGGTCTGCGAACATGCCGCGCGCGAGATCCCCGAGGAATTCGCGGGGCTCGGCCTGTCGGCAGAGGCGCGGGACTCGCATGCCGCCTGGGACATCGGCGCAATGGACGTGGCGGTTGCACTGTCGGACCTGCTGGATGCCCCACTGGTCGCGGGGGGCGTGTCGCGGCTGGTCTACGACCTGAACCGCCCTCTCGACGCGGTTTCGGCGATTCCGGAAAAAAGCGAAATCCATGAGGTGCCGGGGAACCGGGGGCTCGACGCGGCGGCGCGACAGGACAGGTTCGACCGGGTTCATGAACCCTTCCATGACGCCTTGTCAGGCGTGCTGGACGCGCGGACGGGGTCGGTTTCGCTGGTCACGGTCCACAGCTTCACGCCGGTCTACAACGGGGTCCGGCGCGCCGTTGAGCTTGGCTTCCTGCATCACGACGACGCCCGTCTGGCGCGGGCCTGCCTGGCGCGGGAACAGGCCGCCGGACCCTATCGTGCGGCGCTGAACGATCCTTATGGCAAGGCCGACGGCGTGACCTAC
The DNA here is from genome assembly GCF_014638275.1 of Primorskyibacter flagellatus. GTDB lineage: Bacteria > Pseudomonadota > Alphaproteobacteria > Rhodobacterales > Rhodobacteraceae > Pseudooceanicola > Pseudooceanicola flagellatus_A. Next base: position 79,321 of record NZ_BMFJ01000001.1, read on the forward strand.
ACGCTGGCCAGGCATGGGGAGGCACGCGGCCTCGCCCCGCTGATGATCGAAATCCGCAACGACCTGATCGCCACCACCGACACGGCGCAGGCCATGGCGGCGCATCTGGCCGGAACCCTCACCGCCGCGCAGGCCGCGCTGGACACGGCGGAGGCGGCACGATGAGCTTCCTGCGCCGCTACGTCGCCCTTGTGGACGGCTTCAACTACCGGCTTGGCCGGGTGATGATGTACGGCATCTTCGCGCTGATGGCGGTACTGGGCTATTCGACCTTTTCCAAGGTGGCGGGGACGCCGTCGCTCTGGACGCTGGAAATGGCGCAGTTCTTCATGGTCGGCTACTACATCCTCGGCGGTCCCTATGCGATGCAGATGGGATCGAACGTCCGGATGGACCTGTTCTACGGCGACTTCACTCCGCGCCGTAAGGCGTGGTTCGACGCGATCACCGTCTTCTTCCTGCTGGTCTACCTCGGCATCCTGCTCTGGGGCGGGATCGAATCCACCATCTACGCCTTCCAGTACGGCGGAGAGCGCAGCCCCTCCGCCTGGCGTCCCTACATGTGGCCGATCAAGGTGGTGATGTGTGTCGGGATTGCGCTGATGCTGCTGCAGGCGCTGTCCGAACTGGCCAAGGACATCCTCTATCTGAAAACCGGGGAACCCGCGCGCGCGGATACCCAGGCGGAGCCCGGCGATGCCCTATGAACTGATCGCCCTGCTGATGTTCTCGACCATGATGGTCATGCTCTTCACCGGGCAGCGGGTCTTCGGCGCCATCGGCTTTGTCGCGGTGGTGGCGGCGGTGCTGCTCTGGGGCGACCGGGGCGGGTATGACATCGGGTTTTCGGCGGCGATCAAGCTGATGCGGTGGTATCCGCTGCTCACCCTGCCGATGTTCATCTTCATGGGCTACGTGATGTCGGAGTCCAAGATCGCCGACGACCTCTACCGCATGTTCCACGTCTGGATGGGCGGGCTGCCGGGCGGGCTGGCGATCGGGACGATCGGGCTGATGGTGCTGATCTCCGCGATGAACGGGCTGTCGGTGGCGGGCATGGCCATCGGGGCGACCATCGCGCTGCCGGAGCTTTTGAAACGCAACTACGACAAGCTCATGGTGACGGGGGTCATACAGGCCGGATCGTCTCTTGGCATCCTCGTGCCGCCGTCGGTGGTGCTGGTGCTCTACGCGATGATCGCGCGCCAGCCGGTCGGGCAACTCTGGCTCGCCGGGGCGGTGCCGGGGCTGATGATGGCGGCGATGTTCATCGTCTACATCATGATCCGGTGCCGCCTGAACCCCGACCTCGGCCCCGTCCTCCCGAAAGAGGAGCGCGACGCCGTGCCGCTGCGCGAGAAGCTGGCGCTGCTGCGGGCGGGCATCCTGCCGCTGGTGATCTTCGCCGTCATGATGGTGCCCTTCGTGAACGGCTGGACCTCGCTCGTCGAAAGCTCCGCCGTCGGGGCGCTCGCGGCCTTCCTCGCGGCGGTGCTCAAGGGGCGGATGACGCGGGCGGTGTTCGAAACCTGCATCCGCCAGACGCTCGGCATCACCTGCATGTTCATGTGGATCATCCTCGCCGCGCTGGCCTTCGGGGCTGTGTTCGACGGGCTCGGCGCGGTGAAAGCGATCGAGGACCTGTTCACCGAACGGCTTGGCCTGAACCCCTGGGTGATCCTGATCCTGATGCAGCTCTCGTTCCTCGTCATGGGCACGTTCCTTGACGACACCGCGATGCTGGTGATCGTCGCGCCGCTCTACGTGCCGCTGGTCGGGGAGCTCGGGTTCAACCTGATCTGGTACGGCGTGCTCTACACGATCACCTGCCAGATCGCCTACATGACCCCGCCCTTCGGCTACAACCTGTTCCTGATGCGCGCGATGGCGCCGCCGGAAATCACGCTGAAGGACATCTACCGGTCGATCATCCCCTTCGTCGGAGTCATGATCGTCGCGCTGGCCACCGTGATGCTGTTCCCGCAGATCGCGCTCTGGCTGCCGGACCTCGTCTACAACAACTGAACCAGTGCCGGGACAACCGGCCGGACCTTTCGAAACCAACAGGAGTAAGTGAAATGACCCAATCCAGACGCAGTTTCCTCAGGGGGGCCGCCATCGCGGCGCCTGCGGCGCTGGCCACCCCTGCCATCGTCAAGGCGCAGACCGCGATCAAGTGGCGCTTCCAGACCTATGCCGGCGCGGCGCTTGGCGAACACGTGACCAAGCCGATCATCGACTACATCAACACCGCGGCCAACGGCGAGCTCGAGATCGAGCTGTTCTACGCCGACCAGATCGTCCCGACCGGAGAGCTGTTCCAGGCGCTTCAGCGCGGCACCATCGACGGGGTGCATTCGGACGATGACTCCATGGCCTCGCCGACGCCCCTGCGCCAGTTCGGCGGCTATTTCCCCTTTGCGACCAAGCACATCCTGGACGTTCCGGTGCTGTTCAACCAGTACGGACTGAAGGAGATCTGGGAAGAGGAATACGCCAAGGTCGGGGTCAAGTGGCTCTCCTCCGCCGGGCAGGATCCGTGTAACTTCAACACCAAGAAAGAGATCACCTCGGTTGCCGATCTCGACGGGCTGAAGCTCTACACCTTCCCGACCGCCGGGCGCTTCCTCGCGCAATTCGGCGTCGTGCCGATGAACATTCCGTACGAGGATGCAGAGGTCGCCGTGCAGACCGGTGAGCTTGACGGCATGGCCTGGTCGGGGATCACGGAAGACTACACCGTGGGCTGGGCCAACGTGACCGACTACTTCCTGACCAACAACATCTCCGGTGCCTGGATCGGGTCTTTCTTTGCCAACGAACAGAAATGGGCGGAGCTTCCGGACCATCTGAAATCCCTGGTCATGGCCGGGATCGAGGCCGGTCACACCTACCGCAACCAGTGGTACTGGGGAGGCGAGGCAAAGCTGCGCGCCACCGGCGACAAGCTGGAACTGCGCACCGTGCCGGCCGCCGAATGGGCCGAGGTGGAAAATGCGGCGAAAGCCTTCTGGGAGGAGATTGCCCAGGAAGGTGAAATCCAGCAGAAGATCGTGAACATCTTCAAGGAATACAACTCCGTCATCAACGAAGCAGGCCCGCCGTACAACTTCGGCTGACACTTCGGAAATCTTTGCAGGGTGGCCCTTTCGGGGGCCGCCCTGACACGTGAAGGGAAGGATAGGAACATGCCCGGCAACCTGACATTCGACGCTCTCAAGGACCTCGCCGCGAAGGGAGAGGTCGACACCGTGCTCGTCGCGCTGGTGGATATGCAGGGGCGGCTCATGGGCAAGCGGTTCCACGTGTCGAACTTCCTCGACCATTCCTTCGTGGAAACCCATTGCTGCAACTATCTGCTGGCGACCGACCTCGTCATGTCGACGCCGGACGGCTACAAGTCGACCTCGTGGGAGGCCGGTTACGGCGACTACACGCTGAAGCCCGACCTTTCGACGCTGCGCCGCGTGCCCTGGCTCGAAGGCACCGTGCTGGTCATCGGCGATCTCGAGGACCACCATACCCACGCCCCGGTGCCGCACGCGCCCCGGCAGATGCTCAAGACCCAGATCGACCGCCTCTCGACCCTCGGCTACGAGGCGATGATGGCGACGGAACTTGAGTTCTTTCTGTTCGAAAAGGACTATCGGACGCTTCAGAAGGAAGGCTACCGGGAGCTTGTGCCGCTCTCGGGTCACAACGAGGATTACAATCTCTTCCAGACCACCAAGGAAGAGTCGATCATGCGCCCCCTGCGCAACCATCTGGTCGGTGCCGGCATCCCGATCGAGAATACGAAGGGCGAGGCGGAACTGGGCCAGCAGGAGCTGAACATCCGCTACGCCGGGGCCATGGACTGCGCCGACAACCACACGATCGCCAAGCATGCGACGAAGGAAATCGCCTGGATGAACGGGCGCTCGGCCTCTTTCCTGCCGAAATGGGCGGCGGACAAGGTCGGGTCGTCATCGCATGTTCACATGTCGCTGTGGAAGGGGGGCGAGGCCGCGTTTCTCGACCAGGACGCGGACTACGGCATGTCCGAAACGATGGGCCAGTTCACCGCCGGGCTCATCAAGTATGCGCGGGATTACACCTTCTTCCTTGCTCCTTATGTCAACAGTTACAAACGCTTCGCCAAGGGCACCTTCGCCCCGACCAAGACGGTCTGGTCGGTCGACAACCGCACGGCGGCCTTCCGTCTCTGCGGCGAGGGGACCAAGGGGATCCGGATGGAATGCCGCATCGGAGGGTCGGACCTGAACCCCTATCTTGCCCAGGCCGCGATGCTGGCGGCGGGCATGAAGGGGATCGAGGAGGGGCTGGAGCTTGCCGGTCCAACCAAGGGCGATGTGTACGAAAATGCAGACGTTCCAGAAATCCCTGCAACGCTGCGCGAGGCGACGGAAACGCTCAACAGTTCGGCGATGCTGCGCGCGGCCTTCGGCGATTTCGTCATCGACCATTACGTGCGCAACGCGACATGGGAGCAGGAGGAATACGACCGTGTCGTGACCGACTGGGAAATCTCGCGCGGGTTCGAACGGGCGTAACGGAACGGTTCGCCCGACGCTTCGGAATGGCCATTTCCGACGGCCTTCCGACGCGGTAGGTGAGCCGGATCAGATTCACGGAGACCGCCCTCGCCGGGCGGTCAGACTCTCGGAAACAGGACATGACCAAGACCCTGAAATGTATCTCTCCGATCGACGGATCGGTCTTTGCCGAACGCCCCGTACTGTCGCTGGATGACGCGCAGGCCGTCGCCGCCTCGGCCCGCGCCGCGCAGGCGGACTGGGCCGCGCGACCCCTGAAGGACCGCATCGACCTCGTCATGGCAGGCGTTGCCGCCGTCGGCGCGATGAACGACGAAATCGTGCCGGAACTGGCCCGCATGATGGGCCGGCCGGTGAAATTCGGCGGTGAGTTCAAGGGCTTCAACGAACGCGCCTCCTACATGGCGGGGATTGCGGAAGAGGCCCTGAAGGACATCAAGGTGGGCGAGGATGCGACCTTCACGCGCTATATCCGCCGCATTCCCTGGGGTGTCGTCCTTGTCGTCGCGCCCTGGAACTACCCCTACATGACTGCGATCAACACGGTCGCGCCCGCCCTGATCGCGGGCAACGCGGTGGTCCTGAAACACGCCACCCAGACCCTGCTGGTCGGCGAACGGATGGCGGCAGCCTTCCACTCTGCCGGGGTGCCGGAGGCGGTTTTCCAGAACGTCTTCGTCGACCACGACACGACCGATGCACTGCTGAAGGCGCGGGCGTTCGACTTCGTGAATTTCACCGGTTCGGTCGGCGGCGGTCAGGCGATGGAGCGGGCGGCGGCAGGGACCTTCGTCCCGGTCTCCACCGAACTCGGCGGCAAGGATCCGGGCTACGTGATGGAGGATGCGGATCTCGACGCGGCGGTGGACACGCTGATGGACGGGGCGATGTTCAACTCCGGCCAGTGCTGCTGCGGGATCGAACGGATCTATGTGCACGAGGCGCTGTATGACGCCTTCGTCGAAAAGGCCGTGGCATGGGCCAAGTCGTTGAAACTTGGCGATCCCATGGACCCGGCGACGACGCTCGGACCGATGGCGAACGTGCGTTTCGCGGCCGAGGTGCGCCGCCAGATCGACGCGGCGGTCGCGGCCGGTGCCGTGGCGCATCTGGCCACGGACCCGGCGGATGACGGCGGCGCCTACCTCACGCCGCAGGTGCTGACGGGCGTGACGCATGACATGGAGGTCATGCGCGAGGAAAGCTTCGGCCCCGTGGTCGGGATCATGAAGGTCAGCGGCGATGACGAGGCCGTGGCGCTCATGAACGACAGCCGCTACGGGCTGACCGCCTCGCTCTGGACTGCGGACGTCGAGAGGGCCGCGCGCATCGGTGACCGGATCGAGACGGGCACTGTGTTCATGAACCGCGCCGACTACCTCGACCCCGGTCTGTGCTGGACCGGCTGCAAGGACACGGGGCGCGGCGGCGGGCTGTCGGTTATCGGCTACCAGAACCTGACCCGTCCGAAATCCTATCATTTGAAGAAGGTGACATCATGAGTCCCAAGGCCAACTGGTCCTATCCCACGGCGATCCGCTTCGGTGCGGGGCGCATTTCAGAACTTCCTGAAGCCTGTGTCGCCGCCGGTATCTCCAATCCACTGCTGGTGACCGACAAGGGGCTGAAGTCGATGGAGATCACCACCCGCGCGCTCGACATCCTCGACGCCGCGGGCCTCGGGCGCGGGCTGTTCGCGGAGGTCGATCCGAACCCCTCCGAACTGAACCTTGAAGCGGGGCTGAAGGTCTATCGCGAGGGCGGGCATGACGGAGTCATCGCCTTTGGCGGCGGCTCGGGGCTGGACCTCGGCAAGATGGTCGCCTTCATGGCCGGGCAGTCGCGGCCCGTATGGGACTTCGAGGATGTCGGCGACTGGTGGACCCGCGCCGACCCGGCCGGGATCGCGCCGATCATCGCCGTTCCGACGACCGCCGGAACGGGGTCGGAGGTGGGACGCGCCTCTGTGATCACAAACTCCGTCACCCATGTGAAGAAGATCATCTTCCACCCGAAGGTGCTGCCGACCGTGGTGATCTCGGACCCGGAACTGACCGTCGGCATGCCGAAACACATCACCGCCGGAACCGGGCTCGACGCCTTTGCGCATTGCGTGGAGGCCTTCAGCAGCCCCTTCTACCACCCCATGTCCCAGGGCATCGCGCTTGAGGGGATGCGGCTGGTGATCGAGAACCTGCCGAAGGCCTACGAGAACGGCTCCGACCTCGAGGCGCGGGCGAACATGATGTCGGCGGCGGCCATGGGGGCGGTGGCGTTCCAGAAGGGGCTCGGCGCGATTCACGCGATGAGCCATCCGGTCGGCGCGGTCTTCAACACCCATCACGGCACGACAAACGCGGTCTGCATGCCGGCTGTGCTGGACCTGAACGCGCCGAAGATCGCGGACCGGTTCGACCGGGCGGCGGGCTACCTCGGGATCGAAGGCGGTTTCAAGGGTTTCAGAAGTTTCGTGAACGACTTCAACGACAGCTTCGCAATCCCGAAGGGGCTGGGCGCCATGGGCGTGACGGCGGACCGGATCGGCGACCTCGTCGCCATGGCGCTGGAGGATCCGTCCTGTGGCGGCAACCCGGTCGAGCTGACGACGGAGAACCTGACGGCGCTGTTCGAAAAGGCGATGTGAGGGGCCCGCCAGCTCCGCGCCCCTTCCTCCCCCTCAGGGGGGAGGGAAACGTCCGGTACGACGTCGTCCGCCAAACACCCCGCGATACGCCATCCCCTCCCCCTGCCAGGGGGAGGACCAGGCAGGCGGCCGCGCCTCTTACTTCGGCGCCATCCGGATGGATCCGTCCAGGCGGATGACCTCGCCGTTCATGTACTGGTTGCCGATCAGGAACCGCACCGCATCGGCAAATTCCGCCGGGTCGCCAAGGCGCGAGGGGTAGGGGACCTGGTGGCCGAGGCTTTCCTGCGCCTCTTCCGGCAATGAGGCCAGCAGCGGTGTCTTGAAGATCCCCGGCGCAATCGTGTTCACCCGGATGCCCGACCGCGCCAGTTCGCGCGCGACCGGCAGGGTCATGCCGACGATGCCGCCCTTGGACGCGGAATAGGCCGCCTGGCCGATCTGCCCGTCATAGGCCGCGACCGAGGCGGTGTTGACGATGGCGCCGCGGGCGTTGTCCTCAACCGGGTCATGGGCGGCGATACGGGCGGCGGCGAGCCGCATGACATTGAAGGTCCCGATCAGGTTGACGCGGATCACGGTTTCGAAGTTCGCCAGAGGCATCGGGCCATTGCGTCCGACCATCTTCTCCGGCGGTCCGATACCGGCGCAGTTGACCACGATGCGCAGCGGCTGGCCGTCGTCGGCGATGTCCACCGCCTTCTGCACGTCCGCTTCCGAGGTCACGTCGCCGGACGCCGCCCGGCCCCCCAGTTCCTGCGCCATTGCCTCTGCGGCCTTCGCGTTGCGGTCCAGCACGGTGACGATCGCACCCTCGGCGGCCAGCACCCGCGCCACGGCCTGTCCAAGGCCCGAACCCCCGCCGGTCACAATCGCGCCGCATCCTGCTATCTTCATGATCTTTCCTCCCTTTCCGGCCGGATCACATCCGGGTCGTCTCCGGCATACAGCCGGTCCACAAGTGCCGCGCGGTGCCGGAGCACGGCGCGCTGATTGAGCGAACCCTTATCCGTTACCTCGCCCTTGTCGAGGTCCAAAGGGTCATCAAGCAGCATCACCGCGGCAATCCGGTTCGAGGATCCGCCCGCCGTGCGCCCGTGCTCGGCCAGTTTGGCGGCCACCGCGGCGCGCACCTTCGGGTCGCGCAGCAGGTCGCGCGGCGGGGTGTCCGGCGCGGCCAGCTTGGCCAGACGGGCGCGGTCGGGCACCAGCAGCGCGGTGAGGAATTCGCGGTTCTCCCCGGCGATGACGGCATCGCTCGCCAGCCCCGCCATCTGGTCGACGATTCTCGCCCGCAGCGCGCCGACGGCGACCCAGGTGCCGGTCTGCAGCTTGAAATTCTCCGCGATCCGGCCGTCGAAGAAGAAGCCTTTCCAGGGATTGCCCGGTTCGGCATAGCGCAGGGCATCGCCAAGCTTGTAGAACCCCTCCTCGTCAAAGGCTTCGGCGGTCAGGCCGGGGTTGCGCCAGTAGCCGGGGGTGACGTTCGGACCCTTGATGCGGACTTCCAGCTTGTCTTCCACCGGGACCAGTTTCATCACGACGCCCTGGCTCGGAATGCCGACGTTTCCGGGGCTGCTCTGCGGGTCGGTGCAGTAAAGCGAAAAGGGCGCGGTTTCGGTCGATCCCAGCCCTGTCGACATCAGCACCTTGCAGCCGATGGTCTGCTGCGCCAGTTCCTCGATCCGGGTCCAGGTGTGCTGCGCAAGGCCGGCGCCCGCATACATCATGTGCTTGAGATTGCCGAAGAACGCCTCTCGCAGGTCGTCGTCGGTTTCCATCGCGCGCACCAGCGCGTCATAGCCGGCGGGCACGGTAAGGTGCCAGTTCGGCTTCACCTCGCGAATGTTGCGGATGGTTTCCTCCATCCCTGCGGGAGAAGGCTTTCCGCCGTCGATATAGTAGGTGCCGCCGTTGTAGAGCACCATGTTGAACACCTTGTTGCCGGCGGCGGTATGGCTCCACGGCAGCCAGTTGACCACGACGGGGGGCTCCTCCCGCAGGAAGGCGTAGCAATCGGCGACGATCTCCTGGTTGGAGGCGAGCATCCGGTTGGTCTGCGTCACCGCCTTGGGCGTGCCGGTGGTGCCGGAGGTGAAGAGGAACTTGACCACCGTATCGGGGCCCGAGGCCTCGTGCGCCCTGGCCACGGCCTCGGTCGGGTCGCGGCCGAGGGTGGCGAAGGGCAGGGTGGTGCGATCGGGGATTTCCCCGTCGGCCGCGATGACGGGGGTGTCGTCGGGCAGGGTGGCGGCGATGGCGGCAGCAAAGGGCGCGGCGGACTGGACGAAGACCGCGCCGGGGGTGATCTGGCCGACGATGCTTCGCAGTTTTCCGAAATCCGTGGAAACCAATGAATAGGCAGGGGAAATTGCTGCCGAAGGAATGCCGACATATTGCGCGGCGAGGGCGATCTGCGCGTGCTCCAGCGTATTCTCGGACAGGATCATCAGCGGGCGGTCTGTCGTGAGGTTCAGGTCCAGCAGGGCCTGCCCGATGCGCCGGACCTGCCGCGCCAGTTCAGCATAGCTGACCCGCCGCCAGCCGTCGCCGTCCCGCTCTGCCATCCAGGTGGTGTCGGGAGTCCGCCCTGCCCAGTGGTCGATGCAGTCGGTCATGCGGTCGGGATAGGGGCCGATCGCATCGCCGCGCCAGATCAGCGTGGTGCCGTCGTCGCGGATGTCCCAGTGCAGGTCGGGCGACCAGAGCCGCGCGGCGCGATAGTCGGAGGACGAAGCCGTCATGATCTGCTTGGCCTTACTCTTGCCCAGAAATTAGTTTACAAGGAAACAGTATTCTGGGAAACAATCAATCCGAAATATGAGGGCCGCATGACCGACGCCGACATTGTACAGTACGACCTTGAAGGACCCGTTGCGATCCTCACCCTCAACCGGCCGGAGAAGCGGAACGCCGTCAGCGACCGTCTGATCTCCGTGCTGGCCGAACAGGTGGCGCGGGCGCAGGCAGAGGCGAAGGCGGCGGTCATTTGCGGAAACGGCAAGCATTTCTGCGCCGGCCTGGACCTGGCGGAGCATGTGAAGCGGACGCCGATCGAGGGAGTGCATCACTCCCGTCTCTGGCACCGGGTGTTCGATCAGATCGAGGGCGGGACCATCCCCTTCTTCAGCGCGCTGCACGGCGCGGTGGTGGGCGGCGGGCTGGAGCTGGCGGCGGCGACTCACATCCGGGTGGCGGATGCGACGACCTTCTTTGCGCTGCCCGAAGGGACGCGCGGGATTTTTGTCGGCGGCGGGGCGTCGGTCCGGGTCGGGCGGCTGGCGGGCGTTGCGCGGATGACCGACATGATGCTGACCGGGCGGACCGTATCGGCGGAACAGGGGGAGGCGTGGAACCTCTGCCAGTACGTCGTGGCGGAGGGAGAGGCGCGGCAGTTTGCCATCGACCTCGCGACCAAGGCGGCGCAGAATGCGGAAATGTCGAACTACGCCATCCTCCACGCGCTGCCCCGGATCGCCGACATGGCGCGCGGGGACGGGCTGTTCATGGAAAGCTTCGTTGCCTCCATGACCCAGACCTCTCCGGAAGCGGAGGAGCGGCTGAACGCCTTTCTCAACAAGACCGCGGCGCGGCTGTCGCATCCTTCCTCATGAGCCGGATGTCGCGTGAGGACCAGCCGGTGGCGGAGGTCGTGGACCTTGGTCCGCTGGCGTCCTCGCTCGGCTTCCTGTTCCGCATGGGGCAGATCGAGGTCTTCGACATGTTCTACGACACGGTCGGGCGGCTTGGCCTGAAACCGGGGGAATTTTCGGTGCTCTGGGCGGTGCATCTGAACCCCGGCGTGCGGCAGGGCGCGGTGGCGGAGACGCTGCGCATCAAGCCCGCGCACATGACCAAGCTGATCCGCAGTTTCGAGAGCCAGGGGCTGATCGCGCGGCACATTCCGGCCGAGGACCGGCGCGGGATCGAACTGCGGCTCACCGACCTGGGAGAGGCCTTCGTGAACGACAACGCGCAGGCCTTCTTCAGCTATGCCCGGCAGGAGGCCAACCGGCTTACGCCCGAGGAGGCGGCGCAGCTGATCGCCCTGCTGCAGAAATTCACCCGTCTGGGAGGGACGCCATGAACTTTGACGATCTGATCGCCATCGACATCCACACCCATGCCGAGGAGCCCTGCTGCACGCATCGCGACGACGGCTACAACGAATTCCAGGCCGGGATGGCGAAGTATTTCAGGAACCCCGCCGGGGCGGAGGGGATGCTGCCGACGGTGCCGCAGACCGCCGAATACTTCCGCGAACGCAAGATCGGCGCGGTGATCTTTCCGGTGGATGCGGAGCGGGAGACCGGGTTCCGGCGCTACAGGAACGAAGAGGTGGCCGAGATCGCGGCGGAAAACTCCGACATCCTGATCCCGTTTGCCTCCATCGACCCGTGGAAGGGCAAGATCGGCGTGCGCGAGGCGCGGCGGCTGATCGAGGATTTCGGCATCCGCGGGTTCAAGTTCCACCCGACCATGCAGGGGTTCTATCCGAACGACCGCATGGCCTATCCCCTGTACGAGGTGATTCAGGAGGCGGGCTGCATCGCGCTGTTCCACACCGGACAGACCGGGGTCGGGTCGGGGATGCGCGGCGGCATGGGCATGCGGCTGAAGTATTCGCATCCGATGTATCTTGATGACGTGGCGGTGGATTTCCCGGACCTGAAGATCATCCTCGCGCATCCCTCCTTCCCCTGGCAGGAAGAGGCGCTGTCGGTCGCGACGCACAAGCCGAACGTCTATATCGACATGTCCGGCTGGTCGCCGAAGTATTTCCCGCCGATTCTCGTGCAGTACGCGAATTCGATCCTGAAGAAGAAGATGCTGTTCGGGTCGGACTGGCCCGCGATCACGCCCGACCGCTGGCTGGCGGATTTCGAGAAGATCGACATCAAGGACGAGGTTCGGCCGCTGATCCTGAAGGAAAACGCCATGCGGATCCTCGGCGCGGCCTGAGGGGGCGTTTCGGACGGCATGAGCGGCGGGAGATCCTCGGGTCGAGCCCGAGGATGACGGGGTGCCGTAGTTTGCGGTCATTGCGGTGATTGGTGCGGCCGCGTGGTGATCGGGAAGGTGTTCCGTTGCGTTTGGACGGGCGCTGCGCTCTCTTCGGGCGTTGGCGCTTTGGGGTGGGAGATCCTCGGATCAAGTCCGAGGATGACGGTGCGCTATTGGCGGGGGCATCGCTGACCCAAGTGGCCGGAGTGCGACGCGGCTCCCGCTCCCCCGTGGGGGAGAGGGGTGGGGTGAGGGGGCTCCGCGGTCGACCTTCGAAGGGTCAACCTGCTTTGTAAGTTGAGTCACGCAGGCTAATGTGTCATGACCTTATCCGCGGATAAGGTCATGTTAATATTCGTTAATTTCAGTACGGACAGGAGCGTCTGGAACCTCTGTCCTGTCAGTCCACGGCAAAGACAAGGCGGCCGCGCACCTTGCCGGCGATGAGGTCGGGCGCGATCTCGGCGACCTTGCGGATGTCGCCTTCGGTGGTGATCTCGGCCAGCTTGGCGCGGTCGAGGTGCTGGTCCAGCAGGTTCCAGGCCGCTTCGCGCCGCGCCTTCGGGGCCATCACCGAATCCACCCCGGCGAGGGTCACGCCGCGCAGGATGAAGGGCATCACGGTCGCGGGCAGGTCGAAGCCCTGGGCAAGACCGCAGGCCGCGACGGTACCGTCGTATTTCATTTTCGACAGAACGTTCGCCAATGTGGTCGAGCCGACGGAATCCACCGCCCCGGCATAGAGTTCCTTGTCCAGCGGGCGGCCCTTTTCGGAGAGCGTGTTGCGGTCGACGATTTCGGTCGCGCCGAGGGATTTGAGGTAGGGTTCCTCGTCCGTCCGGCCGGTGGAGGCGGCGACGGTGTAGCCGAGCGAGGCGAGAAGCGAGATCGCGAAGGAGCCGACGCCGCCGGAGGCGCCGGTGACCAGGACGGTGCCGCTGTCCGGGGTCACGCCGGCCTGTTGCAGGCGCAGGACGCAGAGCGCGGCGGTGTAGCCCGCGGTGCCGATGGCCATGCATTCGGCCCCGGTCAGCCCGTCGGGCTTCTTCAGCAGCCAGTCGGATTTCATGCGGGCATACTGCGCGTAGCCGCCCCAGTGAACTTCCCCCACGCCCCAGCCGTTCATGATGACCTCGTCCCCGACGGCGAAGTCGGGGGAGGAGGAGGCGGTGACCTCTCCGGCGATGTCGATGCCGGGGACCATGGGAAAGCGGCGGACGACGGGGCTTTTGCCGGTGATGGCGAGCGCGTCCTTGTAGTTCATCGTGGTGTGGCGGACGCGGAGGGTGACGTCGCCTTCGGGCAGGTCGTCTGCCGAGACGGTGGTCCAGCTTCCGCCCTGTTCCTTCGTGTCCTCGTTCCGGGTGATGAGATAGGCGTCGAATGTGTCGGCCATGGGGTCCTCCTGATGCTTTGGGTCTGGTTACCCCGAGGGCGGGGCCGGGTCGAGTCCGGGCGGGTGCGCTCCTATTTAACTCATGTGTGAAATAATTGCTTTGTGGCTGGCGGAGGCGGGCGTAGCCTTCCCCCCGAGTCGGGAGGGTGCCGTGATGCGGGATATCAGGTTACTGGTCGGAACCACCAAGGGGGCGTTCCTGATCGACGGGGATGCGGGCCGGTCGGGCTGGCGTGTCCGGGGGCCGTTCTGCGACGGCTGGACGATCAACCACATGGCCGGGGATGCGGAGAGCGGGACGATCTGGGCGGCGGGCGGCGGCGACTGGACCGGGGCGGGCGTCTGGCGGTCGGAGGATGACGGGGCAAGCTGGGTGCTGGCCAAGCTGTCAAGGGGGCAGATGGACGAGTGGGCGGCGCAGGACCCTGGGTTTGCCGAGATGATCGGCTGGACGGACGGGCCGGTGCCGTTCGACGACATTTCGCAGGTCTGGTCGGTGTGTGCGGCGCCGGGGGTGGTTTATGCCGGGACGAAGCCCGCGAGCCTGCTGGAGAGCCGGGACGGGGGCGTGAGCTGGGCGCGGGTGGAGGGGCTGACGGATCACCCCTCGCGCGAGAGCTGGGAGCCGGGGGGGGCGGGGCTGGTGCTGCACACCATCGTGCGGAGCCCGGAGGATCCGGGGAAGCTGTGGGTCGGGATTTCGGCGGCCGGGGTTTTCGCGACGGAGGATGGTGGCGCGACCTGGGAACGGAGAAACCGTGTTGGCAACGCCGGGGCCTGTGCGGATCACCACCACCCGGCGGGGCCGGAGGGGGGCGAGATCGGGCATTGCGTGCACAACATGGTGCGGGCTCCGGGCGGGGGCGATGTGATGTATCAGCAGAACCATCACGGGGTCTGGCGGTCCAACGACGGCGGGCGGTCGTGGGATGACGTGACGGCGGGGCTGCCGTCGACCTTCGGGTTTCCGCTGCAGGTGCATCCGCGCGATCCGCAGGTGCTCTGGACCCTGCCGCTGAACGGGGACATGGCGGGACGGTTCCCGCCGGATGCGAAGGCGGCGGTCTGGCGGTCGCGGGACGGCGGGCAGAGCTGGGAGGACCTGCGGGAGGGGCTGCCGCAGGTATCGTGCTATTTCACCGTGCTCCGGCAGGCGATGACCGGGGACCGGCAGGACCCGGCGGGGGTCTATTTCGGCACCAACAGTGGGTCGGTCTTTGCCAGCCGGGACGAGGGCGACACATGGGAGGAGATCGCGCGCCACCTGCCGACCGTGCTGTCGGTGGAGGTGCTGGAGCGGGCGTGACGCTCTGACCGCTGGCGGGAGGCGCGCCGGGATTGCTAAGCTGCGGCGGGACGATCGGAGGAGGCCCCGCCATGCAGTATCATCAGGACGGGTTCCGGCCCGGCAATCCGGACGACCATCCCGCGGCAGAGGGGCGGTCGGTCGGTGCGCCGCTGCCCGATGAGGTCGACGTGCTGATCGTGGGGTCAGGGCCGGCGGGGCTGACGCTGGCGGCCTATCTCTCGGGCTTTCCCGACATCGTGACGCGGGTGGTCGAGCGGCGCGAGGGGCCGCTGGAGAAGGGACAGGCGGACGGGATTTCCTGCCGGTCGATGGAGATGTTCGAGGCCTTCGGGTTCGCCGACACGGTGATGCGGCAGGGTTACTGGGTGAACGAGACGGTGTTCTGGCGGCCCGACCCGGCGGATCCGTCGCACATCGCGCGCAACGGACGGGTGCAGGACGTGGAGGACGGGCTGTCCGAGATGCCGCACATGATCCTGAATCAGGCGCGGGTGCATGATCTGTATCTTGACGTGATGCGGCGGTCCCCGTCCCGGCTGGTGCCGGATTACGGGCTGACGATGACGGGGCTTTCAGTGGGAGAGGGGGAGCATCCGGTCGAGGTGACGCTGGAGCGGGCGGACGGGTCCCCGGGCACGGTGCGGGCGAAGTATGTCGTCGGCTGCGACGGGGCGCGCAGCTCGGTGCGGCAGGCGATCGGGCGGAAGCTGGTCGGCGAGGCCGCGAACCATGCCTGGGGCGTGATGGACGTGCTCGCCGTCACCGATTTCCCGGACGTGCGCTTCAAGGCGCTGATCCAGTCGGCGGGGGAGGGGAATATCCTCATCATCCCGCGCGAGGGCGGGTATCTGATCCGGCTTTACATCGAGATCGACAAGCTGAAGGAGGGCGAGCGGGTCGCCGCGCGGGGCATCGACGTGTCGGACCTGATCGCGGCGGCGGGTCGGATCCTGAAGCCCTACAGCTTTGACGTCAGGCACGTGGTCTGGTGGTCGGTCTACGAGATCGGGCAGCGGCTGACGGACAAGTTCGACGATGTGACGGAGGCGGGACAGGTGCCGCGCGTCTTCATCGCCGGGGACGCCTGCCACACCCACAGTCCGAAGGCGGGGCAGGGGATGAATGTTTCCATGGGGGATGCGTTCAACCTCGGCTGGAAGCTGGTGTCCGTGCTGGGCGGGCGGATGGGCCCGGAGGTGCTGCATTCCTATTCGGAGGAACGGCGGGCGGTGGCGCAGGACCTGATCGATTTCGACCGGGAGTGGGCGCGGATCATGAGCGAGCGTCCGGCCAATGCCTCGGCGTCGGGTGACCCGGAGATGCAGCGGCATTTCATAGAACACGGGCGCTATACCGCCGGGATGTCGGTGACCTATGCGCCTTCGGTCCTGATCGCGGGGGCGGAGGGGCAGGCGCTGGCGCCGGGGTTCGACGTGGGCACGCGCTTCCATTCGGCACCGGTCGTGCGGCTGGCGGATGCGAAGCGGATGGAACTGGGGCATGTGCTCCGGGCAGATGCGCGCTGGCGGCTGTTTGCCTTTGCGCCCGAAGGGGAGGCCGGTCTGCGCCGCATCGTGGACCTGTGCCGGGCGCTGGAGGCTCCGGGCGGGCTGATCCGGCGGTATCCGGGGCCGGAGGTGGATTCGGTCTTCGATCTGCGGGCGGTTTTTCCTGCGGACCCGCATACGATGTCGCCGTCGGCGCTGCCCGGGTTGCTGCTGCCGGAGAAGGGGCGGTTCGGGCTGGTGGACTACGAGAAGGTATTCTGCGCGTTGCCGGAGCCCGAGGCCGATATCTATGCGCTGCGAGGGGTCAGCCGAATGGAGGGGGCGCTGGTTGTGGTGCGGCCGGATCAGTATGTCGCCGGGGTGATGGCGCTGGAGGACGTGGCGCGGCTGGAGGGGTTCTTTGACAAGGTGATGATCGGGGGCACTTAGTTGCCTGTGCGATCATGGGTGCCCGGTGGCCGGCCGGGCTGCGCCGACCTGCCACTTGAGGCGGCGCAGCCCTCGCTGAAGAGTATTTCAGACAGGCCCGTACAACTTTCGTCGACTTAGGGCGCGTTCGGGCTTCAGACCCGGACCCTGGCCGTTTCCTGCATCGACACCGGCATGGGCGCCCGAGACCCTTCGCGTGCCGTGGCCTTCGCGCGGCGCTTGCCGTCCTCGGCGATCCAGGCGGCGAGGCACATCAGGGCGATGCCGACCGGAGTGGGCAGCCAGAGCGGCCATGTGGCCTCGGGGAAACCGAGCATCAGGACCTGGCCGGTGAGGGCCAGCACCGTGCCGGAGGCGAAGACCAGCAGGCCCTGACGGCCGAGCAGGCGGAGCGGCTCACCCCATTTGTGCGCCGACAGGCTGCGGACGGAGGGCAGACAGGAGATCACGTAGAACAGCGCCAGAACGTGCAGCACGCGGGGCAGCCCGAGGTCGGTCTTGTTCTGGGTGAAGAAGATCGACGGCAGGCCGTGGTTGTCGAGCCACCACATCCCGTAGTTCATCATCTGCCCGAAGGGCGGGATCAGGCGCCAGGCGGCGGCAAGGACCAGCCAGCCCAGGGCGACGAAGAACAGCGTGCGGTTGACCGGGACCAGCCGTTCCCCGCGCCGCATGGCAAGGCCGCAGAGCAGGCCGATGACGAAGATCAGCTGCCAGGAGAGGGGGTTGAAGAACCAGACGCCTCCGTTCGGCCAGTTGGGCAGGTTCAGCGCGAAGGTCCCGGCGCAGAACCAGAGCGTGACGGAGCCGGCGAGCAGGACCATGGGCCTCCACAGGGCGATCAGCACGGCGGCGGGGGCGATGAGCAGCAGCAGCGAGTAGACCGGCAGGATGTTCACGTAACCGATCTGGTGGCCGAGGGTGGCGATGCCGAAGATCACCTCTTCCGGGTTGTCGTAGACGGCGCGCAGGTTGTGCATGTTCAGCAGTTCGGGATTGCCGAGCCAGTCCGCGCCGCCGGCAAAGATCGCCACGGCCCAGAGGGTGAGGAACAGGTGCACGAGGTAGAGTGTCCAGGCGCGTTTCCAGACCGGCGCGACGGCAGGCCAGAGGCCGTTCTTCGCGCGCTGTTCGGGCAGGAAGCGCCCGGCATAGGCGAGGCCGACGGCGACGCCGGAGAGGATGTAGAAGGCTTCGGCCGCGTCGGAGAAACCGAAGTTGCGGTAGGTGATCGCCTCGTAGGGATTGCCCGGCATGTGGTCGATCAGGATCATCACCAAGGCGAGGCCGCGCAGCAGGTCGATGCGCGGATCGCGGACCTTGGGCTTCGACTCGGGCTTGGCCGGGAAGGGCAGAAGTCTGGGTTCAGGCCGCGACATGGGCAGGGCTTTCGGTGCGGGAGGGCTGGTCCTCGGTCCAGCCGTCGATGACGTCGAGATACTTCCCGTAAACCTCTGGCGTGTCGTTTCGTTCCGGCACCTGGAACAGTCCGCCCCGCAATGGGCGGGAGGTCGCCGCTATCAGCAACGGGGCCGCGACCATGGGCAGGCTGACCGGCAGGATCCAGAGCACCAGTTCCGGCGAGAGCCACCAGACGGAGGTGGTGACGACGACGCCGAGCACCGTGACCCAGCCCGCCGCGCGGGCGGCGGCGGCGACGGAAAGCTGTCCTTCGCCGCGTGCGTTCGCGGGCCAGCCGCCGTCCTGGCCCGAGACGATCTGCAGGATCGCGCGGGTCTGGTAGGCCATCATCACCGGGGCGAGGAGAGAGGTGAACAGGATCTCTGTCAGCACCGACCCGGCGGCGCGCAGGGTTCCCCCGAAGGAGCGGGCGCGGCGGGTGATCGCGGCTTCCGCGATGATGGCGAATTTCGGCAGGATCAGCAGGCCGACGATGCCGAGGGCAAGGGCCGTGATTTCCCGCGTGCGGTCGTTCGGGAAGACCGGGAACAGCTGGTAGGTGTCGGGGAAGTAGTCCGGCGCGGGCGCGAAGGCGGCCGACAGGACGGAGGCGACGAGGAACACCGCCCAGAAGGCCGAGACGATGTAGGCGAGGATGCCCTGAAGGAAGACGAAGCGGCTCCACCCGCGCAGGCCGGGAGCGGTGAGCAGACGGGCGTGCTGAAGGTTGCCCTGGCACCAGCGGCGGTCGCGCTTGGCGTAGGAGAGCACGTTCTCCGGCGCTTCCTCGTAAGAGCCGCCGAGGGTCGCGTCGACCTCGACAACCCAGCCCGCGCGGGCAAGCAGGGCGGCTTCGACGTAATCGTGGCTGAGGATATGGCCACCGAAGGGCGGACGTCCGGAAAGCGCGGGCAGGCCACAGCTTTCGGCGAAGGCGCGGACGCGCACGATGGCGTTGTGGCCCCAGAAGGGGCCGGTGACGCCCTGCATCCGGGCGAGGCCGCGGGTGAAGACGGGAGAGTGGAACGCGGCGGAGAACTGCAGTGCGCGGCCGAAGAAGGAGCGGGCCGCGAGGATCTTGGGCAGGGTCTGAAGCAGGCCGAGTTCCGGGTCCGCCTGCATCCGCGCGATCATGGCGCGGATCGTCGCGCCCTCCATCAGGCTGTCGGCGTCGAGGATGACCGCGTAGTCGTAGGCGGCGCCGGAGCGGCGGATGAATTCCTCGATATTGCCGGCCTTGCGCCCGGTGTTCTGGTCGCGGCGGCGGTAGAAGATGCGGCCCTGTCCGCCGGTGGTGGACAGCAGGCGGGCAAAGGCGTCGCGTTCGCGCTGCGCGGCCATGTCGTCGCGGGTGTCGGAGAGGATGGCGATGTCCGCCTTCACCCCTGCATCGGCCATGGAGCGGTCGATGGCGGCGACACGGGCGAACGTGGTCAGCGGATCTTCGTTGCAGATCGGCATGAGCACGATGCTGCGGCCCTGTTCCGGGTCATATGCGGGGGCGGCGGTGCGCGGCAGGGGGGCGAGGCCGATGATCGCCAGCAATGCACCCCATGCGAGCCAGCCGGTGGTGACGAACATCAGCAGACCGCGCAGCAGGTCAAGCGCCTGCACACCGTCCTGCAACGTCGCCTCTATCGTCAGGCCGGCGGCGACGAAGGCGAGGGACAGGGCGGTGCAAAGGGCGACGGTCCGGGTCAGCCGGGTCTCGTATCCGGCCAGGCGCTGCTGCATCGGCGTCAGACCCGGCGGGCGGGGAAGATCAGGCGCAGCAGGGTCGAGAGCAGCGCATGGTCCGCATCCGCCTCCAGCACCTGACGGGGCATGGCCAGCGGCGCCTCGGGCGGGAGCCAGTTGGTCAAAGCGACGGCCTCGGCCAGCGCAGGATCGAAGTCGGTATTCGAAAGGTCGTTCATTCTTTTACCCACTGATATAGCCACGTCTCACTCAGCACCTGGTCGAAGCCGGTCAGGCTGGCGCGGATTTCAACGGCCGTCTTCGCTTCGGCCTCAACCTCGATCACCAGCCGCCAGATGTCGGTTCCATCGACGCGGGACAGGATGCTTTGGGTAATCCTGCCACGCACGGCGCTGACATCGGGTACAACCGGGGCGTCCTCGGGAAGTTCCGACATCCGGCCACCCTGGAAATCAATGACGAATTTCCGCCGACTGGCGTCGCCTTCCACCCCCGCAACGCCACCTTTTCCGGCGCGCGTGCGCAGAATCCGGGCACGTTGCGAAGACCCGTCGCCCGGAGGGGACATGCCCCAGTGCAGCCGGTATGCGATTTCCAGCTGGCCGCCGGCCTTCACCTCGGCCTCGGGCGTCCAGAAGGCGGCGATGTTGTCGTTGCCCTCAAGGTCCGTGGGCAGTTCCATCAGCCGGACGGAGCCCTTGCCCCAGTCGCCGAGCGGTTCGACCATAAGGCTGGGGCGGCGTTCGTAATGCGCCTGCGCGTCGAGATATTCGTCGAAGGCGCGGGTGCGCTGGACAAGGCCGAAGCTTCGCGGGCTTTCCGCGCCAAGGTAGGACCAGGCGATGCGCGCCGGGTTCTTGAGCGGGCGATAGAGCGTTTCGCCGGATCCGAAGTTCATCACCAGCGCCTCGCTGTCGTGCACGGCGGGGCGGTAGTCGTCAAAGCCGAGCCGGTCGCCACCGCCGAAGAGGAACATGGAGGTCAGCGGAGCGATGCCGAGCTGGGCGATGTCGCGGCGGAAGAACAGGCGGGCGGTGACGTCCATCACGGTGTCGACGCCGGGGGTCACGACAAAGCGGTAGGCCCCGGTGACGGAGGCGCTGTTGAGCGCGGCATAGATCGTGACGCTGTTCGCGCCCGGCGCGGGGCGTTCGAGCCAGAATTCCGAAAAGCGGGGGAATTCCTCACCATCCGGGTGGCCGGTGTTCACGGCGAGGCCGCGGGCGGAGAGGCCATAGCGGGTGTCCTTCCCGAGCACGCGGAAATAGCTGGCCCCGAGGAAGGCGAGCAGTTCGTCGTACTTGTCGGCGCGGTTGAGCGGGTTGAGCAGGCGGAACCCGGCGACGCCGGGCAGTTCGAACCCGGCGGGCACCTCGGTCTTGAGGTCGAGGTATTCGAAATCCTCGGTACTGAAGTGCATCCGTTCCGCGCGGCCGTCGCGGACCTCGTTGATCTGAACCGATTCGCGGAACAGCCATCCGGGGTGGAAGGCGTTGAGGCGGAAGGCGCCGCCATCGCTCCACCGGGCGCGGTCGCGGTTGAACCGGATGCGCTGGTAGTCGTCGTAGTCGAGTTCGGTCAGGAAGCCGCCAAGCATCTCGGCCTCGACCGGGTCGCCAAGCGCGGCGAGCCGCATCCGGTCGGAGAGGGCGTCGAAGGAGAAGGCCTCCGCCTCCTGCGCGATGAGCCGGAACGGGTGCAGGGCGGGCAGGGCGGCGGCACCTGCGGCACCGGCCAGGAAACGGCGGCGGGACGGGGTCAGCGGTGCGGGTTTGGAAGCGGGGCGGGGCAAGGTCGTGGCTCTCGGGTATCTCGGGGGGTATCTGGTAACCGGATTAGCTGTTTTCTGCGACGCAGAATTCAAGGGGCAGGCGACACGGGACGCGGGATGCCGCCGGTTGCGGCGCTGCATCGGCGGCGTCCTGCGGGCCGCGGGGAGACCCTTGTTGACATGTAGTTCGGGCCTTGCCGGGCAGCGGTGTCATCCGTGCCGGACCAGCGGGAGAGGAGGGGGCTGCGCGCCGGAAAGCGTGCGGTGGTGAGGGCGTCCAATCGGGACCTGCAAGGCATCGGGCGGGTGAGGCGATTCTGCGCCCGCGAAATGAGCTATTCTTCCATAACCTGCTTTCCTGCAAGAGAAATATCTGGCGGGCGGCAGGAGTGTTGCGAAGAAGTGATAGTTGACGTCGGGTGTGACTGCATCCGCAGCATCCGTCGTGGCCGGGGGTGCGTCCGGCGGTGCTTTGCAACGGCGCGGCAACGTCCTAGATTACCCGTCATGTCCGTGCATACGCCGCCCAAGATGTCCGAGGACTCCGCCCGGGACCTCGACTCCCTGATCGCCTGTCCCGCCTGCGACGCGCTGCTGCGCGACCGGGACGTCGCGGCGGGGGAGACCGCGACCTGTCCGCGCTGCCACAGCGTGATCGAGGCGCCTCGGCGGCTGGCGATGACGCGGATCCTGATGCTGGCGATGGCGGGACTGATCCTGATGGTCGCGGCGGTGTTCTTCCCGTTTCTCGAGGTCAGCGCCGCCGGGCTGTCGCAGCGCAGCACACTGGTGGACACGGTGCGGGCGTTCTCGGGCGGGCTGACGGTGCCGCTGACATACGCGATGGCGGCGCTGATCGTGGTGCTGCCGACGGTGCGGTTCCTGGCGCTGATCTACGTGCTGGGGCCGATGGCGCTTGGCTGGTATCCGCGCCGGTTCGCCGTGCCTGCCTTCCGCGTGGCCGAGGCGCTGCGGCCCTGGGCCATGGCCGAGGTCTTCATCGTCGGCGTGGCCGTGGCGCTGGTCAAGGTGGCGGGGCTGGCGCATGTCGCCATCGGACCGGCTTTCTGGGCCTTTGTCGGACTGGTCGTGGTGACGGTGCTGAAGGACAATTTCATGAGCAGGGTGACGGTGTGGAAGACGCTGGAAGCGAGACGTCCGGCATGAGCGCACCCGTGGTCACGGCGCGGCAGGCCGGTCTGATCGGCTGTGCGCAATGCGGCAAGGTGCATCGCGACGGCGCGGTGACCTGCCTGCGCTGCGGATCGGACCTGCGCCCGCGCTCCGCCGCGCGGCTGCAGGCGGTCTGGGCCTGGCTGGTTGCGGGGCTTGTGGTCTACGTGCCGGCGAATGTCTATCCGATGCTCAAGACCTCATCCCTTGGCCGGACGACGGAAAGCACGATCCTTGGCGGGGTGGTGGAACTGATGCATCACGGGTCCTACGGAATCGCCGGTATCGTGTTCTTCGCGTCGATCATCATCCCGATTGCCAAATTCCTGGCGATCATCTTCCTTGCGCTGTCGGTGACGCGGCAGGTGAGGATGAGCCACCACTACCGCCACAAACTGTTCCACGTCGTCGAATTCATCGGACGCTGGTCGATGATCGACGTTTTTGTGGTGGCGATCCTCGCCTCGCTGGTGCAACTCAACTTCGCGGCGAGCATCGCGCCGGGCATTGCCGCGGTCAGCTTTGCACTATCTGTCGCGTTCACTATGGTGTCGGCCCTGAGCTTCGACGAAAGACTGATATGGGACGCCGATCCGGTGCCCGCGGAATGAGGACGGCAGATGAGTGAACCGAAGGCCTCGGACATGGTGATCGAGGGACCGCGCCGGTCGTTCTGGCGCAACCTGTCCGTGGTGTGGCTGGTGCCCCTTCTGGCGCTGGCGGTCAGCCTGTTCGTGGCCTGGCGCAGCTTTGCCGAACGCGGGCAGCTCATCACCATCCGGTTCGAGAACGCTGCCGGGATCGTGGCGGAGGATACCACTCTGCGCTATCGCGACGTGGTTGTGGGCGTGGTGGAGAGCGTGGCCTTCGCGCCGGACCTGACCTCGGTGCTGGTACGGGCGCGGGTGGACCGGAACGTGACGGATTCCCTGCCGCAGGAGGCCGCCTTCTGGGTGGTACGGCCCGAGGTGTCGGCGACGCGGATCACGGGGCTGTCGACGGTGCTTTCGGGGGTCTACATCCAGATGGCGTTCGAACCGCAGCCGGGGTCTTCGGCGACGGTGTTCACCGGGCTCGACAAGACCCCGCTGGTTGAACCGGGTGAGGCCGGGACGGAGATCACCCTGCGCGCATCGACCGGCAGTTCGCTGACCGCGGGCGCGCCGATCTTTCACAAGGGGATCGAGGTCGGCCGGATCGAGGAGCCGCGGCTGCTGGCCTCCGGCGACGGGGTGATCGTGGACGCCTTTATCGACGCGCCGCATGACAAGCTGCTGACCTCTGCCACCCGGTTCTGGCAGACCTCCGGCATTTCGGTGAACATCGGCACCGGGGGCGTCAACCTGTCCATCGGGTCGCTTGCCAGCCTTGTGCGCGGCGGGCTGACCTTCGACACGGTGTTTCAGGGCGGCGCGCCGATCCGGCCCGAGGACGTGTTCGACCTGTACAAGGACGAGGATTCCGCGCGCGAGAGCGTCTTCAGCGACACCGTGGACAACGCGGTCGATCTGGCGGTGGAGTTCGAGGAGTCGGTGAACGGCCTCTCCTCCGGTGCGCAGGTGATGTACAAGGGCGTCCGGGTCGGCACCGTCTCCTCCCTCGGCGCGATCATCGAGGAAACGCCGGAGGGGCCGACGGTGAAGCTGCGGGCAACCGTGTCCATCGATCCGCAGCGGCTTGGCCTGCCGGAGGATACGGAACCCGAGGGCGTGATCGAATTTGTCGAGACCGCGGTCGAAGGCGGACTGCGCGCGCGGCTGGCCTCGCAGAGCATCTTCAGCCAGTCGCTTGTGGTCGAGCTGGCGGAGGTGCCGGACGCGGAACCGGCGGCGCTGCTGCGGCGGGGCGAGGATCTGCCGCTGATCCCGGCGGTGCCGTCCGATCTGCCGGATGTCGCCGCGCGGGCGGAAGGTTTGCTGAACCGGGTCGACAATCTGCCGATCGAAGAACTGCTGGAGCAGGGCATCGCGACGCTGGCCTCCATCGAGAACCTTGCGGGGGACGAGAAGCTGCGCGCCGCGCCAGACGCCTTCGTGTCGCTGATGGATGACGCGCGCGGGCTGATCGGCGGGGAGGAGACCCAGAAGCTGCCCGGAGAGATCAACGCGGCCATCGCCGACCTGCGGTCTGTCGTGGAACGGCTGGTGACGGCGGATGCCGTGGGCAAGCTGACGGCGGCGCTGGACGCGGCCGGAGAGGCGGCGGAGTCGGTGACCGGCGTGGCCGGGGACGTGGGCGACGCGACGGCGCAGTTGCCGCAGCTGGTCGACGATCTGCGCGCCCTGACCGCCAAGGCGAATTCGCTGGAGGTCGAGGATTTCCTGGCCGCCGCCAGTGCCTTCCTGGAAGGCGCGGACCGGCTGATCGACACGCCTGCCGCACGCGCCCTGCCGGGCAGCCTGACCGGCGCGCTGGACGAGGCCCGCAATGCCCTGGCCGAACTGCGCGCTGGCGGGGTGGTGGAGAACACCAACCAGACGCTTGCCTCGGCCCGCGACGCGGCGGCGGCGGTGCAGGAGGCGGCGGAGAGCCTGCCGGACCTGTCAGCCCGCATCCAGCGCCTTGTCGGCGAGGCGGAGCGCGTGGTCACAAGTTATGACAGCCAGTCGACCTTCAACCGCGAAACCGTGTCGGCGCTGCGCGAGGTGCGCGCGGCGGCGGAGGCGCTGTCCAAGCTGGCCCGCGCCATCGAACGCAATCCCAATTCCCTGCTATTCGGACGATAGATACATGCTGCGCTTTGCCTTTCCCGCCCTTCTGTTCCTGGCTGCCTGCGGCGGCGACGGCCCGCGCTACGCGATGGACCCGGCGCCCCTGACGGATGGGGCGGTGAAGCGGCTGCGGGTGTCGACGCTGGAGGTGCGGGACGTGTCCCTGCCGGCCTATGCGGAGGATTCGCAGATCCTGCTGGAGGGCAAGGGCGGTGCCCTGACCCCGGTGAAGAACGCGGTCTGGGCGGACGAACCCGTGCGGTCGACCACGATCCTGCTGGCGGACCGTCTGGGGCGGGCGAGCACGGCGACGGTCGCGGCGGAACCCTGGCCGCTGGAAACTCCGGCGCAGGCGGCGGTGCATGTCCGGGTGTCCGAGATGGTTGCGCGGGAGACCGGGCAGTTTTCCCTGCGCGGACAGTTTGCGGTGTCCTCCTACGACCGGGTGATCCCGGAGCGGATCCGTCGGTTCGACATCCTCGTACCGCTGGCCGATACCTCCCCCGCCGGGATTGCACGGGCATCCGGCGTGGCGCTTGGCGAACTGGCGGACACGATCCTGGCGGAGCTTGCGCGCTAGGGATCAGTCGCGGGCGGAGACGGCGAACAGCAGGGAGTCGACCCGGCGGGCCCCGCGCAGGCGCATCAGCAGCGGGCGGATCGCCTCAAGCCGCGCGCCGAGGCGGCCCTTGATCTGGCCGCGGACCCAGGAGCGGAGCGGCGGACGGGCGGTGCGCGCGGCTTCGACCCGCTGTCGGATGTGCAGGGGCTCGCGGCTAAGCGCTTCGGTCACCTTGGCCTCCATCGCGTCGATGTCGGCACGGGACAGGATGCGGGCGCGGCGTTTCATGGCGATCTCTGCGAAGCACTTGGAATAGTAGACCGCGCGATCGATCCGGTCGGCGAGGTCGGGGCGGTTGTTGCGGTCGGCGCTGAGCAGGAAGTCCTGGAAGATCGCGTTCTCGACGATGGAGGCGTCGCAGGGCACGTGGCTGAACAGGTCGGTGCTGTCGAACAGGGACAGGTAACCGCGCAGGTCGCCCATCCGGGCCTGGGTTCCGGTGCTGCCCGCAAGGCCCTGAGATACCGCGAGGCTGTCGTTGATGAACACGAACTCCGGCCGCCGCATCATGCAGTTGTAAGCAAAGATGAAGTCGGGGGTGATGACGCCAAAGACCTCTCCGTTCTGGGCGCGTATTTCGTCGATCAGGCGGCGGTCGACGCAGGAGTTGAGGCCGCGCGGGATGGTCTGCGGATAGCTCTGGGCATGGATCTGGTCGATCATCAGCTTGTCGGAGTCGATGATCGTGGTCTTGGGCCCGGTGTTGCGGCGCTTCTGCAGAAGCTGGGCGTCGCTGTGGAAGATGTCCCAGGCCCAGGCGACGATTTCGGCGCGCGCGGGGTCGGCGTCGTGCTGGGCGCGGATCTGTTCCAGAGCGTCGGAATAGAGGACGGAGCGGTCGGGCAGGACGGTCACGTAGCGCCCGGTGCATTTCAGCGACAGGGTTTCCCAGTGGCGCGGCATCGGCAGGGCCTCGGGGAACTCCAGATAGGTCACGCGCGGGTCCGAGATCAGGTCGGCGATGGCGTCGCGCACCTCGGGCTCTGCGCCGTTGTTGGAGACGATGACCTCGAAATCCGTGAAGCTCTGCGCCAGCACGCTGCCCAGGGCATCGCGGGCGAGGGCGGGGCGCTTGTACATCGGCAGGATAACGGAGAAATATGGTTCGGACATGTAAAGACCCCGGTCGTACCAACGTGCGGATCCGTTTACGGCAGGTCGGCGGAAATGAAAAGCGGGCAGGGGCAGACGGAGGCGCAGGGCATGAAGGTAGCGGTGACCGGGGCAAGCGGGGCCATGGGGCGCGCGGTGGTGTCGGACCTCGTCGGGCGTGGGGTTCCGGTGGTCGCGGTGGCGCGATCTCCGGGGGGGGCTGCAGCGGGTGTCACACCGCTGGCGCATGATCTGCTGGGCGTCGGGGACCTTACGGCGACGTTCCGGGAACAGGGCGTCACGCATCTGATCCATGCCGCCTGGATCACCGATCATGGCACCTACTGGCACGCGGCGGAAAACCGCGACTGGCAGGCGGCGACGCTACGGCTGGCCGAACAGTTCGACGCAGCCGGGGGGGAAAGCTTCTGCTTTGTCGGCAGTTGCGCGGAATATTCCTGGGACACCGGGCTGCTGGTGGAGGACGTGACGCCGGAGGAACCGGCAACGCTCTACGGTCAGTGCAAGGCGGCGACCTCGCGCGGGCTGCTGGCGGCGGGGCTGTCCTGCCGGGTCAGCGTGGGGCGGGTGTTCCATCCCTTCGGGCCTGACGAGACGGCGCACCGGGTGACCAGCCTTGTCGTCAACGCGCTGCTGGCGGGGGAGGCGTTTCACCTGCGCTCGGCGGATGTGTATCGCGATCTCTGTTCGACGCGGTCGGTGGCGCGGTGTCTGGTCGACCTGTGCCTGAGTGCGAAGGCGGAGGGCGTGGTCAACATCGGGTCGGGACGGCCCGTGCATCTGGGTCGGTTCCTGGCGCGGGAGCTTGGCGCGGAACTGGGGGGCGAGCGGCTGGTGACCTGGGATCGGCAGGATGTCGACGATCCGGCGAACCCGCGCGTGCTGATCCCGATGGTGCGGCGGCTGGAGGCGATCTGTCCGGCGGCGGAGTATACGGCAGAGGATGTCGCCGGATTCGTGGCGGCGCTGAGCGCGCGTCGTCAGGGCTGAGAGGCGGTGCTGCGCCCGATCGCCTCGATATGGGCGGCGAAGTCGGGATAGATGCGTTCGGGGTCGAACATCTCCCGGTACAGGGCCTTGGCGGTTTCGGCGCGGGCGGTGGCCTTTCCGGACTGATCGGGCAGGGTCGTGAGGGTCGCGGCGAGGCTTTCGGGATTGCCGACCTCATAGGGCAGCTGCAGGTCGTTCGGCTTGAGCAGGGCCTCGGTCAGCCCGTCCAGCCCGGTGACGATCGGCAGGCCGTAGTTCAGGTATTCGCCGATCTTGTTGACGTAGTGGTTCGAGAAATCGAAGGCCGGGGGATAGGGCAGCAGCCCGGCGGTGGATCGCTTCATCAGCGCGTCCAGTTCCACCGCGTTGCGCCATCCGGCGAAGGTGACGTGGGGGACATCGCGGGCGGTCGCCTCGAACTCCTCCAGCAGGTCGCCGCGGCCGCAGAGCACGATCTTCAGCCGGTCGGGATCGGCGCGGCCCGGCAGCAGGCGGCAGGCGGCGAGAAGCGTGTGCAGGTCAAGCCGGCGGCTGAGGGTGCCGCCGAAGCAGGCAACGGTGACATCGGGGGAGGGCGGGCCGATCAGGTCGGTCCAGTAGGCTTCGGCCTTCGCGGTCTCCTCCGGCGCGTGTTGCTTAGGCGCGGGGATGGCGAGGTGGAAGACGCAGTCGGTGTCGCGGCGGGGCCGGCCCGCGCCTTTCAGCGCCCAGTCTAGAAAGCGGTCGGTGACACCGACGATGGAGGCCGCGCCGCGCAGGGCCCGGTCCCGCTGGCGGCGGTAGCGCAGCGCGACGAGGGAGGCGGGAAGGCGCAGCGCGCCGGTCAACTGTTCAGTGATGACATCGGGCCACATGTCGCGGCAGTCGAGGATATAGGGGATCCCGCGTGGCTGCGCATAGGCCATGGCTGCGTGACAAAGCTCGATCGTCGGGAGGGCCGCGACGATGACGTCGGGCGGGGTCTCGCCGGGGGCCACGCGGGCGAATTCGCGGGCGACTTCCTCCTGATGTACGAACCGGGCGAGGGAGATGTTCTTCCGGTAGGCGCGGCCCTTCAGGTAGATCGTATCATAGCCCGCGACCGACCGGATGCGGGTGGTGTCCGCGTAGCGCGGTTCCTTGCGGTGGTGGTTGAAGGCGGCGTTCCAGAAGGTGACCTGATGACCCGCGGCGACCAGATGGTCGGCCAGCACCGCCATCCGCACGAGCCTTGGCCCGTGCGGGTCGTCGGGCATCTCCTCCCCGGTCTTGATCAGCCAGATGCGCATGTCCGGTCCCCCGCAGGGGTCACTTCGTGCGGCGCAGGTAGCCTTCCGGCGCGACGGAGATCAGCAGCTTGTTGTCGACCGCGGTGACGGTTTCGAAGCGGTCGTCTTCGGCCAGGTAGGCCTTGACGGCGGTTTTCGGGTTGTCGCCCGTGCCCCAGTTGCGGTCGGTGTGCAGGTCGTCGGGGATGTCCTCGACGATGGTGTCGAAGACAACGCAGTAGTTGCCGACGGAGGTCAGGGGGGCGTAGGCCTTCAGTTCCTCGTACACGTGCTCGTGCGTGTGGTTGGAATCGAGGATGACCATGATATTCTTGTATTTCGCGGCGGCCTCTTTCACCTGGCCGACGATGCCGGCGTCGATGCTTGATCCCTGGATCATGTCGATGCGGCGGGCGAGCGGGTGCTTTTCGATCTCGGCCCGGTTATGGGCGCGGATGTCGATGTCGATGCCGAGGATGCGGGCGTCCTTCGGGCCTCCGCAGGCGGCATTGACCTCGAGCAGGCCAGCGTACCAGATCAGCGAGCCGCCGTGCGCGATGCCGGTTTCGATGATGAAGTCGGGCTGCGTGTCCCAGATCAATTCCTGCATCGCGACCATGTCCTGCGGGTACTGGATGATCGGACGGCCGAAGGCGCGGAAGTTGTAGGAATATTTCCTGCCGAAGGACTTGGCCATCCACTGGTTGGACAGCGCGGCGAAGTCCTTGTCCCGGCCATTGTCGTCCAGGCGGTCGCGAACCTCGGCTTTGAAGTCTTCGATAGGGTCTGACATCTGATCCTCGCAAGTATGGGCGTCGCTGTCGTTTATCGGGAAACGATGCCGCCGGAAACCGCAAATGTCGGCATCGCGCGGGGGTGGCAGAACGCAGGCGGGGCCCGCCGCTGTGGCGGGCCCCGTCCGGGTTGTCCGATGGCGGTTCAGAACCGGACGCGGCGGCGGAGCAGCGCGGCCCCGGCGAGCGTCAGGCCAAGCAGCGGCAAGGTGGCCGGCAGCGGCACGGCGGGGGTGTCGGCATAGATCCTGGCGTTGACCCAGTCATAGTAGCCCGCGTCCTCGTCTTCGATGAAGAAGGTGAAGACCACCTGCGCCTGCGTTCCGAACAGCGCGGCGGCTGCGCCGGTCAGCCCGTCGAAGATCACGGTGAAAGTGTCGGCGTTCGGCGTGCCGTCAAGTTCGGGCGCGTTGTCGATCAGGGCGTAGCTGACGACGGAGGTGCTTTCCAGCAGCACGGTCGAGGGCGTTTCGCTGATGCTCAGGCTGGCGGTCAGGACGCCGCCGGAGATCATGCCCTCGGCCCAGATGTAGGGGTCGGAGGCAGGGTCGGCGTAGAAGGTCAGATAGGCGTCGTCCGGGCCGAGGGTTTCGACAAAGGCGGTGCCGTCGTTTTCGTAGATCAGCACGGGGGCGGCCAGTGCGATCCCCGGAACGAGGATCAGCAGGCTGGCGAGCAGGGTTCTGATGGTTTTCATGATGAATGTCCCTTGTTTTCAGTTGTTTCAGGAAAGGTAAAGCTGGTCCTGGATGATGTGAACGGCGTCGATGTCGGTCACGCCATAGAGGAAGATGCTGTCGCGATCCTCGGCCAGGTTGATCTGGAGGTTCGGCCCCAGCACCCGGACGGAGGCGATGGTGGCCGCGCCGATGTCCAGCGTGTCCTCCGCCGTGTCGAAGTCGAGGATGCGCAGGCTGTCGCGGCTGCCCGAAAGGTCGGTGAAGACAAAGCAGTCCGCCCCCGCGCCGCCGCTGACCAGGTCCATCGCGCCGCCGCCGCTGACGATGATCTCGTTCGCGTCGGTACCGTCGATACGGTCGTTCCCTCCGGTCCCGGAGAGCAGGATCTTGCGGTCGTCGTTCAGGTTCAGCCCGACGATCACCGGATCGTGGTCCGAGGAGCGGAGGGGGTTGGACCCGTCGAACAGGCCCTGATCTGTCGGGCGCATGGTGTTCGGGTTGGTGAAGGTGTCGTCGAGGTTGTAATCGTTCCACACCGGCGTGTCGGAGTTGATCGTCCAGGTCGTCGCGCCGGTGACCTGCGAAGTCAGGCTGGCGTTGGACAGGGCGTAGTCGAGCGTGCCGACCTGACCGCTGAAGCGGTAGGAATAGACGTCATCGCCCTCGAACGCCTGGGCGAGGTTGGTGTAGCCCGCCGCCTCGAGCGTGGTGATCGGGGTTTCCCGCGCATAGGCGTTGAGGTCGCCGAGGATCATCACGTCGCTGTCGCCAGATCCGGTCGGATCGGTGGCCAGCCATTCGGAGAGAACCCGCGCCGCTTCGGTCCGGGTGGCGTTGTTCGCCCCCGCTCCGTCGCCCTGGTCCTGATCCTCGGGCGCGCCGGAGAGCGAGCCCTTGGACTTGAAGTGGTTGACGGAGGCGGTGAAGATCCCGCCGCCCTGGATGTCCTGGAAGGACTGGGCAAGCGCCGCGCGGTTGAAGGTGTCGCCGCCGGACCCGGCACCAAGCGGGTTCTGGAATTCCTGGGTGTCGAGGATGGCGGCATTGCCGACAAGCGACGTGGTTTCCAGGTTGTAGATGAAGGCGACGGCGATGGCGTCGTCACCGACGAACTCGCGGCCCGGATCGACATAGCCCCAGGTGTTGGTGCCAAGTTCGGCGTTCATCGCTTCTACCAGCGACTTCAGGGCGAAGCTGGTGCCGGCGAAGTCGTTCTCGATCTCGATCAGGCCGACCACGTCCGCGTCGAGCCCGAGGATGCCCTGCACCAGTTTCTCGGTCTGGCGGTCCAGTTCGGTCTGGTTTTCGGCACCGCGCGGGGCGTGGCCGTTGTCGGTCAGGCCGACGGTGGTGGTGAAGTAGTTCAGCACGTTGAACGAGGCGACCTTGTAGCCGCTGCCCACGTCCGCCGGGGTGGTCGGCACCGGGTTGGTGGCTTCGTCGAGGTCGAAGTCCACATCCTGCGGCAGGCGCAGGCGGTAGGCGCCGAAGTCATAATCGAAGATCGCCGTCAGGTCGGTGATCGACTGACCCATGCGCAGACCGTCAAGCGGACCACCGGCAAGGCTGCCGTCCGGCAGTTCGATCGGATCGAAGTCGCCGCGCGCGCCGCCGTGGCCGTCCTCGATCAGGATCATGCGGTCGGCGACCATCTCCTGATACGCCGCATTGCCGGCGGCGTCAGGGGTGTTGAGCTGGGTGTACTGGTAGACCGGCCCGCCGGAGGAGAGGGTGGCTTCCTGGAAATCCTCGTAGTCGAAGCTTTCGGAGAAGGTCAGCGGCTCCTCGATGGTGACGAGCATGCTTTCCAGCGCCTCGCGGTCGTCGATGCCCGGCAGGGTCGTGGTGACGGCGAGGGTGAGGGGATCGACGGCATTGGCTTCCTCGATCCGGATCTCGGTGACCTCGATGGTGGTCTTGCCGAAGCGTTCGACCACGGTGCCAAGCACGCGGACCTTGTCGCCCGCGTTGACATCCGTCCTGAACATGCCGGAGCCTTCGTAGGCGAAGATGCCTTCGGAGGTCAGGGCGTTGCCGTCGCGGTCGGTCAGTTCCTCCATCAGGTAGAAGCCGCCGAGGTTGCGGAAGGTGTCTGCGTCGCCGTTCTGGAAGTCGCCGGTGACGATGGCCTCGACCACGACGGTCTGGCCGACCATGGCGGCGACGTCGGCGGTGCCCTGGATGGTCGAGATCAGGGTCGGTTCGTCATCGATGTCGCCGGTGCCGCCGATGGGATCGCCCAGTCCGGTGCCCGCGGTCGGCGTGTTGACGGCGGTCGAGTTGTTGAAGTTCAGGATCTTGAGGTCGGCGGCGGTGTCGGTGTCGACCCCGTCGGTGATCCGGCCCACGCCAGCGGGCAGGAAGGAGCCGTCCGGCCCGACCGCGGGTGCACCCAGCACAGGGGTGTCGCCGGAGGCGTCGAGGCTGGCGATGGCGTCGACCACCACCTCGGACCCGGTCACGGAGGTGCCGGAAAGGCTGGCGGTTTCGACCAGCGCATAGGTGGCCGAGAAGTTCTCCAGCGAGTCGTCCGCGAAGGTGATGTTGGCGGTGACGCCGTACTGCTGCTGCGCCTTGCCGTTGGCCAGCAGCAGGAAGCCGTTTTCACCCAGGACCGCGTCGTCGGCAAAGTCGAAGCGGAAGTCGATAACGCCCTTGTTCGGGCCGGTGTCGCTGTTCACGGAGATGAAGCTGAGACCCGCGAGCGAGGCGCCCGGTGTACCGTAGAGTTCGACGTATTCGCTGTCGGGGTAGCCGGTGGTGGAGGCGAGGACCTCGTTTATGACAACGGTGTCCGGGGTCGCGTCGCCGAACACGGTGTCGGTGCGGAAGTTCAGGTTCTGGATGCGGGTGTCGCCGCCGGGGCCGGTGTCGGCCTTATCGTAGGGCGTGGTGAGGTCGAGCAGGTATTCCGCAAGCGCGTCCTGTTCGGTGCCGTCCATGGCGAAGGTCGCGTCGCCGGTCGTGGTGCCGCCTGCGTACAGGTCGACGCGGTTTGCCTCGGGGCCCTGCGGGAAGGGATAGCCGTCACCCCCGGTCGCCATGAAGTTGAGCGTCACGACGCGGAAGGTCTGCGCCGGGTCGCCGGAGATCTCTCCGTCCCGCACCAGTTCGGCGATCTGGGTGCCATCCTCGGAAACGATCTCTGCGTTCAGGATACGGCTGCCCGCGGGCAGGTCGGGGTCGAAGGAGAATTCCACGCCGGAGACCTGCGGGAAGCGGCCGGCGGCATCGGGAAGACCGCCGACGCCGTGTTCCAGTACCGCCACCAGTTCGGCCCTGGTCAGGGTCAGCAGCGACAGGCCGTTGTTGAAGGCCAGCGCGGTCTGGATGTCGGTCTGGCTGATTCCGCCCTCGGGCTTGACGATGTTGCCCTCGCCGTCGACGACCTCTGCCGTTGGGACGCGGGAGGCGGTGGTGTCGCCCGGCAGCACGACGGTCTGGCCGATGGAGGCGCGGATGCCGCCGCCGTTCTTGATCGACACGACCACGGTGTCGTCCACCTCCTGCGCGGCGGCGAGGTTGGCGTCGGCGGTCAGGTTGCCGAGGTTGGTTTCCTGCGTGCGTACCCCGTCCGGATCACCGGCGGTGCCCGAGCGGTTGCCGTTGAGGAAAACGTCGGAGATGCCGAAGACGTTGCCCTCGGTCGCGATGATCTGGGCCTCGATCGCGTCGGCGATGGCCTGGATTTCGGGGTCGATCAGGCTTTCGGCGCCGAGGTCCGCCACGCCCTGCGCGTCGGTGGCATAGGCACCGGAGACGTCGGAGTCATAGCTCTCCGGGACGATATTGCCCTCGGCGTCGAAGCCGATGACAAGGCGACCGACGTATTTGTAGCTGCCGTCGGTGTTCACCACGGCGGTCTGCGTGCCGCCGGCGTTTTCGATGAAGATCGGGTATTCGCCCTGCACGCTGTCACCGGCACGGGGGCGGTCGTTTTCGTCGAACAGACGGGTGTTGGAGCCACCGGCGACGATGATGTCGACGTCTTCGAGCCGCGCGGCGAGTTCCTGTTCGATGCTGATCCGCTGCATGTGGGAGAGCAGGATGATCTTGTTCAGGCTCGGGTCGGCGGCGAGCAGGGCGTCGACTTCAAGCTGGATCTGCGCGGCGAGGGCGTCCAGCTGCGCGGGCGTCGGGGTGTCGTCGAAGTCGCCCGGCAGGATGCCGAGGCTGCCGGGGCTGGAGATTCGGTCCAGCGTCGGGGTGGTCGCGCCGACGACGCCGATCTTCTCACCGTTGGTTTCCAGCACGACGGAGGAGGTCACGGTATTGGCGAGGGGGGAGGCTCCGCCGACGACTTCCAGCGGGGCGAGGGCGGCGTCGGTGGAGAAATCGAGGTTGGTGGAAAGGTAGGGGAAGGCGGTGCCAAGGAAGTCCGCACCGAAGATGCTGCCGGGTGCGGCGCCCGAGATCAGGTCGGCGATGGTCTGGGTTCCGAAGTCGAATTCGTGGTTGCCGAAGGCGATGGCCTGGATGCCCAGTTCGTTCTGGATCTGGATGTCGGCAATCCCGGCGGTCCCGAAGACAGCGGCGGAGGCATCGTAGAAGATGCCCGGAATGATCGCGTCGCCGGAGGACAGCGTCAGCGTGTTGTCGGCCAGCCCGTCGTTGAAGAGGTCCTGCATGCGCAGCGCGTTCAGAACCGCGGACAGGTTGGGCGCGTCGATGACGGAGGCGGAACCGGCCTCCTGATCGGCGATGTGCAGCAGTTCGAGCGTGAAGACGACGGGCGCGCCGGTGCCGGGCTCCGTCCCCTCGACCACGAGGTTGTCGATGCCGAATTCGTCGCGGGAACCGGAACCGGAAACGTCATCGCCGCTCCACCGAAGGGTGAAATCGGTGCCTGCGGGCAGATCGGGCAGGGAGACGGTGACAAGCTGGGACACCACGCCGTTGGCATCGGCGGCGGCGGGGCTGACATAGGCGTCAAGTTCGATGAAGGTCACGCCGTCGAGCGAATAGGAAAGCGAGAAGGAATTGGCGCGGGCCTGATCGTTGTTCACAAGCCGGTCGAAGCGGACCTCAACACCGGTCAGGTCGGTGTCGCCGGAGTTCAGCCGAAGGTCGAGTTCGCCGGGTGTGAAATCCGACCCGCCGGGCTGGAGGTAAAGCGCGGTGCCGTTCGCATCGGCCCGGTCAAAGGCATAGACACCGCCGGTGGTGACGGAGGTGGAGGTCGTGCCGCGCGCAAGGTCGGCGGCGTCACTGAAGCCCGTCACAAGCCAGTAATCGGAATCAAGCTGGCCGGTCAGCGGGTCCGCTGCAAATCCATTGCCGAGAAAATCGTTAAAATCATTGGCGTAAATGACGTGTTTCATCGCGATGCCGATCCATTTTGTTTTCAAGCAAGACGGCAGACGGCACCGGCGGCAGGGACATGCCGCGGGTCCTCCCCACCATGTGAGGGGCACGGTAATTCGGGCGAGGTCACAGTTTGACGAAACCGGTGTTAAAGTTTCTTTAAGGTCTTGGGTCTGCGCAGCAAGTCTTTGAGAATTGACCGGAAAGTACTTCTGGCTCATGCGTCGTGCAGGTCGAATGCGGGTGTCACCGGGGTCGTCAGACCCTGTACGCGGTGCTATCTGCGCTCCGGACCACCCCATGATCCGGCCCGACCGGCGCGGCGGAGAGATGACAGAGACGGCAGAGAACGGAGCCTCCGACATCCGGCAAAGGGCCAACCGGCGGATCATCGCGCCGGTCCGGCCGCGGCTTGTGCGGGCGGGGGCGCTGATGGTGGTGTCCGGTGCGCTCTGGCCGGTGCAGGCGGCGCTGGTGGCCTGGGCGATCGCGGGCTGGGTATCGGGGGATGCGGCCATGACGCCGGGTTTGGCGGCGGCGGCAGGATTCGCCCTCCTCGGCTTCCTGCGCGCTTTGCTTGAGCGCCGGGCCGGGGGGCTGCTGTTCGACGCCGCCGACGCCACCATCGCGCGGGAACGCCGGGTGCTGATCGAGCGGGAGGCGCGGGCGGAGTCGGGGGTCGGCTCTGCCGCGCTGGCGGCGTTGACGGTGCAGAAGATTCCACTGCTGCAGCCATGGATCACCCGCTACCACGTCGCGATGATCCGCGTTGCGGTGCTGCCCGCGCTGCTGTTCGCGGTGGCGTTCTCGGTGTCCTGGGTGGTGGGGCTGATCCTTCTGGTCGCGGGGCCGCTGATCCCGGTCTTCATGGCGCTGGTCGGGCTGGCGGCAGAGCAGGTCTCGCGCCGGCAGATGCAGGAGATCGGCACGATGAACGACATGCTGATGGACCGCCTCTCGGCCATGACCGACATCCGGCTGCTTGGCGCGGCGGGCCGGGCGGCAGAGGAATTCGCGGTGAGGGCAGAGACGTTGCGGGACCGGACGATGGCGGTTCTCAGGGTCGCTTTCCTGTCCTCGGCGGTGCTGGAACTGTTCGCCGCGCTTGGCGTCGCTTTGGTGGCGGTCTTTGTCGGCTTCTCGCTGCTTGGCGAAATCCGCTTCGGGTCCTGGGCGCGCCCGCTCACGGTCGGGGAGGGGGTCTTCCTGCTGCTGATCGCGCCGGAGTTCTTCCAGCCGCTGCGCGACCTCGCCGCCGCCTGGCACGACCGCGCTGCCGGGCTTGCTGTGGTCGAGGAGCTTGAGGCGCTGGACGCCCGTCCGCGCCGCCCCATTGTGGGGAAGGGGGATCCTTCCGCACCGCTGCCGGGTGCTCTGAACCTTTGTCTTTCGGGTGCGGTCGCCGTGCTGCCAGCCGCGAAGGTGAGGTTGCCTGACTTGACGGTTGGCGCAGGGCAGTCGGTTGCGATCACCGGGCCGAGCGGGGCTGGGAAATCGACGACGCTGGCGGCAATCGCCGGGCTTGTGCCGCTGGCGGACGGGCGGATCGAGGTCTGCGGCCGGGTGCTGGCGGATGACACGGCCGATGCCTGGCGCGCGCGGCTGGCACTGGTGCCGCAGCATCCTCATTTCTCCGACGTGGCGCTTGGCGACTGGCTCGACCCTGGGGGGTGCGGCTCTGACCCCTGGGCGGCATTGCGCGCGGCGGATGCGGAGGACGTGGTCCGGCGCCTGCCCGGCGGCCTGTCGGCGAGGCTGGGCGAGACGGGCGGCGGTCTGTCGGGGGGTGAGGCGCGGCGGCTAATGCTGGCGCGGGCCGTGTTGTCGGGGGCGGAGCTGATCCTGGCGGACGAGCCGACGGCGGATCTGGACGCCGACACTGCCCGCCGGATCATCGCGGCGCTCCTTGGGCTGACAGGGGAGGGGCGCACTGTCGTGGTCGCGACCCACGACCCGGTGCTGGCCGACGCGATGGCCATGCGCGTGGAGGTCCCGGCATGAGGCCCCTGCTGCGCGTCCTCCGGCTGCTGCTGTCCGCCGCGCCGGGCGCGATGGCGCGCGGTGCGCTTCTTTCGGCGCTTGTGCTGATGATGGGCGCGGCGCTTCTGGGCTTGTCGGGATGGTTCATCACCGCAACGGGGATGGCCGGGCTGGCGGGGATCGGGATCGCCTTCGACGTGTTCCGCCCCTCGGCCGGGGTGCGGTTCCTGGCGCTTGGCCGGACCGTGGCGCGCTATGGCGAGAGGGTGTTGACGCATGATGCGACGCTGCGGGCGCTGGCGGCGCTTCGGGTGCAGCTTCTGCGGGACCACGCGCGGCGCGACGGGCAGTCTCTGGCGCGGCTGCGGGGCGAGGGGCAGCTGACGCGGATCGTCGCGGATGTGGACGCGCTGGACGGGCTGGTGCTGCGACTGATGCTGCCGCTGCTAGCGGGTGTTGCGACGCATGCGGTGGTCTTCGCGGGGCTGGCCTGGCTGGTGGACTGGCGCGTCGCACTGGCGATCCTGATGATCCATCTGGTCGGCGGGGGCGTGATCCTTACCCGGCTGACGCGGCGCAGCATGGCCCCGTCGGTTCAGGCGGAGGAGACGGCGCAGGCGCTGCGGCGCGGTCAGATCGACATGCTGCGCGACCGGGAGGCGCTGATCATGTCGGGGCGGCTTGGCGCGCAGGAGGCTCGGCTGATCGCGCTCGACGTGACCGCGCGGGAGGCGGGAGGCGCACTGGACCGGGCCGAACGCAACGCGGGCGCGCTGCTCTCCGGCGTGGTGACACTGGGCGCGGCGGTGGCGCTGGCGGGCGGGGGATGGCTGGTGGTCCGGGGCGGGGTCGATCCGGCGCGGGCGGCCATTGCGCTGCTGGTCGCGCTGGCGCTGGCCGAAGCGCTGTTGCCCCTGCGGCGGGGCGTGGCGGAGCTTGGCCGGATGCGCGTGGCCGCCGGTCGGGTGGTGCCGGAGGAGGTCGTGCCGGAACGGGGTGGGGGCGGCTTCAGCCCGGGCGGGCCGGTATTGGCGGTGGCGCGGGACGGGCTGCGGTTCGAGGTCGCGGCAGGCGAGACTGTGGCGCTGACCGGCCCTTCCGGCGCGGGCAAGAGCCGGCTGCTGATGCAGATCGCGGGGCTTGAGCCCGGCGAGGGACTCGCGGTGCTGGGCCTGCCGCCACAGGCCTGTGACGAGGACGCGCTGCGCGGGGTGGTGTCCATGCTGCCGCAGCGCTCGGCCCTGATGGCGGGTACCGTCCGTGAGGCGCTGCTGCTGTCCGGTCCGGCGGAGGATGCAGCGTTGCAGGAAGTGCTGCGCGTGGTGCGGCTGGATGGGGAGATCGCGGCGCGCGGCGGGCTCGACATGAGGCTGGGAGAGGGCGGGCGCGGGCTTTCGGGCGGGCAGGCGCGGAGGCTTTGCCTGGCGCGTGTGCTGCTGCGGCGACCGCGGCTGCTTCTGCTGGATGAACCGACGGAGGGGCTGGACCCGGAGATGGCGGCCGAGGTGCTTGCCTCTGTCCGCCGCTATCTGCCCGAGGCGGCAATCGTTGCCGCCGTCCACCGCGAGGCCGGCCATCCCGTTTTTACGCAGCGTCGACGCATTCCGATGTGACGATATGGCATGTGCGGGCTTCTTGCCTAAGTTGCCCTGCTGACCCACCTTGCCGGTGGAGGCCGTCGACTCGCCCGGACCGGCCCCGCGAGACCTGGGAGATACCGCAATGGATCTTGATATCGTCGAACTGTCCCGTTTCCAGTTTGCGATGACGGCGATGTATCACTTCCTCTTCGTGCCGCTGACGCTTGGCCTGTCGATCCTCGTCGCGATCATGGAGACGGTCTACGTCATGACCGGACGTCCGATCTGGCGGCAGATGACGAAATTCTGGGGCAACCTCTTCGGCATCAACTTCGTGCTGGGCGTGGCCACCGGGATCACCATGGAGTTCCAGTTCGGGATGAACTGGTCCTACTATTCCCACTACGTCGGCGACGTCTTCGGCGCCCCGCTGGCGATCGAGGGGCTGATGGCCTTCTTCCTGGAGGCGACCTTCGTCGGGCTGTTCTTCTTCGGCTGGGACAAGCTGTCAAAGGTCGGGCACCTGACGGCGACCTGGCTGGTGGCGATCGGGTCGAACTTTTCCGCGCTGTGGATCCTGATTGCAAACGGCTGGATGCAGAATCCGGTCGGTGCCTCTTTCAACCCCGAGACGATGCGGATGGAGCTGGACAGCTTCTT
This sequence comes from Primorskyibacter flagellatus, assembly GCF_014638275.1. Classification (GTDB taxonomy): domain Bacteria; phylum Pseudomonadota; class Alphaproteobacteria; order Rhodobacterales; family Rhodobacteraceae; genus Pseudooceanicola; species Pseudooceanicola flagellatus_A. The sequence continues at coordinate 119,891 of NZ_BMFJ01000001.1, forward strand.
CGAGGTCCTGTTCAACGAGGTCGCGCAGGCCAAGTTCGTTCATACGGTGTCGGCCGGCTATGTCACGGCCTCCGTCTTCGTGCTGGGGGTGTCGGCCTGGTACCTGCTGAAGGACCGGCACACGGCGCTGGCCCGGCGGTCGATCACGGTGGCGGCGTCCTTCGGTCTGGCGTCGGCCCTGTCGGTGGTCGTGCTGGGTGACGAATCGGGCTATTCGGCGAGCCATACGCAGAAGATGAAGCTGGCCGCGATCGAGGGCATGTGGGAAACCCATGACGCGCCCGCGCCCTTCACTGCCATCGGCTTCCCGAGCCTCGCGGACCGCGAAACCCATTACGCCATCGAAATCCCCTGGGTCATGGGGCTGATCGGGACGCGGTCTCTGAACACGGAAATTCCCGGCATCAACGATCTGGTCGACGAGGCGGAAGAGCGCATCAAGAGCGGCATCGTCGCCTATGACGCGCTGATGACCATCCGCGAGCAGCGCGGCGACACGGCCCCCGAGGTCCGCGACACGTTCGAGGCGAATTCGGACAACCTCGGTTTCGCCTTCCTGCTGTTGCGCTACGTGGAGGACCCGCGCGACGCCACGCCGGAACAGATCGCCACCACCGCCGCGGATACCATTCCCGGCGTGCTGCCGCTGTTCTGGGCCTTCCGGGGAATGGTGGGGCTTGGCTTCCTGTTCATCGGGGTGATGGTCTATTTCTTCTGGCGTTCGTCCTTCCGGCAGCAGAGCTATCCGAGATGGGCGCTGAAAATGGCCGTGGCGATCATCCCCGCGCCCTGGATCGCCGCCGAACTCGGCTGGTTCGTCGCGGAATACGGTCGCCAGCCCTGGACCGTCGACGGGGTGCTGCCGACCGCACTCTCGGTCAGCCACCTGAGCGTGCAGGACCTGCTGCTGACCATCACCGGCTTCCTGATCTTCTATACCGTGCTCTTCGTGGTCGAGATGGGGCTGATGCTGAAGTACATCCGCAAGGGCCCATTCCAGGATGTCGAGGAGACGGAGGCCTGGGAGGCGCGGCATGAACACCGGCTGCGCACCCATGACGGCAAGGGGCCCTTTGCGCCCGCCGGTGCCAGCGCGCGTTCGTCGGCGGACGAGGCCTTTTCCGGCACCAGCCCTGCGGAGTGAGTGAGATGATCCTGTTCGAACTGGTCGAATACGATGTGCTGCGGGTGATCTGGTGGCTGCTGCTTGGCGTGCTGCTGATCGGCTTCGCGATGACCGACGGCTTCGACATGGGGGTCGGCGCGCTGCTGCCCTTCGTCGGACGCACGGATGTCGAACGGCGCGTGGTCATCAATACCGTCGGGCCGGTCTGGGAGGGCAACCAGGTCTGGTTCATCCTTGGCGGCGGCGCGATCTTTGCCGCCTGGCCGCCGCTTTACGCGGTCAGCTTCTCGGGCTTCTACCTCGCGATGTTTGCGATCCTTGCGGCGCTGATCCTGCGTCCGGTCGCGTTCAAGTACCGCTCCAAACGGGAGTCGGCGACCTGGCGGTCGGTCTGGGACTGGGCGCTGTTCGCGGGCGGGGCCGTTCCCGCGCTGATTTTCGGGGTCGCGGTCGGCAACGTCCTTCAGGGTGTGCCGTTCGAACTGACGCCGGACCTGTTTTCCCGCTACGAGGGCAGCTTTCACGCGAAGTTCCTCGGGCTGCTGAACCCCTTCGCCCTGCTGACCGGCCTGGTGTCGCTTTCCATGCTGGTCACCCATGGTGCCGCATGGCTTTCGCTGAAGACCGGGGGCTGGGTGCAGACGCGGGCGCAACGGATCGGCACGGTGACGGGGCTCGTGACCATCGCGGGCTATCTCGGAGCCGGGCTGTGGCTCGCCTACGGGATCGAAGGCTACGGGCTTGTGGCGGAAAAGGTGGCCAACGGGCCGTCCAACCCGCTCTATTCCGAGGTGGCACGCACGGCGACCTGGCTCACAGTCTATGCGGAGCGCCCCTGGATCGCGGTTGCACCGCTGCTCGGGCTGGCGGGCATGACGATGGCGGTGCGCGGGCTGCGCGGGGGGCGGGAGGTGACGACGCTGCTGTGGTCCAAGCTGGGGATCTTCGGCGCGATTTCCTCGGTCGGACTGACGATGTTCCCGTTCATCCTGCCGTCTTCGCTGGACCCGCGGTCGTCGCTGACGGTTTGGGATGCGTCCTCCTCTCACCGGACGCTGTTCACCATGCTGGTGGCGACGGTGATCTTCATGCCGCTGATCCTGGCCTACACGGCCTGGGTCTACCGGGTGCTCTGGGGCAAGGTGACCGAGGACGAGGTCGCCGAAAAATCCCACTCTCTCTACTGACAGGAGCGCGTTGACATGTGGTACTTTGCCTGGCTGCTCGGCCTTCCCCTCGCCGCGATCTTCGCGGTCATGAACGCGATGTGGCTGGAGCTTCAGCGCGACCGGGTGCTGGCCGACGAACATGACGCCCGCCCGCCGGCGGTGAAGGACTGATCCAACGTCCCGCTCGACGGGGCGGCGCGGAGCGGTGTTGCCGCCGCCGTCGCTTCCCGGCACTGTGGCGCGGGGTTCGGCGCGACCGGTCCCGCAGGCGCCGCACGGGAACGGACCTTGGACGAGATGACCGCCCTCAGGATTTTCTGCCGGGTCGTGGAGGAGGGCAGCTTTTCCGCGGCGGCCCGTGCTTTGCGGGTGTCCAATGCCTCTGTCAGCAAGAACATTGCTGAGCTTGAGGCCGCGCTTGGCACGCAGCTCATCATCCGCACCACGCGCAGCCTGCAGCTGACGGATGCGGGGGCAGAGTTCCACGCGCGGGTCGGGCATGTTCTGGATGGTCTGGAGCAGGCGAAATCCATTGCCACGGGCCGGTCCGACCATGTTTCGGGCGTGCTGCGCGTGGCGCTGCCGATGTCCTTCGGGATCGAGGCGATTGTCCCTTTGCTCGGCCCGTTCCGGGCCGCGCATCCGGACCTGAGGCTGAAGCTGACATTTGACGACGCGAAGGCGGATATCATCGGCGGGCGTTTCGACGTGGCGATCCGGGGGGCAGGCCATCTGCCCGACAGCACGCTCAGGGCGCGCCGCCTGCTGGAATTCGACCGGGTCCTCTGCGCCGCGCCGGGCTACCTTGCGGCGCGGGGCGCACCGCGGTCGGCCGGAGAGATCCGGGAACACGACTGCATCGCCTATGCCATGGGTGAGGAGACCGACGCATGGCTGGCCGAGGGGCCGGACGGGGCCGTGCCGATCGCGTTCGAGCCGGCAGTCGAGATGAACAATTCGCTCGCCATCCGCCGGGCGGTTCTGGACGGGCTGGGTATCGCGGCGCTGCCGGTCCCCTATGTCCACGAACCGCTGCATTCCGGTGCGCTGGTCCGGGTGCTGCCCGATTACCGGCTGAGGCCGCAGTCCCTGTCGGCGATCTATCCCGCCGCCCGACACCTGCCGCCCAAGACGCGGCTGTTCATCGACTACCTGGCCGGCGCGCTGGCCGGGACCGGTGCGCTCGGCAGTATCTCCAACCCAGAGTGAAAACACCTGTCACCGGGTGACGGCTAGCGGGTGGCGTCCATCGCGGGAACAGTCGCCGGATACGTCCGTTTCGGGGTCTTGCCGGGCCCTGCGGCAGGCGTGTCACCGCGATTTCAGATGTTTCAGAACAGGGAACCCGACGATGAAGACCATCCTTACCCACGCGCTCCTGCCGCTCCTCGCCCTTGCGGTCCCCGCGCTGGCCGTAGCCGAAACGATCGCCGAACCCGCACCCGGCCTTGCCACGCTCGCCTTTTCGGACAACCGCGCCCCGGTTTCGGGGCTTGAGGACATCAATGCCGTGCTGTCCCGGATCGGCGTCAGGCTGACCCGGATCGAGCCGCCCGCCGGCGCGCTGGACCTGACGAAGGCCGCGATGGCGGGCCCGCTGAGCGCGGAGCAGTCGGCAGAGTTGCTGCGGCTTTTCACGCTCGACCGAGAGACGGTGCTTGCCGCCGCGACCGGGGCGGGGCGGGTGCCGGTCATCGACGGCGGCGGCGCGCTGTCGACCGCTGAAACCGGCGTGCCGCCCTATCCCAAGGTCTACGACCTTGCCTCCATGGGGCCGGCGGATCATCTTGCCGCGAAGAACAAGTTCGGCCGCCTGCACGTGAACGCAACCGATGACATGACAGGCGTGGACGAGGTCATGACCCTGACCGCGGGCGGCCCCTGGGTCTGGTACTTCCAGCTTGAGGAGGGCGTCGCGGTCGAACTGCGCATGGGCACGGTCCTGCCGGGCGAACAGGCCTGGCGGATCAGCTATCCGGGGCTGGTCCCGCACGGCGCGGATTTCTACGCCGAGACGGGGATCTGCGTCGCCTACATCACGGGACCCGAGACGTGGCAGATGCGATACGAAGCGCCGGTGCCGCAGGGCGACTTGATGGGAACGAACCCGTTCATCCGGTTCGACGGCTGACCCTCCGGGTCCCGGCCCGAGACCCGCCCTCCGCCGATGCGGTGCGGGATTTCGGCCGGGACTCTTCCGCGCGGCTGCGCAAGACTGCCGGGGCCGGAGCCTGTGCCCCGGCCACGTTGCCCCTCACCCCGCCTGATCCGGAGTTCTCATGACAGAGACCACCAAAGCGACCGCCGATTCCCGTCTGAACGCCGAATCCGGTCGGCGCGTGCTGAAACGCGATCCCGAACCGATGCTGTTCCGGCCCGTCACCTTCCGGTCCGTCACCGGGCGGAACAGGATCATGCTGTCGCCGATGTGCCAGTATTCCGCGACCGACGGCCTGCCGAACGACTGGCATTTCGCGCATCTGGCCGCGCGGGCGACCGGCGGGACCGGATGGGTCTTCACCGAGGCGGTGCATGTGGCACCGGAGGGACGGATCACGCCGCACTGCCTTGGCCTGTGGTCCGACGCGCAGCGGGACGCGCTGGCGCGGATCGCGGGATTTGTCGGTGATCAGGGCGCGGTGCCAGGGATCCAGCTGGGACATGCGGGGCGCAAGGCCTCCGTTGGGCGGCCCTGGGACGGCACCGCGCCGATCCTGGCCGGGCAGGGCGGATGGCAGACCGTCGCGCCGTCAGCCCGTGCCTACGCGGAGGGCTGGCCGGTTCCGCAGGCACTGGACACGGACGGCATCGCCCGCCAGATCGACGCGCTGGCCGCCGCGACCCGCCGCGCGCGGGAGGCGGAGTTTCAGGCACTGGAGCTTCATGCGGCCCACGGATATCTGGTGCACGAATTTCTCTCGCCGCTCAGCAACCTGCGGGAGGACAAGTATGGCGGCGATTTCGACGGGCGGATCCGGTTCCTGCTGGAGTGCCTCGATGCGGTGCGCAGCGAGTGGCCCTCGGACCTGCCGCTGTTTCTGCGGATTTCCGCAACCGACTGGGTCGAGGGCGGGTGGAGCCTTTCCGACAGCATCGCGCTGGCGCACCGGCTGAAGGCGGGCGGTCTGGTGGACCTGATCGACTGTTCTTCGGGCGGGAACGACCCGCGTCAGCAGATCCCGATCCATCCCGGTTATCAGGTGCCATTCTCAGCACAGGTGCGCGCGGAAACCGGGATGGCCACCGGTGCGGTCGGGCTGATCCACGCGCCCGACTTCGCGGAATCGATCCTGGCGAACGGGCAGGCCGATCTGGTGATCCTCGGGCGGACGCTGCTGGCCGATCCGGCCTGGCCACTGAAGGCGGCGAAGGTGCTGCGCGCCACCCGCGCGCCCTGGCCGGTGCAGTACGAACGGTCGGACATCTTCTGATTGCCGCGAATGTGCAGGGCGCATGGCGTCGGCCGCGTGTCTGCGCGCAATGGGTGGGCGGCTGGTGCGTATTGCTCTGGTTGGGATACATTTATGCCACCGTTGTGACGAAGTGGATGCAATCTTGTCTTTCTCCGGCGGCGCCAATATCCTTGGACCAGAGGCAATCGGAGTCGGGCATGACATCCTCGAACGGCGGCGAAAAGCGGGGTGCGGGCGTTGCGCGCAGCCTCAGGACATCGCTTCTTGACGGGGTGTGGGAGCCGGGTGCGCGGCTGAACGAGGTGCAGCTTGCCGGGCAGCTTGGCGTGTCGCGCACGCCGGTGCGCACGGCGCTGCAGCAGCTCGCCGGTGAGGGGCTGGTCGAATACAAGGACAACCGGGGCTTCTTTGTCCGCCAGTTCGACGTGGCCGACATTATCGACGCCTTCGAGATGCGTGCGCTGGCCGAAGGTCTGGCGGCACGGCTGGCGGCCGAGCGCGGGCTGACGCCCGAGGACGAGATCGAGATCGAGTCGTCCCTGGCGCAGGGGGACGCGGCGCTGCTGCTTGAGGACGTGACAGAGGCGCGGCGCGGCTATTCGCAATCCAACGACCGGTTCCACCTGACGATCCACCGGGCCGCGCGGTCCCGTCTCGTGGCCGACGTGATCGGGCTGTGCAACAACATTCCGCAGACGCTGACCCAGAACGTAATGAGTTTCTCGCTCGACTCCGTGCGGTCGCGCGCGCACCAACATCACGAGATCTATGCCGCCATCCTGTCCCGCAAACCGCGCGAGGCAGAGGATCTGATGCGGGCGCATGTGCTGGACGTCCGGCGTGCAGTGGCGCGGGATTTCGCGCGCGCCCGCGGGTAGGGCAACTCACCGATTTTCACCGCGTCGGGTGACCGGGCAAGGGTACGCGTCGTCGGGGTTCGCAGCGACCCGACGGCTGGTTGTCCGCGGTGTATCCCGATCGGGCATGGTTGCGATGCCTGAAGTCTGGGCGTTCCCCCTGTCATCGGGAGCGAACGAATACACTGATTGTTGTTTTGGGCATAATTGTATGCAATTCTGATTCCGATGAGACTTTTGCTCTTTACGAGCGTGCATCCGGAAAAGAGTGCGCACCAAGGTCGTGAGGACGGCGGATATGTATTCAGCAACGGGACGCAGCGGCGCCATTGCCGCCCCACATGCCGCGGCGGCGCGCACCGGGCTTTCCGTGCTTCAGGACGGCGGGTCGGCTATCGAGGCGATGGTGGCTGCCGCCGCGACCATCGCCGTCACCTATCCGCATATGAACGGCATCGGCGGCGACGGGTTCTGGCTGGTGTCGCGCGCGGACGGGACGGTCACGGGTATCTCGGCGGCCGGCCGTGCGGCCGCGCTGGCCACCGCCGCGCGCTATGCAGAGGGCATCCCGGCGCGCGGACCGCAGGCGGCGCTGACCGTGCCGACGGCCATTGCCGGCTGGCAGGCCGCGCTGGACCTCATGCCGACCCGGATGCCGTTGTCCCGCTTGCTGCGTGACGCGATCACCTGGGCCGGAGAGGGCAGCCCTGTCACGGAGAGCCAGTCGCGGCATACCTCGGCCAAGTTGCCGGATCTGATCGGGCAGCCGGGGTTCGCGGAGATCTTCGCGCCCTCGGGCACCGCCCCGGAGGCGGGAGTGATCCTGGCCAACCCGGCGCTGGCGCAGACGCTGGACCGGATGGCGCGTCTTGGGCTGCGCGATTTCTACGACGGGGAGACGGCGGCGCAGCACGGGGCATGGCTGGCAGAGGTGGGCTCTCCGCTCCGTGCCGGTGACCTCGCCGCCGCCCGGGCCGAGGTGGTCATGCCACTGTCTGCGCAGATCCGTTCGGGGACGCTGTGGAACATGCCGCCGCCGACGCAGGGGGCGGCGTCGCTGATGATCCTCGGGGTGCTGGACCGCCTCGGCGGTGTGGTCAGCGATGGTACGGACCTGGTGCATCGGGTGGTCGAGGCGACGAAACCCGCCTTTCGCCTGCGCAACGATCTTATCGGCGACCCCGACCACATGACGGTGCGTCCCGGGGATTGGCTGACCGACGCCGCGCTTGCGGCGATGGCCGGAGGGATCGACCTGACCCGCGCCGCGCCCTGGCCGGATCCGCCGCGCGACGGGGGCACAATCTGGATGGGGGCCAGCGACCGAGACGGCACGATGGTCAGTTACATCCAGTCTGTGTTCTGGGAGTTCGGGTCGGGGATCGTCTGCCCGGCCACCGGTGTGCTGTTCCAGAACCGCGGCGCCGCGTTTTCCCTGGCAGAGGGACCCAACGTGCTGCGGCCCGGCGCGCGGCCCTTCCACACGCTGAACCCGGCGATGGCACGGCTGTCCGACGGGCGCCGGATCGCCTACGGCACCATGGGCGGGGAGGGGCAGCCGCAGACGCAGGCGGCGATCTTCGCGCGTCACGTCATGCTGGGGCAACCGCTCGGGCAGGCGATTGACGCCCCGCGCTGGCTGCTTGGCCGGACATGGGGAGAGGACAGCACAACGCTCAAGCTCGAGGCGCGGTTCGGCGGGGTGATCGACGACCTTGCCGCGCTTGGCCACGAGACGGAGGCGATTGCCGATTACTCCGATCTCACCGGACATGCGGGTGCGGTGGTCCTGCATCCGGACGGCACGGTCGAGGCGGCGCATGACCCGCGCGCGGACGGCGGCGGGATGGCGTGGTGACGGGATGGAGCTGAGCGCGCTCACCCTTCTTGGCCTGGCGTCCGGCCTGCTGGTGACCGGGGCCGTGGCCGGCACGCTGGCCGGGTTGCTTGGCGTCGGCGGGGGCATCGTCATCGTGCCGGTCCTGTCCTGGGTTCTGGCGCTGATCGCGTTCCCGCCCGACATTTCGCAGCACATGGCGGTGGCGACCTCGCTGGCCACGATCATCCCGACGGCGATCTCTTCCACCCGCGCGCATAGGGCGCGGGGGGCGGTGGACGATGCGCTTGTGCGAAGATGGGGCCCTGCCATGGTGGCCGGAGCCCTGATCGGAGGGCTTGCGGCGCGCTATGTCAGCGGCGACGTGCTGCGGCTGATCTTCGGGGCGGTGGCGCTGATCGTCGCGGTCAACATGGCCATACCGCGGACATTGGTGGTCGGGACCTCCCTGCCGGGGGGAGCGGCGGGTCAGCCGGTGCCGCTGGTGATCGGGCTGTTCTCCGCTCTCATGGGGATCGGCGGCGGCACGCTGGCGGTTCCGGTTCAGTCCGCCTTTTCGGTGCCGGTGCATCGCGCGGTCGGAACCGCCGCCGCTTTCGGGCTGCTGATCGCCATCCCCGGCACGCTCGGCTTCGTCTGGGCGGGATGGGGCCGGGCGGACCTGCCGCCGGGGTCGCTTGGCTATGTCAGCCTGCCCGCAGCCGCCGCCATCATACCGACGACCTGGGCCTTCGCGCCGCTTGGCGCGCGGCTGGCGCACGCCATCGACCAGTCGGCGCTGAAGCGCGCCTTCGCCCTGTTCCTTGCCATCACCGCCCTGCGGATGCTGGCCACCGCCTTGACCTGACGACCCTTCAGAAGACCCGGAGAGCACATGACAAAGACCCATTTCCAGACCGGACCGGTGACCATCCCGATCCACGGCAGCGATGAAACCGTCGCCGTGCGCCGCATCTACTGCGTCGGGCGCAACTATGTGGCGCATATCCGGGAAATGGCCGAGGGCGACGAAAAGGATCCGCCGTTCTTCTTCCAGAAGCCGACCGATTCCATCGTCACGGGCGGTGAGATGCCCTATCCCGCCGCCACGGCCGACCTGCAGTTCGAGGTGGAGCTTGCCGTCATCATCGGGACCGAAGGCGCGGACATCTCTCCGGGCGCGGCGTTCGACCATGTGTTCGGCTATGCCGTAGCGCTGGACATGACCCGCCGCGATCTCCAGTTCCTGGCACGGGACATGCGCCGGCCGTGGGAGATGGGCAAGAGCTTCGACCACTCGGCCCCGATCGGTGCAGTGCTGCCGCGTGCCGAGGCCGGCGACCTGACGGAGGGGACAATCCGCATCTCCGTCAACGGCGAGGTGAAGCAGGACAGCGACATCTCTCTCATGATCTGGGGGGTGGCCGATACGATTGCCCACCTTTCCGCCCAGTATCGGCTCATGCCCGGAGACGTGATCCTGACCGGCACCCCCGCCGGGGTCGGTCCGGTTGTGCCCGGAGACGTGCTGGACGCAAGCTGTGCCGGATTGCCCGGCCTGACGCTGACCGTCACGCCAGCCCTGACTGCCAAGGAGAAAGCCCATGCTGCCGACTGAACGTATCTCCTATTCCGCGATCCCGGACCGGCCGAAGCTGTCGCTGCCGGACGGCAAGCGCATGGGTGTCTGGATCATCGTGAACATCGAGGAGTGGGACCCGAGGGCGACCATGCCGCGCACGGTTCTCACCCCTCCGGCGGGCGGATCGCCGTCGCCGGACATCCCGAACTGGGCCTGGCACGAATACGGCAACCGGGTCGGGTTCTGGCGGCTGCTGAAATCGATCGATGAGATCGGCGTGAAGGCGGTCCTGGCGATCAACGGCACCGCCGTGCAGAGCTATGCGCCGATCTCCCGGGCCGCACTGGATCGGGGGTGGGAGTTCATGGGTCACGGCTTCACCCAGAAGAACATGCAGAAGGTGGAGGACGAGCGCGCCGATATCGTCGCAACCACGAAGGCCATTCAGGATTTCACCGGCAAACGCCCGCGCGGCTGGCTTGGCCCCGGTCTTACCGAGACGTGGGAGACCCCGGATATCCTTGTCGAGGAGGGGTACGAATATGTCTGCGACTGGGTTCTGGACGATCAGCCGGTGCGGCTGAAGACCCGGACCTCTCCGATCGTCAACGTGCCCTACACCCAGGAATGCAACGACGTCGCCATGATGCTGATCCAGCACCATCAGGCGGGTGAGTATTTCCAGCGGGGCTGGGACCAGTTCCAGCAGATCTACGAGGATGCGGAGGATCAGGCGCGGATCATGGCGCTCGTCGTGCATCCTTACATCATGGGCGCCCCGCACCGGGCCCGCTATTTCCGGGACCTCATCCGCCGGATCGCCGCCTTCGAGGACGTGGCCTTCATGACCGGAGAGGAGATTTTCGACTGGTACGCGGACGTCTGTCCGCTCTGACCCACCACAAAAGGGCCGGGTCGGAGGAGGACCGGCCGGACCAAAATCAACCAACAGGGAACTTCAAAAATGAAAAAACTGCTGCTGACCACCGCCCTCCTGATCCCGTCTCTCGCCCAGGCAGAGATCATCATGAAGGCGGGCTTCCTGACCCCGATCCAGTCCCCGCGCGGGCAGGGGGCGGAACTGATGGCCCAGATGATCCATGACAGCGCGAACTGCGACATTGCCGTGCAGCTGTACCCGTCCTCGCAGCTTGGCGGGACGACGGACCTGATCGAGGGGATGCAGATCGGATCGGTCGAGATGTCGATCCTGCCGGCCGCCTTCATGGTCGGGTTCCAGCCGCTGGTCGGGATCCTCGACTTCCCGTTCTATTTCCCGACGGACAAGGAGTCGTTGCTGGCCTTTTACGACAGTGCCGCGATGCGCACCCTGCTGGACACGACCGAGGAGAAGGGCGTGAAGTCGCTGGCGATGTGGCACACGGGCTACAAGACCTGGACCGCGAACAAGCCGGTTGTGACGCTGGCGGATTACAAGGGTCTCGCCGCACGAGTGATGCCGTCGGAAATCATCAAGGAACAGGACCGTCTCCTGGGCATGCAGGCCGTCGACATGCCGTTTTCCGAGACCTACACGGCGCTGGCCAACGGGGCGATCGACACGCAGGAGAACCCGATCGACACCAACTTCTTCATGAAGTTCCACGAGGTGCAGGACTATGTGACGCTGTCCTATCACGGCACGCTGGACCAGATCGTGTCGGTGTCCTCGATCTTCTGGAGCCAGCTTTCGCCCGAATGCCAGGCCGATGTGCAGGCGGCGGTCGATGCGGGCGGCAGGCTGACCGCGGAAAAGACCGATGCGGTCATCGCCAATCTCGCCCTCCCCGCGTTCAAGGCCAGCGGAACCGAGGTGGTCGAGGTGCCCGATACGGCGCGGGCCGAGATCGCGGCGGCCCTGCTGCCCGAGATCAAGGCCTATTACGTCAAGCAGAACGGAGAGGCGGGGCAGACGGTTCTGGACGCCTTCGACGCAGAAATCGCCAAGTGACGCAGCTGTCCGTGACACCGGGGGCCGGGCGGCGGGTCACGGCTGCGACGGGCCGGCTTCTGGGCCATCTCGACCGTCTTGTCGCCCTGCTCGCCGGGGCGGTCCTGATCGGGGTCACGGTGCTGCTGACGGTCAACGCCGCGGCGCGCAGCCTCGGCGTGGTGCTGTTCTCGGGCGGGCCGACACTGGCGGGGTTGCTGGTGCTCTGGCTGACCTTCGTCGGGGCCTATATCCCGGCCCGGCGTGGCGGTCACATCACCGTTGACATGATCGGTGACAGGTTGCCCGCCCCGGCGTTCCGCGCCCTCCGCGTCGCCGTTGCCCTGGTCGCGGCGGGGCTCTGCGCTGTTTCGGCCCGGATCGGGTGGGAATTCGCGGCGTTCCGCTTCGCCTCGGGCCAGATCGACCAGATGCTGTTCATCCCGACCGGCTGGTTCTACGCGCCGCTGCCCGCGGGCTTCGCGCTCTGCGCGCTGGCGTGGCTGCATGCGGCGGCTGCCGCGATCTGGGGGGACGGCTGATGCCCGTTCTCGCCCTCGCCTCCACCGCCGCGCTGCTCCTCCTGCTGACCGTCCCGGTGTTCCTTGCGCTGATCGGGGGCACGTATCTCAGCCACGCGGTCTATGGCCCGCCAGTGCCCGCGATGGTGTTTGCGCAGCAGATGGTGCAGGGGGTCAACAAGTTCGCCCTGCTGGCCGTGCCACTGTTCATCTACGCCTCTGCCATCATCTCGCGCGGGGAGATCGGCAAGCGGCTGCTGGCGCTGGTGGAAAGCTTCGTCGGCCACATCCGGGGTGGCATGGCGCTGGCGACCGTCGTCACCTGCGCGCTGTTCGGGGCTTTGTCGGGGGTGGGGCAGGCGGCCATCGTGTCGCTTGGTCCGCTGGTCTTCCCGGTGCTGCTCGCCCAGGGATATTCACGCGGGTTCGCTATGGGGCTGATCCTCACGGCCTCGACGCTCGCGATGCTGATCCCGCCGTCGGTGGCGATGATCCTGTATGCGCTTCAGGCGACATCGTCAGTCGAAAGCGGGTTCCTCGCCGGCCTTGGCGCGGGGCTGGTGCTGCTGGTCTGCCTGACGGTCTATGCCGTGGGATACGCCCGCAGGCATCGTATTCCCGGCTCCCCCCGGCAGGCATGGCGCGCGCGTCTCGGGGCATTGCGCGGGGCGGGGCTGGCGCTTGGCCTGCCGCTTATCATCTTCGGGGGCATCTACACCGGCACCTTCACCCCGACCGAGGCGGCGGCGGGCGGGTGTCTTTACGCGATCCTGGTGGAGGTGCTGATCTTCCGTTCGCTGAGCCTTCGCGATCTCTGGACCCTCACACAGGAAACGGCGGGCACGATTTCCGCCCTTCTCATCATTCTCGCGGCGGGGGCGGCGATGTCCTATCTGCTGACGCTGCAACAGGTGCCACAGCAGGTGGCGGGGCTGCTGAACGACCGATCGCGGTTCGAGATTCTGCTGATCGTAAACCTGACCTTCCTGCTGGCGGGCATGGTGCTGGACCCGAATTCGGCCATCATCGTGCTGACACCGATCGTGCTGCCGGCCGCGGTGGCCGCCGGGGTCGACCCGGTGCATTTCGGGGCCATCGTCGTGCTGAACATCGCGATCGGGATGATCACGCCGCCCTTCGGGATCAACATCTTCACCGCCATGGTGACGTTCAGGGCAAGCTACGGCGAGATCGTGGGCGCGCTGCGTCCCTTCATCCTCGTCGCGCTGACGGCACTGGCGCTGGTGACATGGGGCGAGGCGCTGGTCATGGCGCTGCCACGTCTGCTGGCGGGCTGACGGGCAGGTAGAGCGTGACGGTCCAGGCCCGCGCCTCCCCTTCCGGGCGGAGGACGGTGTAGCGCCAGGTCTCGCTCCGGTCGCCGCGCCGCAGGACCTTGGTCCAGTCCGGCGGGGGCGCAAGTTCCGACGCCTGCCAGACGGTGTTGAAGGCGGGGGCGTCTTTGCGCAACCGGCTGACGAGGCCGGTCACATCGGCGTCCCGCGCGAAGGGGGCGGTGGCGGCGCGGAACTGGGCGACGGCGCTGCGGGCGATAGCGGGCCAGTCGACGAAGAGCCGTTTCCATTCGGGGTCGAGGAACAGCCGGGCCAGGACGTTGCCCAGGACCGGGTCGCCCGGTTTGAATAGGCCGAACAGGTTCGTCGCCGGGGCGTTGCAGGCGACCACGTCGCAGACCCGGTCCATGGCATATGCCGGGTGCGGTGCCAGCCCGGCGACCAGTTGCAACAGGCTGTCGGGCATGTCGCCCGTGGCGGGCGCGCTGACGGCGCAGGGGCGGGCGAGGCTGGCGAGGTAATGCGCCTCCGTCTCGTTCAGGTCGAGCGCGCGGGTCAGGCCGCGCAGGGTCTGGTCCGAGACGCTGACATCGCGCCGCTGTTCCAGCCAGGTGTACCAGGTGACGGAGATGCCTGCGGCCGCCGCGACCTCCTCGCGCCGCAGTCCCTGCGTGCGGCGGCGCGGAGCGGGGGTCTGCGGGCGCAGGCTTTCTCGCCTGCCACGAAGGAATTGGGCGAGCGCGTCGCGCCGCGCGTCCTCTGCGGCAAGGGGGGTAGTCTGGATACCCGCATGATCCTTCATCTGGTCCGGCTCCGCAGCTGTGGCAGGTAGGAACCGTCAAGGATCAACGGGGTCACTCATGCCGAAACTCACCGGACGCGACAGCCTGACACTGGGCGGAATGGCCGCCGCCAGCCTGATCGCGTCCTCAAAATTGTATGCAGAAAGCGGAGAAAATGCAATGAATGCACTCAGCAACATCAGGGCCATCGACTACACGATCATCTTCGCCCGCGACATGGTGGCGATGCGCGCCTTCTACCAGGACGTGATGGGTTTTCCGGTCCGGGCCGAGCTTGGACCGCAGTGGGTCGAGTACACCGTCGGGTCGCAGATCCTCGCCCTGACCGAGCGCGGGATGATGTGGAACGACAGGCCCACGCCCGAGGGTCAGCTGTCCCTCCAACTGGCCTTCCGCGTCACTCCGGATCAGGTCGCGGCCTGTGCGGCAGAGCTTGAAGCGAAGGGCATCGCGCTTGCCGCACCCGTCACGGACCAGCCCTGGGGGCACCGGACGCTGTTCTTCCGCGATCCCGACGGCAACCTGCTGGAGATCTACGCGGACATCTGAACCGGGAAGGGCGTGGTCACGCCGCCGGTTTCGTCAGGCGGCGATCCGGCAACCGGAGGTGTCGAACAGGTGCAGGCGTGCGGGTGAAACGGTCAGGGCCATGTCGGTGCGCAGGACCTGACCGGCAGGGAAGGCGGCGACCACCCGTTCGCCCGCGATGTCGAAATAGCCAAGCCGCTGAGACCCCAGCTCCTCGACCGTCAGAAGCTGGGCCGCCATCGCGCCCTCCGCGTCGGGGCGGGCGATGGTCAGGTCTTCCGCCCGGATGCCGACTGTGACCGGGCCGGCCGCTCCGGTCCCGGCAAAGCGCGCGCCGCCAAGGCGCAGCGTGCCGCCGTCGATCACGCCCGGCAACAGGTTCATGGAGGGCGAGCCGATGAACTGCGCCACGAAGGTGGAGACGGGATTGCGGTAAACGTCGAGCGGCGTGCCGACCTGTTCGATGCGCCCGCCGCGCAGCACGACGAGCCGGTCGGCCATGGTCATCGCCTCGAGCTGGTCATGGGTGACGTAGACGGAGGTCGTGCCGAGCCGACGCTGCAGCGCGCGGATCTCTCCGCGCATGGTAACCCGCAGCTTGGCGTCGAGGTTGGAGAGCGGTTCGTCGAAAAGGAACGCCGCAGGTTCGCGCACGATGGCCCGCCCCATGGCGACGCGCTGGCGCTGGCCGCCGGAAAGGGCGCGCGGCCTGCGGTCGAGGTACTGGCCGATCTCGAGAATGCGGGCGGCCTCGTCGACGCGGCGGGTGATCTCAGCCCGCGCCATACGGCGGTTCTTCAGTCCGTAGGACAGGTTCTGGCGCACTGTCATGTGGGGGTAGAGCGCGTAGTTCTGGAAGACCATGGCAATGTCACGTTCGGCCGGTTCCAGCCGGTTGACCTCGCGGCCGCCGATGCGGACCGTGCCTTCGGTGATCTCCTCCAGCCCGGCGATCATCCGCAGGAGCGTGGACTTGCCGCAGCCGGATGGACCGACGAGCACGACGAATTCCCCGTCGCGGATGTCGAGGTCGATTCCGGTGACGGCGGTTGCGCCGCCCGCATAGGTCTTGCCCAGGTTCTCGATGGTGATCGCGGCCATCTATTTCTCCGTCTCCACAAGGCCCTTCACGAAGAGCCGCTGCATGGCGATCACGACCAGCACCGGCGGCATCATGGCCAGCACGGCGGTGGCCATGATGTAATTCCACAGAGGTTCGCTGTCGACGACATCGGCCATGCGCTTGATGCCCGCGACAATGGTGGTGAAGCCTTCGTCCGTCGTGACCAGGATCGGCCAGAGGTACTGGTTCCAGCCGTAGATGAAGAGGATCACGAAGAGCGCGGCGATATTGGTGCGCGACAATGGCAGCAGCACGTCGCGGAAGAAGCGGAACGGCCCGGCGCCGTCGATCCGGGCCGCCTCCATCAGTTCGTCCGGGATGGTCAGAAAGACCTGCCGGAACAGGAAGGTGGCGGTGGCGGAAGCGATCAGAGGCACCGACAGCCCGGCATAGCTGTTGAGCAGGCCAAGGTCCGCGACCACCTTGAAGGTCGGCACGATCCGCACCTCCACCGGCAGCATGAGGGTGATGAAGATCATCCAGAACGCCAGCTGGCGGAAGGGGAAGCGGAAGTAGACGATGGCATAGGCCGACAGGATCGAGATGACGATCTTTCCGAAGGCGATCAGCAGCGCGACGATCAGGCTGTTCTTCAGCATCAGCAGGATCGGCACCGACATCTGGGACTTGACCCCGCCTTCCAGCACTGCGGCGTAGGTTTCGCCCATGGCGTCGCCCGGCAGCAGCGGAATCAGGCCGGACACGAAGGCCGACGGATCGTGGGTCGAGGCGACGAAGGCCAGGTAGACGGGCAGGGCCACCACCGCCACGCCGAGGATCAGGGTGAGGTGGGCGAGTACGTCGAGCCAGCGCTGATTTTCGACCATCGGGTACCTCAGTAGGTCACGCGCCGCTCGACATAGCGGAACTGGATGACGGTGAGCACGATCACGATCCCCATGAGGATCACCGACTGCGCGGCGGAGGAACCGAGGTTCAGCCCGATGAACCCGTCGTCATAGACCTTGTAGACCAGGATGGTCGTACCCTGGGCCGGGCCGCCTCCGGTCGTGGCGTCGATGACGGGAAAGGTGTCGAACATGGTGTAGACCACGGTAACGACCAGCAGGAAGAACGTGGTCGGAGAGAGCAGTGGCAGCGTGATGGTGAAGAACCGTTTCACCGGACCCGCGCCGTCGATCGCCGCGGCCTCGCGCAGGGAGGCGGGGATGGACTGCAGCCCGGCGACGAAGAACAGGAAGTTGTAGCTGATCTGCTTCCAGCTGGCGGCGATGATGACCAGCGCCATGGCGTCGCCCTTGTTCAGCGCGTGGTTCCAGTCGTATCCCAGGCCCTCCAGCAGGTAGGGCAGGATGCCGATGGTCGGGTTGAACATGAACCACCAGAGCACGCCCGCCACCGCAGGGGCAACCGCGTAGGGCCAGACCAGCAGCGTGGTATAGAGGCGCGTGGTGCGGATCGTGCGGTCCAGGGCCAGCGCAAGCAGCAAGGCGGACAGCAGGGCCAGTGCGGCGGTGGAGACGGAGAAGACCAGCGTCACCCGCAGGGCGTTCAGGTATTCGGGGCTGTCGAACAGCCGGGTGTAGTTCGCAAGGCCGACGAAGGTGGTCTTCAGCCCGAAGGCATCCTCGCGCAGGAAGGACTGCCAGACCGCCTGACCGGCGGGCCAGAGGAAGAAGACCAGCGTCACCGCCAGCTGCGGGGCAAGCAGCAGGTAGGGCAGCCAGCGGTTGCGGAAGATCGTGCGTTTCGTCTGCATCTTGTTTGTGGCAAAGGCCCGCACCCCGGCGGGATGCGGGCCGTCTGCACTGTCAGCGGATCAGCCGTTGGCGCCCTGGAAGTCGCGGATCATGTCGTTCCCGCGCTTCACGAGGCTGTCCAGCGCGCCCTGTGCGTCGACCTCGCCCGAGAGCAGGCGCTGAAATTCCTCGTCGATGATCGCGCGGATCTGGACGTAGTTGCCAAAGCGCAGACCCTTGGAATTCGCCGTCGGTGCGTTCAGCGTGATCTGCTTGATTGCCACGTCCGACCCGGGGTTGGCCTCGTAATAGCCCTGTTCCTTGCCAAGTTCATAGGCGGCCTCGGTGATCGGCAGGTAGCCGGAGAACTGGTGCCAGTCGGCCTGCACTTCGGCGGAGGAGAGGTAGGTGAAGAAATCCGCCACGCCCTTGTAGTCTTCTTCCGGCTTGCCCTGCAGCACCCAGAGCGTCGCGCCGCCGATGATGGAGTTCTGGGGGGCGCCCTCGACATCGTCGTAGTAGGGCAGCATGCCATAGCCGACCTCGAAGTCCTTGGCATTGGCGATCACGCCCGCGCGGGAGGCGGAGGAGTTCATGTACATCGCACATTCCTGTGCGTAGAACTTCGGCGCAGAGTCGGCGCCGCCGCCGGGTCCGCCGTACTGGAAGGTGCCGTCCTTCTGCCACTTGGCCAGGTTTTCCCAGTGCTTGACCTGCGCGGGGCCGTTCACCGTGAGTTCGGTGTCCAGACCGCCGAAGCCGTTCTCCAGCGTGCCGATCGGCTGGTTGTGCCAGGCCGAAAAGTTTTCAAGCTGCACCCAGGAGATCCAGCCGGTGGTGAAACCGCAGGGCGCGGCGCCCGTTTCCATGATCTTTCTGGAGAAGGCTTCCACGTCGCCCCAGGTCTTCGGCGCGGTTTCGGCGTCGAGCCCGGCCTTCGCGAAGACGTCCTTGTTGTAGTAGAGGATCGGGGTCGAGGAGTTGAACGGCATCGACAGCATGTTGCCGTCGGTGTCGGTGTAGTATCCGACGACGGCGGGCAGGAAGCCCTCGGGATCGAAATCCTCGCCCATGTCCGCCATCAGCTGGTAGACCGGGTAGACCGCGCCCTTGGCGGCCATCATGGTGCCGGTGCCGACCTCGAACACCTGCACGATGTCCGGCTGCTCACCGGCGCGGAAGGCGGCGATCGCGGCGGTCATGGTTTCGGCGTAGGAGCCCTTGTAGGTCGGAATGACCCGGTAGTCGGACTGGCTGGCGTTGTAGGCGGCGACGATTTCGTCGAGTTTCGCGCCAAGCTCGCCACCCATGGCGTGCCACCAGTTGATGTCGGTCTGGGCCTGTGCCGCACCAAGCGTGGCGCAAAGGGCAAGAACGGAAGTGGAAAGCGTCTTGATCATCTGGGTCCCCCATGTGGTCGATCACACGCTCTTCCGGCGGGAGTGTAACAGTGGTTTGGCGGTTTCTTGAAACTTTGTGACGTTACGTCCCTCTGACCGGAAATCGGTCAGGACCGGCCGCTCAGACCGCCAGCCCGAGGTCCCGGAGATGGGCAAACCCGGCGGGAATGCGGGTGTGGTCCTTCAGTTCAAGCACCAGATGCGGGGCGGAGGGACAGTCCGCAAGAGCGGCGAAGGCTGCGGGCCATTCGATCTCTCCCTCTCCCGGCGGCCAGTGGCGGTCGGCATAGCCGTCAAGGTCCTGAATATGGACATGGGCCAGCTGCGCCCCCGCGTCCCGCAGGACATAGTCGACCGGCGGCGCTCCGGACATGCGGCGGGCCAGATGCGCGTGGCCGGTGTCGACCGACAGCGCGATGGCAGGGGAACCAAAGCTGTCCACCATCGCCCGGCGCGTCTCGGGGCGGGTGTCGTGGATGTTCTCGATCACCAGCACGATGCCCATGCCTTCGGCCGCACGCACGACCGGGCCGAGGATGTGGTGGATGCGGTCCAGCTTGGCTTCGGCGTAACCGGGGCCGGCGAGAAGGTTGTTCTGGTACCAGAGCGTGTAGGGTGAATGCAGCACCATCTGGCGTGCGCCTACGGCATCCGCCGCTTCAAGCGCGGCGAGGAAGCGGGCGGTGATGAGCGGCTGAAGTTCCGGGTCCTTGTTGTCGATGTCGAGCCCCTCGAACGGGCCGTGGATGCCGACGCGGCCGTCGTGGCCGTCCAGGGCGGCACGCACGGCGGCGATGCGGTCGTCCCGGTCGGTGGTCAGGGCGGCGTGGCTCATGAAATCCTGAATCTCGATGTCACGGGCGTCGCCGAACAGCCAGTCGCGATGCGCGGCGATCTCCCCGGCCAGCAGGCAGGCTCCGATGCGAAGCGGCGTCATGCGGGGAGCCTGACCTTCGGGGTCACGGCGGGCGCGCCATGCGGGGTGCCGCGATAGGCCATGCGCCCCGCGACCCATGTGCCGAGGATGGCGGGGGACTGTCCCGCGGGCCAGTCGACAAGCACCAGATCGGCGCGCGCGCCGACAGCGATCCGGCCCCGGTCGGGCAGGTTCATCGCCCGCGCAGGCCCGTCCGAAACCAGCGACCAGAGCCGCAGCCGGTCGGCCCGCCGTTCCGCGTCCAGCCGCGCGACCGCCGCCAGCATCGACGGGTAGAAATAGTCCGAGGCCAGCACGTCGCAGAGCCCTGCTTCCACCATGTCCCCGGCGGCGAGCGATCCGATATGGCTGCCCCCCCGCGCCGCATTGGGTGCGCCGAAGATGATCGGATCCCCGTGGTCCTTCGCCGCCTGCGCAGCTTCCATCACCATCGGGAATTCCGCCACCGTCGCGCCGATGCCGCGGAACCAGGCGCGGGTCTCGGCGCGGGTGTCATCGTGGCTGAGCATCGGCGCGCCAAGCCTCTGGCCCATCCCGGCAACCCTGCCGATGACCGCCGGAACCTCGGACCGGCGCTCCCAGATGCGGCTGAGCAGCGCGACGTAATCCTCGTCGCTCAGCCCCGAGCGCTGCGCGTGCTTGGCGGTGCGCGCCTTCATCCGGTCATCCCTGAGTGAGGCGACGGAGAAGTCGGGGGACAGTTCGAACCCCCGGTCCTGAATGGCCACGTCAAAGGCGCGCATCGTCATGGAAGTGTGGTCGTTGAAGGCGATGGAGGGGAGGAGCGGGCCGTTCAGCGCCTCCTCGATGACCGGGACGGCGTCGAAGGCGAAGGTCTCCCATCTCAGCTGCACCCGGTTCTCGACCGTCAGGCGCGGGGCGAGGCTCTGCAGCGCGCGGATCAGGTCGCGGCCCCGGTTCATGTCGCGCAGCCCCGGTTCCCAGCCCAGTGTCACGGCATGATAGGCGGTGGCGATCCCGTTCGCGGCAAGCTGGCGGTCGGTGTCGATCACCGCGGCCTCCATCGGGAAGTAGACGCCGGGGCGGGGCATCAACTGGCGTTCGAAGGCGTCGCCATGCACGTCGATCAGCGCGGGGGCGAGGATCAGGCCGCGGGCGTCGATCTCCTCTCCCTGCACGGGGCCGCCGATCTCAGCGATCCGCCCGTCATGGATGGTGACGCAGGTTTCCGCGACCTGATCGGGCAGGTAGACCGTGGCGCCGGTGAATGTCGTCTGCATCTTGTCGTTCCTTCCTGTCGGCCTTCAGCGCGTTTCGCCGATGATGCGCCTGCGCACCTGGCCGCTGACCTGTTCGATCCCGACGACCACGACCGCGATCATCAGGATCACCGTCATCGCGGTCGGATAGTCGAATAGGTCGAAGCCGACTTTCAGTTCGATCCCGATTCCCCCCGCGCCGACAAGCCCCAGTATGGTCGAGGAGCGCACCGCCTTTTCCAGAGCGTAGAGCGAGGTCGAGGTGAATGCAGGCATGGCGGCGGGCACGGTCGTGCAGGCGACCACGTCGATGCTGCGCGCCCCGGCGGCGGTCAGGCTTTCCGCCGGCCCCCGGTCCGTCGCCTCCATGTCGTCGGCAAAGAAGCGGCCGCAGAAGCCTATGGTGTCCACCACGATCGCCAGCATCCCGGCAAAGGGGCCGAGCCCGACCGCAACCACGAAGACCAGCGCCCAGGCGATGTCCGGCACCGCGCGCACGAAGCCAAGCGCCATGCGGGTGGTCTGGTTGACCCGCGGGCCGAAGATCAGCCCGCGCGCGGCCAGCAGTGCGACCGGGACCGACAGGAGTACGCCGATCACACCTCCGGCGATGGCGATCTGCAGGGTCTCCACCATCTTCCAGCCGAGGCGGGCCAGCACCTTCGGATCGAGGTTCGGCGGCAGCGCGCGGGCGGCGAAGTCCGCGAAGCGGGGCGGCGCGCTGACCATCTTTTCGAACGAGAACCCGGCACCGGCGAGGCACCAGAAGATCAGGGTCAGACCGGCTGCATAGCCGAGGAAGGCGAAGGCCGAGGGGCGTTCGAACCGGGCCGGGGCCGCGGGGGCAGGGCTGTCAGTCATAGAGTCCCCTCAGGTCGGTATCCGTCAGCGATGCGGCGGTGGCGTCCAGCCGCATCCGACCCTCGGCCAGCCCCAGCACCCGGTCGCCGTAGCGCAGGGTGTGGTCGAGGTTGTGCGAGGTGAAGACCACCGTCACGCCGTCCTGCCGGGCCAGCGACATGAACAGGTGCATCACGTCCTCACCGGCCGCGGGATCGAGAGAGGCGCAGGGTTCGTCGGCGAACAGGATCTCGGGTGCGCCGACGATGGCGCGGGCGATGGCGACCCTCTGGGACTGGCCTCCGGACAGGCGGTCGGCGCGGCGCAGGGCAAAATCGGCAAGCCCGACCTTTTCAAGTGCGGCCATGGCGGCGTCGCGCGATGCGGCGGGGGCAAGGTGATGGCTCCAGTGCCGCAGGCCGGGGTGATGGCCAAGCAGGCCGTGGATCACGTTGGACAGGACCGACAGGCGCGGCACGAGGTTGTGCTTCTGCGAGACAAGCCCGATGCGTGCCCGCAAACGTCTCAGCTCCGCGCCGGTGGTGCCGGTGGCGTCCCGGCCAAGCAGGGAGACGGTGCCGCCGGACACAGGGATCAGCCCCATGAGGCAGCGAAGCAGCGTCGATTTGCCCGCCCCGTTCGCACCGACGAGGGCGATCGCCTCTCCGCGCGCGAGGCGGAAGCTGACGCCGGAAAAGACCGGCGTGTCGCCGAAGCGCTTGGTGACATCGCGCGCCTCTATGTCGACGGCGGGGCCGGAGAGGGGGGCGGGGCCGGCAGAGGAAACCGGGGCGCGCTGCGCCCCGGCACGGTCCGGCTGCGCGGGCCGCGCGACCGGCGGTTCGAGGGTCGGATCACTCACCGATGAACGTGTCGAACTGCGGGTAACCCGCGTTGCTGTACATGGAGCGGACGTAGTCATAGGCCTTGTCGTCGATGGCGACGAGGTCCATGCCGACGTACTTGTCGTTCTCTTCATGCGCGGTGATCCCGGCGATGATGTCGGCCTTGTGGGACAGGATCGCGTCGCGCACGGTCGCGGCGGCTTCGGCGGGCACATGGGCGCCGACCATGATCATGTCGTTCGGCAGGTCGCCGGAGCGGGCGATCATCCGGAACGCGCCGTAGGGCAGGTCGGTCTGCTTGTTGCGCACGCCCATGAAGGTGCCCGCGTTCATTCCGATGGCCTGCACGTCGCCGTTCCGCAGCGCCTCGTAGGCGATGTTCTTAGAGGTGTGGGTCTTTTCGATGTCATTCACCGGATCGACGCCATAGTCCGCCAGCACCTGCATCGGGCAGAGCATGTTGGAGGTCGAGCCAATGTCGCCGAAGGCCACCTTCTTGCCCTTCAGATCGGCGGGGGCGTTCAGGCCGCTGTCGGCGCGCACGACGATGGTGCAGTGATAGTCCGGACGACCGAGCCCGATGAGCGGTGTGGCCTGTGTCAGCTTGTTGATGACGACATATTCGGCCGGGCCGGAGACGACGAAGTCGACCGTCTTGCCGCGCAGCGCCTCGGCGGCGGCGGTGCGGGAGTTCACGGGGAAGAATTCGAAGGTCTCGCCCGTGGCGGACTCGAGCGCGTCCTTGAACGGGCCCCATTCGGTCTGCAGCCGCTCCATCCCCTCGACGTCGGTGACGGCCAGTTTCCAGGTGTCGGCAGAGGCGGCAAATGCGGTCGTCGCAGCCAGTCCCAGCCCAAGCAGTGCGGTTTTGAATCTCATGTCAGCCTCCGGTGAAATACATCCGGATGAATCGCGCGGGTTCGTGACGTGCGCGCAACCGGGTCGTGAACCCTTTGTGACATTGCGCAGGGGCGGGGTTAGCGCCCGGGGCTTCCGGATCCGGCAAAGGGCTGGCACACCATGCGGGCAGAGGCGCGATTCATCCGGACGACCAAGGCCATGACACGAGACCGCTGGCGCGACATCCGCGCCCTGATCGAACAGAGCATTCAGGACGGCACGACCAAGCCGGGGGAAAAGCTGCCTACGGAACAGGAACTTGCGCGAATTTACGGCGCGGGCCGCCATTCGGTGCGGCGGGCCGTCGCGGACCTCGCGGCCTCCGGCCATCTGAGCGTGGAGCAGGGGCGGGGCACTTTCGTGCTGCCCCGGCCAATGATCGAATATACCATCAGCCGCCGCACCCGGCTCCGCCGCAACCTCGTCCCGCAGGGCATGGCGATTACCGGGGAGATCCTCTCCGCCGACCGGATCGGCGCCCCCGCGCGGGTCGCGAAGGCGCTTGGCCTGCCCGAGGGGGCGCCGGTGGTCGCCAGCGTGCGCCGGTCGCTGGCGGACGGGCTGCCGGTCTCCTGCGGGACGCTGTATCACGATGCGACCCGGTTTGGCGATTTCCCGGAACGGCGGCGCGAGGCGGAATCGACCACCGCCGTCTACCAGTCTTACGGGATTCAAGACTACCTGCGGGGGGAGACCCGGATCCGCGCCCGGCCCGCGACGGAGGAGGAGGCGCGGCTGCTGCACCAGCATCCCGACATGCCCGTCCTTGTCGTGCGGGCCACGGACCGGACACCGGACGGCACACCGATCGCGCATTCGGAGTCCGTCTGGTCGGCGGCGCGCGTCACGTTCTCGATGCGGGCGGACGAGGAGGACTGAGGCCTTCAATCAGTCAGGGTGTCGGAAGCGCTCCGTCCGGGTCGAAGGCCATGGGGCTCAGCCCGGTCTTCTGGGCCAGATGCCGGGCCTTCCGGGCATGGTCCACTGCCTCCGCATCACGCCCGGCCTTGGCGCAGAGCGCGGCGGCGATGGCGTGGATGCGCGGGACGAACCAGCTGTCGCCGTAGCTTTCGGCCTTCCGCAGGCCGTGCATCGCCGCCTCCAGCCCCGCGTCGATTTCGCCGGCGGCGAGGCATGTCTCGGCCCGGATGCCAAGCCAGTTGGCAGTCTGGATGCCTGATCCGGTGGCGTCGAAAATTCCGATCCCCTCGTCGATCAGTTCCAGCCCGCGGATCGGATCTCCTGCGCGCCCCTCGGCCCAGCCCTGCAGCACCAGCCCGGTGCCAAGCCAGAAGGGATAGCGCTGTGACCGGCTCAGTTCGACCGCGCGGTCGGCGAAGGTGCGGCAGGGCCCGACCTCTCCCACGGACATCAGGATATTTGCGCAGAGCGACAGGTGGATCGCGGTGGCAAACGGGTTGGCGAGCGCCGTGCCGAGGTCTTCGCTGCGGGCGATGTTCGCGCGCATCGCCGGAGTGTCTCCGCGAAGCGCCGCAACCCAAGCGGCGTAGGCGGCGCAATTCACGGCGGCGTTTTGCAGCGTGATCGTGTCGGGCGGGTTGGTGCCGATCAGGGCCAGCCCGGCGTCGAGATGACGACGCGCGCCGTCAAGGTCGCTCATGTGCGTCAGGACGGCGCCAATCCCGCCATGCCCCTGCAGGCGCAGTGCGTTGTCCTGCGTGCGTTCGGCGATTTCCAGCAGGGCGCGGCTGTGGAGCAGCGACTCGCCAAGCCGTCCGGCCACCCAGGTGTGAACCCAAAGGCCGAGCAGGGCGCGCATCCGCGCCTTATCCGACCCGGTCCGTTCGCTGAGATGGTGGGCGCGTCGATAGGCGCGGCCGACCTCCTCCGCGCCATAGCCGGACTGGGCCATCAGCGCCGGGGCGAGGGAGAGCTGAAGCCGCATTTCCTGTGCGGCGCTTTCGGGGCGATCGGGGTCGATCAGCGCCAGCCCCTGTCGCGCAAAGGCGATCGCGGCCCGCCCTGCGGCGCGGTAGATGGCGGCGTTGCTGGCGCGGATCCAGTAGTCCAGCGCACGCCCGGTGTCCCCTGCCTCCTGCGCGTGCAGGGCAAGGGTCTCGGGCAGCGGTTCCGGCCGGGACGGGTCGGCGCCGGTTTCAAGCAGCCGCACCACCTCTCCGTGCAGGCGCGCGCGGTCCGGCGGGGCGATCATGGCATAGGCGGTGTCGTGAAGCAGCATGTGCCGGAAGGCGACGCCGGTGTCGCCTTCGGTCAGGAACCCGGCCGCGACGAGATGTGCGATGTGGGTGCGCAGGGTCGCAGGGTCGAGCCCGAGCAGACCGGCGACCAGTGCCTGGGAAGCTGGCGGGCCGATCACCGCAATGGCGTAAAGCACCGCGCGATGTGCCGGTTCCAGCGTGGCCACCCGCGCCTCCATCACGGCCTGCACGGTGTCGGGCAGGTCCTGTCCCGGCGTCTCTCCGGCAGGGGACGCGAGGGCGAGTTCCTCAAGGAAGAACGGGTTGCCGCCGGCGCGACGGACCAGCGCCTCCGCCGCCGGATCGCTCAGTCGGGCGGTTTCGGGAAAGGAGGAGAGCAGCCTCAGGCAGTCATCCCGGCCAAGCGGCGAGAGGGTCAGGACCCGTTCGGCCAGCGGCGTGTCCCCGGTCGGGCGTGTTGTGACGATGACCAGAAGGGAGAGGCGGTCGCAGTCCCGGATCAGGTCCGAGAGGTGGGCACGGGAGTCGGGGTCGATCCAGTGTGCATCCTCAACGACGATCACCAGCGGGTCCGCTGTGCAGGCGGCGCCGACGACCTGCGTGAAAAGGGCGCTGCTGCGGTCGCGTATGGCGTGGTCGGAGAGGCCCGCCAGCACCTCTGCCGGGGGGGCGGCGGGGTCGAGCAGGCGGCGCAGAAGGGCCCGGTCGGCGGGGTCGAGCGTCTGCGGATCGGGCGCATGCTGCGCCAGTGCGGTGCAGAGGTCACTGACCGGGGCCAGCGGCGTGCTGGCAAGGCGCGGCAGGCATTGGGCTGTGGCGATGGCCATGCCCTCCGCGCCGGTGCGGGCGAGGAATTCGCGGACCAGCCGGGATTTTCCGATCCCGGCGGAGCCCGAGAGCAGCACCGCCTGACCCGCGCCCGCACGCGCCCCGCTGGCCCCGGCGGCCAGGAAGGCCAGTTCCGCCTCTCTGCCGACGAACCCGCCGGTTCCGCGCGGCGCGCGTGCGACGATGCCGGCCCGTCCGCTTGGCTCTGCCCGCAGGACATGTCCGGCCGGGGTGCATTCGACGGCTACCTCTCCCTCCAGGATGCGCCGTGTCGTGTCGCCCAGCACGATGGTTCCGGACAGGCCGGTGCGGGCCAGATCGGCGGCCTGACGTTCGATGTCGCCCGGGGGGGTCCAGTCCTCCGCCTCCGGCGTACCGCCAATGACGACCGCGCCGGTTTCGACGCCGCAGACGACTGCCCCGCCGAGCTCCGCGACAGGGGCGCTGGCCATCACGTCCCAGGCGCAGGCGACGGCGCGGCGGGCGCTGTCCTCGCCATCCTCGCCAAGGCCGAAGACGGCAGTGAACCCGTCGAGCATCATGTGCAGAAGCCGGCCGTGATCCGCGCCGATCCGGGCGCGGGCGACGTCTAGCGTCGCGCGAACCGTCTGGTCCTGTCCCGGCGCGGCACGGATCTGGATCGACAGTACCGACACCAGCCGCTGTTCAGACAGCGCCACCGGATCGCGGGTGGCGGCGGGGCCGGGGGCGTCCAGTGCGTCCAGCGAGGCGACAAAGCGGAAGCCCTGGCCGTGATACGTCTTGATTGCCGCCGCGCCGACCTCCTTGCCAAGTGCCTTGCGGATGACCCGGATCGTCGTCTGCAGCGCGGCTTCCGACACCTCCGCCGCCCAGAACGCGTCGAGCAGTTCCGCCTTCGGAACCATCCGGTCGCGGCGTTCGATCAGGTATCCCAGCACGGAGAACGGTTTCGGCGGCAGGGGAACGGCCCGGCCATCTTGGCGCAGTTCATGACGGTCTGCGTCGAACTCGAAACCCGAGAACCTGTGGATCATGCTCTGTACCAGCGGCCTTGTCCGCATGCGGGCCGACGCGTTCCGGGCCCGGTCGCGGCGGACTGCGGGGCGGCCTCAGAATTCGCTCAGCAGTTGCTCAGGATTCCCTTGCGTCAAGCTTATAACCTTCGGCGGCATAAGCACATGCATGAGAGGAGAATACCATGCCCAAGGTCAAGGAAGCCGGTCTCAGATCGGACGGAGAGCTGGTTCAGGCGGTGTCGGACGCCTTTGTTTTCACGGCGCGCGAGGCACCTGTGTCGCTGATCCTGCCCGCCGTCAGCGCGGCGCGGGAATCCGCCGGGGATCAAAAGCACGACGACTGGATCGACATCCTGACCATCAACACCGGCGAGGTCGCGGACGACACGGGGCACGGCGGCGGGTCATGGGACCTGTTCGGTTTCTGAGACCCGTCACGGGGAGGCCGGGGTCCGGCATCCGCAGACGGTATTCCTTCAAGGACTTATAGCTATGGCATTCAGATTTTTATCATTTTCCACCCTTTCCGTCATCGCCGCCGCTCCAGCGCTGTCCGCCCCGGTCAGCGCCACCAGCACGGTGGACTACTATCACAGTTTCATTCTGAATTCGGGTGCCGGGCCAGCAGGGCTGGAGTTTTCGCTCCTCGGTCTCGACGTTGACACCGGTGCCGAAGCGGAGGTCCAGACGACCCCGATCGTTCCGGACGATGTTCGGTCGACGCAGGTCTCCCACCCCTACACGGACCCGCCGCTTCCCTATTTCGACCGGCGCGTCGTCGCGGAGAGGACACAGGACCTCAGCCAGGTCGCCCGCGCAGCCCACAACGTCACCATCACGAACGAGAACGGGACCGAAAACGCCCTGAGCAACATGATCACCCGGCGTGAGGTCGACAACGACGGCAGCGCCGTTTTCATGTCCGCCGATGGTCTGGTCAGCGGCAGCGCGCGGTCGAACTATCTGATCGACCGGTTCTTCCGTTATACCAACGAGAGCGCGTCCACCGTGTCGTTCAACATCCTCGGCGAATTCTCGGCGTCCGTCGGGGCGGGGTTCAGCGGGGGCGACGGGCTTGCCCGCGCGTCGCTGTCCTACGAATTCGAAGTCGACCCGACGGCGGGCGTGTCGGTGACCTACCTGCCGCTCGCCCCCTACCTGCGGACGATCGACGATGACGATGCGGGTGTCTTCGTGTCCGAGACGCTCGTCACGGGCCCGGACGGCTTCACCTTCAGCGCCGGCGCCTCGTCTTCGGGGCCGGAGGGCGGGGACGGGTTGTTCGAAGGCGGCTTCCGTTATGCCCTGCTGTTCACGATGGAGGCGGGGTCCAGCTTTGTGCTGAACGACCGCTTCGTCCAGAACAACTCGGTGATGTACACGGCCCCCGCCACCCCGCAGGTGCCACTTCCCGCGACCCTGCCGGTGTTGCTGCTGGCCTGCGGCGGGCTGGGTGTCCTGCGGCGCAGGCGGCGGATCGAGGCGCGCTGAGCACCTCACAACTCTGTCCGCTGGACAAGCAGCGGGGCCGGACGGAGACTGGGTGCATGAGCGATGACACGTCTCCCAGGCTGCTGTACGGCGGCAACCCGCAGATCCCGAAGGGATACGGCGATGCGCCGGTTCGGGCCTATATCGCCGCGCTTCCGGGCTGGAAACAGGATGTCGCCGCGCGGATCGACGACATCGTCCCGCGTGAGGTGCCGTGCGTCGTGAGGGCGGTGAAATGGAACTCTCCGCTCTACGGGGTGGAGAAGGACCTCTGGTTCCTGAACCTGCACGCCTTCACGGCCTACATGAAGGTCACCTTCTTCCGCGGCGCGCTGCTGGACCCCGAACCGCCACAGCGGCTGAAAGCCGAAGGCGTGAGGGCCCTGCATATCCTCGAAGGCGATGACTTCGAAACGCAGCTGGCGGTGTGGGTGCGGCAGGCCAGCCAGCTGCCGGGCGAACGGCTCTGACCCGGTCCGCCTCATTTCCCGGCATGTCTTGGTTGTCAATTTTCCCATACGATCCAGACCATTCGCGGGTACTTGACTAAAATACTAAGAATCTATATCCGCCATCGGAGAGCCAGCAACGATCCCCGTGCCAGCAAGATAATCTGATGGACCGAGATCATGACACGCTCCCAGCTTCTGGCGGGCACCAGCCTTCTGGTGCCGCTTGCCCTTCCCCTTCCCGCGCTTGCCCAGGAGACCGTGCTCGACACGATCCGCGTGCAGAGCATGCGCGGCGTCTCCACCAACACCGCAACCGCCGAAACCACGCTTGACCAGGAAGAACTGGACCAGCGCCAAGCCTCGACGCTTGCCGAACTGATGGGGACCGTGCCGGGGGTGACGCTGTCGAACGCGGCCACGCCGCAGGGCTCGTCGATCAACATCCGGGGGCTGGGGGCGGACGCAGGGGTCTACGGGTCCAACACCAAGGTCAACGTGGTGATCGACGGTGTCGCCAAGGGGCAGGAGGAGATCTACCGGCAGGGCAGCCTGCTGACGTTCGAACCGGACCTCTTCAAGCAGGTCAAGGTGATCCGTGGCCCGTCCGAAGGCTTCCGCTTCTCCTCGGGCGCGATCGGCGGCACGGTTGAGGCGGTGACGAAGGATGCCGCCGACTTCCTGCAGGGCGACGACACCTTCGCGTTCCGGCAGCGGCTGGCCTATGAAAGCAACGGCACCGGGCTGCTCAGTTCGTCGATCATCGCCTGGCGGCCGGATGAGCGGCTGGACGTTCTGGCCTTCTACGGACGCCGGGAGTCCGAGGATTACAAGGACGGCAACGGGGTCGTGCAGGCGGATACCGGGTTCGAGCTTCCCGCCTATCTGGTAAAGGTCAAATACCACGCGACGCCGGACCTCAGCTTCTCGGCCTCTTATTCCAGGAACTCCATTGCGCTGCGGGATGTCAGCTATGACTTCATCGGATCGGCCTTCGCAGCGCGGGTCGATGCGGATATCACCGATGAAACCGCCTACCTGGCGGTGGAATACAATCCGCCCAACCCGCTCATCAATCTGACCGCAAAACTGGTCTATACCGACGAACTGATCGAAAACGTCTCGTCCACGACCTCCTCCACGATCTACAACGCGGACAACCGGACAGAGAAGTTGGCCTTCGTTCTGGAGAACAAGGCGGAGTTCATGACCGGCGCGGCGAACCATTCGCTGCTGACCGGGATCGAGGTCGGCAAGCGGGAGCGGAGTTCGATCAGCCACACCGGCGGCAGCGCGGACGGCACGCCGGGCGGGACCGATGAATATGTCGCAGTCTACGTGACCGACGAGATCGACATCGGCGCGCTCACGATCACGCCGCAGCTCCGCTGGGAAAAGCAGAAGATCACCTCGATCGGGAACGCCAATCCGCTCAGCCCGCGCTACGTGCCGGTCGCCGACGGGCAAAGCTGGTCCGATGCGGACGGGGCGGCGGCGGTGTCGGCGCGCTATGCGTTCACACCGCAATTCGCGGCCTTCGGGACGCTGGCCTACAATACCAGCATGCCGCTGATCGACGACATCCCGACCGCCGCGCCGGGCACCTCGACAGAGATCGTGACAACCGAAAAGGCGATCACCTACGAACTCGGCCTGTCCTATGACGCCGCTTCGGTCTTTGCCGCCGAAGACCGGCTCGCGATGAAACTGACCGGGTTCAAGACAGAGGTCTGGAACAACACGACCTATACCAACTACAACTCTGCCGCCGAGGACCGGGTGGACCTGCAGGGGGTGGAGCTTGAACTGTCCTACGCGCATCCCGCGGTCTACGTCGACCTGAACGCCTCGCGCATGCGGGCCAAGTGGGGCGATGGCAGCTGGTTCAACAACGCGCCCGCCGACTCCGTCCAGCTGACGGTCGGCAAGCGGTTCATGGACGACCAGCTCGACCTGTCGGTAGAGATGCGGCACGACTGGGCGACCAACCGGAACGTGCAGTTCGGCGGCACCGTCAACTCAAGCCCCGCCTTCACCACCTGGGCGCTGTCGGCGGCCTACAAGCCCAACTCCGGCCCGCTGGACGGGGTGGAATTCCGCGGCGGCGTCGAGAACCTCTTCGACACGCGGTACACGCCCTACCTGTCCAGCCGACCCGCGCCGGGCCGGACCTTCAAGTTCTCCGTGGTCAAGGTTTTCTGACCACCAAAGCCCGAACCGGGCGGACCGATGCGTCCGCCCGGCCAGATGCCCCGCAACCTGCCACAGGAGGGATAAGATGTCCCCGAGCCCCCAGGAAATCCGCGCAGCCAAGGCCGAGGCCACCCTGCGCGATCGTGACCTTGCCGCGAGCCTGAAAATCAGCGAGGCCCAGCTTGTCGCCGCGCATGTCAGCGTCTCCGGTCCGTTCCGCGCCACCCGGATCCGGTTCCACCCCGACGACGTCATGCCGGTGATGCCCCGCCTCGGTGAGGTCATGTCGCTGACCCGGAATGAATCCATCGTTCTGGAACGGGTGGGAACCTTCGGCGAATACCGGTCCGGCCCGCATGCGGCGATGGTGCTGGGCAAGGATATCGACACGCGCATCTTCCCGAAACACTGGGCCTACGGCTTCGCGGTCGAGGCGGACGGCGATCACGGCACCCGCCGGTCGCTGCAGTTCTTCGACACGACGGGAGAGGCTCTGCAGAAAGTCTACCTGCGCGAGACCTCGGATGCCGCCGCCTGGGCGCCGCTGGTGGAGGAACTGACGCTCGACGACCAGTCCGACGCGATCACGCCTGAGCCCGCGATGCCGACCGAAGGCCCGAAGGCGGATGCCGAAAAGCGCGACGTGCTGGTCGCGGAGTGGCAGAAGATGACCGACACGCATCAGTTCAACCGGATCTCCAGCAGGCTCGGAATGAACCGGCTTGGCGCCTACCGGCTGGCGGGGTCGCCCTATGTGCGGGCCGTCGATCCGGGCTGTGTCGAAGGCTGGATGACCGCACTCAGCGAGACCCGGCAGAAGGTCGTTTTCTTCGTCGGAAACCGCGGCCACATCCAGATCCACTGGGGCACCTTCGACGCGATCAAGGTGATGGGCCCGTGGCTGAACGTGCTGGACCCGATGCTCAACGTGCACCTGCGTGCCGACCGCGTTGCGGAGGCCTATGTCGTGGACAAGCCGACAAAGCGCGGACCGGCGATCTCACTTGAATGCTTTGATGCGGAGGGCGGGCTGATCTTCCAGTGCTATGGCCAGCGCGAAAGCGAGGAAGACACGCTGGACCAGTGGCATGGCATCCTCGACCGGCTTCCGGCGGTGCGCGAGGCCGCGGAATGACCCGTCTTCTTCTGACCCTCGTGGCGGTGCTGATGCCGCTGGCCGCGGCGGCGCAGCCCTACCCGGACGCGCAGCGCATCGTCTCCATCGGCGGCCCGGTGACCGAGCTGATCTTCCTGCTCGGCGCCGCGGACCGGGTGATTGCCCGCGATACGACCTCCTCCTATCCGGAGGAGGTCAACGACCTGCCCGACGTGGGCTACATGCGTCAGCTTTCGGCGGAGGGCGTGCTGTCGGTCGGCCCCGACCTGATCGTGACCCGCGACACGGCCGGCCCGGTCGAGGCGATGGACCAGCTGCGTGCCGCCGCCATTCCGATGGTCGAAGTGCATGACGGCTATTCCGCAGACTCGGTTGTGGCCGCCATGCGGACCGTGGGCGTGGCGCTTGGCCTGCCGGAGAGGGGCGAAGCGCTTGCCCGGCAGGCGGAGGCGGATTTCGCGGCGCTGAAGGCGAAGGCCGCGGCCGGTCCGGCGGTACGGGTCATGTTCGTCCTGTCGAACCAGGGCGGGCGCCTGAACGTTGCGGGCGCGGGCACCGGCGCGGACGGTATCCTGTCGCTGTCGGGGGCGGAAAACGTCATGGCGGCCGAGTTCCAGGGCTACAAGATCGTCTCGGACGAGGCGATCATCGCGGCCGCGCCGCAGGTCATCCTGATGATGGAGCCGACCGGCAACCCGGAGACCGACGACCTGCGCGCGGGCGTGATGGACCTGCCGGCGGTGAAACAGACCCCGGCGGGGGCGGCGGAGGCGCTGGTCCGGGTGCCTCCGGCGGCGCTTGGGTTCGGGCCGCGCACGGCGGCACTTGCCGGGGCGCTGCACGACACGCTGGCCAACGCGGTCAAGTAGGTGGTCGCGATGCCTTCCTCCGCTACCGCGGCGGCGCCGCTTGCGGGCGACCGGCGCGGGCGTGCGGCGGCGCTCCGGGTCCTGCTGCTCGCGGTGCTCGGGGTCATGGCGCTGCTGGCCCTGGGATGGGGCGCGGCGGGCGATACGCGGGTGCTGGCGGCGCTGACGGCCCGGTTCGGGGTGGGCGAGGCCTCCGTCCGCGACATGACCATCGTCTGGGACATCCGCATGCCGCGGGTGCTGACCGCGATGCTCGTCGGGGCCGGGCTGGCGGTGTCCGGCGCCGTCATGCAGGGGCTGTTCCGCAATCCGCTGGCCGATCCCGGCCTCGTCGGCGTTTCGGCGGGGGCGGGGTTCGGCGCGGTGGCGGCCATCGTTCTGGGCGGCTTCCTTCCCGCCGCCGTGCTGGGCTGGGTCGGCGGTTACCTTGTGCCGTTCGCCGCATTCCTCGGGGGCTGGGCCTCGACCCTGATCCTCTATGCAATCGCGACGCGCGGGGGGCGGACCTCGGTCGCAACGATGCTGCTGGCGGGGATCGCGCTTGGCGCGCTGACCGGGGCGCTGACCGGCTTCATCGTGTACCGCGCCACGGACGACCAGCTGCGCGACCTGACGTTCTGGGGCATGGGGTCGGTGGCCGGCGCGACATGGGCCAAGCTGCTGACCGCCGGTCCGATCATCGCCGTCGGCCTGATCGCCATGCCGGTCCTGTCGCGCCCGCTGGACGCGCTGGCGCTTGGCGAATCCGTGGCCGCGCATCTGGGGATCGACACGCAGGCGATGAAGCGCATCGCGATCCTGTCGGTGGCACTGTCGGTCGGGGCCTCGGTCGCGATCACCGGCGGAATCGGTTTCGTCGGCATCGTGGTGCCGCATATCCTGCGGCTGGTGCAGGGACCGGAACATCGCAACCTGCTGCCGAACTGTGCCGTGCTCGGCGCGATCGTGCTGCTGGCGGCGGATATGGTCAGCCGGACGGTGGTCGCCCCGGCAGAGCTTCCGATCGGTATCGTCACGGCCACCATGGGCGGGCCGTTCTTCCTTTGGATCCTGCTGAAGAACCGGCGCATTCTGGATATCTGACATGTTGTACGAAGGCCGTGGCATCACCGTCTCATACGGGACCCGCACCGTTCTGGACCGCGTCGACTTTGCCGCGAGGGCGGGGGAAGTCACGGCGATCGTCGGGCCGAACGGATCGGGCAAGACGACCCTGCTCCGGTCCCTGTCGGGCGAGGCCGCGCATGCCGGACAGGTGCACATCAACGGGCAGGACGCGGAGGCGATGTCGGCCCGCGAGAGGGCCCTGCACCGGGCGGTCCTGCCGCAGTCGGGCAGCATCGCCTTTCCGTTCAACGTGCTGGAACTGGTGCGCCTTGGCCTTGTCGCCGGCCTGGCCTCTGCCGATCCGGGAGAGGGCGACCGGATCGTGCTGGCGGCCATCGCGCGGGTCGGGCTGAAAGGCTGCGAGGCGCGGATGGTGCAGGAGCTGTCGGGTGGAGAGCGGCAGCGCGCGCAACTGGCCCGCGTGCTGGTGCAGATCTGGCAGCCGGTGCTGGCGGGGCAGCCGCGCTGGCTGATGCTGGACGAGCCGGTCTCCGCGCTCGACATCCGCCATCAGCTGACGATCATGCGGCTGTCGCAGGACTACGCGCGGGCCGGTGGCGGGGTGATTGCGGTGATGCACGACCTGAACCTGACCGCCATGTTCGCCGACCGTGTCAGCCTGCTCTACGCAGGAAAACTGCAGCGCAGCGGTGCACCGTCCGAGGTGTTCAACGACCGCGATCTCAGCGCCTGCTACAACTGCCCCGTCCGGGTCAACACACCGCCTGACAACGGCGGGCCATGGGTCCTGCCACAGTCGATGGTGTGACGCGCGCGGGGCGCAGCCCGCACCGGCGGGGACTGCGGTTGTCCTTTCGATGCGCGCGCGACGAGATGCAAAGCCGGCTGGCGGATGCGTGTCCTGCGGCGGTGCGATCACATATCTTACGGAACCTGAATTTCTTCGGGAACCAAAACCGTCCGAAGTCGTTGTGCACGAAAAGCCGCGCTCGGACGGTCGGGATTGCATGAATACTGAAAACGACAACCGCGCGACGACCGGCATCGGGGGCCTCGATGCGGTCCTGCGCGGCGGACTGACGCCGAACCGTCTGTATCTGGTCGAAGGCACCCCGGGCGCGGGGAAGACGACGATCGGGCTGCAATTCCTCCTGTCGGGGGTCGCAGCGGGGCAATCCGGCCTCTATGTCACTCTGTCCGAGACGGAGAATGAGCTCCGCTCCGTCGCCGCATCGCACGGGTGGTCCCTAGACGGGCTCGACATCTTCGAAATGGCGGACGAAGCCGATTTCGGTCTGGAACAGGAACAGTCCCTGTTGCATTCCTCCGACGTCGAACTGGGCGAAACGATCCGCGGTATTCTCGACCGTGTGGAGCAAACCGACCCGCGGCTCATCGTGCTGGACAGCCTGTCGGAGCTTCGCCTTCTGTCGCAGAGCGCGCTGCGCTATCGCAGGCAGATCATGGCGCTGAAGCACCATTTCGCCAGACGCAACTGCACGGTTCTCATGCTCGACGACCGAACCGCGGACCCCGGCGATCTGCAGCTGCATTCGCTGGCGCATGGCGTCATCAGCCTGGAACAGCTCGCCAGCGAATTCGGGGCGGAACGGCGACGGCTGCGGATCGTGAAGATGCGCGGGCTGAAGTACCATGGCGGCTACCACGATTTCACGATCGAACGCGGCGGGCTGCAGGTGTATCCGCGATTGATAGCGGCCGATCACGAGGCAAAGTTTTCCAGCGACCCCATCTCCACCGGTCTCGCCGGGCTCGACGCCCTACTGGGCGACGGTCTGGTTCCCGGGACGAACGCCCTGCTGTCTGGCCCTGCCGGTGTCGGCAAGACGACGACGGCCGTGCGGTGCATGCTCTCTGCCCTGGAGCGCGGAGAGAAGGCGGCCTATTTCCTGTTCGACGAACGGCTGCCGACGCTGATGCAGCGGTGTCGCGCGCTGGACATGGACCTGACGCCCTATGTCGACAACGGTCAGCTCATCATCCGCCAGATCGACCCTGCCGAGCTGACGCCGGGCCAGTTCGCGAACGAGGTCAGGGCGAGCGTCGAACAGCATGAGGCGACCGTGGTGGGCATCGACAGCCTGAACGCCTATCTGCACGCCATGCCAAGCGACACCTACCTGATGTTGCAGATGCACGAACTGCTCAGCTATCTCGCGCAGCGCGGCGTCGTCTCCCTGCTGATCGTGGGGCATCACGGGATTGCCGGCGAACTCAGGACGGACATCGACATCAGTTACCTTGCAGATACGGTCATGCTGCTGCGGTTCTTCGAGGCGGAGGGTCATCTGCGCAAATCCATAGCGGTCATCAAGACGAGGACATCCGACCATGAGCGGTCCATCCGCGAATTCCGCATCGACAAGAGCGGGCTGAGTGTCGGAGTACCCATCACCAATTTCAGCGGCATCCTGACCGGCAGCCCGGTCTACGGACGGCCGCGGGATGACCTCATGGACCTCCGGCCGGACGAGGCGCAATCGTGAACGTCGCGATATCGGCCGACCCCGGGGCAAAGCTTCAGACAGGCGGACCGGCCGTCGCCATCTTCGCCCCGCATGGGCGGGACGCGCAGATGGCCGCACGGCTGTTTTCGGAGCAGGGCATTCCATCGTCGATCGCCGGGGACCTCGACAGTCTTCTCAGGCAGATGACAACGGATCTTGGCGCGGTCCTGCTGACCGAGGAAACTCTGGACAGCCACAATGCCGATAGCCTGCACGAGGCACTGGCGCAGCAGCCCGCATGGTCCGACCTGCCGTTCATCGTGCTGGCCGTCGGAACGGAACGGACCCGGTCGGACACCGCGCGCAAACGCATCGACGCGCTTGGCAACGTCGTGCTCCTGACGCGGCCCATGCATGCCGAGGAACTGCTGCGCGCGGTCAAGTCGGCGCTGAAGGCGCGGCGGCGGCAATTCGAGGCCCGCGACCGGATGGAGGAACTGCTGCTGCGCGAGAAGCAGCTGCGCGAGAGCGAGGCGAAGTTCCACACCATCGCCAACTCTGTCGACCAGATGATCTGGTCGACCCTGCCGGACGGGTTCCACGACTATTACAACGCGCGATGGTACGAATACACCGGCGTGCCCGAAGGCTCCACGGATGGAGAGGCGTGGAACGGCATGTTCCACCCCGAGGATCAGGAGCGCGCCTGGTCGGTCTGGCGCCACTCCCTTGCCACTGGCGAACCCTACGAGATCGAATACCGGCTGCGTCACAGGTCGGGAGAGTATCGATGGGTTCTGGGCCGGGCGAAGGCCGTGCGCGACGACGCGGGCCGGATCATCCGCTGGTACGGGTCCTGTACCGACATCCATGACGATGTGATGGCGCGGGAAGCCGCCGTCGACGACCTGACCCGGCAGCGTGACCAGGCGTGGAATCTCAGCCTCGACCTGATGGCGGTCACATCGCGGTCGGGCTCGATGGAAATTCTCAACCAATCGTGGAACAGCCTGCTTGACTGGGATGTCGATGAGCTCAGAGGCAGGCGGTTTGCCCGGCTGGTGCATCCGGAGGACCTGCCGACAGCCAAGGCGGCCTTCCGTCATGTCATGGAGGCGCCGGTCACCGAACCGGTCGAATTCCGCATCAGGCACAGTGACGGAAGCTACCGCTGGTTCGCCTGGACGGCCTCCGGTCACGAGGACCGCATCTTCGCAACCGGGCGCGACGTGACCGAACGGCGCGAAAAGGACGCCGCGCTGGCCAATGCCGAGGCCGCGCTGCGGCAGAGCCAGAAGCTCGACATGATCGGGCAGCTGACCGGCGGCGTGGCGCACGACTTCAACAACCTGCTCGCCGCGATCCGTTCCAGCCTGGAGCTCGCCCGGCGCCGGATTCCGCCGGGTGCGGAGGTGTCGCGCTATCTCGGCAACGCCATCGCCGCCGCGGATCGTGGGGCGGGCCTGACGCAGCGGATGCTGGCCTTCGCGCGGAAACAGGAACTGCACTTCGACGCGGTCGAGATACAGCACCTGCTGCCCGATCTCCGGGACCTGCTGCAACGCTCGCTTGGTCCGCAGATAGACATGATCTTCGACATTCCCGACGATCTGCCCAGTGTTCTGGTCGATACCAACCAACTCGAGATGGCGATCCTGAACCTTTCGGTGAACGGTCGCGATGCGATGGACGGGTCCGGGCGGCTGACGTTCTCGGCCCGGCAGGTCGCGGATTCCGGCGGCTCCGATCTCGAGGCCGGGGACTACGTGGTTCTCTCGATCGCGGATACCGGGTGCGGGATGGATGCCAACACCCTCGAGCGCGCCTTCGAGCCGTTCTTCACGACCAAGGGCGTGGGCAAGGGAACCGGCCTCGGCCTGTCGATGGTGCATGGTCTCGCGGCGCAGTCCGGCGGCGCATTCCGGATGGAGAGCACGCTCGGCAAGGGAACGACGGCTCACCTCTACCTCCCCATCATCGAGCAGAGCGCCGACACAGCCGCGCCCGATGCCCGCAACCCGGGTCCGGCCCATGCGCGCGGCAACGACCGGAAACTGACGATACTTACCGTCGACGACGATCTCCTCGTCTCTATGGGGACGGTCGGGATGCTGGAGGATATGGGCCATGACGTTCTGGAGGCGAGCTCCGGCGCGCAGGCGCTGGACATCTTCGCACAGCGGGACGACATCGACCTCGTTATCACCGACCAGGCCATGCCCCGGATGACGGGGGTCGAACTGGCCCGGACGCTGCGCGAGAAACGGCCCGACCTGCCGATCATTCTGGCGACCGGTTATGCTGATCTGCCGGAGGGTGCGTCCGGTGAGGTCACGGCCAAGCTGGACAAGCCGTTCTCGGAAGACGGTCTGAAATCCGTCATCCGTTCGGTCACCGAGACCCTGGCAGTCCCGGGCGCCTGACCACTTTCCGAAGGGTATCCAAGGCTGGTACCCTGTCTGGGCGTCCGTATCGGAGAATTGGTCCCCCGGGGGACTCGCGTGGACCGGTTCGGGGGTACCAATACCCGTGGGTGTAACAGTTGGGTCCCATGATCGGACAGCCGGCTGCGCACGACGCGTGGCGAAAAACGCCGCGGCCGGGCGGTCCGCAAGACCCGCGTCGGATGGTCTGACATCACACATATCGTGGAAAGTGGCTGGGGTGGTAGGATTCGAACCTACGGTACACGGTACCAAAAACCGCTGCCTTACCGCTTGGCTACACCCCAACAGTGACGCGCTGATTACTCTGACCCTTACCGGGGTTCAAGCCCTTTCGCGGGAAAAATGGCCGCTTCCCCTGCGGCGGCCCAGGCGGAGGGGCGGGTCATTCCGTCGGGGCATCGTGGGTGAGGAGATCTTCGCTCCGCTTGTCGCGGCGTTCTTCCTCCACGATGGCCTCCAGCGCGTGTTCGGCATGGGCCTGCACGTCCAGCGCCGGCGTGGCGACGGGGGGCACGGGGCGGGTGGCGGCTGGCGCGGGTTCGGGCGGTGTGTCCTCTGCCGATGCGAGGACGGGCAGGCCGGTCAGGCGATAGGTCGGTTCCGGCATGTCGATCCCGGCATCGGTCAGGGCGGCCATGGCGATGCGTATGGCCTCTCCGCGGGCCGCGTTGAGGGAGGTGGTGCGCTGGTCGATCCAGCCGATCAGCCGCAGCGTCACCGTGCTGTCGCCGATGCCGTCGATCCAGGCGTCGGGGGCGGGGGTCTGCAGCGTAAAGGGCAGGGCGGCCAACGTGTCCTTCGCGATCTGCACGGCGCGGGCCATGTCGGCATCCGGGGCGATGCCGATATCGAAGAGGAACCGGCGTTCGTCGTTCATGGAATAGTTCACGATCCGGCTCTTGAACACGGTCGCATTGGGGATGCGGACATGGTTGCCGTCCCAGCTGAGCAGGATCGTCGCGCGGGAGGTCAGGCGGATCACCTTGCCCTCGTCGCCGTTGATCTCGACCGCGTCGTTGGGGCGGAAGGGCTGGCGGATCGACAGCATGATGGAGGCGATGAAATTCTCGACC
Source organism: Primorskyibacter flagellatus (assembly GCF_014638275.1). GTDB lineage: Bacteria > Pseudomonadota > Alphaproteobacteria > Rhodobacterales > Rhodobacteraceae > Pseudooceanicola > Pseudooceanicola flagellatus_A. Next base: position 161,077 of record NZ_BMFJ01000001.1, read on the forward strand.
GTGTCGCGCACCGCGAAACCGATGGCGAGGCCGATGATCCCGGCGGCACCGAGGATGGTCGACAGCAGCGCGGTGGCGTTCAGGATGTCGAGCGCGACGACGATCCCGGCGATCACGAAGGCCAGCCGGATAATCTGGCGGTAGATGTCGGCGATGAAGGCATTCGGGGCCAGCCGGTCCCAGGGCTGGCGCATCCGGGCCAGCAGCAGGCCGAGGCCGAGTACGATCAGGAAGGCGGCCAGCGCGATGGCGAGCAGCGGCAGCCAGGCGACGATGTCGCGCATCCGCTTCTCGAACCTCTCCAGCGCCGGGTTCAGGCGGCGGGCGACATCGGTGGTCTCGGCCACCTGGTTGCGGATGGCGACGACGCCCTCGACCCGGCCGGCAAGATCGTTCAGCGCCCCGGCCTCGGCGGCGGAGAGCGTGGTGCCGCGCAGGGTGACGATGCCGGAGGAAACCGTGACGGTGACGTCCTCGTAACCCTCCAGTTCGTGCAGGATGTTGCGGATGCGGGTGGCGATGGCGGCGTCCTGCTGTGCGCTGTCGCTCACCGTGATGGTGCCGGTCGGCTGGTCAGCGGTCTGGGACAGGGCGGGCAGGGCGGACAGACAGAGAAAGGCGGTCAGAAGGATCCGGAACATGCGCGGCCTGAATTTGCGTCGGGACAATGCGCCGATCCTAGCGGCAGGGGCCCCGCGATCAATCCCGGATTTCGGCCGCGTCCACGCCCCAGAGCGCATCCTTCGGCGCCCAGCCCCGGTAGCCCGCGACCGACAGGCGGCACCAGTCCGGGGTGCACTGGTCCAGCCGGGCGACCACGCCCAGTTCCAGCTGCGCGTTCACCGGGCTCCGGTCGTTCGGGCGGGAGTGGAGGTCCAGCATGTCCCGCTGGACCAGAACCGTGCGCACGCCGGAGATCAGGGAATGGTGGATCCAGCCGCCCACGCCCTCCTGGTCGACCACGCGGCGCCAGTGGCCGAATTCGGCGGTGACCTGCAGCGGCATGTTGCGGCGCATGAAGACCCAGTCGATGCGGTGCGTGACGCTCGGCCCGCGGCGGACGTTGGCCTTGGACGCCTTCATGGAGACATAACGCGGCATCGGCAGGCGCGTCACCGGGCCAAGCGCGGCGGGTTCGGGCGCGGGCTGCGCGGCGGCGGCGGGCACGATCTCTGCCGCGGGCAGAAGCGCAGCCGACTCGTCGCGGGCAAGCACAGGAACCACCCCGGCCAGGAGTGTGAGCGCCAGCGCGCCGAACCAGATATGCCTCATGGTATGCCCCAAACTGCCCGTCTCTTGCGTGGCGGTTCTTGTGCCGCCCGTCGCTTTGGGCCACTTTGCCCCTGAACCGACCACCTGGGAAGCCGGAGGATCTTCTGAATGCCAACTCAGCGTCTGAGTGTTGTCGTTACGCGACGGTTGCCCGAACGGGTCGAGGCGCGGATGGCAGAACTTTTCGACGTCACCCTCGGGCCGCGCGACCGCGCGATGACCCGCGGAGAGCTGGTGGAGGCGATGCGCACGGCCGACGTGCTGGTGCCGAACCTGCGTGACCGGATCGACAACACGCTCGTCGCCCAGGCCGGTCCGAACCTGCGGCTGATCGCGAACTACGGGGCGGGGGTGGACCATATCGACGTCGCGACCTGCCGCCAGCGGGGGATCCTCGTGTCCAACACGCCCGACGTGGTGACGGAGGATACGGCGGACATGACCATGGCGCTGATCCTCGCCGTGACCCGGCGCATCCCCGAGGGGCTGGCGCGGATGCAGAGCGCGGACTGGGAGGGGTGGAGCCCGAACGCGCTGCTCGGCGGGCGGATCGCGGGGCGGCGGCTCGGCATCCTGGGCATGGGGCGGATCGGGCAGGCAGTGGCCCGGCGGGCCAATGCCTTCGGGATGCAGGTGCACTACCACAACCGCAAGCGCCTGCGGGAGGAGACCGAGAGCGCGCTGGCGGCGACCTACTGGGACAGCATCGACCAGATGGTGTCCCGCGTCGACGTGCTGTCCATCAACTGCCCGCACACGCCCTCGACCTTCCACCTGCTGAACGCGCGACGGCTGAAGCTGATGAAACCCGAGGCGGTGATCGTCAACACCTCACGCGGGGAGGTGATCGACGAACCCGCGCTGGCGCGGATGCTGAAGGCCGGGGAACTGGCCGGGGCGGGGCTGGATGTGTTCGATTACACGGCGGATTCGACCGACGCGCTGCGGGCGCTGGAAAACGTGGTCCTGCTGCCGCACATGGGGTCCGCCACGCGCGAGGGGCGGGCCGAGATGGGCGAGAAAGTCATCATCAATATCAAGACCTTCGCCGACGGTCATCGACCGCCCGACCAGGTCTTTCCGGGGATGTTCTGACTTTTCCCGCAATTGCGTTCGCTTTTTAACCTTTGGTTCGGACTTTGCTGCGACGCTTGCGGCAGGACCGGACCTGTCGTGACTGCCACGGCAGGCCGTCGGTCCCCGGATCGGGGGAAAGATGGGCCAGTCGGACGACATCGGCAAACTTGCGGCACCGGACAACGGGATTGACCGGGAAAACTTCCTGAATTCGATGGTCGGCGCGCTCTGCGAAACGATCGAGGACGTCGTCGGGATAGAGGAGGCGGAGGCGTTCATCGGTCTTGTCGGACGACGCATCGGCAACAGCGACGTCGCCCAGATCCTCGATCGCGACGATGCCGACCCAAGGGCGGTGGCCGAACATCTGAAGGCCTTCAAGGCGCGCATCGGCGGGGATTTCCGGGTCGAGTCGGTCGACGGGTCCCGCATCGAATTCTCCAACTGCCGCTGTCCCTTCGGCGCGCAGGCGGAAGGGCGGCCGTCGCTCTGCATGATGACCACCAACGTCTTCGGGCGTATCGCGGCGAATGCCACGGGTTATGCGCGCGTCTCCGTACGGGAATCGATTTCGCGCGGGCAGGGGCGCTGCCTGGTCTCCGTTCAACTGGCACATACGGACGACGAGGATGGTCAGGAATTCTTCGGCTGACGTCGCCGCCTTCGTGGACGGCATCCGGGCTGTCATCAGCACGGTGTCCGGTGTGGCGATGCTTCTGGACCGCGACGGGCACGTGCTGTGCGGAAATTCGGCCTACCGGGCGCTGACAGAAGACGGCACGCGGCTGGATCGCACGACCGACTGTTTCAGGCAGACCCTCGAAGATGCCTTCGGAACCGGCCAGCCCAGCTTTCATACGCTGGATTTCGGGTCGGGGCGTCGGATCGGTTTCGCCTGCCGCAGGATCGGCGGTGGCGAGACAGCCGGCCCATTTGTGCTGCTGCATGAATCCGGGCGGCAGAACGTGGCCCGCAAGTTCATCAATGCGAACCGCGGCATGGCCCGCAGCATCCGGGCAGAGGAACGGGCGCGGGCGGCTGAATTCCAGCTGAGGAAAGAGGCGAACCACTGGCGGTCGGTGTCGATGACCGATCAGCTGACCGGGCTGCTCAACGCCACCGGTTTCCGCGATCAGGGCGCGGCCCTGCTCAGGCGCTGCGAGGTCTGCGCCGTGATCTACCTCGACCTCAACGGATTCAAGACGATCAACGACTCCCTTGGCCACGAAGCGGGCGACCGTCTGCTGGCCGACATAGCCACCTCGCTCAGGGAGGCGATCCGCGCCAGCGATCTGGCGGCGCGGCTTGGCGGGGACGAATTCGCGCTGATGCTGCCCGGCTGCCCCGAGGAGGAGACGGAGAAGGTGACGCAACGAATCCGCGACGCGGTGCGGCGGCGTTTCCCGCAGGACCGCGGGCCCGACCTGCCGACGCTGATCCTGCAGGTGGACAGTGCCGTTGGCTGCGCCCGCTTTCCGGAAGACGGCAGGACGCTGGATCAGCTGATCGCACTGGCGGACGGGCGCATGTATGCGGACAAGTCGGCCTCCCGCCTGCGCCGTGCGGGGGGTTAGCGGCTGGCCCCCGGCACCCAGAGCACGTCGGCCTTGCCGCCGCCATTGGCGATCCGGCTCGCGACGAAGAACCAGTCCGAAAGGCGGTTCAGGTATTTGACAGCCACCGGGTTACAGCCCTCCTCCGTCATCAGCGCGACCGACAGACGTTCGGCCCGGCGCGACACGGTACGGCACAGGTGCAGGTGCGCGGCGAGGGCAGAGCCGCCGGGAAGGACGAAGCTGCGCAGCGGCTGCAGGTCAGCGTTCATTGCGTCGATCTCCTGCTCCAGCCGGTCGACCTGGGTGGCGATGATGCGCAGCGGCGGGTATTCCGCCTGTGCATCGCCGTCCATGTCCGGACGGCAGAGATCCGCGCCAAGGTCGAAAAGGTCGTTCTGGATCCGGGCGAGGGCCGCGTCCATGTCGCCCTCCGCATGCAGACGGGCCAGGCCGATGGTGGCGTTGGTTTCGTCGACCGTCCCATAGGCATCGACCCGGAGGGAGGGTTTGGGCACGCGGCTGCCGTCGCCAAGCGCGGTTTCCCCCGCGTCGCCGGTGCGGGTGTATATCTTGGACAGGACAACCATGTTCAGCCTCCGCGACGGATGTAGACGTAGCCCAGGATCAGCACCACGGCGACAAGCTGGGCCAGAATGCGCAGTTGCATGACCTTGTTGGCCTTTTTCCCGTCGACTCCGGCGGCGAATCCGCCGATCCCGTACAACAGGATCCCGGCGACCGCGGCAACGGCCAGGGCGACGATGATGAAGAGCGGATCGTTGAGCATGGTTCGGGCCCCCTTCCTTTGGTCTGATGTAGCGGGCTTTGGCGCAAAAGCGAACAGGCCAATTCCGCGCAGCGTCAGCCGAGCGACAGGACCCGGTCCAGCAGGGCGGTCGGCAACAGCCGTCGCGCGAGCATCATCGCGGTCGTCGGGACGGTCACGCGATAGCGGGCGCGGGGGCGCGGGGATTCGAGCGCATGGATCAAAGCCCGCGTCGTCGCCTCGGGTCCCAGTTCAAAGCGGTCGCGGCCGGGAGACCGGTAGAGCCGTTTCAGCAGGGTGTCGCGATACTGGTCGGCGCGCGGAGATTTTTCCCAGTCGACATGCCGTTCGAACAGAGGAACGGAATTGGCGCGGATGCGGCTGGTGATCGGCCCCGGTTCCAGCAGGATGACGTGAATGGGCGTGTCGCGCATTTCGATCCGCAGGGTATCGGTCAGCCCCTCCAACGCGAATTTCGACGCGACATAGGGCGCACGCCAGGGGGCGGCGACAAGGCCCAGAACGGAGGAGCAATTGACGATCCGCCCGTGCCCCTGTGACCGCATGACCGGAATCGTCAATCTGGTCATTTCGTGCGGCCCGAAGAGGTTGGTTTCGAAGACCTTCTTCAGGCCGGCGCGGGGGATGTCTTCACACGCGCCGGGCAGGGCGATGGCGCCGTTGTTGTAAAGTGCGTCGAGCGTGCCGCCGGTTGCCTCGAGCACCGTGTCGAGTGCGGCGCGGAGGGACCTGCTGTCGGTGTAGTCCAGGTGCAGGCTCTCAAGCCCCTCCGCGCGCAGGCGGGCGACGTCCTCCGGCTTGCGGCATGTGGCGAAGACGCGCCAGCCGCGCGCCTTCAGGCCGTGCGCGGCATGGTATCCGATGCCGGAAGACGAGCCGGTGATGAGGACAGATCTGGGGGGCATGCGGCCCGCTGGCCGCAGCTCAGTTGGCGGCGGAGACGAGGAAATCCGCCATCCAGCCGACATTGCCGGTTTCGGCGACGCGCAGCTTCAGCCAGCCGTTGCCGGGGTCGGACAGCACTTCGACCTCCTCGCCGCGGGTCAGGCGGCCGACCACCGAATAGCTGGTGCCGGGGCCGTTCCGCATGTTGACGTTGTTGCCGGAGACGAGGCGCAGGTCGACCGGGGTGTCGGAGGCGGGAACGACGCCGTCGGTGGTCTCTTCACCGTTCAGCACGCGCCCGAAGGAGGCGATGACGGCGGGGTCCACGGCGGCGAGCTCATCTTCGTCCGGCTTGCGGATGTCGAAGCTCGGCTCGGCCGAATAGGCGGCGCGGGTCACTTCCGCCGCGGGTTCGGGTTCGATGCGGGTGACGACGGGCACCTCTGCCGGGGCGGTTGCGGCCTGGGCTGCGCCAGCCTGGGTTGCGGACGATTCAGGCTGTTCAACCTGCGCGGACATCGGGACAAAATCGTTTCCACCGCTCATCTCGTAGAAAGCCCAGCCGAGGAAGAGGAAGGTGAGGATAATGAACTTGTACATAGTCGATCCGTTTTGCCGCCGTGTGAGTGGTCGTTTCGGGGAGGTAACGCGCAGGTAACATATTGGTTTCATTATATGGCGATTCGGTTGACGGGGTGAGTACGGAAAACCCGTAATGACGCAGGGTTGTCATTGCGGTCACGCTTTACCGGCAGGCCGCGGCGCGTTACACATCATCTATGAGCGATCTCGTAGATGACCCCAACATGGGCGGGTCCGAAATATCGGAGCCCCTGTCCCGCGCCATCGGCGACCGGTACCTGACCTATGCGCTGTCGACAATCATGCATCGGGCGCTGCCGGATGCCCGCGACGGGCTGAAGCCGGTGCACCGCCGCATTCTCTACGCGATGCGTGAACTGCGGCTGACGGCGGGGGGGCGGTTCCGGAAGTCGTCCAAGATTTCCGGCGACGTCATGGGGAACTTTCACCCGCACGGCGATCAGGCGATCTATGACGCGATGGCGCGGCTGGCGCAGGATTTCAACGTCCGCTATCCGCTGGTCGACGGGCAGGGGAACTTCGGCAATATCGACGGGGACAACCCCGCCGCCTCCCGCTACACCGAAGCGCGCCTGACCGCCATCGCCGAGGCGATGATGGAGGGGCTGGCCGAGGATGCGGTCGACTTCCGCGACAATTACGACGGCACTCTGACCGAGCCGGTGGTGCTGCCCGCGGCGATCCCGAACCTTCTGGCCAACGGGTCCTCGGGCATCGCGGTCGGCATGGCGACCAACATCCCGCCGCACAATATCGAGGAGTTGTGCAACGCCGCGCTGCATCTGATCAAGACGCCGGATGCGCGGGACGAGACGCTGCTGAACTACGTTCCGGGGCCGGATTTTCCGACCGGCGGCATCATGGTGGAGCCGCGCGATACGGTGGCAGAGGCCTATCGCACGGGGCGCGGGTCTTTCCGGCTGCGCGCGAAGTGGGAGGTCGAGGACCTTGGCCGGGGCACCTGGCAGATCGTCGTCACCGAGATCCCCTATCAGGTGCAGAAGTCCAAGCTGATCGAGCGCATCGCGGAACTGATCCAGACCAAGAAGATCCCGATCCTCGCCGATATCCGGGACGAGAGCGCCGACGACATTCGCATGGTGCTGGAGCCGCGCTCCAAGTCGGTGCAGCCGGATGTGCTGATGAACATGCTGTTCCGGAACTCGGACCTGGAGGTCCGGTTTTCGATGAACATGAACGTGCTGATCGACGGGGTGACGCCGAAGGTCTGTTCGCTGAAGGAGGTGCTGCGCGCCTTCCTCGACCATCGCCGCGACGTGCTGCTGCGGCGGTCGACGCACCGGATGGAGAAGATCGACCACCGGCTCGAGGTTCTCGAAGGGTTCATCATCGCGTTCCTCAACCTGGACCGCGTGATCGACATCATCCGCTACGACGACGATCCCAAGGCCGCGCTGATGGCCGAGGACTGGAACCTCAAGCGGGGCCGTGCCGCGACGGAGGCCGCCTATGTCAGCCCGGTCGGACTGGACGAAGAGGGCGAGCTGACAGAGGTGCAGGTCGAGGCGATCCTCAACATGCGGCTGCGCAGCTTGCGGCGGCTGGAGGAGATGGAGCTTATCCGCGAACGCGACGCCCTGATGGAGGAACGCGCCGGGCTGGAGGACCTTCTGGAAAGCGAGACCCTGCAGTGGGACAAGGTCGCCGAGCAGGTGCGCGAGGTCCGCAAGACCTTCGGCGCCAAGTCCGAAGGCGGGGCGCGGCGCACCCTGATCGAGGAGGCCGGGGAAGTCGAGGAGGTCCCTCTCGAGGCGATGATCGAGCGGGAGCCGATCACCGTCGTCTGTTCGAAGATGGGCTGGGTCCGGGGCATGAAGGGTCATCTGGACCTCGCCCAGGGCGACAAGCTGAAATTCAAGGATGGCGACGAGGGGCGGTTTGCCTTCCACGCCGAAACCACCGACAAGCTGCTGATCTTCGCCACCAACGGGCGGTTCTACACCGTCACGGCGGCGAACCTGCCCGGCGGGCGCGGCATGGGCGAACCGCTGCGGCTGATGGTCGACCTGCCGAACGAGGCCGAGATCATCGACATCCTGATCCACAAGCCGGGCCGCAGGTTGGTCGTGGCGTCCTCGGCCGGGGACGGGTTCCTGGTGCCGGAGGAGGAGGTCGTCGCACAGACGCGGTCGGGCAAGCAGGTGCTGAACGTCAAGGACGGCGTCACCGCGCTGGTCTGCAAACCGGTCGAAGGCGATGCGGTCGCGGTGGTCGGAGAAAATCGCAAGATGCTGGTTTTCCCGCTGGACGAATTGCCGGAAATGAACCGCGGCAAGGGCGTCAGGTTGCAGAAGTACAAGGATGGGGGCCTGTCCGACGTGACGACCTTTACCCTGTCCGAGGGGCTGAGCTGGCTCGACCCCGCCGGGCGGCGGCGGCATGAGCCCGATCTTGCGGAATGGGTGGCGCGCAGGGCCGGGACCGGCCGGATGGCGCCGCGCGGTTTCCCGCGCGACAACAAGTTCACCTGACAAGCGGTTGAAAGCAGGGGCTTCGTCTAGTCGAAGCCCTTGAAGATCAGCACGGCGCCGCGGACCTGGTCCGTTTCCTCCGCGGGTTCGATCGGATGGCATTCGACCGTGAACTGCCTGCCGTCGTAGGGCCCGTGTTCCGCGAAGGTCTGGCCGGTGCGGAGCGTTTCCTCGACCAGCCTGCGCAGGTCCGTGAAGTCGAACCTCGGGCCGACGACATCCAGCGTGCGGTCCACGTCGTGGTCCTGCATCTGGAATCTCTGGCCGACCAGCTGGCTGAAGCGCCGGATCTTTCCCTTGCTGTCGAGCACGATGACGCCGACCTTCAGCAGGCGCAGCACGAGGTCCATGTTCGCGTTGAGATCGGAAAGCTCCTCGATCTTCAGCTCGTGTTCTGTGCTGACCGTGACCAGTTCCTCGTTGACCGCGTGGAGTTCCTCGTTCGAGCTCTGAAGTTCCTCGTTGGAGGCCTGAAGCTCTTCGTTTGACGCCTGGAGTTCCTCGTTCGACGCCTGCAGCTCTTCGCCGCTGGCCTCAAGCCGTTCGGTGACCTGCTGCAGGGTTTCCTCTGTCAGGCGGAGGTCGCGTTCCAGTTCCGTGATGCGGCGCGACAGGATCGCGGCGTCCTCGTTGGCGGCCAGTGCCGGGGTCGCCTCGTCACCCTCGCGGGCGGGTGTCTCCTCCTCCAGCTTGATCGAGACGAGCAGGAACCGGGCGTTGGCCTGCTGTTCCAGCGGTTCGATGGTGAGCCGGCAATGCTGCGTCTGGTTGTTGTCGAATTCGACTTTTACCCGGCGCACGTAGGTTTCCATGTCGTTGCGGCGCAGCTTTTCCATCCCGACGTTGATCGGGAAGTGGAGCGAGGGATGGACGATGTCCTCGATCGTCCAGTCGGCAAGGTTGTTCATCGTATCGATGAAGGCGCTGGCCGCGCCGAACCAGCTTAGCACGCGACCGTCCGAGGAGATCAGGATCGAGGACGGCGCATAGCGCTTGAGCAGGGCGTTGTAGCTCTTGATCAGCGTGTCGCGGTTGCGGAGTTCCTGGGAGTCTCCGGGCGGGAAATGGCTGTGGTTGCGGGCGACGGGAAACTGTTGCGCGGCCATGTCCGTGCGCCGCCCCTTGGGGCGGCCGGACAGCAGCGACCGGTCGATCCCGGCGCGCGTCGTGTCCTTCCGGTACAGCCGCCAGCGCTGGTTGACCGCGGTGAACTCCTCACTGTGCGCCCCGAGCGTTTCCGACGGGCCGAGGAACAGGAACCCGTTGCGCCGGAGGCCGAACATGAACATCGAGATGATGCGCGAACGGGGTTCGGAATTGAGGTAGATCAGCAGGTTGCGACAGGAGATCAGGTCAAGATGCATGAACGGCGGATCGCTCAGCGCATCGTGAACCGAGAAGATCAGCTTCTGGCGCAGTACCGGCTCCACGATGAACTGGTCGCGGTGGCGGACGAAATACCGGTCGCGAAGGTCCGGCGCCATCTTGGTCAGCGACTCCTCTCCGTAGATGCCGGTGGAGGCGCGGTCGATGGACCGCCGGTGCACGTCGGTGGCGATGACGCGGAACTTGCGGTCGGTGCCGGATTCGCGGATCGCCTCGTTCAGTTCGATGGCGATGGTATAGGCCTCTTCGCCACTGGCGCAGGCCGGCACCCAGACCCGGATCGGATCGTCATCCTCCTTTTCCCGGATCAGCTGATCGATTGCGCCCTTGCGCAGGGCCTCGATCGCCTCAGGGTTGCGGTAGAATTGGGTGACCCCGATCAGCAGGTCCTGGTAGAGTTCGTCCAGCGCCATCGGATTGGCGAGCAGCAGCTGGCGGTATTCGTCGACGTCGCGGAACCCGTGCAATTGCTGGCGCCGTTCGATGCGGCGCTGCACCAGGTCGGGCTTGTAGGCGCTGAAGTCTATATTGGTCTGCTGTTTCAGAAGGTCCTGGATTTCCCGCGACATGCGCGAGGCCTGCGCGGAAACGGCGGTCAGATGATCCTTTCCGTGTTCCAGATAGTCAGAGATCGCGGACGGCATTTCCGAGGGCGACAGGATGCGATCCACCGCGCCGCTTTTCAGCACCGACTGTGGCATCGACCCGAAATCGGCCTCCTGCGGGGTCTGAACGATCATCGCGGCGCCCTTGGCATGAAGCGCCAGCGCGCCGCGTGTCCCGTCAGAGCCCGAGCCGGAGAGAACAACGCCGATGGTCCGGGACGGATCGCGATTGCAAAGCGAACTCAGAAAATAATCGATCGGCAAATGCGGAAGGCCGTCGCCTTCGTCATATGCGCGGGTCCGGAATTTCTCACCCTCTAGTTTAACAAATTCGCTCGGCTTGTTGAGATATACCGTGTTGGGTTCAATTTTAAGCCCGTCCTCGACGTGCTGAATGCGGTGATGAAACTGTCGCTCCAGCAAAGTCTTCATCATGGAGCGGTAATCCGGCGACAGATGCTGGATGACGACATAGCTCCAGCCCCGGTCGTGGGGCGCGGTCTGGAAGAACGCTTCGAGGGGTTCCAGGCCGCCGGCCGATGCGCCTAGCGCGATCAGCGGTATCACGCCGCGAGAGGGCTCCGCGGTCTGACCGGATTGGACGCTCACACTCGTGCTCCATACTCAATTTTTGACCCTGTGGTCATTAGACCATATAGAGTCTGGCGTGGAAACAGGAGGTTTGAGTCGTGGCGCGGATTCTCATTGCGGATGACGACGTTGCGTACCGCAAGGCATTCTGCGACGGGCTGACCGTGATGGGCCATCAGGCTGATGGCGTGCCGGACGGGGCCTCAGCCCTCGAGGCGCTGAAGGCGGCGGATTACGACGTCGTCTTCCTGGATGTGATCATGCGGGGGGGCGGGGCGATCACGCTTGTCCATGACGTGAAGGTCGCATTTCCGGACGTCAAGATCGTGGTCATCAGCGGGCAGCCGCACATTTACGATACTCCGCTGTTTCGCGATGGATTCCGGTTTGCCGATGCGCGGCTGAAAAAGGACGCGTCGCTTCAGCAAATTCATGATACCGTGCAGACGTGCCTGCAATGAATTGCGCGCCCGGTCCGTCCGGGCCCGTATTGCCGGATACGGCAGCCGCATATTCACCGGTCGGTACCGGTGTCTAGAACAGGGGGCAATGTGCCGGGTCCGCGCAGGATCTCCGGATGGATGGCAGGCGGCGCGCTAGGTGTCGCGCTGCTTTGCCTGACGCTTGGCTGGGGCGCCGGTTTCGACGTGTTCGTCCGGGTTGCGCCGAGCCTTCCGGCCATGGTTCCCGCAAGCGCGCTGTGCCTGGCCCTTCTGGCGGTCGCGCAGCTGACCTCGCTGACGGAGCATCGGGTCGCACGGCTGGCGGGGGCGGCCATACTGGCGGCGACCGTCCCTTTGATCGTCGTACTGTCGCAGGTCGGACCGGACTGGCTGCATCCGACGTCGACGGATCTGGTCTCCGTTTCGACGGTCTTCGGTGTGTCGGTCGTCGCGCTGGCACAGGTGGTGGCCCGCATGCCCGAAGGAAGGCGCCACGGGCTGCACTCTACGGTTGCACTGGTTGGCGTGTTCCTGTCGGGCTCAGGGCTCAGCGGTTTCCTGATCGACCGGGAGGCGCTGAACGTGCAGGCGCCGTTCATCGGGCTGTCTGTCCTGACCGCCCTCTGCCTGTTCCTGCTGAGCCTGTCGATCATCTTCGGGCGTCCCGAGGGAACCTTCGTGCGGCTGCTGTTCGATGAGAGGCCGGGCGGTCGGACAGTCCGGCGGTTCCTGCCCTGGGCCGTTGCGATCCCCTTGTGGCTGGGCATTTTTTCTGCACTGGCGACAGATGCCCGGCTGCTAGAGGAAGGGGTCCGCCTGAACTTATTTGCGGTTGCCATGGTCGCAGTCGCGTCGGTGCTGGTTGTCGGCACGGGGTGGGCACAGGTGCAGCAGCAGGAACGTGACCGGATCGCGCAGAGCCGGCTGCGCGGCCTGATGGCGGGGCTCGAAACGGCGATTTTCCTGGGTCGGGGCGAGGGTGACATGGTCGCCATGAACCCGCGTGCACAGGCGATGCTTGCGGACGGTCCGGGATCGGCTCTCTCACGGGTTCCGTTTCATTCGCTGCAGGATCGTGGACCGCTGGAGGGCCGGGATCATCCGTTGTCGCGGGCGCTGGACGGCAGCGGGCCCGCCTTCGTCGGATGGGTCGACGGGGCGGGGGCGGAACGGGTGCTGCAGTTCACGACCTATCCGCTTGGCGATCCCGACCAGACGGAAACCGTCGTGGCGGTGCTGGACGTGACGGAGCCGTGGCTGCTGCGCGAGAACCTGTCGCTGGCAGAGCGGCGCGAGGCGATTGCCAGTATCGCGCAGGGCTATGCACACGAACTGACCAACATCTTCGGCATCATCAAGCTGGCGGCAGGGAGCGCACAGTTGAATGCGCCGGATTTCGCGGCAGAGTCGCTCGGTTCGATCCAGACCGCCTGCCGGAGGGGCGGTTACCTCGTCGACCGGATGCAGGCGCTGACGCGGGAAGGGCAGGATGGCGCGCAGCCGACGGATGCGGCCGAAGTGCTGTCGGATGCCGTCGTGTCCGCGCGTGAGGCGCTGTCGCCGGGCGTGTCGCTGGTGGCCGACATCCCCGAGGTCGCGCTGCCCGTCGCCTGCGATCCGGTGGACCTTGAGGTCGCGTTGAAGAACCTCGTCGTCAATGCGGAGGATGCGATCCGCGAAGGCGGCGTGGCCGATGGCCGAATCGTCGTCCGGCTGGTGCCGGGAGACGGCGCGCTGGCGCTGCACGTGCGCGACACCGGCCCCGGCATTGCGCCCGAGGTCGCGGCGCATGCGACGGAACCCTTCTGGACCACTCGCCGCAGCCGGGGCGGTGTCGGTCTCGGCCTGTCCATCGTTCAGACGCTGGCGAACCGGCTTGGCGGCTCCTTCGTCATCGGCCCGGCGAAGGGTCAGGGGGCTGAGGCCGTGCTGACCCTGCCGCTTTCGAATGGCGCGGGTGGTGAAGATGACGGCGCGGTGCGTCCGCCGGTGTCGAGGCTTGACGGAATATCCGTTCTGGTGGTCGAGGACGATCGGGAATTCCAGGGAATGCTGGCGGAAACGCTGCGAACGCTTGGTGCCGCGGTGACCCATTGTGCGACGGGGGATGAGGCGCTGGCGTATCTGCTCGCGCATTCCGAAACGGACGTTCTGGTCGCCGACTACCTGCTTGAGGGCGAGATGACGGGGCATGAACTGGCCGTCGCGGCACGTGCCGCCGGGAGCGCGGCGCGCGTGGTCTATCTGTCGGGGTATCTGGAACGCGGCCGCAAGCCCTTGCCCGATGCGCCGGGGCTGATGCTGAGGAAGCCGGTGAGCCTCGGGCTGCTGTCGAATTCCATCCGTCTGGCGGCGCGATCCAGGTCGAGTGGTCAGCCGAGGTCGTAACGGGTCCGGTAGGACGCCAGCGCTTCACCGGCGAGGGGCTGGTCGAACAGGTAGCCCTGACCGTAGTGGCAGCCGATGTTGCGCAGGACGGTGACCTGCTGCGCGGTCTCGATACCCTCCGCGATGACGGCGTGGCCAAGGTTCCGGCACATGGCGACAATCGATTCCAGCACGGCGAGGTCCCGGTTGCCGGTGGTCAGGTTGTCGACGAAGTACTTGTCGATCTTGATGAGGTCGATCGGCCAGTGGGCGAGGTGGCGCAGCCCGCCGTAGCCGGTTCCGAAATCGTCCAGCGCGACGCTGGCCCCGCGCGCCCTGAGTTCGTCGAGGGAGCGGAAGATCTGGCCGCTCTGTTCGCCGAGCATGGTCTGTTCGGTGACTTCGATCGTCAGCCGGCTCCAGTCGAACCCGGTGTCGGCCACGGCGGACTGCACCTCGAATGCGAATTCGGGATTCATCAGGTCGAAGAAGGTCACGTTCAGCGCCAGCCGCATCGGCGCGCCCGTCGGGGCGATGGTGGCGGCATAGTCGCGGAAGGCGCGGTGCATGATGGTGCGGGTCATCTTCTCGGCCATGGAATGATCCCGGAAGATGGCGGAGAATTCGGAGGGCGGCAGGTTGCGGCCGCGGCTGTCGCGCCAGCGGGCGAGCACCTCGAACCCCGTGCAGGTGCCGTCCGACAGGTCCACGACCGGCTGGAAATGGGGCAGGATGTCGTCGCGCTTGACCGCCGAGAGGAACTGCTTGCCGAGTTCGGAATTGTTGTAGCGGTCGTGGCGGCGTGGGTGGAAGACGGTACTGATGCTGCGGCCCGAGTCCTTGGCAGCGTAAAGCGCGGCGTCCGCCATCTCGAACAGCTGGGAATAGGTGGTGCCATGGTCCGGGTACTGGCTGGCGCCGATACTGACATGGCCGAGGTCGGGTTTTCCAAGCAGGGCGGTGGCGCGCTGGATGCCGCTGCGGCAGCGCGACAGCAGCCCGTCAAGATAGGCGCGTCCGCCCGGCGGCAGCGGGGTCAGCACGCCGAATTCGTCCCCGCCGAGCCGTCCGACGACGCTGATGTCGGGCAGGTTGGTGCGCAGGGCCTTGGCGATGGTCTTGAGGTACATGTCGCCGAACTGGTGGCCGTAGAGGTCGTTCACCAGCTTGAAATGGTCGATGTCGATCACCACGAAGGCCGCGCCCTGGAGCCCGCTGTCGAGCAGCGCGCTGGCCTTGTTTTCGAAGGAGGCGGGGTTTTCCAGCTGGGTCAATACGTCGATTTCGGCGATGCGCTGCAGCCGGGCCGTGCGGTTGGTGAGCGATACGACCTCGTAGGTCAGATCGGCCACGCTTTCATGACCGGACCAGAGCAGTTCGGCGACATGGGCCAGCCTGCGGCAGATGTCGATGGTCTGGTCACCCTGCCAGTCGTCGGCCCGGAAGGCAAAGCACAGGACCCCGCCCGACACGCTGTCCTGTGCGGTCAGCGGCAGGCCGAGCAGCCGGTAGTCGGTGCCGTGCAATTGCAGCTGCCTGATCCGGTAGGGCGTGCCGAGCCGGGTCCGCGGCGTGTCGGCGGTTCCGGTGCCGCCGGAATCCTGGGTGGCGAAGTCGCGAAGGGCACGGCCGAGCGGCCCCTCGGGGACAATGGAGACGCCGGGTTTCAGCCCCCCGGTCAGGTCGGAGTTCACGAGGACAGCAGAAGCCGCCGCGCCGGTGGCCATCTCCGCCGCCTCGCGGATGACGTCGAGCAGCTGTTCCAGCTCCGGCTCCGTCAGGTCCGGCGAAAAGTGCGGGTCGTCTGGTGCATGCAACGTCATGACAGGTTCGGGCAGGTACACGGTACTGGCTCCATCGTAAACGAACCCGGAGACGGTTTCATCTTTTGATTATGCGTTCATCATTTGATTACGAAGCTTAATATCCCGTTAACACGCCGTGCGCTGCGGTGCGATTGCCCTTTATTTGCGCGGTTCGGCGGTCAGCCAGACACCACCCTCGGGGCGCAGCGTGATGATCATCACCGGCTTTGGCTGGCGGCCGGGTACGGCGCGGAACCGGAACCGGGCCAGCAGGGTGGCGAGGATGATGACCGCCTCCTGCACGGCAAATCCTGCGCCGATGCAGATGCGGGGGCCGTCGCCGAAGGGCAGATAGGCATAACGGTCGACCGGGGAGCCGTCGCTGAACCGTGCGGGATCGAAGCTGTCGGGCGCATCCCAGAGCAGGCGGTTCCGGTGCAGCGCATAGATCGGCAGCATGACCGTGTCTCCGGCCCGGATTTCGCGCCCGCAGAGCGTGTCTGCGGTCTGCGCGGTGCGGGAGATCAGGCCGGCCGGGGGGTAGAGTCGCAGCGTCTCGTCCACGATGGCGCGGATGGCAGGTAAGGCGGCGATGTCGTCGGCTGTGGCGGCGCGCGCGCCCAGAACGCGGCGGGCCTCTTCCCCGGCGGCCTCCTGAACGTCGGGATCGAAGGCGCAGAGATAGAGCGCCCAGGCCAGGGTGAGCGCGGTGGTTTCGTGGCCGGCGACGATGAAGGTCAGCAGGTTGTCGCGGATTTCCGGCGTGCGCATGCGGCGCTGCGTGTCCGGGTCCTCTCCGGCGATGAGCAGGTCCAGAAGGTCGGGCGGGTTGCCCGCGCCGTCGCTGCGTCGCGCTATGATCGCCTCGTCCGCGGCCTGTTTCATGCGCCGCACCGCGTCGCCCGACATCACGCGGCCGGGGCGTGGGACCCAGCCCGGCAGGCCAAGCAGGTCGAAGAGCGATACGCGCCCGGCCACGTCGATATAGCTGTCGATGGCGCGGTGCATCGCCTCCCGGTCGAACTGCGCCTTGCCGGACAGGGTGACGTCCGAGATGACCTCGAAGGTGGCGCGCACCATCTCCGCGTACATGTCCAGCGCCCGCGGGCCGGAGGCGGTGACCCGGGTGGCGGTGGCCTCGGCCGCGCGGGTCATCATGGGGGCGAGGTTGGCGATGTTGCGGCGCGAGAAGGCGGGCGCGGCGGCGCGGCGCTGCCAGCGCCAGTGCGCGCCCTCGGCGATGAACAGGCTTTCGCCGATGGCCGGGCGGAGCAGGTTCTTGGTGACCACGGACTTCGGGTAATCGTCGACCCTCTCAAGCAGCACCCGCCGGATCGCGGGCGGGTCCATCAGCATGTGCCAGCGCGCCCCGGTCCTGCCGGATACGATCGGCTGGCGCACGGCGAGATCGGGCAGGATGTCGAGCAGGTTGGAGCGCGCGGCCCGCAGGCTGCCGAACAGGCCAAGCGGGGTGGTGACAAGCGGGGCCTTGACCGGCTCTGCCATGCGGATGGTGCTGTCGGGCATCGCGTCGCTCCGTTCTGGCGTGCGGGCGGGGGCTTGGCAGGAAGATAGGGGCGCGCGGGCCGTCCGGCAATGCGGGGTGGCGGTGGAGGGGCGTGCGACACCGGGAAGGTTTGCATGACCTGCCGGGTTCGGCTATCCGGGTTCCGCCGCGCATCCAGCGCCCTGGAGGACCCCGAATGATCCGTCTGATCATTGCCCTGTTCACGCTTGCCACGCTGATCGGCTGTACCAGCAGCGCCGATCTCAAGGAACCGCCCGCCGATCTGGGGAACTTCCGGCTTGGCCACAACGTCGTGGTTGCCTCCAAGATGCGGAAGGCGGGTCTGTCGCGCGATGCGACGCAGGAGGAATGGGTGGCGTCGCTGACCGGCGCGATCGACGAACGGTTCGGGCGGTACGAGGGCGACCGGCTGTATCACATCGGCGTGTCGGTGGAGGGCTTCTCCATCGCGCCGGCGGGGGTGCCGCTGCTGGTGTCGCCCAAGAGCATCCTGCTGATCCGCGCGACGGTCTGGGACGACCAGCTGGGCCGCAAGCTGAACGAGGAGGCCAAGCAGTTCACGGTCTTCGAGTCGCTGTCGGAGGAGACGGTGGTGGGGTCCGGCCTGACCCAGACCAAGGAAGAGCAGATGCAGAACCTGTCGCGCAACGCCGCCAAGATGATCCAGACCTGGATGCTGGAACATCCGGAGTGGTTCCCCGGAATCGGCAGCGGCAAGACCCCGATGGCCCCGGCGACCGCGAAGGCGGCCGAGGCCGCGGCGGTTTCCGCGCCGGCGGTCGAAGGGTGAGGCGCTGTTCGGCGCTTGAATCTCCTTCCGGATCCCCTTAAATCGCCGCCGGAGTAGAACCGGGCTATTTGGCGGCCCCCCAAATCACGAGGCGCCTGAGGAAGATGGGAAAAGCAAAGTTTGAGCGCGGCAAGCCGCACTGCAACATCGGGACGATCGGTCACGTCGACCACGGGAAGACGACGCTGACGGCGGCGATCACGAAGTATTTCGGCGAATTCAAGGCCTACGACCAGATCGACGGCGCTCCGGAAGAAAAGGCGCGCGGGATCACGATCTCGACCGCGCACGTGGAATACGAGACCGAGGCACGCCACTACGCCCACGTCGACTGCCCCGGCCACGCCGACTACGTGAAGAACATGATCACCGGTGCGGCGCAGATGGACGGCGCGATCCTGGTGGTGAACGCCGCCGACGGCCCGATGCCCCAGACGCGCGAGCACATCCTGCTCGGCCGTCAGGTCGGCATCCCGGCGATGGTCGTGTTCATGAACAAGGTCGACCAGGTCGACGACGAGGAGCTGCTCGAGCTCGTCGAGATGGAAATCCGTGAGCTGCTGTCGGCCTACGACTTCCCGGGCGACGACATTCCGATCATTGCGGGCTCGGCGCTGGCCGCTCTCGAAGGTCGTGACGACGCGATCGGCGAAGCCAAGATCCGCGAGCTGATGGCCGCCGTGGACGAGTACATCCCGCAGCCGGCCCGTGCCGTGGACCAGCCGTTCCTGATGCCGATCGAAGACGTGTTCTCGATCTCGGGCCGTGGCACCGTGGTCACGGGGCGTGTCGAGCGTGGCGTCGTGAACGTCGGCGACGAACTGGAAATCGTCGGCATCAAGGCGACGCAGAAGACGACCTGCACCGGCGTGGAAATGTTCCGCAAGCTGCTGGACCGCGGGGAAGCCGGCGACAACATCGGCGCCCTGCTGCGCGGGATCGACCGTGAAGCTGTCGAGCGTGGCCAGGTTCTCTGCAAGCCGGGTTCGGTGAAGCCGCACACGAAGTTCGAGGCCGAGGCCTACATCCTGACCAAGGACGAAGGCGGCCGTCACACGCCGTTCTTCGCGAACTACCGCCCGCAGTTCTACTTCCGCACGACGGACGTGACCGGCACGGTTGTGCTTCCCGAGGGCACCGAGATGGTGATGCCGGGCGACAACCTGAAGTTCACGGTCGAGCTGATCGCCCCGATCGCGATGGAAGAGTCCCTGCGCTTCGCCATCCGCGAAGGCGGCCGCACGGTTGGTTCCGGCGTCGTTTCGAAGATCCTCGAGTAAGCGGCAAGCCAACGGCTTGTCGTCCGTGTGCGGCAGAGGTTGCAGCGACGGGGTGAGACCCCGCCCTACGGATCGGGGAACTGCGACGCCGCGCATGAAATAGCGGAGCGCCGGAAACGGCGCTCCTTTTTCTTTTCGGCGCCTCTGCGCGCCAATCCGCCTCTTTCCCTTGCTGCGCGATCCGCTACCATCCGTGGTGACACACAGACCGGACGCCACAAGATGACCCATGCGGATAGCCCCGTCCTGTTCTCCTACGCCCTGACCGGCCCCAGGGCCGGGCAACAGCTGCACGGTGAGGACATCGTGACCTGCCTGGAGGAGGAAACCCTGGGCTGGGTGCATCTGGATGCGGAGCATCCGGAGGCCGACGACTGGATCATCCGGCACATGCCCTATCTCGACGACACCGTTCCGCAGGCGCTGACCCAGCCCTGGACCCGGTCGCGCGCGGCGCGGATCGGCAACGGGGCGCTGGCGATCCTGCGCGGCGTGAACCTGAACGAGGGGAAGGACCCGGAGGACATGGTCGCCATCCGGATCTGGGCGGAGGCGGAACGGATCGTCACCATGTCGCGCCAGCGGGTCCGGTCGCTGGAGGATATCGCGGAGTCGATCACGCGGGGGGAGGGGCCGACCGGAACCGGCGAATTCCTTGCCGTGCTGGCAGAGCGGCTGAACGCGCGGATGGAGCCGCTGATCTCGGAGCTCGATACAGAGACGGATGCCCTGGAAACCCAGGTGATCGGCGACCCGGACCAGACCCTGCGCCATCGTATCGTGGCGATGCGGCTGCAGGTGATCGAACTGCGGCGCCACGCAGCCCCGCAGCGCGAGGCGCTGCTGCGGCTTGAACTGGACGACTATGCCTTCATGGACGACAACGACCGCCGCCATATCCACGAGGCGCGGGAAAAACTGACGCGGCTGGTCGAAAACCTGGACGAGATGAAGGACAGCCTCGCGGTCCTGCGAGAGGAACTTTCGGGCCATCTCTCGGACCGGCTGAACCGGCACATGTACATCCTGTCGATCCTGTCGGCGATCTTCCTGCCGCTCGGCTTCCTGACAGGGTTGCTGGGGATCAACGTGGGCGGCATGCCGGGGGCGGACGATCCGTCGGCCTTCTGGTATGTCGTCGGCGGGCTGGTTGTCGTGGTGCTGCTGCAGCTGTTGGTGTTGCGGCGCGCGCGCTGGTTATGACGGGGTGAGCGCGGTGGCGCTGTCGTCGTCCAGCGGCACGAACAGCTCGATCTCGTAGCCTTCGACCAGCGGGTCCTGAACCGTCATCAGCTGTCCGACCATGGAGGTCAGGCGCGCGCCGGTTCCGTCCGGGAACCGGAGGTCAACCGGCGTGAAGATCGGTGCCGCTCCGGGAATGGACCTGGGCAGGACGTCGAAGAGCCCCGCGGCCTTCAGACCGGCAAAGACCTCTTTCGCCTCGTCGTGGCGGGTCGCGGCCCATTGCAGGCGATAATAGAAATGTTCGGCGATATCGGGCCAGTTCACCACCATCGAGCGGTAGTCCGGCCGCATCATGATTTCTGCGAGATTGGCGGGGC
Source organism: Primorskyibacter flagellatus (assembly GCF_014638275.1). Taxonomy (GTDB): domain Bacteria; phylum Pseudomonadota; class Alphaproteobacteria; order Rhodobacterales; family Rhodobacteraceae; genus Pseudooceanicola; species Pseudooceanicola flagellatus_A. The sequence continues at coordinate 182,106 of NZ_BMFJ01000001.1, forward strand.
GATTGCCGGTCTCGGGCAGGAAGGGCGCGAAGAGCGTCCGGAACGGCCGATTTGACCGCAGGATCGTCCAGGCCGGGTTCATGACGATTGCCGGAAAGGGCCAGTGGCGCAGGACGCAGCGCTCCATGGTGTCGAGCGCGGCGGTGATCTCGGGCGAGGCGGGGTCGCGGGCGGGATAGGCCTGGGGCAATCCGGCGGCGGCGAAGAGGTTGGAGCGCTGCGCGAGCGAGACGTTCAGTTCACGGCAGAGTCGGGTCACGAAATACGCAGTCGGCGCGGAGCGGCCGGTTTCCACGAAGGACAGGTGGCGCTGCGTCGTGCCAATCTGCAGGGCCATCTCTGCCTGGCTGAGGCCAAGCGCGCCGCGCATGTCCCGCAGTACCTGTCCGAAAGCCGTCATCATTCCTCCTGAGGGAATTGGTCCGATACCCTCGGCAGGATAGGTCGGGGGCGTCGCATCATGAAAGGAAAAATGATGGTATTCTGGATAATTGCTGGTGTTGCGGTGCACTACATCGCGGTCTTTCTTCCGGCTCTGTTCGTGCTGGCGGGGCTTGGTCTGGGCGGCTACCTCGGCAGCCGGGACGCGGAGCCCGCGCCGGGCCCGCATCACGGCCGGGCACAGCGGGCGCTTCGCAACGCGCAGGAGAACTTTGCCCCCTTTGTCGCGCTGGCCCTTCTGACGCTGGTGGTGCCAGGGGCGGATGCTGGCCTCGCGACAACCGGGGCGGCGGTTTACGTCCTGGCGCGGCTGGCCTACCTGCCGCTCTACCTGCTTGCCGTGCCGGTGCTGCGCTCCATCGCGTGGACGGCCGGGTTCGCCGGGCTGATCCTGATCGCGGCGGCGCTGGTCTGAGGGGCAGGGGAAGAGGAACATGACGACGGCCGGGAAAATCGACGGGCGCAGAAATCCCGCTTGATCTTGGCCCTCTGCTGCCCTATCCCACGGCACGGCCTAGGGGTATAGCTCAGTTGGTAGAGCATCGGTCTCCAAAACCGAGGGTCGCGGGTTCGAGTCCTGCTGCCCCTGCCAGTCCTCCATACAATCAGCGCGGCCTGTCGTGACGGGCGTTTGCGGCGACACGGCGTGAGCCTGCCCAATCGTATGGCGGTCATTGGCGTTCGGGGTTGCCGTATGCGACTGATTGTCGTGCTTGTGGCGACATTCCCGGTTTCCCGATGGATTGCGGATCACGGTGAAACGATTGGACGCGTTTTGCGCAATGACAGGGTTGTTTGGTTTATTTGGTTGTGCATAGCGTTCTGATAACAAGTCGTTTTTGGTATTCTTGAGAAAGCGTTCAGCATGCCCGTTTCGTCCGGCCCCGTTGCGTCGATCACCTGGGGCACCGCCCTTCCGGACCCGCATGTGACCGTCTATTTCGTCCCCTCGGGCGACACGCTTGGCGGCTACTCCTCTGAGGGGATCTCGGCCTATGAGATCGCGCAGTTCGAGGCGCTGTTCGACGTGGTTTCGGCCGTCACCAACGTGACCTTCGAGATCGTCGCTGACCCGGATGCGGTGTTCCGTATCCTTGTGGATGACGACGAGGTGCTGGGCGAATTCGACGGCATGATGGGCCGCCGGGAGAAGCGAACGCCGGGGAGGGCATCTTCAACCGGGAAGGCGTGATCCGGGCGCCGGGCGGCGCGCTGGACCAGGGCGGCTATGACTTCATGGTTTTCACGCACGAGTTCATGCACGCCATGGGGCTGTCGCATCCGCATGACGACGGGGGCGGGTCGCCGATCATGAACGGGGTCGACGATGCCTTTGACGATTATGGCGATCACGATCTGAACCAGGGCACCTACACGGTGATGACATACAACAACGGCTTCTTCACCGGCACGCCGGGGAGCGGGCCGGACCCGGATCACCTTTATGGCTACGAGGCCGGTCCGATGGCACTGGACATCGCCGTGCTGCAAAGCCTGTACGGCGCGAACATGACCACCGCGACCGGGGACAACGTCTATCTTCTGCCCGACGCCAATGTGGCGGGCACGAAATGGGTGGCCATCTGGGATTCGGGCGGCGCGGACGAGATCCGGTACGATGGCGGGCGGGATGCGGTGATCGACCTGCGGTCGGCAACGCTGCTGTACGAACCGGGCGGCGGTGGCTGGGTGTCCTCCGCCGACGGTATTGCGGGCGGGTATACAATCGCCAACGGCGTGGTGGTGGAGGCCGCGACCGGCGGATCCGGTGACGACATTCTCACTGGGAACGACGCCGGGAACGTGCTTTCGGGACGCGGTGGAGCGGACTGGATCAGGGGCAACGGCGGGGAGGACACCGTGCTCGGCGGGGCGGGGAACGACACGCTCTTCGGTGGCGCGGGGGCGGATGAGGTGTCGGGCGGGTCGGGGGACGACCTGTTCCTGCATGACCTGCGCACCGACGCTTTCGGCGATGAGGTCCGCGGCGGCGACGGCGCGGATGATCACGATGTGCTGGACCTGCGGGGGCATGGTCCGTTCCGGATCACCAGGCTGAAGGACGACCCGCAAGACGAGGGAGCGCAGCGCGGGACGGTCGAATTCCTTGACGGCGCGGGCGACGTCGAGGGAACGCTGGATTTCAGCGGGATCGAGACGATCCAGCTGTGCTTTGCGCCCGGAATCGCTTTGTTGACCCCGTCGGGAGAAAAGCCGGTGGAGGAGATCGCCGCCGGCGACCGGGTCGTCACGCGGGACAATGGCACCCAGACTGTCCGGTGGCTCGGGCGGGACGTGGTATCTGCGCACGCCATGCGCGCCGGTGCGCGACATGGTGGTATCGGCCAACCACCGGATCCTGCTGTCGGGCAGCCGGCCCGAACTGCTGTTTTCGGAAAGCGAGGTTCTGGTCGCGGCCAAGCATCTGGTCGGCCAGCCCGGGATCGAGCGGATCCTGCCGGAGGGGGAGGGCGCGCTGATCCACGTCGTGTTCGACCGGCACGAGATCGTGCTGGGCGACGGCTGCTGGAGCGAGAGCTTCCTGCCCGACCCGTGGTCGATCGCCGGTATGGGCCGGGCGGCGCGGGGCGAGATCATCGGGATGTTCCCCGAACTGGCGTCGCGTCCGGGGGCGGAGTTGTTCCGCGCGGCGCGGCGCGACCTGCGCCGGGCGGAGGCGGGGCTGGTTCTGGCCTGACGGACCTTCGCCGAGGGGCGGCGGGCGGTCCGGGGGCCTTGCCCCCCCGCCCTCCGGGCGTCCCCCAGGATATTTTGGAAACCAAAGAGCCGCTGCGGTGCTGCTTGAAATCGCCGGGAGCTGCGGTTATGTGACCGGACGGTTGCACGGGTCCCTGTCAGGTCCGGGCCAAGACGAGACGGAGACCCGACGTGGCTAATCCCATCCAGTTCATCAACCAGACCCGGTCGGAAATTGCCAAGATCAGCTGGCCGACCCGGCGCGAGGTGCTGCTGACCACCGTGATGGTCTTCATCATGGCGGCGCTGACGGCGCTGTTCTTCGCGCTGGTCGATCTGCTGATCCGCAGCGGTCTGCAGGGCCTGCTGAGCATCTTCGGCTGAGCCTGTGCGGCGGGGCGGGCGGTGAAAGCCTTGCCTTGGCCGGGACAAATGGGTAGGTGACGCCCTATTCCCCCGACATGACGCGCGTCGATTCGAGCCCGCGCGTCGCTTTGTCTTTGGGGCAGGGCCTTCGGGCCCCTGACGGAACTCTCCGGCGTGGCCGGAACGGACAAGGATGTACGCGAGATGGCGAAGCGGTGGTACTCGGTCAGTGTTCTCTCGAACTTCGAGAAGAAGATTGCCGAGCAGATCCGGACCTCGGTCGCCGAGAACGGCCTTGAGGACGAGATCGAGGAAGTGCTGGTCCCGACCGAAGAGGTCATCGAGATCCGCCGCGGCAAGAAGGTCACGACCGAACGCCGCTTCATGCCCGGCTACGTGCTGGTACGGATGGAGATGTCGGACCGCGGCTATCACCTGATCAACTCGATCAACCGGGTGACCGGGTTCCTCGGTCCGCAGGGCCGTCCGATGCCGATGCGCGATGCGGAGGTGTCCGCGATCCTGGGCCGCGTGGCCGAGGGCGAGGAAGCGCCGCGCACGCTGATCCATTTCGAGGTCGGCGAGAAGGTGAAGGTCAACGACGGCCCGTTCGAGGACTTCACCGGCATGATCGAGGAAGTGGACGACGACAACCAGCGCCTGAAGGTGTCGGTGTCGATCTTCGGCCGGGAGACTCCGGTGGAGCTGGAATATACCCAGGTCACCAAGCAGGCCTGAGGCTTTCCAACATCGCAACGGATCGGGGCGGGTCGCAGGACCCGCCTTTTTTGTCGCGTGACGATTGGCTAACAAAGGGGTTGTAGAATCAACCTAACGATAGGTAGTCTGAATTTGCCGAATGGTCGGCATTTCAGGAGTACCCATGATCACACGTTTTCTTTCCCCGATCCTTGCCGCCGCGCTGCTGGTCCAGCCGGCCCTTGCCGACATGACGACCGCGCGTACGCCCGCGTCCGACGTGACCTGGCTGGACACACCCTTCGGCGTGCATGCCGCCCCGGTGCACGGCGATTTCACCAAGGGCGCGCATGTCACCTTCGTGAGGTTCAAGGCCGGGCAGGCGACTCCGGTGCATATCCACAGCCACGAATATACCGGCATCATCGTATCGGGTGTCGGTCGGCACTACGAACCCGACAAGCCGGAAACCGAGGTGGACCTGCCTGCCGGGTCGACCTGGTACATCGGGGCGAATGTGCCGCATATCTCGGCCTGCAACGCGCGCTCCGACTGCGTGTTCGCGCTGATCCAGGACGAACCTTTCGACTACGTGGAAGGCATGTGATGCTGCGCGGCGCATTTGTCGCCGCGCTGCTGGCGGGGGCTCCGGCCCTTGCCGGCGATGCGGAGCTGTTTGCGGCCTACGACCGGGCGAACAGCATGGATATCGAGACGGCGGAGCTTGGCGCGGTGCGCGGGCATGACCCCCGGGTCCGCGCGCTGGCGGTCATGGTGCTGCGGGACCATGCCGGGGTGCGGCAACTGGCACGGGATCTCGCTTCCGGGGCCGGTATAAGCTTTGACGCCGGCGCCCTGCCTGACGATCATGGTGCCACGCTTGCCCGGCTGGAGGCGCTCTCCGGCCCCGCCTTCGACATGGCCTACCTCAGGCATGAGGCGCGGTTCCACGCCAGGGCCATCGCCGCGGTAAAGGGAGAGATCCTGCCAGCGGCCGCGCTTCCTGCGCTGCGGGATCATCTCGCGGCGGTGCTGCCCCACTTCGAGCATCACCTGGCTGAGACGCTTGCCACCGCAAAGGCGCTTGGCTACGAGGTCGAATGATCTTTCGTTCGGGGGGCTCCGGTCCCCCGGACCTGACCGACGGGCACCGCATGGACACTGCAGACCGCATCCTGACCACGGCCGAGGAGCTGATGCAGACCCGCGGGTACAACGGGTTTTCCTATCAGGACCTCGCAGACGCGATCGGGATCCGGAAGCCATCGCTCTATCATCATTTTCCCAGCAAGGCCGATCTGGGTCGTGCGGTTATCGGCGCGTATCGGGACCGGATGCGGCGGGTGGCGGATCAGCTGGACGCGGTGGAGGGGATCGATCCCGTGTCCGCACTGACGCTTTATCTCGAGCCGATGCTTGAGATCGGGCGGCGGCCCGGGGCGGCCTGTCTATGCGGGGTGCTGGGGAGCGAGTTCTCGGCCATGCCGGAGGAGATGCAGGCCGAGGTGACGGCGTTCTTCGAGGAACATCTGGATTTCCTCGAGCGGCTGCTGGCCCGGGGCCGGGCCGAGGCGGCCTTCCGGTTCGAGGCGGAACCGCGGGCGGTGGCCCGGCTGGCCCTGTCGCTGATTGAGGGGGCGATGATCCTCAAACGCTCCATCGACGACAGGACGCTGGTCGGTGAGACGGTCGGGACGCTGACGGGCCTGCTCAGGGGGTGAGACCGGATTGGCTGTTGCCTTGCGGGGCTGTTGGGGCTATGTGCCACGTCTCATGCCGGGTCTCCGATTCCGGCATGTTCATTCGTGGGAGGCAAAGGCACGCGCGCCGGAGCCGGACCACGCAGACATATCCCGAAGGGCGCGCCCGGAGGGAGAGGCGCAGGGCGGGCGATGACCCCGTAGCTGGCGCGATGACAAAGGAGATGGCCGATGGCCAAGAAACTGATCGGCAGCCTCAAGCTGCAGGTGCCTGCCGGGCAGGCAAACCCGTCCCCGCCGGTTGGCCCCGCCCTGGGTCAGCGCGGGATCAACATCATGGAATTCTGCAAGGCGTTCAACGCCAAGACGCAGGAGATGGAGGCCGGTGCGCCGTGCCCGACTGTGATTTCCTATTATCAGGACAAGTCCTTCACGATGGAAATCAAGACGCCGCCGGCGTCCTATTACCTGAAGAAGGCCGCCAAACTGAAATCCGGCGCCAAAAACCCGGGCAAGGAAACCGCCGGTACGGTCTCCATCGCTCAGGTCAAAGAGATCGCCGAGGCGAAGATGCGCGACCTGAACGCGAACTCGGTCGAGGCCGCGATGCAGATCATCCTGGGCTCCGCCCGTTCCATGGGCATCGAGGTTAAGTAAGATGGCAAAGCTTGGAAAACGTACCGCCGCCGCGCGCGAAGCCTTTGCCGGCAAGGAAGAGATCTCGGTCGAGGAAGCCGTTGCCCTGATCAAGGCCAACGCCAAGGCGAAGTTCGACGAGACCGTCGAGATCTCCATGAACCTGGGCGTCGACCCGCGTCACGCCGACCAGATGGTCCGTGGCGTCGTCGGCCTGCCGAACGGCACCGGCAAAGATGTGCGCGTCGCCGTCTTCGCCCGTGGCCCCAAGGCTGACGAGGCGCAGGCCGCAGGGGCCGACATCGTCGGTGCCGAAGACTTGATGGAGACCATCCAGTCCGGCAAGATCGAGTTCGACCGCTGCATCGCGACGCCGGACATGATGCCGATCGTCGGCCGCCTGGGCAAAATCCTCGGCCCGCGCAACCTGATGCCGAACCCGAAGGTCGGGACCGTGACCATGGATGTCGCCGACGCCGTCAAGGCGGCGAAGGGCGGCGAGGTCCAGTTCAAGGCCGAGAAGGCCGGTGTGGTGCATGCCGGTGTCGGCAAGGCGTCGTTCGACGACGCCAAGCTGGCCGAGAACATCCGCGCCTTCGTGGACGCGGTTTCCAAGGCGAAACCGGCGGGCGCCAAGGGCACCTACATGAAGAAGGTGTCGCTGTCCTCCACCATGGGGCCGGGCGTGTCGGTGTCGATCGAAAGCGCCACCGGGAACTGATCCCGGGCCACGGATTACTGTCGGAAGGGGCGGGCCTGCGGGTCCGCCCTTTTCTTTGTGACAGGGGAATGACGTTTCGCGTGCGATATGCGCAGGTCCGGGTGGATCGCGAATGTCACATTCACGACTCCTGTTTTCCCGACCCTTCCACCGGTTGCAAACGGGGGTTGTCACATGGTGGATACCAATCAGGCGCAGGACAGCGCCGAAATCCGGGGCGCGCGCGGCGGCTGGATTCAGTGGGTCATGGTGGCGGGGCTGATCTATCTGCTGATCTGCGCCGTCGGTCTGATCGGGTCGGGGTTCAAGCTGGCGACAGGGGATCAGGCGAAGGAGCTGTTCGCCTTCGCCACCAATCCCTTCGCCGGGCTGGTGGTGGGGACGGTGGCGACGGCGCTGATCCAGTCGTCCTCGACAGTCACGTCGATCATCGTGGGGCTGGTCGCGGGCGGCCTGCCGGTGGAGGTCGCGGTGCCGATGGTGATGGGGGCCAATATCGGCACCTCGATCACCAATACCATCGTTTCGCTTGGCCATGTGCGCGAGAAGAAGGAGTTCGCCCGGGCGTTTTCCGCTGCCACGGTGCACGACTTCTTCAACCTGCTCTCGGTCGTCATCTTCCTGCCGCTGGAGATCGCCTTCGGCCTGCTGGAGAAGATGGGCGCGGCGCTGGCCGGGGTCTTCACCGTATCGGATGCGGACATGGGCGGCGTGAACTTCGTCAAGGCCGCAACGGCTCCGGTTACCAAGACGATCGAAGGCGTCCTGACGCCCATGGGGTCGACCGCCGGGGGGATCGCGCTGATCGTCGTCGGGATCGTGATGATCTTCCTGTCGATCCATTATGTCGGCAAGCTGCTCAAGGCGCTGATGGTCGGCAAGGCCAAGGACATCATGCATACGGCCATTGGCAAGGGTCCGATCTCGGGCATCTTCTCGGGCACCTTGGTGACGGTTCTGGTGCAGTCGTCGTCGACAACCACATCGCTGATGGTGCCCCTGGCAGGGTCTGGGGCCTTCGGGCTGAAGCAGATCTACCCCTTCACACTCGGGGCCAACATTGGCACCTGCATCACCGCGCTTCTGGCGGCGACGGCGGTGTCGGGCAATGCGGAGGCGGCGCTGCAGATCGCCTTCATCCATCTGACCTACAACGTGCTCGGCGTGCTGTTCATCTTCGGCCTGCCGTTCCTGCGCTACCTGCCGGTGAAGTCTGCCGAGTGGCTGGGCGCGACGGCGTCAGAGAACAAGATGGTCGCGCTGGTGTATGTCCTGGGTGTGTTCTTCGTCGTGCCGGGGCTCTGCCTTGGCGTTACCAGCCTGGTCTGAGGAGGTCTCCATGTCTGACATCAAAATCATGCCCAAGGACAAGCTGCGGGCGCTGATCGGGGATACCGAGGAAACGCTGGCCGAGCTGAAGGCCGAGATGGAGCGGCGGGACGAGGCCGACCAGGCGCGGGAGATCGAGAACCTTGAAGAGCATATGAAGAACGCGGAGCTGAGCCTCCAGACCATCCGCGACTTCTTCCGGCACCTGGTCGAGGACATGAAGTCGCGCGGCTGACCTGACGACTGGTCCCGGGAAGGTTTGGGGGGCGGTTCCCTGGTGTCGCCCCCCGGCGCGTTATGGCAGCCAGATCCTGAGAAGTTGGGGGAGTTGTCAGGCCCGGCTGGCCGTCTGGCAGGGAGGTATCTGCCGTCCACCGACGCTGTGCAGCGCCTTGTTAAATAATTTCGTGCGCATTGCGGAATTTTGCGTTATACTTGGCGAAGTTGCCGCGTGCTGCCGGTGCCTCCCGAAGGTGCCGTTCCGCGCATCACGGATTGTGAACCGTTTTGGTCTTCACAATCCCTTTCGGATTCTCTAAGACGCGCACTTGTCGATTTGCTCCGGATTCGGAGTGTTCGGCGATTCGTCCGAGACGGCGGGTTGGAGCGATCCTGTAATTCCTGCCTGAGACGGGTAAGACCCAGATTTCTTCGGCCGCTCTCAGTCGAGCGTTCCGGGGCGAAATTGGACGGACCCGTAAGGACCCGCATAGTCGGGGCTTTGTTGTCCCGGCTTAACTGAGCCGGAGGGTCTGACCCTCCACTACTTGGAGTGAAACTGTGGATAGAGCCCAGAAAGAGAAAGTGGTCGAGGAACTCGGCCAGATCTTCGAAAGCTCTGGCGTTGTGGTGGTTGCCCACTACACCGGTCTCACGGTTGCAGAGATGCAGACACTGCGCGCAAAGGCTCGTGAAGCCGATGCAAGCGTCCGCGTCGCCAAGAACAGGCTCGCCAAGATCGCCCTGGACGGAAAGCCCTGCGAAAGCATCGGCTCGCTCCTGACGGGGATGACCGTACTTACCTTTTCCGAGGACCCCGTCGCAGCAGCGAAGGTGGCCGAGGACTTCGCCAAGGACAACAAGAAGTTTGAAATCCTTGGCGGGGCTATGGGTGAGACGGCCCTGGACCGCGCCGGCGTCGAAGCCGTGTCGAAGATGCCGTCCCGCGAGGAGCTTATCGCCTCCATCGTCGGCTGCATCGGCGCACCCGCTTCGAATATCGCCGGGGCCATTGGCGCACCTGCTTCGAACATCGCCTCCATCCTGTCCACGATCGAGGACAAGGCGGCGTAAGCAACCCGAGATACGGCGTAGGGTTGAACACCCATGCGTTGGAACACATCTAAAGATACGGAAACAGTAAAATGGCTGATCTGAAGAAACTGGCTGAAGAGATCGTCAACCTGACGCTGCTCGAAGCACAAGAACTGAAAACCATCCTGAAAGACGAGTACGGCATCGAGCCCGCAGCTGGCGGCGCTGTCATGATGGCGGGCCCGGCAGCTGGCGGCGACGCCGGCGCAGCCGAGGAAGAAAAGACCGAGTTCGACGTCATCCTGAAGTCGGCCGGCGCGTCCAAGATCAACGTGATCAAGGAAGTCCGCGGCATCACCGGTCTGGGCCTGAAAGAAGCCAAGGACCTGGTCGAAGCCGGTGGCAAGGCCGTCAAGGAAGGCGTGTCGAAAGCCGAAGCCGACGACATCAAGGCGAAGCTGGAAGCAGCCGGCGCCGAAGTCGAAGTCAAGTAATTGCAACCGGGCGCATCCGCCCGGTGGTAATTTCAAGGCTGGATCCGGGAAATCCGGGTCCAGCCGAACCTGTCTCAGAGAGGGCTTTTGCGTGAAGCCCTGCCTAAGGCGAGGTTCGGATCGGGAGGCCGCCGTTCGGGAAGGTGGCCAGGCATGGATCCGAAACCCCCTGTTTCTAAGGGCGCAGTACCGGGGCCCGACGGTACCTGCACCCCGACGTGAAACGAAAGGTGACTTACGTCATGGCTCAGACCTTCCTTGGTCAGAAACGTCTGCGGAAATACTATGGTAAAATCCGCGAAGTCCTTGAAATGCCGAACCTCATCGAGGTTCAGAAAGCCTCCTACGATCTTTTCCTGAAATCCGGTGACCAGCTGCAGCCGACCGACGGCGAAGGCATCATGGGCGTGTTCCAGTCCGTGTTCCCGATCAAGGATTTCAACGAGACCTCAATTCTCGAATTCGTGCGCTACGAGCTCGAGAAGCCGAAATACGATGTCGAGGAATGCCAGCAGCGCGACATGACCTATTCGGCACCGCTGAAGGTCACGCTGCGCCTGATCGTGTTCGATGTCGACGAGGATACCGGCGCGAAGTCGGTCAAGGACATCAAGGAACAGGACGTCTTCATGGGCGACATGCCCCTGATGACCCCGAACGGCACGTTCATCGTGAACGGGACCGAACGCGTCATCGTGAGCCAGATGCACCGCTCCCCGGGCGTGTTCTTCGATCATGACAAGGGCAAGACGCACAGCTCGGGCAAGCTGCTGTTCGCCTGCCGCATCATTCCGTACCGCGGGTCCTGGCTGGATTTCGAATTCGACGCCAAGGACATCGTCTTCGCACGGATCGACCGCCGCCGGAAGCTTCCGGTGACGACGCTGCTCTACGCGCTTGGCATGGATCAGGAAGGCATCATGGATGCCTATTACAACACGGTCGACTACACGCTTCGCAAGGGGCAGGGCTGGGTCACGAAGTTCTTCCCGGAGCGCGTGCGCGGCACCCGACCGACCTATGACCTCGTGGACGCGGACAGCGGCGAGGTCATCGCGGAGGCGACCAAGAAGATCACCCCGCGCGCGGTGAAGAAGCTGATCGACGAAGGCAACGTCAAGAACCTGCTGGTGCCCTTCGACCGCATCGTCGGCAAGTTCGTCGCCAAGGACATCATCAACGAGGAAACCGGCGCGATCTATGTCGAGGCCGGGGACGAGCTGACCCTGGAATACGACAAGGACGGCGAAGTCACGGGCGGCACCATTCAGGACCTGCTGGATGCCGGCGTGACGGAGATCCCGGTGCTCGACATCGATAACGTCTCGGTCGGGCCGTACATCCGCAACACCATGGCCGCGGACAAGAACATGAACCGCAACTCCGCGCTCATGGACATCTACCGCGTCATGCGCCCGGGTGAACCGCCGACCGTCGAGGCGGCCTCGGCCCTGTTCGACACGCTGTTCTTCGACAGCGAGCGGTATGATCTCTCGGCCGTGGGCCGGGTGAAGATGAACATGCGTCTGGCACTGGATGCCGAGGACACCGTGCGCACGCTGCGCAAGGAAGACATCGTTGCCTGCGTCAAGGCGCTGGTCGACCTGCGCGACGGCAAGGGCGAAGTGGACGACATCGACCACCTCGGCAACCGTCGCGTGCGGTCTGTCGGCGAGCTGATGGAGAACCAGTACCGTGTCGGCCTGCTCCGGATGGAGCGGGCGATCAAGGAACGCATGTCCTCGGTCGAAATCGACACGGTGATGCCGCAGGACCTGATCAACGCCAAGCCGGCGGCGGCTGCGGTGCGCGAATTCTTCGGCTCCTCGCAGCTGTCGCAGTTCATGGACCAGACTAACCCGCTGTCGGAAGTATCGCACAAGCGGCGCCTGTCGGCCCTCGGGCCGGGCGGTCTGACCCGCGAACGCGCCGGTTTCGAGGTGCGCGACGTTCACGCCACGCACTACGGCCGGATGTGCCCGATCGAAACGCCGGAAGGCCCGAACATCGGCCTGATCAACAACCTCGCGACCTTCGCGCGGGTGAACAAGTACGGCTTCATCGAAACCCCGTACCGCAAGGTCAAGGACGGGCAGGTGACGGACGAAGTCCGCTACATGTCCGCCACGGAAGAGATGCGCCATACGGTGGCACAGGCGAACGCCAATCTCGACGAGAACGGGCGCTTCGTGAATGAACTGGTCAACACGCGCCAGTCCGGCGAATACACGCTTGCGCCGAACGAGACGGTCGACCTGATCGACGTTTCGCCCAAGCAGCTGGTGTCGGTCGCGGCCTCGCTCATCCCGTTCCTCGAGAACGACGACGCGAACCGCGCGCTCATGGGATCGAACATGCAGAAGCAGGCGGTGCCGCTTCTCCAGGCCGAGGCTCCGCTGGTCGGGACCGGGATCGAGGGCATCGTCGCCCGCGACTCCGGCGCGGCCATCGTGGCGCGGCGCGGCGGGATCATCGACCAGGTCGATGCCAGCCGTATCGTGATCCGGGCGACCGAGGATCTGGAACTGGGCGACGCCGGTGTGGACATCTACCGGATGCGCAAGTTCCAGCGGTCCAACCAGAACACCTGCATCAACCAGCGTCCGCAGGTGAAGGTCGGTCAGACCGTCGCCAAGGGCGAGGTTATCGCGGACGGTCCGTCGACGGACATGGGGGAACTGGCGCTCGGCAAGAACGTCGTCGTCGCCTTCATGCCGTGGAATGGTTACAACTATGAAGACTCCATCCTGATCTCCGAGCGGATTGCCCGTGACGACGTCTTCACCTCGGTCCATATCGAGGAATTCGAAGTCGCCGCGCGTGACACGAAGCTCGGGCCGGAAGAGATCACCCGCGACATCCCGAACGTCGGTGAGGAAGCCCTGCGCAACCTCGACGAAGCCGGGATCGTCTACATCGGTGCCGATGTGGAGCCGGGCGACATCCTTGTCGGCAAGATCACTCCGAAGGGCGAAAGCCCGATGACGCCGGAGGAGAAACTGCTCCGCGCGATCTTTGGTGAAAAGGCTTCGGACGTGCGTGACACCTCGCTGCGGGTGAAGCCAGGCGACTACGGTACCGTCGTGGAAGTGCGGGTCTTCAACCGTCACGGCGTCGAAAAGGACGAACGTGCGCTGCAGATCGAGCGTGAGGAAATCCAGCGTCTCGGCCGTGACCGGGACGACGAGCTGGCGATCCTCGACCGCAACATCTACGCCCGTCTCCGCGATCTCATCATCGGCAAGGTGGCCGTGAAGGGGCCGAAGGGGATCAAGGCGAATTCGACCATCGATGAAGAGCTTCTGGCCTCTCTGCCGCGCTCGCACTGGTGGCAGCTGGCCCTCGCCGAGGATCAGGACGCCCAGATCGTCGAGGCCCTGAACGAGCAGTACGAGGTGCAGAAACGCGCGCTCGACGCCCGCTTCGAGGACAAGGTCGAAAAGGTCCGCCGCGGCGACGACCTGCCGCCGGGCGTGATGAAGATGGTGAAGGTCTTCATCGCCGTGAAGCGCAAGCTTCAGCCGGGCGACAAGATGGCCGGCCGTCACGGGAACAAGGGCGTGATTTCGCGCGTGGTGCCGATGGAGGACATGCCGTTCCTCGCCGACGGTACCCCGGTCGACTTCTGCCTCAACCCGCTTGGCGTGCCGTCGCGCATGAACGTCGGCCAGATCCTCGAAACCCACATGGGCTGGGCCTCCCGCGGGCTTGGCATCCAGGTGGACGAGGCGCTTGAGCAGTACCGCCGCTCGGGCGACATGACCCCGGTGCGCGATGCGCTCAAGATCGTCTATGGCGATGACGTCTACGACGAGGGCTTCGCGTCCATGGAAGACGACCTCGTGATCGAGGCGGCGGGCAACGTGACCCGCGGCGTTCCGATCGCGACGCCGGTCTTCGACGGCGCGAAGGAGAGCGACGTGAACGAGGCGCTCGGCAAGGCCGGGTTCGACACCTCGGGCCAGTCGATCCTTTACGATGGCCGCACGGGCGAACAGTTCGCGCGTCCGGTCACCGTGGGCGTGAAGTACCTGCTCAAGCTGCACCACCTCGTGGACGACAAGATCCACGCGCGCTCGACCGGGCCTTACAGCCTTGTCACGCAGCAGCCGCTTGGTGGTAAGGCGCAGTTCGGCGGTCAGCGTTTCGGGGAAATGGAGGTCTGGGCCCTGGAAGCCTATGGTGCCGCCTACACCCTGCAGGAAATGCTGACGGTGAAGTCGGACGACGTCGCGGGCCGGACCAAGGTCTATGAATCGATCGTCAAGGGCGAGGACAACTTCGAGGCGGGCGTTCCCGAGAGCTTCAACGTGCTCGTCAAGGAAGTCCGCGGCCTCGGCCTGAACATGGAACTCCTGGACGCGGAGGGTGAGGAATAAGCCTCATGGTCTCGCAGGTCCACGCGCTGCTCATTCCCTTCGTCCTCGCCGGGTGTTGCGACAACGGCGAGGGCGGAACGGGTCTCTGCCATGCGACTGTCGAAGAACAGCGCATCGACGGATGGCACGTCATGACATCGTCCTACGGTCCCACGGGCCGGAAGATGTCTGAGAGACTAGCGCTGAAGACCTGCGGGCTTCCCCCCAATGCCGATCCATCGCTCGTCAAGTTCCGTGACGAGCTTACCTACATAGATACCGACGGGACGAAGCAGCAGTACGTGATCATGGACATCGATCAGCACTTCTTCAAATGCCCGGAGCCTGGAAAGGACGCCCAATGAACCAGGAACTGACCAACAACCCGTTCAACCCGCTGACCCCGCAGAAGACCTTTGACGAGATCAAGGTCTCTCTCGCGTCGCCCGAGCGGATCCTCTCTTGGTCCTACGGTGAGATCAAGAAGCCCGAAACCATCAACTACCGCACCTACAAGCCCGAGCGCGACGGCCTGTTCTGCGCCCGTATCTTCGGGCCGATCAAGGACTACGAGTGCCTCTGCGGCAAGTACAAGCGGATGAAATATCGCGGCGTCGTCTGCGAGAAATGCGGCGTGGAAGTCACGCTGCAGAAGGTCCGCCGCGAGCGCATGGGCCACATCGAACTGGCCGCCCCCGTCGCGCATATCTGGTTCCTCAAGTCGCTTCCGTCCCGGATCGGCCTGCTGCTGGACATGACGCTGCGTGACCTCGAGCGGGTGCTCTACTTCGAGAACTACGTCGTGATCGACCCGGGTCTCACCGATCTCACCGAAGGTCAGATGATGACCGAGGAAGAGTTCATGGACGCCCAGGACGCCTTTGGCGGCGACGCCTTCCAGGCGAACATCGGTGCTGAAGCGATCCGCGAGATGCTGGCGAAGATCGACCTCGAGTCCGAGGCCGAGCACCTGCGCGCGGAACTGGCCGAAGCGACCGGTGAACTGAAGCCCAAGAAGATCATCAAGCGGCTCAAGGTCGTGGAATCCTTCCTGGAATCCGGCAACCGTCCGGAGTGGATGATCCTGACCGTGATCCCGGTCATCCCGCCGGAACTGCGCCCGCTGGTTCCGCTGGACGGCGGCCGCTTTGCGACCTCCGACCTGAACGACCTGTATCGCCGCGTCATCAACCGGAACAACCGCCTCAAGCGGCTGATCGAACTGCGCGCGCCCGACATCATCGTCCGCAACGAAAAGCGGATGCTTCAGGAATCCGTCGACGCGCTGTTCGACAACGGCCGGCGCGGCCGCGTCATCACGGGCCAGAACAAGCGGCCGCTGAAGTCGCTGTCGGACATGCTCAAGGGCAAGCACGGCCGCTTCCGCCAGAACCTTCTGGGCAAGCGCGTCGACTTCTCGGGCCGTTCGGTCATCGTGACCGGTCCGGAGCTGAAGCTGCACCAGTGCGGCCTGCCGAAGAAGATGGCGCTCGAACTGTTCAAGCCGTTCATCTACTCGCGGCTCGAGGCCAAAGGTCTGTCCTCCACCGTGAAGCAGGCGAAGAAGCTGGTCGAAAAAGAGCGTCCGGAGGTCTGGGACATCCTCGACGAGGTCATCCGAGAGCACCCGGTTCTGCTGAACCGCGCTCCCACGCTGCACCGTCTCGGGATCCAGGCGTTCGAACCCACGCTGATCGAAGGCAAGGCGATCCAGCTGCACCCGCTCGTCTGCTCGGCTTTCAACGCCGACTTCGACGGGGACCAGATGGCCGTTCACGTGCCGCTTTCGCTGGAAGCCCAGCTTGAAGCCCGCGTGCTGATGATGTCGACGAACAACGTTCTGTCGCCCGCCAACGGCGCGCCGATCATCGTTCCGTCGCAGGACATGATCCTTGGCCTTTACTACACGACCATCGAACGGGCCGGCATGAAGGGCGAAGGCATGACCTTCGCCTCGATCGAAGAAGTCCAGTACGCGCTGGATTCCGGTGCCGTGCACCTGCACTCGAAGATCACCGCGCGGATTCCGCAGATCGACGAAGAGGGCAACGAGGTCATGATGCGGTTCGAAACGACTCCGGGCCGCGTGCGGCTTGGCGCGCTTCTGCCGATGAACGCGAAGGCTCCGTTCTCCCTGGTCAACCGTCTGCTGCGCAAGCGCGAAGTCCAGCAGGTCATCGACACCGTCTATCGCTACTGCGGCCAGAAAGAGTCGGTGATCTTCTGCGACCAGATCATGTCCATGGGCTTCAAGGAGGCCTTCAAGGCCGGCATCTCCTTCGGCAAGGACGACATGGTCATCCCCGACAACAAGTGGGACCTGGTCGAAGAGACGCGCGAGCAGGTGAAGGACTTTGAACAGCAGTACATGGACGGCCTGATCACCCAGGGCGAAAAGTACAACAAGGTCGTGGATGCCTGGTCGAAGTGTAACGACAAGGTCACGGAGGCGATGATGTCGACCATCTCCGCCGCCAAGACCGACGAGGGCGGGGCCGAACAGGAACCGAACTCCGTCTACATGATGGCCCACTCCGGGGCACGGGGTTCCGTGACCCAGATGAAACAACTGGGCGGGATGCGCGGCCTGATGGCGAAGCCGAACGGCGACATCATCGAGACGCCGATCATCTCGAACTTCAAGGAAGGCCTGACCGTGCTGGAGTACTTCAACTCCACCCACGGGGCCCGGAAGGGTCTGTCGGACACGGCACTGAAGACGGCGAACTCGGGTTACCTGACCCGTCGTCTGGTGGACGTGGCGCAGGACTGCATCATCCGTGAGGTTGATTGCGGCACCGACCGTGCCGTGACCGCCGAAGCGGCGGTGAACGACGGCGAGGTCGTGGCGACCATCGGCGAGCGTGTGCTGGGCCGTGTCGCGGCCGAGGACGTGCTGCGCCCCGGGACCGACGAAATCCTCGTCTCCCGCGGGACGCTGATCGACGAGCGGCTGGCCGACATGATCGAGGACGCGCATGTGCAGTCAATGCGCATCCGGTCGCCGCTGACCTGCGAGGCCGAGGACGGCGTCTGCGCGGCCTGCTACGGTCGTGACCTGGCACGCGGCACGATGGTGAACCAAGGCGAGGCCGTGGGCATCATCGCGGCGCAGTCCATCGGTGAACCCGGCACGCAGCTGACGATGCGGACCTTCCACATCGGCGGCGTGGCGCAGGGTGGCCAGCAGTCGTTCCTTGAGGCTTCGGTCGACGGGACGGTGGCGTTCGAATACCCGCAGCTGCTCGAGAATGCCTCGGGCGAGATGCTGGTGATGGGACGCAACATGAAGCTGCGTATCCTCGACGAGGCCGGTGCCGAACGGGCGAGCCACAAGCTCGGCTACGGCACCAAGGTCTTCGTCAAGGAAGGCCAGAAGATCACCCGCGGCACCAAGCTGTTCGAATGGGACCCGTACACCCTGCCGATCATCGCCGAGAAGGGCGGTCAGGTGCGCTATGTCGACCTCGTCTCCGGTATCGCCGTGCGCGAAGATACCGACGAGGCGACCGGCATGACGCAGCGGATCGTCGCGGACTGGCGCGGGTCGCCCAAGGGCAACGAGCTGAAGCCGGAGATCCTGATCCTCGACGCGGACGGCGAACCCGTGCGCAACGAGGCGGGCAACCCGGTGACCTACCCGATGTCGGTGGACGCGATCCTGTCGGTCGAGGACGGGCAGGACATCAAGGCCGGCGACGTCGTCGCGCGTATCCCGCGCGAAGGTGCCAAGACCAAGGACATCACCGGGGGTCTTCCCCGCGTGGCGGAACTGTTCGAGGCGCGTCGTCCCAAGGACCACGCCATCATCGCGGAGATCGACGGCTACGTCCGCTTCGGGCGCGACTACAAGAACAAGCGCCGTATTGCGATCCAGCCGGCGGACGAAAGCCTCGAGCCCGTGGAATACATGGTGCCTAAGGGCAAGCACATCCCGGTGCAGGAAGGCGACTTCGTGCAGAAGGGCGACTACATCATGGACGGCAACCCGGCGCCGCATGACATCCTGGCCATCATGGGTGTCGAGGCGCTGGCTGACTACATGATCAACGAGGTGCAGGACGTCTATCGCCTTCAGGGCGTGAAGATCAACGACAAGCACATCGAGGTCATCGTGCGCCAGATGCTCCAGAAGTGGGAGATCTCGGAATCCGGCGATACCGTTCTGCTCAAGGGCGAAACGGTCGACAAGATCGAGTTCGACGAGGCGAATGCCAAGGCGCTGGCCCGCAACGGTCGTCCGGCGGAGGGTCAGCCGATCCTTCTCGGCATCACCAAGGCATCGCTGCAGACCCGGTCCTTCATCTCGGCCGCGTCGTTCCAGGAAACCACGCGCGTGCTGACCGAGGCTTCGGTTCAGGGCAAGCGGGACAAGCTGGTTGGCCTGAAGGAAAACGTCATCGTCGGGCGCCTGATCCCGGCGGGGACGGGCGGGGCGACGCAGCGCGTGCGCCGGATCGCCTCGGACCGCGACAACGTCGTGCTGGAAGCGCGCCGCGAGGAGGCCGAACAGGTCGCCGCCCTGGCCGCGCCGATTGTCGACGACGTGGTCGGCGGGGACGAGTTCGACACGCTGATCGAGACGCCGGAAAGCCGGGATTGATCCTGTCCTGACGGACTTATGGGGCCTCCGGGAAACCGGGGGCCCTTTTTGTTTGTCGTGCGGGGGGCGCTGCCCCCGGCGCGTGCCGCGCCTCCCCCGGGATATTTCGGGCAAGATGAAAGTGCGGCCTCCGGTTTCTTTGGGCTTGCAAATATCGATCGACACCGGTCCGTCGCGGACGGGTCGGGTGTGACGTGGAGGGCTTTCCATTACCCCTCGGGCGTGCCATGGCAGGGCAGGGCGACGGGGGCGGGCATGGTCAACGACAATACGCGGGCGGCGGGGATCATGGTAATCTCCATGGCGCTGTTCACGCTGAACGACACCTTCATGAAACTGCTGGCGGGCGAGGTGTCCCTGTTCCAGATCCTGACGCTCAGGAACGCGCTGGTGACGACGATCCTGCTGGTGCTGGCCTGGCGGACGGGCGCGTTCCGGGTCGGGCTGTCGCGCCGCGATCTGCGGCTTGCCGTGACGCGGGGACTGGCGGAATGCGTCACTGCCTATTTCTTCCTGACCGCGCTGTTCAACATGCCGCTGGCGAATGTGACCGCCGTTCTGCAGTCCGCCCCGCTGGCGGTCGTGCTCGCCGCCGCGCTTTTCATGGGAGAACCGGTCGGGATCCGGCGCATCTCGGCCGTGGTCATCGGGTTCTGCGGGGTGCTGCTGATCCTGCGACCGGGGCCGGAAGGGTTCAACATCTACGCGCTGTACTGCCTGATCGCCGTCGGCTGCATCACCGTGCGCGACCTGGTCACCCGAAAGCTGTCGCATGAGGCGCCGGTGTTCCTGGTCACGGCGATCACCTCGGGCATGGTCTGTTTCTTCTTCGGTGTGATGAGCCTTGGCGTGGAGTGGGTGGCGCTGACGGCGCGCAGCGGGGGGCTGATCGGAGGCGCCGTGGTTGTGGTCGTCGGGGCCTATATCGCGTCGGTCCAGGCGATGCGGATCGGCGAGGTCAGCTTTGTCTCTCCGTTCCGCTACAGTTCGCTCCTCTGGGCGCTGTTGCTGGGGTTCGTCGCGTTCGGCGAATGGCCCGAGCCCGCGACGCTGGCCGGTGCGGCGATTGTCGTGGGGTCCGGTGTCTATTCGTTCTGGCGGGAATCCCGGCTGGCGCGGCGCAGGGCGCACTCCGCCTAGAGCGGTGCGGAGAAGACGCGGCGGATCGCGTCGGCATCCACGGCAAAGCGGGTGCGGAACTCTTCTTCCTCGGGCTTCGTCAGGGGCGTGACCTCGAAGGACTTCACCGGTTTCTGGCGGCTGTCGTTCCAACCGTTGTGGGTGCGCACCCACATGTGCGGGTCGGTGAAGGTGACGGCGGGAGTAAACTGGGGCAGGCGTTCGTGCATGAAGTTCATGATGGTCAGCGTATCCCCGGCGCGGACATGCATCCCCATGGCCGCCGGGTAGAACGGCCGGTAGAGCGAACCGGCGGCGATGCCGCTGGCCGACATCTCGGCGATGTAGCCGCGGTTCCAGTCGAAGGTCACGGCGCGGTGGCGGGCGCAGACCGGGTAGGTTTCCTCGGCCACGCGGCGGAGCTGTTCGATGAAGTCGAGAGAGAAGGCGTCGTCGTCGTCGTGGCGGAACTGCAGGCAGGGTTCGTTGCGGGAAGCGCGGGTGTCGTTCAGCAGCTCCTTCATCACCTCACGGTGGTTGCGCGGCGGCTGCGCCTCGATCCGGACCTGGGGGATGTCGGCGGTCAGCGCCTCGAGCCGGCGCCGGTGCCGGGAGGGGAGCTGGTCGCCGATGACGATGATGAGCTCGAAATCCGGGTCGGTCTGGTAGCGGATGCAGGGCAGGGCCACGGTTTCCATCAGGCGGAACCTTTCCTCCAGCCGGTGTTCGGCATAGAGGAAGGCGATGCGGTCCTCGACGGTGTCGTGTTCGACCTGGAAACCGCCAAGCGCAGGGTAGGAAAAGCGGCACAACCCGATGACCTGCATGGCGTTAACCCACCTCTCCGCTCTGCCCGACCCGTCGCGTCACGATGTCAGGACAGGGTGGGCAAGGCAAGGCCGGGAAGGGGAGGGGGCTTGTTGACAACCCTGGCGACTCTGCGTATACGCGCGCCAATCGGCTGAGGGGATAGCCCCGCCGCCTATCGAATCGAAGTGGTCAAGATCCGGGTTGCAACGCCCCGATCCTCTGGAAAACCCGCCGCGTCGTTCCCCGCGAACGAGGGGACGCATGCGGTTTTTGTGCGTTGCGTGGACGCGCGCAGCGTGAAGAGAGAAACAGCACCTTGAAGGTGCGCACATATGTGAGAGATGGGGAATATCGCCCGATGCCTACGATCCAGCAGCTGATCCGGAAACCCCGGCAGCCCAAAGTCAAACGCTCCAAATCCCAGCACCTGGAACAGTGCCCGCAGAAACGCGGCGTCTGCACCCGGGTCTACACGACCACGCCGAAGAAGCCGAACTCGGCCATGCGGAAGGTTGCGAAGGTGCGCCTGACCAACGGTTTCGAAGTCATCAGCTACATCCCCGGTGAGAGCCACAACCTTCAGGAACACTCCGTCGTCCTGATCCGTGGCGGCCGGGTGAAGGACCTTCCGGGCGTCCGTTACCACATTCTCCGCGGCGTTCTGGACACCCAGGGCGTCAAAGATCGTAAGCAGCGTCGTTCGAAGTACGGCGCGAAGCGTCCGAAATAAGAGGAATCTGAGAGATGTCCCGCCGTCACGCCGCCGAAAAACGCGAAGTCCTGCCCGATGCCAAATATGGCGACCGGGTTCTGACGAAATTCATGAACAACCTGATGATCGACGGCAAGAAGTCGGTCGCAGAGCGCATCGTCTACAACGCCCTCGACCGCGTCGAAGGCAAGGTGAAGCGCGCGCCGGTGGAGATCTTCCACGAAGCGCTCGACAACATCAAACCGTCGGTCGAAGTCCGCTCCCGCCGGGTTGGCGGTGCGACCTACCAGGTGCCCGTCGAGGTTCGTCCGGAGCGTCGCGAGGCGCTGGCGATCCGCTGGCTGATCAACGCCAGCCGCGCACGTAACGAAAACACCATGGAAGAGCGTCTTGCGGGCGAGCTTCTGGATGCCGTGAACTCCCGCGGGTCCGCCGTCAAGAAGCGTGAAGACACGCACAAGATGGCCGATGCGAACAAGGCATTCAGCCACTATCGCTGGTAATCCTTCCCTAAATTTCCGACCAAAGGCTGCACATCATGGCACGCGAATATCCCCTCCAGCGGTACCGCAACTTCGGTATCATGGCGCATATCGACGCCGGCAAGACCACTTGCACCGAGCGGATCCTCTACTACACCGGCAAGTCGCACAACATCGGCGAAGTGCATGACGGTGCCGCCACGATGGACTGGATGGAACAGGAGCAGGAGCGTGGCATCACGATCACCTCCGCTGCGACCACGACCTTCTGGCAGTGGCAGGAAGACCCGACGAAAGAAGGGACCTCCGACACCAAGATCCGGATGAACATCATCGACACGCCCGGACACGTCGACTTCACCATCGAAGTCGAACGCTCGCTGGCCGTTCTCGACGGTGCCGTCTGCGTTCTGGACGCCAACGCCGGTGTCGAGCCGCAGACCGAAACCGTCTGGCGCCAGGCCGACCGGTACAAGGTGCCGCGGATCGTCTTCGTCAACAAGATGGACAAGATCGGCGCGGACTTCTTCAACTGCGTGCGCATGATCGAAAACCGCACTGGCGCGACCGCCGCCCCGATCCAGATCCCGATCGGTGCCGAGTCCGAGCTGGAAGGCATGATCGATCTGATCACCATGGAAGAGTGGACCTGGAAGGGTGAGGACCTCGGTGCCTCCTGGACCCGCCAGCCGATCCGCGACAGCCTGAAGGACGTCGCCGACGAGTGGCGCGCCAAGCTCATCGAGAACGCCGTCGAAATGGACGACGACGCGATGATGGCCTACCTCGAAGGCGAAGAGCCCGATGTTCCGACCCTGCGCAAGCTGATCCGGAAGGGCACGCTGTCGCTGAAGTTCGTCCCGGTGCTCTGTGGCTCCGCGTTCAAGAACAAGGGTGTGCAGCCGCTGCTGAACGCCGTCGTGGACTTCCTGCCGAGCCCGCTCGACGTGGTCGACTACATGGGCTTCAAACCGGGCGACGAAACGGAAACCCGGAACATCGCGCGTCGCGCGGATGACGGGATGGCCTTCGCCGGTCTCGCGTTCAAGATCATGAACGACCCCTTCGTGGGCTCCCTGACCTTCACGCGGATCTATTCCGGCGTGCTGAAGAAGGGCGACTCCATCCTGAACTCGACCAAGGGCAAGAAAGAGCGCATCGGCCGTATGATGATGATGCACTCCAACAACCGGGAAGAGATCGAAGAGGCGTTCGCCGGCGACATCATCGCGCTGGCCGGTCTCAAGGACACCACCACCGGGGACACCCTCTGCTCTGAAAAGGAGCCGGTGGTTCTGGAAACCATGACCTTCCCCGAGCCGGTGATCGAGATCGCCGTCGAGCCGAAGACCAAGGGCGACCAGGAAAAGATGTCCCAGGCGCTGGCGCGTCTGGCCGCCGAAGACCCGTCCTTCCGCGTGGAGACCGATCTCGAATCCGGTCAGACCATCATGAAGGGCATGGGCGAACTTCACCTCGACATTCTCGTCGACCGCATGCGTCGCGAGTTCAAGGTCGAGGCGAACATCGGCGCGCCGCAGGTGGCCTATCGTGAAACCATCTCCCGCGAGATGGAGCATACCTACACCCACAAGAAGCAGTCGGGTGGGTCGGGCCAGTTCGCAGAGGTCAAGCTGATCATCACCCCGACCGAGCCGGGCGAAGGCTATTCCTTCGAATCCCGCATCGTCGGCGGTACGGTTCCGAAGGAATACATCCCGGGTGTCGAAAAGGGCATCAAGTCGGTCATGGACTCCGGTCCGCTGGCGGGCTTCCCGGTGATCGACTTCAAAGTCGCGCTGGTGGACGGCAAGTTCCACGACGTCGACTCCTCGGTCCTGGCCTTTGAAATCGCCTCGCGGATGTGCATGCGCGAAGGTCTGAAGAAGGCCGGCGCCAAACTGCTGGAACCGATCATGAAGGTCGAGGTCATCACCCCGGAAGAATATACCGGCGGTATCATCGGCGACCTCACCTCCCGCCGGGGCCAGGTGTCGGGTCAGGAGAACCGCGGCAACGCGATCGCCATCGACGCCTTCGTTCCGCTGGCCAACATGTTCGGCTACATCAACACGCTGCGTTCGATGTCCTCGGGCCGCGCGCAGTTCACGATGCAGTTCGACCACTACGATCCGGTCCCGCAGAACATCTCGGACGAGATCCAGTCGAAGTACGCCTAACCGGGTGGCGGGGTGAACCCCGCCCTGCCCACCACCGTAGGGTGGGGTTCACCCCACCATCCGAATGACAAAGGAGCCCACTATGGGAAAAGCAAAGTTTGAGCGCGGCAAGCCGCACTGCAACATCGGGACGATCGGTCACGTCGACCACGGGAAGACGACGCTGACGGCGGCGATCACGAAGTATTTCGGCGAATTCAAGGCCTACGACCAGATCGACGGCGCTCCGGAAGAAAAGGCGCGCGGGATCACGATCTCGACCGCGCACGTGGAATACGAGACCGAGGCACGCCACTACGCCCACGTCGACTGCCCCGGCCACGCCGACTACGTGAAGAACATGATCACCGGTGCCGCGCAGATGGACGGCGCGATCCTGGTGGTGAACGCCGCCGACGGCCCGATGCCGCAGACGCGCGAGCACATCCTGCTCGGCCGTCAGGTCGGCATCCCGGCGATGGTCGTGTTCATGAACAAGGTCGACCAGGTCGACGACGAGGAACTGCTCGAGCTCGTCGAAATGGAAATCCGTGAGCTGCTGTCGGCCTACGACTTCCCGGGCGACGACATTCCGATCATTGCGGGCTCGGCGCTGGCCGCTCTCGAAGGTCGTGACGACGCCATCGGCGAAGCCAAGATCCGCGAACTGATGGCCGCCGTGGACGAGTACATCCCGCAGCCCGCACGTGCCGTGGACCAGCCGTTCCTGATGCCGATCGAAGACGTGTTCTCGATCTCGGGCCGCGGCACCGTGGTCACGGGGCGTGTCGAGCGTGGCGTCGTGAACGTCGGCGACGAACTGGAAATCGTCGGCATCAAGGCGACCCAGAAGACGACCTGCACCGGTGTCGAGATGTTCCGCAAGCTGCTGGACCGCGGGGAAGCCGGCGACAACATCGGCGCCCTGCTGCGCGGGATCGACCGTGAAGCTGTCGAGCGTGGCCAGGTTCTCTGCAAGCCGGGTTCGGTGAAGCCGCACACGAAGTTCGAGGCCGAGGCCTACATCCTGACCAAGGACGAAGGTGGCCGTCACACGCCGTTCTTCGCGAACTACCGCCCGCAGTTCTACTTCCGCACCACGGACGTGACCGGCACGGTTGTTCTTCCCGAGGGCACCGAGATGGTGATGCCGGGCGACAACCTGAAGTTCACGGTCGAGCTGATCGCCCCGATCGCGATGGAAGAGTCCCTGCGCTTCGCCATCCGCGAAGGCGGCCGCACGGTTGGTTCCGGCGTCGTTTCGAAGATCCTCGAGTGATCGGGTGACGGGTGCCCAGCACCCGTCGTAGGCAAACGGGTGACGACACCCGGTCAGATATCGGGAGCGCCGGAAACGGCGCTCCTCCCAATAAGGGGTTCGACGAGGGGGCCGGGTGGTCCGGCTTCCTCCTCTCAACTCAAACGCCGAAGAAGGCTGAATTGACATGTCAGGTCAAACCATTCGCATCCGGCTGAAGGCATTCGACTTCCGCGTCCTGGATTCCAGCACGCAGGAAATCGTCAACACGGCGAAGCGCACCGGCGCAACCGTCCGTGGCCCGATCCCGCTGCCCAACAAGATCGAGAAGTTCACGGTTCTCCGTGGGCCGCACGTCGACAAGAAATCCCGCGATCAGTTCGAGATCCGGACGCACAAGCGTCTGCTCGACATCGTCGATCCGACCCCGCAGACGGTGGACGCGCTGATGAAGCTCGACCTCGCCGCCGGCGTGGATGTCGAGATCAAGGTGTAAGGGAGGGACATCAGATGCTCCGTTCCGGTATCATCGCAAAGAAAATCGGCATGACCCGTCTCTTCATGGAAGACGGCAAGCAGGTTCCCGTGACCGTTCTTCAGCTGGACAAGCTGCAGGTCGTCGCGCAGCGGACCGCCGATGCCCATGGCTACACCGCCGTCCAGCTGGGCGCGGGCACGGCCAAGGCCAAGCGCACGTCCAAGGCGATGCGCGGCGTGTTTTCCGCCGCCTCCGTCGAGCCGAAGCGCAAGATCGCGGAATTCCGCGTCGACCCCGAGAACCTGATCGGCGTGGGCGAGGAAATCACCGCCGACCACTATTTCGAAGGTCAGTTCGTGGACGTCTGCGGCACCTCGATCGGTAAGGGTTTCGCCGGTGCCATGAAGCGGCACAACTTCGGCGGTCTGCGCGCCTCTCACGGCGTCTCGATCTCGCACCGCTCGCACGGTTCCACCGGCCAGTGTCAGGACCCCGGCAAGGTGTTCAAGGGCAAGAAGATGGCGGGCCACATGGGCGCCGTCCGCGTCACCACGCAGAACCTGCAGGTCGTCAAGACCGACAGCGAACGCGGCCTGATCATGATCAAGGGCGCGGTTCCGGGTTCCAAGGGTGGCTGGGTCACCGTCAAGGACGCGGTCAAGAAGCCGTTCCCCGACAACGCGATCCTGCCCGCCGCGCTGAAGTCCGCCGCCGAGGAAGCCCGCAAGGCTGCCGAAGCCGCTGCCGAAGCCGCCGCAGCCGAGGCGGAAGCCGAAGCCAAGCGTCTGGCCGAAGAGCAGGCTGCACAGGAAGCCGCCGCTCTGGCGGATGCCGAGCAGTCGATCGACGCCGACAGGACCGACGGCGATCAGACCGACGCAGACACCGAGAAGAAGGAAGGCGAGGAATGAAACTCGACGTGATCAATCTGGACGGCTCCGCGGCCGGTTCCGTCGATCTCGGCGACGAGATCTTCGGCCTGGAGCCCCGCGCCGACATCCTGCACCGCGTTGTCCGCTGGCAGCGTGCGCGGATGCAGCAGGGCACCCATGCCACGCTCGGCCGGTCCGACGTGTCCTACTCGACCAAGAAGATCTATCGCCAGAAGGGCACCGGCGGCGCACGTCACGGCTCCCGCAAGGCACCGATCTTCCGCAAGGGTGGTATCTACAAGGGTCCGGTCCCGCGGTCGCATGAACACGACCTGCCGAAGAAATTCCGGAAACTCGGCCTGCGCCATGCGCTGTCGGCCAAGATGAAGGAAGGCGCGCTGGTCATCATCGACTCCGCCGCGTCGGATGGGAAGACCAACGCCCTGGCCAAGCAGATCAAGGCGCTTGGCTGGAAGCGGGCCCTGATCATCGACGGCTCCGTCAACGAAGGCTTCGCCAAGGCTGCCGCGAACATCGCGGGGCTGGACGTGCTGCCCTCGATCGGTGCCAACGTCTATGACATCCTGAAGCGTGACACGCTCGTGCTCACCAAGGCGGGTGTCGAAGCACTGGAGGCTCGACTGAAATGAGCGCGAAGGCAGAACATTACGACGTGATCCGCAAGCCGATCATCACCGAAAAGGCAACCATGGCCTCCGAAGCCAATGCCGTTGTCTTCGAGGTGGCACCGGATGCCAACAAGCCGCAGATCAAGGAAGCCGTCGAGGCGCTTTTCGGTGTCAAGGTGAAGGCCGTGAACACGACCATCACCAAGGGCAAAGTCAAGCGCTTCAAGGGCAAGCTCGGAACGCGCAACGACGTGAAGAAGGCTTACGTGACGCTCGAAGAGGGCAACACGATCGACGTGTCGACCGGCCTCTGAGCTGTCGGGCGGGGCAGCACCCGCCGCAGGAAACAGGAAAGGCCCCCGTTGCGGCGGGGGCCTTTTTCTTTGCGCGTTCCGTTTGGTGCGGTGCTACAGGCTTTCGGCATGGGCCCGGAAATTGTTCAGGATCGCCTGCCAGCCCTCGCGCTGCATCTCGACGGGGTTCTCCGACTCCGCATCGAAGGTGGTCGTGACACGGGTGACATCGCCATCCGGTGTGAAGGTGGTTGTCACCTTGCGGCCATCCTCCATCGTGTAGGTGAAGCTGCGGCCGGGGTCGATTGCGTCGTAGACGGCGGTGAATTCAAAGCCGAAGCTGCCGTCCTTCGCCTCCATCCGCGCGGCGTAGGTGCCGCCGACGGTCATGTCGTTCCTGGCCCAGGGGCATTGCCAGTCCGGGGACGCGAAGTTCCATTGAACGATGTGTTCCGGTGCGGTGTAGGCCTGCCAGGCGGTTGCGGCGGGGGCCGCGACGTCTGCAGAGATCGTGATCTGTTCCGTGGTCATGGTTGGGGTCCTTTCAGGCGGTCAGCCGGGCAAGCAGTTCGTCGAGCTTTTCAAGGGTGGCGGTCATTCCCTCCTCCATGCCCATGTCGATGACTGTCCGGAGATCTTCCGGACTTGCATAGGCGATCAGGGTGGACACGCGGGTCCCGGTTTCCGTGTCCTCGAAACGCACGTCCCAGGTGGAAGAGGGCAGGGCGGTGTTGCGTGCTCCCCCTGCGTCCGAGAAGAAATCGGTGGTCGTGTAGCCGTCGATGGGATTGATCGTGTCGAACCGGACGATCCCCCAGTATTCTGTCCCGTCGGGGGCGACCATCGCGTGATGCCATTGCCCGCCTTCGCGGAAATCCATCGCGGCGGTCTTCGTCGTCAGCGGTTTCGGGGCGAACCACTGGTCCAGCAGGTCGGCACGGGTGTGGCAGTCCCAGACCATCTGGCGCGGTGCGGCAAAGCTGCGCCGGATGCGTATGGTTCCGCTCTGCGCATCGGCCAGGAACCGATAGGCGGGGTCATGTCTCATCTGTCTCTCCCTTGAGCGAGGCCAGCAGGCCGTCGAGTTGATCGTAGCGCCCCTGCCAGAAGGCGCGCTGTTCTTCGAACCACCGTTCGGCGGCGTTCAGCCTGTCGGGGTTCAGCGTACAGGTCCGGACCCGCCCCGCCTTGGCGGAGCCGAGCAGCCCGGCGTTTTCCAATACGCCGAGGTGCTTCATGAAGGACGGCAGGCCCATGTCGAAGGGCGCGTGCAACTCGCTGACCGTGGCCTCGCCCTGCGTGAGCCGCTGCACCACCGCCCGGCGGGTCGGATCGGAGAGGGCGTGAAAGACGGCGTCGAGTTCGGGCTGATTGTTTTCCATGTGGCGAACCATTGCGCGATTCCGATAGTTTCGTCAATGGCAAAGTATTCATCGCTCGATCCCCGGCTTCATCTTGCCGGAAGTATCCCGGGGTAAGGCCCGGCAGGGCCGAGGGGCAGAGCCCCTGAGCAGCGGCGGCGATATTCCTGCCGCAGGGGCTGGACGGAGCGGGGTGGGTCTGATACGTGACCGCATCCGCAAGGCCCCGGATTCGTCCGGGGCTCTGCTTTTGTTCGAAAGAACATCGTCACCGGGGACCTTCGGGGCCCTATAACCATGATGGGTGAACTCACCCATCCTACATAGCGGCCCCCGGGGGTCGCACTGCTAAACGGAAGACAGAAAGCATGGCACTCAAGTCGTATAAGCCGACGACGCCGGGCCAGCGCGGGCTGGTGCTGATCGACCGTTCGGAGCTCTGGAAAGGACGCCCCGTCAAAGCCCTCACCGAGGGTCTGACGAAGAACGGCGGCCGGAACAACACCGGACGGATCACGATGCGCCGCAAGGGCGGCGGGGCGAAACGCCTCTATCGGATCGTCGATTTCAAGCGCACCAAGTTCGACACCACGGCAACCGTCGAGCGGATCGAGTACGATCCGAACCGGACCGCGTTCATCGCGCTCATCAAGTACGAAGACGGGGAGCAGGCCTATATCCTCGCGCCTCAGCGTCTCGGCGTCGGCGATAGCGTCGTCGCGGGCACCAAGGTCGACATCAAGCCGGGCAACGCGATGCCGTTCTCGGGCATGCCGATCGGCACGATCGTCCACAACATCGAACTGAAGCCCGGCAAGGGTGGCCAGATCGCACGCGCCGCGGGCACCTATGCCCAGTTCGTCGGCCGTGACGGCGGCTACGCCCAGATCCGGCTGTCCTCGGGCGAACTGCGCCTGGTCCGCCAGGAATGCATGGCGACCGTGGGTGCCGTGTCCAACCCGGACAACTCGAACCAGAACTACGGCAAGGCCGGCCGCATGCGTCACAAGGGCATCCGCCCGAGCGTCCGCGGCGTCGTCATGAACCCGATCGACCACCCGCATGGTGGTGGTGAGGGCCGGACCTCCGGTGGCCGCCACCCGGTCACCCCCTGGGGCAAGCCGACCAAGGGTGCGCGCACCCGCGACCGCAACAAGGCGTCCAGCAAGCTCATCGTGCGCTCGCGTCACGCCAAGAAGAAGGGACGCTGATAGATGTCTCGCTCTGTATGGAAAGGTCCGTTCGTCGACGCTTACGTGCTGAAGAAAGCCGAAGCTGCGCGCGACTCCGGACGTAACGAAGTCATCAAGATCTGGTCCCGCCGCTCGACCATCCTGCCGCAATTCGTCGGCCTGACGTTCGGCGTCTACAACGGCCAGAAGCACGTTCCGGTGAACGTGACCGAGGACATGATCGGTCAGAAGTTCGGTGAATATTCGCCGACCCGTACCTACTACGGGCATGCTGCCGACAAAAAAGCGAAGCGGAAGTAAGTCATGGGCAAGGAAAAGAACCCCCGCCGCGTGGCCGACAACGAAGCAATGGCGAAACTGCGCATGCTTCGCACCAGCCCGCAGAAACTGAACCTCGTGGCCGCGATGATCCGTGGCAAGAAGGTGGAAAAGGCCCTGACGGACCTGACCTTCTCCAAGAAGCGGATCGCGGAGGACGTGAAGAAATGCCTTCAGTCCGCCATCGCCAACGCCGAGAACAACCACAACCTGGACGTCGATGACCTGATCGTCGCAGAGGCCTATGTGGGCAAGAACCTGATCATGAAGCGTGGCCGTCCGCGTGCCCGTGGCCGTTATGGCAAGATCATGAAGCCGTTCTCGGAAATCACCATCAAGGTGCGTCAGATCGAGGAGCAAGCCTAATGGGTAACAAAGTCAATCCGATCGGCATGCGCCTTCAGGTGAACCGCACCTGGGACAGCCGCTGGTACGCCGACACGAAGGACTACGGTGATCTTCTGCTGGAAGACATCAAGATCCGCGAATTCGTGAAGGAAGAGTGCAAGCAGGCCGGCGTGGCCCGCATCATCATCGAACGTCCGCACAAGAAGTGCCGTGTGACCATTCACACCGCGCGTCCGGGCGTCATCATCGGCAAGAAGGGCGCGGACATCGAGACGCTTCGCAAGAAGATCGCCAAGATGACCGACAGCGAACTGCACCTGAACATCGTCGAGGTCCGCAAGCCGGAGCTGGACGCGGCTCTGGTCGGCGAGTCCATCGCGCAGCAGCTGGAGCGTCGTGTCTCCTTCCGCCGGGCGATGAAGCGCGCCGTGCAGAACGCGATGCGCATGGGTGCCCTCGGCATCCGCGTGAACGTCGCAGGCCGTCTTGGCGGTGCGGAAATCGCTCGGACCGAATGGTACCGCGAAGGCCGCGTGCCGCTGCACACCCTGCGTGCCGACATCGACTACGCCCTGTCCGAAGCGATGACCCCCTACGGGATCATCGGGATCAAGGTGTGGATCTTCAAAGGTGAGATCATGGAGCACGATCCCCAGGCCCGCGACCGCAAGGCCCAGGAGCTCCAGGATGGTCCCGCGCCCCGTGGCGCCGGTGGCGGCAATCGCCGCGACCGCGACCGGTAAGGAGTAAGAGAGATGCTTCAACCGAAACGCACAAAGTTCCGCAAGCAATTCAAGGGCCGGATCAAGGGCGAAGCCAAGGGTGGCTCCGACCTGAACTTCGGCACCTTCGGCCTGAAGGCGACCCAGCCCGAGCGGGTCACCGCCCGGCAGATCGAAGCCGCACGCCGTGCCATGACGCGCCACATGAAGCGTCAGGGCCGCGTCTGGATCCGGATTTTCCCGGACGTGCCCGTGACCTCCAAGCCGACCGAGGTTCGGATGGGTAAAGGCAAAGGCTCCGTCGATTACTGGGCCTGCAAGGTGAAACCGGGCCGCGTCATGTTCGAACTGGACGGCGTGGACGAGGACACCGCCCGCGAGGCCCTGCGCCTGGCTGCGATGAAGCTGCCGATCAAGACCCGCGTGGTGGTCCGCGAGGACTGGTAACTTCGTCTCAGGCGAAGTCACCCGACAGAACGACAGACCCCCGCCGTCACCGGCGGGGGTTTTCCTTTTGCCCGCCGCCCGGGTCTTGACGGATCGTGCCTGACACCGCCCAATGTCAAAGATCGGTCTGCCTGCAAGGGAACACGTCATGGCAAAGATGCCCCGCGGCTGGAACAGGGCGTTTTTCTTCGGGCTGGTGGACGCTCTTGAGCCGCAGCTCTTCGCCGCCGGTTACCGCGCGCATCCCGCCTATGGCCCGCCAATCTGGGAGGCTACGATGCAGGCCTACCGGGCGGAGTGGCTGCATGGCGATGTTTCGGACCAGATGCAGCAGATCGGGCTCAGCCTTCACGCCGGTTTCGTGCGTGTCCAGAAGCTGGTCTGGCCGTCCTGCGTCGCGCGGTTCGAGGACCTTCCGACCGATCCCTTCGCCTTTACCGATCAGTTCCAGCGTGTGGAGCGCCGGGACTATCATATCCGGGATTATCCGACGTGGTGGCGGTGGCGGTCCACCAGTCTGCGCGTACCGCGGCCGGGGCGGGACGACCCGGCGGACGTGGCGCGGATCATGGCAGGGCGGATCACGCCCCTGCTGCCGCACCTATTCGACGCGATGCCCGGGAAGGTGCCGCACCGGGTCATTCGGGTGATGGTCTATCCGCCGGTTGTTCTGGAACCCGGGGCAGGGTCGCGCGGGACGGCAGACGGAGCGATTTCCACCGGTGCGGAAACAGGGTAGGGGTCTCGCAGACCAGCCCCGGAGGATTCATGGCCGACATCAGGACGCTTTTCGTCACCCCTCTTTACCGCGCACGGCTGAACGACCACGGGCCGGGCGTCGATGCCGACGAGCTGGAGGGGTCCTGCTATTCCATCGCCGAGGATGACGAGGCCGGTCAGGACTGGTGCGAGGCGAATGGCTATCCGGGCTATACCTCCTACGCCTCTCTCACCGATCTGCCATGGCGCTTTCCGATTTTCGCCAACGTGGTCAAGGCGCTCGACGCCCATGTCGCGGCCTTTGCGGAGCACTGCCAGTTCGACCTCGGCGGGCGCGGACTGGTGCTCGAGGACCTGTGGATCAACATCCTGCCGGAAGGCGGGACTCACTCATCTCACATCCATCCGCATTCGGTGGTGTCCGGGACGACCTATGTGGCAATGCCCGACGGTGCCTCTGCCCTGAAGCTTGAGGACCCGCGTTTGCCGATGATGATGGCCGCGCCGACCCGGGTGAAGGGGGCGCGGGAGGAATTGAAGCCGTTCATCTACGTCGCGCCCGAGGTGGGGGACGTGCTACTCTGGGAAAGCTGGCTCAGGCACGAAGTGCCGATGAACCAGTCGGAGGAGGACCGGATCTCGGTCAGCTTCAACTACAGGTGGGAGTAGGCTCGGATGATACGGACGCAACCGCTTTTTGACCTGACGCTTGAGGTCGGGCCAGGGCATGACCTACGCCGGCCGGACGGCACGGGGCGGCTGATCTACCATGTCACCGGCGGGCAATTCTCCGGCGACAGGCTGCGCGGCCGGGTGCTGCCAGTCAGCGGCGACTGGGTCCGGACGGAACCGGGGTTCGGGCGGCTGGACGTGCGGCTGATGCTGGAGGCCGAGGACGGGGCGGAGATCTACATGCGCTACGAGGGGATCAACACGCTTGGCCCTGCACACCGGGAGAAGCTGGCGAGGGGCGAGGCGCTGGACCCTGAGAGCTATTACTTCCGGACGGCGGCATTCTTTGAAACCGTCGCCCCGGGGTACGACTGGCTGAACCGGATCGTGGCGGTTGGTGTCGGGACGCGAACGGCGGCAGGAGTCGCGTATGCGGTGCACGAGGTTTTGTGAGGGGGTGGTGGGCTGAAAGCCCACGCTGCGCCTTGGGAGGGACCCGCACAGGCCGGGCTTCGGTCCGGCATGGCGGGTATGGGAATTTCCCGGTTCTCCCCCTTGCCACAGAGGCGAATCCCGCCTATACGGCCCGCTCATCATGACTCCACCGGAATCAGGGTGACCCGGCGCATGCGCGCTATGGGGCCCTCCGGTGATGTTGAAAGGAAAGTATCATGAGCGCGCAAGAGCTCCGCGACAAGACCCCCGACCAGCTGCGCGAGCAGCTTGTCGAACTGAAGAAAGAGCAGTTCAACCTGCGCTTTCAGCAGGCCACCGGCCAACTGGAGAACCCCGCACGGATGCGTGCCGCACGTCGCGAAGCCGCGCGTGTGAAGACCATCCTGAACCAAAAAGCCGCTGCGGCAGCCGAATAAGGGAATATCCAGATGCCCAAACGTATCCTTGCCGGTGTCGTGACTTCCGACGCCAACGCCCAGACCGTCACCGTGTCGGTGGAACGCCGCTTCACGCACCCGGTTCTGAAAAAGACCATCCGTAAGTCCAAGAAGTACCGGGCTCACGATGAGAACAACACCTTCAAGAAAGGTGACGAGGTCCGCATTCAGGAATGCGCGCCGAAATCCAAGACCAAACGTTGGGAAGTCATCACCGCGTAAGCGGGACGACCCGATACAATCGAAACCCTGGGGATGAAGGGCGCTGCAGCCCTCCCCAAAGGTCGGGAGAAACCAAATGATCCAGATGCAGACCAATCTGGATGTTGCTGACAACTCCGGCGCACGCCGGGTGCAGTGCATCAAGGTCCTCGGCGGTTCGCACCGCCGGTATGCGTCGGTCGGCGACATCATCGTTGTTTCGGTGAAGGAAGCCATTCCGCGCGGCCGTGTGAAGAAGGGTGACGTCCGCAAGGCCGTCGTCGTGCGCACCGCCAAGGAAGTCCGTCGCGAAGACGGCACCTCCATCCGCTTCGACCGCAACGCGGCCGTCATCCTGAACAACGCGGGCGAGCCTGTCGGCACCCGTATCTTCGGGCCGGTCGTGCGTGAACTGCGGGCGAAGAACTTCATGAAGATCATCTCGCTCGCTCCGGAGGTGCTGTGATGGCTGCCAAACTCCGCAAGGGCGACAAGGTCGTCGTGATCGCCGGCCGCGACAAGGGCAAGACGGGTGAGATCACCCAGGTCCTGCCGAAGGACGGCAAGGCCGTCGTCGAAGGCATCAACATGGCGATCCGCCACACCCGCCAGACCCAGACGTCGCAGGGCGGCCGCCTGCCCAAGGCACTGCCGATCGACATCTCCAACCTCGCGCTGGTCGATGCCAACGGCAAACCGACCCGTGTCGGCTTCCGCATGGAAGGCGACAAGAAGGTGCGCTTCGCCAAGACCACGGGGGACGTGATCGATGCTTGATACCGCGAACTACACCCCGCGCCTGAAGGCGGCCTACGCGGAAACCATCCGCGCGTCGCTGAAGGAAGAATTCGGCTACAAGAACGACATGCAGATCCCGCGTCTGGACAAGATTGTCCTGAACATCGGCTGCGGTTCCGAAGCCGTGCGTGACAGCAAGAAAGCCAAGTCGGCCCAGGAAGACCTGAGCACGATCGCCGGCCAGAAAGCCGTCATCACCACCGCGAAGAAGTCCATTGCAGGTTTCCGCGTCCGCGAGGAAATGCCGCTTGGTGCGAAAGTCACCCTGCGGGCCGACCGGATGTACGAATTCCTCGACCGCCTGATCACGATCGCAATGCCCCGTATCCGCGACTTCCGCGGCGTTCCGGGCAAATCCTTCGACGGACGCGGCAACTACGCCATGGGCCTGAAGGAGCACATCGTGTTCCCCGAGATCAACTTCGACAAGGTCGACGAGGTCTGGGGCATGGACATCATCATCTGCACCACCGCGAAAACCGACGCGGAAGCCAAGGCGCTGTTGAAAGCTTTCAACATGCCCTTCAACAGCTGATCGCGGGAGAGAACGTTATGGCTAAGAAATCCATGATCGAGCGCGAGAAGAAGCGCGAGCGTCTGGTCAAGCGGTATGCAGCAAAGCGTGCCGCCCTGAAGGAAATCATCAACGACGAGTCCAAGCCGATGGAAGAGCGCTTCCGCGCGACCCTGAAGCTGGCGGAACTGCCGCGCAATTCCTCCGCGACCCGTCTTCACAACCGCTGCCAGCTGACGGGGCGTCCGCACGCCTACTACCGCAAGCTGAAAGTGTCGCGGATCATGCTGCGGGAGCTCGGCTCCAACGGCCAGATCCCCGGCCTCGTGAAATCCAGCTGGTAAGGAGGGCTGAGATATGAACGATCCTATCGGCGATATGCTCACCCGTATCCGTAACAGCCAGCTGCGCGGCAAGTCGGTGGTGTCCACCCCGGCCTCCAAGCTGCGGGCCTGGGTTCTCGACGTGCTGGCGGACGAAGGCTATATCCGCGGCTACGAGAAGGGCACCGATGTCAACGGTCACCCGACCCTCGAAATCAGCCTGAAATACTACGAAGGCGCCCCTGTCATTCGCGAAATCAAGCGGGTCTCCAAGCCCGGCCGTCGCGTCTACATGAGCGTCAAGGACGTCCCGCAGGTCCGTCAGGGTCTCGGTGTGTCGATTGTCTCCACGTCCAAGGGCGTGATGTCGGATGCAAGCGCGCGCAGCCAGAACGTCGGCGGCGAAGTGCTCTGCACCGTCTTCTGAGGAGGTCACAATGTCTCGTATTGGGAAAAAGCCGGTCGATCTGCCTTCGGGCGTGACCGCGACGATCTCGGGTCAGACCGTGGAAGTGAAGGGGCCGAAGGGCACCCACAAGTTCCGCGCGACCGACGACGTGACCATCATGCAGGAAGACAACGCCATCACCGTGATGCCGCGTGGGTCCTCCAAGCGGGCGCGCCAGCAGTGGGGCATGTCCCGCACGATGGTCGCCAACATGGTCAAGGGCGCAACCGAAGGCTTCAAGAAAGAGCTGGAGATCACCGGTGTGGGTTACCGCGCCGCGGTCCAGGGCAACGTCCTGAAGCTGAACCTCGGTTATTCGCATGACGTCGATTTCGCCATTCCGGACGGGGTCACCGTTACCGCGCCGAAACCGACCGAAATCGTTGTCGAAGGTTCCGACCCGCAGCTTGTGGGCCAGGTCGCCGCGAACATCCGCGACTGGCGCCGTCCCGAGCCCTACAAAGGCAAGGGGATCAAGTACAAGGGCGAATTCATCTTCCGCAAGGAAGGCAAGAAGAAGTAAGGACCAGGCAAATGGCAACCACCAAACGTTCCCTGTTCCTGAAGCGCCGCATGCGCGTCCGGAGCAAACTGCGGAAGGTCAACGCGGGTCGCGTTCGCCTTTCCGTCCACCGCTCGAACAAGAACATCAGTGTCCAGCTGATCGACGATGTGAACGGCGTCACCCTGGCGTCCGCGTCCTCGCTCGAAAAGGATCTGGGCGTCGTCGGCAAGAACAACATCGACGCGGCGTCCAAGGTCGGCGCGGCGATCGCCGAGCGGGCGAAGAAAGCCGGTGTGGAAGAAGCTTACTTCGACCGCGGCGGGTTCCTGTTCCACGGCAAGGTGAAGGCCCTGGCCGACGCCGCGCGCGAGGGCGGGCTGAAGATCTGAGGCGGTGCCGGGCTGATGCCCGGCCTGCCCGAAATTCGTAGGCCGGGCATCAGCCCGGCTTGCACTTCCTGAGGGCGGCGACGCCCCGATGATCCGGGAAGCGCAGGCTTCACCAAGGATCGACATAACCGGGTCGCCCGTACTGGCAGGACCCACGATGATAAAGGAGAGCCCATGGCTCGTGAAGACAACCGGGGCGGCAACCGTCGCGACCGCGAGGAAGCCCCCGAATTTGCAGATCGCCTTGTCGCGATCAACCGTGTGTCCAAGACCGTCAAGGGTGGTAAGCGCTTTGGCTTCGCCGCGCTCGTCGTCGTGGGCGACCAGAAAGGCCGCGTTGGCTTTGGCAAGGGCAAGGCGAAAGAGGTCCCCGAGGCCATCCGCAAGGCCACCGAGCAGGCGAAGCGCCAGATGATCCGCGTTCCGCTGCGCGAAGGCCGCACGCTGCACCACGACATGGAAGGCCGTCATGGCGCCGGTCGTGTCGTCATGCGCACCGCACCGCACGGCACCGGGATCATCGCCGGTGGTCCGATGCGCGCCGTGTTCGAGATGCTGGGCATCCACGACGTGGTCGCCAAGTCGATCGGGTCGCAGAACCCCTACAACATGATCCGCGCCACGCTGAACGGGCTCCAGAAAGAGTCCTCGCCCCGTCAGGTGGCGCAGCGCCGTGGCAAGAAGGTCGCCGACATCCTGCCGAAGCGCGATGACGCTCCGGCCGAGTCCAGCCAAGTGGCCGAGGAGGCTTGATCCAAATGGCAACCATCGTCGTCAAACAGATCGGTTCCCCGATCCGCCGCCCCGCCAAGCAGCGCGCCACGCTGGTCGGCCTGGGCCTGAACAAGATGCACCGCACCCGTGAACTGGAGGATACGCCCTCTGTCCGCGGCATGGTGAATTCGATCCCGCACCTGGTCGAGATCATCGAAGAAAAGAAGTAAGCGACCGGTATCGCTGCTTTCAGACCCCCGGACCCGTCCGGGGGTCTTGTTATTTGCATCGACCGTTTGGTGAAGTGGCCCGGGAGTGGTACCCTGCGGCATTCCTTTCAGTGAGTGCTTGCCATGTTCCATCGCCTTTGCCTGCTTCCCTTTGTCATGCTCGCCCCTTGCGCCGGGCTTGCGGCCACGGTCCATACCGACCTCGCCTCCTTTCTGACGGCCGCGCCCGGCGCCGCTGTCGAAACCTTCGAATCCCTGTGCGTCGGCGAGGCCGTGACGAGCCTGCCAACGCCGCACTACGACTTCGGATTGCTGGGCAACGGCCAGGACCCGGTCGGATATGCCCAGAGCAATGGCGGCACGGTCTCCTCGGGGGTGCGGACCATCGTGAACAGCGGCAACGCGCTGTTTCCCGGGGCGGGTCCGATCGTCGTGGCCGCCGACGCAGGCTACGAGATCACCGGCTTCGGCTACTGGAACACCGGCGGTGACGACACGACCCGTCTGACGGCTTTTGTAGGCGGGGCTTCCGTGTTGTCGGAGGTGTCGGCATTCGGGGCCGTCTTCCTCGGGTTCGCGGGGATGTCGGGGGTCAGTTCGCTGTCCATCTCGGGCGAGACGGGCAATGGCTGGTTCAGCATCGACGACATGTGGGTCGAAACGGCGGCGATGCCCGCCGTGCCGCTTCCTGCGACTTCGGTGCTTCTGCTTGCAGCGCTCGGGGCCGTCGGTGCGGCTGCGCACCGAAAGCGGCCATCGAAGTAGCCAGTTTCGGGTTTTGCCGGGCGCAGGTTCGTTTCACACTTGTGCCGACACAAACCGGAGACCCGAGTGCCCATCCCCGAGTCCGCCTTTCGCACGCACCCCGAGCTTCGCGCCCTGATCCGCGATCCAGAGAAGAGCTTCTTCCGCGATTTTGACGTAGAGGAGGTGGACCGCCGCATGGCCGAGCGTGGCGTGCCGATGCCCTGGCGCTGGCCCGATGCGGAGCGGGAGGCCAACCGCCATGCGTTCTTCGCCGGTCACGAAGGGCCGGTGTGGGTCTTTGCCTACGGCTCACTCATGTGGGACCCTGCGATCCTGTTCGACGATGTGCGCCCGGCGCTGCTGGAGGGGTATTCCCGCGCCATGTGCCTCGTGGATCGGCGGGGCGCACGCGGGGATGCGCAGGCGCCGGGTCTGATGGCCGGTCTGGCGGAGGGCGGGTCCTGTCACGGCATCGTCTTCCGGGTGCCCGAGGCGCTGGTGGAGGACGAGACGGAGCGGCTCTGGCGGCGGGAGATGATCGCGCAGGCCTATCGTCCGGTGCTGGCTCCGGCCATGACGCCGGAGGGGCCGGTGATGGCGGTGGCCTTTGCCGCCGACCGGGAGGCGGACAATATCGACATCGGCCTGTCCCGCGCGCTGCAGGTGCAGTACATCGCTACCGGGCGCGGGTTTCTTGGCACCAGCCTTGAATACCTGGAAAACACGCTGGCGCAGTTCGACCGCATGGGGATCGACGACCCGGACCTGTCCGCCCTGCTGGCAGATGCGCGCCGGGCGGCGGCAGAGGCCGGGGTCAGCCCGGCAGCCGGGGTCGCAGGGGGCGGGTCCGCAGGTCGCTGAACAGGGCGCAGCCAAGCGTGTCGGTCAGGGCCTTGACGAGGTCCTCAATCGTGTCGGCGCGGATGTACTGGCCCCTGTTCAGATCGGCGAGGCAACGCGCGACCGTATCGTCATGGCCGAGCGCCTTCTGTTCCGGGTTGTTCCAGGCCCAGTAGTCCACGTTCACGCGAAAGCCGATGACATGGATCGTCAGGTCGTCGGAGGTGGCCGAAAGGACCTGCCCGGTCTCGCAGGGGCGGCCGCCGCAGGTTTCGTTGCCGTCGGTAACGACCACGATGATGCCGGGCTTGGTGCGATGCTCAAGCACTTCCGCCGCGCGCAGAACGGAGGAGGAGAGGGGCGTCAGCCCGCCGGGGCGCAGGGAATCGACAGCCGAGATGATCGGCTCGGCCGCGTCCTGACGGGGCGGGAAGCGCAGGGTGATGCCGGAGCAGCCGTCCGCGCCTCCGGGACCGTAGACGAGCAGGCCGATGCGGCGCAGGGGGGCGATTTCGGGGATGGCCTCTGCCATGGCGAGGCGGGCTTCGGCAATGCGGGTGCCGCGGCCGGGTTCGTAGACGAATTCGACCATGGAGGCAGAGCCGTCGAAGACCAGCATGGCGTCCTTGTTGCAGTCGGCAAGTGCGGGGACCGTCGCATGGGCCAGTGCGGCAGTCAGGGTCAGAATACGGAGGCCGGTGCGCCGGAACATCCGCCCATGACACATGAAAATGCGATTCTGTTCAACAAATCCGTGGTTCCGGGAGTTTTGCGGCGTCGCGGCGTTCCGTTTTGGAGGCATTCGTGATATAAGCAGATTAATTAATTTTCTGAATCCCATTGGAGGCGTTCATGTTTCTGAAAACGCTCGCGATTGCGGGACTGGCAACTTTTGCGGCGGCTGGCGCGGCTTCGGCATCCACCCTGATCCATTACTACGGCTTCGACGATGACAGCGTTACGGATACCGTCGGCTCCGTCGATGGTGCGCTTTTTGGCGACGCTGTGGTTGAGGACGGGTTTCTAAAGCTTGACGGGCAGGGGGACTACGCACAGCTGTCCGACCATGCCGTGCCGCTCGGGTCGCAGACCGTCATCCTCAGCTTCCAGCGGCTGAGCAAGCCGCACACCTACGGAGAGATCATCTCTCAGGGGAGTTCGGGCAACGGGTATTACATCGGCTATCAGGGCTCCGACACTTTCCGCTTCGGCGACAATCATTTGTCCACGTCGGTTGCCTATCCGGCGGACGGAGAATTCCATCAGTTTGCGATGGTGACCGGCCCGGGTCTGTCGTTCTACATCGACGGGGTGCTGGTCTATACCTCCGGCTCGGTGGCCGCGAACACGCATTCGGGGACGCCCACGCGGTTCGGGGTTCAGTTCAACACCGGCGGCGGGTCGCCCTATGTGGAATACGTGCACGGCAATCTCGACTACGTGGCGATCTTCGAAGGGGCGCTGACAGCGGAGGAGATCCGCGCTTTCGGATCCGCGCCCGCGGTGCCGCTGCCCGCCTCGCTTCCGCTGCTGGCCTTCGGCGTTGCCGGTCTTGCGGCGCTGCGGCGGCGCAGGGGGTAGTGGACATACGGGCAGGGACCTTCGGGCAGGCAATCCGCGACGCTTGATTGATCGCGCGGCAGGCATTATACGCCCCCGGTGGCCTGGCCTCCGAGTCGGGTGACACGTATCAAAACCAAGAAAAGCCGCGTCCCCGCCATATCGCTTCAGGCGGGTGTTCCGGCAAGGAGAAGCGACATGAAACTGCATGAACTGCGCGACAATCCCGGTGCAGCCAAGAAACGGATGCGCGTCGGCCGTGGTCCGGGCTCTGGCAAGGGCAAGACCGGTGGTCGTGGTATCAAGGGTCAGAAATCCCGTTCGGGTGTGGCCATCGGTGGCTACGAGGGCGGCCAGATGCCGCTCTACCAGCGTCTGCCCAAGCGCGGCTTCAACAAGCCGAACCGCAAGAGCTATGCCGTCATCAACCTCGGCATCATCGCCAAGTACATCGAATCCGGCAAGCTGGATGCGGGCAACATCACCGAAGAGACGCTGGTTTCCTCGGGTGCAGTGCGCCGCAAGCTGGACGGTGTCCGCGTGCTGGCGAAGGGCGAGATCGGGACCAAGGTGTCGATCGAGGTGACCGGTGCCTCCAAGGGTGCGATCGAAGCGGTCGAGAAGGCCGGCGGTTCGCTCAAGGTCACGGCGGCTGCAGCAGCCGAGTAAGTGGTTGTGGGCGCCCTTCGGGGCGCATACATAACCACCAGTTTTCCAAAAGCGCCGCCGTGCCGGAAGACCGGTCCGGCGGCGTTTGCCTGAAAGAGAGATCCGCATGGTATCCGCAGCAGAACAGATGGCGGCCAACACGAGCTGGGCCGCGCTCGGCAAAGCGACCGACCTGCGCAACCGCATCCTTTTCACCATCGTCCTCCTGATCGTCTATCGCCTGGGCACCTGGATTCCGGTTCCCGGCATCGACGGCGCGGCACTGCGCGAATTCATGGAAGGCGCGGGGCAGGGGATCGGCGGCATCCTGTCGATGTTCACCGGCGGCGCGCTTGGCCGCATGGGGATCTTCGCGCTTGGCATCATGCCCTACATTTCGGCCTC
The DNA here is from genome assembly GCF_014638275.1 of Primorskyibacter flagellatus. GTDB lineage: Bacteria > Pseudomonadota > Alphaproteobacteria > Rhodobacterales > Rhodobacteraceae > Pseudooceanicola > Pseudooceanicola flagellatus_A. The sequence continues at coordinate 225,212 of NZ_BMFJ01000001.1, forward strand.
GATCATCGTGCAGCTCCTGGCATCGATGGTTCCGGCGCTCGAGCAGCTGAAGAAAGAGGGTGAGCAGGGCCGCAAGAAGATGAACCAGTACACGCGCTACGGCACCGTGTTTCTGGCGACGCTTCAGTCCTACGGGCTTGCCGTTTCGCTGCAGAGCGGGGATCTGGTTCAGGCCGACATTCCCTACTGGTTCTTCGTCGCGACCTGCATGACCACGCTGATCGGGGGCACGATGTTCCTGATGTGGCTGGGCGAACAGATCACAGCGCGGGGTCTGGGCAACGGTATCTCGCTGATCATCTTCGTCGGCATCATCGCGGAACTTCCCGCGGCACTGGCGCAGTTCTTCGCGTCGGGCCGGTCGGGGGCGATCTCTCCTGCGGTGATCATCGGCGTGATCCTCATGGTCGTCGCGACCATCGCCTTCGTCGTGTTCATGGAACGTGCGCTGAGGAAGATTCACATCCAGTATCCCCGCCGCCAGGTCGGGATGAAGGTCTATGACGGCGGGTCCTCGCACCTGCCGATCAAGGTCAACCCGGCGGGCGTGATCCCGGCGATCTTTGCCTCGTCCCTGCTGCTGCTGCCGGTCACGATTTCGACCTTCTCGGGGAATTCGACCTCTCCGGTCATGTCGACGATCCTTGCCTATTTCGGACCGGGACAGCCGCTTTACCTGCTGTTCTTCACGGGGATGATCGTCTTCTTTGCATATTTCTACACGTTCAACGTGTCGTTCAAACCCGAGGAAGTGGCGGACAACCTGAAGAACCAGAACGGCTTTGTGCCGGGCATCCGTCCGGGCCAGAAGACGGCGGAGTATCTGGAGTATGTGGCGACGCGTATCCTCGTGCTCGGCTCGGCCTACCTTGCGGCAGTTTGTCTCCTTCCTGAGATTCTCCGTAGCCAGCTGGCGATCCCCTTCTATTTTGGCGGGACTTCGGTACTGATCGTCGTGTCGGTGACGATGGATACCATTCAGCAGGCGCAGTCGCATCTGCTGGCGCATCAATACGAAGGGCTGATCGAGAAATCGCAGCTGCGCGGCAAGGGGAGCCGCAGGACCAAACGGAGGGGGGCTGCACGCCGATGAACATCATTCTTCTCGGACCGCCAGGTGCGGGCAAGGGAACACAGGCCGCCCGGCTTGTCGAAGACCGCGACATGATCCAGCTGTCCACCGGGGACATGCTGCGCGAGGCGCGGACCTCGGGAACCGAGATGGGCAAGAAGGTCGCCGCGGTGATGGACCGTGGTGAACTGGTGACGGACGAGATCGTCATCGGCCTGATCCGCGAAAAGCTGGAAGGCCCCGAGAAGGGCGGATTCATCTTCGACGGTTTCCCCCGCACCCTGGCCCAGGCAGATGCGCTTGAGGCGCTGATGGCCGAGATGGGGAAGAAGCTGGACTGCGCCATCGAGCTGCGCGTCCGCGACGAGGTTCTGGTGGACCGCATCGTCAACCGCGCCAAGGAAGCGGCAGCCGCGGGTAAGCCGGTCCGCGCCGATGACAACGAGGAAAGCCTCAAGGTCCGGTTGATGGAATACTACAAGAAGACGTCGCCGCTGCTTGGTTACTATCACGCGAAGGACAAGCTGAAGCGCGTTGATGGACTTGCGGAAATGGCCGTGGTGGAAGCGTCGATCAAGGCGATCCTCGACAGCTGATCCTGACTCTTTTGTGGAATCCCGAAGGGGCCCCTGTCCGGTGACAGGGGCCTTTTCCATTCGGGTGAGAGCCTTTGCACCGCCATTTTGCCAGGGCGCGCCGAGAGCGGTCAGATCGCGGCGCAGGCCAGGGCAGCTACATAGAGCGCGCAGCCGAAGATCAGGTGGTTCACCAGACTGCGACGCCGCGCGGACCAGGGCGCGGGCGTGGCGGAGGCGGCGATGCCGAGCCCGAAAGCAGGCTGCATGACAAGGAAGGGCATCGCGACGGTCAATGCTCCGGTCAGCAGGGCGGGGCCCGGCGTGGGTGCGGCGGCCCAGTCCGGACCGGTGGCGGCCAGCAGGACCGCCGCGAAGGCGACGCCGATGGCGTAGTGCAGTCCCCATCCCAGAAGGGTTTCGGCAGGGTGCGGAGAGGCTTTCGCGATGGAGGCATGGCGGAAGGTGCCTGCGGGCATATGGGCGACCCATCTCCCGACCATTTCGTAGCCGGGGGCGGGGACGCCAAACAGGCGGGCGCGCGTCCAGTTTGCAAGGTCGAGCAGCGCGGTGGCGCCAAGGCCGACGGGAAAGGCGAGGAGCAGGTGAGAGTTCATGACAGACCTTTCGGATTCGGGGACAGGCGGGTACCCTGCCACTTGAAGCCGACTTGAGGTCAAGCATGCGCGTCATGGACATCGCCGAGGTCGCCCGCCTGTCGGGCCTGCCCGCCTCGACCCTGAGGTATTACGAGGAAAAGGGGCTGATCTCCTCCATCGGACGCAGGGGGCTGCGGCGGCTGTTCGCGGCGGATGTGATGGAGGTGCTCGACCTGATCGCCCTTGCGAAATGGGCGGGGTTCACGCTTGAGGAGACTCGCGGCTGGATCGCGCGGGATGGCAGCCTGCAGATGGACCGCAGCGGTCTGGCCCGCAGGGCGGAGGAAATCGACGCGCTCGCCGATCGCCTGCGCGCCCTCTCGGAAATGGTGCGACACACGGCCCGGTGCCCGCATGAGAACCATTTCGACTGCCCCTCGTTCCGGCGGCAGCTGTCGGAGGCGCGGGCCCGGCAGATCTCTGCCCGGATGCCCGGTGCGGCGGCAGGGGGCAGCCGGAGGGCCCCGGGGCAGGGGGATTTGGCTTGATCCGGCGCCCGAGTCGTGGCTGACTGGGCGAACTGGCGAAACCCGTACCGGATCCGTGAAAATGCGGAGGCTGGGGGTTGACGCTGGTGCCAATCACCCATACGACGCGCTATCTCGCGGTGTGCCGATTCCGGCGCGCCCGCGCGATTCGTGATATGACCTCCGGCCCGGCCCTTGTGTCCGCGTCCGGCGTGTTGTGAAAAAAGGGCCTGGTGCTACGGGCTCGCAACAAAAGGAAGACTGCATTGGCACGTATTGCCGGCGTTAACATCCCGACTGCAAAGCGGGTTCCGATCGCCCTGACTTACATCACCGGAATTGGCCACACCTCTGCCAAGGCCATCTGCGAAGCCGTGAACATCGACGCCACCCGTCGCGTGAACGAGCTTTCGGATGCCGAGGTTCTGGCGATCCGCGAACACATCGACGCCAACTACACCGTCGAAGGCGACCTGCGCCGCGAGACGCAGATGAACATCAAGCGCCTGATGGACCTTGGCTGCTACCGCGGCCTGCGCCATCGCCGCAACCTCCCCGTCCGCGGTCAGCGGACCCACACCAACGCCCGCACCCGCAAAGGCCCCGCAAAGGCCATCGCAGGCAAGAAGAAGTAAGGGGAGCGCACAGATATGGCACGTGATACCCGCCGCGTTAAGAAGAAGGTTTCCAAGAACATCGCCGCCGGCGTTGCGCATGTGAATTCTTCGTTCAACAACACCAAGATCCTGATCTCCGACGTTCAGGGCAACGCCATTTCCTGGTCCTCTGCCGGGACCATGGGCTTCAAGGGGTCGCGGAAATCCACGCCCTACGCCGCCCAGATGGCTGCCGAGGACGCGGGCCGCAAGGCCCAGGAACATGGTGTTAAGACGCTGGAAGTTGAAGTTCAGGGCCCGGGTTCGGGTCGTGAATCCGCTCTGCGCGCGCTGGCCGCCGTCGGTTTCAACATCACCTCGATCCGTGATGTGACCCCGATTGCGCACAACGGCTGCCGCCCGCCGAAGCGCCGCCGCGTCTGATCCTCGGACAGAGTTACCGGGGGCCGCGCCCGTCGCGGCCTCCTGCCGTCATTTTACCTCGGGGGTTCCGTTTCTAGGACATGGGAAACGGGACGAGCATGGAGGGACGAACATGATCCACAAGAACTGGGCAGAACTGATCAAGCCGACCCAGCTTGACGTCAAACCGGGCTTCGACCCGTCGCGGCAGGCCACTGTCGTCGCCGAACCGCTGGAACGCGGCTTCGGTCTGACGCTTGGCAACGCGCTGCGGCGTGTGCTGATGTCGTCGCTTCAGGGCGCGGCCATTACTTCCGTGCAGATCGACAACGTGCTGCATGAATTCTCCTCCATCGCCGGTGTGCGCGAGGACGTGACCGACGTGGTGCTGAACCTCAAGGGCGTGAGCCTGCGGATGGAAGTCGAGGGGCCGAAGCGCCTGTCGATCAACGCCAAGGGTCCGGGCGCCGTGACCGCCGCCGACATTTCGGAAAGCGCCGGCATCGAGGTGCTGAACAAGGATCACGTGATCTGCCACCTGGACGAGGGCGCATCCCTGTTCATGGAGCTGACCGTGAACACCGGCAAGGGCTATGTCCCCGCCGACCGCAACAAGCCCGAGGACGCCCCGATCGGCCTGATCCCGATCGACGCGATCTATTCGCCGATCAAGAAGGTCTCCTACGACGTGCAGCCGACCCGTGAGGGGCAGGTGCTGGACTATGACAAGCTGACCATGAAGATTGAAACCGATGGGTCCATCACGCCGGACGATGCCGTGGCCTATGCCGCACGCATTCTGCAGGACCAGCTGTCGATCTTCGTCAACTTCGACGAGCCGGAGTCGGCCTCGCGCCAGGACGACGACGACGGGCTGGAGTTCAACCCGCTGCTGCTCAAGAAAGTCGACGAGCTGGAGCTTTCGGTGCGGTCTGCGAACTGCCTGAAGAACGACAACATCGTCTACATCGGCGACCTGATCCAGAAGACCGAAGCGGAGATGCTGCGCACCCCGAACTTCGGCCGCAAGTCCCTGAACGAGATCAAGGAAGTGCTCTCGGGCATGGGCCTGCACCTCGGCATGGATGTCGAAGACTGGCCGCCCGACAACATCGAAGACCTGGCCAAGAAGTTCGAAGACCAGTTCTGATATTCGGAGGGTTCACCCCCTCCCTCACCCTCCCCCTGACAGGGGAGGGGACTACCGGGCGAAAGCCCCAAGGAGAGCGGCTCCATGCGCAGGACCGCCGGACAAAGCAAAACCGCTCGTAGAGGGCACCTGATTGGAGAAAGAAAATGCGTCACGCACGTGGCTATCGCCGCCTGAACCGGACCCATGAACACCGCAAGTCGATGTTCTCGAACATGTCCGCCTCGCTCATCGAACATGAGCAGATCAAGACCACCCTGCCGAAAGCCAAGGAACTCCGCCCGATCGTGGAGAAGCTGGTGACCCTGGCGAAGAAGGGCGACCTGCATTCCCGCCGCGTTGCAGCGTCGCGGATCAAGCAGGACGAGGCCGTCAAGAAGCTGTTCGAAGTCCTCGGCCCCCGTTATGCCGAGCGTAACGGCGGCTATATCCGGATCATGAAGGCCGGGTTCCGCTATGGCGACATGGCGCCCATGGCGATCATCGAATTCGTCGACCGCGACACCGCTGCCAAGGGTGCCGGCGACAAGGCGCGCGTTGCCGCCGAAGAGGCCGGCGAGGAATAATCGCGCCGCGACCCCGGATTACGAAGGCCCCTGCCATGGCGGGGGCCTTTTGCGTTCCGATGGTCTTCGGTCTGGCGCTTGCATTCCCTGCGGCCGGTTTGCATATCCTTCGGGCATGAAGACGCTGCTCTCCGCCCTTGTCGCCCTCGCGCTGACGCTGCCCCTGCCGGTGTCCGGCGAAGGGCTGATCCCGCGCAGCCGGGCACAGATATCGCTCAGCTTCGCCCCGGTGGTGAAACAGGCTGCGCCCGCTGTGGTCAACATCTACGCCCGCCGGGTGGTCGAGACACGGTCTTCTCCCTTTGCCGACGATCCGTTCTTCCGCGACTTCTTCCAGAACTTCGGCCCGGCGCGGCCCAAGGTACAGAATTCGCTCGGCTCGGGGGTGGTGCTGTCGGGGGACGGGATCGTCGTGTCGAACTACCACGTGGTCGCCCAGGCGGAGGATATCCGCGTCGTACTGAATGACCGGCGCGAATTCTCGGGCAAGGTGCTGCTGGCGGATGCGGAGGCCGACCTTGCCGTGATTCAGCTGGATCAGGCCCCGGGCGACATGACGCATCTGGAGATGCGCGACAGCGATTCCGTCGAGGTGGGTGAGCTTGTGCTCGCCATCGGCAACCCGTTCGGCGTGGGACAGACGGTATCCTCTGGCATCGTCTCGGGGCTGGCGCGTTCGGGTGCGGCCATGGGCAACGGGCGGGGCTATTTCATCCAGACCGACGCGCCGATCAATCCGGGCAATTCGGGCGGGGCGCTGATCGACATGAACGGGGACCTGATCGGGGTGAACACTTCGATCCTCAGCCGGTCGGGCGGGTCCAACGGCATCGGATTCGCCATTCCGGCCAAGCTGGTCGCACAGTTCGTCGCCCAGGCCCGGGCCGGGGAGACGCGGTTCCAGCGCCCCTGGGCCGGTATGTCGGGGCAGGAGGTCGACGCGGCCATGGCCGAGACGCTTGGCCTGCCCGTGCCGGGCGGGGTCATCGTCGCGCATCTGCATCCCGACAGCCCCTTCGCGGCCGCCGGTGTCGCGGTCGGGGACGTGATCCGGTCGGTCGATGGCGTGGCTGTGAACACCCCGCCCGAGATGATCTTTCGCATGTCCGTCGCCGGGCTCGGCGCGAAGGCGCGGGTCGGCTATTTCCGCGACGGCCGCGACCGGGAGGTCACCGTCCGTCTGATCGGCGCGCCGGAGGTGCCGCCGCGCAATCCGCTTACCACCGGGCGGGACAGTCCGATCCCGGGGCTGGCGCTGGAAACGGTGAACCCGGCTGTGGCGACCGAAAAAGGGCTCGACCCCGATACGACCGGGGTGCTCATCACCGATGCCGGTCCGCTCGGGCCCCGGATCGGGCTGCTGGCGGGGGACGTGGTGCAGCAGGTGAACGGTCAGACGGTCACCGACAGTGCGGGACTGGAACAGGCGCTGGCGACGGCGCTGCGCCGGCTGGACATCGGGCTGCTGAGAGGCGGGCGGCAGCTGAGCCTCCGCCTGCGGCTCTGATGCCCGACCTTTTCGACCAGTCGGCGGAGGCGCCGCGCCCGCTGGCGGACCGGCTGAGACCCCGAACGCTGGCCGAGGTCATCGGTCAGCAGCAGGTGCTGGGGCCGGAGGCGCCGCTTGGCATCATGCTGGCCTCGGGCTCCCTGTCGTCGCTGATCCTCTGGGGGCCGCCGGGGGTGGGCAAGACCACCATCGCGCGGTTGCTGGCGGATGAGACCGATCTTGAGTTCGTTCAGATCTCGGCGATCTTCACCGGGGTCGCGGACTTGAAGAAGGTGTTCGAAACCGCCCGGCAGCGCCGCCGTGCCGGGATGGGGACGCTTCTGTTCGTCGACGAAATCCACCGGTTCAACAAGGCACAGCAGGACGGGTTCCTGCCGCATATGGAAGACGGAACGATCCTTCTGGTCGGCGCGACGACCGAGAACCCGTCGTTCGAGCTGAACGCCGCCCTTCTCAGCCGGTCACAGGTGCTGGTGCTGGAACGGCTTGGAGAGGCGGACCTTGAAAAGCTGCTGGCCCGGGCGGAGACGGAGATCGGCCGCGCGCTGCCGCTCGATCCCGACGCGCGTTCGGCCCTCAGGGACATGGCGGACGGGGACGGGCGCGCGCTGCTCAACCTGGTGGAGCAGGTGGCGGCGTGGAAGACCGGCGCGCCGCTGGACCGGGAGGCGCTGTCGGCGCGCCTGATGCGGCGGGCGGCGAAGTACGACAAGTCGGGGGAAGAGCATTACAACCTCATCTCAGCCCTGCACAAATCGGTGCGCGGGTCGGACCCGGATGCGGCGCTCTACTGGTTTGCGCGGATGCTCGCGGGGGGCGAGGACCCTCGTTTCCTGGCCCGCCGCATCACCCGAATGGCGGTCGAGGACATCGGCCTTGCCGATCCGCAGGCGCAGACCCACTGTCTTGACGCCTGGCAGGTCTACGAACGGCTCGGCTCTCCCGAAGGGGAACTGGCGCTGGCGCAGGCGCTGGTCTATCTGGCGCTCGCGCCGAAATCCAATGCGACCTACGTGGCCTACAAGGGGGCGGTGGCGCTGGCGCGGAAGACGGGCAGCGCGATGCCGCCCAAGCACATCCTGAACGCGCCGACCGGCATGATGAAGGATCAGGGCTACGGCGCGGGTTATGCCTATGACCACGACGCGGAGGACGGATTTTCGGGGCAGAACTACTTCCCCGACGGCGTACCGCGTCCGGACCTTTACCAGCCGGTCGAGCGTGGGTTCGAGCGGGAGCTCAAGAAGCGGTTGGACTATTTCGCGAAGCTGCGGGCGAAGCGGGGGGCGTAATCGGTCAGCCAAGAACGGGTCATCCTCGGGCCCGACCCGAGGATCTCGTGGGGGAGGAGATCCTCCGGCCAAGCCGGAGGATGCCGGTGTGCGGGGTGACGCAGGGCTTGGTTACGTAGGCCCTGCCCGCGCCTCGCACATTGACTCCGCCTTCGTCCGGGGCCATGACGCGGCCATGATCCAGACCCTTGCATATGTGGCCCTTGGCGGGGCCGTCGGCGCTTCGGCCCGCTACCTTACGGGGGTGGCGGCGATACGCGTCATGGGGCCGGGGTTTCCCTGGGGGACGCTGACGGTGAACGTCGTCGGCTCCTTTGTCATGGGGGCGGTCGTGGTGCTGCTGGCGCATCTGTCGGCGACCCGGTTTGCGCCGTTCCTGATGACCGGTGTGCTGGGCGGGTTCACCACCTTCTCGGCCTTTTCGCTGGATGCGGTGACGCTCTGGGAACGCGGGGCGGTGACGCAGGCGGCGGTTTACACGGGCGCGTCCGTCGTTCTGTCGCTGACGGCGCTGGTGGCCGGGCTGGCACTCGCGAGGGCGCTGACATGAGCGGCGTGCAGATGATCACCGTGGCCGAGGCGGATGCCGGACAGCGGCTGGACCGCTGGCTTCGGGGGCTGTTTCCGCAGGTCACGCAGGGCCGGATCGAAAAGATGTGCCGCAAGGGTGACCTGCGCATCGACAAGGGACGGGTCAAGTCCTCGGCCCGGCTTGAGGCGGGGCAGGTCGTGCGGGTGCCGCCGATCCCGGATGCAGAAGCGCCTGAACCGGAGAAACCTTCTGCCGTGTCCGAAGAGGACGCGCGGATGATCCAGGCGTGCGTGCTCTGGAAGGACGACCACGTGATCGCGCTGAACAAGCCGCCGGGCCTGCCGACGCAAGGCGGCAGCAAGCAACTGCGCCACGTCGACGGGATGTCCGAGGCACTGCGCTTCGGGGCGGAGGAAAAGCCGCGGCTGGTGCATCGGCTGGACAAGGATACCTCGGGCGTCCTGCTTCTGGCGCGGACGCGGCAGGCCGCGCAGGCGCTGACAGCAGCGCTGCGGCACAAGGAAACGCGCAAGATCTACTGGGCGCTCGTCGCCGGTGTGCCGACCCCCTACCTTGGTGAGATCCGCTTCGGGCTGGTCAAGGCGCCGGGCCATGGCCGCTCGGGCGAGGGCGAGAAGATGATCGCCGTGCATCCGCGCGAGATGAACGACACCCCGGGCGCGAAGCGGGCGCATACGCTTTACGCGACGCTCTACCGGGTGGCGGGGCGCGCGTCCTGGGTGGCGATGGAGCCGCTGACGGGGCGGACGCACCAACTGCGCGCCCATATGGCCGAGATCGGGCATCCGATCATCGGTGACGGCAAGTACGGCGGTTCGGGGCAGGAGAACATGGGTGACGGATGGGGCGCGCAGCTTGGCGGCGTGATCTCAAAGAAGCTGCACCTGCACGCGCGGTCGATGACTTTCGAACATCCCGTGACCCGCAAGCCGGTGACAGTGACCGCTCCGCTGCCCGAGCATATGGCGCAGAGCTGGGAAACGCTTGGCTGGGCCGAAGACATTGCAGCCGACGACCCGTTCGAGAGCCTCAGATGACCCGGCTGGCGATCTTCGACGTGGACGGCACGCTGGTGGACAGCCAGGGGGACATTGTCGCCTCCATGACCGGGGCATTCCAGGCGGTCGGCTTGCCGGTGCCCGCGCGGGCGGCGATCCTGTCCATCGTCGGACTGTCGCTGGATCACGCCATGGTGCGGCTGGCACCGGAAGCGGATACGGCGACCCACGACCGGATGGTCGCGGCCTACAAGGCGCATTACCAGGAGCTACGGGTGAAGGCGGGCGCAGCCTCAAGCCCGCTCTACCCCGGTATCCGGGAGGCGGTGGAGGCTCTGGCCGCGCGTGACGACACCGTGCTTGCGATCGCGACGGGGAAGTCGCGGCGCGGTCTGCTGGCTCTGCTCGAGAACCACGGCTGGTCAGGGTTATTCGCCTCTGTCCAAGTGGCGGACGACCATCCGTCCAAACCGCATCCCTCCATGCTGTTCACCGCGCTCGCGGAAACCGGCGTTACGGCAGAGCGGGCGGTGATGATCGGCGACACGACCTATGACATGGACATGGCGGGGGCGGCGGGGCTGTCGTTCTTGGGCGTCGACTGGGGCTATCACCCCCCGGCGCTGCTGACCGGCGCGGCGGAGATCCTGAGCGCGGCGGCGCAGATCCCGGACGCGGTGCTTCGGCTGACGGGGGAACCGGCATGAGCGAATGGGCGGCCCGCAGGTTCTGGAAAGCCGCGGCGGTCACCGAGGGGCCGGAGGGGTTCGGCATCGCCCTGGACGGGCGGGGCGTGCGGACCCCGGCGAAGGCACCGCTGATCGTGCCGACCCGCGCGCTTGCCGAGGCGATCGCGGCGGAATGGGCCGCGCAGGGCGACACCGTCGATCCGCGCACCATGCCGGCGACGCGCGGGGCCAATGCAGCCATCGACAAGGTGGCCGTGCAGCACGCGGAAGTCGCCGACATGCTGGCGGCCTACGGGGACAGCGACCTGCTCTGCTACCGGGCGGATGCGCCCGACGAACTGGTCGCACGGCAAGCGGAGGGCTGGGACCCGATGCTGGACTGGGCGGCAGAGACCTACGGCGCACGGCTTGAGACCCGCACCGGTATCATGCATGACCCGCAGCCCGCGTCGGCGCTGGCACGGCTCGCGGCCGAGGTGCACGGGATGACGGCTTTCGAACTGGCGGCGTTTCACGACCTCGTCAGCCTGTCGGGGTCGCTGGTCCTTGGCCTCGCGGCGACGCGGAATGCCGAGTCGGCTGAACGGCTGTGGGACCTGTCGCGGATCGACGAGGTCTGGCAGGCAGAGCAGTGGGGCGCGGACGAGGACGCCGAACAGGCGGCCGCGGTCAAACGGGAATCGTTTCTGAATGCGAAACGATTTTATGACGCCAGCCGGGTCTGAGCGCCGAAAGTATAGGTCTGGCACGGTTTTTTTGACCGGCTGGTCCGGTTGCGCCCAAATCGCGGCTTATTGACTCAAGGTCACCGGCGTATCGTTTGAATTTGTTGATGTTACCCTTGACCGTCCGGAATGAATCCCGCCAAACTCCCGCCATGCTGAAGGGGAGGATACCCAACAGTGTCATTGCGGCCCCCACGGGCCGTCGAACCGCCCGGCCTTACGGGTGGACAAACAGGAAGAGGTTAACATGAAAAAATCCGTGTTTTTTGGCGCACTGACCGTCGCCGGTCTGGCCGCCGGTGCGGCTGCCGCTGCGACGCTCGATGACGTGAAGGCGCGCGGCAAGCTGAACTGCGGTGTTGCCACCGGCGTTCCGGGCTTCGCAGCGCCGGACGCAGCGGGCGAGTGGGCCGGCTTTGACGTCGCGGTCTGCCGCGCTGTCGCCGCCGCCATCTTCAACGACCCCAAGGCGGTCGAATTCATTCCGACCACCGGCAAGACCCGCTTCACCGCGCTCGCCTCGGGCGAAATCGACATGCTGGCCCGGAACACCACCTGGACCTTCTCGCGCGATACGGACCTCAAGTTCGATTTCGTCGGCGTGAACTACTATGACGGTCAGGGCTTCATCGTTCCCAAGGCTCTGGGCGTGTCCTCGGCCAAGGAACTGGACGGCGCAACCGTCTGCATCCAGACCGGCACCACGACCGAGCTGAACCTGGCGGACTTCTTCCGCATCAACAACATCAGCTACGAGCCGGTTCCGATCGAAACCAACGCCGAGGCGCAGCAGCAGTACCTCGCCGGTGCCTGCGACACCTACACCACCGACGCGTCGGGCCTTGCCGCGACCCGTTCGACCTTCGAAGCGCCGGGCGACCATGTCATCCTGCCCGAAATCATCTCGAAAGAGCCGCTCGGTCCGCTGGTCCGTCATGGCGACAGCGAATGGGGCGATATCGTCCGCTGGACCTTCAACGCGCTGGTCGCGGCTGAAGAATACGGCGTGACCTCGGCCAACGTCGCGGAAATGTCCTCCGCTCCGGGCGACAACCCGGAAGTGAACCGCCTGCTCGGCACCGAGGGCGACCTCGGCGCGATGATCGGTCTGGACGCCGCCTGGGCGAAGAACGCGATTGCCGCCGTCGGCAACTACGGCGAAATCTTCGAGGCAACGATCGGCGAAAGCACCCCGATCGGCCTCGCGCGGGGGCTGAACGCCCAGTACACCAACGGTGGCCTGCTCTACGCTCCGCCGTTCCGCTAAGACTGACAGGGAAGGGCGCGGCACAGACCGCGCCCTTCCTCTTTCTGTCGCCTCGCAGAAGCAGGGCGGCACAATCACCGGCCACCGACGCAACGACGTCATCAGAAGAACGGGCCGGAGAACGGGGAAGACCAAATGACCACTCTCACCGACCCGCCGGCGGAGTCGTTCAAGCTGTCGATGCTGGTCTACGATACCCGGTATCGTGCGATCACCTTCCAGATCCTGGCCCTGCTGGCCTTTCTGACGCTCATCGGCTGGCTGATCAACAACACCGCGCAGAACCTCGCCGATCTTGGCAAGGAACCGTCCTTCGCGTTTCTCTACGCGCCGGCCGGCTATGACATCAACCAGACGCTGATCGCCTACAACAACCAGGATCCGCATATCCGCGCGGCCTTCGTCGGGCTGCTGAACACCTTGCTTGTGGCGTTCCTGGGCTGTGTCACAGCGACCATCCTCGGTGTTCTTGTCGGTGTTCTCAGGTTGTCGAACAACTGGCTGATCGCGCGGCTGATGACGGTCTATGTGGAAATGTTCCGCAACGTGCCGGTGCTGATGTGGATCGTGCTCTGCATGGCCATCCTGATCGAAAGCCTTCCCGCGCCTTCGGCTTTCCGGGGGGACGATGCGACGTCGTCCATGGCGCTGTTCGACAGCGTGGCGGTGACGAACCGGGGGGTCTATGTGCCCGAGCCGCTGTTCTCGCGCGGGCTTGGCGACATTTCCGTCGGCGGCTATTTCGAGATCAGCCTCGACCTGATCGCCTTCCTTGTCGTGCTGGGCGGGGGCATTTTCGTGTCCCGCCAGATCGCACGGCGGGCGGATGCACAGCAGGAGGCGACGGGGGTCAGGCCGAAGACCTGGTACCTGCGGCTCGGTGCCGTCGTGGTTCCGCTGCTGGTGCTGATGGTCGCGCTCGGCTTCCATCTGGGCCTGCCGGAGCTGAAGGGCTTCAACTTCCAGGGCGGGACCTACATGCGGAACTCCCTGATCGCGCTCTGGCTGGCGCTGTCGCTTTATACGGCGGCCTTCATCGCGGAGAACGTGCGGGCCGGTATCCTCGCCATCTCCAAGGGACAGACAGAGGCCGCGGCGGCCCTTGGCCTGCGGCCGCGCCGGATCACCTCGCTGGTGATTCTGCCGCAGGCGCTCAGGGTCATCATACCGCCGCTGATCTCACAGTACCTGAACCTGACCAAAAACTCCTCGCTGGCCATCGCGGTCGGCTACATGGACATTACCGGGACCCTGATGGGGATCACGCTGAACCAGACGGGGCGCGAACTTGAGACCGTGCTTCTGGGGATGCTGATCTATCTGACCATCTCGCTGCTGATCTCGGCGGTGATGAACTGGTACAACTCCCGCGTCAAACTGGTGGAGCGGTAACATGAGCGACACACATGCAGAAACGGTCGCCTTCGTCCGCGAAACCATGCTGCCACAGAAGGCGCCGCCGGCCTCGACCGTCGGGCCGCTTGGCTGGGCCAAGGCGAACCTGTTCTCAAGCTACGTGAACGGGGCACTGACGATCCTGTCCGCCGCCTTCATCGTCTTCGTGCTGTACGAAATCCTACCCTGGCTGATCTCTCCGACATGGGAAGGCACGTCGCTGACCAACTGCCGCGAGCTGCTCGCCGCTGCGGGGGATGACCGGGGGGCGTGCTGGGGCGTGATCCGCGAACGCTGGCAACAGCTGATGTTCGGTTTCTACCCGAGGACGGAATACTGGCGGCCGGTGCTGACCTTCATCTTCCTGCTGGTGGCCATCGCGCCGATCCTGTTTGCGCAGTTCGTGCCGGCCAAGGTTGCCTATTTCTCGGCGCTGTTCCCGTTCATCGCGGTCTGGCTGCTCTGGGGCGGGACGATCTGGGGGCCGGTGCTCGCGCTGCTCGGCTTCGTCGTCGGCTTCGTCGTCTTCCGCTACGCGTCCAGGGCGATCGCTCCGGCGCTGGCGCTGGCGGCGGGCGTGGTCGCGGCCATCATCTGGTGGTCGGTCATCACACCCTTCGTGGAGCCCGACCTGTCGCGTATCCTGCCGATCGGCATCCGGTCGGTGCAGAGCCGGGAGTTCGGCGGCTTCATGCTGTCGATCACCATCGGGGTCACGGCGATCATGTGTTCGCTGCCGATCGGCATCCTGCTGGCGCTTGGCCGCCAGTCGGACCTGCCGCTGGTGAAATCCATCTGCGTCGGCTTCATCGAGTTCATCCGGGGCGTTCCGCTCATCACGCTGCTGTTCGTGGCGTCGGTGCTGCTGAACATCTTTCTGCCGCCGGGCACGAACTTCGACATCATCCTGAGGGTGATGATCATGGTGACGCTGTTCGCCGCGGCCTACATGGCCGAGGTGATCCGCGGCGGGCTCGCCGCGCTGCCGAAGGGTCAGTACGAGGGGGCGGATTCGCTCGGCCTCGACTACTGGCAGGCGCAGCGGCTGATCATCATGCCTCAGGCGCTGAAGATTTCGATCCCGGGCATCGTGTCGACCTTCATCGGGGTGTTCAAGGACACCACGCTGGTGTCGATCATCTCGATGTTCGACCCGATCGGGCTGTCCAACGCGATCCGCGCCGACACCGCCTGGAACGGCGTTTACTGGGAGCTGTTCATCTTCATCGGCTTCGTCTTCTTCGTCTTCTGTTTCTCCATGTCCCGGTACTCCATGTACCTTGAGCGCAAGCTCAATACCGGCCACCGCTAAGGGAGCATTCCTATGTCCGATCTGGCAATTGAGCGCGAAGTCGACCGTTCGCAGATGAAAGTCAGCGACGAGGTCGCCATCGAAATCGTCAACATGAACAAGTGGTACGGGACCTTCCACGTGCTGCGCGACATCAACCTGACCGTGAACCGGGGCGAACGGATCGTCATCGCGGGGCCTTCGGGGTCCGGCAAATCGACGATGATCCGCTGCATCAACCGGCTTGAGGAACATCAGGCCGGCCGCATCGTCGTGGACGGGACGGAGCTGACCTCTGATCTCAAGAACATCGACAAGATCCGGTCCGAGGTGGGCATGTGCTTCCAGCACTTCAACCTCTTCCCGCATCTGACGATCCTCGAGAACTGCACGCTCGCCCCGATCTGGGTTCGCAAGATCCCGAAGAAGGATGCCGAGGCGACGGCGATGCATTTCCTGGAAAAGGTGAAGATCCCCGACCAGGCCCTGAAGTATCCGGGCCAGCTTTCGGGCGGTCAGCAGCAGCGGGTGGCAATTGCCCGGTCGCTCTGCATGAAGCCGCGGATCATGCTGTTCGACGAACCGACCTCCGCTCTCGACCCCGAGATGATCAAGGAGGTGCTCGACACCATGATCGAGCTTGCCGAGGAGGGGATGACCATGCTCTGCGTGACGCACGAGATGGGCTTTGCCCGTCAGGTGGCGAACCGGGTGATCTTCATGGATCAGGGCCAGATCGTGGAACAGAACGAACCGGAAGAGTTCTTCAACAACCCGAAGAGCGAACGGACCAAGCTGTTCCTGAGCCAGATTCTCGGGCACTGATCCTTTCGGTGGTAGCGGAAGGGGCTGCGTTACAGCGCGGCCCCTTTTGTTTGCGCGACGGCTTCGCCGCTGTTTCGCGCTGCCGCCCTCAGTGCACCGAGGTCTTGGACACGAAGTTCAGCAGCACCACCCCGGCCACGATCAGACCCATGCCAAGCGCACCCCAGAGGTCGACCTTCTGACCGAACACCAGCCAGCCGGCAGAGGCCACCAGCACGATGCCCAGCCCCGACCAGATCGCATAGGCGGTGCCGATCGGAATGGATTTCAGCGTCAGGGACAGGAAGTAAAAGGCCACGCCATAGCCGACCACCACAACGACGGACGGCAGGAGGCGGGTGAAGCCTTCGGAGGCCTTGAGCGAGGAGGTGGCGATGACCTCACCGGCGATGGCGATCACGAGATAGAGGTAGGGCATCGGGCGCTCCTTGGCTGACAGGACCCCGGTAGCAGCGCCGACGGGAAGTGTCACGGCCCCGCGATGCAAGCGCGGGTTCAGGGGGGAGTTCAGTCGTCGCCCTTGCCGATCAGTTCGCGCGGGGTGATGAAATTCACCACGCGGGAGGAGCCGAAATGTCCGGCCTCCCAGTCCTCCATCGGGATTTCCACGACAAGCGTGGCGGCGGTCGGAAAATCCCCGAACCTGCCGTGGGGCGGGGGGGACGCGACAACGCGGCGAGCGAAGTCGGCGACGCCGGGATTATGGGCAATCATCATGACCGTCGCACCCTCGGCCTTCTGCATCGCCGCCATCATCGTGTCCGCATCGGCGAGGTACAGTTCCGGCAGGACGCGCAGTTCTCCCCCGATCTTCAGGCGCTTGTGGGTCTCAAGCGTGCGCGCGGCATCGGAACAGAGGATCAGGTCCGGCACGATCCCCAGCCCCGTCAGCCACCTGCCAACCGCCTTGGCGGACTTTCTCCCGCGCCGGTTCAGCGGGCGGTCGTGGTCAGCCAGCGTGGGGTCGTCCCAGCTCGACTTGGCGTGCCGCAGCAGAACAAGGCGTTTCACCATGTGGGGGAGGGTCCGTCTAGAGGAAATGAGTCATGTGAAAGGCGGAATGCGCTGGTACCCTGCCATGAGCCTTGCCGCAAGGGCAAGCGCGACGTGCTCGGCAACCCTCTGACATGCAGTCATTTCCGTGCGTGTCCCGCAGGTATGCCTTGCAACGGGGCACGTCGTAGCCGTCCGGTCCAAGCGCAGAGACCGGACAGGCGGTGAGGCAGGGGCGAGTGGCGCAGCTGTCGCAGGGCGAGGGGACGGGCGGGGGCAGGTCGATCACCTCGCGAAGGGCAAGCGCGCCGCGGAAGGACAGGAACAGGCCCGCCGTCGGGTGGACCATCATGCCGACCGGAGACTGGTGGACGTGGCCGGAGGCCAGCGCCCAGGAGATGAAGGCGGGGAAGGGCGGTCCGCCGAAGGGGTAGAGCGGGGTGGCGCCGATTTGTTCCGCCCATGTTCCGATGACGCGGCGCGACCAGCGGTCCATCGGGTCTGGCGCGCCGTCTGTGTACTCTGCCGAGGCGGTGAAGGCGGGCCAGAATCCGGGTTCGTCGGGGGAAAGGAGGAGCAGGGTGCGCGTGCCCTTGGGCAGGTCGCTCCGGGTGGCGCAGCGGGCGGAATCCAGCCCGGCGGTGATGCGCAGGTGGCGGCGTTCCGCCTCCTGCGACAGCTCCGCCAGGGAGGTCATGTCAGTCGCCGCGGATCAGGGATCCGGCACCATGTTCCGTGAAGAGTTCCAGCAGAGTGGCGTTCGGGGCGCGCCCGTCGAGGATCACCACCGCCCGCACGCCGCGTTCGATGGCGTCCAGCGCGGTTTCGGTCTTGGGGATCATGCCGCCCGCGATGACCCCGTCCTTGGTCATCTGGCGAATCTGGGCGGCGCGCAGTTCGGTGACGACCTCGCCCTCCGCATTCTTCACGCCCGCGACGTCGGTCAGCAGCAGCAGCCGGTCGGCCTTGAGCGCCCCGGCGATGGCCCCTGCGGCGGTGTCACCGTTGATGTTGAACGTCTCACCGTTGCGCCCCATGCCAAGCGGCGCGATCACCGGGATGATATCGGCTGCGAACATGGCGTGCAGGATCGTGGTGTCCATTTCGACCGGCGTGCCGACAAGGCCCAGTTCGGGGTTGTCGGGTTCGCAGATCATCAGCTTGGCGTCCTTGCCCGAAAGGCCGACCCCGCGCCCGCCTTCCTGATTAATGGCCTGCACGATGCGCTTGTTGACGCGGCCCGAGAGGACCATTTCGACAACTTCGACGGTTGCGGCGTCCGTCACCCGCTTGCCGTTCACGAATTCGGACTTGATCTGAAGCTTGTCCAGCATCTCGTTGATCATGGGACCGCCGCCGTGCACGATCACGGGGTTCACGCCGACCTGGCGCATCAGCACGATGTCGCGGGCGAAGACCTGCATCGCCTCGTCGTCGCCCATGGCGTGACCGCCGAATTTCACAACGACTATCGCCCCTTCGTAGCGCTGCAGGTAGGGCAGGGCCTGGGACAGGGTGCGGGCGGTGGCGATCCAGTCGCGGTTCATGGTGTTCTGCGTTCTCATGTTCAAGGCCCCCCATGGGTCGGGCTTGTTGATACGGCCCGATCCCGCGCGTGCCAAGAGGCACAATTGGCGCATTTATGCCACAGGCTGCCGATCACGGGAACCTGCATGGACCTTCTTGCACAAGCCTGCGTTGTGTCCCTGAAGGCGACGACATCGCCTCACGAATTTAACAGGAGACGACCCATGAACCGCATTACTACCCTCATCGTCGGCACCGCCCTGACCGTGACCGTCGGCGCAGGCGCCGCACTGGCCGGCAGCCCGACGCCCGCTCCGGCCGATCCGGTCGTGCCTGCTCCGATCGCGCCCATGCCGGTGACCGGCGACTGGACCGGCGGCTACTTCGGTGGCTCGCTCGCCTATGGCGACTGGGATCTTGGCGCTGCTAACGGTTCAGGCCGCAACGAAGGTGCGTTTGCCGGCTACGACTATGATTTCGGGTCCTATGTCGCCGGTGGTGAGGTCCAGTACATCGGTCACGACGTAGTGGTCGGCGGGGCCAAGCTGCAGGACATGTGGCGTGTGAAAGGCCGGCTCGGCTATGACGCCGGCAAGACCCTGATCTACGGGACGGCCGGTTACGCGAGCGCCTCGACCAATGCCGGAGACAGCGACGGCTACGTTGCCGGTGTCGGTGTCGACTACCGCTTCGACAACAACATCACGCTCGGCGCCGAGTATCTGTACAACGAGTTCGACAACATCGGCGGCAACAAGCTGTCCGGCAACACGATCGAAGCGCGTATCGGCTACCGCTTCTGAGGATCAGTCGATCCCGGCGATGATGCTGCGCAGAGTCGCGATCCCGTCGCCTTTTTCGGAGCTGGTGAGAACCAGCGCCGGGAAGGCGGCGGGATGTTTTGCGAGTACCTTCCGCGTGACATCGAGGCTCTTGTCGAGCTCCGAGGCGCGCACCTTGTCCACCTTCGTCAGCACGACCTGAAAGGTGACGGCGGCGGTGTCGAGAAGGGACATGATCTCCTCGTCCACCTTCTTGGCGCCATGGCGTGCGTCGATCAGCACGAAGGCGCGGCGCAGGGTCTGGCGGCCGCTCAGGTACTGCTTGAGAAGACGCTGCCATTTTTCGACCACCGGCAGGGGCGCGTTGGCAAAGCCGTAGCCGGGCAGGTCGACGAGATAGCCCTTTTCCCCTAGTGTGAAGAAATTGATTTCCTGCGTACGTCCCGGTGTGTTGGACGCGCGGGCGAGCGCCTTGTGCCCGGTCAGGGCGTTGATCAGGCTGGACTTGCCGACGTTGGAGCGTCCGGCAAAGCAGACCTCCATCCGGTCGGCGGGGGGCAGGCCGTCCATGGCGACGACGCCCTTCACGAATTCTGTCATGCCGGCGAAGAGAATGCGGCCGGTTTCGGCGGTCCGGGCGTCCGGCTCCTCTGCCACGGGGAAGCGGAGCGTCATAGCGGCGTGACCTCGTCCCCGGTCCGCAGGCGGCCGCCCTTTGTCACAACCAGTGCAACGGCGAAATCCTGATGGCCGAAGTCTTTCAGGATTTCCAGGGTCGGCACGTTGCGAATACCGGTATCAGTGTCCACCGTGGTGGCCATGCAGCGGTCCAGCCGGGTTTCCACCTTTGCCTCGGCTTCCCCGATGCGGATGGTGCGGCCGACCCAGTCGAATTCCTCCCACGCGGCGAGGCCGTCGAGGAAGACGTTGCAGCGCCAGCGATGGACTTGGAACGGTTCCGTGGCCTTCTCGGCGACGGCGGCGTGGCTGGCGAGGCTGGCCATTGAGATCGAGGGGATGGGCGTGTCCGTCAGCCCGCGTTGCGGCGGGGCAGGGACCAGACGGGTCGGCGCGGCGCGGCCCTTGTCGACCAGCGGGGCCACCCAGTCGACCAGCGCGGCGCTGTCGGTCGTCGGGTCTATGGTCAGGTCGGGACGGTCGGGATGGGACAGGTGCAGCTTCGCCCCCTCGGTCCGGAGCGTCACCGCCATGAGCGACGGCGAGGAGGCGCCGCGGATGAAGTTCACGCAGCGGTTCCATTCGCCGTCGGTCAGTTTCGCGGCCTCGTGCGCGACGGCCCAAAGACGATCGCCGGGCAGGGTCTGCCCGGCGACAAGGTCGACCTCCGCCACCTCTTCACGGCCGATGGCCTTGATGGGATGGCGGTAGAGCGCGGCAACGGTGGCCATCACTTTTTCCCTTCCACAGCCTTCTTGCGGCTGAAGCTCTTGCGGATGTTGCCGAAGACATCCGGCTTGAACCCGTGGCTGCGCATGATCGCATACTGCTGCATGAAGGTGATCGTGTTGTTGGTGATCCAGTAGAGCACGAGACCCGAGGCGAAGTTGCCGAGCATGAACATGAACACCCAGGGCATCCAGGCAAAGATCATCTGCTGCGTCGGGTCCGTGGGCGCCGGGTTCAGCTTCTGTTGCAGCCACATGGAGATGCCGAGCAGGATCGGCAGCACTCCGAGGGAGAGGATCGCGACAAAGCTGTCGGGATCGGGCGCGGCGAAAGGCAGCAGGCCGAAGAGGTTCAGGATCGACGACGGATCGGGCGCGGAGAGGTCGCGGATCCAGCCGACCCAGGGCTGGTGGCGCAGTTCGAGGGTGACGAAGATCACCTTGTACAGGCTGAAGAAGATCGGGATCTGCAGCAGGATCGGCAGACAGCCCGACGCAGGGTTCACCTTTTCCTTCTTGTAGAGCTCCATCATTTCCTTCTGGAGCTTCTGGCGGTCGTCGCCGGCGCGTTCCTTCAGCTTCTCCATCTCGGGCTGGAGTTCGCGCATCTTGGCCATGGAGGCGTAGGATTTGTAGGCCAGCGGGAAGAGCAGCATCTTGAGCAGGACGGTCAGGGCGACGATCGACCATCCCATGTTGCCGATGAAGCTGTGCAGCCAGTGCAGGACGGCGAAGATCGGCTTGGTCAGGAAGAAGAACCAGCCCCAGTCGATCGCGTCGAGGAAACGGGTCACGCCGGCCTCGTTCTGGTAGCGGCGGATGGTTTCCCATTCCTTTGCGCCGGCGAAGAGGCGGCTGTCGGTGGTCGCGGTCTGACCGGCGGCGACCTCGAGCGCGGGCAGGACGGCGTCGGTCTGGAAAATCTCGCGGTTCGGATAGTACTTCGCGGTGGAGCGGAAGGCACCGTCGGGGATGATCGTGGACATCCAGTAGTGGTCGGTGAAGCCGATCCATCCGTTGTCGGCGACCTCGATCCGTTCGGCGGGGGCGCCTTCGCGGCTGTCTGTGTCGTAATCTTCCATGCCGGAGTACTTGGTTTCCTCAAGCTCTCCGTCCGACATGCGGACGAGACCTTCGTGCAGAACGAAGAACTTCTTGAGGTCCGAGGGGATGCCGTGGCGACGTAGCAGCGCGTAGGGGCGCAGGGTCACGGCGGCGTCGGTTGTGTTTTCGACCGACTGGGTGACCGTGAACAGGAAGCGGGAGTCAACGGAGATGGTGCGGGTGAAGATGAGCCCGGCGCCGTTGTCCCAGGTCAGGGTGACGGGGGTGTCCGTGGTGAGGGTCGGCGTGCCCTCGACGGTCCAGATGGTCTGGTCGGTCGGCACGGCGTTGGCCTCGACCCCGGTGACCGGGACCCAGCCATAGAGCGCGTAGAAGGGATCGCGTTCGCCCTCGGGCCGCAGGACCGTGACCTGGGGCGAGTCCTCGTCCAGCGTCTCGCGGTAGTTCTTCAGCCTGATGTCGTCGATCATGCCGCCGCGCAGGTTGATCGACCCGGCCAGGCTGGGCGTGTCGATGTCGATACGCGGCGCAGGTTCTTCCGTGGCGGGCGGGGCGGAGGGCGCGGCGGTGCCGGTCGCGGGTTCCGCGCCCGGGGTCATGGCGGTGCCGGTTTCGGCGCCCTGCGTGGTCTGCGCCGCCTCGCTTGCGGGAACGGGGTCGTTCGGGGCCTGTTCCGGAGGGGGGAAGAGCAGGAACCAGACGACGATCACGACGAAGCTGAGCACCGTCGCAAGGATGAGGTTCTTGTTCTGGTCGTCCATTGGTTCCCGTTCCGCCCGTTCAGATTGGTAGGTGGGTTCAACAGAGGTCGCAGTCAAAGGTCAAGGCGGAATCGGGAAATCGCGGCGTCGTGTCTATCATGCTGCCTACGGCGGGATGGGGCATGGCAAGCGATGGCGCGGTGCCGTCAGGTTGGCCGTGGTGCCGCTTCTTCGTGGGGTCGCGGGGATGAGACGGTCCTGTCGCCGTGCCGTTGTCGCGGCGCTACCGGGGGCTTTGAGCGGCGGCGCTGGAGATGGTGTGCCATCGCGGCGCTGCCGGTGGGCGGACGGCATGATACGGCCGGCGTCAAGATGGTCCGGTGCTGCTGACGGGATGGTGGCGTGGTCGTGGGACCTTAGGCGCTTCCGTTCCCGGCCCATGCGACGGAGCCGAGCGGTCACGATCGCGGCGCCTCGGGTCTGTGGCGGGCCGCGACCGCGCCTCAGCTTGGCACACCGACCGGGTGCGGCGGCGCGGGTCTTCTGACATGACGGGCGGGTCCCTTTTCCCTCACCCCTCCCGCCGGGTGATCCGGGGCGGGTCCTGCCAGGACGCGATGCGCGCGCGCATCCAGTCACCGGCGGCGTCGAAGGGCATGGGGTAGCCTATGCCGAATCCCTGCACGTGATTGCAGCCAAGCTGGGCGAGCATGGCGTGTTCGCCCGGTGTCTCCACCCCCTCCGCCAGTGTTTCGAGTCCAAGTCGTTCGGCCATCGTCAGGATTGCCGCCACCATGCGCTGCTGTTCGGCGTCACGATCGACCTTCATCACAAAGCTCCGGTCGATCTTGATGCGGCCCACGGCAAAGCGCCGGATGGAGGAAATGGAGGCGTGGCCGGTGCCGAAATCGTCGAGGTCGATGCGGCAGCCAAGCCGGGCCAGGCCGTTCACATTGCGCGTCACCATATCCTCGGGCGAGGCGGCGACGACGGTTTCCAGCACCTCCACCGACAGGCGGTCGGGCTTCAGGTCGTGGCGGTCGAGTTCCCATTTCACCCGGTCGATCAGTTTGGGATTGCGCAGTTCGTCCGAGGAGAAGTTCACACCTATCGTCGGTACCTCCAGCCCCGCGTCGTCCCAGGCCCTGAGCGCTTCGAGGGAGCGGCTGAGCATGACCTCCCCCAGTCGGGCGATCTTGCCCGCGTTTTCGAGGATCGGCAGAAAGTCCACCGGCGCGACGGGGCCGCGTTCCGGGTGGGTCCAGCGCGCGAGCGCCTCGAACCCCGTGATCCGGCCGGTGTCGGTGGAGATCTGGGGCTGGAAGTGCGGGCGGATCTCTCCGTTCTCTAGCGCTTCCGCGGCCTCGTCGGCGAAGGTGTGGCGGGAGCGTTCGGAACGCCGCATTTCATCCGAGTAGGACCGGATGGCGGAGGGGGCGTTCCGCATCGCTTCGCCCAGAGCGGTCGCCGTGGCCTGGATCAGCCCGTCGCCTGACACGTCCGGCGTGCGCGAGCCGAGGCAGAAGCCGATGGAGGCGGAGACGTAGATGACGGTGTTGTCGAGGATGATAGGTTCCTCCGCACTGACCTGCAGCCGGCTGGCCATCTGGATCGCGGCCTCGATGTCGAGGTGGGACACCGGCGCGAGGGCAATGCCGAAGGCGGCGCTGCCGGTGCGGCAGGCGAGGTCGTCGTTGCGCAGGACAGAGCGCAGGCGTTCGCCGGTCCTGGTCAGGATGTGGTCGCCGGCGGTGCGGCCGTAACGTTCCACGATCACGTCGAAATCGTCGATGGCGACCATGAAGCAGGCCGTCGCGCGGCGGGCGGAGCGGGAGCCGGTCATCGCCGATGTCAGCGCCGCTTCGAGGCTGTCACGCAGGGGCAGTCCGGTCACGCCGTCACAGGCGCGGATCGGTTGCGGGGCCTGGCGCGAGAACCCGCCGAGCAGAGCGTAGAGCGCGGGCAGGCCAAGGGCGAGGGCGATGAGTGTCGCTTCCCCCCCGAACCAGAAGGCGCCAAGCACGAGAGCCGGCAGGAATGCCAGCATCTGCGGCCCGACAATCAACCGGCGCAGGCGGTTGCGCTGGCGAAGCAGGTTCTGGCTGACGTGCCGGAGCATCGGCATCCCCTTGTCCGTGACTTCGGGGACGCTACAGGGAGATGTTCAACAGCCCTTTAACGCAGATCGGGAATATCGGTTTTTTCGTCAATTTTGTCCGACCCGGTCAGGGTCAGCCCGGCAAAGTCGAAAATCTTCGGATCCAGCATGTGCGACGGTCGGATATTGGTCAGGGCGCGGAACATGACCTGCCGCCGTCCGGGGCTGTTTCTTTCCCAGCCGTCGAGGATCTGCTTCACCTGCTGGCGCTGCAGACCGTCCTGCGATCCGCAGAGGTCGCAGGGGATGATCGGGTAGTTCATGGCACGCGCGAATTTCTCGCAATCCGCCTCGGCGACATGGGCGAGGGGGCGCAGGACAAAGAGGTCGCCGTCCTCGTTCACCAGCTTGGGCGGCATGGTCGCGACCCGGCCGCCGTGGAAGAGGTTCATGAAGAAGGTCTCGAGGATGTCGTCGCGATGATGGCCGAGGACGACCGCGGAACATCCCTCCTCCCGCGCGATGCGGTAGAGATTGCCGCGGCGCAGGCGCGAGCAGAGCGCGCAGTAGGTGCGCCCGGCGGGGACCTTGTCGACGACGATGGAATAGGTGTCCTGGTATTCGATCCGGTGCGGGACCTGCATCCGGGACAGGAAGTCCGGCAGGACAGTGGCGGGAAAGCCGGGCTGGCCCTGATCAAGGTTGCAGGCAAGGAGTTCGACCGGCAGCAGGCCGCGCCATTTCAGTTCGTAGAGGACCGCGAGAAGGGTGTAGCTGTCCTTGCCGCCGGAGAGGCAGACCAGCCATTTCTCGGGTGTGCCCTCGGCCAGACGGGCATCGGCCCCGACCATGCCATAGTGATCCACCGCCTCGCGCACGTTCTGAACGATCCGCTTGCGCAGCTTCTTGAACTCGGTGCTTTTGGGAGCGCCGTGGAAAAGCGGGTGGATGTCGTCGAGATCGTCAAGCATGCTTTGCCCTATCGCATTTTGTGCGGGGCGGGGAAAGGAGTTCCGGTGAGCGCGAATGATTTCGACGTGGCGGTTGCGGGCGCGGGCATCGTCGGGGTGTGCGCGGCGCTGTGGATGCGGCTGCGCGGGCTTTCGGTCGTCCTGATCGATCCTGATGAGCCGGGGGCGGGGACCTCCTTCGGCAATGCGGGGACCATCGCGACCTATGGCTGCCTGCCGGTCAACGATCCGGCGGTGTTGCGCGGTCTGACGGGGCTGCTGTTCGGAGCGGAGAGCCCGCTGTCCGTGGACTGGGGCCATGCGCTGCGCAATCCGCGCTGGATGCTGTCGTTCCTGGCGAACTGCCGTGGTGCACGGTCGGCAGAGATCGCGGGTCATCTGGCGGGGCTATTGGGCCATGCGGATGGCGGTATCAATCCACTGATCGCGGAGGCGGGGGCTGAGGACCTCATCGTGTCGCGCGGCCAGCTGTCGGTCTGGTCGACGACGGACGGAGCGGACGGTGCGACGGAGGGGATCGCGCGACGCCGGGCGCTTGGCGTTCGGGCAGAGGAGGTGAGCCCGGCAGAGGCACGGGAGATGGAGCCGGGGGTGGCGCTGGACATCAAGCGGGCGGTCTGGTTCCCGGATGCGCGGCATGTGCGCGATCCGGCGGGGCTCGTCAGACGGCTGCACGCGCGATACGCGGAACTGGGTGGTGTAACGCGGGCAGAGCGGGTGCGCGGCGTCGCGGAGGACGGGTCCGGCGTCACGGTCGATACGGGTGAGGCGATACGGGTCGGGCGGGTTATCATTGCCTCCGGTGCGTTCTCCGGCCGGATCGCGGGAAGCGGGGCAGAGCGGCTGCCGCTTGGTATGGAGCGGGGCTATCACCTCATGTTCGCCGGCGAAGCGGAGCGCGTGACCCGTCCCGTCGGCTGGTCGGAGGGCGGGTTCTATGCCGTTCCGATGGCGCAGGGGCTTCGGCTGGCCGGCACGGTCGAGATCGCCGGGCTGGGGCGCGAACCGAACGCACGGCGGCTGGCGTATCTGGGGCGCAAGGGGCGGGAGATGTTCGGCGTGTTGCCGGAGCCGACGTCGTCCTGGCTCGGCTTCCGTCCGACGATGCCGGATTCGCTGCCGGTGATCGGATTGGCGCCGGGCCGGGCGCGGGTGATCCATGCCTTCGGGCACCAGCACCTCGGCCTGACGCTTGGCGGTATCACGGGCCGGATCGTCGCTGATCTGGCGGAGGGGCGGCAGCCGAACCTCGACATCGCGGCCTTTGCGCCGGGGCGGCGGTTCGTCTGAGGCTGGCCTAGTCCGGCACGTCGTCCACGCCCATGCCGCCCCAGGGATGACAGCGGGCGATGCGCTTTGCGGCCAGCCAGCCGCCCTTGATGCCTCCATGTTTCTCAAGCGCCTGAAGCGCGTAGGCTGAACAGGTGGGGTCGTATCGGCAGTTGTGCCCGACCCAGGGAGAGAAGACCGCGCGGTAAGCCCGGACCGGCAGGGCCAGCAGGCGGGCGAGTGGGGTCATCCGTGAAGCTTTCGCAGGGCCTGCCGCAGATCGTCCTGCAGGGCGGCGAAGTCGCGCTCGGCGGTATTGTCGCGGCTGCCGATCAGGACATAGTCCCATCCGGGCCGCCCATGGTGGGGCAGGACAAGGCGGGCGACCTCGCGCAGGCGGCGCTTGGCGCGGTTGCGGGCGACGGCGTTGCCGACCTTCCTGGAGCAGGTGAAGCCGACGCGGATCGCCTCGCCCTCGCCGCGGTTCAGCGCCTGCACCATCATCCCTTTCGTCCCCTGCCGCTTCCCCCGCGCACAGGCCAGAAAATCGGAGCGTTTCAGAAGCGTTTCTAGCGCAGGAGCCGTCATCGAAGCCGTCCGGACAAGCGAAAACCGCCCGGACGTTCGCCCCGGCGGTCGGTTGATCTTGGGTCGCGGATGTCGCAGGGGCGGGGCCGGTCATGTCCGGCCCGCACGGGCTTATGCCGACAGCGACTTCCGGCCGCGGGCGCGGCGGGCGTTCAGGACCTTGCGGCCTGCCTTGGTCGCCATGCGGGCGCGGAAACCGTGACGCCGCTTGCGCACGAGGTTCGAGGGTTGGTAGGTGCGTTTCATCGCTCCGTCTCCGTCTGCTTGCGCCTGTCCGGCGGTGCGCCGGGCCGGCGCGGGTGTTCTTCGGGTGCGGCCAAGGTCGGACGATGCGGGAATCGCCCATGGCCCGCGGTTGTTCGAAGCCCGGTCTATAGGCGGGGGTCCGGGATATGTCAAACGTGCAAAACCGTTTCCGGGACGGTTTTCTTTACAGACTGCCTCCGGTCCAAGACCGGGCCGGTGCACGGGGGGCTGTTCAACCACCCCGCCCGCGGCGCATGCTTCCCGGACCAAGTGAGGGAGTCCGGATGACCCAGTCCGATCAAGACCCGCCTTCTGCCCTGCGCCGGCTCTGGCCGCTTGGCCTGCTGGCGCTCTGCGCGCTGCTGGCGGGGTGGGCCTTTTCCGACCGGCTGAGCTATGCGGCACTGCAGGAGAATTACGCCGCGCTGGAACGAATGCGCGACGGGGCCTATGCCGCGACGGTACTGGGCTTCGTGGCGGTCTATGCGGTGGTGGTGGCGCTGTCGCTGCCCGGTGCTACCATTGCGACGCTGACCGGGGGCTTCCTGTTCGGTGTCTGGCCGGGGGTCGTGTTCAACGTCATGGGCGCCACGGCGGGGGCGACGGTGCTGTTCCTTGCGGTGCGGCTTGGCTTCGGTCGGGCGCTGGCGCGGCGGGTGGACCAGAGCGGGGGCCGGATCGCGGAGGTCAAGCGGGGGCTGGACCGGAACCAGTGGTCGATGCTGTTCTTCATCCGCCTCGCCCCGGTGGTGCCGTTTTTCGTGGCCAACCTGATCGCGGCCCTGATGAACGTGCCCCTGTCGCGCTTCGTGATTTCGACCGCGCTCGGCATCCTGCCGGGAGCACTGGTCTACACCTCTGTCGGGGCGGGGCTGGGGCGCGTGCTTGAGACGGGGGGCACCCCGGACCTCGGCGTGATCTTCGAGCCGCATGTTTTTCTTCCGCTGCTTGGCCTCGCAGTTCTGTCTCTTGTCCCGATGCTGGTGCGGGGTCGGGTGCGATGAGGCCGGACCTGATCGTCATCGGAGCCGGGGCGGCAGGTCTTTCGGTTGCCTCGGGTGCGGCGCAGATGGGCGCGCAGGTGGTGCTGATCGAAGGCGGGGAGATGGGGGGAGACTGTCTCAACCACGGGTGCGTGCCGTCCAAGGCGCTGATCGCCGCGGCTTCGGCGGCCGAGGCGATGCGGCAGGCAGGGCGGTTCGGGATCGCGCCGGTGACGCCCGTGGTCGATTTCGCAGCGGTGATGGACCACGTGGCCGGGGTGATCGCGGAGATCGCCCCGCACGACAGCCAGGCACGGTTCGAGGGGCTGGGCGTTCGGGTCATACGCGGCATGGCGCGGTTCACCGGTCCGCGGGAGATCGCGGTGAACGGAGAGGTGATGAGTGCCCGCCGCATCGCCATCGCCACCGGGTCGCGCCCCTTCGCGCCGCCTGTGCCCGGGCTGGCGGGGCTGCCATATCTGACAAACGAAACGGTCTTTGACCTGCGGAGCCTGCCGCGTCACCTGCTGGTGCTGGGTGGCGGTCCGGTTGGCGTGGAACTGGCGCAGGCCTTCCGGCGGCTTGGTGCAGAGGTGACCATCGTGCAATCGGGTTCCCTGCTGCCGCGTGAGGACCCGGAGGCGGTGGAGGTGGTTCGCGCGGCGCTCCTCCGCGAGGGCGTGGAACTGCGGGAAGGCGCGAAGGTGGAGGAGGCGGGCGGTGTCGAAGGCGACCTCTGGCTGCGGGTCGGGGAGGAGCGGATCACGGGGTCGCATCTGCTGGTGGCGACCGGGCGGCGGCCTTCGGTGGACGCACTTGACCTCGCGGCGGCCGGGATTGCGACGGACAAGGGCGGCGTGGTGACGGACCGGCGGCTCCGGACCTCGGAGCGTCGGGTGTTTGCCGTGGGCGATGTCGTGTCGGGCAGCCCGGACTTCACCCATGTGGCGGGCTATCACGCGGGTGTGGTGATCCGGCAGGCGATGCTTGGCCTGCCCGCGCGGATCGGGGCGCTGATCCCCCGCGTGACCTACTGTCAGCCGGAACTTGCCCAGATCGGTCTGACGGAGGAACAGGCCCGCGCGAAGCATGGCCGGGTCGAAGTGGTCCGGCACGGCTTTGACACCAGCGACCGCGCCCGGACCGCACGCGAAACGACCGGATGGGTCAAGCTGATGGTCCACAGGGGCCAGGTTGTCGGTGTCACGATCGTCGGGGCCCACGCCGGGGATTTGCTGGCGCCCTGGGTGCTGGCCCTGTCGGCGGGAACCCGTCTGTCCACGCTTTCCGGCCTCATGCTGCCCTACCCGACGCTGCCGGAAACGGGCAAAGCGGCGGCGGGGGCCTATTTCTCGGCGAAACTCTTTGGTAATCCATGGGTTGAACGGGGCGTGCGGCTTGTGCAGCGCGTGATCCCGTGACCTGAACCGGGCCCCGCCATGCTGAGATCCCTTTCCGGCCGATTCCTGATCCTCACGGTGCTCTTCGTGATGCTGGCCGAGGTCATGATCTTTGTGCCCTCGGTCGCACGGTTCCGGCAGGACTATCTGCTGTCCCGGCTTGAGCGGGCGCAGATCGCGTCTCTGGCGGTTCTGGCGGACGATGCCATCGACCCGGACGTGGAAGAGGAGCTGCTGCGCAACGCGGAGGTCTACAACGTCGTGCTGCGCCGGAACGAGGCGCGGCAGCTGATGCTGTCATCCCCGGTGCCGGAGGAGGTGACAGAGACCTACGACCTGCGCGAAGCCTCGCCCCTCGTCCTTATCAGGGACGCAATCCAGCGGCTGATCGATCCGGAGCCGCGGGTGATCCGTGTCATCGGCAACCCGGTGCGCGAGGCGGGGCTGCTGATCGAGGTCACCATGCCGACGGCGGGGCTGCGCGAGGCGATGTTCGATTTCGGCGGGCGGGTGCTGGCGCTGGCGACGATCATCTCGCTATTGACAGCGGCCTTCCTGTTCCTTGCGGTGCGGGCGCTGCTGGTCGGGCCGATCAAGCGGGTGATCGGTCAAATGCAGAGCTATGCCGCCGCGCCGGAGGACGCGCGACGGATCATCGAGCCCTCGGCCGGGATCACCGAACTGCGCGCTGCGGAGGCCGCGCTGATGCAGCTCGAGACTCAATTGACGGGCGCGCTCAAGCAGAAGGAGCGTCTGGCTCAACTGGGGTCCGCGGTGGCGAAGATCAGCCACGACCTGCGCAATATCCTGACCTCGGCGCAGCTGTTCACCGACCGGATCGAACAGTCCGAGGATCCGACCGTGCGGCGTCTGGCGCCCAAGCTGGTGAATTCGATCTCGCGCGCGATAAACCTGTGTGAAAGCACGCTGGCTTTCGGCCGGTCCGACGAACCGGCCCCGCGCCTGACGCTGGTGCCGCTGGCGGAACTGGTCGGCGACGTCATCGACGGAGAGCGGCTGGCCGTCGGAGAGGCCGACGTAAGCTTTGCAGAAGACATCCCCGCCACCATGACCGTGCGTGCCGACGCGGAACAGTTGCACCGTGTCTTCCTGAACCTTGTGCGCAATGCCCGCCAGGCGATCGTGGCGACGGGGAAACCGGGCGAGATCTCCGTCTCCGCCCAGGAAGACGACCGGGCCTGGGTGGTGCGCGTCACCGATACAGGCCCAGGTCTGCCGCCCAAGGCGCGGGACAACCTGTTCACACCGTTCCAGGGCGGCACGACGCGGGGCGGGGCGGGGCTGGGGCTCGCCATTTCGTCGGAACTGATCCGGGGGCACGGCGGGCAGCTGATGCTGGACGACACCGGGCCGGACGGCACCTGTTTCCGCATAGTGCTGCCGAAGATGGTCGTGTCGCAGGAAGACGCGGCGGAATAGAGGCGGATCGCGCGCGGCCGGGAATTTTCCTCTTGAACTCGTGCCGGGTGGCGGATAGATGCACCCCCTACGGACCGATAGCTCAGCTGGATAGAGTACTTGACTACGAATCAAGGGGTCGGGGGTTCGAATCCTCCTCGGTCCGCCACCTTCCCTTGAAATTGTTGAATAATTCGGAAGCGCGGGCGGCTTACCCGCCGAATTACCCATACATCAGATATTGAGTGCAGGCACTCCGACGCAGGGTTGCGCTTACCTTGGTATGTTGCGGAGTTCACAGAACTGCACGCCGCGCGCGAACAATAAGCTTTCTCCTAATTCCGACCGGACACCCACATAGCGAGGCTACTTCAGCGTGGTCAAGCACGGTACGAAGGGCATGTACCAACAACGCGCCAAGAAGCACCTGCATCGCTACTCGGCTGAGTTTGATTTTTGGTATAACCATCTTCAGGCAAATGGTACGGATGATGTAGAGCGTGATGTGCTGGCCTTGATGGGGCAGCAGGTTGTCCGATGGCCCGTCCATCACCCTATCAGTACGCTCAAGAAATTTTCGTAAAGCTCGAGGGGGCTCGAGCTTTACGATTCTTGCGTGGAGGATTTGGTGTGGGAGAACAGTTAAATTTCTTCTCAAAACTCGACAATCCGACGCTAGAGCAACTTCTAACGCCGGACCAAATCTATGAATCCAACGATGTTGGCTTGCTCCTGAAGCTAGGTGAAGATCATCGTCTTGACTATAAATCGGCCCGCAGACAGCCAAAGGATTTTGCGAAAGAACTTTCAGCGTTCGGCAACGGCCCCTCCCATTTTGGTGGAGTAATTGCGGCGGGAGTTGAGAAGGACGGTACGATTACAGGATGCAAGTTTCTTGATGAGAGCGGATTGCAAAGGCTTGAAGCCTTTGGCTCGACCCACTGCTCAAGTGGCCGGTTCGAATCGCGTAGGGTGCCTTGCAAGAACTCAAAGGGCGAAGATGATTTTCTTGTCTTGTGCAGAGCTTTCTATGTTCCGGATCGGTTGGTCGCTCTGAATGACGGCACAGCGTTTCATAGAGTTTCCCATGAGACCAAGAAACTTGATGACGACGCGAAGAACGAACTTCGGGTTGCCAAGGGTGAAAGGTCTTTCGAGCAAGAGGTCAGTCGTCTAAAATACCCGGATGATTTTCATCTTGATCGGGTCAGAGCATTCTGCTCCAATATTCGGAGAGAGTCCGGCCTGCGTGCAGACATCTCTGACGAACAGATCCTAGAAAATAGGATGCTAGGGCACCGGACAGATAACGGTTTCGCGGCATCTAATGCTATGGTTCTTCTCTTTGCTAAGCAACCTCAGCGTGATATGCCGGGTGCATATATTAGAGTTCTGAGGTTTGAAGGAACCGAACAGAAGTCAGGAAAAAACTTTAATGTCATTCAGGATCGCACGTTCGAAGGAACAGTAGTGGATCAAATTCACAACTGCGCCGTTTTTATTGGTGCTAACTTGAGGGAATTCACTCACTTTGAAAATGGACATTTCGAGTCTCGACCGGAGTATCCTGACGACGCTTGGTATGAGTTGCTTGTAAATGCGGTGGCTCACAGGTCGTATCAGTATCGAAACGCCAACATATTTGTTCGGGTTTTCGATGATAGAATTGAATTTGATAGTCCTGGTGGGTTCATGCCTCAAGTTACCCCAGCGACCATCTTCACGATGCACCGACCTCGTAACAGACAGCTTATGTTTGCACTTAAGGAGTTTGGAGAGGTCAAGTGCATGAACGAGGGAACAAAACGTGTTAGAGATGAAATGGTTGAGGCACACTTGCCTGAACCTGTATTCCGTCCAACAACGGAAGATAACACTGGGGTGCTAGCAGTCCTATCGAACGATATTGCGAATAGACAGAATTCGTTGGATAGCGAGGCATACCGGATACTCGGCGAAGCTCTGAGCTTATCCCTTAGCCCCGACGAGCGGAAGATAGTGAACTACGTTATTGAACATAAGACAATAAACGTGAGTGAGGCTCTGCGAATAATGAGTACGAACATCTGGCATACGGCAAAAGGGGCGCTGAACAGACTCGAAAGGCGTGGAATTCTGGACTTTTACTCCACCAAAGAGCGCGATCCTAAGGCTCACTATCGCTTAGCAAGGCAAGGTAAGAATGGCTGACGATAAGAAACACCTACTCGAATGCATCGAGGAAGCCGTCCGGTGACTCGGAATGGACGGCGACGAAGTCCACTTCAGCCATTGGCCCAAAAAGACAGTGAAGCAGAAGGGTGACGATGAGAAATCTGACAAATTAGGACTTCACCGTCACTGTGCAATGTGATGATATGACGGAATGAGGAATGGATTAACCGCCTAAATATCCGCGGTCGGGTCGCGATATTCAGGACGAGCAGTGAACCCTAAGCCAGTCGTTCGCCTCTTTGCTTGCGAGGCGAGTACCCCAGCTCGGCTTGGGTTTGACTTGGATGACGACAATCGTGTCGTCATCATCCAGCAAAGACCTTATCCAATCCCTAACTTCAGCCGCCGTGTTGTCTAGTTCGATCCCCCAGACACTTTCATTAAGCCGAACCCCGTGATTGGCAGCCATTGCGTCGTAAAGAGACTTATAGTTCCTACCGTAGTGCGTGTCGTAAGTGATTATGAATGTCCCCATGTCAGACTCCTACAACATTCTGAGGTGAAGCTAATCAGAGGTGGCGGATTCTGCAACGGTTTCGTCAAAAATACAGACAACTAATTTTCCTTGTCCGCTAAATATCTCGTCTTTATAAACTTAAACCGGCTCTCGGAGGTATCCGGTGTTTCTGCCTGCGGATCGGCTCTCAATGTAGAAGCTCGAAGTCATTTGCTGCGACGGTGTTCCGCACCACTGAAGGCAGGCAATTGCCTGAGCCTTTGCGACTTGGGTCCGACCGGTGGCAGAATTGAGCTTGCTCATTCGTAAGGAGATAAAAAGTCGGCGACATCGTCGTGATGTTCAGTGCCACAAAAAGAAACAAGTCCGCGTCGCCTTTGGTTTCCATGAGAACTGGCCAACGGCCGATTTCTGTCTCTCTTTGTATGAACTGACGCGTCTTAACTTCGACGGATAGGGCTTTTCCGCGAACGATGACTACAATGTCGTGACCGGGTGCGCCCGAAGGACTTGAGTACGCAGTGTGACCTAAGCTGATGAGCTTTGCCAGCGCTAGAGCCTCGCCAAGTTCACCTGCTTGTAAGTGCGAAAGCTTTTTCACAAATTGCCTTTCCATTTTCCTCGGTCAATATCTAGTTGCTTCGCTCTTTTACGGAGAAGGTGCAATTACTTCTTGTTGGTTTTCCAACGGCGTTTCCCCTGCGACTTGAAGTGAGAACCGCTCTATTTCCCCGGTTCAGCCCGCGCCCAACCAAGGGGCGACATTTCCATCGCGGCTTTCACCGGCGCGGGGAGTGGCGCTTTCTTGGTCACGGTGTAGGGCTGTGGCCCAAGTGTCTGGTGCATGACGCCGTTGGCGGGGTCTCCGAAGTCGGTCGGGTTGCCCTTGGCCACCGGCGGCTTGACCGGGATCGCAACAGCAGGGCTTGGGCGGCGGGGCAGCAGGCGGATGCCCCGGCCGTTGTCGCCGGCGGTGGGGTCGAAGATGATGCCGTATTCGCCTCGGGTCCAGCCGCGCACGTTGTCGAGAATGTCGGCGTTCAGAACATCGCTCTCAGGCGACCTGAGCCAACGCTCAATCAGGTCATTCGAGACCTGCAACGCGGTCGTCATTCGAGCGCGTTCTTCCGGGGTCTGGTGCTTCACAGCTTTGGTGAGGTTCATCGGGATTGTCCTTTGAGGGCGTTCAGCGTCAAGCTTACGCGTGTCAGGGCGGCAATAGCGGCGGTTGTGGGATCGGAGGTTTTTTCCGTCGCGGACATAGTCGCCTCAGAGTTCGCCGGGAAAACCACCACGCTTACTTCATCCAACTCGACTTCGGTGAACACAGGGCGCTCGTCCTTGTCGAAATACCATTCGACCGGAAAGAAACCGACGCTGAAATTCAGTCCGCCTTGGGCCTTGGTGGCGACAGCGATATCCCGTCCGTATGAGATGTCTTCGTTGATATCGGCTTCGATCCAGAGGCCAGCGTTCCGCACTTCCAGCTTCTTGATGTGACCGAGAGGCTGACGGGGATCATGATGGAACAGGAACTTGATACCTTTAGGGCCGGTCAGACCGAACCGGGCAATGCTCTTGGCGTAGGCGCTCGGCAGGACGGTATGCCCTACATGGTCCCTATCCCCAGTGCTGGCCCAACCTTCGACATGCACCGCCTTACCCTCCGAACAACCGTTTCATCTCGGCTACGGTGTCGGCCAGAGAGGTCGGTTCAACCTTCACAGCCCTGCGTATGCCACCGAGGTCATCCACATCCTTCGCAGTCAGGCGGGTGCCTGACCGGCACTTCTTGACTATGTCATCAAGGCGCTGGGTCTGGTGGCTGGTGAGCCGGTTCAGGTCGTAGTGGTCGATGCCTTCAAGCGGGTTCCTCATGGCTTCCCTCAGAAAAACAAGTGGAAGTTCGCGAGGACCATATTGATGGTCGCTTCCCGCCGTTCAGGTTCATACCCGAGTTCATCGAACAGGGGGGTCATCGCGTTTCGCAGATAGGTCCGACGCGGGTCTTCATCGTCTTGGTATTGGCGGAACTTCTTGAAGAAGACGCGGTGCGCGAAGTCGGAAATGGAGCGACCTTCGGCTTCCGCCATCGCTACGATACTTTCCCGTTCTTCGGGCGATACACGCATTTGGATATACACAAGGGACCTCCATCGCAGAGCATTGGCCCCCAATATGCGCCTTGCGATCTATTGTCGGCAATGCGAATATTCTGTAAGTTTCTGAAATTAATGCGTTTTTATGCGGGTTTATAGGCGGGTAGTCTCCCGCAATCTCGCAAAATCTGGGACAATTGGGTAAAATGCGGCTTCTGAATAAGGAGCCATCAAATCCAATCAACGTCACTAAACGCTTGTTCGGCCAGTTTGTAGGCGTCGACTGATCGGTTGTGGACCTTGATTGTTGCGCCGACTGCCTCAAGCCTTGCGTGGATCGACGGGAAGCCGGGAGGCAATACTACGGTCTTGGACCGCAGGGCTTCTAGGGCGGCGGCGTTGTCGAAGATCAGAACGTCCGAGACAAGGTGGCCGTTCACGTCCACCTCCACAAGTCTGCCGGGACGCTGATGATATCGGACTTCCACCATGGGGTAGAAGCCAAACCCTGTGACAGGTTTCTGCTTTAGTTCGAGGTCTGGCGACCCGCCGCCTAGTTGCTCAAGCATAGCTCACACCACCTGATTGCAGTTCGGTCAACTCAGTCTCGGAAATGGCATACCGGACCGCGGCGACTATGTGGTCCTCTCCGACGGTGGAAAGCGGGCGACGGACTTTCCCGGTTTTCGGATCGACAGCCCATTTGAGGTTTCGAAACTCTTGTTCGGCCACCGGGCAGCGCGGGTCGATCATGATGTCGCATGACTGTAGTTTCCTGATGCCCGCCACCAGCGACCCCGGACCTTTGACGGCCGGACGCGCCGATACTTCGCCACTCGCTTCAAGCGCACTAATCATCAGTGGCATGGCGCTGTCGCATAGGAAGTTCATGCCTCCGGTCGCTTTCGCCAACCGCCATAGCTCATGGTTCGGAACGGCGCGTTCGACTGCCTCCGACCGGATATAGAGCACGGGGCGCATCCCTGCGTCGGGTTTGAAGCCGGGAAGGGCGCTCGGCATAATCACATAGGCTTTGACGGCGGCACTCGGGTCATCGCCACCGTAGCCAAAGTCCATACCAGCGATTTCTATGACTTCGTCGCAGTCACCGTCATTGGGTAGCGCAAGCCAGTTCAGGTGATCGACAGAGATGTTGGGGAAGATCGTCGCTTCGGTGATTTCGAGATGTGCACCGCGCCAGATGTGATTGAACTTGTCGGCGCTGTCACGTTGGAAGCTGGAACGCATCTCAGCCGCAAGGCGGGTTCGGTACAGGTAGGGGTTGTCCTCGACCAACCGGCACTGGACCAAGCTCCGTTCGGGCGGGCTGTCCCCACGGAACAGAAGATCAACAGCGGAAGGTTCCTCGCCGGGGTTCCAGGTCCATATGCAACGGCTTCCCTCCATACGGATGGTCGGCAGTATGATGTCGATGCTGTGTTGCGTGAGAAGCTGTGCCTCATCCGCCCAAAGGATCGAAACCCCTTCGAGTGCCTTACCGACAGACTCGGCATTGCTGCCGGTCAGACCAATGAAAATGATCTGAGACCCGGTCCGCTTGTTCTTCATCTCGAACTCGGTAATCTCCCAGTCCGCCGCCCACGGGCTCTCCTTTATTTTGTTGTCCAAGACCTCTTTGCTGGACTCCTTGATCCGTTTCATGAACTCCCGTGCACCCGCCACGCGCTCTTTGCGCGTGCTGGCCAGTTCAACAATTGCATCGGCAGCGTCGAATGACTTCGCGCCCCCACGTCCTCCGAATACCGCGTAGTGATCGAACATCCCGCCATCGGTCATTCGGGCGAAAGGGTTCTTTTGATCGGGTTCATACTCCGGCGGGTGCCACGCAAACATTTTCGGAAGCCGCTCGACTGCCGCGTGCATCGTCTCGATTGCCTCTGTCCGCAGGGCTTTGGAAGCGGAGGCCAGCACCTCGTAGACCTTGCCGGGGGCTGTCTTGTAGTCCAGCTCCAACACACGGCAAAAGGCACAGTGTCTTTCTATGAAGGACGCCTTGACCTGAATGTCATCCCACGGAGCGTAGAACATCCGTTCAGCCATAGGTCAGGCTCGGCATGATGAACGGGAAACCGGCGTCGATCTGAGCTTGTGAGTAGCGCGGCGGTTCAAGGCCAGCGGCGTAGATGCAAGCCAACTGCTCGTCCGTGCAGTCCGGGTGCATCTTGTCGGCCACCGTGTTGGGGTCGATTTTGGAGGGGCTGTTGGTATCCTCCAGCCGAATTGTCTCGGCAAGTCCGAGGTCTCGGCTGATGACATGGGCGTTCAGTAGACCAGCCGCTGCGCCTTCGAACTTCTGCGCATACATCACGTCTGCAATGTAATCGAACGCCTCTTTCAAGTTCTCCATGTTCTTCCGCATCCGGTAGAGACAGAAACTGTCAGTCCCGAGGAAGACTGCGAACCTGGACCAAGAAAGTGCGCGCATCTTCGGCACCCTCGCCATGATTGCGTCGCCTTTACTGACAAACGGCTTGTGTTCGATCAGCGGGTTTTCTTCATTCCATGTGTAGTATTCCAAGAACTTCGCCATGAGTTCTTCTGGAGTTTCGAACATGCGCGGATTGTGAGCGAAGGTTCCCATGCCCTGCAAACCGCTCTTTACGCCCAAAGCTGGCAATGTCTCCGGCATCTCTGCACCCTCGCAACGTATTCGGCTTTTCCAATATATCCCAATGAGCCATTGTCGCCAAGCGTAAATATCTGTTTTTATTGCATATTGTTCGCAGAGCTTCGATCTGGGGTTTCAGAAAATTTTTCTGAGACCCATGTTCCGTAGCGATGGTCAGAGCAACTCAGAAAAATTTTCTGAGTTAAATTCGTGGGGTTTCAGGCAATTTGCCTGAAAGGCCCATATCCGACAGCAGAGCTTGGCATGGTCGTGAAAATTTGGCCGCTGAGGGGCCTCGGATGCCTCCGGGCTAGGGGGATGCCCGAAAAGCCCTAGTTGGCCCCCAGCGAGGCGGAAATCGGGGCTGGCGGGGCTGATCGGGCTAGGGCGGCGATGCGTGATGCGCGGCGGGCTGGCGGCGGAGCGTCTAGTCGCTAGTCGCGATTGAAAGTAGCTGGCGGCTGTGGGCCAAGAGTGCTGATGGTAGCTGGTGCTGGTAGCTCAGGAGCCACTGTCCGCTTCGGATCAA
The DNA here is from genome assembly GCF_014638275.1 of Primorskyibacter flagellatus. GTDB lineage: Bacteria > Pseudomonadota > Alphaproteobacteria > Rhodobacterales > Rhodobacteraceae > Pseudooceanicola > Pseudooceanicola flagellatus_A. Next base: position 264,641 of record NZ_BMFJ01000001.1, read on the forward strand.
CGGTTTAGATCACTGATAGCGGAACTACCGTGCTAGATACCCGCCAATCTGTGCTTAGTTCAACTGAACTACTTGTCAGACACTTTTGTATGTAAGTCACAAGAGCGGCGGGGGACGGCACGCGGCATGGCCCATCAGACGCGAAAGTCTTAAGAGGTGGATAAAGGGCTGGAGAGGGGGGAACACCCCTTCCGGAAAATCCAATGAATTTAATATGCTATGAAAGAGATTCTATATAAAAGGGGAAAAGGGATATATATTAGCATTCTCATTCTCTATAAGTCGCCCTGTCATATATTATTTATCTCGCGAAATGAAACTAGCACGCGCTCGAATGCGCGCGCCCTCTCTCCCTCCCCTTTTCCCCTTTTTGAGAAAAATTTGCGCCTAAAGCTTTGATATAAATTGATAATAAAGAAGGGATACCGCTCCCTTTCATTTCCCTTTCAGCGCCCTTTGAAGCTCTGCTACGCCCCTTCCTACGCAAAAATGAGCCATGTTGAACGCCCTTCCACAGAAACGTTCCAGTATCCCGAAGCCTCACCCAACTCGATCGTTCTCTTGTACAACTCTGTAGGATGTATCTTGTTTTCTCTCGCGAGGTCCTTTCCAAGCTTCTTTGTTCTTTCAACTTGGCCGGTGAAGTAGCCGCTAGTCAAACGGTGCTGCGCCCAAAGTTCTTCCGGAGTAGACGCGTGCCGTTTGCCCGATCGGTGTTTGCCGATGAACTGGCCGGAAGGTTCAGATCGGCTGAACTCTCTTTGTCCTTCCGAGAGCCATGCGTCTGCGAGTTGCTGTTCTGGGCCTTCATGAAGTTTTTGGTTGGCCATCTCGGTCTTGCGGCTGTCATCAAGCAGTGCTTTGGCCTGCTTTACGTCCTGCATCGAAACTGTGGTTTCTGACGGGTGGCCCGAGGTGACTAGACGTGTTCGTGCAGAAAGCAGGGCTAGTCTCATTAACAGCTGAATATACCGCCCGGCCAGTGCCTCGCGAAGTCCGAAGGTTTCGGAGTCCTCAGTAGACCTACGTTCGAACTCTCTGCGTCTCAGGTCTCGGAAGAACTCAACAACTTCCTCATCACCTTTGAAGCGTCGGAACTCGGGTATAGGGGTCGCGCCGACGGGGTCCAAATTGATATTCTCCGACCGAACCGCTTCCTCCGCGAGCAACCGGAATTTTGAAACTAGTTTTTCTGGTATTTGCCAGTCTGGTTCATTCTCATACCATTCAACTTTGGCGTGATTGATATTGAACAACAGCCTGCGTCCTGCATCGCCTTTATCCGCACTTCCCGGTAGGTGCTTTTTATAAGCAGCAACAGTAGACTCTGAGACCACCGGAATGTTGACGCCAATGGGCACCTGTTTGACTTCTCGGAGTTCCTCTGTATACCATGACGTATACGCATTCGCGGCCGTGTTTTGAAGAGTCACGGATCGAACCGAATGCGGGTCTCCCGCTTTTGAGTCCAGTGCGACTCCGGCCTCAGAAATGAGTTGTATTCCTGAGAGCTTCCGAAGTCCAAGTTCAACCAGCTTCACCTGACCTTTGGCGCTACCGATAGGCTCAAACATTACCGCATGATTGAAACCATCCAATGTCAATGCTCTAATTACAACTTGCAGAGCTTTCCGGATGGTGTCTTTCCCCGTGGTTGACGGGGCGAGAAGAATTGACGGCACCACGGGCGGGTTCTCATGAAAACTGTCTTTCCGTCCCACAAACACCATAGCCAAGTTCCATGCCGCGTGTATCGCAATATCTCTCTGCCGATACGGCATACAGCTATTCATGATCCACTCGACAACTTCGATTAGGAACGGATCGGTGGGCATGGGAAGGTCGGAGAATGGAATGCTATCTGAGGGGAGTTGTTGTGGTGCTGGCGGAGCTATTTCTAGCATTGAATTATACTCGTCCACAGTTTGATCCTTTAATTCACCGTAGAAGTTCCCATTGTCGATTACCGGGACATTGATTTCCCGGTATAGTTGGCTGAGAGCGTGTTTCCGATTTTTAGCCTTACCGGAGACAATCATACTTTGTATTCTGAGGTCAGTTCCGTCGGCTACACGCCCGGACTTGCCCTGCTTCATCCAGTCTAGTCCGGTTTCATTGTAGGTGATGAAGATGTCATAAGGACCGTTGTGGCTTGGAAGGATCATGCCACCTGCGGAAGTGCCGCTGTCAGGTGACTGCCACCGTCCGTTTTGCCTTTCTTCGAACCCGAGGTTCACCAACTCAGTTGCGATATCCACCTGGAGGTTCGCCGCGAACACTATCGACATTCTGCCGTTCTGTTCGAGCAGGGCTTTAGGTCCGTCAGACTGCCTTGCCTGCTCAACGGCTTGGCACATGAGTTCGCGGTCCTCATCGGTGAGGATGATTTCTTGAACCGGGTTGTTCCGATAGGGTTTGCCGCTCAAAATGGCATACGTGCCTAGGTTGTCGATACCTTTGGACTTCCGAGCGCCGCCTCGCTTTAGCGCCGTCAGAACATCGCCAGTCTCTCGGGTGAAGAAGTAGGTATGATATCCCTTACCGCTTGAGCTGTAGGCTACGTGCGTTCCGAGGTCCTCCGCTACTTGAATTAGCCGGTCCCCATGGTCCCTGTCATACTGATCCTTGTAAGCATCAAGGTCCTTAATGATAAGGTTCATTCCTGTTTCGGCGGCGAACCTGATCAGGGACACAGAGGGAAGTTGATTTTCCCCGAGATAAACCATCATCTCATCCCAAGTCCACAGGTCAGCAGAATTACCTGCATTCTGGTGACGACCGTGACTCAGTCTGATTGGTTCCTTTGTCGGATGGATATTGAAGATACCAAAGATGCGCTTATCTTTGTTCGCTTCTATTACATCCGGCAAAACAAATTCTCGCATGGCATACCTCATTATTCCATATTGCGAACACAGAGGCCGGATGCTATATATCGCTCCGGACCTCTGCGGCCTCTGTGGCATCTGCGGCTTCTTTGTTCCGACCTCAGGGTTGACTCCTGCCCTGTCTCTGCTTCTCTTTGTTGATCCTTCGAGAGCAATTGCCCCCGCCGTCGGGCGGGGGTAGTCATTCCCACGGTTTGGGAACGTTTTTCACCACGGTCACGTTCTGGTCGGAACCGCTGGTCCGATATCCCGGCGTTGGCGTGCCGAAGCCCTGCGAGTAAAGGGCTTCAAGGTTTTCGTCCCGGCGTTCCAGCATTGCGTGCACGTTTGCCAAGCGGTCCTTCTTCTCCGACAGGGTGTCGAGCACAATCGCCCGACAGATGGCGGGGACGCGAACACTCAAGCGTTCGGAAAGGTGAGTGAGAAGATTGTTCTCACTTTCTGTGAAGGAAACCGTGTATTTATGCGGTTTCATATCTTTGCTGACTTGAACTTTGACTCTTGCCATTTTTGAACTCCTGCGGCTGGCGATATAATGGCCCTCTCATATCGAGCAATCTGTCGGCAATAGCAAATTGCAATGAGTTGCAATAGATCACTCGTCGGTCAATTCTTTCTGTATCATGGTCAGAATATCCCGTCGCGCGATGATACGGGTGTTGGTTTCCCAATCGGACGGAATGAACAGTTCGGGCGTGAGGCCAACCAACTCGTCGGCGTCTTCCAAGTCGGTAATACCGCACCGTGTGAAGAACTCGAAACGTATTAGTTTCCATTCTTCGGTATCTCTGGTCATGTTCAGCCGAAGGTTGATCTTTCTGTCATCCCAAGTCCTGAGGCTGACTACCAGATACAGATACGGGTCTTCGAACAGCGGTTGCTTGACTGCGCACCATTCAATTAAGCATGGTCCAACTGTTTTCCTTTTTAAGTCTGGCCAATATTTTCCTATTGCGTCTCTCATTTGACTTCCTTTCAGGATGATCCATCTAATAATGGCCATTGGAATTATTGTTGCGCAAGGTCAATTTAATGGGGTGGATCAAAATGCCGGGGGCGCAGGGGAGGGCGCAAGGGGCGCTGCGGCCGTAGGAGCGGGCGCTAGGGCAGCAACTAGGGGCGCTAGGCTATCCCCCTAGCCTGAGCGCGGCGGCGGCTTCCCATGCCTCGATTTCAGCGAGTTTCCATCGGGCGCATTGTGGGCTGAAAAGGTAGGGTTCGGGGAAGCCGCGTGATTTGCGCCACCGCCAGACGGTAGACGCATGAACGCCGTAGCGTTTTGAAAGCTGCCGTATCGAAACGTAGGTCAATGTCATCACCTCCAACCGGAGGGTGAACAACGCTGATGCGTCCGATTAACCTCTGTTCTCGATCTAGCCAACAGTCCGAGTCGGGTCAAGATACTCCGACCACGCTTGCATCATGGCCCGGCGTTTCTCCACCATATCGCCCCGACGGTAAGCGGCTTCCACCGTGTTGCCGACGCTATGAGCGAGGGCGACTTCGGCCATGTCGCCGGGGAAGTCTGTTTGCTCTGCTACCCAATCGCGGAAAGTGGAGCGGAGGCCATGAGGAACAGCCGGGCGCTTGGAAACCCGATCTACAAAGCCGATGCCGTCTACCTTGTTCTGGTCTTCGTGGATGCGCTTCATGGTGGCGCTGAGTGTCATATCTGACAGTTCTCCGCCACGCGGAGCGGGAAAGACTTTGTCGCTGAGGCGAGGTAGAGCTTTCAGCAAGTCTACTGCCACCGGGGGGAGGGGGACGCGATGTTCTCTGTCCATCTTCATGCGGTCCGCAGGGATCGTCCAGATACCTTTGTCCAAGTCGATTTCATCCCAAGTGGCACCGCGGACTTCACCGGAACGCGCGGCCGTCAGGATAGCGTATTCAAGAGCGCGACTCCCCATGCCTTCGCGCTGACGCAGGGCTTGGAACCATGCGGGCGCTTGGTCGATCTGGACCGCCGGTTGGTTGGTGGTCTTGGATACCTTGCTCGGAGCCGGAAGCAGTTCTTTCAGATTGCCCGCCCAACGGGCTGGATTGTCGCCGCTCCGATACCCCGACACGGTGGCCCAAGACAGAACCGCTTCGATCCGCGCGCGTAGGCGGGTGGCCGTTTCAGTCTTCTCGCTCCAAATGGGTTCAAGCACTCGGAGAATGTCCTTGGTCGCGATATCTTCGACCGCCATGTTTCCTATGATCGGTTCAGCATAGGTGGCCAAGGTGTTCTGCCACTGTTGGAAGTGCTTCGGGTTCGAAAGTTCGGCGCGTTTCTTATCGAGGTATTTGTCAGCAGCTATCTTGAAAGTCATCCGTTGACTGATTGCGATCAGCGCAGCGCGGTTGTCCTTGCGTTCCTGTATTGGGTCTATCCCCTGAGTGATCTTGTCCTTGGCTATCCGCGCTTTCTCATGTGCTTTCGCCAAGGTGACTTCGGGGTATGGACCAAGTCCGAGTTCCCGTCTCTTGCGCCCGACGCTATACCGGAGGAGCCAACTGCGACCACCTCCTACGGTCAGTTGGAGGTGAAGCCCCGCAACACCGCCAACGGCCACCGATATGGGGCCGCGCCCTTCCGGCCCCGGATGTGCCAGTCGCCTGACCTCCAGGTCCTTAAGTTCTTTCGCTCTACGTGGCATGTCCTACCCTCCACTATACCCGCCAATGTAGGTTGCGAGTGTCTGCAATCGGATGCAGTCAGCTTCAACCTTCTCAGGGGATATATGGAGTAATTATCACATAAAATCAATGACTTGTATGCTTTTGGATGCAAGCGGTTGCAATTGGTTTGAGTGATGCTCCTCGGTCCGCCACCTTGATCCCCGACATTGCAGGACCGTCAGCCCCCGCTGGCAGATTTCGGCCCTACGTCCGGTCGGCAGGTTCTTCCGCCAGACGTTGAGCGCCTGTGGCAGATCAGATGATCGCCAGGTTTCCGGTCGCCATTGCCACACCGAACACCACCGCGTTTGCCACGGCATGGGCGAGGATCGCGTCGGCGACCGTTCCCCGTCGGGCGAGGGCGGAGAAGACCAGTCCGGCGGCGAAGGCTTCGGCCCATCTGTCGTGCAGGGCGGCGAAAAGGGCGGCGGTGACGATGGCGGCAGCGACGCTCCAGAGCGCACCGGGGCGCAGGCGCAGGCGGGATTCGAGGTAGTCGCGGAAGAACAGCTCCTCGACCAACGGGATCAGCAGCACGGTGCCGATACCGCGGGCGACGAACCAGAGTATCAGGGCGGTACCGGCGAGTTCTCCGTACGGCGGCGTGTCAGAGGGGACCACGGGGATCAGCACCCAGACCAGCCCGATGACGCCGCCTGCGACCAGCGCGAGCGGGTCGAGACGCCAGGTCAGCCTGCGGTAGACCGGCAGGAAAGGCAGCAGCACGGCAGCGATCAATGCGGCCCGCAGCGGATAGACCGCGCCGGGCGTGTTTGCGAGGGCAGAGGCGAAGAGGGCCGTCAGCATGAAGACCGCGAAGGGCAGGATGCGGGCGACGACCGGATCGCTCCAGAACCCCGGGACGGCGGGGGCGGAGGTGGTCCGGGTCGGTGCGCGGCGCAGGGCGGGGACGGACTGCGCGACGGCGATGATGCCAAGGGCGATCAGGGTGAACAGAAGCCAGCCCGCGTGGCTGTGGAACCCGCCGGCGGCGAGTTCCGGATTGCCCTCGAGCCCGATGGCCAGAAGAACGGCGATGCGCAGCACGTTGAACAGGGCGGAGGTGGCGATGCCGACGGGATAGAGCAGAAGGGCGTGGGGAAACCGCATCTCCTTGCGGAAGAGTGCGAGATAGATGGTGACGAAGACGGTGACAAGCGCGATGCCCTCGATCCCGGAGCAGGCCGGGGCGACGGCCACCTTGAAGTTCTCGCTGCCGATGATCTTGGTCGCCGGGTCGGCGTCGACCTGATAGCCGAATGCGCCCACCAGCCATACGACGGCCGTGAAGGTATGGTCCCGGATCGGTTCTAGGTTCCAGAGCGGGGCGAGGCTTCGCGACATCCAAGGTGTCAGCACCGCGACGGCGAGCATTGGCGCGAGCGTCCCGGCGGAACCGGCGAGGAAGGCGCGCCAGCGGGCCGGCGGGGCAAGGACGAGGCCCGCGCCGCCCAGCATCAGGGCCATTCCGGCGATCCAGAAAAGGAAGGAGGGCCCGATCCACCGGTCTCCGCTGCCCTCTGTCAGGAACAGCACGGGGACCAGCGCCAGCGCCACGCCTGCCGCATTGGCGAGGAGGGGAAGCAGCGTCCGTCCTGCCTCTGCGATCAGATCGCGCAGGATTGCGGGGCGGAGCGTGAAGTAGAGCGCCAACACCCCGGCCGCACAGTAGAGCCCGACCAAGCTGAAACTGGCCGTGGCGCAGGCGCGGGGGGACCAGTTGTCGAGGCAGGTGAAGGCGATGCCGTGCTTGAAGGTGACGCCGATCACGGCGAATTCGACCGCCAGTAACAGGCCGGTCAGGATCAGGGCCGCAACCGGGGCGTGCCGGCGCGGGGCGATGTCGCTGGAGGCGGTCATGATCGGAAGTCCGGCCCGCGCGAAGGATCACGCGGGCCGGTCAGATGCCGTGGCTCAGACGGAGCGGCGGCGGCGTTCCCATGCCAGCAGCACGACGGCGGCCAGGGCTGCGATAGCCGCGGTGCCTTCGAGCGCGCTGATTTCGGGGACGCAGACAACACCAACGCCACAGTTTGCAAGAGCGGCGTCGGTAGAAGCGACCAGTGCAACGGCGAAGACAGCGAGTTTCTTCATAACGGTTTCCTTTCGTTCATGGTGAAGCCAATCGGCCTTTTCGATTGACGCGGCGGACGCTCCGCCTAGGGCGAGGTGCCTGCCTGGCTCCCGCCCAATTCTCATGCTCAGCAGAGGCAGTCGTAGGTTTCGAACTCCACCGCCAAGATGAACGGCTGGAGGTTCTTGGGGTCCGCATTGCCCGGATCAATGATCAGGCCAAAGACATCCCCCACACCCGCAACGTAACCTTCGCCGTTGGCGGCAGCCTGTCCGAGGATGGTCTCAACGTTCGCGTTGGAACCGAACCCGGGATCGACGGCATCCATATAACCGGTGTCGTTGTTGTTGGTCAGTTCCCAGATCGCGCGCTGAACTTCCCAGCCGGTGTAGCCGTTATCTTCGTAGTCCTGGTTCAGGATCCAGTTGATGAGGTCAAAGTTGTCCTTGGCAGCCAGGCCGTTGAACGCGGATTTCTGGCCGGCACTGAAGACATCAGTTGCATTCGGGTCCGTCGTGTTCGTCACGGTGCCGACGTTGATCGGTGCGGTGGCAAAGTCTTCGGAGTCAGCAGCTGCTTCGCCCATGTACAGGCAATAAGCCTTGGAGAAGATGACACCGTCGAAACGGTCGCCGCTGGCATCGATGATCTGGACGTCGAGGCCGTAAGTTTCGATCGGGAAATCGATGTTCGACGCCTTGATCTTGTAAGTGATATCGCCGGAGGGCAGGTAGTCTGCAAAACTTTCTACGGAATTCGCATCGCCGCAGAATTTCATCTCCAGCTTGGCCTGGGCCGAGGCCTTGCCGTTGGACGCAGTGTAGGTGATGAGCTCCATCTCGGATTCGCCGATGTCGAGGTAGGCGTAGGCATCCTGACCGTCGATCTTCAGCTCTCCGCCAACCAGGGTCACGATGGTGCCGTAGTCGGTGGTGATGGAGTTGCCTTCCGAGATCGCCTTGCCGTCGACATGGGTGATGGTCAGCATGTCGCCGTTGGTGTCGTTGTCCAGCACGTCGACGAACTTCATCTCGTCCGCGCAGGTCATCGCCATGTCGTCTTTCAGTTCGGGCTTGGGCTCGTCCAGGCAAAGCTCGATCTTGTCGATACGGACCTGTTCGTTGCAGTTACCCTCGGCCCAGATCGTGATGACGTCACCCTTCTTGAGCTTCAGATCCTCCAGCGTGAAGGTGGAGAACTTGCCGTTGTCGGAGCCGCCGCCGTCGGTCTGGCGGTCCAGCTTGATGACACCGGCGATGACGCCGTTGACATAGACGGTCAGCTTCGACTTGCCGTCGTTCTCGTCCTGGGCGAAGAGTTTGAAGTCGTAGTTGCCTTCCTGACCGTCGAAGGTGGTCCAGAGCTTGCCCTTGTCGTAGCAGTCCAGCTTGACCAGCTTGCCGTTCGACGCGTTGCAGCCCCATGCCTTGGAGAAGCCCCATTCGCACATGGACTCGGCTTCAATCACGATGCACTTGCCGGGCGTCGTTTCCTTGACGTCGTCGACGCAGATGGAGAGCTTCGTGAGGTCTTCGCCGCCCTTGCCGTCCAGGACCTTAACTTCGACCTTGTAGATGTTGTCCTTGTTGTAGTCCTTGGCGTTCTCGTAGTCGGGGGCCGCCTTGAACTTCAGCTCGCCGGTCTGTTCGTTGATGGTGAAGAGCGCCGCATCGGCACCGCCGACGATCTTGAAGGTCAGCGTGTCGCCTTCCTTGTCCTTCGCGTTGAGGTCGATCACGAAAGTCGTGTTCTCGTCGATGCAGATCTTGCCGTAGGCGGGTTCGTTGGTGAACTCGGGCGGGGTGTTCGCCGGGGCCTTGTCGCCCGCGCCGAGGCAGCGGTAGTCGATCATGCAGCCAGTGACGTTGCAGGTGTCGATAACCTTCAGGGTCACGCCTGCGGGCGGAACGGCACCGTAGAAGGTGAAGAAGTCGTCGCCAGCGCCGGGGGCGTCATAGCCTTCGACCTCGATCTCGATCAGGTAGTAGATCTTGCCGTCCGAGCCCTTAAGCTTGTGGTAGCATTCGGCATAGAGCTGACCGCCGACACGACCACCATCGATATAGGCATCCTGGCCAGAGCTGTCGTTCGCGCGCTCGTCCTTGCACCAACCGTCGTCGCCGGAGAGATAGCCGTCGTTGTCGTAGGTCGACATGCAGACGGTCGGAGAGCCGGGCATCGTGAAGGTGTCGCCGCAGCTGATCGAACCGCCGGTGCCGGAGCCGAGGAAGTCGGACTCGGTATAGGCGGTCCACTCGTATTTCTTGGTGTAGCTGTAGGAGCTGTAATAACTGCTGTAGTACGTCATGCGCTTTCCCTCTTTGCCCAATGCCGGGCGGGTTGGGACCGTCCGGCCACCAAGGTTTCAAATTCCGGATGTGCCGGAAACGCTGCTGCGGTCATACAGGGCTCAGGACGCAGGAAAGGCTCCCCTGACAGAGGAACACTCACCACATTGATGGCTGGGTCGGATCACCCGAATATCCGGGCGTCTCCTTCTCAAATCCACTTCGCTACAATTCGTCTCTTACCTTGCGGACCGGCCAGGGCAGCATTTTCCCACATCGCCAATCGCAGGTTCACCATAGTGGAAATCCGCCACGAAGAAGCCCCAATTTTGCCTAAATCGTTATTATACAGGAATATTGCGCAGGCCTTCGCCATATCTTTGCATCGTCAGGCAACAGTTCACTAAATCTTGCGATATTGTCGCGAGAGTAAAAATCGTGCGGTTTTACGATGTTTGCGCTGACTCTTCTATAAGTTGCATTGTTCCAGTTGATTTCCGTTTAGGGCGAAATTGATTCTCTTTTTCTTAACCTGTTCGTGGGCGAAGGTTTGCCGACTCGGATGGCAGCCAGAACCTGCCGACATGTCAGGAGAGAGTTGCGCATCCGCGCACAGTGGGGCAGGTGAACGAAGCAGTTCAGCTGTTTCGCACGCAAACGCCATTGCATTAAGATGCTTCGGCAATTCCGGAGGCTGCCATGGCACCGATCCTGAGGATCACCGATCTCAAGAAGACCTACAGCGGCGGGTTCGAGGCGCTGAAAGGCGTAACGCTCGATATCGAGGACGGCGAGATCCTTGCGCTGCTCGGTCCGAACGGGGCGGGCAAGACGACGCTCATCTCGACCGTCTGCGGGATCACCGTGCCGACCAGCGGCTCCGTGACCGTCGGCGGGCATGACATCGTGACCGACTACCGCGCGGCCCGGAACCTGATCGGGCTGGTGCCGCAGGAGATCAACCTCGAGCCGTTTGAATCGGTGATCAATACCGTGCGGCTGACGCGCGGGCTGTTCGGCAAGAAGCGGGACGACGCGGTGATCGAACGGATCCTGCGTCGCCTGTCGCTTTGGGACAAGAAGGACAGCCGTATCAAGGAGTTGTCTGGCGGTATGAAGCGCCGCGTGCTGATCGCCAAGGCGCTGAGCCATGAACCGCGCGTGCTGTTCCTGGACGAACCGACGGCGGGCGTGGACGTGGAACTGCGCAAGGACATGTGGGAGATCGTGGCTGATCTCAAGGCGGAGGGTGTGACCATCATCCTGACGACCCACTACATCGAGGAGGCGGAGGCGATCTCCGACCGCGTCGGGGTCATCAATGGCGGGCAGCTGCTTCTGCTGGAAGAAAAGGCGCATCTGATGGCGCGCATGGGTCAGAAACAGCTGACGATCGAGTTGCGGGAACCGCTGAGCGCATTGCCACCGCAGCTTTCCGGGCAGGACCTCACGCTGTCGGAGGACGGGCTTACGCTGGTCTATACCTACGACACCAAGAAGGAGCGTACCGGCATCACGACGCTGCTTTCGGAGCTGGCGGCTGCGGGTGTGGTCCTGCGCGACATCTCGACCCGGCAATCGTCGCTCGAGGAAATCTTTGTTGGTCTGGTGAAGGAGGGCGCGGCATGAACTTCGCGGCCGTATACGCGATCTATCGCTATGAAATGATGCGGTTCTTCCGGACCCTTCTGCAAAGCTTCATCTCCCCGGTGATTTCGACCTCGCTTTACTTCGTGGTTTTCGGCACGGCCATCGGCAGCCGAATCCAGGAGGTCGAGGGTATCAGCTACGGCGCGTTCATCGTGCCGGGGCTCATCATGCTGTCGGTGATCATGCAGTCGATCTCCAACGCCTCCTTCGCGATCTATTTCCCGAAGTTCATCGGCACGATCTACGAACTGCTCTCCGCACCGGTGAACTTCATCGAGATTGTGCTTGGCTATGTCGGGGCGGCGGCGACCAAGTCGCTGTTCATCGGGCTGGTGATCCTTGGCACCGCGTCGCTGTTCGTGGACCTGTCCATCGCGCATCCGGTGGCGATGATCGCCTTCCTCGTGCTGACCTGCGTGTCCTTTGCGCTCATGGGGTTCATCATCGGGATCTGGGCGAACAATTTCGAACAGCTTCAGCTTGTCCCGCTGCTGATCGTGACGCCGCTCGTCTTTCTTGGCGGGTCGTTCTATTCGATCTCCATGCTGCCGCCGGTTTGGCAGACGATCACCATGTTCAACCCTGTGGTCTACCTGATCTCGGGCTTCAGATGGGCGTTCTTCGATATGGCGGACGTTCCGATCGGGCTCAGCCTGGGGGCCATCGCGCTGTTCACGGCGCTCTGCCTCGGGATCGTGTGGTGGATCTTCCGGACGGGCTGGCGCATCCGGGCCTGACGATGTGACGGCGGGTTTCCTGTCGCGGGGAGCTTGTCGCGGCGGGTCGGCGCCTCTACATCGCTGGCATGGATATTCTGGATCGTATCAGACGGCGGCCGCCCACGGTTGCCGTCATCCGTTTGCAGGGCATGATCGCCGCCGGTCCGCGCGGACCGCTGAGCGATGCCGCCATGGAGCCGGTCATCGAAAAGGCCTTCCGGCGCGGCAAGCCCGCGGCGGTGGCGCTGGTCATCAACTCGCCGGGCGGGTCGCCCGTGCAATCGTCGCTGATCGCCGCGCGTATCCGTCGTCTGGCGGACGAGAAGAAGATCCCTGTCATCGCCTTTGTAGAGGACACCGCGGCCTCGGGTGGCTACTGGCTGGCCTGCGCGGCGGATGAAATCCTTGCGGACCGGTCATCGGTTGTCGGGTCCATCGGCGTGATCTCTGCCGGGTTCGGAGCGCATGTGTTCCTCGCTCGGCAAGGGGTGGAACGGCGGGTACACACCTCGGGTAAGTCCAAGTCGATGCTGGACCCGTTCCAGCCCGAGAAGGAAGAGGATGTCACCCGGCTCAAGGGTTTGCTGGAGGATATTCACGCGGCATTCGTCGACCATGTGAAAGCGCGGCGTGCAGGAAAACTGAAAGAGTCGGACGACCTGTTCACCGGGGAATTCTGGCTGGCCGGGAAGGCGCAGGAGCTTGGGCTGATCGACGGGATCGGCCACCTTGTGCCCGAGATGAAAAAGCGCTTCGGCGACAAGGTCCGGTTCCGTCGCTATGGTCCGCGCCGGGGATGGATGTCACGGATCGGCGCCAATGTGATCGAGGATGCGCTGGCCGGGGTCGAGGAGCGGGCGGCCTACGCCCGGTTTGGCCTCTGACGTGATCGTCAAGGCTGTCATCCTCTTCCTCGTATCCATCGGCGTGCTGGCAATGTTCGGCAAGCTTCGGATGCCTTCGAAACGCGCGCTGACGGGGAAATGTCCGTCCTGCGGGCGCTACCGCATCGGCAAGGGCCGCTGCTCGTGCGGGGAGGCCGGACGATGATGGCCTGGGTGCTTGTGGCGGTTGGATTGGTGATCCTGCTTCTCGCGGGGGATGCGCTGGTGCGCGGCGCGGTTAACCTGTCGCTGCGGGTCGGGATACCGGCGCTGATCGTCAGCCTGACGATCGTGGCCTTCGGGACCTCCGCGCCCGAGCTTCTGGTCGGCATCAGCGCCGTGCTGGAAGGCAAGCCGGGGCTCGCGCTTGGCAATGTCGTGGGGTCGAACACGGCCAACGTGCTGCTTGTGCTGGGCCTGCCGGCCATCGTTTCGCGTATGCATACCAGCACGCTGGACGTCCGGCGTAGCTACTGGATGATGCTGGCAGCCTCGGCAGGGTTCATCGGCCTTGCCGCGCTTGGCACGCTGACATGGGTCAGCGGCCTTGTCCTGCTTGCCGCTCTGGCACTGATGATCTGGGACCAACTGCGGGCTGCGCGGGCGCATATGTCAGAGGCCGCGTCGTACGAACCGGAGCCCGAGGGCGCCGATCCGGACATGCCCTGGTGGAAGATCGCCGCGTTTCTGGTCGTGGGCCTCTGCGGTCTGCCCTTCGGGGCCGATCTCTTGGTGGTCAACGCCTCTGCCATCGCGCGGGATTTCGGGGTGTCGGATGCGGTGATCGGGCTGACGCTGGTTGCGGTCGGCACCTCCCTTCCGGAACTGGCGACCACGGTCATGGCGGCGCTGCGCGGTCAGGCCGACGTGGCCATGGGCAACGTGATCGGGTCGAACCTGTTCAACCTGCTTGGCATAATGGGGCTGACTACGCTGGTCGGTCCGGTGCCGGTCGCGCCGGAGTTCCTGCGCTTCGATCTCTGGGTGATGCTGGCAGCGGCGCTGATCCTCGTGCCGTTCGTGCTGATGCGGCGTAACATCGGCCGGGTCTGGGGCCTAATCTTGACCGGGCTCTATCTGATCTATGTGATCGTCATCCTGATCTGAGAGGTCATCCCATGCCCCGAACGCTTGTCACCGGCGCTGCCCGGCGGATCGGCCGTGCCATCGCGCTGGACCTTGCGGCGCGCGGGCATGATGTAGCCGTACATTGCCACGGATCGGTCGAAGCGGCCGAGGAGGTCGCGGCGCGGATCCGTGACATGGGGCGGGTCGCGACGATCCTGCGGGCGGACTTGCGGCGGGAGGCGGAGGTCGCGCGTCTTGTGCCAGAGGCGGCGGCGGGACTTGGCGGGGCATTGGACGGGCTGATAAACAATGCCTCCGTCTTCGAGCATGACGACGCGATGAGCGTGACGCGCGCCTCCTGGGATCAGCATATGGAGGTGAACCTGCGCGCGCCTTTCGTGCTGACCCAGGCGTTTGCCCGCCAGTGCCCGGAGCCGTGGCGCGGTAGCAACGGAGAGGCGACCGCACGCGCCGCCGTTGTCAACGTGATTGACCAGCGGGTGCGCAAGCTGACGCCGGAGTTCCTGAGTTACACCCTGTCGCGCGCCGCTCTCTGGACGTTGACGCAGACTCTGGCGCAGGGCCTCGCCCCGCGCGTCCGGGTGAACGCCGTCGGTCCGGGTCCGACCCTGCGGTCGGTTCGGCAGAGTGAAACGCAATTTTCGCGGCAGCGCGGTGCGACCATTCTCGAGCGTGGAAGCGATCCGGAGGACGTCTGCGCGGCGGTCAGCTACTTGCTGTCGTCGCCCTCGGTGACGGGTCAGCTGATCTGTGTGGACGGCGGGCAGCACCTGGGGTGGCTGACACCGGATTCAGACGGAGTCGAGTAGCCAAAAGTGTAGTCCCGAAGAAGTTTTGCACCTGCCGCAGCGGCGTCACGGAACCGTTACCAAAACGTTAGCAAAAACAACAATTTGTCAGAGCCAAATATTAATTTCGTTTATTTACAGCACCTTGCTGGATTGATTAAAATTTGTGCAATGCCAGCAAAGTACCATACTTCAAAGGATTTTTCTTAATGGAAAGAATTTGCACCCAGAGTTATCCACAGGATCCGTGGAAAGCTTAACTCTTGTCCAAGTGGTCAGAAACTTGCAGCCATAGGTCAGAATCAACGGACCCTTAACATGACGCCGCGTCAAAAAGATAACCTGACCGGGCACGCGCTGATCCAGTCGCTGCTGGCCTCGCTTGATTCGTCGCCGGGGGTCTACCGGATGCTCGATGCCGAGAATCGGGTGCTCTATGTCGGCAAGGCGCGCAACCTCCGCGCGCGGGTGTCGAACTACGCCCGGCCCGCCGGTCATTCGGGGCGGATTTCGCGGATGATCCGCGACACGGCGTCGATGATGTTCCTGACCACGCGGACGGAGACAGAGGCCCTGCTGCTGGAGCAGAACCTCATCAAGCAGCTCAAGCCGCGCTACAACGTGCTGCTGCGGGATGACAAGAGCTTCCCGAATATCCTCGTCACGCGGGATCATGCCTTCCCGCAGATCCTCAAGCACCGCGGGGCGAAGAAACGGAAGGGCAATTACTACGGTCCCTTTGCCGGAGCAGGGGCCGTGAACCGGACGCTGAACCAGCTGCAGAAGGTCTTTCTGCTGCGCAACTGTTCGGATTCGATGTTCGCGACCCGCACGCGGCCCTGCCTGCTGCACCAGATCAAGCGGTGCTCCGCCCCATGTACCGGGGAAATCAGCGAGGCGGATTATGCCGCGGCGGTGGCGGATGCGGAGCGTTTTCTCTCGGGCCGTTCCACCGAGGTGCAGGAGAAGCTGGGGGCGGAGATGGCCGCGGCTTCGGAGGCGATGGAGTTCGAACGCGCCGCCGCTCTGCGCGACCGGATCAAGGCGCTGACAAACGTGCAGGCCTCCCAGGGCGTCAACCCGCGCACGACGCCCGAGGCCGACGTCGTCGCGCTGGCGATGGAGGGGGGGCAGGCCTGCGTGCAGGTCTTCTTCATCCGCGCCAACCAGAACTGGGGCAACCGCGATTTCTACCCGCGCACCGGGGCGGAAGTGGAGGAGGCGGAGGTTCTCGAGGCCTTCCTCGGCCAGTTCTACGACAGCAAGGACCCGCCGCGGCAGATCCTGCTGTCGCACCCGATCGAGAACCCCGACCTGATGCAGGAGGCGCTGTCCGAGAAACTGGGCCGGAAGGTCGAGATCCTTGTCCCGCAACGGGGGGAAAAGGCGGAACTTGTGGAGAACGCGCAGCGTAACGCGCGGGAGAGCCTTGGCCGCAAGATGTCGGAAAGCGCGACGCAGGCGCGGCTGCTGGCCGGTCTGGCAGAGGCCTTCGGGCTCGAGTCGCCGCCCAGGCGGATCGAGGTCTACGACAACTCTCATATCATGGGGACCAACGCGGTCGGCGGGATGATCGTCGCGGGACCGGAGGGGTTCCTGAAAAGCCAGTACCGCAAGTTCAACATCAAGGGTGAGGACCTGACCCCCGGCGACGACTTCGGCATGATGAAGGAGGTGCTGACCCGCCGCCTGACCCGGCTGCAGAAGGAGGACCCGGACCGGACCGGCGGCATGTGGCCGGACCTGCTGCTGATCGACGGCGGGGCGGGGCAGGTCTCGGCGGTTCAGGAGATCCTCGATCAGCTCGGCATCACCGACCTTGCGATGGTCGGGGTGGCCAAGGGTGTCGATCGCGACCACGGCAAGGAGGAATTCCATCGCCCCGGCCAGCGCCCCTTCGCGCTGCGCATGAACGACCCGGTGCTCTACTTCGTGCAGCGCCTGCGTGACGAGGCGCACCGCTACGCCATCGGGACGCACCGGGCGAAGCGCGCCAAGTCGCTCTCTGCCACGCCGCTGGACGATATCGCCGGGGTTGGCGGGACCCGCAAGCGCGCACTGCTGACGCATTTCGGATCGGCCAAGGCGGTGAGCCGGGCGGGGCTGGCGGATCTCAAGGCGGTGGAGGGAATCTCGGACACCCTGGCCGAGACGATCTACGCCCACTTCCACGAAAAGGGCTGACGGCGCCGCCGCGCCATGCCTCCGGCGGGGATATTTCTGGCAAGATGAAACCGGGCCACCTCTTTCACTTTGCCTGAAATACCCCGGGGGAGGCCCGCCAGGGCCGGGGGCAGCGCCCCTGTCGACGGTCCTTTCCCTTGTGCGGGAGACGGGCTAGGTATCTGCCATGCGCATCACCCTGCCCAATATCCTGACGCTCTTCCGCCTGCTGGCGGCCCCCGGTGTCATCTTCGCCTTCCTCATTCTTCCGCGCCCCTTCGCGGACTGGGTGGCGTTTACCTTGTTCGTCCTCGCCTCGGTCACCGACTATGTGGACGGTTACCTCGCGCGGCGGCTGGAGCAGATCAGCCGGATCGGCACGATGCTGGATCCGATTGCCGACAAGGCGATGGTGATGATCGCGCTGCTCGCGCTTGGCGTCTGGTCGCCGCTGGCGCACTGGATTGCCCTGCCGGCCGGGGTCATCCTGTTCCGGGAGGTCTTCGTGTCGGGGTTGCGGGAGTTCCTTGGCAATGTGGCGGGCACGCTGCAGGTGACGAAGCTGGCGAAGTGGAAGACCGCCGTGCAGATGGTGGCCGTGGCGCTGCTGCTGGCGCAGGGGGCGTTCAACGCCAATCTCGGTATGTCGGTCTTCGGCATGGACGGAGAGACGGTGTCGGCCATCCTGTCGGGCGAGGAGGAAGACCCGCTGGACATCCGCGGCAAGATGGTGCGCGCCGAATGGGGCGGCATCGTCGGGGTCGGTCTGCTGTGGATCGCGGCCGGGCTGACGGCGGTCACGGGCTGGGATTATTTCCAGAAGGCCCGCGCACATCTGGGAGAGGACTGATGGAAGTGCTCTACTTTGCCTGGGTCCGCGAAAGGATCGGGATTCCGAAAGAAACCGTTGTCAGCGATGCGGTGACAGTTGCGGATCTTGTCGAGGAACTGAAATCGCGGGAGGAGCGCTATGCCGCCGCCTTCGAGGATGTCTCGGCGCTGCGGGTGGCGCTGGATCAGGAACTGTCTGATTTTTCCGCCCCGCTCGCCGGGGTTCGGGAGGTCGCGTTCTTTCCGCCGATGACCGGAGGGTAGGGGATGCGCATCCTCGTTCAGGAGGAACCGTTCGATCCGGGTGCGGAAACGTCCGCCTTCGCGCAGGGGCGGGGGGACATGGGCGCCGTCGTCACCTTCACCGGGCTGGTGCGGGGGGACGGGGGGCTCAGCGCGATGGAGATCGAACATTACCCCGGCATGACGGAACGGGCGATCACCGCCATCGCGGAGGAGGCGCGGGACCGCTGGAGCCTTGGCGACGTGCTTGTGATTCACCGCCACGGGCGGCTGGTTCCGGGCGAGGCGATCATGATGGTCGCCACCGCCGCACCGCACCGGAAGGACGCGTTCGAGGCCGCTGAATTCCTGATGGATTACCTGAAAAGCCGCGCGCCGTTCTGGAAGAAGGAACTGGGGCCGGACGGTGCCGCCTGGGTGGCGGCGAAGGACGACGACGAGGCCGCGCTCAGACGCTGGTAGTCCGTCGATCCGCTTCTATTTCTGGGCGTGCAGGCGTTCGATGTAGGCGCGCAGTTCCTCGGCCTCGTGACGGGCCTCGCGCAGGCCCTCCATGGCGGCGGAAAGCTCCGCCTCGGTCTGGCTCAGCTGGTTGGTCAGTTCCGCTTCGCGCTGCTGGATGTAGGTGATGGCCTGATCACGCATGTCTTCCGCGTCGTGCAGTTCCTTGGCCATGCGTTCCAGTTCGCCCATGTCGGCCTTGGAGACGCGGGTGAAGCGATGGATGACCCAGTAGGCGAACCAGCCGAGGGCGAAGGCGACAAACAGGATGATCGCGGTGGCGATCACGAATTCGGTTCTGTTCATCCGGGCCTTACTCCTTGGGCTGGTCGCCGTCGGACCCTTCTGCGCCGGATTCCGGTTGGTTTTCAAGATCTGTTGCCGCGTCAGACTCCGCGGCGGCGTCGATCAGGTTGAATTCGATCCTGCGGTTTTCCTCGCGCCCTTCCTCGGTCTTGTTGTCGGCAATGGGCTGGGTTTCGCCAAAGCCGGTCGCGACGAAGCCTCCGGTGGCGACACGGCGGTTGCGCAGTTCGGCGATCACCGCATCGGCCCGGTCCTGGCTGAGCTGTTCGTTCATCGTCTCGCGGCCCTGGCTGTCGGTGTGGCCGCCGATCTCGATCCGCAGGGGACCGCAGAACTTCAGGACCTCCGCGATGTCGTCGAGGATGGGACGGCTGTCCGCGGTCACCGTGGCGGAGCCGGGTTCGAAGTTGATCTTGCGTGCCTTCTGGATCGCCTGAATGTCGGCGACGCATTTCTCGGGCGGCGGGCGGGCGGCGTCGGGGTCGAGTTTCTCGCGATAGGCGACCTCGATCCTGAATTCCTGCCCCTCGCCAAGCTGGTCCGACAGGATGCGGGCGATGTCCGCGCTTGCATCCTTGTTGCCGGTGTCGCCGGTGACGCTGACACGGTCCTCCGTCACCACGACAGACCCGTGGGCGAGATCGGAAAGCGCCTGGAGACCGGCGAGCACGCGCAGCGACCAGCCCTCGGGCAGGGTGTCGTCGAGACGGGCGGCGAAGTAGACCTTTTCACTGCCGAAACGCGACTTGGCATAGCTGTCGGCCGATTTGCGGGACAGTTCGTCACGCACGCGCCCGCGCAGCTGGACCTGTCCTTCAGGCGACAGGGTGGCGGAGAATTCGGCGGGCCCCTTGGGGGCGGCTTCCGTCTGGTCGGGGAAGACGGCGTGAAGGGCGAAGACCTCGGGCAGGGCGTTTTCCAGTTCGCCGACAACCCGGTCGAAGGTGGCACGGTCGGCGGTGCCGGCGGCAATCAGGCTGACATCGGCATCGGAAAATGTGACGGAGCCCTGACCGATGCGGCCAAGGGCGAGGATCGCGGCGCTCACCGCCTCGGCCCATTCGGGCGAGGGCACGCCGAGGCCGAGCGTGCAGCGCGCGTCGCCGGTCAGCCCGGCGCCCCTGGCGGCGGTGAGGATGGTGTCGCGGGCCTCTTCCGTATCGGCTGAGCAGGCGTCGAACCGGGCACCCTTGTCGTCGACGAGGTAGCGCAGCGTGAAGGGTGCGATGACCGGACGGGGGGCGGAGATGTCGAGCGTCAGGCGCACGGGACCGCGCGCATCGCGGCGCAGTTCGTTTTCGAGCGTGCGGCGCTTTTCAACGCTTTCCGTCATGGCCGTGATGGCCACGCGCCCGGCGGAGAGGGAGATCTTGGAACGCGGCAGCTTGCGCAGCGCGGCGACAGCGTAATCGATGGTGATCGGCCAGGATTCAGGCATCGGGTAGTCGGCGGTTTCGAGCAGGTCCGACACCTCTGTCAGGCCGGGCAGGGCCCTGAGCCGGTCCAGCAGCGCCTCCCGGTCGGTGGAGGCGGGGATCAGGCCGATCAGGCTGAGCATCTCGTCGTTGCGCAGCATCTCGATCGAGAAGCGGGGCGGGGCGATGGAGTCGCTGGCGGCCACTGTCATCTTGTCGATCACGCGCGATGCGTCGACAACCTCGGCCGCGACGGTGATGGCGCGGAAGCGTTCCGCCTCGCTCGGCGCGACGCCGGTGATTTCGACCTGCAGGCCGTTGGCGGACACGTCGGTCCATTCCAGCCCGCCGATATCCAGTTCCATCCGCACGCCGTCTGCGGAGGTGCGTTCCAGCGCGCGGGCGGTGAAGGTGGCGGCGACCAGGGCGAAGAAAGCAGCCGCGACAAAGGTTCCGATCAGGATGGAGGCAGAGGATAAGCGCATCGGCCCGTCGAGTTATTGCGATATTCGCAAGGGTTTACTGGCGTTTCCCCCCGTGCGCAATCACACCAGCAGGGCAGCGGCAAAAAACGGCAGGGCCAGCAGCCCGGCGTCCCGGTTGGAGCGGAAGAGCATCAGGAGGCGGTCGTTGTCCTCCATGTCCAGCCGGCGCAGTTGCCAGGTCATGTGCCAACCGAAGGCCCAGGGTCCGGCGAGGGCAAGGACCAGCGCCAGCGGATTGGCCCCGGGCAGCATCGCGCCGATCACCGTCAGGCCCATGAGGGAAACGGACGCGATCAGGAACCGGCGCAGCCAGCGGGGAGTATCCTCCTGAAACAGGCGGGCGGTAGATTTCACGCCGATCAGGGCGTCGTCCTCCTTGTCCTGATGTGCGTATATCGTGTCGTAGAACAGGGTCCAGGCGATCCCGGCGACGTAGAGGACCACGGGCTGCCAGGACAGGGAACCGGTATGTGCGGTCCATGCCAGAAGCGCGCCCCAGTTAAAGGCAAGGCCGAGGAAGATCTGCGGCCACCAGGTGAACCGCTTGGCGAAGGGATAGATGCAGACCGGGCCGAGCGAGAGGACGCCAAGGATTACTGCGGCGGGCGGGAAGGTCAGCAGAATTGCGAAGGCGATCAGCGCCTGCAGGGCCATCCAGATCAGCGCGCCCCTGACGGTGACCTGACCCGAGGGGATGGGACGCGATCGGGTGCGCGCGACCGAGGCGTCGATCCTGCGGTCGGTGATGTCGTTCCAGGTACAGCCCGCGCCGCGCATCAGCCAGGCCCCGGCACCGCAGCCGACGGCGATCCAGAGGTCGGACCAGGCCGGCGTGGCATCGTGCAGCATGGCGAGCATCAGGCTCCACCAGCAGGGCAGCAGCAACAGCCAGGTGCCGATCGGCCGGTCGGCGCGGGACAGGCGCAGGTATGGGCGGGCGGCTTCGGGCGCGTAGCGATCGACCCAGTTGCCGCTGACCGCATCGGCGACCTGTCCCTCTGGCGTCGGCGTGGCTCGGGTCATATGTAGGCCTCATGGAACGTGCGAAAATCAGGCTCTGTGTAGATCACCCTCTGGGGCTGGGGCAAACCGTTCCTGTGGACCGGGATCAGGCGAACTACCTGTTCAACGTGATGCGGCTTGCCGTCGGCGATGCCGTGGCACTGTTCAACGGGCGCGACGGCGAATGGCGGGCCGAGGTCGCGGCGGCGAACAAGCGGACCGGGGTGCTGACCTGCGTGGGGCAGAGCGCGGAACAGGCGGACCCGCCCGACCTCTGGCTGATCTTCGCGCCGATCAAGAAGGCGCGTACGGATTTCATCGTCGAAAAGGCGACGGAGATGGGGGCACGGCGGATCCTGCCGGTCCAGACGGATTTCACCAATTCCGAACGAGTGCGGGTGGACCGGCTTCAGGCGCATTGCGTCGAGGCGGCAGAGCAGTGCGGCGGCACCTTCGTGCCCGAGGTGGCGGAGCCTGTCCGGCTGGATGCGCTGCTGGCCGACTGGCCCGAGGGGCGGCATCTGATGTTCTGCGATGAGGCACTGGTCGGCGGATCGTCTGGCCTGCCGGATCAACGCGGACCCTGGGCGATCCTGATCGGGCCGGAGGGCGGATTTTCGGAGACAGAAAGGGCGCGCCTGCGCGGGTTGCCCTTCGCGCATCCCGTGGCACTCGGCCCCCGCGTCCTGAGAGCGGACACGGCGGCGGTGGCAGCGATGGCGCTGTGGCAGGACCGTCTGGGCGACTGGGGCTGAAGCGTGGAGTTCATCCGGCCCGAACTGCGCCAGTGGGCGGCGCGCTGGACCGAGGCGCTGATCGGCGGGGCGGTTGGCCTCATCGGTCTGTGGTTCGCGCTGACGGGGCTCGGGGTGCTGGCGTGGCTGGGGTGGGGGCTGATTGCTCTGGCCCCCGTTCTGGTATTCGCCGGTGTCCAGCGTGGCCGGTTCCGCTCCGGCTCCGGCGGTCCGGGGGTGGTGACGGTCGATGAGGGGCAGGTGGCCTATTTCGGTCCGCTCACCGGTGGCATGGTGGCGTTGAGCGAACTGCGCCGCCTGTCGCTGGACTCCCGGAACGCGCCACCGACCTGGGTGCTGGAACAGATGGGCCAGCCGGAGCTGCTGGTGCCGCTGACCGCGCAGGGGGCGGATCAGCTGTTCGACGTCTTCGCCGCGTTGCCCGGCATCCGCACCGACCGGATGCTCGAAGAGATGCGGCGGAAGGGCCCGGAACGTGTCGTCATCTGGCAACGCGGGTCTGAAAATCCGCACAGGATTTTGCATTAGTGTGCGGGAAACGCCAGCCGGTCGGCACATTGACACCCCCGGCCATTCCGATCAGACCTATCCGGAAACACGACAGGCCCGGAGGCCCCCTTCATGTCCATTCCCCAGTCCGGAGGCGGCCCGATCGAGCGGGTCGAGCAACTGGCCGAGTACCTCGAATCCGGCTGCAAACCCAAGGCGGACTGGCGCATCGGGACGGAGCACGAGAAGTTCGGCTACTGCAAGGACAGCCTGAAACCGATCCCCTATGAGGGTGAGCGCTCTGTTCTGGCGGTTCTGGAAGGACTGCGCGACGGCAAGGGATGGGCGCCGCTGGAAGAGGGCGGTAAACTGATCGGACTGACCAAGGACGGGGCCAACGTGTCGCTGGAGCCGGGCGGTCAGCTGGAGCTCTCGGGTGCACCGCTGGAGACGATCCACCAGACCTGTGACGAGGTGAACGAACATCTCGCCGATGTGAAGGACATCGCGGACAAGGTCGGCGTGGGGTTCATCGGTCTGGGCGCCGCTCCGGTCTGGTCGCACGAGGACATGCCGCTGATGCCCAAGGGGCGGTACAAGCTGATGGATGCCTACATGGGCACGGTCGGCACCATGGGGCGCATAATGATGCGGCGGACCTGCACGGTTCAGGTCAACCTCGACTTCGGGTCAGAGGGCGATATGGCGCAGAAGATGCGCGTGGCGGTCGCGTTGCAGCCTGTAGCGACGGCTCTGTTCGCGAACTCCCCGTTCCTTGAGGGGCAGCCGAACGGGTTCAAGAGCTTCCGCTCGAACGTCTGGCGCAATCTGGACGATGCACGGACGGGGATGGTGCCCTTCGTGTTCGACGACGGGTTCGGGTTCGAATCCTGGGTGCAGTACGCGCTCGACGTGCCGATGTACTTCGTCTACCGCGACGGGAAGTACATCGACGCGCTCGGACAGTCATTTCGGGATTTTCTGAAAGGAAAATTGCCTGCTCTGCCTGGCGAGGTTCCTACCCTGTCCGACTGGGCGGATCACCTGACGACCCTGTTCCCCGAAGCGCGGCTGAAGAAGTTCATCGAAATGCGCGGTGCGGACGGCGGTCCGTGGCGGCGGCTTTGCGCACTGCCGGCCTTCTGGGTCGGGCTGACCTACGATCAGGGCGCGCTGGATGCAGCCTGGGATCTGGTGAAGGGCTGGAGCGCGGAGCAGCGGGAGATGCTGCGGATCTCTGCCGGGGTGCACGGGCTGCAGGCGCAGGTCGAGGGGATCGACATGCATGCGCTGGCGCGGGAGGTCGTGGCGATCGCGGATGCGGGCCTGAAGGCGCGGGCCCGGCCAGGTGCGGGCGGGCTGGTGCCGGACGAAACGCATTTCCTGAATGCCCTGAAGGAGAGCGTGGAGACGGGGCAGGTCCCGTCCGACGAACTGCTTGAGAAATACCACGGCGACTGGCAGGGCGACCTGACCCGGATATACCCGGAATATTCCTACTGAGCCGGTAACGTCAGGAGGCGGGGGCCGATTTCTTTTTCTTCTTCTTGGGTTTGCCAGTCGCGTCGCCAAGAAGCGATCCGATCTTGGCCCCGACTTTCAGCATGTTGATCTGGGCCGATCGGGGCAGGGCGGCGATGTCTTCGTACCAGCCATCAAGGGTCTGCATCGCCTCGTAGGTTTCGGCTATCCTGGTGCGGACCTCGGGCGGGGTGTCATCGGTTTCCGCCGCGCTCTGGATGTCGCGCAGCATGAGAAGGGTCGGTTCGAATTCCCGCTCCCTCCGGATCGCCACGACGGTTTCGATCAGGTCGTACATGTCGCCGAGTGAGGTGTAGTAATCCCTCCGGTCGCCCAGTTGACGGTTGGTGCGGATCAGCCGCCACGTCAGCAGTTCCTTGAGCCCGGTGGAGATGTTGGAGCGTGCGAGGTTCAGCGTCGTCGCCAGATCCTCGGCCGTCAGAGGGTCGGGGGACAGGTGAAGCAGCGCGTAGATCTGGGAAACGGACCGGTTGAGGCCCCATTTCGACCCCATATCCCCCCAGTGAAGGATAAAGGCCTGCATGGCGGGAGTGAGTTTCATTTGCGTCTCCTCCTTTCTGACCGTTCTGAAACGGTCGTACTCCGCAGGAGAGTACAATTCTTGCTTGCAATCAACCGCGAAGGATCATTTTTTGCCGATCCTCGGTTCCTGTCCCGCCAGAAGCCGCGCGATGTTGGGGCGGTGGCGGATAAAGATCAGGACCGCGAGCGCCAGCAGAAGCGCCACCGCCTGCGGCAGGCCGAACATCAGTGCCCAGACCGGAGAGAGCGCTGCCGCAACCAGCGCGGCAAGGGAGGATATCCGGAAGATCGCTGCCGTCGCCGCCCATGTCGCGCAGGCGGCGAGGCCAAGCGGAAAGGCGAAAGCGAGCAGCAGGCCGAGGAACGTCGCGACCCCCTTGCCACCCCGGAAACCGAGCCAGACCGGGAAGCAATGACCAAGGAAGGCGGAGAAACCGGCTACCTGCACCGCGTCCTCTGCCGCTAAGGCCCGGGCGATCAGCACCGCTGCCGCCCCCTTGCCGCCGTCGAGGATCAGGGTCAGCGCGGCAGCGGTCTTGTTGCCCGTGCGCAGGACGTTGGTTGCGCCGATATTGCCAGACCCGACCTTGCGAAGATCGCCAAGGCCGAAGGCGCGGGCCAGGACCACGCCGAAAGGGACGGAACCGAGCAGATAGCCGGCCAGCGCCCAGAGCAGCAGGGCAACCGGCGGGGTGACGAGGTCGGGGATCACAGCGGCGCTCCGTGTACCTGTTGCCCGGCGACCCAGGTGGCGCGGACACGGCCCTGCATGCGGGCTTCGTCGAAGGGGGTGTTCCTGGACTTCGACAGCAGCGAGAACCGGTCGAGGACGAAGGGCGCGTCGGGGTCGAAAAGCACGAGGTCGGCGGGGGCCCCGACGGCCAGCCGGCCCGAGGACAGGCCAAGACGGCGCGCGGGATTCAGCGACAGAGCCCGCCAGAGACCGGGCAGGTCGAGGTGCCCGGAATGCACGAGCCGCATTGCCGCCGGAAGCAGCGTCTGAAGTCCGACCGCGCCGCTTGCCGCGGCCTCGTAGGGCAGGCGCTTGCTTTCCTCGTCCTGCGGGGTGTGCATGGAGCAGATGACATCGATCAGCCCGCTTGCGACGGCCTCGACCACGGCGAGCCTGTCATCCTCGCTCCGCAACGGCGGCTTGACCTTGAAGAAGGTCCGGTAGTTCGACACGTCCAGTTCGTTGAGCGTCAGGTGGTGGATCGACACGCCGGCCGTGATGTCCAGCCCGTTTGCCTTGGCGCGTTCCAGCGCGGGCAGAGCGCGGGCGGTGGTGATCTGGTCAACGTGGTATCGCGCGCCGGTCATTTCCAGCAGCGCCACGTCCCGGTCCAGACCCATGCGTTCCGCCATCGGGCTGACGGAGGGCAGGCCGCGCAGGGAGGCGAACTTGCCGGAGGTCGCCGCAGCGCCGTCGGACAGGACGGGCTCCTGCACATGGCCGATGACCAGCGCGCCGCGCGCCTTGGCATAGGTGAGGGCGCGGGACAGGACCTTGGCATTGGCGACGACGTGGTCGCCGTCGCTGAAGGCCACGGCTCCGGCGTCCATGAGGAAGCCGATCTCCGTCATCTCCTGACCGGCGCGGCCCTTGGTCAGGGCGGCCATGGGAAGGACATTGACCTTCGCCGCCTCGCGTGCGCGGCGGGCGACGAATTCCAGCGTCTCGGGGCTGTCGATGGCCGGGTCGGTGTCGGGACGGGTGACGATGGTCGTGACGCCCCCGGCGGCGGCGGCCTGTCCGGCGGAGCCGAAGCTTTCCTTGTGCCGTTCGCCGGGTTCACAGACCTTGACGCCGATGTCGATGATGCCGGGCGCGAGGCAGAGCCCATTGCAGTCGACGCCCTTGCCGATACCTTCGTGCAGGGCAGAGATCATGCCGTCCGCCATCGTCAGCCCGCCAAGCCGTTCTTCCCCGCTTTCGGGGTCGATGAGGCGCAGGTTGGTCAGGGTGGTCATGCGAGGGCTCCGAGCGCGAGGCCAAGGATCAGCACCGCCGCCACGCCAATCAGCAACCACAGCGTCATGCGGTTGCGCGGCCCCGGCGGGGCGGGCGGCGGCGGAGGCAGCATGCCTTCCGCAGCAGCGGCGGTCAGCGGCTCCATCGTTGAGGGCGCAGGGGTTAGGTGCCAGCTTCCCACATGGGTCAGCGGTGGCATGGGCGTGAGCGGGACACGCGCGCCGTCAAAGGCCGCACCCTTCACGATCACGACGGCCCCGCTCAGGGCGTCGATCCGGGCGCGGTGCGCGGCGATCTGTGTTTCGTCCACGCCGATGCCTTCGGTCAGGAAGCCGGTGAGGCCGATGCCGTCCAGGTCCTCGGCCACCGCGCCTTCGACCTGAGCTTCGTCCAGCAGCGCCACGCCGAGCGCGTCGCGCAGCGGATAGGCTCCGGTGTCGGGATCGGGTGTGATGAAGGCCCAGAGGTCATCCTCTGGCAGGGCCACTGAGAAGAGATGCACGGTCTCGCGGTCACCGGACAGCAGGGGGTCGGTCATGATGCACAGGTCCCCGTTTCGGGCGCACCGCCGGCCCTGCAGCGGTTCAGCCGGGTGGCGAGCCAGGCGGGACGGCGAAGCGCCATGATGCGGTAGCTGTGGCTGGCGCGGTCCGTGACGGTCAGGGAGTGCGGGCCGACGGCAAAACCGGCGATGTCCTCCAGCGGGATGGCGCGGTCGGGGCCGATCAGCAGGCGGCGGTCGGTGAGGCAATAGTCCATGCGGCGGCGGGCCAGCGGGTGCAGGACCGCGTTCAGGGCGGTGAAGATCACGAGGAACTCCACCAGCCCGCGTTCCCGCACGGTACCGGTCGCGGCCCAGGACACGGCGGCGAAGATCACCACACCGGCGAGGCCCGTCAGGGCGATCCCGGTCAGCAGGGGCTTCAGCCCGCGCGGCCGCCGCGCGATCACCCGCTCGTCGGGCAGGAGGGCCGGAGCGCGGGTCATGCCGCCTGTCTCCTTGCGCGCAGGTTACGGGCAAGCAGGTCCATCGCGGCCATGCGGACGGCGACCCCCATCTCAACCTGTTCCTGAATGACGGAGCGGTTGATGTCGTCGGCCAGGGTTCCGTCGATCTCCACACCCCGGTTCATCGGTCCGGGGTGCATGACGATTGCGTCGGGCGCGGCGTGGGCCAGCTTTTCCGCGTCGAGACCGTAGAGGTGGTAGTATTCCCGTTCCGACGGGATGAAACCGCCGTCCATCCGCTCCTTCTGGAGCCGCAGCATCATGACGACGTCGACGTCCTTCAGCCCCTCGGCCATGTTCTCATAGACCTCGCAGCCCAGCTCCGCGATGCCGGAGGGCATCAGGGTCGGCGGGCCGATCAGCTTGACCCGGTTCTCCATCTTGCCAAGCAGGATCAGGTTGGACCGGGCGACGCGGGAATGGGCGATGTCGCCGCAGATCGCAACGGACAGGCGATGCAGCCGCCCCTTCTTGCGCCGGATGGTCAGCGCGTCCAGCAGGGCCTGCGTCGGATGTTCGTGCCGCCCGTCGCCCGCGTTCAGAACGGCGCAGTTGACCTTCTGGGCCAGCAGGTCGACGGCACCGGAATGGGGATGACGGACCACCAGCAGGTCGGGCTGCATGGCGTTCAGCGTCATCGCGGTGTCGATCAGCGTCTCACCCTTTTTCACGGAAGAAGCGGCGACGGCCATGTTCATGACGTCCGCGCCAAGGCGCTTTCCCGCCAGCTCGAAACTCGCCTGCGTGCGGGTGGAGTTCTCGAAGAACATGTTGATCTGGGTGAGACCGCGGAGCGCGTCGGCATGCTTGTCGGCGCTGCGGGAGAGGGCGACGTAATCGTCGGCAAGGTCGAGGATCTCGCGGATCTCGTCCGGGGCCAGCGGCTCGATCCCGAGCAGATGATCCTGTCTGAATCCCATGACGCCCCCTCATCTGGTTGGGGTGCTTATAGAAATCGACAGGGGGTGTCACAAGGGGGCGAATTCAGGATGCGGGAAGTTGCCGTCCAACGGATCCTTTGATTTCGCCCCGACGCAGGGCAGCGCCCGTCCGGGGGGCGGACGGGCGCTGCCCGGGCCGCTTTGCGGCCGCATCGGGCTGGGTCCAACACTCTGCCCGTCTCCCTCGGACTTGATCCGAGGGTCACTCCGCGACCGGAGATCCTCGGGTCAAGCCCGGGGACGACCCCGCCGCAGGGGCGGCGTCAGCTGCGGAAGACGCCTTCGTAGATCGGTTCCATTGTCGACGTCTCGAACAGCGACGAGACCGAAGTGCCGTTCCAGATGTTCAGGATCGCCTGCGCGAACAGCGGCGCGGTCGGCAGGATACGGATCTGTTCGCAGCCCTTCACCGGCTCCGGCGCGGCGATGGTGTCTGTTATGACAAGGTTCTTGAGCACGGAATTCGAAATCCGCTCCACCGCCGGGCCGGAAAGGACGCCGTGGGTCACGTAGGCGTGGACCTCTTTTGCGCCGTAATCCAGCAGCAGTTCCGCCGCCTTGCAGAGCGTGCCGGCTGTGTCGCACATGTCGTCGATCATCACGCAGATCTTGTCCTTCACCTCACCGATGACGGTCATCTCCGCGACCTCGCCCGGCTTTTCGCGTCGTTTGTCGACGATGGACAGGGGCGCGTTGATCCGCTTGGCCAGTTCGCGGGCACGGGCCACGCCGCCGACATCCGGAGAGACGACCATGATCTCGTCCATGCGGTCCTTGAATTTCTCTCGGATATCCAGCGCGAAGATGGGGGAGGCGTAAAGGTTGTCGACCGGAATGTCGAAAAATCCCTGAATCTGCGCGGCATGCAGGTCCATCGTCAGAACGCGGGAGATGCCGGATTCCACCAGCATGTTCGCCACCAGTTTCGCGGTGATCGGGGTGCGCGGCTTGGTGCGGCGGTCCTGACGGGCGTAGCCGAAATAGGGGATCACGGCGGTCACGCGGCTGGCGGAGGAGCGGCGCAGCGCGTCGGCCATGATGAGCAGTTCCATCAGGTTGTCGTTGGCGGGGTTCGATGTTGACTGGATGATGAACATGTCTTCGCCGCGGACATTCTCGAACACCTCGACGAAAATCTCGCCGTCGTTGAACCGTTCGACCCGTGCATCGACGAGGTCGATGTGAACCCCGCGATGGATCGACATGCGCCGGGTGATGGCCGAGGCCAGAGGCTGATTGGCGTTCCCGGCGATAAGCTTGGGTTCGACGACGTTCGGCATGGCGGCTCCGGCAGATTGGGCAGGTCGGGGAGTGACAGATTCGTGACGTTGAACCCCGCTTACCACCCCGATAGGGTCTTGCCAAACCGGGCAGGAGGATATGATGCCGCAGATCGACTATTACTTTGTGACGATTTCCCCCTGGACCTACCTGGCGGGGTCGCGGCTGGAACAGATCGCGGAAAAGCACGGCGCGAGCATCACTTACAAGCCCTGTGACATCAACGCCGTCTTCCGGTCGACCGGGGGGCTGCCGCTGGCCGAACGGGCACAGGCGCGCAAGGACTACCGGATACAGGAACTGAAGCGCTGGCGCGCCGCGCTCGGGATGGAGCTGACGCTGCAGCCGGCGCATTTCCCGACCAATCCGGCGCCGTCAGGCTACGCGATCATCGCGGCGCAGAAGGCGGGGGGCGGGGATGTCGGCAAGCTGACGCAGCTGATCCTGCGTGCCTGCTGGGCCGAGGAGCGTGACGTGGCCGAGGATGCCGTGATCCGCGACTGTCTTGAGAAAGCGGGCTTCGATCCTGCGCTGGCGGACAGCGGGCTGCTGACCGGTGCAATGACCTACGAGGCGAATGCGGAAGAGGCCGTGCAGGTCGGGGCATTCGGCGCGCCTTTCTACGTCGTCGACGGGACAGAGAAGTTCTGGGGGCAGGACCGGCTGGACATGCTCGACCTCTACCTGTCGGGCAAGCTGTCTTGACGCCGGTCTACGGCGGCCATGCCACGGCCGTGCGGGACTGGCCCGGCGGGCCGGGGCGGGCGCTTCTGATCCATTGCTCGCTGGCGCATTCCGGCGCGTGGAAAGGGATGGTGTCCCATCTGACGGCCAGCCACGAATGCCGCGCCTTCGACATGCCGGGACACGGGCGCAGCGCCGCCTGGGACGGGCAGGGGGTCTACCAGGACGCGGTCTGCGCGCAGATCCGGGGGATGATCGCGGACTGGGAGGCACCGGTCGACCTGATCGGGCATTCCTTCGGGGCGACGGCGGCGCTGCGCGTCGCGGCCGTATCGCCGGAACTGGTGCGGCGGCTGGTGCTGGTGGAGCCGGTCTTCTTCACCGCCGCCTACAATGAGGATCCGGAGTTCCGCGTCCGCTACCTGTCGCGCGACAACCCGGTCAACGCGGCCTTCGAGGCCGGGGATTTCGAGGCGGCGGCACGGGCCTTTCTGAAGGACTGGGGCGGCGGGCAGCCGTGGGAGGCGATGAGCAACGAACAGCAGACCGCCTTTGCCGAACAGATGAAGCTGGTTCAGGCCGTTTTCGTAACCAACAACGGTGATCCTGACGGTCTGCTCGCGAAGGGGCTGGTGGCGCGTCTGGCGGCTCCGTCACTGCTGATCGACGGTGCGGAAAGTCCCGAGGCCAGCCATCGGATCGTCATGGCGCTGCACCGGCTCATCCCAGAGAGCCGGGTGGAGACGATTGCCGGTGCGGGGCACATGGTCCCGATCACCCATGCGGATGTGGTCGGGCCGATGGTGTCGGAGTTCCTCGCTTAGGACGGGTCGGGGTGTGTCGTCCCCGGATCAGGCCCGAGGATGGCCGATGCGCTTCAGGGGCGTCGGGCGCGGGACAGGGGCGCTGCCCCTGCGCTCCTGGCAGAGCTACCCCGGGATATTTCCGGCAAGTTGAAAAGGTCGGGTCAGCCCCTTGCGACGGTGAGGAAGCTGTCGATGTGATCGGGGGTGACGGACCAGTCGGTGACCAGGCGGATCAGGATCTCCGCCTGCGGGTCGGCGCCTTCCGGATCGCCCCGGTAGATGCCAAACTGTGCGCCCGCTGCGCGCAGAGGCTTTACCGCGGCGCGCGGCAGGTTGACGAAGGTCATGTTGGCGTCGGGCGGGAATTCGAAGCGGGTGCCGGGCAATGCGGCAAGCCCCTCCGTCAGGCGGGCCATGCTGGCATTGGCCTGCCGCGCCGTTGCGCGCCAGAGGTCATCGCGCAGGTAGGCGGCCATCTGGGCCGACAGATAGCGGTGCTTGGAGAAGAGGTGCGCGCCGCGCTTTCGGCGCAGTTCGAACTCCCACGCCTTTTCCGGGTCAAAGAGGATCACTGCCTCGACCCCCATGCAGCCGTTCTTGGTTCCGCCGAAGGACAGCACGTCGACGCCGAGCCGCCAGGTCATGTCCGCCGGGGTGCAGTTGGTGGAGACCAGAGCGTTGCCGAAGCGGGCGCCGTCCATGTGGACCGGCAAATCATTGTCTCGGGCGACGGCGGCCAGCGCCTTCAGTTCGTCGAGCGTGTGGACCTGTCCGCGTTCCGTCACCTGTGTGATGGAAACCGGGCCACGCTGCGGACCGTGCACGCCGCGGGTGCCTTCGGCCCCGATCGCGTTGCGCAGGGCGTCCGGGGTCATCTTGTCTTCGGTCCCGACGAGGGTGAGCTTGGCGCCGCCGGTGTAGAACTCCGGCCCGTTGCATTCGTCCTCGTGGATATGCGCGGTCGGGGAGCAGAAGATCGTGTGTGTGGGCGGGGTGAGGCAGGCGAGCCCGAGGCAGTTTGCCGCCGTGCCCGTGGCGACGAGGTAGACGGCGGCTTCGGGCGCTTCGAAGATGTCGCGGAGGCGGGCGGTGACCTCCTCCATCAGCGGGTCGGCGCCGTAGGAGGGGGTGTAGCCGGTGTTGGCGTCGGCGAGGGCCTTCATGATAGCCGGATGGACGGGACCGGTGTTGTCTGAGGCGAAGTTCATCCCAGGGGCTCCTCTATGATATGGTCTTCCCAGTCGTCATCGGCGACCTCGTATTCCGACAGGGTCTGCCCGCGGACCGAAACGCCCGCGCGGTGCACCGTTTCCGGGGTGCCGGAGATCAGCGGGTGCCAGTCGAACAGCGGCCGGCCTTCATGCAGCAGGCGGTAGGCGCAGGTCAGGGGCAGCCAGTACATATGTTTGTGGATCGTCGCCGGGTCCAGCGTGATGCATTCCGGCACGAACTGGTGGCGGATCGGGTATTGCGCGCACCGGCAGGTCGCATCGTCAAGAAGGCGGCAGGCGACACGGGTCAGCGCGACCTCTCCGGTGTCCTCGTCCTCCAGCTTGTTGAGGCAGCATTTGCCGCAGCCGTCGCAGAGCGCCTCCCACTCCGCGGGCGTCATCCTGTCGAGCGGCGTGGTTTCCCAGTAGCGCGGGCGCAGGCCGCTCCGGTCGATCGGATCGGCGGTCATTCCGCCTCCAGAATGGCGCGGGCCCGGTCGCAGTCGGCGTCCATCTGGGCAACCAGCGCGTCGAGGCTATCGAACTTCGCCTCCGGCCGGAGGTAGTCGACAAGCGCGACGGAGAGCTGTTCGCCGTAGAGATCGCCCTTGAAGTCGAAAAGGAAGGTTTCGAGGTTGGGCGTTTCACCATTGAACTGAGGGCGCAGACCGAGCGAGGCCGCCCCCCTGTACCGCCCCCGGTGCGGGCCGGTGAGGACGTCGACCAGCACCGCGTAGACCCCGAATTTCGGCTGGTGCAGCCCGTCGATGGACATGTTCGCGGTCGGGTAACCAAGGTCACGGCCCCGCTGGTCGCCGCGGATCACCGGACCATCGATCCGGTGCCAGTGGCCGAGCATGGCCGCCGCATCGCGCGGACGTCCTTCACTGAGGGCGGCGCGGATGGCGGTGGAGGAGATTTCCTCTTCCCCCGTCGCCACGAGGTCGGCAACGGTCACACCGAACCCGTAGCGGTCGCCAAAGTCCCTGAGGGTATCGGTGTTGCCTGCCCGTTTGGCGCCGAAATGGAAATCCGCGCCGACCACGACATGGGCGACTCCGATGCCGTCGACGAGAACGCGGGTGGCGAACTGTTCGGGGGTGAGCGCGGCGAGGGCGGTGGAGAAGGTCAGTTCGTACAGGACATCGACGCCGATCTTCTCCAGCCGGTGCGCGCGGGCATCCGGGCCGGTCAGGCGGAAGGCGGGCGCGTCGGGGGCGAAAAGCTGGCGGGGATGCGGTTCGAAGGTCATCACGCCAAGCGGAGCGTTCAGGCGGGCGGATTCGGCGCGGGCGAGGTCGATCACGGCGCGGTGGCCGATATGCACGCCATCAAAGTTGCCGATGGCGACGGAGGCGCCGCGGTCGGTTCCGGAAACATATTGGTAGTCGCGCACGATCCTCATGGGCGAAGGGGTATCGCCGGGGCGGGGGCGGTGCAAGGGGATGCGGGCGGGGAAAGGGGGCTTTACCCCCGGCGCGTGCCGCGCCGCCCCCAGGATATTTGCAAAACCAAAGAGACTGGCGGTGCAGCCCGTCAGTCGAACTTGCGCGAGGGGGCCAGCACGGTGGCCTCGCCGATCAGGACCTTCTTGCCGTCAACCAGGCAACGGCAGTCCAGCTGGACCCGGCGCTTGGCGTGGTCGATGCCGATGACTTCGACCTCGGCCATGACGGTATCGCCGGGGCGGACGGGGGCGAGGAACTTCAGCGTCTGGCCCATGTAGACGGTGCCGTGGCCGGGAAGCTGTTCGCCGATGACCGCGGAGATCAGGCCGGCGGTCAGCATGCCATGGGCGATGCGGCCCTCGAAGATCGTGTCCTGTGCATAGGCGTCGTCCAGGTGCACCGGGTTCCGGTCGGTGGAGACCTGGGCGAACATCTCGATATCCTCATCGGTCACGGTTTTGCGCAGGTGGCGCGTCATGCCCATTTCGATGTCTTCAATGCAGATCGTGCCGCGCGGGAAATTGTCCAACATCCACTCCGCCTTTCCGGGTCAGGTAACATTCTGACGTGATTTTGGTCGTCAGGGTAACTTTATTACTTCGCGACTGCAGAAAATCAAGTGCGGAATCGCCTAGCGGAGGAATCCGATGGCGTAGGTCGGGCTAGCCTGTTCGCGGGCGAGGTAGGCGCGCAGGGCCGGGTCGTCGGGGTGGTTGACGGTTTTCGTCTCTGTAAGAGCGAGGCCGCCGGTGATGAAAAGGGAATCGATGTCCTCACCCATGGCGCCAGCGATATCGGTGGCGATGCCGTCGCCGATGGCGAGGATCCCCTCGGGTCCCGGCAGGGGGCGCAGGGCGGCGAGACGGCGGCGGGCGAGGTCGTAGATCGGCGGATGCGGTTTGCCGAAGTAGAGGCTTTCGCCGCCCATCTCTGTATAAAGGCGCGCCACGGCCCCGGCGCACCACTCGCGGCTTTCGCCACGGTCGACGACGATGTCGGGGTTGGCGCAGAGCAGTTTCAGCCCCCTGGTCTTGGCGTGCAGAAGATCGGGGCGCAGGATCGCGGGATCGGCGTGCGGATCGAAGGGGCCGGTGCAGACGATACCCTCGGCCTCTTCCAGCGGGACCGGAGTGATGTCGATCGGGTTTGAGAGGATCTTGGGCGGGGTGAGGAAGGCACTTTCCTCCTCCGGCGTGCCGATGAAATAGACCTTGCGGCCGACGACGCCTTCGTAGGCGGCGGCGCGGGCGCTGTCACCTGAAGTGGCGATGGTATCCCAGGCGTCTTCGGGCACGCCGAAGCCCCTGAGCTGGATTTCGACCGCCGCGCGGGTGCGGGGGGAATTCGTGACCAGCACCACAGTGCCGCCGCGCTTGCGGTAGGCGATCAGCGCCTCGCAGGCGGCGGGGAAGGCCGTGACCCCGTTGTGCACGCAGCCCCACAGGTCGACGAAGAGGGCGTCGTAGCGGTCGGAGACCTCGGACAGGGCGGTGATGATCTGGGTCAACGGGGGCTCCTTTTCGGGTGGCGCGCCGTCTCTATGCCTCAGATCGGGGCCGGGATGAAGGGGCGGATCAGGCTGCGTCGGCGGCGGCTTCGAGCGCGGCGATGTCCAGCTTGACCATCTTCAGCATGGCGAGGGAGGCACGTTCGGCCCGGGCCGGGTCGGGGTCGCGCATCAGGTCGTACAGGCGCCGGGGCACGACCTGCCAGGAAAAGCCGAAACGGTCCTTCAGCCAGCCGCATTGCGAGGGTTGTCCGCCGCCGGCCAGCAGTGCGTCCCAGTAGCGGTCGACTTCGGCCTGATCGTCGCAGGTGATGGCAAAGGACAGGACCTCGGAAAACGGGAACTGGGGGCCGCCGTTGATGCCGTTGTAGGTCTGGCCGGCGATGGTGAAGGTGATGGCCAGCACCGCGCCCTTTTCCATCGAGGGGTTGTCGGAAGGGGCGCGGATGATGTCGTCGATCCGGCTGTCGGGCAGGAGCGAGGTCCAGAATCCGACGGCTTCTTCTGCGTTGTAGTTGAACCAGAGGGTTGGGGTCACTTTGGGCATGGTCAGTCCTTTCAGGAACCGGCAGCGGGGAACAGAAGGTCGACATAGGCGATCAGGTGATCCATCGAGGCGCGCGCCGTTGCCGGATCATCCCAGGCCTTCGCCAGGACAAAGGCACCCTGGATCACCGCCTGGAAATGCAGGGCGAGTCCGGCGGCGTCGACCGGCCGGACGGGCGGATACATCCGGATCGCCGCGTCGATGTCGGATTCGAGCGTTTCGGCGTGGCTCGCGATGGAGCTCTGGCAGGCGTCGCGCAGGGCGGGGGCGGAGCCGAAGCACTCCTGCACCGTCGTGCCGAGGTAACAGGTGAAGGCGGGCAGAGGGCCGTCCATCATGTCGCGACGCATCTTCAGATAGGCGCGGACACGGTCCAGCGGATCGGCGGGGGCGTGGTACGGGGCGTCCGCGAAGAAGGCGCCGGTCGTGTCCGTCCAGTGGTCGGCGGCGGCGATGCCAAGCGCCTCCTTCGTCGGGAAGTGGTGGAAGAAGGCGCCCTTGGTGACACCGGCATGACGGCAGAGGTCGTCGACCGAGGTCGCGGTGAAGCCGTTCTGCCGGATCAGGTCCACGGCGGCATTCAAGAGCGTGTCACGGGCAGAGGCAGGGCGGGGCATGAGCGACTCATTAGATACCAACCGGTTGGTATGTTAGTAGCGCGCGGCTTCCCAAATGACAAGCCCGGCCGGTTCGGGAACCGGCCGGGTGCTTTGGATCAGTCCGGGCTGCCCGACGCGGTCACGCGGCGGGGCTTCGGGTCAGACCTTGAGGTTCGGGATGATCTGCTTCTTGCGGGACATGATGCCCGGAAGAACCACGGTGTCTCCGGTCACGGTCGCGCCAAAGCTCTTTTCCGCCACGCCCTTCACTAGGTCGTTCGGGACCAGCAGGGTGGCTTCCTCGTTCAGGATGTCGACGACGAAAAGCAGAACCTGATCGGCCCCGTCTTCCTTTGCAACGTCGACCATGGAGGCCATGAGGCTGTCCTTGCGGTCAAGGATCAGCTTGGGTGCGGTGGTTTCCAGCACGGAGACGCGGAATTCCTTGCCGCCGACGGCATATTCCTTGCTGTCCATACGCAACAGTTCGGCGTCGGAGAAGGCGCCGACGTCGGACTTGGCTTCGAACATCTCGGAGGCATAGGCGGAGATGTCGATCTTCAGATCCGCGGCCAGCTTCTCGGCCAGGGCCTTGTCCTGATCGGTGGTGGTGGGCGAGCGGAACTCAAGCGTGTCGGACAGGATACAGGACAGCATCGCGCCCTTAATGTTGTCCGGCATCTTCGAGGCGTTGTCGCCCATGAGGTTGTACATGATGGTCGCGGTGCAGGCGAGCGGCTTGATCGTGATGTCGATCGGGGCCTTGGTCTCCAGCCCGCCGGTCAGCTTGTGGTGGTCGATGATCTGGATGATGTCGGCGTCATTGATGCCGTCGGGCAGCTCGGCGGGATTGTTGGTGTCCACAATCACGACTTTTTCGCCGGCGGCGATGCCGGAGATGATCTCGGGCTTTTCGAAATCCCACTTTTTCACCACGAAGGCCGCTTCGGTGTTCGGCTCGCCAAGCAGGACGGGGGTGGCGGGGGTGCCGCGCACTTCGGAGAGATACCAGGCCCAGATGAGCGGGGAGCCGGTGGAATCGGTGTCGGGAGATTTGTGGCCGAAGACCTTGATCGTCATTTTGCAGTCGTCCTGTGCGGGGCTGATTTCGGCGCCGTTATAGGCAGGGCGGACCGTATTGTCACCCGTCCCCGTTCTGCACCGCGGCGAGGCTCGGGGGTGGTTGGGGTTTTCGGTTACGGCGACTTCGCATGGGGCGGGTGGTCGGGCAGGGATGGTCGGGTGCGTATGAAAGCGCGGCTTCGGCAGAGTTTTTTGCAGAACGATTGATAAAACTTTGATTATAATCTATTTTTCAATACTTGTTATTTGCAATTGATTGCTCGAGAATTTGCTTGCAGAATCGAAGTAATAGGGGTTCCGAGGGGCTGATGTCGAAGCCAACGTCCAAAAACTGGAACGGCTGTGCGTTCCGATACGCGGCCACCGTGCTGGGCGATGCGTGGATGCTGTTGATCCTGCGCGACCTGATGTTCAGGAAGGCACGGCATTTCGGCGATTTTGTGGCAGCCGGCGAGGGTATTTCGACCAACATCCTTACGGACCGCCTGGCGAGGCTGGAGGCGGAGGGCGTGATCCATCGGGCCCCGGACCCCGACAACCGGGTGCGCGTGATCTACAGCCTGACGGAGAAGGGGCGCGCGCTGGCACCGGTTCTTCTGGCTATGATCGACTGGTCGGCCAGTTGGGACCCGGCGACGGAGGTGCCCCAGGATTTCATTGCCGGCTATCGCGACCAGCCGGAGCTGTTCGGCAGGGCTCTGGTCCGCTCGCTCCAAGGCACGCAGAGGCAGCCTGACTAAGCCAGTGTCGTCAGGGCGAAGGCGACAATCAGGCCAAGAGTGACCGCGATACCCGTGGGGTAATGCTCTTCCCGGAAGGCGGGCGGGAAGACTTCGGTCGCCAGGGATGCTGTGACGGCCCCGGCGGCAAATGCGCGGATGGCGGCCAGCCAGGTGTCATCCAGACCGCTGAGCGCAAGGTTGCCGACTACAGCGGCGACTGCGAGCAGGGCGGTCGTCAAAGCCCAGAGGGTCATCACGCGGGTCCGTGACATTCCAGCCTCGCGCATCCGTTTCGCGCCGCCGGCCGCCTCGGGCAGGTTGGACAGCAGGATGGACCCGGCCAGCGCCGCCACCTCGGGCGCGGTGGTGCCGATCAGGGCGACGCCCAGGGCGAGGTTTTCGGGGATGCCGTCGAAGGTGATGGCCAGCAGCAGACCGGTGCCTCCGGACTCGTTGTCCGCGCTGACCCGTGCATCGGCAAATGTGAACAGTCCGGCCCCGAGGCCGATTGCCAGCGA
This sequence comes from Primorskyibacter flagellatus, assembly GCF_014638275.1. GTDB lineage: Bacteria > Pseudomonadota > Alphaproteobacteria > Rhodobacterales > Rhodobacteraceae > Pseudooceanicola > Pseudooceanicola flagellatus_A. Next base: position 304,266 of record NZ_BMFJ01000001.1, read on the forward strand.
CAGCGCCCAGAGCGGCAGGTGGTCGGAGGCCGGGACGACCATCTCCAGCATGACGGATACGATCAGTGCCCCGCCCGCCATCGCGATCAGGAAACCTTCGGTGCGGTCCGACAGCCGGCCCCAAAGGCCCCAGGCCGCCCCCGCGATCAGCGCGGCGGAGACGGTCGCGATCACGATGAACATTGTTAACACGTTGAGTCCTCCGACTTCGGGCTCCGGATTCGCTCCGGGCCATCAAATACTTGTTCCGGAAAGAACAATCGTCCAGACTCCGGGCATGGCCAGACTGCGTGAAACCGACCTTTACCCGCCCCTCAAGGCCTTTCTGGAGGCACAGGGTTACGAGGTGAAATCCGAAGTCACCGGCGCGGATGTGGTGGCGATGCGCGACGACGACGTCGACCCGCTGATTGTCGAGATGAAGACCGGCATGAACCTGACGCTGGTGCAGCAGGGCGTGGCGCGGCAGGCATTGACCGACTGGGTCTATCTCGCCGTGCCGACCTTCCGGGGACGCAAGGCGCTGGCGGGGCATGTGGCGCTGTGCCGTCGTCTCGGGCTCGGTTTCATCACGATCAGGCCACGTGACGGCTTTGTGGAGGTGCATTGTGACCCCGGTCCCTACGTACCCCGGCAGTCGCGGCCGCGGCAGGGGCGGTTGCTCCGGGAATTCCAGCGCCGGGTCGGCGATCCGAATGCAGGCGGATCCGTCGGGGTCAAACTGGTGACCGCCTATCGGCAGGACGCCCTGCGCTGCGCCGGTTTCCTGCGCGACAACGGACCTGCGCGCGGCGCGGACGTGGCGCGCGAGGCCAGCGTGCCGCGGGCGACCACGATCATGCGCGACGATCATTATGGCTGGTTCGAGCGCGTGGCGCGCGGCGTCTATGCCGTGACGCCGCGCGGCCTTGAGGAAATCACAGGCTTTGGTGCGCCCGAAGCCGATCAGGCGGGTATCACCGGCGACTGCTGATGCTGCACGATCCTCCAGCCTTCGGGTGTGTCGATCCAGGTCGAACTGCACAGCGCTGAATAGGGGGCGTCCCCGTCCCTCTGGGCGCGGGCGGTGTAACCCAGAACGATCAGTCCGTCCGACTGGGCGAGGTGACGGCCGGCCATGGCGACCTCGCTCCAGCGTGGTGCATCGGCGAGGGCGTCGAGGATCTCCTCTCCCTGGAGAATGCCGGGGCCGGGGAAGGCCATCATGCAGGTGCGGCCCATACGGTTGCGATAAGCGTCTGTGCCGCCGGTCCAGAGCAGTTCCTCCGCCGTCCAGATATCCTGTTCCGTCATGCTGTCCTCCGTCTTCCGTCTGTGGAGTGACAGCGCGCAATACTCGGACCGGGTTCCAATGCGGATGCGATGTTGCGCGGAAATGCGCGCGGTCCGCTTGACAGCCGCCGGGGCGGTGCCTAACTACGCGTCGTTAGCACTCGGGACGCCTGAGTGATAACGCCTCCGCTGCCGGACATCGGGGCAGGGGCAAGGGAGAAACTTTGAGCCAAGGAGCCTCAGAGATGGCATTCACACCGCTTCATGACCGTGTGCTGGTCAAGCGCGTCGAGAGCGAAGAGAAAACCGCAGGCGGGCTGATCATCCCCGACAGCGCCAAGGAAAAGCCTGCCGAGGGCGAAATCGTCGCCGTTGGCGAAGGCGCCCGCAAGGACAGCGGCGAACTGATCGCCCCCTCCGTGAAAGCTGGCGACAAGATCCTGTTCGGCAAGTGGTCGGGCACCGAGATCACCATCGACGGCAAGGAAATGCTGATCATGAAGGAAAGCGACATCCTCGGCATTCTGGCCTGAGGGCGGCGGGTGGCGACACCCGGCGATCGCTGACTTCAATCATTCAAATTCAGGAGCTTACACATGGCTAAGGACGTCAAGTTCAATACCGATGCCCGCAACAAGATGCTCAAGGGCGTCAACGTTCTCGCGGATGCAGTGAAAGTCACGCTCGGCCCGAAAGGCCGCAATGTCGTGCTGGAGAAATCCTTCGGCGCGCCGCGCATCACCAAGGACGGTGTTTCGGTCGCCAAGGAAATCGAACTGGAAGACAAGTTCGAGAACATGGGCGCGCAGATGGTGAAGGAAGTCGCTTCCCGCACCAATGACGAAGCTGGCGACGGCACCACCACCGCGACGGTTCTGGCCCAGGCCATCGTCAAGGAAGGCATGAAGTCGGTCGCAGCGGGCATGAACCCGATGGACCTGAAGCGCGGCATCGACATGGCAACCGCCAAGGTCGTGGAGGCCATCAAGGCCGCTGCCCGTGACGTCACCGACTCCGACGAAGTCGCTCAGGTCGGCACCATCTCTGCCAACGGCGAAGCCTCCATCGGCCGCATGATCGCGGACGCGATGCAGAAGGTCGGCAACGAGGGTGTCATCACCGTCGAAGAGAACAAGGGCATGGAAACCGAAGTGGATGTCGTCGAAGGCATGCAGTTCGACCGTGGCTATCTCTCCCCCTACTTCGTGACCAATGCCGACAAGATGACGGTCGAGCTTGAAGACGCGATGATCCTGCTTCACGAGAAGAAGCTGTCCTCCCTGCAGCCGATGGTTCCGCTGCTGGAGTCGGTCATCCAGTCCCAGAAGCCGCTGCTCATCATCGCGGAAGACGTCGAAGGCGAAGCGCTGGCGACCCTCGTGGTCAACAAGCTGCGTGGCGGCCTGAAGATCGCTGCCGTGAAGGCGCCGGGCTTCGGCGACCGTCGCAAGGCCATGCTGCAGGACATCGCGATCCTGACCGGCGGCCAGGTGATCTCCGAAGACCTCGGCATGAAGCTGGAGTCGGTGACCATCGACATGCTCGGTACCGCCAAGAAAGTCTCCATCACCAAGGACGAAACCACCATCGTCGACGGTGCTGGCGACAAGGCGGAGATCGAGGCACGCGTTTCTCAGATCAACACCCAGATCAAGGAAACCACCTCGGACTACGACCGTGAGAAGCTGCAGGAACGTGTTGCCAAGCTGGCCGGCGGCGTTGCCGTCATCCGCGTCGGTGGCATGACCGAGGTTGAAGTGAAAGAGCGCAAGGACCGTGTGGACGATGCACTGAACGCAACCCGCGCGGCCGTGCAGGAAGGCGTGATCGTCGGTGGCGGCGTGGCCCTGGTTCAGGGCGGCAAGGCCCTGGACGGCCTGACCGGCGCGAACTCCGACCAGAACGCCGGGATCGAGATCGTGCGCAAGGCTCTGGAAGCCCCGCTGCGTCAGATCGCCGAAAACGCCGGTGTCGACGGTGCCGTCGTCGCGGGCAAGGTTCGCGAGTCCTCGGACAAGAACTTTGGCTTCAACGCGCAGACCGAAGAATATGGCGACATGTTCAAGTTCGGCGTGATCGACCCGGCCAAGGTGACCCGCACCGCGCTTGAGGATGCGGCGTCCATCGCCGGCCTGCTCATCACCACGGAAGCGATGGTTGCCGACAAGCCCGCGAAAGAGGGTGCCGGTGGCGGCATGCCCGACATGGGCGGCATGGGCGGCATGGGCGGCATGATGTAATCGGCCCGCCATCCGCGGAAACAGGGAAGGGCGCCCCAAGCGGGCGCCCTTTTCCTTTGGTCGGCACCCGCGTGTGACGGCCCCCACGTGTCAGATACGTTGGCGTATCTTTAACGAATCGCGACCTTGTGGTAGGATGATCTGCAATTCATGCAGTTTCCTTTTCCGGTTCCCGAGGATCATTTCATGCAGTACTCCGTTCGTCTCTTTGCGGCCGCGGCCGTCTCCCTTGTTTCCGCCGGTGCCGCCAGCGCATTGACGCTCGGCACTGACTTTGCCCCACACTACACCGCTACCGATCTGGGAAGCATCGCGGGCGTTCCTGCAAATTACGGTGGCCTGACGCTCAAGGCGGGCAGCCCCGACACCCTGCTCATCGGCGGGGCGGCGAACGGCAGTGCCGGACGCCTGTACGAGGTCGGGCTGGTCCGCGATCCTGTGGACGGCAGCATCACCGGCTTTACCGGCACGCCGACCGCCATGGGCGGTGTCGGCGAATTCAACGACGGCGGCGTGGTCTACGGGCCGGGCGGGGTGCTTTTCACCGCGCGATGGAACATCAACGAACTCGGGCAGACCCTGCCGGGCGGGGCAGATGAATACCGGATCGACAGCCTCGCCGCGTTCGGCGTGCCGACCTCCATCTCCGCGCTGAACTTCGTACCGACCGGGTTCGGGGGCGCGGGGCAGGGCAAGATCGTGACCTACAGCGGCGGCGCATGGTTCGACATGATGCTGACGCCGGATGGCGGTGGCGGATTCGACCTGGCCTTCACCGTGATCGACCTCGACCCTGTTGCTCCGGGGATCCAAAACCTGCCGGGCGGGCCTGAGGGCTTTACTTATGTCGCCGCCGGGAACCCCGGTTTCGCAGTGAATTCGATGCTTGTCGCCGAATATTCCGCCGGGAAGATCGCGGCCTATGAGGTGGATGCCAACGGCAACCCGATCCTGTCGACCCGGCGCGATTTCATCACCGGTCTCAGCGGGGCCGAGGGGGCCTATATCGACCCCGTGTCCGGCGATTTCCTGTTCTCCACCTTCGGGGGCGGCAACCGTGTGATCCGGGTGGACGGCTTCAATGCGCCCGCTGTGCCGCTGCCTGCCGGAGCCTGGCTGCTGCTGAGCGGCCTGGGCGCCGTTGCCGCGCTGCGCCGCCGTCGTGGCTGACAATATCGGACCGACGGACAAAGAGGCCGCCTTTCGGGGCGGCCTTTTCTTGTGCGCCCTGCGGGTCTGCGTTGTACGTCACACGACAGCGGCATGGCCGGGCGTTCCGCGCCGGGACGGAATCGCCTAAGCTTCGGGCAAAGGCACGCATTCCGGGCGGCGCGCGGCGGGATAACTTGGCCCCGTCCGACAAGGCGCGCATGATTTCATATGTAGATGCCTGAAGAAGCTGGGATATCGCCATGAACCTGCGCCCCTTCGCCCCCCAGGACGCCACGGCTGTTTCGGTCCTGCTGAACACTGCCTTCGACGGATCGTCGGAGTCGCAGCTGGTCGCCTCCCTCCGCGAGGCGGGAGACATGGCGCTGGAACTGGTGGCCGAGGACGAAACCTCGATTTACGGCTACATCGCCTTCTGCCGTCTCAGGGAACCGGAGGGCTGGTGGTCGCTGTCGCCGGTCGCCGTGTCGCCGCGGCGTCAGAACGAACGGATCGGGTCCGACCTGATAAACTACGGCCTGGACTTCGCGCGGCAGGCCGGAGCGCGGGCGATCACGGTGCTGGGCAGCCCGGATTATTACAGGCGGTTCGGCTTCAATCACAAGGCGGCGGAGAATCTGACAATCCCCTATGCCCGCGACTATTTCATGCTCTATCCCATTGCACCGGGGACCGCCGGGGCGGCGGCGACCGTGTCCTATCCGCAGGCATTTTCCGCACTCTGAGAGGGGCGGGGGGCTTCCCGTCGGTTGCCGCGCGGCGTATGGGGCGGGGCATGAGAGAGCCACTTTCATTCTGCAACCGGTTCCAGTCGTGACCGGCGCGTTCCATATCGCGGGGGCCGAGGTTCTGCGCCCCACTGGGCTGTCGGACGCGCCGATTGGTGTTGAGAATGGGCTGCTGAGCGATGCGCCTGACGGGCGCGCGGTGCATCTGCCGGGCTGGTGGGTCCTGCCCGGCATCGTGGATGTGCATGGCGACGGGTTCGAGCGGCACCTCGCGCCGCGCCGCGGGGCCCTGCGCGACCTGTCCGCCGGACTGATGTCGCTGGATGCGGAGCTGGCGGCGAACGGGATCACCACGGCGGTACTGGCGCAGTTCTATAGCTGGGAAGGCGGGATGCGGGGGCCGGATTTCGCGCGCGCCATGCTGGCGGCTCTGGACGGTACGCGGGGGCGGCTGACCACGGAGATGATGGTGCAGCTGAGGGTGGAAAACCATCTGATCGACGCCTTCGCAGAGGTGCGGACCCTGGTTGCAGACCATTCGATCCGTTACGTGGTCATGAACGACCACCTGCCGCATGAGGCGCTGGACAAAGGCAAGCGTCCGCCCCGGCTGACCGGGCAGGCGCTTAAATCCGGCCGGAGTCCGGAGGCGCATCTGGATCTGCTCAACGCCCTGCACGCCCGTCGCGGCGAGGTGCCGGCCAGGGTGGCAGAGCTTTCGGCCTGGCTGGCCGCGCGGGGTGTCCTGACCGGCAGCCATGACGACCGCTCTGCCGGGATGCGGCAGGAGGCACGGGCGCAGGGGCTGAGGGTGTGCGAGTTTCCAGAAACCCGCGATGCGGCTGAGGAGGCCGAGCGCGTAGGCGAACCGGTCGTTCTGGGTGCTCCGAACGTGGTGCGGGGCGGCTCGCATGCGGGCAAGGTCGCGGCTGTTGATCTGGTCCGCATGGGGCTCTGCACGGCGCTCGCGTCGGACTATCACTATCCCGCGCCGTTGCAGGCCGCGCTGTCCTTGGTGCCCGACCTGGGGCTTGAGGAGGCCTGGGGCCTGGTCTCCTCGGGTCCGGCGCGGCTGCTCGGGCTGGCGGATCGGGGACGGTTGGCGGCGGGGATGCGCGCGGACCTGATCGCGCTGAACCCGGCGACCGGGCGGCCGGGGCTGACAGTCTGCGGCGGGTGCATCTCCTATGCCGATCCGGCGGGGGCGGCGGCCCTGCTGGCGGCCTGAGGCGGCGAAACCGCAGCGTCGCGGGCGAATGGCCCCCCGCATGCTTGACTTCCGGCCTGTGACAAGGTGTATCGGCCCATGCCGAAACAGCGGCACCAGACCGAAGGAAAATGCCCCATGCACGCCTATCGCAGCCACACCTGCGCCGCGCTGACCTCAGCCAATGTCGGCGAGACCGTCCGCCTATCGGGATGGGTCCACAGGGTGCGTGATCATGGCGGCGTCCTGTTCATCGACCTGCGCGACCACTACGGTATCACGCAGGTGCTTTGCGACAGCGACAGCCCGGTGTTTTCCGAGGTGGAGAAGGTGCGCTCCGAATGGTGCATCCGCATCGACGGGACGGTGAAGGCACGGGACGCGAGCCTCGTGAATCCCAAGCTGCCGACCGGTGACATCGAGGTCTATATTCGTGACATGGAAGTGCTTGGCGCGGCCAAGGAACTGCCGCTGATGGTCTTCGGCGATCAGGAATACCCCGAGGAGACGCGGCTGCGCTACCGCTACCTCGACCTGCGGCGCGAGCAGATGCAGAAGAACATGGTGCTGCGGTCCGACGTCGTCGCCTCGATCCGGCAGCGGATGTGGGGGCAGGGGTTCAAGGAATTCCAGACGCCGATCATCACCGCCTCCTCTCCCGAGGGCGCGCGCGATTTCCTCGTGCCGTCGCGGCTGCATCCGGGCAAGTTCTACGCGCTTCCGCAGGCGCCGCAGCAGTTCAAGCAGCTGCTGATGGTGTCGGGCTTCGACAAGTATTTCCAGATCGCCCCGTGTTTCCGGGACGAGGACCCGCGCGCCGACCGGTCGCCGACCGATTTCTACCAGCTTGACCTGGAAATGAGCTTCGTGAAGCAGGAGGACGTCTTTGCCACGATCCAGCCGGTCGTGCAGGGCATCTTCGAAGAGTTCGGCAAGGGCCGTTCCGTCGATACGGACTGGCCGCTGATCTCCTACGCGGACTCGGCGCTGTGGTACGGGACGGACAAACCGGACCTTCGCAACCCCATCAAGATGCAGGTGGTGTCAGACCATTTCGCCGGATCGGGTTTTGCCATCTTCGCCAAACTGCTTGAACAGGAGGGGACGGAGATCCGCGCCATTCCCGCGCCGACTGGCGGGTCGCGGAAGTTCTGCGACCGGATGAACTCCTTCGCGCAGCAGCAGGGGCTGCCGGGCATGGGGTACATCTTCTGGCGGGACGGCGACAACGGCATGGAAGCCGCCGGCCCCCTGGCCAAGAACATCGGGCCCGAGCGGACAGAGGCGATCCGCCAGCAGCTTGGCCTTGGCGTCGGGGATGCGGCATTCTTCCTGGGCGGCAAGCCTTCGGCCTTCGAGGCCGTGGCAGGGCGGGCGCGCACCGTGATCGGCGAAGAGCTCGGCCTGACCGAGAAGGACCGTTTCGCCTTCGCCTGGATCGTCGACTTCCCGATGTACGAAAAGGACGAGGAGACGGGGGAGATCGACTTTTCCCACAACCCGTTCTCCATGCCGCAGGGTGGGCTTGAAGCGCTGGCGGGCGATCCTCTCAAGGTGCTTGGCTACCAGTACGACCTGGCGTGCAACGGGTACGAACTGATTTCGGGCGCGATCCGGAACCACAAGCTCGACATCATGATCAAGGCGTTCGAGCTGGCGGGCTATGGCGAGGACGAGGTGCGCAAGCGCTTCGGCGGGATGGTCAACGCGTTCCAGTACGGCGCACCGCCGCACGGGGGCTGCGCGGCCGGGATCGACCGGATCGTGATGCTGCTGGCGGACGAGATGAACATCCGCGAGGTCATCCTCTTCCCGATGAACCAGAGGGCGGAGGACCTGATGATGGGCGCACCCTCGGAACCCACCTCCGACCAGCTGATGGAGCTGTCCCTCAGGGTTATACCGCAGGAATAACCTCTGGCCGGGCGGTGGCGAATCGCCTGGCCATCGTTTCCATACGGGCGATTATTGTTCACCATACGGAAACGCACGCAATTCTGGGTTGAGGTGTCTGTCATCGCCGCCGTCATGCGGTATCCGAGGTGTGCAATTTGCCCAGTAAATATCACAAGTTTGAAATATATTAATGATTGCTTAAGGCATGTATACCGCAGCATGGCGAATTATGTCATGTTTGTGTCACGCCCTCGTCCATTCCATGGAAGGAATATTTTATGAAATTTGCAAAGACCCTCATTGCCGCCGCCGGACTGGCGGTCGCTGGTTTCGCGGCCCAGGCGTCGACCGTTCTGAACGTCGGTTCGCTGCCCTCGAACATCGAAGTGACCTACACCGGCAACGTGAGCACGCCGTCCGACTCCAGCTGCTCCAACTCTCCGGCGCCGGAACCGACCTGCTTCAAGCTGAACATCGGTGGCGGCCCGTCCTCCACCGGGGCGACGGTGACGATTACCGCGACGTCCGGCACGTTCGACCTTTACCCGTTCTGGGCAGGTCACAACGGCCAGCCGGCCGAGCTGTACTTCGCCGCCTTCGCCGGTGCGACCCTGGTGTTCGCTGACACCTACACCACTGGCAACGGGGTTGTGGAATTCGACGACGCTGGAACCATCCTGCCGAAGTTGACGGGTCTGACGTCCATCTTCTTCGACAACCTCGGGGCAGGGACGGTCGAGATTTCGGCGATCATCTTCGACAACGCTCCGGCGGTTCCGCTGCCGGCGGGTGCGGTCCTGCTGATCGGCGGGCTCGGGGGGCTTGCCGGCCTGCGCCGCCGCAAGTCGCGCTTCTGATCCGGGCGACCTAACGACGAACATGAAAAAGGCGCCGGTCGATCCGGCGCCTTTTGCTTTGTCCGTTCAACGATTTGTTCAGACGTCGTTCGGCAGGATGAACCCGTTCACGGGGTAAACGCTGCCATAGGCACCGGGGTTGGTTTCGACCTTCACCCGGCTCCAGTCGTTAGCGTCGGAAACGTCGATCACCGACATACCGAGCGAGATCTTGTTGCGGTGCCAGTTGGCGTGGTCGATCTTGATCATGCGTTCCGAGACGATCTCGGACACCACCGCGACGTGACCCATGGGCATGCCGCGCGTCCCGGCGAAGGCCATGACCGATCCGACCTGGGGCTTTCTGGTGCGGTCGAATTCGCCCGCCGCCTGGCTCCACCAGGTGTTGGCATTGCCACGGATGTCGACGCCGCTCATGTCACGGGCGAAGGGCACGCACCAGACGCGCATCCCGTTGGCGCGCTTGATGCGGGCCTCGTGGATCGCCATGGCGCGGAGTTCCAGGTTCACGGTTGCCGTTTCGGCAGCCTGTTCAGGCGTGAGATGAGCGCAGCCGGCGCCAAGTAGCAGAAATGCGGCAATCATCATCTTGCCGCGCAATGGCGGAGTGGCGCGTTTTACGCTCATAGGTCCCTCTTTTTGTCCCGGCTCCGCATTTTTGCGTGAGCACATCGGTTTTTCCGCATGTTCCCTTCAAAAACAAGCTGGCCAAATGCGCCTTGGCGGGATCTTGCCGATTCCGGGCATGAGAACAGGATGTTGGGAACCAAAACTCAGGTTGTGGCGTGGCCGCATCCGGCGGTGGAAAAGCACGGATTGAAGCCGTGCGGCGGTTGACCAGCCACGGCTGGCGGCGGATCACTGGGGCATGTTTTTCCTGATCCGCGACCCGAAGCGATGCTGACCCGACGCCTGTTTCTTCTGATGCCTTTGGCAGTGGCCGCCTGTTCCGCCGGGCCGGCTGCGACCACGTCGTCGCGATCGGAAATCGGCGCGCTGGCGCAGGCCATAGCGGCGCTGTCGCCGGCCGTCGATGAGGGAGAGGCAGAGCGGGCGGCGGAAATTGCGATAACTTATCCGATGGAACTGCGGCAGCGTTACGGCGTCACCGATCCCCCGCTGATCCACAATACCAAGGTGAACATGGGGTTGCGACCGCGCGGGCTGTGCTGGCACTGGGCGGACGATCTGGAAGCGCGGCTTGCGCAGGAGGATTTCGCGACGCTGGACCTGCAACGGGCGATCGCAAATGCGGACAAGCTGCGCATCGACCATTCCACCGTCATCGTATCGGCCAGGGGCGCGCCGATGGAGCAGGGGATCGTACTGGACGGATGGCGGAACGGGGGAGATCTGTTCTGGGCGCGGGTGCCGGATGACCGGCGCTATGTCTGGGAACGCCGCGCCGATGTGATGGCGCGGCGTCAAGGGGCCATCTGAGGGGGATCAGTCCTCCAGCGCGTCCTCACGCTTTTCCTCAACAAGCTTGGCTTCCTCGGCCTTTCGCTTGAGGAAGCGCTCGCCATAGGCGGCGTCCTCCTCCTTGCCGACGACTTCCTTGGCGCGCTCGAACACCTCGTCCTCTTCCTCGTCCATGTGGTGTTCGTAATCGTGTTTCAGTGTCTTGAAACGCGTCAGCCAGCCGGGGGAGGCCATGTCCATCTCGCGCAGTTCCTCCAGGATCTCGTCCATTTCGGCATGTTCGTGCACCGAATGCCGGGCGGCGTCCTGACCCCAGGTCTGTTGCATCAACTTGGAGTAGAACGTCTCTTCCTCCGCCGCGGCATGGCTTTTCACATCATGGTAGAATTCGTCCCAGGCCTCGCGACGCTCGGGGCTGTCCCCTTCCGTCTCCGCGAGGATGTCGAGCAGTTCGCGATGGCGCTGATGGTCCTTGCGGATGGCGTCGTAGATGGATGGCATGGGGGCTCTCCGGTTGGTTGGGGTTACGCGTGTAACGCGGATTTGTGCCGCGCAGTTCCACAGGCGGAACCGCAAGGGCTGCGGTGAAGGCCGCATCGTGATAGGGTTTCGGCAAGAGCCGGAGGAGGCCGAGCATGTCCTATTCCCCACGACGCGCGGAGGTGCGTTTCGGCTGCGGCCTGTCGCCCGCGGTCGTGCCGGCGGGAGATGCGGCGGCTTTTCTCGCCCGGCTCAAGCAGCCGGACGAGGCCGCGCGGCGCTTCCCTGTCGAAACCTTCGACGAATTCCGTGTCCGCATTGCCGAACAGCGCGAGATGATGGCGGAGGCCAAGGCGACGGGCACACGCAACAAGGCGGCCAAGGACGCGCGGCGTGCGCGGCGGGACGCCCGGCTGGACGAACAGCGCTGGATGGCGCAGGCGTTGCTGCGCCGGGCGACGACGCGGGACGGGTTCCGCGAACGGCTGACCGCGTTCTGGGCCGATCATTTCACGGTCGTCGGCAAGGGCGGGCTGCTGCGCTTCGGTGAACTCCCCTATGTGGAGCAGTCGATCCGCCCGCATGTCGCCGGGAGGTTCGGTGACATGCTGAAGGCGGTCGCGACGGCGCCGATGATGCTCCGCTATCTCGATCAGGAGCGCAGCACGGGGCCGAATAGTGCCTTTGCCGCGCGGCATCCGGGGGCGGGCGTGAACGAAAACCTCGCACGGGAGATGCTGGAGCTGCACACCCTTGGCGTCGATGGCGGCTATTCGCAGACGGATGTGAGCGAACTGGCGCTGTTGCTGGCTGGACTGTCTGTCGATGCGGAGGAGGGCTTCACCTTCCGCGCACGGGTGACGGAGCCGGGGGCGCAGAGGGTGCTGGGCGTGTCCTACGGATCCGACGGGCCGGGCAGTCTGGAAGAGGTCCACGCCGCGCTTGACGATCTGGCCCGGCACCCGGCAACGGCGGCGCATCTGGCGCGCAAGCTGGCGGTGCATTTCGTGGGCGATGAACCCGACGCAGGTCTGGTTGCGGCGATGGCGTCGGCCTACCGGGACTCTGATGGCGCACTGATGCCGGTCTATGCGGCGATGCTGGCGCATCCGGCGGCGTGGTCGGGGGCGGGGAACGTCAAGGCACCGGTGGATTACATGGGCTCGGCGCTCAGGGCGCTGTCGGTCGGGGCGCTTCCGGTGCGGCAGGCGGACAAGCTGGCGGTCCTGCTGTCGCAGCCGCTGGAATTGATGGGACAGCCCTGGATGTATCCCGAAGGACCGGACGGCTGGCCCGAGCGGGACGAGGACTGGATCACGCCGCAAGGCCTTGCCGGGCGGCTGCAATGGGCGCTGAACGTGCCGCAGGTGCTGGTAGAGGTGTTGCCGGACCCGCGCGGCTTCCTGTCCGTCGCATTGCCCGACCCCGCGCCCGAGGCGCTGCGCTTTGCCGCCGGCGCGGCCGAGACACGGGCCGAAGGCATCGCGCTGATCCTCGCCTCGCCCGCGTTCCAGAGGATGTGAGAGCCATGGAAACCACCCGCCGCCAGTTTCTGACCCGCAGCCTTGCCGCCGGCTGTTCGCTGGCTGCCAGCCCGCTGGTTGCGCCGGTCGCCATTGCCTCCGCCCCATGGGAGAACCGGCTGGTCGTGGTGATCCTGCGCGGCGGCATGGACGGGCTGGGCGTGGTGCAGCCCTGGGGCGATCCGGATTTCGCGACGCTCCGCGCGGGCAGCGGCATGCGGGAGCGGGGGCAGCCGGGTGGTCCGGTCGAACTGGGCGACTACTACGCGATGCACTCCGCGCTCGCGCCGCTGCTGCCGCTCTGGCAGGCGGGGGAACTGGGGTTCGTAAATGCGGTTTCCACCCCCTATCGCAACCGGCGCAGCCATTTCGACGGGCAGGACCTTCTTGAGGCGGGGCTGGCGGATTTCGGCCCCGGTATCCGCGACGGCTGGCTCAACCGGATGCTGCAGGCCGTGCCGGGGATCGAGGCAGAGACGGCCTATACCATCGGCGCTTCGGGCATGCTGCTGACCAAGGGTGAGGCCCCGGTGGCGGAGTGGTCGCCGCAGGCGGTGCTGGCGATGAGCCCGCAGGCGCGTCGACTGATGGAAGAGGTGATGCATGACGACCCGCTCTTCCGGGACGTACTGGCCGAGGCGCTGACCCTGTCGGATTCGGGCGGCTACGCGGCGATGATGCAGTCGGGCGGCATGGATGGCAGCCCCGACGACATGCTGGGCGGCATGGCGGCGGTCCGGCAGAGCGCGCAGCTGGCCCGCGACAACGCGGGGGCGGAGCATGTCGCCCGGTTCGCGGCCGACCGCCTGCGGGGGGATGCGCGTATCGCGGCGTTTTCGATCAACGGCTGGGATACGCACGCGCGGCAGGACGCGGCGCTTCGCGGCCCGCTGGAGCAGCTGGCGCAGATGATCCTGACCCTGCGCGACGGGCTGGGCCCGGTCTGGGCAAAGACCGGCGTGATCGCGATGACCGAATTCGGCCGGACCGCGCGGATCAACGGCACCGGCGGGACGGATCACGGCACCGGCGGAACCATGGTCCTCGCCGGGGGCGCGCTGCGTGGCGGGGTGGTTCACGGCGACTGGCCGGGGCTGACGGAGGCCGCGCTTTACCAGGGGCGGGACCTGATGCCGACCTCGGACGTGCGGGCGCAGGCGGCGGCGGTGATGCAGGGGCTGTTCGGCCTGCCGCGCGACGTGCTCGAGCGCACGGTGTTTCCGGGGCTCGACATGGGCGGGGCGGGTCGGCTGGTGCTGTAGGCTCCCTTGGCTTCGCCCGGGGTTCTGCCTAGGGTCATTCGGACCCTGCCTTACGGACTTTTCCCATGACCGATCCCCGCCCGCGCGGTTTTCCCGTCGCCAACTGGACACCTCCGGCGCCCCCGCCCGCCGATCTGCGGCTCGAAGGGCGGCATGTGACGCTGGAACCCCTTCGGGCCGAGGCCCACGCCGCACTGCTGTTCAAGGAGATTGAGGGCGAGGACTGGCTCTGGGAGTACATGCCGGTCGGGCCGTTCAATTCCGCCGCGGCCTTTCACCGCTTTGTCGCGGGGACCGAGGAGACGCGCGATCCCTACTTCCTTGCCGTTCGGCTGAAGTCGGATCGCCGTGTCGTGGGGTTTGCCTCCTTCCTGCGGATCACGCCTGCTGCCGGGTCGATCGAGGTCGGGTTCATCATGATGTCCCCGGCGTTGCAGAAGACCCCGGCGGCGACGGAGGCGATGTTCCTTATGATGAAATGGGCCTTCGATGCGGGCTACCGGCGCTACGAATGGAAATGCGACGCGCTGAACAGGCCCTCGCGACGCGCGGCGCAGCGGTATGGCTTCAGCTATGAGGGCGTGTTCCGGCAGGCGACGGTGGTCAAGGGGCGGAACCGGGATACGGCCTGGTTCGCGGTGATCGACAAGGACTGGCCCGCGCTGAAGGAGGCGTTCGGCGTGTGGCTTGACCCGGCGAATTTCGACGCTGGCGGGGCGCAGCGGGAGAGTCTGGCGGACCTGACGCGGCTTGTGCGAGTGGCGTCTGATCCGACCTTGTAGTGATCCGGCCTTGTAGACCGTTCTCCCTGGCGCGGAGACGGGCCTCGAGGGGCCGCGATGCGGCGATCCAGCCTTTGAACTTTGCGCTTTTTGGCAGCGTTTAGCCGTCAAATCCGAACGTCTCGCCAACATCGGCCAATCGCCGTGCCAAGGGGCGGTCGCTATTGATGTGCCGTCGGCCCGAGCGACAATGGCGACGCGATGCGCGGCGGCATTCGGCCTTGGAGCCGCGCGGATGCGGTGATCGAGCGTTGGCGGGACTAGAGACCCGTCATCCTCCGGCTTGACGGGAGGAGCTCCCCCCAGGTGCGCCGCGTCTGGCTCGGATCACGTCCGAGGATGACGATCCGCAAGCAACGTGGGTGGCGCCTGTCCGGGGGCGAGAAATGCAACCAGCGCCGGAACGGTCCGACTCTAAAGCACCGTATCCGTCGCCGCCCAGTCCCAGTACATCTCACGCGCGCGGCGGGTCATCGGGCCGGGCTGGTACTGACGATCCTCGATCGCCGTGACGGGCGTGACCTTGGACATGTTGCCGGTCAGAAAGACCTCGTCCGCGTCGTGGAAATCCTCGAAGCTCAGCACCGTCTCGTTCACCGTCACGCCGTCAGCGCGGAAGTTGGCGATGTGGCGGGCTCGGGTGATCCCGGCGAGGAAGGTGCCGTTGGCGGCAGGGGTGAAAAGCTCTCCGTCCTTGACCATGAAGACGTTGGCGGTGGCGCTTTCGGCGACGTTGCCAAGGGCGTCGGCGACCAGCGCATTGCCGAAGCCGCGCTTGCGGACCTCGAGGATCATGCGCGCGTTGTTCGGATAAAGGCACCCGGCCTTCGCGTTCACGACGGAGGAGGCCATGACCGGGCGTTCGAAACTGGTGTAGCCGAGCGTGGTGGAGGCGTCGGGCGCGGCCATCGGGATTTCCTCGAGGCAGAGCGCGAAGCCGGTGGAGTCGGGCTTCGGGTCGACGCCAAGCGGGCCGCCGTCCAGCGCCCAGTACATCGGGCGGATGTAGACCGGCGTGCCCTTGGGATACATCGCCAGCCCCTCTTTCGCGATGTCGACCATGCGGGAGGTCTCCACCGTCGGTGTGATCATCAGCGCGCGGGCGGAGCGATTGACGCGGGCGCAGTGCGCCTCGAGGTCCGGGATCATGCCGTCGAACATCCGCGCGCCGTCGAAGACCGAGGTTCCCAGCCAGGACCCGTGATCCGCGGCCTTCATGATCGCGACGTCCCCGTCGTGCCACTGGCCGTCGAAATAGGTGCGGATGTTGGTACCGGTTGCCATGATCGTGATCCCTCTGTTGCCGGATGTATGGCAGCGGCGCCGGGGAAGGGGAAGGCCGCGCCACGAAAAACCCCCGGCGCGGGGCCGGGGGCGATACTGATGAAATAGACTCACGGACTTGCGATGAGATCTTGGGGATGTGGCCGCAATATCCACGCCGCGCAGGCTATCGTCGATTTGATTCAGCTTTGCGACAGGGCTTTGACGGTTCCTTGAAGGATTTGCTGCGAACTCAGGCGGCCTCGTCCAGCAGGGCCTGAAGGTCGAGCGGGCTGTTCACCATCTCGAGCTCTCCCTTCGCGTTGCGGGGCCAGTCGGCCTCTGCCCGGTCGCGGTAAAGCTCAACGCCGTTGCCATCGGGGTCGCGCAGGTAGATCGCCTCGCTCACCCCGTGATCCGCTGCGCCGTCCAGCGGTATGCCGGCCTGCACGATGCGCTTCAGAGCATCGCCGAGGCTGGCGCGGTCGGGGTAGAGGAAAGCGGTGTGATACAGACCGGTATGGCCCGGAGGGGGCGGGGTGCCGTTGCGGCTTTCCCAGGTGTTGAGACCGATGTGGTGGTGATAGCCGCCGGCCGAGAGGAAGGCGGCCTGCTTGCCGTACATCTGCTGGACCTCGAAGCCGAGTACGCCGGAGTAAAATGCAATGGCGCGGTCGAGATCGGCCACCTTGAGGTGAACATGGCCGATGCGGGTTTCGGGATGGACTGGGTTGGTCATGGGCGTGTTCCTTGTTGCGGAGACATACCTACGCCCGGGGAAGCTGTGAATCTACGGAGATCTCCGCAGGGTTTCTGTGCGTCAGCGCCCAGACAGGTGCTCGGGCGCTTGGTTGAGGTCACGCGGCGCGACACTGTCCGCCCGAGCGGCGGCGACGCGACCGTCCGGTCTTGGGTTTGGCGGCCTGCGCCTGTCCGGCGGGCTTGCCGCCCTGCTGACCCCGGCCCCTCTGCGCCGGTTTGGCGGGCGCGCGGCCCTCGGGACGGGTGCCGCCAAGTGTCGGGATCTGTTGGCCGATCACCTTCTCGATGTCGCGCAGTTCACCCATTTCGTCCGGTGCGCAGAGGCTGACCGCACGCCCGTCCTTGCCGGCCCGCGCGGTACGGCCGATCCGGTGGACGTAGTTGTCGGCGACGTTCGGCAGTTCGAAGTTGTAGACGTGACGCACGTCAGGAATGTCGATGCCGCGCGCGGCGACGTCGGTGGCGACGAGCACCCGCAGCTTGCCTTCCTTGAACTCCGACAGGGCGCGGTTGCGCTGGCCCTGAGACTTGTTGCCGTGGATCGCGCCTGCGGCAAAGCCTGCCTGGTCCAGTTTCTTCATCAGCTTGTCCGCGCCATGCTTGGTGCGGGTGAAGACCAGCGCCAGTTCGTCCCGATGGGTGTCCAGCTGGTCGATCAGCACATCGGGCTTGAGCGAGGGAGTGACGAACCAGACATGCTGGTCGATCTTGTCGGCGGTCTTGCCCGGAGGCGTGACCTCGATCCGGACCGGGTCGGTCAGGAAGGCACCGGCGATCTCGTCCATCAGCTTGGGCATGGTGGCGGAAAACAGCAGGGTCTGGCGCTGTTCGGGCAGCAGTTTCGCGATCTTGCGCAGGGCATGGATGAAGCCGAGGTCAAGCATCTGGTCGGCTTCGTCCAGCACCAGGTATTCGGTCCTGTCGAGGCTCAGCGCGTTGCGGTCGAGCAGGTCGATCAGGCGTCCGGGCGTGGCGACGAGGATATGCGCCCCGCGCTGGAGCCGCTGGATCTGGCCGTTGATCCCCGCGCCGCCAACCACGAGGCCGAGGCGGAGGTGGGCGTTCTTGAGGATCGCATCGAGGTTGTCGTGGATCTGCTTGGCCAGTTCGCGGGTTGGCGCGAGGATCAGCGCCTTCACCGATTTCGGTTCGCACTTGGACTGGCCGGTCAGCAGGGCGTCCGCGATCGGAAGGCCAAAGGCCAGTGTCTTGCCGGTCCCGGTCTGGGCCAGGCCCATGACGTCGCGGCCCTTCAGGGCCTCGGGGATGGCGCGGGTCTGGATCGGGGTCGGTTCAGTAAGCTCCTGCGCGGCGAGGCGCGTCAGCAGGGCGGGGCGGAGCCCCAGGGAGTCGAATGTCATTACGTGATGTCCTTTCGGGCCGCGCAGGTCAGCGGGCCTCGTGTGAATGTGCCAGGAAGCGGCAGTTCGGGCGGCGACGGGTTCCGGGCCGGATGCCTTCGGAACCGCAGTCGCGAGAGCCCCTTCGCGAAACAGATGCCTGTTGCGGGAAATGGGTCGCAGGACCGGAGGAGGGCTCCGGGCCGGTAAGGGTGCCGGCGACTACGAGGGGGGACATGGCGGTTCCCGACGCAGAAGTCAATGCGCTGCGGTGCAGAAGGGTTGATGTTGGCAGATGGTGTGGGGGAGGCGCATGGGGTGAAGGGTGGGGGTAATGGGTGTGAACGTGGGGGCAATGATGGGTGTGAACACCCATCTTACGGCTTGCTTTCGGGTGACGCTCCCCGCCCGATGCGGCCGCAAAGCGGCCCGGGCAGCGCCTGTCCACCCCCCGGACAGGCGCTACGTTGTCGTTGGCGCGACGATTGATTGGGGAACTACCACGACAGGATAAGGTGGCGACCACTTGCGGAGTGGCCCCTACCCGCGGACAGGCGCCGCCCTCCGTCGTTCAGGGATCGTCATCCTCGGACTTGATCCGAGGATTTCGTGGACGGGAAATCCTCCGGTCAAGCCGGAGGATGACGGGTCACGCGGCGACGTCCGTCAGGACACCATCCCGACGATCTCGTAGGTCCGCTTAAGGATCGGTGCGGCCATGACGCGCGCCCGGTCGGCACCGGAACGCAGGATCGCGTCGATCTCATCCGGTGCCTGCATCAGCCGCGCCATCTCTCCGGAAATCGGCGACAGCTTGGCCACCGCCAGGTCCGAGAGCATCGGCTTGAATTCGGAAAACTGCCGGCCGCCCACGTCCCTGAGCACCTCATCGACGCTCTGGTCGTTCAGTGCGGCGTAGATATTGACGAGGTTGCGCGCCTCGGGTCGGCCTTCCAGCCCGGCGGCTTCCGAGGGCAGGGCGTCCGGGTCAGTCTTCGCCTTCCGGAACTTCTGGGCGATCGTGTCGGCATCGTCTGTCATGTTGATGCGGCTGGCATCCGAGGGGTCGGACTTGGACATCTTCTTGGAGCCGTCGCGCAGGGACATGACGCGGGTCGCCGCGCCTTCGATCACGGGCTCGGTCAGCGGAAAGAAGTCGACGCCGAAGTCGTGGTTGAACTTGGCGGCGATGTCGCGGGTCAGCTCCACATGCTGCTTCTGGTCCTCGCCCACGGGCACATGGGTGGCGTGGTAGATCAGAATGTCGGCGGCCATGAGCGCCGGATAGGCGAACAGCCCGAGCGAGGCGTTCTGCGAATTCTTCCCGGCCTTGTCCTTCCACTGGGTCATCCGCTGCATCCAGCCCATTCGGGCGACGCAGTTGAAGATCCAGGCAAGCTGCGCGTGTTCGGCGACCTGCGACTGGTTGAAGAGGATCGACTTCGCCGGGTCCAGTCCCGCGGCGATGTATCCGGCGGCCAGTTCGCGGGTGTTGCGGGTCAGCGCTGCGGGGTCCTGCCAGACGGTGATCGCGTGCTGGTCAACCATGCAGTAGATCGTTTCGATGCCGCTGTCCCGGTTGGCGTTCTGCGTGTCCACGAAACGCCGGATCGCGCCGAGATAGTTGCCAAGCGTCAGCCCGCCGGACGGCTGGATGCCCGAGAACACGCGCGGCTGGAAGGTCGTCGGAGTGCCGGTCATGGCCTGTCCTTTGGCTGGATTTCCCTGCGGCGCTGGCTTACCCATGCCCCCGGTGCCCGTCAAGCGCAGGGCCGCATTGCAACAAGGTGTCCGAGATGTCGCACGCACCGGGGGAAAGCCCCGTCAATCCGATCCCGCCGCTGATCCTGGCGCTGTTCGTGCTGATCCTGGGGGTCGAACTGACCTTCCAGCTTGGCGCGCGCGGTCTGGCCGGCGGGCCGCAGGCGATTGGCTGGCGTCAATCGGCGCTGACCGATTTCGGGTTTCAGGGTCAATACCCGACCTTCATGGTCGAGACCGGTCAGATCCGGGCGGAATACCTTCTGCGCTTCGTATCCTACCCCTTCGTCCATGGCAGCTTCACACAGGCGATCTTTGCCGGGATCATGCTGCTGGCGCTTGGCAAGTTCGTCGGTGAGATCATGGCGCCGGTCGCCGTCTTCGTGCTGTTCGTCGTGTCGACCATTGGCGGGGCCATGGCGATGTGGGCGCTTGGCGGGGCGCAGGACTGGATGTTCGGGGCCTTTCCGCCGGTCTACGGGTTGATCGGCGCGTTCACCTACCTGCTCTACGTCAGGCTCGGTCAGGTCGGGGGGCCGCAGATACAGGCGTTCCGCCTGATCGCGGTTCTGGCGGCGATCCAGTTCGTGTTCGGCATCCTGTTCGGCTTTGCACCCGACTGGCCGGGCGATCTTGGCGGCTTCCTGACAGGCATCGCCTTTGCGCCGGTTCTGGTGCCGGGCGGGTTCTCCGCGCTGGTCGACCGGTTGCGGCAGCGGTAGGCTCAGAACATGGCGGCGGGCAGGATCGGTACGTAGCGCGCGAAGCGGCGGTTGCGCTCTTCCGGGTAGGGCAGGACTTTGGTCGTCCGCTTCTCGGGCGGGAGGGCCGCGGCGGCGGTGGCGGCATCGGTCCAGGTCTGCGCGAGGGCCGGGTCGCCGGGCGCGTCCGCCAGCCATTTCGAGGACAGACGCAGGCGCAGGGCCCGGACGGCTTCGGGATCGCGGATTTCCAGCGCGGCCTCGGTATCCCAGAGCAGGGACCGCCCGTTGAGATTGGCAGAGCCGACGATTCCGATGCGGTCGTCGACCAGCGTTACCTTGGAATGCAGATAGATGATCCCGGCCCCGGCAACCGGCATCGGGGTGCCGTCCGGCGCGGGACGCGGCTGCGCCGGTGACACGACCGTCATCCGGTCCCCGAAGGCGCGGCGCAGGATGGCGAGGCAGCGGATTTGCAGCGCCTGAGCGTGCCGCGCGTCCATGCCGTTGTCGCGGCCAAAGATGATACGCTCGGGTTCCGTCGGCACGACGAGGACCAGGTTCAGGTCCGGGATCTCACGCGCGCGGCGGGCGAGGGTGCGCGCCAGCGGGATGTGCCGGAAGAATTGCGTTTCGATGTAGACGGAGTGTTCTGCGGCGGCGAAGGCGTCCAGATGCGCCTGCTCGATCTCGCGTGTTTCCACCTTCGGGCCGAAACGCAAGGCGCCGGGGGCATGGGTGGATAGCGTGCGCAGCAGGCGCGGTGCTACACCGGCCGACGTCGGGGCAAGCTGCGGGACAGGGGTCGCATCGGCGGAAAAGACCGTGCCGCAGGTGGCGCGGGCGCGTGACCAGCAGTCGGCGAAATGGGCGCGGATCGGGCCGGTGACGGGACCGGAGACCTGAAGGCTGACATCGTGCCAGGTCTCTTCCGGGCGCTTGTCGTGGTCGTCGTCGTCCCATCTGCGGTCGTCCACGTCGATGCCGCCGATGATGGCATCGGTCCCGTCGATCACCGCGAATTTCTGGTGAAGGGAGACCGGGCGCAGGCAGAAATCGCCGCTCAGCGCGCGCATCTGGGGGCCGGTGAGATGCTCCTCCGGGGTCTGGCGCAGCTTGTCGAGCCGCTTGCGGGTGGCGGCCGAGAAGACGCGGTGCCAGAGCGGGGCAGGCGCACAGTCGTGCAGGGCACAGACGATTTCTGCCCCCGGGAATCCGTTCAGGCGGGTGGCGAACTGGCCTGCGCTGCGCCAGGCTGCGCGATGCAGGTCAGCGGCGAAAACCGGATCGAAGTCAGACATGAGCAGCCGGATCGCGACCCCGCGCGCGGCCGTGTGATGCAGCAGGTCGGCCCAGGTCTTCAGCTCCAGCTTCTCCGCCTCTTCGGACCGGAGCAGGGCGCGGGCGTCGAAGATGCGGAAGGCCAGCAGAACCTCGCGCTCCGCCTTCAGGATCAGGCGTTCAAGCGCCGGAAACATCTCGGCTGCGGTCACGAGGGGGGTGACCGCCGCTGATGCCGGGGGCGGGGCGGAGGGCATGTCTCGGGTCATCATCTGCAGGTCATCGCGCATGGCAGGCAAACCCGCAGGCCGGGGGGCCGGTTCCCCTTTTTTTCCTAGCCCCGGCGCATCGCGGTCCTGAGTTCGGAAAAGCGGAACGCGTCGAGAAGGTGGCTGAACACGAAGTAGAGCATTGAGCCGCCAACGACGAGCAGTGCCAGCGCCCCGCCGCGGGTGATCGCGGCCAGCGGGCGCAGCGCCCATTCCCCGAGGATCAGCACCGCGCCAAGCCCTGCGCTGGCCGCGAGAATTCGCCAGACGCGGCGGCGCAGACGGTCGTCGATCTCTGCCGCCATGCCCATGTCCCGCGCCCCGCGCCAGAGCAGCGCCATCATGGCCCAGCCCGCGGCAGAGGTCGCCACGGCGGCGGCGAGATAGCCGATCACCGGCGACAGGCCGATGGCCAGAACGACGTTTACCACCATGGCGACAACGGCATAGCGGAAGGGGCTGCGCGTATCCTCGCGCGCGTAGTAGAGCGGCTGAAGCACCTTCTGCATCACGAAGGCCGGCAGACCGAGCCCGTAGATCGCGACGGCAAGGGCGGTGGCGGTGGTGTCCTCAGCGGTGAAACGGCCGCGCTGGAACAGCGTGCCGATCAGGGTTTCGGGGATGACGACCAGCGCGACGGCGGAGGGCACGGTCAGGAACAGCGCAAATTCGATGGCGCGGTTGTAGGCATGCCGCCCGCCCGCGTCATCGGCGGCACGCAGGCGGCGCGACAGGTCGGGCAGCAGGACCACACCTATGGCAATCGCGACCACGCCGAGGGGCAGCTGGTAGAGACGATCGGCGAGGTTCAGGTACTGGATCGCGCCTTCGTAAAAACTGGCTACCTGCCGTCCGACAAGGAGATTGACCTGCACGACGCCCCCGGCCAGTGCGGCGGGGGCAGCGATGATGGCGAGCTTCTTCATCTCGGGCGTCAGGCGGGGCCAGCGGGGGCGCAGGGCGAACCCGGCCCGGGCGGCGGCGATCCAGATCATCGCGACCTGGGCGATGCCGGCCACCGGCACACCCCAGGCCAGCGCATGGCCGATGTTGATGTCGCGGTGCGCGCCCCAGATCATCGCCCCGGTCAGAACGATGTTCAGCAGCACCGGAGCGGCGGCGGCGGCGGCAAACCGGCCCGTGGCGTTCAGCACGCCGGAGAGCAGCGCGGCGATGGAAATGAAAAAGATGTAGGGAAAGGCCACGCGGCCATAATCCACCGCCAGGTCGAAACGTTCGTCGCCGACAAAGCCCGAGGCCATGGCCCAGACCAGCGCGGGCATGAACAGCGTCGCCAGCAGCGTCAGTACGATGAGGGCCGTGGCCAGCAGGGACATCGCCTCTTCCGCAAAGGTCCTGGCGTCCTCTCCGGCTTCGACTTTCTTTGCGAATTGCGGGACAAAGGCCATGTTGAACGCGCCCTCGGCAAAGAAGCGGCGGAACATGTTGGGCAGGGCGAAGGCGATGACAAAGGCCTCCGCCGCGGGTCCGGCACCCAAGTAGGCGGCGAACATGATGTCGCGGACAAAGCCGAGGATGCGACTGGCCAGGGTCCAGACGCCCACGGTCAGGAAGCCGCGGATCAGACGGATGGGTTTCAAGAAGTGGCCCTTTCCTGGCCTTCGGATATGGCCAGCCGCAGCCTCGCCTCAAGCTGCTTCTGCTTGGCCTCGCTGAACAGCTTCAGTCCGAACATGTCCTTGACGTAGAAGGTGTCCACCACCTGTTCGCCATAGGTCGCGATCACGGCGGAGGAGATCTGCACGTTCGCCGCCGCCAGCGTCCGGGTCAGGTCGAACAGCAGGGCGGGGCGGTCGCGGGTGTCGACCTCGATGATGGTGAAGATCTCCGACCCCTCGTTGTCGAAGCTTATGGCGGTGTTGACCTTGAACGCACGCTCGCGCTTCTTGATCTTGTCGCGGTCCTTCATCGCCTCGCGCGGGACGACCTCTCCCTTCAGGGTCTTGCGGATCATCTGGCGCAGGCGCGTCAGCTTGTCGGTTTCATAGGGGTGGCCGTCGGCGTCCTGGATCCAGAAGGCCGCCGTCGCATAGCCATCCTTGGAGGTATAGGTGCGTGCGTCCACCACGTTCGCCCCGACCAGAGCGAGCGCGCCCGCAAGGCGGGAGAAGATGCCGGGGTGATCCTCCATCGCGAAGAGGGCGCGGGTGGCGTCGCGATCCTCGTCCGGGTGCAGGTCGATGCGGATTTCGTCCGCGGGAAGATCGCGCAGCATCTCTGCCAGGACCTTGTGGGCGGTGACGTGCAGACCGGGCCAGTAGGAGGGGTAGTGGCGTCGGATCTCCCGGTCGAGATCGGCCTTGGACCAGTCGGGCAGGGCTTCGCGCAGGGCGCGCTTGGCCTCGATCCCGCGGGACTGGCGGTTGAGGTCCTCGAGCCCCGTTTCCAGCGCCCGTCGGGTCTGGCGGTAGAGCGCGCGCAGCAGCGCGGCCTTCCAGTTGTTCCAGACGCCGGGGCCGACGCCGCGGATGTCGCAGACCGTCAGCACGCAGAGCAGATCCAGCCGTTCGCGGGTGCGGACCGCCTTGGCGAAGTCGCGCACCGTCCGGGGGTCGGCGATGTCGCGTTTCTGGGCCATGTCGGACATCAGCAGGTGGTAGCGCACCAGCCATTCGACCGTCTCCGCCTCCGCCGGTTTCAGGCCGAGGCGCGGGGCGACGGTGCGGGCGATGCGGGCGCCGACGATGGCGTGATCCTCGTCCCGGCCCTTGCCGATGTCATGCAGCATCAGCGCGAGGTAAAGCACCTTGCGGTTCACGCCTTCGCGCAGGATCGACGAGGCGACCGGCAGTTCCTCCTTCAGGTCGCCGTGTTCGATCAGGGCGAGGTGGCGCAGGCACTGGATGGTGTGTTCGTCCACCGTGTAGTGGTGGTACATGTTGAACTGCATCATCGCCACGATCGGTTCGAATTCGGGAATGAAAGCGGCCAGCACGCCCAGTTCGTTCATCCGGCGCAGCGCGCGTTCCGGGTTGCCGTGGTTCAGCAGGGTGCCCATGAAGATCCGCGCAGCCTCGGGGTCGCTGCGCATCTCTTCGTCGAACTTGTCGAGGTTCGCGGTGACCATGCGCATGGCGTCCGGGTGGATCAGCATGCCGGTGCGCAGGCCCTCGTCGAACAGGCGCAGCAGGTTCAGCTTGTCCTTGAGAAAGGTCTTCTCGTCCGCGACGGCCAGGCGGTTGTGCACCACCTCGTAGCCTTCCGCGACAGAGGGGCGGCGGCGGAAGACACGGTCCAGCAGGGGTTCGGATTTGACATGCGCGGCCTCCATCTTGGTGAGGAAGATGCGAGTCACCTCGCCCACGATGGTGGCGTGGCGGAAGTAGTCCTGCATGAAGACCTCGACCGCGCGGCGGCCTGCGCGGTCCTTGTATCCCATGCGTTCGGCCACGGTGACCTGCATGTCGAAGGTCAGCTGGTCCATCGGCCGGTCGGCGATCAGGTGCAGGTGGCAGCGCACGGCCCAGAGGAAATCGTCGGCCTTGCGGAACTGGGCGTATTCTTCCTTCGTGAAGACGCCAAGTGCGACCAGCTGGGAAGTGTCGGAGACCCCGTGCACATACTTGGCGATCCAGTAGAGCGACTGGAGATCGCGCAGCCCGCCCTTGCCCTCCTTCACATTGGGTTCGACCATGTAGCGCTGCCCGCCCTGCCGGGTGTGGCGGGCGGCGCGTTCGGCCAGCTTCGCCTCGACGAAGTCGCGCTCCGTGCCGTGGAACAGCTCTGCCCAGAGTCGGTTTTCCAGCTCCTTCGCGAGGGGACGGTTGCCGGTGAGATAGCGCATCTCCAGCAGGGCGGTGCGGATCGTGTAATCCTCCGCCCCGAGCTTGAGGCACTGCTTGATGGTGCGGCTGGAATGGCCGACCTTCAGGCGCAGGTCCCAGAGCACGTAGAGCACTGTTTCAATCAGCGTTTCAAGATCGGCGGTGATCCGGCGCGGGGCGAGGAAAAGCAGGTCGACATCCGACTGCGGGGCCATTTCGCCGCGCCCGTAGCCGCCGACGGCGCAAAGCGCGAAGTCGCCGGGCTTCGACTTCGGCGGGGTCAGGTGGGTCTGTGCAAGGTGCAGCGCGGCGGCGACAAGCCCGTCGGTCAGCCAGCAGTAGGCGCGGGTGGTCGGGCCGGAGTTCCGCGGATTGCGGGTGAAATCCTCCGCAATGCGGTCGCGTCCGGCATCGCGTGCCTCGTTCAGCAGGCGGATCGCCTCCTTTCTGAAGACCTTGTCGTCGCGATGCGCCTTGCGCGCGGCGTCGATCGCGTCACAGAGCGCCGCCGGGTCGAGGATGTCGCGGGCCGGGGAGATCAGGTCTTCGGGGAAGGCAAGGTCGTCTTTCATTGCGTCTTATTGCGTATAGTGCCCGCGATTTGCCAAGCGGTAAATGCGCGGACGGGGGCCGGTGAGCCCCCGTCGCAGCGGATTGTGATCGCCCCTGCCACAGGGACGCTGGCGCGGTCAGAAGCCGAAGCCGCCGAAACCGCGCGGGGCGGGGTCCACGACCACAACCTGCCGGTTGCGGATCGTCGCCACGGCCAGGCCGCGTTCGACCACGCCGTTCGGACGGAACCGGAAGACGCCGTTCACGCCCTGGAAGCCCGCGCCCTGGGTGAGGGCGGCGGCGGTCAGGGCATTGGCCTTGCCCTGCTTGACCAGGGCTCCGATCGCCGCGATGCCGTCATAGGCGAGGCCGGCGAGCGGGTGCGGCTGGCTGCCGTAGGCGGCCGAATACCGGCTGTTGAACTGCGCGGCCAGCGTCGGGTCGGGCAGGGCGAACCAGCCCCCCTGCAGGCCCGGCAGGTCCAGCGTCTGCGGCGGCACATCCCATCGTGTCAGGCCGATGTACTGGGTGACGGCCGGATCGACGCCGCGCTCCGGCAGGAGTTGGGCGAAGAAGGGCAGGGCCGCGTCGGTGTTGGAGGTCAGAAAGACCGCATCCGCCTGCGTCGCGCTGACGGTGGAGGCGACCTCGCCCACGGCGGCATTCACGCCCTGCTGCGAATAGCTGTAGGTCACGTTCCCGACGACGCTGGCACCGGAGGAGGCGGCGGCGGAGGCGATGGCCGTACGGCCGAGTTCGCCCGCGGCGTTCTGGGCCGATACGGTGACGATGCGCCGCTTCCCCTGACGCGCGGCGTAGGAGACGAGCCGTTGCGCCGTGTTCTCGAATGTGTGGCCCAGGACAAATACGTTGCCGCCGGCGAGGGAGGCATTGTTCGTGAAGGCCAGCACGTTCACGCCAGACGCCGCGGCGACATGGCCTGCGGCGTTGGTATTCCCGCCGTAGAGCGGACCGAGGATGATCTTCGCCCCGTCGTTGATCGCCTTCGTGGCGACGGCGGTGGCCTGCGCCTCGTTCCCGGCGGTGTCGTAGACGCGCAGGTCGATGCGGGCACCGTTCAGCTCCGCGATGGCGAGGCGCGCGGCATTCTCCAGCGAGGCGGAGACAAAGCTGTCGCCGCCGCCGCCGCTCTTGGGAATCAGCAGGGCGACGGGAACCGGTGCGCCGGGATCGACGGACGGCCCGCCGGCCGTGGTATTGCCGAGGCTGATCGGCTCACAGGCGGCCAGGGTCAGAGAGGCCACGGCGGCCAACAGGGTTCCGGCCTTGCGGGTCTTTCGCAAAAGGGCGAACATGTAAAACTCCTCGGTTGCTGGCGTCGGGCGCGCATGCCGCACGACCGGGCCGAATTCGCATTGCGGCGATCATAGCCGCCTCGGGATGAGGATCCAGTTATGAATGCGCCGACAGGCACAGTGCCGCCCGGACCGGCCCCCGGTCTCACGCTCGTCGCGGTTCCGATCGGGGCGGCGCGGGACATCACCCTGCACGCGCTCGACGTGCTGCGAGGGGCCGACGTGCTGGCGGCAGAAGACACGCGGACACTGCGGCGACTGATGGACATCCACGGAATCCCGATCGGCGACCGGCCCCTGATCGCCTATCACGACCACAACGGAGACCGCGCGCGCCCCCGCCTTCTGGCCGCGATGGCGGAAGGCAAGTCGGTCGCCTACGCCTCGGAAGCGGGCACGCCGCTGATCGCGGATCCCGGTTACCACCTCGCCCGTGCCGCGCGGGAGGCAGGGCATGCGGTGACGACGGCGCCGGGCGTCTCGGCCGTGGTGACCGCGCTGAGCCTCGCGGGCCTGCCGACCGACCGTTTCCTGTTTGCCGGCTTCCTGCCCAACCAGTCGGGCGCACGGAAGTCCGCGCTGCGGGAACTGGCCGGGGTGACGGCGACGCTGGTGTTCTACGAATCGCCGAAACGGCTGGCCGCGATGCTGGCGGATGCGGCGGCGGAGTTGGGCGGGGATAGACCTGCGGTCGTCTGCCGGGAACTGACCAAGAAGTTCGAGACGGTGCAGCACGGCAATTTGTCTGACCTTTGCGAGATGTACCGCGCCGAGGCGCCGAAGGGCGAGATCGTGGTGCTGATCGACAGGGCGGAGACAGAGGTTGTTAGCGAAAAATTCGTGATTGATGCGCTAAGGTCGGAACTGGAAGAGGGCAGTTCGGTAAGGGATGCGGCGGCGAATGTCGCCCGGGACACCGGCTGGCCAAGGCGGTCGGTCTACAAGCTGGCGCTCGACATCGGCTCCGTATGACGCTGCGGCGGGATCGGGACCGGCAGATCAGGATTGGGACATGCTGCACCGGCAATATGAATTCGATCTCCGCGGCAGTGCTCCGGTGACGGGTGCCGGGGTGACGGCTGCAGGCGCGGTGTCCGATCCTTGCGTGCCGGCACCTTCGGCCCGCCAGCGGCGCGGCAGTCGCTCGCATCTGTCGGGCATGGCCGCCGAGGATGCGGTCGAACGGGACTATCTGTTCCGTGGGCTGACCTGCACGGACCGGCGGTGGCGCTGCAAGGCCGGGGAAATCGACCTCGTCTTTCGGGATGGCGACACTGTCGTTTTTGTCGAAGTGAAAGCTTCCGCGACCCATGATTCCGCCGCGCAGCGCATCCGCCCCCGGCAGGCCGACAGGATCGCTTCTGCTGCGCTTGTCTACCTCGACACTCTGGCTGGCGGCGGGCTGACGGACATGCGCATCGATGTGGCCTTGGTCGATGGCGGCGGTGCCGTTCAGGTAATCGAAAACGCCTTTGCGGGGTGGTGGCACTGACCGCGGGCTGACCTCCGCGGCATTTTCGCAGAGGTCGCTGCGGTTGCTCTGCATTGCACCCGTTCCGGGTTTCCGTCATCAAAGTCGGGCGGCGACAGTCAGGAGGCCCGGCGATGAAGGTTGCAATCCAGATGGACCCGATCGGTTCGGTGAACATCAATGCGGACAGTACGTTCCGGATTGCCGAGGAGGCGCAGGCGCGCGGGCATGAGCTGTTCTATTACACGCCGGACCGGCTGTCCTATCAGGAAGGGCGGGTTCTGGCGCGCGGGCAGGCGCTGACGGTTCGGCGGGACGTCGGGAATCACGCGACACTCGGCGAGATGACGGAGATCGATCTGGCGGAATTCGACGTGGTCTGGCTGCGGCAGGACCCGCCTTTCGACATGTTCTACATCACAACCACGCATCTGCTGCAGCGGCTGAGCCCCGGCACGCTGGTGGTCAACGATCCGTTCTGGGTCCGGAACTCTCCGGAAAAGCTTCTGGTGCTGGACTTCCCCGATCTCACACCGCCGACGGCCATCGCGCGCGATCTGGAGACCTTGCGCGCGTTCCGGGCAAAACATCAGGACGTCATCGTCAAGCCGCTTTACGGCAATGGCGGGGCAGGGGTGTTCCGGATCACGCCGGAAGACCGCAATCTCGCCTCGCTGCATGAGCTGTTCACGGGGTTCTCTCGCGAACCTCTGATTGTGCAGAAATTCCTGCCCGCCGTGTCCAAGGGCGACAAGCGGGTCATCCTTGTGGACGGGGAGGCGGTCGGCGCGATCAACCGCGTTCCGGCGGAAGGCGAGACGCGGTCCAACATGCATGTCGGCGGGCGGCCCGAGAAGATCGGCTTGAGCGATCGGGATCGCGAGATTTGCGCGCGAATCGGGCCGGTGCTGCGCGAGAAGGGGCAGATCTTTGTCGGGATCGACGTGATCGGTGACTGGCTGACAGAGATCAACGTGACCTCGCCAACCGGCATCCAGGAGCTCGAGCGGTTCGACGGGGTGAATATTGCCGCGAAAATCTGGGAAGCGATCGAGGCGCGTCGGGCAGGCTGACCGTGGCTTTGTCAGTTCCCGAGGCGCCGTCCGAAGCGATCGAGACGGTCGGCGGGATGGAAGCCCGACGCGCCGTGCTGATGCTGCCCGGTGCGGGAGCGTCACGCTGCCCTGTCGCTTGGGCGTTCCACGGTCAGGCGATAGCTTAGCGCTTCGGCAATGTGGTCGGCTTCGACATCGTGACTTTGCGCCAGGTCGGCGATGGTCCGGGCGACGCGCAGGATTCGATGATAGCCCCGTGCCGTAAGGCCGAAGCGTTCGGCTGCGCGGTGCAGCAGGTCGCGACCTTCGGCGTCCGGGGTGGCGATCTCCTCCAGCAGGCGGCCTTCGGCGTCGGCGTTCAGCGCGGCATGCGGGTGCCCGGCAAAGCGGTGCGCCTGCAGCGCGCGGGCGGCACGGACGCGGGCGGCGACGGTGGCGGAATCGTCGCCGGAGGGGGGCAGGTCGAGGTCCATGAAGGAAACCGGGGGCACTTCGATCCGAAGGTCGATGCGGTCCATGATCGGGCCCGAGATCCGTCCCAGGTAGTCCAGGCCGCATTGCGGCACGCGGGCGCAGGCGCGGGACGGATCGGGCAGGTAGCCGCATTTGCAGGGGTTGGCGGCGGCGACCAGCAGGAAACGGCAGGGGTAGCGCATATGGGCGTTGGCGCGGGAGACGACGACCTCTCCGGTTTCGATGGGCTGGCGCAGGGTCTCGAGAACAGCGCGGGGGAATTCGGGCAGTTCGTCCATGAAGAGCACGCCGTTATGGGCGAGGCTGATCTCTCCGGGTTTTGAGCCGCGCCCGCCGCCGACAATGGCGGCCATGGAAGCGGTATGGTGGGGTTCGCGAAAGGGCCGCTGCCGGGAGATGCCGCCGTCGGTCAGCAGCCCGGCGAGGGAGTGGATCATCGAGGTGTCGAGCGCCTCTGCCGGGGTGAGATCGGGCAGGATGGAGGGCAGGCGGGCGGCCAGCATGGATTTGCCGGACCCGGGCGTGCCCGAGAGGAAAAGGTGATGGCGCCCGGCGGCGGCGATTTCCAGCGCGCGCTTGGCCCGTTCCTGTCCCTTGATGTCGCGCAGGTCGCGGGGGGTGAGACGGGCGGCTGCTTCGCCCGGTTCGGCGGGGGCGATGGCGGCCTGACCGGTCAGGTGGCGCACAAGGTCGGTGAGGGAGGCGGCGGCGATGACCTGGGTGGTGTCGATCCAGGCGGCTTCGGCCCCGCAGGCGGCGGGACAGTAGAGGGCGCGGTCATCC
Organism: Primorskyibacter flagellatus; assembly: GCF_014638275.1. Classification (GTDB taxonomy): domain Bacteria; phylum Pseudomonadota; class Alphaproteobacteria; order Rhodobacterales; family Rhodobacteraceae; genus Pseudooceanicola; species Pseudooceanicola flagellatus_A. The sequence continues at coordinate 335,918 of NZ_BMFJ01000001.1, forward strand.
TCTGCGGCGGCGACGGCGGCGGGCAGGCAGCCGAGGACCGGGACAAGCGAGCCGTCGAGCGACAGTTCGCCGAGGGCCACGGCGGTTTCAACCGCGTCCTTCGGCAGGATCTCCAGCGCCGAAAGCAGGGCGAGCGCGATCGGCAGGTCGAAATGGCTGCCTTCCTTGGGCAGGTCGGCGGGGGAGAGGTTGACCGTGATCCGCTTTGACGGCAGGGCGATGTGCATGGCCGTCAGGGCGGAGCGGACGCGGTCCCGCGCCTCGCTCACCGCCTTGTCGGGCAGGCCGACGATGGAGAAGGAGGGCAGGCCCAGGGTCACGGCGCATTGCACCTCGACCGGGCGGGCCTCGATCCCTTCGAATGCAACTGTGTAGGCTCTGGCAATCATGCGGTGTCCCCCGGCGACCATGGTTAACGGGGGAATGGTTGCCAGACGGTTAATCGACCGTGCGGTGATGGCGGATCAGGCGGTGAGCAGGGCCATGAAGGCCGGGAAGGCCTCTGGATCGTTCACCGTCTTGTCGCGGCAGTTCGCATTACAGAAGCCGAAGGTGCGCCCGTCGATTTCCAGCATATGCGAGGTGTCGGCCTTGCCGGAGTAGGGGCAGGTGGCGTTTTCCGGCGTTCCGGTCGCGACGGCGCGGGCGGGGCGCGGTGCCGGGCCGGGCCACGGACGTTTCGGCAGGTCGAGTTCGTAGGGCACGGGGTCGTAGCTGACGGTGAGCCCCTGCGCCCGCCAACGGCGGAAGGCGGGATCGGAGAGCGTGAGGTCGACATAGGCCTGCGCCTCCGGCCCGACGGGCAGGCCGTAGCCGGCGATCCGGGCCGCGACGGGGGCAAAGAAGACATCGGCCAGCGAATAGGTGCCGAACAGCCAGGGCCCGGCCTGACCATGGCGATCGCGTGCGAGGTTCCAGAGCGTTTCGACGCGTACGACATCGGCCAGCACCGCCTCGGACGGGGTGAAACCGTCGTACTGGTACAGAAGCTGGCAGTTGCAGCTGCCGCGCAGGGCGGTGAACCCGGCGTGCATTTCGGCGCTGATCCAGCGGGCGAGGGCACGGGCGGAGGGATCGGCGGGCCAGAGACCGGCGTCGGGATGGCGTTCGGCAAGCGTTTCGGCCATGGCCATGGTTTCGCCGATCACGATGCCGTCCGGGGTCCGCATCACCGGGACAAGCCGGGCGGGGGCGAGGTCGCCGAGGTCGGCCAGAAGCGTGCCGGAGTAGAGCCCGACCATATGGGTGCGCACCGGGATGACGAACTTTTCGAACATCAGCCAGCCGCGCAGCGACCAGGACGAAAAACTGCGGTCACCGATGTAGAGGTCGTAGGTCATGACCCGGGCCCTTTTCTGAGAGGTTTCCGGCAGCCTATCCCGTGCAATGGGTTCACCAAAACGAATGATTGTTGGCTAATTGATCAGAAAATGTGATTGATCAGATGCACGTCCCAGCCCGGATTCAGCCGCTGGATGGTGGTAACCGAGAGATTGTCGATCTTCTGGCCGAGCGTCAATGCCGGGTCCTCGCCGCGGGCGCGGCCCAGTTGGGTCAGGATCATCCCGAAATGGCCGACGACGATAATGTCCGCCGCATTGTGGGCGTGCAGCCGGTCCAGCGCCCGGGCCACGCGGTCGGCCACCGTATTCCAGCTTTCGCCGTTCGGGGGCGCAAGGTCCCCAGGTGTTTCCCAGAAAACGCGGGAAAGGTCGGGGTGCGTGTCCGCGGCCTCGCGGAAGTGCTTTCCGTCCCAGTCCCCGAAGTCGAATTCGCGCAGGTCCGGATCGTGCGGCAGGCGGTGGCGCGTGCCGGCGATGGCGTCGGCCGTCTGCACGGCGCGCGAAAGGTCGGAAGAGATCACCAGTGCGCCCGGGGGCAGGGCGGCTTCAAGCCGGGCCAGCGCGGCGGTGTCGGAGAGGTCGGCGGGCACGTCGCGCCAGCCGACGAAGGTTTTTTCGTGCGTCGGCCCATGTCGGACCATGTGGAACCGGGTCACGCGAGTGTTCCCTTCAACACGTTCGGAAGGCCCGCGACGACCTGCACCACGCGGTCGGCGCGGGCAGCCATCACGATGTTCAGGCGGCCCTGCGCCTCGCGGAAACGGCGCCCGAGCGCGGTGTCGGGAACAATGCCCGAGCCGACCTCGTTGCTGACAAGCCAGACCGGGGCGGGGCAATGGTCGAGCGCCTTCATCAGGTCGGTCGTGGCGGCGTCGACATCCTGTTCGGCCAGCATCAGGTTGGTGAGCCAGAGCGTCAGGCAGTCGATCAAAACGGCGTGATCGGCGTTGACCTGCCGAAGCGCGCCGGAAAGGTCGGTCGGGGCTTCGCGGGTGGTCCACCGCGCACCGCGCCTTTCGACGTGGCGCGCGATTTTTTCTGTCATTTCAGCGTCGAAGGCCTGGGCGGTGGCGATGTAGTAGGGTCGTCCTCCGGCAGACAGTATAGCATTTTCGGCAAAAGCCGACTTGCCCGAGGCCGCTCCGCCAAGCACCAGGGTCACGGGCGCTGCCATATTCTTGTCCCATCTCGTGAACCAAATCCGGGTTTCAAGCGTATAGCTCATAGCAACGATAAGACAACCGTACCGGCCCTGCACAATTGCCGGAGGCCGGACCGTCATACCGGGGGGTCCATGGCACAAGAACATTCGACCGACATGTCTCTTTCGCGGCGCGCCATGAAGGCGGAGCTGCTGGATGCGGAGACCGAACTGCGGCTTGCCTACGCCTGGCGCGACGACCGGGATGAAGCGGCACTGCACCGGTTGATCACGGCTTACATGCGGCTGGCGATCTCCATGGCGTCGAAGTATCGCCGGTACGGCGCACCGATCAACGACCTGATCCAGGAGGCCGGGCTGGGCCTGATGAAGGCGGCGGACAAGTTCGATCCGGACCGGGGCGTTCGCTTTTCGACTTACGCTGTATGGTGGATCAAGGCATCCATTCAGGACTACGTGATGCGCAACTGGTCGATGGTGCGAACCGGGTCCACGTCCTCCCAGAAATCCCTGTTTTTCAACATGCGACGGGTTCAGGCCCGGATAGAACGCGAGGCGCTTGGCCGGGGAGAGCTGCTGGACAAGCACCAGTTGCACCAGATGATCGCCACCGAGGTTGGCGTTCCCCTGCGTGATGTCGAGATGATGGACGGGCGGCTCTCCGGCTCGGACTTTTCGCTGAACGCCACGCAGTCGATGGAGGACGAGGGGCGCGAGTGGATCGACACGATCGAGGACGACAGCGCACAGGCCTCGGACGTGGTGGAAGAGCGTCATGACAGGGTGCGGCTGCGCGGCTGGCTGGCCGAGGCGCTGTCCTCTCTCAATGACCGCGAAACGCTGATCGTGCGGGAGCGCAAGCTGCGCGATGCCCCGCGCACGCTGGAGAGCCTGGGCGAGGAGCTCGGTCTGTCCAAGGAGCGCGTCCGGCAACTTGAGGCGGCGGCGTTCAAGAAGATGCGCCGTCATCTTGAACAGAATGGGGCCGGGGCGGAAACGCTGCTGAACTGACGGGATCTGCCCGCGCGTTGCGTGCGGAAGGAATGTGAGACGGGGCCGGGAGGAATTCCCGGCCCCGTTTCGTCATGTCTGCCGTTCCGGCTGCGTCAGGCCGCACGGACCTTCTGTGTGCCCAGGGCCGCGCCGAACAGACCCTTGGGGTCGTATTTCGACCGGAGGGCGGACAGGCGGGCGGCGACAGGGGTGCTGTGCGCCAGATCGATCCGGCCGGGTTGGTCCAAGTCGCAATATCCGACATAGACCCCGGCTTTCATTGGTGCGGCGGCGTCCATCGCGGCGCGCAGCCAGGCCATCTGGTCGGCGTCCTTCGTCTCATCCTGCCAGACCGTGTAGATCGCGCCGAAGTGACGCGCGATGCGGGAGAAGGCCGCGTCGCCGGTCTGGATGCCGTGACCGGAGCCGGGCGAGACGATCGCAAAGCTCATCGGCGAAGGGGCCGCCTTGAGCGCGGTGACGAAATGTTCCAGCACGGTCGCGGTGTCCGCGTCGGACCAGAGGCTGTCGACGGCGAAGCGGTGGCCCTTGGGTGCGCCCGCGCCGGTCATCTGGTACAGGTCCGCAACCGCGGTCGGCATGGCGGGAACCTCGACGAATGCGCCTTCCGGGGCATCTGCGAAGACCTCTGCCAGGATCGACTGCGCCTGTTCCTCACTTTCACCGAAGACCGTGACAATGGCGGAGATGGCGGTCATGTGGCCGATCGGGGAGGCTTCGGTCGAAATCCTGAGCGTCACCTCCACCTGCGCCGGGGCGCGGCGGGCGGCGGTGTCGATCCAGGCGGCGACGGCGGCATGGTGATCCGCCCCGTAGACTCGGACGGCGGTCATGATGGCGGGCTTGGCCTCCTTCAGCTTCAGCCGGTAGCTGGTGACGATGCCGAAGAAGCCGGGGCCGGCGCCGCGGACCGCCCAGAACAGGTCCGGGTGTTCCGTCGCGCTGACGTGCAGCAGTTCACCGTCCGGGGTGACGATGTCCGCACCTTCGACGAGGAAGCAGGCGATGCCCCACTCACCGGAGTTCCAGCCGACGCCGCCGCCCAGAAGGTAGCCGCCGAGCGCGACGCTGGCGCAGTGACCGACCGGGAAGGCGAGACCGAGACGGGTCAATTCCTCGTTCAGGCGGGCGTTGGTCACCGAGGGGCCGGTTTCGCAGGTCCGGGTGGCGACGTTGATGCGCAGATGATTGAGCGCTTCGAGGTCGATCACCACGTCGGCCTGGCTTGCGATGCCGGTGAAATGGTGGCCGCTGCCGCGGGGAGAGACGGTCAGGCCGTTGGCGGCGGCAAAGCGCACCGCCTCCTGCACGTCTGCGGCATTGGCTGCCCGCACGATGTAGCGGGCGCGGACGGCCGGTTTGCGGCCGTTCCAGATCAGGTCGTCTGCGGCAGCACCGAACCCGGGGTCGAAAGCGGTTACCAGCTTGCCGGTAAGACGCTTTCTCAAAGTTGCTTCGTTCATGTCTTTCTCCAATGGTAAGTCAAAATCCCTCGGGCCGGCGGGACAGCCGGCTTTCGGGCGGATCGTTCAAAAAGGGTCTGCGGGGCATGTGCCGTTGGCTGTTTCAGGGCCTCTGGCGCCGGTGCTGCCGCATGGCGCCTGATAGGCTGCGGCGCGGAGGAAGGCTTGTTAAGAAAACCCTCTCCGAATGCTAAAGAATGCTAAAAGACTGCTAAGTCTTGCGGCTCAGTCCGTGATTTCCACCAGAGTCAGCCCGCAGAGCACGTTCAGACGGAACCGGCCGCGCCCTGTCTTGTCGATGCGCAGGCAGGCGTTGCGCTCCTCCAGCCGCTTGCGCAGCAGGATCAGCCGGGCGTCGAGGTTCTCCGCATGAGCGGGCAGGCGGAGAGAGCCGTCGAGTCGCAGTTCGCGCGTGGTGAAATCGGTGCGGCCGGTGTCGGCATGTTCGCGCGCGAGTCGCCAGAGGATCGCCCCGGCCACCCCCTTGATGAGATAGTCGTTGTCGAGGAAAACGCTTTGGTCCAGCGGATGGAAGCGCAGGGCGACCCCGCCGCTGACCGGGGGCGGGGCGGTGTCCTCGGGGCCTTCCGCCTCGGGTTCGTCGCGCTGGAGCAGGGTGATGCGCAGCGCAAGGTGCGCGGCGCAGGTGGCAAGCGCGTCCTCCATCTCGAAGTCGAATCGCATGGGTTCGGGCGTTTCGGCAAAGAGCACGCCAATGCAGGTGCTGCCGGACATCAGCGGCAGGGCGATCTGGCTGCCGGGTTCGGTCAGGCCGGGGAAGGGGATCTGACGGCCCGGACCGGCAACCAGCCCGGCGGCCCGCGCGGTTTCGCTGATCGAGGCGCCGTAGCCATAGTCGCTGGTCATGTGGCAGATTCGGATTGGCACGCATTCCCGGGCGGCGACGCCGATGACTCCTTCCCCGAAGGCCACTTCGGAGCCGATGCCGGATCGAGGGTATCCGTGCGAGGCGACGGTAAACAGACGACGCGCGCCGTCGCCGACCATCAGCACCATGGTGTTCGAGATGTCGAAACGGTCGTGCAGCGTCACCACCGCCGCGTCGAGCAGGTCGTCGAGGTCGGTGCAGGCGTCCATCGCGGCGCAGGTCGCGCGGGTGGCGGCCAGCAGGGGGCGCGGCACGGGCCGGGGCGGGATGGCGTGGCCGGCGACGGGTTCGATACTGCGCACGCTGAAGATGTCGGCGCCAAGCAGGCGGAACACGCCGTCCATCCCGTGGTGAGAGGCGATCCCGGCAAGCTTGGCCTTCATGGTCTCGAAGATCGGGCCTTCGGTGCGGGTTTCTATATAGTCGAGGTCAAGCCGGTACTGGGCAAAGGTTTCCGGATCGGCGATCTGAACCGCGGCCATGCGGGTGGTCATCAGGTTCGCGCGGGTCTTGTTGAAGAACTGGTAGGAGAGCGCGACGTGCTGCGGATCGACGTAGTGCACCTGGCTGATCATCGACACGTTCGGCATGCCGTCTTCGTCGAGAGTGGCCATGATGGAGGCATAGACACCCTCCATCGCGCTGCGCAGGGGTTCCAGGCTTGGCGCTGTCACGGCCGGAGCTCCGCACCCGCGCCGGGGCCCGGGGTCTGGGTGAAGATGCGTTCGGGCTCCACCTCCACGGCGATCATGTCCTCGGTATCCGCGAAGAGCCAGCCGGCGGCGAGCTCCTTCGTGAAGCCGATTTCGGCAAGGCCTTCGCAGAATAGCAGCCCCTGACGTTCGATTTCGGGCATGTCCTCGGGGCGGGCGGGGGTGATGACCGCCGTTTCCGCCTTGATCTGGAAGGCGCGGTGGTGCTGGTTCGACCCGGTGAAGGTGACGGCGACACGACTGCCCTCGCGCAGGGCGTCGATGACGGGTTTTCCCGCGCCGCGCGACATGATGATCCGCAGCCGGGTCGGCGAAAGGGCGCGGCAGGCTGCGGCGGCGGCGCTGGTCGGGCGCCCCTCCGCGGTACGCGCGGCCAGCAGGATCGTCGCGCCCGACTGGGCCAGAGCCAGCAGGTCGGGGGTCAGCATGACGCGGCCCGAGCGCAGCGCGCTCTGGTCCGTCCAGGCGCGGATGTCTGCCTCGGGTGTCGTCGGTCGGGCTGCGGTGCGGAACGTCATCGGTGTTGCGGAGAAAGCCGCCCCTTCCGGAGCGATGACAGAGTCTTTAGTGCGGAGCCGGGCCGTTTGCCAAGCGTTTTGCGCAGGATCGCCCCCGCACCGTCGGCGGGTGCCGCTTGTCTTGGCCCCGGGCGCGCCCTAGTGTCGGCAGCGCTTGCCGAGTTCGCAGGCGCGCAGGGTGCAATCCGGGGGGCGGCGATGCTGTCGGGCAAGACCATTCTTCTCATCATCGGGGGCGGTATCGCGGCCTACAAGTCGCTGGACCTGATCCGTCGGCTGCGGGACCGTGGCGCAGCGGTGGTGCCTGTGATGACGCAGGCAGCGGGGGAGTTCGTAACGCCCCTGTCGGTGTCCGCGCTGGCTGGTCGCAAGGTCTATTCCGACCTGTTCGACCTGACCGACGAGGCTGAGATGGGGCATATCCAGCTGTCGCGCGCCGCTGACCTGATCGTGGTGGCCCCTGCGACGGCGGACCTGATCGGAAAGGTTGCGGGCGGGCTGGCGGGGGACATGGCCTCCACCCTGCTGATGGCGACGGATACCGATGTGCTGATGGCCCCGGCGATGAACGTGCGGATGTGGCTGCATCCCTCGGTACAGAAGAACGTGGCGCAGCTGCGGGAGCAGGGGGTGGCGTTTGTCGGCCCGAACGAGGGCGACATGGCCTGTGGCGAATACGGTCCCGGACGCATGTCGGAGCCGCTGGAGATCGTCACGGCGGTGGAGGCGAAGCTGGCCGCCGGTCCGCTGAAGGGGCGGCGGGTGCTGGTGACCTCCGGTCCGACGCATGAGCCGATCGACCCGGTACGCTACATCGCGAACCGGTCTTCGGGTGTGCAGGGGACGGCGATTGCCCGCTCGCTCGCGGCGCTCGGGGCTGAGGTGGTCTTTGTCACCGGACCGGCGGACGTGCCCCCGCCCGAAGGCGTGCAGGTGATCAGGGTCCAGTCTGCGTCGGAAATGGCCGATGCGGTCGCGGCGGCCCTGCCGGTCGATGCGGCGGTGATGGCGGCCGCGGTGGCGGACTGGCGGGTCAAGACGGCCTCGGGGTCGAAGATCAAGAAGGTCGCGGGGGCGCTGCCGGTGCTCGAGTTCGAGGAGAATCCCGACATACTGGCCACCGTGTCGCAGATGGCGAGCGGGCGGCCCGCACTGGTGGTGGGGTTCGCGGCAGAGACGGATGACGTCGTCGCCCATGCCACGGCAAAGCGCGCGCGCAAGGGCTGCGACTGGATCGTGGCAAACGACGTATCCCCGGCCACCGGTATCATGGGCGGGACGGAGAATGCCGTGGTGCTGATTTCCGACGCGGGGGCCGAGGAATGGCCGCGCATGGGCAAGCAGGCGGTGGCAGACCGGCTGGCCAAGCGGATCGCGGCGGAGATCGGGTGATGCCTCCGGCGGGAGTATTTTCGGCAAGATGAAGCGGATCGGGATCACACGGGTCGAGGGGGCGGATGTATCGGTTGCCCTGCCGTCCTATGCCTCTGCCGGAGCGGCGGGGGCGGATGTGCGCGCGAACCTTGCCGATCGCGGTCAGGTGGTGATCGCACCGGGTGCGCGGGCGCTGGTGCCGACGGGTCTGCGCATGGCGATACCGGAGGGGTTCGAAGTGCAGGTCCGCCCCCGCTCCGGGCTGGCGCTGAAGCACGGGGTGACTGTGGCGAACGCGCCGGGCACCGTGGACAGCGATTACCGCGGGGAGGTCGGGGTGATCCTGGTGAACCTCGGGGCGGAGGCCTTCGTGGTGGCGCACGGCGACCGGGTCGCGCAACTGGTGGTGGCGCCGGTGGTGCAGGCGGCGTTCGGGATCGTGGAAGAGCTGGACGCGACGGAGCGGGGCTCCGGCGGGTTCGGGTCGACTGGACGCGGCTGATGCTGCTGGTTCTCGTCATTGCCGGCGTGATCTGGGGCGCGGGTCTACTGACAGGTGCTCCGGTTCGGCTGCGGCTGGCGGGGATCGGGCTGCTCTGGCTGGGTGTCGTGCTGGGGCATGTGGTCCTGCCTGAGCGCCACGGACTGCGGCTCGCCACCGGCGGATCGGCGGCGCCCTGGCTGCTGCTTGGCGGGATGGTTGCGGTCGTGATGGGGTATCGCGCGGCGCTCGGCTGGCTGAAGCGGCGGGTGCATGTGCCGGAGCCCGTCGTTGCGGACGGGCCGTTCCGGGAGGCGGAATTGCGGCGGTATGCCCGCCATATCATCCTGCGTGAGGTCGGCGGGCCGGGGCAGGTGAAGCTGAAACAGGCAAGGGTGCTGGTGATCGGAGCGGGGGGCCTCGGTTCGCCCGCGCTGATGTATCTTGCCGCCGCCGGGGTCGGGACCATCGGGTTGATCGACGATGACTCGGTTGATGCGACGAACCTGCAGCGGCAGGTGATCCACGGGGATGCGGACATCGGGCGGCCCAAGGTGCAGTCCGCGACGGACCGGCTGCGCGGGCTGAACCCGTTCGTGGAGATCAGGCCTTATGGACGGCGGCTGGTGGCGGAGGAGGCCGAGGCGCTGTTCGCCGATTATGACGTGATCCTAGACGGGACGGACAATTTCGATACGCGGTACCTGGTGAACCGGGTGGCCGCGGCGCAGGGCAAGCCTTTGATTTCCGGCGCGCTGACGCAGTGGGAGGGGCAGGTTTCTGTGTTCGATCCGGCACTGGGGGACCCCTGTTACCAATGCGTCTTTCCGGAAGCGCCCGCTCCCGGCCTCGCACCGTCCTGCGCGGAGGCGGGCGTGATCGGCCCGCTGCCGGGCGTCGTCGGGTCGATGATGGCGGTGGAGGCGGTAAAGGTCATCACCGGGGCGGGCGCGGCCCTGCGCGGAGAGATGCTGATCTATGACGCGCTTTGGGGCGAGACGCGGAAAATTCGCGTGAAGCCGCGCGCGGACTGTCCCGTTTGCCACGGGAGAGGACTGGCGAAGGACACGGGCAGGGCCTAGGTTTCCGGTCAAAGGAGAACCGCTCATGACCAACCCGCTGCTCGCCCCCTGGGACACGCCCTTCGACCTGCCGCCCTTCGGGGCCATTTCCGATGAGGACTACGCGCCCGCGCTGGACAAGGCGCTGGCGGCGCACGATGCGGAGATCGCCTCCATCGTCGCCAACCCCGTCGCGCCGGATTTCGAGAACACGATCGCGGCGCTCGAGGCCTCGGGCGAGGCGCTGGAGCGGGTGCTTTCACCGTTCTTCGCCGTGGCGGGGGCGGATGCGACGCCGCGGCGGCAGGAGTTGCAGCGGGAGTTTTCGCCCAAGCTGGCCAAGCATTTTGCGGCGATCTCGGCCAATTCCGAGCTTTTCGCGCGGATCCGTGCGGTGTGGGATCAGCGGGCGACGCTCGGGCTGGACGAACAGGACGCACGGCAATTGTTCCTCGTGCATCGCGGCTATGTCCGCTCGGGCGCGGCGCTCAAGGGGGCGGAGGCTGACCGGATGAAGGAGATCAAGGAACGGCTGGCGGTTCTTGGCACCGAATTCACCCAGAACCTGCTGAAGGACGAAAGCGACTGGGTCATGGACCTTGCCGAGGCCGATCTGAGAGGGCTGCCCGGTTTCCTCGTCGACGCCGCACGGGCGGCTGGTGAGGAAAAGGGAAGAGCGGGGCCGGTTGTGACCCTGTCGCGGTCGCTGATTGTTCCTTTTCTGCAATTTTCGCCGCGACGAGAATTGCGGGAGAAGGCGTGGAAGGCGTGGTGCGCACGGGGCGCTTTCGGCGGGGAGACGGACAACCGGGGCATTGCGGCAGAGATCCTCGCGCTCAGGGAAGAGCGGGCCAAGCTGCTCGGCTACGCAAATTTCGCGCGCTACAAGCTGGACACGGAGATGGCCGGGACGCCGGATGCGGTGCGCGGTTTGCTGGCGGAGGTCTGGGCCCCGGCCAAGCGGCAGGCGCTGGCGGATCAGGAGGTCCTGTCGGCCATGGCAGCGGAAGACGGCGTGAACGGTCCGATCGAAGGCTGGGACTGGCGCTATTACGCGGAGAAGCGGCGCAAGGCGGAGCATGATCTCGATGAGGCCGCGCTCAAGCCGTATTTCCAGTTGGAGAAGATGATCGAGGCGGCGTTCGACTGTTCGACGCGCCTGTTCGGGCTGGAGTACCGGCCGCTGGATTTCGAGAGCTATCATAAGGACGTGCGGATGTGGGAGGTGACGCGCGGCGGAGAGCATGTGGCGGTGTTCATCGGCGACTATTTTGCGCGTGGGACCAAGCGGTCGGGGGCCTGGTGTTCGGCAATACGGTCGCAGTCGCGGCGGCCTCGGGTGCAGGCCCCGGTCGTGGTGAACGTGTGCAACTTTGCGAAGCCGCCCAAGGGGCGGGCGGCGCTGCTGTCCTATGACGATGCGCGGACGCTGTTCCACGAATTCGGCCATGCGCTGCATCAGATGCTGTCGGACGTGAGGTGGGAGGGCGTTTCAGGGACTTCGGTCGCGCGGGACTTCGTTGAACTGCCGAGCCAGCTGTATGAGCACTGGCTGGAGGTGCCGGAAGTGCTTGAGAAATATGCGGTGCACGTCGACACGGGCGAGGCGATGCCAAAGGCGATGCTGGACAAGGTGCTTGGCGCGGCGAATTTCGACATGGGGTTCCAGACGGTGGAATATGTCGCCTCGGCTCTTGTCGACCTTGAATTCCACGACGGCGCAGCCCCGGTGGACCCGATGGCGCGGCAGGCCGAGGTCCTTGCCGATCTCGGCATGCCCTCCGCCATTCCGATGCGCCATGCGACGCCACAGTTCGCGCACGTGTTTTCGGGGGATGGCTATTCCTCGGGCTATTACAGCTACATGTGGTCGGAGGTGATGGATGCGGACGCCTTCGCCGCCTTCGAGGAAGCGGGCGGTGCGTTCGACCCGGCGACGGCGAAATCGCTGGAGGAGAATATCCTCTCCAAAGGCGGATCGGTCGAGGCGGCGGAGCTTTACGAGCGGTTCCGGGGACGCCTGCCGGGGGTCGAGGCGTTGCTGAAGGGCCGCGGGCTGGCGGCGTGACACGTATTGCCAGTCAGTGAGGTGTCATCCTCGGGCTCGACCCGAGGATGACGGTGCGCGGTGTGACGGTCAGAGGTCGATGGCTTTCAGAACCTCGGGTTCGATAACCTTCGTTCCCGGTAGCGCGTCGATGAGTTCCTGTGCGGACTGGGCGAGGACCGGGAAGGTCTTGTAGTGGCAGGGGATGATCGTTTTGAAATCGAAAAAGGCTTTCGCGGCATAGGCGGCGCGGCGCATGTCCATGGTGTAGAAACCGCCGCAGGCGAGAATGCCGATATCGGGTTTATGCAGGTCGTGGAAGACTTTCATGTCAGCCATGACGTCTGTGTCGCCGGAAAAGTAGATCACATGGCCCTCTCCCTCGATCATGAAGCCGGCCTCGCTGCCTGCATAGGCGCCGTCGGGCGTGGCGGAAGAGTGTGTGGCGTGTACCATCGTTACCTTCACATCACCGATAGAGACCGTACCGCCCTTGTTGAACCCGTTGGCCTTTTCCACGCCCTTGCCCTTCAGCCAGCCGGCGAGTTCGACCATGGTGTAGACCGGCAGGGTGCCTCCCGCGATGTCGATCACGTCGCCGACGTGATCGCCGTGACCGTGGGACACGAGAATGGCGGTGACGCCTTCAGAGGCCTCTGCCTTGCGGTCCTGCGGGAATGCGGGGTTGCCCGAGAGGAAGGGGTCGATCAGCAGGCATTGACCTGCGATGTCGATCTTGAAGCCGGAATGGCCAAGCCAGGTGATTTTCATGTCTGTTCCTCCGATGGTGTCAGGGGCAAGCCTAGCGCGGGAATGTGACAAGGGAAGAGGCAAGAGGAGAGGCGATGGACTGGACCGAAGCGGTTGACGGGTACTGCGAACGACTGGGGCCGGGACTCTGGGCGGAGCCGTGGAATGCGGTGACCAACCTCGCCTTCATCCTTGTCGGCCTCTGGATGTGGCGGCGGTCGGCGGGAGTGGCTCCGGCGCGGCTGCTGTCGGCGGTGCTGGTGGTGATCGGGATCGGATCGGGGCTGTTCCACACCTTCGCCCAGGCGTGGGCCGGGGTGGCGGATGTGGTGCCGATCCTGGTCTTCGTGTTGCTCTATGTCTGGTTCGCGAACCGGTATTTCTGGCGGCTCGGCCCGGTCTGGTCGGGGGTGGGGACGGCGCTGTTCGTACCCTACGCCGCCGCCACCGTGCCACTGTTTGCGATGATCCCCGGCCTTGGCGGATCCTCGGCCTATGCGCCGGTGCCTGTCCTGATCGCGGCATACGGGGTGGCACTCTGGCGAAGGCTGCAGGTCGCGCGGGGGCTGCTGACCGGGGCCGGAGTGCTTTGCCTGTCGATCCTGTTCCGGGCGTTGGACGCGCCGCTCTGCGGGGTCTGGCCGGGGGGCACGCATTTCCTCTGGCATCTGCTGAATGCCGCGATGCTGGGCTGGATGATCGAAGTGCTGCGGCGGCATCTGAGCGGGTCCCTTGCGGGGGGCGGCGGGGGGCGGTAAACCGGCCCGGATTTTGATGTCCCGCGAGAGAAGGGGAAGCGCATGTCCATCGACGAAGGCACCGCCGCCAAGGTGGCGAAGCTGGCCCGGATCAAGGTCGATCCCGCCGACCTGCCGGTGCTGGCGCAGGAATTCAACACCATCCTCGGTTTTATTGAACAGTTGAACGAGGTCGATGTCGAGGGTGTCGAGCCGATGGTATCGGTTACACCGATGAGGCTGAAACGGCGCGAGGACGTGGTGACGGACGGCGACCAGCAGGGCAAGGTCCTGTCGAATGCGCCGGACGCGCGCGAGGGGTTCTTTGCGGTGCCGAAGGTGGTGGAATGAGCGAGCTGACGAAACTGACCATCGCGGCGGCCCGGGATGCGCTACGCAAGGGCGAGGTGACAAGCGTCGAACTGACGGAGGCCTGTCTGGCGGCCATCGACAAGGCCGATGCGCTGAATGCCTTCGTGCACAAGACGCCCGAAATCGCGCGGGAAAGGGCAGCGGCGGCGGATGAGCGCATCAAGGCGGGGGATGCGCCGGACATGTGCGGGATCCCGGTCGGGATCAAGGACCTGTTCTGCACCGAAGGCGTGCCTTCGCAGGCGGCCTCGGGCATCCTTCGGGGGTTCGTGCCGCAGTATGAATCGACCGTCAGTCAGAACCTGATCGACGCGGGTGCGGTGATGCTGGGCAAGCTGAACATGGACGAATTCGCCATGGGGTCGTCCAACGAAACCTCAGTTTACGGCAATGCGGTGAACCCCTGGCGGCGCGGCAATGACGACACAGCGCTGACGCCCGGCGGTTCTTCGGGCGGGTCGGCGGCGGCGGTTGCGGCGGACCTCTGCCTTGCGGCGACGGGCACGGATACCGGCGGGTCGATCCGCCAGCCCGCGGCCTTCACCGGGATCACCGGCATCAAGCCGACTTACGGGCGCTGTTCCAGATGGGGCGTGGTGGCTTTCGCCTCCTCTCTCGATCAGGCGGGGCCGATGACGAAGGACGTGCGCGACTCGGCGATCATGCTGCGGGCAATGTGTTCGCATGACCCGAAGGATTCCACCTCCGCCGATCTGCCCGTACCGGATTTCGAAGCCGCGCTGACCGGCGACATCAAGGGCAAGACCATCGGGATTCCCAAGGAATACCGGATGGACGGGATGCCGGAGGAGATCGACGCGCTCTGGACCCAGGGCAAGGAGATGCTGCGCGATGCGGGGGCGAAAATCGTCGACATCTCGCTGCCGCACACGAAATACGCGCTGCCGGCCTATTACGTGATCGCCCCGGCCGAGGCGTCCTCGAACCTCGCGCGCTATGACGGGGTGCGCTATGGGCACCGGGCAAAGCTGTCGCAGGGCGACGGCATCACCGAGATGTACGAAAAGACTCGCGCGGAGGGCTTCGGCAAGGAGGTTCAGCGCCGGGTGATGGTGGGGACCTATGTGCTGTCCGCCGGGTTCTACGACGCCTATTACAACCGCGCCCGCCGGGTCAGGACACTGATAAAGCGCGACTTCGACGACGCTTTCGCCGCCGGAGTCGACGCGATCCTGACACCGGCCACCCCGTCGTCGGCCTTCGGGCTGGGCGAGATGGCGGAGGCCGATCCGGTGCAGATGTATCTCAACGACGTGTTTACCGTGACCGTGAACCTCGCCGGGCTGCCCGGCATCGCCGTGCCAACCGGACTGGATCGTCAGGGGCTGCCGCTTGGACTGCAGCTGATCGGACGGCCGTGGGAGGAGGGCGACCTGCTCAACACCGCCTACGCGCTGGAAAAGGCGGCGGGGTTTGTGGCGAAGCCGGCGAAATGGTGGTAACCTGTTGCAAACATGCCCGTCCCGCAGGACAGGGTGAGCAGTGAGATGATGCCATGATCATGACGACGACAACCTTCCGGCTGGGGCTTGGCGCCCTGGCTCTGACGGCGCTGGCCGCCTGCCAGCCGCCGGTGCCCGACAGCGGGGCCGGGGTGGGGTTCGGCGACTACACCCAGTATCAGCGCCAGCGCGAGGCGCAGCTGAGCGGGCAGGCGGCGTCCTCCCTGCCGCCGGCGAGCGCGGTGTCCTCCGAAACGCTGGAGCCGACCGGGGCCGGCACAACCGCCGTCACGCCGCTGAACGGCGGAACGGTGGACGCGGGGTCCGAGATCGCGGCGGAAACACGCGCGGTGCTTGGCGGTGCGGGCGCGGGAGGAACGGCTCCGCTGGATGCCAGCCCGTCGAACCCGCCGCCGGTTGCGGTGAACTCCGCCGGCCTGTCGGCAGAGAACGACTTCTCCGCCGTTGGCGAACAGCGCAGCATTGCCGATGACAAGGCGCTGATCGCGCAGAACCGGGCGGCCTACACCCAGGTCCAGCCAGAGGCGCTGCCGACGCGGACGGACACGGGGCCGAACATCGTGGCTTATGCGTTGCAGACCAGTCATGCGCCCGGTCAGTCGCAATATCGCCGGACGTCCCTGCCGGGGGCCGAGGGGCGCTATCAGCGGGCCTGTGCGGCCTATCCGTCGCCCGATCTGGCACAGACGGAGTTCCTGAAGGCAGGGGGGCCTGAGCGGGACCGCAAGGGGGTCGATCCGGACGGGGACGGGTTCGCCTGTTCCTGGGATCCGCGCCCGTTCCGCAAGGCGGCAGGCGGCTGATCCGTGGCGCCTTCGGGCTACCGGCATCCTGACGCGATCTGGCGCGCCTCACCCAACATCAACGACCGCCGGCACGGCGGCGGGCCGGATATGGTGATCGTTCACCATACCGCCATGGCCAGTGCCGAGGCAGCCCTTGATCGGCTTTGTGATACGGACCCGCCAGAAGGTCTGCCTCCTGTGTCCTGTCATTATCTGATTTCGGAAACTGGCGGCCTCTGGCAGATGGTGGATGAGAAAGACAGGGCCTGGCATGCGGGTCTCGGTGCCTGGGGGGATGTGAAGGAGGTCAATTCCCGCTCTGTCGGAATCGAACTCGCGAATACCGCGTGCCACCCTTATCCGGAGCCTCAGATGGCGGTGCTGGAAGATCTCCTGTCCGGTATCCTGTCGCGGTGGTCGATCCCGCCGGAGCGGGTGATCGGGCATTCCGACATGGCGCCGCACCGGAAATCCGATCCCGGCGCACGGTTCGACTGGCGGCGGCTGGCGTGGCGCGGGCTGGCCATCTGGCCGGAGGCGGGGACGCATGAGGGCGAGGACGAGGCTGGCTTTGCGGCCAATCTGGAGCGGATCGGGTATCGCGCGCCGGAGGTGGCGGATGCGCAGGCGCTGCTGCTCTGGGCGTTCCGGCTGCGGTTCCGACCCTGGGCGGCGGAGGAGCGGGGGGCTCTGGATGCGGAGGACTGCCGGATCGCGGCGGATATCGCGCGGCGGTATCCGGCGAAGAACGGGGGCTCAGCGGCGGGCTGAAGCCCGCCCTACGGGCTTGGTCTGAACCGGGTGGATGGGGCGCAGGCCGGGCTTCAGCCCGGCGGCGGCCTTCGCGTCAAGCCGGTGTCTCACGCGTTCTTCTTGAGGCTTGTTCCGGGGACCGTTGTCCGGAGAGATCTTCGGATCAAGTCCGAGGATGACGGTTTGAAGACATGTCGATGTCCCGCTCAGTACCCCTGATCCCTGTCAACCAGATGCAGGAACGGCTCTCCGGCCTCGCCCCGCCGGACGTTTTCCGCGATCACCCGCGATGCCGTGTTCGCGCGGGTTTCCGACGCGATATGCGGGGTAACGGTCACGCGGGGGTGGCTCCAGAACGGATGTTCGTGGGGGAGAGGTTCGACCCTGAAGACGTCCAGCGTCGCATGTGCGACATGGCCTCTGTCCAGCGCCGCGAGCAGGGCGTCGTCGTCGATCAGCGGGCCGCGACCGGGGTTCACGATCATTGCGCCCTCGGGAAGGGTCGCCAGGGCCCCGGCGTCGATCAGGTTCACGGTCTGCGGTGTGTCCGGCAGAAGCAGAACGAGTATTTCGGCGGATGCGAGCGCGGCTTCCAGTCCGCCCGCCCCGTAGCGGGTGGTCAGACCCGGCACGTCTTTCGCCCGGCGGCTCCATCCCGTCACCGGAAAGCCGAGACCGGCCAAGGCCTTCGCGCAGGCGGTGCCGAGTTCGCCGAGGCCCAGCACCGTTACGGGGCGCTCCGCGGCTACCGGGGGCACGTGGCGTTCCCATTTCCCGTTCTGTCGCGCGAGGAAGAAGTCTATGTTCAGGTGGTGACGCAGCACGTGGCCTGTCACCCATTCGACCATGCCCTGCGTCAGGCTCGGGTCCACCATGCGGGCCAGCGGCTGCGTGAGGGTGGTGTTGCCGACGATGGTCTCGACCCCGGCCCAGAGGTTCAGCACCGCCTTGCAACGGGAGTAAGGGGTGAAATCCTGCACCGCGCTGTTCGGGGCGTAGACGATGTAGTCGACCTCCTCCGGCGGCATCTCGGTGGACAGGTTCACGTCGAGACCATGTTCGGCGAAAGCCTCGGTCAGCGGGGCGCGGTATTCCGACCACCGTTCTTCGGTGGCGGCGAAAAGGACGTTTACGGTCATCAGCGGGGCCTGTGTATATGGGCGCTCTGCACCAGACCGAAGGCGGCGAGGAGGACCAGCATGGCCGATCCGCCGTAGGACACCAGCGGCAGCGGCACCCCGACAACCGGCGCAAGGCCCATGACCATCGACATGTTCACGGCAAAGAACAGGAAGAAGGTCGTGGCGATGCCAAGCGTCAGCAACGACGCGAAGCGGTCCTTGTTGGCCAGCGCGGAGGAGACGCAGAACACGATGATCAGCGCGTAGAGCGCGAGGAGGGAGAAGGCACCGACAAAGCCGAACTCCTCTGCCAGGGTGGTGAAGATGAAGTCGGTGTGTTTTTCCGGCAGGAAGTTCAGCCGGGACTGCGTGCCCTGCATGTAGCCGCGCCCGGTCCAGCCTCCGGAGCCGAGGGCAATCTTGGCCTGGGTGATGTGATAGCCTGCGCCAAGCGGATCGTTGGAGGGATCAAGGAACGTGTCGATACGGCGGAACTGGTAGTCCTTGATAAGCTGCCAGTCGGTGCCGCGCGACTTGAAGACGGCGGTGACGGCCCCGATTCCGGCGGTCAGGACGGCCACGAAATAAGCCCAGTGCACCCCGGCCAGGAACATGACCGCGGCGCCTCCGATCATCAGCAGCAGCGCGGTGCCGAGGTCGGGCTGGGTCAGCACCAGGTAGGTCGGCGTCAGGATCAGCAGCACCGGGATGATGACCCAGAGCGGGCGCGAGGTCCGGCTGACGGGCAGGGCGTCGTAATAGGCGGCGAGCACCATGACGAGGGTGATCTTCATGAGCTCCGACGGTTGCAGGCGCATGAAGCCGAGGTCGATCCAGCGCTGCGCACCCATGCCAACCGCGCCGAAGAACTCCACTGCCAGCAGCAAGACCAGAGAGCCGAGGTAGGCCACCACCGACAGGTTGCGCCACAGCCAGATCGGCACCATGGCGACGGCGAACATCACTGTGAGGCCCAGCACGAAACGCTTCATCTGCGGCATCGCCCAGGCACCGAGGTTCCCGCCAGCCACGGAGTAGAGCATCAGGAACCCGAAGGAGGCCACCGCCGCCAGCAGCAGGATCAGCGGCCAGTTCAGGTAGAGAACCTTGCGGATGCCGCTTGGCGTGGTCTTGACGTTGTACTCGAGAAAACTCATGCGCGGCTCTTGGCGTCGGTGCCTGCGGCGGGGCGGTATTCACGCAGCTTCTTCTGCATTTCCTGGACGCGCGGCCTGTCCTTCTGCGGGTAGGCGTCCAGCGGCGGTTCGCCCTGAAACAGCGCCTGAAGGGTGATGTCACGGGCCACCGGGGCGGCCACGGCCGATCCGCCGCCGCCGTGTTCGATCACGACTGCCACCGCCACCTTGGGGTTTTCGTAGGGGGCGAAGTTCACGAAAAGCGCGTGGTCGCGGCGCTCCCAGGGCAGGTCGGCGTTCGACCGCACACCGGCCGCGCGTTCCTTCGCCGTGATGTTGCGCACCTGGCTGGTGCCTGTCTTGCCCGCCATGCGGTATTGTTCCGCGATGATCCGGCTGCCGTAGGCCGTGCCCTTGCGGTTGTTGGAAACAGAGAACATGCCCTTGCGTATCTGGCGCAGGTGGTTTTCGTTCAGGCCAAGGCTCGGCGCGTCGGCGATCGGCTGTTCGATGCCGTTGATCTTCTTGATCAGGCGGGGCTGCACCGCCCGTCCTGCTGCGATGCGCGCGGTCATCACCGTCAGCTGCAGCGGAGAGGCGAGCACGAAACCCTGCCCGATGGCAGAGTTGACCGTGTCGCCGATCATCCAGTCCTCGCCCCGCGCCTCGCGTTTCCAGGCCTTCGTGGGCGCAAGACCCTGCGCGACGGCGGACATGGGCAGGTCGATCCGGTCGCCGAGGCCGAGCTTCTGCGCCATGGCGGAGATCTTCTCGATCCCGAGCTGCATCGCCAGTTCGTAATAATAGATGTCGCAGCTTTCCCTGAGCGATCCCTCAAGGTTCATGCTGCCGTGGCCCGACCCTTTCCAGCAGTGGAACCGGCGGCCCGAGACCTCGAGGTGACCGCGGCAGTAGAACGTGTCCTCCGGCCCGATGATCCCCGCATCGAGCCCGGCAAGACCGACAACCATCTTGAAGGTCGAACCGGGCGGATAGATGCCCTGCACAGATTTGGCGGCGAGGGGGCGGTACTTGTTTTCGGTCAGGGCCCGGTAGTCGCTGACGGAGATCCCGCGGACAAAGAGGTTCGGATCGAAAGAGGGGGCAGAGCCGATGGCGAGGATGTCGCCGTTGGTCACGTCCATCACCACGGCGGCTGCGCTTTCCCCGTCCAGGCGCCCCTGCACATAGGTCTGGAGGTTGGCGTCGATGGTCAGTTGCAGATTTTCGCCCTGCTGGCCTTCGCGCCGGTCGAGTTCGCGCATCTCGCGGCCGACGTGGTTGACCTCCACCCGGCGGGCGCCGGCCTTGCCGCGCAGTTCCTCCTCCAGCTTGGCCTCCACCCCGACCTTGCCGATCTGGAAGCGGGGGATGAGGAGAAGCTGGTCCGGCGCTTCCATCTTGGACAGGTCATAGTCCGAAACGGGCCCAACGTAGCCGACGACATGGGCAAAGTCCGAACCCTGCGGATAGGTGCGGGTGAGCCCGACCTCGGGCGTGACGCCGGGCAGGGCGGGGGCGTTGACGGCGATCTGGGTCACGTCGCTCCAGGCGACCTGATCCGCGACCGTGACGGGGAAGAAGGGCTGGGTGCGTTTCAGTTCGGTCTGCGCCCGTTCCAGTTCCTCGTCCGTCAGCTTGATGAGGGAGGTGAGGCGGCGCAGCACCTCCTCGACGTCGCCTGCATCCTCGCGGGTCAGGGAAATCCGGTAAGCGGGGTTGTTGACGGCAATCGGGGCACCGTTGCGGTCGAAGATCTCTCCGCGTGCGGGGGGGATGAGGCGGATGTTGATCCGGTTTTCCTCGGCCAGAAGGCGGAACTTGTCGGCCTCCTCCACCTGCATGTAGCGCATGCGCAGGGCGAGAAGGCCCATGAACCCGGCCTGCGCCCCGCCGAGGATCAGGGCACGGCGGGTCATCTTGCGTGCGCCCGCCGCGCTGTCCTTGTCCGGGCGCTTCATATCCTGTGCCCCAGTGTGTCGACCTCGCCCGGCGTGACGCGCCTGATACCGAAGAGGATGGCGGATCCGAGCACCATCAGAGGGTAGGCGATGACCGTGGCGACAAGCTGTGACAGGGAGAGCAGGATCGGCGCCTGCGGGATCACGAAGATCGCAAGCACGACGCGGTACCCGGCCAGTACGGCGAGGATGCCAAGCGCAGCGGTCAGCCATTCCACGGTGAAGGGCAAAGTGCGCACCCCTTCGGAGCGGTTTCGCAGCGCCTCGCTCGCCAGAACGGTCAGCCCGGCCATCAGACCCGGGGGCCGTTGCAGCAGCAGGTCGGCGAGCACCATGACCAGTGCCACCACTCCGGGAGGCACGAACTCCGGGCGGCGCAGGGCGAAGGTGAAGGTCAGCAACAGGATCATGTCTGGCCCGGCAAACCCGCGCGGCTGTGTCTGCAGCGGAAGGAGTTCGAGCAGCAGGATGCCGAGCGCGATGCCGAAATAGACGGCGCGCATGGACCAGATCCGGGTCGGAGAGGTAGCGGCATGCTCAGCCATCTGTGCCCTCCCGCGTGGTGAGATTGACGCCGTTTTCCGCTTCGGGATCAAGCTCCGGTTCGATCAGACTGCCGGGGTCGCGGATCGATTCCGTCCCCAGATGACGCAGGACGCGGAGGTATTCGAGGCGTTCGAAATCTGCGGCGAGGCGCACGCGCAGGCGACCGCCCGGGTCTTCAGCCACGCGCCCGACCAGCAGGCCTGCGGGGAAGACGCCGCCGTCGCCGGAGGAGATGATGCGGTCACCGGGGCGCACCAGTTCCGGGGCTTCTAGGAATTCGATCGGCGGGGCGGCGGAGTTGTCGCCCTCGATCAGCGCGCGCTGGCCGGAGGGCTGGATGACCACCGGCAGGCGCGAGGATGTGTCGGTCAGCAGCAGCACTCGCGCGGTCTTTTGTCCCACGCCGGAGATTCGCCCGACCAGCCCGATACCGTCCATCGTGGCCCAGCCATCGACGATCCCGTCGCGCGCGCCGACGTTCAGCAGCACCGACTGACGGAACGGGCTGCCGCTGTCGGCCATGACCACGCCGGTGACATGGGTCAGCCGGGGGTCGAGCCGCACCTTGTTCAGGTCGAGCAGGCGGGCGTTTTCCTGTTCCAGCTGGAGCGCGGCTTCCTTCCACGCCTTCATCTGCTGAAGCTCGCGGCGAAGTTCCTGGTTCTGCTGGTGAATCCGCGTGTAGCTTTGAAAGTCGCGCAGGATGTTGAGGGTGCCGTTCACTGGCGCCATGGCCCAGTCGAAAGATGGCACGACCTGGTCGAGCACCTGCGCACGGAACCGTTCGACGCGCGGGCTGTCGATCCGCCAGAACAGGAACAGGGCAAACAGCAGCAGGACAACGACGCTTCCCAGCAATCTGCGAAGCGGTGTCAGATAGTCAACGTCCTGTCTGCGGTCCTTTGCCAATGCGGCCCCTCTGACGCTTCAGCGTGGGGTGGTCAGCTGTCGTAGTCAATCGCGTGGCGCAGCAGCTTCTCGAATTCCAGCGCCTTGCCCGTACCGAGGGCAACACAATTCAGGCTTTCGTCGGCGATCGACACCGCAAGCCCCGTCTGTTCCCGCAGCGCGAGGTCGAGATCGCCCAGAAGCGCGCCGCCCCCGGTCAGCATCACGCCCCGGTCCACGATGTCCGCCGCGAGGTCGGGCGGGGTGGCTTCGAGCGCGGTCATCACCGCCTCGCAGATCTGCTGGACGGGTTCGGACAGCGCCTCCGCCACCTGGGCCTGTGTTATCTCGGTCTCTTTCGGGACGCCATTCAACAGGTCGCGACCACGGATGTGCAGGGAGGTGCCGCGCCCGTCGTCGGGCATGCGGGCGGTGCCAATGGTGGTCTTGATCCGCTCGGCAGTAGATTCCCCGACGAGCAGGTTCTGCTGGCGGCGGAGGTAGGAGATGATCGCCTCGTCCATGCGGTCGCCGCCGACGCGGACGGAGCGGGCATAGACGATGTCGCCAAGCGAAAGCACGGCGACCTCGGTCGTGCCGCCGCCGATGTCGACGACCATGTTGCCGGTCGGGTCGGTAATGGGCATGCCCGCGCCGATGGCGGCGGCGATCGGTTCCGCGATCAGCCCTGCGCGTCGGGCGCCGGCGGACAGGACCGACTGGCGGATCGCACGCTTTTCAACGGGGGTCGCGCCGTGCGGCACGCAGACGATGATTTTGGGCTTGGAGAAGGTGGAGCGCTTGTGGACCTTGCGGATGAAGTGCTTGATCATCTCTTCCGCCACATCGAAGTCGGCGATGACGCCCTCGCGCATGGGGCGGATCGCCTCGATCGTGCCGGGGGTCCGGCCAAGCATCAGCTTGGCGTCCTCACCGACGGCGAGCACCTTCTTCACCCCGTCCTTGACGTGATAGGCGACCACGGAGGGTTCGGAGAGCACGATCCCCTTGCCCTTCACGTAGACCAGTGTGTTCGCGGTCCCCAGATCGATTGCCATATCCGAGGACAATAACCCCGGCACGTTGTCCCAAAATCCCATAGTTCCCGCGATCCTGCCAAATACCGATTATTCCCGCGACTCGGCCAGTCGCGGGCTGTCCGCCCTTTTAACGGGACGGGTGGCGGGGCGAAAGTGTCTCGGGTCGCAAATCAGCGTCATTTCGCGCGGCGGGGCCTGCGGCAAAGGGACATTGCCGGGGCGCGGCGCGGCGGGTAGGGAAGGCCATGCTGTCCTATCAACACCTCTATCACGCGGGGAACCCGGCGGATGTTCACAAGCACGCGCTTCTGGCGTGGATGCTGGCGCGGCTCACCGAGAAACCGAAACCGCTGAGCTATGTCGAAACCCATGCGGGGCGGGGGTTGTATGACCTGTCGGCCCCGGAGGCGCTGAAGACAGGAGAGGCGGCGGCGGGCGTGGGACGGATGCTGGCGCGTTTTGCGCCGGATCATCCGTACCGGCAGGCGGTGGAGCAGGTGCGGGCGGAACACGGCGCGACGGCCTATCCGGGATCGCCCCTGATCGCGGCGACGCTGCTGCGTCAGGAGGACCGGGTAACGCTGGCCGATCTGCATCCGCAGGAGCACGGAGCGCTGCATGCCGCTCTCGGAGGCAGGGCTCAGGTGCGGCAGATGGACGGGTTCGAACTGGCGCTGTCGGTCTGCCCTCCGACGCCTCGGCGGGGGCTGATGCTGATCGACCCGAGTTACGAGGTGAAGGCGGACTACGAAACCATCCCGAAGGTCATCGCGCAATTGCACCGGGCCTGGAATGTCGGGGTCATTGTGCTCTGGTATCCGATCCTGACGGACGGGCGGCACAGGCGTATGGTTGAGGCGCTGGAAGGGGCCGGGATGGCGAAGATGCTGCGCCACGAGGTCGGTTTTCCCCCGGTGCGCCCGGGGCACGGAATGGTGGGGTCCGGGCTGTACGTGGTCAATGCGCCGTTCGGACTTGAGGAAGAGGCGGCGCGGGTCGGGGCGCTGTTCGCCGGGTTGTTACCCTCCTCGTGACGGCGTCGCACCGGTTGGATCGGGGCGCGGCCCCCTCCCCCTGGCAGGGGGAGGGGGCTTGGATGACCGTGGGCTAGGGCGCTTCTGACGGAACGCCGATCAAGCCCTAGCTCACGTCCTTGTAGCTGATCTCCCGTGCGTCGGCGTTCGTGCCGACCTTGTCGCGGCGCACCAGCAGGCGGTTGAGCGCGTGGATATAGGCCTTCACGCTGGCGACGACGGTGTCCGTGTCGGCGTTCGACCCGGTTACGATGCGCCCGTCCTCGTTCAGCCGGACCGAAACCGTGGCTTGCGCGTCGGTGCCCTTGGTCACGGCGCTGACCTGGTAGAGCTCCAGCTTGGCGGTATGTGGAAATATTTCCTTCACCGCGTTGAAGGAGGCATCCACGGGTCCGTCGCCGGTTGTGGAAGCGGATTTCTCGACCCCGTCCACGGTCATCACCATGTCGGCGGACTGGCCGCCGGTGCCGCAGATCACCTTGAGCGATTTAAGTTCCAGCCGGTCGGGCGTCGCATCCTCCGTCACGCGGACGAGGGCGATGAGGTCATCGTCATAGACCTCCTTCTTGCGGTCGGCGAGGTCCTTGAAGCGCACGAAGACGTCGTTCAACTGGTTCTGCCCCAGTTCGATCCCGAGTGCGCCGAGCTTGGAGCGCAGTGCCGCGCGGCCCGAATGCTTGCCGAGGACGATATTGTCCTCGTTCAGGCCGATGTCGGCGGGCTTCATGATCTCGAAGGTCTCGACGTTCTTGAGCACGCCGTCCTGGTGAATGCCGGATTCATGCAGGAAGGCGTTCTTGCCGACGATGGCCTTGTTGAACTGCACCGGAAAGCCGGAAACCGTGGCGACGCGGCGCGACAGGCCCATGATCTTGGTCGTATCGATGCCGGTCGTGTAGGGCATGATGTCGTTTCGCACGCGAAGCGCCATGACGACCTCTTCCAGCGCGGTGTTGCCCGCGCGTTCGCCCAGTCCGTTGATCGTGCATTCGATCTGGCGCGCCCCGGCTTCGACCGCGGCGAGGGAATTGGCCGTCGCCATGCCCAGGTCGTTGTGGCAGTGGGTCGCGAAGACCACCTCGTCCGCGCCAGGGACACGGTCGATGAGCATGCGGATCAGGTCGGCGCTTTCACGCGGGGCGGTGTAACCGACGGTGTCGGGGATGTTAATCGTGGTGGCGCCTGCCTTGATGGCGATTTCCACCACGCGGCAGAGATAGTCGTGTTCGGTGCGCGTCGCGTCCATGGGCGACCATTGCACGTTGTCGCAGAGATTGCGCGCGTGTGTCACGGTCTCGTGGATACGGTCGGCCATCTCGTCCATGGTCAGGTTCGGGATGGCGCGGTGCAGTGGCGAGGTGCCGATGAAGGTGTGGATCCGGGGGCGTTTCGCGTGGCGGATCGCTTCCCAGTTGCGGTCGATATCCTTGAAGTTGGCGCGCGAGAGGCCGCAGATGACGGAGTTCTTCGCGTTCCTCGCGATTTCCGAGACGGCGTTGAAGTCACCTTCGGACGCGATCGGGAAGCCGG
Organism: Primorskyibacter flagellatus; assembly: GCF_014638275.1. Classification (GTDB taxonomy): domain Bacteria; phylum Pseudomonadota; class Alphaproteobacteria; order Rhodobacterales; family Rhodobacteraceae; genus Pseudooceanicola; species Pseudooceanicola flagellatus_A. The sequence continues at coordinate 362,120 of NZ_BMFJ01000001.1, forward strand.
CCTCGATGATGTCCACGCCCATCTCGTCGAGCATGGCGGCGATTTCCAGCTTCTCCTCATGTGTCATCGTTGCGCCGGGGGACTGTTCGCCATCGCGGAGCGTCGTGTCGAAGATCAGGACGTGGTCCTGTTTTGTGGTGGTGGTCATGGGGTTCTCTTTCTTAATCCAGATGCCATGGCGCGAGACGGCTGTCCTCTGAGCGGTCGCGCCGATCCGGCACGCTCAGAGGCGGATTAGGAGTAGGCGCAGAGCAGCGGCGCGCGAGATGCGCGGGTCCGTCGATGCGATATGCCCTTTGAGTTCCATGAGGGCGATATAGCGCGGCCCGCGCGGTTTGGAAACCCGTGAAACATGCTGCGTGGCAGCATGTGCCTCCGGCGGGGATATTTAGGAAAACCAAAGAGCGTGGATTGATCCGGGCGGGCCGGGCGCCACGTATCCCTGACATGAAACGGGCTTTGATCATCGGGGCGAGCGGGGCGGTCGGCGGCGCGGTGGCGTCGCGGCTGGAGGATCAGGGTTCCGCTGTCGTGCGGCTGTCCCGGTCGCGGGACGGTCTGGACCTTACGCATGAGGCATCGGTCGAGAAGGTGCTTGGTGGGATCGCGGGGCCATTCGACCTGGTGCTGGTGGCTTCCGGAGCGTTGGAGATCGACGGGTCGGGGCCGGAGAAGGCCCTGCGCGAAGTGTCGTCGCAGGCGATGCTGGCGCAGTTCGCGCTGAACGCGGTTGGTCCGGCGCTGGTGCTGCGCCACGCGGCACGGTTGCTGCCGCGGGATCGGCGCTCGGTCTGCGCCGTGTTGACCGCGAGGGTGGGATCGATCGGGGACAACAGGCTGGGCGGGTGGTATTCCTACCGCGCGGCCAAGGCGGCGGCGAACCAGATCGTGCGGACAGCGGCGGTCGAGGTGGCGCGGACGCATGCGCAGGCCTGCGTCGTCGCGCTACATCCGGGCACCGTGCGGTCGGCGCTGACGGAACGGTATCTGGGGCGTCACCCGGCCGTCGCGCCCGAGGCGGCGGCGGAAAACCTGCTTTCGGTGATCGGCGGGCTGACGGCGCAGGACAGCGGCGGGTTCTTCGACTGGCGGGGCGCGCGGGTGGAATGGTGAGGCGCGTCATCCTCGTGCTTGGCGACCAGCTGTCGCCGGAGCTGGCCGTCCTGCGGGACGGTGATCCGGAACAGGACGTCGTCGTCATGGCGGAGGTGCCGGACGAGACGGGCTATGTCCCCCATCACCCGAAGAAAATCGCCCTCGTCCTTTCTGCCATGCGGCACTTTGCGGAAGAGCTGCGCGCGGACGGCTGGACGGTCCGCTACTTCCGGCTGGAGGAGGACGGGCCGCGGTCGATCTGCGGCGCGCTCATGGCGGTACATCAGGAGGTGTCGCCCGAAGAGGTCGTGGCCGTCCGCCCCGGCGAACACCGGCTGATCGAGGCCTTGGAGGCCTGCCCGGTCGGCGTGCGCATGGTCGAAGACGACCGGTTCCTCTGCTCCGTTGACCGGTTCCGGGACTGGGCGCAGGGGCGCAAGGAACTGCGGATGGAGTGGTTCTACCGCGAGATGCGGCGCGAGACCGGGCTTCTGATGGACGGCGACCAACCCGCCGGGGGGACGTGGAACTACGATAAGCAGAACCGCAAGCCGGCGCAGCGGTCCCTCCTGCAATCCGGCCCGATGGAGTTCACGCCCGACGCGATCACGGAGACGGTGCTGGCGATGGTCCGGGAGCGTTTCGCAGAGAATTTCGGCACGCTCGATCCCTTCACTTTCGGTGTCACGCGAACCCAGGCCCGCCGCGCGCTGGCGCATTTCGTGAAGACCCAGCTGCCCGGTTTCGGGGACACCCAGGACGCCATGCTGCTGGACGAACCCTACCTGAACCACGGGGTGCTGTCGGTCTACATGAACCTTGGCCTGCTTCTCCCGCGGGAGGTCTGCGAGGCGGCGGACGCGGCCTATCGCGATGGTCAGGTGCCGATCAACTCGGCCGAGGGGTTCATCCGGCAGATCCTCGGCTGGCGGGAATACGTGCGGGGGATCTATTTCCTGAAGGGGCCGGAGTATGTGACGTCAAACACGCTTGGCCACACCCGGGACCTTCCCGCCGCCTACTGGGGCGGAGAGACCGACATGCGCTGCATCCGGGAGGTCGTCGCCCAGACCCGCGACCTGGCCTATGCGCATCACATCCAGCGGCTGATGATCACGGGGAACTACGCCCTGTTGCTGGGGGTCGATCCGGCCCAGGTGCACGAATGGTACCTGTCGGTCTACGCGGATGCCTATGAGTGGGTGGAGGCGCCGAACACCGTGGGCATGTCGCAATGGGCGGACGGAGGGGTGGTGGCGTCGAAGCCCTATGTCTCCTCGGCCAATTACATCGACCGGATGTCGGATTACTGTACGGGGTGTGCGTTTGATCCGAAGGTGAAGGTGGGGGAGGGGGCGTGCCCGTTCAACTTGCTCTATTGGGATTTTCTGGTGCGGCACCGGGAGCGGTTCGAGGGGAACCGGCGGATGGGGGTTGTTTATAAGGCTTGGGATGGGATGGGGGAGGAGAAGAGGCGGGAGGTGCTGAGGGGGGCGGAGACCTTAGGTGAAGTGATATGAATGGCTACTTCGAATAATCATCCGATACCTCAGAAAGGATCGTGTTATTGTTTATTGAAACAATGCCTTCATTAAGTTGCTGATCGCCGCGTTACCGAAGAGCGCGCTCATAAAGAGATGATTGCTGAATGGGCGCGGTTATTCCCAGTTCTTTGAAAGTTTGAGTAAGCGCGTCATATTCCCAATTAGGAGATTCTGGGGATACGTATACTTTTTCAATTAAGGTATTCGGGTCTATCGATACATGAGCGCCTTCGCCGTAATATGATACGCCTTCCATTACACCTAGGTTGTCTCCGAGGTTAATGGCGACCAATCGAACTTCGCGTTCGTGCTCGAATGACCGTCTTTTATGCATGATAGGATAAAACAAATTGTCTTCATTGAGCCACTCGTTCTCGAAATCTATGTAGCGAACCATACCCGAGTAAATGCCCGAAGGAGCCGCGGAAATCAGTTTCCGATAGGTTGTTTGGATAGCAACCGCAGTCTGGCCACCGCCATAAAGGTCCCACATCGCAGCTGACTCATGGGCATTGATGTGCCAACAATTCACGAACGATTTGGATCTGGTGTTCGCGCGAACTTGTTCTAACTTCAAGATCAGTTCGTCCACGTCTATATTGGGGTGGTCTTGAAATTGTGCTGCATATCTCTCGCGGTTGTTCGTTAGGTTCGGGTTGGGCAAAGTCCCTTCAAAGGTGTCTCTAAGCCTATCTAGCCTTGTAAAGTGTAGCGTCTTGCTAGTAGCCAGGCTCAGGAACTTTGGGATACTCATGAAGCGCCATAATTTCGCGTCAATCGATGTTGGTTGTGGAAAGCAAGGGTGATCTACGTTCGCAGGCATTTTGAACTCTTTCACATCATTTGCACGGTAAGTTCTATACTAGTTTACAAATCGTTTAAGGGGAAAAATTGCCGTTTGAACTGCCTCACCCAACCTTATTCACATGCCCCATCTTCCGCCCCGCCTTGACCTCTCCCTTCCCATACAGATGCACCGCCACGCCACGCTCCCCGGCCAGCCCTGCCACCCGCTCCACATCCTCCCCGATCAGGTTCTCCATCACCACATCCGCGTAGCGTGAGCCATCGCCCAGAGGCCAGCCGGCCACGGCCCTCACGTGCTGCTCGAACTGGTCCACGACGCAGCCGTTCTGCGTCCAGTGGCCGGAGTTATGCACCCTCGGCGCGATTTCGTTGACGATCAGGCCTCCCGGAGTGACGAACAGCTCCACCCCCATGACCCCGACATAATCGAGCGCGTTCAGCACCTTGGCCGCCAGCAGGACCGCGTCCGTCCGCAGCGCCGCCGACAGCGAGGCGGGTACGGTCGTGGTGCGCAGGATGCCTTCTCGGTGCACGTTCTCGCCCGGATCGTAGCACGACACCGACCCGTCCAGCCCTCGGGCGGCGATGATCGAGACCTCGGCCGTGAAGTCGACAAAACCTTCCAGCACAGCGGGCGTTCCGTTCATCGCGACAAGCGCGGCGGGGGCGTCGGCGGGGGACATCAGCCGCGCCTGTCCCTTGCCGTCATATCCGAAGCGGCGGGTCTTCAGGATCGAGGGGGTGCCGATCGTCCCGAGCGCCGCCTCCAGCGCGGCGGCGTCGGGGATGTCGGCATAGGGCGCGACGGAGAGGCCGAGAGAGGTCAGGAATTCCTTTTCCGTCAGCCGGTCCTGGGAGATGCGCAGCGCCTCGCGCCCCGGGCGGATCGGCTTCAGCGACTCGAGGATGTCGAGGGCGGAGGTCGGGATGTTCTCGAATTCGTAAGTAATGACGTCGACGGAGTCCGCGAAACGGCGCAGCGCGTCCTTATCGGTGTACTCGGCCTGAAGGTGATAGTTGGCGACGTGGGACGCGGGGCAGTCCCCGCCCGGTTCGAAGATCACCGTCTTCAGGCCAAGCCGCGCGGCGGCGACCGACAGCATGCGGCCAAGCTGGCCACCGCCGAGGATGCCGATGGTCGATCCGGGGGGCAGCATCTCAGTCATCGGCGGGCTCATCAGGAATGGAGGCAGAGAGCGCCTCGCGCCATGCGTCCAGCCGTCCGGCCAGCGCGGGGTCGTTCAGGGCGAGGATCCCGGCGGCCATGAGACCGGCATTGGCCGCCCCGGCCGCCCCGATCGCCATGGTCGCGACAGGGAAGCCCTTGGGCATCTGGACGATGGAATAGAGCGAATCCACACCCGACAGCGCCTTCGTCTGCACCGGCACGCCGATCACCGGCACGCGGGTCTTCGACGCCATCATGCCCGGCAGATGCGCCGCCCCTCCGGCCCCGGCGATGATGACGTGCAGGCCCCGGTCCGCAGCCGCCTTGCCATAGGTCCACAGCCGGTCGGGCGTGCGGTGCGCGGAGACGATCTTCGTCTCATAGGCGACGCCAAGCTCGTCGAGTATGGTCGCGGCCTCCTTCATCGTGGGCCAGTCGGACTGGCTTCCCATGATGATGCCTACGCGAATGTCGGTCATGTCGGTCTCCGATCTGAGACTTCGGGTTATAAGGGGTTCGGCGCGTGGCGCAATCAGAGAGCGGCGCGCGCCGCCGCGCCCCTTTCGCCTTGCTCCAAATATCCCGGGGGAGGCGCGGGTCCCGCGCCCGGGGGCAGAGCCCCCGTCCGGTCCCGACCATCCTGCCGGACCGTCAGGCGATGATGTCGGGGGTCAGGCGGTCCTCGATCTGGGCGATCCGGTCCTTTAGCAGCAGCTTCTGCTTCTTCAGCCGCTGCAGGGTCAGCTGGTCGGCGGTGCCGCGGTCGTGCAGCGCGGCAATCGCGGCGTCCAGATCGGCATGTTCGCGGCGGAACACCTGCAGTTCGACCCTCAGGACCTCATCGGTCTTCATCGAGATGTCGCTGCGCGCATTCATGTCGCGATTCCCCTCAGGTTGCAGGACTTTGACAATACCCCAGCTTCCGGGTCGCGGCAAAGCCCTTGCGCCGCACCGGGGGGCTGCCCATATTTGCATCACGGGGCCGCCGCAACGGGGCCTCGCCCGACTGTCGCTTAAAGACCAAGGACGTGTCATGACAAAGATGACCCTGGGGGCACACCCCTACATGCTGGGGTTCGAGCAGCTGGAACGGCTGTTGGAACGATCTGCGAAGACCGGCAACGACGGCTATCCCCCGTTCAACATCGAACAGACCTCCGACCGGTCCTACCGCATCACGCTCGCCGTCGCCGGGTTTGCCGAAAGCGATCTGAGCATTACTCTTGAAGACAGCCAGCTGGTGATACGCGGCCGTCAGGGCGAGGAGGCGGAGGGCCGTCACTTCCTGCACCGCGGGATCGCGGCGCGTCAGTTCCAGCGCAGCTTTGTGCTGGCCGACGGCGTCGAGGTCGGCGAGGCGATCATGGAGAATGGTCTGCTGCATGTCGATCTCACCCGGGTGGAACCCGAAAAGGTCGTACAGACCATCCGCATCAGAAAGGGGTAAGTCATGAACGTAGAATACGAAATTCCGCAGGATGCCGCCCGGATTGTCTATGTCCGGGAAGTGAAGGTTTCCGATCTGCCCCACGAAGTGCAGGTGCAGGCCGAAGGGCTCGACCACCTCTATGCGGTGCATGACGAGAGCGGCGAACGGCTGGCGCTTGTGAAGGACCGTGACATGGCCTTCGTGCTGGCTCGGCAGAACGACATGGCACCCGTGGCCGTCCACTAGGACCCATCTTGCGCGCCGGTCCACCCGGCGCGTCTTCTGCGAAACACCCCCGACAGACCGGACCATCGCGCAGCGCAATCCCCTTGCGCGGGTTGCTGCGGCGCGGCTAGCTGGCGGCGAGGGGGTGCGGGCATGGGCACACGAGACGCGTTCACCATCGGAGAGACCACCGTCGCCGCCGGGCGGCGGGAGACGGCCGACCTGCCGGTTTCGGTACTCCCGGATCACACGCCGGTGTCCCTGCGCGTCCATGTGATCCACGGCAAGCGCCCCGGCCCTGTCTGTTTCGTCAGTGCCGCCGTGCACGGGGACGAGGTGATCGGGGTCGAGATCGCCCGCCGTCTTCTGGGGCAGAAGTCGCTGTCCGGTCTGCGCGGTACGTTGCTGGTGGTGCCGATCGTGAACACCTTCGGGTTCCTGAACCGGTCGCGCTATCTGCCGGACCGGCGCGACCTGAACAGGTCGTTTCCCGGCAGCGAAGGCGGGTCGCTCGGCGCGCGGCTGGCGCATCTGTTCCTGCATGAAGTCGTCCTGCGCTGCGATTTCGGCATCGACCTGCATTCCGCCGCGATCAACCGCACCAACCTGCCTCAGGTCCGGGTCACGCCCGAAGATACGCGGCTGATGGAACTGGCGCGGGTCTTCGGCGCGCCGGTCATCATCCCGTCGTCAGAACGGGGCGGATCGCTGCGCGCGGAGGCGCGGGGGCGGGGCGTCGAGACGATCCTTTACGAGGCGGGCGAGGGGCTGCGGGTGGACGAGACCGCCGTGCGGATCGGCGTGGCCGGAATCCTGAGGGTGCTGAGGCATCGCGGCATGCTGGCGGGGCGGACCCCGAAGGTCCGTGCGCCGTTGCTGGCCCGCCGTTCGCTCTGGGTGCGAGCGCCGGGGGGTGGTCTGCTGACCAGCTTTCACGAGGATGGGGCGCAGGTCATGCGTGGCGACCTGCTGGCGCGGGTGGCCAACCCTTTCGGCGGGGAAGAGGCGGAACTGCGCGCGCCGATCGACGGGATCGTCGTGGGACGCGCGGTGATGCCGGTGGTGAACGAGGGCGACGCCGTGTTCCACATCGCCGAGATCGAGAAGGCGCTGCCTGAGGGGCTGGCCCTGGAGGAGATCGCAAAGCATCTGTCGAGGGATCCCCTGTTCGATGAGGACGAGATCATCTGACGCCGGGCAGGCGTGTCAGGTAAGGTCACCCTCGGGCTTGGCCCCAAGAACTCCGGTCATTGGTGCCCGCTGTCGGATGGACGCTCTGGGCGAACACGATGACGGAGCAGGGCAGGATCACTAGATTTGTTGCGCCGCGCGGCTGGTCGACGGGATGGGGGCGCTGCCCCCGTCCTGCGGACTCCTCCGGGATATTTCAGGCAAGATGAAAAGCGAAAGGGCCTCCGCGGCGGGAGGCCCTTTCTCACGGGTTTGTCTGGCCACTCAGTGTGCGGCGATCAGGCCCATGCTTTCCAGTTTCAGGATCACCTGATGCGCGCAGTTGTCGACATCGGTGCCTTCGGTCTCGACCCGCAATTCGGGGTTTTCGGGCACGTCGTAGGGGTCGGAGATCCCGGTGAACTCCTTGATCTTGCCTTCGCGCGCCAGCTTGTAGAGCCCCTTGCGGTCCCGCTTTTCGCATTCCTCGATAGAGGTGGCGACGTGGACCTCGATGAAGGCGCCGAATGCTTCAATGTCCTCGCGCACAGCACGGCGGGTGGTGGCGTAGGGCGCGATCGGGGCGCAGATGGCAATACCGCCGTTCTTGGTGATCTCGGAGGCGACGTAGCCGATGCGGCGGATGTTGAGATCGCGGTGCTCTTTCGAAAAGCCGAGTTCCGAGCTGAGGTTCTTGCGGACGATGTCACCGTCGAGCAGCGTCACCGGGCGGCCGCCCATTTCCATCAGCTTGACCATGACGGCGTTGGCGATGGTGGACTTGCCGGAGCCGGAGAAGCCGGTGAAGAAGACCGTGAAGCCCTGCTTGGAGCGCGGCGGCCGGGTCTTGCGCAGTTCGGCGACGACCTCGGGGAAGGAGAACCATTCGGGGATCTCCAGACCCTCGGCCAGGCGGCGGCGAAGTTCGGTGCCGGAGATGTTGAGGATCGTGACGTCGTCCTTGTCCGCGATCTCGTCATTGGGTTCGTACTGGGCGCGCTCCTGCACATAGACCATGTGTTTGAAGTCGACCATTTCGATGCCCATCTCCTCCTGATGCTGGCGGAACAGGTCCTGCGCATCGTAGGGGCCGTAGAAATCCTCGCCCTTGGAGTTGTTGCCGGGGCCGGCGTGGTCGCGGCCGACGATGAAATGGGTGCAACCGTAGTTCTTGCGGATCAGGCCGTGCCAGACGGCCTCGCGCGGGCCGGCCATGCGCATGGCAAGCGGCAGGAGCGACATGGTGGTGGTGGATCCCGGGTACTTGTCCAGAACCGCCTCGTAGCAGCGAACGCGGGTGAAGTGATCGACGTCGCCCGGCTTGGTCATGCCCACAACCGGATGGATCAGCAGGTTGGCCTGGGCTTCGCGTGCGGCACGGAAGGTCAGTTCCTGGTGCGCGCGGTGCAGCGGGTTGCGGGTCTGGAAGGCGACGACCTTGCGCCAGCCAAGCTTGCGGAAATAAGCGCGGAGTTCGTTCGGGGTGTCGCGACGGGCGCGGAAGTCATAGTGCACCGGCTGCTGGATGCCGGTGACCGGGCCACCGAGGTAAATCTTGCCGGCGGTGTTGTGCAGGTAGTTCACTGCGGGGTGCGCCTGATCGTCTGCACCGAAGACCTTCTCGGCCTCGCGCGCCTTGTTCGGCTCCCAACGATCGGTAACGGTCATGGTGGCGAGGATCACGCCTTCCTGGTCGCGCAGGGCGATGTCCTGACCGATCTCAAGGCTGTCCGCGAATTTTTCGGATACATCGAGGGTGATCGGCATCGGCCAGAGCGACCCGTCCGCCAGGCGCATGTTTTCAACGACGCCGTCGTAATCCTCTTCCGAAAGGAAGCCTTTGAGCGGGTTGAACCCGCCGTTCATCAGCAGTTCGAGGTCGCAGATCTGGCGCGGGGAAAGGTCCCAGCTGGTCAGATCGGCCGCTTCGACCTTGAGTTTCTGGGCAGATTCGTAGGAAACGAAAAGTTCTGGAATGGGGGCAAGATTGTTGGTGGCCATCGATAACTCTCTGTCAGCAAATGTCGGCGCGATCAGGCGGTGCGTCGCAAGGTGCCTAGTCCGCCGGGCATGCAAAAGGCAAGCCGATCTGTAGTGAAAAGCTCAAGTTCGGGCGGGAATGCCGCACTGCGGCGACACCGGGGAATGAAATTCCGGAAAATCGGGCAATGTGGCGGAAATTGTTTCCCTTTGGTGCCTGCCGGTTACTCGGCGAAGATGCCTTGTGAAAGGGCGAACAGCGATCCGGCGTGAATCCGCTTGAGCACGCGGGCGCGCACCATGTAGCGCCCTTCGGGCAGGGGATCAGGGTCGGTAAAGGTGGTGGCGTCGATGCTTTCGGGGCCGAGGGGGGCAAAGATCCCGTCAGGGCCGGCGCGGTAGAGCCGGTAGGTCGCGCCGGCTTCGGCGCTGGCCGTCCAGGTCAGCGTGACGTCGTCTGCCGTGCGGGTCAGAGTGAGGTCGGCAGGCGGCAGGACAGGGAAGGCGTGCAGGGTCGGGTCGCCAAGCAGGGTGCCCCAGACCGGGTGAAACATAGGGTACTGACCGGTCGGCAGGTAATCTGAGGTGTCGAAGCGGCCCGGCATGTCGGGCCCGTTGTTCACGGTGCGCATCTGGGCGTCGCCGATGGTCCGTCCGACAGCCATCCCATGCAGTCGCCATGCGGGGCGCGCGCCCCAGGCCACGGCGAGCGCCTGGTTCGGCTCGGCCATGATGGCGGCCATGGCGTTGTTCACCCGTTCGATACTGGGTTTGTAGCTGCCGAAGTTGATCGCGAAGGTCGGGCGGGCCGCGTGCTCCGTAAGGTAGCGCCGACCGTTGGCGTCGCCGAAATCCACGCCGAACAGCCAGCGCCGGGTTTCACCGGCGTCGTGGTGGCCGCCTTCGGTCACGTTGACCGGACCGACAATATTGGCGAGGCCCTCACCCTCGACAAAGAGGTGGTGCGGTCTGCCCAGATACGCCTCCCGCAGGTCGCCCCATTCGCCGTGCCGCCAGGCATGGTTGCGGTCGAAATAGGCGCGGAGAAAGGTGGTTTCCATCTCGGGCTGACGCGGGGCGGTGCGGGAGAAGTCGATACGACCCACCATGGCCTCGATCCGGCCGTCGGGAATGGTGGAGGGCACCAGAATTCCGTCCTCGCGGGCCGGCCATTCGGTATCGAGATCGGCGTAGAACAGATCGGTCCCGAAAGCCCGCGCCTCATGCCCGTCGGGTGCGATGCGTCCGCTCTGTACGAGCGGGACGGGACCGACGAGGACGATGGCGAAGTCACCGGCACTTCGGGTCAGATAGGCGGTGCGGATCTCGGATTTCAGTGTCCGGGCCAGCGGCAGGGTCTGCGCGGGGTCGAGATCGCGACCGGATGGGACGGACAGGTCGACAAGATGCCAGCCGTCGCCGGTCAGGTCATCGCGGAACCGGTCAAGCTGCGGCGCGATCACGTCTCCGGTGCCCTCGGCCACCACTAGGACGGCGGTGCCCCGGTGGTCGGGGGTGTCGAGGCCGGTTCCGCCAGCCCAGTATCCCTGGTCTATCACCCCGCGCCCGATGCGGCGGACGCGATATTCCCATTCGGTTCCGGGCGTAGCGGTATCGTCGCGATAGAACTGTACAGGCCCCGCGCCGGGCGCGATGACCTGCCAGCTGGCGATGCCTGTCTCGCCAAGCGGACGGCGGCTGATTTCGGCGTTTCCGGCAATGCGGGGCCTGGCGTCGGGCCAGATCAGGCGGATCGACCCGTCAGAGGTTTCGGCGTCCAGCGGCAGGCCGCCGGGCAGACCGCCGCGGGTTTCAGCCTGCAGGGGCAGGGCGGAGAGGGCGCAGACCAGTACCGCGCCCAGACATGTGGCAAACCGGGTGGCCGGGTCAGGCACCTGCCGTCTCGGGGGCTCCGTGGCCAAGCGGTAGTGTCGTATCGCGCGAAGAGACGTCGCCCTGCTCCGCCAGGAACCGCTCCGCATCCAGCGCCGCCATGCAGCCCATCCCCGCGGAGGTGACGGCCTGACGATACTTGTGATCGGTCAGGTCGCCGGCCGCGAAGACGCCGGGGACGGAGGTTTCGGTGGACCCGGGGTTCACCTTGACGTAGCCGCCATGGTGCAGTTCCAGCTGGTCCTTGACCAGTTCGCTGGCGGGCGCGTGGCCGATGGCGATGAACACGCCCTTGGCCGGGATTTCGCTGACTTCGCCAGTATCGACATGCTTCACGCGGACGGCGGTTACGCCCTTGGGGCTGTCCTCGCCCACGACTTCGTCGAGCACGTGGTGCCAGAGCGGTTCGATCTTGGGGTTCTTCATCAGCCGGTCGACAAGAATGCGTTCGGCGCGCAGTTCGTCGCGACGATGGATCAGCGTGACCTTGGAGGCGAAATTGGTCAGGAACAGCGCCTCTTCCACGGCCGTGTTGCCGCCACCGATCACCACGATCTCCTGCCCGCGGTAGAAGAAACCGTCGCAGGTGGCACAGGCGGAGACGCCGAAGCCCTTGTAGGCCTCTTCGCTGTCCAGACCCAGCCACTTGGCGCGGGCGCCCGTGGCAAGGATGACCGCATCGGCGGTGTAGGTCACGCCGGAGTCGCCCTTCGCGGTGAAGGGACGCCTGGAAAGGTCGAGGTCGGTGATGATGTCGTTGACGATCTCGCAACCCATGGCCTTTGCGTGAGCTTCCATGCGCACCATCAGGTCGGGGCCCTGCACTTCGGTGTCGCCGGGCCAGTTCTCGACCTCGGTCGTGGTGGTCAGCTGGCCGCCCGGTTCAATGCCCTGAACAAGGATCGGGTTCAACATGGCACGGCTGGCGTAAACGCCGGCGGTATAGCCCGCGGGTCCGGAGCCGATGATGAGAACCTTCGTGTGGCGCGTGTCGGTCATGGCGTGTCCCCTGGCAGCTTGTCCGGTCGGATATAATGAATGCACACCGGGGAGGGAAGGCGGCCGGGCGGAAAAGGCGACGGGCGATAGCGGGGCTGCGCAGGTGGCATAGCTTGGCTCAGGTGAATTCCGTGGCTCGCTACAGCAACGTCGCATGTTCCAAATATGGCGGCGGCAGGCTATTCACGGCTCCGAATGTTGCAGGCGTTTGAAATAATCTTGCGCGGACGGGCCGTGCGGTTATAACAAACGCAAATTCAGGAGGCGAGTATGGCGGGCACCCGTCTTGATGCGATTGACCGTAAGATCCTGGCCGAGCTTCAGGCGGACGGTCGCATGACCAATGTCGAACTGGCCAAGCGGGTCGGAATTTCGGCCCCGCCCTGTCTGCGCCGGGTGCGGACCCTTGAGGATTCGGGTTTCATCAAAGGCTACCATGCTCAGGTCGACAGCCGCGAACTGGGGTTCGAAGTACAGGTTTTCGCCATGGTCGGCCTGGTCAGTCAGGCCGAGGCTGACCTGACCGCCTTTGAAAACCTCTGCCGCAGCTGGCCCCTGGTCCGCGAGTGCCACATGCTGAACGGCGAGGTCGACTTCATCCTGAAGTGCGTCGCCCCCGATCTGTCGACGTTCCAGAGCTTCCTGACCGGGCAACTGACATCGGCCGAGAATGTCGCCAGCGTGAAGACTTCGCTGGTGATCCGGGGCGCCAAGGACGAACCCGGCGTGCCCTTCGACATTCTCGAGGAACGGCTGAGCCGGACGGCCTGACCGTTCCGCAGCCGTTCAGGCCGCCGCGTCCTCCAGCGCCTGAAGGGTCAGGCGGGGGTGGGCCAGCTTGCCGAAATCGGTCGCCCGCTGGATATGCGGGAACATCGACAGGAAAAGGTCGCGGGTGTTGTTGCCCATCTGCTCGAGGATTGTCATGCCGGGGTGGAAGGTTTCCAGATCCAGCCCGCCGACGCGGATCGTGGCGTGGCGGCGCAGGCAGATGTGGTAGGTGTCCGAGGCCATGCGCAGGGGAATGCCGATCACGCCGTCTCCGTCGATGAAATCCCGCAGGGGGGTGTAGGCGAAGCGGTCGTTCTGGTCGAACCGTGCGCCGGCGGGGCGGTGCAGCATCCGCGCACCGGGTCCGGCCAGCAGGTCGAGCGCGGGCTGCGCGGCGCCGAACCGGTCCGAGGTCACGCGGGTCATGATCGCCGCACCGTTCGGGTCGGGGATATGGGTCATGTTGCCGATCCACATGACGGTCTGCGGCCCGTGTTCGCGGGTCTGGACCTTCATGCCGGGGCGCAGGTCCTCGATCGCGACCTCGCCTTCGGTGGTCGAGATGATGGAGCCATGGGCAAAGGCGTTGAAAGCGGCCTGGAATTCCGGCGTCGCGGGCGCGCGGATTTCGTCATCGCGGATCTCCCCGGTCGGGGTCAGAGAGGCGGCGTGATAGCGCCGCATCGTCGGCATCGACTGGCCGACACGGGAATGCGAAAGAAACTCCGAATGGAGCGAGGTCAGAGGACCAGACATCAGTAACACCCTTTCATAGGCGTCACATCTGCGTCGGCCCCCACCGACAACCCAGAAGGACTTCTGTGGATCAGATGGGGAAAATCTGCAGTGTTGCGGGCGATCTGTCAAAAACCGGCACCGATTGGACCTTCGGGGCGGGCAATCGGCGGCTGAGTGCGGGGATTGTTGAGCGACGTCAGGTCAATCGCGCCACAATCTGGCGTTGCACGGGCGAATCGCGGTTCTGGGAGGGAGAGGAGAGACGGGACGAGCAGGTGCCGCCTCTCCTCGGTGCGGCGTTTCCGGGGGATACGGACGGCCGCGTCAGGCCCGGACAGGGGTGGGCCATTCGAATATCGTGGGGTCGGTGCCGCGTGGCACCGGGGGCTGGTCAGGCGGCGCGGCGCTCCGCGGCGGCGCGCAGGCGCTTGGCGACCCGTGCGCGCTGACCGCGCGTGAAGGGAAGCTTGGCCTCGGTGGTTTTGGCGGTCTCGACGACCGACTTGATCCAGCGTTTCTGCTTGGCTTGCATTGGTCTACCCTCTTTCTCTGCTCTCGCCGGATTGTCCCGGTCTCATGTGATTAACATGCCTGTCCTTTGCGGCCCCGGTTGGACGAATGAGGGCAATTTGGAGGTATCTTCGGGCTTTTTCCCGGTCTGCGATGCCGGTCCGGGCAGAACAGGCCTAGAGCCGGATAGCCGAGATCAGGCGACCGTAGTCGGCCTCTCCGGCATGGGTGGAGCGGCGGTAGGAATAAAATCTCGCGGGATCGGCATAGGTGCAATGGCGCGTCCATTCGGCATGGCCGACTCCGGCCTCACGCAGGCGGTGCAGCCCGTAGGAGGGCAGGTCAAAATGCACCCGGTCGCCTTCGCCGCCGGCGAAGAACCGGGAGTTGTCCGGGTCCGCCATCAGGAACTGGTCAAGGAATTCGGGCCCGACCTCGTAGGACTGCTGGCTGATCGACGGTCCGATGACCGCCTGTGTGTTCTGGCGCGATGCCCCGAGGCTTTCCATCGCGTCCAGTGTCGCCTCCAGCACCCCGTCGAGCGAGCCGCGCCAGCCCGCATGTGCAGCGCCGATCACTCCGGCCTCCGCGTCCGCGAAGAGCACGGGCTGGCAGTCGGCGGTCAGGATCGCGAGGCCGATACCGTGGGTGCGGGTCACGACGGCGTCGGCCTTTGGGCGTTCGGCGGGCGGCGAGTCCAGTGGCACCGCGGTGGCAGAGTGGACCTGATGCACGGTGACCAGGTGGTCGTCGGCCACGCCAAGCGCCATTGCGACGCGGTGGCGGTTGATCTCCACGATTTCGGTCTGGTCCGACGAACCGGTGCCGCAGTTCAGCCCTGCGAAAATACCCGAAGAGGCCCCGCCGCGCCGGGTGAAGAAGCCGTGGCGGTAGGGGGCAAGCGCGCGCGAGGTGATGATTTCCAGCGTCATGGGGCGGACGGCCTCGGGTCGTTCATGCCGGGCACCGGCGACGCGCCGGGCGGCGTCAGGGCCAGAATCTGGAAGAGCGTCCCCATTTCCTCCGGCAGGGTCAAGCGGCGATATGCGGCGAGGTGACTGTCGCGTGCCGTCCCGCTCAGCCGCCGGGCGAGCGCCTCGGCCCGCGCCGCGATGCCAAGCCGTTCGAGGAATGCACCCTGAGGGGTCAGGCCCGAAGCGACGGCAGGCGCGGCGGCAAGCGCGATCGGTTCGAAATCCACATGCGCGGTCAGATCGGCGAGGCCGGGGGCGGCCAGCGGGTCGACGGGTTCATGCGCCGTGAGCGCCTGGAAGGTGTCGCCGAGGGATCGCCAGCCGCCATAGTCGATCAGCAGCGCCGCGCCGCCGTATGTCGCGATCCGCTGGCCGATGGTCGCGGCAACGGGGCGTGCGGCGGGGCAGAGTTCGACGATGTCGCCATCGCGGGTATCGGGGAGGCGATGCGCCAGTTCGGGCAGGGGCAGGGGGGCGGCCAGTGCCAGCCTCAGCCCCGGATCGTCCAGCGCAACCATGACCTCGGCCCAGCCATCGCCATGGCGATGGAACTGGCGGATCGGCAGCGCGTCGAAGAATTCGTTGGCCACGAACCAGAGCGGACGACGCGGCAGGTCGTCGATCTTGTCCGTCCATGCGGGGGTATAGTCGGCCAGCTTCTCGGCCTGGGCATTGCGCAGTTTGGGCGAGGCTTCGATCAGCACGATGCGCATGGCGGCGTGGAACCCCGGCACGACACGGGTCGCGCGCAGGATGTCGGCCATGAGTGTTCCGCGCCCCGGTCCGGCCTCTGCCAGGGTAAACGGGGACGGAGACCCCTGGTCGAGCCAGCTTTGCGCGAGGGCGAGGCCGATCAGCTCCCCGAACATCTGGCTGATCTCGGGGGCGGTGACAAAATCCCCTGCCGCGCCGAAAGGGTCGCGGGTGGCATAATACCCGTGGGCGGGGTCGAGAAGGCAGATGCGCATGTACTCGGCAAGCGTGATCGGTCCCTCGGCCGCGATGCGGCGGCGGATCTGGTCGGTCAGCGGGGTCATCGCCATTGCCGGCGGCCGGTCAGAAGCAGGAACAGGCCGATCAGGATCATCGGCAGGGACAGCAACTGGCCCATGGTCATTCCCGCGCCGCCCAACCCGATGACATGGCCATGCGGGTTGTCGGGGGTGATGAACTGCGCATCCGCCAGCCGGAAGAATTCGACGATGAACCGTGCGATCCCGTATCCGATGAAGAACACGCCCGCGACCAGCCCCGGTTTCTTCAGTCCGCGCCAGGCAAAGGCGAGAACCAGCAGCAGCGTGCCCAGCACCAGCCCTTCGAGAGCGGATTCGTAAAGCTGGGACGGATGGCGCGCGCAGGGTGCGCCGTCGCAAAGCGCGGCCTGTCCGGGAAAGATCACGCCCCAGGGCATGTCCGTCGGCCGGCCCCAGAGCTCTGCGTTGATGAAGTTCGCGATGCGTCCCAGCAACAGCCCCGGCGGGGTCGCCAGCGCCAGCAGGTCGGCCGTCGGCAACAGAGGCAGCGCATTGCGGGCGCAGTAGATCCAGACGGCTGCGACCACGCCAAGCAGGCCGCCGTGGAAGGCCATGCCGCCCTGCCAGATCATCGGAATCTCCAGCGGGTGCGCCAGATAATATCCCGGCTGGTAAAACAGCACGAACCCAAGCCGACCGCCGATCACGATACCCAGAATGATCCAGGTCAGCAGGTCCTCAAGCTGGCCCTGCGTCATCGGTGGCGTGTCGTCCCGCCAAAGCCGTGGCCGGGCGAGCGCCATGCGGGCCGCGAGCCAGCCGAGCCCGATTCCCACTATATACGCCAGCGCATACCAGCGCAGGGCAAAGTCCATCCCGAAGAGGCTGACGGAGAAGACCTCGGGCGAGATTTCGGGGAAGGGGAGGATCAGGGCGGTCATGGCGCGACTTGGCAACGCCGGCCGGGGGAAGTCAACCTTGTGAGATCGGGCGATGAGACCCATATATGGGGAAACGCGACAACGGAGAGTGCGATGCAGACCCGCTCCAAATTCTTTGACGACATGAGCCAGCTGATGACCAACGCAATGGGCGTTGCGCAGGGGGCCAAGGACGAGGCCGAAACGGCCTTCAACGGCATGATCGATCGCTGGCTGGCCGACCGGAACCTCGTTACCCGCGAGGAGTTCGACGCCGTCCGCGCCATGGCCCAGAAGGCGCGCGAGGAGAACGAGGCGCTGAAGGCCCGGATCGCGGCGCTCGAGGCGAAAGGCTGAACAGCCGAGGAAGATCGTGGAACGGGCAGGGCCGGCTTTGACGCCGGCTCTTTCTGATTCCGTTCGGCGTCGTCAGGGCACGGATTCGACAATCGGTGTCGCGCGGCAGTCGTGCCATCGTCACGCCCTTGTCACATCTTGCCCTCTGATCGCCAATTCTTGCGGTGTTCTTGGTCCAATCCACAATTAGCTGCGTTTATCCCCAACAAATTGCTTGCCACATGCAGTCCCGGCCCTCACCATATCTCGTAGGGACACAGGGAAGTCGCCCAGTCCCTAGAGCAGGCACCTAGCGTTAGCGGCGCTCCGCGCCCGGACGCTACAACCAAAAAGAGGTGGCGCAATGGCATTGTCCGAGCAGTTTCTGACCGAAGACCTCCATCCTATCGATATCGTCGAGCATCTGGCCGAACACCACGAGTGGGATTTCGACCGGATCGGCGACGACCAGATCGCGATGGCTGTCGAGGGTCAGTGGCGCACCTATTCCGTGACGCTGGCATGGTCGCACTACGACCAGACCCTGCGTCTCGTCTGTACCTTCGAGATGGAGCCGCCAGAGGAGGCGCTTCCGGGGCTTTATGAACTGCTGAACCTGGTCAACGACCAGTGCTGGGCCGGGTCCTTCACCTACTGGACCGAACACAAGCTCTGCGTTTACCGTTACGGCCTTGTTCTGGCGGGCGAACAGATCGCCAGCCCGGAGCAGATCGACACGATGATCAACGCGGCGGTTTACTCGGCGGAACGGTACTACCCTGCGATGCAGCTGAACATCTGGGGCGGGCAGAGCCCTGCCGATGCGATGCAGGTCGCCATTGCAGAGGCCTACGGGCGCGCCTAGTCTCCCTCTCGAACAGGGGCGCGCCTGAATGCGCCCCTGACGAGGGAGCAAGAGATGAACGATGCAGTGGCCCGTCAGGGTCTGGTCCTGATGGGCTGCGGCAAGATGGGGGGCGCGATGCTCTCCGGCTGGCTGAAGGGCGGGTTGCCGCCCGCCAGTGTCTGGGTCAGGGACCCTCATCCTGCTGCGTGGCTCGGCGAAGCGGGTGTTCATATCAACGCCGATTTCCCCGACGCGCCCGCGGTCGCGCTGATCGCGGTCAAGCCGCAGATGATGGGCGCGGCGCTGCCGGATGTGGCGGCGCTTGGCGGGGGGAAGACGCTGGTGATTTCCGTCGCCGCCGGCACGCCGATCGCGAAGTTCGAGGAAGTGTTCGGCCCCGGTACCCCGGTTATCCGCGCCATGCCCAACACACCAGCGGCCATCGGGCGCGGCATCACCGCGATCATCGGCAACGCCACGGCGACCGACGCGCATCTGGCGCTGGCGGAAGAGCTTCTGTCGGCCATCGGGCAGGTCGTCCGGCTTGAGAACGAAGCGCAGATGGACGCGGTGACGGCAGTGTCGGGGTCCGGTCCGGCCTACGTCTTTCACCTGATCGAAACGCTTGCTGCGGCAGGTGTCGCTGAGGGGCTCTCGGCAGAGCTCGCCATGACACTCGCCAAGGCGACGGTCGGCGGGGCGGGGGACCTAGCGGAGCAGGCGTCTGAGGATCCGGGCCAGCTGCGCGTCAACGTGACCAGCCCGAACGGGACCACCCAAGCTGCACTAGAAGTGCTGATGGACGAGACGAATGGCTTTCCGGCCCTGCTGAAGCGCGCGGTCAAGGCCGCCGCCGACAGATCGAAGGAGCTGAGCCGTGACGGATGAGATCACCTTTGACGATTTCCTGAAGGTCGACATCCGCGCCGGCCGGGTGATCCGGGCCGAACCCTTCCCTGAGGCGCGAAAGCCCGCGATCAAGCTGTGGATCGATTTCGGGCCGGAGATCGGGGAAAAGAAGACCTCTGCCCAGATCACCGCGCATTACGACGCCGAGGGTCTTGTCGGTAAGACCGTCATGGCCGTGGTGAACTTTCCGCCGCGCCAGATCGGGCCCTTCATGTCCGAAGTGCTGACGCTTGGCGTCACGGACGATGCCGGAGGGGTCGTTCTGGTGTGCCCGGACAAGGATATTGCGCCGGGGGCGCGCCTGCATTGAAACGCATCCTTCTCAGCCGCCCCATGCCGCCGCAGACCGTCGCGGCCGCCGAAGACCTCTTCGAGGTCGAGGTGCGGGAGTCCAACAAGCCGATGTCCGCCGGAGAGGTGCGCGCCGCATTTGCCGTCTATGACGGGATGATGGTCACGCTCGGCGATGCGATCACCGCCGATATCCTTCAGGATTTCGGTCGTCCGCGCTGCCGCATGGTTGCGAACTTCGGGGTCGGGTACAATCACATCGACGTGGCGGCCTGCACCGATCACGGGGTGATCGTGTCGAACACGCCCGGTGCGGTGACCGATGCGACCGCCGACATTGCCCTGACCCTGATGCTGATGACCGCCCGGCGGGCCGGGGAGGGTGAGCGGATGGTTCGTTCTGGCAAGTGGGAGGGGTGGCACCCGACGCAACTCCTTGGTCTGCATCTGACCGGCAAGACGGTTGGCGTGGTCGGAATGGGCCGCATCGGACAGGCGATCGCGCGGCGCTGCCACTTCGGATTCGGAATGAGTGTTTTGTATGCTAACCGCTCTGAAAAGGCGGTGGATTTCCCCGCTGTCCAGAAGCCCCTGGCGGAGGTCGCGGCTGCGGCGGACATTCTGGTCGTGGCTGCGCCCGGCGGTGCGGAGACGGAGCATCTGATCGACGCGGCGGTGCTGGACGCGATGCCGAAAACGGCGATCCTGGTGAATATCGCGCGCGGGAACATCGTGGATGAGAAGGCGCTGGTGGCCGCGCTTGAGGCGGGCTCCATCGCCGGGGCCGGGCTGGACGTCTATGAACATGAGCCGAAGGTGACGCCCGCGCTGCTGAAGATGGATCAGGTCTGCCTGCTGCCGCATCTCGGCACCGCCTCCATGGAAGTGCGGGAGGAAATGGGGCTGATGGCGGTTGCCAACCTGCGTGCCTATTTCGACGGGGACGAGGTGCCGAACCGGGTGGCATGACCGCGATGCACGCATATTTCGACGCGGGCAGCCCGTGGCAGGCAGAGGCAATGGCGCTGCGTGAGATCCTCCTCGACTGCGGGTTGGAGGAGACGGAGAAGTGGCGAAAGCCGTGTTATGTCGGCGCGGGCGGGAATATCTGTATTCTGCAGAAGTTCAATGATTTCATTGCCCTGATGTTCTTTCGCGGGGCGTTGCTGGATGACCGCGAGGGGCTGCTCAGGGCGCAGGGCGAAAACTCCCGCTCTGCCAAGCGGCTGGAATTCACCGATGCGGGGCAGGTGGCCGGGGCGGCAGTGGCGATCCGCGGACTGGTGGCCTCGGCCCTCGACGCCGGGCGTAAGGGGCTCAGGCCGGAACCGGCGGGCGAAGAGGATCTGCCCGAGGAACTGGCGGATGCGTTGGACGCCGACCCGGCACTGGCGGAGGCCTTTCAGGCGCTGACGCCGGGGCGGCGGCGGGGATATGTGCTGACGATCCGGGAAGCGAAGCAGGCGGCGACGCGACGCGTGCGGATCGCAAAGCACCGTGATCGTATCCTCGCGGGCAAGGGCCTGCACGATCGCTAAGACTTAGCCGACGACGGCGACATCCACGCTCTGTTCGCTTTTCTGGCTGCCCCAGCCCCGTGTCGTGCCACGCACGGGGGCGATGTCATCGTAATCCCGCCCATAGCCGATGGTGATGTAATCCGCGCCCGCGAACTGGTTGTTCGTCGGGTCGAATTCGATCCAGCCGGTTTCCGGTCCAACCCAGGCGCGGACCCAGGCGTGCATGGCATCGACGCCGACAAGCCGCTCCTTGCCCGGTGGAGGATATGTCCGCAGGAAGCCCGAGACATATCCCGCCGGAATGCCGATCCCGCGCAGGCAAGCGATCATGATATGGGAATAGTCCTGGCAAACCCCGGCGCGGGCGGCAAAGGCCTCTGCCGCTTCGGTGTCGACGTCGGTGGCCTCCGCCGAATAGGTCATCTCCGCGTGCAACGCCGATCCGACAGCCTGAACGGCGTCCAGCGCGCTGAAGCCATCGCGCAGCTGGTCGCGGGCGAAGGCGGACATCTCGGCATGCAGCGGCGCACGGCGGGTCGGGGCGGTGAAATGCAGCGGAGAGCCGGGATGCGCGCCGCGCTGTGCCGCCAGGGCCTGCGCCATGCGCTCCAGCGGCGTGGCGAAGGACAGGAGAGACGACTGGGGGAAGCGTTCGGCCTGAAAGTTGAGGGCGATCTTCACTTCCTCGATCGGCATATGCCAGACGGCGGAAGTCACCCAGTTGCCAAAGAAATCCGTGAAATGCGCCTGTTCCGAGGGCTGCGGCGTCAGGGCCAGGGTCCAGTCGTGGATCGTCTGCACGCCGGGGATGTCGCCGGGCAGCAGACGCAGCAGGTTGCGCGTGTTGTCCGTCGGCTGGGAATATTCGTAGTCGATCTTCAGGGTAACGTCGTAGCGCATGAGTCTATCGCAGATGCGCCTCTGCAAGGCGGTCGGACATGCGCGCAAGGGCGCGGCGCAGCTGGCGCAGGGCCTTCGTGGTGGTTTCGGCGGGCAGGCCGACCTCAAGTCCGGTGCGCACAGGCAGCAGTTCACGTACCAGGGCCGTGGGCCGGGCGGAACGGTCTGCACCCGGCAGGCCCTCCGCCAGGTGTTGCATCTCGCGCAGTTGGAACAGCAGCGACCGGGGGTTGCCCGCGTCATGGGCCAGAAGGTCGATCACCGTGTCGTGCGTCGGTTCCAGTGCGTAGCGGCGGCGGTGCGACATGGTGCCGTCGGCGACCTCCAGCGCGGTGTCGAGCGCGCCATCGGGTGCCTCCGGATCGGCGAAGGTTTCAAGTATCGCGGCCAGCGTGTCGGCCCGTTCCAGCGCGCGTCCGATGGAAAGGAACCGCCAGCCGTAGAAGCGGTACATGTTCTCCGTAATGATCCCGGCAAAGCCGGCGGTCTTGCGCAGCAGCACGCTCATCGCGCGGGCGGCATCGTCACCGGCTTCGGCGGTTTCGGTCATCTGGCGCACGGTCTTGAGCAGGTCGGTCAGCGCAAACCACCCGTCGACAGAGAACCGGTCGCGCACCTTGGCGGCGCACATGTGGGCGGCTTCTAGTCGCTGGACAAGGCCGCGCGGGATCGGTTCGTCGACCGCGATGTCCATCGGTTCCAGGTACTCGGCGATCTGCGTCAGCACCGCATCGTCCGGCGTATCGGTGGTGGCAAGGCGCAGGTGGTAGGCGCGCAGCAGGCGGGCGGCGTCCTCGAACCTCACGATGTAACGGCCAAGCCAGAACAGGTTGTCTGCGGCCCGGGCAGGCAGGGCGCCGGATTCGGTCCGCACGCTGCGGCGGCCGGTGCCATCGGGGGCCGTCGCCTGCGGGGCGGTCGGTTCGGGAACCTTGCGGTCCGCGATCACCAGCACATCGGCGACGCTGCCGCCGCGCTGCATCGCCAGGGCTGTTGCGTCACCTTCGGGACCGATCCGCGCATATCCGCCCTGCATGAAGCTCCACCCGGTTTCGGTGCGCGCGGCAAAAACGCGGATGGTCATCGGGCAGGGGGCGAGCCGCGGGCCCTTGTCCGTCTCGACCCAGGCGGGGGTGGTCGACAGGGACACGGCCTCCTGCCCGACAAGGTCGGGGGCGCGGTGATCCAGCAGGTCGACAAGTTCGGGTTCGGCCCCGCGCACGGTTTCGGAGTTGTTGTCGAAGGGCAGATCGACCGACAGGGCCGGAGCGATCAGCATGCGTTGCAGATTGTCGCGGACGTAGACGCGATTTGCATCGTCACCGCACCACCAGGTCGCGATGTTCGGCAGGGCCAGCGGCGCACCGGACAGGAGTTCGCTGATGCGCGGCATAAAGGCCATCATCGCGCGGGTTTCCAGCACGCCCGAACCAAGAGCGTTCACCATGGCCAGGTTGCCGGAGCGCACGGCGTCCATCAGTCCCGGCACGCCGATGCGCGAATCCGGGCTGAATTCCAGCGGGTCGGAGAAATTCGCGTCGATGCGCCGCCAGAGCAGGCCAAGCGGCACCGGCCCCTCGATCGTGCGCACCATCGCCTGGCCGTCGCGGACGGTGATGTCCTCTCCTTCCAGCAGCAGCAGGCCGAGGTATCGGGCAATATAAAGGTGTTCGAAGAAGGCGTCGTTGGCGCGGCCAGGAGTGAGCAGGCCGAACTGATGCGGTTCGCTCCGGTTGTCGGTGGCCAGGCGGTGCAGGGTGGCGCGGAAGGCTTCGAAGAAGCCGGCGACGCGCAGGGTATGGGCGCGGGGATAATCCTCGGGGAAGACGCGACGCATGGCCATGCGGTTTTCCAGCGCGAAGCCCGCGCCCGACGGGGCCTGCGTCCGGTCGCCCAGCACCAGCCACGACCCGTCCGGAGATCGGCCAAGTTCGAAGGCCAGGAAATGCAGGTAGTGCCCGCCGCGCGGCACGACCCCGACCATGGGGCGTTTCCAGTGCGGGTTTTCGGTGATCAGCTGGGTCGGGATATGTCCGTCCGACAGCAGCCGCGCCGGCCCGTAGAGGTCCGCCATCACCGATTCCAGAAGGTCGGCACGCTGGCTCAGCCCGGCGCAGATGCCGGACCATTCGGTTTCATGCAGCAGGACGGGGATGTCCGACAGGGGCCATTCGCGTTCCTCCAGCGGATCCTGCGAATACTGGCGGAAATAGACCCCGGCATCGCGCAGGTACTGGCGGCCGCGTTCGAACTTTGCCCGCAGCTCGGTTTCGGACAGGTTGGTGAGCATGTCTATGAAGGGTCGCCAGACCGGGCGCATGCAGCCGTCGCGGTCGAACAGTTCGTCCGCCACGCCACTGGCTGGCGCGTAATCCCCGAGAAGGGGGCTCATCGCGCCGGATCTGGTCCGCTTGTCCATGGACTCTCCCGGAAGAAAGTCTAACCCAAACCGGGCGGGCGACGAAGGTCAAGCGTCATCGGGAATTCCGGGTGTGGCGTTTCGGGCAGCGGGCGGTAACTGGCGGTGGTGTGACCGTTCGGCTCGAACCGGGCCAGACGTCGCGCCTCTGCCTCGTAGCCGTTGACCGGGAAGGTGTCGTAGTTGCGGCCCCCCGGATGGGCCACGTGATAGGTGCAGCCCGCCAGCGCGCGTCCGGTCCAGTCGTCGTAGATGTCGAAGGTGAGCGGGGCATTGACCGGCAGGGTCGGATGCAGCGCTTCTGCCGGTTGCCACGCCTTGAAGCGGACGCCCGCGACGGCCACGCCAGAGGTGAGGGTGCGCGCCAGCGGAACGGGACGCTGGTTGCACATGACCCTGTAGCGATCCTGATGCAACGTGGTGAGCTTTATCTGCAACCGCTCGACCGAGCTGTCGGTGTAGCGCACGGTGCCGCCGATCGCACCCATTTCCCCCAGCACATGCCAGGGCTCCAGCGCCTGCCGGACCTCCAGGTGCACGCCCTCGGCCTCGATCTGACCGCAGAAAGGGAAGCGGAATTCCGACTGTGCCTCGAACCAGACCGGGTCGAGGTCATAGCCGTGGTCGCGCAGGTCGTTCAGAAGGCTCAGGAAATCTTCCCAGAGGTAATGCGGCAGCATGAAGCGGTCATGCAGCACGGTGCCCCATCTGACCGGGCGACCAACCACCGGGCTTTCCCAGCATCGCGCGATGATCGCGCGCAGCAGGACCTGCTGGGCCAGCGACATGCGGGGGTCGGGAGGCATCTCGAATCCGCGGAATTCGACCAGGCCAAGGCGACCGGTCGGACCGTCGGGAGAGAACAGCTTGTCGATGCAGATCTCCGCCCGGTGCGTGTTGCCGGTGACGTCCGTCAGCATGTTGCGCAGCAGGCGGTCGACCAGCCAGGGCGGCGGCACATTGCCCGCTTCCGGCGCGTTGATCTGGGAGAGCGCGATTTCCAGTTCGTAGAGCGTGTCGTGCCGCGCCTCGTCGATCCGTGGGGCCTGTGAGGTCGGGCCGATGAAGAGTCCGGAGAAGAGGTAAGACAAGGACGGATGCCGCTGCCAGATCAGGATCAGCGACTTCAGCAGGTCGGGGCGGCGCAGGAAGGGCGAGTCGCTGGTGGTCGCCCCGCCAAAGACAATATGGTTGCCGCCGCCGGTGCCGGTGTGCCGCCCGTCGATCATGAACTTGTCCGCGCCAAGCCGCGACTGGCGGGCCTCCTCGTAGATCGCTTCGGTCGTGGCGACACAGTCTTCCCAGGTGTGGGCGGGGTGGATATTGACCTCGATCACACCCGGATCGGGGGCGACGCGGATATTGTTGAGACGCGGATCGTTCGGGGGGGAATAGCCTTCGATATGGATGGGCAGGCCCAGGTCGGCGGCGGTTTCCTCGGCGGCGGCGATGAGTTCGAGGTAATCCTCCAGCCGGTCGCAGGGCGGCATGAACAGACACAGCCGTCCGTCACGCGGTTCGATGGCGATGGCGGTACGGACAGCGCCGGTGGACGGGTCCGACAGCATCTCCTGTTCGATGATCGCCTGCCGTTCCGTATCGGTCTCTAAGGGTACCGCACGCGAGGGCTGGGTGCGTTCGGCGTTTTCCTGCGGCAGCAGGCGGGCGCGTTCGTCGTCCTCCTTGTCGAGCGCGGCGATCTCTTCGGCCACGGCCTTGCGGCGCGCGGCGATTTCGGCGTGGAAATCGGGCAGGGGGGATTTCGCCTCGGACGTGTCGGCGGGGTAGGAGTAGGGGTAGTAGGCCGGCGGGATATGCGGCAGCGCGCCAAGCGGCAGGCGGAAGCCGACGGGGCTGTCACCGGGCACGAGGAACAGCTTGCCGCGCCGGGGCTTCCACAGTTCCGACTGCCATTTCGACGCCTTGCCCTGCCAGCGCTGGATCGGCAGAACATAGCCCGCCGCCTCTGTCAGGGTGCGGTTGAAGACGCGGGCGTAGCGCGCGCGGTCCTCGGGGTTCTTGAGCTTGGAGTTCTCGGGCGTCACGTTGGCGGGAAGGTTGGCTTCCTTCAGGATCCATTCCGCCGGATCCTCGTAGGCGGGTTGGGCGTACTGGGCATCGAGGCCAAGCGCCTCTGCGAACCGTCCCATGAACTGCCCGGCCTGTTCGGCTGTGGCCTTGGTGTCATCCTTTTCCTTCGCGATCAGATCGGTGTTCTTCCAGACCGGCTGGCCGTCGTTGCGCCAGTAGAGCGAGAAGGTCCAGCGCGGGAGGCTTTCGCCCGGATACCACTTGCCTTGCCCGTAATGCAGGAAACCGCCGGGTGCGAAGCGGTCCTTGAGCTTCCGGATCAGCGTATCGGCCAGCCCGCGTTTCTGCGGGCCGACGGCATCGGTGTTCCATTCGGAGGATTCGAAATCGTCGATGGACACGAAGGTCGGCTCTCCGCCCATGGTCAGGCGCACGTCGCCCTTTTCCAGCCGCTCGTCCACATGCCGGCCGAGGGTGTTAAGCCGGTCCCACGCCTCGTCCGAGAAGGGCTTGGTGATGCGGGGGTGTTCGGCGACCCGCTTGACCTGCATGTCGAAATTGAAGGTCGTTTCAGGCTGGCCCGCCGCCGTGAACCCGCCCGAGATCGGGGCGGCGTTGCGGTAATGCGGCGTGGCGGCGAGGGGGATGTGGGATTCGCCGGTCATCAGGCCGGAGGTCGGGTCGAAGCCGATCCAGCCCGCGCCGGGCAGATAAACCTCGCACCAGGCGTGCAGGTCGGTGAAGTCGTGATCGGTGCCGGAGGGGCCGTCCAGCGCCTCAAGATCCGGCTTCAGCTGGATCAGGTAGCCGGAGACGAAGCGCGCGGCGATGCCGAGATTGCGCAGCACCTGCACCAGCAGCCACGAGGAATCCCGGCAGGAGCCGGAGCCGATGGTCAGCGTTTCCTCGGGCGAATAGACGCCGGGTTCCATCCGGATGGTGTATTCCACCGCCTCAGACACCCGGCGGTTCAGATCGACGAGGAAATCCACCGTGCGCGCCCTGGACCGGTCGATGCCGTCCATGAAAGCCTTGAGCCTGGGCGTCATCGGTTCGGGCTTGCGGTAGATCGACAGGTCCTCGGTCAGGTCCTCGGGGTAGTCGAAGGGCCATTCCTCTGCCGTATCGTCGACGAAGAAGTCGAACGGGTTGTAGACCGTCATGTCGGCGACGAGATCGACCTCGATCCTGAACTCGCGCACAGGCTCGGGGAAGACGAAACGTGACAGCCAGTTGCCGTAGGGGTCCTGCTGGTGGTTCACGAAATGGCCGCCTGGGCTGACCTTGAGCGAGTGGGAAATCACGCGGGTGCGCGAATGCGGCGCGGGGCGCAGGCGGATGATCTGCGGGCTGAGCATGACCGGGCGGTCATACTTGTAGTGGGTCAGGTGGTAGATGCTTGCGTAGATCGCCATGAGGTCTTCCGTCTTGCCGCGCCGGAGTGGTCCCGGCAGGGCGGAGTCTGCGGGAGGATCGGGCGGGATGGTATGGATGCCGCTGCACCGACGATACAAGTGACGGAGATCTTTGCAACCGTGCCGGATTTTTCGGCAGAGGCGTTTGGTGACGTTGGGCCGCCCTCGGGACGGCCCCGAGGATCTGCTGACCGGAGATCCTCGGGTCCGGCCCGAAGATGTCGGCTGTCTTTCGGCTGGTGTCCGGCCCGCCGTCCGGACGGGCGCTGCCCCGAACCTCGCGCCGACTACGCGTTCAGCCGCAGATGCCGGTGCACGAAGGCGAACTTGCCGCGCACCCCGTCGGGCAGAACGAACGGGTAGACGTCCGGCAGGTCGAGCGCCCGGTTCACGTGGTTAACGGCAATGGAGATGTCCACCGCGCGGGTCACCACCTGTTCGGTTTCGGAATCGGCATAGGCATCGTACCGCGGACCCGGCCCGCCGGCGAGGGTCAGTCCCGAGGCCGCCGCGCTGTCCGCCAGATCGACGAGGTGCAGCAGATGCGCGACCGTCTCGGCCCAGTCCTCATGCGGGTGCGAGGTGGCGTAGCTGGTGATGTGGTCGTGATCGGCGGGCTTCGGATTTGCGTAATGGGCCTTCAGCGCCTCGCCGTAATCGGCGCTTTCGTCACCGAACAGCGCGCGGAACCCGGACACGAAACCGGGGTCGGCGGCGAGGCGCAGGAACAGGAAATGCGCGATTTCGTGGCGGATATGGCCGGTCATCGTGCGGTAGAGTTCGCCCAGTTCCTCCTGCCGCTTGACCAGAACGGGATCGGAAGATTCGCTGACGTTGATCGTGATCGTGCCGTCGGCGTGGCCCATGGTGATGTTTTCGTCGCCGGTCAGGGTCTTTTCCGACAGCATCCGGAAGACCGGCCGGTCGCCCACGTCGGCATCGGTGAACCAGCCCCATCTGCCGAGACTTGCAATGACCCAACGTTTCGCGAATTCGGCGTGGGACCAGAGCGGAAGGTTGTCGGGTTCACGCAGATCCGGCACGGTTTCGGTCATCTGGCAGGACCGGCACAAACCGTCCGGCCCGGCCAGCCAGTTGCAGCCGATGTCGTCGCGGTTCTGGCAGAAGGGCCCCCCGGTTGTCATCGTCTGGCTTGCCGGGTCGAAGGCGACGGCGGCCCCACAGCCGCAGGCGAGATTGTGGAAATAGACAGGGGCAGAGCAGGCGGGGCAGGTGAAAATCTGCATGGGGCGGGTCCTCGGATGGTCGGGATCAGGGAAACACGCGGGATGCCTTCGGGTTCCCATCCGGCAGTCGGCTTGTCAATTGCCCTGAGGTCAGGTGGTGGCGGGGAGGCTCAGGCCGGGTTGTCGCCCATCTCCTCCCGCCAGTGGCGGCGGCACAGCGAGACGTAGGTTTCGTTGCCGCCAACCTGCACCTGCGCGCCTTGGCGAAGCGCACGCCCGTCGGGGCCACGCCTCACGACCATGGTCGCCTTGCGCCCGCAATGGCAAATCGTGCGCACCTCGCGCATCTCGTCCGCGAGGGCGAGAAGGGCGGCGGAGCCTTCGAAGAGCTCTCCCAGGAAGTCGACCCGCAGGCCGTAGCACATCACGGGCACGCCAAGGTCGTCGACCGCGCGGGCCAGCTGCCAGACCTGGTCGCGGGTGAGAAACTGCGCCTCGTCCACGAAGACGCAGGCGCAGGGCGTGGCGAGGCGTGCGGCGATCCTGGCGTGCAGGTCGTCCTTGGCAGTGAAAGTGTCCGCGGGCGCACCGATGCCGATCCGGCTGGCGATGCGGCCCTCTCCGGCGCGGGTGTCGAGCCGGGCGGTCAGGAGGTAGGTCTGCATGCCGCGTTCGATGTAGTTGTGCGACGCCTGCAGCAGCACCGTCGACTTGCCCGCGTTCATCGTGGAGTAGTGGAAATAGAGCTTGGCCATGGGTCCAGATAGGCGGGCGGCGCGGGGCCTGTCCAGTGCGAAGGGTTTTTGCCGGTCCGGGGTGTCATTGGCGGGTCTGGCGGACTACATCGGGCGGAACACGGAGACCCGCACGAGCTTCAGGAGAGCCCATGTCCGACGACCTGCCCGCACTGTCCACCGCAGATCTGCCCGACATCGACGTGGACCTGCTTGCGGCCGCGGATGACGACCGGCATCCGCCGCGGATCCTCCTGCTCTACGGTGCGCTGCGCCCGCAGAGCTATTCTCGCAAGACGGTGCTCGAGGCGGAGCGGATCCTGCAGCGGCTTGGCTGCGACACGCGGGTGTTCGATCCGTCCGACCTGCCGCTCTACGATCCCGCAAACGCGAGCCATCCCAAGGTGGCGGAACTGCGTGAACTTGCGGTCTGGTCCGAGGGGATGGTCTGGTCGTCGCCGGAACAGCACGGGACGATGACGGGGCTGATGAAGATGCAGATCGACTGGCTGCCGCTGAATATGGGCGGGGTGCGGCCGACGCAGGGCAAGACGCTGGCGCTGATGCAGGTGTCGGGCGGGTCGCAGTCGTTCAACGCGGTGAACCAGATGCGGATCCTCGGGCGGTGGATGCGCATGGTGACGATCCCGAACCAGTCCTCCATCCCGCGAGCCTTCCTCGAGTATGAAGAGGGGGAGCGGCTGCCGGAAGGTCCGTTCTACCGCCGTGTGGTCGACGTGATGGAGGAACTGGTGAAATTCACCTGGCTGGTCCGGGGCCGGGCCGGGTACCTTGTGGACCGCTATTCGGAGCGCGTGGAGTCGGCGGAGACGCTGTCCAAGCGGGTGAACACGAAGGGGATGTGACGGGCCGGTCGCTATTGCAGCGACCGCACCCCGAGTTCGCTTTCGCCCCGGTTCTTCATGGCCAGCGCAACCGCATGGCTGGCGGCGGCCGTGGTGTAGTACGGGATCTTGTCATACAGCGCGACGGTGCGCATGGACCGGCTGTCCTCCACCGCCTGCGCGCCCTCGGTGGTGTTGAGCACAAGGGAAATCCCGCCGTTCTTCATGCGGTCGACGATGTTGGGACGCCCCTCGTAGACTTTGTTCACGACCTCGCAGGTCAGCCCGTTTTCCTTCAGGAAGGCTGCCGTTCCGCGCGTCGCGACGATGGAGAAACCAAGCGCCACGAGGGTGCGGGCGGTTTCCACGAGCTCAGGCGTCTTGTCGGAATCCTTGATCGACAGGAAGACCGCGCCTTCGGTCGGCAGGGTCACGCCCGCACCCATCTGGGCCTTGAGGAACGCGCGCGGGAAAGACCGGTCCCAGCCCATGACCTCGCCGGTCGACCGCATCTCGGGTCCGAGGAGCGTATCGACGCCGGGGAAGCGGGCGAAGGGCATGACCGCCTCTTTCACCGAGAACCACGGCATGTCCGGATCGGCCAGCGACATCTGGTCCGCCATGGGCAGCGGATCGTCGGGGCTGGTCCCCTTGGGGTAGGGCGGGCGCATCGGGAAGGCCGACAGCTTTTCCCCGGCCATGATCCGCGCGGCAATGGAGGCGATGGCCGAATCCGTCGCCTTGGCCACGAAGGGCACAGTGCGCGAGGCACGGGGATTGACCTCGATCAGGTAGACCTCGTTGTCCTTGACCGCGAACTGCACGTTCATCAGGCCGACGACCCCAAGGGCGCGGGCGAGGGCTTCGGTCTGGCGGGTGATCTCGGCGATGATCGGCTTGGGCAGAGAATGCGGCGGCAGGCAGCAGGCACTGTCGCCGGAATGCACGCCGGCCTCCTCGATATGCTGCATGATGCCCGCGACATGCACCGCCTCGCCGTCGCAGAGCGCGTCGACGTCGACCTCAGTCGCGTTGGAGAGATAGCTGTCGAGCAGGACGGGGCTGTCGCCGGACACCACCACAGCGTCGCGGATGTAGCGTTTCAACCCGTCCATGTCGCGCACGATCTCCATCGCGCGTCCGCCCAGCACGTAGGAGGGGCGGATGACCAGCGGGAAGCCGATACCCTTCGCGATTTCAAGCGCTTCGGCGTCGGAATGGGCGATGCCGTTGTTCGGTTGTTTCAGGCCAAGCCGGTTGACGAGGTCCTGGAACCGCTCCCGGTCCTCGGCCAGGTCGATGGCGTCGGGCGTGGTGCCGAGGATCGGGATCCCGGCTTCCTCCAGCGCGTTGGCCAGCTTCAGCGGAGTCTGCCCGCCGAACTGGACGATGACGCCGTGCAGGGTGCCGTTGGACTGTTCAACGCGCAGGATTTCCATCACGTGTTCAAACGTCAGCGGTTCGAAATACAGCCGGTCCGAGGTGTCGTAGTCCGTGCTCACCGTCTCCGGGTTGCAGTTGACCATGATGGTTTCGTAACCCGCGTCGGTCAGGGCGAAGCAGGCGTGGCAGCAGCAGTAGTCGAACTCGATCCCCTGACCGATCCGGTTCGGCCCGCCGCCGAGGATGACAATCTTCTTGCGATCGGAGGGGCGGGATTCGTCCTCCACCTCGCCCATCATCGGTTCTTCGTAGGTGGAATACATGTAGGGCGTCTGCGCCTCGAACTCCGCCGCGCAGGTGTCGATGCGCTTGAACACCGCGGTGATGCCCAGGTTGTGGCGGGCGCGGCGGATCTGGTCCTCGTCGCGGGCGGAGAGGGTCGCGAGGCGGGCATCGGTAAAGCCCAGCATCTTGAACCGGCGCAGGCCTTCTTCGGTCACGGGCAGGCCGTTCACCTTGATCTCGGCCTCCGCGCGCACGATCTCGCGGATCCGGGCGAGGAACCAGGGATCGAACGAGGTCACGGCCTGGATTTCGTCATCCGACAGCCCGTGACGCATGGCCTGGGCGATCACGCGGATGCGGTCGGGGGTCTGTTCGGACAACGCCTTGACGATGGCCGCCTTGTCCGGCGCGCCTTCGATCTCGATGTCGTCCAGCCCGGTCAGACCGGTTTCCATGGAGGCCAGCGCCTTCTGCAGCGATTCATGGAAGGACCGGCCAATGGCCATGACCTCGCCAACCGACTTCATGGCGGTGGTGAGGTGGGGTTTGGAGCCGGGGAACTTCTCGAAGGCGAAGCGGGGGATCTTGGTGACCACGTAGTCGATGGTCGGCTCAAAGCTCGCCGGGGTCACGCGGGTGATGTCGTTGTCGAGCTCGTCCAGCGTGTAGCCGACCGCGAGTTTCGCGGCGATCTTGGCAATCGGGAAGCCGGTCGCCTTCGACGCCAGCGCCGACGATCGCGACACCCGCGGGTTCATCTCGATCACCACCATGCGCCCGTCGGCGGGGTTCACCGCCCACTGCACGTTGGAGCCGCCGGTTTCCACCCCGATCTCGCGCAGGACGGCGATAGAGGCCGCGCGCATCGCCTGGTATTCCTTGTCGGTCAGGGTCAGGGCAGGGGCCACGGTGATGGAGTCGCCGGTGTGCACGCCCATGGGGTCCACGTTCTCGATGGAACAGACGATGATGGCGTTGTCGGCCTTGTCGCGCACGACCTCCATCTCGAATTCCTTCCAGCCAAGGAGGGATTCGTCGACGAGGATCTGCCCGGCCGGAGAAGCCTCCAGCCCCGAACGGCAGTAGTATTCGTAGTCGTCCCGGTTGTAGGCCACCCCGCCGCCGGTTCCGCCGAGCGTGAAGGCGGGGCGGATGATGGCGGGCAGGCCGACGTATTCGATGGCCTCCATCGCCTTGGCGAGCCCGGTGCCGATGTCGTACTTGCCGTTGACCTTGGGGGCGGAAACGATGGTCGCCTTGGGGTTTTCCAGGCCGATCCGGTCCATCGCCTCACGGAACAGCTTGCGGTCCTCAGCCATTTCGATGGCCTGGCGGTTGGCGCCGATCAGCTCGACCCCGAACTGTTCCAGCACGCCCATGTCGGCAAGCGACAGCGCGGTGTTCAGGCCGGTCTGTCCGCCCATGGTCGGCAGGAGCGCGTCGGGCCGCTCTTTCTCGATGATCTTGGCGACGATCTCGGGGGTGATCGGTTCGATGTAGGTGGCGTCGGCGAGGCCCGGATCGGTCATGATCGTCGCGGGGTTGGAGTTCACCAGGATGACCCTGTAACCTTCCTCGCGCAGGGCCTTGCAGGCCTGGGCGCCAGAGTAGTCGAATTCGCAGGCCTGGCCGATGATGATGGGGCCTGCACCGATGATCATGATCGACTGGATGTCGGTTCTTTTCGGCATGGTCGTCCCCCGGCAGCGCAAATTGATGCGCGTTATAGCCACGCGAAGCCCCGGCGCAAGGCCTTGGGGCGCGGTTTCTGCGCCTTTCCGCGGCAACACCCTGCCGCGATACCGAATCGGTGCCTTGTATCTCCGGTCCGGGTGATTAGAATACATCTGGATCACAGGGGCGGTACGGGATACGTGCCGCCCTTGATACGAAGGCCCCGGAGCCACCGATGCCCGGACCGCCCCGAGAGACAAGCAAAGGAAGCCGTCCATGTCCTGGACCGATGAACGAGTCGAGCTGCTCAAGAAGATGTGGACCGAAGGCCAGTCCGCCAGCCAGATCGCCAAGGAACTGGGCGGTGTCACGCGCAACGCGGTGATCGGCAAGGTGCATCGCCTCGGGCTGTCGAACCGGTCGGGCGGTCAGGCACCTGCTGCCCCCGCAAGCGCGCCCAAGGCCGAGGCCAAGCCGAAACCGGCTGCGGCCCGTCCCGCCCCCGAACCCGCACGCGCCGCCGAGGTCGAGGATGACGACGACGAACCCCGCACCACCTCTGCCGCGCCGGCCGGTGTGCCATCGCGCAAGGCCATCGTTCCCGCGGGTCAGCCGCTGCCGCCGCAGCCATCGGCCAACGAGATCAGCCCCGAGGCTCTGGCCAAGGTCAACGAGATCGAGAAGAAGGCCAAGAAGCTCACCCTGATGGAGCTGACCGAACGGACCTGCAAATGGCCCGTCGGCGATCCGGCGACCGAGAAGTTCTGGTTCTGCGGTCTGCCCGTCCAGGCTGGCAAGCCATACTGCGAGGCCCATGTCGGCGTGGCCTTCCAACCGATGTCCTCGCGCCGCGATCGCCGCCGCTAAGGCGCCGATCGGCTTCATCTTGCCAAAAGTACTCCGGGGTAGGGGCCATCGCAGATGGCTCCGCAGGGGCAGCGCCCCTGTCACAGCTCAGGGGGCGGCGTTGCCCATGGGCAGGGGCAGGCTGAAGGCGGGCAGGCGGAGACGCCAGCCGGCAATTGCCTGCTCCTCCCGTTCCAGACTGCGGCGCAGTACGGGCAGCGGCAGCCTTTGCGGCTCTGTCAGCAGTGCGGCGTAAAAGGGAAAGACACCGGGCCTCAGATAGGACGACCAGTGGCAGACGCGACGCTGTGGCGGGGCGATGTCATGCCCAAGGCCGCGCAGGGCGCTGAGTGTCGCGGCATCGTCCAGCGGCAGGGTCAGCCAGTTGCCCCTGCGCGGCGACCTTCGGCCAAGGGCCGCGTCGCGCCGATGTGGTGCGGCGATGACCTGCTCCAGTAGGCGATCGTAAAGGCGGTTTTCCCGGCTCGTGATGCTCAGGACCTCCACCGTGCGCCCCGCGGGCGTGTCGAGCGCGGCCTCGGCGGCGCTGCTGAACTCCGCCCCCGCCAGCAGGATCGCTCGGCTCAGGGCATGGGGGGGCAGGTGCGGCAGGGCAGACAACACCACCCGCGCGCCAAGCGAATGCGCCACGGCGTGAATGGGCCGGTGCGGCGCGGCGCGGCGGATCAGGCGGA
Organism: Primorskyibacter flagellatus; assembly: GCF_014638275.1. Lineage (GTDB taxonomy): Bacteria > Pseudomonadota > Alphaproteobacteria > Rhodobacterales > Rhodobacteraceae > Pseudooceanicola > Pseudooceanicola flagellatus_A. The sequence continues at coordinate 397,634 of NZ_BMFJ01000001.1, forward strand.
TCAGCTCGGCCAGCGCGCGCCCGGCCTCTGCGGCCTGCGCGTAAGCCTGCCAGATCGATCCGCGCGCGGGCCAGCCGAAGGCCACGCCAAGCCGCTCCGGCGCCGATCCGTCCAGCCCCAGTTCGCGCGGCCAGCTGCGCGCTTTCCAACAGTCGTGATCATTGCGGAGCGAGAAGATATGCGCATGGGGGCAATGGTCGGGATGGCCGGGTTCGAACTTGAAGCCATGGATCATCAGGATCACGGGGCCGATGCCGCGCGCGGCGTCCCGGATCGTATCCGCGACGGGCAGGGCGGATCCGTGCATTGCCAGACCCTGTTCCTGCATGTTGATCCTCAACAGGGTCATATCCCTAGTCCGGCACCAATCATCTAGCAGTAGGATAACCGGCGCATACGACACCTGGTTGATGGTTGGATGACAGAGCCGTAACACTTGACCCGCCTCCCGCACCGGCGCTAGACAGCCGCCGTGGCGATTTGTTGCCGGATTGCGGGCCACACAAAACATTCCGCTAAAAGGCCAGTCGTCGGGGACCCCCACGCTTGGCCGCGTCTGGGGGTTTTCATTTGGCCGACCCGCCCCCCAAGTGGTCGGTCCCGGAGATGACGAGATGACCAAGACCAACTGGAGCAAACGCACCACGCTCGTGCATGGCGGCACCCGCCGGTCGCAGTATGGCGAGGTAAGCGAGGCGATCTTCCTGACGCAGGGCTTCGTCTACGATACAGCCGAAGCGGCGGAGGCCAGGTTCAAGGACCTGGGCGACGACGAATTCATCTATGCCCGCTACGGCAACCCCACGGTGCGCATGTTCGAAAACCGCCTCTCGCAGATCGTGGGCTACGAGGACGGGTTCGCCTGTACCTCTGGCATGGCGGCGGTGACGGGGGCGCTGACGGCGCTGCTGAAGGCCGGGGATCATGTTGTGGCGGCGCGGGCGCTGTTCGGATCGTGCCTCTACGTGCTTGAAGACGTGCTGGCACGCTTCGGGGTCCGCGTTACCCTGGTCGACGGTACGGACAATTCGGCCTGGACCGAGGCGATCACGGAGGACACGGCGCTGGTTTTCCTGGAATCGGTGTCCAACCCCACGCTGGAGGTCATCGACCTGGCCCATGTGGTGAAGGTCGCCCATTCCAAGGGGGCGCTTGTGGTGGTCGACGACGCGATGGCGACGCCGATCTATTCCTATTCAGCACGGCTTGGCGCCGATCTCTGCGTGATTTCGACGACCAAGCATGTGGATGGGCAGGGGCGGATGCTTGGCGGGATGATCTGCGGCAGCAAGGACCTGATCCGCGGGCCTATCGAGGCCTACATGAAGCACACCGGCGGGGCGATGAACCCGTTTACGGCATGGGTGCAGCTGAAATCGCTCGATTCCCTTGACCTGCGCGTACGGGCGCAGGCCGCCACGGCGCTGGAGATCGCGCAGGCGCTCGAAGGTCATCCGAAACTGGCGGGCGTACGCTATCCGGGGCTCTCCAGCCATCCGCAGCACGCGGTTGCCATGGCACAGGCGGAATCGGGCGGGACCGTGATCTCCTTCGACGTGGCGGGCGGCAAGGAAACCTGCTTCCGGATGCTCAACGCGCTGGAAGTCTTCACGATCTCCAACAACTTCGCGGACAGCAAATCGATCGTGACCCATCCCGCGACGACCACGCACCAGCGTCTGCCGCAAGAACAGAAGGACATCCTCGGCATTTCCGACGGGACGGTGCGCCTGTCGGCAGGGCTGGAGGATCCGGCGGACCTGATCGGCGACCTGATGCAGGCGCTCGACAGGATCTGAGCAGTCATCCGGTCGGGGCCCCGGTGCGTACGATCCGGTGAGATGGAAAATCCAGCGGGTCGCGCCTATATCTGAGGGGACACCGACCCTGAAAGGGGGAGCCGATGAACATTCACCCGGAGGACATGACGCCAGCGCCGGATCGCGATGATGCGGCAGAAGCGTTGCGCACATTGCGGCAATGGGCGGCTACCGCCTCGAACGCAGAGATCGGTGCGCTCGACCCGGCCGTCGCTCGGTTGCTGACCGACGGCGATTATCCCCTGCTTTCTACCGAGTATCCCGAAGATTTCGTCGCCGGTCCCGCCTATCGTGCGACCCTGCCCGATCTGCAGAACGGCCCGGCCAGCCTGATCCGCGGCTCGCGCCGGTCCATCCAGCACGTGGGGATCCACAACTTCCGCCTGCCGATCCGCTATCGGACCCGTGACGGCGGTGCGCTGACTCTGGAAAGCTCGGTCACCGGGTCGGTCAGCCTTCAGGCCGACCGCAAGGGCATCAACATGAGCCGTATCATGCGTTCCTTCTACGCCCATGCGGAAAAGACCTTCTCCTTCGAGGTGATCGAGGCGGCGCTGGACGACTACAAGACCGACCTCGACAGCCTCGATGCGCGGATCCAGATGCGGCTGTCCTACCCTCTCAAGGTCCGGTCGCTCCGGTCCGGGCTGGAAGGCTATCAGTATTACGACATCGCGCTTGAGCTGGTGGAAACTGCCGGGCAACGGCTGCGGATCCTGCATCTCGACTATGTCTATTCCTCGACCTGCCCCTGCTCTCTGGAACTGTCAGAGCACGCCAGGCGGGAACGTGGGCAACTGGCCACGCCGCATTCGCAGCGCTCGGTTGCGCGGATCTCCGTCGTGCTGACGGGAGAGGGGCGGCTTTGGTTCGAGGACCTGATCGACATGGCCCGCACCGCCGTGCCGACGGAGACGCAGGTGATGGTGAAACGCGAAGACGAACAGGCCTTTGCGGAACTAAACGCCGCGAATCCGATGTTTGTCGAAGACGCGGCGCGCCTGTTCGCGCAGGCCCTTGAGGATGATCCGCGGGTCGGAGATTTCCGGATCGTTGCGAGCCACCAGGAAAGCCTTCACAGTCACGACGCCGTGTCGATCCTGACAGAGGGTCCGACGTTCGAGGCCGCGAGCCTCGACCCGAAGCTCTTCGCGACGCTGCATCACACCCGATAACCACTGCGGTCGCTTGGATTTTGGGCGATCAACCATAGCGCGGGCAAAAACGGCGGGAGGGGCAAATTTCCTCTCCCGTTCCGTGGCAAAGCCGTTACTCTCTGCCAGACGGGAGGGAACCGCCATTAACGCCGACGCCATATCTGTTCCGCAAACCGGACCGCTGCTTCAGCGCCAGCCAAGGGCGCGCGGGTTGCTCGAGGTTTCGGCAAAACTGCGGGGCGGGGTGTCGCGGATTGCGGATCTGCATCAGTCCGGATCGTTCAAGGCGCTGTTCCCGCGGGCTTTTTCCTCTGCTCTGCAGGCTGTGGTGCTGAATACCGGCGGGGGGATTACCGGCGGTGACCGCTTTCGTCTGACCGGTCGGGCGGAGCCCGGGTCGCATCTGGTGCTGACCACGCAGGCGGCCGAACGCATCTACCGCGCCCAGCCCGGAGAGGTTGGTCGCGTGCGCACCATCCTGCGGGTCGGGCCGGGCGCGCGGCTGGACTGGTTGCCGCAGGAGACCATCGTCTTTGACCGCGCGGCACTTGACCGGACGATCAATGCCGAGGTCGATCCGGAGGGACGTTTTCTGGCTGTCGAGCCTGTTATTTTCGGTCGCGCCGCCATGGGTGAAATTGTGCAAACCGGATATTTTTCTGACCGCTGGCGTGTCCGGATGGGTGAAGAATTGATCTTTGCCGATAATTTACTGCTGGACGGCCCGGTTCAGAATCTCCTGGATCGGCCCGCCGTGGCTGGTGGTGCACGGGCCATGGCAAGCCTGCTTCTGGTGGCCCGTGACGCCGATCTTGCTCTGGACCGGCTGCGCCGCGCGCTTGGTTCCGGCGGCGGGGCGAGCCTGATCCGGCCCGGCGTGCTTTTCGCCCGAGTGCTGGCGGCGGACGGGTTCGCCCTGCGCCGAAGCCTCATCCCCGCGATCCGCGCCCTGACGGGCACCGATATTCCCAAGACCTGGATTCTCTGATATGCAGTTGACCCCCCGCGAAAAGGACAAACTTCTCATAGCGATGGCCGCGGAGGTGGCGCGGAAGCGCCTGTCTCGCGGCGTGAAACTGAACTATCCGGAGGCTGTCGCGTTGATAACCGATGCGGTGGTCGAAGGCGCGCGGGACGGCAAGTCGGTTGCGGCGCTCATGCAGGAGGGGGCCAGGGTCGTCTCGGTCGACCAGTGCATGGAAGGCATTGCAGAGATGCTGCACGAGGTGCAGGTCGAAGCGACATTTCCGGACGGGACCAAACTCGTGACCGTCCACAATCCGATCCGATGAGCTACGGGGGTTAGAATGCTGAACATCATAGACAAAATCGCCGCAGCACTGGGGTTGGCTCCGGCTCCGAAACCCATTCCGGTACGGGTTGCCGGACAGGTGCGCAAGTGATCCCCGGGGAGGTCATTCCCGCCGACGGGACGCTGACCCTGAACGCCGGCAAGCAGTCGGTGACCTTGATGGTTGCGAATACCGGGGACCGCCCGGTACAGGTCGGGTCGCATTACCACTTCGCCGAGGCGAACGAGGCGCTGGATTTCGACCGGGCTGCGGCGCGGGGAATGCGCCTGGACATCGCGGCCGGCACGGCAGTGCGGTTCGAACCCGGGCAGCGGCGCGAAGTGAATTTGATCCCGGTCTCGGGGGCGCGCACGATCTATGGGTTCAATCAGCAGGTCATGGGGCCCCTTTAATTCTCCCGGGAACCTTTCCGCGCGCGCACCGTTAATCCTTGACCTTGCCGATGCTGCGCCGCAGCATCGAGCCGTGGGTCAGGGGTGCGGCTGATGGCAAAACAAAAGTCCGATATGTTCGATGCAATGCGCCTTGGCTGGGCGGTGGCCCGCCTTGGCGTCGAAGCGCAAACCGTCATGGCAATCCGCATTGCGGGTCTCGCCGGGCTCATGGCGCTGCCGCCCGGAGAAGCCATGCGCATGGTCGAGGAAAAGGCGCCCGCTTTTACCGACGCCTGGTTGAAGGGTGCTGTGGCGATGGCGTCGGGCGCGGGGGTTCCGGCGGCCATGGGGGTGGCTCTCAAGCCGCTGCATCGCAAGGCGCAGGCCAACCGCAAACGGCTGACAAAGACAGGCAAGCGGCGGTAACGTCTGCCTTTTTCCTGACCACTGAGCCGTGGAACCCTCGCCCGGCTCTGCGAGAGGGGTTTCCCTTGATCCTGCGGGCTGATTAGGATCGTGCCGAGGGGCCGGGGAGGCCCATGCAGGAGGACCGCGATGCCAACCCAGATTTCCCGCGCCGATTATGCCGCAATGTTCGGTCCGACCACCGGCGACAAGGTGCGCCTGGCCGATACCGACCTGATCATCGAGGTTGAGCGCGACCTGACCGCCGACCTCGCCGGATCGGGCGGAAACGGCCCGCTTTACGGTGAGGAGGTCAAGTTCGGCGGTGGCAAGGTGATCCGCGACGGTATGGGGCAATCACAGAAGACGCGGGCCGAAGGGGCGGTCGACACCGTCATCACCAATGCGCTGATCCTCGACTGGACGGGCATCTACAAGGCAGACGTGGGTCTGCGCGACGGGCGCATCCACAAGATCGGCAAGGCGGGCAACCCTGACACCCAGCCCGGCGTCGACATCATCGTCGGCCCCGGCACCGAAGCCATTGCGGGAGAAGGAAAGATCCTCACCGCGGGAGGGTTCGACAGCCACATCCATTTCATCTGTCCGCAGCAGATCGAAGACGCATTGCATTCCGGCCTGACCACGATGCTCGGCGGTGGCACGGGTCCGGCGCATGGGACTCTGGCCACCACCGTGACGCCCGGGCCCTGGCATATGGAACGGATGCTGCAGGCTGCCGACGCCTTTCCGATGAACCTCGCCTTTGCGGGGAAGGGCAACGCCTCTCTCCCCGCCGGGCTTGAGGAACAGATCAAGGCGGGTGCCTGTTCGCTCAAGCTGCACGAGGACTGGGGCACCACCCCCGGCGCCATCGATTGCTGCCTTTCGGTCGCGGATGACTATGACGTGCAGGTGATGATTCATACCGACACGTTGAACGAATCCGGTTTCGTGGAGAACACCGTGAAGGCGATGAAGGGCCGCACGATCCACGCCTTCCATACCGAAGGTGCCGGCGGGGGACATGCGCCCGATATCATCAAGATATGCGGCGAAGCTCATGTGCTGCCCTCTTCGACGAACCCGACGCGGCCTTTCACGGTCAACACGCTCGACGAACATCTCGACATGCTGATGGTTTGCCACCACCTCGACAAGTCGATCCCGGAAGACGTCGCCTTTGCCGAGAGCCGCATCCGGCGTGAGACCATTGCGGCGGAAGACATCCTGCACGACATGGGGGCCTTTTCGATCATCGCCTCGGACAGTCAGGCCATGGGGCGTGTCGGAGAGGTGATCATCCGAACCTGGCAGACCGCTGACAAAATGAAGAAGCAGCGCGGGCGGCTTCCCGAGGAGACCGGTGCAAACGACAATTTCCGGGTGAAGCGCTACGTCGCCAAGTACACGATCAACCCGGCGATCGCGCATGGTCTCAGCCACCAGATCGGGTCCATCGAGGAGGGAAAGCGCGCGGATCTGGTGCTTTGGTCCCCGGCCTTCTTCGGTGTGAAGCCCGAGATGGTGCTGATCGGCGGAACCATCGCCGCAGCCCAGATGGGCGATCCTAACGCGTCGATCCCCACGCCGCAGCCGGTCTACACCCGGCCCATGTTCGGGGCCTTCGGTCGGGCGGTGGAACGGTCTGCCGTCGTCTTCGTCTCGGCAGCGGCGCAGGCCGAAGGGGTGGGCGCGAAATACGGGTTGGCAAAGGAAACCATCGCGGTGCTCAACACCCGCAATATCGGGAAGAAGGACCTCAAGCTGAACGATGCGCTGCCGAAGATCGAGGTGCACTCCGAAACCTACGAGGTGCGCGCGGACGGCGAATTGCTGACCTGCGAACCAGCCGAGGTGCTGCCAATGGCGCAGCGGTATTTCCTGTTCTGAGGGTGTCGCGCATGAGACGGCAGGCGGGGTCGAATGCGGGTGCAGAGGAATTCTGCGTTGCAGCATCTGCATGGCGGGGCTTCGGAAATGAGTATGGTCAGGTCGCAATCGCTGACCTATTGTTGTTGGCAAGGGGGGGAACCGAACACAGACTTATTGAGGTTTCCAATGGCAAACACCACCACTCACATCGCCGACGCCGGCTTCCGCTCGGGCATCGCATCCTTCTTTGCAGCGCTCGGCCGCGGCATGGTCACCTACATGGAGCGCCGCTCGCGTGCCGACCAGATCGCCCGTCTGAACGCGCTGTCCGACGCACAGCTTGCAAAACTGGGCATCACCCGGGACACCATTCCGGCCTACGTCTTCCGCGATCTGTTCTACATCTGATCGCACCCATGTCCGGACGGGGGGCGCGATGACCGCGCCCTCCGCCGCCGCCCATGCTGTCCTGCGTGTCCACGATCGTAGAGGGCAAAGCCCCCAGGATCACGTGACTTTGGACTACGAAGCGCGGTTCCTGCGCCGAAAGGTCCTGCATACGGATCGCGGCACGGCCTTCCTTGTCGATCTGGCGGAAACGATGTCGCTTGAAGATGGCGACTGTTTCGTTCTTGCAGACGGATCGCTGGTCGAAATCCTTGCCGCGGACGAAGACCTTGTCGAAATACGGGGCGATGCGCTGGTGACGCTCGCCTGGCACATCGGCAATCGTCACACTCCCTGCCAGATAGAAGAGACGCGGCTGCTGATCCGCCGGGATGCGGTGATGGCCGATATGCTCTCCCGGCTTGGCGCCGAACTGGCCGATGTCCGCGAACCCTTCCGTCCCGCCGGGGGGGCCTACGGCATGGGGCGGACACACGGACACGACCATTCGCATGTCCATGTTCATGTCGGGCACGGCCATTCCCACGACGATGACGACGACCACGCCCATCCCCACGATGACGATGATGCCCTCTGACCCCGCGCTGGTGCTGCATCAGTGGCTGTCCCCGGCCTTTCCGGTTGGCGCATTCTCCTATTCCCACGGGCTGGAGACGGTTGTTGTCCAGGGGCTGGTCCACGACCGCGATACCGCTTGCGACTGGATCGGCACGGCATTGCAGCATGGGGCGGGGCAGGCGGATGCGATCCTGCTGGCAGCGGCCTGGCGGGGGGAGGCCGACGCGATACCCGGCCTGACCGCGCTGGCGCTGGCCCTGTCGCCTTCGCGCGAACGGCGGGCGGAGACGCTGCAGACCGGCACCGCCCTCGCTGCGACCATCACGGCGCTCACCGGCCATGACCTGCCGGAAGCGCCCTATCCGGTGGTGCTGGGTCGGGCCGCGCGGCTGTGTGAACTGCCGGTCGACCTCACTCTGAAGCTGTTTCTACAGGCCTTCGTCGCCAACCTCGCCTCTGCCGCCGTGCGGCTGGTGCCGCTTGGCCAGACCGACGGGCAGCGCATCACGCAAACGCTCTCCTCGGCGATCCCGGCGCTGGCTGAAGGTGCGATGCACGGCGACACGGACCGGATCGGCACCGCGGCCATTGCGCTGGACCTCGCCTCCATGTCACATGAAACCCTTACCACCCGCCTGTTCCAGAGCTAAGGAGCCCGCAATGTCCTCTCCCCACGGACCCCTCCGCATCGGCCTCGGCGGCCCGGTCGGTGCGGGCAAGACGACGCTGACGGCGGCGCTCTGCCGGGCGCTCCGGGACCGCGTGAACATGGCGGTCGTGACCAACGACATCTACACGCGCGAAGATGCGGATGCGCTGACGAGAATGCAGGCGCTGCCGTCGGACCGGATCCGGGGGGTGGAGACAGGGGGCTGTCCGCATACCGCGATCCGCGAGGATGCCTCGATCAACCTCGCCGCCATCGCGGAGCTGAACCGCGACTTTCCCGGTCTGGACCTGATCCTGGTGGAATCGGGTGGCGACAACCTGTCCGCCACCTTCTCGCCGGAACTGGCGGACATGACGATCTACGTCATCGACGTCGCCGCCGGTGAGGAGATCCCGCGGAAGGGAGGCCCGGCGATCACGAAGTCGGACATCCTCGTCATCAACAAGATCGACCTCGCGCCACATGTGGGCGCGAACCTCTCGGTGATGGAGCATGATGCCAAGCACCAGCGCGGTGCGCGTCCCTTCGTCTTCACCAACCTGAAGACGGGGGAGGGGCTGCCGCGCATCCTCGAATTGATCGAACAGATCGGCGGGCTTGTCCCCGCGCCGGTCTCGGAAACCACCTGACTCTTCATCTTGCCTGAAATATCCTCCGGGGGCGCGGGGGTGGAAAACCCCCGCTTCCGTCCGTGCCACAGGCGACAGGATCAAGGACCGCACCGGCTTGAAAACCCTCACCCCCCGAGTCCGTCACAGGTCCCTGATCGACCTGCGCCCCGTCGGTTACGTGATCGGCCTGCTGGTTGCCTGCCTCGGCCTGACCATGCTGATCCCGCTGGCCGTCGACATTGCGGAGGGGCGCGGCCACTGGCCCGCCTTTGCGGAATCCGCGGTGCTGACCTTTGCCATCGGAGGGCTGACCGCGCTTGCCTGCCAGAACGGGACGGAGGAGGGGCTGACCCTGCAGCAGACCTTCCTGCTGACCACCGGCGTCTGGGCCGCGCTGCCGCTGTTCGGGGCGCTGCCCTTCATGCTTGGCGCGACCGAGGCGTCCTTCACCGATGCGTTCTTCGAGGCGATGTCGGGCATGACCACGACGGGATCCACCGTGTTTTCCGGGCTGGACACCCTGCCGCGCGGCATCCTGTTGTGGCGGGGGATCCTGCAGTGGCTGGGCGGGATCGGGATCATCGTGGTGGCGATGGTGTTCCTGCCCGAACTGCGTGTCGGCGGGATGCAGATTTTCCGCTCCGAAGCTTTTGAAACCATGGGCAAGATCCTGCCCCGCGCCACCGCAATCGCGGCCCAGATCTCCGTGATCTACGTCGCGCTCACCGTGGCCTGCGCCTTTACCTACCTCGTGCTCGGCATGGACCCGTTCGACGCCACGGTGCATGCGCTGACCACGCTGTCCACGGGTGGATTTTCGACACGGGATGCGTCGTTCGGGGCCTTCCAGGGGCCGATGGAATACGCAGCCTCCGTCTACATGATCCTGGCCGCGCTGCCCTTCGTGCGCTTCGTGCAGATGCTGAACGGCAACCGGGTCGCGCTGTTCAAGGACAGCCAGGCGCAGGTGTTTTTCCTGACGATCCTCGCCTTTGTCGGGGTGTCCTTCATCGCGCTGCTGCATATCTTTCCCCATCACTGGGAAAAATCCCTGCGCGAGGCGCTGTTCAACATCGTGTCGATCATGTCGGGCACGGGCTATGCCTCTGTCGACTACATGGCCTGGGGGCCGTTCCTGATCACCATCTTCTTCTTCGTCGGCCTTGTCGGCGGATGCGCCGGATCTACCGCCTGTTCGATCAAGATCTTCCGTTACCAGATCCTCTTCGCGGCGATCCGCACGCAGATCAAGCGTATCCACCTGCCGCACGGCCGGTTCGCGCCACGGTTCGAGGGGCGACCGATCCCGCCGGATGTCATGAGCTCAGTGATGTCCTTCTTCGTTTTCTTCACTGTCTCGCTCGGCCTGCTATCGGTCGGGCTGGCACTGACGGGGCTGGATTTCGTGACCTCAATCTCCGGGGCGGCGACGGCGATTGCCAATATCGGACCCGGCCTGGGAGAGATCATCGGGCCGGCGGGCAACTTCGGTCCGCTGAACGATACGGCGAAATGGATGCTGTCCGTGGGGATGCTCTGCGGTCGGCTGGAACTGATGGCAGTCTACGCGATCCTCACCGTGCAGTTCTGGCGGGCGTGAGATGAGCGCGGATCCGGCCGGAGTCCGCGCTGTCTACGACCGGAACGCGGTCGCCTTTGACGCCCGGCGGCGCGAAAGCCGGATGGAGACCGGCTGGATCAGCCGCTTCGCAGCGCTTCTGCCGGACGGGGCGGAAGTTCTCGACCTCGGATGCGGCAGCGGCGAACCGGTTGCACGTCTGCTTCTCGACGCCGGGTTCCGCGTCACCGGGGCGGATTTCTCTCCCTCCATGCTCAGGATCGCGAGGGCGACGTTCCCCCGCGCGGAATGGATCGAGGCCGACATGCGCGACCTGGACCTTGGCCGGACCTTCGATGGCATCGTCGCGTGGCACAGCGTCTTTCACCTGACGGTGCAGGAGCAGCGCGCGGCATTGCCCCGGATCGCCGCGCATCTCCGCCCCGGCGGGGTGCTGATGATGACGTCAGGCATAACGGAGGGAGAGTCGGACGGGCAGGTCGGTAAAGACCGTGTCTACCACGCCAGTCTCGACGCGGCGGAATACCGTCGCATCCTCGCGGGGCAGGGTGTGCCGGTCACCGAATTCGTCGTTGACGATCCGGAGACCGGCGGGTCAAATATCCTGATGGCGCGACGCAGCTGAAACCGTCACACGTCCGCGTGTCTGTCGAACGGATCGCGGGGTGCCCATTTACTCCCAGCAGGACACCAGCACGGTCATGGCCATGCCGATGCGGGTGATGTCCTCGGGTGCGAGCGCGGCGCCGGGGTCGGCGGCAACGGCGGACAGACCCGCCTGTCCCATCACCCCGACAACCACCTGACCGTCGACGGCAAAGCTGACGCCCGGCGGCAGCTGGCGGCCCCCGGCGGTGGCGGGCTGCATCATGCCGATCACGGCGCCAGCCTGATCCATTACCGGACCGCCCGCGTCGCCGGGCAGGGCCGAAATCGACAGGCGTTCGACGCCCGCCTCGCCGGAGAGACCCTGCAGTTCCTCGAGCTTGCCGAAGGTCAGCGTCGGCGCAGCAAGGCGGCCCTCATAGGGGTACCCGGCGGCGGCGACTTCGCTTTGCAGGCGCGGGGTGGTGGTGGCGAAGCGGGCATAGCCGATCGGGGCGATGGTGCCCACGGGCTTCAGAACGGCAACGCCGGAGGTGCTGTCCACAGCGGCGACCTCGGCCTGGGTGCGGCCGTCAAGCGTGATGCGACCGCACTGGGCCACGGCCTCGGCGGTGGTCACGGCATAGCCCCGGTCGTTCACGAAGAAGCCCGAGCGGGAGATCACGGGCTTGCGGATCTCGAGTCCCGACAGCAGGTCGATGTTCTGGCCGCTGTCGGCCCCCATGGCAGCGGGGATGGCAACGCCGTCGATACGTTCGAAGCTCTTCTGCATCTCGCCGATCAGCCGGGTGCGGCGCTCTTCGTCGCCCGAGGGCCAGACCAGCGTCCAGCCCTTGATGCGGCCATTTCTGAGCGTCACCTCCGTGTGGGACACGAGGCGCGCGTTCTCGCCGACAATGGTGAACCCGTCGGGGCGGCGTTCGCGCGGCCCGTCCTCGGGGATGATCGCGAGAGTCTGCATGATGTCGTAAAGCCCGTACATCGACTGCTGGTCTCCGTCCTGGGAGATCAGGACGAGGCGCGCGTCGATGTCGCCGGTCGGTTCGAAATGGGCAAAGGGTGCTTCGTAACGGTCGAAGGTCACCACGCCGGCGGGAATGATCATGCTGATGCCGGCAGTGGCGTCGTTGATGCGGCGCAGGTCCAGCCCGTCGAGCACGGCGTTGTACTGGCGAAGAAGCTCGGCCCGCTGCCGGGTGGTCAGCACGCCCGTCGCCTCGATCCCGTTGGCCTCCTGCCAGGCGGCCATGGACGACCGGGTGCCCCGGCCGAAGGCGCCGTCGATGGCGCTGTCGTAGAACCCGGCCCATTTCAGCGCGACCTGAAGTTCCATGCGTTCCTCGGCGGTCAGCAGCGCCTCGCTCCGCCGCGCTTCGGAGGGGGTTTCGTCGGGGACCTGCGGCTCCGGTTCCGGCTGCGGGGCCGGTTCGGCGATGGTGATCTGCGGCTCGGCGGGCGCGGCCTCCGGCTGGACGGATGCCTCGGGCTGCGGCTGCGGTGCGGGTTCGGCGGCGGGGGTGGGCGCAGCGAGAGTGTTTGCGCCCCGCGGCCAGAACTGCTGGCGGAACGAGTTGGGGAAAGCGATATAGCTGTCGCGCGGGATCGCGCCCTCACCGCGCAGCACCTGAAGCACGCGGTTCGCATCGTCCCGCGTGTAGGGGCCAAGCGCGATGCCGTACCAGCCACCGCCGAGGTCAAACCCGTTCACGTCCTGCAGGCGGTCGGCATAACCGCGGATCGCTTCCTCGGCCAGGGCAAGGGAAGGCTGCGCCTCGATCTGGACCCAGACGAGGTCGCCGGATTGGGCACGGACGGTCGTGGCTTGAAGGGATACCGCAAGAATAAGCGCGGTCAGGTTTCGGAAAAGGGATGCGAACATTCTTATGGGGCCTCTGCTCGGTCTTATTGTGATCTCATCGGCGCAATCTTTACCAAATCTGGGGGTCCATGCACCCAAATAATGCGTTATCCGCCGCATTGACCCGACCCGGAACCCCCCGTAGGTAGACAGCGCCGAGAGGACCAAGGACTCCCCATGCCCGCGACTGCCGACACGCCCCGCTCCTTCCAGGAAATCATCCTGCGGCTCCAGACTTACTGGGCCTCAAAGGGCTGCGCGATCCTGCAGCCCTACGACATGGAGGTCGGCGCCGGCACGTTCCATCCGGGCACGACGCTGCGCTCTCTCGGGTCGCGTCCATGGGCGGCGGCCTATGTCCAGCCCTCGCGTCGGCCAACGGACGGGCGCTACGGTGAGAACCCGAACCGGCTGCAGCATTACTACCAGTACCAGGTTCTCATCAAACCCTCGCCGCCTGACCTTCAGGAGCTCTACCTCGGCTCGCTCGAGGCCATCGGCGTGGACATGGCCCTGCACGATATCCGCTTCGTCGAAGACGACTGGGAAAGCCCGACACTTGGCGCCTGGGGTCTTGGCTGGGAGGTCTGGTGCGACGGGATGGAAGTCTCACAGTTCACCTATTTCCAGCAGGTCGGCGGCCATGACTGCACCCCGGTGTCCGGAGAGTTGACCTACGGGCTGGAACGGCTCGCGATGTATGTCCTGGGTGTCGATCATGTCATGGACATGCCCTTCAACGACCCGCAGGCCCCCATTGCGCTCAGCTACGGGGACGTTTTCCGCCAGACGGAGGAGGAATATTCCCGCTGGAACTTCGACGTCGCCAATACCGATGTGCTGCTGAAGCACTTCGAGGAGGCGGAAGCGGAATGCGAGGCGATCCTTGCGCAGGAGGCCGTCGATCCCAAGACCGGCAAGCGCATCGTCATGGCGCATCCGGCCTATGACCAGTGCATCAAGGCTTCGCACCTGTTCAACCTGCTCGACGCGCGCGGCGTGATCTCGGTCACCGAACGTCAGGCCTACATCGGGCGGGTCCGGGCGCTGGCGAAGAAATGCGCCGACGCCTTCGTGACCACCGGTGCGGGCGGCTGGCAGGCCGAAGATCAGCCTGCGGATGGCGCACGGGCGTAACGGGCTGAAAGGATCGGGCAGATGGGAAAGTTCCTTGCCGCGCTGATCGTCGTCTGCGCCCTCGGCGCCGGGATCGGCATCTATTACATGCAGGAGTACGCCTATTACGAACCCGTCGCGCCGGTTGGCGATGATGTGACCCTTGTCACCCCGGAAGGAGAGGCGGTCGCCATTCCCTTCGAGGGCTTCGAAGCGATCGACGCCTATTCCTCGCCGATCCGCTACCGCGCCTGTTTTCGCACGCCCCTGTCTCTGGAAGAGCTCAGCGCGCGTTTCGCCGCCTACAATGGGCCGGAGCCGCTGGAGGCGCCGAACTGGTTCGGCTGCTACTCCGCCTCCGGGATCGGCGAAGCGCTGGACGCGGGCAAGGCGAAGGCCTTCCTGTCCGTGCCCGACGTCACCTACGGGATCGACCGGGTCGTGGCGGTGTTCCCGGACGGACACGGTTACGTCTGGCACCAGATCAACCGCTGCGGCAAGGTCGTCTTCGACGGCAAGCCCGCACCCGAGGGCTGCCCCCCGCCGCCCGCGACCAACTGAACAAGATGCCAAAGACGCCGGCCCGGCCGGTGTGAGTGAAAGCGACCGATATGCCCGACCTCCTGATCGAACTCTTTTCCGAGGAAATCCCCGCGCGCATGCAGGCCCGCGCGGCGGAGGACCTCAAGGCCCGGATGACGGATGCGCTGGTCGAGGCCGGTCTGACTTATGGCGGAGCGGCTGCTTTCCACACGCCCCGCCGGCTTACCCTCGCGGTGGAGGGACTGCTGGCGGAAAGCCCGACCCTGCGAGAAGAGCGCAAGGGCCCGCGCACGGATGCGCCGGAGAAGGCCATCGAAGGGTTCCTGCGCGGTGCCGGTGTGGCGCGGGAGGATCTCAAGGTCCAGGACGACAAGAAGGGTCAGGTCTATATCGCCGTGATCGAACGACCGGGACGTCCGGCGGCTGAGATCGTGGCGGAGGCGCTTGAGTCAGTTATTCGCAACTTTCCGTGGCCAAAGTCCATGAGATGGGGGTCCGGTAGTCTGAAATGGGTAAGGCCGTTGCATTCCATCCTCTGCATCCTCACGACGGAAGCAGGGGCGGAGGTCGTGCCGCTGGAGGTTGACGGGATCAACGCCGGGGCCACCACGGCGGGGCATCGTTTCATGGCTCCCGCGCGGTTTTCTGTCATGAATTTCGAGGATTACGCGTCGAAGCTGAAGCGTTCGCATGTGGTTCTAGATGCGGCGGAGCGGGCGGAACATATCTGGCAGGATGCAACCAACATGGCCTTTGCCGCCGGCTTGGAGGTCGTGGAGGATCGCGGCCTGCTGGCGGAGGTGGCGGGGCTTGTGGAATGGCCGGTGGTGCTCATGGGGGAAATCGGAAGCGAATTCCTTGGCTTGCCGCCCGAAGTTCTTCAGACTTCGATGCGCGAACATCAGAAATTCTTCTCCGTCCGCAACCCGAAGACCGGGCGGATCGAACGGTTCATCACCGTCGCGAACCGGGAGACCACGGACAACGGCGCGACGATCCTCGCAGGGAACCGGAAGGTGCTGACCGCGCGGCTGTCGGATGCGCGGTTCTTCTGGGACAACGACCTGCGCGTGGCGAAGGTGGGGATGCAGACCTGGACGCAGGCGCTTGAGTCCGTGACCTTCCACAACAAGCTGGGCTCTCAGGGGGACCGGGTGGCGCGGATCGCGGCCCTGGCGCGGGACATCGCCCCGCTGATCGGCGCGGACCCGGAACTGGCGGAACAGGCAGCGCTGGTGGCCAAGGCGGACCTGTCGTCGGAAATGGTCTATGAATTTCCGGAGCTTCAGGGGCTGATGGGCCGCTATTATGCGGAGGCCGCAGGTCTTCCGGCAGAGGTCGCAGCGGCGGCGCAGGAACATTACTCTCCGCTCGGGCCGTCGGATGACGTGCCGACGGCGCCGGTGTCGGTGGCCGTCGCGCTGGCGGACAAGATCGACACGCTGACCGGATTCTGGGCCATCGACGAAAAGCCGACCGGGTCGAAGGACCCGTTTGCGCTGCGCCGCGCTGCCCTTGGGGTGATCCGGCTGGTTCTGACCAACGGGCTGAGGCTGAGCCTCGACAGGGTGAACGACGCGCAGATCCTCCGGCACGAGATCTCCCCGGCCGGGGCGGGGGAGCGTGACCTTTTGGACGAACTGCTGCGCGAGATCGCGCGTCACGGCGTGTTCGGTGCGGCGGCGCGCAGCATCATCGACCGGATCGAGGGTAACGGGCCCGACTGGCTGGGTCGCGTGGCAGAGCACAATCCGACTGTCAGCGACGACCTGCGCGGTTTCATCCACGACCGGCTCAAGGTCCACCTCCGGGACGAGGGTATCCGCCACGATGTGATCGACGCCTGTCTTGCCATGCCCGGCAACTGCGACCTCACGTTGCTGGTCAACCGGGCGCGGGCGCTGTCCGGCTTCCTTGGGACCGACGACGGGGAAAATCTGGTGCAGGGCTTCAAACGCGCCAACAACATCCTGTCGCAGGCAGAGGAGAAGGACGGCGTGTCCTACGAATTCGGCGCGGACCGGAAGTTTGCCGAACATCCGGCAGAGGTCGCGCTGTTCGACGCGCTCGACGCCGCGCGGCCGGTGATCGACAAGGCTATGGCAGCAGAGGATTTTGCAGCGGCGATGGAGGCAATGGCATCGCTGCGCGCGCCGATCGACGCCTTCTTCACCGAGGTGCAGGTGAATTCCGACAATGCCGTGGTGCGCCGCAACCGGCTGAACCTGCTCTCGACCATTCGCACGACCTGTCTGGCGGTGGCCGATCTGACGAAGCTGGAGGGCTGAACGGCCCCCAGCTTTTCCTTGCTCCGCGCGGTCTTGGGCGTATTCTGCTGCGACAAGAAGGACCGCCGCAGTGCAGCACCCGCCAAAGACCCCGACCCTCGTTACACCAACCGCCCGGATTACGACCTCTACGCATGGGGGCCGTGCGAAGTGCCTGCAAAGACTGGTGCGGATGGATCTGCCGGTGCCCTGCACGGTCGCTCTGTCCTTCGATCAGGTCCATGACATCGCAGGCGGGGACCTGCCGGACATGGCGGCGCTGCTGAAACCGTTCGGCGATCAGCCGCTGCTCTGCGTGCGCCCGTCGTCCGAGGATCCGGACTGGGGAGGGCCGGGGGCGGTGATGAACGTCGGCATGAACGACGCGCTCTACGTCGATCTCTGCGACCGGATCGGGGCGGACGCCGCCAGCGCGGTCTACATGCGGTTCGTTCAGGGCTATGCGATCAACGTGGCGCGGCTGGACCCGGACATGTTCGACGGGCTGACCCTGCAGGGATCGGAGGGGCTGCGGCAGGTGCTGTCTGCCTATGAGGCAGAGACGGACGAGGCTTTCCCGCAGGATCCTGTCGTACAACTGTCGGGCGTGTTGCAGTCCATGGCGCGGGCTTGGGAGGGTACGACGGCCCGGCTGTTGCGTCAGGCCAAGGGTGCGCCGGCCGATGCCGGGCTGGGACTCGTCGTGCAGGCGATGGCGCTTGGCCTCGGCGCAGGGGAATGCGGGTCGGGCGTGATCCAGCTGGTCAGTTCGCAGACCGGTATGCCTATGGTCACGGGCCGTTACCGCAGCCAGAGCCAGGGGCGCGACGCGCTGCAGAAGGAGGGGACCTCGATCTACCTCGCCAAGGACCCGCGCGGTCCCTCGCTCGAGGAACTGGCTCCGGCGGCATTCGCGCAGCTGATCGACTATACCGCGATGATGCGCGTGCGTCTGCGCGAGGAGATGCAGACCGAATTCACCATCGAAAACGGCAAGGTGCATGTGCTGGACGGAGTGCGGATACGTCGTTCTCCGCGTGCGGCAGTGCGCATCGCCGTGGCGCTGGCCGAGGACGGTATTATTCCCAAGGAAGAGGCGATCCTGCGGGTCGAGCCCCGTGCACTGACGGAAATGCTGCACCGCCAGGTCGATCCGGACGCCCCGCGCGAGGTGATTGCCCGGGGCATCGCGGCCAGTCCGGGGGCCGCGTCGGGCAAGATCGTCTTCTCCTCTGCCGCGGCGCAGGCGGCGGCGTCGCGCGACGAACGCTGCGTGTTGATCCGGAGGGAGACCTCGCCGGAGGACATCCGTGGCATGCATGTGGCCGTCGCCGTCCTGACGGAACGGGGTGGCATCACAAGCCACGCGGCGGTGATCGGGCGGGGGCTGGGGCTGCCCTGTGTCGTGGGTGCGTCGGACATTTCACTGAACCTGCGGCGGAATACCGTGACGATGGCGGATGGCCGGGTGCTGCGCGAAGGCGATGAGATCACCGTGGACGGCACCTCGGGCGTGGTGCTTCTGGGGGCTCCGCCGCTGCTGGAATCCGCGCGGGACGATGCGTTTCAGGCGCTGATGACCTGGGCCGACGACTTCCGCGACATCGGGGTGCGCGCCAACGCCGATACGCCCGCTGACGCGCAGATCGCGCGGAATTTCGACGCGCAGGGCATCGGGCTGTGCCGGACGGAGCATATGTTCTTTGATGCCGGCCGGCTGACCGTGATGCGCGAGATGATCTTCGCCGCCGAACCTGCCGACCGCCGGGCGGCGCTGGAACAGTTGTTGCCGATGCAGCGGGCGGATTTCGTCGAATTGTTCCGGATCATGGAGGGGCACCCGGTCTGCATCCGTCTGCTCGACCCTCCGCTGCATGAATTCCTTCCCTCCGACAAGGAAGGCATCCGCTCGCTCGCCGATGCGCTGGACCTTCCGGTGTCGGACGTCGCGCACCGGATCGAGGAACTGGGGGAACACAACCCCATGCTCGGCCTGCGCGGTGTCCGCCTGGGGATCACCATGCCCGAGATCTACGACATGCAGGCCCGCGCCATCTTCGAAGCGGTGCTTGAGGCGGGGGGCGGCGTGGTGCCCGAGATCATGATCCCGCTCGTTTCGGCCCGGCGGGAGGTCGAGCTGGTCAAGACGCGGATCGAGGCGGTGGCGGCGGCGGTGCGCACTGCCTCCGGCCGGAAGTTCGACTACCGGCTCGGCGTGATGGTGGAAACGCCGCGTGCCGCGCTCAGGGCAGGGGAGATCGCCCCGCACGCGGCCTTCCTGTCCTTCGGGACCAACGACCTGACGCAGATGACCTACGGGCTGTCGCGCGACGATGCGGGGCGGTTCATGAGGACCTACGTGCAACAGGGCGTGTTCCCCGAGGATCCGTTCCACATCCTCGATTATGACGGGGTTGGAGAACTGTTGCAGATCGGAGCCAAGAGGGGCCGGGACGCAAGAAAGGATCTTGTGCTTTCCATCTGCGGTGAACACGGCGGGAACCCCGAATCAATCGAGTTCTGCCGCCGCGCGGGCTTCGATTATGTCAGCTGTTCACCCTTCCGCGTGCCCGTCGCGCGGCTTGCCGCGGCGCAGCTTGCGGTACGTGAGCGGCTGAATTCCGCCAATTAGAACCTTTCCGATTCAATAACTTGGCGCGGAATGCCCGCGCAATGTGCATACATGGGTACCTCTGGTTTGGCCCGAAAGGCTGGACCTGAGAGGTATTTTTGGCTAGGCGACCTCTGATCAGATTGTTGGGAACGGCGAAACAGACAGGGCCGGATTTGAGAATGCGCGGGATTGTTTTGAGCATGCTGCTTGTCGCAGCCGGGGCCGTTTCGGCCGAGGGAACCGTCACTGACATTGCCAGTGCTGAAAAAAGCGGCCTTGCTTCCGTGGGTGAAGTGAAGCTCGCCTCGCTTCTCGACGCGGAGGCGATCAGCGACGTGCGGCCCAAGGCGCGCAAGCCGGTGTCGATCGAATACACCCAGTCCTGGCTCTCCAAACAGGCGCGTCCGCAGCTTGGGGCGCAGGCCGCCTGCCTGGCTGAGGCGCTTTACTTCGAAGCGCGCGGGGAAAGCGTTAAGGGTCAGTTCGCGGTGGCTGAGGTCATTCTGAACCGGGTCGACAGCCCCGCCTTCCCGGATTCCATCTGCGGCGTGATCCATCAGGGCACCGGCAAGCGGTACGGCTGCCAGTTCACCTATACCTGCGACGGTCATCCCGAGGTTATTTCCGAGAAAGCCGCCTATGCGCGGGTGTCCAAGGTGGCGGCGATCATGGCCAAGGGTGGCGCACGTCCCCTGACGAACGGGGCGACCTACTACCACACCGCCCATGTGTCGCCGTCCTGGGCGCGCAAGTTCTCCCGCACCGCCAGCATCGGCGTGCACCGGTTCTACAGCCGCCACACGCGCCTGTCCTCGAACTGACCTTCGCCGGCCCGCGCGCCGGCGTTTTGCCAATTCCGTTCCAAGGATGTATGCCCGCCCCGACGACATCGACGGGGCAGGGACCTGGCAGGCATGACCGACACGATCTCAGAGGCGTTTGACCATCCCGAAGTCCGGGCTCAGGCCCTGTCCGGCACCGATTTGCGCGACCGGATCTCGCTGCGCGATTACCTGACCGAGGTCGACATCGGCGCGTTTCAGGCCGAACGCGGTCACAGCCAGCGCCTGCGCTTCAACGTGGTGGTGGAGGTCCTTCCCGCCAGCGCGCCGGTGGCCGACGACGTGGACCGTATCCTGTCCTACGACTTGGTGGCGGAATCGATCGAGGCCGCGCTGGCCGAGGAACGGCTGAACCTGCTTGAAACGCTCGCCGAACGGGTCGCGGCGCTGATCCTGCGCGCGCCCATGGCCGAACGGGTCTTCGTACGGATCGAGAAGCTGGATCGCGGCACGGGCGCCCTTGGGGTGGAGATCATGCGCGACCGCTCCGGTCCCGAGGTGGGCGAGGCGGCGGTGCCCGGTCCCGCGCCGCGCGTGATCTTCCTGTCCAATGCCGCGATGGCCGCCCCGGATTTCTGCGCGCGGCTGGATGCAGCGCTTGATCAGGGCGCGCCGCTGATCCTGACCTGCGGCATGGCCGAGGCTGAGGTGCCCCGGTCCTCCTCCGCCCTGGCACAGTGGCGGATCGACCTTCTGGCCATCGAACAGAACGCCTGGGTCCTGGCGGGGCGCGATCGACGCTGCGTGGTGGTGAACACGCGCACCGAACTGGACTGGGGTATGAAGCATGCCCAGACCTGTGTCTGGGCCCCGTCCAAACTGGTGCTTGACGCGGTGCACGGCCCGGCGCGGGGGGCGTCGGCGCAGGACCTGTCCCTCTGGCTGGCCGGAGAGCTTGGCGCGTCGGAGCTGCTCTGTGTCGGGGCGCAGGCTCCGGCAGCCGCCGGTCCATTGCCGATCCGGTCCCTGCCGGTAGAGGGTTGGGCATGAGCGGCTGGTGGCGTCCCCTGGTCCGTCCGGCCTCAGACGGGACGGGTTTTCCGTTGGTCGGGCAGGGGCATCTGCGTTTCGACCGGGTCGAACGGATCGGGCGGGGCGCGCGCAGCACGACCACCGGGCCGGAGGCGCTGTCCGAGGACGCGCTGCTACGTCTGACCATGCAGCGTCCCGATCTCTGCGGCCTGTCGCTGGAACGGCCTCGCATCATGGGGATCCTGAACGTCACGCCGGACAGCTTTTCAGACGGCGGGCAGCACATGGAACCGGAGGCGGCAGTCCTGCAGGCGCAGGCCATGGCGGTGGACGCCGACCTTCTGGACATCGGCGGGGAATCAACCCGCCCCGGTGCGGCAGAAGTCCCGGCAGAAGAAGAAATCGCCCGTACCGCGCCGGTCATTCGCGCCATCCGCGCGGCGGGGCTGACCCTGCCGATCAGCATCGATACCCGAAAGGCCGCCGTCGCGCGGGCGGCTCTCGAAGCCGGGGCGGACATGGTGAACGACGTCTCCGCCCTGCGCTTCGATCCGGACATGGCCGGCGTCGTGGCCGAGGCGGGGGTTCCGGTGTGCCTGATGCATTCCCGCGCCACGCCCGAGACGATGCAGGACAGCCCGGCCTATGACGACGTGCTGGCCGAGGTGATTGCCGAACTGGGGGCCGCCATGGCCACCGCCCGTACCGCCGGGATCGCGCCGGATCGAATCGTCATCGACCCCGGCATCGGCTTTGCCAAGACGATGGCGCATAACCTGGCCCTGATGCGCGGCCTGTCGGCCCTGCACGACCTCGGCGCGCCTGTGCTGTTCGGCGCTTCTCGCAAGCGGTTCATCGGGACGATCACCGGGGCTGAGGCCGCCCCGGATCGCATGGCAGGATCGGTCGCCGCAGCCGTGCATGCGGTGACACAGGGCGCGCAGGTCCTGCGGGTGCATGACGTGAGTGAAACCGCGCAGGCGGTGCGGATGTGGCTGGCCGCCGCTTCGGGCGAGCCGCAGGGCTGACATTATATATAGTGTGCCACGCCTTCCGGCGCGCTAGATGTTCGTTTTTTGACCATTCGGCGGCGAATTGTCGGTGCCGCGATCCAGTGCAGGCAGTTAGTGCTTTGTCCTGCGCCACCTCGGGCGCACCATTGCATGAGGGAGGAGCCGTCCGTTACGGAGACAAAGCTCATGTGCCTCTCACCCGAACATCTCTTCGCCTTCATCAGCCTGCTGTCGCCCGACCTCGTCAGCGTAGACTTCGACCGCGTGACGGTGCGTGCCGCGATTGGCGAGGCGGTCTGGGTCGCCGAGGGCGACAAGTTCTGCACCGATGCCAAGAAGATCGACGCAGCCGCCCGGCTGACCCCGGCGACCCGTTCGTAAGGTATCAGGCCGCGCCAAACAGCGCAGCCTGACCATGTGCAGGGCTCAGTTCTTCGCCTTGTCGACCATCTTGCCGGCGGAAATCCACGGCATCATGGCGCGGAGTTTTTCACCGACCTGTTCGATCTGGTGCTCGTCGTTCAGGCGGCGGGTGCCTTTAAAGAACGGCTGGCCGACGGCGTTCTCCTGCATGAAGTCGCGTACGAACTTGCCGGTCTGGATGTCGGTCAGAATGGCCTTCATCTCTTTCTTGGTCTGGTCGTAGGGCAGGACGCGCGGACCAGAGACGTACTCGCCATACTCCGCGGTGTTGGAGATGGAGTAGTTCATGTTCGCGATGCCGCCTTCGTAGATCAGGTCGACGATCAGCTTCACCTCGTGCAGGCATTCGAAATAGGCCATTTCCGGCGCGTAACCGGCCTCGACCAGGGTTTCGAAGCCCATGCGGATCAGCTCGACGAGGCCACCGCAGAGCACGGCCTGTTCGCCGAAGAGGTCGGTCTCGCATTCCTCGCGGAAGTTGGTCTCGATGATGCCGGACCGGCCGCCGCCGATGGCCGAGCAGTAGGACAGGCCCAGTTCCAGCGCCTTGCCCGAGGCATCCTGATGCACGGCGACAAGGCAGGGCACGCCGCCGCCCTTGGTGTATTCGCCGCGCACGGTGTGGCCGGGGCCCTTGGGTGCCATCATGATGACGTCGACGCCGGGCTTGGGTTCGATCAGGCCGAAGTGCACGTTCAGGCCGTGGGCAAAGGCAATCGCCGCGCCGTCGCGCAGGTTGTCATGCACGTATTTCTTGTAAGTCTCGGCCTGCAGTTCGTCCGGCATCGTGAACATGATCAGGTCGGCCCAGGCGGCGGCTTCGGCGATACCCATGACCTTCAGGCCCTCGGCCTCGGCTTTCTTCGCCGATGCGGACCCTTCGCGCAGGGCGACGACGAGGTTCTTCGCACCGGAATCGCGCAGGTTCAGCGCATGGGCATGGCCCTGCGAACCGTAGCCGAGGATGGCCACCTTGGTGTCCTTGATGAGGTTGATGTCGCAATCGCGGTCATAGTAAACGCGCATGATCTTTCCTTTCGATTGAACCGCCCCGGGCTCCTCCCCTGGCGGGATGGCCGCAGCATACGGAGTCCCGGCAGACGAACCGTGCAAATCTTGATGATTTTTGGAGTTGTGATAGAAAGTCATTCGAACATTCTGGCCATCTTGGGATATTCATGCTCGACGACGCCGACAGGCGCATTCTTCGACAGTTGCAGGCCGACCCGACTCTCTCGGGCGCGGAACTGGCGGAGCGCGCCGGGATCAACGCGGCGACCTGCTGGCGGCGGCTCGAACGGCTGCGCGAACGCGGGGTGCTGCGCGGCAGCCGGGCGGTGATCGACTGGCGCGCCCTTGGCTATACGGTGGAGGTCTCGCTCCGCGTGACGCTGGACAAGACCGTTCCGCGCGCCTTTGAGGACCTCGCCGATGCCGCCCGCCAGATCCCCGAGGTGCTGGAGATCCAGACCTTCCTGGGCCAGGTCGATGTGCGGCTTGGCCTGATCGCGCGGGACCTCGCGCATTACCAGCAGCTTTACCGGGAACGCATCCTGACCCTGCCGCATATCGCGGATCTGGAGGCGCTGATGCATGTGGCCCGGATCAAGACGGATGAAACGGTGCCGCTGTGACCGACGTCCCCGATCTCGACGACACCGACCGCGCGCTGCTGCGGCTGCTGGCCGAGGATGCGGGGCTGTCCGCCTCGGTGCTCGGCCAGCGGGTCGGGCTGTCGCAGCCCGCGGCCTGGCGGCGGGTGCAGCGGCTGGAACGGGCCGGGGTCCTTGCGGGGCGACGGTTGGACCTCGACCTCGCGAAACTGGGTTTCGGGGTGACGGTGTTCCTCGGCGTGAAGCTTGGCACCAAGGGGCGGGTCAGCCTGGCGGATTTCGAACGCGCGGTGAGCGCCATCCCCGAAGTTCAGACGGTGGAACATGTGCTCGGCCTTTACGACTACCGCCTTCGGGTCGCGGCACGGGACATCGCGGATTTCGAACGGGTCCTGCGGCGGCGTATCATGACCCTTCCGGGCGTGGCCAACGTCGACGCCAACGTGCTGCTGAGCGAGGAACGGCTCCCCGGTCCGATCTGAGGCTTGAGCAGGGGCCCTGCCCCTCGCCCCTCCGGGGCTCACCCCGGGATATTTACTGCAAGATGAAGGGGCAACCTATTTCATCTTGCCTCAAATATCCCGGGTGGTGCGGAGGGCAGAGCCCTCCGCCGCGGGTTCGGGGGCCCGCGCGCCGAGCCCCATCTGCATCAGCATCCGTCGCACCGGCGCGGCACCGTAAAGGGCCGACAGCCCGGCGGCGCGCAGGTCGCGCAGGGGCTGGGCGGAGATCTGGGAGGCGCGGTTCAGCGCGTCGATCCCGGCAGCCCGCAGGCGAACCTCGGGGTGGCGGCGGCGGGTATAGCTGTCGAGCATCGCGCGGTCGCCCAACCCCTCGGGACGGGCGGCGATCAGGTCGCGCAGGGCGCGCAGGTCGCCAAGCGACATGTTCAGCCCCTGGGCACCGATCGGCGGGACGACATGCGCGGCCTCTGCGATCAGGGCGATGCGTTCGCCGGACATGCGGTCGGCCACCTGGCTTACGATCGGCCAGAGGGTGCGGCGCGTGACCAGTGTGAGGGGACCGAAAAGCCCACAGGAGCGGATCATCATCGCGGTCTCGAACTCCGGGACGGGCAGGGCGGCGAGGCGCTGCGCCTCGGGCCCGTGTTCCATCCAGACGACGGCAGAGCAGGGCAGGCCGTCGCGGTCGGGCAGGGGCACCAGGGTGAAGGGCCCGCCGGAGCGGTGGATTTCGGTCGAGACGTTGTCATGCGGCACGGGATGCGTCACAGCAAAGGCCAGCGCCTTCTGTCCGTAGCGGGTGGTGGTCACGCCGATCCCGGCGGCGTCGCGCATCGGGGAGCCGCGGCCGTCGGCGGCGATGACCAGCCGGGCGCGGGTCCGGGTGCCGTCGCTGAGGCCGACCAGCGCCTCGCCCTCGCGGGTCAGCAGGGTCTTCGTGGCGGTGCCGGGGCGGTAGTCGACAGAGGGCAGGTCCGCCAGCCGCGCCACCATCTCGCGTCGTAGCAGCCAGTTCGGAAGGTTCCAGCCGAAGGGGCCGGAAGAGATCTCCGACGAATCGAAATCGCGGGTCAGGCGGGCCTCGGGCTCCGGTCCGCCCGCATCGACAATGCGCATGATCCTGAGCGGTGCGGCATGCGGGGCGAGGCGGTCCCAGAGGCCGGCGTCCTCAAGCAGGGCGCGGGCAGGCTGCAGGAAGGCGGTGGTGCGCAGGTCCGCGCCCTCGGCCGCCGCGTCGGTTACGGGCGGGGCGGGGTCGCAGAGCAGGACCGACAGGCCCATGCCGCCGAACAGGGCCGCCGCGGTCAGACCGGCGACGCCACCGCCGGAGATCAGGATGTCTGTATCGGTGCTCATGTGCCCTCCGACGTCAACAGATAGGACGGGCAGGGGGAGCGGGAAAGCGGCAAATCGTCCCTCCGGCGCGTGTCAGACGAGACGGGACAGGAAAGCGGCGAGGTCATCGGTGTGATGATGGATATGCGGAGCGGGGACGGCGGTATCGGCAACATGCACCGTCTGCATGCCAAGGGCGTGGGGCGCGGCAAGGTTCCTCGGGTCGTCCTCGAACATCGCGGCGCGGGTCGGGTCGAGCCGGTCGCGGGCGAAGATGCGGTCAAAGGCCTCGGCGTCGGGCTTCGGCAGGTAGTCGGCATGCTCCACCCCGTAGACCGCGTCGAACAGGCCGGTGAGACCACGCGCGGCGATCACCTGCTCGGCATAGGGGGCGGAGCCGTTGGTGTAGACGATCCGGCGGCCGGGCAGCGCGGCAATACGTGCGGCGAGGTCAGGGTCGGGGGCAAGGACGGAAAAATCGATCTCGTGCACCTCGGTCAGGTAGGGGCCGGGGTCGACGCCGTGATGGCGCATCAGCCCGGCCAGCGTCGTGCCGTGGTCGCGCCAGTACAGCGCGCGCAGGTGGTCGGCTTCCCCCCGGTCGACGGAGAGCGTGCGCATCACCCAGTCGGTCATCCGGACCTCGATCTGGTCAAAAAGCCGGGCTGCGGGCGGATAAAGCGTGTTGTCGAGATCGAAGACCCATGTTCGGACATGGGAGAAGCTGTCGGCGAGGCTGCGGGAAAGGGGGACTGTCGGCATGGCGGCAGGCTAGATCGCCGGCGTCACCGGAGCAATACGGGGAAGGCTGGACGCGGGGGAAGCTGCGCGGCTAGTCTGGCGCGACCACCACGGACAGGACGACAGACGTGCAGACAGATGCCTATTCGCTGATCCTCGAGGCGATCGACACCGGGGTCTACCGCCCTGGCGATCGGCTTGTGGAGAGCGAGCTGGCGGAGCGTTTCGGCGTGTCGCGCACCCCGATCCGCGAGGCGCTGCAACGGCTAGAGACGCAGTCGCTGCTGACGCGGGACGGGCGGTCGCTGATCGTGGCCTCACTGGATCATAACCAGCTGGCGGAGCTCTATGTGGTGCGCTCGGAACTGGAGTCGCTCGCCGCCCGGCTCGCCGCGCGTCACGCCACGGCGGAAGAGGTGCGCGTGCTGCGCGACATGGTGGAGGCGGACCGCGCGCTGCTTGGCGATCCCGGCGCGCTGAGCCGGGCGAACCGGCGATTCCACAAGCAGATTCATCTGGCCTCGCACAACCGGTTCCTGGTGCAGCAGCTTGACCTCGTGCACCGGTCGATGGCTCTGCTGGCGCTGACCTCGCTCGCCGCGCAGGGGCGGGATGCGGCGGCGCTGGCGGAACATGACGCCATCGTGCAGGCGATCGAGGCGCGGGACGAGGCGCGGGCGGGCGAGATGCTGCGCGATCACATCTCCAAGGCCTTCGTCACACGACTGAAGCTCGACTCCGGGGCCATCGGCACGGTCGGCTGAGGTTCGCGCGCGGAGGGAGAGACGCCGTGCGCGGTCTTGTCCCAGTAGAAGGGCGCGACGACCAGTTCGAACACAGCCTTCCACATCGCGAACGCGCCGAGCGGCCAGTAGAAATGCAGCGTTGGCACCCAGACCCACAGATGGCGGTGGCTGGCGCGGCGGGTGGCGATGAAGCCAAGCGCAATCGTCAGCCCCTCCAGCCCCAGAAACATCAGGCCGATGCGGGTGAGGCCGGTGCGGGTGTCGAGCGTGGTGAAGGGCAGATCGACGCCCAAGCAGGACAGCCAGAACAGCCAGAGCAGGGGGGCCAGCGCAAACTGGGACAGCGCGGTCACGAAATGCGCCTGGAACCCGAGGAACTGCCAGATGCCGAGGTCGCGCAGCAGGCGCAGGGGGTGGCGCATATGGACGAGGTAGGTGACGAGATAGCCCTTCAGCCAGCGTGATCGCTGACGGCACCAAGTCAGGGCGCGGCTGTTCGCTTCCTCCCGCGTGGTGGTTCCGATCACCCGTGTCCGGTAGCCTGCGCGGGCGAGCCGGAAACCGAGGTCGGCGTCCTCCGTCACGTTGTGGGCGTCCCACGCACCAAGCTGTTCCAGAACCGCGCGCCGGATGAACAGGGTGGTTCCTCCAAGCGGCAGGGCAAAGCCGAGTTTGCCCATGCCGGGCAGCAGCAGGCGGAACCATGTGTTGTATTCGATGGTGAAGCAGCGGCTGATCCAGCTGTCGCGCGGGTTGTAGTAGTCGAGCGCACCCTGAAGGCAGGCCACATCGGGCGGGGCGGCGGCAAAGGCGGCGGCGACGCGGCGCAACTGGTCGGGATCGGGCGCGTCCTCCGCGTCATAGATGCCTACGATGTCCCCGGTCGCATGGTCGAGCGCGTAGTTCATCGCGCGCGGCTTGGTGCGCGGCGCGCCGTCCGGGACAGTGACGACACGCATCCAGGGCGGCAGCGCCGTGCGGTTCAGCAGGTCGCGGGTCAGGCTATCCGTCTGCTCCAGCACCAGCAGGGTCTCTAGGCGATCGCGGGGATAGTCGAGCCTTTCCAGACGCTTGAGCAGCGTTTCGGCGATGCGGTCTTCCCGGAACAGCGGGACGAGCAGGGTGATCGGGGGCAGAGTGTTCTCCGCGGTTCCCTCTGCCTCTCGGTCGGGGCGGGCCAGGTGCGCGATGGCTGCGGCGCATTTCATGAGGCTGGCGAGCGCAAGCGTGGCAAAGGCGATCATCAGCAGCGCGTTGAGCGCGGGATAGGGCCAGATCGCAATGGGTCCCGCCAGAGCTGCGGCGCCGAGGGACAGACGAACGGCCCGCATTCGCCCCCCCTGCCAGGCCCGGGCGGAAAAGGCGGTGTCCACACGGCTCGCGGCACGGCGGGCGAGGTCGGGGGCATGGGTGGTCTCGACCGCACGCAGGATCTCGTCGCGATCCGCGATCACCGCGCGCATCGGCCCGGCAGCGGCGGGGAGGGCGCCATGAACATCGTCAAGGTCTTCGGGCCGGGCGGTGGCAAGGATGAGGCCGCCATCGCGACGCTGCCAGGGCACGCATTGGTGACGGAGGCAGAGCGCGGGGTCGAGCAGGTCCGACAAGTCCGGGTCGGGCGGGATCAGAGACAGGTCGACCCGGGGCAGTCCGGTCACGCGGGACAGGCCTTCGGACAGGGCGGTCCTGCTCAGCCGGCCCATGCTCCAGTCGCGGCGAAGGGCGGGGATCGTGACCGGTGCGCGCGGCGATGGTGATGGAGCGCTGACATGGCCGAACGGTGCGGCAGTCTCCGCGAACGTGCCGGTACGCGCGCCGTGGTCCGTCTGGACAGTCTGCCGGATATTCAGCCCGTCCATCCCGGACGGGTCGCGGAGCGACATGTGCTTCCCCTCGCCAAGCCTGAAGCGAGGGTGCGTGCCTGCTGGTTAATATCGGCCTAAGATTCAGTTAACAGCCGGTTGCTCCGGCCCGGAACGTGGACCGGACCGGCGCAGGCTGCGATTCAGGCGCGGGCCTTGGCGCGTTCTTCCATCGACGCGGCGAAGCGTTCGAACAGGTAGAAGCTGTCCTGCGGTCCGGGGCTGGCCTCGGGATGATACTGGACCGAGAAGACGGGGCGGTCGGTCATCCGGATTCCGCAGTTCGATCCGTCGAACAGCGAGACATGGGTTTCCTTCACGCCTTCGGGCAGGGTCTGGCTGTCGACCGCGAAACCGTGGTTCATCGAGGTGATCTCGACCTTGCCGGTCTCCATATCCTTCACGGGGTGGTTCGCGCCGTGATGGCCGTGGTTCATCTTGACCGTCTTGGCGCCAAGCGCCAGCGCCAGCATCTGGTGGCCCAGGCAGATGCCAAAGATCGGCAGGTCTGTCCGGTCCATGACGCCGCGGATCATCGGCACGGCATAGTCGCCGGTGGCGGCCGGGTCTCCGGGTCCGTTGGACAAAAAGACGCCGTCGGGACTGTGGGCCAGCACGTCCTCGGCCGTCGCGGTGGCGGGCAGGACGGTGACGTCGCAACCGGCGGAGGCGAGGCAGCGCAGGATGTTGCGTTTCGCGCCGTAGTCGATGGCGACGACCTTGTACCTGGCCTCTTTCTGGGTGCCAAAGCCGTCCGGCCAGGCCCATCTGGTTTCGTTCCAGCGGTAGCTCTGGGCGCAGGTCACCGTCTTGGCCAGGTCCAGACCGACCAGGCCCGAGAAACCGCGCGCCTTGGCGACCAGCGCCTCGATGTCCAGGTTGCCCTCCGGGTCGTGGGCCAAAGCGGCATGGGGCGCGCCCTGCGCCCGGATGGCGCGGGTCAGGCGGCGGGTGTCGATGCCGCCGATCGCGATGCGTCCGTGGGACGCGAGCCAGTCCGACAGCTGGCCGGTGGCGCGCCAGTTCGACGGATCGGTCGGGTTCCAGCGGACGACCATGCCGTCCGCGACCGGATCGGCCGTTTCCTCGTCCTCGGGCGTGACGCCGACGTTGCCGATATGGGGGAAGGTGAAGGTCACGATCTGTCCGGCGTAGGAGGGGTCGGTCATGATCTCCTGGTAACCGGTCATTGCGGTGTTGAAGCAGAGCTCGGCCACCGTGGTTCCGGTCGCCCCGAAACCTCGTCCCATGAAGACGGTCCCGTTGGCGAGGGCCAGGCAGGCGGTCGGTTTCTTGAGGTAGGTGTGGGGCATTTTGCGGCTCCGTCGGGATGGCAAATTGTGGCTTACCTAAAGAGCGCGGGAAGGGGGGTCAAGGGCGATACCAAACGGATTTCGGACGCGCGCCTATCCTTGCGGACAGGGGTGCCGTGGCGTCGTGCCGGTTGTGTGAAGGGGCCGGGCGCTATAGGCTCCGGCGCTTGAAGCATCTGGGATGGACGCATGCAACTTCGCGACAAGGTAACAGCCGCAATCAAGGTGGCGATGAAGGAGCGCGACTCCGAACGGCTCAGCACGCTGCGGCTCATCAACGCCGCCATCAAGGACCGTGACATCGCCGCCCGTGGCGAGGGCCGCGAGGACGGCGTGGGCGAGGATGAGGTGCTGGCGATCCTCGGCAAGATGGTCAAGCAGCGCCAGGAGTCGGTGCGCGCCTATGAAGAGGGCGGACGGATCGACCTCGCCGAGCAGGAACGAACGGAGATCGGCTATATCGAGGAATTCCTGCCCCGCCAGCTGGACGAAGCGGAGGTCGACGCCGCGGTGACCGAGGCCATCGCCGCCACCGGCGCCAGTTCGATCCGCGACATGGGCAAGGTGATGGGCGCGCTCAAGTCGAAGTACACCGGCCAGATGGATTTCGGGGCCGTAGGCCCGATGGTGAAATCCAAGCTGGGCTGAACTCCGTATCCTCAGGGCAGAACGAAAAAGAGCCGCGCGGGCGGCTCTTTTTTATTGGTGTCGGCTGGTCCGTGTCATTCGGACCGGGCCGACCGCATTCTTGCGGATCAGTCCTTCTTGCGGCGGCGCAGGGCGGCGAGGCCACCAAGCGCACCTGCCAGCAGCAGGCCGGCGGCCGGAACCGGAACGGCGGGCGGTGCCTGACGCACGGTCACGTTGAAGCCCGGATTGGCGCCCGACTGCGCGACGGCAAACCCTTCGATGTCGATCCCGACCATGGTGTCGAACCCGGTCAGGTCGAATGTCAGGATGACGTCGTTTCCGACCGGGTTGATCGGGAAGCCGGAGCCATTGGTCACGGCCTGTGGCAGGGTCGAACCGCCACCGAAGAAGCTGACTTCAAGGTCATTGATATAGCCCAGGCCGGTCGGCTGGAAGGTCAGGATCGAAATCACCACTTCGATGATGTCGGTCGCGCCACGATCGAACAGGGCGAAGAAATTGAAGCCGTTGCTGCCGTCGTTCACGATGTTGTAGGCACCATAGGACAGGCCGGCGGAGGTCAGCGTCTGTCCATCGGCCCCTGCGGCGAAGCAGGTACCCACATCACAGGTGGCCGCACTGGCGGCAAAGGGGGCAAAGGCGAGGCCGGCGACAAGCGCGGCAGTCCTGAGAATGTTCACTGGTATACCCTTCTTCAAATAGGCGCGGAAAATTCGTACTCTGCCTTATTATTGTTCAGACAGCCTCGACAGTCCACGCAAATCGTCGTCCATCCCCCGGAAAATCACTGTTTCGCCATGGTAGCGCCAACATCGCGCCGCAATGGCGTTGGTCGTTTTCGCGCGCCGACCGCGCCTGCGGCGCGCGACATCCGGCCTGGTGTCGCCGGGTCCGCGAAGCTGCCGGGAACGCTCTCGGGCCGCGGTCGTTACTCCTGCAGGACACGACAGACGGAGCAGGCGTCATGAAAGCGCAATCCAAAGCACAACAGAAGGCCGCCGGGGCGGCCCTGGCCGCGAAAAGGGGGGAGGCGAAGGTCTCTGACCTCGTCGGGGCTTCGCGCGAGATGTACGACGAGATGACGGAGGCGGAGTTGGAGGAGATGGCCTCTACCGCGCGCTCGGACCTGCCGGATCGCGCATCCTGATCTCCGGACCCGATCGGCCTCAGGGACGTGCGTCGTCGAGACGGCGGCGGAGGTCACGGTACAGGGCGGGGCGTTCGTCCTCGGACAGGAAGGCGCCGATCTCGACCTCGCGCCCGTTGCCGTTGAGCGTGATGTAATGCGGAACCGGGCCTCCGCTTTCATGGTCGGTGACGCGGACCCAGTGGGTGTTGCAGCTCCAGCTGCGGGTGCGACCGTCCGGATCGGTGCGGGTCAGGGTCAGATCGTTGCCCGCGATCTCCAGCACCTCCAGTATCTCTCCGTCCCGGTAGCTGCGCCTCAGCGCCCACCACAGCGCGGCGAGCGCCGCCATGGCAAACGGCAGCAATCCCCAGAGCACCGCGGTGCCGACCATCGCCGCCAACGGAACCGACACGAAGGCGAAGAAGCCGAGGATCACCGCCGCGAACCCGCGATAGGGGAGGGAGCGGTGCGGGCGCAGCTCCAT
This sequence comes from Primorskyibacter flagellatus, assembly GCF_014638275.1. GTDB lineage: Bacteria > Pseudomonadota > Alphaproteobacteria > Rhodobacterales > Rhodobacteraceae > Pseudooceanicola > Pseudooceanicola flagellatus_A. The sequence goes on from NZ_BMFJ01000001.1 coordinate 430,996, forward strand.
CCGGTCGGCGGTGATCCAGCGATAGGTCATGGTCTTGATGTCCCGTGGCAAGCGAAGGGGCCGGAGGTTTCCCCCCGGCCCCTGTTCGTTCCGACTGTCAGGCCGGGAGGCAGGCCCGCGTCAGTGCGCGTGGCCCTTGTCCCAGTCTTCCTGCTTCGGAAGCTGCTCGAACGTATGCTCGGGCGGCGGGGAGGGCAGGGTCCACTCCAGCGTGTCGGCATATTCGTTCCAGTAGTTGTTCTGGGTCACCTTCGCGCCGCGGAAGAGCGAATAGAACATGATCCCGAAGAACAGCAGGAAAGATGCGAAGGACAGGAAGGCGCCCATGGATGACCACCAGTTCCAGGTCGCGAAGGCTTCCGGGTAGTCGATGTAGCGGCGGGGCATGCCCTGACGGCCCAGAAAGTGCTGGGGGAAGAAGGTCAGGTTGGCGCCGATGAACATCATCCAGAAGTGGATTTTGCCAAGGGTCTCGGGGTACTGACGGCCCGTGACCTTGCCGAAGTAGAAGTAGATCCCGGCAAAGATCGCGAAAACGGCCCCAAGCGACATCACGTAATGGAAGTGCGCCACAACGTAGTAGGTGTCATGGTACGCCCGGTCGACCGCGGCCTGCGACAGGACCACGCCGGTCACGCCACCCACGGTGAAGAGGAACAGGAAGCCGAAGGCCCAGAGCATCGGCGTCTTGAACTCGATCGAACCGCCCCACATCGTCGCGATCCAGCTGAACACCTTCACGCCGGTCGGCACCGCGATCACCATGGTGGCCAGCATGAAGTAGGACTGCTGCGTCAGCGACATGCCCACGGTGTACATGTGGTGCGCCCAGACGACAAAGCCCAGCATCCCGATGGCGATGATGGCCAAAACCATCGGCAGGTAGCCGAAGATCGGCTTGCGCGCGAAGGTGGCGATCACGTGGGAGATGATGCCGAAACCGGGCAGGATGATGATGTACACTTCCGGGTGGCCGAAGAACCACAGGATGTGCTGATACAGGATCGGGTCGCCGCCCCCCGCCGGGTCGAAGAAGGTCGTCCCGAAGTTGCGGTCGGTCAGCAGCATGGTGATCGCGCCGGCCAGCACAGGCAGGGACAGCAGGATCAGCCAGGCGGTGACGAAGATCGACCAGGAGAACAGCGGCACCTTGAACAGCGTCATGCCGGGCGCGCGCATGTTCAGGAAGGTGGTGATCATGTTGATCGCACCGAGGATCGAGGAGGCACCGGAGACGTGCACCGCGAAGATGGCGAGGTCCATGGACGATCCGCCCTCGGTCGTGGACAGCGGCGGGTAAAGCACCCAGCCCACGCCCGAACCGGCCTGCCCGTTCCCGCCGGGAGCGAGCAGGGAGGCGATGCCGAGCGCGACACCGGCGCAGTACATCCAGAAGGACAGGTTGTTCATCCGCGGGAACGCCATGTCCGGCGCGCCGATCTGCAGCGGCATGAAGTAGTTGCCGAACCCGCCGAAGAGCGCGGGGATCACCACGAAGAACATCATCAGGACGCCGTGATAGGTGATCATGACGTTCCAGAGATGGCCGTTCGGGGTACATTCGGCGCCCGAGGCGATGAAACGCGCGCCTTCAAGGCACATGTACTGCACGCCGGGATGCATCAGCTCCATGCGCATGTAGACGGTGAACAGGACCGAGATAAGCCCTGCAAACGCCGACACGATGATGTAGAGGATCCCGATGTCCTTGTGGTTGGTCGACATGAACCACCGGGTGAAGAACCCGCGGTTGTCCTCATGTCCGTGGCCGTGAACGGCTGCGTCAGCCATGTCTCGCCTCCTGATGGTGATCGTTGACGCACCACGAACCGGGCGCGCGAATTATCCGGGTTCTAGAATGATAGCCTGTGGCGGGCAATGGCTGCAATTGCCGCACGGGGAAGAATCTTGTCGCAGGGAAGGGAGGGGGTGAGGGACGGGCAGGTGCCGGACCCTCGGGCATCGCGCTGCTCCGGATCGCGGGGGCGCTGTGGTGGGCCATATCGGACAACGGTTCAGCCGGGGCTGCTCTCCCGGATTTTTCAGAACCGACGCCGCTCATGTCCGCAGTTCCGAGACTGCTCACTTGCCTACGGGATATGAAGTGGTGCCCGGGGGCGGTAAAGCTCGAACCGGGACAGCTCTCGCGGTTCTTGCAGAACCGATGCCGCTCAAGTCTGCTTGTCCTGGGTTGGCCACTTTCCATTGGAAAGTGTTGTGGTGCCCGGGGGCGGCGTGCAATAATTCAGCCGCAACAAATGCTTAACGGAAAGTGGGACACCTGACCCTCCCATAGTATCACAGGGTTTTTCAGGATTTTTGTCCCACCTTTTGCGCCCTCGCGCTCCATCGAAATCACGTCACCATGAAAGTGAAACCCCCGCCGGTGGCGAAACCGACGGGGGCTGAAATTCCGGCTAGCGGGTTGTGCAAAACCCCTGCCGCGGCACCGAGGATGAACAGAAACGATGCACGCAAATTATAGCCCCAAAGCTACCAAAGACCAAGGCCCGCTTGACCGGCCCATGGTCTTTACCCGTTTCCCGAACCAATGGGCTTTCGAGAAAAAAGAGGTTCGCGGTTCACTCCGCAAGCTGGCCGACGACATTCAGGCCAAGACCGCCAAGAGCAAGGACAAGCTTCCGTGGATCAAGGCCGCGACCTTTGGCGAAGCCAAGAGTGAAAAGGGCTGCTACCGCACCAACGACAACGTCGAAGAAGTGCATGGCGTGGAAGGCGACCACGACGCCGGGACCATGCAGCCCGAGGAAGCGCGCGACCTGCTGGAAGCGGCCCGCCTTGCGGCGATGATCTACACCACGCCGTCGCACACGCGGCAGAAGCCCCGCTGGCGTGTCATATGCCCCTTTAGCAAGGCAATGCCGCCGAAGGATCGCTATCGCCTGCTGGCGCGCGTCAACGGCGTCCTGAAGGGGGCTCTGGCGGGGGAGTCCTTCGTGTTGTCGCAGTCCTATTATGCGGGTGGCGTAGCCGGTAGGCCGCCGGTCCAGACTTTCCTCGCGGATGGCCGCTATCTTGACGAAGCCGCCGATCTGGACGCCGGGGCGATGGGCAAGCCCGGGACTATCGGTGGCAAGGGCGGGACGGGCGAGCGTCTGGACGAAGCCGCCGCGCTTGAAGCGATCCGAACTGCTGAGAACTTCCACGTCTCGGCAATCCGGCTCGCCGGACATTGGGCGGCTCAGGGCGAGCCCCTGTTGCGCGTTGGTGAGAAGCTGCGCACCGTCTTCAATGAGGTGCCCGAGGCCGAAAGGGACGCGCGTTGGTATGAGCGCGTGAAGACGATCCCGGAAATTCTCACGCATGTCTACGGGCGCGAGGTCTCGAAGGCCGCGCACGGGGTGGACGACGACCTGATGACCGACTTCGATGAAATCTGGATTGACCAGCACCCCGGGGGCGAAGAGCCCGAATTTGTCGACGAACTGGCAGGCTTCGACCTTGACCAAGATGGAGTGATCCGCGCCTTCACCGATAGGCACGTTGGGGAATTGCTCTTCGATCATAACGCCGGGCGCTGGTTCCGATTCATGGGGCACCGCTGGCAGCGCGAGGAAACCCAACTCGCCAAACACTACGCGCGCGCCGTCTCCACCGATCTGGCGTCCCGCGACCCGAAGGCCAAGGCACTCAAGAACGTGAACGTCTGGGAAGCCATTGAGCGCGGCGCACGCACCGTGCGCGAGTTCGCTTTCTCGGCCTCGGGCTGGGATAGTGACGCTATGTTGCTCGGCACCCCGGGCGGCGTAGTGGACCTGCGGACGGGGCAGCTTCGCCCCGGGCAGCCTGAAGACTATGTGTCGAAAGCGGCGGCGATCACTCCGGTTCCGCTCGAAGCCTTCGATCCCGAGCGCGACTGTCCGCGTTGGCTGGCATTCCTTGGCCAAGCCCTTGGCAGCGACGCTTCGGCGATCCGTTTCTTCCAGCAATGGGCGGGATATAACCTCACGGGCGAGACCCGTGAACAAGTGCTGTTGTTCATCTATGGGCCGGGCGGCTCCGGCAAGACTACGGCAGTTTCGGTTCTCTATGATCTGTTGGGCGAATATGCCGCCAACGTCGCCACGTCCACGCTGACGGCACAGCGGCACGAAGCGCACCCCGAAGAGCTGGCACGGTTGCATGGCCCACGCATGGCTGTTGCCAGCGAGACGGAAGCGGGCTCGAAATGGGCTGAGAACCGTATCAAGGCGCTAACGGGTGGTGACCCGATCACGGCGCGCTTCATGCGTCAGGATAGCTTCGAGTTCCGCCCCGCGTTCAAGTTAACCATCGTGGGCAACAACGCCCCCGGCCTGAGCGACGTGGACTCCGCGATCCGACGCCGCTTCATGATCCTGCCCTTCGATCACCCGCCCGCCGCAAAGGACGAACATCTGCCCGAGAAGCTGAAGGCCGAGTGGCCGGGCATTTTGTCGTGGGCGATCCGTGGGGCACTGGACTGGCAGGAAAACGGTCTGGTGCGCCCGGCTGTCGTGGAGGCCGCCACGCGGGATTACTTCGCCCGCGAAGACACGTTCTCTCGATGGTTGGAAGATGAATGTGAGCTTATCCCGGGTACGGCCACCCTCACGGCGGAACTGTTCGAGTCGTGGCGAGACTATGCTTACCGCAACCGGGAAGACCCGGGCTCCTTGAAGCGCACCTTCCCGGAGCGACTGCAACGTGCCGGATTTGAACCCGTCAAAAACAGGGGCGGTATTCGTGGGCGGGGATTCATGGGGCTGAAATGCCGCCAGCGTGAGTGGAGCGACTTCGATGGATTGGTTTAAGCCATTGAAATCTCTCAAGTGGGACATGTGGGACATGTCTTCCGGTTTATCGCCTACGCGCGGGCGCGCACACACGTATAGAGGGGAACCGGCACACATGTCCCACATGTCCCAACCTTACGGAGCTACGCCCGTAACACCAGCCGTTCCCGAGCTTCCCGCCTTTACCGCGCTTCCCGGGATTCCCCCTTGGGTCCTTCCCGGCAGCTCGGCACGCGGGGGACGCGGAGCCCCGGTCTATCGGGCGATTCAGGAAAATTGGAAACGGGAACCCGGGTTTTACCGCCCTTCCCGGGATTCCCGCCGTTACCGTGAGGAAAGAGCATGAATATCCCCGCTGAAGAACTGGCATGGATCGAAGACATGGCCGGGCTGCCTGGGAAGCCCGCGGCTGGTAACCCCGTCTCGGCCGCGATCTTGGGGGAGTGGCTTGGCATCACCCCCAACCGCATCCACGCGCTGGCCCGCGACGGCGTGCTCCCCCGGAACCCAGACGGCAAGACCTTCCCGCTGAAGGCATCCGTGGCGGCCTACGCCGATCACACCCGGGCGGGCAGCCTCGGCCGTCGCGCCGACGGCGAACTGGCGGCCGAGAAGATCAGGTTGGCCCGTGCGACCGCAGAGAAAACGGAATTGGTAAACGCCAAGACCCGTGGCGAGCTCCTAGACGCGAAGCGGGTGGCGTCTGAATGGGCCAGCACGTTGACCGATCTGCGGGCGGCAATCCTCGCGATCCCGCAGCGCGTCGCAGGCCGCTGCGCTCTGGACCGTGGCACGACGCAGGCGCTGGACGAAGAAATCCGCGCGGCCTTGGAGGCGCTGGCCGATGAAGCATGACCCCTATAGCCGTCTTCGCCGCGAGGCGATGCAGGTGCTCCGGCCGCCTGCCAAGATCGCCCTTTCGGATTGGGTCGAAAAGCACGTCTTCCTGCCGAGCGCCATTGCCGCGCAACCCGGCCGGATGCGGCTCTGGCCGCACCAGCGGGCTATCGCGGACTCCATCGGCGACCCGGGCGTGGAGCGCGTTTCCGTCCTGAAGAGCGTTCGCGTGGGCTACACGCAGCTTCTGACGGCCGCCATTGGGCACTATGCCGTCAACGACCCGAGCCCGGTCCTTGTCGTGGTTCCGGCCGAGCAAGACGCCCGCGACCTGATGACCGGCAACGTGGAACCGACCTTCGCGGAGTCGCCGCTCCTGCGGGCGGCCCTGAAGGCTGACGACGGCGGCCGGGACACGCTCTTCCAGCGCCGCTTCCCGGGCGGCTCACTTAAACTGGTCTCGGCCCGCTCGCCGCGCAACCTGCGGGGCCACACGGCCCGGGTTCTGCTGCTGGACGAAGTGGACGGCTTCGAGATCGACGCCCGCGGCGAGGGCGACCCCGTGAGCCTTGCAGAGCGCCGCACGCTGTCCTACGGCGACCGGAAGATTGTCATGGGGTCCACGCCCGTGGACGAGGCCACCAGCCGCATTCTGCGGGCCTACAGCGCCTCGGACGGCCGGGTCTATGAGTGCCGATGCCCGGAATGCGGCGGCATGACGGAAATCCTCTGGCGGCATATCGAGTGGCAGCCGGATACGCCCGGGACGGCCGCCTTCCGCTGCCCCCATTGCGAAGCCTTGATCGAAGAGCGCCACAAGCCCGGCATGATCCGGGACGGAGGCTGGCGGATCACCCGGCCGCACGTCCACGGCCACCACGGCTACCGCATGAACGCGCTTATCTCGCTCCTGCCCAATGCGAGCTGGGGCCGCCTTGCGGCGGAGTTCTTGGAGGCCAAGCGCAACCCCGAGACGCTGAAGGCGTTCACGACCACGCTCTTGGCCGAGCCTTGGCGCGACGATGCCGAAGAGCTGGACGACGCATCGCTCTACGGCCGCCGCGAACCCATCGGCCTCGACCGGGTGCCGCCCGAGGTTCTGGTGCTCAGCGCAGGCGTGGACGTGCAGGACGACCGCTTGGAGGTTTCGACGGTCGGCTGGACCAAGGACGGCGACGCGCTGGTGCTGGCGCACGAAATCGTCTGGGGCAGCCCCTTGGAGGGCGAGTCCTGGGCGGAGCTGGATGACCTCCTGCGGCGGGACTTCCGGCACCCGCGCGGCGGCGTGCTGCGGGTTGATGCCACCATCGTGGACTCCGGCGACGGCGGGCACGCCGATGCCGTCTATGCCTTCTGCCGTCCGCGCTCTGGCCGCCGGGTCTTGGCGGGCAAGGGCGTCCCCGGGTTCCAGCGGCCCGCGATCCAGCTCAGCAATGCCCGCAACGTGCGGCTGATCTTGGTCGGGGTGGACGCGATCAAATCGCAGCTCGTGACCCGCCTCAGCTCGGGCCGTTCCATCCGCTTCGGTGACACGCTGGATGCTACCTATTTTGAGCAATTAACCGGCGAGCGCCGCGTCGTGAAGTATTCCCGGGGGCACCCCGTGCGGCGATTCGAGCGCATCCCCGGCCGCCGCGTGGAGACGCTGGACTGCCTGACCTACGCCTTTGCGGCGCGGCAGCTTGTGGGGCTGGACCTCGGACGGCGGGAAGATGAGCTTGCAAGCGTGACGGGGACAGTCAAACCCGCTACCGTCATTCGCAGTAAATGGCTTGAGGGATAATGGATGACGAAAGTTACGATAGACACGTTGGCTTGTTTTGAGGCGGTGAGAAACCATGCTCTCAATTGACATTGATGGCATTTGGGAGCCGAGCGACTTTTCCCAAGTTCTAAACGCCACAGAAAGCATGTATTATAAGCTTGATTGGTATGGTTCGGGGCGGCGCGGCTCGCGACGATCTTTGTATTACCTTGACCCCTACTTCATAACTCGTGGGCTTATCTCAGAGGGGGAACACTATGCAGAAGCCCTCGACAGATTGAATCTACGGATTGTCGAAGAGGCAAGGCTTAAAGCGTATGGTGCCCACAGGCTGTATGTTGAGCGGATTCAATACAACTCACCGGGCGGTATAGACCTTCTGGGCATAGGAAAAGCGTGCGAGTCCATCGCAAACGGTATTGGCCGCATGGTCCGGTATTACGATGAACGCAAAGTTCGGCGAGAACGAGACGCGCAGGAGCAGCTGGAAACTGAACGTAGAGGGCTTGAAATTGAGCGCGACCGTGAAACCCTGCGCTCTTTGAAGATCAAGAACGCGAGAGACATGCTTGAACTCGAACGGGACTTTCCCGAAGAAGCAAGAGAAGCATTGATACCGCTTTTGGTTCGCGATCAAGATGTATTGGCGGAAAAGATTGCCGATGGGCGAATTACGAATGCTAGGACGATAAAGTCCGATTTTGGGGGCTGAGTCAGCTCATCCCGAAAGACTGCGACCAGTCGGTCACGTCGGCATCGCTCGACTTCCCGTCGGATACCCATGCGATAACGTCGTCCGGCTCCGGCACACGGTAGTGCCGACACATCAGCACGACCGCCGCCCGCCACGCACCGATGGAAACGCCGCTCGCCGAGTCCGCGATCATGACCGTTCGCGCCATCTCGCGCACCGCGTTCACGAGTTCAAGGTCGTGTTTCATCTCTGATCCTCTTGAAAATGGTGCGGCCCGGAGCGGGTAGGAGACCACCCCGGGCCGCTGGTGCGAGGGGCGAACCTTGGCCCGCCCCCCGCATTGGCTCTCGACACCTCCGGCTTAAACCGATTCCACTTATTCAATCAAGTCACAAAGTTGACTGTCTACCTGAAGTAGACAGTTGAAAATCAATGACTTGAGTCAATTCATGGACTCGACTCCTAAGTCATGTCGGGATAAATTTGACCTATCGCATGGGAGATAGAAATGCAGGACACAGCAATGACCGAAGAGACATATGGGGGGCCGTTCTTCATCCCCGAAGGCACCTCCGACCCGCTGGGCATCACCACTTCGGCCGCCGCCCGCGCCCTCGCTGATGCCGGTTTTCCGGCCTCGAAAGCCACCATCGCGTTCCGCAATCTCGTGGCGGCCGGGCGGGTGCACCCCTACCACCGGCAGGTTTCCGACGCCCGCAAACCCTACCTCTTCCGGGCGGATCAGGTGATGGCCGCGGCCGTGATGATCCGCATGAACGAAGCCGGGTTCCGTGGCGACGGGCCGTTCAACGCAGCCGAATCGGCCCTGAACGATTGGAACGTGCGCGACCTCGCTGGCGCTCAAGCTCCGGCACCGCGCCCCGTCGCGTGGGCCTTCCGCTGCCTGATGGAAGGTCACCGGGGCTTCGGTTTCGAGCTGCGGATCGGCCGGTGCATGAAGAGTGGCAGGGTGGAGCACTCGGCCCGCATCCGTCACGTCGCCTCGGACACGGGCACCAACTGGCACTTCTCGCCGACCGTGGTCGAACGCAGCACGTGGCTGACCGACCTCGATTCCATCTTCGACCATCTGTCGCGGGAAAAGGCGATCCACTGATATGGCCTTTCCCTTCGCCGCAGCTCTCCGTTCCGCGTTCCGCCGCGACGCCCCGCAGCCCACGGGGCGGCGGAGCTTCGATGCGGCCGGGGGTGGGCGTCAGGGCCGGGCCATGCAGACCTTCGGCCCGATCAACCCGGAAGTGGGGGCGGCGCTCCATTTGGTCCGCGCCCGTAGCCGCTACCTCGCCGCCAACGACCCCTTCGCGTCCAACGGCGTTGCCAACTGGTGCGGCGCTCTGATCGGCCCGGGCATCCGACCCGCCCCGAAGGCAGAGACGCAGGACGCCCGGGCTCTGGCGGGTGGCGCGTTTGAGGCTTGGGCGGATGACGCGGACCACGCGGGACGCACCGACTGGTGGGGCCTGCAACGCGACATTGCCCGACACATCGTCGTGGACGGCGAGGCGCTGGTGCTGCTGCGGGACGGTCCTAACGGGCTCCGGCTCCAAGTTCTGCCGCCCGAGCTGCTGGACGAGTCCAAGAGCGCCACGCTCAGCGACGGCCGCGAGATCGTGCAGGGCGTGGAGTTCGATTCCGAGGGGCGGCGCGTTGCCTATTGGGTGCTGCCGCAGAAGCCCGCTTCGATCTATGCCGAATATGCCCCGGCCGTCCGGGTGGACGCTGCCGACGTGCTCCACGTCTTCCAGCCCCTCGCCGCCGGTCAGGTGCGCGGGGTGCCGTGGCTCGCCCCGGCCGTGCTGACCGCGAGCGAGTTGGGCCAGCTCATGACTGCGCTGCTGGTGGGCACCAAGGTCTCGGCCATGTTCGCCGGGTTCCTTACCGATCTGAACCAGACGGGCGGCTTCCCCTTCGACGGCGATCAGACCGGCAGCATCATGGACTCCGGCTTGGAGCCCGGCACGCTGAAGGTGCTGCCCGCCGGGATGGACGTCAAATTCGCCGCGCCCGACGCCGCCAAGGAAGCGGCAATCGTGGTGCGGACCAACCTGTTGGCCTACGCCGCCGCTCTGGGCCTGCCCGAGCACATGCTGTCGGGCGACCTGACCAACGCCAATTATTCGAGCCTGCGGGCCGGGCTGCTGCCGTTCCGGGCGCGGGTGGAACAGGTGCAATATGGCACCCTCGCGCCGCAGCTCCTGCGGCCGGTCTGGCGGCGCTGGATCGCAACCGAAGTGATCGCCGGGCGTCTGGACGTGTCGCCCGAGCTGCGGGCCGAATGGATCATGCCCCGGCACGCGCAGGTGGACGCACAGAAGGAGATGGCTGCGGTCAAGGAAGCCCTCGCGCTCGGCCTCATGTCCCGGACGCAGGCGATCCACGAAATGGGTTGGAACCCCGACGACCTCGATTCCGAGATCGCGACCGACCGCGCCCGCGAAGCCGCTCTGGGGCTCAACTTCACCGGACAAGGGGGCGACGATGCCGTTGGATGACCTGATCTTGCGGGACGCCCGCACCCGCCCCAACAGCTTCGACCCCGCGACGCGCACGGTCTCGGCCGTCATTGCGACGGCGCACCCGGTCCAGCGGCGCGACGCCCGCGGCCCGTTCCTCGAAATCCTGACGGCGGAAACCTGCGACCTGTCCGCCGCTGAAAGCCTCCCCGTCCTTGATAGTCACCGAACGGCCTCAGTGCGTGACCAGCTCGGACGGGTCCGGTCCATCGCTCGGGAAGGCGACACCATCGTCGCCGTCTTGGAGCTGACGGCCGCCGAAGATGCTGCGCCCGTCGTGCAGCGGATCGCGGACGGCACCGTAAGCGGGGTGTCCATCGGATACCGCGTGACCGGGTGGACCGAAAAATCCACGCCGAACGGCCGGGCCAAGACCCCGACCGGTTGGCGCATCACCGAAGTCACGCTGACTTCCAACCCGGCCGATCCCTCGGCCCGTCTCAGGCAGAAGGAAAACATCATGCCCGAAGAAGTGATCGAAACCCCGACGCCCGAAGCGGCCGAGGCGCAGCGGCGGAGCGACATCCGCGGACTGGTCCGGGCGGCCGGGCTCGGCCCGGACGTGGCCGACCAGCTCGTGGACCAGAACGCCGACCTGACGGCCGCCAAGGCGGCAATCTTCGACGCGATGGACGCCCGCCGCCGCTCGCACCCGGCAATCCGGGTCCACAGCTCGCACGATGACCCGGCCTTGGTCCGCCAGCGCCGGGAAGAGGCGCTGCACGTCCGCATGGCGGGGGGCGAGCCCAAGCCCGAGGTTCGCCAGCACATGGGCGAGTCCTTCCTCGACATGGCCCGGGATAGCCTCGCCACGGCGGGGGTCTCCACCCGCGGCATGAGCCCGGATGAAGTCTTCACCCGCGCGGGCGAGCACACCACGTCCGACTTCCCGCTGCTGGTCTCCAACGCGATGAACAAGACCGCGCTCGCCAGCTATCAGGCCGCCGCCTCGCCGCTGAAGACCCTCGGCCGCCAGCGCAGCCTCTCGAACTTCAAGACCGCATCCGCGATCCGTCTGGGCGAGCTGGGGCGGCTGGAAGAGCTGCCGGAGTCGGGTGAGATCACCCACACCAGCCGGGCCGAGAACGGCGAGACGATGAGCCTGAAAACCTACGCCCGCGGCATCAATGTCAGCCGCACGCTGCTCATCAACGATGACCTCGGCCTGCTGGGCGACATGACGGCCGCCTTCGGCGAGGCCGCGGCACAGACCGAAGCGGACGTGCTGCTGGCGCTGGTCACCGGCAACCCGAATCTCAGCGACGGCGATCCGGTCTTCGACGCTAGCCGTGGCAACGTCGCAAGCTCGGGCATCTCGCTCGGGGGTGGAACCGGGATGCAGGGGCTGGAAGAGGCGCGGAAGGCCATGCGGACCTTCAAGGGTCTGGACGGCCGCACGCTCATCAACGTCACGCCGAAATACCTGCTGGTCGGGCCGGAGTCGGAGACGGCGGCCGAGAAGCTGCTGGCGTCCATCTACGCCGCAACGACCGACGACGTGAACGCGATGGCGGGCAAGCTGACGCTTATGGTGGAACCGCGGATCGAAGACGAGTCGTGGTTCCTCTTTGCCGATCCGGCCCGGCTGGCGGCCCTGCAATACGGCTACCTCAGCTCGTCGCAGGGCGTTCAAATCCAGCGGGCCGAAGCATGGTCCACCCTCGGGCTGAAGTTCCGGGCGTGGCTCGACTTCGGCGCGGGCTGGCTCGATTGGCGGGCCGCCTTCTTCAACGACGGGGCCGAGTGATGGCCCTCACGCTGACAGAGCTGACCACGGCCCGCGACGCGCTCCTGCGGGCGCGTGCGGCGGGCGTGCGGCGCGTCCGGGACCAGAGCGGCGAGGAAGTGGAATACCGCTCCGACGCCGAAATGGCCCGGGCGCTGGCAGCCCTCGACTCCGAGATCGCCGGGGCGTCCGCGGCCCGGCCTACCACCATCCACTTCACCACTTCCAAGGGGGTCTGACCCATGAAAACCTATGTCCAGCCGGGCGACCGGATCAACGTGACGGCCGCGGCCGCCGCCAGCGCAGGGGACGGCGTGCTGATCGGCACGCACCTCTTCGGCGTGGCCTTTGGGGATGCCGGTATCGGCGACACGCTGGTGCTCGCCACCACCGGAGTCTTCACGCTGCCCAAGGTCTCCACCGACGTGTTCGTCGTGGGTGCGCCCGTCTACTTCGACGCAGCCGCGGGAGTTGTCACGACCGACGACGACACGTCCGCGAACCCGCAGGTGGGCATCGCCGTCACCGCGGCCGGGAACCCGTCCAGCTCCGTCAACGTCCGCCTGACGGCCGTGACCTACCTGCCCGACGCGGCGTGACTGGCTGAAAGACCATGCCGCGCCCTGCCGCCTCTTCCGACGTTGCAGCTCTGCCGCCTCCGACGCGGCGGGGCCTCAAGCGCGAAGAGGCGGCGGCCTACATTGGCGTTGGAGGAACGAAATTCGACGCGATGGTTGCAGACGGCCGGATGCCGAAGGCCAAGCGAATTGACGGCCGCCGCGTCTGGGACGTGAGGGCTCTGGACCACCATTTTGACCTCTTGCCCGGTGGCGACGACTCCGACCACAATCCTTGGGATGAATAGATGCCCGAGGATTCCATGAAATTCCGTTTGAAATACGTGGTGGAGGACACCGACCGCCACGGCAACATCCGGCTCTATTATCGCCGCCACGGCCGCAAAGTCCGGCTTCGTGGCCCTGCCGGATCACCCGAATTCCTTGCCGACTATAAGGCCGCCTCCGCTGGCCCTGCCCCGACCTCGAAGGATGAACCGCCGGTGGGTCGCGTGGTGCCTCGCAGTATCAAATGGCTCTGCGTCGAATACTACAAGTCGGCCATGTTCAAAGAGCTGGACCCGCGCACGCAGAAGGTCCGCCGATCCATCCTCGAACGGTTCTGCCAGCGTAAGGACGACGGCGACAAGCCTTATGCGCTGCTAGGGCCCAAGCATATCCGCACCCGCCGGGACGAAATGGCCGACCGGCCGGAGGCCGCCAACGGCATGGTGAAGGCGCTGCGCCAGCTCTACCGCTTCGCGCTCCGCTATGACCACCACGACGACAATCCGGCGGAGAAAGTGGAATACCTCTCCGGCAACGCCGAAGGCTTCCATAGCTGGACGTTGGAAGAGATCGCCAAGTTTGAAGAGAAACACCCCATCGGCACGACGGCCCGTCTGGCCCTCGCCCTCGCTCTCTACACCGGGCAGCGCCGCGCCGATCTGGTGCAGCTAGGCCGTCAGCATGTCCGGGACGGCTGGCTGATCTTCACGCAGCACAAAGGACGAAACCGGAAGCCGGTGCGGATGGAAATTCCGATTATCCCGGAGCTGCAACGGATCATCGACGCCACGCCGACCGGCGACCTGACCTATCTGGTCACGGCGTTCAATCGCCCGTTCACCTCGAATGGATTCGGCAATCGCTTCCGCAAATGGTGCGATGAAGCGGAGCTGCCCAACTGCGCGGTGCATGGTCTGAGGAAGGCCGCTGCTGCCCGTCTGGCGGAGTTGGGATGCACCGAATTCGAGATCATGGCCATTACCGGCCACACGACCAGCAAGGAAGTCACCCGCTACACCCGCGCGGCGAGTCAAAAGACCCGTGCGGAAAGCGCCCTGCGGCGGCTCACGGGTGAACAAACACCGGACAAAAGTGTCCCACTTTCGGAGGCGGTTGCAGCCGGTGGGACAAAATCGACACCTAAGCAACTGAAAAGAAAAGGATAAAAATAGGAGTGGTGCCCGGGGGCGGAATCGAACCACCGACACGAGGATTTTCAATCCACTGCTCTACCCCTGAGCTACCCGGGCACGGGAAGGGACGGACGGGCCGTCTCTGGGTTGCGGCGTTCTATGCGTCGGCGGTGGCCTTGTCCAGACCGATTTTGAAGGAAATGTCGGGGCGGGGGCCGGGCGGTGACGGGTTGCCCGGTAGGCCCTGGGGACGATGCGGGGTCGGGGGGGCGGCGCGTCTCGCGCAGTGGCACCCGGCGATTCATTATTGGTTAGGTATGGTATGACAGGGTGGTGCCGGGAACTTGGCCAGACGGGGCGACGCAGCATTGCCGGATACCAAATATTGCGCTACACAGTTTTAATACTACTAGCGAGAGAGAGCCGTGAGCGCAGCGCAGGATCTGACCGATTTCTTGGGGAATGACCGCTTTGCCACGGTCATGGCCGATCCGCCGTGGCGATTCCAGAACCGGACGGGGAAGGTCGCGCCCGAACACAAGCGGCTCGCCCGTTACCCCACGATGGAGCTGGACGAGATCTGCGCGCTGCCCGTGGCGAACCATCTGGAAGACCGCGCGCATTGCTATCTCTGGGTGCCGAACGCGCTGCTGCCCGAAGGGCTCCGGGTCCTGAACGCCTGGGGGTTCGACTACAAGAGCAACATCATCTGGGAAAAGGTGCGCAAGGACGGCGGGCCGGACGGGCGCGGGGTGGGGTTCTATTTCCGCAACGTGACGGAAATCCTGCTGTTCGGGACGCGTGGCAAGAACGTCCGCACGCTCGGCCCCGGCCGCAGTCAGGTGAACTACATCGAGGCGGCGGAGCCGGACGGCGACGTGCTCAAGACCCGCAAGCGGGAACACAGCCGCAAGCCCGACGAACAGTACCGGATTATCGAGGAATGCTCCTGGGGGCCCTATCTCGAACTTTTCGGGCGGGGCCGGCGGAAGGGCTGGACCGTCTGGGGCAACCAGGCGGACGACGACTACAAGCCGACCTGGGCGACCTATGCGCACAACTCCGGCGTGACGGCGGCAGAGTAACGGGGCCGCCTCAGGCCACCACGACAGTGGCCGGCAATCCGATCAGCAGCAGCGGGCAGGGGTTGCCGACACCGCGGTTGATGCGGTCCTCCAGCTTGGCCCAATGGGTCGTGGCCGCGCCGAACTTGTCCGACACGAACTGGCGCGCGAAGGCCTCCGCAAAGGGAACCTGCGCGTCGAGATGGCGCTGCACATAGTCCTTCTGGCGGCGGGTGCGGTCCTTCATGCCGAAGGTTTCGACCATGTCGGATTCGTCGATGAAGCCGTGCTTTTCGATGCAGGCGCGGATAATTCCCAGCATGTCGCGCTGAAGGCTCGCGCCGCGGGTGATGAGCACGCCGACCGATATCGCGGACTGGGCGTGCAGGCGCTGGAAATTCTCCAGGTCGCGGTCGAAGAACGGATCCTTGTTGTTCCACTCGATCTCGCAGGCGACGGTGCCGGCGTCGGAGCGGCGGACATGGTCGATCTCGTGACTGTTGGACACGGTCTCGCGACCATCGACGATCAGGCGGAAATCGAAATTGTGCTTGGGCCATCCCGCAGCATAGAGCCGGTGGCGCAGGCGCTGCGTCGAAGGCGCCTCGCCGCCGCCCGAGCCGATCAGCTCCTCCGCCGGGATGGCGACGTCCGACAGCGCGGCCTCCAGTTCGGCGGCGACGTCGGGGAAATCGACCGTCAGGATGGCTCCGGCGTGGTTGCGGATGGCGACGTCGAAGCCTTTGGCGCGCAGCTGCTCGAACATGGGGGTCCCGTCTTGTGCCGCGGGACCCTATCGCCTCGGGCCGACCGGCGGCAAGCGGGAAGCGGCAGAAAAGGCTTGGCGGGGCGGGGCGGGGCGCTAGGCTTGGGGAAGGCTCCGGAAAGGCGCGCGATGGATTTCATCTTCATGCTGACCCGCAACGACCGCACCGTGCAGGATGCGGCGGACCATCTTGCGGTCGCGCAGTCGCTCGGGGTCGGTCACATCGGCTTCAAGGATATCGGGCTGCCCTTCGACCGGCTGCATGCGCTGAACCGGATGATCCGGGACGGCGGGGCGGTGTCCTATCTCGAGGTGGTATCCGAGGACCGGGAGAGCGAGGTCGCCTCGGCCCGCGCGGCGGTTGAGATCGGTGTGGATGTCCTTCTCGGCGGGACCCGTGCGGAGGAGGTGCTGCCGGTGCTTGCGGGCTCCGGCATCCGGTACATGCCGTTTCCGGGGCGGGTGACGGGGCATCCGTCGGTTCTGAACGGTCCGGTGGAAGAGATCGTCGCCTCCGCCGCCCGGCTGGCGGGGCTGGAGGGCGTGCACGGGCTCGACCTTCTGGCCTGGCGTTTTGCCGGTGAGGTGCCGCCGATGATCGCGCGGGTCTGCGCGGCGGCGGGCAAGCCGGTGATCGTTGCCGGGTCGATCGAAAGCGCGGATCGGATCGTCGCGGCGGCCAGCGCGGGCGCGGCGGGCTTCACCATCGGGACCGCGGCATTGGACGGGGCCTTCAAGGGCGCAGGGCCGGGGCTGGAGACGCAGCTCAGGGCGATCCAGACGGCGGTCGCGGCGATTGGCCACGGGGTTGGCGGGCGGCGGGAACGGTAGGCGCATCCGAATGTCCCGCCACGCGGCATCCCCCTGTATCGGCAGCAGGATTTCCGGTGCCCGCGACCCGTCATCGTCGGGCCTTAGCCGCGGAACTCTTTCCCACAGGGCCGACACCTCGACGCGATCCCCGGATCAAATCCGGGGACGACGATATGCACCAACCCGTTTGACAACTTCGTCCAACCATCCCAAGAATATCCAACGTTTCGGGAGGGGGCGGATGATTTTCGGACGCGGCAGCGGTGAGGACGATACGGTTGTGGCCATGCTGGCCTCCGCGCTCAGGCGTGACATTTCCTTCGGGACATTGCTGCCGGACCAGAAGCTCAAGATCGACGCCCTGCGCCAGCGGTATGGCGGATCGAACCATTCCATGCGCGAAACGCTCCGCATCCTCTCGGCCGAGGGGCTGGTGGAGGCGACGGCGCAGCGCGGGTTCCGGGTAACCTCCGCCACCGCGCAGGACCTGGCCGACATCTGTCTCGTGCGCGGAGAGGTCGAACGGATCGCGCTGCGCCTGTCGATGGAGCAGGGGGAGACCGCCTGGGAAGGCCGGGTCATCGCCGCCCATCACGCGCTGCGCAAGGCTGAAGACCGGATTGCCCGGCGCCCCGACGACCTGAGCGCGCTGGAATGGGACGAGGCCTGCCGCGCATTCTCGGTTGCCCTGATCTCGGCCTGCGACAGTCCGCGGCTGATGGATCTTCACCGCAAGTTCTTCGATCAGAGCCGCCGCTACCGGCTGGCGCTCCTGCGCGAGGGGCGGCTGGATTTCGACGCACGCCGCGACCGTCAGGCGGCGCTGGTGCAGTCCGTCCTGGCACGGGACACGGAACGGGCGCTCAGCGTCCTGATGCGCGACATAGAAGCCGAATTCACATCTGGAAACCAAGTGAGAACAGGGGGATAGCCCCGGAACCCACCGATCATCAGGGAGGAGACCATGATCGCACTCAATCGCCGCAAGGCGCTTATCCTCGGTGGCGCCGCCGCCGCCTCCGCGCTGGCCGCACCGGCCATTGCGCAGAACAAGACCATCAAGGTGGGCGCGCTGCGTTTCACCTCGCATTCCGGCAGCTTCGTCGCGGTCGAAAAGGGTTACTTCGCGGACTCGGGGCTGGACGTCGAACTCGTGTTCTTCGAAGCGGCGCAGCCGATGGCCGTGGCAATCGCCTCGGGCGACATCGACTATGCTGTGACGGCGATTTCCGGCGGGCTGATATCGCTCGCTCAGAAGGGCGCGATCAAGGTCATCGGCGGCGCGGCCTCGGAAGAGGACGGCATCGACGGGCAGATCATCCTCGCCTCCGACGCCGCCTATCAGGCCGGTGTGACGGACTGCTCCAAGCTCGACGGGAAAAGCTGGGGACTGACGCAGACCGGGTCGTCCTTCCACTACGTCGGCGCCAAGATCGCGGAGAAGGAGGGCATCAGCCTGTCCTACAAGCCGCTGCAGAAGGTCGGGGCGGTGATCGGCGCGCTCAAGTCCGGGCAGATCGATGCCTGGAACATCGTGCCCCACATCGCCAAGCCGCTGATCGCGTCCGGAGCGGTGCATGACATCGGACGGGTCCAGACCTACCTGCCGGGATACCAGCTGACGACGGTGTTCACGTCGACGAAGAACGCGAGCGAGGAGAAAGAGACCACCCAGGCCTTCCTCAATGCGTTCTCGAAGGGGGCGCATGACTACAACGCCGCGATGATCGACGCGGAGGGCGGCGATGCGGCGGTCGACGCGATGATCGACATGATCCACAAGTATGTCTATGCCGATCAGCCGCGCGAGAAGGCCGCGCCGTCGATCGTCAACGGCACCATGCGGATCAACGAGGGCGCGGCGCTCAACGTCGCCTCGGTCGAGGACCAGCTGGAATGGTTCAAGTCCGAGGGGCTGGTCGATGCCTCCGTCTCCATGGGGGATCTGGTCGACGCCTCCTATGTGGAGACGATCGGGTAATTTAACCGCGCCTTCCCGGTGTTGTCCGGGAAGGTGCGCCACGCAACCAGGGTTCCGCCCGGTGTGAAACACCGGGCAGCGCCCGACCCTCCCCGTTTTGCCGGAGGCAAACCTTCGGTTTGACGGGAGGGCACTTCGCACCCGCCCAGGGTCGGGCGCTGCCCTCTGCACTTCTGAGCGCGGGTGACGTTCACCGGGGGTATCAGGAGGCCAAATGGATATCAGGCTCGACGCGATCAGCCATTCCTACGACGATTTCGAGGTCCTCCGGGACATCACGCTCGACATCCCCGCGGGCCGGATCGTCTGCATCGTCGGCCCCTCGGGCTGCGGCAAGTCCACGCTGCTGCGCTTCATCGGCGGGCTGGAACGGCCGCGCGCGGGCCGGGTGCTTCAGGTCGGGGAACCCCCGGCCGGCTGCCTCAACCCGCTGACCTACATCTTTCAGGACTTCGCCCTGCTGCCCTGGCGTACGGTGGAGGGGAACATTTCCCTCGTGCTCGAAGACCACGGCATAAGAGGCCAGCGGGCCAGGGAGATCATCGGTGACGTGCTGGCCCGGACCAAGCTGACGGATTTTGCAAAGGCGCTGCCGAAACAGCTGTCCGGCGGCATGAAGCAGCGGGTCGCCATCGCCCGCGCCCTGGCCGTGAATCCGGCGGTGATGCTGATGGACGAACCGCTCTCCGCGCTCGACAGCCAGACGCGGGAGCTTCTCATGGACGATCTCGTGAGCCTCTGGTCGCGTCAGCCGTTTACCGCCGTCTACGTCACGCACAACCTGAACGAAGCTGTCCGGCTGGGTCACCAGATCGTCGTGCTCTCGCGCCGACCGGGGCAGATCCGGGAGGTCGTCACGCTCGACACCCCGCTCGAAGAGCGGCAGTTCGGCGACCCGGAACTGGATGCGAAACAGAAATACCTCTGGCAGCTCATGCGGGACGAGGCGCGGGCGGCGGATGCGGAGCTTCTCAATGTCTGACGCGACACTCGATACGACCCCGCCGCGCGACCTCCCGGTCAGGGACGAACCGAAGACGGTGGCCTTCCGGGGCGGCGGCTTCGCCCCGCGCCCGCACAGATGGGTCGGCGCGCTGGTCTTCGCGGTCCTGATCCTGATCGCGGAGTGGGGCACGCGGGCCGGCTGGATCTCAGCCCTGACGCTGCCGAAACCCTCGGATGTGCTGGCGACCTTCGGTGAACTCTATCAGTCCGGCCTGCTGTTCAAGCACCTCGGCCCGTCGCTGTCGCGTTTCGCGGTCGGTTCGTTCTTCGGCGTATCGGTCGGGATCGCGGTCGGGGTGCTGATCGGTCTTTTCTCCTACGTGCGCGCCGGGGCAGTGCCGCTGGTCGCCGCGCTGTTCCCCATCCCAAAGATCGCGCTGCTGCCGCTGTTCGTGATCTGGTTCGGAATCGGGGAGGGGTCGAAATACGCGCTGATCGCTTTCGGGACCTTCACGCCGACGGTGGTGGCGACCTACGGCGCGGTGGACAACGTGGATCGCACGCTGATCCGCATGGGGCAGTCCTTCGGCCTGTCGTGGTGGTCCATCGTGCGCAAGATCGTGTTGCCGGGGGCCATGCCGGGGATCCTGTCGGGGCTGCGCATCTCTCTCGCCATCGCCATCATCCTGCTGGTCGCGGCCGAAATGCTGGGCGCGGAATACGGGATCGGGGCCTATATCCTTCAGGCCGGATCGCTTTACGACCTTGAACGGCTGTTTGCGGGCGTCGTGATCCTGTCGGTTCTGGGCGTGCTCGTCTCGGCCGTGATCGGCGTGATCGAGCGGCGGGTTCTGGGGTGGCGGACATGAGCTACGACGTCGTCGTCGCGGGCGGTGGCACCGCCGGGGTCGCCGCTGCGGTTGGCGCGGCGCGGGACGGCGCTAAGGTGCTGCTGCTGGAACGTCACGGCTGCCTCGGCGGGGCGGCGGCGGTGCGCAACGTCCTGACATTGTGCGGACTCTACACTCTGGGGGAGGGGACGCGGACGGTTGTCGGCGGCATCGGGGCGGAGGTACTCTCGGCCCTGCAAAAACGCGGCGCGGTGACCCCGCCGATGCGGTTTCGCGGCGTCTTTTCGGCCTTCGAGCCGGAGGCGATGAAGCTGGTGCTCGACGAACTGACACAGGGCGCGGGGGTGGATGTACGCTTTGGCTGTTTCGTGACCGGGGCGGTGCGCGGCGCGGACCGGATGCGCTCTGTCACCTACGCCGACCACGGCGGCACGGTGACGGTCGAGGCCGGGGCCTTCGTCGACTGCACCGGGGACGGAGACCTTGCCCACGCCGCCGGGGCGTCGACCCGATACGGCAACGCGGACGGGGTGAACCTCGGGACGCTCGGCACCCGGTTCGGGGGCATCCCGCGGGAGGTGACGGTGACCGCGCCGCAGGTGATTGAGGCGGTGGCGGGCATGGGGTTCGCACCCGGCGCTGTGACCAAGGACCGTTGCGTGATCGTGCGGCTGCCGGGGTCCGGGGACATGGTGCTCTATCTCGCGTCCGCAGATTACGACCCGCGCGATGCGGCGTCCCTGTCGCGGGCCGAGATGGACGCGCGGCGACAGGCCTGGGCCTATCTGGACGCGATCCGGACGATTGACGGCTGCTCCGGTGCCTACCTCGTCTCCACGGGGCCGGAAATCGGGACGCGGGAATCGCGCCACCTCAACTGCCGTCACCAGCTGACATGGGCGGAGATCGAGGCGCGGGCGAGCTTCCCCGACTGCATCGCGCTCGGGGCCTGGGGGGCGGAATGGCACGACCGCGCGTCCTACACCTCCTCCTTCGACTATCCGCCTGAGAAGGGGGCCTACGAGATCCCGCTCTCCTGCCTGCACTCGGTCGATACGGACAACCTGTTCTGTGCGGGACGACTGGCGGACGGCGACCGCAAGGGAGGGGCGGCGATCCGGGTGATGGGCACGGCCATGGCGACGGGGCAGGCGGCTGGCATTGCTGCGGCGCTGACATCGCGCGGGGCGTTTTCGGCGGCGGCGGTGCGCGACAGGCTGGCGGCGGCGGGGGCGATCCTGACGGCTGACGCATTGGTGTGACGTTTTCCGCTTGGCGGCGGCCCGCGAAGTTGTCACCAAGGCCGCAGGAGAGGGAGGATGACATGACCGAGCAACGACCGATACTCTGGACCCCGAGTGCCGAGCGGGCGGCGGCAACCCGGATGGCCGCCTACATGGATTGGCTGAAGGCCGAGCGCGGGCTGGAATTCGGCAGCTATCAGGAGATGTGGGAATGGTCGGTCAGCGACCTCTCGGCCTTCTGGACCTCCATCGTCGCGTTCAACGACCTGCCGGTCTCGGGCTGGACCGAGGTGCTGGGCGAGCGCAAGATGCCCGGCGCGGACTGGTTCCCCGGCGCACACACGAACATGGTCGCGCAACTGCTTCGGTTTGCGCAGGAAAAGCCGCAGGCGCAGGCGGTGGCCTGCCAGTCGGAGACCTTCGGCAACCTGTCCCTGACATGGGCGGAACTGGACGGGAAGGTCGGGGCGCTTCAGGCGGCGCTCAGGGACATGGGCGTCACCAAGGGCGACCGGGTGGTCGCGGTCCTGCCGAACACGCCGGACGCGATGATCGCCTTCATGGCGGTCGCAGGGCTTGGCGCGATCTGGTCGCTCTGCGCGCCGGACATGGGGCATACGGCGATCCTCGACCGGTTCCGGCAGATCGAACCCAAGGTGCTGATCGCGCAGGACGGGTACGTTCACGCGGGCAAGACCATCGACAAGCGTCCGGTGCTGGACGGGCTGGCGGCGCAGTTGCCTTCGCTGGAACACAAGATCATCGTGCCGGTCATCGGCGATGGCGCGGCCTGGACCCACTGGGCCGAGGTTCAGGCCGACCCGCAGCCCGCGACGGTCGAGATGGTCGAATTCTCGCATCCGATCTGGGTGGTCTATTCCTCGGGCACCACGGGCAACCCGAAGCCGATCGTGCACGGCCATGGCGGGGTGCTGATCGAGGGCGCGAAACAGGCGCTGCATCAGGACGTGGGGGCGGAGGACCGGTTCTGCTGGCTCACGTCCTCGGGCTGGATCATGTGGAATTCGCAACTGAATGCTCTGGCCTCGGGCGCGATGGTGGCGCTGCACGACGGCGCGCCGAACCATCCCGACATGCTGGATGTCTGGCGGATGGTGGCAAGGGAACGGCTGACCTATTTCGGCGCCGGCGCGGCGTTCTTCCAGGGGTGTCAGAAGGCCGGTGTACGCCCGGGGGCAGAACTTGACCTGTCGGCGCTGCGTTCGCTCGGCTCGACCGGGTCTCCGCTGTCGCAGGAAGGCTACGACTGGATATATTCCGAAGTGAAATCAGACATCTGGCTCGCCCCGATCTCGGGCGGGACGGACCTTGCCGGGGCCTTCGTGCTGGGCCATCCGATGATGCCGGTCCGGGCCGGAGAGATGCAGTGCCGCGCCCTCGGCAACGCCGTCCGCGCCTATTCCGAGGACGGGCGGGAACTGATCGGAGAGGTCGGGGAACTGGTCTGCACCGAACCCTTGCCCTCCATGCCGCTCTACTTCTGGGGCGACGAGGACGGGTCGCGTCTGCACGAGAGCTATTTCGACACCTTCCCCGGCATCTGGCGGCACGGCGACTGGATCGAGTTCACGCCAGAGGGCGGATCGGTGATCTACGGGCGGTCCGACGCGACGATCAACCGGCGGGGACTGCGGCTCGGGTCGTCGGAGATTTACCGGGCGGTGGAAGGTTTGGACGAGGTCATGGACAGCCTTGTCATCGACCTCGAATTCCTTGGCCGCGACAGTTTCATGGTGCTTTTCGTGGTGGCTCCGGGCGGGCTGACCGACGCGTTGAAGGACAAGATCAAGCTGGCCATCCGGGAGTCGGTCTCGGCCCGCTTCCTGCCGGACGAGATCGTTGAGGTCTCGGCCGTGCCGCGCACCCTGTCGGGCAAAAAGCTTGAGGTCCCGGTCAAGAAACTGCTGCTCGGCCACGATCCGGCGAAGGTGGTGAACCGGGATTCCATGGCTAATCCGGACAGTTTCGACCAGTTCCTCACCTACGCGGCCTCGCGTGGCTGATCCCTTGAGACCCGTGGACAAGGTCGTCGCCTTCGACCTGGACGGCACGCTGGTGGATTCCGCACCCGACCTGCACGGTGTCGCCAATGCGGTGCTGGCGGAGGAGGGCGTCGCCCCGATTTCCATGGCCGAGGCGCGCAGCTTCATCGGGCAGGGCGCGCCCAACTTCGTCGCGAAGATGCGGGCGGCGCGGGGGATTCCGGACAGTGAGCAGGCCCGGCTGCTGGCCGCCTACCTCGCGCGTTATGACGGGGCGGTGGCGCGGACGGTGGTCTATCCGGGTGTGGCGGAGGCGCTGACGGCGTTGCGCGCGGGCGGCGCGCGGCTGGCCATCTGCACCAACAAGCCCGAGCGCCCGGCGCTGTCGGTCCTGCGCCACTTCGGCCTGCTGCATTTCTTCAACGCGGTGATCGGCGGGGATTCCATGAACCTGCGCAAGCCGGACCCCGCGCCACTGCTGGCCGCGCTGGCCCGCGCCGGTTCGGGCACACGCATCTTCGTCGGCGACAGCGAGATCGACGCCAGCGCCGCGCGCGCGGCCAACGTGCCGTTCCTGCTGTTCACCGAAGGCTACCGCAAGTCGCCGGTCGCAGACCTGCCGCATCGCGCTGCCTTCAGCGATTTCAGCCAGTTGCCGGACCTTGTTCAGGCGATATGACCCGGCCCGAGCTTGTCATCTTCGACTGCGACGGCGTGCTGATCGACAGTGAGGTCATCTCGGCCCGGATGCTGGTGGCCGAACTGGCGGGATACGGCGTGAAGATCGACCTCGACTACGTGGCGCGGCATTTCCTGGGGCGCAGCTATCCGGTGGTGCTGGCGCAGATCCGCGGCGAATTCGGCGTCGGCCTGCCCGACGGGTTCGAGGCCGATTACCGCGCCCGTCTGATCCGCGCCTTTGCCTCCGATCTCAGGATCATTCCCGGCGTGCGCGAGGTCATCGCGCGTCTGAGGGTGCCCTATTGTCTGGCCACCAGCTCCAGCCCGGAACGGCTGGCAGAGTCGCTGCGCATCGTCGGGCTCACCGATACTTTCGCCGGCCTCACGACCACCTCAGTTGAGGTGAAACGCGGCAAACCGGCGCCGGACCTTTTCCTGAAAGCGGCGGAAAAACATGGTGTTGCGCCCGAAAAATGCCTTGTGATCGAAGACAGCTATCCCGGCATCCGTGCCGCCCTCGCCGCGGGGATGGAGGTCTGGCGTTTCACCGGGGGCAGCCACATGACCGGGCTGAACCTGCCCTCGGACCCGGTGGCGATGCCGCATCGGGAATTTGCATCGTTTGCGGAATTCTTCCATCCTGTGCCGCACCTGAGCCTGGACCCGACATGAACCGCCCCACGCAAGACGACAAGGATGCCCCGGCCCGCGATCTCGCGGCGCGGGCGGCGTGGCTGGCCATGGTCGGCGGACTGACACAGGACCAGATCGCGACAGAACTCGGCATCTCGCGCCAGCGGGCGCAGCGGCTGGTCGCGCGCGCCTCGGCCGAAGGGCTGGTGCGGGTGCGCATCCATCATCCGATCGCGGAATGTCTTGAACTGGAACGGGAACTGCGCGCGCGCTACGGGCTCGACCGGGCCTGGGTCGCGCCGGGGGCCGGGGGCGCGGACGCGCTCGCCGCCTTTGCCGCGCCGGTGCTGGAACGGCTGTTCCAGGGCGCGGCGCCGCAGACATTCGCCTTCGGCACGGGGCGGACCCTGCGGGCGGTGATCGAACAGATGCAGCCGGTGGACGGCGCGCAGCACAAATTCGTGTCGGTGATCGGCAATGTCGGGCCGGACGGGTCGGCGTCGTTCTACGAGGTCATCATGCGGGTCGCCGACAAGACCTCCGGCGCGCATTACCCCATGGCGATCCCGGTTTTTGCCCGCACGCCGGAGGAGCTGGCGCTCTACCGATCTCTCCCGCATGTGAAGGCCGCGCGCGCGCTGGCAGAGGCGGCGGACATGGCCATCGTCGGCATCGGCCAGATGGGACCGGACGCGCCGCTGCATGTCGACGGGTTCATCACCGCCGCGGAGGTTGAGGAGCTGAACGCCGCCGGTGCCGTGGGCGAACTCTGCGGGCACATCTTCGATGCGGAGGGGCGGTTCCTCGACCATCCGCTCAACCAGAAGGCGGTCGGGGTGCGGGTGCCCTGCAACGGCATGCCGGTCTTCTGCATCGGCGGAGGGGCGGCGAAACTGCCCGCGATTCGGGGCGCGCTGGCGGGAAACCTGCTGGCCTCCCTCGCCACGGACGAGACGACGGCGCGGGCGCTGCTCTCCTCCTGAGGGAAAGATACCATTTGTTTACGGGTTTGCGGGCAAGCTGCGGTGCGGCGTGGAATGTGCTTGACTTCCGGCGACCGCTAACGTGAGTATTTGTCCACTAGATGAGCAAATGCTCACACGACTGGGAGGAATACCATGAACACGAAACTCCGCGCCTGTCTGGGCGCGTGTGCTGTTGGTGCCTTGTCCGCGGGTGCCGCCTGGGCCGAAACCACCATCACCGTCGCGACCGTGAACAACGGCGACATGATCCGCATGCAGGGTCTGATGGACGACTTCAACGCGCAGCACCCCGACATCAAGGTGGAATGGGTCACGCTGGAAGAAAACGTTCTGCGTCAGCGCGTTACCCAGGACATCGCGACCAACGGCGGACAGTTCGACGTGATGACCATCGGCACCTACGAGGTTCCGATCTGGGCCGGGCAGGACTGGCTGGTGCCGCTGACCGACATGCCCGAGGGCTATGACGCGGACGATTTCCTGCCGGCCATTGCGGGCGGTCTGTCCAAGGACGGCACGCTGTATGCCGCGCCGTTCTACGGTGAATCCTCCATGGTCATGTACCGCAAGGACCTGATGGAAAAGGCCGGGATGGAGATGCCCGAGGCCCCGACCTGGGACGACATCAAGAAGGCCGCCGAGGCGATGACCGACAAGGAGGCCGAGGTCTACGGCATCTGCCTGCGCGGCAAGGCCGGCTGGGGCGAGAACATGGCCTTCCTGTCGGCCATGGCCAACAGCTACGGCGCGCGCTGGTTCGATGAGGACTGGAAGGCGCAGTTCGACCAGCCGGAATGGAAGGCGACGCTCGACACCTACATGGACCTGATGACGAACTACGGTCCTCCGGGTGCGTCGACCAACGGGTTCAACGAGAACCTGTCGCTGTTCCAGCAGGGCAAGTGCGGGATGTGGATCGACGCGACCGTCGCGGCCTCCTTCGTGACCAACCCGAACGATTCCTCGGTCGCCGATCAGGTCGGCTTCGCGCTGGCGCCGGACAACGGTCTGGGCAAGCGGGGCAACTGGCTCTGGGCGTGGTCGCTCGGCATTCCGGCCGGGTCGGACGCGAAGGACGCGGCCAAGCAGTTCGTGGCCTGGGCGACGTCGAAGGACTACACCGCCCTTGTCGCCTCGAAAGAGGGCTGGGCGAACGTGCCGCCGGGCACCCGCACCTCGCTCTACGAGAACCAGGAATACCTGGACGCGGCGCCCTTCGCGAAGATGACGCTGGACTCGATCAACTCTGCCGATCCGACGGCGCCGACGGTCGATCCGGTGCCCTACACCGGCGTGCAGTTCGTCGCGATCCCGGAATTCGCGGGCATCGGCACCCAGGTCGGGCAGGAATTCTCCGCCGCGCTTGCAGGCCAGCAGACGGTCGAGCAGGCGCTTGAGAAGGCGCAGGCCCTGACCACCGACGAGATGGAGGCGGCGGGCTACTAAGCCCTCCTCCCTTCCTCCCGGGGGCGGCTGGTCCGCCCCCGATTTTCCCGACCCCGCTTTTTGCCGCGCCCGCGACCCGATTCCGGGACAGGCGCCCGCCCCGTGACCCGCCACAGGAGGCCCGCCATGGCCACCCAGCATTCCCGCAGCGCCGCGCGCCTCATGATGGCCCCCGCCGTGATCCTGCTGCTTGGCTGGATGCTCGTCCCGCTGGTCATGACGCTCTATTTCTCGTTCATGGACTACCGACCGCTGCGTGGCATCGCCGAGTGCTGCGTCGGGTTCCAGAACTACGAACGCTTCATCACCTCCTCCTCCTTCGCCGACTCCGTCGGTGTCACACTCATCATGGTCGGCGGGATCCTCGCGATCACCGTGATCGGGGGCGTGCTTCTGGCGATGCTGCTGGATCAGCCGATGTGGGGGCAGGGGATCGTGCGGATCCTCGTGATCGCACCGTTCTTCGTCATGCCGACCGTGTCGGCGCTGGTCTGGAAGAACATGTTCATGGACCCGGTGAACGGTGTTCTGGCCCATGTCTGGCGCTTCTTCGGCGCCGCGCCGCATGACTGGCTGTCCCAGTCGCCGCTGTTTTCCATTATCCTGATCGTGTCCTGGCAGTGGCTGCCGTTCGCGACGCTGATCCTGCTGACGGCGATCCAGTCGCTGGATTCCGAACAGCTCGAGGCGTCGGAGATGGACGGCGCGGGGTTCCTGAGCCGCTTCTGGTTCATCGTGCTGCCGCATCTGGCGCGGGCAATAACCGTGGTGGTGCTGATCCAGACGATCTTTCTGCTGTCGATCTTCGCAGAAATCTTCGTGACCACCCAGGGGTCCTTCGGAACGCGGACGCTGACCTACCTGATCTACCAGCGGGTGCTGGAAAGCCAGAACGTCGGCCTCGGCTCCGCAGGCGGTATCCTTGCGGTCATCCTCGCCAACATCATCGCCATCTTCCTGATGCGCATCGTGGGGAGGAACCTCGATGCGTAAGGCGGTCGGCACCGTCACCCTTTGTGGTCTGCGAGCAGGGCAGCGGCCGACCGCGGGTGGACGCGAAGCGGCCGCCCAGGGGGGCGGTCGGCCGCTGCCGGGCGGGCGCTCTATCCGGTTGGTGCGGAATGTTCGGAAATCGACTGTCGAACAATTGCACGTCCCTCCCCCCACGGGGAGGAGGCAGAGGGTGGGGTGCACGCCCGCCGACCGGAGGAGCATCTGACATGGCCCGCGCATCCACACCGCAGAAGAAAGCCGTCGCCACCGTCGCCGCATGGACCATCGGCCTGCTGATCTTCTTCCCGATCCTCTGGACGATCCTGACCTCGTTCAAGACCGAGGCCGACGCCATCGCCAACCCGCCCAAGGTCCTGTTCTTCGACTGGACCCTCGAAAACTACGGCGTGGTGCAGGAGCGGTCGGACTATGCCCGGTACCTCTGGAACTCAATCGTCATCGCCGGCGGATCGACCCTGCTTGGCCTGATCGTCGCCATCCCCGCCGCCTGGTCCATGGCCTTCGTGCCCGGCAAGCGGACCAAGGACGTGCTGATGTGGATGCTGTCGACCAAGATGCTGCCGGCGGTCGGGGTGCTCTATCCGATCTACCTGGTGATGATCCGGCTCGGGGTGCTCGACACAAAGGGCGCGCTGATCGTGGTGCTGATGCTCATCAACCTGCCGATCATCATCTGGATGCTCTACACATATTTCAAGGAAATCCCCGGAGAGATCCTTGAAGCCGCACGCATGGACGGGGCCAGCCTGCGCGAGGAGATCCTCTACATCCTGACGCCCATGGCCGTGCCCGGGATCGCCTCCACCCTGCTGCTGAACATCATCCTGGCCTGGAACGAGGCGTTCTGGACCCTGAACCTGACCGCCGCCAAGGCCGCGCCGCTGACCGCCTTCATCGCGAGCTATTCTTCGCCCGAGGGGCTGTTCTACGCCAAGCTCTCCGCCGCATCGACCATGGCCATCGCGCCGATCCTCATCATGGGATGGTTCAGCCAGAAACAGCTGGTGCGCGGGCTGACGTTCGGAGCGGTGAAATGACCGCCCCGACTGTCACCTCATCTGCCGTCACGTCTGCGGCGCAGGGCGGCAAGGGCGGCCAGCCCGCCCGCCAGCAGCGGCAGACCTGCGGGCAGGGGGACGGCAGCGTCGGGTTTGATCGCCTGGCCGAAGATCACGTCGTCGACCGTATGGATTTCCGAAATCAGGACCGGAAGGTCGCGTACCATCACCTCGACGCGGTCGAAAGCCGTGTCGGAGGTGAAGCCGAAGAACTGGGCATTCCCTGTCGTGATCGCGTCCGGGAAGGCCGCGATCATCGTGACACCGGAAAAAACTTCGACCTTCAGCCCGCCGCCAAGGCCGTTGAGCGAAATGTTGAAGGTTGCGCCAAAGCCGGTGACGGGCCCGCCGAAGGTATAGAGGACGGGCCCTACCGTCGGGTTCGGGTTACCACGCAGCCTGATGGCCTGGGAAAACGGCCCGAAGTCGAGAAGGACGGCGTTGCCGCCGGCAATGTGGAGTCCGCCGTCCAGCGAAAAGTCCTCGAAGGTTTCGGTAAAGCTGCTTTCCATCGCAGCCGTGAAGGCCGTGCGGTCGGTGAACTGCGTAACGGTCGCGGCACCCGCCATCTGGGCTGCCGACAGGAACACGGCCGCGGCCGGGACGATGATGTTCATCAAAAGGCTCCGAAAAAAATGAAGATAAGTGGTCGCAGAGGAGTTCGGAACCGGGGTCCCGTTTATCGGGCTTGGCGTCCCGGGGCCGCGGTGCAACTGCCGGGAAGAGGAACAACCACATGGGCCGCATAACGCTCGACAAGGTGACGAAAAGCTTCGGGGATCTTCAGGTCATCCCGCCGCTGGACCTGACGATCGAGGACGGGGAATTCGTGGTCTTCGTGGGCCCCTCGGGCTGCGGGAAATCCACGCTGCTGCGTCTGATCGCGGGGCTGGAGGACGTGACGACGGGCCAGATCCGGATCGACAAGGTCGACGCGACGCGGGTGCCCCCGGCCAAGCGGCGGCTGGCGATGGTGTTCCAGTCCTACGCGCTTTACCCGCATATGTCGGTCCGGAAGAACATCGCCTTTCCGCTGCGCATGGCCGGGATGGACAAGGCCGAACAGGACCGGCGGATCGAGGATGCGGCGCGCGTGCTGAACCTGACCGACTATCTCGACCGGCGGCCCGGCCAGCTGTCGGGCGGGCAGCGCCAGCGGGTCGCCATCGGGCGGGCCATCGTTCGCGAACCGGCGGCCTTCCTGTTCGACGAGCCGCTCTCGAACCTCGACGCGGCGCTGCGGGTGGGCATGCGGCTCGAGATCAGCGAGCTTCACGAACGGCTGAAGACCACGATGATCTACGTCACCCACGACCAGGTGGAGGCGATGACCATGGCCGACAAGATCGTCGTCCTGCGTGCCGGGAATATCGAACAGGTCGGCAGTCCGCTCGAACTGTACCGCGCCCCGCGCAACCTCTTCGTCGCGGGCTTCATCGGGTCTCCCAAGATGAACCTGATCCCCGGCGCCCCGGCCGAGGCGGAGGGGGCGAAGACCATCGGGATCCGTCCCGAACATCTCACGGTCTCCACCGACAGCGGCACATGGGAGGGCACGGTCGGGGTGTCCGAACACCTCGGCTCCGACACCTTCCTGCAGGTCAACGTGCCCGACCTCGGCGAACCGCTGACCGTCCGGGTGAGCGGAGAGATCGACCTGCGGTACGGATCGCGCGTCTTCGTCACGCCCGACCGGGCCAACCTGCACAGGTTCGATGCGGCGGGGCTTCGGATCGCATGATCGCGATTTCGGGACGGAAACTGCGCATCTGCCTGCAGATGCGGGGGGTGACGCTTGTCCGCCGCGGAATCGGGATGGCCCTGCGTGCGGGGGACAACGATGCGGACGAACAGGAAGGAACGGGCCGATGAAGCTCTGCAATGCCACGCTGCCGGACCTGCCCGCGGCCATCGCCCGCCCGACCTATGACCGCGCGGCGCTGACGCCCGGGATCGTGCATATCGGGCTGGGCAACTTTCACCGGGCGCACCAGTCCTGGTACCTGCACCGGCTGATGCAGGAGGGCGGCGCGCAGGACTGGGCGATCCTCGGCGCCGGGGTCCGGGCCTATGACGCGGCGATGCGGGACAGGCTGCTGGCGCAGGACTGCCTGACCACGCTGATCGAACTCGACCCCTCGGGCCGCTCGGCCGAAGTGGTGGGCTCCATGATCGGCTACATCCCGATCGCGGAGGGCAACGGCCCCCTGATCGCGCAGATGGCCGACCCCGCGATCCGCATCGTCGCGCTGACGGTGACGGAGGGCGGCTATTACATCGACCCGGCGACCAAGGGCTTTGACGCCGCCCATCCCGACATCGTGCATGACGCCGCCAACCCGGCCACGCCGCGCACTGCCTTCGGCGCGATGGTCGCCGCGCTGCGCCTGCGCCGCGACGCGGGGGCGGGGCCGTTCACCGGGCTCTCCTGCGACAACATACAGGGGAACGGCGCGGTTCTGCGCCAGACCGTCGTGTCGCTCGCCCGGCTCTCGGATCCGGAGCTTGCGGACTGGATCGTGGAAACCTGCACCTTCCCGAACTCCATGGTCGACTGCATCGTGCCCGCCACCGGACCCAAGGAACTGGCGCTGGCGCAGGAGATGGGAGTGGAAGACAACTGCCCCGTGACGCACGAGAACTTCCGCCACTGGGTGATCGAGGACGATTTCTGCGCCGGCCGCCCCGACTGGGACCGCGCGGGGGCGATCTTCTCGGATCGGGTACATGACTTCGAGGTAATGAAGATCCGCATCCTCAACGGCGGGCATCAGGTCATCGCCGATGTGGGAGAGGTGCTGGGCATCGAAACGATCTCCGGCTGCATGGAGGACGCGCGGGTACGTGCCCTCTTTAACAAGGTGGAGCGGGAGGAGATCCTGCCGCATGTCCAGCCGGTGCCAGGCTACACGCCGGACGACTATGTCACATTGATCGACCGGCGGTTTTCCAACCCGGCCATCGTGGACACGACGCGCCGGGTGGCCTTCGACGGGTCTTCGCGGCACCCCGGCTTCGTCCTGCCGTCGGTGCGCGACGGTCTGGCGAAGGGGACGCCGGTGTCGGGGCTGGCCTTCGTGTCCGCAGCCTGGGCGCGCTACTGCACCGGGCTGCGCGAGGACGGCAGCGGGGTGGAGCCGAACGATCCCTTCTGGGCCGATCTCGTCCCGGTGGCAGAGGCGGCCAAGGCCCGGCCCGCGGCCTGGCTTGAGATGCGCCAGATCTACGGCGACCTCGCCGACCGGCCCGCCTTTGCCGATCCCTTCGCAAAGTGGCTGCGCCTGATGCACGAGGATGGCATGGTGGCGTCACTCGACGCCTATCTGAACGGTTAAGCCATGTCCTATCTCGGGATCGACCTCGGAACCTCGGGCCTCCGGGCGCTGCTGGTCGACGATGCGGGGCGCGTGCTCGGATCGGCCGAGCGCGCCTATCCGGTCGCGCATCCGCATCCCGGCTGGTCGGAACAGGACCCGGCTGCGTGGATCCTTGCGCTGGACGAGGTCATGGCGGAACTGGCCGCGCGGGTGCCGGGTTTCGCGTCTCTGCGCGGCATCGGCGTGGCCGGGCATATGCACGGCGCCTGTCTGCTGGACGGGGACGGCGCGGTGCTGCGGCCCTGCATCCTGTGGAACGACACCCGCGCCCATGCCGAGGCCGCCGCGCTCGATTCCGCGCCGCAGGTCCGCGACCTGTCCGGCAACATCGTCTTCCCCGGCTTCACCGCCCCCAAACTCGTCTGGGTCCGTGCCCATGAGCCCGGGATCTTTGCCCGCACCGCCAGGGTCCTGCTGCCCGCCGCCTTCCTGAACCACCACCTGACCGGGGAGGCCGTGGCGGACATGTCCGACAGCGCCGGGACCTCCTGGCTGGACGTCGGCGCGCGGGACTGGTCCGGGATGCTTCTGGACGCCAGCGGCATGGACCGGGCGCAGATGCCGCGGCTTGTCGAAGGGTCGGAGTCAGCGGGCTTGCTGCGTAAATCCTTGCTGGAGAAATGGGGCCTGACCGGACCCGTCACCGTGGCCGGCGGGGCAGGGGACAACGCGGCCGCCGCCTGCGGTATCGGCGCGCTGCGCGACGGGGAGGGGTTTGTCTCTCTCGGTACCTCCGGCGTGCTACTGGCGGCGCGCGACGGCTATGCGCCCGCACCCGAAACCGCGCTTCACACCTTCTGCCACGCCGTGCCGGGGCGATGGTACCAGATGGGCGTGATGCTTTCGGCGACGGACAGCCTCAACTGGCTGTCCGGAATCACGGGACGCAAACCGGCCGACCTCGCCGCGCTGGCGGGTACGGTGCCGGGGCCGGGCCGCGTGCGCTTCCTGCCCTATCTCTCCGGCGAGCGCACGCCGCATAACGACGCCGCCGTTCGCGGGTCTTTCACGGGGCTCGGCCATGACACCGGCGTGGCGGAACTGGCGCGGGCGGTGCTGGAAGGCGTGGCCTACGGCCTGCGCGACACGGCAGAGGCGCTGAAAGGTACCGGCGCGGACCTGCAAAGCCTGTTCGCCATCGGCGGCGGCGCGGCGTCCCGCGACTGGGTCTCCATCATCGCGACGGTGCTGAACCTGCCGCTGAAACTGCCCGAGGGGCGGGAATTCGGCGCGGCGCTCGGTGCGGCGCGGCTGGCGATCTGTGCGGCGACGGAGGCCACGGCGGAAGAGGTCATGACCGCACCCGCAACGGCGGAGGTGGTGGAGCCCCTGCGCGATCTGGTCGCGGCTTATGACGACGGCTACGCGGCGTTCCGCGCGGCCTATCCGGCGATCCGGGGGGTGCAATGAAGGTCCTTTGCTGCGGTGAAGCGCTGATCGACATGATCCCGTCCGGGGAAGATTTCCGCCCGCTGCCCGGCGGGGCGGTGTTCAACACGGCCATCGCCCTCGGGCGGCTCGGCGTGGCGACGGGGATGCTGACCGGACTGTCGCGCGACCTGTTCGGGCGGCGGCTGGCGGCGGCGCTGGCGGAGTCGGGGGTGGACACGGGGCCGGTCGTTCTGTCCGACCGGCCGACGACGCTGGCCTTCGTGACCCTGCGCGACGGGCAGGCGGAGTACGTGTTCTACGACGAACACTCCGCCGGGCGGATGCTGCGGCCATCCGACGTGCCCGCGCTGCCGGAGGCTGAGGCGCTGTTCTTCGGCGGCATATCCCTGGCGGTCGAGCCGGGCGCGGACACCTATGCCGGTCTGCTCCGGCAGGCGGGGGACCGGCTGGTGATGATCGACCCCAACATCCGGCCCGGATTCATCGCGGACCGTGCGGTCTATGTCGCGCGGATCGAACGGATGCTGGCGCGGGCGGACATCGTCAAGGTCTCGGACGCGGATCTCGACTGGCTCTATCCAGGCGAGGCTCCGGAGGGGCAGGTGGCGCGGATACAGGCGCTTGGCGCCGGGGCGGTCATCGTCACGCGCGGGAGCGAGGGCGCGGTCTGCCGGCTGGCCGGGGGCGCGGAGGTCTCGGTGCCGGCAGAGCGGGTCGCGGTGGTCGATACGGTCGGGGCGGGGGACACGTTCAACGCCGGGGTTCTGGCGAGCCTGTCGGAGCAGGGGCTGTTGACGCGCTCTGCCGTGCGGGGGCTCGGGGTTGAGAAGATGCGGACGGCAATGGCGTTCGGCGCGCGGGTTGCGGCGGTGACGGTCTCGCGGGCGGGGGCGAACCCGCCGTGGCGGGCGGAAGTTTAGGGGGCAGCCCCCCTCACACCGGCGCCCGTTCCCCCACCTTCGCGCCCGGCGGGATCGTCGGTTCGGCCGCGTTCAGGGACTGGATCGCGAAGCCGGCGGCGCGCTTGTAGACGGCCATCAGTTCGTCCCGTTCCGCAGGCGGCACCACCTCGTCGATGCTGTCGAACTCTCCTCCGCATCGCTGGTCAATGAGGTTGAGCAGGGCAAAAGGCCCGGCCCCCCGGTTGCGCAGGACAAGGGCAGAGATCTTCTCGCAGAGGTCCTGATCGTAAGCCGTCAGCGCATCCGGACTTACGCCGTAATCCAGCATCTTCGCCCCGATCACCCGCGCGTCGATGATCGCCTGCGACGCCCCGTTCGACCCCGTGGGATACATGACATGCGCCGCGTCCCCGATCAGCGCGACGCGCTCGTCCACCCAGGTCGGGACGGGGTCGCGGTCGATCATCGGGTATTCCCAGACCTCCTCGGTCCCGCGAAGCAGGGCAGGGACGTCGAGCCAGTCAAAACACCAGCCCTCGAAGTGATGCACGAATTCGTCGTGCGCGACCCGGCGGTTCCAGTCGACGGAGCGCCAGCCCTCGGAATTGTCGTAGGTGACCTCGGCGATCCAGTTCATGTCGACCATGCCGTCCGCATCGGGGGCCGAGATCGGGTAAAGCACCATACGGTGCCGACTGGTCCCCAGCCCGACGAAGGAGGCCCCGGTGCGGATCGGCCGGGCTTTCGTCACGCCGCGCCACATCACCGCGCCGCCCCACTGGATCGGCGGCTGGTCGGGGTACATCTGTTCGCGCAGGGCCGAATGCAGCCCGTCCGCGCCGATCAGAAGGGCGCCCGTCGCGGTCGACACGGTGCCATCGGCATGGCTGATATGGGCCGTCACCGCATCGGCGGTCTGGGAATAGCCGGTGATCTTCGCCCCCAGCACCACCGCATCCGGCCCGAGAAGGCGGCGCACGCGGTCGTAGAGCATGATCTGCAGCATCCCGCGATGCGCGGAATACTGCGGCCAGTTGTACCCGGCATCCTCTCCGCGCGGCTCGGAATAGGCCTCCTGTCCCCGCAGGCCCAGAAGCGCCCATTCGCGGGCGGGCAGGCCGATCCGGTCCAGATCGGCGCGGGAAAACCCGAGGTCGAACAGCTCGCGCACCGCATTGGGTTGCAGGTTGATACCGACGCCAAGCGGACGCAGGTCCGGGACGGTCTCGTAGACCTGGCAGGGCACGCCGATCTGGTGCAGGGTCAGCGCCATGGCCAGCCCGCCGATGCCGCCGCCGGCAATCAGCACGGTATTGTCAGTCATATCAAGGTTCTCCCCCAGACGAACCCGGTGAGTCTTATCATCCGACCGGCGGAAATCAACGCCCGAGGCGTCAAGGGCTATCCGACTGAAAAAGTCGGAATTGACATTGGCGACTGAAAAAGTCAGGAAAGGGCGAACGGAGTCGCCATGCCCCTGATCACCCATCCCATTGCCGCGCGCCGGCCCGAAGGTTCCGCCCATGCGGGTTGACCGCGGGGCCTCTGCCGTCGGGCAGCTCGATCTGCTGCCCGAGTCCGAGGCGTGGTGGGTCCGT
Source organism: Primorskyibacter flagellatus (assembly GCF_014638275.1). GTDB lineage: Bacteria > Pseudomonadota > Alphaproteobacteria > Rhodobacterales > Rhodobacteraceae > Pseudooceanicola > Pseudooceanicola flagellatus_A. The sequence goes on from NZ_BMFJ01000001.1 coordinate 468,059, forward strand.
GCCCTGCGCCTCTGGTGCGACGGCGAAGGCGGGCAGGCGGTGCTGCGCGACGATCTGCGGCATCGGTTCGGCGAACAGGGGGCGGCGACGGTCTTTGCCCGCTTCACCGACCTCCTGTCGCTGATCTTTCACCACGCCCGCCGTCCGTTGATGCGGCACGGAGTGGCCTGCACATGCGTCGGCGCGGACGAGGCAGTGTTCGCGCTGTTCTGCTCACAGGCCGTGCAGGACCGGGAGGAGGCGATGATGATCGCCTGTCTGATGCTGCGCGCCGATGTTGCCCCGATTGCCGTGTCGCTGGCCCAGACGCTTGGGCTCGACCTCCAGCGCGCCGCTCCTGTGGCGCCAACCATGGTGGCCGCGCGCCGCCGTCTCAACTGAACCGACAGGAAATTCCATGTATCGACTGAAGACCGCCACCGCCGTTCTCGCCCTGGCTGCCGCACCGGCGCTGGCGCAGGACAAGGCCGCCGTCCTGACCACCTATGCTGACATCGCGCAGGCCGGATACACCGACAGCCTGACCTCGGCGCAGGCGCTGAAGGCGGCGGTCGATGCGCTGATCGCCGATCCGTCCGACGCGACCATGGCCGCCGCCCGCGCCGCCTGGATCGCCGCCCGTGTGCCCTATCAGCAGACCGAGGTCTTCCGCTTCGGCAATGCCATCGTCGACGACTGGGAAGGCAAGGTGAACGCCTGGCCGCTGGACGAGGGGCTGATCGACTACGTCGATGCGGATTACGGCGGTGCGACGGATGAAAACCAGTACGCGGTGCTCAACGTCATCGCCAATCCGGCCTTCACCCTCTCGGGCGAAGAAATCGACGCCTCCGCCATCACGCCCGAACTTCTCTCCGAAACCCTGCACGAGGCCGACGAGGTCGAAGCCAACGTCGCCACGGGCTATCACGCGGTGGAATTCCTGCTCTGGGGTCAGGACCTGAACGGGACCGAACACGGCGCGGGCAATCGGCCCTTCACCGACTATGCCGGCGGCGATGCCTGCACCGGCGGCAACTGCGACCGGCGCGCGGCCTACCTGACCGCGGCGGTGGACCTGCTGATCTCGGACCTCGACTGGATGGCGCAGCAATGGGGCGAGGGGGGCGAGGCCCGCACCACCCTGCTGGACAACCCGGATGCGGGGATCGCGGCGATTCTGACGGGCATGGGATCGCTGTCCTATGGCGAACAGGCGGGCGAACGGATGAAACTGGGCGTCATGCTGAACGACCCGGAGGAGGAGCATGACTGTTTCTCCGATAACACCCACAACAGCCATTTCTACGACGGCATGGGCGTACGCAACGTCTACACCGGCGAATATGTCGGGATCGACGGGCGCGTGGTCTCCGGTGCCTCCCTGTCGTCGCTGGTTGCTGCGGCTGACGCGGACGTGGATGCCGACCTGCGCGCGGCGCTCGATCACACCATGGGTGAACTCGGGCAGCTGAAGGCGGCGGCAGAGGCCGGGTTCTCCTACGACCAGATGCTCGCGCGGGGCAACGAGGGCGGCGAGGCGCTGATCATGTCGGCGGTCGACGCGCTGGTCGCGCAGACCAAGTCGATCGAACGGGCGGTGACGGCGCTGAACCTCGACCAGATCGGGTTCGAAGGCTCCGACAGCCTCGACAACCCCTCCGCAGTCTTCCAGTAAGGCCCGTCCGATGATCGTCTGCCACTGCAATTCCATCAGCGATCGCGACATCCTCTCCGCCGTGGAGTGGATGCGCGCCGCCGACCCGCAGACGATCATCACGCCGGGCAAGGTCTATCACGCGCTTGGCAAGCGGCCGGAATGCGGCGGCTGCCTGTCGCTGTTCATCGGGACGATGGAAAAATCCGACAGTCTCGGCGTGCCGGCGGTGCTGCAGAACCTGCGGCCGCGGCGCGGGCGCTTTGCCGGAAAATGAGTGTTTCGCTCGGGTAATCGGCTGGACGAGCGCAGAAATCTCCCTTGAATTCCATCCTTTCCCCAGTATTTTAGAATTATTCAAAACTGACCGAGGGGACGCGCCATGAAGGGCGACAAAAAGGTTATCGGGTTTCTGAACGACGCCCTGCGCAGCGAACTGACGGCGGTCAGCCAGTACTGGCTGCACTTCCGCCTTCAGGAAGACTGGGGCTACGGCCGCCTCGCCGCCAAGTCGCGCGAGGAAAGCATCGAGGAGATGCACCACGCCGACCGCCTCATCGAACGCATCATCTTCCTGGAAGGGCATCCCAACCTGCAGAAGCTGGACAGCCTGCGCATCGGCGAGACCGTCAAGGAAACGCTGGAGGCCGATCTCGCGGCCGAGCATGAGGCCCGCACACTCTACATCACCGCGCGCAAGCATTGCGACGAGGTCGGGGACTACGTCTCCAAGAACCTGTTCGAGGCGCTGATCGCGGATGAGGAAGGGCATATCGACTTCCTCGAAACCCAGCTCTCCCTGCTCGAACAGCTCGGGCCGGAAAAGTACGGCCAGCTTCAGGCCAAGCCGGCGAACGAAGCCGAATAACATCGTCCCGGACGATGCACGGATCCGGGCGTCATGCCGCAGGTGGCGCCCGGTTTCGTGATGACAATCCGATTGAAATAGTCGGGCATTCGTGGCACCCCTCGACCCCGAGGAGCCGACGATGCGCCACCTTCCCCTTGCCACTCTTTTCGCCCTGTCCCTGACACCGGTTTTTCCGGGTCTGCCCCGGTCGGCCGAAAATGACCAAATGACCAGATCCGTTCATCCGGTCATTTTTCGCACCGCCGAAGAGTCCGCGCGCGTCGCCGCCGTCACCGCTCCTCCTACCGATTTCTCCCGCCCGGAACCGTTCGAAGCGAACCCCGCCGGGGCCGCCACCGTGCGCGCCCGGAGCGACGCCGACGCCTTTTCCCAGCCCTCCGGCAATATGTCGTTCGAACGCGAACTGGACTTCAAGCTGGGCAACGGCCTTTTTAAAAAGCTCTGGGTGTCGTCGCCGTCCTCGACCCTCGCCTCCGACGGGCTGGGGCCGCTCTACAACGCGCGCTCCTGTCAGCGTTGCCACCTGAAGGACGGACGCGGCCACCCGCCCGAGGGGCCGGAGGACGATGCAGTTTCCATGTTTCTGCGGGTTTCCGTTCCGGCCATGGACCACGTGGAAGTCTCTGACATCGAAGCCTTTCTCCTGTCGCTCGGGGACGAGACGCAGCGCACGCGCCCCGATCCGGTCTATGGCGGACAGCTGCAGGATTTCGGCGTGGCCGGGCAGGTGGCGGAGTACCGGCTGGCGGTGGACTGGGACGAGACGCCCGTCGAGATGACCGGCGAAACCGCCACCCTGCGCCGGCCCGTCTGGCGTGCCGAAGACCTCGGCTACGGACCGCTCGCACCCGGTGCGATGCTGTCCCCTCGCGTGGCGCCGCAGATGATCGGGCTCGGCCTGCTCGAGGCGATCCCCGCCGCCGATATCCTTTCGCGCGAAGACCCTTCGGACGCGGATGGCGACGGCATCTCCGGCCGCGCGCAGATCGTGTGGTCCTTTGAACACGATCAACCAATGCTGGGGCGTTTCGGCTGGAAGGCCGGGGCGGCGACGGTCAGGGAACAGTCGGCGGCGGCCTTCGCCGGCGACATCGGGATTTCCACCCCGCTTTTCCCCGACCCCTGGGGCGACTGCAGCGAAGCCGAAGCCGCCTGCCGTACGGCGCCGCATGGTGACGGCGACGACCGGGGGACGGAAATCGACGCGCAGGGCCTTGACCTCGTTACGTTTTATTCCCGGAACCTCGGGGTTCCGGCGCGGCGGGATTTCGACACGCCCGATGTGCTGCGCGGCAAACAGATGTTCCACGAGGCCGGCTGCCCGGCCTGCCACACGCCCAAGTTCGTCACCGACCGGATGGAGGGCCAGCCGGAACAATCCTTCCAGTTGATCTGGCCCTTCACCGACCTGCTGCTGCACGACATGGGCGAGGGGCTGGCCGACAATCGTCCCGAGGGGCGTGCCTCGGGTCGGGAATGGCGGACGCCGCCGCTCTGGGGGATCGGCCTGACGCCCCAGGTCAACGGCCACAGCTACTACCTGCACGACGGGCGGGCGCGGTCGCTGCTGGAAGCCGTGCTCTGGCATGGCGGAGAGGCACAGGCCGCCCGCGACCGGGTCACCCGGCTGAGCCCCGAAGACCGCGCCGCCCTCATCCGTTACCTGGAGAGCCTATGATCCGTTCCCTTGCCCTTGCCCTGCTGATCGCCACGCCCGCCGTGTCCGGCGTGCCCGAGGCGGTAAATGACCATACCCTGCCGCGCTTTCACAGTTTTGCCGTCCAGACCCGCGCGCTCGCCGTCAACGCCGCGGCAGACTGCACGGCGGAGGCGGTGATCCCCTCCTACCACAACGCCTTCGACGCCTGGATGGGGGTCAGTCACCTGTCCTTCGGTCCGCTGGAAAAGGACGGGCGCGGGCTGGCGATCGGGTTCTGGCCCGACAAGCGGGGGATGGTCGCATCCACCGTCGCCGGACTGGTGCGGGACGAGGACGCGGCGGTCGATGACACCGCCGACTTTGCCCAGGTTTCGGTCGCCGGGCGGGGGCTGTTCGCGCTGGAACAGCTGCTGTTCGGGTCGGATTATGCGGGCTATGGGCGGGACAGCTATACCTGCCGTCTGGTGCAGGCGGTCGCGGCGGATCTGGCGCGCATGGCGGCGGAGGTCGATGCGGAGTGGCAGGATCAGGCGCAATTGATGCTGAGCGCCGGAGAGGCCGGGAACACTGCCTATCTCACCCCGCGTGAACCGGCGCAGCAGTATTACACCGCGCTGATGGCGGGGCTGGAATTCACGGCGGATCAACGGCTTGGTCGCCCCCTCGGCACCTTCGACCGGCCCCGGCCGGAGCGGGCAGAGGCGCGGCGGTCCGAGCGGTCGCTGCGCAACGTCGTGCTCTCGCTGGAGGCGCTTGGCGATCTGGCCGAGAAGCTGGCCGACGGCCCCGTCCCGGCGACAGCAGAGGCCTTTGCCACGGCCCGCGCGACGGCAGAGGACCTGCAGGACCCGGTGTTCGCCACGGTCGACGACCCCTCCGGCCGGCTCAAGGTGGAGATCGTGCAGCAGCGCGTGCGGGCGGCGCGCGATGCGGCGAAGGCCGAGGTCGGCGCGCCGCTTGGCGTGAGCGAAGGCTTCAATTCGGCGGACGGGGATTGAGATGGGCACGCGACGCGGTTTCCTCGCCGGTCTTCTCGCCGCCTCCGCGCTGCCCCGGCTGAGCTGGGCCGATGCGGGGGACCCCTGCTATCTGGCGGCAGCGAAGGAGGGGGACGGCGGCTATGCGCTGTTCGGGCTGGACGCCGAGGGTCGCGACCTGTTCCGCATCGCGCTGCCGGACCGGGGGCACGCGGCGGCGGCGCATCCCTTCGCGCCCGAGGCGGTCGCCTTCGCCCGCCGTCCGGGGACCTTCGCGCTGGTGATCGACTGCGTGACCGGTGCGGTTGCACACCGGCTGGACAGTCCGCAGGGGCGGCATTTCTACGGTCACGGCGCATTTATCGAAAACGGCGACGTGCTCTGCACCACGGAGAATGACATCGCCACGGGGCAGGGGGTGATCGGGTTCTGGTCCCGCCGCGCCGGGTATGCGCGGATCGGAGAGATCGCCTCGGCCGGGATCGGTCCGCACGAGATCCTCGCGCTGCCGGGCGACGTCCTGGCGGTGGCAAACGGCGGGATCCTGACCGACCCGGCGCAGGGGCGGGAGAAGCTGAACATTCCCGAGATGAAGCCGAACCTCGCCTATGCCACGGCGGAGGGGGTGCAGGAGGTGGTGGAGCTGTCTCCGGACCTGCACCTCAATTCCATCCGCCATCTGGCGACGGACGGTGAAACGGTGGCCTTTGCTATGCAGTGGGAGGGCGATCTGACCGATCCGGTGCCGCTGCTTGGTCTGCACCGGCGGGGATCGGCGCCCGTACTCTGCGAGGCGGGGTTGGCGGAACAGCTTGCGATGCAGGGTTATGCGGGCAGCGTTGCCATCGCGGGGGGAATGGTCGGCATCACCTCGCCGCGCGGGGGGCGCGTGCATCTCTTCGGTCTGGACGGCGGGTTTCGCGGCGCGGTGCTGCGCCCGGATGTCTGCGGGATCGCGCCGGCCGGAGCAGGGCTGATCGCGACGGACGGGATGGGCGGGGTGCTTGCGCTGCGCGACGGCGAGGTCACGCCGCTGCATGTGGCGGGGCGGGCCTGGGACAATCACCTGGTGCGGGTCGGATAGGGCGGAGCGAGGGGTTTCACCCCTCGCGCTCCCCAGAGTATTTTTCGCAAGATGAAGGGGTTGGGGCGCGCCCATGTCTTCATCTTGCCGGAAATATCCCCGCCGGAGGCGTCACTCCGTTTCCGCGGGCGCGGCGATGAAGGGCTGGGACTCGATCACCAGGGGCGACAGGCCGTGACCTCCCTCCGCCATGTGGTTAAGCAACTGGCGGCGCATCCGAGGTTCCCAGAAATCGTTGAGGTGGGCGGCGACGCGGGCGGCGCGGTCCTCTCCGGGCTGGGAGGCGAAGAAGGTGGCGATCTGGTTGGCCATCGTGATCATCTTTTCAGGCGACATGCGGAGTCTCGGTCAGGCGGTCGGGATGGGTGAAGACCTCGGCCGTGCCATTGCGGGCGAGGGCGACGAGGGTGATGCCGGCGTCTTCGGCGGTGCGCAGGGCGCGCGCGGTCGGGGCCGAGACGGCGATGAGCATGCCGCAGCCTGCGAGTGCCGACTTCTGGACAAGTTCGATGGAGACGCGGGAGGTGAGGACAAAGGCGCCGGTCGCGGCATCGGTTCCGGTGCGGGCGAGGGCGCCGATGACTTTGTCGAGCGCATTGTGGCGTCCGACGTCTTCCCGCGCGATCATTAGGCCCTGCGGGGTCAGGAAGCCTGCCGCATGGACGGCGCGGGTTTCGTCGTGCAGCGGCTGGCGGGTGCGCAGGGTGTCGGTGGCGGTGGCGATTTGCTCTGCCGTGAGGGCCGAGCGGGCGGTGATTTCCGGCAGGGGGCGGGTGGCCTCTGCCAGGCTGTCGATACCGCAAAGCCCGCAGCCCACGGGTCCGGCCATGGCGCGGCGGCGGCGGGTCAGGGCGGTGGCCTGCGCATCGGCAAGCCACATGCGGATCTCGATGCCGTCGTCGTGAGGTTCGACGGTCATTTCGGCGATCTGGGCCGGGTCGGTCACGATGCCCTCGGTCAGGGAGAAGCCGGTGGCGAAATCCTCAAGGTCCGAGGGTGTCGCCATCATCACCGCCTGTGTTGAGCCGTCGTAGGTCAGGGCGACCGGCACCTCCTCGGGCAGGGTGCGGGTGACGGGGGACGTGCCCCCGGTTCCGATGCGCAGGGCCTTTGCGGGGGCGGAGGGTGTCATTCCGCCGCCGGCAGGATGCGGCGCGCGCGGTCGGCCTGTGCGGCGTAGTCGCGCTGCCAGTCCGAGGGGCCGTTGGAGGGGGCGACCTGCACCGCCGTCACCTTGTATTCCGGGCAGTTGGTGGCCCAGTCGGAATAGTCGGTCGTAACCACGTTGGCCTGTGTATCGGGGTGGTGGAAGGTTGTGTAGACCACGCCCGGAGAGACGCGGTCGGTGATCGTCGCGCGCAGGGTCGTTTCGCCCGAGCGGGAGGCGAGGCGGATCCAGTCGCCCTCCCTCACGCCGCGGTTCTCGGCGTCGAAGGGGTGGATCTCCAGCAGATCCTCGTCATGCCAGGCGTTGTTCTCGGTCCGGCGGGTCTGGGCGCCGACATTGTATTGCGACAGGATCCGGCCCGTGGTCAGCAGCAGCGGGAACCTCGGCCCGGTCTTTTCGTCGGTAGCCACGTATTCGGTGACGATGAAGCGCCCCTTGCCGCGCACGAAGCCGTCGACATGCATCAGCGGCGTGCCCTCGGGTGCGGCGTCGTTGCAGGGCCACTGGACGGAGCCCTTTTCTTCGAGCAGGTCGTAGGTGACGTTGGCGAAGCTGGGCGTGGTGGCGGCGATTTCTTCCATGATCTGGGCGGGGTGGGTGTAGTGCCAGCCGGCGCCGAGCGCGTTGGCCAGAAGCTGCGTCACCTCCCAGTCGGCATAACCGTTCTTCGGCTTCATCACCTCGCGCACGCGGTTGATGCGGCGTTCGGCGTTGGTGAAGGTGCCCTCTTTCTCAAGGAAGGAGGAGCCGGGGAGGAAGACATGGGCGTAATTCGCCGTCTCGTTCAGGAAGAGGTCGTGCACGATCACGCAGTCCATCGCGGCCAGACCTGCGGCGACGTGGTGGGTGTCGGGGTCGGACTGGAGGATGTCTTCGCCCTGCACGTAGAGCGCCTTGAAGGTGCCTTCGACCGCGGCGTCGAGCATGTTCGGGATCCTGAGGCCGGGCTCCGGGTCGATCTTCACCTTCCAGAGCGACTCGAAGATCGCGCGGGTTTCGGCGTCTTTCACATGGCGGTAGCCGGGGAGTTCGTGGGGGAAGGAGCCCATGTCGCAGGAGCCCTGCACGTTGTTCTGCCCGCGCAGCGGGTTCACGCCGGTGCCGGGGCGGCCGATGTTGCCGGTCAACATGGCGAGGTTGGCAATTGCCATGACGGTGGTGGAGCCCTGCGAATGTTCGGTCACGCCGAGGCCATAGTAGATCGCGCCGTTCGGGGCGGCGGCATAGGCGCGGGCGGCGGCGCGGAGTGTCGCGGCGGGAACGCCGGTCAGCAGTTCCGTCGCCTCGGGCGAATGGCGGGGGGCGGAGATGAACTCGGCGTAATGCGCGAATTCGTCGGTGTCGCAGCGGGTGCGGATGAAATCCATGTCCACCAGCCCCTCGGTCACGATGACATGAGCGAGGGCGGAGACGACGGCGACGTTGGTGCCGGGGCGCAGGGGCAGGTGCCAGCTGTCGCCCATATGCGGGGTTTCCAGCAGGTCGATGCGGCGCGGGTCGAGCACGATCAGCTTCGCGCCCTGACGCAGGCGCTTGCGCAGGCGAGAGGCGAAGACCGGGTGGCCGTCGGTCGGGTTCGCACCGATGACCACGGCGAGGTCGGTCTGTTCGACGGAGTCGAAGTCCTGCGTGCCGGCGGAGGTGCCGAAGGTCTGGCCGAGACCGTAGCCGGTCGGGGAATGGCAGACGCGGGCGCAGGTGTCGGTGTTGTTGTTGAGAAAGACCGCGCGGGCGAGTTTCTGGACGAGGTAGGTTTCCTCGTTCGTGCAGCGGGAGGAGGTGATGACGCCAAGCGCCTTGCGGCCGTGGTCCTGGCGGATTTTCGTCAGGCGGGCGGCGGTGAATTGCATCGCCTCGTCCCATGAGACTTCGCGCCAGGGCTGGTCGATGCTGTCCCGGATCATCGGGTTCAGGACCCGGTCGGGGTGTTCGGCATAGCCATAGGCGAAGCGGCCCTTGACGCAGGAATGGCCGCGGTTGGCCTTGCCGTGCTTGTAGGGCGTCATCCGGACCAGCTTGTCGCCGTTGAGTTCCGCCTTGAACGAACAGCCGACGCCGCAATAGGCGCAGGTGGTCAGAACGGCGCGGTCGGGGGTGCCGAGTTCGGCCACCGATTTCTCCTGAAGCGTCGCGGTCGGGCAGGCCTGAACGCAGGCCCCGCAGGAGACGCAGTCGGAGTGCATCGCGTCGTCGGACTTCGCACCGAAGGAGACACGGCTGTCGAAGCCTCGGCCTTCGATGGTCAGGGCAAAGGTGCCCTGAACCTCTTCGCAGGCGCGCACGCAGCGGGAACAGACGATGCATTTCGCCGGGTCGTAGGTGAAGTAGGGGTTGGAATCGTCCTTGGGGATATAGCGCGCGTTGGTGGCGGCATCCGGGGCTTTGGCGCGGATGTCGTTGAGCGAAAGCGATCCGGCCGTCGTCGGGGCGTAGTGGTTGTCGCCGGGCGTGTAGCGGACCTGACGCAGGCCGGTCATGCCCGCCATGTCCTGAAGTTCGCAGTCGCCATTGGCGGCGCAGGTCAGGCAGTCGAGCGGGTGGTCGGAGATGTAGAGCTCCATCACCCCTTTGCGCAGTTTGGCGAGGCGCGGAGTCTGTGTCTTCACCGCCATGCCTTCCGTAACGGGGGTGGTGCAGGAGGCAGGGGTGCCGCGTCTCCCTTCGATCTCGACGAGGCAGAGGCGGCAGGAGCCGAAGGCCTCGACCGAGTCGGTGGCGCAGAGCTTGGGGATCTTTATGCCGGCTTCCATCGCGGCGCGCATGACGGAAGTGCCGGCGGGCACGGTGACGTCGAAGCCGTCGATTTTCAGCGAGACGGTTTCGGTCGCCCGGGGCAGGGGGGTGCCCATATCCCAGTCCTTCGGGGGGAGGATGAAGTCTTTCATGTCAGCGGCTCCGGACGGCGGGAAGGTTGCCTCTCACCCCGGCCCTCTTCCTCGGGGGAAGAGGGGGGGGCGCTTGGCGGGACGGGGGCCTTTGTCTGGCGGGGGCGTGTGTGGAAGGTGCCGAGACCCCCTCCCTGGCCCTCCCCCTGGGAGGGGAAGGGGAGGGCGACCACAAGCGTGGATTTGGATGGGGGCATGGTGTGCGTCACGGGCGTCCCCTCCCCTTTCAGGGGGAGGGTCAGGGAGGGGGTTGAGAAGTCCGGAGAGGGGTTGCGGGCCGGGATCATGTCTTGCCCTTTTTCAGCGCGGCGAGTTCGTGGGCGACCAGCGCGTTCGCGTGGCCGTGGCCCAATCCGTGTTCTTGCTTGAGGAAGGCGACGATCTCCATGTGCTTCATCCCGGCCCGTTCGCGCACCATGGCAAGCCAGTGGTCGACCGGCTGACCGTATTTCGCCTCGATCGAGGGGAAGTAGGAGGCGGGGCCTTTTACCTTGTCCATCGTTGGGCTCCGTGGCGGGTGTGGCTCCGCCTCACCCCGGCCCTCTCCCCCGCGGGGAGAGGGAGGGTGCGTGCCGAACGGATCGCCGGAATGGTAGCGCCGCGCCGGTGGCTGGCGCAATTCCTTCTCCCCGCGGGGGAGAGGGTGACGGGGACGGCGCGGATCATTCCGCCGCTTCCTTCATACCGAATTCCTCCGGGAAGAGGCGCAGCGCGGACATTACCGGGTAGGGCGTAAACCCGCCAAGCGCGCAGAGCGAGCCGTCCTTCATCGTCTCGCAGAGGTCGGTGAGGATTTCGACCGCGCCCGTGTCTCCGGCGGCGATGCGGTCGATGGTTTCCACGCCGCGCACCGCGCCGATCCGGCAGGGGGTGCATTTGCCGCAGCTCTCCACGGCGCAGAACTCCATGGCAAAGCGGGCCATGCCGCGCATGTCCGCCGTGTCGTCGAAGACCACGAGGCCGGCGTGGCCGATCAGGCCGCCCGCGCCGTCGAATTCCTCGTATCCGAAGGGGGTGTCGAACTGGTGCGGGGCGAAATAGGCGCCAAGCGGGCCGCCGACCTGAACCGCCTTCACGGGGCGGCCCGATGCGGTGCCGCCGCCGAGATCGTTCACGATGTCGCCCAGTGGCATGCCGAAGGCGGTCTCGAAGAGGCCGCCGTGCTTCACGTTCCCGGCGATCTGCAAGGGGATCGTGCCGAGCGACCGGCCAAGGCCGAAGTCCGCGTAATGTTGCGCTCCCTTCTCGAAGATCACCGGCACGGTGGCGAGAGAGATCACGTTGTTCACCACGGTCGGCCTGCCGAATGCACCTTCCAGAGCGGGCAGGGGCGGCTTGGCGCGGACCACGCCGCGCTTGCCTTCGAGCGAGTTGAGGAGGGAGGTTTCCTCTCCGCAGACATAGGCCCCGGCACCGACGCGGACTTCCATGTCGAAGGTCCGGCCTGAGCCGAGGATGTCGAGGCCGAGCCATCCGGCCTCCCGCGCGAGGCGGATCGCGCGCTCCATCGTGGCGATGGCGTCGGGATATTCCGAGCGGATGTAGACAAAGCCCTTGGTTGCGCCGGTGCCCAGTCCGGCAATCGCCATGCCCTCGATCAGGGTGAAGGGGTCGCCCTCCATCAGCATGCGGTCGGCGAAGGTACCGGAGTCGCCCTCGTCGGCGTTGCAGACGATGTACTTCCGATCGGCCTCTGCCTGCCGGACCGTGTCCCACTTGATACCGGTCGGGAAGCCCGCGCCCCCGCGTCCGCGCAGACCCGACGTCCTGACCTCCTCCACGATCTGCTCTGCCGTCATGGCGAGGGCGCGGCGCAGGCCGGTCAGACCTCCGTGGGCCTCGTAGTCGGTCAGCGAGAGCGGGTCGGTGATGCCGCAGCGGGCAAAGGTCAGGCGGGTCTGCCTGGCGAAGAAGGGGATGGTGTCGACGGGGCCGAGCGTTTCGGCGCTTCCGTCCAGCAGGGCAGGAACCATGTCGGGCGTGACGGGGCCATGGGCGATGCGGCCCGCGCCCCGGTCGATTTCGACCAGCGGTTCGAGCCAGACCATGCCGCGCGATCCGGTGCGGATGAGGTCAACCGAGAGACCGCGCGCCTCTGCCTCCTGCGTGATCGCCTTCGCGACCTGTTCCGCGCCAAGCGATTTGGCGGCGCTGTCGCAGGAGAGGTAGATATTCATCGGGGCGGTCTTGCCTTCCGTCATGCGCCTGCCTCCGCCAGTGCCGCGTCGATGCGGGCGGCGTCGGCGCGGCCGATCAGCCGTTCGCCCACCATCGCCGCCGGTCCGCAGGCGCAGAGTCCGAGGCAATAGACCGGTTCCACCGTCACCGCGCCGTCCGGGGTGGTGCCGTGCCAGTCCAGTCCGAACCGGTCGAGCACCGAGGCCGCGAGTGCATTGGCCCCCGTCGCCTGACAGGCCTCCGCCCGGCAGAGTTTCAGGGTCAAGCGGCCCGCCGGGGCCTCGCGGAAATCGTGGTAAAAGGAGACGACGCCGTGCACCTCCGCCTTCGTCAGTCGCAGGGCGTCGGCGATCAGGGGCAGGGCGGCTTCCGGGATGTGACCGAAGCGGGACTGGAGCGCGTGCAGGATCGGCAGGAGGGGGCCTTCGCGGTGACGCTCCGCCTCGATGATGGCGCGGATTTCGCCGGGCTCTGCTGTGGTCGCTTGGTGACTCATCTGGCTCTCCCCTGTTCGTCCGCCATGCTGCACAATGGTTGAGAAATCAATATCGGTGTTCCGTCAGTCGATAGGGTTTTTCTATTGAAGCCGGGAGATGCGTGCAGCCTCTGTCATCAGGGCGTCCAGCACGGGGGTGTGCGGTTCCTGATATTCGGTAATCAGACCAACGGTATAGGCCAGCGGTGCGCCACTGATCGGAACGGCGGCCATGGGTTTTCCGGCGACGAGGAAATCCGCCAGATCGCCCGGCAACACCGTCACCCAGTCCCCCCGCATGACCATGGAGGCGAGCACGACGGTCGAATTCGCCTCGATCTCGGCGTAGGGCCGCGCCTCCGGTTCTGGCCCGGCGGCGTGAAGGTTGCGGTTGATGATCCGGCGGTTCTGCATTTCCGGCGTGAGAAGGCACAGCTGCTGCCCCGCGACCTCCGCCCAGGTCACATGAGCGCGCGCGGAGAGGGGGTGACTGCGGTGACAGACCAGCCGGTAAGTTTCCCGGTACAGCTCTACCGTGCTGACCCGGCCAAGCGGTTCGTTGTCGAGATAACTGATCCCGGCGTCGATCTCGAGGTTTTCCAGAAGGGTCAGCACGGTCTGCGAGGAGGCGGAGCGGACGGACGCGCCGATGCCGGGGTGGCGGGCGTTCAGGTCGGCCACCAGGTGCGACGCCCATGTGAGGGCGGTCGGAATCACCGCGAGGCGCAGCTGCCCGGTCAGCCCGTCCCGCTTCGCCCGCATCTCGTCCCGCAGGCGGCGCGAGTCCCCGACGATCCTGCGGGCCATGACCAGGGCGCGCTGACCTTCGGGGGTCAGCCCGCCGTAACGCGATCCGCGTTCCACCAGTTTGACGCCAAGATGTTCCTCAAGCTGGCGGATCCCGGCGGACAGGGTGGGCTGGGTGATCGACAGGGACTCCGCCGCCCGGCCGAAGTGACGCTCCTGCGCGAGGGCGATCAGCATCTCAAGCTTGTTAATCACGATTTCCGACCGATGCGCTTTGTTCCGATAGGTATGGCCTATCGTAACGATGCTTAAGCCGTGACGACAGCCCTCTCAGGGGCAAAGCGGCGCAGATCTGGATGCCGCGCGCCTCCAATCCCGCCCCGCCATGGCCTCCGGCGGCCCGGAACGTTAGGCTGCCCCCATGCAAACAACCGGGAGAGACACATGCCGCCGCTGACGGAAGCCGACGAGATTTCCAACATCGCCTTCGGATTCATGGGATCCAAAGCCCTGTTCGTCGCGCTCGACCTCGGGCTGTTCACCGCGCTTTCGGACGGCGCGCTCACGGCGGAGGAGATCGGCGCGCGCACCGGCATCCACCGCGACCGGGCCGAGACGCTGGCCACCGCACTCGCCGGGCTGGGGCTTCTGGTGGTGGCGGAGGGGCGCTATGCGAACTCTCCGGCGGCGGAGGCCTTTCTGGTGGCCGGGGCCAAGTACGACTTCGGCGACTACCTGCGCCTTCAGGTCGGTCAGCAGATGTACCCGCTGCTCGACCAACTGGAACCGGCGGTGAAGGGGACGCTGTCCGACGGCGATACGGCGAGCTACGAACAGTGGTTCTCCGACCCCGATCAGGCGCGGTTGTATTCCGAAAGCCAGCATGCCGGGTCGCTTGGCCCCGCCCGGCAGTTGGCGAAGAAGGTCGATTTTTCTGACGCGCGGCACCTGCTTGACGTCGGCGGGGGGACGGGGGCCTTTGCGATCACGCTCTGCAAGCGGTTCCCGGAGCTGACCGCGACCATCGTAGATTTCCCGAACGTCGCCGATCTGGGGCGGGCTTATGTGGAGGAGGCGGGGTTGTCCGACCGGGTCAGATATGTCGACGGCAATGCGCTGAAGACCGGCTGGCCCGGGGATCAGGACGTCGTGCTGATGTCCTACCTGCTGTCCGGCGTGCCGGGGAGTTCCCATGAAGGGCTGATCGCGGATGCGGAGAAGGCGCTGGTCCCCGGCGGGCGCATCGTGATCCACGACTTCATGGTGCACGAGGACCGCAGCGGACCGGGACTGGCCGCGCTCTGGCAACTGCAGCACACCGCCTTCACGCCCGAGGCGCGGTCGGTCGACACCGGCACCCTGACCTCGGAACTCGAGGCCGGAGGGTTCGGCGCGGTCGAGGTGGTCGAGATGATCCCGCGCATGACGATGCTGGCAACGGGGCTGAAGGCGGCCTGAGCCGGGTTTGGGCGCCGCTTCCCCGACCGGCCCGCGCCGCTGCCTGTGCCGCCTCCGGCCCAGCCGGTCGGATTTCCGATTGCGGGGCCGAGAGCGATGCCCTATAGACCCGCCTTGCGGCACCCATAGCTCAGCTGGATAGAGCGCTGCCCTCCGAAGGCAGAGGCCAGAGGTTCGAATCCTCTTGGGTGCGCCATTTCATTTTTCCCCGTCTGAAACTCCTCTAACGCTTTGAATGGTAACGTTATTTTCGGGGTTCGAACACCTTCACCCTTGCGGTACGAAATCGGCTCCACAAAGGCCAATCTGAGCACGTTTCTCTTCCATGTCAGATCGCCCTTAATCCATATTTCCCAAGGGCTTGACAGGAAGCGCATGGCGAGTTCGAACATTTCCTCAAAGGCATGGACAGGTTTTGCGCATTTTGAGGCTTTTTCCTGCAAAACAAGCTTCTCTTGCTCCAGATCGGCCACACGTTTTTCGTAGGCTGCAATCACGGAGTCGTTGCCGCTATCGACGATACGGTCGAGCAGCTTCGTGATTTGGATGTCGATTTTGGCGATACTGTCTTTCGCGGAGGTCACTCCGCGTGAAGCTTGTGCCGCCCGGTTGTCCCAAGCATTGCGAAACATGACCTGGACAATGCCGGTCAGATTCTTGCTTGGCTGAAGAGACTTCAACAGGGCTTCAACTTCACCTTCCAGCTTATGCTTTGCGATTGAACAGCGGGCGCTGACACAGCCCTTCGTCTTGCACCAATAATATGGGTAGCGCTTGCCGGTCTTGCTCTGTGAGTAACAGGCGGTCAGTGGTTTGCCGCAATCATCGCAGAGAACGAACCCACGCACCGGGAAGTTTTCGTTGTTGTCCTTACGCATCGCGGCCTTCGAGTTCCCATTCAGGCGATCCTGAATGCGATGGAAGGTTTCGATAGAAATCAGCGGCTCATGGTGGCCTTTGCGGAGCGATACATCCCAGTTCTTGGCTTCTACCAGTCCGGCATAGACGGGGCGGTTCAGGAGGTCTTGGATTCGTTGATTGCGAATCTCTCCGTTGGGCAAGTCCTTCGGATAGTCCGGCTGGCTTTCCAGAAAGCGCTTCACTTCGACCTGGGTTTGAAAGCGTCCAATCGCATACCCATTGAGAGCTTCGGCGATGATCGACGCATGCGGTTCGTTCCGAACCAGCATGTTGCCGTGCTGAGGGTTGCGCTGATAGAGATAGCCCACAGGTGCTTGAAACACCCAGTAGCCCTTCTCAACGCGGGCCTTCATTTTTTGGATGGTCTGGCGTCGGTTTTGTTCACGCTCCAGCTCGCCCTGAGCCGCGAAGATAGTCTCGGCGAACTTCCCTTCGGGCGTGTCCTCAAACTTGAAGTTAAGGCATTCAACCTTGGCACCCCGGCGGGCCAGTTCTTGACGCAGCATGATATGAAACTGCGTATCGCGGGCGAAACGTTTCAGATCGTCGAAGATGACGATGTATTTCTTCTGCGGTTGAGCATCGAGGAAGCTGAGCAGCGCCACCATGCCAGGGCGCTTCATGAAATCGCCTCCGCCTGAAGCGTCGTCAGGAAAGACCGCCTCAACTTCGTGACCGTTGGCGATGGCATACTGGCGGCACCGATGCTCTTGGCTATTGAGCCCGCCCCCAGCGAGCTTTTGTTTGGTCGAAGAGACACGACAATAAATGACGGCGGGTTGGGCTTCGACGGATGGACTTACTCGCATGATGGACTCCTCTCTGGCGCATCAGAGGTGACCCTCTGAAGCCGTTGATGGAGAACATGTGCGGCACATGCAGCACGGTCCCGCCCCGGAAATAGATTCGGTAGGTGATGTGGATGTCGGGGATGGAGCCGTTGATGATGTCACCGCTCGGCCCCCGGAAGGCCTCGAGATACCTCCGGGAAATGCAGCCGTGGTAGAGCGCGGGCTGGGGCAGGGTCCGGTGATGCTGGGCGGCGAGGATGGCGCGCCGGCGGGCTTCGATGTCCAGCGTGTCGGGGGTGCCGTAGGCCCAGTGTTTCATGTAGCGGACGGTGCCGGTGCGCTTGCCGAAGCCCTCGATCGGCCAGCCGTAGGTGGGCAGGCTCCAGCTCAGCGCGTCGGGCTGTCTTTCCTCCAGCAGGCGGCGGAGAAAGCGGAACTGGCCGGGCAGGATGCCGTCGTCGTCGCCGAAGAAGATGACGTAATCGCCGGTGACCTGCCGCATCCCGTTCTCAAAATTCTGGCGCATGGAGACGCGAGCGCCGGTCTTGACGTATTTCAGGCGGGGATCGCTGTAGGCGGCGACAACGGCGGCGGTGTCGTCGGTGCTCTCGTTGTCGGTGACGATGATTTCGACATCGGGGTCGTCGATGGCAAGCGCGGTGGCAAGCGACTGGCGGAGATACAGGGCGCGTTCCCGCGTCGGGATGACGATGCTGATCTTCACCTGTGACACTCCCCTGCTGTGCGCGTCCCTCGTCTGAACCAGCGGGGGGCGCGGCTGTCAAGGAATTGTGAGGTGGGCGGGAATGGGGGGATGTCGTTGGTTGGGGGCGCGGAGAGCCGGAGCCGGGACGGATTGCATTGGAATGGATGCAGTACGTTCTTTGCGGACCTTGAAACGGTCGTGCTATCTGAGCCTTATGAAGAAGTATGGCCGCACCTTTCACCTACCGACTTCGCCGGGCGCAACGAGCGACGACAAGATCATGGCCTCTTTGGTGGGGCTGATGGTGGATGATCTCGTCGTGACCGAAAAGATGGATGGAGAGAACACGACGATCCATAGCACCGGCTCACATGCAAGAAGTCCGGATAGCCGCTATCACCCCTCGCGTGACTGGCTCAAAGCGTTCGCGGCGGGAATTTCGCCAAATCTGGAAGACGGCGAGCGTATCATTGGCGAGAACCTGTATGCTCGCCACTCTGTCGCCTATGACGCTCTGCCGTCATATTTCCTCGGCTTCGGCTGGATCGTCGACGACGAGGTGCAGTCGTGGGATCGGACCATGACAAGATTTCAGGAATTGGGCATCTCTGCCGTTCCCACGCTTTATCGCGGCCCTTACAGAGACGACCTTTTTGAAGGCATCGCCCGAAATCTCGATTTGACGAAACATGAGGGATACGTGGTCCGGACGGCCGGCGCGTTCGATGAAAACGCCATGCCGGAATGCATGGGGAAATATGTGCGAGCAGGGCATGTCCAAGCGGATATTCACTGGATGAAGGCCGAAGTTGTTCCCAACAAGCTTGCCGAGTGAACGTCCGGAAACTCGATTCCGCCGTCATCAGACCAGCTCCCGAAGACGTCTCCGGGAGCTGGAACTTGAAACAATAAAATGTCTGCAGGCCCAAGACCGTCAGCCCTCATTGCCCCCCGCAGGGACCGTCCGGCCCTCTCGCCGCGACCTAGCGGAGCGTAGCGCGGTAGGTCTCGACCGGGAGGCCGCCGATGCCCCAGTCCTCCAGCGCGACCTCGTCGATGACGACGAAGGTGGTGGCGGGGCTCTTGCCCAGCACCTCCTGAAGCAGGTCGGTCACGCCCTTGATCAGGCGGGCCTTGTCCTGCGCCGAGGGTCCAGTGCCTTCGGGGCCGCCTTCACGGGTGATCTTGATGTTGACGTAGGGCATCAGAGCTCCTCCTTCGGGGTATAGGCGAATATCTTGGCGATGACGCGCCACTGCGTGCCGTCGTGCACCAGCGTCAGCAGGTCGGTGTAGTCGCGGCCCATCATCGACATGCGGGCGGTGATGCGGGCGAGCCGGGACCCGGCAAAGGCGATGTCCAGCACCGAGCCAGTGCGGGGTTCGCCCCGTTTCGCGGGCGGTTCGCGGGCGTCGATGCGGGCCATGTAGTCGGTGAGGTTCAAGTAGAGTTCGTCGCCCGGCGTGGCGCAGACATAGGCCAGTTCGGGGTGGAAGACGGTGCGCAGGATGGTGCTGTCGGCCCGGTGCAGGCCGTCGAAGTAGCGCTCCATCAGCGCGGTGAGTTCGGCAAAGGCGGCGGGGGTCATTGCAGCAGGCCCTCCGCCCGCAGCGCGGCGCGCGTGGCGGGGCGTTCGGCGACGCGGGCAGCGTGGGCCGCGAGCGCGGGCCAGCGGGACAGGTCCATGCCGGTGAAATTCGCCCAGTTCGTCACCACGAAGAGGTAGGCGTCGGCGATCGAGAAGCCGCTTTCGAGATAGCTCCGCCCGTCCGAGAGCGTGGCCTCCACATGATCGAAGCGGCGGGCGACATCGGCGCGGGCGGCTTCCTTTTCCGCATCGGTGGAGGTGGCGCGGAACAGCGGGCCGAACGCCTTGTGCAGTTCGGAGGAGACGAAGGTCAGATGCTGGAGCACCTTCGCGCGGGCCAGCGTTCCGGCGTCGGGGATCAGCCCGGCCTCGGGCGCGGAATCGGCGAGATGCTGGAGGATCGCGGGGCCCTCGGTCAGGACCTCTCCGTCGTCGAGTTGCAGGGCGGGCACGTAGCCCATGGCGTTGACGGCGCGGTAATCCGCGCCTGAGGCGGTGCGGCCGGTGTCGGTGTCCACCGCCTCGATCTCGAACGGGCGGGCGATCTCGTGCAGGACGATGTGGCTGGCGAGCGGGCAGGCGCCGGGCTTGTAGTAGAGCTTCATGGGTCAGGTCCCTTGGCTGTTGCGATGCGCCATGGGTTGCGCAAGTGGTTTCCGTTGACAACCTGATAACCAATGGTAACCATGGGAAACGGATTACCGCAGAGAAACCTGGTTACCGCTCATGGTCCTGAAGATGACACGCAACCGCAGTCCGGAACCGCCGGAGACCTGCATGCTGACGGAATGCATGGCGGTGATCGCGGGGGCCTGGGCGCCGAACGTGATCTGGTCGCTGCGCGCGGGTCCGCGGAGGTTCAGCGAATTGCGCGCGGACATCCCGCCGATCTCGGCCAAGGTGCTGTCGACGCGGCTGTCGGAACTTGAGGCGCGCGGCGTTCTGGTACGGCACGTGCGGCGGACCTCACCGCCGTCGACGGAGTATGAACTCACGCCGCTCGGTGCGGAGCTGATCCCGGCACTGGATGCGATCGTGGCGGTCGGTCACCGGCTGAAGGAACTGGAGCGGGTCTGAGGTCGGCGTCGCCCGGAACCGGGGCAGGGCGGGGTCGGTGACCGGTGGTTGTTTCGCAATGCTTTCATGGCCCCGTTCCCGATGCCGCCGTCGCAATTGGTCTGCCGGGTGGCGCGAAATGGCCCGATACGGCAGACCGATCCGGCGATAGTGTGGCCAGTCAACCGGGCTGGGAATCGACAGGGCTTACATGGACATCATCGAAACCGACGTGGCTGTCATCGGGGCGGGGTCCTCGGGCTGCGTCATCGCCGGACGCCTGTCGGAGCGCGCGGACCTGCGCGTCACCGTGCTGGAGGCCGGCGGATCGGACCTGCATCCCTGGGTCCGGATGCCGATCGGTTACGGCGCGTCGTTCTATCACCCCCGGCTGAACTGGCGCTACTACACCGATCCCGAAACCGGGCTGAACGGTCGCCGCGCCTACTGGCCGCGGGGCAAGGTGCTGGGCGGGTCGTCCTCCGTCAACGCCATGGTGTTCATCCGGGGGCAGGCGCGGGACTATGACCTCTGGGCGGAGGCGGGGAACACGGGCTGGTCCTACGAGGACCTGCTGCCGCATTTCAAACGGATGGAGAACAACCTCGCCGGGGCGGACCAGTGGCGGGCACGGGGCGGGCCGGTCACGGTTCGGTCGATCGGGCAGGAGGTGCATCCGCTGGCGCGCGCCTATGTCGCCTCTGCCGTCGCCGCCGGTCACACCGCGAACCCGGATTTCAACGGCGCGACGCAGGAAGGCGTGGGCTTCTACCAGATCACTACGAAGAACGGTTTCCGCGCCTCTGCCGCGACGGCCTACCTGCATCCGGCGATGAAACGGGGCAACCTGCAGGTTGTCACCCATGCCTATGTCACGCGCATCCTGTTCGATGGCAGGCGCGCGACCGGGGTCGAATACCGCCACGGCGACCGGCTGGTGCGGCTGATGGCGCGGCGGCAGGTGGTGCTGTCGGCGGGGGCAGTGGGGTCCCCGCAGATCCTGGAACTGTCGGGCATCGGCGATCCGGAGCGGCTGGCCGAGGTCGGGATCGACACCGTCCACGCCCTGACGGGGGTGGGGGAGAACCTGCAGGACCACGTCGGTTTCGACCTCTGCTACCTGTCGAAAGTGCCGACACTGAACCGGACCTTCGGGACCTGGACCGGGCGGATGGCGGCCGGAATCCGCTACGTGATGACCCGGCGCGGGCCGCTGTCGCTGTCGGTCAACCATGCGGGCGGGTTCGTGCGGTCGGACCCGGCGCGGCAGCGCCCGAACATCCAGCTTTACATGCAGCCGATGAGCTATACGCGCGGTGTGCCGGGCAAGCGGGCGCTGATGCAGCCGGACACATTTCAGGGGGTGATGATCGGCATGTCGAACTGCCACCCGCTGAGCCGGGGATCGATCCACCTGCGCTCTGCCGATCCTGACGAGGCGCCGTCGATCCGGCCGAATTACTTCTCCGCCCAAGGCGATCTGGAGGAGATGGTGGACAGCGCCGCCCTGCTGCGGTCCATCGCCGCGCAGGATCCGCTTGTTGCGTCGCTGGACGGCGAGTTGAAGCCGGGGCCGGAGGTGACGGACCGCGAGGGGCTTTCCGCCTACGTCCGCGACACCGCCGGGTCGATCTTCCATCCCTGCGGCACCTGCGCCATGGGCACCGACCCCGGTGCGGGGGCGGTGGTGGCGCCGGACCTGCGGGTGCACGGGATCGAGGGGCTGACGGTGGCGGATGCATCGGTCATGCCGCTCATCACATCGGGAAACCTGAACGCGCCCGCCCTGATGATCGGAGAGAAGGCGGCCTCGCTTATCGCGGCGCGGCTGTAAGCGCGGCGGCGAGGTCGCGGGCGGCGCGGGCGATCTCCTGCGGCGGGGTGGCCGAAAAGCCGAGCGTCAGGCCCTTCTGCGCCACCGGGGCGAGGGCAAAGCGCCCGATGGGGGCCGTCGCGATATTGCGCAGTTTCGCGACCTCGGCGGCCCTGTTTTCGTCGCGCTGCTTCGGCAGCAGGCCGACGGTGTGAAAGCCGGTTTCGGTCGGGCGGATGTCGATCAGGCCCCTGAGGTGCTTCTCTCCGGCCTCCATCAGTGCGTCGCGGCGGTCACGGTAGAGGCTGCGCATCCGGCGGATGTGGGCAGAGAACCGGCCCTCGTCGATAAAGCCCGCGACGGTGGCCTGTACGGAGTGGGACACGCCGTGCGCCGCTGCGCCAAGCGTGCGTTCGAAGGTGTCGACCAGCGCACCGGGCACCACCGCGTAGCCAAGCCGGATCGCGGGGAACAGCGCCTTGGAGAAGGTGCCGACGTAGATCACCCGCCCCCCGGAATCGAGCGACTTGAGCGGGGGGAGGGAGGCGCGGCCGTAATGGAATTCCCCTACATAGTCGTCCTCGATCACCCAGGCCCCGGTCCGCTCTGCCTCGGCCAGCAGTTCGAAGCGGCGGTCGCGGGACATGGGCACGCCAAGGGGGTGCTGATGCGCGGGGGTGACGAAGGCGGCCTTCATCGCCGGTTCCGCCTCGCGCCCCGCCGCGACGTCCAGCCCGTGATCGTCGACGGGGACGGGGACCAGGGAAACACCGCGCGAAATCAGGGCGTTGCGGGCACCGATGGCGCCGGGGTTCTCGAACCAGACGGGGTCTCCGGGCGACAGCAGGATCTGCGCGATCTGGACAAAGGCGTCCTGCGCCCCGGCAAAGACGAAGACCTCCTCAGGGCGGCAGGCAAAGCCACGGTTCGCGCCGAGGTGACGGCAGATGGACTGGCGCAGCGCGGGCAGTCCGGCGGCGTCGGGATAGGACATGATCTCGGCCCGGTTGCCGCGCCAGTAGCGCGCGGAGATCTGAGACCAGAGCGCCATGGGAAAAGCGTCGAAGGCCGGCATTCCGGTGACGAAGGCGCGGGGCGCGCGGGGATGTTCGAGCCGGGGGAAGAACCGGTCGGCGGCGTCGCGCGGCAGGTTGGCGATCTGCTGCGGTGCGGGGTCGGGGCGTTCAGGCGCGGGGGCAGGGGGGCGCACCTCGTCCGAGACGTAGGTGCCCGCGCCGACCTTGGACACGATCATCCCCTCGGAGGCGAGCTGTTCGTAGACCGTCACCGCCGTGGTGCGCGACACCCCGTGGTCGCGGGCGAGGATGCGGGTGGCGGGCAGGCGGGTGCCGCGGGGCAGTTCGCCGGACAGGATCATGTCGCGCAGCTTCGTCGCCAGTTGCATGGACAGCCGCGCCGGGTCGGACCGGTCGATGTTCAGCGAGGGGATGAGCGCGCCGCCGGGGTATTTCGTCATGTCGTCGTGTCGCCTCCCGGCCGGGCAATTGGTCTGTCAGCTTGTGGGAAGTGGACCTTATCAGGAGACCATTTTGCAAGTCCTATCTGACCGTACGCTGCCCTCCGGCGGCCCGACCGCGACCCTGACGGACCTGACCCATGCGCCTGACCAAGATCGAAACCTTCGCCACGCCCTTCGTCGGCTTCGTGCGCGTGACCGATGAAACCGGTGCGCAGGGATGGGGGCAGGTGTCGACCTACCAATCCGACATCACCGCCCAGATCCTGCACCGGCAGGTCGCCCCACATGTGCTGGGCGTCGACTTCGAGGCCGATACGCAGGACGACCTGTTCGACCGGGCGGAGGAGCTGGAGCACAAGTTTCCGGGGTCCTACATCGTGCGGGCCATTGCCGGGGTCGAAACCGCACTCTGGGACCTGCGCGGCAAGGTGGCGGGCAAGCCGGTGGCGGCGCTGCTTGGCGGGTCGGCGGGGCCACTGCGCTGCTATGCCTCTTCGATGAAGCGCGACATCACCCCGAAGGATGAAGCGGAGCGGTTCCGGCGGTTGCGTGGAGAGCTGGGCTATGACGCCTTCAAGTTCCGCATAGGGGCCGAGATCGGGCGCGGAAAGGACGAATGGGAGGGGCGGACGGAGGAGATCATTCCGACCATCGCCAAGGCCTTCGCGGGGGAAAAGGTGTCCTTGCTGGCGGATGCCAATTCCTGCTACGCGCCGCCCGCGGCGATCCACTACGGGAAGATGCTGCAGGACAACGGCATCGTGCATTACGAGGAACCGTGCCCCTACTGGGAGATGGAGCAGACGGCAGAGGTCGCCGCCGCGCTCCACATCGACGTGACCGGCGGAGAGCAGGACTGCATGATCGCCGCCTGGGCCCGGATGTTCGAGCTGAAGGCGGTCGACGTGGCGCAGCCGGATGTCCTCTACGTTGGCGGGATCGGCCGGACGCTGCGGGTCGCGCGAATGGCGGCGGAAGCCGGTCTGCCGGTGACCCCACATGCCGCGAACCTCGGGCTGGTTACGCTATTCACCATGCATGTTCTGAGGGCGATTCCGAATGCGGGGCCCTATCTTGAGTTCTCCATCGAGGAAGCGGATTATTACCCGTGGCAGTACGGTCTCTACCGGAATGACCCCTACGTCGTGGCCGAGGGCAAGGTCACGGTGACGGAGGCGCCGGGCTGGGGCGTGGAGATTTCGGACGAATGGCTGGCAAAGTCGGAGTACCGGATGAGCGAGGTGGCAGGGTGATCCCGTATGCCTTCTATGGTGGGGCATCGTCGGACTTGTTCCGAGGATCTCGGGCCGGGGAGATCCTCGGGACAAGCCCGAGGATGACGGGTCGCGGGGTGGAGACGCTTCATGCGACAAAGGGCGGCGCACGTCCGCGGAGGGGCGCACTCACGGATGTGGTCGGCGCTTTATCTCGTCGTGGTAGCTCCGCGTTCAATCGTCTCGCTGACGGGGAATTAGCGCCCGTCCGGGGGGCAGACGGCTGCCCGGGCCGCTGGCGCGGCCGTATCAAGCGGGGTGCTGACCTGGTCTGGACAAGGGCACGGAGATGAAAACCACGCCCTACTGGTGGGACACTTCCCCTCTCGCCGTCATCGACCGGCCCGACCTGCCCGCCAAGGCGGATGCGGTGGTCATAGGCTCTGGCTACACCGGGCTTCACGCGGCGCTGCGGATCGCGCGGGCCGGGCGGTCGGTGGTCATCCTCGAGAAGGGTCAGCCGGGGCAGGGGTGTTCCACCCGGAACGGCGGCCAGATCTCGCATTCCATCAAGCCGGGACTGGCGGAACTGACACGCCGCCACGGGGCGGAGGTGGCGAAGGGGATCATGGCGGAGGGCTATGCCTCCATGGCCTACCTCAGGGACTTCGTCGCGGAGGAGGGCATCGACTGCGCCTATCGCGCCTGCGGGCGGTTCGACGGCGCGGCGACGCCAGCGGCCTTCCGCAGGATGCAGGCGCAAGCGGACGGGGAAGCGCGGACCATCGTGCCGCGCGAGAACCAGCACGCGGAAATCGGAACGGACCTCTACCATGGCGGCATCGTGCATCACCACTACGCCAGCCTTGACCCCGGAGCGTATCACGCCGGGCTGCTCGCGAAGGTGCGCGCGGCGGGGGCGCTGATCCTGCCGGACACGCCGGTCACCGCGGTGGACGAGGGGCCGGGCGGGGTGCGGATCGCGACGGCGCACGGCAACATCATGGCGGATCACGTCGTAGTGGCCACCAACGGCTACACGCCGGAGGCGACCCCCTGGCACCGACGCCGCGTGATCCCGATCGGCAGCTACATCATCGCGACGGAGGAACTGGACCCGGCGGTTGTCAGGCGCCTCTTCCCGAAGGACCGGATGGTCTGCGACAGCCGTCGGGTGATCTACTACTACCGGGCCTCTCCCGACGGAAAGCGGGTGCTGTTCGGCGGCCGCGCGGGCGCCGGAGAAACCGATGCGGAGGCGGCGGCCAGGCGGCTGAGACACGAAATGATCCGGCTGTTTCCGGAACTTGCGGAGAGCAGGATCAGTCACAGCTGGATGGGTTTCGTGGCCTTCACCTTCGACAAGCTGGCCCATACCGGGACTCATTACGGGGCCGGGGGGCGGGTGCATCATGCAATGGGCTATTGCGGATCGGGCGTCGGTATGGCCTCCTACCTCGGGATGAAGGCGGGGCTGCGCGTGCTTGGCGCCCCGGGAGGAGACACCGCCATGATGCGCCCGGCCTTCCCGACCCGCCCGTTCTACCGCGGGGACCCGTGGTTCCTGCCCGCCGCCGTCACGGCCTACCGGGTTCTCGACCGGGCGGGCGTATGAGAGGAAACGGGGCCGGGTGTGCTGTAACGGTTCTGTCGTAATGCTTGTATAACGGTTTGCCAGGATGCGCGAAATGGACCTTTTGGACCAGACCATTCTGGAGTTCACTTGCTGAAAGGTCCGCGTCAGACGGTCCCGCATCCAACATTTCCAACCGGAGGACTACCGATGAAACTTAAGTTCCGAGCCCTGCTTGCAGGCACCGCACTGGTGCTGGCAACCGGCGCCGCCAATGCGGAGACGCTGCGGCTTCTGACCTGGGGCAGCTATGCGCCCGACGAGGTCGTCAAGATGTTCGAGGCCGAATATCCCGACATCAAGGTCGAGGTCACCTTCTCCAACAACGAGGAAATGATCGCCAAGCTGCGCGCCACCGGCGGCACCGGCTTCGACCTTGCCCAGCCCAGCCATGACCGCGTCTACGCGGCGCAGCTGGAGTACAACATCTACAAGCCGCTCGACCTGTCCAAGATCGATACGGAGAAGATGACGCCGAACCTGCTGGAGGGCGTGAAGGCCAATACCACGATCGAGGGCGAGGTCTATTCCGTGCCGCACCAGTGGGGCACCTCGGGCGTGATGGCCAACATGAAGCTGGCACCGGATGTCACCGGATGGGCCGACCTCTGCGACGAGAAGTACCAGGGCCGGACCTCCATGCGTCTGCGCCGTACGATCCTTCTGGGCACCGCCTTCGGGATGGGGATGGACCCCTTCGCGCTCTACGCCGATCCGGCGGCCTACCAGGACATGCTGGACAAGGTGACCGAGAAGCTGATCGCCTGCAAATCCGTCATCAAGACCTACTGGTCCGGCGGCGACGACCTGTCGGCCATGATGCTGTCCGGCGAAGTCGTGGCGTCCGAGACCTGGGACTCCACCGCGTTCAAGCTGTACGGCGAGAACCCGGACATCGTCTTCGTGCCGCCGGCAACCGGCGCTCTGGCGTGGATCGACACCTTCACCATCCCGCGCGGTGGCGAGGCGGACGACGCGGCCTACAAGTGGATCAACTTCGTGCTGCGTCCCGAGATCACCAAGCTGATGTCGGCTTCGACCGGTGCGATTGCCGCCGTGCCGAACGGGATCGACCTGATGCCGGACGACAAGAAGGCCGCGATCTCGGCCGCGTTCGACCAGTCGGACATCGACAACCTGAAGTTCTTCGCCAACATTCCCCCGGGGATCGAGGACATGGAAGGCCTGGCGCTGGAGCGCATCAAGGCCGCGAACTGAGGTGACTTCGGGTTCGGAGCGGGCGACTGCTCCGGACCTTTCTTCTCCATCGGACCGTGCGTTTCCCCGCCCGATGCGCGCCGAAGGCGCCGGGCAGCGCCTGCCCGCCCCCCGGGCTGGCGCTTGGGCAACGTTTGCCGTGACCTCGGAGGTCAGACGTGCTTGGATCCATAGAGTACACCCGCACGGGCGTTGCAGCGCCATCCCGCGGGCAGGCGCTGCCCGGCGCGAACCCGACCGTTTGACAGGATAGAAAGACCCGCTCATGTACGACCTCAGCTGCGCCTCCGTCACCAAGTCCTTCGGGAGCTTTACCGCTGTCCGGGACGTGTCGCTGGACATTCCCTCGGGGTCCTTCTTCTCGATCCTCGGGCCGTCGGGCTGCGGGAAGACGACGCTGATGCGGATGATCGCGGGGTTCGAAACGCCGACCTCCGGGGACATCGCCATCAAGGGTCAGAGCGTGGTCACCCTGCCGCCGAACAAGCGCAACGTGAAGATGGTGTTCCAGCACCTTGCGCTGTTCCCGATGATGACGGTCGGTGAGAACATCGCCTACGGGCTGCGCTGCCGGAAGGAGCCGAAGTCCGAGATCGCGCCCAAAGTCGCCCGCGTGCTGGACCGGGTCGGGCTGCCGGGGTCGCAGGACAAGCGGATCGACCAGCTTTCGGGCGGGCAGAAGCAGCGGATCGCCATTGCCCGCTGCATGGTGCTGGAGCCGGACGTTTTGCTTCTGGACGAACCGCTTGGCGCGCTGGACCTGAAACTGCGCGAGCACATGAAAATCGAGCTGAAGCAGCTGCAGCACCAGTTCGAAACGACGTTCCTCTACATCACCCACGACCAGTCGGAGGCGCTGGTGATGTCGGACAACGTCGCGGTGATGAACGCCGGGCGGTTCGAACAGATCGGGCCGCCGAAGGCGCTGTACGACGCGCCGGCCTCGGGTTTCGTGGCGGGCTTCGTCGGGGATTCCAACGTCCTGCCGGGCCGGCTGGCCGAGGTGAAGGGCGATGAGGCGCGGGTGGAGGTCGAGGGCGGCGGCACCGTGATCGGGCGCGTGGCCGATGCATCGAAGCCGGGTGACGCGGTCGAGGTCTTCCTGCGCCCCGAAGCGCTGCGCATCGGCGCGGGGGGCGAGGGCACCTCGCTGAGCGGCACGGTGGAGAGCTTCCTGTTCAACGGCGCGTCGTCGCGTATCCTTGTCCGGTCGGGCGCGCATCTGATCGAGGTCGCGGACCCGGAACAGTCGGGCGCGGCGGCGCAGGGCGGGGCGGTGAGCGTCGCGTGGACGGCGGAAAAGGCCCGCATCTTCGCGCGGAGACCGTCATGAGCCGCGACGCGGGGCGCCTGTCGCTCATCCTGCTGTTCATGCCTTTCGTGCTGTGGATCGGGCTGCTCATCATCCTGCCGCAGCTTGGCATCGGGTATTATTCCCTGCGCGAGAAGGTCGGTTTCAACCAGTTCGAATTCGGGCTGAAGAACTACGTCGATTTCATCGGTGAGCCGGTCTATCGCAACACCCTGCTGCGGACCGCTTGGATGTCGATCCTCGTCACGATCCTTGCCCTGATCGCCGGATTTCCGGTGGCCTATTACATCGCCAAGATCGCGAAGGAACGCAGCCGTGCGGCGCTGTTCCTGATGTGCCTGATCCCGCTCTGGGTGTCCGACCTCGTGCGGGCGTACGGCTGGATCGTGCTGCTGCGCGAGACGGGGGTGATTTCGACCGCGCTGGTGAAGATGGGGATCATCGGGCAGCCGGTGGAGATGCTGTACAACGACATCACCGTCGTCATGGGACTGGTCTACACCGTCATCCTGTTCATGATCGTGCCGCTGGTGTCGACGCTGCAGGGCATGGACGACGCGCTGCTGGAGGCCGGGTACAACCTGGGCGGATCCCGCCTGACCGTGTTCCGGCGGATCATCGTGCCCTACGCCATGCCGGGGATCGTGTCGGGCTGCATCATCACCTTCATGCTGACGGCGGGCAGCTACCTGACGCCGATCCTTCTGGGGGGCAAGAATTCGTCCTGGTTCACGGAGCAGATCTACAACCAGTTCATCACCCGGTACAACTGGGAGAGCGGGTCGGCCTTCGGCGTGTCGCTTCTCGTCTTCACCTCCTTCGTGGTCTGGGCGGGTCTGCGGCTGACGGGGCAGAGCCTCGCCACCACCGTGGCAAAGGATTAAGGCCATGCAGGGATCGCGACACCTTCTCTGGATTTACCGCGCCTACGTGGTGATCTTCTTCCTTTATCTTGTCTCGCCGCTGCTGGCCGCCGGGGTGTTTGCCTTCAACGACTCCATGTTCCCCTCGCTGCCCTGGCAGGGGTTCACTCTAGACTGGTTCTTTTCGTCCGAAGGACCCAAGCTGGGCCTGTTCCACGACGACCGGCTGCTGCAGGGGCTGGGCAATTCGTTCTACATCGGGGTGATCGTGGCGGCGCTGTCCGTCGCGGCTGGGACCTGCAACGCCTTCCTGTTCGAGAGGAAGCAGTTCCCGTTCAAGGGCGCGCTCTACGTGCTGATGGTGGTGCCGCTGGTGATCCCGGGAGTGATCCTCGGGATCTCCATCCTCGTCTTCGCGTCGATGGTGGCGAATTTCGCGGATCAGCAGTTCGGACTTTTCCTGACCTGGCTGAGGCCGGGGATCCCGCTGGTCGTGCTGGGGCAGTTCTCGTTCCTGACGACCATTACCTCGCTGGTCATCGCGGCGCGGCTGCAGAAGTTCGACATCTCGCTCGAGGAGGCGGCGCTGAACCTCGGGGCGTCGCGGCTGCGCGTGCTGCTGACGGTGACGCTGCCGTTCCTGGTGCCTGCGCTGTTCTCGGCCTTCGTTGTGGCGTTCCTCGTGTCGTTCGAGAACTTCAACACCACGCTGATGCTTGTCGGGTCGGATGCGCCGCTGACGGTGACGATGTACGACCGGATGGTGAAGGCCGGCTCGACGCCGGTGCTGAACGCGGTGTCGGTGGTGCTGATGCTGGGGTCGGGGGGGCTCGCGCTGCTGTCGGTGCTGGCGCAGCGGCCGCGCAAGGCAGGGTAGGGCGTCTTGGCGTGACGCCATCCTCGGACTTGATCCGAGGGTCCCCCGGGGCGGGGAGGTGAGATGCCAAGGGCGTCGGCGCGGGTTTCAGAGAGATCCTCGGGTCATGCCCGAGGATGACGAGAACCGGTGTCGCGGCCTGCGCCCCGCCCGATACGGTCGCGTGGCGGACTGGGCAGCGCCTGTCCGCGGACAGGCGCTTCTTACGAGCCAGTTCTACGATTGAACGGTGGACTGCCACGACGATAAAGTGGCGACCGGGTAGGTTGCCGCGCCTCTCCGCGGACAGGCGCCGCCCTTCGGTTCCGCGGGATACCTACTCGGAAAACGTCGCGAGGTAGGCCGCCACGTCTTCCGCGCCCTTGGCCATCTTGAAGGTCATCTTTGACTTGGCCGACTTGTCATCCAGCGTCGCCTGCAGGAAGGCCTTCGGGTCGGCGATGTATTCGGCCAGTTTCGCCTGATCCCAGACCAGTCCCGCCTCACCCGCCGCGACGATGTCGTCGCCGTACTTGAACCCTTCGTAGGTGCCCGCGGTGCGGCCGACCACGCCATAGAGGTTCGGGCCGGTCTTGCCGCCCTTCACCAGATTCTCGTCGGACGAGGAAATGGAGTGGCAGGACTTGCACTTGCGAAACTCCTTCTCGCCATTTGCGGCGTCGCCGTCCGCCAGCGCGGGCAGGGCGACGGAGATCAGGGCGAGGGAAAGGGCGGGGATCACGTGGCTGGTCATTGGATATCCTTCAATGAGTTGGCGCGTTCATCCCGTTTCTAACCGATCGCCGGACTCCGCGACAGCATCCGGAGGAAGGTGAATTGTCGCATGCGGGGTGTCGCCGAAAACCTCTGCGAAACGGGCGGCGAGGGCGGCGTCGAGATCCTCCATCGTCACCGGCAGGCCGAGGTCGACAAGGCTGGTCACGCCATGGCCGGTGATGCCGCAGGGGACGATGCCGTCGAAATGCGACAGCTCGGGCTCCACGTTGACGGAAATGCCGTGGAAGCTGACCCATTTGCGCAGGCGGATGCCGATGGCGGCGATCTTGTCCTCGCGCGGGGTGCCGTCGGGCAGGGGGGGCTTGCCGGGGCGGGCGACCCAGACGCCGACCCGGCCATCGCGGATTTCGCCGCGGATGTTGAAGCTGTCGAGCGTTGCGATGACCCAGTGTTCCAGCTGCTGCACGAAACGGCGCACGTCCTTCCCGCGCCGGTTCAGGTCGAGCATGACATAGACCACGCGCTGACCGGGGCCATGATAGGTGTACTGCCCGCCGCGCCGGGTCTCGTGCACCGGGAAGCGTCCGGGATCGGTCAGGTCCTGCGGCTTCGCAGAGGTCCCCGCAGTGTAGAGCGGGGGGTGTTCGAGCAGCCAGATCGCCTCGTTCGCGCGGCCCTCTGAAATGGCGGCGGCGCGTCGTTCCATCCAGGCGACGGCGTCGGTGTAGGGGGTCAGGCCGGGGGTGATGATCCAGTCGGGCATGGGCGAAGGGGGCCGGAACGCAGGGAAATCCGCGCCCAGACCTATGCGCCGGAACGGGCAGATGCAACGGGTCGGGAATACCTGACCCTGATGCGCATCAAAAACGCTTCGTGAATCGAGGGAGTCGGGTTTACGCTACGTCTCAGCATTCAAGATATTTTCATCAGGGAACACGAAGGGACATGAATATGAGACGTCATGGCATTCCGGCATTGCTCGCCGCCACCATCCTCGTCACCACGCCGGTCGCGGCACTTGCCGACAGTCTCGGCGCCGCCATCGTCGGCGGGATCATCGGCGGGGCGATCGTCAATTCGGCCAAGCCACAGAAGAAGGTCTATGTCCAGCGCAAGACCAGCCCGAGCGTTTCCAGCGCCTCGCGCAACCAGAACCGGGAAGTGCAGACCTCGCTCAACTACTTCGGGTTCAACGCGGGGACGCCGGACGGGGTTCTCGGCTCGCGGTCGCGGGCGGCGGTGTCGCAGTACCAGGCGCATCTTGGCTATCCGGCCACCGGGCACCTGACCGAATTCGAACGGCAGTTCCTCGTGACCTCATACAACCGCGCGCAGATCGGCGGCCCGGATGTCATCAAGGCGATGCAGCGCAATCCGCAGGGCGTGAAGGGTCTGCTTGTGGTATGGCAGAAGGAACAGATGGGCGGATCGCGCCAGTTCGCCGGCCATTCCGGAATGGGCTACGCCGGCCTGCCGATCGAGGTGTCGGACGCGGTGGACGAAATCGCGCAAAGCTCCGAACCCTCGGCCGAACAGCTGCTGCAGCGCGCCGGGTTCATCCAGACCGCCGACCTGAACCAGGACGGCAAGAACGACTACATCATCGACACGTCGGTCACCGGGTCGACCTTCTGGTGCGGTCAGACCGAATGCGCGACGCTGCTGTTCGCCTCCACCGCGGACGGCTACCAGCGCAAGCAGTTCATGTACCGGCTGAACGACACCCGCACCAACAAGATCACCACGGCGGATTTCCAGTGCGACTATGCCGGGTGCAAGATGAACGACCCGATGCTGGCCTCCGCGGCAGCGCCGGCTCCGGCGGCGGGTGCGACAACGATGGCGGCGGCCGCCCCGTCGCTGCCGGGCATCGCGGCTATCCCGATGACGGGCGCGGCGGCGGCTCCGCAGACCTCGCTCGCCAGCTACTGCAACAAGGTCAACGTGCTCACCAGTTCCAACGGCGGCTACGTGACGGCGGCAAGCATGACGGACCCGTCCTTCGCGCTTGGCGAACAGCTTTGCCTGACTCGGACCTACGCCATCGCGCGGGGTGAGGAGATGATGAAGCAGGTCGCCGGCATGACGGTCGAACAGGTGGACGCCCAGTGCGACGCCTTCGGCCCCGCGCTCGCGCCCTATGTCGCGTCGCTGGCCACCGGATCGGCGGCCGAGGTGGCGGGGCAGGTGCAGAAGTTCGCGCTGACCGCCAACATGACGCTGGACCAGCTGAAGTCGACCGGGGCGATCTGCCTCTACTCCGGCTACCGCCGCGACAAGCTGGACGTGGCCACCGGCGCGGCCCTGCTGCTGGTCGGCGCAGGTGACACACCCTATGCAGAGACCGTCGGCCATCACATGGCGCAGGGTTTCGGTGTGGCCGAGGACATGGACCGCGCGACCCAGTGGTACGACATGGCGATCACCGCGCTCGACGGCGGCGCGGCACCGGTCTACGCCCCGGGCCAGGCCGACCGGGTCGAGGTGCTGAAAGCCGCGGTCATGGGCGGTAGCCCGGTGCAGCCGATGGCCACGCCGCAGCCCGCCGGCCTGCCGACCTTCGAGCTGAAGAAGCCCTGAGAACAACGGCCTGCGGGTCGAGACCCACGCCGCTCCGGTTCCCGGGGCGGCGTTTTTCATTTCCTGCGACGGGGGCGATTTTTGCGCTTCACATTGGCGGTAGGGGTCGATATACGCCCGTCACCACCAGACAGTGCGGTCGTGGCGGAATTGGTAGACGCGCAGCGTTGAGGTCGCTGTTCCTTAACCGGAGTGGAAGTTCGAGTCTTCTCGACCGCACCAAAATACTTTCCGAAGGAAAGTGGCCAACTTCATAACAGCAGGATTGAACGGCAGCGGTTTCGCGAGAACCGCGCGAACTGCCCCGGCTCGAGTGCTGTTCGCCATGGTGTACATAAGCATTTCCATTGCTAAAGCAGCGAGATTCAAGCCATTGGGATCTTTTGCGTCCGGTGTTCCGCCAGAACCACCGGGAGCCGGCACCTTTTGCCATGCAGGTCCCGGTTGCGGCGACTGACCGGTACGTAGTCTCACCTTCCCGGGCAGTAACACAGGCCGGATGCCGCTCATCACCTGTCGTCAGTTCACGTATCGGCGGAGGTTCGCATACCTCGGTAGCTCCAGTTTACAGGATGCCGATCTTTGCTCTGTCAAGCTCCGAGAGGCCGGAACAGCCGTCCCTCAACCGGCGTTTCCAAATCGGACTGTCATGATCAGGAGGAGACAGACATGACGACTGCTACAGCAACCCGCGCACCATCCGGGCTTGTGTCTTCGGACAACGTCAACGGCACCGACGTCTACGGCCGGGACGGGTCCCATGTGGGGCATATCGACCATCTGATGATCGACAAGACCTCGGGCAATGTCGCCTATGCGGTGATGGGGTTCGGCGGTTTCCTCGGCATCGGGGAAGAGCACCATCCGATCCCGTGGCAGAAGCTTCGCTATGACACGACCAAGGACGGTTACGTCACCGACCTGACGGAAGAGCAGGTTCGCGGCGCGCCGGCGCGCAGCGACCGGTGGTATGCCGATCGCGACTGGGAAGAACGCACGCACCAGCACTATGGCGTCCCGACCTACTGGTTGTGACCTGAACACGGAAAGACCCCGGCCAGCGCCGGGGTCTTTTCAAAATGACGGGGTCAGCCCAGTTCGAACGTCGGCAGACGGGTCAGCGCGGTCTTGAGCGCATCGCCCCAGCCTTCGGAGACGGTGGCGAAGTAGGGGTCTTCCTTTTCGATCCGGCCTTCGTGGCCGGTCTCGTAGCTGTCGGCCTCGTAGAGATGGTAGTCGAAGGGCAGGCCGACCGTGAGGTTCGCCTTCAGCGTCGAATCGAAGCTGACGAGCAACAGGCGCATGGCCTCCTCAAAGCTCATGTCGGGTTCGTAGGCGCGCACGAGGATGGGACGGCCATATTTCATCTCACCGATCTGGAAGAAGGGGGTGTCGTCTCCGGCCTCGATGAAGTTGCCTTCGGGATAGATCAGGAAGAGACGGGTCGGACCGCCCTTGATCTGGCCGCCGAGGATGATCGTGGCCGAGAAGGCGGAGGCCTGCTGGCCGCTCGCCGTGTGCTTGGCGATCACGTCCTTCAGCGTATCCGCGATGATGCGGGCGGCCTGGAACATCGACGGCGCCGCAAGGATCGAAGGATTGCGGTCGTCGGGTGCTTTGTTGCGTTCGTCGAGGATGGAGATCACCGCCTGCGTCGTCGCCAGGTTGCCGGCGGTCATGACGGTCATCACCCGGTCGCCGGGGACGGTCCAGTGATGCATCTTCCGGAAAGTCGAGATGTTGTCGAGCCCCGCATTGGTGCGGGTGTCGGACATGAAGACAAGTCCCCGATTGAGAACCATACCCACGCAATAGGTCATTGCCGCGCGGCGCCTTTACTGCTGTTGTGCCACCTCGATCTGCACGGTCAGGTCCTCGTCCGTTCCGCCGATCCTTGTGCCAGTTACAGGCGCAGCCTCGGAATAGTCCAGTCCTGTCGCGACACGGACATATCTTGTGTCGGGACAGATGCAATTTGACACATCGAAGCCGACCCAGCCCAGCCCCTGCAGGTGGACCTCGGCCCAGGCATGCATGGCATCCTGATCGGTCCGGTCGTCCATCAGCAGGTACCCCGAGACGTAGCGCGCGGGCAGCTTCAGTTCGCGGGCGCAGGCGATGAAGACATGGGCGTGGTCCTGGCAGACTCCGCGCCCCTCGGTCGCGGCGGTTTCGGCGGTCCAGTCGGGCTCCGACGCGCCAATTTCGTAGGTCACAGCTTCCCCGATCACCGACATCAGCGCGTGCATGCGGTCGAGATCGCTGTCGCCCTCGGCCTGCCGGGCAAGGCGGCGGAGGTTCGGACCGGGCTTCGTGCGTTCCGTCTGGCGGGTGTAGAGCCAGAGCGGTGCGGGGCCGATATTCTTGCCCAGAACACCGTTGTTGTCCGAGACATCGACCACTCCGGCGCAGGTGATCGTCACCTCGCTCACGTCGCGATCAAGCGAGATCAGGTCGACCTGGTTGCGATGCTGGTCGGTGAAGGACAGCTGTTTCGACGCGCCCGCGACCTCGATCGACCAGTCGGTTACGGTCTGGTTGTAGGTCGCCTTGGGCGTCATGCGCAGTTGTTGCAGGCCGGTGTGGACCGGATCCGCGAAACGGTAGCGCGTGGTGTGGGAGATTTTCAAAAGCATGGCTATTCGTAGAAGCGGTAGTCGATCTCGATCTGGGAGCCCAGGTCGTGCAGCAGGGACAGCACGGTCTGGATATACTGGTGCAGACCTTGATCTATTATCGCCTCGATGTCCCGCGAAAGATATTCGTCAGTCAGTTTCGCCACTTTCGCGCATGAGTCCGGCCGGGTGCCGTAATCCTTCGCGAGATGGTTGATGTTGTCGCGGATCTTTCCGACGCAGAACGCGAGGCTGCGCGGCATGCGTCCGTCGAGGATCAGGAAGTAGGCGATGTCCTCGGGGTTGTACTGGTTGCCGTAGACCAGGCGGAACCCGCCGCGGGCAGAGACGGAGCGCAGGATGGTTTCCCATTGCACGTTGTCGATGGAGGAGCCGACAGACATGACCGAAGGCAGCAGCACGTAGTATTTCGTGTCGAGAATCCGCGCGGTGTTGTCTGCGCGTTCCAGGAAGGTGCCGATCCGGGCGAAATTGTAGATGTCGTTGCGCAGCATCGTGCCGTGGGTCGCGCCCCGCACCAGAGCCGTGCCCTGACGAATTTCACCCAGCACCTTGGGCAGGTCGCGTTCGTTGACCTTGCGCGACAGCAGTTCCCTGGCGCGCATGTAGCAGCCATTCATCGCCTCCCACACCTCGTGGGTGAGGGCGGTGCGGACGAGCCGGGCGTTCTGGCGCGCGCCCTCGATCGACATCAGGACGGAGGAGGCGTTCGCCTTGGACCGCAGCATCCAGTCGAGCGCGGCGTCCT
Organism: Primorskyibacter flagellatus; assembly: GCF_014638275.1. Taxonomy (GTDB): domain Bacteria; phylum Pseudomonadota; class Alphaproteobacteria; order Rhodobacterales; family Rhodobacteraceae; genus Pseudooceanicola; species Pseudooceanicola flagellatus_A. The sequence continues at coordinate 505,351 of NZ_BMFJ01000001.1, forward strand.
TGCTCATTTCCTCTCCGGTTGCCTCGAACCCGCCAAGGACGCCGGCAGTCTGCATCATGGACCGCCACTCGCCCTCGGAGGAGCCGAGCCGGGTCAGGGCCATGCGCTGCCCGGTTTCGACAAACCGCGAGGTGTTTTCGGCGCGTTCCAGATAGCGGTACATCCAGAACAGTCCGTTTGCCGTCTTGCCGAGCATCAGTCCTCCAGCACCCAGGTGTCCTTGGTTCCGCCGCCCTGGGAGGAGTTTACCACCAGGGAGCCCTTCTTCAGCGCCACGCGGGTGAGGCCGCCGGGCGTGATGTTGATCTTGTCGGGGCTGACAAGGACAAACGGGCGCAGGTCGACGTGACGCGGCGACAGGCCCTTCTGCGAGAACACGGGAACGGTGGAAAGCGCCAGTGTGGGCTGGGCGATGTAGTTGTTCGGCTTGGCCTCGAGCTTCTTGCGGAACTCGGCGATTTCCTTCTTCGACGCGGTCGGGCCGATCAGCATGCCGTAGCCGCCCGATCCGTGGACCTCTTTCACGACGAGGTCGGACAGGTTGTCGAGCACATAGGCCAGGCTGTCTGGTTCGGAGCAGCGCCAGGTCGGGACGTTTTCCAGCAGGGCCTTTTCGCCGGTGTAGAATTCGACGATGTCGGGCATGTAGCTGTAGATCGCCTTGTCGTCGGCGATCCCGGTGCCGGGCGCGTTCGCTATGGTGATGCCACCGGCACGGTAGACGTCCATGATCCCCGGCACGCCAAGCGCGCTGTCCGGGTTGAAGTTCAGCGGATCGAGGAAGTCGTCGTCGACCCGGCGGTAGAGCACGTCGATCGGCTTGTAGCCTTCGGTCGTGCGCATGGCGACGCGGCCGTCGATCACACGAAGGTCATGGCCCTCCACCAGCTCCACGCCCATCTGGTCGGCGAGGAAGGCGTGTTCGAAATAGGCGGAGTTGTAGATGCCGGGGGTGAGCACCGCGACGGTCGGGGAGGACCCGGCCATGGAGGGCGCGCAGGCGGAGAGGGAGGAGCGCAGGTCGGACGGATAATTCTCGACCCGCTGGACGCGGTTGCGGGCGAACAGCTCCGGGAACATCTGGAGCATGGTTTCCCGGTTTTCCAGCATGTAGCTGACGCCGGACGGAGTGCGGGCGTTGTCTTCGAGCACGTAGAACTGGTTGTCGTCGGTGCGGACAAGGTCGATGCCGACGATGTGGGTGTAGACCCCGCCGGGCGGTTTCACCCCGACCATCTGCGGAAGGAAGGCGTCGTTGCCGGCGATCATCCGTTCAGGCAGACGACCCGCCTTGATGATCTCCTGCCCGTGGTAAATGTCGTGCAGGAAGGCGTTGATGGCGCGCACCCGCTGTTCGATCCCCTTGGACAGACGCTGCCATTCGAGACCCGAGATGATGCGGGGAACGATGTCGAAGGGGATCAGCCGCTCCTCGGCCTCGGCGCGGCCGTAGACGTTGAAGGTGATGCCGGTGAGGCGGAACAGATCCTCTGCCTCGCGCTGCTTGGCGCGGAGGCGCGCGGGCTCTTCTCCGTCAAACCATTCCTTGAAAAGGCCGTATGGTGGGCGCAGGGACTCTTCGCGCCCCCACATCTCGTCGAAGATTTGATTCTTGTCCATGAAGACAACCCTAGAGCGGCGTTGCGGTTTCGCAAAATCGAGACTGGCCGAAACCTGAGGTCAAGGTAACACGGAGTGCATCGAAATCCATCTTTTGCTATTCAACCGCCTGTTTTTTCGGCGAGAGCCGGGCGGGCGGACCTGGGACGGGCCGGTCGCGGGACGGGCTGAGGGGCGGCACGCGCCATGGACCCGGACCGGCCTTCGCGCTAGCAGGACAAGCTGAGTGACACCGTCCGGAGACGCGACAATGCAGACCCAGATCCCACTGACGCGCGACATCGTCCTGATCGGCGGCGGTCATGCACATGCGCTGGTGCTGCGGATGTGGGGGATGCGCCGGGTGCCGGGGGTGCGGCTGACGCTGATCGACCCGCAGCCTGTCGCGACTTACACCGGCATGCTGCCCGGCCTTGTCGCGGGACATTATACCGAGGAGGAGACGGGCATCGATCTCGTCCGGCTCTGCCGGTTCGCCGGGGCGCGGATGGTGCTGGGCGCGGTGACCGGGATGGACCTGGCCGCGCGGCGGATCACGGTCGGCGGGCGGGAAATCGGTTATGACGTCGCCTCCGTCGACATCGGGATCACGGGGGACCTGCCGGCGGTCGAGGGGTTCGCGGCGCATGGCGTGCCCGTGAAGCCCTTTGGCCGGTTCATGGCGGGCTGGTCCGGGTTCCTGTCGCGCGGCGGCGGGGCGGTGACGGTGATCGGTGGCGGACTTGGCGGGGTGGAACTGGCGCTGGCGATGCGGCACCGGCTCGGCCCCTCCGGTTCGGTGCAGATCGTGGCGGGGGACGGGATCGCCGGGGCGGGTGCGGCGCTGTCGGCGCGGTTGCGGGCTGAACTGGACCGGGGCGGCGTCGCCCTGGTCGAGGGGCGCGTGGTGGCGGTGGACGCGGGGGGCGTGACGCTGGCGGACGGTCAGAGGCTCCGCGCGGATCTTGTCGTCGGTGCGGGCGGGGCGACGCCGCACGGCTGGCCCGCCACGACGGACCTGCCGCTGAACAACGGGTTCATCCGGGTGAGGGACACGTTGCAGGTCGTTGGCCATGATGAGGTTTTCGCCGCCGGAGACTGCGCGCAACTGACCCATGCGCCGCGCCCCAAGGCCGGGGTCTACGCGGTGCGGGCAGCGCGGGTGCTGGTGGCGAACCTGCGGGCCTCTGTCACCGGAGGGCGGATGCGCCGGTATCATCCGCAGCGCCATTTCCTGCGGCTGGTATCGCTTGGTGACCGGCGCGCGGCGGCCGAGAAATGGCCGGGCCTGCCTCTGGTTCCGGCGGGCGCGGCGGTGTGGCACTGGAAGGACCGGATCGACCGGCGCTTCATGCGGCGCTTCACCGACCTGCCACGGATGGCTGTCGCGGTGCCGGCGGATGCGGCGGAGGGGGTGGCGGAGATCCTCGGTCAGGCGCCGCTCTGTGCAGGCTGCGGGTCGAAGGTCGGTTCGGGTGTGCTGTCGCAGGTTCTGGGCCGGCTGCCGCAGGTGCCTCGAGACGACGTGCTGACCGGGCCGGGGGACGACGCGGGGGTGCTGGCCATCGGCGGCCAGAAACAGGTACTGACCACCGACCACCTGCGCGCTTTTACCGACGATCCCGGCCTGATGGCGCGCATCGCTGCGCAGCACGCCCTTGGCGACGTGCGGGCCATGGGCGCGCAGGCGCAGTCGGCCCTGGCGCAGATCATCCTGCCACGCGCCGCCGATGCCGTGCAGGCGCGGATGATGGAAGAGATCATGACCGCCGCCGGAGAGGTCTTCGCCGCGGAGGGTGCGGTCATCCTGGGCGGGCATTCGACCATGGGCGCCGAACTGACGATCGGTTTCACAGTCACGGGCCTGTGCGACGGCGATCCGGTGACGGTTGGCGGCGCGCGGGCGGGGGACGCGCTGATCCTGACAGGCCGGATCGGATCCGGTGTGCTGCTGGCGGCAGAGATGCAGGGGCGGGCAAAGGGGGCGGATGTCGCCGCACTGTGGTCGGCCATGGCCGGGGGGCAGGGCGCGGCGGCGGAGGCGCTGCGCGGGGCACGCGCGATGACGGATGTAACGGGCTTTGGACTGGCGGGGCACCTGATGGCGATCTGCCGGTCGTCAGGGCTGGGGGCGGAGATCGACCCGGCGTCGGTGCCGGTTTATTCGGGCGCGCTCGAGTTGTCGGAAACCGGCGTACGTTCAACCCTCTACGCGTCGAACCTCTTGGCGGCGCCGGTGTTCGGCCGGACGGACGCGCGGGTCGCGCTGCTGCACGATCCGCAGACGGCGGGCGGTCTGCTGGCGGCCGTGGCGCCGGACCGCGCGGACGGGCTGGTGGCCGATCTTCGTGCGCGCGGCGTAACGGCGGCGGTGATCGGACGGATGACGGAAGGGCCAGTCGGGATCGTGCTGGTCTAAAACCCCTGGGCTTCGACGATCTGCGCGGCGGTCCGGGCGAGGGTCGCGTCCGACAGGTCGGGCAGGGTGTGACACGCAGCGGCGCGGTTCTTGCGGGCTGCGCTTTTGGCGTAGCGGGGGTCGTAGTGGTCGCGCATCAGCCCGGCGGCGAGGGCGGCGAAGTCCTGGTCCCGCGCCTCGGCCTGCCAGGCGGCTATGCGATCGGCGGCGTGATAGGGGCGCAGCTGGTCGATGATCGCCCGCAGCGCCTCCGGATCGGCGGTGAGTTCGGCGTAGGTGTCGATCAGATGCGCGGCGCGCGCCTCCACCGGGGCGGCGATTTCGACGCGCGGCGCGGCCAGCATCGCCTTCCAGACGGACGAGGGGATGAGGATGTCGCCGACCTTGTTGCTCTCCGCCTCCATGTAGACGGGCCGCGCGGGGTCGAGCCGGGTGAGCGCGGCGGCAAGACGGCTTTCGAACATCTTCTGCGCGGGCTGCGGCCCAGCGAGCCCGCCGAACAGCGACCCGCGATGCTCCGCCAGCCCCTCGAGGTCGATCACCTGCGCGCCCGCATCTGCCAGATGCGCCAGCAAGGCGGTCTTGGCGCTGCCGGTGTTGCCGTCGATCAGGACCGGGGCGAAGGGCAGCGGCGTATCGTGTAGCATGGTGGCGACGAGGCGGCGGTAGGCGCGGTAGCCACCCTCGACCGTGTCGGCGCGCCAGCCGATCTGCTTGAGGATCACCGCGAACGATCCCGACCGCTGCCCGCCGCGCCAGCAGTAGACCAGCGGCCGCCAGCCGCCGGGCCGGTCGGCAAGCGGGCCCTCGAGGTGGCGGGCGGCGTTGCGCGACACCAGCGCGGCGCCGATCTTGCGGGCGAGGAAGGGGTCCTGCTGCGTATAGATGGTGCCGACCCGCGCGCGCTCCGCATCATCCAGAACGGGGAGAGAGATCGCGCCGGGCACGTGATCCTCCGCGAATTCCGACGGAGAGCGCACGTCGATCACCTCGTCGTATGGCAGGGCGGTCAGGTCGGAAAGGGCAGAGAGCGTGACGGTCATCGGCTGGCCTGGCTTGGGGCTGAGGCCGGGGTATGCACGCAGTCGTGTAGCATCGCAAGCGGGCCGCTCCATTCTTTCAGCTTGAAAAGAGAGGGCGGCTTGGGTGACATGCGGCCCACGATGCTGCGAATTCTGTGCTCTTTCCTGACCTTGCTGATGCTGGCGCTGCCCGCGCAGGCCGAACGCCTGCTGGTCTTCGCCGCCGCCAGCCTGGCCGGTCCGCTGGACACGGTCGCGAAAGCCTATGGCGAGGAGACCGGGACGGAGGTCGTCGTCTCTTATGCCGGCAGTTCGGCGCTTGCACGTCAGATCGAACAGGGAGCCCCGGCGGATGTGTTCCTGTCGGCCAACCAGGGCTGGATGGATCACCTTGCCGCCATGGGCCATATAGACAACGCGACGCGCGCCGATCTCTGGGGAAACGAACTGGTGCTTGTCGCTTCCGCCCCGGGCCCGGAGGTTGCGCTGACGCCCGAGACCGATCTCATGGCACTGCTGGCCGGGGGGCGGCTTGCGCTGGCGCTGCCCGACGCTGTGCCTGCCGGCATCTATGCGCGTGAGGCGCTGACGACGCTCGGCCTGTGGGACGGGGTCAAGGAATCGCTGGCCCCGGCCGACAACGTCCGGTCCGCCCTTGCGCTGGTGGCCACGGGAGCGGCGCCCTGGGGTGTGGTCTATGCCACCGACGCGCGGGCCGAACCGGCGGTGCATGTCCGCGGCACCTTCCCGGCGGAAAGCCATCCCGCGATCACCTATCCCGGTGCGGTAATCCAGGGCGCGGGTCCTGAGGCGCATGCCTTCCTGTCCTATCTCTCTGCCGCGCCCTCACGCGAAGTCTTCGAAGCGGCAGGGTTCCGCGCGGCGCTGGCCCCTTGACAGCCATGACGACGGTCTGGCCGGGACCCGAGGAATGGGCGGCCGTGCTGCTGTCGCTCAAGGTCGCGTTCTGGGCCACGCTGGTGTCGCTGCCCTTCGGCATAGGCATGGCGCTGCTGCTGGCGCGCGGGCGGTTCCCGGGGCTGGGCCTGCTGAATGTCGCGGTGCATCTGCCGCTGGTGCTGCCGCCGGTGGTGGTCGGCTATCTGCTCTTGCTGGCGCTGTCCCCTGCGGCCCCGCTCGGGTCGGCGCTGGCCTCGGTCGGGGTGGTCTTTGCCTTCCGCTGGACGGGCGCGGCGCTGGCGGCGGCGGTGATGGGCTTTCCCCTGATGGTGCGGGCGATCCGGCTTGCGATCGAGGCGGTCGATCCGGGGCTGGAGCAGGCGGCCGCGACGCTCGGGGCCTCACGCCTGCGGGTCTTTGCGACGGTGACCCTGCCGCTGGCGCTGCCGGGGGTCTTGGCCGGGGCGGTGCTGGCTTTTGCCAAGGCCATGGGGGAATTCGGCGCGACCATCACCTTCGTGTCCAACATCCCCGGCGAGACGCGCACGCTGCCCTCCGCCATCTACGCCTTCCTCCAGCAGCCGGGCGGGGACGGTGCGGCACTGCGGCTGGTCGTGGTCTCCGTCGCGGTGGCGGTGCTGGCGGTGCTGGCGTCGGAATGGCTGGCGCGCCGGATGATGCGGAGGGCGCGGGGATGAGCCTTTCGGTCGACATTGCCACCCGCCTCGGCGCGCTGGACCTTGCGGTTGCATTTGACGCGCCGGAGGGTGTGACCGCGCTTTTCGGCCGCTCCGGCGCGGGGAAGACCAGCGTGGTCAATGCTGTGGCGGGCCTTCTTCATCCCGACCGGGGGCGCGTCGTGCTGAACGGGCGGGTGCTGCTGGACCGCGCGAAGGGCCTATCGGTGCCGGTGCACCGGCGGCGCATCGGCTATGTCTTCCAGGACGCGCGCCTGTTCCCGCATCTGCGCGTGCGCGCCAACCTCCTCTACGGCGCGAAGGACGACGCGCGGCTTGGGCCGATCTGCGACCTGCTGGGTATCGCGGGGTTGCAGGAGCGGCGTCCGGGCGCGCTGTCGGGCGGGGAGAAGGCGCGGGTGGCGATCGGGCGGGCCCTGCTGTCGGGGCCTGAACTGCTGGTGATGGACGAACCGCTCGCCGCGCTGGACCAGGACCGGCGGCAGGACATCCTGCCCTATCTCGAACGGCTGCGCGACGAGGCGGGGCTGCCGATCCTCTACGTCTCGCACGCGGTCGAGGAGATCGCGCGTCTGGCCACCACCCTTGTGCTGATCGAGGAGGGGCGCGTCCTGCGCAGCGGTCCCGCCGCCGCCCTGCTTTCCGCGCCCGACCTCGCGCCGGTGTTCGGCCCGCGCATGGCGGGGGCGGTGCTGCCGGGGCGGATCGTGGCGCATCACGCGGACGGACTGACGGAGGTCGCGGTGTCGGCGGGGCGGCTGTTCCTGCCCGCCGTCGCGGGGGCCGGGGGGCAGCCGCTGCGCATCCGCATCGCCGCGCAGGACGTCATGATCGCGCTCGACCGGCCGGAGCGGGTCTCAGCGCTCAACATCCTGCCGGCCACGGTCACCGCGCTGCATCAGGGGCAGGGACCGGGCGTGATGGTCCAGCTTTCCGCCGGGGAGGACCTGCTGCTGGCCCGCGTCACCCGCCGCTCGGCCGAGGCGTTAGGCCTCGTGCCGGGCCGCGCCTGTCACGTCGTGCTCAAGTCCGTTGCGGTTGCGCCCGGCGGGGTCGGGCAGGGCTGAACCTTTTTCATCTTGTCCGAAATGTCCCCGCCGGACGCCCCGGACCGCCGCGCATCTTGTCATCCGGGGCAAATCCCGTACCGTGCCGCCGATAGATCGGAGCGAGCCCCATGACCCTGACCCTCGATACCCGTGCCCTGCCTTATCCGGGCATACACAACATCCGCTGCCTCGGCGGCTATACCACCGAAACCGGAACCGTGACCCGGATGGATGCGATCTGGCGCGGCTGTGCGCTGACCGGCATCGAAGCTGAGCACCGCGAGGACCTGCTGAGCCGCGGGCTTGCCACCATCATCGACCTGCGCCGCGCGGACGAGATCGAGGCCGCGCCCAATCCGCTGGCCGACGATCCCCGCGTGATCTACGTCAACATCCCGCTGTTCGACGGACTGGCCCCGATCGACCGCATGGCGGAAGAGGTGGACGGCCAGTTCAACATGGGCATCCGATATGTCCGCGCACTGGACGAATGCAAGGACAACATGGCGCGGGTGATGCGCACCATCGCCGCCGCCGGTCCGGGCGGAGTCTATTTCCACTGCACCGCCGGCAAGGACCGCACCGGGCTGATCGCGGCGCTGCTGCTGTCGAACGCCGGTATCCCGCGCGAGGTGGTGGTGGCGGAATATGCCCTGACCGCCCGGCTCGGCGCATCCTTGATGGACGAGTTGCGGGTCGCGATCCAGGCGCGGGGCAACACGGCAGAGCGGACCGAACAGATCCTCGCCTCCGCGCCCGAGACGATGACCCGGGTGCTTGGCCATCTCGACACGACTTACGGCGGGCCTGTGGCCTATCTCGACCTGATCGGGATCGACGCCCCGATGCGTGCTGCCCTGGCGGCGCGGCTGGTCGGGTAGCGGCCTGGCGTCTTTGGCAGGAGATCCTCGGATCAAGTCCGAGGATGACGGTTGGCGAGAGCGCTGCGGCGACTTCCTCTCCTACGTGGGGGAGAAGGCTGGGGTGAGGGTGCGTCGCACGGTGTGAGGGGGCGTCGCCAAATGTGGGGGACTAACGCAATGTCAGGCGCGAAACGGAAGGTCCACCCCCCTACCTGTTGAACAGCTTCAACAACCCCTTCTTCGCCTCTTCCTCGATGGTGCGGCGTAGCGCGTCCTCCGTGCTCTCCCCCGTCTTCTGTTCGATCCCGAGCTTGTCGGCGGCCTTCTGGCGCAGCTCCTCCTCAAGCCGGGCCTTTTCCCCGGCCGCGTTCAACTGGATCGCCTTCTCCACGTCGACAAATATCTTCGGACCCGCCCAGGGCCCGCGGATCACCACAGGCAGGGCGAGCCCCTGACCGTTGCGCGCCTGCAGGCTGACCGGCGTGAAGACGTAGTCGATGTCCTGCCGGCCCAGCCCGATCGCGCCTTCGCCGCGGGCCTCGATCCCCGCCAGTTTCATCAGCAAGTCGCGGTTGGTCAGAACGCCCTTGTCCAGCGTGAAGGTTGCCCTGGTCGCGTCGAAGATCGTGGTGCCGCCGGTCGGGTCGCCGCCACGAAACAGGCGGTCGAGGTCGATGCCTTCGATCGTGCCGCGCCCGGTGTCTATGCCGCCCTCGCCGGACAGCGCATTCATCAGCGCCGCGACCGACTGGCCCGAGGCGAGAAACTTCAGCGTGGCCGAGGCGTCGCCGGTAAAGCGCGTGATCCCGGCCAGTTCGCTCAGCGTCCGTTGCAGCGCGATGTTGCTGGCGTTCAGGGTCCCGCCGACCGAGAGGCCGTTGCGGTTGTTGGCGACGAATTCGCCGGTGACCTTGCCGCCGAATATGCTGACCTCGCGCAGGTCGGCGACGGCGCGGGCGCGGTCGATGGTGATGACAGTGCGGGTCGGGCCGAGCTTTGTCACGCCGAGGTCGATTTCGGGCGCGGTCAGCCCGATTTCCCCGTCGATCAGCCCGAGGGCGGAGGCGTCGATCGGCGCGGTCGACCAGCCCGATCCGGCAGTCGGCGCGGCGGTGGCCTGCGCCTTGTCACCGGTCGTCAGGGCAGAGAGATCCAGCGCCTCCGCTCCCACTTGGGCGCGCAGCACGGGGCGGTCGCCTGCGGTCGTCAGGTCCGCCGCCAGCGTGGCCCGGTTGGTGCCGGAAGCGAGGGTGCCCTCGCGCAGGGACAGCTGCCCGTCTTTGGTCAGGGTCACGGTGCCGGAGAGCCGCAGATCGCGGCCCAGACCGGCGGGCAGGTCGGGCGGGCTTTGCCGCAACGCCCTGGCCAGGCGGGCGGTATCGGAAACGTCGAGGGTCAGTTTGCCCTGCGCCTCGGGACGGACAGAGGCGCGGCCGTCGAATGCACCGGTTGCACCGGGGGCGGTGATGTCCAGTTTCAGCCCGGTCACGTTGCCCGCGGCCAGGGCGGTGGCGTCCGCGACGGTGCCGGTCAGATGCACCGGGTCCCCCGCCGGGCGCAGGGTCAGGTCGATGCCGACGGGGCCGTCGGCCTGCGGGTAGGTCAGGGTCAGGTCGATGTCGCGCTGGCTGATCTCCGTCCCGGTCTGGCGGTCGATGTAGTAGAGCGCGGCGCCGGTGATCTCGGCCCGGTCGAGGGTGAAGGCGGGCAGGGCGCGCGCGGGCGCGGCGGGGGCGGCCGGGGCCGTGGCGGAGGTGGCGGTTCCGGCGGGGCGTTCGATCTCCCAGTTGCCGGTGCCGTCGGCGTTGCGCTCAAGCAGGATCTGGGGACCTTCGGCGCGCAGGGCGCGAATGCGGATGTCCTTTTTCAGCAGCGCGGCAGCATCGACCCCGATGGTGACGGAGCGCGCCTGAAAGAGCGGGCCGTTGTCGGACCAGTCGGCATTGGCGATCTGCAGCGCGCCGACGGTCACGCCAAGCTGCGGCCATAGGCTGAGACGGGCGTCGCCGGCGACCGTGACCTCGCGCCCGGTGCGACGCGACAGTTCCTCGGCCGCAACGCGGGCGATCTGCTCTCCGGGCACAAGGAACAGCCCGGCGCCAAGGATCAGGACAAAGACGACAATCGCGCCGATCAGGAGTCGTAGCAGCCGCATGGGGCCTCCGGTAACTTGCCGTCGCCAGCCTAGCACGGGGGGGGCGGGCGGCAAGCGGCGCGCGGGCGGTTGCGGCGTGGCAGTTGCAAAAAACCGGCAAGGGCGTATAGGCGGCTGCATGTCGCAGAATCCGCCGAACCTCCGCCCCGACATCGCGCCCCTGCCGCGCCTGTCGGACACCCGCCGTCCGGGCCAGCCCGCCATCGGAATGGTTTCGCTCGGCTGCCCGAAGGCGCTGGTGGACAGCGAACGGATCCTGACGCGGCTGAGGGCGGAGGGCTACGCGATCTCTCCAGACTATTCCGGGGCGGATGCGGTGATCGTGAACACCTGCGGGTTCCTCGATTCCGCCAAGGCCGAGAGCCTTGAGGCGATCGGCGAGGCACTGGCGTCCAACGGGAAGGTCATCGTGACCGGCTGTCTCGGCGCGGAGCCGGAGTATATCACCGGCGCGCATCCCAAGGTGCTGGCCGTCACCGGGCCGCACCAGTACGAACAGGTGCTGGACGCGGTGCACGGGGCGGTTCCGCCATCTCCGGACCCGTTCATCGACCTGCTGCCGGCCTCGGGCGTTTCGCTGACACCGCGGCACTACAGCTATCTGAAGATTTCCGAGGGCTGCAATCACAAGTGCAGGTTCTGCATCATCCCCGACATGCGTGGGCGGCTGGTGTCGCGCCCCGCGAACGCCGTGCTGCGCGAGGCTGAGAAACTGGTGGATGCCGGGGTCAAGGAACTGCTGGTGATCTCGCAGGACACCTCGGCCTACGGGGTGGACCGGAAGCATGACCTTTCGGCCTGGAAGGGCGGGGAGGTTCGGGCGCATGTGACCGATCTGGCGCGCGAACTCGGGTCGCTCGGGGCATGGGTGCGGCTGCATTACGTCTACCCTTACCCGCATGTGCGCGACCTGATCCCGCTGATGGCGGAGGGGCTGGTGCTACCCTATCTCGACATCCCGTTCCAGCACGCCCACACCGACACGCTGCGCCGCATGGCCCGTCCGGCGGCGGCGGAGCGCACGCTGGACCGGATTGCGGAGTGGCGGTCGATCTGTCCCGAAATCACCCTGCGTTCCACTTTCATCGTCGGCTATCCCGGCGAGACGGAAGAGGAATTTCAGGTCCTGCTCGACTGGCTGGACGAGGCTCAGCTGGATCGCGTCGGCTGCTTCCAGTACGAAAATGTCGCCGGGGCGCGGTCGAACGACCTGCCGGACCATGTGCCGGACGCGGTCAAGCAGGAGAGGTGGGAGCGCTTCATGGAGAAGGCGCAGGCGATCTCGGAGGCGAAACTGGCAGCGAAGGTCGGTTCGGTGATGGACGTGATCGTCGACGAGGTGGACGCCGACGGAGTCGCGACCTGCCGTACCAAGGCCGACGCGCCCGAGATTGACGGCAACCTCTTCATCGACGAAGGGACGGGCTCCCTTGCTCCGGGCGATATCGTGCGGGTGGAGGTGGACGAGGCCAGCGAATACGACCTCTGGGGTCGGCTGGTCTGAATAAGGAGCAGGGGGCGTTGCCCCCCGCCTGACGGTGCCCCCCGGGATATTTGCCATGCCGAAGAGGGCCCTTCTTTGGTTTTGAAAATATCCCGGGAGGTCCGGAGGGCAGAGCCCTCCGGCGCGCGACATCCATCAGGCGCGCGCCTTAGGGACGGGCATCATGGACGGGCGAGGGCGCGGCGGACGGCCTCCACCCGGTTCGCGTTCGGAGGATGGGTTCCGAGGAAGCGGTTGCCGGGATCGGGGGCGCGTTCGAAATAGCGCGCGCCGTTGATTGCGTCGTACCCGGCAGACCGGGCGATGCGGGCGCCGACGGCATCGGCCTCCAGTTCGTAATCCTTGGCATAGGCGCGCGAGCCGAGCACGGCGCCAACCCGTGCGGCGGTTTCCAGCGCGGCGCCGGAGGCCCCCGTCCGGGCAGCGGCGCTGGCGAAGATCAGGGCCGAGGCGCGCGTGGCCTCGCGCCGCCGGTCGAGGTGGCGGGCGATGTGATGCGCGGCCTCGTGCGACAGGACAAAGGCCATTTCGTCGTCGTTGCGGACATAGGCGATCATCGGCACCGTAACCACGATCACCGGGCGGCCCCGCTCGTCGACCAGTTGGAAGGCGTTGATCGGTGCGTCGGGGCTGTCGTCCACGGCGATCTGGAAATCGCAGTTCAGGTCCGGGGAATCGCGGCGGCAGGCCCGTTCGGCTGCCGGTTCGACCCGCTTGGCCACGGCGATGAACCGGCGCGCGGCCACGCGGGAGGCGGTGACTGAGGGGCTTTCGTCCACCTGTTGCGTCGGCGGGGGCGTCACGGTCGCCGGCACGTCACAGGCCACCAGCGCCATCAGCGCCGGGAGACACAGCATCGCCCTGAGAATTTGCCTGCGGATCATCCTGCCCTTCCTTCGTTTCATCTATCCGCGTTTTCCGGCGGCCTTGCAACCGAGCCGCGTGTCACGGCATCGCGATCCGGGGCGGGCGTGGCAAAGCTGCTTGCACAGGGTCCGGGACAGGTCCTAGGCTCGCCCCCATGTTCACGATCGAGCACGAATTCGATTCCACCCTCATCACCCTTGTCGACGACGGGGGCGCGCCGCTTCAGGAAGACGTGGTGCTGAACGCCTTCGCCGAATGCGTGACGGTGGAACAGTATGATGCCCGGCTCGATTCCGTGCAGAAGATCACCCTGTCGATGGCGCAGGTGCGTGACCTGGCGGCGGCGATGAACCTGCCGGAGGGGAGCTATACGCTGACCCCGTCGCGGCAGGACTGACGCCGCATGCGGGCGGCCGGGGCGGAGATCACATGACGACAGGTTTCTACTGGGACGAACGCTGCTTCTGGCATGCGGGCGGGACCTATGCGCTGACCATGCCGGTCGGCGGGCTGGTGCAGCCGCTCGCCGCCGGGGGGCTCCCCGAAAGTCCGGAGACCAAGCGGCGGCTGAAGAACCTGATGGATGTGACCGGGCTGACCTCCGACCTTTCCGTGCGCTCCGCCGACATGGCCGCGCGCCCCGATCTGGAGCGGGTGCATCCGGCGTCGTACCTCGACCGGTTCAAGGAGGTGTCGGATGCGGGAGGAGGGGAACTTGGCCTGCGCACGCCTTTCAGCCGTGGCGGCTATGAGATCGCCGCGCTGTCGGCCGGACTGGCTGTGCAGGCGCTCGCGGATGTGATGCAGGGGAAGGTGGAGAACGCCTATGCCCTGTCGCGTCCGCCGGGACATCACTGCCTGCCGGACTGGCCGAACGGGTTCTGTCTGATGGCCAACATCGCCATCGCGGTGGAGGCCGCGAAAGCGCGCGGGCTGGCCGGGCGCGTGGCGGTGCTGGACTGGGACGTGCATCACGGCAACGGGACGGAACATGTGTTCTATGACCGCGACGACGTGCTGACGGTCTCGGTCCATCAGGAAAGGAACTATCCGCTCGACACCGGCGACGTGGCAGACAGGGGACGAAGCGCGGGCGAGGGGTACAACATAAACGTGCCGCTGCCGCCGGGCGCGGGGCATGTCGCCTATCTCGAGGTCATGGACCGGATCGTTCTGCCCGCGCTCGACCGGTTCCGGCCCGACGTGATCGTCGTGGCCTGCGGGTTCGACGCGGGGATCTACGACCCGATCGCGCAGATGCTCTGCACGGTGGAAACCTTCGGTGCGATGACTGAACGTGTAAAGGCCGCTGCGGAACGGCTGTGCGGCGGGCGGCTGGTGATGGTGCACGAGGGTGGCTATTCCGAGGTCTACGTACCCTTCTGCGGGCATCGCGTGATCGAGGTGCTGTCCGGGTCCGCCCGCAGGGCCGAGGATCCGATGGCGCATACAGTGGCGACCCGGCAGCCAAATGCGCGGGCGGATGCGTTCTTCTCGGGTCTGATCGCTGAGATGGCGGCGGAGTTCGGTTTCTAGCAGCGGGTCCTTTGCCGCGGCTCCTTCGGGCGCATGCGGACGCCCGGAGGAGCCGGGTGTTCCGGGCGTTCAGGGGATCAGGACGATCTTGCCAACCGGCCGTTCCGCAAGGGCTTCATGGGCGGCTGCAACCTCCGACAGCGGGAACTGCCCTGCTACGGTGACGCGCAGTTGGCCTTTCGCGATCAGTACGGTCAGTTCGTCCAGCCCCTCCGTATCCGTCTGAACGACGATGCGGGAGATCTGGATGCCGCGCGCCCTGGCCGCCTGTTCCGCTTCGTCGCCGAAGGGCAGCAGGGCGATCAGTCTTCCGCCGTCGCGGACCGTGGCCAGAGACTGCATCACGTGCTCCGCCCCCTGCGTATCGAGGACGAGGTCGTAGGGCCCTTCCGGCTGATCCTGCGTGTAGTCGACGACGATGTCCGCGCCGTAACCTTTTGTGATCGTGACCTTTTCCGGACTGGCTGTGGCCGTAACGCGGGCGCCGCGCGCCTTGGCGATCTGCACGGCAAGGTGGCCGACTCCGCCCGCGCCGCCGTGGATTAGGACATGCTCGCCCTCGGCAATCCGGCCGTGGGTGACCAGTGCCTGCCATGCGGTCAACCCGGCGAGGGGCAGGGCTGCGGCCTCGGCATCGCTCAGACTGTCCGGCGTCCGGTTCAGCCCGGCGGCGGGAACAACGGTATGGGTCGCGTAGGCGGCTACCTGAGCCGGGAAGGCGGGCATGCCGAAAACGCGGTCTCCGGTCCGCCAGGCGGTCACGCCGGGTCCAACCGCCTCCACGACGCCGGAAAGGTCCCAGCCGATCGTGAAGGGCGGTGCGCCGAGGAAATCGACAAGGCCCGCGCGGACGGCGACATCCACCGGGTTCACGCCTGCAGCGTTGATCCTGACGCGGACTTCGCCTGCACCGGGTTCGGGCAGTTGGCTATCCTCAAGCTGCATGACATCGGCCGCGCCGGTCCGGATCTGGGTGATCTTCTTCATTTTCGGTCTCCTCTCTGCAAAGGTCGGGAACCCTTGATCGAGCCAAAACTAACCATTGTGAAGTAGGCACTTATTCGGTAAGTAGTTTCCCTATGGATAGTTATGATCTCGACAGCATCAGTTTCGACGTGTTCCGGCGGGATTGCGCGTCCCACACCGTGCTGGACATGCTGTCCGGCAAATGGACCTACCTGATCGTGCGGGCGCTGACGCGGGGCCGGATGCGGAATTCGGAACTGGCGCGAAAGATCGAGGGGATTTCGCCCAAGATGCTTTCCCAGACCCTGCGGGAACTTGAGAGGGACGGGCTGGTCGTGCGCCGGGTCCATGCTGAGGTTCCGCCGCGCGTGGACTATGCCCTGACCCCACTCGGCGAGGAGTTGGCCGGGCTTATGGGGCAGATCTGCGACTGGGCCGAACGGCATGTGCCAGAGGTCCTCCGCGCCCGCCTCAATCATGGCATGACGGAGGAAGAGGCGCGGACCGGGCGGGCCGCGCGCTGACCGGGGAGTTGCGGAACGGGTGGTCTGAACCTGCAAGGCGGGCCGAAGATTGCGCAGTTCGGGGTGCGGCAACGGCGTGGTCGGGAGATGGCACTAACTTTCGATAGCCGATGACACTGTCCGAAAATCACGATGCGCAGTGGCGAAGGCTGACAAATTCCGCTCATTCCTGTCGATTCACGCACGGCAGCACATCAACGCATGCAAGCGGAACATCTGTTCCGGCGACCTTGACGCGGACGGCGGTGGCGACGACATAGGCGGCAGCAGACCGGAGTGCCCATGCCCGACAAGAATCAGCCCGTCCTCGATTTCCTCGCCACCCGCCGGTCACATTCGCCCAAGGTGCTGGTGCCGCCAGTTCCCTCCCGTGCGGAAGTGGAGGCACTTCTGGGCTATGCCGCGCGTTCCCCCGATCACGGGGCACTGGTGCCCTGGCGCTTTGTGGTGATCGAAGGCGGCGCAATGGCCCGCCTGGCCGATCTGGCGGAGGCGCGCGGGCAGGCGCTCGGCAAGGATGCGGAGACGGTGGCGAAGGGACGCGGCCAGTTCGACCGGGGACACCTTGCAGTTGTCGTCGTGGAACGTCCGGTGCCGTCCGAAAAGGTGCCGCCGCGCGAGCAGACGCTGTCGGCGGGAGCTGTCTGTCTCAGCCTCGTGAATGCCGCGCTGGCTGCGGGCTGGGGCGCGGGTTGGGTAACCGGCTGGATCTCCTTCGACCGGGGATTCGTCGAGCAGGGGTTTGGACTTGCGCCGGAGGAAGAGGTTGCCGGCATCGTGCACATCGGCAGCTTCGTCTCTCCCCCGGCCGAGCGTCCCCGCCCGGATGTCCCGGCGCTGATCACCTGGCTGCCCGCGTGATCTTCGCGTCCTTTTTCGCGGCGCTCGGCCAGGTCGGGGACCCGCGCTTCCGCCGCGTTCTGCTGATCGGTATCGCCCTGACGGTCGCATTGCTTGCCGCGGTGACGGCTGCCTTCCTCGGTTTCCTGCAATGGAGCGTCGGCGAAGAGGCGACGCTGCCCCTGATCGGTGAGGTCACCTGGCTGAAGGACCTGATCACCTGGTCCTCTCTCGGGCTGATGCTGGTGCTTTCGGTCTTCCTGATGGTGCCGGTCGCCTCCGCGATCACATCGATGTTCCTCGACGATGTTGCCGCAGCGGTGGAGGACCGGCATTATCCGGGCCTGCCGCCCGCGATCCCGACACCGTTCTTCGACGCGGTGCGCGACACGGTGGCATTCCTCGGCGTGATCATCGTGGCGAACCTGCTGGCGCTGGTGCTCTATGCCTTCTTTGCGCCATTTGCGCTGTTCATCTTCTGGGGGCTGAACGGGTTCCTGCTTGGGCGCGAATATTTCACGCTGGCCGCCATGCGCCGCGTCGGGCGGGACAGGGCCAAGGTGCTGCGACAGAAGCACTTCCTGACCATCTGGGCGGCGGGCGTGCTGATGGCCGTGCCGCTATCCGTGCCCCTGCTGAACCTCGTGGTGCCGATCCTGGGGGCGGCGACCTTTACCCATATCTATCACCGGCTGACTGCCCGCTGACGCCTCCGGCGGGGATATTTCCGGCAAGATGAAACCCGCAGGCCCATTCATCTTGCTCAAAGTATCCTCGGGGGGAGGCGCGTCAGCGCCGGGGGGCAGACAGCCCCCGCGACGTTCCGGATGGCTCAGGCGCCGGGGCCCATGCGGTGGAACATGTCCAGATCGCGCACGGTGATCCAGCCGGAGACGATGATTCCCGCGATGATCGCGAAAAGCACGACCGACACGCCTGTCGTGATCCAGAGCTTTGCCTTGAGGTGATGGACCTCGGGTGCGCCGGACTGGGTGCCGGGGGTGACCTTGCCCATATCCTGCTGGGTCTTCAGCCGCATCGGCGCGATGCACAGCAAGGTCAGGAACCAGATGACGGCGAAGAGAACCGCGGCCGAGGTCGGGCCCATCAGACCTGCTCCAGTTCCACGAGGCAGCCGTTGAAATCCTTCGGATGCAGGAAGATCACGGGTTTGCCGTGGGCGCCGATCTTGGGCTCTCCGTCGCCGAGGACGCGGGCGCCGGTCGACTTCAGATGGTCGCGTGCGGCGAGGATGTCGTCGACCTCGTAGCAGACATGGTGGATGCCGCCGGCCGGGTTCTTGTCGAGAAAGCCCTGGATCGGAGAGCCTTCGCCAAGCGGGTAGAGCAGTTCGATCTTGGTGTTGGGAAGTTCGATGAAGATCACGGTGACGCCGTGGTCCGGTTCGTCCTGCGGTGCGCCGACCTTGGCACCGAGCGCGGTGCGGTACTGGTCCGCCGCGGCGGTCAGGTCGGGAACGGCGATGGCGACGTGGTTGAGGCGGCCGATCATGCGGGAACTCCTGTTCTGCTGGTGCATGTTATGCGCGCTCTGCCTGAAGGGGGCAAGCGCGTCAGGGCGACGCGGGGCACCGTCAGCGTCGTTAACGGGCTTTTCAGATTCGTGGGCGTACCCTTTCCGAAAGATGGACAAACAACCTGTAGGAGAGTGGAATGGACGACCAAGAACCCCTTTTGCGGGACCATGTTCCGACCACGGCGCGGCCCCTTCTCGGCATGACGATTCTGGTTGTGGAGGACAGTCGCTATGCCAGCGAGGCGATGCGTCTGATGTGCGTGCGATCGGGTGCACGGATCCGGCGGGCGGACTGCCTGGCCTCGGCGCGGCGGCATCTGCAGGTCTATCGCCCGACGGCGATGGTGGTCGATGTCGGGCTGCCGGACGGGTCCGGGCTGGACCTGATCGCGGAAATGGTGCGCGCGACGCCCCGCGTCGACGTGCTGCTGGCCTGTTCGGGCGACGAGGGGGCGGCTGAGGCGTCGATGGCGGCGGGGGCGGACGGGTTCCTGTCCAAGCCGCTGCGCAGTCTTGCGGCGTTCCAATCGGAAATCCTCCGCCACCTGCCGCCTGACCGTTGCCCCGCTGGCCCGCGGGTGGCCGATACGAGCGAGGTGCGACCGGATGCGATGGCTTATCGCGACGATATGGCGGCGGCGGCCGATACGCTTGGCTCCGGTGCCGATGCCCCGACCGTCGGCTACGTGGCGCAGTTCCTGCACGGAATCGCCCGCGCCGCGCGGGACGATGTCCTTCTCGACGCGGTGGATGAGATGTGGGCCGATCAGCGGGCCGGGCGCGTTTCGGACGCGCGGGTGCTCAGGGTTGCGGGGCTGGTGAATGATCGGATCGGAGCGCGGCTGTCGATCTGATCCCTCGCTTGCGCCCCCTTTGCTTCCACCCGGAGCGGGGCCATATCGGACGCATGACTCTGCCCCCTGATTCCGGCCGTGCGGCCCCTGGTTCTGCCCATTTCGAAGCCGTGATGCGTCGCGTGGTGGAGGGCTTCCCGGAGCGGATCCGGGAACCGGCGCGGCTGGTCCGGCTCTGCGTGGCGGAATTGCCGGAGCCCTGGATGCTGGACGATCTCGGGATCGACGATCCGCTGGAGCTGACGGGGCTCTACGACGGTATTCCGCTTACCGAGAAGAGCGTCTGGGACGGACCGCATCCGGGGGATGCCGTCTGGCTGTTCCGGAAGCCGATCCTTGCTGAGTGGCGGGACCGTGGGGACGTGGCGCTGGACGACCTGATTGCCCATGTCACCGTGCATGAGTTCGCGCATCATTTCGGCTGGTCGGACGAAGATATCGCCACGATTGACCGGTGGTGGGAGTAGGTCGCGGCCGCTCCGGCACGGGTCGCAATCGCTGAGGCCGGCCTTGCAGGGGTGCGGCGGCAAGCCGGGACGCCGGTCCTGATCTTTCAGAAGGCCCCCATGGCGAGCCCGGCGGCCAGTGCTGCGCCGAGGTCGCGGCAGCGGGTGAGGTCGTCCTCCGGGATCGTCTTGGGCGCGAGGATCGCCTCCGGTGTCTGGGCGTGAGTGCAGACGATAAGCGGAGGCTGGACCTCGCGGAGGCGCCAGCCGGTGGCAATGCGCGCGGTCTGACGGGCTGCGTTTTCGCCGTCCGTGCCGGCGCAGACCATCTGCGCATAGGGGCGGCCCTCGATCCGGCCGAGGACCGGGTAGTAGCTGCGATCGAAGAAATCCTTCATCACCCCGGCGATGGCGGCGAGGTTTTCGGGCGCGGCGAAGAGGTAGCCGTCGTGGGACAGGAGGTCGTCGGGACCGGCCTTGGCGGCACGGAGAAGGGTGGTCTCGGTCTCCTCCCGCGCTGCAGAGTGGGCCGCTTCGGCCATCTGGCGCGTGCCGGAGGTGAGGGAGTGATAGACGATCAGAAGTCTTGGCATGGCATGAGATTAGCGGAGCAAGTGGGCGACGTCATTCGCAAGAAAGGTCGCAACGACGCGGACCGGGGCAGAGGGGCGGGCCAGGGACTGCCGCTTCGAGGGTTGCCCGTCTCGACTTATCTTGACGACGGTGAGCCGCTCAACACGTGGCGCTTGCGGTGACGAAGCGGCAGGCCGCGGGACGGCCCGCCGCTCTGCCCCGGCGCCGCCCGGAGGGCGGCTTGTTCCGGGACAGCGGGCATAGCTCAATCGCTGTTACCCCTCGTCGCGCCAGCGGTTGACGATCGGGTAACGGCGGTCCAGCCAGAAGGCGCGCTTGGTGAGCCTTGTGCCGGGCGCGGACTGGAAGCGCTTGTATTCGCTGAGGTAAATCAGACGCTCAACCTTCTTCGCATCCTCGCGCGAAAAGCCGGCCGCGACGCAGTCCGACACCGACCCGTCGAGGTCGACGAGGATGTTGAGGATCGCGTCGAGCACCGGGTAGTCGGGCAGGGAATCGCTGTCCTTCTGGTCTTCGCGCAGTTCGGCCGAGGGCGGTTTGGTGATGATCCGCTCGGGGATGACCTCTCCGGGCGGGCCCATCATCCAGTCGCGGTGGTTGGCGTTGCGCCAGCGGCATTGTTCGAAGACGCGGGTCTTGTAGAGGTCCTTGATCGGGTTGTAGCCGCCCGCCATGTCGCCGTAGATCGTGGCGTAGCCGACCGCGACCTCGGACTTGTTGCCGGTGGTGAGCAGCATCTCGCCGAACTTGTTGGACAGCGCCATCAGCAGCAGGCCACGCAGGCGGGACTGGATGTTTTCCTCCGTCAGGTCGGGCTTCGTGCCTTCGAAGAGGGGGGCGAGCGTTTCGGTCACCGCAGCGCGGGGGCCGGAGATCGGGACGAAGTCGTAACGGCAGCCGAGTGCCTCCGCGCAGGCCTTGGCGTCTTCCAGCGAATGTTCGGAGGTATATTCCGACGGTAGCATCACGCAGCGCACGTTCTCCGGGCCAAGCGCGTCGGCGGCGATGGTGGCGACGATGGCCGAGTCGATCCCGCCCGAGAGGCCGAGCAGCACTTTCCTGAACCCGGTCTTGCCGCAGTAGTCGCGCAGGGACTGGACCATCGCGCGGTAGTCCTGTTCCCACTGGTCGGGCTGTGGGGCCTTTTCGCCCTGCTCGATCCGCCAGCCCTCGGACGTGCGGGCCAGATCGATATGGGCGATCTCCTCGTCGAAGGGGGGGAGGATGAAGGCGAGGTCTCCGCCCGGATTGAGGCCGAAGGTGGCGCCGTCGAAGACCTGATCGTCCTGGCCCCCGACCATGTTGAGGTAGATCAGCGGCAGGCCGGTTTCCACGACCCGCGCGACCATCTGGTTGAGCCGGGTGTCGAGCTTGCCGCGGTAATAGGGCGACCCGTTCGGCACCAGCAGGAATTCGGCCCCGGTCTCGGCAAGGGTCTCGGGGACCTCAGGGTGCCAGGCATCCTCGCAGATCGGGGATCCGATGCGGGTGTTGCCGACGGAATAGGGGCCGCCGAGCGGACCGGAATCGTAGAGCCGTACCTCGTCGAACACCGTCTCGTTCGGCAGGTCGTGCTTGAGAACGCGCGATACGATGCGCCCCTTGGTCAGGATGTAATAGGCATTGAAGAGCCCCGCGCCCTCCAGCGCCGGGCCGCCGATGGCGAGCGTCGGGCCTTCGGCACAGTCCTTCGCCAGGTCTTCGATGGCGGCGATGGCGGCTTGATGGAAGACGGGTTTCTCGATCAGATCCTGGGTCTGGTAGCCGGTGATGAACATCTCGGGCAGGGCGACCATGTCCGCGCCGGCCTCGCGGCCCTGTTCCCATGCGGCACGCGCCTTGGCGGCGTTGCCGGCAATATCCCCCACGGTCGGGTTCAACTGGGCAAGCGTGATGCGGAATCTCTCGGTCATCTCGGGCCTTTCGGTCTGTCGCCTGCCGTCTGATTACCGGCACGTGTTCGTGAGGGAAAGGCGATTTGGGCAAAAGGCATTGCGGGGCATCGGGCTGGCGTCTAGGTTTTGACCCGTTCCGGCCCCCCGGCGGGCCGGCGGACGGGAGAGCAGAATTCCATGACGCGCAAGACCCTCAGCCTCATCCTTCTCGGCACGGTGCTGGCCGCCGGTCCGGCGCTGCCGGTTTTCGCGCAGAGCGCCGAGGTGCAGACCAAGCAGTACGAGGATGGCGGCGTCTACGAGGGCACCTTCAAGGACGGGCTGCAGCACGGCACAGGCACCTACACCCTGCCGAACGGCTACGAATACACCGGCGACTGGTTCGAGGGTGAGATCCGCGGACAGGGCCGGGCGAAGTTTCCCAACGGATCGGTCTACGAGGGCGCGTTCGCCAAGGGAAAGCCGCACGGTCAGGGCAAGATCACCTTTTCCGACGGTGGCACCTACGAGGGCACCTGGGAAGAGGGCAAGATCAACGGCACCGGCGTCGCCTCCTACGCCAACGGGACGCGTTACGAGGGGCAGTTCACCAACGCCATGCATGACGGCAAGGGGGTGATGACGGCGCCGGGCGGGTACGTCTATGACGGCGACTGGGTCAACGGGGTGAAAGAGGGTGTCGGCAAGATCTCCTACCCCGACGGCGCGGTCTACGAGGGAGAGATCGTGCGCGGTGCGCGTGAGGGGCAGGGCGTTCTGACCATGCCGGACGGGCTGATCTATGAAGGCACCTGGAAGAACGGCCAGATCGACGGCATCGGCAAGCTGACACAGGGCAACGGCGACGTCTACGAGGGCGCGCTGGTCGAGGGCAAGCGCGAGGGCAAGGGCAAGGTCACCTATGCCAACGGCGATGTCTACGAGGGCGATTTCGCGAATGACATGCGCAACGGACAGGGACGTTTCACCGGGGCGGACGGCTACGTCTACGCCGGGAGCTGGGTGAACGGGAAGATCGAGGGCACGGGCCGCGTGACCTATCCCGACGGCTCTGTCTACGAGGGAGAGTTCCGCGATGACCTCGCCAATGGCATCGGCAAGATCACCTATCCGGACGGCGCGACCTACGAGGGCCAGTGGAAGGACGGCGTCATCGACGGGCGCGGGCTGGCGACCTATCCGAACGGGTTGACCTACGAGGGCGACTTCGTGAATGCGAAGAACGAGGGGCAGGGCGTGATGACCTATCCGGACGGCTATCGCTACGAAGGGGCCTGGGTCGGTGGCGAGCGCGAGGGCAAGGGCCGCGCGACCTATCCCGACGGCACGGTCTATGAGGGCGATTTCGTCGCCGGAGAGCGCGAGGGCCAGGGCACGATCACCATGGCGGACGGGTTCACCTATACCGGCGGCTGGAAGGCGGGAGAGATCACCGGCCAGGGGACAGCGACCTATGCCAACGGCGACGTCTACGAGGGCTTCTTCGAAGCCGGGCGGCGACAGGGACAGGGCACGATGAAATACGCCTCGGGCGAGGAGGAGACGGGCGTCTGGCAGAACGGCGCGCTTCCGCGCGAAGACGGCGCGGCGCCCGCGTCGGAGTAGCGCCGGAGGGGCCTTGCCCCTCGGCCTGCGGCCTCACCCCAGGATATTTTGCGAAACCAAAGAAGGGCGGGCGCGATTTCCCTTCCCTCGGGGCAGCGGCCGCGGTATGAGGGCGCCATGACGACGCGAGCTCTCTTCCTGCCGATCCGACGCCGACGCACCCGCGCCTGACGTCCCGCTTGCCTGTCCGCGCCCATGGGCGCATCACCCCCCCAAATATTGACACCGCCCCGATGGTCATGCTTCCTCGGGGCCTTCCAACCAGAGGATGACGCGATGATCCCGTCCGTTCTGCCGACCTATTCCCGTGCGCCGCTTCACTTCGTGAAGGGCGAAGGCTCCTGGCTGATCGAGGAGGACGGACGCCGTTTCCTCGACCTCGGTTCCGGTATCGCCGTGGCGGCGCTTGGCCATTCCAACCCGGTGGTGGTGAACGCGCTGGTCGATCAGGCGAACAAGCTGTGGCACGTGTCGAACCTTTACGAGATCCCGCAGCAGCAGGCCCTGGCCGACAAGCTGGTCGACAACACCTTTGCCGATACGGTGTTCTTCACCAACTCGGGCACCGAAGCGACGGAGCTGGCGGTGAAGATGGTGCGCAAGTACTGGTACGAGAAGGGCCAGCCCGACCGGGTGGAGATCATCTCCTTCACGGGTGCGTTCCACGGCCGGTCCGCCGCCGCCATTGCCGCCGCGCCGACGGAGAAGATGGTGAAAGGGTTCGGGCCGCTGCTGCCCGGCTTCGTCAACCTGAAATGGGGGGATATGGAGGCGCTGAAGGCCGCCGTCACCGACAAGACCGCCGCGATCCTGATCGAACCCATTCAGGGTGAAGGCGGGATCAACGTGATGCCGGACGAGCAGCTGAAGGCGCTCCGCAAGCTGTGCGACGAGACCGGGACGCTGCTGGTCTTCGACGAGATCCAGTGCGGGATGGGCCGCTCGGGCCGGCTGTTCGCGCATGAATGGGCCGGGGTGACGCCGGACGTGATGCTGGTGGCCAAGGGCATCGGCGGTGGCTTCCCGCTTGGCGCGGTGCTGGCGACGGAAGATGCGGCAAGCGGCATGGTCGCGGGGACCCACGGGTCGACCTATGGCGGCAACCCGCTTGGCTGTGCCGTCGGACTCGCCGTGGTGACGGCGATCACGGAGCCGGGGTTCCTTGACGAGGTGCGGCGCAAGGGATCGGCCTTTCGCCAGAAGCTGGAGGGGCTGGTCGCCGACAATCCGGACGTTTTCGAGGAAGTGCGGGGCACCGGCTTCATGCTTGGTCTGAAAGTGAAGATGGCCCCCGCGGACTTCGTGAAGGCCGGTTATGCGCGCGAACTGATCACCGTGCCCGCCGCCGACAACGTGGTGCGCATCCTGCCCGCGCTGACCCTGTCGGACGAGGAACTGGCCGAGGCCGTCTCTCGCCTCGACGCGACCGCGAAGGACATTGCCGCCAAGCCCTGATCCGGCTTCACCTTGCCGGAAATATCCCGGGGTGAGGCGCGGCACGCGCCGAGGGGCAGCGCCCCTCACCCCGCCTCCGAAAGACGTGACAGATGAAACATTTCCTGGACATCCACACCACTGACCGGGCCGACCTGCGGCAGATGATCGACCATGCGCGCGCGATGAAGGATGCGCGCGCCGGGCGCCCCAAGGGCATGCCCGACGACGACCGGCCGCTTGCCGGGCACATGGTGGCGCTGATCTTCGAAAAGCCCTCGACCCGGACGCGTGTCTCCTTCGATGTCGGCGTGCGCCAGATGGGCGGAGAGACCATGGTGCTGTCCGGTCAGGACATGCAGCTTGGCCATGGCGAGACGATCGCCGATACGGCGCGGGTGCTGTCGCGCTATGTCGACATGATCATGATCCGGACCTTCGATGAATCCGTGGTGCAGGAGATGGCGGAATTCGCCTCCGTCCCTGTGATCAACGGGCTGACCGACCGGACGCATCCCTGCCAGATCATGGCCGACGTTATGACCTTCGAGGAACATCGCGGCCCGATTGCCGGAAAAAAGGTTGTCTGGATGGGAGACGGCAACAACGTGTTCGCATCATGGCTGCACGCGGCGCAACAGTTCGATTTCGGCCTGACCTTCTGCGGGCCGCAGCAGCTTGATCCGGATCGGGAGTTCATGGACATGGCGCGCGATGCCGGTGTCGACGTCACGATCCAGCGCGATCCGTGGCGCGGGGTGGACAAGGCCGATCTGGTCATCGCGGACACCTGGGTGTCGATGCATGACGCCCAATCCTCGCGCGAGCGGCGGCACAATTTGCTGCGGGCCTACCAGGTGAACGACGCGCTGATGGACGCTGCCGGACCGGAGGCGTTGTTCATGCATTGCCTGCCCGCGCACCGGGAGGAGGAGGTGACGTCCTCGGTCATGGACGGGCCGCAGTCGGTCATCTTCGACGAAGCGGAGAACCGGCTGCACGCGCAGAAGGCGGTCATGCGGTGGTGTCTCGGGGTGTGAGATCGCCGTTTGCCGGCTGTCACCCTCGGGCTCGATACGCGGATCTTCCTGGCATGAGAACCCCGTGTCGGGCCCGGGGATGACGTGATCGCGGTCGGCACGGACAGCGCCTCAGGTCCCCCTCGGTTTCGCCCTCAGCGTCGGGTCGGCCTGTGTCGGGTCCTCGGGCCATGGGTGGCGGGGGTATTTCGCGCGCATGTCCTTGCGGACGTCGGCGTAGGAGCCGCTCCAGAAGCCGGGGATGTCCGCCGTGGTCTGGATCGGGCGGCCGGCGGGGGAAAGCAGCGTGACCTTGAGCGGTGTGGTGCCGACCGAAGGGTGTGAGGTCTGGCCGAACAGCTCTTGTATGCGCAGGGAAATCTCGGGCGGATCGGAGGCGTAGTCGATCGGGATCCGCCGCCCCAAAGGCGTGGTGAACTGCGCCGGGGCGAGCCGGTCGAGCCGCTGCTGCTGATCCCAGTCCAGACGCGCCTTCAGGGCGGGCAGGATGTCGAAGCGGCGCCACTGGCCTGCGTCCCGGATACCGGTGAGATGGGGGAGGAGCCAGTCCTCCAGCGTCTCCATCAGGTGCGCTTCGGTATGGTCGGGGAGGTTCGCGTCGTTTCCGGCAAGCCGGGCGCGGGCGAGGAAGAGGCGTGCGCCCTCGGATATGGTCAGACCGAGGTCCCGCACGCCGTCTAACATGGCGCGGGCTACCGCATCGGGCGGGGCGTCGGGCCAGGTCCGGTCGTCGAGCACCGCCGCGCCGATGCGTTCCTGCTGACGGGTCATGACGCGGCGGTCGCGTTTCGACCACTCGCAGCTTTTGGCCCAGTGGACGCGGTCGGGGAAGGCGGCACGGATTTCGGATGCGGTGATCTGGATCGCCTGCCGGATCTTCGCCTCGCGCGGGTCGCCGTCGAGATCGGTGGTCACGAGGAAGCCCGCCTGTGCCAGTGCGTCGCCTTCGGGCAGGACCGCGCCCTTGCCGCCGGAGAGAACATAGCGCGGCTGATCGCCCTTGCGGCGTTGGCCGATTCGGTCGGGATAGGCGAGGGCAGCCATTTCCGGCAGGGGCATGGGCGGAGCGTCAGGGGAGAGGCGGGCGAGGCGCTTGGCCTCTTCGCGAATGCGGGCGATTGCGGCGCGGTCGGGGGTCCAGGGGCGGCGGTCGGCGAAGGTCTTCGGGTCGGCCACGGCCTCAATCCGCAGCGACAGGTCGGTCGGGGCGGAGCGGGGGAGCGGGTCGCGTTCGGCCAACAGCGCGGCGAGGGTTGCGGCGGGTTTTCCCGCGCGCACCAGCATATTGGCGAGACGGGGGTGGGTCGGCAGGGTGGCGAGTTTCCGGCCATGCGCAGTGATGCCGGTGGTATCGAGCGCGCCGAGGTCGGTGAGCAGCGCCTGCGCCTCCGCATAGGTGCCGGGATTGGGCCGGGTCAGCAGAGGCACGGTGTCGGGCCCTGCGCCCCAGAGCGCGAGGTCGAGGGCGAGGGGGGCAAGGTCCGCCGTCTCGATCTCGGGCGGGGCGAAGGCGGGCAGGGCACCGTCCTCTCCCTTCGTCCAGAGGCGGTAGCAGGTGCCGGGGGCGACACGGCCCGCGCGGCCCGCGCGCTGCGTCGCTTCGGCCTTGCTGACGCGTTCGGTGACAAGGCGCGACATGCCGGAACCGGGATCGAAGCGCGACCGGCGGGCGCGGCCGGCGTCGATCACCACGCGGATGTCTTCGATCGTCAGGGAGGTTTCGGCGATGGAGGTTGCGAGGACGATTTTGCGGCCGGTCTCGGCGGGGCGGATGGCGGCGCGCTGTGCGGTCAGGGGCATGGCGCCGAAGAGTGTGTGGAGCTGGATGTCCGCGGGCAAACGGGGCTTCAGCAGAGCCTCGGTCCGGCGGATCTCTCCCTCGCCGGGTAGGAAGACGAGCACGCCGCCTGACGTTTCGGGCAGGGCGGAGAGGACGGCACCGGCGGTTGTTTCCTCGATCCGGGCGCGGCGCGGCAGGGGGCGGTCAAGTTGGCGGATGTCGACCGGAAAGGCGCGGCCTTCGGAGGTGATAACGGGGGCATCCATCAGCGCGGCGACCGGCGCGGCGTCCAGCGTGGCGGACATGACCAGCAGGATCAGGTCGTCGCGCAGCGCCCCGGCGATTTCGAGGCAGAGGGCAAGGCCGAGGTCGGCGTTCAGGGAACGTTCGTGGAATTCGTCGAAGATCACCGCGCCGACGTCGGGCAGGTCCGGGTCGGACTGGATCATGCGGGTCAGGATGCCTTCGGTGACGACCTCGATCCGCGTGGCCTTCGACACGGCGGAATCGCCGCGGATGCGATAGCCGACGGTCTGTCCGGTTTGTTCCCCGAGGCTCTGCGCCATCCGGTCGGCACTGGCGCGGGCGGCAAGGCGGCGGGGTTCGAGCATCAGGATCCGCTGCCCGGTCAGCCCGGCGTCAAGCATGGCGAGGGGCACGCGCGTGGTCTTGCCCGCACCGGGCGGGGCCTGCAGGACGGCGCGGCCCCGGTCCCGCAGGGCGGCGATCAGGGCGGGCAGGGCGTCGTCAATGGGCAGGGCGTCGCGGATCATGCGGTCTTATCGGCGAATGCGGGGGCTTATGCCAGACGGGTTGCCGGTGCCCGGGTGGCGGGGCATACACGGGGTCGGCCAGAGCAGGAGCGGGAATGGATATCGACAGCCTTGCGGAAAAGATCGCTTCGGGCGACCGGCGGTCCCTGTCCCGCGCGATCACGCTGGTGGAATCGGGGCGCGCGGATCATCGGGCGCAGGCGGTCGCGCTGCTGGAGGCGCTGGCCGGGCGCGGACGTCAGGCGCTGCGGATCGGGCTGTCGGGCACTCCGGGGGTTGGCAAATCGACCTTCATCGAAGCCTTCGGGATGATGCTGGTCGGGTCGGGTCTGCGGGTAGCGGTGCTGGCGGTCGATCCCTCCTCTGCCCGGTCGGGCGGGTCGATCCTGGGCGACAAGACACGGATGGAGCAGCTGAGCCGCGCGCCTGAGGCCTACATCCGCCCCTCTCCGGCGCAATCCCAGCTTGGCGGGGTTGCGCGCCGGTCGCGCGAGGCGGTGGCCCTGTGTGAGGCGGCGGGGTTCGACGTGGTGCTGGTGGAAACGGTCGGCGTCGGCCAGTCCGAGACCATGGTGGCGGAGATGACGGATCTGTTCCTGCTGCTGCTCGCGCCCGCAGGAGGGGATGAATTGCAGGGGGTCAAGCGCGGGATCATGGAGATGGCGGACATGATCCTGGTGAACAAGGCGGATGGCGATCTGAAGGCGGCGGCGACGCGAACCTGCGCGGATTATTCCGGGGCCCTGCGGCTGCTGCGCAAGCGGGCGCAGGACCCGGAGGGGTTTCCCAAGGCCATGACCGTCTCGGCCTACGAGGGCGACGGGCTGGAAGCGGCGTGGGGCGAGATGCAGGCGCTGGCGGACTGGCGGCGCGAGGCCGGGCACTTCGACGCGCGCCGGGCTGAACAGGCGCGCTACTGGTTCCGCGAGGACGTGCGGCAGGGGCTGCTGGCCCGGCTGTCCGGCCCCGGCGTCGCGGAGGAAATGGCCCGGCTGGCCGATGCGGTCGCTGCCGGTGAGGTCACGGCAACGGCGGCGGCGGAGGAGATGCTGACCCGGCTGCGGTGAATGCGACGGGGACGGGAGCCTCCGGCGGGGATATTTTAGGCAAGATGAACTCGGGGCAGAGCGCGGAAAATGGGCCGGGGCGGGTCTTGACGCGGCGGGGGAAGGGGCGTATCAGGCGCGGACTGAATTCGGGGCACGGCTTCTGGCGGTGCCCGTTTGTTTTCCGAAAGTGGGCGCGACCCTTCGCCCCGACAAGAGACGAGGAGTGACCCATGTCGCGCCGCTGCGAACTGACCGGTAAAGGCCCGATGACTGGCAACAATGTCAGCCACGCCAACAACAAGACCCGCCGCCGGTTTCTGCCGAACCTGAACGATGTCTCCCTGCGCTCGGAAGTGCTGGGGCGGAACATCAAGCTGCGGATCTCTGCCGCTGCCCTGCGCACGGTCGATCACCGCGGCGGCCTGGACAAGTTCCTCGCCAAGGCGAAGGACAGCGAGCTGTCCGATACCGCGCTGAAAGTTAAGAAGGAAATCGCGAAGGCTCAGGCCTCCGCCTGATCTCTTCGAGAATGATTTTCGCGGCCCTGCCTTCCAGTGGAAAGGCGGGGCCGTTGCGTTTGATGTCGTGGCCGGACGGGTCCTGGGCCATGTCGCTGAGCTGTGGCCCGGGTGACGTGACCGCGCAGGGCCCTGGCTGGACGCGCGGGTCCGGTTGGGAGGGCAGGGCATCTGCCGAACCGGGGAAGCCGCGCGGTGGTTTTCCGATCCGGCTCGCCTATGGTGTGCCTGCCGATTCCCTGTCCGGACTCGCCGACCCACCGATTCACTCTTGAGGAGAGCCGCCATGTTCATCCGAATCCTGACCTTCGCCAGTGCGGTCTTTTCTCTCGCCGGTGCCACCTCGGCCGAGATCGTCATCAATGATGCCTATGCCCGGTCTTCCGGCCCTGCGGCGATGGCCGGTGCGGCCTTCATGGAGATCGTCAACACCGGGGCGGAGGATGACCGGCTTGTCGCCGTCCGATCGGACGCTGCGAAGAAGGTGGAACTGCACACCCATATCGCCGGGGACGGCGGTGTCATGAAAATGCGGGAGGTAGAGGGTGGCTTTCCGGTGCCCGCGGGCGGACATGCCCTGCTGGCGCGGGGCGGAGATCACGTGATGTTCATGGGCCTGGCCGGTCCGTTCGAGCAGGGCGGGACCGTGCCGGTCATCCTGGTCTTCGAGAAGGCCGGGGAGATTGCTGTCGAGATTCCGGTCGACCTGGAGCGGCAGGAGCGGGCCATGGATCATTCCAAGATGAAGCACTCGAACTGACGCGGGACGGACCGGGGGCGGCTAACGGCCGAGCACGTCGTCCACCCAGGCCGGGACGGTTTGTGTTGCCCGGCCGAACCGGGTTTCGGCGAAGTCCGACACGACCGCGGAGGGTTCGAGGTTTATCTCCACCGTGTGCGCCCCGGCGCGGAAGGCCTCCTGCACGAAACCCGCCGCCGGGTAGACCTGGCCAGAAGTGCCGATGGCGGCGAAGAGGGTGCAGCGGGCGAGGGCGGCGGTGATCTCCTCCATGTGGTAGGGCATCTCGCCGAACCAGACGACATCGGGTCGGGCCTCCGGGGCCGCGCAGGCGGGGCAGGGGTGACCCGGCGACATTTCGTCCGGCGCGTCCCATCTGTGATCGCAGGCGGTGCAAAGAGCCCCGGCGAGGCGGCCGTGCATGTGGATGACAGAGGGGGAGCCCGCCGCCTCGTGCAGGCCGTCGACATTCTGGGTGATGAGCGTGACCTTTCCGCCGTAGTCGCGCTGCAGTCGGGCGATGGCCTCGTGCGCAGCGTTCGGGGCGACGGTGGCCGACCGCTGGCGGCGCATGTTGTAGAATTCGTGCACGCGGGCGGGATCGCGGGCATAGCCTTCGGGTGTGGCGAGATCGGCGATACGCATGCTGTCCCAGAGGCCGCCGGGACCGCGATAGGTGCCCATTCCGCTTTCGGCGGAGATGCCGGCGCCGGTCAGGATGACGATGCGGTCCATGTTTGCCCCCTCGGTTCGCTTCGGGGTAAGGGTAGCGCATGGCACCGCCGCGTCGCATCCTCTTTGTCTGTCTCGGGAATATCTGCCGGTCTCCGGCGGCGGAGGGCGTAATGCGGGCGTTGGCCCCGGCGCTGGAACTCGACAGCTGCGGGACCGGCGGCTGGCATGTGGGCGAGGCACCATACGCCCCGATGCAGGAGGCCGCACGGGCGCGGGGCTACGATCTGTCCAGGCTTCGGGCGCGGCAGGTTTCGGCTGATGATTTCGCGCGGTTCGACCTGATCCTCTGCATGGACGGGCAGAACCTCCGGGACGTCGAGGCGATGCGACCCAAGGGGGCGGAGGTGCCGGTGCGGCTGTTCACGGATTTCGTGGAGACGGGCGAGACGGCGGTGCCGGATCCCTACTACACGCGCGACTTCGACGGGGCGCTCGACCTGATCGAGCGCTGTGCGCGGGGTCTGATCTCGTCGTGACGCGGAAGATGGGTGCGGCGCACCCATCCTGCGGTGGCACGGGTGGTCAGGAGCAGCTTTGCGATGCGGTGGCGCCGAAGGCCTTGTAGCGTTCCCAGAAGACCTTCTGCGTGCCGGACTTCGACATCTTGATGTCCTGCGCCATCTGCGGCTTGCGCATGATCTTGGCGGCGAGCCGCTGGTCCGACCCAGTCAGGGTGCGGTTGGCGACCTGCTGGATGCAGCCACAGAGCTGGGTGGAACTGGCCTTGCGGTCCGAGGCCATGCAGGCGCGGCTGATCGGCCCGGCCTCGGCTGCGGCGGAGGAAAGAAAAAGCGCGGCGGCTGCCGCGGCAAGCGGAAAGCGCATGATGACTGCCTTTGTCCCTTAGGGCGGTTTGTCCGCCCGATTGTTCGCGTTACGGCGCCTGCTGCGCCGGACATGACGGGACTATGCCGAATCGGAAGATCAATTTCAACTTTTCCACAGATCGGCGCCTTCACGATCCGGCTGGCGGCGGAGATTTGCCGAAGCGTCGGCCCCGCCGGAGTGTCAGGCAGGGCCGATGCTGGATGGTGTCAGGCGTCCTGGCCGTACCAAGGGCCCATGCGGACCTCAACCTTCGCGGGGGAGTCCTCGACGAGGGCGGCGAACTTCTCAGGGTCGCTGCCCTTGTAGTGGTAGGGGTAGACAACCTTGGGCGCGAATTCGGTGACGGCGTTGGCCGCCTGGTCCTCGTCCATCGTGTAGGGCAGGTTCATCGGCACGAAAGCGATGTCGATGTCTGTCAGGGCACGCATTTCCGGAATGTCCTCCGTATCGCCGGCGACGTAGACGCGCAGGCCGTCCGCGCTGAAGACATAGCCGTTGTCGCGGCCCTGCGGGTGATACTGCAGGCGGTCTTCGGTCAGGTTGTAGGCGGGCAGGGCCTGGATGGTGGTTCCGAACGCCTCGGCGTTGTCGCCGTTGGAAAGGGACTGGGTGCGGGCCTTCAGCTCCTCCGGCAGGGCTTCGAAGACGGTCGGGTTGGTGATCAGGGCGGTGTCATCCGTGGCAATCGCCGCGAGAGTTTCGGGGTCGAAGTGGTCGCCGTGATGGTGGGTGATGAGGATGAGATCAGGGGCGGGGAAGCCTTCGTAAAGCGACGCGCCGCCGACAGGGTCGTTGTAGATCGTCCCGGCGGGTGTGGTCATGACGAACGAGGCATGGGAAACCGGGTGGATCGTGATCTCGCCGTTCGCAGATTTGAAGGCATCGCCCATGGCGTGGCTTTCGGCCATGGCGGCATAGGGACGGAACATGGTCGCTCCGGCGGTGGCGGCGGAGGCAGTGAGCAGCAGGGTGCGGCGGTTCAGCATTCGGGTCTCCCTCAGGGTCATGTCCTGCGGGGGAGGTAGCGCGGAATTGCGGGGCGCCAATGCGGCGCGGTCACAAGCGCGTCAGCCGGATGTCCGGGGCGCAGCCGGCCGCGTCATGTGTCCGGGTCGTCGTCGCCGTAATCTTTCAGCGCCAGCTCGAGCGCCGCGCCGATCCCGGCGCCTACCGCGATCCCGGCACCGATGTTGTCCATGGCGACGCCGAAGGCGGTGCCGATGCCGATCCCGACAGCGATCCATGCGCCCATATTCATCGCGTTCCTCCTTGCCCGGCGAAGATGGGCCGGGGGGCCTGCGATTCAAACTGGGCGGCGGGATCATGCCATCTTCCACGGCTCCGAAACCTCTGCTATCTGGCGCAAATGACCGATCTCGCACATATCCGCAACTTCTCCATCGTTGCCCATATCGACCACGGGAAATCCACCCTGGCCGACCGTCTCATCCAGTCGACGAACACCGTTTCGGCGCGCGAGATGAAAGAGCAGCTGCTCGACGCGATGGATATCGAGCGGGAGCGGGGCATCACGATCAAGGCGAACACCGTCCGCATCGACTACAAGGCGAAGAACGGGGAGATCTACGTTCTGAACCTGATCGACACGCCCGGCCACGTCGACTTTGCCTACGAGGTCAGCCGGTCCATGCGCGCGGTGGAAGGGTCGCTGCTGGTGGTTGATTCCACGCAGGGCGTGGAGGCGCAGACGCTCGCCAACGTTTATCAGGCCATCGACGCGGATCACGAGATCGTGCCGGTGCTGAACAAGATCGACCTGCCCGCGTCCGAACCGGAACGGGTGAAAGAGCAGATCGAGGACGTGATCGGCATCGACGCCTCCGAGGCGCTTCTGGTGTCGGCCAAGTCCGGGATCGGGATCGAGGAAACGCTGGAAGCCATCGTTCACCGGCTGCCCGCGCCGAAGGGCGATCGGGACGCGCCGCTCAAGGCGATGCTGGTGGACAGCTGGTATGACGCCTACCTCGGCGTGGTGGTTCTGGTGCGGATCATGGACGGCGTTCTGAAGAAGGGCGACAACATCCGCATGATGCAGACCGGCGCGCGCTACCCGGTGGACCGGATCGGCGTGTTCCGCCCGGCGATGCAGGCGGTCGATGAACTGGGACCGGGGGAGATCGGGTTTCTGACGGCGCAGATCAAGCAGGTGCGCGACACCAAGGTCGGTGACACGATCACGCATGAGAAGAAGGGCGCGGAAAAGCCTCTGCCGGGGTTCAAACCCTCAATCCCGGTGGTGTTCTGCGGGCTGTTCCCGGTGGATTCGGCGGAATTCGAGGACCTGCGCGACGCGATCGAGAAGCTGGCGCTGAACGACGCGAGCTTTTCCTACGAGATGGAGACCTCGGCCGCGCTTGGCTTCGGGTTCCGCTGCGGGTTCCTCGGCCTCTTGCATCTGGAGGTCGTGCGCGACCGGCTTGAGCGGGAATACGATATCGAACTGATCACCACGGCCCCCTCGGTGATCTACCATGTCTTCATGCGCGACGGCACGCGGATCGACCTGCACAACCCCGCCGACATGCCCGACCTGACCCATGTGGACCATATCGAGGAGCCGCGGATCAAGGCGACGATCCTGGTCCCGGACGAATACCTTGGCGACGTGCTGAAGCTGTGCCAGGACCGGCGCGGCATCCAGATCGAACTGACCTATGCCGGGTCGCGCCCCATGGTGGTCTACGATCTGCCGCTGAACGAGGTGGTCTTCGACTTCTACGACCGGCTGAAGTCGGTGACGAAGGGCTACGCCAGCTTTGACTACCAGATGATCGGCTACCGGGAGGACAACCTGGTCAAGATGTCGATCCTGGTGAACGACGAACCGGTCGACGCGCTGTCGATGATGGTGCACCGCGACCGGGCCGAAATGCGGGGCCGGGCGATGTGCGAGAAGCTGAAAGAACTGATCCCCCGCCACATGTTCAAGATCCCGATCCAGGCGGCCATCGGCGGCAAGGTCATCGCCCGCGAGACCCTCGCGGCGCTGCGCAAGGACGTGACGGCAAAGTGCTATGGCGGGGACGCGACGCGGAAGCGCAAGCTCCTCGACAAGCAGAAGGCCGGCAAGAAGAAGATGCGGCAGTTCGGCAAGGTCGACATCCCGCAGGAAGCGTTCATTTCTGCGCTGAAGATGGACAGCTGAAGGCTGTCTGTCGGAACTTGACCGTTCTCGGGGCGGGCACTTTCAATAAATCACGTGGGTTGGTGGGCCGGAAGCCCACCCTACGTGGGGCTTCCGGCCTGAGGCAGGATGGATGACATCACCCATCCTGCTGGTCTGCTGTGGTATCAGACGGGGGTTCTCGACGTGTCCGCCGCGGGCGGGGGCGGGGCGTCGTAGGCGCGGGTGTTGACCGTGTAGGCGTCTTCGCTGGTGTCGGAGGTCTTGCCGGTCAGCAGGCGGGTCCAGAAGTAGATGCCGGACATCATCAGGGTCACGGGAAGGATCATGGTGCGTTGCATGGTGTGCCTCTTCAGGTTGGGGATGCCGGATCAATGCAGGGCAGGGCGTGGATGTTCCGCCCGGAATGCGGGGCGGAGCGGGGACCGGCGGAAAGCCTCCGAACGGGCATCGAACGACGGGGAGGACCGCCGAAACCGCAGGCAATTGCGGGTGACGCTTGCGGCAGGACGGTGGTCGTGAAAGACTTCTGCCATTCCCTTTTCGATTGTTGCGAGAGAGCCTTTGAAACCCGCCCTGCTTCCGCTGCTTGTCCTGCCCCTGCTTTCCGCCTGCGCGACCACCGGGCCGGAGACGCGGAGCGAGGCATCCTTCTGTGCCTCCGACCTCGGGGCGCTCTGCACCTTCGTGAACGCTCCGTTGCAACTGGCGGCTCAGATCGTCACCCTGCCGAACCGGCCGTATCCGTTCCGGCCGCTGTCCGAACCGTTGAACTTCGTGGACGCCGCGGGGCGCAACTGGGTGGCGCCGAAGGGGATCCTGACCGACGGGGCCTCGATCCCGCCGGTGTTCCTGTCGATGTTCGGCTCCCCGACCGATCCGAAATTCGCCAAGGCGGGCGCACTGCATGACAGTTACTGCGGGATCGGGAACGAGCGGACGCCCTATTACCACACGCGCCCGTGGAAAGAGACGCACCGCATGTTCTACGAGGCGCTGCGCGTCAGCGGCACGCCCGAACGGCAGGCCAAGACGCTGTTCGCCGCCGTCTACATGGCCGGGCCGCGCTGGCTGTTTTCGCGGGCGGAGCCGGTGGTGTCCTCGCAGGGGGCGCCCTACGACCCGGCGGCGCGTTACGAGGAGCGCGGCGATCTGGACGGTATCCCCGAGGCTGACCTGCGTGCATCGCTGGCGCGAGTGATCGCGGCGATCGAGGGCGGCAACCTGACCGTGGCCCAGATCGAGCGGATGATCGACATGGAACTCCAGCGGCTGGAGATAAAGCGCGATGCGCGGATCGCGCTGGACCGGCCGGATGCGGATGACATCTGGACGATGAGCGAGGGCGGGGCGGAGCAGGAGTCGCCGTCGGAAGGGGCGGAAGAGCCCGGCGATACCGGTGGCACCGGCGATCCGGGTCAGTCGGGGCTCTGAGGTCCGCCGTTACACCGGGTCGGGCGCGGCGAGATAGGCGGCGACGGCGGCTTCGAATTCGCGGGGCTTGTCGGCGTGCAGCCAGTGACCGGCCCCGGGGATCTTGGCAAAGCGCGCCTTCGGAAACAGCGCCTTGATGCGCGGCCGGTCCTCGGGCGTGACGTAGGTGGACTCTGCGCCGGTCAGGAACAGGGTCGGCCCGTCGAACCGCCCGGATACTTCGGGGAAGGAGATGATTGTCGGCATCTCCCGCCGAAGAACGGACAGGTTCAGTTTCCACCGCTTTTCGGTCAGGTCGAGGGACTGCGTGAAGAAAGACCGCAGCGCGGGTTCCACCCCCTGATCCGCCAGCATCGCCTCGGCCTCCGACCGGCGGGTGATCGCGGAAAGGTCGACCGCCTCCATCGCGTCGATCTGGTGGATCTGGGTGTGGGTATAGGCGGTCGGCGCAATGTCCCCGACGATCAGACGGCGCAGACCCTCGGGCCGGGTCAGCGCCATGACCATGGCAGATTTCCCGCCCATGGAGTGTCCGAGCAGGTCGGCATTGCCAAGGCTCCGCACGACCTCGGACAGGTCGGCGGCCATATCGTGATAGCTCTGGCTGTCCATGCGGGGGCTGGCGCCGTGGTTGCGCATGTCCACCGCGATCACGGTGCGGTCCTTCGACAGACGCTTGGCGATCACGCCCCAGTTGCGCGCGGATCCGAAGAGGCCGTGCGCGATGACGAGGGGCGGGGGGCCGTCGGGGCCGTCATGGCGGATCATGTTCAGCATGGCGCGACCGTAATCGCCGCCGCGAGGATTGACCAGCGTGGTTGAGTGCGGCGCTGTCCCGGCGTAACAGGTTGATGACGGAGACGGAATTGATCGACGAGTCGGATTTTCAGAGACGGAAGACGGAGGCGCTGCTGGCCTTCCGAAAGGCGTTCGGGGGCGACCCGAAAGCGCTGGAACCCGCGTTGCGCCGCGCTGGCCGCCGTCTGCCGCGCAGGGCGCGCAAGGCCGGGGCCCGGCTGGTCGGGGCAGAGCAGATGCTGGGCAACCCGAAGCTCCAGCAGCAGGTCGACGCGAAGCAGGTCAATCGCGATTTCGACCGCCTGATCGCGGGCGTTTCGGGCGTGGACATGAAGGACCGGCGCAAGGGCTGGGTGCTGGGCGCGCTCGCCTCGCTGGCGTTCAACCTGCTGTTGCTGTTCACACTGTTCGTTCTGTTCGCACGCTGGCGCGGCTGGCTCTGAAGCGGGATGGGGCGCTGCCCCCGCCTGCGCCCGGGGGCGCAGGCGTCCCCGGGATATTTTCGGCAAGATGAATGGGTTACATGCCGGCGTAGAGCGGGAATTTCGCGCAGAGCGCCGTGACCTCGGCCTTCACCTTTTCCTCGACCTCGCCATTGCCGTCCGCGCCATTGGCGGCTAGGCCGTCGACGACCTCGACGATCCAGTCGGCGATCTGGCGGAACTCGGCCTCACCAAAGCCGCGGGTGGTGCCAGCAGGGGCGCCGAGGCGGATGCCGGAGGTGACGAAGGGCGTTTCCGGGTCGAAGGGCACGCCGTTCTTGTTGCAGGTGATGTGGGCACGGCCAAGCGCGGCCTCTGCCGCCTTGCCGGTCACTTTCTTGGGGCGCAGGTCGGCGAGGCACAGGTGGTTGTCGGTGCCGCCGGAGACGACGTTGATCCCGCCCTTCATCAGCTGGTCGGCCATGGCCTGCGCGTTCTTCACGACCTGCGCGGCGTAATCCTTGAACTCGGGGCGCAGGGCCTCACCGAAGGCGACGGCCTTGGCGGCGATGACGTGCATCAGCGGGCCGCCCTGCAGGCCGGGGAAGACGGCGGAGTTGATCTTTTTCGCGATGTCGGCGTCGTTGGTCAGCACCATGCCGCCGCGCGGGCCGCGGAGCGACTTGTGCGTGGTGGTGGTCACGACGTCGGCGATGCCGATCGGGGAGGGATGCACGCCGCCCGCGACGAGGCCAGCGATATGCGCCATGTCGACCATGAGATAGGCGCCAACCTCGTCCGCGATATCCTTGAACGCCTGCCAGTCCCAGACGCGGGAGTAGGCGGTGCCACCGGCGACGATCAACTTGGGCTTGTGGGTGCGGGCCTTTTCGCGGACGTCGTCCATGTCGAGCAGTTCGTCCTGCTGGCGCACGCCGTAGGAGACAACGTTGAACCACTTGCCGGACATGTTGACCGGGGAGCCGTGGGTCAGGTGGCCGCCGGAGTTCAGGTCGAGGCCCATGAAGGTATCGCCCGGCTGGAGCAGCGCGAGGAACACCGCCTGGTTCATCTGGGAGCCCGAATTCGGCTGGACGTTGGCGAAGTCGCAGTTGAACAGCTGCTTGGCGCGTTCGATGGCGAGCGTTTCGGCCACGTCGACATACTGGCAGCCGCCGTAGTAGCGCTTGCCCGGATAGCCCTCGGCGTACTTGTTCGTCATGACCGAGCCCTGCGCCTCGAGCACGGCGGCGGAGACGATGTTCTCGCTCGCGATCAGTTCGATCTCGTCGCGCTGGCGGCCCAGTTCGTTGCGGATGGCGCCGAAGATCTCGGGGTCACGGGTTTCCAGGGCTTCGGTGAAAAAGCCTTCGTCCTTGATGTCCTTCATGGCAACGCCTCCTGAAAGCTGGGAATGCGCCACGTCCTAACGAAAAGCCGCAGGGTTAGAAAGAGGGGAAAGGGACGCTTTGATGCCGGATTCCGGCAGGGCTGGTCGCGGGGCGGAGATTGTGATTGGGTCGGACCGCTCGGGGACGGAACGGACGGAACGGCGGAATGGGGAAGAAACTGGCCTTTGTCGCCAGCCGGGGACCAAAGGCACGCGAGGCGCGGGACGATCTGGTGGCGCGCTACGGCCAGGTGCCGGAGGCGGAGGCGGATGTGATCGTGGCGCTTGGCGGCGACGGTTTCATGCTGGCGACTTTGCACCGGACACAGGCCCTGCACGCGCCGGTTTACGGGATGAACCGGGGGACGGTCGGCTTCCTGATGAACGAATATCACGACGTCGACCTGATGGAGCGGGTGGAGGCGGCGGAGGTCGCGCTCATCAACCCGCTCGCCATGCGGGCGACGCGGGCCGACGGCAAGGTGACGGAGGCCTTGGCGATTAACGAGGTGTCGTTGCTGCGCGCCGGTCCGCAGGCGGCCAAGCTGAAGATCACCGTGGACGGCAAGGTGCGGATGGAGGAACTGGTCTGCGACGGCGCGCTTCTGGCCACGCCCGCGGGGTCCACCGCCTACAACTATTCGGCCCACGGACCGATCCTTCCGATCGAATCCGATGTGCTGGCGCTGACCGCGATCGCTCCGTTCCGGCCGCGCCGGTGGCGGGGGGCGCTGATCCCGGTGGCCTCGCACGTCCGGTTTGACGTGCTTGAACCGGAGAAACGGCCGGTGATGGCGGATGCGGACAGCCGGTCTGTGACCAACGTCATCTCTGTCGAGATCGTGTCGGAGCCGAAGGTCGTGCATCGCCTGATGTTCGACCCCGGCCACGGACTCGAAGAGCGGCTGATCCGGGAACAATTCGTCTGATACGGCCAGTGTTGACTTTCGCAACATAAGTGTTGCATGAGTCATCAATGACCATTCCGACAGATCAGATCGACGCGGTGCGCCGCTTCAACCGCTTCTACACCTCCTTCGTCGGGGCGCTGACCGACCATTTCCTCGGGTCGGATTACGGTCTGACGCCTATGCGGGTGCTTTACCAGGTCGGCGCGGCGGGCGCGGCGCCCCCGGTCGCCGCCGAGGTGGCGCGGGAGATGGGGCTGGACCGTGCGCAGATCAGCCGCGCCGTGGCGGAGCTGGAGGCCGGCGGTCTGCTGGAACGCTCGACGGACCCCGACCACGCACGCCGGCAGTTGCTGCGGCTGACGGAAGCGGGGCAGGTGCTCTACCTGCGCAACATCGACCTGCAACGGGCGGAGATCGGGCGGCATCTGGACGGCATGAGCGGCATGGCGCGCGACCGGCTGGTCCGCGCCATGGCAGAGGTGGAGTCATTGCTGGGGGGCAAGATGGAACGGAACATCAGGATCAGGCCGCTGGAGCCGGGCGACATGGGCTGGGTCATCGCGGCGCAGACCCGGCTCTACGTCCGGGAGTACGGGTGGAACGGTGAATACGAGGCGCTGGTGCTGAAGATCCTCGGAGATTTCGCGGCGCGCCAGCCATCGGACCGCGAGGCGGGCCGGATCGCGGAGGTGGACGGCGTGCCAATGGGCGCGGTCTTCTGCATGGAGAAATCACCGCAGGTGGCGCAGCTGCGCCTGCTGCATGTGGAGGCGGAAGCGCGCGGGCTGGGACTTGGCGGTAAACTGGTTGACGAATGTCTGAGTTTTGCGCGGACGGCGGGATATGGCCGGATCGAGCTCTGGACCAACGACGTACTGTCCGACGCACGGAAACTCTATCAGTCGCGGGGGTTTACGCTGATCGACGAGGCCACGCACCACTCCTTCGGGGTCGATCTGAACGGGCAGAACTGGGGGCGGGACCTCTGAGCCGGCGGGAACCGCCACGGGGGGTGGCCGGTTGATCCCCCGAATGGCAACCACAGGAGGACACGCCATGAATTGGGATCAAATCGAAGGCAACTGGAAACAGTTCAAAGGGGAAGCTCAGACCCAGTGGGGCAAGCTGACCAACGACGACCTGGACGTGGTCCAGGGCAACCGTCAGAAACTGGAAGGCAAGCTGCAGGAACGCTACGGCTATGCCAAGGACGAGGCCAAGCGGGAAGTCGACGACTTCATGGCGCGGCACTGATCCGGGCCTGATGTAGAAAGGGCGGTCTTCGGGCCGCCCTTTTTGCTGTGAAGACGCCCCATGGGCTGGACGCTGCCAAGGCAACACAGGGGCCGTCCGCCCCCCGGCAGTGGCGTTGCGCCCCGAGGTTCATTGTCAAATCGAAGACGGGGCTACTTTGCATACCCGATGGTCTTCAGCGCGTCCCGGATTTCGTCCAGGATCGCCGGGTCGTCGATTGTCGCGGGCAGCTTGAACTCCTGGCTGTCGGCGATCTTGACCATGGTGGCGCGCAGGATCTTGCCGGAACGGGTCTTGGGCAGGCGATCCACGATCAGCGCCAGCTTGAAGGCGGCGACGGGGCCGATCCGGTCGCGCACCATGGCGACGGTTTCCTTCACGATGTCCTCGTGCGGGCGGTTCACGCCTTTGGTGAGGCACATGAAGCCGACGGGCAACTGGCCCTTGAGCTCATCCGTTACACCTATCACCGCGCATTCGGCGACGTCGGGATGGTCGGCAAGGACCTCCTCGATGGCGCCGGTAGACAGGCGGTGCCCGGCCACGTTGATGACGTCATCCGTGCGGGCCATGATCCAGACATATCCGTCCTTGTCGACGATGCCCGCGTCCCCGGTTTCGTAGTAGCCGGGGAAACGGTCGAGGTAGGACTTTCGGAACCGCGCTTCGGCGTTCCACAGCGTCGGCAGCGTGCCGGGCGGCAGGGGCAGGGGTGTCACGATAGAA
This sequence comes from Primorskyibacter flagellatus, assembly GCF_014638275.1. Lineage (GTDB taxonomy): Bacteria > Pseudomonadota > Alphaproteobacteria > Rhodobacterales > Rhodobacteraceae > Pseudooceanicola > Pseudooceanicola flagellatus_A. Next base: position 548,199 of record NZ_BMFJ01000001.1, read on the forward strand.
CCAAGCTCTCCGCGCGGAAGCTCGTTCCCTTCGTCGTCCAGCACCTTGAAATCATAGCCCGGCATGGCGACGGAGGGAGAGCCGACCTTCACAGGTAACAGTTCGATGCCCGCGGGGTTGCCGATGGCCGGATAACCGAGTTCGGTCTGCCACCAGTGATCGATGACCGGAATGCCAAGCAGGTCCTTCGCCCAGTTGATCGTGTCCGGATCGCCGCGTTCGCCTGCAAGATAGAGAGCGCGCAGGCAGGACAGGTCGTATTTCCGCCGGTACTCGCCCTTCGGATCCTCGCGCTTGATCGCGCGGAAGGCGGTCGGCGCGGTGAAGAAGCTGCGGACGTTATGTTCGGAGATGACGCGCCAGAAGGTGCCGGGGTCGGGGGTGCCGACGGGCTTGCCCTCGAACACGACGGTAGTGTTGCCATGGATCAGGGGCGCGTAGCAGATGTAGGAATGGCCGACGACCCACCCGACGTCGGACGCGGCCCAGAAGACATCGCCGGGGTCGACGTTGTAATGGTTCTTCATCGTCCAGTTCAGCGCGACGAGGTGGCCACCGGTGGCGCGCACGACGCCCTTGGGCTGCCCCGTGGTGCCGGAGGTGTAGAGGATATAGGCCGGATGGTTGCCCTCCACCGGGACACAGGCGGCGGGTTCGACGCCGTACTGGAAGCCGTGCCAGTTGACATCGCGGCCCTCGACCAGCTTGCAGACCTCCTGTTCGCGCTGGAAGATCACGCAGAAGTCGGGCTTGTGTTTCGCCATCTCGATCGCGCCGTCGAGCAGGGGCTTGTAGTGCACGGTCCGCCCGGGTTCGAGCCCGCAGGAGGCGGCGATGATCGCCTTGGGAGTGCAATCGTCGATGCGCACGGCCAGCTCGTTGGAGGCAAAGCCGCCGAAGACCACTGAATGAACCGCACCAATCCGGGCACAGGCGAGCATCGCCTCGAGCGTTTCGGGGATCATAGGCATGTAGATGATGACGCGGTCACCCTTTTCGACGCCCTTGGCCTTCAGCGCCCCAGCCAGGGTCGCAACGCGGTTGCGCAGTTCGAGGAAGGAAATCTCGCGCTTGGTATGGGTAATCGGGCTGTCATAGATGATCGCCGCCTGTTCGCCCCGCCCGTTTTCGACATGGCGGTCCACGGCGTTCCAGCAGGTGTTGACCATGCCATCGGTGAACCATTCATAGAGGGGGGCGTTGCTGTCGTCGAGCGCGCGGGTCGGCTTGCGATCCCAGTCGATGGCCTCGGCGGCCTGCATCCAGAAGGACTGGGGGTCCTTTTTCCAGCTGGCGTAGACGTCCTCGTAACCCATGGCGGTCCTCCTCCTCCGGTGATTTCGGTGGTGGTAGGATAGAGGTCCGGTTCCGCGCAAGTTTCAAGACCCAGGGCGCGGCGCTTTGGCGCGGAAAATTTGCAGAAATCGCGCATTTTGTTGTGCAAATTTTTGCAAAGTCATTGTTTCGCAGGTGGGGAGCGGCAGATTCTCGGCGTTTTGCAAAGTACGGCAGATTTCGGAGCCGCGCCAGGTTTGCGTGGCTGCCGCATTGTCCGGGCTGTCTCTGTCACGACGAGTTGGGTCGGAAAAGTTGATTTTCGCGGCCCAAAAAGGTATCCTGCAACCACTATTGTTGTGATCTCATGCAGGATTTTCCATGAAACGTATTTCAGCGGCCCTTTGCGGGGCGACGATACTGGCGGGCGCGGCTGCGCATGCCGGAACAACCACACTCGATTTCGAGAGCGGCGTCCCGGCGCAATTCTCCGGTTCCGGAACCGTAACCGGCGTCGGCGGACTGGGAGGTTTTAACGGTTTTTCGGGCAGTTTTCTCTGGAACACCGGTACGACCGGGGTCAGTTCCGTCTTCACGTTTTCGGGCCTCGATCCGCATAGCGAAATCACGGTCAGCTTCGGCCTTGCCCTGATCGACAGCTGGGACGGGGTCAATGGGACACCCGCTCCGGACTACTTCAACCTACTGGCCGACGGGGCGGAAATCTTCGACATCTCGGTGGCGAACACCTCGGGCACGATCGAGGACATTCCGGCAGAGGCAACCGGCCGGTCGAGCCCGGGCAACATCTTCGGGTCGAGCTATACCGACACGTTGTTCAATGTCTCGCTCACCTTCGCGCACAGCGCGTCGGAGCTGACGCTGACCATGTTCGCCGACGGCACGGGCTGGCAGGGGAGTTCGGACGAAAGCTGGGGGATCGACAACCTGACGGTCACCACCAGCGCGCCGGCGGTTCCGCTCCCGGCGGGGCTGCCGCTGCTGTTGGCCGGATTGGGTGGCATGGCACTGCTGCGCGGCCGCCGGACCTGACTGGCAGACTGCGGGGCCGGTCGCGACCCGGCCCCGTTTGCATCCCTACCCGTAGGCCGCCACCGGGGTCCCGGCAATCGCCGCCATGTTCAGCAGCCCGCGCGGGGTGATCGAGGGGGTGACGATGTGGGCGCGGTTGCCCATGCCCATGAGGATCGGACCGACCTCAAGCCCGCCGCCCTTCATCTTCAGGATGTTGCGTACGCCCGAGGCCGCGTCGGCATGGGCAAAGACCAGCACGTTCGCGGCGCCCTGCATCCGGTTTCCGGGGAAAACCCGTTCCCGCAGGGCCGGGTCGAGCGCGGTGTCTATGTTCATCTCGCCCTCGTAACAGAAGTCGCGCGGCGCAGAGTCGAGGATCGCCATCGCGTCGCGCAGTCGGTGCGCGGTTTCGGTGTCCTGGTTGCCGAACTGCGACCGGCCGCAGAGGGCGACATTGGGAAAGAGACCAAAGCGTTTCACATGCCGTGCCGCGCCGATCACGGCCTCGGCGATCTGTTCCGCCGTGGGGTCGGAATAGACATGGGTATCGGCCAGGAACAGCGGACCGTCTTCGAGGATCATCAGGGACAGGGCGCCGACCGCGTGCTGTTTCGCCGTGCCAAGGACCTGCGTCACGTAGTTCAGGTGCCAGCGGTATTCGCCGAAGGTGCCGCAGATCAGGCAGTCGGCCTCTTCCCGATGCACCATGACCGCCCCGATGGCCGTGGTGTTGGTGCGCATGATCGCGCGGGCAAGGTCTGGGGTGACTCCGCGCCGCGCCATGATCTCGTGATAGGTGCCCCAGTAGTCGCGGTACCGCGGGTCGTTTTCCGGGTTCACTATGGTGAAATCGGTGCCGGGGCGGATCTTCAGGCCGGCGCGTTCGCAGCGGCTTTCGATCACCTCGGGGCGGCCGATCAGGATGGGCTGTTCGGTGGTGTCCTCAAGGATCGCCTGCGCGGCCCGCAGGACACGCTCGTCCTCGCCTTCGGAGAAGACGAGACGGCGGGAGGCGGTGCGCGCGGCCTCGAACACCGGGCGCATCAGCAGGGCGGACTTGAAGACAGACGAGCGGAGTTTCTCGCGGTAGGCTTCCAGATCCTCGATCGGGCGGGTGGCGACGCCGGACTCCATCGCAGCCTTCGCCACGGCGGTGGAGACCGTGGCCGAGAGGCGCGGGTCGAAGGGTTTTGGGATCAGGTAGTCGGCACCGAAGGTCAGCTTTTCGCCCTGGTAGGCGGCGGCAGCTTCAGCGCTGGTCGTGGCGCGGGCGAGGGCGGCGATGCCCTCGATGCAGGCGAGTTCCATCTCGTCGTTGATCTCTGTCGCGCCGACGTCGAGCGCGCCGCGAAAGATGAACGGGAAGCAGAGCACGTTGTTGACCTGGTTGGGGAAATCCGACCGGCCGGTGGCGATGATGGCATCGGGTGCGACCTCGCGCGCATCGTCCGGCATGATCTCGGGCGTCGGATTGGCGAGGGCGAAGATGATCGGCCGGGCCGCCATGCGGGCGACCTGTTCGGGTTTCAGCACCCCGGGGCCCGACAGGCCGAGGAACAGGTCCGCGCCGTCGATCACCTGATCCAGCGTGCGCAGGTCAGTTCCTTGCGCGAAGGCGGCCTTCTGCGGGTTCATGTCGATCTCGCGCCCCTCGTGCACCAGCCCGTGCAGGTCGCAGAGCCAGACGTTCTCGCGCTTCACACCCAGCTTGAGCAGCATGTTGAGGCAGGCGATGCCCGCCGCCCCGCCGCCGGTGGAGACGACCTTGATGTCGCCCCAGTCCTTGCCCGCGACATACAGAGCATTGGTTGCCGCCGCGCCCACGACGATGGCCGTGCCGTGCTGGTCGTCGTGGAAGACGGGGATGTTCATGCGTTCGCGGCAGAGCTTTTCAACCACGAAACAGTCCGGCGCCTTGATGTCTTCAAGGTTGATCGCCCCGAAGGTGGGTTCCAGCGCGCAGACGATATCGGCCAGCTTTTCGGGATCGCTCTCGTTCACCTCGATATCGAAGCAGTCGATGCCGGCGAATTTCTTGAAGAGCACCGCCTTGCCCTCCATCACCGGCTTGGAGGCCAGAGCGCCGATATTTCCCAGACCCAGAACCGCGGTTCCGTTCGACACGACGGCCACCAGGTTGCCGCGGGTGGTGTAGCGGGCGGCGGCAGTGGGGTCCGCCTTGATCTCGAGACAGGCCTCGGCCACGCCGGGAGAATAGGCAAGCGACAGGTCGCGTCCGTTGGCCAGCGGCTTGGTGGCGCGGATTTCCAGCTTACCGGGGCGCGGGGTCTCGTGATAGGTCAGGGCCGCCTGACGCAGGATTTCCCTGGTGTTGGATCCGGTGTCCGATGTCATGGCGACTCCTCCTGGGGTGAATGGTTCAGCGTTAAACCAAATATCCGGGGTTGTGCAAATCCTGACGGTGGCCCGCACACAGAAGGCCCGCCTGCTGGGCGGGCCTTTGCGATGCGTTGCGCGGGCCGGTTATGAGCGGCGGCGGAAGGCGGCGAGGCCGCCGATGGCCGCCAGCACCAGCGTCAGGGAGGCGGGCAGCGGAACCGCCGGGGTCGACATGGTCGGGTTAGTGGCGCCGAAGGTCGTGCCGGTCAGCGCCTGGTCGAAACCGGCGGAGTCCAGTTCGGTGCCGGTCTCGTCGAAAATGCCGGTTCCGGCGACATTGTCGTTCACCGCGATCCACTTGCCGGTGACGGAGTCACGGAACATCCATTCGGGTTCGGTGCCGGTGAAGGCGAAGTCGGTGCCGCCAAGCAGACCCGCGATCCCGGTATCGGTGGCGGCATCGATGATGGAGATGGCGTCATAGACGAAGCCGAGCGAGGACTGGTCGAAGAAGAGTTCGTCGCCCAGATTGGCGGTCGCTGTGGAGTCGGTCAGGACAATCGTGAAGCTGGGGTTTTCGAGGTCTGCGATCGCAAAGGTCAGCAGACCGTTCGCGCCGAAGGTGCCGGTCAGCGCGGACTTGCGGTCGACGGTGGCGGAGTTGGCATTGTCCGCCTCGAGCGAGAAGAGGTAGCCGCTGAAGGCCGCGCCGGGCGTGCCGATCAGTTCGATCATCTGCGTGCTCGGGTCCGCGCCGTCCGGGTTCGGCTGGAATTCGTTGAGCAGGGTGGAGGCGCTGGCGGTTCCGGCGACAAGGACCAGAGCGGCAGCTGCAAACAGGGTTTTCATCAAGGTCTCTCCGGAACGGGCCGCGTCCTGCGGCAACTGAATGGGGTGTGCGACGGCCCCTCGGGACCCGCGATGAACGGGCGGACCATGGGCGGGGAATGTATCAGGGGCATTGCGCGGGCATGACCTTACGATGACGCAGTGCGATGACCCGTGGGCGGGTCGCCGCGTCGCCCCTTGCAAACCGGACCGCAGGGTCCAAGACTGCGACTCCCACTAATGGAGGTGACGATGGACCTGATGCAGGCCGCGCGGGATGTCTGGGGCAATGCCTATGCGCCCTATTCCAAGTTCAAGGTCGGGGCGGCGATCCGGACGACCTCGGGCCGGGTCTTTGTGGGTGTGAATGTGGAGAACGTCGCCTATCCCGAAGGCACCTGCGCCGAAGCCGGCGCCATCGCCGCCATGTGCGCGGCCGGAGAGACGGATATCGCCGAGGTTGCGGTCATCGCCGACAGCCCGTCCCCGGTGCCCTGCTGCGGCGGCTGCCGGCAGAAGCTGGTGGAATTCGGCGGACCGGAGGTCGTCGTGACCATGGGCACGCTGGACGGCCAGACCCTGTCGCTGACCCTGGCCCAGATCCTGCCAGGACGGTTCGACGCCGGGCATATGGAGAAGGTCTGATGGATGCGCGCTCCATCATCGCCCGGCTGCGCGACGGCGGCACCCCCCCGCGGGAGGAACTTCAATGGTTCGCCGCGGGGCTGGCCGACGGGCGCGTGTCGGATGCGCAGGCCGGGGCCTTTGCCATGGCGGCGCTGCTCAACGGGCTGTCGGACGAAGGCCGGGTCGCGCTGACGCTGGCGATGCGGGATTCGGGGCGGGTGCTGTCGTGGGACCTGCCGGGGCCGGTGCTGGACAAGCATTCGACCGGCGGGGTCGGGGATTGCGTGTCCCTGGTGCTCGCCCCCGCGCTGGCGGCCTGCGGGGCCTACGTGCCGATGATCTCGGGCCGGGGGCTGGGCCATACCGGCGGCACGCTCGACAAGATGGAGGCCGTACCGGGCCTCGTCACCGGGCTGGACGAGGCGCGGTTCCGCGACGTGGTCGGCCGGGCGGGCTGCGCCATCGTTTCAGCCACCGCCGACATCGCTCCGGCGGACAAGCGGCTTTATGCGATCCGCGACGTGACCTCGACTGTGGAAAGCCTTGATCTCATCACGGCGTCGATCCTGTCCAAGAAACTTGCGGCGGGGCTCGACGGGCTGGTGCTGGACGTCAAGATCGGATCGGGCGCCTTCATGAAGACCATGCACGAGGCCAAGACGCTGGCGGAGGCGCTGGTGACGACCGCCAACGAATCCGGCTGCCGCACGGCGGCGGTCATTTCCGACATGAACCAGCCGCTCGCCCCGGCGCTTGGCAATGCGCTGGAGGTGCAGGCCTCCTGCGACGTGCTGACGGGGCAGGCGGAGGGCGCGCTGCTGGAACTTTCGGCGATGCTGGGCGGCGTGGTGCTGGCGGGCGCGGGTCTGGCAGAGGATGTCGCGGCAGGGACGGGGCTGGTGCTGGACGCCATTGCCTCGGGCCGCGCGGCGGAGCAGTTCGGCAAGATGGTCGCGGCCATGGGCGGGCCGGTGCATTTCATCGACAACCCGGGGCGCTTCCTGCCCGAGGCGACGGTGATCCGCGAGATCCCCGCGCCCTACGATGGCTATGTCGCGGCGATGGACGGACATGCGCTTGGCCTTGTGGTGGTGGAGCTCGGCGGCGGCCGGAAGGTCGAGACGGACCAGATCGACCACGCGGTCGGGCTGTCGGACATGGTTCCGCTTGGTACCCGGCTGTCAAAGGGCCAGCCCGTGGGACGGGTCCATGCGGCCCGTATGGAAAGCGCCACGGCGGCGGTCCGGGCGGTGCAGGCGGCGATCACCATGTCCGAGCATGCGCCCGAGGTCCCACCGCTGCTGCGCGAGGGCATCGGCTGATGACGCGTGTCTTCCTCGCCGTGATGGATTCCGTCGGGATCGGCGGCGCGCCGGATGCGGCGCGGTTCTTCAACGGGACGGTGCCGGATACGGGGGCCAACACCGTCGCACATATCGCGCAGGCCTGCGCGGCGGGCCGGGCGGAGGAAGGGCGGTCGGGGCCCCTGCATCTGCCGAACCTCGACAGCCTTGGCCTTGGCGCGGCGGTGCGGCTGGCCTCGGGGGACGCGACGCCGGGTCTTACGGCGACGCCGGCCGGTACCTGGGGCGCGGCGGAAGAGGTCAGCCCGGGCAAGGACACGCCCTCGGGCCATTGGGAACTGGCGGGGGTGCCGGTGCCCTGGGACTGGACCTATTTCCCCGACACCCGCCCCGCCTTCCCGGAGGCGCTGACGGCAGAGGTCTGCCGGCTGGCGGGGACGGACGGCATCCTCGGCAACTGCCACGCCTCCGGCACCGCGATCATCAATGACCTCGGGGAGGAGCATATGCTGTCCGGCCGGCCGATCTGCTACACCTCTGCCGATTCGGTCTTCCAGATCGCCGCGCATGAAGAAACCTTCGGCCTGCAGCGGCTTCTGGACCTGTGCAGACAACTGGCCCCGACATTGCACGGTATGAAGGTGGGCCGGGTCATCGCGCGTCCATTCACCGGCAGCTCTCCGGCGGATTTCGCGCGGACCACCGACCGGAAAGATTTTGCCATCGCCCCGCCCGCGCCGACGCTGCTTGACCGGGCGCAGGGCGCGGGGCATCCGGTGCATGCGATCGGCAAGATCGGCGACATCTTTTCGATGAGCGGGATCGACGACGTGGTGAAGGGCACGGATGCGAAGCTGATGCACCACCTCTCCGACGCCGTCGACGGGGCGGCGGACGGATCGCTCACCTTTGCGAATTTCGTGGAGTTCGACAGTCTCTACGGCCACCGCCGCGATGTGTCGGGCTATGCCCGCGCGCTCGAATGGTTCGACGCGGGTATCGGGGCGATCCTGCCGAGGCTGCGGGCCGGGGACATGCTGATCCTCACGGCGGATCACGGAAACGACCCGACCTGGACCGGCACGGATCACACCCGAGAGCGGGTGCCTGTGCTGGTGGCAGGGCAGGGGGCGGGCGAGCTTGGCGTCATTCCGTTCACCGGCGTCGCGCAACTGGCGGCGGACCACCTCGGGCTGGCCTGGTCGTGACGGGCGCGGCGGATGTGCGGAAAAGGGAAAGGGGGCGCTGCCCCCGTCCTACGGACTCCCCCGGGATACTTCCGGCAAGCTGAAACCACTTTCATCTTGCTGAAAATATCCCCGCCGGAGGCCGCGTGACATCGACGGAGCGGAACGCAATGAGCATGAGAGACTTTCCGAAACTGGAACTGCACCTGCATCTGGAAGGCGCGGCGCCGCCCGCCTTCATTCGGGGGCTGGCGCGCGAGAAATCAGTCGATATCTCGGGGGTGTTCGGGGCGGACGGGGGGTATGCCTTCCGGGATTTCGGTCATTTCCTGCAGGTCTACGAGGCCGCGACCTCGGTTCTCACGACGCCGGAAGACTACGCGCGGCTCGTGACGGCGGTGCTGGAGGAGAGCGCGGCAAACGGGGTGATCTATTCCGAGGTTTTCCTGTCGCCGGACTTCTGCGGCGGGTCCGACGTGGCGGCCTGGCGGGAATACCTGCATGCGATGCAGGAGGCTGCCGCGCGGGCGGAGGCGCGGGACGGCATCGTCCTGCGCGGAGTCGTCACCTGCATTCGTCATTTCGGGCCGGAGCGGGCGCGGGCTCCGGCGCTATGCGCGGCGGAGACGGCGGGCGCATTTATCACAGGGTTCGGCATTGCGGGGGACGAAACGGCGGGGCGGCCGCGCGATTTTACCTGGAGCTTCGACCTGGCGCGGGAGGCCGGGCTGCGGCTGACGGCGCATGCGGGCGAATGGGGCGGTCCGGTGTCGGTGCGGGAGGCGATCGCGGATCTGGGCGTTGAGCGGATCGGGCACGGGGTCCGGGCGGCGGAGGACCCGCGGCTCGTCGACCAACTGGCCGAGACGGGTGTGGTTCTGGAGGTCTGTCCGGGTTCGAACGTCGCCCTGGGGCTCTATCCCTCCTGGCAGCGGCACCCGATCCAGACGCTTCGCGAACGGGGCGTCAGGGTCACGGTGTCAACGGACGATCCGCCGTTCTTCCGGACCTCCATGGTGCGGGAATACGAGGAACTCGCGCGCGCTTTCGGCTGGGAGGCGGGCGATTTCCTCGAAATCGCGCGCAACGCTCTGGACGCGGCCTTCTGCGACGCGGATACCAAGGGGCGACTCGCCGACAGACTGAAGGACCATCCGACATGAGCAAGCACCTCACGATCGTGGATCACCCGCTCGTCCAGCACAAGCTGACGCTGATGCGGGACAAGACGACCTCGACAAATTCGTTCCGGCAGCTGCTGCGCGAGATTTCCCTGCTGCTGGCCTATGAGGTGACGCGCGAACTGCCCCTGACCACGTCTAAGATCGAAACGCCGCTGGAGGAGATGGATGCGCCGCTGCTGGAAGGGAAGAAGCTGGCGCTGATCTCGATCCTGCGGGCCGGGAACGGGCTGCTCGACGGAATACTCGAACTGATCCCGGCGGCGCGGGTCGGGTTTGTCGGGCTCTACCGGGACGAGAAGACGCTGCAGCCGGTGCAGTATTACTTCAAGGTGCCGGACAACCTGGGCGACCGGATGGTGATCGCGGTGGATCCGATGCTGGCGACGGGCAACTCCTCGGCCGCCGCGGTCGATCTGCTGAAAAACGCGGGGGCGACGAATATCCGCTTCCTCTGCCTGCTGGCGGCGCCCGAGGGCGTGGCGCGGATGAAGGAAGCGCATCCCGACGTGCCGATCGTCACGGCGGCGCTGGACAGTCACCTGAACGAAAAGGGCTATATCGTTCCGGGACTAGGGGATGCGGGCGACCGGATGTTCGGTACCAAATAAGCCGTTTCCGGACACGGAAGCGGGCCGGGACGGCTTTACTCGCCGAAGTGTTTGTTGCAGGATCGCGGGACAACCGCCGGGGGGCATGATGAAGCAGGTCAAGCGCAGCGTTTCTTTGGTATTTCTGGCGAGCCTGTCGCTGAGCGGGCCCGCCATGGCGCTGGACAGGCCCGCGGAATATCCACCGGCGAGCTACACCGCCTCGCAATATGTCGACAGCAAGGGCTGCGTGTATGTCCGCGCCGGGTTCGACGGGAATATCAACTGGGTGCCGCGGATGGCACGCAACCGGACGCCGGTCTGCGGGTTCCAGCCGACGCAGGTTTCGGGCACGACGGGCGGGCCTGTGGTGGCCACGGCCCGGAATGTGACGGTCATCACTGCGGCGACCCCGGAAACCGGCGGGTCGGCTCCGGTCGCCTCAGCTCCGGTCCAGACGTCCGCGGCCCCGGTGGTGCGGGCGGCCCCCGCGCCAAGGCCCGCGCCTGTTGCGGCCCCGGTGGTGCAGGCACGGCGGGTGGCGCCGGCGGCGGCTCCGGTCGTGGTCCGGCCGCAGCCGGTGGTGAGCGGACCGGCCCGCCGACCCGCGCAGGTCGCGGCAGCCCCGGTTCGGATTGTCGCGGCCCCGGTGGTCGAAAACCGGCCGGTGATCGTCAACCCGGTGCGTGCGCCCCAGGCGGCAACGCGGGTGGCCGGCGGATGCGCGGGGCTTTCTCCGCAGGCGCAGCAGTACATGACCATGGGACGCGGGCAGGGCGACGTGCGCTGCGGACCGCAGGCCGAGTACACGCCCTATCTGAACGGGCAGCGGCCCGTCGCGGTACAGGCCGCGCCGCGCTATGCCGCCGCGCCCGGTTATGCCGCGCCGGTCCATGGCGCGCCCGGACTGCCGTCCTATGACGCGCGCACGCCGGTTTCGCCCGCGCCGCAGGTGTTCGCGGTGCCGAAGACCAATGTGGTCCGTCAGGCCCCGGCGCGCGTGACGACGCAGGCCTATGTGTCGCCGCAGGCCCGTGTGGTGCCGCGCCAGGTCTACGAGAACCGACTGAATCAGCAGGGAATTTCGGTGCCCAAGGGCTATCGCCCGGTGTGGGAAGATGACCGGCTGAACCCCTACCGTGCCGAGCAGACCCTCGCCGGAAAGCGCCAGATGGAGCAGGTGTGGACCCAGACCGTGCCGCGCCAGGCCGCTCCGGTTCAACTGGTGCCGCAGGGCTATGCGCCGGCGCCGGGTTATCAGGCGCGCGTGTCCTCCAGCAGCCCGGCTCCGCGGATCGCGGCTGCACGCACGGGGATGTACATTCAGGTCGGTTCCTACCGCACGCCGGACAATGCCCGCGCGACGGCGCAGCGGCTGGCGGCGGCGGGTCTGCCTGTGCAGATGCGCAGCAGCGGTACCTCCCAGATGGTGATGGCCGGGCCCTTCGCCAACGACCGCGACCTTGGCCGGGCGCTGAACGCGGCGCGGCGGGCGGGTTATGCGGATGCGTTCCCGCGGCGCTGACCGCAACCGCGATCGGGGCTAGGCGGAACGTGGCCGGATTTGTGCCGCGACGCCTGCCGGGAGTTCGTCATCATCGTTGACTTGGGGTAAGGATCGCCAGCATCCTCGCGCCATGAGTGTTCAGATCGTGACCCTTGACGATGTCAGCCCCCTGGTTCCGGGGCCGGCGGTGCCCGGAGCGCCGCCGCCGACGCTGCCCGGCATGCTGCAGCCGCCCGCGGGGCAGATTCTTTATGCCATCGTCGATGCGGGCCTGTTCGACTGGGTGATCTACGAAATCGGTGACAGCGGGCGGAGCGGCGTCTGCCTGTTCGACGTATCTCAGGATCGCGCGGTCGAGGAGCACGCGCCCTGGCTTGTCGACCTTGGCGCGCAGCCGGGGCTGGCGCGCAAGTTCATGACGCGGGGGGAGGAACCGTGGACAACCTGGGGGCGGCCCGGGATCCTGTACCTGCACTCTGCCGCAAGCCTCGGCGACCTGCGCGCGCATTTCCGGCGGATCGTGCAGATCCCGCGCGTGGATCAGGGTGGCCATGTCTTTTTGCGATTCTGGACGCAAGACATCCTGCACGACCTCTGCGCGGCGGTTAGTGATGACTGGACCGGGCCACTGCGTGTCTTCGGGGCCGAGGGCGCGCCGCTGGTGACCGCGTGTTTCCTGCCCGCCGGGGAGGGCGCGGCGCTGGTCCGGATCGACGCGCCCAAGGCGCTGCCCGGCGGACGGCTGGTCTATGATGAGCGGATGGAGACGGTGCTGCGCGACACCATGCGACGGCGCTTCGCGGCGGAGCTGAGTGCGCATTGCGAGGAGGTGTTCCCCGACCGGCTGAAGGCGATACCGGAGGAGGCGCGGACCGAGGTGTTCCTTCAGGTCATGGCGCAGGGGCGGCGGTACGGTCTGACGCAGCGCGGTCCGCTGGTGGTCTGGGCAGAGGCGAGCCTGCTGCTCGGCGCGCTGGCCATCGACGATCACGCCGTGCGGCCGCTGCTTGACCGGGGGCTGGGCCTGACCGGGGATCAGATGACGCGAGCGACGGCCCTGAACCGGGATCTGGTGGCCTATGCGGAGGCCTGTCTCGGCCCCGGCAACGCCTGTCTACGCGCCGCGCTCGGCCGGATCGAGGCGGCGGTGGCGGGGGATGGCGACATGGCAGCCATGCTGGCGCGCGTCTGGCCCGAGAAGGTCGCCTTCATTGGAGCGGAGGCGTTTCAGCTGTTCGTTGCGCAGGTGACCGGAGAGGCGCAGCGGTATCGGCCCGACCGGGTGAACGAACGGGTGTTCGCGCTGCTCTGCCTGTTTCTCGGGGCCGGGGTCGCGCGGGATCCGCTGCATGGCTGGCTGGCCACGGCTCTTGCCGCGCCGATGGACCGGGGGGCGGACAGCCAGCTTTGCCGCAGCGCGCGGGTCTGGATGGATGCGGCGGCGAAACGGCTGGAGGCACTGGCATGAGCTTTCTTCTGCCGGGCAGCGGGTCCTCGTCTTCGGGCGGGGGCGGCGGATCGGGTGGCTCCGGTTTCGGGGCGGGCGGTGCGTCGACGCCGCCGAATGCATCGGGCGGGCTGACCCCGCCGGCCAATGTCTCAAGCCCGGACACGGAGGCGGATTCGGTCCTTGCCAGCTGCGGTGCCTTCGCAGGGCAGATCATCGAGATTTCGGCCATCGCCAACGCCGTCAAGGTCACCATCGGCGGGGCAGAGGTCCGGCCGCCCTACTGGACGCCCGCGATGATCCCGGCCCATGCGGCGCTGCCCTCGGGCCAGTCGGACCATCCGGCAGCGGTGCCGACCAAGGCCGGATCAGACGTCGAGATGACGGTGAAGATCGAGGTGACGCGGGCGGACGGGCTGTCAGGGTCGTCCACCATCACCGGGCGGCTCGGCTCCGACACCTGGCAGGGGACCTGTCCGTCGTCGGTCGGCACGCATGACGTGACGGTGCGGCTGTCGGCGCGCACCACCCGGCTGGCGTCGCACCGCGGGGATATCGTGTGGGAGGCGGATGTGCCCGGCTGCGGCCGCCATCCGCTTGGACGGACGCGGGTAGAGATCTTCCGCATCGTGGAGGCGGTGAACCCCGTCTACCTGAACCGGGGCCGTCCGGTGGAGGGGCTGCGGTTCGTCTACGACGGGGCGGGGATCGAACGGGCGGATGCGGCGGCCTCGAACGCCTGGGCGGAGATCACGGGGCGGATCACCCGGCACCTGCACAGTGGTCATGGCATGACCTACGACATCCACCGGGGCGGCGTCGGGTTTCTGAGCGGCGGCAGCGGCGGCTTCGTCTTCGACATGACGAATTACATCGCCAAGACCGGGACAAATACCAGCGCGACGCCCGCGGTGCCGCACATGCTGAACTGTTACGATCAGGCCTCCGCGGTGCAGGTGTTCACCGGGATCGCGGGGATCGAGGGACACAAGCGTTATGTCGAACCCTTCGGCTACATTACCACGACCACGCTGGTCGGGGGCATCCGCACGAACAACCCGTTCCACGGCAGCAATGGCAGCGCGCCGGTCGTGCCAAAGCTGTCGCCGAACCGGACACCCTTCGGAAATCACGAGTTCTACATGAACAAGGCGGAGGCAAAGACTTTCGATGCCTGCGCGGGTCCCCATATGGGGACAGAGACCTATGACGCCTATCTCGCCGCCTCCGTCGACACTGACATGCAGTGGGTCAGCGGTGTGCGGGATGGCGCGGACTTGCAATACTGGAGGAGCCAGTGGCGATATGGCGACGACTATTTCAAAATCATCGACATCTCCTGACCGGGGCCGCAGTGCTGGCGCTGGCCGGATTCGTCGCCGTGCAGGCGGGGGGGCAGCAACTGATGCTTGAGGGGCCGGGAACGACGCCGAACGCGAAACTGGCGGCAGACCGCCTCGGCCTCGACCGTCTGGCGGCAGAGGATACGCCGAAGGTGCCGCTGAGCCTGAGTGAAGAGGCGGTGCTGAAGGCGCTGCCGAAATTCGCGGGCGTCAGGATCGCGACGGACAATGTGGGCGGATACGACCGTCTGGTGCTGCGGTTTGCCAATGCCGAGGAGGCAGAGGTCGCGAGCGCCATTGTCCGCCGCATCCCGCCGAAAGAGCAGGCGCAGGCGATCCGGATGGAATTCGCGCTGTTCTCCGCCCCTCTCGACGACATCCAGCGCCTGCCGGACGGTCAGCTCGACCTGCTTGGTGCGCTGGTGCGGTCGGGGGACTACGCGGTGGCGGTCAAGGGGTCCTTCGTCACGCTGGCGCGCGGACAGGATGCGCCGAGGGTGGCGTCTGTCCTGACGAAACTGCTGTTCGCCAAGCCCTGACGGGGAAGGCGCGGCTCAGGCGTAGTCGCGTTCCAGTTCGATCAGGCGCTGCTTGCGCCACAGCCCGCCGCCATATCCTGTGAGCGATCCGTCTGCGCCGATGACCCGGTGGCAGGGGATCATCACCGCGATCTGGTTGGCCCCGTTGGCACGGGCCACGGCGCGAGTGGCGTCGGGCCGCCCGATTGTTCGGGCGAGGTCGGAATAGCTGACCGTCCGCCCGGCAGGGATCGTGCGCAGGGCGTCCCAGACCTGTCGGGTAAAGGGCGTGCCGTGCAGGGTGAGCGGGGTGGTGAAACGCGCATCCTCTCCGGCGAGGTAGCGGGTCATCTCGGCCTCTGCCCGATCCATCGGGGCGGTCCGCCCAAGGCCGAGCCGCCCCTTCACTCCATCGCGCAGCCGGGCGAGTTCGCGGGGCAGGGCGGGGCGGTCGGCGAATTCCAGAAGATGCAGGCTTGTCTCATCCGCCACGGCGATCATCGGCCCGATCGGGGTGTCGATCCAGTCGGCGGACAGAAGGGCGGTGGCCGAGGCTTTCTGTAGTACCTCGGGCGCGATTCCGAGCAGGCGGGCAAAGGCGGCGCGGAAGCCCGAGCCGCTGTCGAACCCGGCCTCGAGCTGGGCGTCGATCACCCGCGCGCCCTGCTTCAGCTGGCCAAAGCCCGCCTGAAGCCGCCGCATCCGGGCGAGGTCGAGGAAGGTCATGCCCAGGGCCCGGCGAAAGGCCCGCCGGGCGGTCGAAGGGTCGATGCCGAGCGCGGCCACATCCGCCTCGCTCCACCGCCGCGCGGGGTCGGCTTCCAACGCGCGGGTCAGGCGCGCGACAAGCGGGTCGGCGCCTTCGGGCTCCAGCGGACGGCACCGCTTGCAGGCGCGGAACCCGGCCTCGACACAGGCCTGCACGCTGCCGAACCAGCGGCAGTTCTCGGCTTTCGGCTGGCGGGCGGGACAGCCGGGCCGGCAGAAGATGCCGGTGGAGGTGACGCCGACCCAGAGCCGCCCCGCCGTGCGCGCACGGGCCTCCGGAGTCCGGTCGAAGAAGGCGTCGTAACAGGTGGCCGGGTCGGGAAGGTCGAACATCATCATGACGACAGGTTAGGCGATTCCCCGGTGGCGCGCCGCCGGAAATCGGGCGCGACAGTTTTTTCGGGTCGTCGTGTCCGGGCATTATCCACGCGGCTCCATGTCGCGGGAACTTCGGATCAGGTCCGAGGATGACGGTCGGCTGGATGCGCAACGTAGCTCTCTGTGCCCCACGCGGGAGGGGGCTGGGGTGGGGGGCCTGCGCAGCCCTGCCGATCCCCGGCCTTACCCGTCGCAGATCGTCTGCAGCTGCAGCCATTCCGCGTCGCGCAGCAGGGGCGGCGGGACTTCCTTGGCGAAGGGGTCGGCCTCGATCAGGCCGAGCACGGTCTCCCCTGTCACGTCCAGCGCGTAGGCATAGGGAGAGGACCGGACCCCGGCGCTCGCGAACCGCGCCAGCAGGCGGTCGGTGGCCGGACGGGGATGGTCGCCGGTCAGCAGGAACTTGGCATAGGCGCGCAGCGAGGCGGACGGCAGGTTGCCGGTGGTCAGAAGCTGAAACGACCCGCGCGCGCCGGCGTATGTCAGCAGGCTGGCCAGCGGATCGGCCTCCGCGGCCCGCTGAAGTTCGGCGACGATAAAGCCCGCGGCCACGTCGGGTTCGTCGTAATCCTCGACCAGCGTGCGGTTCAGCAGCATGGTCCGGCCCGGCAGCAGCAGGGCGTTGCGGACCCCGTCGCGGACCACGAGCAGGCGCAGGCTGCGGTCGTCCGGGGCGATGCGGCGGCCCAGTCGGACAAGTGCATCCGACCCCTCGGACTGGTCGCAGGGCTGGCCGGAGACGCGGGTGATCTCGTCCAGCAGCGCCTCGCCGATGGCGGCACGCTTGGCCAGAGGCACGACGGCGACGGCGTGGCGGCGCAGGGCGTCGGGAAGCCAGAAGATGCCGCCGGCCAGGATCGCGGCGACAACGGCGACCAGAATGACCAGCCGCAGGCGGCCGGGGTGCGGGCGTCGGCGTTCGATGACGGTGCGCAGGCGGTCGAGGGCGCGGATCATCTCGGCTTCGGCGGCAGAGAGTTCCAGCGTCTCACCGGGATCGCCGTCGGGATGGAAGATCGCGGGATTCTGGCCGGGGTTGGCGCGCACCAGCGCGGGCAGCGACCAATGGGCCAGCACGCGGTCCTGATCGTCCGCCATGGTCAGCGTCGCTTCGCCGATGGAGACGGTTACCTCGCGGCGCTGGTCCTCCGGTCCCGCACGCCAGAGTCCCGTCGCCGAGAGCGTCTGGTATTCCTTGAACGACTTCATGATGGCGGGGCCTGCTCTGCCTCTTGCGCGGACCCTACCATGCCGGATGGGTCGGAGCAATTCCGCCGATCGGACCGACAGGAATGCAAATGCGGGATTTTCCGCTTGCAAGGGGGGTGGGGGCCTGCGGCGAGGCAGGCGCTTTAACCATTTGTTAACCATTTCCGCGATTACTGGTGATGCGCTGGCGCGTCAGGGTTTGAGGAGGCCCGGACGTTCCCGCATGTAGCGGGCCGGTCCGGTCAAGTCTCCAGGACGGGTCGTGTCCGGGTGCATGCGTCTTTCGCGTCCGGCAGTTGCGTGGACGATCGGTGCGGCCCCGAATGCCTCCGCCGGTTTCATTGCCATGTCGGCCAGTCACGGTCCGGATGTTTGCAGCACATCCGGGCCGTGATATTTTTCGGGAATTTACGTCCCGAGACTGGCAGACCCGTCTCGGCTCAGGCCTCTCGCGCAGCCTTGCGCAGTTCGAATTTCTGGATCTTCCCGGTGGACGTCTTGGGCAGTTCCCCAAAAACCACCGCCTTGGGGGTCTTGAACCCGGCGAGCCGTTCGCGGGCAAATGCGATCAGCGCCGCGGCGTCCCCGGTCCGGCCCGCCTTCAGTTCGACGAAGGCACAGGGCACCTCGCCCCACTTGTCGTCAGGCTTGGCGACGACGGCACAGAGCAGCACGTCGGGATGGGCCATCAGAACGCCCTCCACCTCGACGGAGGAGATGTTCTCTCCGCCCGAGATGATGATGTCCTTGGCCCGGTCGGCGATCTGGAGATAGCCGTCGGGGTGTTGCACGGCGATGTCGCCGGTGTGGAAGTATCCGCCCGCGAAGGCCTCTGCCGTGGCCTCGGGGTTCTTGTAATACCCCTTCATGACGCCGTTGCCGCGCATCATGATCTCTCCGGTTGCCTGACCGTCCATCGGGATCTGGGCCATCTCCGGGGTCATGGCGGTGATGTGTTCATAGGCCGGCATGGCGACACCCTGGCGGGCCTTGACGGCGGCGCGGTCGTCTCCCGTAAGGTCGCCCCAGAGGTCGTCGTCCCAAGTGCATTCGGTCGCTGGGCCGTAGACCTCCGTCAGGCCGTAGACCTGGGTGACGTTGAAGCCCATGGGTTCGATCTTGGCCAGCGTGGCGGGGGCGGGCGGGGCACCGGCGGTAAAGACCTCCACGGTCTGGGGGAAGTCGCGGCGCTGATCCTCGGGGGCGTTGACGAGCATGTTCAGCACGATCGGCGCGCCCCCGAAATGGGTTACGCCCTCATCAGCGAACGCGGAGAAGAGCGCGGGCGCCGTGATGTCGCGGCAGCAGACCACGGTGCCGCCGAGCAGCGGGATCATCCAGGTGTGGCACCAGCCGTTGCAGTGGAACAGCGGCACGATGGTCAGGTAACGGGGGTAAAGCTGCATCCGCCACGAGAGGATCTGCCCCATGGCGTTCT
The DNA here is from genome assembly GCF_014638275.1 of Primorskyibacter flagellatus. Classification (GTDB taxonomy): domain Bacteria; phylum Pseudomonadota; class Alphaproteobacteria; order Rhodobacterales; family Rhodobacteraceae; genus Pseudooceanicola; species Pseudooceanicola flagellatus_A. The sequence goes on from NZ_BMFJ01000001.1 coordinate 567,174, forward strand.
GATGCGCGCCGCGGTGATGGTAGACGACCCCCTTGGGCCGCCCCGTGGTGCCAGAGGTGTAGTTGAGCGCGATGCTCTCCCATTCATCCTCGGGCATGATCCAGGTGAACTCAGGGTCGCCCGAACTGAGCAGGTCTTCGTAGGTGCGCAGCTGTCCGGTCGCGGGGAAACCGGCCTGATCGTCCGGACATTCGATGACGAGGGGCGGGGTCGTCTCCATCCTCGCGATGGCGTCGGAGAGGGTGGGCAGGAACTGGGTGTCGCAAAGCACGACCTTCGCGCCGCCATGGGACAGGATATAGGCGACGGTGTCGGGTTCCAGCCGGGTGTTGATCGCGTTCAGGACGGCACCGCAGGCAGGCACGCCGAAATGGGCCTCGGCCTGCGGGGGCAGGTTGGGGAGGATCGTGGCGACCACATCACCGGGCGCGACGCCGAGGCCCGAGAGCGCGGAGGCGAGGCGGGAGACGCGGGCGTGATATTCGGCATAGGTCTTGCGGAAGGTGCCGTAGACCAGCGCCTCCCGCCCCGGCCAGATGCGGGCGGCACGGCGCAGGTTGCTCAGCGGGGTCAGCGGGACGTAGTTCGCCGCGCATTTCTCAAGCCCCGTCTCGTCCGCTATCCAGCCCATGCTCGTCCCTCCCGTGAGTGTGGTGAGGGAAGAAATAGCGCGGATCGGCGGGGCATGGAAATGCCCCTTTACGCGATCAGCCCGGCTGTGCCCTTCGCTAGCAGGATGACGGAGAGGAGGAAGAGCATGATCTCGATCACCCGCACGTAGACCGCCTGCGGCAGGATCCCGGTCAGCCAGCGCCCCAGCCCTGTGCCCGCGATCCCGGCGGGGATCAGCCAGAGGATCGCCGACCAGTCCAGCCCGTCGAACTGGCCCGCCAGCGCATAGCCCGGAAGCTTGGACAGGTTCACCACCGCGAAGGTGATGGCGATGGTGCCCGCGTAGTCGAGCTTGGGCAGTTTCTGCGGCAGGACATAGGCCTGCGTCGGCGGACCGGCGGAATGGGTGATGTAGCTGGTTATGCCCGCGAGCGTCCCCCAGAACACGCCGGGCAGGACATGGGCCGGGCGCGGTTCGGCCGGGCTGCGGCGGAGCCAGGATTTCAGGCAGTACCAGAAGCCGATCAGCCCGGTGAAGACCAACAGCAGGTCCTCTGGCGCAACAGTGACGATCAGGCTGGCAACAGCGACGCCCCCAAGCATCGAGGGGATCAGGATTGTCAGGTTCCGGCGCGAGAAGTGGCGGCGGTAGAGCGCGACGCTGACCCAGTCGGTGACGATATAGACCGGCAGCAGAGTGGCGGCGGCAACCACCGGGTTCATCACCAGCGCCACCATCGGCACGGCAAGCGACCCGACCGTCGCCAGCCCGCCCTTCGCGGTGCCGACCATGAGGGCGGCAAAGAGGAGGAGATAGAAGGGGTCCATGTCAGGTCTGACCGGCCCGGCGGCGCAGGTGACGGTCGGCCCGGATCACGGGCGGCGCAGCAAAAGGACGACACCGGCGGGATCGGAGGTCCAGTGGCCCTTGACCCCGTCGAGCGGTTCCAGTTCGTCCCGCCGGGGGCTGGCAAGGCTGTCGAGCGCCCGGTCGGGATCGTCGGCGAAGAGTTCGAGCCAGACGTCGACCTGGCTCTGCCGCTCCACCCGGTCGATCCAGAGCGTCATCGCCCCGAATTCGAAGCCGATGCTGGCCTCGAGTTCCCGCGTCACCTTCAGACCGACGTTGTCCCGGTAGAACGCCACCGTCTCCGCCCATTTGTGCAGCGGCACCTTGATGGCGATGTTCCTGCCCGGACCGATTTCCATGCCTGCCCTCCTGCGGTGCAGCGGCAGGGTGAGACCTGGGCGCGCAAAGGTCAACCGATCGCGCGGGTGTGCCGGGCGCGCGCGGGTGCATCGGTCCTTGCAAGGCCTGGCCGCAGGGGCCTAACTCCTTCGCATGATCCTGTCGCGCGGCCGCCGTTACCTTTTCATCCATATTCCCAAGACCGGGGGCACTTCGCTCGCCCTGGCGCTGGAGGCGCGGGCGATGAAGGACGATATCATGCTGGGCGACACGCCCAAGGCGCGGAACCGGCGCGGACGGCTGAAGGGGGTGGAGACGCGCGGGCGGCTCTGGAAACACTCGACCCTGGCCGATCTGGACGGGCTGGTCAGCGGGGCGGAGCTGGACGACCTGCTGATCTTTACCCTGGTGCGCAATCCCTGGGCGCGGCTGGTCAGCTATTACCACTGGCTGCGCCTTCAGGACTTCGATCATCCGGCGGTGCGGGTCGCGAAGGGGGCGGATTTCAGCGGGTTCCTCAATACCCCGATGATCCGCGAAAGTTTCCGGCAGAGCCCGGCGCGCCACTACGTCACCGATGCGACGGGCCGCGAGCGTCCGGCGCTGTTCCTGCGGCTGGAACGGTTCGCAAGCGACGCGGCACCGCTGTTCGACCATCTCGGTTTCGATCTGACCCTGCCCGAGGAGAACGTGACCGGCAAGGGCCGGGATTATCGGCAGTTTTATAGCGAATCCGATTCGAATCTGGTGGCGGATTGCTGCGCGGAAGACGTGAAACGCTTCGGATACGGGTTCGATACCTGTGTACTGTAGCCCCCGTAGCGCCAATCGGCTGCTGTCGGCATCTACAGTGTCTTGATCGGGGCCAGAGTCCAGAAACGGCCCCATTTCCATCCAGATCCGGCCCGGAACCGGGTGCCTACTGATCCTGTCAGCAAAACCGGCAGTACGCCGGGGAAGACGGGAGAACGACCATGACGAACGCATTCACCAAAGGCGCCACGCTCGCCCGCCGCATGACCGAGATGACGGGTGCCTACGACGGTGCTGCGCTCGGGGCCTGCTCCGGTCTGGTCGAGGGCACCAAGATTGCCACCGCCATGGGCTTTCAGCGGATCGAGACGATCGAACCCGGTGCCCGCGTCGTCACCTTCGACAACGGTCTGCAGGAAGTGCGCGCCGTGCGCCGCGAACCGCTCTTCGCGTCCGACATCTGCCCCCGTTCGCTGACCCCGCTCTTCGTGCCCGCCGGTGCCATCGGCAATGCGCAGGACATGGTGCTTCTCCCGCATCAGGCCGTGCTGATCGAAAGCGACGCCGCCGAGGCGGAGCTGGGAGATCCCTTCGTTCTGATGCAGGCCAAGGATCTGGACGGCGTCTGCGGGATCGAACACGTGATGCCGGATGCGCCCGCCATGGTCATCACCCTGGAATTCGACAATGACGAGGTTGTCTTCGCCGCCTCGGGCGCGATGTGCATCTGCCCGTCCCGCACCGATCTGGCCGGCATGCTGACCCGCCAGCCGGGTGGCCGTGAATACAAGACGATCAAGTCCTACTCGGACGCCGGCCTTGTCGCCGCGGTCCGCGCGGAACTGGACGAAGGGCTGGCGAAAGCCGCCTGAGCCCTTCGGACCCGACCCCGTCCCTCGCACCTTAGTCCCGTGCGAAACCTGTTCCTGTCTGCTCCAGGGATAGCAAACTGGCCACGGCGCAAGCCGTGGCCGTTTTTCGTTATGCGCGAGCGTGCTTGCCGGAACCTCCGGGCGGGACTAAGCAATTGCAACGGGCCCGCCAGCTGCTGTGACAGCGGGGCATTCCGGCGGCCCGGTACATTTGCGGCAGCGGCGGAGCGGGGACATGGTTTCGTTCGACAGGCATTATCAGGACGGCCTCCGGGGCAAGTCCTATTCTGGCGATACGCCCTTTCAGCGGGAACAGTTCCGGCAAGGCCGGCTTCAGCGTTTTGACCTGAGCGGCAGGCCGCAGGGGCACTCCGGCGGGGGCGATCCGCTTGGTGGTGCTGCGGCGGGGGTCCTACTGTTCCTGCCGCTGATCCTGTTCGCGCTGGCGATCCTGCCGGTCGCCGGAATCGTGGCGTTTGTCGCGTCTGCCCTCATGTCGGAACGATTGAAGCGGCAGGGCAGACCAATCGCCCTTCGGGTGCTGTTCTTCCCGATGGCGGCGGCCGCCTTCTGGGTCAGCTTCGTATTCCTCGGAACATGTTTCCTGATGCTCGGCACGGGCGGCGCGGGGGCGGTGATCGCGGGTCTGATCCTTGCGGCGAGTGTCGGAGCCGGGATCGCGGCGGTGGTCTATGCGCGGATGACCGGCGCGGGTTTCGCTGTGGCGATGGTCGAGGTGCAGACCTATGTCGTCGCACCCTCGGCGGCGCTGCTGGTCGTATTCCTGATCGGATACGCCATCGGGGTGCCGCTGCCGGACCGGACACTGCTGGAATGGATGCTCTGGACCGGGATGGGCGGGGCGGTGATCGCGGTGCAGGCGGCGCTGGTCTATGCGCTGGTCCTGCGGGTGACGACGGGGCGGGCGTTCCTGGCGACCGGCGTAACCTCGGGGCTCGCGGTGTTCCTCGGCCTGTTCGCAACGGCCTGCGTGTTCTACTTCCTCCAGTTCGGGGGTGCCTTCATCGACCGGATCGGCGGGCGTACCGGGTCAGAGCTGGACCCGTCCCTCAACGGCATCTGGGGCGGTCTGCCGGGCTTCGTCCTGCTGCTGGTGCCGGGCGTGCTGACCTGCCGCGCCGTGCTGGGCATGGTGGAACCGAAGCTGAGCGGGGCGGGCCGCTGGATTTCCGCGCTGCTGCTGACGGCCCCGTGCATTTTCGTCTTCCTCAACGGGGCGCGGGCATTGTACTGACACCTCTTGCGCCGATGTCCGGCGCAAAGCCGAGGACGGGACGATGCGGGCGAGACGACGACAGGATGCGGCGCGGATGAAGGCGCGGGCGGCGCGGCTGCTGGCGCTGTGGCACGGGGAGGGGGCGGCGACGCCCCGTCAGGTCGGCCGCATGGCCTCGACCCACGGGCGGCCCTGTTCCTGCTGGCTTTGCCGGTCGCACAAGGATGTGCCGCCAAGATCGGAGCGGGGTCAGCTCCCGCTGCCCTGAACCTCGCGGATGTAGGCCCCGGAGACATAGCCCTTCAGCCCCCGTGCCCGGTCCAGCGCCACGGCGCACCAGACGGTCGGCCCGGTTCGTTCGCAGGCGGAGACGCGGACAACCGTGCCGTTCGGCAGGCCGACGATCACCTTGAACCCGGTCCCGGCCCCGGCGCGCATCTTGAGGAGGTCATCCTCTTCGACGCCGTAGACTTCGTAGGTGCCGCGGGACTGGGCATGGGCGGGAAGGGGGAGGAGCGCTCCGGCCAGAAGGGCGAAGGCGATGTGTCGGATCATGGGCGGCCTGCTCGGTTCGGGATTTGCACCAGTGTAGAGGCCGGGCGGGTGTCGCGAAAGGGGCGCGGGAAGGGCGGCGGGAAATGGCCGCGGTCATCCGGCTGTGCCGTCCGGGCGTCGGGCGGTGGCGGTGTGGGACGCCTTGCGAGGTCGGACCAGTTTCAGGGGGCATCGCACGCGGCCTGAAAGGAGTCATCCTCCGGCTTGACCGAAGGAACTTTGTGACGGGAGATCCTCGGATCAAGTCCGAGGATGACCATCACCTGTGCCGGGCGCACAACTGCATGACCGACAGCCCGGCCAACACCGAAACGGCGACGCGACCCCACTAAGGCCGCGCCGCCGGTCGTCAGTCGGATCAGGCCGCCTTCTGGTCGCCGAAGCGGCCATAGAAGCTCTGCCCCTTGGCTGCCATCTCGCGCAGCAGGTCGGGGCAGTTGAAACGCGGACCGAACTTCTGGGCCAGCTGGTCGCAGCGTTCGGCCGCGTAGGGCGCGCCAAGGATGTCGAGCCAGCTGAACGGGCCGCCGGACCAGGGGGCGAAGCCCCAGCCCAGGATCGCACCGACGTCGCCTTCGCGTATGTCCTCCAGCACGCCTTCCTCTAGCGCGCGCACGGCCTCCAGCACCTGGGCGAACATCAGGCGATGCTGCACCTCGGTCACGTCGGGCTGTTCGTCCAGCGTGGGGGTGAGGCCCGAAAGGCCCTCCCACAGGCCGGTGCGTTTGCCCTTCTCGTCATAGCTGTAGAAGCCCGCATTCGACTTTCGGCCAAGCCGGCCCTGATCGTACAGCGCGACCATCAGGTCATCGACCGGCTTGTTGTCCGCCGGATACTTGTCACCCAGAGCGGCCTTGGTCGCCTTGGCGATCTTCACCGCCAGATCGATGGAGGTCTCGTCGATCAGTTGCAGTGGACCGACCGGCATGCCGAGCAGACGCGCGGCATTGTCCACCAGCGCCGGGGAGACGCCTTCGGCCACCATCCGTGCGCCCTCGTTCAGGTAGGGGATGATGCAGCGGTTGGCGTAGAAGAAGCGCGCGTCGTTCACCACGATCGGGGTCTTCCTGATCTGACGCACGTAATCGAGCGCCTTGGCCACCGCGCGGTTCCCGGTTTCCCTGCCCTTGATGATCTCGACCAGCGCCATCTTTTCCACCGGAGAGAAGAAGTGGATGCCAATGAACTGCTCCGCCCGCTTCGACGCCTTGGCGAGATCCGAGATCGGCAGGGTGGAGGTGTTGGTGGCGAAGATACAGTCCTCCGGCACCACGGCTTCGACCGCCTTGGTGACCTCGGCCTTCACGCCGACGTCCTCGAACACCGCCTCGATGATGAGGTCGGCGTCCGACAGCAGGGAATAGTCGGTCGTCGCGGTGATCTTGGACAGGATCGCCTGCGCCTTCTCGGGCGTGGACTTGCCGCGCTTGATGCCCTTATCGAAGTAGCTTTCGGCATATGCCTTGCCCTTGTCGGCTGCCTCCTGCTTCTGGTCGATCAGCACGACCTCGATCCCGGCCTGGGCCGAGACCAGCGCGATGCCCGCGCCCATCATCCCCGCGCCTATGACGCCCAGTTTCTTCACCTTCTGGTCGGGGGCGTCGGGCCGGTTCGCGCCTTTCTCAAGCGCCTCCTTGTTCAGGAAGAGCGACCGGATCATCGCGCCTGAGGAGGGATTCATGATGACATTGGTGAACCAGCGCGCCTCTATCTTCAGGGCGGTATCGAAGGGGACCATCGCGCCTTCGTAGACGGCCGAGAGCAGCGCCTTGGCCGCCGGGAAGGCGCCCCAGGTCTGGCCGTTCACCATTGCGTTCGCACCGACGAAGGTCTGGAACCCCGCCGGGTGGTAGGGGGCGCCGCCGGGCATCTTGTAGCCTTTGGCATCCCAGGGTTTCAGGATGTCGGCGTCGGTGGCCTTCAGGACCCAGTCCTTCGCGGCGGCCACCGGATCGGCGGCGACCTCGTCGATCAGGCCGGCCTTCTGCGCCGCCTTCGGATCGACAGACTTGCCCTGGAGCAGGTATTGCGATGCGCCCATCACCCCGAGCTTGCGCACCAGCCGGGTGGTGCCGCCGGAGCCGGGGAAGATACCGACCATGATCTCGGGCAGGCCGATGCGGGCCTTCGGGTTGTCGGCGGCAAAGATGCGGTGACAGGCGAGGGGCAGTTCCAGCCCGATCCCCATGGCGGTGCCGGGCAGGGCGGCCGCAATCGGCTTGCCGCCCTTCAGCGTCTTGGGATCCATGCCGGCGCGTTCGATCTTGCGCAGCATGTGGTGCAGGGACATGACGCCGTCGAAGACGCCCTCGGCCCCCTGTTCCTTCATCCCGGCCAGTACGTTCAGGTCCATTCCGGCGGCAAAGCTGTCCTTGGCAGAGGTGATGACGATGCCCTTCACCGCCTCGTCGGCCAGCGCGTCGGTGACGGCGGCATCGAGCTGCTCTGCCCCGGTCAGGGTGAGGACGTTCATGGACTTGCCGGGCAGGTCCCAGGTGATGATCGCGACGCCGTCGGCGTCCTTGGTCATGGTGAATTCGGTCATTTCAAATCTCCCTGATGGAGGTTTTCGCGACGCGGGCGCGGAGGACCCCCTCCCTGACCCTCCCCCTCACAGGGGGAGGGGAGCCCGCGCTCCGGTTCAAACGAGTTCGAGGATCGTGGCCGCGCCCATGCCGGAGGCGACGCAGAGCGTGGCGAGACCCGTGCCCTTGCCGGTGCGCTCCATCTCGTCCAGCAGGGTGCCGATGATGATTGCGCCGGAGGCACCGAGCGGGTGGCCCATGGCGATGGCGCCGCCGTTCACGTTGACCTTGCCATGGTCCACGTCGAAGGCCTGCATGAAACGCAGCACGACAGAGGAGAAGGCTTCGTTCACCTCGAACAGGTCGATGTCGCCGATCTCCATGCCCGCGGTCTTCAGCACCCGTTCCGTTGCGGGGACGGGGCCGGTCAGCATGATCGTCGGGTCGGTGCCGATGCGTGAGGTCGCGCGGATGCGGGCGCGGGGCTTCAGGCCCCAGGCCTCGCCGAATTCCTTCGATCCGACAAGCACCGCGGCAGACCCGTCAACGATGCCGGAGGAGTTGCCTGCGTGGTGGACGTGGTTGATCCGCTCGAGATGCGGGTATTTCAGTTTCGCCACGTTGTCGAAGCCCGGCATCACCTCTCCCATGTCCTTGAACGAAGCCTTCAGCCCGCCAAGCGACTGCATGTCGGTGCCGGGGCGCATGTATTCGTCCCTGTCGAGGATCGTCAGGCCGTTCACGTCGGTCACCGGCACGATGGATTTTGCGAACCGGCTGTCGGCCCAGGCGGCCGCCGCGCGCTTCTGGCTTTCCACGGCAAAGGCGTCCACGTCATCGCGCGAGAATCCGAATTCGGTCGCGATGATGTCGGCGGAAATGCCCTGTGGGACGAAATAGTCGTCCATCGCCACGGTCGGGTCCACCGCCACGGCGGCCCCGTCCGATCCCATGGGCACGCGGCTCATCATCTCGACCCCGCCGGCGATATAGGCCTCGCCCGCACCGCCCTTGACCTGGTTGGCGGCCAGGTTCACCGCCTCCATGCCGGAGGCGCAGAAACGGTTGATCGACAGGCCGGGAATGCGCTCGTCGAGATCGGAGGCGAGCACGGTCGTACGCGCCAGGCAGCCGCCCTGTTCCATGGCCTGGGTCGCATTGCCCCAGATCACGTCCTCGATCGCGTGGCCGTCAAAGCCGCAGCGCTCGCGGAGCGCGTTGAGCATCTGTTTGCCAAGCGCAACCGAGGTCACCTCGTGCAGGGAGCCGTCGGCGCGGCCCTTGCCGCGCGGGGAGCGGATGGCGTCGTAGATATAGGCGTCGGACATAGGTGCCTCCTTCTTCGTTCGATTGCGTCAGAGGCCGCGGTCGGAGGGCCGGCCGGGCATCAGGTCATAGGGGTGTTTCCAGCCGGGCAGGCTTTCGATATTGCCCAGCCATCGGTCGATCTCGGGCCAGTCCTTGCGGTCGAAACCGAAGGGCTCGGGGTAGAAGAGGTAGCCGCAACAGCAGAAATCGGCGTGGCTCGGCTCCGACCCGACGAGCCAGTCGCGGCCCCTGAGCGCGGTATCCAGCGTCTTGAACGCAGCCTTCAGGCGACCGCCGATGAAGCCGATGACCTCCTGCGGACGTTTTTCTTCCGGAAGGAAGTTCATCAGGAACCGCTGCGTGCCGCACTGGGAGGACATCTTGTGATTGTCCCAGAACATCCAGCGCGTGACCTCGCGCGCCTCCTCCCTGGAGGACCCGCCGAACTTGCCGGTCTTCTCCGAGATGTACATCTGGATCACGCCGGACTGGGTCAGGGTGACATCGCCGTCGACCAGCACCGGAACCTCGCCCATGACGTTCAGCGCCTGATATTCCGGGCTGCGCGCCTGGCCGCCGAAGAAATCCACCTTCTCGGCCTGCCAGTCGAGACCGGAGAGTTCCAGCGGCAGCGCCGCCTTGTAGGCATTGCCGCTTTCGCCGAAGCAGTAGAGCTTGATCGTCATCGTTGTCCTCCCTTGGACGTTCCTCGGCGAGGGGCCGGCCCCTCGCGCACCCCGGAGTATTTCCGGCAAGATGAAGGGGCGGTTCATCTCGCGTTAATTGTACCGCGTCTAACCTCGTCCCGCGTCACAGGCTGGAGAGCCGATGGACGTGCAAGGTGAAGCCCCGTTCCGACAGATCGGGTAGCCAATCGCGTGGCGCGGGACGGGGCGGATCATCAGCGGTAAATTCGTCTTCATCTTGCCCGAAATACTCCCGCCGAAGGCGTGCTTCCGCAACCGCATAGACCGGGGTCCGGATGTGCGCGGATCGCTCACCTCTTGCGGTCCTCCAGTTCCGAATTGAACAGCCGCAGACGGTGCGTGAGGTTGTCCTCGTCCGTAACGCTGTCGAAGTTCTCGAAGAGGAAGGACAGGGCCTCTCCTTCGTCCAGCCCGGATTCCGTCGCGAACCTTTTCAGGCGACGATAGGCGTCCTCCGTCATGGCGACGGGGAAGCGGCGGGTCAGGCGGAAGCGTTTGGGCATCTCTCCTCCGGGGCGGGTGTCCGGATGCCCGGCCATCCCCATGGCCGGACATCCGCAGTCCGTGAGCGGAGGCTTTGCCCCCTGTCGGTGACCGGCGCGGGTTGGGTCCCGCGCTCAGAAACTTGCCGCGTCCAGCGCCATGACGGGCGCCGCGCCGGAGGTGATCCGGGCGACATGCATGGCACAGGCGGGCAGGCGGCGGGCCATGTAGTAGCGCCCGGTCGCCAGTTTGGAGTCGTAGAAATCGCGGTCCGAGGCATCGCCGGCCAGCGCGGCCTTGGCCGCCACCGCCATGCGCGCCCACATGTAGCCGAGGCAGACGTGGCCGAAGAGATGCATGAAGTCGTAGGACCCCGCGAGCGCCTCGTTCGGGTTCTTCATGCCCTGCTGCATGAAGAACATCGCGGCTTCCTGCAGCTGCTTGGAGGCGGTCTTGAGCGGGTCCATGAACCCGGCCCTCAGGTCCTCATCGGCGGAGTTGTCCTTTATGAAGGTTTTGATCTCCTCGAAGAAGGCCATGGCGGGCTTGCCGCCGCCCGCCGCGAGCTTGCGGCCGACGAGGTCGAGCGCCTGAACGCCATTGGCGCCTTCGTAGATCATGGCGATGCGGGCGTCGCGGGTGAACTGCGACATGCCCCATTCCTCGATGTAGCCGTGGCCGCCGTAGACCTGCTGCGCGAGCACCGTCATGTCGAAGCCCTGGTCGGTCAGAAAGCCCTTGAGAACCGGGGTCATCAGCGACACCAGCCCTTCGGCCTTGTCGTCGCCGTTGCGGTGCGAGCGGTCGATCAGCGAGGCGGACCAGAGGCCAAAGGCGCGCGCGCCTTCCACGAAGGATTTCTGATCCATCAGCGAACGCCGGATGTCGGGGTGCACGATCAGCGGATCGGCGGGGCCTTCGGGATTCTCCGCACCGGTGATGGCGCGGCCCTGCAGGCGGTCCTTGGCGTAGGAGAGGGCGTTTTCGTAAGCCACGGTCGCCTGGGACAGGCCCTGCATCGCCACGCCGAGCCGGGCTTCGTTCATCATGGTAAACATGGCACGCATGCCCTTGTGTTCCTCACCGAGGAGCCAGCCTTTCGCGCCGTCGTAGTTCATCACGCAGGTGGCATTGCCGTGAATGCCCATCTTCTCTTCGATCTTGCCGACGGAGACGGCATTGCGCTCTCCGGGGGTGTTGTCGTCCTTCACGAGGAACTTCGGCACGATGAAGAGAGAGACGCCCTTGATACCCTCGGGACCGCCGGGGATCTTGGCAAGCACGAGGTGGATCACGTTTTCCGACATGTCGTGATCGCCGGCAGAGATGAAGATCTTCTGCCCGGTGATCGCGTAGCTGCCGTCGTCCTGAGGTTCCGCCTTGGTGCGCATGAGGCCAAGGTCGGTGCCGCAATGCGGCTCCGTCAGGTTCATGGTGCCGGTCCATTCGCAGGTGACCATCTTGGGCAGATAGGTCTGCTTCTGCTCGTCCGTGCCGTGGGCGTGGATGGCGGAATAGGCGCCATGGGTCAGGCCCGGGTACATCATGAAGGCCATGTTGGCGGCGGAGAAGATCTCTCCGGTCGCCGTCGACAGCACGTGGGGCAGGCCCTGGCCGCCGTATTCCGGATCGCAGTCGAGGCCCGTCCAGCCGCCCTCGCGGAACTGGTCGAAGGCTTCCTTGAAGCCCTTGGGGGTGCGCACGACGCCGTTTTCCAGCGTCACGCCTTCCTTGTCGCCGACCGCGTTCAGCGGTGCAAAGACATCTGAGGAGAGCTTGCCGGCCTCTTCCAGGATCGCGGCGGTGAAGTCGCGATCGAGGTCCTCGTAACCCGGCACATCCTGTTCGGATGCCTTCAGGACGTCGTGCAGGATGAACTGCATGTCCTTCACGGGGGCGGTATAGGTCGGCATGGCTCTCTCCCAATGCGGGCGGCCGGGTTATTCGGCCGCGTTCTTCTGTCCTTCCAGGGACACGATGATCTTCGCGCCCCAGTCCATCTGTTCCCGCAGTTCCGCGATGGCCTGGTTCAGCTCATCCCGGCGGGCCTCCATTTCGGCCAGGCGCTGCTCGGCGATCTCGTAGGTCTTGACCAGCTGGGTGTGCTGCTGGTCGCCCATGTCGTAGAGATCGAGAAGCTGGCGCAGGTCTTCGAGGCTGAATCCGAAACGCTTACCGCGCAGGATCAGTTTCAGCCGCGCCCGGTCGCGCCGGGTGAAAAGACGCTTCTGGCCTTCGCGGATCGGGAACAGCAGCTCCTTCGCTTCGTAGAACCGCAGGGTGCGCGCGGTCACCTGATAGGCGTCGCACATCTCGCGGATGGTCATCAGTCGTTCGGTGTCCATGACTTCTTTCCGTCAATTTTGATCGACTGGTCAAAAATCAGAACGTACCCTCGTTTACAATAGAAGTTGACGTTAACGTAAGCGATACGTCGCGTCATTTTCAGGTTGACGTAAGATCAGCCAAGGTTGCCGCCGGGTCAGTGAAATTTTTGTAAAGGCAGGACTGCGATTTTCCGTTCTGACGGGTATGTTTAGGCCCTGTCAGTCCTCGACGATGTCACTGACCGCGGAGGTTGATTCGTCATAGACCTCCAGAGAGGCGGCGGTGCGGTCCCGAAGGGCCTGCAGTTCCGAGATCGTCTCCTCGATCTGCTCGCGCTGCGTGGTCAGTTCGGCAAGCTGCGCATCGGCGTTCTCGATCCAGCTCTGCATCTGCGCGGCCGATCCTTCTTCGTCGTAGATGTCGAGCCACTGACGGATCGCCTCGAGCGAAAAGCCGTATTTGCGCCCGCGCAGGATCAGCTTCATGCGGGCGCAGTCGCGCGATCCGTAAAAGCGGGACCGGCCCTCGCGCTCGGGGTGCAGCAGTTCGATATACTCGTAATAGCGCAGGGTGCGCGGGGTCACGTCGAACCTTGCACACATATCCTTGAACCCGATCCGTGCCTCACCCATGCCGATACCTTCCGCCCTTGAACTGCCCGCGCATCCCGACATCACGCCGAGAAATGACGCCGGGTCATTTTGGCGGGTTCCGGGCGCGCTCGCAAGCGTCGTGACGGGGTAAGACCTTGCCCTGACGCGACAATGCCGATCATATACCGGGAAAGGAGCCACGATGTCCGATACCTCCGAATTCCAGCCTTCAGGCGCCGACGGGTCGCCCGCGGGCGAGGACATGGCGCGGGTCGCCCGCGACTTCATGGAATCGCTGCCCCATGCGAAGGCGCTGAACCTGTCGCTGCTGGCGCTCGGGCCGGGAACGGCCCAATTCTCTCTGCCCTATGACGCGGCACTTGTCGGCGATCCCGACACCGGCGTGCTGCACGGCGGGGCGGTGTCGGCGCTGCTCGACACGGCCTGCGGCGCGGCGGTCATCATGCATCCGGAGGGGACGGAGGGTACGGCGACGCTGGATCTCCGGATCGACTACATGCGCGCGGCAACGCCCGGCCAACGGCTGATCGCACGCGCCGAATGCTATCACGTGACCCGAAACGTGGCCTTCGCACGGGCGGTGGCGCTGGACGACGATTCCGACCGGCCCGTCGCCTCGGCCACCGGGGCGTTCTCCTTCACGGCCAGGCAAAGGGACGGCGTTTGATGCAGGACAGCAGACTGGCATGAGCGGGACGGGACAGGGCCGGCCGGAGCCGGTGCAGGTGGTCAAGCAGAGACGCGACGCGGCGCTGGCCGGGCTGGTGGCACGGGTGCCCTACATCCGCTTCCTCGGGGTGAGCTTCGAGCGGCGCGGGGATGAACTTACGGCGGTTATGCCCTTTGAGGATAAGCTGATCGGCAACCCGATGCTGCCCGCCCTGCACGGCGGGGCCACGGCGGGGTTCCTCGAGGTGACGGCGATCATCGGCCTGGGCTGGGCGCTGCTCTGGGATGAAATCGAGGGGGTGGAGCGGGGCGGGGCGCAGGCGCCGGTCCGGCTGCCCAAGACTATCGACTTCACCGTGGATTACCTTCGCTCGGGCCTGCCGCGGGACGCCTATGCGCGGGCGCATGTGACGCGGGCGGGGCGGCGCTATTCCTCGGTCCGGGTGGCGGCCTGGCAGGACAACCGCGACCGTCCGTTCGCCGAGGCGACGGGCCATTTCCTGATGCCCGCGCGGGCTGCTGGCAAGGATGGCTGACCCGGTCACGCACCGCCGGGTGCTGAAGATCGCGCTGCCGATCGTGCTGTCCAATGCGACCGTGCCGCTGCTGGCGGCGGTCGACACCGGCGTCGTCGGCCAGCTGGGAGAGGCCGCGCCGATCGGGGCTGTGGCGGTCGGCGGGATCACCCTGACGGCGATCTACTGGATCTTCGGTTTCCTCAGGATGGGCACCACCGGGCTGACCGCCAATGCCATCGGCGCAGGGCAGCCGTGGGAGGTCGCCGCGCTGCTGACGCGGGCGCTGCTGATCGCGGGGGCCGGCGGGCTGGCGCTGATCCTGCTGCAATGGCCAGTCTTCGCCGGGGCTTTCGCCCTGTCCCCGGCCAGTGCGGAGGTCGAGGAGATGGCACGGCAGTATATGGCGATCCGTATCTGGTCCGCCCCGGCGGCGATCGCGGTCTTCGGGCTCACCGGCTGGCTGATCGCGCAGGAACGCACGGCGGCGGTGCTGGTGGTGCAGCTGGTGATGAACGGCATGAACATGGGTCTGGACGTGCTCTTCGTGCTCGGCTTTGACTGGGGCGTGCCGGGGGTGGCGGTGGCGACCTTCCTGTCGGAGTGGGCGGGGTGCCTGGTCGGACTGTGGCTCTGCCGCGCGGCGTTCCGCAATCCGGCCTGGCGGGACTGGGGACGGGTGTTCGACCGGGTGCGCCTGATCCGGATGGCGGTGGTGAACCGGGACATCCTGATCCGGTCGATGCTGCTTGAGGTGATCCTCGTTTCCTTCGTCTACTTCGGGTCGGACTTCGGCGACGTTCAGCTGGCGGCGAACCAGGTGCTGACGCAGTTCATGTTCATCACGGCTTACGCAATGGACGGTTTCGCCTTCGCGGCAGAGGCCTTCGTCGGCCAGGCGCTTGGCCGGCGCGACCGGGCTGCGCTGCGACGCGGGGCAGTGATGACCGGCATCTGGGGCTTTGCGATCTGCGTTGCGCTGGCGCTGGCCTTCGCGCTGGCCGGTGGGCTGATCGTGGACCTGATGGCCAAGGCGGAGCCGGTGCGCGAGGCGGCCCGCGCCTATCTGCCGTGGATGGTTGCCGCGCCGCTGATCGGCTGCGCCTGCTGGATGTTTGACGGCATCTTCATCGGCGCGGCCCGGTCGCGCGACATGCGCAACATGATGGCGGTGAGCTTCGTGATCTATTTCGCCGCGGTCTGGGCGCTGGTGCCGGTCTTCGGCAACCACGGGCTCTGGATGGCGCTGCTGATCTCCTTCGCCGCGCGGGGGGCGACGCTGGCGATCCGCTATCCCGCGCTCGAAGCCTCGGCGGATGCCCCGGCGGAGACGGCGTGAGGGGGCGCTGCCCCCGTCGCTGACGCGACTCCCCCGGGATATTTGAGAAACCAAAGAAGACCGACCCGTTTCTTTGGTTTCTCAAATATCCCGGGTGGTCCGGAGGGCAGGGCCCTCCGGCGCTCAGGCTCCGAGCAGCGGCAGGACGTTTTCCGGCGGACGGCCGATGGCGGCACCGTTATCGGTGATGAGGATCGGACGTTCGATCAGGATCGGGTTTTCGGCCATGGCGCGGATCAGCGTGTCCTCCGGCGTCTCGTCGGAGAGGCCGAGTTCGCGGAACACCTTCTCGCCTATGCGCATCATTGCCAGCGGGGCTACGCCGAGCGCGGCCATGACGGCGCGGATCTCCTCCTCCGATGGCGGGTCGAGGAGATAGGGGCGGATGTGCGGGCGATAGCCCTGCGCCTCGATCAGGGCGAGGGTCTGGCGCGACTTGGTGCAGCGGGGATTGTGCCAGAGGATCACAGCCAGTCCTTTCGTCCGGTTCCGGTGGCCTCGGAGATATTCGCGAAACCGTCGCGTTCAAGCAGCGTGTCGAGGTCGCGGGCGATGTCCGCCGCGAGCGACAGGCCGTGATAGGCGAGCCCGGTGTAGAGTTGCACGGCAGAAGCACCGGCGCGGATCTTGTCGTAGGCTTCCTCTCCGCTTGCAATGCCGCCGACGCCGATCAGCGGGACCTGGCCGTCGGTGATCTCGTGCAGGCGGGCCAGCACCTGGGTCGAGCGATGGAACAGCGGTGCGCCCGACAGGCCGCCCTTTTCGTCGCGGTGGCGCGAGCGCAGCCCGCGGCGGGACAGGGTGGTGTTGGTTGCGATGATGCCGTCGACGCCGCGATAGATCACCACGCGCGCGACATCGGCGAGTTCGGTGTCGCTGAGATCCGGCGCGATCTTGAGGAAGACGGGAATGCGGCGGGGCAGCCAGTTGCGCGCCTCCACCACACCCTGCAGCAGGGCCTCGAGCGCGGAGGCGCCCTGCAGGTCGCGCAGGTTCTCGGTATTGGGTGAGGAGACGTTGACCGTGGCGAAGTCGAGATATTCGCCGCAGCGCGACAGCACGCGGGCAAAGTCCTCTGCCCGGTCGGCGCTGTCCTTGTTGGCGCCGATGTTCAGACCGACGATGGTGCCCTCGGGGCGGGCGGCGAGGCGGGTCGCAATCCGCTCCATTCCTTCGTTGTTGAAACCGAACCGGTTGATGACGCCGCCGTCCTCGGCCAGGCGGAACATGCGGGGGCGCGGGTTGCCGGGTTGCGGGCGCGGGGTCGCGGCGCCGACCTCGAGAAAGCCGAAACCGGCGCGGGACAGCGGGGCGAGGCATTCGGCGTTCTTGTCGAAGCCGGCGGCGAGGCCGACCGGGTTGGGCAGCGACAGACCGGCGAGGGTGGTGCGCAGGCGGGGCGAGGTGACCTCGCCCTCCGTCGGGACGAGACCGGATTTCAGCGCCATCAGCGCCAGCCGGTGCGCGGTTTCCGGGTCGGCCATGCGCAGCGCGGCCAGTCCGATCCGTTCGATGGTCTTCATGTCATGCGGTCCGGGAACTGGTGCTGACCGTCCGCGAGCGGCAGGGGCGCGTGCCAGGCGACGTCGTCCAGGGTCAGGCTGCGGTAGAGATGGGGAAACTCCACCCCTCCGCGCGACACCTCCCATTTCAGCGCGTCGCCCAGGGGGGCGGTGTCGACGGCTGTGAGGATCAGGTCCTGTGCCCCGGCAAAGTGTTTCGCTGCGGTTTCGGCGGCCTGCGTGGCGGTGGAGAAGTGGATGAAGCCGTCCGCCAGGTCGACCGGCGCACCCCGGGTCTCGCCTGTGGCGACGAGGGCCTGCCATTCATCGGCACGGAATATCTTGTAGATCAGCATGGCGAAGGGGATGCCCCGCCCGGGCGGACCCGTCAAGGCATTGCATCGTGCCGCCCCGGGGGCGCTGCCCCAAGGTCATGGCGCACCGCCGCGGGCGCAGGCGGAGTTCCGCTTTGACTCCCGCGGCCAATGCGGTGCAGCATCCCTGCAGTATCACCCCAATCAGAGGACCTGCCATGTCTGTCCGTTTCCTTTCCAGTGTTGCGGCGCTTGCCCTGTCGGCCGGCACCGCTATGGCCGATTATTCGCTGACCATTCTTCACACCAACGATTTCCACGCCCGGTTTGAACCGATCAGCAAGTATGACTCCGGCTGTTCGGCCGAGGACAACGCCGAAGGCAAGTGCTTTGGCGGCTCTGCCCGTCTGATGACCGCGATCACCGAAGCGCGGGCGCGGTCCAACAACTCCCTCCTCGTGGACGGGGGGGACCAGTTCCAGGGCACGCTGTTCTACACCTATTACAAGGGCAAGCTGGCCGCGGAGATGATGAACAAGGAAGGCTATGACGCGATGACCGTGGGCAACCACGAATTCGACGACGGCCCCGAGGTTCTGCGCGGCTTCATGGATGCGGTCAATTTCCCGGTGCTGATGAGCAACGCGGACGTGTCGGGTGAGCCGCTGCTGGCCGACAAGCTGATGAAGTCCACGGTGATCGAGAAGGGCGGCGAGAAGATCGGCCTGATCGGGCTGACGCCGCAGGACACGGACGAACTGGCCTCTCCCGGACCGAACATCACCTTCTCCGATCCGGTTGAGGCGGTGCAGGGCGAGGTTGACAAGCTGACCGCGGAGGGCGTCAACAAGATCGTGGTGCTGAGCCATTCCGGATACAACGTGGACAAGCGCGTGGCCGAGGGCACCACGGGTGTCGACGTCATCGTGGGCGGGCATTCCAACACCCTGCTCGGCGACATGGAAGGGGCGGAGGGCCCCTATCCGACGATGGTCGGGTCGACCGCCATCGTGTCGGCCTATGCCTACGGCAAATTCCTGGGTGAGCTGAATGTGACCTTCGACGACGAGGGCAACGTGACGGAGGCCGCGGGCGCGCCGATCATCATGGACGCCGCCGTGGCCGAGGACGAAGCGACCAAGGCCCGCATCGCGGAGGCCGCCGCGCCGCTGGACGAGATCCGCAACAAGGTCGTGGCAGAAACCGCAGAGGCCATCGACGGCGACAAGAACGCCTGCCGCACCGGCGAATGCGCCATGGGCAACCTGGTGGCCGACGCGATGCTGGACCGGGTGAAGGATCAGGGCGTGACCATCGCGATTGCCAACGGCGGGGGGCTGCGCGCCTCGATCGACGCGGGCGAGGTGACCATGGGCGAGGTGCTGACCGTGCTGCCGTTCCAGAACACCCTGTCGACCTTCGAGACCACGGGGGAAACGGTGGTGGCCGCGCTTGAGAACGGCGTCAGCCAGCTCGAGGATGTGGCGGGGCGCTTTGCCCAGGTTGCGGGGCTGAAGTACACCTTCGATCCGGCTGCCGAAGCGGGATCGCGGATTTCCGACGTCATGGTGATGGAGGGCGATGCCTGGGTGCCGATCGACCCGGCGAAGACCTACCTCGCGGTGACCAACAACTACGTGCGGGGCGGTGGCGACGGCTACAAGATGTTCAGCGATGCGCCGAACGCCTATGACTTCGGTCCGGACCTCGCCGACGTGACGGCGGAGTACCTGGCAGCGCAGGGGCCGTACAAGCCCTACACCGACGGGCGGATCACCAAGAAGTAAGGGCTCGACGCGTCCAGAAGCGAAACCCGCCGGAGCGATCCGGCGGGTTTTTCGTTTCGTGGGTATTGCGGACAAGCACATCGTGCCGCGCAGGATCGGTTTCTGACCGCATCACCCCCGGTAGGGGAACCGGGCGTAGAGCGAGATGTTCGAGCTCTGCTCCACCTCGCTTGCGGACTTCAGCGACAGGACGAAATGGGACTTGGCCGCGGCCTCGGGGCGGCCGAAGCGCCGTGCCATGATGACCGGCCGGTATTGGGAGGCGATGTGGCCCATGTCCTGCCCATGCACCTCGGCGCCGGGAAGGGCCTCGCGCAGCGCCCGCTCGGCTTCTCCGGTGCGGTGAAGCTCGGCCATGCGGCGGTCCAGTTTCGTCAGCGTCTGCTGCACGCCCTGACGCCAGACGATGTTCCAGTCGTAGGAGGTCAGGCCGCCGTCGGAGGAGAAGTCCGGATTGCCGGTACGCTGGCCGATCTCCGCGTCCTCCTGATCCCGGTTGCGATGCATGACGAGGAAGTCGTTCGGCGGGTTCATGGGGTTGTGGACCTGCCGTTCCTGGAACACCCAGTAGGCGAAGGCATGGGCCGAGGCGACGCGCATGGTCATGCGGCGCGGGGTGGTCATCGCCTCGTACATCGCATCGAGAATTTCGATCAGGTCCTTTGCCGTGCCGTAGACACCCATGGCCTGCCCGTAGAGCGAACGAAGCCGGCTGAGCCCGGCCAGAACGCCGCCCGCCTGCTGCATCCGTTCCAGTCCGACCGCTTCGAGTTCGGCCCAGAGCGCGTCTGCAATGGCCTGTGCCGATTGCCGGCCCGCCGGGTTAAGTGGTGCCTGTCCCATGTCAAATCCTTGTCTGAAAACGTGGCGCGACGCGGCCGGGGCCGGTCGGCGGTGCTTAATTGCCGCCTGGGACCAGTCTAGGGGCGGTGTCCCCGGTCGCGAAGGCGTTGCTGACGCGGGGGGGAGGTGGGCGGAATCCTGCCTGACGTGGCAGGAGATCTCCGGGTCAAACCCGAGGATGACGGTCAGCGGATTGAATGGCGGCGCGGACAGGGGCGCGCGGGGACAGCCCGGGCTGCGGGTTTCCGAGACCGGCGATCAACCCGCACCCGCAGGATCGGTGATTTTATCTTTCATTCCCCGACCGTTGTCCCGAAAGCGACATCGAGGATTTCCCCGGCCTGCCGCATATCCCCCCCGGCGATTTCCGCCTTGCTCAGGTCAGGATCGTAGATCCACGTAGCCCCGCGCATTCAGGTCGGCAACCAGCCTGGCGGAGGGCTTGCCCGTCAGTTCGGCGAGGGAAGAGACCGGCGCGGCCTCCAGCGCGCGGAAGACGGCGATCGGGTCGGGGCCGGGCCGGGCGGCGGCAGAGGACCAGCCGAGCGCCCCTGCGACCGTCACCGCCACCCCCATGACCAGAACGAAGCCGGTCAGCGGACGCCGGAGGTAGAGTTGCAGCGGCCGCCAGAATGCCGCGACCTGAACCAGTGCGACACCGGCCAGCGCCAGCCCGGCCAGCATGTGCACTTCGCGCGGGGGCGGGCCGCCGGTATCAAACAGCAGCACCGCTCCGGTCAGGCCCGCGATCAGGACGGTTGCGACGGTCAGCGGACTTGTGCCGATGGCGGGGCGGGTCATGCGCGGGTCTCCTTCGGTATTCTTGCCTTTGTCGACCCTGATACGCGTGCCCGCCGCGCTTCCGTCGCTAGCGCTTGATCTTCATGCGATCCATGTCGTCGGTGATCGGGATATATTCCGAGGTGTCGCCGGGCGGCAGACGGAAGGGCCCGCTGTCCCAGTCGGCGGCCTTCCACGCGGTCTTGGCCTCTTCGATCCGGTCGGGCGAGGAGGAGACGAAGTTCCACCACATGTATCGCGGACCGTTCAGCGTTTCACCGCCAAGGGCCAGCACCCGCGCGCCCTTGGCCCCGGCGCGGACGGTGATGCGGTCGCCGGGGCGGAAGACCATCATGCGACCGGTGGCGAAGGTCTCTCCGGCGATCACGATCTCACCGCTCAGGACGTACAGCCCGCGGTCCTCGTGTTCATCCGGCAGAGGCAGGGCGGCACCGGGGGCGAGGGTCACGTCGGCATAGAAGATTTCCGACTGCATCGTCACCGGCGCGCGTTCACCCCAGGCAGTGCCGAGGATCAGGCGGGCGGTGCTTCCGGACTCCTCAAGCAGAGGCAGCGCCTCTTTCTTGTGGTGCTCGAAGGTCGGGGCCATCTCCTCCCGGTCCTCGGGCAGGGCCACCCAGGTCTGGATGCCGAGCAGGCTGTGCGGCGCCTGCCGGACGGCTTCGGAGGTGCGTTCGGAGTGGGTGACGCCCCGGCCTGCCAGCATCCAGTTCACTTCTCCGGGCCGGATCGTCTGGTGTGATCCGATGGAGTCGCGATGTTCAAACGCGCCCTTCATCAGATAGGTGACGGTGCCCAGGCCGATATGGGGATGCGGGCGGACGTCGATGCCGTGGCCGGTGACGAATTCCGCCGGTCCCATCTGGTCGAAGAAGATGAAGGGCCCCACCATCTGGCGGTCCATCGATGGAAGGGCGCGCCGCACCTCGAACCCGCCGAGGTCACGGGCGCGGGGGATGATGACCGTCTCGATACTGTCGAGCCCGGTTTCGCAGTCGGGGGCGTGGGTGGGGTTCCAGCTCATCTCGGTCTCCTGTTCTCAGACAAAGACGTCTGCCCATTCGGGATGCCGCTTCGCCTGTGCCTTCACGAAGGGGCAGAGCGCGACGACGGTGGTGCCCGTGGCGCGGGCATCGGCGACCAGCGCCTCCACCAGCGCCTTGCCGACTCCCTTGCCGCCAAGCGCATCCGGCACGCCGGTGTGGTCGGCGATGATGCGGTGCGGGCTCATGCGGGAATAGGTCAGCTCGGCCTCGTGGCCGTCCACGGTCACGGTGAACCGGCCCTTGGTCTCGCCGTCTTCCTTGCGGATGTCGTAGGTCATGGGGTGCTCCTCTCTTTCTGGGTCAAAGATTGGCACGGGCCGGGGGAAAGTCATCTGGCGATTGCTGCACAGGTGGCGTGCGGGGGCTTCCACCGGTGCCCCGGACCGCCTACATTGGTGCGCATGGACCACCCTCTGATCGACCTCATCTCGGCCAAAATCGCCGAGGCGGAGCGCAACGGCGACTTCGACAACCTGCCGGGCGCGGGCAAGCCGCTGCCGCGCCATGACGATCCGGAGAACGCGCTGCTGAACCGGGTGATGCGTGAGAACGCCGCCGAGCCGGAGTTTGTCACCCTGTCGAAGAAGTTGCGCGCCCTGCGGGAGGAGCTGGCGGGCGAGGGGGATCGCGACCGGCGCATCGCGATCATGAAAGACATGTCGATGATGGAGGCCCGCATCGACCTGGCCCGGCGCGCCTGGGTGCGCTGATGTGCGGGCGGTTCGCCGTCACCCTGCCGCCGGATGCGGTGGCGCAGCTGTTCCGGGCGATGCCGGCAAACGACCTCGCCGACGTGCCGAACTTCAACGTCTGTCCCACGGTTCCGGTCAATGTCGTACGCCTGTCGGGGGATGACCGGCAGCTGATCGCGATTAGATGGGGCTTTGTTCCGCACTGGTACAAGAAGCTGAACGACGGACCCCTGCTGATCAACGCGCGGGCCGAAACGATTGCCGAAAAACCCGCGTTCCGGGCGGCGGCGCGGGACCGGCGCTGCCTGATCCCGATGGACGGGTTCTACGAATGGGACCGGGCGGGCGACCGGAAGCTGCCGTGGTTCATCCACCGGCGGGACGGCGCGCCCATGGTCATGGCCGGCATCTGGCAGGACTGGGAGCGGGACGGAGAGCGGGTGACGGCCTGCGCCATCGTCACGACGGAAGCGGAAGGTCGGATGGCGGAGGTGCACAACCGCATTCCGGTGATCCTGGAAGAACAGGACTGGGGCCTGTGGCTGGGTGAGGACGGCAAGGGCGCCGCGCGTCTGATGACGGCAGCGTCGGACACGGTCTATGCGATGTACCGGGTCGGGACCGAGGTCAACTCGAACCGCGCGACGGGGCCGGGGCTGGTCGAACCGCTGGCGTAGGCCCGCGGCCTAGTTGTTGCCCAGCCCAAGCGTCGTGGTCAGGCCAAGGGCCAGACCGTTGCCGACCTTGCGCACCGTGCCGCCCAGATCGGCCAGCGTCTTGCCGAGCCCGTCTGCGACCTTCACCACCACGCCGTCCTTGCCGACCACGTTGCCGTTGTAATCGATCAGGTCGCCGTAGTTCACGCTGGCATTGGGTTCGCCGATCTTGACCTCGCCCTTCATGTTCGAAAACCACTGCTTCTTCTGGAAGCTCAGCTTCAGGCCGGGCTGGACGATGAAGGACCAGGACTTGTTCTTGTTGATCGCGTCGCTGCTCCACGACCCGTTGGTCGCCTCCACCTTGATCGCCGCGTTGACGAGGTTGTGGAACTTGATCTCATCACCGTAATTCGCGTGTACCGTGTTCGGAAAGAAGGTGTCGCCGACGATGTAGATCGTCTGCACCACCCCGGTGACCTCCACGTCGGACCCGGAGCCGGTGCTCTGGTTGTTGCCTTGGGAGGAACAGCCGCCGAGCAGGCAGGCGATCAGGTCACCGACACCCGCGCGCGACGGGATCGCGGTGGCGGTCATAAGGCCGAGGCCGAGGGTCAGGGAGAGAATTGCGGATTTAAGGGATTCGCGCGTCATGGTACCACGTCGTAATGTCTACTCGGTTAAATCGTTAACCTTGGAATGTGGCGCGGACGGGGCATAAATTTGGAAATCCGCCTGCCTGCTGCCGCAATGCAGCATTCAGGCGAAACGGCATCTTTGCAGAAAAGGTCGGTGATGCGCGGCGAACCGGGGCGCCGCGCCAAGGCTTCAGTTGTTGCCGAGCCCAAGCGTCGTGGTCAGCCCCTTGGTCAGCCCGTCGCCGACGGTGCGAACGGTTCCGCCAAGGCTGGCGAGGGTGTAGCCCAGCCCGTCCGCCGTCTTAACCACCACGCCGTCCTTGCCGACCACATTGCCGGCATAGTCGACCAGGTCGCCGAAATCGAAAGCGGACGGCGGGTTGCCGATGATGATCTGTCCGGACATGGACGAGAAGAACGAGGATTTCTGGAACGACAGCTTGGTGTTGGATTGCACGACAAGCGACCACGACTGGTTCTTGTAGAGCGTCCCGCTGGACCACGAACTGTCGGATGCGCGCACCTTGTGGCCGCTGCTGGTGAGATTGTAGAACTTCACCTCGTCGCCGGGCTTCACGCGGACCTCGCGCGGGAAATAGACATCCCCGGCAATATAGACGACGTGAATGATGCCGGTCGGCGGCACGGTGGAGCCGGAGCTTCCGCTGCCGCTGCTGCAGCCCAGAATACACCCCAGCAGATCGCCCAGGTCGGCGCGGGACGGTGTCGCGCTGCCGCCGATCAGGGATGCTGCGACAACCGCGCAGAGAAGACCGCTACGGAAACCGGGAAGGCGGATCTTGGTGGGCATGTCGGCTGTCTTCCTTTCATTCATGGGAAAATTTTATGCAAAACAATTGCGGCGGAACTGTGCCGGGTTTGCGGTGAATCCTGTACACAGGGTCGCCCGCGGGAACATTTCATCGGGGGTGGCGTTGATACGGCGACATCAGGAAACAACAGCTGGCAACGACAAGGAGACAGCTCATGGCACGCACCGAAACCGCCAACGGCTCCACAGCCGCAACCAAGCCCACCTCTGACGATCTGCGCGAACAGATTGCCGTGCTTCAGGCCGATGTGGCCAAGCTTACCCGCACCATGGGTGACTTCGGCCGCGCGCAGGGCGAACAGGCCAAGGCCGCCGCGACCCGCACAGCGGAAGACCTTCGCCTGCGGGCCGATCACCTGCGTCAGGACGCCGAGGCGCAGCTGCGCACCGGTTACGCGCAGGCCGAAACCGCCGTCCGTGACAACCCCGCCGCCGCAGTGGGCCTTGCCGCCGGGATCGGCTTTGTCCTGGGGCTGCTGTCCAGCCGCCGCTGAGGGGGTGCCTATGCTGCATTCGCTGAAACTGTCGCTGCGCCGCGCGGGCTTTGGCCTGGGCGGCGCGCTTCTGATGGTGGTGGGGGTCGGCTTCCTGACCGCAGCCGCCTGGCTGATCCTGTCCGAAGCCCGCGGCGCGCAGTTCGCCGCGCTGGTCATCGGTTTCGGGTATGTCGGTGCAGGGGCGGTGGTCATGGCTGTCGGAACCAGAAGGGTCCCTCACGCGCCCGCGCCCGGAATCACCGCCAGCGGTCTGAGCGCGGCCTTCGCGCAGGGCTTCGGGGCAGGGGTCGCGACGCGATCCTCCATGCGCGGCAACCGTTAGGTCGACCTTTCGGGACTGGGACGGCGCCGCCTCCGGTGTCGCCATTGACCTATGGCACGGCGCAACAGATATTGGGGGCGCGGAGCGAATCCGCGCCTCAACAGGTGACCGGGCCCCTCTGACGACTGCTGCGGCGCAGTCGTGATGTCGGCACCAGACCGAGACGAGCCGCACAGCAGTACGTAATCATGTCAGACACAGCGCGCGGCGGATCCCGGACGGGATCCCAGAGGTCCGCGATGCGATATTTCAGATGGGCGTTCGCCGTGACGGTGCTGGGCCTCGCCCTCGGCGCGCTGCTCGGCTGGCAGCAGGCCGGCACGATAGAGGGCGCGGCGACCATCTTCTTCATCTGCACCGTTCTTGCGGTGCTTGAAATCAGCCTCTCCTTCGACAACGCCATCGTCAACGCCAACAAGCTTAAGACCATGTCTCCGGTCTGGCAGCGGCGATTCCTGACCTGGGGAATCCTGATCGCGGTCTTCGGGATGCGCATCATCTTCCCGCTGCTGATCGTCGTCGTGGCGGCCCAGATCTCTCCGGTTGAGGCACTGGTTCTCGCCGCGTCCGAGCCCGAGCAGTATGCCGCGATCATGCATGACGCGCATCTGTCGATCGCCGCCTTCGGCGGCACCTTCCTGATGATGGTGGGCCTCGGGTTCTTTTTCGATGGCGAAAAGGATATCCACTGGGTTCAGTGGCTTGAGAGAACCATGTCCAGCTATGCCGGTGTCCGGGGGATCGAGGTGGCGGTGGTGCTGCTGATCGTGCTCGGCTTTACCACCCTGCATGACGACGTGGCGGCGCGGACCTTCCTCAAGGCGTCGATCTGGGGACTGCTGACCTTCCTTCTTGTCGAGGTTCTGGGCGGTGTGCTGGACCGGCGCGCGGTCATGGCCGCCGGGGCGCAGGGGGGGCTCGGCGCCTTCCTGTATCTCGAGGTGCTGGATGCCTCCTTCTCCTTCGACGGAGTGATCGGGGCCTTCGCTCTCAGCCAGAACCTCTTCGTGATCGCCATCGGCCTCGGGATCGGCGCGATGTACGTGCGGTCGATGACGATCATGTTGGTGGAGCAGGGCACGCTGGCGCAGTATCGCTTCCTGGAACACGGGGCGTTCTACGCGATCATCGTGCTGTCGGTGGTGATGTATGCGCAGAGCTTCGTGCATATTCCGGAGGTCATCACCGGCCTCGGCGGTGCCGCTCTGATCGGCGTGTCGCTCTGGTCCTCGGTCAGGTGGAACCGGAAGAACGGGTGTGCGGGGGAGGGGGCTTGAACCTTCCCGCATGACGTGGACAAGACGGGCGCACCTTACGGAGCGCCCGCATGTCACCCATCCTTCTGTCCCTGCTGCCGGATTTCGCGCTCATCGCCCTGGGCGCGGCCCTGCGCGGGGCACTGAGCCCGGCGGCGTGGCAGGGGATTGACCGGCTGAACTACCTGCTGCTGTTCCCGGCGCTGATTTTCCTCGCGACCCTCGGGCGGACACCCTCAGCCGCGGACCTGCTGCTGATCGGACCTGCGGTCTGGGCGATCATGGGGCTTGGCCTGTCGCTGGCGTGGCTCGCGCGGCCTCTGGGCCCGGAGAAGTTCCTCGACTTCGCGGGCATGTGGCAATGCGCCTGGCGGTTCAACACGGCGCTCGGCTTCGTCGCGATACAGGGGTTTCCGCCGGAATACCGCGCGCTGCTCTCCATCGCCATAGGGCTGGCGGTGCCGGTGGCGAACGTGCTGGCGGTGGCGGGGCTGTCGCGGGGCAATGCCATGTCTTTCGGCCACACGCTGAAGCAGATCGGGTTGAACCCGTTCTTTCTTGCGTCGCTCTCCGGGCTGACCCTGTCGATCCTTGGCGTCGAATTTCCCGACATCGTGCTGGCCCCGGTGGAGCGGCTGTCCCAGGCCGCGCTGCCGGTGGCGATGTTGTCCATCGGCGCGGTGCTTCGGTTCGAAGCCCTGGCACGACTCGACCTGTTCAAGCTCTCGATTAACGTCATCAAGCTGGTGATCCTGCCGGCGGCGACCTTCGCCGTAACCTGGCTTCTTGGCCTCGACCGCGCGCATGCGACGGTGCTGGTGATCTTTGCCGCGCTGCCTTCAGCCTCTGCCGCGCATGTGCTCGCCTCGGTCTTCGGTGCGGACCGGGAGGCCTCGGCCACGGTGATCGCCCAGACCACCTTTCTCGGCTGCGTGACGCTGCCGCTGTGGCTGATGGTGCTGGGGGGCGCTTGACCCGGGCGGGGCCTTGTGGAATACGATCCGGACTGCGAAGCGGGTATGGTGTAATGGTAGCGCCCTAGCCTTCCAAGCTAGTCGTGTGGGTTCGATTCCCACTACCCGCTCCAGATTTCCTGACAGTGTCCAAAGTCTGCCGTTTGGGTGGCGTCATTTTGCACCTTGGATTCTACTGTCCGGTCAATAAACTGACTCCGCGGTGGCCTCATGAGGAGGGGCCTTTGGGAGGATATGAGATGACCAATCAGACAGATGTGCCCTCGGCCTTTTCGGTCGCGGGCAAGGTGGCCGTGGTGACCGGCGCGGGCAGCCGGGCCGACGGGATCGGCAACGGGCGCGCGGCGTCCGTTCTGCTGGCGCGGCACGGGGCCAAGGTTGCGCTGATCGACACCAACCGGGAGTGGGTCGAGGCGACGGCGGCGATGATCGCGGAGGAGGGGGGGACGGCGCGAAGCTGGCTCTGCGACGTGACCGAGGCGGCGGCCTGCAAGGCGGTCGTGGGCGAGATCGCGGAGGCCTTCGGCGCGCCGGACATCCTCGTGAACAACGTCGGCATCGGCGGGCCGGACGGCACCGCGCTGGACGTGGACATGGAGGCCTGGGACGCGGCCATGGCGGTCAACGTGTCGTCCATGGTGCTGATGGCGCGGGCCTGCCTGCCGGTGATGATCGAAAAGGGGGCCGGGTCTATCGTGAATATAGCGTCCGTCGCGGGGCTGATCGGCGGGCATCCGAAGCTGCTTTACCCCACGTCCAAGGGCGCGGTGGTGCAGATGACGCGGGCGATGGCCACGCATCACGGGCGCGACGGCGTGCGGGTGAACTGCATCTGCCCGGGCATGGTCTACACGCCGATGGTGTATACGCGGGGCATGGACGACGCGGCGCGGGAGGCCCGGCGGAAGCGGTCGCTGCTTCAGGTCGAAGGGTCGGGCTGGGATGTTGGCAACGCGGTGGCGTTTCTCGCGTCCGACGCGGCGCGCTGGATTACCGGGGCGGTGCTGCCGGTTGATGCGGGCACAACGGCGGGGCGGCATCGGGAGTAGGGGGGAGCGCTGGTCCCTTCGCCCACTCCTTGTCATCCTCGGACTTGATCCGAGGATCTCGTTGATCTGGGCGCAAGGCGGCCGGAGATCCTCGGATCAAGTCCGAGGATGACTGATCGCGATGGCGATGACGGTTCGCGATGGCGATGGGGGCTCGCGATGGCGGCGGACGCGGCTCTAATCGGGCCGGCGACTGACCAAGCCGCCGCCGCGACACCCCGCCGCCCGGCGTCGGGTTGACCGGAGCCTGCGGTCCCGCCATGTAGCAAGCCATGTAGAACTGGCCGACCCCGGCGAGACCCGAAACCCGAGGACCCCGCCATGGCCCGCGCCCCCATCCAGACCGGAGATGACCGGGAGAGCAGCCGCCGTGTCGGGGCGCTGGCCGAACTCTGGCCATATATCCTGCCCTACCGGGGCATGCTGGCGGCGGCGCTGCTGGCGCTGGTGGTGACGGCTTCCGTCTCTCTCATGCTGCCGCTGGCGGTGCGGCGGGTGGTGGACAATTTCGGCGGGGACGCCTCAGGCCTGCTGGACCAGTATTTCGCGGCCGCCATCGGGTTCGCGGCCCTGCTCGCCCTTGGCACTGGGCTGCGCTACATGCTGGTCACGAAGCTGGGAGAGCGTGTCGTCGCGGACATCCGCAAGGCGGTCTTCGGGCGGGTGATCGGCATGTCGCCGGCGTTCTACGAAACCACGATGACCGGAGAGGTGCTGTCCCGCATCACCACGGATACCACGCTGATCCAGTCGGTGATCGGGTCCTCGGTGTCGATCGCGCTGCGAAACATGCTGATTTTCGCGGGCGGGCTGGTGCTGATGCTCTTCACCTCCGCCAAGCTGACGGGGCTGGTGCTGCTGATCGTGCCGGTGGTCGTGGTGCCGATCCTCGTGCTGGGCCGACGCCTGCGAGTGCTGAGCCGGGAGAACCAGGACTGGATCGCGCAGTCCTCGGGCAATGCGTCCGAGGCGCTGTTGTCGGTGCAGACGGTGCAGGCCTTCACGCACGAGCGGCTGAGCCGGGACGCCTTCGACCGGGTGACGGAGACCAGCTTCGACGTCGCGATGAAACGGACGCGGGCCCGGGCCGTCATGACGATGATCGTGATCTTCCTGATCTTTTCCGGTGTGGTCGGTGTGCTCTGGATCGGGGCGCATGATGTGCGGGCCGGGGCCATGAGCACCGGGGCGCTGGTGCAGTTCGTCATCTATTCCGTCATGGTCGCCGGGGCGGTCGCCGCGCTGTCGGAAATCTGGGGAGAGTTGCAGCGCGCGGCGGGTGCGACCGAGCGTCTGGCAGAGCTGCTTGTGGTCGAGGACCGGGTACAGGACCCGGCCATGCCGGTGCGGCTGGCGACGCCGGTGCGGGGGGAGATCGCGTTCGAAGATGTGACCTTCCGCTACCCCTCGCGCCCCGCAGTGGCGGCGCTGAACGGGGTCAGCCTGCATGTGAAACCGGGGGAGACGCTTGCGCTGGTCGGGCCGTCGGGCGCGGGCAAGTCCACGGTAATCCAGATGATCCTGCGGTTCTACGATCCCGAAAGCGGGGTGGTGCGGCTGGACGGGACCGATCTGCGCGATCTGGAGCGCGGGGCGTTCCGGCGGTCGGTGGCGCTGGTGCCGCAGGACCCGGTGATCTTCGCGGCCTCGGCCCGGGACAACATCCGCTTCGGCTGGCCGGAGGCGACGGATGCGCAGGTGGAAGAGGCCGCGCGGGCCGCCGCGGCGCACGACTTCATCACCGCGCTTCCGCAGGGCTATGACAGCCCGCTTGGTGAACGTGGCGTGATGTTGTCGGGCGGGCAGAAACAGCGCATCGCGATTGCCCGCGCGATCCTGCGCGACGCACCGGTGCTGCTGCTGGACGAGGCGACCTCGGCGCTGGACGCGGAAAGCGAACGGCTGGTGCAGCAGGCGGTGGAACGCGTGTCGCAGGGGCGCACGACCATCGTCATCGCGCACCGCCTGTCCACGGTGAAGCAGGCGGACCGCATCGTGGTGATGGAGCAGGGGCGGATCGTCGCCGAGGGCAGGCACGAGGAACTGGTGGCGCAGGAAGGACTTTACGCGCGGCTCGCGAGGTTGCAGTTTACCTCCGGTGGTCCGGGAGTTGCGCAGGATCTGAACTGATCGCGGACTCGGGTCGTCATGCAATGGAACATGATGGAGCGAGATATGGGTCTGTTCAATTTCTGGAAAAAGTCGGGGAAGAAGGTGAAGGGCGGCGGCGATCAGGCGCCCTCGGCCGAGGACCTGAAGAAAGAGGTCGAAGGCCTGGGGCTGGATACAGCCGGGCTCGACATCAAGGTTGACGGCGACAAGGTTGTCGTCGGATCGGCCGCCAGCGACGAGATCAAGGAAAAGATCATCCTCGCCGTCGGCAATGTGGAAGGCGTCGCTTCGGTCGAGGCGGATGCGGATGCGGCGGTGTTCCACACCGTCGAAAAGGGCGACACCCTGTCGGCCATCGCCAAGAAACATCTCGGAAATGCAAACCGTTACCCGGAGATCTTCGAGGCCAACAAGCCGATGCTGACCCATCCGGACAAGATCTATCCTGGCCAGATGCTGCGCATTCCGAAGTAAGCGGCGTCAGTCGTTTCAGGAACAATCGGACAGGGGCGGCTGCATGGCCGCCCCTATTCCTTTGCGCCGGGCGCCCCGGTCGGTGCGACACAGATCCGCCACAGTTCATCTGTATCGGGCGCGCGGCAACGCATGGTCATCCTTGCGTTGAAAACAATCCTCGCACATCTTGTAGCAGGGGAATGGCGAGCAGCTAAGGGAGGTCCGTACCATGGACATGGTGTCGGTAGCAGGCAATATCGCAGTTGAACAGCAGATGCCGTACGAGGACCGCGAGGTCCCGGTAACGATACACGAGATGCTCGCCGCAACGGTCGAGAAATACCCGTCCGAGGACGCGGTCACCTTCCAGTTGCTTTCGGGTCCGACCGACAAGGCCGAAACGCTCAGCTGGGCGGAGTTCTATGCCAAGGTCTGCCAGTGCGCGAACCTGTTCCGGTCGCTTGGCGTGGGTGAGGGCGACGTGGTGGCGCTGGTCCTTCCCAATGCCAACGAGATGGCGATTTCGCTGATTGGCGGCATGATCGCGGGCATCGTGAACCCGATAAACCCGTTGCTCGACCCGCAGCAGATTGCGTCGATCCTGCGTGAGACGAAAGCCAAGGTCGTGGTGACGCTCAAGGGTTTCCCGCAGTCCGACGTGGCGCAGAAGACCGCCGAAGCGGTGAAGTTCGCGCCCGGCGTGAAGACCGTGCTCGAGGTCGATCTCAACCGCTACCTGACCCCGCCGAAAAGCTGGATCGTGCCGCTGGTCCGGCCCAAGGTGGCGCATCAGCACGACGCGGCTGTGAAGAACTTCAACGCGGAACTGGCCCGCCAGCCGAAGACGCTGGCCTTCGCGGACAGCACCGGCGACCGGGTCGGGGCTTATTTCCATACCGGGGGCACGACGGGCATGCCGAAGGTGGCGCAGCACCGTTATTCCGGCATGATCTACAACGCGTGGATCGGTCACACCTTCCTTTACACGGAAAAGGACAACGTGATCTGTCCGCTGCCGCTGTTCCACGTCTTTGCCTGCCACGTCATCTTCATGGCGATCATCAAGTCCGGCGCGCATGTCGTCTTCCCGACGCCTTCCGGCTACCGTGGAGACGGGGTGTTCGACAACTTCTGGAAGCTGTGCGAGCGGTGGAAGATCTCTTTTATAGTGTCCGTGCCGACCGCGATCTCTGCCCTTATGCAGCGCCCGGTGGATGCGGATGTGTCGACGGTGAAGACCTCTTTCTCCGGCTCCGCGCCGCTGCCGCAGGAACTGTTCAACCGGTTCGAACGGGCGACCGGCGTGACCATCCTGGAGGGCTACGGGCTGACGGAGGCGACCTGCCTCGTCACCTCCAACCCGCTGGCCGGAGAGAAGAAGATCGGGTCCGTCGGGATCCCGTTCCCCTACACGGACGTGAAGATCTTTGACGCCACCACCGGCGAGTTGCGGGAATGCGGGACGGACGAGGTGGGGGAGATCTGCGTTTCCAACCCCGGCGTCTATGTCGGGAACACCTATACCGAGGAAGACAAGAACCGCGATCTTTACCACACGCCCCCGGGATCGAACCGCAGCTATCTGCGTACCGGCGACCTCGGCCGGGTCGACGCGGACGGCTATGTCTGGATCACGGGCCGCGCCAAGGACATCATCATCCGGGGCGGGCACAACATCGACCCGGCGGAGATCGAGGAGGCGCTGCTGCGTCACGAGGCGGTTGCCTTTGCCGGTGCCATCGGCCAGCCGGACCAGCATTCGGGCGAAATGCCCTGCTGTTATGTCGAACTCGTTTCCGGGGCGAGCGCGACCTCGGAGGAACTGCTCGCCTTCGCCCGTGAACATGTGCACGAACGCGCCGCCGTGCCGAAATACATCGAGGTGGTTCCGGAACTGCCCAAGACTGCCGTGGGCAAGGTCTTCAAGCCGGACCTGCGCAAGATGGCGATCCAGCGCGTGTACAACGAGGCGCTGCAGTCCGCGATGCTTGAGGCCGAGGTGGTCGAGGTCTACGACGACAAGAAACTGGGGCTGACCGCCAAGGTGAAAAAGACCGGAGAGGTCGACGACATGGCGATCGAGTCGCTGTTCGGCAAGTTCACCCGGCCCTGGGTCTGGGCGGACTGACCCGAGATCAAGATACAGGTGCGAAACATCGCCGGGCCGTCTTCGCGGTCCGGCGAATTGTCTTGCGGCAGGACGCTGCTTGCATTTAACGGATATGCGGTCTGCATAGCCTGTCTGCCACGACAACACCTGAACCGCGGCCCGCCGGTACGCGGTGGCCTGTCCGTCCCGGGCGCCACGGCATCCCTCTCCGCCCTTGCGTCCGCCGCCCTGCGGGTGTCCAATGTTGACGTGAGGGTCAATCACACGGGAGGGGAGGCCTGAAGATGGACGACGCAATCCGAATGCTGAACGAGGATCAGGCGGCGGCGCTGGCCGCCCCGCTGGAGACGTTCACGGCCGCCCGCGCCTCACTCTTCGCGCGCAATGTTGAGCTGCCGTTCTTTGCCCGCCTGCGGGACGAGGATCCGGTGCACTGGTGCGAGACGGGCAATTACGAACCCCACTGGTCAATCACCCGCTACGATGACATCGCGGCGGTGGATCTGGATCACAAGCGGTTCTCCTCGGCAGAGGCGATCACCCTGCGCACAGCCGAGACGATCGAGTTCAACCGCTACCAGTCGAATGATGGCGTCGGCTTCATCACCATGGACCAGCCCGACCACGGTCCGCAGCGCAAGGCGGTCGGCCCGGTGGTGCAGCCCCCGAACCTCAAGGTCCTGTCGGCCCTGCTGCGGGAACGGGCGGAGCGGCTGCTCGACAGCCTGCCGGTGGGGGAAGCCTTTGACTGGGTCGACCTAGTGTCGAAGGAATTCACCGCCATGACTCTGGCGACGCTGTTCGATTTCCCGTTCGAGGAGCGGCGGCAGCTGACCCACTGGTCGGACATGATCACCAACTCTCCCGGTCATGGGCCGGTGGAAAGCTGGGATCACAAGAAGGCCGAAATGGACGCCTGTTTCGCCGCCTTCGACCGGCTCTGGACCGAGCGGGCCGAGAAGAGCGGCGGCTTCGACCTGGTGTCGATGCTTGCCCAGGGGGAGGGTACGGCGACGATGCCGCGGCACGTCTTCTACGGCAACGTGATCCTGCTGATCGTGGGTGGCAACGACACGACGCGCAACACGCTGTCGGGGTCGGTCTATGCGCTGAACCGGTTCGGGGACCAATATGCCAAGCTGCGCGCCGACCCGTCGCTGGTGCCGGGCATGGTGAGCGAGACGATCCGCTGGCAGACCCCGCTCGCGCATATGGCGCGCACCGCGAAGGAAGACGTGAAGATGCACGGCAAGGTCATCCGGAAGGGCGACCGGGTGGCGATGTGGTACGTTTCGGGCAACCGGGACGAGCGGCACTTCGCGGACCCCGACGCCTATGACATCACGCGCGGGAACGTGCGGTCGCACCTGTCCTTCGGCTTCGGCATCCACCGCTGTTTCGGCAACCGGGTGGCGGAGATGCAACTGCAGATCCTCTGGGAAGAGATCCTGAAGCGGTTCCCGGTGATCGAGGTGCTCGAGGAACCGTCGCGGACATTCTCGGTTTTTGTGCGGGGATACGAGAGCCTGATGGTGCGAATTCCGCGTCGGGTGTGAGTCAGGTCGTTCCCGGTTGATCGCCGGCGCGGGAATGTTTCCGACACAGTGACGCGATGTGCAATTCGTGTTGCTGCGTCAATGCTTCCGACTTAGCGTGCAAGGTATTATCTTAAGGAGCAATTGTCATGAAACCACTTGTGTGCGCGGCTGTTGCCGTCTTTTGCGTTGCTGCCGTCCCTGTCAAGGCCAAGGTCGTGACCTATGCCTATGAAGGCGAAATCGAGATTTCCAATTCGCAGGTGTTTGATTTCTCCTCAGGCAGCGCAGTCACCTATCAGGACCCCGCGGTTCAGGCCGCCTTCGATCCGTTCGTGGGCCAGACGATCCGGATGACGTTCTCCTTCGAGGACGACCCCGCTCTCAATCCCGATCGCTGGAACACGAACCCGAACGCGCGCGCGATTGCCGTGCAGGAGGTGATCGTCACCTTCGCGGGCCTGACCTTCACAAGTTCGGGTTACCTGCGGATCCAGAACAACGGGTCTTTCGGAACGCAGCCGCTGCCGGCGGACCTGTACGGGGTGGAACATACGGACATCGACACCTTTACCTTCCCTGCTGTAACCGGGCCTACGGTCGGCGGGTTGCCTGCGGGTGGGAACTCTTCCGCGTTCCAGTTGGGCCTGTACGATCCCACGGCCTCGGCCTTCAGCGACGACAGCCTGCCGGCGACGCAACCGGATCCGGCGGATTTCCCCGAGACGACGTTGGCGACCAACAACTATCTGTCGTTCTTCTTCAGCGATGCCCTGGAGGCCAACGTGTTCGCCCTTGCCGAGGTCACGGCAACAGAGCTTCGTATCGTCGAGTTCCCGGCCGTTCCGCTGCCGGCATCGGCGGTGCTGCTTCTGGCCGGACTTGGCGGCATGGCCGTGACGGGGCGGCGGAAACGCGGCTGACCCGGTCGAAGGGTAACACAACCGCGCGCGGCAGGAGCCGGGCGCGGTTTCTCTTGTCTACGCTGTGCGAATTTGCTGCGTATCGGGGATTCCGATTGACATCGCCTGGGCAGCGCTTCGGACGCTGATGGCTTCGTCCGTATTTCAGGGAAAATCATGGTGCTGCTGGACAGGATTGAACTGTCGACCTCTCCCTTACCAAGGGAGTGCTCTACCACTGAGCTACAGCAGCACTCTGACGGGCGGACCGGGCGGGTCCGCTGACCGTGGCGGGTGATTAGACGCAATCGACCGGCCATGCAAGCGCAATCTGGACGCTTTTTCCGGACTGTTCTAGAGAGGTGTCATGAGCGAGAAGTCATCGAACAAGACGCCCCCGGCGAAGGCGGGGAATAGCCGGGACGACCGGCTCAAGGCGGCGCTGAAGGCGAACCTGGCGCGGCGCAAGTCCCAGGCGAAGGCGCGGGCCTCGGGCGGGGCGGGGACGGGCGGGACTTCGGACGCCGATACAAAGCAGAACAAGGGCTAGCGCGACAGGCGCAGCCGGACGAAAGGCGGGCAGCATGGATCAGATCATCGTCACGGGCAACGGCCCGCTTCACGGAACCATTCCGATTGCGGGGGCGAAGAATGCCTGTCTCACGCTGATGCCGGCGACGCTGCTGTCGGACGAACCGCTGACCCTGACCAACGCGCCGCGGTTGTCGGACATCAAGACGATGACCGCGC
The DNA here is from genome assembly GCF_014638275.1 of Primorskyibacter flagellatus. Taxonomy (GTDB): domain Bacteria; phylum Pseudomonadota; class Alphaproteobacteria; order Rhodobacterales; family Rhodobacteraceae; genus Pseudooceanicola; species Pseudooceanicola flagellatus_A. Next base: position 603,954 of record NZ_BMFJ01000001.1, read on the forward strand.
TTCTGCAATCGCTCGGGGCGGAGGTGACGGCGATGAACGACGGCAAGGTGCTGGCCATGTCGTCGCACGGGATCGACAACCATACCGCGGATTATGACATTGTCCGGAAGATGCGCGCCTCGATCCTCGTTCTGGGGCCGATGCTGGCGCGGTTCGGTCATGCGGTGGTGTCGTTGCCCGGGGGCTGCGCGATCGGCGCGCGGCCGGTGGACCTGCATCTCAAGGCGCTGGAGGCCATGGGGGCGGAGCTGGAACTGCGCGAGGGTTATGTGCATGCGAAGGCCTCGGGCGGGCTGAAGGGGGGCGTTGTGGAATTTCCCTTCGTCTCTGTCGGTGCGACCGAGAACGCGCTGATGGCGGCGACGCTGGCGAAGGGCACGACCGTCCTGAAGAATGCCGCGCGGGAGCCGGAGATCGTCGATCTGGCCCAGTGCCTGCGCCGGATGGGCGCCGAGATCGAGGGTGAGGGGACGTCGACCATCACCGTGCAGGGCGTCGACCGGCTTGGCGGGGCCACGCATCCCGTAGTGACGGACCGGATCGAACTGGGCACCTACATGCTGGCCCCCGCGATCTGCGGCGGCGAGGTCGAATGTCTGGGCGGGCGGCTGGAGCTGGTCGCCGCCTTCGCCGAGAAGCTGGACGAGGCCGGAGTCGAGGTGACACAGACCCCGACCGGGCTGAGCGTCCGCAGGCGCGGCGACCGGGTGAAGGCCGTCGATGTCACGACGGAACCGTTCCCCGGTTTTCCGACCGACCTGCAGGCGCAGATGATGGCCCTGCTCTGCACCGCCGACGGGGTGTCCGTGCTTGAGGAGAAGATCTTCGAGAACCGGTTCATGCATGCGCCCGAACTGATCCGCATGGGCGCGAAGATCGACGTGCACGGCGGGACCGCGACCGTGACCGGGGTGGGGCGGCTGAAGGGCGCGCCGGTCATGGCGACGGACCTGCGGGCGAGTGTCAGCCTGATCCTTGCCGGTCTCGCGGCTGAGGGGGAGACTCTGGTGAACCGGGTCTATCACCTTGATCGCGGCTATGAGCGGGTCGAGGAAAAGCTCATGGCCTGCGGGGCGCGCATCGAACGGGTTTCGGGACGATGAGCGACGCGCGGTTCGAAGACGGACGGGAAGCACCACTGAACCTCGGGGCGGAGGACGCAGCGGATGTCGGCGTGCTCTCGGCGCTGGTGCAGGACGCTGTATTCGGGGCCGGCGAAATGGCCTGGGACCGGGGGAAGCGGCGGTTTTCCGTTCTGCTGAACAGGTTTCGCTGGGAGGACGGCGGGGGAGAACGGCACGGACCTGAGAGGGTGCGGAGCCTGCTGGTCGTAGACTGCGTTCTGGGGGTGGCCAGCCAGGGCATCGACCGGACCGACCGGGACACCGTGCTGTCGCTCCTGTCGCTGAGCTTTGAGGCGGGGGCCGAGGCGCCGGGCGGGTACCTGGTGCTGACGCTGGCCGGGGACGGGGCAATCCGCATTGCGGTGGAGGCGGTCGAGCTGTCGCTGCGCGACGTGACCCGACCCTATCGCGCGCCCTCGGGGCGGCGACCTTCGCACGACTGACGCCTGAAAACCGTGGCCGGGAACCGGACGCCCCCGCGCGGTCGCAGGTGTGGGTTTGTCGGTCTCGGGGTGATTCCAATATCGGGTATGCGACGGACGTGCTGCGATTGCATTGGGTTTGCGCTGCGTCGCGGCGACGCTGACGGGGCTTCCGCTATGCGGAAGCGGGCTAAGAATGTCGTGGTCGAACGCTTGTGTTATTTGGCCTAAAACATTGATTTATATATTATAAATCTCCACCGCCCGTCATCCGCACAGCGAAACATCGTTCCGCAGAATTTCCGGTGAAAGTATGCCGATGGCATCTAAATCCCGGCGGGATCTTGAAAAATTTGAAGATAGGGTATTCACAGGAGGGTCAATCCGTCTCAGTATTCCCTTAACCGCAGTGGAGAGCGGCTGGAGGAACATAAGGGAGGACTGACCATGCGGACATCTCGTCTGCCTCTGAAACTTGCGACAGCCACGGCGCTGTCACTGCTGGCCGGTACGGCGGTCTTTGCGGAATCTCATTCCATGGCGAAAAAGGGCGGCGAGATCACGGTCGCCATCGAAACCGACGTGCGCGGCTTCGACACGGTGAAGGGCGGCGTGCTTGGCCAGACCGGTGAGATCGTGATGCGCGCGATTCAGGAACCGCTGCTTGGCTTCGACAACGAAAAGAACGAGGCGACGCCTTGGCTGGCGACCGAATGGACGGTGAGCGAGGATCAGACCGTCTACACTTTCAAGTTGCGTGAAGGGGTCAAATTCCACGACGGCTCCGACTTTGACGCGGAGGATGTCGCGGCGCATTACACCCGCATCCTCGATCCGGAGATGAAATCGGCATCGCGTTCCTTCATCGCCTCCATCGACAAGGTGGTCGCGACGGATCCGATGACTGTGGAATTTCACCTCAAGCATCCGTGGCTGGCGCTTCTGCCCTATCTCGCAACGACCTCCATGTCCGGGCCGATCCCGGCGAAAGAGTCGGTGGACGCCGACACGCAGAACCGCAGCCCCGTGGGCACCGGGCCGTTCAGGTTCGTCGAATGGGCCTCGGGCGACCGGATCGTGGTCGAGAAGAACCCGGATTACTGGCGCGCGGACGAGATCAACCTGGACAGGATCACCTTCCGCATCCTGCCGGACACGCAGACCCGGTTTGCCTCGCTCAAGTCCGGTGAGGTGGACGTGATCTGGACGGACCGCGGCGCCTCCATTGTCGACGCGGAGAAGGACAAGTCCATCGTGACCTTGGCGACCGACGGCGCAGGGGCGGCGACAAACATGCTCAACGGCAAGCGGGAACCGCTGTCGAACGCCACGCTGCGCAAGGCCCTGGCCCATGCCTGGAACCAGGACGGGGCGAACAAGATCACCTGGAAGGGGACCCGGCCTTTCGTCACGCATCCGCTTGGCACGGCGAAGGACTGCGGCGAGGCGAACTACCGCCATTTCGATATCGAGAAGGCCAAGGAATATGTCGCCGAATACCTGAAGGAGACCGGCAAGACCGAGGTGCCGCCGATCGTGATGATCCACACCACGACGGAACGGGGCCGCGAGCTCGGCTCGATCTACCAGCAGACCGCGAAGGCGGCGGGGATCACGATCAACCTTGAACCCGTCGACCAGTCGACACTGGTGGCACGGACCTTCAAGGGCGATTTCGACATCACCGGCTGGCGGATCGCTGACGGGGCCGACATGGGGCCGCAACTCTACGCCTACGCCAAGATCGGGTCGTCCTACAACCTGACCGGGTTCAACAATCCGGAGCTTGACGCGCTGGCGGACAAGATGCGGGTCGCCACCGACATGGAAGACCGCCTGAACATGCAGTGCGAGATGGTGTCGATGATGAACGACGACGGGTCGATCGAATATGTCGGCGGCGGTCGCTACTACGCCTTCACCACGCTGCGCGTGAAGGGCGTTCCTCCGCCATACCGCGGCGTGGTCGACGTGACCCGCGCATGGGTCGACGAACCGTCCTGATGCGGACCTGACCGGGACCGGCTCCGGCGGCCTGCGGGTCGCCGGGGCCCTGTGCGCAGGCGGGGCCGTCCGCCGACAGGGGAGCAGACATGCGGTACCTACTCTACAGGCTGAGGCGTCTGGCGATCGTGCTGGGGGTCGTGACCTTCATCACCTTCCTGCTGGTCAACGTGCTGCCGGGCGACGTGGCCTACCAGATGGCGGGCATGGATTCCTCGGAAGAGGAAGTGCAGGCGATCCGGGACGAGCTGGGTCTCGGACGGCCAGTGCTGGTGCGCTATGCCGAATGGGTCGGCGGGGTGTTCACCGGAGACTGGGGCAAGTCGTTCATCAGCGATGAAAACGTCTGGGATGCGATCACCGACCGGTTTCCGGTGTCTTTCGAACTGATGATCCTGGCGCAGTTCCTCGCGCTCGCCATGGCGATCCCGGCGGGCATCGCCTCGGCCTTCCGACCGAACGGGCGGGCAGACCGGATCATCGGCGGACTGGCCTTCGCGTCGGTCTCGATGCCGTCGTTCATGACTGCGATCCTGCTGATCTTCGTCTTCGCGCTTGGCCTCGGCTGGCTGCCGGCGACGGGCTACGAACCGCTGTCTTCCGGGCTCTGGGCGAACCTGCGCCCGATGATCCTGCCCGCGCTGTCGCTGGCGCTGGTCGAATGGACCATCCTGATGCGCACGCTCCGGGTCGAGATGATCGCGGTGCTTCAGGAAAACTACATCGCGCTCGCCCGCGCCAAGGGGATGAGCAACCTGCGCATCCTGCTGGTGCACGCGCTGCGCCCGTCCTCCTTTTCCATGATCACGCTGCTTGGCCTGCAGGTCGCGCGGCTGCTAGGCGGAACCATCATCATCGAACAGATTTTCGGAATTCCTGGCGTCGGGCGGCTGCTGATCCATGCGGTCTATACCCGCGACTTCATCGTCATTCAGGGCTGCGTGACCTTCTTCGCACTGGCCTTCGTGACGGCGAACTTCCTTGTGGACATAGCCTATGCCTGGCTTGACCCGCGGATCCGTACTGGAGGCGCCCATGGCTGACGTCTCATCCTCCAACAGGGGCACAGCGCAAGCCAAGCCCGAGATCGACCGCAACGCGCTGGCCATCGCGCTGCACCGCAAGTCGCGCAGCTTCGGGCCGTTCTTCTGGATCCCGATGTGCTGGCTGATCCTTGTCGCCATCGCCTGCATCTTCGCGCCCTTCTGGGGTCTGCCCCCGGCGGATGAAATCGACTGGGCCTACATCCAGTCGCCGCCGGTAGAAGGCCATCCGCTCGGCACCGACAACCTGGGCCGCGACATGCTGAGCCGGATCATCTGGGGCGGGCGGGTGTCGCTGACCGTGGGCTTCGCCGCGCCCTTCATCGGGGTGGGCCTGGGCATGATCCTCGGCATGATCGCCGGCTACTACCGGGGATGGGCGGACGAGGTGATCGGCATCCTGATCGACGCCTGGCTGGCCATTCCGGGGCTGGTGGTCCTGTTGCTGTTCTCCGTCGTCTTCGGTGGATCGCTGTTCATGGTCTGCGTCTCGCTCGGGCTGCTGTTCATCCCGACCGCGGCGCGGATCACGCGGGCGGCGACGCTGAACTATTCGGGCCGGGAGTTCGTGCTGGCGGCCAAGGCCATGGGGGCGTCCGACTTCCGCATCCTGCGGAAGGAGATCTTCCCGAACATCATCTGGCCGCTCATCGCCTTCATCCTGATCGACATTCCGATCGCCATCGTGATCGAAGGCGCGCTCTCCTTCCTCGGCCTGTCGGTCAAGGCGCCGACGCCAAGTTGGGGCGGCATCATCGCCGAAGGACGCGAGGTGCTGGAAACCATGCCGCATATCGCCATGTACCCGACAATCATCATGTTCCTGACGGTGCTCTGCTTCAACCTTGTCGGCGACGCGATACGCCGCCGTCTCGCGGATGTCCGCGAAGGCGCGATCTGAGGGAGGTCGATATGGCTGAAATCGTTCTCGACGTGCGCAATCAGAAGACCTCCTTCGTCACGGGGCGGGGGATGCTGGCGGCGGTGGACGGCGTGTCCTTCACGCTCGAGCGGGGTAAGACCCTGGGCGTCGTCGGTGAATCCGGGTCCGGCAAGTCGGTGCTGTCGCGGTCGATCATGCGGCTGCTGCCGGGCAATGCGCTCGTGCCCGCGGACAGCCGCGTCGTGCTGAACGGCAAGGACCTGACGCGGCTGGACGAGGGGGCGCTGCGGCGCCTGCGCGGGCCGGAGATGGCGATTGTCTTTCAGGATCCGATGACCTCGCTCAATCCCGTCCTGACCATAGGCAAGCAGATCATGGAGGTGCTGACCTTCCACCTCGGCATGCCGAAACGCGCAGCGCGGGTGCGGGCGGTTGAACTGCTGAAGGCTGTCGGCCTGCCGCAGCCGGATGTGCGGGTCGACCAGTATCCGCACCAGCTGTCGGGGGGCATGCGCCAGCGCGTCGCCATCGCAATCGCCATCGCTTGCGACCCGGACCTGCTGATCGCTGACGAACCGACGACGGCGCTGGACGTGACGGTGCAGGCGGAAATCCTGGACCTTCTGCAACGCATGGTGCGCGAACGGAACATGGCGATGATCCTGATCACCCATGACATGGGCGTGGTGGCCGGGCGCTGTGACGAGGTGGCGGTGATGTATGCGGGCCGGATTGTCGAACAGGCGCCGGTGCGCGACCTGTTCCGCAATACGCGGATGCCCTACACGGCGGCGCTGCTGTCCTCCATTCCCCGCGTGACCGATCCGCCGCACCGCAGGCTCGACGCGATCGAGGGGCGGCCGCCCGACCTTATCAACCCGCCGCCCGGCTGCCCCTTCGCACCGCGCTGCAAGCTGGCGGACGCGGCCTGCGACGCCGGTGTGCCGCCGCTGGAGGGACCCGGCCGGCACCGTTACGCCTGCATCCGCCCGCTCGGCCAGGAGGCCGCCGCATGAACGATCTCACTCCCTTCCTCGCCATCGACAACCTGACGGTGGAATACCCGCTTGCCGGCGGGCGCAAGGTGCATGCGGTGACCGATTTCACCGCACATGTGCGGCGCGGCGAAACGCTTGGGCTCGTCGGGGAATCCGGCTGCGGGAAGTCCTCGGCCGCGCGCGCGGTGATGCAGCTGCCGCGCCCGACCGGGGGGCAGGTGACGCTGGACGGACAGGCGCTGACGGGGCTGCGCGGGCAGGCGCTGCAGAAGGCGCGGCGACGGTTCCAGATGATCTTCCAGGACCCGATCGCGTCGCTCAACCCCCGCATGACGGTGCGGGAAATCGTCTCCGCCCCGCTCGACATCGCCGGGATCGGAACGCGGGCGGAGCGGGACGAACGTGTCGCGGCGATGCTGGAAAAGGTCGGGCTGAACGCGGACCAGGCGATGGAACGCCGTCCGCACGAATTCTCGGGCGGGCAGTGCCAGCGCATCTCCATCGCCCGCGCCCTGGTGCTCGAACCCGACCTGCTGGTCTGTGACGAGGCGGTCTCCGCGCTCGACGTGTCCGTGCAGGCGCAGGTGCTGAACCTGCTCGAGACGCTGAAACGCGACCTCGGCCTGACGATGCTCTTCATTTCCCACGACCTTGCGGTGGTGAAGCATGTGTCGGACCGGGTGGCGGTGATGTACCTCGGGCGGCTCTGCGAACTGGCGGATGCGGAGACGATCTATACAGCGCCGCGCCATCCCTACACCCGTACGCTGCTCTCTGCCGTCCCCGAACCCGACCCGGACGCGCCGCCACGCGCGGTCAGCATGGTCCCGGGAGAGCTTCCTTCTCCGGTCAATCCCCCGTCGGGCTGCCCGTTCCGCACCCGCTGCCCGCGTGCCAGCGACACCTGCGCGGCGACCATGCCGCCGCTGGAGGAGATGGCGCCGGGGCAGTTCGTCGCCTGTCATCATCCCCATGACGGTGCCGGCATCAGCGCCTGACCCTGTCTTCATCTTGCCGGAAATATCCCCGCCGGAGGCACCCTCCGGTGCGGGCCCGCGCCTTCGCCGGTGCAGAAAGCCCTTGCAATCCCCGGCCTCAGGCGAAACCAATCTGGCAAAGCAAACAAGAGACCGACCCGACCATGACCACCGATGCCCTGACCGAAATCCTCACCGTCGAACGGATCGAGGACAACTTCTTCCGCGGGATCGAAACCCCGCAGGGCGAGGGGCGGATGTTCGGCGGTCAGGTGCTGGGGCAGGCGCTGATGGCGGCGGTGCGCACGGTGGAGCCGGAGAAGGTCAACCACTCCCTGCATGCTTATTTCATGCGGCCGGGCGATGCGACCAAACCGGTGCTTTACCGGGTGGAACGGGACATGGACGGCAATTCCTTTGCCACCCGCCGGGTCATCGCGATCCAGAACGGACAGCCGATCCTGAACATGGCGGCGTCGTTTCAGGTGCAGGAGGAGGGGATGTCCTACGAGTCCGAGATGCCCGCCGGTATCCCCGCGCCCGAGGACTGCATGACGGAAAAGCAGATGGCGGAAAGCCTGGGCGACCGGCTGCCGGAGTCCTTTCAGCGGTTCCTGCGCTGGAACCGGCCGGTGGAAATCCGTCCATGCCAGATGATGCCGCCGTTTTCCGAAGCGCCGGTGACCGGGGAATCCTACCGCTGGATCAAGACCAAGGCCCCGATGCCGGACGATCCGAACCTGCATCGCGGGGCGCTGGTCTATTCGTCGGACATGGGGCTGATCGGGGTCGCGCTGGCGGTGCATGGGGTGACTTTCCACACGCCGGGGATGCGTGTCGCCTCGCTGGACCACGCGATCTGGATCCACAGCGATTTCCGGATGGACGACTGGCTGCTGTTCTGCATGGAAAGCCCCTGGACCGGAGGCGGGCGCGGGTTGACACGGGCGCGGTTCTTCACCCGTGACGGACGGCTGGTGGCAACTGTGGCACAGGAGGGAATGACCCGGCGCAAGCTGGTCTGACCTCTCGTCCCGCGCGACCTATCCCAAGGCCCCCTCCCGGACACCAGTCGCGCCCGACGGTGGCCTCGCGCTTGGTTCCCCTTGCAGGGAAAGGGGCAGGGAGGGGGGCGGCTCCTTCGTCTCAAAACGTCATCCTCGGGCCCGACCCGAGGAACTGATGCAAGCTGCGCGGGTGGCCGGAAATCCTCGGGTCATGCCCGAGGATGACGTTTTTTGGCAATGCTTTTTGGCAATGCGCGGCCTCAGAGCCGCGCGCCTGCCCCGCTTCACGCCCGGCTCACCGCCCGATCGATGCCGTCGAGAACCCGGTCGTAGACCTCCACCGGAAAGTTGTGGCCCATGCCCTCGATCTCGATCATCTCGGCGATCGGGCAGTTCGCGGCGGTGTCGCGGCCGCCGGTCACCGGGACGAGCGGGTCGTCGGTGCCATGGATGACCGAGACCGGCATGGTCAGGTTCCGGAGTTCCGCCCGCCGGTCGCGGGTGGCGAGGATCGCGGCGTATTGCCGGGCGAACCCCGTGGGATGATAGGAGCGGTCGAGGTCAGCCTCGGCGGCGGCGCGCAGCTCTGCCTCCGGGACCGGGTAGGCCGGGGAGCCGATGACCTGATCGGTTGCGACACGCGACGCGATGAAGCCTTCGCGATCCTTTAGCGCATCCGGACGGGGCCGGGTCAGGGCAGCCATTGCGGCGTCGGTGGCCTTGGGCAGGTCCGGGTTGCCGGTGTTCGACATGACGGTGGTCATCGACAGCACCTTGTCCGGATGTTCGATCGCCATCAGCTGCACGATCATCCCGCCCATGGAAAAACCGCAGATATGGGCCTTGTCGATGCCGAGGTGATCCAGAAGCGCGGCCCCGTCGGCGGCCATGTCCGACAGCGTGTAGGCGAGGTCGGGCGTCTTTCCGGCGGCCTTGTCGGCCAGTACCTGCTTGAAGTCCGGCAGGCCGTGGTCGGTGTACTTCCGGCTCAGCCCGATGTCGCGGTTGTCCATCTTGATCGTCCGGTAGCCCCGCGCCACCAGCCGGTCGACGAAATCGGCCTTCCAGCGGGTACTCTGGGTGCCGACGCCGGAAATCAGAAGAATGGGTTTGCCATCCTCCGGTCCGATCACGTCATACCAGATATCGGTTCCGTTTACCTGTGCCGTAGGCATCTTTTGCGTCTCCTCCGCCGCTTCGGGGCGCGCTCCTCCGCGCTCCGGCTGATGGACGCTATGCGGAATTCCCGAAGGGCGAAAGCCCAGAATGCGCAGGTTCCGGATTGCGCGGATGATTTTCGGGCTGGACCCGGCGGGTCGGGCGCCGGTATAGGACGGGGAGGTTTTTTGAATAATGGGTATGCTTAATGGCCAAGCCGGATCTGGACGTCATCATCATCGGGGCGGGGCTGTCGGGGATCGGCGTGGCCCGTTACCTAAAGGTCGAATGCCCGGAAAAGAGCTTTGCGGTGCTGGAGACCAAGCCGCGTATGGGCGGAACATGGGATCAGTTTCGCTATCCCGGTATCCGTTCAGACAGCGACATGCACACCATGGGCTATGCCTTCAAGCCGTGGCGCGATGCCAAGGCCATCGCCGACGGGCCCGCGATCCTGTCCTACGTGAAGGAGACCGCCCGGGACTACGGCATCGATGCGCATATCCGCTTTGGCCATCGTGTGATCCGCGCGGACTATTCGACGGCGACGTCGATGTGGACCCTGACGGTGGAGCACGGTGGCGAGACCCGCCGCATCACCGCCCGCTTCCTGCTGTCCTGCGCCGGATATTACCGGCATGAGGAGGCCTATGCCCCGGACTTTCCCGGCCTGTCTGACTATCGCGGGCAGGTGGTGCACCCGCAGTTCTGGCCCGAGGGGCTGGATTATGCGGGCAAGCGCATCGCCATCATCGGTTCAGGGGCAACGGCGGTGACCCTGACGCCGACACTGGCGAAGCGTGCAGCGCATGTCTGGCAGATACAACGCACCCCGACTTACGTTGTAAACAGACCGGCGAGGGATCGGGTCGGCAACCTGCTGAAGGCTGTGTTCCCGGGGCGGCTCGGCTACTGGTTCACGCGGTGGAAGGTGATCTGGGAAGGCCGGCTGCGGCGGCGCCGGTTCGTCAGGGACATCAAGGGGATGAAGGATCTGCTGATCGGCAATGTCGGCAAGGAGCTGGCCGCGGACGTGCCGGACTGGGAGACGCATTTCACGCCGCCCTACTGGCCCGGCCAGCAACGTATCTGCGTGGTGCCGGACGGCGACATGTTCCATGCGCTGCGGCAGGGCAAGGCCTCCATGGTGACCGGAGAGATCGAGACCTTCACCGAAACCGGACTGCGCATGGCCGACGGGACGGAGATCGAGGCGGACATCGTCATCACCGCCACCGGCCTTGTGCTGGAAACGCTCGGCGGGGCGGCCTATGCGGTGGACGGGCAGGCGGTCAGCCCCGGCAAGCTGCTGGTCTACAAGGGGTTCATGTATTCCAACCTGCCCAACCTGATCTACGTGACGGGCTACACCAATGCCTCCTGGACGCTGAAGGTCGACCTGGTGGCGGAATTCGCGATGCGATTGCTCAAACACATGGACGCCACCGGGGCGACGCAGGTCGTGCCTCGCGCGGGGTCGGAGGACTTTTCCAAAATCGCGACGGCGATCAAGTTCACCTCGGGCTATTTCCTGCGGGTGCGCGACCGGCTGCCCAAGCATGGCACGGCCTTCCCATGGGTGCATGAGCAGGAATATTTCTGGGACCGCAAGACGTTGAAGCGCGGACGGGTCGACGACGGTACGCTCAGCTTCTCGACCGGGGAGGCGGTGGTGTTTCCGCCCGAACAGCTGGACCCCGACGCGACGGAGCTGGCGGCGGAATAGTCAGCGGTCGATCATGCCATTGGCAAGCGCGCTGGAGTAGAGCCGCACCGCCGTCGCGCGGTCGGCCCTGTGGTCCGCCCAGACCCGGAAGTCGAAGGCGGAGTTCAGCGAAGAGATCAGGCAGTGCGCGGTGATGAGCGGGTCGACGGGGCGGATGGAGCCTTCGGAGATCCCGTCGATCATCATGCCCGCGAAACGCTGCGAAATACGGTCGGAGCGTTCGAGGATCGGCTGGCGCAGGTCGCGCGGCAGGGCCATCAGCGCGGTGATGCGGAGCAGGGGGAACCCCGCCTCGAACTGCACGTCGGTCAGGGCGGCGATGGCCGAGGCAAGCCGGTCCAGCCAGCTTCCTTCCAGCGCCATGGCGTTGCGCTGCGTGCGGCTGATCCGGTCGTAGGAGCGTTCGAAACAGTCGACCACCAGCCCGTCCTTGCCGTCTAGATGGTGGTAGAAGGATCCCTTCGACACGTTCAGCGCCCCGGCAATCCGTTCGACCGAGGCACCGCGATAGCCGCGTTCGTTGATCGTCACGGTGGCGGCGCGGAGGTAGGTCTCGCGGTTGACCTCCTCCGTCTCCGTATCGCTGGCGGGCACGGTCAGAGGCAGGGGCGACCAGCGGCTTCCGGAGGGGGCGTAGCCGTGGCGGAACAGTTCCATCATGCGGGTGTGCACGCGGTCGTAGTCGCCGACGGAGTATTTCTGAAGCCAGACCCGGCTCCAGTGGATCGTGTCGAGAAGGACGTGGGTGCGCGCCCAGTTGAGTTCGCGCGCGGCAGCGCCGGCGGGGGCGTCGAAGAAATCGACCACCTTTCGGAAGGCGGTCATGTAACTGGCGAAAAGCTCAGACCTGAGCGGTTCGTCGAGCGAGCGCATGTCCGACAGCCGGGCCAGCGGCGGGCAGGTGCCAAGGCGTTCCTCCGCGTTCTGGTCCAGCGCCAGACGCAGCAGCCGGGCGACGCGCCGCTCGGGGTCGGGTTCCTGTCCGGCGGTGTCGATCTTGCGCGTCAGGTGCTGGATCGAACGCTCGAGCGCGGCAGCGGCCAGCAGTTCCTTGCGTTTGAAATAGTAGGTGATGGAGGTGGTGTTCATCTCCACCGCCTCGGCCACGCTGACAAAGGTCAGGCCCCGCAGGCCGCGCTGGTTGATGACCCGCGCGGCGGCGTCGAGGATCAGGTCCCGCTTGGCGCGGTACCGGACAGAGGTCTCTGCCTCGGCGAGGCGGGCGGGCGCGGCGGGGCTGGTCATGGAAACTGGATAGCAACTGGCCGGGGGCATGTCATCAGATCAGGTCGCCGCGACGCGGCGGCGGGCGGCACATATGGGGGCGTTTCGCCCTGTCCTGCAAGGGGTTCGGGTCATGCGACTGCCCCAAATAATAGCGGCGACCCGAAGGTCGCCGCGTTGGCAGGTCATGGAAAGAATTTGCCTATGCTTATGGGTAGGGCTTGTAACACTTCCCTGACGGAAATTCGCCACATTTTTGACTTTTTGGTCGAAAATTTGGTGTTAGCGCTAATCCGTCAATGTTTTCCGTTTACGTAACGGGCAGCCGCGTCAGGATCTCGAACCGCCCATCAGTCCTTTCGCCTGCAATGCAAAGCGATGATACACGCATCGGTTGTTTCAGCATGGGTGTGACCACTGGGGTGAGTCGCGATTCGACCTGCACGAGCTCCTCCGGAGGAAGGCGACCGGACAGGGTGATGTGGAAGCGGAACTCCTCCATGACGTAGGGATAGCCCCAGGTCGTCAGCAGCGTCTCCTGGGCGGGGGACAGACCGGCGGCGCGGCGGCGGGACAGCTCTGCCTCTCCGGCCGGGGCGCGGAACCTGTCCAGCCCGCGCACCACGGCGGCGGCAAGCTCCGAGAGCGGACCGGTGTCGCCCTGCGGCACCAGCGCCAGAAACTGCTTGATGCGCGCCAGGTGCAGCCCTGGCAGGTCCGCCGGACGCAGGCAGCCGCAGAGCCGTCGCGTTTCCGCCTCCAGCTCTTCGGGGCTCGTGCCGTCAGCCAGGCGAAAGGGCGGCTTTATGGTGGCGTGCAGCCCGTATTTGCGCGGTGTGCGGGTGATCTCCTCGACCGGGCGGGGCAGGGGGCCGATATCGGGATGTGCAACGGCGCGGCCTGTCGCGATGTTCCAGCCCAGCCAGGCTGCACCGAAATCTGCCAGGGGGCCGGGGTCCGGCGCGTAGTAGATGGCGTAGCGGGTGTAGGTCATGCGGGCTCCGGCCAGGGGGTGTCCCTGCCCAGATAAGCCCTGATGTCCCCGACGGAAAGGTGGCGCGGTCAGCCGTGCAGCCGGCGTGACCGCATCCAGCCAAGCAGCGGCAGGACGGAGCCGAGCAAAAGCGCGCCCGCGGGAAGGGGAACCGTACCAACCGGACCGACCTGCAGGGTGTAGACGAAATCGAAGGACAGTTCGTCGACCTGACGGCCCGCGTACTGCGAAGCGATCGCGGCGTAGAGGCGGAACTCCGTCCGGATCGGCAGCGTGGGATAGGGCAGCGGAGGCTGCGGCAGGGTCGGCGCCATCTGCAGCGGGGATAGACCATCCTGGCTGAGCATGAAATTCAGCAGCGGCGTGAAGGTGCTGGTGTTGGCCACGTTGGTGATCGTGACAGAGATGGCAGTGACTTCGAGCCCCGTGGGGTTCACGAAGCCGACCGACATGCTCTTGGGCCCGCTGCTCCCGGCGGAGCAGTGGTAAAGGAAATTTCCGCTCGGATAGAGCTGGCCGGTCGGGCAGGACAGCGAGAGGGTGCCGGAGACCGTGGTCTCCCCCACATCGAGCGTGATCTGCTGACCTTCGGTGACGTCATGGTAGGTGGTTGCGAGCGTCGGCGCGGGCGACAGGGCGAGGACGGCGACAGCAAGCATTGCCATACGGCGGAGAGAAAACATTCGGCGATCTCCAATGGGATTGTTCAAAATCCGGGAAAGTCTTGTGCAACCGGCTTTCGATTCGCAAGCATTTCGACGCTGATGTGCGTCAATTGCGGTACTGCCGGGGTTTCGATGCGTTCTCGTGCAGCAACCGGAAGGCACCGCGCGACCGGCTGTAACCGGATGTTTACCCCTCCGCGCCAGGATGGCGGTCAGGTGAGTGCGCCGGCCCCCCGTTTACCGCGAAGTTACGGATTAACCCCCGTGCCCTTGCAGCCGTCCCGGCGCGTAACTAAGACTCTGTCAGATCCTTCCGGCAGGGATCGGTTGCGTTGCAGAGGCAGGGACTGACATGAACGACCTACACGATACCTACATGAACACGCTGGTCCCGATGGTGGTCGAGCAGACGAGCCGGGGCGAACGCGCCTACGACATCTTTTCGCGCCTGCTGAAGGAACGGATCATCTTCGTCTCCGGCCCGGTCCATGACGGCATGTCGTCGCTTATCGTCGCGCAGCTGCTGCACCTCGAGGCGGAAAACCCGTCCAAGGACATCTCCATGTACATCAACAGCCCCGGCGGCGTGGTGACCTCCGGCCTGTCGATCTACGACACGATGCAGTACATCAAGCCAAAGGTCGGCACGCTGGTCATCGGGCAGGCGGCCTCCATGGGATCGCTGCTGCTGGCGGGCGGTGCCGCGGGGATGCGCTACGCGCTGCCCAATGCGGAGGTCATGGTGCACCAGCCCTCCGGCGGGTACCGCGGGCAGGCGACGGACATCATGATCCATGCGCGCCACACCGAACGGCTGAAGGAGCGGCTGAACAATATCTACGTGAAGCATACCGGGCAGTCGTTCGAAGCGGTTGTCGAGGCGCTCGAGCGGGATAACTTCATGACCGCGGAAGAGGCGAAGGACTGGGGCCTGATCGACGAGATCTTCGAAAACCGTCCCAAGGCAGACGAAGACGACAAGAAGTAACGCTTCCGTCACGAACGGAGCGTGACGAATTTTTGACATTGTGGAGAGCCGGGGCCTGTCCTAGGCTGACCCACAACGGTGCTGCCCGGACGGTCGCCCAGACGGCCGGCCGGGTTGGCCGCGACAGCCCCATCCGGGGGCGAAAGGTGTGACATGGCAAACAATTCCGGCGGTGACAGCAAGAACACCCTCTATTGCAGCTTCTGCGGCAAGAGCCAGCACGAGGTGCGCAAGCTGATCGCGGGGCCGACCGTGTTCATCTGCGACGAGTGCGTCGAACTCTGCATGGACATCATCCGGGAGGAAACGAAGGCCACCGGGCTCAAGTCCTCCGAAGGCGTGCCGACCCCGCAGGAGATCTGCGATGTGCTGGACGACTATGTCATCGGCCAGATGAAGGCCAAGCGCGTGCTGTCGGTGGCGGTGCACAACCACTACAAGCGGCTCAATCACTCCGCCAAGGGCGGGGATATCGAACTCGCGAAGTCCAACATCCTGCTGATCGGCCCGACCGGCTGCGGGAAGACCCTGCTGGCGCAGACGCTGGCGCGGATCCTCGACGTGCCGTTCACCATGGCTGACGCGACCACGCTGACCGAAGCGGGTTACGTGGGCGAGGATGTGGAAAACATCATTCTCAAGCTGCTCCAGGCCTCGGAATACAACGTGGAGAAGGCGCAGCGCGGCATCGTCTACATCGACGAGGTCGACAAGATCACCCGCAAGTCGGAAAACCCGTCGATCACCCGCGACGTGTCGGGCGAGGGCGTGCAGCAGGCGCTGCTGAAGCTGATGGAAGGCACCGTCGCCTCGGTCCCGCCGCAGGGCGGGCGGAAGCATCCGCAGCAGGAATTCCTGCAGGTCGACACGACGAACATCCTGTTCATCTGCGGCGGCGCGTTTGCCGGGCTCGACCGGATCATCGCGCAGCGCGGCAAGGGCTCTGCCATGGGCTTCGGGGCCGAGGTGCGTGACAACGACAACCGCGGCGTGGGCGAAATCTTCAAGGACCTCGAACCCGAGGATCTGCTGAAATTCGGCCTGATCCCGGAGTTCGTCGGCCGTCTGCCGGTTCTGGCGACGCTAGAGGATCTGGACGAGGAAGCGCTTGTCACTATCCTCACCGAACCCAAGAACGCCCTGGTCAAGCAATACCAGCGCCTTTTCGAGATCGAGGATGCGGAACTGTCCTTCACCGACGACGCGCTGACGGCGATCGCAAAGCGGGCCATCGAACGCAAGACCGGCGCGCGCGGCCTTCGGTCGATCCTGGAGGACATCCTGCTGGATACGATGTTCGAACTGCCGGGTATGGAAAACGTGACCGAAGTGGTGGTGAACGAAGAGGCTGTGACCTCGGACGCCAAGCCGCTGATGATCTATGCGGATCAGAAGAAGGAACCGGCCTCGGCGGGGTAACTCTCTGATTATTCTGGTTCAACATGGGCGGGTCGAACCCGCCCATTTTCATGGGGACAGACCAAATGACCATCCAGCGCATTTCCTCGGGCGGGGAATTCGAGAAAAAGATCGGCTATTGTCGGGCCGTGGTGGCCGGCGGCTTCGTGCATGTCGCGGGCACGGTCGGGCAGGGCGACACGGTGGCGGAGCAGTGTCGCACCGCGCTCGGCACCATCTCGGACGCGCTGGAAAAAGCCGGGTCTTCACTGGAGAAGACGGTGCGGGTGACTTATTATCTGCCGGATCGCGCGGATTTCGAACCCTGCTGGCCAATCCTGTCGGACGCCTTCGGGGACCATCCTCCGGCTGCGACCATGGTGGAATGCCGTCTGATCGACGACCGTTTCAAGATCGAGATCGAAGTCACCGCATTGGCCGGATAACGCCATCTCCTGCAAGGGCTGTGGCTGTACGGCAGAGCCAATCGTGCGATTGTCCCTGCTAGATCGGTTTCGTGCAAACACCCTTCAACCTGATTCCTTACGGGCAATTCCGGATTGCCCGTAAAGAAATGCTTTTCAGTTCAATCGAATCGTAGCACCTTGATCTCTATTTTAGGGGGAGATAAATGCGATGTTTTTGAACATGAATGTTCGTTTTCTGGTTCTGTCCGCGAGCGCGATGCCCGCGGTCGCCCTTGTTCCCACAACGGCCGAGGCGACATCTATCAGCCTGGGTATCAGCGGCGGATATGCAGCCTTTTCCGAGAAATACGTCGGGACCGAAGAGAACCCGGATGCCTTTGAGGCGGATCTGATCGGGTCTGCCGTCATCGACGATTTCTACAATGGCGCCTCGGAAAGTGAACCCGTCAATGGCGAGGTCCGCGGCAGTTTCATCGAAAACAACGATCTCTATTTTACGAACGGCGCGGCCTACGCCTCGGCCGATACGGCCAAGGGCGAGCTGAAGGCCGGGGTAAGTTCCACGGTCGACGGCAAGGCGGTGGACGTCGCCGGCGGCTATGACTCGCTGAGCGTGAACAACGGAGACGAAGGCGCCATCGGCAACGGAGCAAGCGCCAAACTGAGAGAGGTCTTCACCCTTACCGGCTCCGGTACGGCGACCTTCAGCGCACTGGTCGATTTCGACTGGGAGGGAGACATCTATTTCAACGCCTACATCACCGGAAGGAACCTGAGCACCGGCGCCTTCCTGTCGCCCGAGGCGGATCAGTCGATCAACTTCTTCAGCGAACCGATCTTCAGCGGCATCCATTCCGGCAGCGTCGTCGATCGCCTCATAAGCCTGTCTTTCGATGTGGACGGCGCCCTGGGGGATCAATACGAGATCACCTGGAATCTGGGCGGATTCAGCTACGCGTCGGACTATTGTTCGATCGGTGACATCTGCGGTGACGGCAGTTCGGTGCAGTCATCGACGTTTGACGCGGCGCATACGGCGAACATCTTCTTCAGCGGGTCCCCCGGCCTGAACGTGGTATCCAATTCCTCGGGCTTCCTCGCGGAGTCGGAGTACCAGACCTACCAGCCGACCGATATTGGCGCTGTTCCCCTGCCGGCAACCGGGGTGCTGCTGCTTGCCGGAGTCTTCGGGATCGGCGCTGCCGGCCGGAAACGCCGCGCGGCCGCCTGACACGGAGGGTTACGCCAATTTGATGACGCCGGTCCCGCAAGGGGCCGGCGTTGTCCGTTGCCGTTGGCGCGGTCGGCCTGTTGCCCGCGACACCCTTGCGCTGGACCTCGGCGCCGGAATGGGCCATATCTCGGACGAGTTCACAGGAGACCTCCCCATGGGCATTCTCAAGACCTTCCTCAGCGCCGTGACCTGGTGGAACGGCGCGACGCTGAACACGCGGCTCTATACCCGGCGGCGTGGCACGAAGGTCGGCGAGGATGAGTATGGCAATACCTTCTATTCCGCACAGGACGGCAAGAAGAGATGGGTCATCTACAACGGTGAAGTCGAGGCGAGCCGCATCGGGCCGGACTGGCACGGCTGGCTGCATCACACTTTCGACGAGCTGCCGAGCGACCGGCCGCTGCCGCGCAAGGCCTGGGAAAAGCCGCATCTGCCGAACCTGACCGGCACGCCGGAGGCCTATGCGCCCGCCGGATCGCTGCGCCGGGTCGATCCGGCCAACCGCCAGGATTACGAGGCCTGGAGCCCGGAGTAAGGCCCCATGTCCCAGAATACTACCGAAGTCATCGTCGGCGGGGCCGTGCTGGCCCTTGCCGTCGGATTCGCCGTCTATGCCGGGCAGATCGCGGGCGTCGGCGGGACCGGCGCAGGCTATCCGCTGACGGCCTCGTTCCGGTCGGCGGACGGAGTATCCCTTGGAACCGACGTGCGGCTCGCGGGGGTCAAGGTGGGCGCGGTAACCGGCATCGACCTTGACCCGGCGACCTATCGCGCGAAGACCACCTTTTCGGTGCGCGACGACGTGCTGATCCCGGACGACAGTTCGGTGGTGATCTCCTCCGAGGGGCTGCTTGGCGGGAATTACGTGGAAATTCTGCCCGGCGGATCGGCCTTCAACTTCGAGGCGGGGGACGAGGTGCTGGACACGCAGGGCTCTGTCAGTCTGGTTTCGCTGCTGATGAAATTTGTTTCGGGCGGCGGGGACAAGTGATGCGCTGGCTGGCGATTGCCCTCATGCTGGCACTGCCCGGCGCCGCGCCCTCCGTCGCACAGGAGGATGTGTCGGTCGGCACCGGCGCAAAGCTGCGCGGGCTGGACAAGATGAACGGTCAGACCATCGACGCGACAATCCCCGCAGGGTCCGCCGCGATGATCGGCAAGCTGTCGGTGACCATGTGGGAATGCCGCTATCCCGAGGGCAACCCGGCGGGCGACGCCTATGCCTTCATGACGATCACCGAACCGTCCAAATCGCCCGATCCGATTTTTTCCGGCTGGATGATCGCGTCGAGCCCGGCGCTGAACGCGCTGGACAATTTTCGTTATGACATCTGGGTGTTGAACTGCACCACCTCGTGACCGCTGCGGGGCAGGGCGGGGGTGGTGAAGTCGGCGGGGTAGGCCAGCGCCTCGGCCAATAGGGAGCGGTATTCGGCGCGCGACACCTCGATCCCGCCAAGCGAGGCGAGGTGGCTGGTCAGGAACTGCGTGTCGAACAGCCGGAAGCCGCCGTTTCTGAGGTGCGCGACCAGCCACGCCAGCGCGATCTTGGACGCGTTCGTGCGGCGCGAAAACATGCTCTCGCCAAAGAACGCGCCGCCAAGCGCCACGCCGTAGACACCGCCGATCAGCCCGGTTTCGTCGCGCACTTCCACGGAATGGGCAAAGCCCGCGTCGTGCAGTTCCTCGTAGAGCCCGGCGATCTTGTCGCTGATCCAGGTCTCGGTACGGTCGGCGCAGCCCTCTATCACTCCCATGAAGTCGCGGTTCAGCGTGACGGTGTAGTCATCGCGTCTGAGCGCGCGGGCGAGGGAGCGGGAGATGCGGAAGCCGTCCAGCGGGATGATGCCCCGGCGGCGCGGTTCAACCCAGAAGACTTCCGGATCGTTGCGGTGTTCGGACATCGGAAAGATGCCGGTGGTATAGGCGTGTAACAGCAGATCTGCGGTCAGATCCGGATCGGTGTCTTTCATGCTCTGCCCGTCGCGTCCCGGTCCCTTGGGGTATTGTGCCACGATGGCGGGCGAAAGGCGAGTGGCTGGTGGCACCGCCGGTTACCTCTCCGCCTGCGACCCGCTCCCTGGCCTCCCCCGTGCGGGAGAGGGGATTGCGTCGTGCGGAAAGCGTCAGCCCAGCTTGCCCTGCGCCAGCCAGTGTTCGAGCCAGTGGATGTTGTAGTTACCGGACTGAATATCGGGTTCCTGCAGCAGCGCGTCGAACAGGGGGACGGTGTTTTCCACGCCATCGATGATCAGTTCGCCAAGCGCGCGGTGCAGCCGGGCAAGCGCCTCGGGGCGGTCGCGGCCGTGCACGATCAGCTTGCCGATCAGGCTGTCGTAATGCGGCGGGATCGAATAGCCGTCGTAAAGGGCGGAATCCATCCGCACGCCAAGCCCGCCGGGGGCGTGGAAGGCGGTGATGCGGCCGGGTCGCGGTGCGAAATCGGGAAGCTTTTCTGCGTTCAGCCGGACTTCGATCGCGTGGCCGTTGATGGTCAGATCGTCCTGGGTGAAGGACATGGGCAGCCCCTCGGCCACGCGGATCTGTTCGCGGACGAGATCGACGCCAAAGATCGCCTCGGTCACCGGGTGTTCGACCTGAAGGCGGGTGTTCATCTCGATGAAATAGAACTCGCCCTTTTCATAGAGGAATTCGATCGTGCCGGCGCCGGCGTAGTTGATCTTGGCCACGGCCTCGGCGCAGGTCTGGCCGATGCGCGCACGCTCCTCGGGCGTGATGCAGGGGCCGGGAGCTTCTTCGAAGACCTTCTGGTGGCGGCGCTGGAGGGAACAGTCGCGTTCGCCCAGATGCACGGCCTTGCCCTTGCCGTCACCAAAGACCTGGATTTCGATGTGGCGCGGGGTGGTCAGGTATTTCTCAATATAGACTTCGTCGTTTCCGAAGGCGGCCTTGGCTTCGGAGCGGGCGGTCTGGAACGCGCGTTCCAGTTCGGCCTCGGACTTGGCGACCTTCATGCCGCGCCCCCCGCCACCGGCGGTGGCCTTGATGATGACCGGGTAACCCATGTCGGCGCAGATTTCGCGTGCGGCCGCGATGTCGGGCACGCCGCCGTCCGATCCGGGCACGCAGGGCACGCCAAGCGCCTTCATCGTGTCCTTGGCGGTGATCTTGTCGCCCATGATGCGAATATGTTCGGCCGTGGGACCGATGAAGGTCAGGCCATGGTCTTCCACGATCTGCACGAAGGCGGCGTTTTCCGACAGGAAGCCGTAGCCGGGGTGGATCGCCTGCGCGCCCGTGACCTCGCAAGCCGCGATGATCGAGGGGATGTGCAGGTAGCTTTCGGACCCCGGCGGCGGGCCAATGCAGACGGATTCGTCGGCCATGCGGACATGCATCGCGTCGGCGTCGGCGGTGGAATGCACGGCCACGGACCGGATCCCCATCTCGCGGGCGGCGCGGATGACGCGCAGGGCGATCTCGCCCCGGTTGGCAATCAGGATCTTGTCGAACATCGGGCTGGCCTTATTCGATGATCATCAGCGGCGCGCCATATTCCACGGCGGCCTTGTCTTCGACCAGGATCCGCTTGACCGTGCCGGAGCGGGGCGCGGGGATCTGGTTCATGGTCTTCATCGCCTCGACGATGAGAAGGGTGTCGCCCTCCTTCACCGTGTCGCCGACCTTGACGAAGGCGGGGGCGGTCGGTTCGGGCTGCAGGTAGACGGTGCCCACCATGGGAGAGGTCACGGCGCCGGGGTGCTGGGCCGGATCCTCGTCCCCCGCAGGGGCGGCGGGCGCAGCGGCCACGGGCGCGGCAGGCGCGGCGGCCACGGGGGCGGGCGCGGCCGGTGCGGCGACGGGGGCGGCGTATTCGACCTTTTTCGACACGCGCACGTTGAGGCTGTCATCTTCGCCGTAGTCGCGCTTGACCTCGATTTCGGTCAGATCGTTTTCGCGCAGCAGTTCGGCAAGCGCCTTGATGAAGGCCACGTCGGCTTCGGTCGTCTTGTTGGTCATATGGGTCCTCGCCAGAGGTTCGGGCCGTCTCATGCGGCTTCTCGTTACGAAACTGGCCCGCTTATAGGGCATGTTCGGAGAGGTGAAAAGCGCAGACGGTACGGCACGGATCCGGACGCGGAAAGGGCCGCCCGGACGGGGCGGCCCTGAAGGGTTGGTCAATGGGCTCAGGACTTGCCGAGAGACACCATCTGTTCGCTGTCCAGCTTGGTGGCCACTTCGGCATTGTACTCTGCCATGCTCTTGAGCTGTTCGCGAGTATAGCCCATGGCGAGGATGGTGTTGCCTTCGACCATCAGCTCGGTCACCGGCAGGGCGACATCGTGTTCGCCGATCCCGAGGAAGCCGCCGACGCCGATCACGGCCATCGTCTCGCCGTTGATGGAGACGACGTCGTCGATTTCACCGATGGTCTCACCGGCAGAGCTGGCGACATCAAGCCCGATCAGCGCGCCGGCCTGAGCTTCGTTGCCGGTCAGGAGGGTGTTGCCCTCGGCGGTGGCGTCGGCCGTGCTGGCCACGTCGGTGTCGAGCGTCGGGGCGGCAGAGTTGTCGCTGTCCGCTCCGGTGGCCGCAGTGCCGGTGGAAGCGTTTGCGCCCGCATCGGCAGAGATGTCCGCACCTGCGGAAACGCCATCGGTGCCGGCGGAAACCCCGGCATCTGCACTGCCGGCGACATCACCGCCTACGGACTGCGCGGCGAGGGGAGCGGTCAGGCCGATGATGGCCACGGTGGACAGCATGAACGTCTTGAGGGTCGTCATGATGGAACTCCTTTCATTGTTGCAGGGACAACGGCGAAGTCCGGGCATCGTTCCGGGGAATATCGGGCCTTTCCCAGACTGTTGCGGGGGCTGGGCCGATTCCTGCTCATGATCCGGCTGATGGCGCAAAGGAAAAGGGGCCGGGATGATCCCCGGCCCCTGTAGCGCTGACGCTGCGTCGCGGCGTCAGCGGTTCATGCGGTTCTCGATCAGGTCGTCGACCACGGAGGGATCAGCGAGGGTCGAGGTGTCGCCGAGCGCGCCGTAGTCGTTCTCCGCGATCTTGCGCAGGATGCGGCGCATGATCTTGCCGGACCGTGTTTTTGGCAGTCCGGGTGCCCACTGGATCAGGTCCGGAGAGGCGATCGGCCCAATCTCGTTCCGAACCCAGGTGCGCAGTTCCTTCTTGAGCTCATCCGAGGGCTCTTCCCCGTTCATCAGCGTGACATAGCAGTAGATGCCCTGTCCCTTGACCTCGTGCGGGTAGCCCACGACCGCGGCCTCAGCCACCTTGGCGTGCGCGACAAGGGCGGATTCGACCTCTGCCGTGCCCATGCGGTGCCCGGAGACGTTGATGACATCGTCCACCCGGCCGGTGATCCAGTAATAGCCGTCCTCGTCCCTGCGGCAGCCATCGCCGGCAAAGTAGTAGCCCTTGTAGTCGGCGAAATAGGTCTTCTCGAACCGCTCGTGATCGCCCCAGACCGTGCGCATCTGGCCGGGCCAGCTGTCCTTGATGGCCAACACGCCTTCGGTCTTGGTTTCCGCGATCTCCTCTCCGCTGGTCGGTTCCAGCACCACCGGCTGCACGCCGAAGAAGGGTTTGGTCGCTGAACCCGGCTTGGTCGGGGTCGCGCCGGGCAGGGGGGTGATCATGTGGCCGCCGGTTTCGGTCTGCCACCAGGTATCGACGATCGGCAGTTTGCCCTTGCCGATGTTGTCGTTGTACCAGTTCCATGCCTCGGGGTTGATCGGCTCACCAACCGTGCCGAGCACCTTGAGCGAGGAGAGGTCATGCCCCTCGACGAACTTGGTGCCCTGACCCATGAGCGCGCGGATGGCAGTCGGGGCGGTGTAGAACTGGTTGACCTTGTGCTTTTCGATCACCTGCCAGAAACGTGAGGCATCGGGCCAGGTCGGCACGCCCTCGAACATCAGGGTGGTGGCACCGTTCGCGAGCGGACCGTAGAGGATATAGGTGTGCCCGGTGACCCAGCCCACATCCGCACCGCACCAGAAGACATCGCCGTCGTGGTAGTCGAAGGTGATCTGCTGCGTCATCGCGGCGTAAAGCAGATAGCCGCCGGAGGAATGCACCACGCCCTTGGGTTTCCCGGTGGAGCCGGAGGTGTAGAGGATGAACAGCGGATCCTCCGCGTTCATGGGCCGGGGCGGGCAGTCCGGCGCCACCTCGGCCATCATCGCCTTGACGTCGACATCGCGCCCCTCGACCCAGGTGGTCTGATCGCCGGTATGCTTGACGACGAGGCAGCGCACCTTGTCCGAACAATGCAACAGGGCGGCGTCTGCGTTGGACTTGAGCGCCGTGCGCTTGCCGCCGCGGGGGGCGGTGTCGGCCGTGATGACCACCTTGGCCTGGCAGTCGTTGACGCGATTGGCCAGCGCGTCGGGGCTGAAACCCGCGAAGACAACCGAGTGGATCGCGCCGATGCGGGCGCAGGCCAGCATGGCATAGGCGGCCTCGGGGATCATCGGCAGGTAGATCACCACCCGGTCGCCCCGCATCACGCCCTGCGCCAGCAGGACGTTCGCCATACGGCAGACGTTTTCGTGCAGCGCGGCATAGGTGATGTGCTGCGCCGGGGTCTCGGGATCGTCGGGTTCGAAGATGATCGCGGTCTGTTCTGCACGGGTGGATAGGTGGCGGTCGATGCAGTTCGCGGCGACGTTCAGGGTGCCGTCCTCGAACCACTTGATCGACACCTGGCCGAGGGTGAAGTCCGTGTTCTTGACCTTGGTGAAGGGTTCGATCCAGTCCAGCCGCTTGCGCGCCTCATCGCCCCAGAAGGTATCGGGGTCCGTGACAGAGGCCTTGTAGGTCGTCTCGTAAGCCGCGGCATCGACATGGGCCGATTTCACGAAGTCGTTCGACGGGGGATATAGCCTGGGGTTCGTGGCTTCGTTCATGACGCGCCTCCCTTTCGCGTGACTGACGTCACTGTGGTCCTTGGTACGATGTGGCGGCGCGCCCTCCTCCGGGCGCGTCGCTCTGGGTCAGATGGCGAGGTATTCGGCGCGCAGTTCGGCGTTGGAGAGGACCTCCTTCGCGCTGCCGTCGAACACCACGGATCCGGTGTCGAGGATAACGCTGCGGTCGGCGAGTTCCAAGGCCCGCACCGCGTTCTGTTCGACGAGGATCGTGGTGATGCCCTGTTCCTTGATGATGCGCAGGGTCTTCTCGATCTCGTCCACGATGACCGGGGCGAGGCCTTCGTAGGGTTCGTCAAGCAGCAGCACCTTGATGTCGCGGGCGAGCGCGCGGGCGATGGCCAGCATCTGCTGTTCCCCGCCGGAGAGGGTCACGCCTTCCTGCTTGCGGCGTTCGCCGAGGCGCGGGAAGAGATCGTAGAGCCGGTCCAGAGACCAGCCGACCGGCGGGGCGATCTGGGCCAGTTGCAAGTTCTCCTCGACCGTGAGGCCGGGGATGATCGAGCGGTCCTCGGGGACGAGGCCGATCCCGGCCTGCGCGGCCTCGTAGCTTTTCATCTTGTGCAGCGGCTGGTGGTCGAGCCAGATCTCGCCCTTCGTCACCTGCGGATTGTCCATGCGCGCGATGGAGCGCAGGGTTGAGGTCTTGCCGGCGCCGTTGCGACCCAGAAGGGCGAGGATCTCGCCTTCATGCACGTTGAAGGAGATGTTCTGGACGATGTAGCTTTCGCCGTAATAGGCCTCCATGTTCCAGACGGAGAGGAAGGCGGGGGCGGTTTCGGCCAGGTTGTGGCCCTTGGAGAAATCGGGTTTGACGTTCATTTCTTGTCTCCGGTTCGGGGGCAGCCGGGCTGAAGCTCGGCCTACGGGGCGCGTCGGGTAGGCCGGGCTTCAGCCCGGCATCCGTCGCCTCATGCCGCCACCTGTGTTTCGCCGAGATAGGCTTCGCGCACTTTCGGGTGGCCCTTGATGTTTTCGGGCGTGTCCTCGACCAGCGGGGTGCCCTGGGCGAGAACGGTGATCCGTTCGGCCAAGGAAAACACCACGTGCATGTCGTGTTCGATGATGGCGATGGTGATGTCGCGGTCCTGCTTGATCTTCTTGAGCAGGTCTATCGTGTTGTTGGTATCCGCCCGCGCCATGCCGGCCGTCGGTTCGTCAAGCAGCAGAAGCCGCGGCTCCTGCGCCAGGCACATCGCGATTTCCAGCCGCCGCTTGTCGCCGCGCGACATGGACGCGGAATGCATGCCCCGCTTGTCGGCTAGGTTCATGCTGTCCAGCATCTGCTCGGCCTTTTCGACGATGTCGCGCTCTTTCATCATCGACCCGATGGCCTGCATGGTGAAGGCGCCGTCGCGCTTGGCGAAGCAGGCGATCATCATGTTTTCCATCACCGACAGATCACCGAAGATCTCGGGCGTCTGGAACACGCGGGAGATCCCCATCTGGTTGATCTCGTACGGCGTGCGGCCCAGGACGGACTGGCCGTCGAACAGCACGGATCCGGTGTCGGGGATAAGCTTGCCGACCAGTACGTTCAGCAGGGTCGACTTGCCCGCGCCGTTCGGCCCGATGATCGCGTGCACGGAGTTTTCCGCGATGGAGAGGTTGACCTCGGACAGGGCCTTGAGCCCTCCGAACCGCTTGTTCACGTTCTTGACTTCGAGAATGCCCATGATCGGGTCTCCTTATTCCGCGGGTTCGGTGGAGGTGCGGGTCTCGGCCTTCGGCTTGCGGCCGAAGAGCCGCATGATCCGCTGACCGCCTTCGACCAGACCGCCGGGCAGGGCGATGATGACCAGCATGAACAGGCCGCCGAGCATCAGGTGCCAGCCTTCACCGGTGAACTTCGACACGACCCAGATGACCGGGCTTTCGACCCAGTCGGGTAGGAAGGCGAACCACTTGTGAAGCAGCCCCTCGTTCATCTTGGAGAAGACGTTTTCGAGGTACTTGATCGTGCCCGCGCCAAGGATCGGCCCGATCAGCGTGCCCGCGCCGCCGAGGATGGTCATGATGACGACCTCGCCTGATGCGGTCCACTGCATCCGTTCGGCCCCGGCCAGCGGGTCCATGGAGGCGAGCAGGCCGCCGGCCAGACCGGCATACATGCCGGAAATCACGAAGGCCGCCAGCGTGTAGGGCTTGGGGTTCAGGCCGGTGTAGGTCATCCGGGTCTGGTTCGACTTGATCGCCCGCAGCATCAGCCCGAAAGGCGAACGGAAGATGCGGATGGAGATATAGAAGGACACCAGCATCAGGATGGCGCAGAGGTAGTAGCCGACCGGGAAGACGAACTGCCAGGGGCCGACGTCGATGACCTCACGCGCGCGCATCTCCAGCCCGAAGAGGTGCGGAACGATGTGTCCGCCCGCCTGCATCAGCACCTGCGGATCGTCGGTGTAGACCTGAAGACCGGTCTCGCCGTTGGTCAGCGGGGTGAGGACGGAATAGGCGAGGCGGTAGGACATCTCGGCAAAGGCCAGCGTCAGAATGGAAAAGTAGATCCCGGAGCGGCGGAGAGAGATCCAGCCGATTACGACCGAAAACAGCCCGGCCACGACGATGGATAGCAGGATTGCCGGAACCACGTTGTAATTCAGCAGCTTGAACATCCAGACGGCGGCGTAGGATCCGACCCCGAGGAAGGCGGCGTGACCGAAGGAGAGATAGCCGGTCAGGCCGAAGAGGATGTTGAAGCCGATGGCGAAGATCCCGAAGATCACGAAACGCTGCATCAGGTCCGGATAGCCCGCGTTGAAGAAGGCGAGTTCCGAGCGTGCCGGGAAGAGGTTCAGGATGATCGGCGCGAAGATGGCAAGGGCCGCGACGACCAGCAGGATGGCGGTGTCTTTTCTGTTCAGTCCAAGCATGGGTCAGTCCTCCATCACGCCTTTCCGGCCCATCAGACCGCGCGGGCGGGCGAGCAGGATGACGATGGCAACAAGGTAGATGATGATCTGGTCGATGCCGGGGATGACCGACTTGACCTCGTTCATCGAGGCGAAGCTTTCGAGAATGCCGAGCAGGAAGCCCGCCGCGACCGCCCCGGGAAGGGAGCCCATGCCGCCGACGACGACCACCACGAAGCTCAGCACAAGGAAGTCCATGCCCATGTGGTAGTTGGGCGAGTTGATCGGCGCGTACATCACCCCTGCCAGGCCCGCCACGGCGGCGGCGAGGCCGAACATGATGGTGAACCGCTTGTCGATGTTGATGCCAAGCAGCCCGACGGTGGCGCGGTCGGCCATGCCGGCGCGGACCACCATGCCGAAGGTGGTGAACTGGAGGAAGGCGAAGACGCCGCCGATGATCACCGCCGCGAAGGCGAAGTAGACCATGCGCCAGTACGGATAGATGATGACGTTGGGGTCGAAGCCAAGCAGCACGCCGAAGTCGAAGGAACCGCGGAAGACCTCGGGCGCCGGGGTCGGGACGGGGTTGGCGCCGAAGTTCGACTTGATGATTTCCTGCAGCACGATGGCGAGGCCGAAGGTCACGAGGATCTGGTCGGCATGCGGGCGCTTGTAGAAATGCTTGATCAGTCCGCGCTCCATAACGAAGCCGATGGCGACCATGATCGGGATGGAGAAGAGGATGGCCAGCGGGACGGACCAGTCGATCAGCCAGGCGCCGACATCGGGGCCGAACCATTCCTGGACGTAGGGGGTCTTCACCTTCAGCGGGTTGCCGAGGAAGTCCTTCTTCGTCGGGTCCAGCGTCTCGAAGCTGAGGTTGAACAGTTTCGACAGGGTGACCGCGCAGAAGGCGCCGATCATGAAAAGCGCGCCATGGGCGAAGTTGACCACGCCGAGCGTGCCGAAGATCAGCGTCAGGCCAAGGGCGATCAGCGCATAGGCCGAACCCTTGTCGAGGCCGTTCAGAATCTGAAGGATGATTGCGTCCATTGTCCCGTTCCATAGGATGCAGAGAGCCAGGGCGCGCGACTGGCACGCCCCCTGACCGTTGGTTGGGGAAGGGGCAGGGCGGGGAAGGTCCCCACCCTACCTCCGGATCATGCGCCCGGGTTGCATTCGCCCAGGTTGCCACCCGCGAACATCGGGTGCTCCGGATCGTAGGTGACCTGTTCGACCGGCGTGACCTCGACGATTTCCACGAGGTGGAATTCGTCCTGCGGGTTTTCGGCGCCGCGCACGACCAGCACGTCCTTGAAGCACTGGTGGTCGTCAGCCCGGTAGAGCGTCGGACCGTTGCCAAGGCCGTCGAATTCGTAGCCGGCCAGGGCTTCGCCGACAGCGCAGGGGTTGAACGAACCGGCACGTTCCACCGCATCCGCGTAGAGCAGGGTCTGCGCGTAGCAGGTCTGGGCGGCCTGGGACGGCGGGAAGCCGTACTTTTCGCCGAAGGCCTTGACGAACGCCTTGGTGCCGTCGTCCTCCAGTTTCCAGTCCCAGTTCTGGGAGCCGACGATGCCCTTGATGTTCTGACCGGCCCCCTTCGCCATCAGCTCCGAATACAGCGGGACGACGATTTCGAAGTTCTTGCCGTTCACCTGCTTTTCACGCAGGCCGAACTGCACGGCGTTGGTCAGGGAGTTGACCATGTTTCCGCCGTAGTGGTTCAGGACCAGCACGTCGGCACCGGAGTTGATGACCGGCGCGATGTAGGAGGAGAAGTCGGTCTGCGCCAGTGGCGTCAGCACGTTGTTGACGGTCTTCCAGCCCATGGCCTCGGTCGCGGCCTGGATGGATTCCTGCTGCGTCCAGCCCCAGGTGTAGTCGGCGGTCAGGTGATAGGCCTGACGGTCGGTGCCGTAGAGCTTTTCCAGCACTGGGGCGAGCGCGGCGGCGGACATGTAGGCGTTGAAGAAGTGGCGGAAGCCGTTCGCCTTCTTGTCCTTGCCGGTGGTGTCGTTGGAGTGGGTCAGGCCCGCCATGAAGATCACGCCGGCTTCCTGGCAGAGCCCCTGGACGGCCACGGCCACGCCCGAGGAAGAGCCGCCGGAGATCATGATGGCGCCGTCTTTTTCGATCATCGACTTGGCGGATGCGCGGGCGGCGTCGGATTTCGTCTGGGTGTCGCCGGTCACGTACTGGACCTTCTTGCCCATGATGCCGTTCCCCTTCAGAGCCTTGGAGCTGAAGGTGTTCATCATGCCGCCGCCGCCTTCACCGTTCAGGTGTTCGACAGCGAGTTCGAAGGCACGCAGTTCGTCGGCACCCTCGTCGGCGTAGGGGCCGGACTGGGGCACGTTGAAGCCGAGCGTCACGGTGCCGCCGGTCGGTTCGTTGGTAAATGCAGCCGCGGACGAGGCGGTGAAGA
This sequence comes from Primorskyibacter flagellatus, assembly GCF_014638275.1. GTDB lineage: Bacteria > Pseudomonadota > Alphaproteobacteria > Rhodobacterales > Rhodobacteraceae > Pseudooceanicola > Pseudooceanicola flagellatus_A. The sequence goes on from NZ_BMFJ01000001.1 coordinate 634,427, forward strand.
TGGTCGGCAGCGCCAGGCCGGCGCCGGCAACGGCCCCGGACTTCAGCACGCCACGGCGCGACAGAGTCGTCTTTGTCATGAGTTTCCTCCCTATATGTGCGGACCTATGTGCCTGGGGCGGTGCGCCTCCTCTAGCGGACACCGACGGCACATATGTGCAAATTCTTTATTCCAGATGAACCGAAAACAAATCAACAAGCATCTTGAAACGTTAAACTTTTTTGTAAACAAATGCACAAGGGCGCGGTAATAATTGTAAACAAATTATTTCGCACTGCAGAAAGCCGTTGAAACGGCGGGGGAAAATGCCATGGCGCGCGCCGGTCTCACGGGAAGCCGGATCCGGGAAAGGCGGTCGGTGCTGGGCCTGCGGCAGGCAGAGCTGGCGCGGCAGGCGGGCATCTCGGCCTCCTACCTCAACCTGATCGAACACAACCGCCGCCGGATCGGAGGCAAAATTCTGCGCGACATCGCCGGGGTGCTCGGAGTCGATCCGGCGCAGCTGAGCGAGGGGGCAGGCGTGGCGCTGACCGCGACCCTGCGCGAGGCCGCCGCGGACCGTCCCGATGCGGGGGCGGAGGCCGAGGCGGCAGAGGAATTCGCCGGGCGCTTTCCGGGCTGGGCGCGGCTTCTGGCGGAACAGCACGGCCAGATCGGCCGGCTGGAGCAGTCGGTGGAGGCCCTGACCGACCGGCTGGCCCATGACCCGCATCTCGCCGCATCGCTGCACGAGGTTCTGTCGACAGTGACCGCGATCCGCTCTGCCGCGACGATCCTCGTCGAAACGCGGGAGCTCGAACCGGAATGGCGCGCAAGGTTCCATCGTAACATCCACGAGGACAGCGCGCGGCTGGCCGATGGCGCGCAACGGCTGGTCGACGAACTGGACGCGGGGCAGGCGCAGTCCGCCGCCCCGGTGGCCCCACAGGACGAGGTCGACGCCTTCCTTGCGCTGAGCGATGGCCATGTCGCGGCGATCGAGGCGGGCCGGGACCCGGAGACGGCGCTGGAGGGGGCCAGCTTCGGCTCCTCCGCGGCGCGGGACATGGCGCGGCGGATGCTGACCCGGATGGCGCAGGATGTCGCGGCCCTGCCGATGGACCGGCTTGCGGCGGCCCTGCGCGATCAGGCGGGGCCGGTGCCTGACCCTTCGGCGCTGGCGGCGGGCTTCGGGGTGCCGACCGGGCTGGTGATGCGGCGTCTCGTATCGCTCCCGCCCGACCTGAGAGAGACGCTGCTGCCCGCGCCGCCGGGGCTGGTGATCGCAGATGCCTCCGGAACGCTGCTGTTCCGGCGCGAGGTCACGGGTTTTCCGGTGCCGCGCTACGGGGCGGCCTGTCCGCTGTGGCCGCTCTTTTCCGCGTTCTCGCGCCCCGGCGTTCCCATCCGGCAGGGCCTGCGCATGGCGGGCCGGGGGGAGGGGCGCTTCACCGCCTTCGCCATCGCCGAAGCCGATCAGCCCCTGCGCGCGGGGGAAGAGCCGGTCTGGCGGTCGCACATGCTGATCTGGCCCGATGCCGAGGTGGCGGATACAGCCCCGCGTGTCGGCGTGTCCTGCCGGATCTGCCCGCGCGAGTTCTGCAGGTCGCGACGGGAGCCTTCGATCATGGCACGAGGGGCTTGAACCGGGGGCCGGACCGGGGGGGGCGGGAAGGGCGGCAGGCGAAAGAACTTATTCCGCATTGCGGATATCTTTGACTTGAAACCGGCAATGGGGCAGATTTGCGCTCCACGGGAAACCGGTCATCTATGCCGTAGGGGGAGACGGGATGGACAAGACGGTGCTCCTCATCGAGGACGAACCGAACATCATCGAGGCGATCAGCTTCATCCTGATGCGCGACGGCTGGCGGGTGGCGACGCATTCCAACGGCGTGGATGCCGTCGGCGCGGTCGCGACCCGGCGGCCGGATCTGGTGATCCTGGATGTCATGCTTCCCGGACGGTCGGGATACGACATTCTGCGCGACCTGCGCGCGGCGGAGGAAACGGCGGAGCTGCCGGTTCTCATGCTGACGGCGCGGGGGCAGACGCGGGACCGCGAAATGGCCGAACAGCTTGGCGCAAGCCGTTTCATGGCCAAGCCTTTTTCAAACGCGGAGATGCTGGAGGCGGTCAACGACCTGGTGCGGTCATGACTGACCGGCGGCCCCTGTTCCTGGAGCGCAGCAGCTATCGCCAGCGCCGCCTGGGCGACGCGGCGCGGATGTTGCCGGTCTTCGGCGGGGTGCTGATGATGCTGCCCGCGATCTGGCAGAGGGGCGAGGCAGAGGGCGCGCCGGCGACCTCTTCGGCCATGATCTATGTCTTCGGGGGCTGGGTGGCTCTGTCGGTCGCGGCCTTCGTTCTGGCGCGCTGGCTTGATCCTTCGGTGACAGAGCCCTCTGGCGATGCGGCCGGGTCCACGCGGGGGCGCTGATGGCCTCTCTCAACCTGCTGATCTTCGTCTCCCTGATCTACGTGGCGTTCCTGTTCGCCGTCGCCTTCGGGGCCGAACGGGCGGCGCTCAGGGGGCAGGGCAGCTGGCTGCGGTCTCCGCTGGTCTACACGCTGTCGCTGTCGATTTACTGCACCGCCTGGACCTTTTACGGCGCGGTCGGCTACGCGGCGCGGTCGGGAATGGAGTACCTGACGATCTACCTCGGCCCCTCTCTGGTGATGATCGGCTGGTTCTGGGCTGTCCGGAAGATGGTCCGGATCGGGCGCAGCCAGAACATCACCTCCATCGCCGACCTGATTTCGTCACGCTATGGCAAGTCGACGCTGCTTGGTGTGCTGGTGACGGTGCTCGCCGTGGTCGGGACGACCCCCTATATCGCGCTTCAGCTTCAGTCCGTAACCCTTGCCGTGGCCGCGTTTTCCCAGGCCGACGTGACGATGCGTCCGCTCGGCGACCAGAACTCCACCGCGCTCTGGGTGGCGGCGGGGCTGGCGTTTTTCACCGTGCTGTTCGGTACACGCAACCTCGACGCCAACGAACGGCATCACGGGGTGGTCATGGCGGTTGCGGTCGAGGCGGTGGTGAAGCTGTTCGCGCTGGTCGCGGTCGGGGTCTTCGTGGTCTGGGGCATCGGTGGCGGCGTCGGGGCGACGCTGGAGCGGATCGACGCCTCTCCTCTTGGCACCTGGTCGGTCGCGCCGGACCGCTGGCTGGCGCTGACCGCGCTGTCTGCGGCGGCGCTGCTCTGCCTGCCGCGCATGTTTCAGGTCATGGTGGTCGAGAACGAGGAGGAGCGGCACCTGCGCACCGCCTCCTGGGCCTTCCCGCTGTACCTGATGGCGATGAGCCTGTTTGTCGTGCCGATCGCGGTGGTCGGGCTGGACCTGATGCCGGCGGGCGAAAATCCGGACCTCTTCGTGCTGTCCCTACCGCTGGCCGAGGGGCGGAGCGGGCTGGCGCTGCTGTCTTTCCTCGGCGGGTTCTCCTCCGCCACGTCGATGGTGATCGTGGCCTCCATCGCGCTTTCGACCATGGTGTCGAACCATATCGTCATGCCGATCTGGCTGTCGCGACAGGCGGGCGGGGCGATGGTGTCGGGGGACGTGCGCAGCGTGGTCCTGCTGTCGCGGCGGCTGTCCATCGTCGGGGTGCTGCTGCTTGGCTATTTCTACTACCGGGTGTCGGGAGGCAGCACGGCGCTGGCGGCCATCGGGCTGATCTCCTTCTCCGGCGTCGCGCAGTTCCTGCCGGCGCTTCTGGGCGGCATCTTCTGGCGCGGGGCGAACCGGATCGGGGCGCTGGCGGGGCTGCTGATCGGCGGCGGGGTCTGGCTCTGGTGCCTGTTCCTGCCCAGCTTCGGACCCGGCGTGATCCTGTCGGCCGAGACCATGGCGGACGGTCCGTTCGGCGTGGGCTGGCTGCGTCCCTATGCGCTGTTCGGGATCGCAGGGCTGGACCCGCTGGTGCACGGTGTGTTCTGGTCGCTGCTGCTCAACACCACGGCGCTGGTCGGGCTGTCGCTGTTCACCTTTCCGACGCCGATGGAGCGGTTGCAGGGCGCGCAATTCGTCAACGTCTTCGACCACACGGCAGGCGCGCGCGGCTGGTCCGGCGGCATGGCGCAGAGCGAGGACCTGATGATCATGGCGCAGCGTATCCTTGGCGCGGCAGAGGCACAGGAGATGTTCCGAAGGGCGGCGCTGGCGCAGGGGCTTGAGGGCTACCTCCCCGAACCGACAGCGGATTTCCTGCAGATGCTGGAACGCGACCTGGCCGGATCCGTCGGCGCGGCAACGGCGCATGCAATGATCGGGCAGATCACCGGCGGCGCCAATATCTCGGTCGAGGACCTGATGGCGGTGGCGGACGAAACCGCGCAGATCATGGAGCACTCCAGCCAGCTTGAGGCGAAGTCGGCCGAACTGGCCCGCACCGCCCGCCAGCTGCGCGCGGCCAACGAGAAACTGACCCTGCTGTCGGTCCAGAAGGACGCCTTCCTCAGCCAGATCAGCCACGAGTTGCGCACGCCGATGACCTCCATCCGGGCGTTTTCGGAAATCCTCCGCGAAAGCGGCGACCTCGACGTCACGACGCGCACCAAATACTCCGGCATCATCCATGAGGAGGCGGAGCGGCTGACCCGGCTGCTTGACGATCTGCTCGACCTCTCGGTGCTGGAGAATGCGCAGGTCCGCCTGACCCTTGCGGAGGTGCGGCTGCGGGCGATCCTCGACCGGGCGGTGGCGGCGACCGGGGCGTCGGGACGGCTGCGGCTGGTGCGGCGCGGGGCGGAGGAAATGGTGCTCAACACCGACATGGACCGGTTGTCGCAGGTCTTCATCAATCTCATCTCCAACGCGCAGAAATATTGCGACGCTGAATCGCCCGAACTGACGATTTCCGCGCGCGAGATGGACGGGCTGCTGATCGTGGATTTCGTCGACAACGGCACCGGCATCGCGCCCGATTCACAGGCGCTGATCTTCGAGAAGTTCTCGCGCATCGGGCATCAGCAAGCCGGGGGCGCCGGGCTGGGGCTGGCGATCTGCCGCGAGATCATGGCGCGGCTTGGCGGGTCGATCACCTATCTGCCGGGCCAGCAGGGGGCGGGGTTCCGCGTCACCCTGCCGATGCATGGCGCGATGGCGGCGCAATAAGGCTCCGGTCTCAACCGCTTCGTAACCATCAACCGCCTAAGCTTGGCCCAGTGAGCGGGTATTTCGGTGTCGGAGGCGATGGAGAACCCAGGCCCAAACGCAGTTCTGCGTCGCAAGACCGTTGCGGCCAAGGAAGTCTGGCAGGCGCGCGGCATGTCGCCCGCCAAGGCGCTGCGCCTGTCGCTGGCGCGCGCGGCGGATGACCTCTGGGACCTTGCCGTCGCCGCCAGCGGCATCGCGCAGGCAGAGGAAACGCAGGACGCGCTGGTTTCCGGTCTGGCAGACGACGGGTTGATCGTCCTGCTCGACGGACCGGAAGGCGCGATCGGTGCGGCTTGGCTGGCCTACCCGGTCGTCGCCGGGCTGGTCGAATCGCAGACCGTGGGCCGCGTGTCGGCCAGCGCGCCCGACCCGCGCCGCCTGACCCGGACGGACGCCGCGATCCTCGCCCCGCTGCTGGATGCGACATTGGACCGGTTTGATGGTCTGCTGGCAGAGGCGCGGGTCGACGGCGCGATTTCCGGGTTCCGCTTCGGGTCGATGATCGAGTCTCCGCGCATGTTGTCACTGGCGCTGAAGGCCAGTGATTTCATCGTCTTCCGGTTCACGCTTGATCTTTCCGGGGTCCGTGAGGGCGACGCGATCCTGATGTTCCCGGTGGCGGAGGCGCTGCCCGATCCGCCCGGGCCTGCGGGGCCGCGGCGGGGCAATCTGGAAACCCAGGTGCGCAGCGCCCCGGCAGAACTGCGGGCCGTCCTGCATCGCCTGGCCATGCCCCTGTCATCTGTCAGCGCCCTCCGCCCCGGCGATATGCTCCCGATCCCGCGAGAGGCGCTGACGCGGCTGTGCCTGGAGGTCGGGCAGCGGGCGGTTCCGGTCTCCGGCCGCCTTGGGCAGGTGAACGGGATGCGGGCGGTGCGGATCTGCCTGCCGGAGCAAGCGGGTGCCGGGCGGGAGGACCTGCCCGACAGCGCGCGCGCGGGGCTGTCCGACACCGTACCTATGGAACGCGGCGTGGCGCCGGAGGTCGCGCCGCCGGCCGAGATCACGCCGCCGATACCGCTGCCGATGCCAGACACGGATGCCGGGGAGGCGGACGGTGTCGCGACCGACACGGACGGGGAACTCGACCTGCTTGGCGATCTCTCCGCTATCGGCGATCTGCCGGGACTGGTCGAGGATGAGGAGGACGTGGACGGCTTGCCACCTCTGCCGATGGCGGGCCTGCCGGATATAGGGTGAATGGGCGGCGTCTGAGCCGGGGGCGCAGGACGCTGCTGGATGTGCAAAGGGCATAGAACTGGCGACGTTTCGTTGCTCGGCAGCCGGTTCTGGATGGTCGCGCCCGGGTAACGGGCAGGGACGCGGCCTCGGGAACAGAGCGGGTTGGCCGCGCACAGGCTTTGCATTCGGGACGATCCGGCCGCGTTTTCCGGGGCGCGCCGTCAGGGGAGCAGCAGAGGGCCGACGAGGCTTGCGAGCCACAAAAAGGGGCGGAAAGACCGCCCCTCGTGTCCAGCCGTCCGGGCCGAATGGACCTGATCGGCGAGGTCCTAGCGCTGCTCCAGCCGGGGGCGCAGGCCGGACAGGTCATAGCCCGCGTCGGCGGCGGTCTTCAGGATCTCGTCCGCCGGCATGCCTTCTTCGGCGCGGGCCAGGGACCAGATCACCGTGCAGCGGGTGCCGGATGCGCAATAGGCCAGCACCGGCCCCCCGGCCGCTTCGATGGCCGCGTTCTGCCGGGCGATGTTGTCCGGCGTCATGGTCTGATGCGTCAGCGGGATCGCGGTGAACCCCAGCCCGGCGGCACGGGCGGCCTGTTCCATCGCGGCGGCCTGCCATTCCGGCGGGTTCTCCTCGTCCGGGCGGTTGCAGATGACGGCGACATAGCCGGCATCGCGGATGGCACTCATGTCTTCGGGCGCGATCTGCGGCGAGACGGCATAGGTCGGGGTGACGGGGCGTATCTGCATGGCCAAGGCTTATTCTGCCGGAACCGCCCTGTCCAGCCGCGCCTTGAGACCGGGGGCCAGAAGCATTCCGCCGATCATGAACGCGGCAAAGACCAGTCCCGGAAGCCCGCCGAAGGTGAGCGAGGCGATGGCCGGACCGGGGCAGAGCCCGGCCAGCCCCCAGCCCATTCCGAAGAGTGTCGAGCCGATGACGAGGCGGCGGTCGATCTCGGGCCGGGCGGGGGTCGGGAAGGTACCGCCGGACAGTGGCCTGCGCCCGCGCGTCAGCTGCCAGGCGACGGCCATGGGCAGGATCGCACCGCCCATCACGAAGGCAAGCGTCGGGTCCCACTGGCCGAAGACGTCCAGCCAGCCCTGCACCTTGGTCGTGTCGGTCATGCCCGAAAGGTAGAGCCCGGCGCCGAACAGCGCGCCGGAGAGGAGAGAGATGACGAGCCGCATCAGATGACTCCGAAGATGTGGCGGAACAGGACGATGGTGAGCCCGCCCGCGAGGATGTAGAAGACCGTCGCCACGATCCCGCGCAGCGACAGCCGCGAGATTCCGCAGACCCCGTGGCCGGAGGTACAGCCGTTGGCGATCCGCGTACCCGTGCCGACCAGCAGCCCGGCGGCGGCCAGCACGGCGAGGTTGGAGGTGGCGTTGGTGTCGGGCGTGCCGGCGAAGGGGATCAGCAGAAGCGGCATCACCAGCACCCCGGCGAGGAAAACCAGCCGCTCGCGCGCCTCGGATCGGGCTGAGCCGTCGACCAGCCCGCCGATGATCCCGCTCGCCCCCATGATCTTTCCGTTGCCAAGCAGCAGGACGGCACCGGCGGAGCCGATCAGCAGGCCTCCGATCAGGCCCATGATCCAGTCGATTTGCATGTTCGGTTCCCTTTCCGGCCGGTCACGGCCCATTCAGAGCTTGTTGACCGGCACCTTGAGATAGACGTTGCCCTGTTCGTCGGCGGGCGGCATCTGGCCGGCCCGCATGTTGACCTGAAGCGAGGGGATGATGAGTTTGGGCATCGCCAGCGTCGCGTCGCGGGCGTCGCGCATCTTCACGAAATCCTCCGCCGACTTGCCGCTGCCGACATGCACGTTCAGCGCCTTCTGTTCGCCGACCGTGGTTTCCCAGGCATAGTCGTCGCGGCCCGGCGCCTTGTAGTCGTGGCCGACGAATATCCGGGTTTCGTCGGGCAGGGCGAGGATCTTCTGGATGGAGGCGAAGAGCGTCTCGGACGAGCCGCCGGGAAAGTCGCAGCGCGCGGTGCCAAAATCCGGCATGAACAGGGTGTCGCCCACGAATGCGGCATCGCCGATCACGTAGGTCAGGCAGGCCGGCGTGTGGCCGGGGGTGTGCAGGACGTCGACCCTCAGCTGGCCGATGTGGACCGAGTCGCCCTCGTGGAACAGCTGGTCGAACTGGGACCCGTCGCGCTGGAATTCGGTGCCTTCGTTGAAGACCTTTCCGAAGGTGTCCTGCACGATGCGGATGTTGTCCCCGATCCCGATCCTGCCGCCCAGTTCCTGCTGGATATAGGGCGCGGCGGAGAGGTGGTCGGCATGGACGTGGGTTTCCAGAAGCCACTGAACCTCATAGCCCTTTTCCCGCACGAACCCGATGATCGCATCGGCGGAGCGGGTGTCGGTGCGGCCCGAGGCATAGTCGAAATCCAGCACGGAATCGACAACGGCGCAGGCGCTGCCCTTCGGGTCGCGGACGACGTAGGAAATGGTGTTGGTGGCTTCGTCGAAAAAGGCGGTGACTTCGGGTGACATGGGCATCTCCTCGTGGTTGGTTATACATATACAGCTTTTGGAATGTATTTCAAGAGGGGGCATGCGGGGCAGGGGCAGGACGGGCGGAATCCGCTGATGCGTCGCATTTGAGGCAAAGGTTCGTTTGATTTTGCGACCGGTCGGGGTATGTTGGTTGAATGACGCCGGACCGGGGGAGGAACGGGCCGGCGGATTTCCTAGGCACAGCCGGGATCCTGTTGGGGACAGGAACCGGCAAGGCGATCGGGCCATGGCCCGGTCACGGCGCACGGATATCGGGAGGAGACCGACACATGACCGTTGATGAGCTTGAACAGGAAACACACGACCTGATCGACGCCATTGCCACCCAGGCACCGGGGTCGCGTCATCTGCACCTCGGCCGGCTGCACGATATCATGGCGGCCTATTCCCGGTCGGGCCGTGCCGCCCCGGTGTCGCTGCGCCGCCTGCTGGACGAACTGACCAGCGAAATCGTCGAGGCCCGGTACGAGAACATGCCGGTCTGATCCACCGTCGCGCGGCGGCGCGGGGTCAGCCGAAGAAGATTCCGAGGATCACGATCATCAGTCCGATGACCGAAAGGAACAGCGCGGCGAGGTTCAGGGGGACGACCCTTGCGACCTCGGCGCGCATCTCCGCGTCCTCCAGCCCCGCGCGCTTGGCCCTGAGCACCCGCAGGATGCAATAGCCCAGCCCCAGAAGGCCGAGGACGGAGACCGCCGCGCCGATCCAGATCAGGATGTCCATCGTCTCGCCCTCATTGGTGCCGTCAGGTCCCGCCCCGCCTAAGCCATCGCCGACTTCTTGCCAAGCCCCGGCGGGGGCGCTAGTCAGGCCGCGACAGGGCCGGCCCCCGCACCGGGGCGCATGACAGAGCAGGAGCATGAGGGCATGACCGATACCCCCGACGTGATCGAATCCGGAGACGCCAACTACCGCGTCACCGCCAACGAACTGCGCCAGTTCATCGAGCGGGTTGAGCGTCTGGAAGCCGAGAAGAAGGACATCGGCGAGCAGATCAAGGAAGTCATGGCCGAGGCGAAGGGGCGCGGCTACGACACCAAGGTCATGCGCAAGGTGATTTCCCTGCGCAAGCGCGACAAGGATGACATCGCCGAGGAAGAGGCGGTGCTGGAGATGTACAAGGAAGCGCTTGGCATGAGCTGAGGGCCGGTCCGGCCCGACGCTGTCCCGAACGCGAGGGAGCGGAGGCCGGATGCCCAGCTATATCTCCGTCGCCGAGGCCGCGGGGCTGTTGCCGGGGTGTCGACGGGTCATGGTGATCGGCTGTTCGGGCGGCGGGAAGACCACGCTGTCTCTGCGGCTCTCTGAACGGTTCGCTCTGCCATATCTCTCCATCGACCGGGACATGCGCTGGCTGCCGGGATGGCAAGCGCGCGACAGGGGCGAACAACGGGCGATCCTGACCCGGCTGGTCGCGGCGGAGCGCTGGATCATGGACCGGTCGGGACCGACGGGCATTGACCTGCGGGTGCCACGGGCGGACCTGATCCTCTGGGTACGGGTGCCGCGGCGGGTGGCGCTGGTCAACCTCGCCCTACGGGTCGCGCGCAACCATGGCCGGGTGCGGGTGGCGATGGCGGAGGGTTGCCCGGAACCGCTGCCCGACCGCGCATTCCTCGGCTACATATGGCATTTCGAACGCCGGTCCGCCCCGCGCTTCGTGGCGCAGATCGACCGGCACGGGCCGCGCGTCCCGGTAGCACTGATCCGGTCGAGGGCGGAGGCGGCGCGGCTGCTGGCGGGGTGATCCGTGCTCAGCTCGTCAGCATGGTAACGCCATCGAGCGCGGCGATGGCCTCCGCGTCCTCCTCATAGGCGTCGGTGAGGTATTCAAAGACGTCGATCGGCCAGGGGGGAAGCGGCAGGTCCTCTTCCACCGCGTCCTCGATGGCGTATTTGTCAAGGAAGGCGGCCATCGCGCGGCGCTTCTGGCTTTCGGTCATCGTCGGGTTGGCGGCGAAATAGGCGCGGAAGCGTTTCATGCCCTCGGGGTTCATGATCTCGCCTAGCAGATCGAAGGCGCCCTTGATCTTCGCCCCTTCTTCAAGCCCGGCCATGGCGCGGACGATTTCGCCGTAGATCAGCGGTGAATCCTCGTTGCACCAGACGGTGACCGGCATGTCCGGCGCGATCTGGCGCATCCGGCGCACCAGGTCCGACCAACGCAGGGTGCCGGGATCGGTGCCGTTCAGCACCTGATCCAGCGTGGTGCCGGAGGCCTGGGCATGCACCGCCGGAACAAAGGTGCCGGGATCGCGGATCGCCAGGAAGATGCCGATCTCGCAATCGGGGAACAGCTGGCGCATGTCGGCCAGCCGCTGTTCGGCAATCGGGTAGAATTGTCCGGCCTTCATCGCCATGCGCGGCGTGCCGAAGAAATTGTCGTTGAGCAGGATCACGTGATCCGCCTCGTCCGCCTGCAGGATGGTGTCGAGCAGGACCTCCTTCGCCTCGGCCGAAGGTTCGCCCCGGTCGAGCGCATGCAGCGCCTCGCGCAGGAGGACCTTGTAGTTGCCCGGCGGCGGGACAGAGACGCGCCGCGCCAGCAGGTCGTCGCGGTTGCGTGCCAGGGTGCGGGCCAGCCGGCCTTCGTCCGTGCAATGTGCGCCTACATGAAGGGCGATCTTCATGGGCCGGTCCTCCTTTGTGCCCGCCATCGGGTCGGGTTGAGGGATACAGGGGTTCGTCTGGACAGTAAAACCCGTTTCGGGCAACAGAAGGTTCATGACGACACTCTCCCTGCCTCCGGTTGGTGCGGCACGCCGCCGCGGACCCTCTGCCTGGTCGCTTGGCGCGGCGCTGATCGCGCTGATCGTGGTCGGGCCGATCGTGGCCGTGGTCTGGATCGCGCTCGCGCCCGGCGGGGACGGCGGGGCGACCTGGTCGCAGCTCTGGTCGACGACGCTGCCGCGCTATCTGCGCACGACGCTCTTCCTGATGACGGGGGTGGGGCTGCTGACGGCGATGGTCGGCACGGGGGCGGCCTGGCTGGTGGCGCGTTACAGGTTCCCGGGCTCGGGCTGGATCGAATGGGCGCTGCTGATGCCGCTGGCGGTTCCAGCCTACGTGGGGGCCTACGCCCTGGTGGATTTCCTGGAATACGCGGGGCCGGTGCAGACCTTCCTGCGCGACCTGATGGGCTGGCGGTCGGCGCGGGATTACTGGTTCCCCGAGATACGCTCGCTTGGCGCGGCGGTGCTGGTGCTGTCGGCGGCGCTTTATCCTTATGTCTACCTGCTGACCCGCGCGGCGTTGCGCGAACAATCCGGCGGAGGGGAGGAGGTTGCGATGTCGCTTGGCGTCGGTCCCTTCGCCCGGTTCCGCCGGGTCGGCCTGCCGCTGGCGCGCCCCGCCATCGCCGCCGGGGTGGCCATCGTCATGATGGAGTCCGTGAACGATTTCGGGACGGTGGATTATTTCGCGGTTCAGACGCTCACGACCGGGATCTTCACGACGTGGCTTGAGGGCAATTCCGCCGAGGGCGCGGCGCAGATCGCCTGCGTGGTGCTGGCGCTGGTGGTGACGCTTGTGCTGCTCGAAAAGCTGTCGCGCCGCCGGTCGCGCTTCTACACCCTCTCCAACCGTCACCGACCGGTGACGCAGCGCCGCCTGCACGGGGGCCGCGGGCTGGTGGCGGCGGGGCTGTGCCTGATCCCGGTGCTGTTCGGCTTCGTGCTTCCGGCGGGCGTGATCCTGTCGCATGCCGTCGGCCATGTGGAGGGCTGGATCGAACCGGCCCTGCTGCGCGCGCTCTGGCACACGCTGGCGGTTGGCGGCATCGCATCGCTCGTCACGGTATGCGCGGCGGTCTTCCTGGTCTACGGGGTCCGGCTGTCCGGCCGGCTGCTGCCGCGCCAGCTGATGCCGGTGACGACCATCGGTTATGCCGCGCCCGGCGCGGTGCTGGGCGTCGGCATCCTGATCCCGCTCGCGCGGCTTGATCACGGGCTGGCGGACGGGATCCTCGCGGTGACGGGGCGTGATATCGGGCTGGTGCTGACCGGGTCCGCTTTCGCGCTGGTGCTGGCCTACGGGGTGCGTTTCTTCGCCATCGCGCAGGGGGCGGCGGACGGGGCCTTCGGACGGGTGTCGCCGTCGCTGCCCATGGCGGCGCGCTCTCTCGGCCGCAGCCGGAGGTCGGTTCTGGCGCAGGTCTACGCGCCGCTGATGCGCGGCTCGCTCGCCTCCGCGCTGCTGCTGGTCTTCGTCGACTGCGTAAAGGAACTGCCAGCGACGCTGCTGCTGCGCCCGTTCAACTACGACACGCTGGCGACGCGGGTGCACGAACAGGCCAGCCTTGAAAAGCTGGGAACGGCGGCGCCGGGGGCGGTTCTGATCATGCTGGTCGGACTGGTCGCGGTGGCGCTGCTGGCGCGCGCCAGCCGGGCCGGCGAAAGCGCTTGATCCGAAGGGGGCGAACGCGTAGACACGCGCCGGCATGCCCCTATAGCTCAGCTGGTAGAGCAACTGATTTGTAATCAGTGGGTCCGCGGTTCGAGTCCGTGTGGGGGCACCATTTTATCGGCAGAAGTCTTTGATCTTGTTAACATTTTCGACTTTAAGTCCGGGCTGATCCCCCTTTTCGTACACCCTTTGCTGTCTGAGGGCTGGATACGACTAGACTTACGGAAAACCTTTTCCGAGAGTGCCGGACAGGCCAAACCTCCTGTGAAATTCTTGCGCTTGCGCAATCTCGGACATGTCGTGTTGTTCGACCAACGTCGCGAAGGTCCGCCAGTGCATTCCCTTGGGCTTTCTGCCGTAGAAATCATCCCATCCGAGGCGGGTTTCCAGTTTTCGCGATTTCCGCAGCATCCGCGAAAGGGCGTCCTCGCGCTGCGAAGCGTAGGACAAACGGTGGCAGGTTCGGCACGCGAACACTGAACCTCCGAATAGGACGGCGACCCGGCGTTCGCATCCTGCGGAAGGGCACAGGAACCAATCGCGAGAGTTACCGAAGTTGCAGGGCGTCCAGTCGAGGCGGACGCGATAGTCCATGTCGTGCCAGTCGTCGCCGCCCTGACGGGTGCGGTAGATCAGGCGAACTGCACCGCGCTCTGAAATCGCCCGGATCGAGGCGACGGTTTCCTCTCGGACGCTCCATTTCCATGCGAAGTGTTGCCCCGGTTCCAGAAACCCCTCTCGCGCCCAACGGCGAACATCAATCTTTCGGTAGTCGTCGGTCGTGCTTCGGGAGGAATACCCCGCGTAGCGTCCGCTGCCTGATCCACCCATCTAGTTCTCCGTTTCTGCCGAAATCATCTGGAAAGCCGGGCGTGTCGGTTCGCCCGAACACGCCCACTCCCCATGGTCAGATGTAGATATGTCCTGAAAACTGTGCATCGGTGACATTCGGCAATTCACGTTGGCGGCACAATTTTCAGGACAGTGTTCACCCGTTTTCCACCGCTATTTAACGGAACGTCCTGATTTTTGTGACGCCCGGATACGGAATTTGTGCGGGGCTTCTTCGGCTTGGTCCAGCCCAGAAAATCCCTCGTGGCGGAGTGCCCGTCGTGGGTTGGCAGTTCAGTCAGCGCCAGCAGCGCGGATTTGCCGATGCCTTCCGGCCCCAGATACGGCCCTTGGATTACCCTGATAAAGCCGTGTTCTATCAGTTCCTGAAAGTACGGCCCGACCGTGTTGCGGTGCACGTTCAGCGCCAACGCAGCTTCTCTATGGCTCAACACGATCCGTCCGTTATTGGACCCGTTGAAACGGCGCTTAACGGCGATGTAGAGTGCCCTTGGCCCCGGCTTCAAGTCCGCCCAAGCTGCGGTGGCCTGAAGGTATTCGGAAAGCTGGACGTGACGCCCAGCCCCCTTCTTGTGATGCTTGTAGGGTCTCCGGGTCATCAGTGCTTTCCCTGAGCCAGACAGGCGAGCCAGACGCGGACTGCGGTGTATTGGTCGGGGCACCCGCCCAGCGACAGCCAGGCGGCTTGCGCAGCCCCGTCAGCGCCTTTGCGGGTAAACACCTGCCATTTGCCGTTGATGCGGTCGAGGCGGGCGAGCGGATCAGTCATTGCGGCCCCCATAGTGAAGAACCCAGATCAGCAGGGCCTGTGTTTCAGTCAGGGCGTAGCGGTGCCGGAGGCGGCGCAGGAGGGCGGCGTTCATGACTGCCCCCCAACGTGACCCGGCACGACTTTGGAATGCAGGACGTAGCGACCATGCGTGCCGCTGAACGCGCCGCCATGAGGTTCGGTGACGGTCTCGATATGAAATCCGACCTGCCGCAGATTGAACACGTAGGCGGACCATCTGGGCGCGGGCGTGTCGATGGGAGTGCATCCCTTCGGGCCGGCGTCGATCAGGTTTAGAAGTGCCCATAGGTCGCGGCCTTTGAGGGTGATGCGGGTGACGCTCTGGTCGCCGTTGATGATGGTGAAGGACGTGTCGCCCCAGTTGAAAGTCTCAGCCATTTGTCAGGGCCTCTCTTGTGAAGGTGAGGCACTGGGCGTATGGTTTGGGTGTTCCACCACGAACATTCCCGTTGCCACCGCCCAGCGCATTTGCGTTGGGGGCGGCGGGTCTTATTCAGCCGCTGCGGCCATTGCCGCGTCGATTTCGGACTCGACCCAATACAGGCGCGATCCGATTTTCCGGGGTTTGGGCAATCGCCCGAGTTCGACGTCACGGTAAATTGTCGTTCTGCCGCGATTGCCGAGTTTTGCCCGAAGGTCTGCGAAGGTGAGGAAAGTCATGTTGGTGCTCCTTGGTGATCAAGGGCAACCTAGGGGAGGAACGTGAACGGGTCGAAAGACTATTGCTTGTATCAAGGTTCCAATTCTTCGCGCATCCAGTCCTGTGCGTGAGTTGTCCAAGACTTGGCAACGGAGTCGTAGGTAACGTAATGACCGAACCTTGCCAATGCGGCCACGACCGCATCGCACGCACTGTAGGCCGGCGAAACAAGGCTGCGCGTGGGTCTCAACCCGTGCTTTGCGGCACGATAAACCATTAGTGCGGTGAGAGACCTCTTTATAAACCCCGAGTTTTTGTCGCGTCCGCCGCGTGCTTGCGGTCTTAGATTTTTGCGGCTCAGGACGCCTGAAATCCAAGTGCGCATTTCTTCGGAAATGCTGGCGCCTTCAAATTCCAGACGTATCGCCAGCGCGTCGTTTAGTGCGTCATAGTCATATGAAGAATGCCGCGCCGCTTCGGTCAGTTTATAGAAATCTCTAGCTGGGAAATCTACAGTCGGCCTTAAAAGCAATTGATGCATTCTTGATAATGCAAGCGCTCGCGGCATTATCGACCGAGGGTCCGAAATAATGTGCATCATTTGGGCGCATTCTTCATCATTTAGAATTGCTTCCACGGCGCCGCTAAATGTTATTTCCGTACCCTGCATATCTAACGTTGACTTCCCATGAACCGGACGTGACCCGTCAGCCCTGTAAGCCACGCGCTCCAACGCCCCATGATTGCCGTTCTTTGTTCCAAGTAATCGGTACGCCGATACGCTCGCTCGACCGCGCCGCCGCTAACGTGCCCAAGGCAGGTTTCGGCAACCTCACGCGGTGTGTTGGTCGCCTCTGCCGTACAGTCCCGAAACGACGACCGGAAACCGTGCGGCCTCTCCGCCAGTCCGCGCCGATCCATGAACGCCGTCATGGTCATGTCGGAAATAACGCCCTTGCGCAGGCCGGGAAACAGGAAGCCGTCGCGGGCGAATTTGCGGGCCTCAGCAATGACGCGAAGTGCTTCGGTCGATAGCGGCACCCGAAAGTCGCTTGTCGCGCCGAGACGTCCCTTCATCGCCGCTGCGGGAACGGTCCAGACGTCCCCGTCGATCTGATCTACATGGATGAACCTGATCGGGTAGGAGCGTACAGCGGTAAGGATCAATAAGCGCAACGCGAGTTCGGTCACACTGTCCCCGAGCGACTGATAGAAGGCGGGCACGTCGCGCCAGTTCATCGCCGGGACGTTGGTGACGGTGTGGCGTTGCTTGCCGAGAAGCGCCTTGGCCTTTTCGGTCGCCTGTAGATCAACCTCAAGCCCGAGTGCAGCCGCGTGACGCATGACGATGCTAAGGCGGTTCATGGCCTTCTTTGCAGTGTCGGCCTTGTCGTGCCATATCGGCGCGAGAGTGTCGCGAATATCCCTCTGGTCGATTTCCGCGACTGGCACCTTGCCCAGCTTGGGAAGCACATGCAGTTCCAGCGGGGAAAACCACCGCCCGGCCTTGCCGTCGCCTTTCAGTTCGGCCTTGCGGCTTTCAAAGGCATCAAGGGCAATATCCGCCAGCATATGCATGTTGCGGGCGGCCTCGCGCTTCGCACGCTGCCGCTCCTTGATCGGGTTCTTGCCGTTTCTGGTGACAGCCCGCCATTTGTCGGCGGCCTCCCGCGCGTCACGCAGGGAAACGTCAGGGAATGCACCTAGACCCATTTCCCGGCGCTTGCCGTGGGCTGTGACCCTAAGCACCCATTGCGCACCGCCATCCTGGCGCTTGACGAACCACAGCCCGCCGCCATCCGCGTGCTTGCCGACTGGCGCGGTTTTCAGTGCTGCGGCGCTGAGCCGGTTCAAGGCGCGTGTCATTCTCAATCCACCTTTCAATCCCCCTCAATATATAGGGCATCTTGGGGCGCGGCGGAATACCATGAAACAGGGAAAGCTATAAATTGTTGAACATGCTCCTTCGGACGGTACGGCGCGGGGCATCAAGATATAGGGATTGGAAGCCGTGTGGGGGCACCAACAAAAGACTGTGAGTAGGCAAATGACCAGTCTTGTCGCAAGAATGCTTCCAACCGAATTCTTGCAGGACCTAGGCGTTTTCATGCAGACCGCTGCTCATACAGAATTGGCAGTCTGGCAATGTATGATGGCGGCGGAAGGCCTCGACTCTGACAGCGCCGTCGAGCACCGAAAATTCATCGAAATCAAGCTGAACACCAAGTCTTTCCGTAGTCGCGTCCGGGAGTCCGCAAAGGTACTGCCGGAAGCGTTGAGAACCCCTTTTCTGGAGATATGCGACAAATTGGATGGAATGTCTGAGGTTCGGAACTTGGCCGCCCACGGAGCTTTTTTCCGGGATGAAGACAAAGTTGGGACCTTGGGGGCAGCTCACTATTTCATTCGTAGGATCGAAGGCTCCAAGACCATCTTTGAGGTCCAACAATCCTTCAGGCGCGACGAGGTGAAAGATATCATTTCCGAAGCTGATGAATTGTTGCGATCCGCTGTACGCCTGCGATCTGAAATTCACTTGTGGCGTGATGGAGGCGGCGTGTTGCCATGAACCGAATCTGACGGCATCTAGTAAGATCGAGCGGTGAGCGAATGGCCTCACCACTCCATACCCGCCAGTATTTCCGCACACTGGACATTTCTTCCGCAGTATTGAACTCTCCCGCCGACGGCCGGGGGAGGGCCGGGACAGATGCAGACAGAGCCGGCGCTCGACCGGACCCGCGCGGTCCTTCGCTACATGCTGGAAACCCATGCCGCCGAACGGGGGGACTCCCCCTTCGTGCAGTTTTATGGCGGCGAGACATGGAGTTACGCCGATACCCTGTCGCGCGTCCATGCCCGTGCGGCGGCGCTGCGGGCGGCGGGGGTGCGGCAGGGCGATCCGGTCCTGACCTTTCTCGGCAACGGGCCGGATCTGCTGGTGACATGGTTCGCGATCAACACGCTCGGCGCGGTTTACGTGCCGATGAACACCGCGCTGGTCGGCGGGGCGCTGGCGCATATCCTGCGTGACGCCGGGGCGAAGGTTCTGGTAGCGCGGCCGGACCTCGCGGCGCGGCTCGCCTCGGTTGATTGCGGGACGGTGGAGACGGTGCTGATCGTCGAAGGCGACACCGTGCCGGAACTGCCGGTCCGTACGGCGCTGCTCGTGGACCCGGAGGAGGCCGGCCCGCCCCCTCTCGACCGCCCGATCGAACCGTGGGACACGCAGGCGATCATGTACACCTCGGGCACGACGGGCGCGGCCAAGGGGGTGCTGTCGAGTTACACGCAGCTTTACACCATGGGGCCGGATGCCTTCGACTGTGTCGGGCCGGACGACCGCTGCATGATCTGCGGGCCGATCTTCCATTGCGGATCGACGCTCTACGTCTACGCGATGCTGGCCCGCGGGCTGTCCATCGCGATGATGGCCGAATTCAAGACCGACCAGTTCTGGCCCGCCGTGCGCGAGACCGGGTCGACCTTCGGCCTGCTGCTTGGCGTGATGGCAGCCTTCCTGCTGAAGGCACCGCCCGCGCCGGATGACCGCGACCACCCGCTCACCCATGTTTTCATCGTGCCCTTCGGAGAGGACGGGCCCGCCTTTGCGGACCGTTTCGGCGTGGACGTCTACACGGTCTACAACATGACCGAGATCTCCTCGCCCCTCCATGCCGGGCCGGGGATCACCGCCAAGGGTCTGGCGGGTCGTCTGCGCCCGTGGATGGAAGCGCGCGTGGTGGACCAGAACGATATCGAAGTGCCGCGCGGAGAGACGGGGGAACTGGTGCTGCGCTCCTCGCGTCCCTGGGCGCTGATGAAGGGCTATCTCAACCGGCCCGAGGCCACGGCAGAGGCGATGCGGAACGGTTGGTTTCATACCGGCGACAGCTTCCGGCAGGATGCAGACGGGTCGTTCTATTTCGTCGACCGCGCCAAGGACGTGATCCGGCGGCGGGGGGAGAACATCTCCTCCTTCGCGCTGGAGGGGGAGGTGCTGGCGCATGAGGACGTGCGGGAATGTGCCGCCGTCGCCGTGCCGTCCGAGCATACGGAGGACGAGGTGCTGATCGTGGTGACCCCGGTCGCGGGGCGACAGATCGACCCGGCGGCGCTGATCGACTGGCTGGAGCCGCGGGTGCCGCGCTTCATGGTGCCGGGATTTGTCCGCGTGATGGAGGAGTTGCCGAAGACGGCCAGCGGCAAGGTGCAGAAGCACGTGATGCGCAGCCAGGGCGTGACCGGCGACACGTGGCGCCGGGCAGGCCGGCCCCGGGACCGGCGCTCGGGGTAGCCCGGCTGGACCCAGTTTGGTATACCAATTCACGGAAAACGGTATACCATTGCGCCGGACGATGCGCCGGGTCTAAGGTTTGTTCGTAACAGCGGGGCCGCGCGCGGCCGGACGGAGGAGATAGAGAGATGCTGGACTGCAAGGCCATCGTGCTGAGGGAGCTGGGCAAGGCCGCCCCCTACGCGGAAAGCGCGCCCCTACAGCTTGAAACCGTAACGCTGCTACCCCCGAAGCCGAGCGATCTGGTGGTCAAGGTCATGGGCGGCGGGCTTTGTCATTCCGACCTGTCGGTGATCAACGGGTCGCGCGGGCGCACGGTGCCGATGGTCATGGGCCACGAGGGCGCAGGCGAGGTGGTCGAGATCGGCGCCGGCATCGACGACGTCAAGGTCGGCGACAAGGTGGTATTCCAATTCGCCCCCTCCTGCGGGCGCTGTGACATGTGCCAGTCCGGGCGGCCGCAGATCTGCATGACCAACGTGGCGGCGCGGGCGAAGGGAGAGCTGCTCTCTGGCGGGCGGCGCATCCGGGGCGCGGGCGGCGAGGAAATCGCGCACCATACCGGCGTGTCCTGTTTCGCGGAATATGCCGTGGTGAACCGTGGATCTGTCGTGGTGGTGGACGACCCAATCTCCATGGTGGACGCGGCGGTCTTTGGCTGCGCGGTCATGACCGGGACCGGGGCGGTGATGAACACGGCGAAGATCCAGGCGGGGGAGACGGTCGCGATCTTCGGCCTCGGCGGTGTCGGGCTCTGCGGTGTCATGGGGGCGAAGGCCTCCGGCGCGGGCACGATCATCGCGGTGGACCTGACAGAGGCGAAGCGCAAGAAGGCGCTGGAGCTGGGCGCGACCCATGCCTTCGACGCCGCCGATCCGGAGCTCGCCACGAAGGTCGCCGACCTGACGCGCGGCGGCGTGGACGTGGCGGTGGAACTGGCCGGGGCCGTGAAGGCAATGGAGGGCGCCTATTCCGTCCTGCGCCGGGGCGGTCGGCTGGTCACGGCCGGGCTGTCGCCCCTGGGGGCAAAGTTCGGCTTCGACCACGGCGATCTGGTCAGCAACGAAAAGGCGGTGATCGGGTCCTACATGGGGTCCTCGGTCCCGGTGCGCGACATTCCACGCTTCCTGCGGATGTATCACGCGGGCGCGCTGCCGGTGGACAAGCTGATCGACGGATACCTCGGCTTCGACGGGATAAACGCGGGCTTCGACCGGCTGGCAGAGGGTACGGCGCTGCGCCAGATCCTCGCGCCGCACGGGCGCTGATCGCATGGTCCGTCTGTTCGAACCGCTCACCATCCGTGGCGTCA
Source organism: Primorskyibacter flagellatus (assembly GCF_014638275.1). GTDB lineage: Bacteria > Pseudomonadota > Alphaproteobacteria > Rhodobacterales > Rhodobacteraceae > Pseudooceanicola > Pseudooceanicola flagellatus_A. The sequence goes on from NZ_BMFJ01000001.1 coordinate 655,582, forward strand.
CGATCCCGAACCGCGTCGTCATCCCGCCCATGGACATGTACTGCGCCGAGGACGGGCACGCGACCGACTTCCACCGCACGCATTACGGCAAGTTCGCCTTCGGAGGGGCCGGGCTGGTGTTCGTGGAGGCCACCGGCGTCACCCGCACGGGGCGGATCACCAACGGCTGCATGGGCATCTATTACGACAGCCACGTAGACGCGCTGCGCCCGATCACCGCGCAGATCCGGGCCATGGGGTTCAGGTCCTGCCTGCAACTGGCGCATGGCGGACGCAAGGCCTCGACCCAGAGGGCGTGGCAGGGAAACGGGCCGCTGACGCAGGAGAACCTCGACGCGGGCGACGAACGCTGGCAGCCGCTCGCGCCCTCTGCCGTACCCTTTACCGACGGCTGGGAGATGCCGAAGGAGATGGACCGCACGGATATGGACGAGGTGCGCGACGCCTTCGTCACCGGCGCGCACCGGGCGATGGATGCGGGCTTCGACATGGTCGAAATCCACATGGCGCACGGCTACCTGCTGCAAAGCTTCCTGACGCCGATCGCCAACCGTCGCACCGACGACTACGGCGGGTCGCTGGAAAACCGCATGCGCTATCCGCTGGAAATCGCGCGGGCGGTGCGGGCAGCCCTGCCGGACGACGTGCCGCTGTTCACCCGGATCTCTGCCACCGACTGGATCGACGGAGGGTGGGAGCCTGAAGATTCCGTCGTGCTGGCAAAGGCGCTGAAAGAGGCGGGGGTCGACGTAGTGGACTGCTCTTCCGGCGGAAACATGCTGCACGGGGCGACCAATTCCAACCTGACGCGGGGGCCTGCCTATCAGGCGCATTTCGCGAAACTCCTGCGCGAGGAGACGGGGATCATGACCCAGGCGGTCGGGCTGATCCGCACGCCGGAACTGGCGGAACAGCTGCTGGCCGAGGGGCAGGCGGATCTGATCGCCATCGGGCGTCAGGCGCTGTTCGATCCCTACTGGGCGCATCACGCGGCGGAAAAACTGGGCGTGACGGACTGGGATACCTGGCCCGCGCCCTATGCCTGGTGGCTGTCCAAGTGGAAGCGCGGGCTCGGCTCGATGGACGAGGAGCCGCTGGTGTGACGGGCGGGGTCGGCATAGGGGCGATCCGCATCGACCCGGTGCCGGAAGTGACCTATCGCCTGTTCCCGCGGGAGTTCCTGTTCCCGACTCTGACGCATGAGGATGCGGCGGCGAATGCGGACTGGCTGGCTCCGGGGATGCTGCATCCCGAAACGCTGGCGGTCGGCATGTCCTTCCGGTCCTACCTGATCCGGGTGCGCGGGCAGAACATTCTGGTCGATACCTGCAATGGCAATCACAAGAACCGCCCACATGCGCCGTGGCAGCACGACATGCGGTCCCATGCCTTCCTGTCGGCGCTGGCCGATCTGGGGCTGGGGGTTGAGGACATCCACATCGTGCTCTGCACGCATCTGCACACCGATCACGTTGGCTGGAACACCCGGCTGGTGAACGGGCAATGGGTCCCGACCTTCCCGAACGCGCGCTACGTGATGAACGAGGCGGAGTTCCGGCATTTCGAGGCGCTGGTCGGCACCGAAGGGCCGCGGTATTCGCACATCGAGGACTCCGTGCTGCCGGTGGTCGCGGCGGGGCAGGCGGAGCTGGTCCCGGACACCCATTCCGTCATGGCCGAGATCGGGGAGGAGGTGTTCCTTTCGCCCTCGCCGGGCCATTCGCCGGGCCACGTCTGCATCCACGCAAGGGCGAAGGGGGCCGAGGCGGTGATTTCGGGCGACGCGATCCACCACGCGGTGCAGTTCGACCTGCCGGACATGATGATGCGGGCGGACTGGGATCCCGCGATGGCCGCAGCGTCGCGCCGCGCGATCATGGAGCATTGCGCGGGATCGGGCGCACTGCTCTGCGCCGGACATATCCCCTTCTGGACGGCCGGACGGATCAGCGAAGGGGGACAGGCCTTCCGGCTGTCCCCGGTGGAGGGGTAGATGGGCGCGACGGCGGATCTGGCGGGGTTTGCGGCGGGTCTCAGGGACCTGCCGGCGGAGGTCGAACATGCGGCGGTGCGTCATCTGATCGACACGCTCGGGGTGATCGTCGCGGGGCTCGGGCAGGGGGTGGCGTCGCAGCTGGCTCCGCTTCAACCCGAAGGGGATTTGCCGCTGCCCGGACGGCCGGGCGCGCGGGCGGCTGCGGATCATGCCTATCTGTGCGGAACGGCGGCGCACGGGCTGGAGCTGGACGACGGCTATCGCGAAGGGTCTGTGCATCCGGGTGTCGCAGTGGTCCCCGCGCTTCTGGCAGAGGCGCTGTCGGGGCCGGTCTCGGGGCGCGACCTGCTGATCGCACTGGCGGCGGGATACGAGGCGGACTGCTCGCTTGCCGCGGCATTGCATCCCGCGTTGCGGGACCGGGGGTTTCACCCGACCTCGACCGTGGGGCCGCTGGCGGCGGCGGTTGCGGTCGCGCGGCTGCGTGGTTTTGATGCGGCGCGGACAGAGACGGCGCTTGGCCTCGCCGCGTCCGAGGCGGGCGGGCTGTTCGCCTTCCTCGGCGGCGGCGGAGAGGTGAAGCGGTTGCATGGCGGCCTCGGCGCGCGCGGCGGGCTGATGGCGGCGCGGCTGGCGGCCGCGGGGGTGTCGGCGCCGGATGGCATCCTCGAACGACCCTCGGGCTATGCCCAGGCGTTTGGCGGGGTGAGGCCGGGTGCCTTCGCGATCAGCCTGCCGCCCGCGTCCGCGTGGCGGATGACCGGGTGCTACATCAAGCCCCACGCCTGCTGCCGCCACCTGCAACCGGCGCTGGAGGCGCTGATGCACCTGCGTGAGGATCATGCGATAAGTCCCCGCGATGTCAGGGAAATCGAGGTCGATACCTATTCCATCGCCGCCGCGCATCACGGCACGGGCTGGGGCGACATGGCCACGGCGCAGCTGTCCTTCGGCTACGTGCTGGCGCAGGGGCTTTACAAGGGGCGGGCGGCGCTGGCGGATTTCATGGGCGACGCGCTGAACGAGGGGCATGCGGAGGCGCTGGCCCCCCGTCTGACCATTCGCGGCACGGCAGAAATGGACGCGCTCTACCCCCGCCAGCGCCCTGCGCGGGTGACGGTGCATACCGGGGCCGGAAGCGTGACGGCCTTCGCGCCCGAAGCCTCCGGCAGCCCGGATATCCCGGTCAGCGATCAGGCGATTTCGGACAAGTTCCTCGGCCTCGTCGCCCCGGCGGTCGGCGACCGTCAGGCAGCGGGCTGGCTGGCGGCGCTGTGGGACATCGCGGGCGCGTCGGATGCGGGGGCGGTGCTGTCCGGCAGGATCGCAGCGCCCGCCGCATGGCCGGGTCAGACCGCGACCGGCATGTAGGTTCCGAGGTCAGCAGCGATGCCCAGCCTCTGCATGGTCTCCGCACGGTCGAAGCCCTCGGCGGCATGGGCCTGTTTCACCGTCTCGCGGGCGGCGTCGAAAGCGGGCTGACCATCCCATTCCGCCACTGTCAGCAGCGCGAGGGAGCCGTCGGCAAGGCGTTGTTCGACGATGCGATCCAGCACGAAACCCTTGCACGTCCTGAGGATTGAATGGGTCTTGGCCACCCTGTCGAGGAATTCGTCCCGCGACGCGGCGGGCAGGGTGAAACGGTCGATGCGGAAGATATGGGGCATGGTGTGATCCAGTTTGACAGTGTCCTGTCATTCTTTTGGATTGTCAGCATGCTGTCAAGCTGTACTGTGCCGGCATGGCTGAGACCCCCTCCGAAACCGGCGTTCTGGCCGGGCGCACGATCTTCGAAGTCCTGCGGCTCGCGGGGCGGCTGACGCTGGCTGGCAACGATCTTGTCGGCGGGCTCGGGCTGACTGCTGCGCGCTGGCAGGTGCTCGCGACGGCGGAGGAGGAGGTCCGGACCGTCGCGGCTCTGGCACGGTCGGTCGGTCTGGCCCGTCAGTCGGTGCAGCGGGTGGTCAACGATCTGGCGGCGGAGGGGCTGGTGGCGCTGGCGGACAATCCGGCGGACCGGCGTGCGCGGCTGGTCGTGGTGACGGCGGAAGGCTCTGGGCGGCTGGCGCAGGCGGACCGGCTGCGCGTGCCATGGACCGAAGCGCTGGCAGAGGGGTTCACCGCGGAAGAACTGGCGGTCACCGAACAGGTGCTGTCCCGGCTGAGGGCGCGTCTGGATCGCGGGACGGATTAGTCCCGCACCACGATCCCGTTCATGAAGAGGTCGAGGAAATGATCCGCGACTTCCGCCGGGGTCATCGCGTCATCCTCCGTATGCCAGCGCAGGATCCAGTTCACCGCGCCGAGGAAGAAGTTCGAAGTGATGCGCACGTCGATCGCACGGATCGCGCCTTCGGCAATCGCCTTGTCGATCAGCATCCGGGAATAACGGTCGAGGTGCTTGCGCCGCTCCAGCAGTTCGTCCTGCTGTTCCTGGGGCAGGGCGCGGATGTTGGCCATGGTGGTGTAGGCCCCGCGTTCCTCCATCAGGCGTTCCATGAAGCGGCGGTAAAGGTGCTGGAGCTTGTCGAAGGCGGCACCGTCCATCGCCTCCGTCTCGAGCCGGGCGGACTGACCGCAGTCGTAGGTCAGCTTGAGACACTCGTAGAGCACCTGCTCCTTGTTCTTGAAATAGTAGTAGAGCGCGGTCTTGGTCACGCCGATTTCATCAGCGATCTCGTCAAGAGAGGTGGCGTGATAGCCCTTTTCGTTGAAGATACGCGCCGCAACGCGCAGCGCAGCGCGCCGCTTCAGTTCCCGTGTCTCCTCTCGCGAGGCGACGGCTCCGTTCCATTTGGGCATAGGGGTCCTGTCCGGTTTCCTTGGTTCGGGGCTAAGCGCAATCGACGGCCAAAGCAAGGGATTTCACCCGTCAGACAAGGATTTGACCCCGGCGTCCCGCCCTAGCGGCCGAACTGCTCGCGAGGTGTTCGATTGACGGGTGCGAGAAAAGGTGGTCATGTCGGCTCAGGGAGGCTGCGGAATAAATTTCTGCAAGTGCATCCCCATGATTGAAACCCCGGTCCGGAATCGACCGGGGAAGGGTAGGATCTAGGGAGGGTCACATGACCGAGACTACGAAACTGAACCGCCGCGCGATGCTGCGCGGGGCCGGCCTGGCCGCTGTTGCCGCTCCGGCGCTAGTGGGCAAGGGGATCGCCGCAGGCAAGGTCACCTGGCGCGTGCAGTCGCACTGGCCGAAATCGTCCAGTTCCTTCGACGGCAGCCTGGGCGCGCTGGCGGCCAAGCTCGAGGAAACCACCGAAGGCGCGTTCAAGCTGGAGACCTTCGGCGACGGCGAATTCGCCAAGGGTGCCGACATTTATCCGCTGGTGCGCAAGGGCGTGGTTCCCATGGGCACGCTGGCCGCGAACTATCTGACGGACCATGCCACGACCGCGAACTTCGCCTATGGCATCCCCGGCACCTTCCGCGAAAGCTGGGAATTCCAGTACGCGACCAAGCAGCTTGGCCTCGAGGCGCTGATCAACGAGGAACTGAATGCCGACGGCATGATGCTGATGACCGAAAAGGTCCTGCCGGTCGAAATCGTCGTGTCCAAGAAGATCGAGAGCGCGGCGGACTTCAAGGGGCTCAAGATCCGCTCCTCGGGCGCGATGCTCGACTACCTGAGCGCGGCCGGCGCGGCGCCGCAGTACATTCCGGGTGCCGAACTGTACCAGGCGCTGTCCTCCGGCGTTGTGGACGGGGCGCACTGGGGTGCGGCCGTCGGTGCGAAGTCGATGTCCCTGTGGGAGGTCTGCAAGTACCACTACAAGCCGGCGCTCGGCTTCTCGACCGACTCCTGGGTGGTCAACATGAGCGAGCTGGACAAGCTGGAGCCCGAACTGCGCGACACGCTGATCAACCTGATGGAAACCCGCTTCTACCAGCGGTCGACCGAGTATCAGGCACTGGAAGTCAAGGCGCTGACCAGCGGCGTTGCCGAGAACGGCATCGAAGTCTCGCAGCTGCCGAAAGACGTGCTCGATATCCTCGCACAGGCCTCCACGGACATCATGACCAAGGAAGCCGAGAAGGGCGAAAAGGCTGCCAAGGCCAAGGAGATCTACCTCGGTCTCATGGGCGACCTGGGATACGTCTGATCCACAGCAGAAGATGACCGGAGCGGCGCGGTATTCCCGCGCCGCCCTCTTCCGATCCGCCGCCTGACAAGGGCCGGCGGATCGCAACTATAACAGGTGGAAAAAATGAAAAACCTTGCCCGGACGATCACCCGTCTGAACAGGTGGATCGGCAGATGGGCCTCGCTCTGCGTGCTCATCATCTTTGCCTTTCTGCTGGCGGATGTGGTCATGCGCTATCTCGTGGGCGCACCCGCGATCTGGACCTCGGAACTCGCCACGCTGATCTTCGGCGGCTATGCGATCATCGGGGGCGGCTACCTGCTGGCCGAGAGGGCGCATGTGAACGTCGACATCTTCTACGGCGCGTTTTCCCCGAAGCGGAAGGCGCTGGTGGACGTGGTGACCTGGCCGCTGTTCTTCCTCTTCGTGGCTGTCCTGCTGTGGCAGGGCTACGACATGGCGCATGAGGCGATCGTGGACAACGAACGGTCCAACTCGCTCTGGAAGCCGTACCTCTGGCCGACCAAGGCGCTGATCCCGGTGGCGGCGACGCTGCTGCTGCTGCAGGGGGTCATCCGGCTCTGGGCGGACATTCGCATCCTGATGGACCTGCCGGTGGACGAGGACACCTTCGGAACCCAGGCCGGGGAGGGCGGACATTGAGCGTCGAGCTTCTGACCCTTCTCTTCTTCGGGTCCCTGCTGGTCTTCGTGCTGCTTGGCACGCCGCTGGCCTTCGTCCTGGGCGGGATCTCCGTCGTCTTCCTCTACTTCGAAATGGGGTCCATCGGGTTCTACCTGCTGGCGTCGAAGATGTGGGAATCCATGTCCAACCCGACGCTCATGGCGATCCCGCTCTTCGTCTACATGGCGATCCTGCTGGAAAAGTCAGGGGTGGCAAACGACCTCTACGACATGATGCACGTGTGGTGGGGCGGCCTGCGCGGCGGTCTGGCCATCGGGACGGTGCTGATCTGCGTGATCTTCGCGGCCATGTCCGGGATTTCCGGCGCGGCGGTGGTGACCATGGGGACCATTGCCCTGCCCAAGATGCTGGAACGGGGGTATGACAAGAAGATGGCCCTGGGGGCGATCAACGCCGGCGGGGGATGGGGGATCCTGATCCCGCCGTCGATCCTGATGGTGCTCTATTCGCTGCTGACGGAGGTGTCGGTCGGCCGGCTCTTCGCGGCGGGGATCGGGCCTGGGCTGACGTTGTTCGTGCTGGTGTCGATCTATATCGGGGTGCGCTGCTGGCTGCAGCCCGAGATGGGACCGGCCCTGCCGAAGGAGGAACGCGAAGGCTGGGGCGCAAAACTCCGCTCGCTGCGCGCGGTGATCCTGCCGATCGGCATCGTGGCCTTCGTGCTGGGGTCGATCTTCGGGGGCTTCGCCACTCCGACCGAGGCGGCGGCCATCGGGGTCTTCGGGTCGCTCATCGCCACGGCGGTGAACGGACGGCTGACCTGGCCGGTGCTGCATGAGGCCGCCATTGCGACGATCCGTCTGACGGCGCTCGTGATGTGGATCCTCTTCGCGGCACATGCGTTCTCGACCGCCTACACGGCGCTTGGGGCGCAGAGCCTGATCCAGGACCTGATGAGCTTCATCCCCGGTGGCAAATGGGGGTCGCTGATCTTCATGCTGCTGGTGCTGTTCATCTTCGGGATGGTGCTGGACCCGGTCGGTATCATGCTCATCACGCTGCCGGTGTTCCTGCCGGTGGTGAACGCCTACGGGTTCGATCCGATCTGGTTCGGCATCCTCTTCATCATCATGATGGAGGTCGGGTACATGACGCCACCCTTCGGGTTCAACCTGTTCTACCTGAAGGGCGTGGCACCGCCGGGCGTGACCATGGGGGACATCTATTCTTCCGTCATCCCCTACGTGCTGGTGACCCTGCTTGGGGTGGCGCTGATCATCCTGTTCCCGGCGATCGCGCTGTACCTGCCCGGCGTGTTCTTCAGCCGGTAGTGGACGAACGCGAGGCCGACCCGGCGATGTCGGGTCGGCCTCTTCGTGTTTCTGATGAAATGTTCTGTTTTGAAAATTTATTTGGCTACTTGTCCGGCCTGCTCCAGATGAATTGTCACCTTTTTGCATCTGAGTCACGATCTCACCGCCCGCCGCTCACGTCGATGCACTGGGCCGTGATAAAGTCAGCGAGGCTGGACGCGAAGAACACGACGATCCGCGCCACGTCGGTTTCGTCCGCCAGCCGGGGCAGGGCGGTGAGCGATTTGGACCGTGCCTCCAGCTTGTCATAGTCGGGCCGCGCGCGCAGGCGGGGGGTCGACACGAGCGAAGGCGCGATGGCGTTGACCGTGATGTTGAAGGCTCCGGCCTCGCGCGCCAGCGCGTTGGTCATGCCGATCAGCCCGGCCTTGGCCGAGGAGTAGTTGGTCTGCCCCTTGTTACCAAGCCGCGCCATGGAGGACATGTTGACGATGCGGCCCCAGTTGCGTTCCATCATGCCGGGCAGCACCGCACGGCAGCAATGGAAGGCCCCCTTGAGCACGACGGAATGCACGATGTCCCAGTCCTCCTCCACCATGCGGGTCAGGTACTTGTCGCGGCTGAACCCGGCGTTGTTCACGAGGATGTCGACCGGGCCAAGCGCCTGTTCGACGGCCGCGAAGGCGCCGGTCACGGAGTCGGCAGAGGTGACGTCGCATGTTTGGGTGAAGACCTTCGCGCCGGGGATGGCTGCCTCGATCTCCTGTTTCGCCGTGGCCATGGCCTCTTCGCTCAGGTCGAGAAGGGCGACCGCGGCTCCCTCTGCCGCCAGCATGCGGGCAGAGGCGCGGCCGATGGCACCCCCGCCACCGGTGATGGCTGCGACTCGGGTGGCGATGTTCATGTCCATGGATTTCCTACCTTTGGGATATTGTTTTACCCGTCGTTCAATAAACTGCCAGTGCTTCGCGGAATGTGCAATCTTTTCCGATTGAATGCGTGGCCATATGATTTTACTCTTGGGTAAGTCATCGGCGGATTGCTTTGGGAGGGGCGGCGGATGGATCTTGAAAAACCCGATCTCTACAGGCTTTCCCCGGACGGGCGCAGCCTCATCCTGCGGGCGGGGCGTTGCGGGGCCTGCGGCGATCTGAGTTTCCCGTTGACGCCTTACGGCTGTCCGCTCTGTGGTGCGGAACCTGCGCAGGTGCGCGAGGAGGAGATGGATGGACAGGCGCGGCTTCTGACCTTTCTCACCCTGCACACCCGGCTCACACCAACCCTGCCGGTCCCTCTGGTCGTGGGGGAGGCGGAAATGGCCAACGGTGCCATCGAGGAGATCATGCTGGACGGCGATGAATCCCGCTATTCGGACGGCATGATCGTGCGCGCGGCGCCAGTGGAAATCAGCAGGGGCGACGCTCAGGTGATCGCCTGCCGTTTCGTCCCGGCGGAGGGCTGAGCGATGAAGCTGAACGAAGCGCGCCCGGTCTATGTCGTCGGCGTCGGCATGCACCCCTACCAGTTCGTGAGCGACACGCTCTACATCCACATGGGGCTGACGGCGGTGCGCGCGGCGCTGGCGGATGCGGGCATCGCGTTTCCCACGGTCGAAAGCGCCTATGTCGGCTGCACCGGCATCGGCATGGCGGCGGGGCGGATCATGTTCAACCACCTCGGATCGACAGGGCTGGCCTGCACGCAGGTGGAAAACGCCTCCGCCTCCGGGTCCTCAGCCTTCCAGATGGCGGTTCACGAGGTGGCGCTTGGCCGGCGCGACGTGGTGCTGGCGGTTGGCGTGGACAAATACGGCGATCAGGTGCGCGCGGTCGGGAAAGAGGCGGTGAACCGGCTGTCGGACACGGCGGCGATTCCGCTGGTGAAATACGCGCTCATGGCGGAATACCTGAGCAAGGAGAAGGGCCTGACGGGGGAGGATCTGGCGCGCGTCGCGTCGAAGAACCACACCAACGCGTCGAAGAACCCTTTTGCGCAGTTCCGCAAGCCCCGCACGGTCGAACAGGTGCTGGCGGCGAACGTGGTGGCGGGCACGACGACATCCCTGATGTGCTGTCCGCGCGGGGAAGGGGCTGCGGCGGCGGTGCTGTGTTCGGAGGACGCGATCAGGCGGCTCGGCATCACCGCAGAACCGATCCGTGTCACAGCCTCTGCGCTTCAGTCCGAGAAGCCGCAGCAAGGGCGGGAAATCCCTTCGGTCACGCTGGCGCAGCGGGTGACGGAGATGGCCTATGCCGAGGCGGGGATCAGCGCGGCGGATCTGGACTGCGTGGAACTGCACGACGCCTTCGCCATAGAGGAGATCCTCTATACCGAAACCTTCGGTCTGGCACCCAAGGGCGAGGGGCAGCATTTCCTGCGCGACGGCGGGTCCTCCATCGGCGGGCAGTGCTGCGTGAACTCCTCGGGCGGGCTGATCGGGCAGGGGCATCCGCTTGGCCCGACCGGGCTGGGGCAGGTGCACGAGATCGTCAACCAGCTGCGCGGGCGCAACGGCGACCGGCAGCAGCCGGACGCGAAGATCGGCATGGCGCACATGATCGGGCTCGGCTCCATCGCGATTGCGCATATCCTTCAGAAAGAGGTCTGAGATGTACGAGTACGAGACGCTTCTGGTCGAGCGGCGCGACAACGGCGTGGCCATCGTCACCCTGAACCGGCCCGACCGGATGAACACGATGAATCTCGCCATGAAGCCCGAACTGGCGGACCTTTTCGGGCAAAAGCTGGTCGAGGACAGGGGGCTGCGCTGCGTGATCCTGACCGGCGCGGGGGACAAGGCCTTCTGTGCCGGTGCGGACATCAAGGAACGGGCGTCACAGAAGCTGCCGCTGGCGGAATACTATGCCAGGCAGAAGGCGACCCATGACATGACGCTGATGATCGAGAATTTCGAACGTCCCGTCATCGGCGCGATCAACGGCTATGCGCTTGGCGGCGGGATGGAACTGGCCCTGTCGACCGACATCCGCATCGCGGCGGATCATGCCAAGATGGGCCTGCCGGAGGTCAACCTGGGCGCCTTTCCGGCGGCGGGGGGGACACAGCGGATGCCGCGGCTGATCGGGGCGCCGCTGGCAAAGGAACTGATGTTCACGGGGCGGCATATCACGGCTGAGGAGGCGCTGGCCTATGGTCTTGTGTCCCGCGTCGTGCCGGGGGTGGAATTGATGAAGAACGCCCTGGAACTGGCTGACACCATTGCGGAAAAGCCGCCACTATCGGTCAGTTTCATCAAGGGCGCGGTCAACACCGGGATGCAGGTCGGGCTGGAGGCCGGGTTGCAGTACGAACGGCTGAACGCCGCCATCGTGCTTCAGTCCGAGGACCGGACGGAAGGCATGACCGCCTTTGTCGAAAAACGCAAACCCGTGTTCCGGGGCGTCTGAGGTGGGCCAGATCCTCCGCACCCGCCTGACCGAGATGTACGGGGTTCCGCATCCGATCGTCGTCGGCGGCATGATGTGGATGTCCCGGGCGGGTTTCGTCGCCGCCTGCGCGCGGGCCGGGGTCATGTCCTTCATGACCGCGAAAAGCTACGCGACGCCGGAGGAGTTCACCGCGGGGCTGGAACGCTGCATCGACCTGGCAGAGGGGCATCCCTTCGGCGTCAACTTCTCCATTTCCCGCTACCGGCCGAACCACATCGTTGCGGCGGGGGTGGATATAGCCCTGGACCGGGGGGTGCGGCACTTCGAAACCGCCGGGTCGCATCCGGGCGAACTGATCGCGAAGATCCACGCGCGGGGCGGCACCGTCATGCACAAGTCGACGCAGGTGCGCCATGCGGTGAAGGCGGCGCGGGACGGTGTGGATGCGCTGGTGTTGGTGGGCATGGAGGCCGGGGGGCATCCTGGGACAAATCCGCATCCTTCGCACATCCTCCTGTCCAACCTGCTGAAAGAGGTGGATATTCCGGTCGCGCTTGGCGGCGGGATCGGCACCGGCCGGCAGATTCTCGGCTGTCTGGCGCAGGGGGCGGATGCGGCGGTTCTGGCGACGCGCTTCCTCACCGCGACGGAGCTGGACCTGCATCCGAACTATGCCGCGCGGATGGCGTCGGCGGGCATGGACGACACGATGGCAGTGCTGCAGTCGCTCAAGGATACGTGGCGCGTGCTTCGGAACGAGACCGCGATGAAGGTGGCGGAGATCGAACTGTCCTTCGCGGGTCGGGAGGTGCGGCATGAGGATTTCGGAGAGCTGGTGAAAGGCGACTACGCCCGCCGCAACGCCTACACGACCGGGGACATGGACGTCGGGCTGATGTCCTGTTCCGCCGCGATTGCCCATGCCGGGGCGGGGCAGAGCGCGGGGGAAATCGTGGCGCAGCTTGTCGCGGAACTTGAGGAGGCGGTTCAGTCGTTGCAAGGGAAAATGCGCTGACCGGCGGTGCAGGGGGTTGCATCTGCTAGCCCGTTTATTGTCTACAGTTTACACTTTGAGCATTTGACGCCCCCGGCGTTTTGGCTAACCATCGGCCCGTTGCGGACTCGGCCCCCGGAACGCGGGGCCGCCGATCGAGGAGATTCCCATGACTGACACCCGCACCCCCCGCAGGGGACGCGTCGAGGATTATCGCCTGACGACCGGACAGGGCCGGTATACCGACGACCTTAAGGCGGAGGGCGCGCTCTGGGCGGTGTTCGTGCGTTCGCCCTACGGTGCGGCGTCGATCGCGGGCATCGACGTGTCGGACGCGGTGGAGATGCCGGGCGTGGTGGCGGTCTTTACCGAGGCTGATCTTGCCGGGGACGGGGTCGGGGCGGTTTCGGCGGCCATGGCGCTTGAAGGGCCGGACGGGCACAAATGGGTGCAGACGGACCGCTACCTTCTGGCGCGGGACGAGGCGCGGTTCATCGGCGAACCGCTGGCCATGGTGGTGGCAGAGACGCGCGAGGCGGCGCTGGACGCGGCAGAGGTCGTGGCCGCGGACCTGTCCGAACACGAAGCGGTCGTCACGATTTCCGACGCCAAGGCCGATGGCGCGCGGCTGGTACATGCGGACCGGCCCGGCAACCTCGGCGCGGACTGGGCGCGGGGGGACTGGGCGGCGGCAGAGGCGGCGCTGGCGGCCTCGGCGCACCGGGTGACGCTGTCCGCCCCGATCTCGCGCGTGACGGCGGTGACGATGGAGCCGCGGACGGCCCTTGCGCGGCCGGAACCGGGCGGACGCTTCGGGCTCTACGCCAGCCACCAGAACCCGCCGGCGATGCGCGGTGCGCTGGCGGCGGCCTTCGGGATGGAGCCTGCGGCGATCCGCGTGGTCGGACCCGATGTGGGCGGGGCCTTCGGCATGAAGTCCGGCCCGGTCCGGGAAGAGATGCTGTGCTTCTGGGCCTGCCGCAAGCTGAACCGCCCCGTACGCTGGCGCGCCGACCGGAGCGAGGCGCTGCTGTCGGACGAGGGCGGGCGCGCGGTGGAGTTCACGGCGGAACTGGGGCTTGATGCGGAGGGGCGGTTCACGGCGCTTACCGTGATGCTGGAGCTGGACATGGGCGCCTATGCCTCGGCCCGATCCCTGCCGCCGGTATTGAATTTCGGTGGTGTGGCGGGCGTTTACCAGACGCCGGTGATCGCCGGAGGGCTGAGGGGCTACCTGACGAACACCGTTCCCGTCGCGCCCTATCGCGGGGCCGGACGGCCGGAGGCGACCTTCATCATCGAAAGCCTGATCGACAAGGCGGCGCGGGAACTTGGCCATGACCGGATCGAATTGCGGCGCAGGAACCTGATCCGCGAAGACCAGATGCCGTGGCCCGCGAACTGGTATTTCGGCTACGACTCCGGGTCGTTCGAAAAGGTGATGGACGCCGGGATCGCGCGCGCCGGGCTGGACGGATACGCCGCGCGGCAGGCGGACTCGCAGGCCAGGGGGCGTGTGCGCGGGTTCGGCCTCGCGCTCTGCATCGAGACGGCGGGCGGCATGTGGGGCCGGCGCGGGGCGGACTGGACCAACGTGGAACTGCATGGCGACGGCACGATCTCGGTCGCCGCGGGCGCGTTTTCCGCCGGACAGGGGGTGGAGACGGCCCTGATCGACCTCGCCGCTGAGGGGTTCGAGGTTTCGGCAGACCGCGTCACCTATGCGCAGGGCGACACCGACGTGATGGCGAAGGGCGGCGGCATGGGCGGTTCCGGCGCGATGATCAAGGGCGGCTCGGCTCTCAAGGGCGCGGTGGAGACGATCCTGGCCGATGCGAAGGCGCTGGCCGGTGAGGAACTGGAGGCCGACGTGGCCGACATCGAATATGCCGAAGGCGTGTTCCGGATCGCGGGGACGGACCGGGAAATCACGCTGGACCAGGTGGCGAAGGTGGCCGGAGAGAAGGGCATCCCCCTGAAGGCAAACGGAGAATTTTCGCCCGAGGCGCCGACCTTCCCGAACGGCTGCCACATCTGCGAGGTGGAGCTGGACCCGGAGACGGGGCGCTTCGACATCGTCGGTTACGCCGCTGTGGAGGACATTGGCCGGGTGCTGCAGCCGCAGATGGCGGAGGGGCAGATCCAGGGCGGGGTGGCCCAGGCCCTGGGGCAGATTTTCCTCGAGGAGATCAAATACGGGGAGGGCGACGGACAGCTACTGACAGGGTCCTTCATGGACTACGCCATGCCCCGCGCCGCGGACCTGCCGATGTACAACTGCGGGTTCTACGAGGTGCCCACGGGCATGAACCCGCTTGGCGTCAAGGGCGTGGGAGAGGCCGGATCGGTCGGCGGGCTCGCGGCAGGGATGAGCGCGGTGATGGACGCGCTCGCCCAGGTCGGGGTGACGGAGTTCGCGATGCCCGCGACCCCGGGCCGGGTCTGGGCGGCGATTGCGTCGGCGAAGGGGTAGGGCGGAGCGGCCCGGCGCGGGGTCTGTCCTGCGGGTTCCGGTCTTTGCGCGGTAGTGGAAAACCCGCCCTACGGACTGACCCGCCGTTTGCGCAGGGTGGGTTTCCAACCCACCAGTTAGTCACGTCGCCGGATCACGCCGCCGCAAGGTTGCCGAGCGTCGCGACCTTGTCCGCGAACCTCAGCGGCGCGCCGGTCCGGGCCTGAAGCTCATCCCGCGACAGGCCGGCGATCATGTCGGTCACGGTGAACTGCCCGTCCGCCACGTCGATCACGCAGAGGTCGGTGAAAAGCCGCCGCACCACGCCTGCGCCGGTCAGCGGATAGGAGCATTTGTCCACCACCTTCAGCCCGCCGTTCTTGTCGGTGTGGGTCATCATCACGTAGATGCGCTGCGCCCCGGCGGCGAGGTCCATCGCGCCGCCGATCGAGGGCAGCGGGTCATCCGCCCGGCGTGCCCAGTTGGCGAGGTCGCCGTTCGGCGCGACCTGATAGCCCCCCAGAACGCACAGCTCCAGGTGCCCGCCGCGCACGATGCCAAAGCTCCAGGCATGGTCGAAGAACGATGCCCCCCTGACCGTCGTGATCGGCTTCTTGCCGGCGTTGATCAGGGTCCAGTCGATGTCTTTCTCCTCGGGGTACGGACCCATGCCGAGGATGCCGTTTTCCGAATGCAGCAGGATCTCGCGCCCCTCGGGCAGATAATTGGCCACCAGTTCCGGCATGCCGATGCCGAGGTTCACGTGCCAGCCGTCCTCGATATCCTGGGCAAGGCGGGCTGCGATGCCGTCGCGGGTCAGCGGGGTCATGCGGATTTCCTCCAGTCCTGCCAGCTTTCTTCCGAAACCGGCTGCGTCGTGAAGACATAGTTGGTGAAGACCCCCGGCGAATGCACGTTGTGCGGGTCGATGTCGCCCAGTTCCACGATCTCGTCCGCCTCGACGATGGTGCGGGTGGCGGCGGCGGCAATCAGCGGGTTGAAGTTGCGGGCGAGGTTTTCGAAGGTCAGGTTGCCGAACCGGTCTGCCTTGTGCGCCTTTACCAGACCGATTTCGGCCTTGAGCGCGGTTTCCAGCACATGGCCGCGCCCGTCGAATTCGCGGGTCTCCTTGCCCTCCGCGACAAGCGTTCCGAAAGAGGTCGGCGTGTAGAAGGCGGGAATGCCGCAGCCACCGGCGCGAATCCGCTCGGCCAGGGTGCCCTGCGGCATGACCTCGAGCTCCATCTCGCCGCGGGTCACGAGGTCCAGCATCACGTCCTGCATCGCGCCGCGCGGGAAGGAACAGGTCAGCTTGCGCACCCGGCCCGCGCGGAACAGCGCGGCGAGCCCGGTTTCGCCGTCGCCGGCATTGTTCGAGATCAGGTCCAGGTCCTTGATCCCGCTGTCCAGAAGCGCCTTGATAAGCATGTTCGGCCGACCTGCCTCACCAAAGCCCGCGACCATCACGCGGGCCCCGTCACCGATGCCGGCAAAGGCTTCGGCCAGGTCGTTGCATCGTCTGTCCAGCACCTCTGGTCCTCCGTCTTGCGGGTATGGTTCAGCTTTTCTACCGGTCGGTCAATAGCCATTGACGCGTGCCGACAGCATGTTTTAGCGTGACCGTAGAGTGCAAAAGGGAATTCTGCAATGCGGAAACCCTGGCGCGGGGAGGACTGATTTGAGCGAACAGAAAGTCACCGTCCGGCGGGACGGCGAGGTCGGAGTCATCGAGATCGACAACCCTCCGGTGAACGCGCTTGGCGGCGCGGTCCGGAAGGGCATCTGGGACGGGTTGCATGACTTGCAGGGGGCGGGCGTCAGCGCCATCGTGCTGGCCTGCAAGGGGCGGACCTTTTCCGGGGGCGCGGACATCACCGAATTCGGCAAGCCGCCGGTGGAACCGGGCCTGTCGGTGCTGATCGACGAGATAGAGGCCTCCGACGTGCCGGTTGTGGCTGCGGTCTTCGGCACGGCCCTTGGCGGCGGGTTCGAAATCGCGCTCGGCTGTCACTACCGGGTCGGGCCGTCCTCGGTGAAGCTGGGCCTGCCCGAGGTCAAGCTGGGTCTTCTGCCCGGCGCCGGGGGCACGCAACGCCTGCCGCGCGCCATCGGGATGGAGGCCGCGCTGCCGCCGATCGTGACCGGTGATCCGATCCCCGGGGATGAGGCAGCGAAGCTTGGCCTGCTGGACCGGGTGATCGAGGGCGATCTGACCGAGGGCGCCATCGCCTTTGCGCGCGAGGTTGCGGGCAAACCGGTGCGGCGGCTGTCGCGGGATGACACGGCGCTGGCGTCGACCAAGGCGGACCCGATCGCGTTCGAGGAGGCGGCGACACGCCTGCTGTCCCGGTCGCGCGGGCTGAAGGCGCCGGCTGCCTGCGTTCAGGCGGTGCGCAACTGCCTGACGATGGATTTCGCCGATGGATCGAAGTGGGAGCGTGAGACCTTCCACGACCTGCGCAGCGGCGAGGAGAGCGCGGCACAGCGGCACCACTTCTTTGCCGAACGCGCGGCGCTCAAGCTGCCGGGCGTGGGCAAGGAGGTGCAGCCGCGCCCGGTGAAGAAGATCGCTGTGATCGGTGCGGGGACCATGGGCGGTGGCATCACCATGTCGATGGCCACCGGCGGCTATGACGTCGTCATGATCGACAAGAGCCAGGAGGCGCTGGACCGCGGCTTCGGCATTATCGAGAAGAATTACCGCAAGACCCAGGCCCGCGGCGGCTTCACGGAGGCGGAGGTCGACGGCGCATTGTCCCGCATCTCTCTGGCGACAGAGCTGTCGGCGGCGGCGGATGCGGACATGGTGATCGAGGCGGTTTACGAAAACCTCGACCTGAAAAAGTCGATCTTTGCGGAGCTCGACAAGGTGGCCAAGCCGGGTGCGGTGCTGGCGTCGAATACCTCCACGCTGGATGTGGATGAGATCGCGGCGGCGACGTCGCGACCTGCGGACGTCATGGGGATGCACTTCTTTTCCCCGGCCAACGTCATGAAGCTGCTTGAGAACATCCGGGGGGAAAAGTCGTCTCCGGACATTCTGGTGACCGCGAATACGGTCGGGAAGCAGGCGGGCAAGATTCCCGTGACCGTCGGCGTCTGCAACGGGTTCGCCGGTAACCGCATGGGCGGGGCACGGGCGCGGCAGGTGCAGCGGATGCTGCTGGAAGGCGCGATGCCGCAGGATGTGGACCGGGTGGCGAAGGCCTTCGGGTTCGCCATGGGGCCGCTGGCGGTGAACGACCTTGCCGGGCTCGACATCGGCTATGCGGTGCGGAAGGAGCGGGGAGAGAAGAGCCCGATCGCGGACAAGCTGGCAGAGATGGGACGTTATGGCCAGAAGACCGGGGCGGGGTTCTACCTTTACGAAGGCGGATCACGCACGCCGATCCCTGACCCTTTCGTCGAGAACCTGATCCGCGAAACAAGCGCCGAACACGGCTTCACCCCGCGCGAGATTCCGGAGCAGGAGATCCTCGACCGGCTTCTGTTCCCGCTCATCAACGAGGGGGCGCAGATCCTCGACGAAGGCATCGCGATCCGGTCCTCGGACCTCGACCTGATCTGGGTTAACGGGTTCGGCTTTCCGCTGGCGAAGGGCGGGCCGATGTTCTGGGCCGACCGGGAAGGCGTCGGCAATGTCTACGAACGGCTGAAGGGGTATTACGAGGTTTCGGGCGATCCGAACCTGGAGCCCAAGCCGCTGCTGCAGCACCTGGCCAAGACCGGGTCCAGCTTTGCCGACTGGTCGAAGGGGAGAGGATGATGAGCGCAACCGCAAGGGCCACCGCGCCCGCAGACCGTCCGTGGTATCGCTGGTACGCCGAGGGGGTGGACCCGCATTTCACGCCGAAACCCCAGACAGTGAACGACCGCATCGCGCATAGTTTCGCCACCTGGCCGGACATCGCGATGATCGAATACTACGGCCGCGAATTCACCTATGCCCAGATGCACGGTCTCGTCAGCCAGGCGGCGCGGGCGCTGAAGGCGGCGGGCATTGGCAAGGGCGACCGGGTCGCGCTTCACCTGCCGAACTGTCCCTGGCATCCGATCTTCTTCTTCGGCACGCTCTGGGCCGGCGGGGTGGTGACGCATCTGTCGCCGCTGGATGCGACGCAGGAGATCGCGCACAAGCTCGAGGACTCCGGTGCGAAGCTGGTGATCTCCCTCACCACGCCGGAATTCGCGGGCCGCTTCCCGTCGCTGATCGAGGCGGGGACCTGCCCTCCGCTCTACCTCTGCCCCGATCCGGTGTCGGCACAGGGGCGCGACTGCCCGGTTCTGCCCGGGGCGCATGCGGTGGAGGACCTGCTGTCCGGGCAGAGCACGGACCCCATGGATGCGGCTCCGGTCAGCCCGGAAGACCTTGCACTTTTGCAATATACCGGCGGTACGACCGGCATTCCCAAGGCCGCGATGTTGACACATTCGAACCTTGCGACCACTTCGCAGATGTATTCGGAGATGGGCAAGAACGAAGCGGCTTCCGCCCCAGGCAAGCCCGCGCTCGGCTACTCTCCGCTGTTCCACATCATGGGGCTAAGCTCCGGCATGATCAAACGGGTGAGCGAGGGCGGCACGCTCTGCCTGCGGCTTCGCTTCGACGCGGCTTCCGCCATCGACGAGATCGAGAAGAAGGGGATCGTATCGCTTGGCGGCGTGCCGACGACCTGGATCGCGATCCTTGCCCTGCCGGATATCGACAAGCGGAACCTGTCCTCGCTCGAATACGTCGGGTCGGGCGGCGCGCCGCTTCCGGTCGAGGTTTACAACCGGGTCAAGCAGCTTACGGGTCTGAAGATCCGCGGGGGCTGGGGGATGACCGAGACCTCTCCGGCCGGGACGACGGTGCCGAAAGGCATGCCGGACGAAAAGCTGGGCACCATCGGGGTGCCGGTGCCGGGCGTGGATATCTTGATCGTGGACGTGGACGACTGCGAGAAGGTGCTGCCGCCGGGCCAGTCGGGCGAGATGGTCATCAAGGGGCCGAACGTCACCGCCGGCTACTGGGGCCGGACGGCGGAAGAGAATGCCGCCTGCTATACCAGGGACGGTTACTTCCTGACCGGCGACATCGGCTACATGGACGAAGACGGCTGGTTCTACATCGTCGACCGCAAGAAGGACCTGATCCTGTCGGGCGGCTTCAACGTCTACCCCCTGACGATCGAGAACGCGATCCACCAGCATCCCGACGTGCTGGAGGCGATGGTGATCGGCGTGCCGGATGCCTACCGGGGCGAAAGCGCCAAGGCCTTTGTGGTGCTGAACCCCGGCGCGTCGGAATTCACCCTGTCGGCGCTGCAGGAGTTCCTGGCGGACAAGCTGGGGCGGCACGAGATCCCGCGTCACCTGGAATTCCGCGCGGATCTGCCGCGCACGGCGGTCGGGAAGGCGTCCCGCAAGATGCTCAAGGAACAGGAACTGGCCCGTGCGGCCGAGGATACGGCGTGAGGAGAGAGAGATGGAGCTGACATTCACCCCCGAGGAGGAGGCCTTCCGGCAGGAGGTGCGCGACTTCATCGCCGCCAACCTCCCGGCCGAGACGCGGGATCACATCAAGAAGGGCAATCCGCCGACCAAGGAGATGACGGTCAGCTGGCAGAAGACGCTGCACAAGAAGGGCTGGGCGACGCCGCGCTGGCCCGCGGAATGGGGCGGGCCGGGCTGGTCGGTCACGCAGATGTACATCTTCCAGCAGGAAAACCAGATCGCCGGCGCGCCGGATCCGCAGGGTTTCAACGTCGGCATGATCGGGCCGGTGCTGATCCGCTTTGCGTCGGACGAGATGAAGAAGGAATTCCTGCCCAAGATCGCGTCGCTCGACTACTGGTTCTGCCAGGGCTTTTCCGAACCCGGCGCGGGGTCCGACCTCGCTTCGCTCAAGACAAGCGCGAAGTGGGACGAGGACGGCCAGCAGTGGATCGTCAACGGGCAAAAGACCTGGACCACCTATGCGCAGTATGCCGACTGGATCTTCCTGCTCGTGCGGACCAGCAACGAAGGCAAGAAGCAGGAGGGGATTTCCTTCCTGCTCGTCGACATGAAATCGCCGGGGGTCGAGGTGCATCCGATCCAGACGATGGACGGCGGGCACGAGATCAACTCCGTCTTCTTCACCGACGTGAAGGTACCGGCGAAGAACCTGATCGGTGAGGTCAACAAGGGCTGGACCTATGCCAAGTTCCTTCTTGGCAACGAACGGCTCGGCGCGCCGCGCGTCGGCGCCTCCCAGGCCAAGCTGGAGCATCTGAAGGAGATCGCCAAGACCCGCATCGTGCGCGGCAAGCCGCTCTGGGATCATCCCCGGTTCCGCGACAAGTTCGTTGAGGCGCAGATCGAGCTGAAGGCGCTCGAGATGACGGTGATGCGCGTGCTGTCCTCGATGCAGGCGGGGGCGGATACGGGCAAGCCCGATCCGGCGACCTCGGTCATCAAGATCAAGGGCGCGCAGATGATCCAGCATTTGACAGAACTGTTCGTGGAGATGGCCGGAGAACAGGCCGCGCCCTGGACGGACGGCGAACTAGGCGACAATGCCCGCATCGGCGACGACTGGGTCGAACGGGCGGCACCGAACTATTTCAACTATCGCAAGTCCTCGATCTACGGCGGGTCCGATCAGGTCCAGAAGGGCATCATCTCGAAGGCAATCCTGGGGCTCTGACATGAATTTCGAACTGAATGACGAACAGCGGATGCTTTCTGACTCCGTCTCGCGCTTCCTCTCGGATCGCTACGATTTCGAGAAGCGCAGGAAGTACATGGAGATGGAGGGCGGGTTCGATCCGAAGATCTGGCAGGGCTATGCCGATCTCGGGATCTTCGCGCTGCCCTTTTCCGAGGATGAGGGCGGGATCGGCGGCACCTCGGTCGAGACGATGATCGTGGGGGAGGCCATGGGCTTTGCGCTGGCCAACGAACCCTGGGCCGAGGCGATGGCGATTGCCCCGTCGCTGCTGACCGCCGGATCGGCAGAGCAGCGGGCGGCGGTGGCCGAGGGCATCATCTCGGGCGAGACAGTGCCGACCTGGGCGCATCTGGAGCCGGGCATGATCGACCGGGGCGAAGGTGTGCAGTGCTCTGCCTCCGCCGAGGGTGTCCTGAACGGGACCAAGACGGTTGTCGCCTTCGGCGCGGAAGCCACGCTGATCTTCGTCACGGCCATGGGTCCGGAGGGGCTTGGTCTCTATATGGTCAAGGCGGGGGCGAAGGGGATGGAGGCGCGGGCCTACAAGACCCAGGACGGCAAACGCGCGGCGGAGCTGAGCTTTGACGGCACCCCGTCGGAGAAGCTGTCGGGCGGTGTTCCGGCAGAGGACGCGATTGCCCTGGCCGAGGCGCGCGGCGTCGCGGCGGTGCTGGCCGAAAGCGTCGGGCTGATGGAGAAGTCCATCGATCTTACGGTGGAATACATCAAGGGCCGCGAACAGTTCGGCCGCCCGATCGGGTCCTTCCAGGCGCTGCAGCATATCGCGGCGGGCGCGGTGGTGGAGAAGGAGCAGGTGCGGTCCATGGCGATGTATGCGTCCGTCATGTGCGACGATGCGGATGCGCAGGCGCGGGACCTTGCGATGTCTGCGGCCAAGGTGAAGATGGTCGACGCCTCGCGCATCGTCGGGCAGATGTCGATCCAGTTGCATGGCGGTGTGGGGATGACGATGGAATATGCCATCGGGCACTACTTCAAGCGGCTGACACTGCTGGAGATCGCCTACGGGGACCGGGATTTCCACATGGACCGGCTGTGCGAGGCCGGGGGGCTGGCGGCCTAGTCTTCCCTGCGGGAAGATGCCTCCGGCGGGAGTATTTGGAGCAAGGTGAAGCGGGGGCGCGGCGCGGGCTGCGCCCTTCGGGTTCGGGAAGGAGAGCTTGATGGAACTGGAACAGGCAATGCGGGACCGGCGGTCGATCCGGGGATTCACGGATCGTCCGGTGAGCCGGGAGATGATGGAGGAGATCCTGGCGGTGGCCAATCTCGCGCCGTCGTCGATGAACACGCAGCCCTGGCATTTCCACGTGCTGACCGGCGCTGTGCTGGAGGCCGTTCGGCGCGGGAACACGGAGCGGATGCTGGCAGGCGTGCCGCCGAGCCGGGAGATTCCGGCGCATGGCAAATACGAAGGCGTGCATCGGGACCGGCAGGTGGAGATCGCCAAGCAGCTGTTCGCCGCCATGGGCATCGCGCGCGAGGATGCGGAGCGGCGGCAGGACTGGGTGATGCGCGGCTTCCGTCAGTTCGATGCGCCGGTGTCGGTCGTGGTGACCTATGACAAGGCGCTGGACGATCACGGGCCGGTGGCGATTTTCGACGCTGGCGCGGCGGTCTACGGGCTGGTGCTGGCGGCGTGGGAGCGGGGGCTTGGTGCCGTCATCAACGGGCAGGGGATCATGCAGTCGCCCGTCGTGCGGGAATCCGCGCGCATCCCCGAGGATCAGGTGATCCTGACCTGCGTGGCGCTTGGCTGGCCGGACGAGGGGTTTGCCGCGAACGGGGTGAAGTCCCTGCGGCGGGAGCTGTCGGAAAACACCTCCTTCCAGGGGTTTGACGAGGACGGCATGGGCTGGCGGCTGTCAGAGGCCGCGGAGTAGCTCCACCGAGGGCTGGCCGGTGAC
Source organism: Primorskyibacter flagellatus (assembly GCF_014638275.1). Classification (GTDB taxonomy): domain Bacteria; phylum Pseudomonadota; class Alphaproteobacteria; order Rhodobacterales; family Rhodobacteraceae; genus Pseudooceanicola; species Pseudooceanicola flagellatus_A. The sequence continues at coordinate 679,078 of NZ_BMFJ01000001.1, forward strand.
CGGCAGCCCGTTTGCCTGCTGGTAGGCGGTGATGGCGGCGCGGCTTTTCGGGCCGATCACGCCGGAAGTGCCGCCGGTGTCAAAGCCTTTCGCAGTCAGCTTCTGTTGCAGCGTGATGCGGTCCTGCTTTGTCAGGCCGAAGCGGTCGGGCGGGAAGGAGGCGCGGATCGGTCCCGCACCGCCGATCCGGTCGGCGAGATGGCCGATGCCGATCGCGTAGAGGTCGGAGTTGTTGTAGCGCTTGATGGCGGCGAAGTTGCCGGTGACGGTGAAGCTGGGGCCGCCGGGCTGGGGCGTGATGGTGCGGCCCGCGGGGGTGCCCGGCGCGCCGGTCTCGCCGCCCCATTTCAGCCCGCGCGTCCAGCCGGACTTCGCAAGGTAGGCGGCGGTAGAGGCAAGTGCGTCGGTCGGGTCGTCGGACCAGATGTCGCGCCGCCCGTCGCCGGTGAAATCGACAGCGAAAGCGAGGTAGGAGGTCGGGATGAACTGGGTGTGCCCCATGGCCCCGGCCCAGCTTCCGACCATGCGGTCGGGCGTGGTGTCGCCGGACTGGAGAATCTTCAGCGCGGCGATGAGCTGTTTCTCGAAGAACGCGCCGCGGCGTCCGTCAAAGGCCAGCGTAGCGCAGGCAGAGATCACGGGGACGGTGCCGCGCCGTTCGCCATACTGGCTTTCAAGGCCCCAGATCGCGCAGATGATTTCCGCGTCGACGCCATAGCGGCTTTCCAGCGCGTTCAGCGTACTGCGTTCGCGGGCGAAGGCGGCGCGGCCCTTGGCGAGCCGTTCCTCGGAGGCGGCGATGGCGAGGTAATCCTCGAGCGAATAGGAGGTTTCCGGCTGATCGCGGTCGCGGGTCACGACGCCGGGGATGAAGCCCGCACCGCGGAAGGCGGCGTTCAGGGTCGTATCGGAGATCCCGGCTGCAGAGGCGCGGGGGCGGAAGGCGGCGACCCAGGCATCGAAGCCGCTGTTGGCGACGGGGCGCAGGTCGTCGGGGATCGCGGCCGCCGGGCTGCGGGTGGACGGCATTGGCACGCCGCCGCAGGCCGCCAGAGCGGTGAGCGAGGTGATGCCGGTCAGGAAAATACGTCTGCTGCTCATGTCCATGGTCTCCGCCGTGTTTCGGGGAGATTAGAGCACAGGCGGCGGAGGAGTCATAGGGCCGGATGCATGTCGGCGGGTCTCGGCGCGCGGGCAGGTCTGCGCCATGCCGCGCCTTGGGATCAGCCGGTCCGCACCGTGATCGCCGCAGCCGACCGCGTGGTGACGCGTTCGTCCACCTTGGCCTCGATGTTGTTGCCGTCCGGGTCGAGGAGGAACGCGGCATAGTAGCCGGGGTGATAGTCGCGCAGGCCCGGCGCGCCGTTGTCGCGGCCGCCCGCGTCGAGGCCGGCGGCGTGGAAGGCGTCAACCTCGGCGCGGCTGCCGGCCTGAAAACACAGGTGCAGGCCGCGGGTGACGGTGCCCGCGGTGCTGGCAGCGACGTAAAGTTCGTCCGAATTCAGGGTGTCCCCGTCGTCCTCCACCTCCCGCCCGAGGGCAGCGAGGATCGCGCCGTAGAAACGACGGGAGGCGGCGGCGTCACTGGCCCAGAGGCCGAGGTGATCGACCAGCCGCCCGAGGGTGTAGCTCACTCTGCCGCCTTGGCCTGGGCGGTCCAGCCGAGCGTTCCGGCCAGCCGCTGCTGCGCCTCGGCATATTCGCGGGCGAAACGGTCGACCAGCTGCGCCGCCGGAACGACCTCCCGGATGGCACCGATGCCCTGGCCCGATCCCCAGATGTCCTTCCATTTCTTCGCCTTGGACCCTTCGCCCGAGCCGAAGTTCATCGCCGAGGGGTCGGACCGTTCCAGCGCCTCGGGGTCCATGCCCGCATTGGCGATGGAGGGCTTGAGGTAGTTGCCCCAGACCCCGGTGAAGAGGTTGGAATAGACGATGTCCGACGCGCCGTGCTGCGTGATCATGTCCTTGTAGCCCTGCACGGCGTTGGCTTCCTCCGTCGCGATGAACGCGGACCCGGCATAGGCGCCGTCCGCCCCCATGGCCTGCGCGGCGAGGATGGAGGAACCGGAGGCGATGGCGCCGGAGAGGAACACCGGGCCGTCGAACCATTCGCGGATTTCCTGGATCAGGGCGAGCGGGGAGAGCGCACCGGCATGGCCACCGGCCCCGGCGGCGACGGCGATCAGCCCGTCCGCGCCCTTTTCGATGGCCTTGTGGGCGAAGACGTCGTTGATGATGTCATGCAGGACAATGGCGCCGACGGAATGCGCGGCCTCGTAGACCCAGGGCTGCGCGCCGAGCGAGGTGATCCAGACCGGCACCTTGTGCTTGACGCAGATCTCCACGTCGCGCTCCAGCCGGGCGTTGGACTTGTGGACGATCTGGTTGACCGCATAGGGCGCGGCGGGGAAGTCGGGGTTGGACTGGTTGTGGGCGTCCAGTTCTTCCGCGATGCGGGTCAGCCACTTGTCCAGCTCGATCTCCTCGCCGGGCTGTTCACGGGCGTTCAGCGCGGGAAAGGAGCCGACGATCCCCGCCTTGCACTGGGCCAGCACCAGGTCAGGGTTGGAGATGATGAACAGCGGGCTGCCGATAAGCGGGATCCGCAGGTTCTGGAGTTGGGCGGGCAGCGTCATGTCTCGGTTTCCTCCCTCGGGAATGCGCGTGTTGGCGACATTGTGGGGCGGGGGCGGACGGAATGCAATTGGGTGCATGTGCATGGAACAGGCTGTCGCGGCGGAAGCGGGCTTGCACGGCGCGGGGACGCAGCGCAGGATCCGCGCCATGCGCGATGCCGTCCATACCGTAGACACCCCGTTCGGTCCTTTCCGCCTGCGTGACGGCGGCGGGGCCATCACCGAGGCCGGTTGGCGGCGGATGGAGGGGGCGGGGCCGTCCAGACTCCTTTTAGAGGCGGAGGAGCAGCTGCGGGCCTATTTTGCAGGGGAACTGACGATGTTCAACCTGCCCGTGAGGGTGGAAGCATCGGAGATCGTACGGCAGGTCTGTGGCTGCCTGATGCGGATACCTCTTGGCGAGACGCGGACCTATGGCGACCTCGCCAGGGAACTCGGCCGTCCGGCGCAGGCGATCGGTCAGGCCTGCGGGCTCAATCCCGTGCCGGTGATCGTGCCGTGTCACCGGGTGCTTGGCGCGACGGGGCTTGGCGGGTTCTCGGCGCCGGGCGGGGTGGAGACGAAGGTGGCGCTGCTGCGGCTGGAGGGAGCGGCGGGGCTTCTGATCTGACGGACAAAAATGACCAGATTGACGATTTGGGTCATTTGGTCAGAAACGGGTAGACGGTTGAAGAGGGGCCTCAGGGTTTGATCGGGGATGGCTGAGCGGGGAGATCCTCGGGGCGAGCCCGAGGATGACGGTTCGCGGGGAGGTCGGGTCGTCGGGGAGACCGGGGTATTGGGAGGTCTGTGCCGGGGAGGTCGGTGCCGGGGACGCGATGCCAGCGGAGGTCGAGTCGCGGGGATGGTTATGCGCCGCGGCAGGGTGGCGCCTTGGTGGGCTGGAAGCCCACCCTACGCCGGGATGTTCCGGGGCGTTGCTGCGGATGACTTGAACGGCTGGCGCTGGCGGCCCGTCCGATGCGGATGCGTCGGCGGACCGGGTGCCATCTGATCGTCCCTGCGGCAGCTGCTTCGTTAGCAGTTGAGCGATGATTTGTCCGGGGGCGGTCACGGTTGGAGGAAGGGGGGACCGTGAGGGTGGCGGTACACCTGTCATCGGACAGGTGCTGCCTTGGGGAGGTGCAGAGCGTGTCGACGGCTGCCGGTGGCGATGTCTGTCGGGAAAAGGCCGGGGGTGAGGTGCGGGATCACCGGCCTGTCCCGGTGGCGGGAGAACCGCGGGTCGGGCCCGAGGGTGACGGGGAGCCGGAGGTGGGGCGTGACGGACGGACGCTGAGCGCGGCCACTCCCTCTCCCGCGGAGGAGAGGGCCGGATTAAGGTGGGGGGGGGAGAGCCTACTTCGCCACCGACAGCTTGGAGGCCCTGGTCCGCGTCGCGGCGGCCTTCTTCGGGGTGGCGGGGGTCGCGTTGGCGTCGATGAAGTCGAGCACCAGCGGGCGGATGTTGTTGCGCCAGGACGATCCGGCGAAGATGCCGTAGTGGCCCGCGCCCGGTTCGAGATGGCTCGCCTTCTTGCTGTCGGGCAGGCCGGTGCAGAGTGCGAGCGCGGCGACGCACTGGCCGGGGGCGGAGATGTCGTCCTTCTCCCCTTCGACCGTCTTCACCGCGACATCGGTAATCTTGCCGATGTCGACCATGTGGCCGTCGACCATGAAGCGGTTCTCGGCGATCTCATGCTCCTTGAAGATGCGGTGCACGGTGGAGAGGTAGAATTCCGCCGTCATGTCCATCACCGCCAGGTATTCGTCGTAGAAGCGGTTGTGGTGGTCGTGGTCCGACGCCTCTCCGCGCATCACGCGGAAGATCTGTTCCTGGAACGCCGTGGCGTGGCGGTCGAGGTTCATGGAGATGAAGGAGGTCAGCTGCAGCAGGCCGGGATAGACCCGCCGCCCGATGCCGGCGTAGTTCGCGCCGACCCGCTGGATCATCGTCTCCTCGAGCTGGCCCATGGTGACGGAATGGCCGAAGTCGGTCACCTCTGTCGGGGTGGCACCGGGGTCGATCGGACCGCCGATCAGGGTGAGGGTCGCGGGCTGTGCGTCCGGGTCCATTTCGGCCAGGTAGGCGGTGGCGGCCAGCACCAGCGGCGCGGGCTGGCAGACGGCGATCACGTTCACGTCCTTGCCGAGGTGCTTCATGAAATCGACGACGTAGAGCGTGTAGTCCTCGATATCGAACTTGCCTTCAGAGACGGGAATGTCGCGGGCATTGTGCCAGTCGGTGATGTAGACCTCGGCGTCCGGCAGCAGGGAGATGACGGTGGAGCGCAGCAGCGTCGCGTAGTGGCCGGACATCGGCGCGACCAGCAGGATCTTGCGCGGCAGCGTCTCACGGCCCTGAACGTGGAAGTGGATGAGGTCGCCGAAGGGGCGTTCGATCACCTTCTCGATCTGCACCAGATGGTCGCGGCCGTCGTTGCAGGTGACGGAGTGGATGCCCCAGTCGGGCTTGGCCACCATGCGGCGGAAGGAGCGTTCGGCGACCTCGCCCCAGGCGGCCATCCAGCCGATGGCGGGATTGGGGATCAATTGGAAGGCAGGGTAGGAGGCCATGGAGAGCGCGGTCGAGCCAAGCCATTGCTGGGTGTTGCGGAACGACTCCATAAGATCGTAAGTTGCCATATAGCGCATGTGCGTCTCCCGGCGGGTCCGAATGGGCAGATCGGCACTTGGTGTCGGTCCCGACTGACCCGGCCCAGGAGGAGGGCGGGGGGACGACAGCGCGGATGCTGCATAGCAGCAATCTAGAGGGGGAGAGGCGACATGGCAACTCAAAGCGGCGGAAACAATGAATCCGATGCGGGGCGTGCCGAGGAAGCCGCACTCGACCGGCTGGCCTGCAATCTCAAGCGGATGGACGAGCTGACGCAGCGCCTGACGGCGGCGATGGCCAAGCGCACGCCGGTCAACCCGGCGCTGAACGGCCCGGATCCGGAGGTCTTCACCCGTGCCGCGGGTGCATGGTGGGCCGACATGATGCAGAACCCCGGCCGGGTCTTCGAACATCAGGCGAGCTTCTGGACCAAGTCGATCCAGCATTTCCTGGATGCGCAGAAGGCGCTGTCCTCGGGCAAGCTGGTCGCGCCGGAGGACATGACCCCGGACGATCCGCGCTTTTCCAACCCGCTGTGGAAGACGCACCCCTGGTTCAATTTCATCAAGCAGCAGTACATGCTGAACGCGGAGGCGATCCGCACGGCGGTTGCCGATGCCGAGGGGCTGGACGACACGGAGCGCAAGCGGCTGACCTATTTCAGCCAGCAGATCATCGACATGATGGCACCCACCAATTTCCTGGCGACCAACCCGGACGCGCTGGAAAAGGCGGTGGAGACCGAGGGCGAGAGCCTGGTCAAGGGGCTGGAGAACCTGATCTCGGACATCGAGGCGAACAACGGGGAACTTGTCGTGCGGCTGGCCGATGCCTCTGCCTTCCGTCTGGGAGAGAACATCGGCGCCTCGGACGGGCAGGTGGTCTATCGCAACCGCATGCTGGAGCTGATCCAGTACGCGCCGAAGACCGAGCAGGTGCATGCGATGCCGCTCATCATCTTCCCGCCGTGGATCAACAAGTTCTACATCCTCGACCTGAAGGCGCAGAATTCCTTTATCAAGTGGGTGACGGAGCAGGGGATCACCCTGTTCGTCGTGTCCTGGGTCAATCCCGACACCAGTTATGCCGAGACCGGGCTGGAGGATTATATCGAGGAGGGTTACCTCGACGCCATGCAGCAGGTGCTGGCGATCACCGGGCAGAAGAAGCTGAACGCGATCGGCTACTGCATCGGGGGCACCACGCTGGCGCTGACGCTGGCGCTGCTGAAGCACCGGAAGAAGTCCTTCGTCAATACCGCGACCTTTTTCACGGCGCTGACCGATTTCTCGGACCAGGGGGATTTCACGCCGTTCCTTCAGAACGACTTCATCGACGGGATCGAGGCGGAGGTCGGCAAGGCCGGGATCCTGCGGTCGCATATCATGGCGCGCACCTTCTCGTTCCTGCGATCGAACGACCTGATCTATCGTCCGGCGATCCGCAGTTACATGATGGGAGAGACCCCGCCGGCCTTCGATCTGCTTTACTGGAACGGGGACGGCACCAACCTTCCGGGCCGGATGGCGGTGCAGTACCTGCGCCAGCTTTGCCAGCGCAACGAATTCGTGACCGAGGGGATCGAGCTTTGCGGCGAGCGGCTGCATGTGTCGGATGTCACGGTGCCGCTGCACGCCATCACCTGCGAGACCGACCACATCGCCGCCTGGAAGACCAGTTACCTCGGCGTGCAGAAGATGGGGTCGAAGGAGAAGACCTTCATCGTCTCGCAATCCGGCCATATCGCCGGGATCGTCAATCCGCCGAGCAAGGGCAAGTACGGGCATTACACCAACCCCGACCTGTCGGGCACGCCGGAGGAGTGGCGGGAGGCGGCGGAGTTCCATCAGGGCAGCTGGTGGCCGCGCTGGATGGAGTGGCTTTCGGCCAACTCGGGCAAGATGGTGGAGGCCCGGATTCCGGGCGACGCGACTCACCCCCCGCTGTGTCCGGCCCCGGGAAGTTACGTCAGGGCACCCCTTCCCGCCTAAGGTTTGGGCGTCATCCCCCGGATTCCGCATGATTTTCTGCATCGCAGCGGAAACCTCTTGATTTTCTGCGGCGCAGCATTCATATTGTTTCTGGAGACGCAATACGGTTCCGAATGGTCAGGGGCCGACACCGAAAAGGAAACACTATGGCTACCACTCAAGATTTCAGCGCCATGATGAAAGACATGATGGGCGCATTCCCGGTCGACACCAAATCGTTCGAAGAGTCCTTCAAGACCTCGGCGACCCTGAACGAAAAGCTGTCCGGCGTTGCGCTGGAAGCGGCCGAGAAGTCGACCGAACTGTCCACCAAGTGGACCAAGGACACGCTGGCCAAGATGGCCGAGCTGAGCAAGGTCAAGTCCGAGCCCGCCGACTACGCCAAGGCGATGTCCGACTTCGCAACCGCAGCGGCCGAGATGGCTGCAGAGAACATGGCCTCTTTCGCCGAGATCGCGAAGAAAGCCCAGACCGAGACGGTCGAGCTGATGATGGCTGCCGGCAAGGACATGGCCGAGGAAACCTCTGCCGCCGTCCAAAAGGCCGCGAAGGAAACCACCGCAGCCGCCAAGAAGGCCGCCGCGAAGTAATCTCACGGAATACCGCGCCACCCTTCCTCCTCCCTGAGGGTGTCGCGAAAGAAGAGGCGGGTCCCATGGACCCGCCTCTTTTGTTATCCGCCGGACTCGCCGCGTTTGTCGCCGGTGTGGAAACAGTCCTGTTGCGGTGCGGCGGGATCAGCGGGGGTCCTTCATCGCGTCGAACAGTGCGGTGACGTGGTCCGCGGCGCGGGACCAGTCCTGCAGGTGCATGACCGGCATGCGGAAGGTGATGCGCGCCCGACCTTCGGTGACCTGCACCTCGCAGAGCCGGTCGGCCCATGCGCCCATGAGACAGTCGATCCGTATATCCCGGCCCCGGTCGTCGGGCCCGACGACATGGAGCCGGGCCTTTCCGCTGGCCAATGCGTCGATGTCGATCGCGGAGGAGCCGGGCAGCTCGGACAGGGGCAGGGCATCGGGGAGGCGCGGGTAGGGGCGGTCGTCAAAGCTCAGGGTGATGCCGGGCGGGATGGCGATGCCGCCGGGCGCGGGCGGGACGGGGCTGGTGAGGGTCAGGCGCCGGGGCGTTGCCAGCATCGTGTCGGTGTCGGGCACGGTGAAGACCGACGCGCCGACCGCGACGCGGCGGGGGAGGATGTCGCCGGTCCGCAGGGCCGCGGCAAAGTCGGTGCGCGGGTCGCAGGTGCCGGTGTCGTCGATCAGGCCGGGGCGGAAACTCTGCAGGCGAACGGACCAGTGGAACTTCTCCAGCCTTTCGCCGTCACGGATCAGCAGCGCGAGGTGCGGGGTTCCGGGGCGCTTCGGCAAGCTGAAGAAGCCAAGCTGGGAGAGGTTGTTCAAGGTGCCGTCGCTTTGCCCGGACGCGAGGCAGAATGGTCTGCCTTCGGCGAGGGCGGCGGCCTTGACCGGGATTCGGCCGGACTGGGTGGAGCCGTACCCCGCAACCGCGCCAACCGTCAGGCTGAGAGCGACGGCGGCGGTACGGAGCGGACCGCGCAGGAGGGCGGCAAGGGCGAGAGCCAGGCCGAGTCCGATCGCCGCAACGGAAAGGTCGAGCGTGCGTCCGCTGGTTGTTCCGGCGAGGTGGCGCGCCAGCGTCACCGACAGGACCAGCCCGGCTACCAGTCCCGCAAGCGCCGTGACGGCTTGGTCCAGCGCCCGGCGCGCGGGCGTGTCGGGGCCGCGCAATGCCGTCACGGTCAGGCGGCATTTCCACGCAGACCAGACCAGCCGGCCAACAAAGATCAGAAGCGCCACCGCGGCGTAGAGCGTCAGGACGAACTTTCCGATGGACGCGCCTGCGTTCATGTCCGTCCAGTGTATCGGCTGCCGGATGATCGTTCCGCAGATCAGCGCCAGTGCGGCCAAGGCGGCCACACGCCACATCAGACCGACCGGAAGCAGCAGGCTGAACGGGGCCAGCACGAGAAAGACGAGGTAGGCGTATCCGGCCAACTGGTTCAACATGCCGAACCCTGAGCGCGACCGCGCCCGCCGATCAAGTCCGGACGCTGCGTGACTTGGCGATTGACCCCGGCGGGCGGAGGGTTCACCACATCCGCAACCGATTGTGTCCGGCTGACCGCATCGCACTGGAGGGACCCATGAAGACCATCACCGATATCGAAACGCTCGAGTCGATCTACGGGGCGGCGGTGCCGCGCTCCATCGACAAGGTGGTCACGCGGATCACGCCGGCCTACCACCGCTGGATCAGTGCCTCGCGCTTCGTCGTGCTGTCCACCGTCGGGCCGGAGGGGACGGACGCCAGCCCGCGCGGGGATGTCGGGCCGGTGGTGCGGATCGACGCGCCCGACCGGCTGAGCCTGCCGGACTGGATGGGGAACAACCGGATCGACTCGCTCCGCAATATCGTGCGGGACCCGCGGGTGAGCCTGATGTTCATGGTGCCGGGCAGTACCAACGTGGTGCGGGTGAACGGGCGAGCCGTGGTGTCGGCCGATCCGGAGGTGGTCGGGTCTTTCGAGCAGAAGGGCAGGCATCCCCGCACGGTTGTCGTCGTTTCCGTCGAGGAGGCCTATTTCCAGTGTGCCAAGTCGATCATCCGGTCGGAGCTTTGGTCAGAGGGCGACCGCAGCGCGGAGGTGCCGAGCGCGGGGGACTTCGTACGGGAGGTCGACGCCGGGTTCGACGGGGCCTCCTATGACGCGGGCTATGCGGAGTACGCCCGGTCCCGGCTGTGGTAACGAGGCACCGGCGCAGGCTACGCCGCAGTATGGTGGCGGGCGGTCTTGCAGATGCAAACGGGGTAGTCTCCCAGAATTCCTTTGCAATTCGGTGACACGGCCTTAGGCTGTGCTGCACTGCTGCATAGGGAGGGATGGCCCGTGGCTGACACCGAAAAACCGCTTCTCATCAAACGTTATGCGTCCCGTCGTCTCTACAATACGGAGACCAGCGACTACGTGACGCTGGAGGACATCTCAGGCTTTATCCGCGAGGGCCGGGAGGTGCAGATCGTCGATCTGAAATCCGGCGACGACCTGACCCGGCAGTACCTGCTGCAGATCGTGGCCGAGCACGAGAGCCGGGGCGAAAACGTCCTGCCGCTTGGCGTGCTGACCGACCTGGTGCGCAGCTATACCACGCAGGCGCAGTCCATCGTCCCGCAGTTCCTGGCGCAGAGCTTCGACATGCTGCGCGAGAGCCAGACCAAGATGATGGAAAACATGAAGGCCGTGAACCCGATGGCCAAGATGCCGGGGTTCGAGGCCATGCAGGCGCAGCAGGAGGCGTTCCTCAAGGCGATGTCCGGCGGCATGGCCAACTGGAAGATGCCCGGCGCGGAGGAGCGCGGTGGCGAGAAGGGCGGCAAGGACGACGACCTCGACGCGATCAAGAAGCAGCTGGCCGAGCTTCAGAGCAAGCTGAACAAGATGAGCTGAGCCCATGCAGTCGAGCCCCGGCCGCATCACGCTCTGGGGGATCGAGGTGTTTGTGGCCACGGCCGAGGAACGGTCGATCACCGCCGCCGCACGGCGGCTCGGGGCCAGCGCCTCGGCCGTGTCCCAGCAATTGACGAACCTCGAGGGCGCGCTTGGCGTGACCCTGCTGGTGCGCAACGCGCGGCCCGTCACGCTGACCCCGGCGGGAGAGGCGTTCCGGCGGCGGGCGCAGTCGATCCTGAACGAGGCGGCGCAGGCGCGGGCGGAGCTGGCGGTGACGGGCGGTTCGGCGCTGCGGCGGCTGCGGCTTGGCGTGATCGACGATCTGGAAGCCGACGTGACGCCGCAGCTGCTGGTGCGCATGGCGGACCGGCTTGAGGGCTGCCAGTTCCTGCTGGAGACCGAGGCGTCGCACTGGCTGTACGACCAGGTCGAGGCGGAGGCGCTGGACGTCATCGTGACGGCAGAGATGGGGGAGGCCCCGCCCTGGGCGGAGGTGCATCCGATCCTGTCGGAAGGCTTTGTCGTTGCGGCGCCGAAGGGGATGGTCGAACCGGGCGGCGATCCGCTGGCGCAGCTCAAGGCGCATCCGCTGGTGCAGTACACGACGCGGCATCACATGGGGCGGCTGATCGCGACGCATCTGGTGCAGCAGAATCTGACGCTGGCGCACCGGTTCGAACTGGACAGCTACCACGCCATTCTCGCGCTGGTCGGGCAGGGCGTGGGCTGGACGATCCTGCCGCCGCTGGCGCTGATGCGGGCGCGGCGTCTGATTGCGGAGCTGGACCTGCTGGACCTGCCGTTTGCGCCGGTGTCGCGGCGGATCGTGCTGATGGCGCGGCAGGGGATTCTGGAGGAGGTGCCGGGGGTCGTGGCCACGGAGCTCAAGGACTTGCTGGCGCAGGTGGTGGTGAAACCGGCGGTGGAGGCGTATCCGCATCTGAGCGCGCGGCTGCGGTTGTTGTGACCGGGGGCGGGTGTTGGGGGGAAACGCACCCCACGGGGGCGGTTCCATATTAGCGGGATGAAGCCCGCCCTGCGCGACCCTCGACCGTTTGCGTAGGGCGGGCTTTCAGCCCACCACCCCGGCCCCGACATCGCCGCCGCGGGACAGGTGATCCGACCGCCCGGCTCCGGTCACGCCCGCACCATCAAACGCTCCAGCCCGTGGAAATGGTAGGTGTTGGCGTACCGCGCCGGTTGCTCCAGCCGCAGGGTCGGGCAGCGCCGGAACAGGACGGGCAGGGCGGTGCGCAGTTCCAGCCGCGCCAGCGGCGCGCCAAGGCAGAAGTGCAGCCCGCCGCCGAAGCTGGCATTGGTGCGCACCGGGCGCAGCGGGTCGAAGCGGTCGGGGTCCGGCCACGCGGCGGGATCGCGGTTGGCGGCGGCGAGCAGCAGCGCCACCCGGTCGCCGCGGGCGAAACGGTGGCCGCAGACCTCGACCTCCTCGAGCGCGTAGCGGGTGAACATGTGAAGGGGCGGGTCGTGGCGCAGGATCTCCTCGACCGTGCCGTCGATGTGTCCGGGGTCCAGCAGTTCCGGCAGCGGCAGGGGCAGCGGGCGGGTCAGCAGCCCTGCGACGCCGTTGCCGATGGTGTGGACCGTGGCCTCGTGACCGGCATTGAGCAGCAGGATGCAGGTGGCGATCAGTTCCGCGGTGGAGAGGCGCTCTCCGTCCGCCTCGGCGCGGATCAGGTCGGTGATGAGATCGTCGCGCGGGGTGGCGCGGCGGTCCGCGACATAGGCGGTCAGGAAATCGGTGAAGGCTGCTGCGGCTTCGGCGGCGGCGTCCTCCACCGCGCGGTCGCGGCGGGCCTGGTACATGGCGACCATGGCGTGGGACCAGCGCAGGAGATCCGGCGTCCGGTCCTCCGGCACGCCGAGAAGGCGGGCGATGACGATCACCGGCAGGGGTGCGGCGAAGGCGGGCAGCAGGTCGAAAGGCCCCTCCGGGAACGCGTCGATCAGGCGGTGCGCGAGGGCTGTGATCCCCGGTTCCAGCGCGGCGATGCGGCGGGAAGTGAAGGCGCGCAGCACCAGCCCGCGCAGGCGGGTGTGCCGGGGCGGTTCAAGCTCGAGCATCGAATGATCGTCGATCGCGTAGAAGGGCCGCAGGTGGTCGGGGACGGGGCGGGCGAGCTCTGCCGGGATTTCGCGCCCGAAGCGGCGGTCGCGCAGCAGGGCCGTCACCACATCGTGCGAGAAGGCGGCAGGCATGGCGTAGTCCTGCCACCAGACCAGCGGGCCGAGCGCGCGGGCGCGGGCATAGGCGGTGTAGGGGTCCTGCACGAAGGCGGGGTCGGTCGGGGACTGCGAGAGGACCGGAAGGGACGGGCGGGCTGACATGGCGGGATCATTGGGCGCGGACGCTTCCCAAGGCAAGGGGGGCGCCGGTATAAGGGGCGGATGACACGCGGGTTCGGGCGGCGGGCGGCCGTCATCATGCTGTATCTGCTGCTGACGCTGGCCCTGGCCTGGGGGGTGCTGCATGTCGGATTTGCCCGCGCGCTGGTTCCCTTGCGCGAGCGCGGGCTGTCCGACCTCGCCCTGACGGCCGACCGGCTGACCGGGCGGCTGCAGCGGTACCAGGACCTTGCGGTGCTGATGTCGTCGCATCCCGACCTTGCCGTGCTGACGGAGCCGGGTGGCGCGGGGGCGGAGGCGCGGGCGCGGGCGGACCGGCTGCTGCTGTCGGCGGCGGACCGGACCACGGCACTGAACCTCACCTTCCTTGCCGCCGACGGGCGGGTGCTGGCGGATGCGGACCGGCTGACCCTGCCGGAGACGGAAATGGCGGCCCTGCGGTCCGGTCCGATCTTCCGGCGGGCGCTGGACGGGGCGCTTGGCACCGGCAGCGCGCTGCTGACCGCCGTGCCCGGAGAGCCGGAGCGGCGCAGCTACCTTTTCGCCGCGCCGAGTTTCGATCCGGGTGGCGGGGTGCGCGGCGTGTTGGTGGTGGCGGTCGACATGGATCACGTGGAACTGGCCTGGCGGGGGCAGCGTCCGGCCGTCTACTTCACCGACGCGGGGGGGCGGGTCTTTGTCACCAACCGGTCGGAGCTGCTGTTCTGGCGCGAGGGGGCGGAGGGGTTCCGTCCGCCCGATGCGCCGCCGGTCCCGGTGGCGCGGCGCACAGTCGGGGGGATGGAAATCTGGCGGGCCGACCTGGGCGCCTATGTCCCCGATCCCGCGCTGCGGCTGGTGCAGGACCTGCCGCAGGTCGGCATGCAGGCGACGGCGCTGATCGACATCTCGACCGCGCAGCGGCTGGCGCGGCTGCAGGCGGCGGTGGCGGCGCTGGTGATGCTGTCCTTCGGCGCGGTGATCTTCTGGGCGACGGAGCGGCGGCGGGTGCTGGCGCGGGCCAACGCGCAGCTGGAAAGCCGGGTGGCCGCCCGCACCGCGGAGCTGTCGGGCGCCAACATGATGCTGCGGCGCGAGGTGGCGGAACGGCAGGAGGCGGAGGCGGCGCTGAAGAAGGCGCAGGCGGAGCTGGTGCAGGCGGGCAAGCTGTCCGCGCTTGGCCAGATGTCCGCCGGGCTGGCGCACGAGCTGAACCAGCCGCTCATGGCGATCCACCAGTTCGCGGAGAACGGAGCGCTGTTCCTGTCCCGCGACCGGCCCGAGAAGGCGGCGGGCAACCTGACGCGGATCTCCGAGCTGTCCGCGCGCATGGGCCGGATCATCCGCAACCTGCGCGCCTTCGCCCGGCAGGAGAGCGAACCGGCGCGGCGCGTGGACCTGAGCCAGGTGATCGCGACCGCGCTCGAGATGACGGAGGCGCGGCTGTCGAAGGAGGGCGTCGTCGTCGCGCTGGACCTGCCGGAGGTGCCGGTGATGGCGATGGCCGGAGAGGTGCGGCTGGCGCAGGTTCTGGTGAACCTCATCACCAATGCCGCCGACGCCATGGCGGGACGGGAGGAGCGGGTGCTGCGGCTGACCCTGACGGCCCGCCCGCGCCCGACAATCCGGGTGGCGGATACCGGCGCGGGCATCGCGCAGCCCGAGCGGATCTTCGACCCATACTACACCACCAAGGAGGCGGGGGCGGCCGAGGGCATGGGCCTGGGACTGTCGATCTCCTACGGGATGGTGCAGAGCTTTGGCGGCGCGATCCGGGGCGCCAACCTGCCCGGCGGCGGAGCGGAGTTCGTGGTGGAGCTTGAGCCGGTGCCGGAGGAGATGGCGGCGGAGTAGGGGCGGCCCTGCGGGCCGTGCCTCCGGCGGGGATACTTGCGAAACCAAAGAAGGGGGCGGGTCAGCGGTTGAAGCGGGACTCGCGCAGGACCTCGCAGACCTGGAGATGGTAGTCGGCGTAGAGCTCTGCCCGGCCAAGGCGCTTGGTGGCGACATGGTCGGGGTGGCGGGCCCAGGCGTCGAGGGTTTCGAGGCTTTCCCACTGGAAGAAGGTGAGGCGTTCGCCGTCCTCGGCCCGGTAGGCCTTGTGAAAGATGTAGCCGGGCAGGGTGGTGGCAATGGCTTCCATCCTTGCGAGCGCGTCGTAATAGGCGGGGCCGTCCCCGGCTTCGGTGCGGTGCGCGCGGAAGGTGACGACGATCATGGCTCTGGTCCTCCTGTCCCGACAGGCTATGGCGCGCGGTGGCCCGGCGGCAAGCATGTGCCTGCGAAACGGGCAGGGACGGGTGGCGTTCCGGGCCGGGACGGGCGCGTCACAAAAGTTTCGCGGAACCGATACATTTCCTTAGCGGCACGGCCCTAGCAACCCGTTCAGCAAAGTTCGGGCAGCAAAGTTCGGGCAGCAAAACCGGGGGACAGGGCGTGCTGACAATCGAGAAGCTGACGAAGACGTTCGGCGGGAAGACCGCCGTGGACTCTGCCAGCATCTCCGTCGACCGCCCGATGATGATCGGGATCATCGGCCGCTCCGGTGCGGGTAAGTCGACGCTTCTGCGGATGCTGAACCGGCTGACCGACCATACCTCGGGCGCGATCCGTTTCGAGGGGCGCGAGGTCACCGCGCTGCGCGGCGCGGCCAAGCGCGAATGGCAGGCCGACTGCGCGATGATCTTCCAGCAGTTCAACCTGGTGCCGCGCATGGACGTGGTGTCGAACGTGCTGCACGGGACGCTGAACAAACGGTCCACCCTGGCGACGCTGTTCAACCTGTATCCGGATGCGGACATCCATCGCGCCATCGACATCCTTGACCGGCTCGGCATTGCCGAGCACGCGCCGAAACGGGCGGAGGCGCTGTCGGGCGGGCAGCAGCAGCGGGTCGCCATCGCGCGGGCCCTGATGCAGGATCCGAAGATCATCCTCGCCGATGAACCGATCGCTTCGCTCGACCCGATGAACGCGCAGATCGTCATGGACGCGCTGCGCCGCATCCACGAGGAGGACGGGCGCACCGTCATCGCCAACCTGCACACGCTGGACACCGCGCGGCGCTACTGCGACCGGGTGATCGGCATGCTGCACGGGCGCATCGTCTTCGACGGCACGCCGGAACAGCTGACCACCGGCACCGCCCGCGACATCTACGGGGCGGATGCGTCGTTCTCGGAAGAGGCGACCTCCACCCAGATCGACGCGCTGACCCGCGCGAAGGTCGCACCCGTCCACGCCTGAAGTTTCATCTGCCCCCGTCGCCTGAAGCGGCGGGGTTTTCACTATGGGAGCATACCTGATGAAAAGACTGATCGCCGCCGCACTGGCAACCACCGCCCTCGTCCAGCCCGTTCTGGCGCAGGACGTGACCGAGTTCCGCATCGGCATCCTCGGCGGGGAAAACGCCCAGGACCGGCTGAACAACCACGAATGCCTGAAGACCTACACCGAGGAAGCGCTTGGCGTTCCCGTCAAGCTGTTTGCCCCGGCCGACTATGACGGCGTGATCCAGGGCCTGCTGGGCGGTACACTGGACATGGCGTGGCTGGGTGCTTCGGGCTATGCCAAGATCTACCTCGACGATCCTGAGGCCGTGACCCCGGTTCTGGTCAAGGTGAACGTGGACGGTTCCATCGGCTACCACTCCATCGGGTTTGCCCGCAAGGACAGCGGCATCACCTCGCTGGAGGACATGAAGGGCAAGAAGTTCGGCTTCGGCGACCCGAACTCCACCTCCGGCTACCTGATCCCGTCGATCGAGATCCCGCAGCAGACCGGCTCCACCATGGAGAACGGCGCGTATTTCGGTGAGGTCGTCTTCACCGGCGGTCACGAGCAGACCATCGTCGCGGTGAACAACGGCGATGTGGACGGCGGCGTGACCTGGGCCGACGGCCAGGGCAACTGGGAAGACGGCTTCAACTCCGGCGCACTGCGCAAGGCGGTCGATGCCGGCCTGATCGACATGAACGACCTGGTCGAAATCTGGCGGTCGAAAGAGATCCCCGAGGGTCCGGTCGTCCTGCGCACCGCCCTGCCGGAAGAGGTCAAGGTCAAGATGACCGACCTCGTCGAAGGCATGTACGAGATGGACAAGGACTGCACCTACAACATCTCTGCCGGTGAATCGCTTGGCTTCAAGCCGATCACCCACGAGGCCTACGACTCCATCGTCGCGGCCCGCAAGTCGAAGTCCAACTGATCCCATCCGATCCTCCGGCGGGTCCCTGACCGGGGCCCGCCGTTCCTTTGCAGGGGCCTTTCCGACATGTCAGACGCCACGGGCATCCGCCTGATCCACGATGACTATATCGCGCTGACACGCCGCAAACGCCTTTATTCCGGCATCCTGCTGGCGATCTTCGTGGCGCTCATGACCTCGGGCTTCATGCTGGCGGATTCGCGCAATGCGGGCGGGTTCTGGTCCGGGCTGCACCGGGTTCTGGACTTTCCGAAAACCGTGGTGGCCGAGGCGGTGGACAAGGCCGCGGAACTGCCGGGCCATGTCGTGACCTACTTTCCGGCGCTTGTCGAAACGCTCAACATCGCCGCGGTGTCCACCCTGACCGGGGCGCTTGGCGGGATGGTCCTGTCGATGCTGGCGACCCGCGGCATGGCGCGCTGGCCGGCGCTGATCCCGGTGTTCCGGCGGATCATGGACGTGATGCGGGCGGTGCCCGAGATCGTCATTGCGCTGGTGCTGATCTTCGTGCTGGGCGGCGGGCCGGTCCCGGCGATGATCGCGATTGCCTTCCACACGACCGGCGCGCTCGGCAAGCTGTTTTCCGAGGTGAACGAGAATGCCTCGCTCAAGCCGGTCGAGGGGCTGGCCTCCGTCGGCGCCAACTGGACGCAGCAGATGGTGCTGGGCGTGGTGCCGCAGGTGGCGCCAAACTACCTGTCCTATGCGCTGCTGCGGTTCGAGATCAACATCCGCGCCTCTGCCATCCTCGGCTTTGTCGGCGCGGGCGGGATCGGGTACGAGCTGAAGAACGCGATGAGCTGGGGGCAGGGCAAGTATGACGAGAGCGCGGCGATCTTCCTGATGCTGTTCACGACCATCGTGGTGGTGGACCAGACCTCTTCGTGGTTCCGCGACCGCCTGACCCATGGCCGCCGGGTGGAGATGCTGGCATGACGATGACCGCTGACCCCTCGGCCCTGAACGGCGACCTCAAGCGGCAGGCCAGCGCGCTGTTCCGCACCAAACGGACGTGGTCCTTCGCGCTGCCGCTGATCGTGCTGGCCTACCTGACCTACGCCTTCTTCGCCTTCGACGTGCCGGGGCTGATCCGCACCGCCAGCCCCGAGAACGGCCAGACCCTGCTGCGCGACAGCTATTCCTACAAGACCCATGTGACGCGGGACAACCGCAGCGCGGAGGTCTCCATCGCCGTGGAGGGGGAGCGCAAGGGGGCCTATCCGGAGGGCGCGTCGCCGGACTGGGTCACGCTTGGCGAAGTGACGGAGATCCGGCTGGCCGGGGGCGGGCTTGTCACCTTCGGGCCGGAGGAGGTGTCCTATGACATCCCGGGCTACGGCCTTGTCACCGCGCGGCCCGGCGACGGCGGGGCTAATGCGACGTTCCCGCCCGGCGACCTGCCGGAGTGGATCAATGCGTCGAAGAACCGCGTGGCGATCACCACGGACGAAGGCCGGCTGACCATCACCCGCAACCGGACCGAACTGTTCCGTTACACGACGGGGTGGGAGCTGTTCTTCTTCACGCTTGACAGCCCGTATCACGGCAAGGGGCCGGGAGAGCTGCTGAGCCTTGCCCTGAACGGTGAGGCGGCGGGCATCTGGCACGACTTCTGGTACAATCCGATGTGGATGCATGCCTCTGTCGCATGGGCGCTGTTCGAGACGGTGCTGATGGCGTTCCTCGGCACCTTCGGGGCGGCGATCGTGGCGCTGCCGCTGGCTTTCCTCGCCGCGAAGAACTTCGCGCCGCTGATGCTGGTGCGGCAGGCCTTCCGGCGGCTGTTCGACCTGTTCCGCGGCGTGGACGCGCTGATCTGGACCATCGTGCTGGCCCGTGCCTTCGGGCCGGGGCCGCTGACCGGGGCGCTGGCAATCCTCGTCACCGACACCGGCAGCTTCGGCAAGATGTTCTCGGAGGCGCTGGAGAACGTGGACGGCAAGCAGATCGAGGGGCTGTCCTCGGTCGGGGCCAAACCGGTGCAGCGCTACCGGTTCGGGGTGATCCCGCAGGTGACGCCGGTGCTGCTGTCACAGGTGCTCTACTTCTTCGAATCCAACACACGGTCGGCCACGGTGATCGGCGCGATCACGGGCGGCGGGATCGGGTTGCTGCTGACGCAGGCGATGATCACCCAGAAGGACTGGGAAGAGGTGACCTACTACATCGTCCTCGTCGTGCTGATGGTCTTCGCGATGGACTGGTTTTCCGGCTGGGTCCGTCGCAGGCTGATCGCCGGGGACGGCGAGGGGCACTGAGGCGGGATCCCGCCGACGCGCCGCGCGACCTGACCCAGGGTCAACAATTGTTTCGGTGACGAGGACAATGGTGTTACCCTCCTGTGCGGAGCCGGCTGAGTCCGGGTCCGATTTGACACCAGGAGATTTGTTATGAAGACCTTGAAACACAGCGGCCTCGCCCTGGCCGCGACCTTGGCATTGACGGGCGCTATGACGGGTGCGGGCCATGCGGCCAGCGTGTCGCCCACATTCACCGACGAAGGCATCGACACCACCGGGACGGCGACGTCGACACGGATGTTCCGCGCCGACCTGACGGGGCTGGGCCTGACCGAGATCGTCGCGGTCACGGTGCGGGATTCCGGGTCCGGCTTCGGCGGATCGACCGGGATCTATTCGGGCTTCGACCTCGACGCGATCTTCCTCGACCTCGACGGCCTGCTGACCACGACCGCCGACCGGATTTTCGCCAGCAGCTTCCTGTTCACGGCCGGAACGACGCGGTCGGGCAGCTTTGCGCCGCCGTCGCCTTCGGGCGGGCCGACCAACGGGTCCTCGGATGCCTCGACCGTGGACGAGGGCTGGGCGACGCTCGACTCCATCGACGGGGTGTTCTTCGGCACCGGGAGCCTGACGCTTGGCGACGGCGGCAGGCTGACCGCGATCTTCAGCCCCGAGGTGCCGGTCGGGTCCTCACTCTTCCTCTTCGCGGGCGAGGTCAGCGGCGATCCGGGCGAGACGCTGACAGGCTTCGTCGACGTGTCGGACACGCCTCCGCCGAACGTGCCGCTTCCGGCGGGGCTGGTGCTGCTGGCGTCGGGTCTGGCCGGTGCCGGACTGCTGCGGCGGCGCGGCGGGCGGTTCTGAAGCCCGGCGGCCGTCTGGCTGAGCTGAACAAGACGGACGGTCCGTGCCGTTTCGGCGCGGGCTGTCACGGATGTTTCACATTGCAGCGCCAAAAGGTCGGCTCATCCCGCCGCGCGGTTCGTCGCGGCGGCACAGGAGCGGGACCTTGCCCAGACTGACTGAAGACACGCCTTTCATCCACGACGGCTGTTCCATCACCGAGTCGACCTTCGGGCGGTTCACGGAGGTGGGGCAGGGGTCCCGCATCGCGTATTCGGCGTTCGGGGATTATTCCTACTGCGACCGCTACGCCGACATCGCCAATGCGAGCATCGGCAAGTTCGCCAATATCGCCGCCTTCACGCGGATCGGGGCGACGGATCACCCGCTGCATACGGCCGCCTGTCACCATTTCCTCTACCGCTCTGCCGACTACTGGGACGATGCGGAGGATGATGCGGATTTCTTTGCGCACCGCCGGTCGCGGCGGGCGGTGATCGGGCATGACACCTGGCTCGGGCACAACTGCATGGTGAAGCCGGAGGTGACGGTCGGCGACGGTGCGGTGATCGCGTCGGGGGCCATCGTGACGAAGGACGTGGAACCCTATGTGATCGTCGCGGGAACCCCGGCGAAGATGATCCGGCGGCGGCAGCCGGTGGCGGTGGCGGAGCGGTTGATCGCGCTGGCCTGGTGGGACTGGAGCCATGACCGGCTGCGCGGGGCGCTTGCGGATTTCCGGGCGCTGAGTGCGGAGGCGTTTCTGGAGAAGCATGACGGCTAGGGGGCTGTCCGCCCCCGCCGCGCGTGCCGCGCGACTCCCCCGAGGATATTTCCTAAACCGAAGAGGAGGGGCGGGTCATTCCGCGGCCAGCGCCGTGCCGAGTCCCGACCAGGCGAAACGATGCGCGGCCTCTCCGGCGAGATAGGCGATGCGGCCGCCGGAGATCGTCGCCTCGATCGCGCGGGTTTCGGTGTTGACGATGGTCATGTCGGCGCGGCGGCCGGGGTCGAGCCGCCCGCGGTCGGGCAGGCGGAGGATGCGCGCCGGAGTCTCGGAGATCATCGCCCAGGCCCGGGCAAAGGGCATGATGCCCTCGTCCGCGAGGTGGAAGGCGGCGAGGTGAAGGGCGGGGTAGTAGTAGTCCGACACCAGCGCATCGCAGAGCCCCATGCGGATCAGGTCCTCGGCCGCGATGTTGCCGGACTGGGACCCGCCGCGCACCACGTTCGGCGCGCCCATGAGGACCGGGTCGCCAACGGCGCGGGCGAGGGCGGCGGCGGAGCGGGCGGTCGGGAACTCGGCGATCTTCGCGCCGATCATCGAGAACATCTCGCGCGTTTCGCCGTCGGGGTCGTCGTGGCTGCCGTAGGTCACGCCAAGCGCGTCGAAGCGGTCAGCCAGCTTGCAGAGGTAGCGTGGAACCTGGGTCTTCTGGCGGTGCGCCTCGCGGATGATGGCGAGGTGTTCCTCGGACGTGCGGCCGGCGCCCTTGGCCCAGGCGTATATCTCCTCAGGCCGGTAGGCGGCCATGTGGTCGGCCTGGTCGAGGTGGTTGTTGAAGATGACGTAGTCGATGCCGTAGGTTTCGATCGCCGAGAGCAGGCGGTCGCCGGTATCGACGGTGTGGGTCTCGCAGCGGATCTGCAGGCGCAGGTCGGTCAGGGCCTGCGGGCGGTAGTCCTGCAGGGCCTGCATCATCGCCACGGCGTAGTCGGGGCCGCGCTTGCCGCCTTCCCAGCTCCAGCTCTGCGCCATGTAGGCGGTGGTCACGCCGTTGGCGGCGGCGTCACGGTCGGTCGCGCGCAGGCCGGTGGCCGAGGGGAAGGGGGCGGAGGGGCGCGGCGCGATATGGCGTTCAAAGGCGTCGCCGTGCAGGTCGATGATGCCCGGCAGGATCATGTAGCCGGTCAGGTTGACCTCGGGCAGGGGACCGCGCGTGATCCGGCCCTCGGCAATCGCGACGGAGCGCAACTGCAGTTCCCCGTCGCGGAGAACCTCGGCGCCGGTAAAGCGCAGAGCGGGTTGGGACATGGGCATCGGATTCGCCTGTTCTTCCTGTTTGGCCTTTAAAATAACCCTATTTTGTATCGGGTGCGTGACAAATGCGCGGAGGCGCATGTGACGGGGCGTTCACACATGCGGGAGCGCATGGTTTGTGGTCATTCCGCGTCGCCGGGACCCAGTGTCAGGGTCACGCGGTCGGCGGCGAACCAGGTGCGGCCGTATTCGACAGGCTGTCCGTCGGGGTCGTGGCTGACGGAGACGGTGCGCAGGACCGGGTCGCCTTCGCGGCACTGCAGGTGCAGGGCAAGCGTGGCGGTCGCGCGGCGGGCGGTGATGCGGGTTGAGGTGCGGGTGTAGTCGGGCACGCCGCAGGCCTTCAGCGCCGCGGTGACGGAGGACAGTTCGGCCAGCCGGGTCAGCATGTCCGGAAGGCGGTCGGCGGGGAAGGCGGACCGGAAATAGGCGACCGGCAGGCCGTCGGCCAGCGACAGGCCTTCGGCGACATGGATCGGTGCGCCGGCGGGCAGGGCGAGCGCGGCGGCCTCCTCCGCATCGGCGGCGCGGGTTTCGTGGGTCAGCAACCGGCGCGAGGGCAGGCGCCCGGCGGCGCGGATGTTCTGGTGAAAGCGGACGCGGCGGCCGAGCGGGTAGTCGGCGGGTTTCTGACGGACAAAGACGCCCGCGCCGCGCCGGGAGAGGATCAGGCCGAGGTCGGAGAGGTCCTTGAGGGCGTGGCGCACCGTGTGCCGGTTGACGCCGAAGCGCGCGGCGAGCTGCGCCTCGGTCGGCAGCTTGTCGCCTGGGATGTAGCGTCCCTCCGCGATGTCCTCGGTCAGGGTCGCGGCGATGGATTTCCAGAGCGGGGTCTTCGGTTGTGCGGGGTGCTGCGCGGGGACCTGCGTGTCGGGCGGCGGCGTCTGGCCTGTCATGAAAGTTTCACCCTTCGGGGGTTGTGCGACTCGGCGCTTTGGCGTAGTGACTTGTCTAGTTGTATAGTAGTTTAGACAAATCAGCAAGGTGTCTAGATGAAAGATTTCACCAGGGACGAAAACGCGGAACGCCGGGGCTGGATGGGGCTTCTGGCCCGGTCCGCAGCGGCCGAACTGCTCGCGCAGTGGGACGCGGCGGGAATGGCACCCGCCTTTACCTGGCTGCGCGCTCCGGAAGTCGGGGGCGTCATGGTGCGCGGCCGGGCCGGGGCGGTTGGCGCGGCGTTCAACCTGGGCGAGATGACGGTGACGCGCTGTTCGCTGAAGCTGGCGGACGGGCGGGTCGGCCACGCGGTGGTGCAGGGACGGGACCGCAGGAAGGCCGAGGTCGCGGCGCTGTGCGATGCCCTGATGCAGGGGGACGAGGCCGGGGCGGTTCGGGCGGCGGTGCTGGACCCGTTGGCGGCGGCGGCCAAGGAACGGGCGCGTGTGCGTGCGGCGAAGGCGGCGGCGACGAAGGTGGATTTCTTTACCATGGTCAGGGGGGAATGATGGAAGCGCTGTCTCTTGAAGGCGGGTTTTCCGACGTGCCGGTGCAGGCGTCGCTGGCGTTCCGCGCGGCGATGAACGCGATGGCGCGGCCCGGCACGATCGAGGTCGTCGCGGGCGCGGCGGGGCCGGCGCCCCTGTCGGTTGCGGCCTCCACCCTGATCCTGACGCTCTGCGATCCTGAAACGCCGGTGCATCTGGCCGGGGCGCATGACACGGCGGCGGTACGGGGGTGGATCACCTTCCACACAGGCGCGCCGCTGGTCGGGCCGGAAGACGCGATGTTCGCGCTTGGCACCTGGGAGGCGCTGCCGCTGTCCCGCTTCCCGGTCGGCACGGCAGAATATCCCGACCGCTCGGCCACGCTGATCGTTGAGATGGCGGAGCTGGCCGCGGCGGGGGCGGAGCTGCGGGGGCCGGGCATCCGGGACCGTGCGGCGCTGAACCTGCCGGAGAGGGAGGCGTTCCGGGCCAACGCCGCGCGCTATCCGCTCGGGCTGGATTTCTATTTCACCTGTGGCGGGGCGCTGGCCGCGCTGCCGAGATCGACGAAGGTGTCCTGATGTATGTGGCGGTCAAGGGCGGCGAGCGGGCGATCGACAATGCCCATGCCTGGCTGGCGGAGGAGCGACGCGGCGATGTCTCGGTCGCGGAGCTGTCGGTGGCGCAGATCCGGGAGCAGCTGGCTCTGGCGGTCAACCGGGTGATGGCGGAAGGGTCTCTCTATGATCCCGACCTCGCCGCGCTGGCGATCAAGCAGAGCCGGGGCGACCTGATCGAGGCGATTTTCCTGATCCGCGCCTATCGCACCACGCTGCCCCGCTTTGGTTATTCGGAGCCGGTGGAGACCGGGCGGATGGCCTGCGACCGCCGCGTTTCGGCGACCTTCAAGGATGCGCCGGGGGGGCAGGTGCTGGGGCCGACCTTCGACTATACGCACCGCCTGCTGGATTTCGCGCTGGAGGCGGAGGGGCTGGTGGAGGAGGCCGCCACGGGCGCGCCACGCGAGGCGGAGACGCCGCATGTGACGGCGTTCCTGAACGCCGAGGGGCTGATCCAGGAAGAGCATGTGCCCGAGGACGACCGCCCGCGCGACCTGACGCGGGAGCCGCTGGAACTGCCCGCGGGCCGTCCCCTGCGGTTGCAGGCACTGACACGGGGGGACGAGGGCTTTGTGCTTGGCATGGCCTATTCGACGCAGCGCGGCTACGGGCGCAACCATCCCTTCGTGGGTGAACTGCGCATCGGCACGGTGCCGGTGGAGATGGAGGTGCCGGAGCTTGGCTTCTCGGTCGAGATCGGCGAGGTGGTGCTGACGGAATGCGAGACGGTGAACCAGTTCACCGGGTCGAAGTCGGAGCCGCCGCAGTTCACGCGCGGCTACGGGCTGGTCTTCGGGCAGACGGAGCGCAAGGCGATCTCCATGGCGCTGGTCGACCGGGCGCTGAGGTGGGAGGAGTTGGGCGAGGACAACGTCGGTGCCCCCGCGCAGAACGAGGAATTCGTCCTTTATCATTCGGACAATATCCAGGCGACCGGGTTTCTGGAGCATATCAAGCTGCCGCATTACGTGGATTTCCAGTCGGAGCTGGAACTGGTGCGGAAGCTGCGGCGCGAGGCGATGGTTGGCGAGAAGCGGGAGGCGGCGGAGTGAACGGCGGCGTTGCGACCCCCTCCCTAACCCTCCCCCTCGCAGGGGGAGGGGACTGCTTCACGCGAGTTGTTAGGGAGTTCTTAACTACCGTAGGGATTTTGTGGTCGGGACACGCCAGCGCATTCCCTCCCCCTGCGAGGGGGAGGGGCAGGGAGGGGGTCATGTCCGGCTTCCGCGACGCCACGCAGAAGAAACTCGCCCGCGCCCTCCGCCGCAACATGACCGATGCCGAGAAGATCCTCTGGTACCACCTCAGGGCGCACCGCTTCGTGGGCCTGTCGGTCCGCCGACAGGCACCGGTTGGCCCCTATATCGTCGATTTCCTGATCCCGTCCTGCCGCCTCATCCTCGAAGCGGACGGCGGCCACCACACCCCCGCGCGCGACACAACCCGCGACGCTTACCTCGCCGCGCTCGGCTACCGCACGCTCCGCCTGTCCAACGACGACATCCACCGGAACCTTTCCGGCGTCCTCACCCGCATCGCCGAGGAGGCGCAGCGATGACCCAGCACTACAACTTTGCCTATCTCGACGAACAGACCAAGCGGATGATCCGGCGCGCGATCCTCAAGGGGCTGGCGGTGCCCGGCTACCAGGTGCCCTTCGCCAGCCGCGAGATGCCGATGCCCTATGGATGGGGGACCGGCGGGGTGCAGGTCTCTGCCGCCTGCCTGACGCCCGACGATACCTTCAAGGTGATCGACCAGGGGGCGGACGACACGACCAATGCGGTCTCCATCCGCAAGTTCTTCGAGAAGACCGCCGGGGTCGCCGTGACCGAACGCACGGGCGATGCCACGGTGATCCAGACCCGCCACCGTATCCCCGAGGAGCCGCTGACCGAAGGGCAGATCCTCGTCTACCAGGTGCCGATCCCGGAGCCGCTCAGGTTTCTCGAACCCTCGGAGGTCGAGACGCGCAAGATGCACGCGCTCGAGGAATACGGGCTGATGCATGTGAAGCTTTACGAGGACATCTCGCGCCATGGCCATATCTCCACCGCCTATGCCTATCCGGTGAAGGTGGAGGGGCGCTATGTCATGGACCCCTCGCCGATCCCCAAGTTCGACAATCCGAAGATGGAGATGGCGGCGATCCAGCTGTTCGGCGCAGGGCGGGAACAGCGGATCTACGCGCTGCCGCCCTACAGCCGGGTGGTGAGCCTCGATTTCGAGGATCATCCGTTCGACCCCTCCAAGGCAGACCATCCCTGCGATCTCTGCGGGGCGGAGGACAGTTATCTTGACGAGGTGATCGTCGACGATGCGGGCGGGCGGATGTTCGTCTGTTCCGACACGGATTACTGCGGGTCGCGCCGGGCGGCGGGGCACCGTGGGCGGCTTGCGGCGGAGGATGTGGCATGAACGGGACAGGGGGACCCCTGCTGTCGGTGCGCGGGGTGGAGAAACGCTATGGCGCGCGGATCGGCTGCACCGGGGTCAGCTTCGATCTCTGGCCCGGCGAGGTCATGGGGATCGTGGGCGAATCCGGTTCGGGCAAGACGACGCTGCTCAACTGCCTTGCCGGGCAACTGGCGCCGGACGGCGGTCAGGTGCTGTTCGACACCCGCACCTCGGGCATGGCCGACACCGTGACGATGAGCGAGCCGGAGCGGCGGATGCTGCGCCGGACCGACTGGGCGTTTGTCCATCAGCATGCGCATGAGGGGCTGCGGATGAACGTCTCGGCCGGGGGCAACGTGGGCGAACGGCTGATGGCGGTCGGCGCGCGCAACTACGCGGAGATCCGGGAGTCCGCGCTCGACTGGCTGGGCCGGGTGGAGATCGCGGGCGACCGGATCGACGACCGCCCTTCGGCCTTTTCCGGCGGGATGCGGCAGCGGTTGCAGATCGCGCGCAACCTTGTGACGGGGCCCCGGCTGGTGTTCATGGACGAACCGACGGGGGGGCTGGACGTGTCGGTGCAGGCGCGGCTGCTGGACCTGCTGCGCGGGCTGGTGCGGGAGATGGGGCTGTCGGCGATCATCGTGACGCATGACCTTGCCGTGGTGCGGCTGCTGGCGGACCGGCTGATGGTGATGAAGGGCGGGCATGTGGTGGAGCAGGGGCTGACCGATCAGGTGCTGGACGATCCGCAGCACGGGTATACGCAGTTGCTGGTGTCTTCGGTGCTGCAGGTATGAGGGCGCGGGGGACAGAGGGCTGCGGTCGACCGCGGGAGGCCGTTGCCAGATCTGTGGTCGCCGCTTTATCGATCCGTCGAAGCCGTCAGTTCAATCGTCGCGCCACTGGTGACGAAGCGGCCGCCCGGGGGGCGGTCGGCCGCTGCCCGGACCGCTGCGCGGTCGTATCGGGCAAGGTGCTCGGTTTGGAATCCGGGAGAGCGTCATCGTCGGACTTAATCCGAGGATCTCTGGCCGGGGAGGTCCTCGGGTCGAGCCCGAGGAAGACGGTGCGAGGTGTGGGCGATGTGCCGGGCGACGGACGGCGGGGCAGTCGCGTCCCGGCGCTGCACGACGTCGCGGCAAACCAGATCAACCGGCCAACCGTAGCCAGGGGACCAGCCAGATGATCCACATCGAGAACCTCTCAAAAACCTTCACGCTGCACAATCAGGGCGGCGCGGTGATCCCGGTGATGACCGGTGCGCATCTGTCGGTGGCGCAGGGCGAATGCGTCGCGCTGACCGGGGCCTCGGGTGCGGGGAAATCCACGCTGATGCGGATGATCTACGGCAACTACCTTGCCGCGTCCGGTCACATCTGGGTGGGCGAGACGGATGTCGCCGCCGCCGATCCGCGCGAGATCCTGCAGTTGCGCCGCCACACGCTCGGCTATGTCAGCCAGTTCCTGCGCGTCGTGCCCCGCGTCCCGACGGTCGAGGTGGTGGCGGAGCCGCTGCTTGCCATCGGAACGCCGAAGGACAAGGCCATCGCGCGGGCCGAGGATCTGCTGACCCGGCTCAACATCCCGAAAACGCTCTGGTCCCTGTCGCCGACGACTTTCTCGGGCGGGGAACAGCAGCGGGTGAACATCGCGCGCGGCTTCGCCCATGCCTATCCGGCGATGCTGCTGGACGAACCGACGGCAAGCCTTGATGCAACCAACCGGGAAACCGTGCTGAACCTGATCGAGGAGGCGAAGGCGCGCGGTGCCGCGATCGTGGGCATCTTCCATGACGAGGCGGCGCGGGACCGGGTCTGCGACCGGGTGGTCGACGTGACCGGGTTTTCCCCGGCAAACGCGGCATGACGGGGCGGTTGATCGGGGTGGTCGGGCCTTCGGGCGTCGGCAAGGACACGGTGATGCGGGCGGTGGCCGCGGCCTGGCCGGGGCTGCACCTGGTACGCCGCGTCATCACCCGGCCCGAGAACGGGACGGAGGATTTCGAGGGCGTAAGCGCCGAAGAGTTCGCCACCCGCGCCGCCCGGGGCGATTTTGCCCTGCACTGGCAGGCGCATGGTCTACGCTACGGCATCCCGGCCTCGGTGCATCAGGTGCTGGCGGAGGGGCGGAGCGCGATGGTCAACCTCTCCCGCGCGGTGCTGGCGGAGGCGGAGGCGATCTTCCCCGGCTTCGCGGTGCTGTCGCTGAGCGCCCCGGCGGAGGTTCTTGCGCAGCGGCTCGCCCTGCGCGGCCGGGAAAGCGCCGACGAGATCGCGCGGCGGCTGGACCGTGCCGGTTACGCGCTGCCCGAGGGGCTGGCGACGGTCGTGACGATAGACAACGGCGGGGGGCTGGACCGGACGGTGACGCAGGTGCTCACCGCCTTCCACCCGGCCCGCGAAGAGGTGACGGAATGAAGGATACGACGGAAACCGGCGAAACGGTTCTGACCAACGCGCAGCTTGTGCTGGCGGACGAGGTGGTGGTTGGGCATCTGGTGATGCGCGATGGCGTGCTGGCCGAGGTGGGTCTCGGCCCGGCGCGTGGCACCGACTGCGGCGGCGACTGGATCGCGCCGGGGCTGGTGGAGCTGCACACCGACAATCTCGAACGCCACATGTCTCCGCGGCCCAAGGTGAAATGGCCCCATGACGCCGCGATCATCGCGCATGACCGGGAACTGGCGGGCTGCGGCATCACCACGGTCTTCGACGCGATCCGGGTCGGGTCGATGGCTGGCGAACACGAGAAACGCTATGGCCGCTACGCCCGGTCCATGGCGGACGAGATCCTCGCCATGCGGGCTGCCGGGGCGCTGAAGATCAGCCACCATCTGCACCTGCGGGCGGAGACCTGTTCCGAAACGCTGCTGGAGGAACTGGATGAATTCGGCCCGGAGGACCGGGTCGGGATCGTGTCTCTGATGGATCATACGCCGGGGCAGCGGCAGTTCTCGGACATGCAGAAGTACAAGGATTACGTCTGCGGCAAGCACGGGCTGTCGGAAGCGGGGTTCGGCGATTACTGCGACTTCCTCACCGCGCTGCACGACCGGCTTGGCGCGGCGCACGAGGCCGGGGCGGTGGCGGCGGCGGAACGGTACGGCGCGGTTCTGGCCAGCCACGACGACACGACGGAGGCGCATGTGGCGACCTCCGCCGGGCATGGCATCCGGGTGGCGGAGTTCCCGACAACCAAGGTCGCCGCACGGGCCTGCCACGCGCATGGCATCCGGGTCATCATGGGCGCGCCGAACCTGATCCGGGGCGGGTCGCATTCGGGTAACGTGGCTGCGCATGAACTGGCGGAGAAGGGGCTGCTGGACATCCTGTCGTCCGATTACGTGCCGGCGGCGCTGCTGCAGGCGGCGGTGCGGCTTGGCGATCTCTGGGGGGACATGGCCCGCGGGATGGCGACGGTGACCTCAGGCCCCGCACGGGCGGCGGGGCTGACGGATCGCGGCGTGCTGGAGCCGGGACAGCGGGCGGACCTGATCCGCTTTGGCCGGGTCTCGGGCGTGCCGGTGCTGAACGGGGTCTGGGTGCAGGGCGCGCGGGTGGCGTGACCGGCCGGACGGGGTGGCTGCGCCCCCTCACTCCGGCCCTCTTCCCCGCGGGGGGAGGGTGACCCGTTGCGCCTTCGGGGAGCCGCGACATTTCGGTGCCGGTCATCACCGGACTTGATCCGGGGAACTCTGGCCGGGGGATCCTCGGATCAGGTCCGGGGATGACGGAGCGAGAGGTATGACATCCGCGGACTTCTCCGCAATCCTTTGACAAGACGCAATTTACCACCGTTCGGTGCAAAAACCCCCTTTGAATTTTCTTGCCAATTGGCTATCCCCCTGTACGGTTTCACAGTAACCGGCCGCCAAAGGCCGGATCATGGGAGGACTATCATGAAGAAATACCTGCAGGGCGCAGCCGTCGCCGCGATCTCCGTTGCCATCGCCACGCCGTCCATGGCGCTGGAATGGAACGTCTCCGTCTGGGGCAAGCGCCGCGCCTTCACCGAACATATCGAAAAGCTGGCCGAGCTCGTCTCCGAGAAGACCGGCGGCGACTTCACCATGAACGTGTCCTACGAAGGCCTGTCGAAGAACACCGAGAACCTCGACGGGATCCAGATCGGCGCTTTCGAGATGGCGCAGATCTGTGCCGGCTACCACGAGGACAAGAACCCGACCCTGACGGTGCTGGAACTGCCGTTCCTCGGCGTGCGCAACCTGGAGGAAGAGGTCGCCGTGTCCGATGCGCTCTACGCGCATCCGGCGGTGAAGAAGGACCTCGAGCGCTGGAACGCCATGCTGCTGATGTCCTCTCCGATGCCGCAGTACAACCTCGTCGGCACCGGCGAGCCGCGCGACACGCTGGAAGAGTTCTCCGGCATGCGCGTCCGCGCCACCGGCGGCATGGGCGAGGCGTTCAAGGCTGTCGGCGCAGTGCCGACCTCCGTGCCCTCGAACGAGGCGTATAACGCGATGGAATCCCACGTGGTCGACACCGTGGCCTTCGCGCAGCACGCGCATCTGTCGTTCCGCACCATCGACCAGGGCACCTGGTGGACGGAGAACCTGAACCCCGGCACCGTGAACTGCCCGGTCGTCGTCAACATCGACGCCTACAATTCGCTGACGCCGGAGCAGAAAGAGGCGCTCGACAGCTCCGTTCCGGAAGCGATCCAGTACTACATCGACAACTACCAGTCCGAAGTTCTGACCCAGTGGGACAAGATCCTGACCGAGAAGAACGTGACCAAGGTGCAGTACTCCGACGAGGAAATCGCCAAGTTCGAAGCCGCGACCCAGGGCGTGGCCGACGAATGGATCAAGGCGCGCTCTGCCGAGGGTATCCCGGCGCAGGAGCTCTATGACCTCGTGAAGGCCAAGCTGAAAGAACTGCACGGCATGTGATCCACGCCTTTCGGGGTGTAAACGGGGCCCCGGCGACTGGCCGGGGCCTTGACGTATCCGCCCTCCGGGGCGGCGATGAACAGGGGGTACGGGGATGGCGGGATCGTCCGCAGTTCTGAGCGACGACAGCGCGCTGTCGCGGATCGACCGGGGGATATACCGGATCGAAAAGGTGTTCGGCGTGATCGCCGGAACGACGGTGCTGATCCTGATGCTGCTGGCGGTGGTGTCGGTCGGGGGGCGGAACCTCTTCAACGCGCCGCTGCCGGGCTACGTGGACTGGATCCAGGTGCTGATGCCGCTGATCGCCTTCCTCGGCATCTCCTACGCGCAGCGGGACGGCGGGCACATCCGCATGGACATCCTGATCGGGCGGCTGCAGGGCCGGGCGCTCTGGACGGCGGAATTCGTCACCACGCTGGTCACGCTCGGGCTGATCCTGCTGCTGGTCTGGGGAAGCTGGGCGCATTTCGGGCGCAGCTTCGACTGGAACGCGCGGTACTTCAGCCGCGACAGCACCATCGACATCGCCCTGCCTCTCTGGCCGGCGAAGCTGCTGGTGCCGGTTTCGTTCGGGATCATGGCGCTGCGGCTGGTGCTGCAGCTCTGGGGCTACGCTGTGGCCATCGCGTCGGGGAGCACGACCCCGGTGGCGGTGCCGCTGGTGAAATCGGCTGCCGAACAGGCGGCGGAAGAGGCCGAGCATGTCTCGTCCCTCGACAGGTAAGGACAGGTCATGAGCAGCGTAGATATCGGACTCTGGGTCACCGGCGGGTTGTTCGTCCTGGTCGTGCTTGGCATGCGGGTCGCCTTCGCGGCGGGCATGGCGGGCGTGGTCGGGCTGATCTGGATCTTCTGGGACAAGAAGCAATACGCCTGGGACCAGTTCGGCTGGGCCCTTGGCGTGGCGGTCAAGACGGCGGGGCAGGTGCCCCATTCCAAGATCGCCAGCCAGGAACTGTCGCTGATCCCGGTCTTCATCCTGATCGGCTACATGGCCTATTACGCGGGCCTGACCACGGCGCTGTTCGATGCGGCGAAGAAGTGGCTGGGCTGGCTGCCGGGCGGCATGGCGATTTCGACCGTCTTCGCGACCGCCGGTTTCTCGGCCGTGTCGGGGGCATCGGTCGCGACCTCGGCCGTCTTCGCGCGCATCGCGATCCCGGAGATGCTGCAGGTCGGCTATGACAAGCGCTTCGCGGCGGGGGTCGTGGCGGCGGCGGGCACGCTGGCCTCGCTTATCCCGCCCTCGGCGATCCTCGTCATCTACGCGATCATCGTGGAACAGGACGTGGGCAAGCTGCTGCTGGCGGGCTTCATTCCCGGCATGTTCTCCGCCGTGGTTTACGCCGGTCTGATCGTCGGGCTGGCGCTGACGATCCCGAGCTTCGGGCCGGCGGTCGGCGGTTTCACCTGGGGCGAGCGGATGCGGGCGATCCTGCCGGCGCTGCCGATCGTGCTGGTGGTGCTCATCATCATCTCGTTCATCTACAACCCGTTCGGGGATCCGCTGGGCACGCCGACCGAGGGCGGGGCGCTTGGTGCGGCCCTGATCTTCGTCCTCGCGCTGGCCAAGGGGATGAAGTGGTCGGAGCTGAAGGACGCGCTGCTGGAAACGGCCAAGCTGGCCACGATGATCTTCACCATCATCTGGGGCGTGCTGATCTACGTCCGGTTCCTGGGCTTCGCCAACCTGCCGCGCGCGTTCTCCGACTGGATCAACGGGATGGAGCATTCGCCGATGCTGACGCTTGTCCTGATCCTGCTGGCCTACGCGGTGCTCGGCTGTTTCATGGATGCGATCGGGATGCTTCTGCTGACCCTTCCCGTCGTCTACCCGGCGGTGATGGAGCTGAACGGAGGCGAGCTGGTCTCGGCGGCTGACAGCGCCTTCGGGATGTCGGGGCCGATGTGCGCAATCTGGTTCGGGATTCTGGTGGTGAAGATGGCGGAGTTCTGTCTGATCACGCCACCAATCGGTCTGAACTGTTTCGTGGTGGCCGGGGTCCGGCCGGAACTGTCGGTGCAGGACGTCTTCCGGGGCGTGACGCCGTTCTTCATCGCGGATGCGCTGACGATCGCGGGGCTGGTGGCGTTTCCGGGGATCGTGCTCTGGCTGCCGTCGCTGGCTTAGGGGGCAGAGCGACGAGCCGCGCAGGGCCTGTCCGCGGATAGGCGCTCTGACGATTGAACCGCGCGATTTATGGCGCCCTTCACATCTGCCTTCCACGGTCGTTGCGCGGGTGTCAAAGCGCCTGTCCGGGGGGCGGACAGGCGCTGCGCGGCGGCTTCGCCGCTGTTTCGCGCAGGGGGCCGTCTGCCCCCCTTCGCCATTGTCGCTCGGACCAATGGCGCGAAAATGGCGCCCCCCGAGGACACTATTGGCAAAGAGAACTAAGGGTTACGCGTCCCGCCACGCACCCGGCGCAAGCCCGTCCAGCCGCCAGTCGCCAATCGCGACGCGGATCAGGCGGAGGGTCGGATGGCCGACATGGGCGGTCATGCGGCGGACCTGGCGGTTGCGGCCCTCGGTGATGGTCAGTTCGATCCAGGCATCCGGCACGGTCTTGCGGAACCGGACCGGAGGGTCGCGGTCCCAGAGCCATGCCGGCGGGTCGATCAGGCGGGCCTTCGCGGGCAGGGTGGGGCCGTCCTTCAGGGTGACGCCGGTGCTGAGCGCGGAGAGGGCGGCACGGTCCGGCACCCCCTCAACTTGGGCGAGATAGGTCTTCGGAGCCTTGTACCTCGGATGAGAAATACGCGCCTGCAGGCGGCCGTCGGAGGTGAGGACCATCAGGCCTTCGCTGTCGCGATCCAGCCGTCCCGCCGGATAGACGCCGGGCATGTCGATGAAGTCCGAAAGCGTGCGGCGGGGCGAGCCTTCGGTCCCGCGGTCGGTGAACTGCGAGAGCACGTCGAAGGGCTTGTTGAAGAGGATCGTGCGGGGCATGGCCCCGGTTATCACCACGCCGGGGCGCAGACAACGAACGACCCGGCAGATCGGGCCAGATGACCTGCCGGGCCGTCTTGTAACGGAGGGCGTGGCCCTCCGCTATTCTGATGCTCAGGCGGCGGCTTTCAGGGACTCGCCGGTGCCGATGAATTCGCCGTGCAGCGCCTTGATCGCCGGTTTCAGCACGTCACGGTCCATGACGAACTGAACGTCCACATTGCGCGGCCCCTGAGTCGCTCCGATGCATTCGTGGCCGGCGTCGGCAATGGCGCAGAGTCCCCGTTGCAGCACGCGCAGGGTCGACAGGTCGCGACCGATGACAGAGGCAAGCGCCAGCGTCTTCGACCGGATCTCGGCCTGCGGATAGAGCGCGGCGATGTCCTTTTCGACCCGCTTCATCACCTTGAGCGATGAATCCACGTAATGCGTGATCGTGTTGGCGTTGGACAGCTTGGACACGATCCGCACGTCATGGCGCTTCAGCACATCGAGGATTGCGGCGTCGTAGCCCTTCACCCCGACCATGTCCTGTTCGAACACCTCCAGCGCGATGATGTCGAGGCCGGTGACGATTTCCACGCCCGGCGTCTCGGCCGGCTGGTCGTCGATCAGCGTGCCCGGATCGTCGGGTTCGAAGGCGTTGGTCACGCGCAGCGGCACCTCGGCCTGACGCAGGGTCTTGGCGGCCTTGGGGTGGATCGCCTCCATCCCCATGTTGGACAGCTGGTCGGCCACGTCGTAGTTGGTGCGGCCCAGCTTGCGGACCGCGTCCTGACCGACGAGGTTGGGGTCGGCGGAGGAGAGGTGGAACTCCTTGTGGATGATCGCCTCTGCCGCGCCGGTGAGGGCAGCGAGACGGGAGAATGTCACCTCGGAATAGCCGCGGTCGAATTCGCGCATCAGGCCTTCGGCGCACTGGGCGTAGCCGGTGACGATCGGCATTTCCGTCGCCGGATCGACCCGGTCCATCGCCCTGAGGATGCGGTCGTCGAGGGTCACGTCCCCCTCGTCCCGCCAGCCGGACAGGTCCACGAGGCGGGCATTCACGCCGGCGCGCTGAAGCAGGAGGGTGGTGGCGAAGGCGGAATGCGCCTCACCCAGACCCGAAAGCAGTTCGCGCACCTGAAGCAGATGCTCCGCAAGCCGGAAGTGGCCGTAGTTGCACAGCCGCTGGAGGTCGGTGAGGGCGTTCCGCACATCCTCGATCCGGCCCCGCACGAAATCGGTGGCGCGTTCGACATCGGCCGGATGGTCCAGCACGGCTTCGTGCGCCTCGATCATCGCCACGGCGACCCGGTCCAGCCCCTCGTGCCAGCCGCGGTCGTTGTCGGCATGGGCGAACTGGGCATAGACACCGGGGTCGCCGGATTTCTTGTGCTCCAGCAGCAGGTTGGTGATGCCACCGAATGCCGAGACGACGAAGATGCGTCCGTAGAGGTCGCCGTCTCGGCGGAACAGCGTATCGCGCAGTTCATGGACGCGGGACATGGAGGTCCCGCCGATCTTTTCGACAGTGTGGGTCATGGCAGCGCCTCAGGCGTCTTCCTTCGCGGGGGCGTAGGAGCCGTCGGCCTGATGCACCTCCGTCCCCGTGACGGGGGGATTGAAGCAGCAGGCCATGACCAGTTCCTCGTCCGCGACCAGCGTGTGCTTGTCATGCTCGTCGAGCGCGTACATCACGCCCGGCGTGATCTCGTGCGTTTCGCCGGTGGCGAGGTCGGTGATCCGGCCCTTGCCCTGCATGCAGTAGACGCTTTCGAAGTGGTTCTTGTAGTGGAACGTGTGTTCCGAACCGGCCTCGAGGAAGGTGATGTGAAAGGAAAAGCCCATGTTGTCGTCGGCCAGCAGCATCCGGACCGAGGTCCAGTTGGCATCCGCGACGACGCGGTCTTTTTCGTCCTGAACGATCTTGTTGAAATCACGTACGATCATGTCGGTTACTCCGCAGCAATCTTGTTGGTTTCGGTGACCTCGCGGGCAGCGTCCAGCAGGATGGCAAAGCCCTTGCGGAACGTTTCGTCCGGGGTCGTGAGTGGGGCGAGGATCTTGACGACTTCGTCATCCGCGCCCGAGGTTTCGATGACCAGGCCCTTTTCGAAGGCGCGCGCGCAGATCGCGGCAGCCAGATCGCCCGATCCGACGTCGACGCCCTGCATCAGGCCGCGGCCCTTGAGCGTGGCGCCGGGGATCAGCGCGGCGAGGTCCTGGAGACCGGTGGTCAGCAGGGTGGTCTTGGCCTGAAGTTCGGTCTCGAAGGTCTTGTCCTTCCAGAACTTCTCGATCGCGACGCGGGCGGTGACGAAGGCGTGGGTGTTGCCCCGGAAGGTGCCGTTGTGTTCGGCTGGCTTCCAGATGTCATGTTCCGGCTTGATGAGAAGCGCGGCGAAGGGCAGGCCGAAGCCGGAAAGGCTTTTCGCCTGCGTGACCATGTCGGGCACGATCCCGGCGCGTTCAAATCCGAAGTAGGTGCCGGTGCGACCGCAGCCGGACTGGATGTCGTCCACGATCAGCAGCGCGCCCAGCTTTTTCGCCAGTTTCGCCACGCCCTGCATCCATTCGTCGGACGCCGCGTTCAGGCCACCTTCGCCCTGCACGGGTTCAAAGATGAAGGCTGCGGGCGCATCGACGCCGGAGGAGCCGTTTTCCAGCATCGCCTCGATGAACTGAAGCGTATCAACGCCTTCGCCCATGGCGCCGTCGAACGGCAGGTGCGTGACGTCGCCAAGATGCGCGCCACCCGCGCCGCCGCGCTTGCCGGAATTGCCGGTCAGCGCCAGCGAACCGAGGGTCATGCCGTGGAAGCCGTTGGTGAAGGCGATCACGTTGCGGCGGCCGGTCACCTTGCGGGCCAGCTTGATCGCCGCCTCGACCGCGTTGGTGCCGGTCGGGCCGGTCATCATGATCTTGTAGTCGAGACCGCGGGGCTTGAGAATATGCTCCTCATACGCCTCGAGAAACGCGGTCTTCGCATCGGTGTGCATGTCGAGACCATGGGCGATCCCGTCGCCGGAGATGTGGTCGATCAGCGCCGCCTTCATGTCCGGGTCATTGTGCCCGTAGTTCAGCGACGAGCAGCCGGCGAGGAAGTCGATGTAGTCGTTGCCTTCGGCATCGGTGAGCACGGAGCCCTTGGCGGAGGTGAATTCCGTCGGGAAGGCGCGGCAATAGGAGCGCGCGGCGCTTTCGCGGCGGGAATAGACGGATAGGTTCTGGGTCATGTCTTTCGGCATGTCGTGTCCTTTCGGAATATCGGAAATGGGGCAGGGGGAGGCGTGGGCGGGTCAGGCCGCCTTCGCCAGATCGTCCTCTGCCGGGAGGGTGATGGTGACCATGTGTTCGGTGTCGTGCTGACCGCCGAAATGGTCTTCCTCGTGGTAGTGGGGTTCGTCGCTGAGATCGCCGCCGATGTTGCGGGCAAAGCTGCGGAACAGCGCCCAGGAGGCATCGTTGTCTTCGGTGATCGTGGTCTTCAGCGTCTCGGCCTCCGCGCATTCGTCGCGGTTGATGAGATGGGTCAGCATCTTGCGACCCAGTCCGAGCCCGCGCGCCTTGGGGCTGACGGCAACCTGCCAGACAAAAAACGCGTCCTCGTTCGGAATCATGTGGCCGGAAATCCAGCCGACAACCTCTCCGTCCAGTTCGGCCACGACGCAGGTGTCGCGGAAGTGGTCTGCCTGGATGAGATTGCAATACATGGAGTTTTCGTCGAGCGGCTTGCACGCGCGCACAAGGTCCCAGATGGCGGAACCGTCGGTCTTGCGTGGCTTGCGCAGGATCGGCTGAGGACTTCGGGTCTTGTCTGACTGTGTCTGCATGTTTCGTCTGGCCCTTTAGTTGCTTCGGTCATCTAACTAATGGAGAATGGGTAAAGTTTCAACCTTCGAAGGAATATTTTGCGGCGGGGTGGCGGTTTTCGGCCTCTTATCCCCCATATTTTGCTTGTCTGACTACGGTTTCGGTTTATCTGTATACTTCATTCGCCGAAGTTTCGTTCTTTGGCGCTCCTTCGATCCTTAGCCAGTTGAACGAACAGATGCGCGGTGCGATACTTTCCGTCATGAACGAAACCGATCCCAACCGGGTGGACGACAGTCTCATCGCCCTTCGCCGCATCCTGCGCGCGACGGAGCAGTACGAGCGTGACCTCGCGGCTTCGGCCGGGTTATCGCCGGCGCAGCTGCGGGTGCTGCAGATCATCGCGGGCAAGCCGGATGCCAGTGCCACGCCAAGCGCGCTGGCGCAGCAGATGGGTGTCAGCCAGGCGACGGTGACCTCGGTCGTGGACAAGCTGGTGGCGCGGGGATTGGTCCGGCGGGTGCCCTCGGAAACCGACCGGCGGCAGACCAATGTGATCCTGACCGTGACCGGGCGATCCGCGCTGGACGAGGCGCCGGATGCGCTGCAGCAGCGCTATGTCCGGGAGTTCGTGAAGCTGGAGGACTGGGAGCAGGCGCAGCTTGTCGCGTCACTGGAGCGGGTGGCGGCGATGATGGATGCGCATCTGATCGACGCGTCGCCGGTGCTGACGGTCGGGGCGATCGACGGGAAGCGGAAGTAGGCCAGGGCGCGGGCCGGGCGTTCCGGGGCTTTGCTCTGGCGGGGGCGCGTCATCTTTGGGCAAGGCGTCATCCTCGGGCAAGGCGTCATCCTCGGGCTTGACCCCAGTATCTCCTGCCACGTCGTGCGCCCCTGCCGGAAAGATGACCGGTTCATGCCCGAGGATGACAGTTTCTCTGGCGCTCGAGCATACAGCTGATCGCCCCATGCCTGAGTTTGACTTTTGCATCGCCCCCCAAATTGAACGGATCCGAGTGCCCACCCCACGGGCCGCCGCCTGATCGTCACGCAATGCATACAATTGTATGCCGCATTCCGCCGCACCCGCGTGCGACACGGTAGACCTGACCCGCACCTTGCGATAAGCGTCGCTCAACAGCAACGGAGGCTTACCCAAATGGCTGACAGCACCACCCCCGACATCATCTACACCAAGGTCGACGAAGCGCCGGAGCTTGCCTCCGCCTCGCTGCTTCCGATCATCCAGAAATTCGCCGCGGCCGCGGGCGTGACCGTCGGGACGAAGGACATTTCCCTTGCCGGGCGCATCATCTCGGCCTTTCCGGAGGCGCTGAGTGCGGAGCAGCGGATCGATGACGACCTCGCCATTCTGGGCGACCTTGTGAAGACGCCCGAGGCGAACGTCATCAAGCTTCCGAACATCTCCGCCTCCGTCCCGCAGCTGGTCGCGGCGGTGAAGGAGCTTCAGGCGCAGGGCTACAAGCTGCCGGATTACCCGGAAGAACCGGCGACGGATGCGGAAAAGGCCGTGCGGGCGAAATACGACGCGATCAAGGGGTCTGCCGTGAACCCGGTGCTGCGCGAGGGCAACTCCGACCGGCGTGCGGCGATTGCGGTGAAGAAATTCGCCCAGGCCAACCCGCATCGCATGGGCGACTGGAGCAAGGACAGCAAGACGCGCGTGGCCTCCATGTCGGGCGGCGACTTCTGCTCGAACGAGGTGTCGGCGACGCTCGCGAAAGCCGCAACCGCAAAGATCGTTCTGGAGACGGCTTCGGGCGAGACCGTGCTGAAAGAGGGGGTGAAGTTCCCGGAGGGCACCGTCGTGGACGCGACCTTCATGTCCGCCAAGGCGCTGGATGCCTTCCTGCTGGACGAGATCGCGAAGACCAAGGCGGAAGGCGTCCTGTTCTCGCTGCACATGAAGGCGACGATGATGAAGGTGTCCGATCCGATCATCTTCGGCCATGCGGTTGTCGCCTATCTCAAGCCCGTCTTCGACCAGTACGGCGAGAAGATGAAGGCGCTTGGCGTGAACCCGAACTCCGGCCTCGGCGACCTGCTGGAGCGGGTGAAGGACGATGCAGAGATCATGGGCGCCATCGACAGGGTCATGAAGGACCAGCCGCCGATGTACATGGTGAACTCCGACAAGGGGATCACCAACCTGCATGTGCCGTCGGACGTGATCATCGACGCCTCCATGCCTGCGCTGATCCGCGCGGGCGGCAAGGGCTGGGGCCCGGACGGGAAAGAGCATGACACCGTCTGCGTCATCCCCGACAACTCCTACGCGCCGGTCTATGACGAGACGATCAAGTTCTTCAAGGAACACGGGAAACTGAACCCCGCGACTGCCGGGACGGTGCAGAACATCGGTCTGATGGCCCAGAAGGCCGAGGAATACGGGTCCCACCCGACCACATTCGAGATCCCGGAGGCCGGGACGGTGAAGATGATCCTCGACGACGGCACCGTGCTGCATTCGCACAAGGTCGAGGCGGGCGACATCTGGCGGTCGGCCTCGGCCCGCAAGGCGCCGATCGAGGACTGGGTGAACCTGGCCATCGACAGGCAGCGGATCGAGGGCTGCGAGGCGATCTTCTGGCTGGACGAGGACCGCGCGCATGACGCGGAGCTGATCAAGCTGGTCAAGCCGATCCTCGAGGCGAAGGGCGTGGCGGACAAGTTCGCCATCATGTCCCCGGCCAAGGCGACGGTGCAGGCGCTGAAGACGATCACGGCGGGGGGCAATTCCATCGCGATCACCGGCAACGTGCTGCGCGACTACCTGACCGACCTGTTCCCGATCCTTGAGCTCGCCACCTCGGCCAAGATGCTGTCGATCGTGAAGCTGATGCAGGGCGGCGGCCTGTTCGAGACGGGGGCGGGCGGGTCCGCGCCCAAGCACGTCCAGCAGCTGCAGGAGGAGAACCACCTTCGTTGGGATTCGCTCGGCGAGTTCTGCGCTCTGGGCGAGTCGTTCAAGTTCCTCGCGGATGCGCGCGGCAATGCCAAGGCGCAGGTGCTGGGCGAGGGCGTGGATGTGGCGACGCAGGGGATCCTGGACCACGACCGGTCGCCGTCCCGCAAGGTCGGAGAGCCGGACAACCGCGACAGCCATTACTGGTTCGCCCGTTACTGGGCCGAGGCACTGGCCGCGCAGACCAAGGACGCCGATCTGGCGGCAGAGTTCGCGCCCGTGGCCAAGGCGCTGGCGGACGGCGAGGCGGCGATTGTCGCAGAGCTGGCGGCGGTGCAGGGCAAACCGGCGGACCTGGGCGGGTATTACCACGCCGATCCGGAGAAGGTGGCGGCGGTGATGCGGCCGTCGAAGACGCTGAACGCGATCATCGGGTGACGGTGGTCCAAGACTTACGGAAGGCCCCGGAGTTCCGGGGCCTTTTTGTTTGTGCCGGCGGCGGGTTGCGAGGTGCCGGTCATCCTCGGGCTTGACCCGAGGATCCTGTGCCGGGGAGATCCTCGGGTCAAGCCCGAGGATGACGGTCCAGGGGCGATGGCCTTTGTGTCGCCGTGATTCCCTCTCCCCCGCGGGGGAGAGGGTTGGGGTGAGGGGTGTTTCGCGCTGAAATGTTTGAAATGAACAATTATCGTTCCGGCATACCCTCCGAAAGCGCATCAGAAAGTTCGCTTTCGGTAATCGCCTCCATCTTCTGCATCTGCCTGAGGACGTAGTCCCGCTGGCTTTTGGTCCTCTCCCGGTTCGCGGGTTTCAGCGCCAGGACCGGTGCGCGGGACAGGACGGCGAGGTACGCAGCCTCGGCGGGGGTGAGCGCATCCGGGGCCTTGTCAAACCAGGTCCTCGCGCCGGCCTCCAGTCCCGTGATGTCCTCGCCAAGCGGGATCAGGTTGAGGTAGAGGCTCAGGATCTCGTCGGCGCTTGCAGCTGCCGTCATGGCCTCGACCGCGTCTTCCTTCTCCAGAGGAGAGGCCTGGACCCAGTCGGTCGGCGTTCCGGCGATCAGCAGCCGCACGGCGGCCTGGGTCAGGGTGGAGTCTTTGCCGGCGGCGTGGCGTTCGCGGAAGAAGCGGTCCTCCTGCGCGATGAAGGCGGCGGTGACATGGGCGGGCAGCCTGGTGACGTCCACGGGAAAGGCGGCGACACGGCGGTCGATTTCTGCATCGTCGGGCAACTTGATCGGCAGGGCCGAGGCGGGGGTCGCGAGCAGGGCGATGAAGGCGAGGAGGGGCAGGCGGGGCATGGCGAGACCTCTGTTCCGGGGCGACAGGATAGCAGGTTCGGCGGAGGGCGTCAGGGGGCAGAGGCCGGGCGGCCCCCCCTCCCGGACCCTCCCGCGGCCCCCTCCTTAACCCTCCCGCGTCCTCCTCCCTAACCCTCCCCCCTGACAGGGGAAGGGGATTACGGTGCCTGGGGCGGAGGTGATGTGGGACGATCCCCTCGCCCCGGCCTTCTCCTCCGGGGGGGAAGGGAGCGATGCCTTACTCAGCCGGCGCGGCGGGCGCTGAGGCGTCGCGCAGTTCGCGGGCCAGCCGCTGCTCTTCCTCCACCTTGGGTTTGGAGAAGCGTGCAAGCAGCAGGTAGGCGACCGGTGTCAGGTAGAGCGTGGAGACAGTCGCCAGCCCGAGCCCGCCGACGATGATCCAGC
The DNA here is from genome assembly GCF_014638275.1 of Primorskyibacter flagellatus. Classification (GTDB taxonomy): domain Bacteria; phylum Pseudomonadota; class Alphaproteobacteria; order Rhodobacterales; family Rhodobacteraceae; genus Pseudooceanicola; species Pseudooceanicola flagellatus_A. The sequence continues at coordinate 722,190 of NZ_BMFJ01000001.1, forward strand.
CAAGCGCTTCACGCGCCTCTGCCCCCGCCCCGGCGGAGAAGATGAGGGGCACGCCGCCGAGCACCGTGGAGACCATGGTCATCATCACCGGGCGTAGGCGGATCGTCGACGCATCGAGGATGGCATCGTACAGCGGCAGGCCGCGGTCGCGCAGCTGGTTGGCGAATTCGACGATGAGAATCCCGTTCTTGGCCATGATCCCGACCAGCATGACCAGCCCGATCTGGGAATAGACGTTCAGGGTCAGCCCGGTGACGACCAGTGCTATCGCCGCGCAGGCCAGACCGATCGGCACGGTGGCCATGACGACGACGGCGGAGACGAAGCTTTCGAACTGCGCCGACAGGACAAGGAAGACAATCACGATGGCGAAGCCGAAGGTGGTCAGCATCCCGGTGGAGGTCTGGTCCAGTGTAGCGGCCTCGGCCAGCGGGACGATGCGGTTTTCCTCGGAGAGGATTTCCGCGCCGAGCCGTTCGACTTCTTCCATCGCGGAGCCGAGCGACATCTGCGGGGTCAGCCCGGCGGAGATTTCGACGGAGCGGTTCTGGCCCTCCCGGTTCAGTTCGGGCGAGACGGCGCGTTCGGTGAGCGTGACGAAGGTGGACATGGGGATCATCTGGCCGTCGCGGGCGCGCACGAAGACGTTTTCCAAATCCGAAGGATCGTTCACCGGCACGGCGGTCGATACCATCTGGATGTCGTAGCTCTTGTCGTCGATGAACAGTTCCCCGACAGACCGCCCGTCGAGCACGGCGCGCAGGGCATCGCCAAGGCCGGTGATGTCGACGCCAAGGTCGGAAGCGCGGCGGCGGTCGATCTCGATGAAAAGCTGGGGCAGGGTGGTTTCGAATTCCAGCCTCACCTGGCCGAAATCGGGGTTCTCCTGCATCCGGGCGACGAGCGTTTCGGCGACGCCGGTGAGCTGGCCGTAGTTGTTGCCGGTGATCGCGAAGGCGAGACCCCGCCCCGCCCCCCGGATGCCAAGCGAATTGGGCTGGATGGCGAAGGCGCGGATGCCGATGACATTGCGCAGGGCGGCGTTGATGTCGGTGACGATCTCGTCCTGGCTGCGGGTGCGGGCGTCCCATGGGGCAAGCGACATGACCATGAACCCGCGCGAGGTGTTGCCGCCGAAGCCGGTGATGGAGAAGACGCTGCGGATCTCTCCGGACTCGCGCAGGGGGGCGACGGCGTCCTCGATCTCGGCCATCTTGCCGGTGGTGTAGGACAGCGCGACGCCCTGCGGCGCGGTGACGGACAGCAGGGCGACGGCGCGGTCCTCCCTCGGCGTCAGTTCCTGCTTGATGTCCTGGGACATGAGGATCGCGGTAAAGGCGAAGAGCGCGGCGATCAGGACGATGACGAAGGGGGCGGCAAGCGCACCCTTCAGGGTCAGCCGGTAGAAGGCGGCAAGCCGGTTGCCAAGCCAGACGAGGGGGCCGCGCGGATCGCTGTCGGCGGGCTTCGTCAGCAGGCGGGAGGCAAGGACAGGGCAGAGCGTCAGCGCCACGACCGAGGACAGCAGCACCGCCATGGCCAGCGTGAACCCGAATTCGCGGAACAGTCCGCCGACCTGACCGGGCAGGAAGGACAGGGGCACGAAGACGGCGGCCAGCGTCGCGGTGGTGGTGACGACGGCGAAGAAGACCTCCTGCGTGCCAAGCACGGCGGCGGCGCGCGGACCGGCGCCCAGAGTGCGGCGGCGGACAATGTTTTCCAGCACCACGATGGCGTCGTCGACGACCATTCCGGTGGCAAGGACAAGGGCCAGCAGGGTCAGGATGTTGACCGAGAAGCCGACGATGTAGATTGCCGCGATGGAGCCGATCAGGGCCACTGGCATGGTCAGCGCGGGGATCAGCGTGGCGCGGACGTCGCGCAGGAACAGGTAGATGACGGCGATCACGATGGCGACGGCAAGGCCAAGCGTCACCATGACCTCGCGGATCGACCCGTTGATGAACAGCGCGTCGTCGGAGGTGATGAAGATGTCGACGTCCTCCGGCAGCGTCTCGGACAGTTCCGCCACCACGCGGTGCACGTCGCGAGAGATGTCGAGCGTGTTTGACGTCGCCTGCCGGATCACCCCGATGCCGACACCGGTCGCCCCGTTTGCGCGCAGGATGGTTTCGTTGTTCGCCGGGCCGAGCGAGACCTGCGCCACGTCGCCGAGGATCACGTTGTCGGCGATCTGCAGCGCCTCGAACGCCTCTGTCGTCGCGATGGTGGCAGTGGTGCGCACGTTGATCGACTGACGCTCACCCGAGAGGTCGCCGGCGGGCACGTCATAGGCCACGTTGTCGAGCGCGGTGCGCAGGTTGCCGAGGGTCAGGCCGCGCGCGGCGAGTTTCCTCTGGTCGATGTCGACGCGGAAGATGGGCTGGCGGTTGCCATAGACCTGCAGGTCGGCGACGCCGTCGACGGAGATCAGGCGATCCTCGATCCGGTCCTCGACAATCTGGGTCAGGTCCTGAGGGGAGCGGCTGGCGGACGTCACCGCGACCCGGATCACCGGCTGCGCGTTTGCATCGGCCTTGATGATCTGCGGCGTGTCGGCGTCCTCGGGCAACTGGTTGGCGATGCGGGCCATGGCGTCGCGGGCGTCGGTGGCGGCGACGTCGAGATCCACGTCGTCGTTGAACTCCAGCGTCACGCGGGACCGGCCATAGCGCGACTGGGAGGAGATGGAGCGGATGCCGGACACACGGCCGACAGCGCCTTCGACCCGGGCGGTGATCTCCTGGTCGATGGTTTCGGGGGACGCCCCGGCGTAGTTCGTGGTGACGGTGACGACGGGGCGGTCGACATCGGGCAGTTCGCGGATCTCCACCCCCGCGAGCCCGGCGAGCCCGGCGATGACGATGAGGGACGAGATGACGAAAGCCAGGATCGGACGGCGCACGAACAGCCCCGTGCCGCCGCCGGTCGCGCCCGCGGGCAGCGGTTCGGGACCGGCGGGCGCGTCGGGGTCGGGGAGGAGGCGGTTGTCGGCAGGGGCGTCGGCACGGTCGGGGGCCGGCGCGGCGCGCGCGCTGTCGCGGGGACCGAAGACCCGCCCGATCAGACCGCGGCTCATGATTTCTCGGGCCATGTGGCGGCGGCTTCCAGCGCTGCGGTGTCGCCGGCGATCTTGACCTCCGCACCGGGGCGCAGGGTCTGGACCCCTTCGATGATGACCGGCTCACCGGGTTCCACCGCGCCCTCGACCAGCACCGAATCCGCGTTGCGCTGGCGGATCCTGACCGGCACGCGCTGCGCCTTGTCCTCGCGCACCACCCAGACGAACGCCCCGTCCGAGGACCACTGCACCGCCAGCGGATCGACCGCGGGGAAGGGGTCGCCTTCGAAGTTCAGCAGGACGGACATGGCCATGCCGTCGCGCAGCCGGTCGCCCTCGTTCGACAGCCGCCCGAGGATACGCACGGTGCGGGAGTTCCGGTCGACGCGGTTGTCGATGGCGACGACCTCGCCCTCGATCTGTTCGCCGGCGAGGGCGAGCGGTTCGGCGATCAGGGTCATGCCGGGCTTCAGCTTGGCCAGCACCCGTTCGGGCACGCGGAAGTCGATCTGGATTTCGGACCGGTCGGAGATCAGCGCCAGGTCTTCCTGGGCGGAGACCCGGTCGCCGGGTTCGACCTCGAGCAGGCCCATCCAGCCGGAGATCGGGGCGAAGACCTCGCGCTGTTCCAGGTCGAATTCGGCCTGGCGGACGGCCAGTTCCGCGGTGCGCAGCTGCAGTTCCGCGTCGCGCAGCGCGACTGCGGAGGCGGTGCCGGACTGGCGCAGGCGGTCCAGCCGGTCCACGCCGTCCTGCGCGTCGGTCAGCATCAGGCGGGCGCGGTCCAGCGCGATGCGTTCGGCCTGATCGTCGAGCCGGAAGATGACCGTGCCTTCCTCGACATAGTCGCCGGAGCGGAAGCCGACTTCGGTGATGCGCCCGCTCGCCTCGGCCCGGACGGTGACGGAGCTGGCGGCGCGGCCGTCGCCGATGGCGGTGACCCGGTCATTCAGCGTGCCGGTGCCCGCGGCGGCCACGACAACCGTGGTCGCCCCGCCGCCGCGGCGCTGTTCGGCGGGTGCTTCGGCGGCCTCGGCGGGGGCGATGCCCAGCTTTTCGTAGACACCCGCGCGTTCCAGCCAGGGCTGTGCCGCGGGCACGTATTCGATCCAGAGCGCCACGGCCCCGCCCAGCACGATCGCGGCCAGAATGATCTGGCTGGCGAAGGATTTCAGAAATCTCAGCCACATGGGCAGGCGGACCCCGCAGGTTGCCACAAGTGAAAACGACGACCGGTAACGACAAGACACCCCGGCCCGCAGGGGACGGAGGTTTGCGACACGCTACCAGCACTCGGCCAAAACGCGCCAGAGACTTTGATGACCTCCGGTCACAAATGCGTAAGCGGTGGCGCACTGCCCATCCGGGTGGCAGGGGGGCAGCGCTGTCGGGGGCGGGCGGGCGCAGGTCGGGATCAGACTGTCGCGGGCGCGGCGTGCGGGGTTAGGGTGGTTCCCAGCCCCCTTCGCCAAGGAATGCCCATGACCACCGACCCGCTTCTCCAGCCTTACACGATCAAGCACCTGACGCTGAAGAACCGGCTTATGATCACCAGCCACGAACCGGCCTATCCCGAGGACGGCATGCCCAAGGACCGCTACCGCGCCTATCACGTCGAACGGGCGCGGGCGGGGGTCGGGCTGACGATGACGGCGGGATCGGCGTCGGTGTCCCGCGACAGCCCGCCGGTGTTCAACAACATCCTTGCCTGGAAGGACGAGGTTGTCGGCTGGATGAAGGCGCTGTCCGACGAATGCCACGATCACGGCTGCGCGGTGATGATCCAGCTGACGCACCTCGGGCGGCGGACGAGGTGGGACAAGGGCGACTGGCTTCCCGTCGTGTCCCCGGGCCATGACCGCGAACCGGCGCACAAGGCCTTTCCCAAGAAGGCGGAGGACTGGGACATCGCCCGCATCATCCGCGACTATGCGGACGCGGCAGAGCGGATGCAGGCGGCGGGGCTGGACGGGATCGAACTGGAATCCTACGGGCACCTGATGGACAGCTTCTGGTCGCCGATGCTGAACGACCTTGACGCGCCCTATGGCGGGGATCTGGACAACCGCATGCGGTTCTCCTTCGACGTGCTCCGCGCGATCCGCGACAGGGTCGGGGACAGCTTCATCGTCGGCATCCGCTACGCGGGGGACGAGATGATGGCAGGCGGGCTGACCAGGGCGGACGGGATGGAGATTTCCCGTCGGCTGCGCGACAGCGGGCTGGTCGATTTCCTGAATGTCGTGCGCGGGCATATCGACACGGACGCGGCGCTGACGGACCTGATCCCCGTGCAGGGCATGGCCTCTGCCCCGCATCTGGATTTCGCGGGGGAGGTGCGGGCGGAGACGCAGTTCCCGACTTTCCATGCCGCGAAGATTCAGGATGTGGCGACGGCGCGTCACGCGATTGCCTCGGGCAAGCTTGACATGGTCGGGATGACCCGCGCCCATATGGCCGACCCGCATATCGTCGCGAAAATCATGCGCGGGGAGGAGGATCGGATCCGGCCCTGTGTCGGGGCGAACTACTGTCTCGACCGGATTTATCAGGGGGGCATGGCGCTTTGCCTGCACAACCCCTCCACCGGGCGGGAGATCGAGCAGCCGCATGACCTGGGCCGGACGGACTGGCCTCAGCGCGTGGTGATCGTCGGTGCCGGTCCGGCGGGGCTGGAGGCCGCGCGCGTGGCGGCCATGCGCGGGCATTCGGTCACGGTGCACGAGGCGGCGGACCGGCCCGGGGGGCAGGTCAGGCTGACCGCGCTGACGCCCCGGCGGGCGGAGATGATGCAGCTGATCCAGTGGCGTGTGGCGGAATGCGAACGGCTTGGCGTGACCTTCCGCTACAACAGCTTCGCCGAGGCCGACACGGTGACGGCAGAGGCACCGGACGTGGTCATCGTCGCCACCGGCGGGCTGCCGCATACCGGGATCGTCACGGAGGGCGCGGACCTGGTCGTGTCGGCCTGGGACATCCTGTCGGGCGACGTGTCGCCGGGGCGGACGGTTCTGATCTACGACGACGCCGGGGACTATGCGGCGCTGCAGGCGGCAGAGAAGATCGCGGCCACCGGCGCGGCGGTCGAGATCGTGACACGGGACCGGGGCTTCGCGTCGGAGGTCATGGCAATGTCGCTGACCCCGTCGCTCCGCGTGCTGCAGAAACATGACGTGACCTTCACGATCACCTGGAAGCTGGGCAGTGTGCGGCGCGACGGCAACGGGCTGACAGCGGTTCTGGACAGCGACTATGGCGCGGAGACGCGGGAGAGGGCGGTCGATCAGGTCGTGGTAAATGCCGGGACGCGGCCCCTGGACGATCTCTATTTCGACCTGCGCCCCGGATCGTCGAACCTGGGTGAGGTCGATTACGAAGCGTTCATCGAAGGGCAGGGGCAGGCGGTGGCCCGCAACCCCGGCGGCACCTACCGGCTTTACCGGATCGGCGACGCGGTGGCGGCGCGCAACACACATGCGGCGATCTATGACGCGCTGCGGCTGGCGCGCACGATCTGAGGGCGACGTGACCCGCTTTGACAGGGTGTGACTTCTGAGGTCCCGGCGACCTTCGGCGGGACCGGGTGCTTGCGTCGCAGCCTCAGCCCATGAAAGTGTTTGGCACGAGCGCGGCGGCCAGCATGTTGAGGTTTTCGCGCAGCGCCTGCCTGGACGACGGCCCGCCCAGGCCGACGCGCAGATATTCGCCGGGCGTCCCGCGCACGGTAAAGGCGTCCGAGGGCATCAGCCCGATCGACCGCCGCGCCATTCGTGCCAGCACATCCGCGCGGGTGCGCCCCTCGGGCAGCCGGAGCCAGAGGTTGAAGGCGTTTTCGGCCGAGCGGTAGCTGTGCCCCGCCAGCACCTCTGCGGCAATGGCCTGCCGGGCCGCGGTCTCGGACCGGATGAACCTGCGGATCCCGTCGGCGGTGCCGTCCTCGATCCACTGCGTCGTCAGCGCCATGGACAGGGGGGACGGCATGACCGACAGCGCGCGGATCGCCTGCGACAGGTGATGGGCGCAGCGCGGCGTCGGGGCGATGGTGTAGGCCAGCCGAAGGCCGGCGCCGATGCATTTGGCCAGCCCGCCGATATGCCATGTCAGGTCCGGCGCGGAGAGCGCGATCGGGGCCGGACCGCGCGCGGGAATGAAGCCGTAGGCATCGTCTTCGATCAGGGTGAGGTCATGGTGGCGGAGCCGTTCCGCGATGGCGAGGCGGCGGTGTTCGGGGATCGTCAGCGTGGTCGGGTTCTGCAGCGTCGGGTTGAGGTAGAGCGCCTTCGGGGCGTGGTCCCTCACGGCTTCGTCCAGCGCGTCGGGCAGGATGCCGCTGTCGTCGCCGGCCAGGCCGACCAGCTTCAGCTGGAGCCGCCCGGCTATGTTGCGGATGCCGGGGTAGGTGATGTCCTCGCACAGGATGGTGTCACCCGGTCGCGCGATGATCGACAGGATCGCCGCCATCGTGGCATGGGCCCCCGGCGTGACCGCGATCCGGTCGAGCGAAGGCACCATCCCCCGCATGCTGAGCCAGATCGACGCCGCCACGCGGTCACGTTCGGAGCCGGTCGAGGTCTGGTAGCGCAGCAGGTCGATCAGGTTGTTGGAGACGTAGCCGAGCCCCTCCTGCATCCGGCGGCGAAGTTCGGGGTCCACGGGTTCGGGCGGCATGTTCATCGCCAGATCCTCCTCGCGCGCGCGGGCGGGATCGGGCGCGGCGCTGACCGAGGTGCTGCGAACAAAGGTGCCGCGGCCGACATGGCTTTCGACGTGGCCGCGGGCCTGGGCTTCCGCATAGCCGCGCGACACGGTGGTGAAGTCTATCTTCAGCCGCTCCGCAAGGCGGCGCTGCGGCGGAAGGCGGTCCCCCGGTTTCAGGCGTCCCGCGCGGATGTCCTCGGCAAGGGCTTCGGCGATGGCGATGTAGCGGGGTTTGCCGCTTTCGATGTCCGTGGGGGTCCAGTCGATCATTGATTGCTCCGTTCTGGCCCGTCCCTACAGAAAACCGCCGAAAGATTGAACCGCATTGTATGGATATTTTGCGAGAATTGATTCGTGTGCTATCCTGGCGACACCGGCAACTCATGCGCCATACCGAATGTGATGCTGTGGAAGGCATGTTTTCTTGCCATCTGCCCAGGCATGAGGCGAAGTTGAATCCGGATTGCACGATTTATTGTATGCATATTGAACTGCTGATTGATTCATACAATTTGCGCTTGGCACAAGATGATCATCCCTCAGCAAGGAGAACATCATGCCCGCAGTCACCCAGGAAGCCCACAAGGACGGCGACTTCTTCGTCAACTACGAGGAAAAGGTCTTTGAAGACGTCAAGGCGGAGGCGGGCGAGAAGGCGCTTGTCACCTTCCACACCGTCGCCTTCGAAGGCTCCATCGGCCTCGTCAACATCCTCAACGCGATCCGTCTGAACCGGAAGGGCTATGAGACCTCGATCCTGCTTTACGGTCCCGGCGTCACGCTCGGCATCCAGCGCGGTTTCCCGACGCTCGGCGACGAGGCTTTCCCGGGGCATCAGAACTTTGCCGTCAACCTGAAGAAATTCATGGGCGAGGGGGGCAAGGTCTTTGCCTGCCGCTTCGCGCTTCAGGCGCTTTACGGACATGGTGAGCCTTCGCTTCTGCCGGGCATCACGCCGATCGCGCCGCAGGACGTGCTGGACTGCATCCTTCTGCACAAGAAGGCCAATGCGGTCATCCTGGATACCTGGACCGTCTGACCCCCGCTGGGGCGCCTTTTGCGCCCTGATGCCGGGCCGGCCTTCCCCTCGGCCGGCCCGGCCCCTTCCGACCGGAGGTTTCCCATGCGAACCGACACGATCCGCGCCGCCGCCGTCCAGATCGCCCCGGACCTGTCCGGCAGGGCGGGAACCATCGAACGGGTGCTGAACGCGATAGCCGAGGCCGCCGGAAAAGGCGCGCAGTTCATCGTCTTCCCCGAGACCTTCGTGCCCTATTACCCTTATTTCTCATTCGTGCTGCCGCCGGTGCAGCAGGGCGCCCCGCATATGGAACTCATGGCGGAGGCCGTCGTCGTGCCGTCGCCCGAAACGCAGGCGGTCGCGGATGCGGCTGCCAAGCGGGGGGTCGTCGTGGTTCTCGGTGTGAACGAACGCGATCACGGGTCGCTTTACAATACGCAGCTGATCTTCGACGCGGACGGTACGCTGGCGCTCAAGCGGCGAAAGATCACGCCTACCTACCACGAGCGCATGGTCTGGGGGATGGGCGACGGCGCGGGGCTGAAGGTCGTGAACACGAAGGTCGGCCGCGTCGGCGCGCTGGCCTGCTGGGAACATTACAACCCGCTTGCCCGCTACGCCCTGATGACCCAGCACGAGGAGATCCATGCCGGCCATTTTCCCGGCTCCCTCGTCGGGCCGATCTTCGGCGAACAGATCGAGGTCACGATGCGGCATCACGCGCTCGAGGCCGGGTGCTTCGTGGTCAACGCCACCGGCTGGCTGACCGAAGAGCAGATCACCCAGATCCATCCCGACCCGGCATTGCAGAAAGGTCTGCACGACGGCTGCATGACCTGCATCATCTCGCCCGAGGGGCGGCATCTGGCGCCTCCACTGACCGAGGGCGAAGGTATCCTGATCGCCGATCTCGACATGCGGCTGATCGCCAAGCGCAAGCGGATGATGGACAGCGTCGGCCATTACGCGCGGCCCGAACTGCTGAGCCTGCTGCACGACACGCGCCCCGCCGTGACCCGCCATGCACGGGACGACGCGCCCTTTCCCGCCGAACAGGAGGACCAGGATGTCTGAACTTGCCCAATCCGATCTGATCAACGAACTGCAGACCCACGGGATGCGCCTTATCGATCCCCGCGCCGGTCAGGAAAGCCGCCGGGGCGGGGCCGGGCCCTCGGACCACAAGGCGATCACCATCGGCGAGACGACGGTGATGATCCCGGTCCACACCGCCCCCAGTTTCGAGAGCCCCTATCTGGTCGAAGCCCCCGACGACACCGGCGCCGCCCGGGTGACCCGTGACGGGGAGGAGGTCGCGCAGGTCCGCTTCCCGACCAAGGCGAAGTTCTATGCGCTGAAGACAGCCGACGGGATCCCCTACAGCCAGATCGCCGCGCTGCATTCGCGCGACGTGCTGGCGACGACGGTGCTGCAGACCTGCATCCGCTACGAGAGCCGCAAGAAGACCTGCCAGTTCTGCGCCATCGGCCAGAGCCTCGCCGCCGGGCGCACCATCGCCCACAAGACACCGGAGATGCTGGCCGAGGTCGCGAAGGCGGCGGTCGAACTGGACGGCGTGAAGCACATGGTCCTGACGACCGGCACGCCCAGGGGGCGCGACCGGGGGGCGCAGGTGATGGTGGACAGTGCGCTTGCGATCAAGGCCGCCGTCGACCTGCCGCTGCAGGGCCAAATCGAACCGCCGGAGGAGGACATCTGGCACCAGCGCATGTTCGACGCCGGGATCGATACCCTGGGGATGCATCTTGAGGCGGTGACGCCGGAAGTGCGCCGGCGGATCATGCCCGGCAAGGCGACGGTTCCGGTCGAGAAGTACCTGTCGAGCTTCGAGGCGGCGGTGAAGGTCTTCGGGCGGGGGCAGGTATCGACCTACATCCTCGCCGGGCTGGGCGACACGCGCGAGGCGATCCTGTCAATGGCCGATACGCTGACCGCCATGGGGGTCTATCCCTTCGTCGTGCCGTTCGTCCCGATCTCGGGCACGCCGCTGGAAAGCCACCCCTCGCCGTCGTCGGAGTTCATGGCCTCCATCCTCCGCCCCCTCGGCCAGATGATCGCGCGCAACGGCATCCTGTCCAAGGACATGAAGGCGGGCTGCGGGAAATGCGGCGCCTGTTCGGCCCTGTCCACCTACGAGAAACTTGCCCCCCTGCCGCAGCGGAGGATCGCATGATCGAGCTTGAGCCACGCGCGTTTCACTGTCCCGGCTACTATATCCGCGCGGCCTCCAAGCGGTTCGAGGCGGACGGCGCGCAGGCGTTGCGGCACCGGACCTTCGTCGAGGAACAGGGGATCTTTCCCGACCACGACCGGGATGGGATCGACCTGATCGCCACCCATCTCGTCGCGTTGTCGACCTATGCGCACGAGGCCGATCAGGTGGTCGGCACGGTGCGTATCCATGAGGATTCCCCGCGCCTGTGGTGGGGATCCCGCCTGGCGGTGGATCGCGACTTCCGGGCTGTCAGCCGGCTTGGGACGGAACTGATCCGGCTGGCCGTCTGTACGGCGAACGCGCGCGGCTGCGACACCTTCCTTGCGCATGTCCAGATGCAGAACGTGCGGCTGTTCGAAAAGCTGCACTGGACCGCGCTGCAGGAGGTCACGATCCACGGCACGCCGCATATGAAAATGCAGGTGGACCTGGCGAAATACCCGCCCTGCGCCGATCCGGTCGCGGGCTGGTATCACCGCACGCAGGGCAGGGCGGGAACATGATGGTGCATCCGGCTCCGTCCACGGTCGCGGCGCTTGCGGATGCGCTGCGCGCGCATCCTTCGATCCGGTCCAAGCTGGGGATCGCGCGGGCCACAGGGGCGCTCGGGCTGACGGCCCGGAGCCCGGGGCGGATCGGCGACGACGCCGCCGCGCTGCCGAACGGTGCGGGCTGGGATCTTGTCGCGGGCGAGGGGTTCATCCCCGCCTTCGTGGCGGACGATCCGTGGTTCGCCGGATGGTGTGCGGTGATGGTGAACCTGTCGGATATCGCAGCCATGGGCGGTCGCGCGACCGCGCTGGTCGATCAGGTCTGGGCGCCGGATGTAGAAACCGCGGCGCCGGTGCTGCAGGGGCTGAAGGATGCCTCTGCGGCCTACGGGGTGCCGCTGGTCGGCGGGCACACCAACCTGGCCGCGCCCGCCATCGGGCTGGCGACTTCGGTCTTCGGCAAGGCGGACGCGCTGATCTCGAGCTTCGACGCGCGCCCCGGCGACGTGCTCATCGTCGCAATGGATCACCGGGGCGCCTATCGCAACTTCGACAATTTCTGCACCGCGCTGGATGCGCCGCATGACCGGCTGCGCGCCGACCTCGACCTGCTGCCCGCGCTGGCAGGCGAGGGACTGGTCGCGGCGGGAAAGGACATCAGCCAGGGCGGCATCGTCGGGACGGCGCTGATGCTGGCGGAGTGTTCCGGCGTGGGGATCGCGATTGACGTCGATGCCGTGTCGCCTCCGCCCGGTGTGGCGGTGGAGCGGTGGCTGCGCAGTTTCCCGAGCTTCGGTTTCCTGCTGGCCGTCGCGCCCGACAAGGCCAACGCCGTCTGCGCCCGCTTCGCCGCGCGCGACATCGACGCCGCCGCCATCGGCCGGATCACTGCGGGCAGCGCCGTGACGCTTACATCGGGTGCGGAAACCGCCCTGTTCTGGGATCACGCGCAGACCCCCTACCTCGGGCTGACCGGAGGCGGCGATGCCTGAAACCTTCTGGACGGTCCGCTGGCCCGACGGGAGCGAGGAACGGCTTTATTCCCCGTCCTCCGTCGTGAGCGAGCTTTTCGAACCGGGCGAAAGCTATGCGCTGCCGGATTTCCTGACGCGGGCCCGTATCGCGATGGAGCGCGCCTCCAACCGGGTCAGGGCCCGCTACGGGCATCCCTGTTCGCTTGCCATGGGCCAGCTTGACCGGATCGAGGCGCGCGTGGCCGGGTTCGACCCGGCGGGCGGCCCCGTCACCTGCCTGAAGATCACCCAATGAGGAGCGCGACGATGAAAGACACCCAGACCCCACATATCCCCGTCGTCATCGTCGGTGGCGGTCAGGCGGGCCTCTCGACCGCCTGGTGCCTGAAGCAGCAGGGCATCGAAAGCATCGTCTTCGAGCGCAACCGCGCCTTCCATTCCTGGCGGGTGAACAGGTGGGACAGCTTTTGCCTGGTCACACCGAACTGGCAGTGCCGCCTGCCGGATTTCCACTACGACCGGGAATACGGCGGGACGGATCCGCATGGCTTCATGCTGCGGGACGAGATCACCGACTACCTCGACGCCTTTCTCGACCGGACCGCGCCGCAGCTGCACGAAGGCGTTGTGGTGACGCGGGTCGCGCCGGTCACGGGCGGCGGCTTCACGGTTGAGACGAGCGTGGGCTCCTGGACCTGCGACCAGGTCGTGATCGCCACCGGCGGCTATGACACGCCGATCGAACCGGACTATGCGCGCCGCCTGTCGCCAGACATTTTCCAGATGCACTCCGTCGACTATCGCAACGTCGACCAGTTCCCCGAGGGAGGCGTGCTGATCGTCGGCACCGGGCAGTCCGGCGTGCAGCTGATGGAGGATTTCATCCGCGCCGGACGCGACGTGCATCTGGCTGTCGGTCCTGCTCCGCGCAGCCCCCGCAATTACCGGGGGCGGGACGCGACGGACTGGCTGTACGATGCGGGTCACTATGCGATCACCATCGACCGGCACCCCGATCCGGTCAAGGCGATGACCCAGACCAACCACTACATGTCGGGCCGCGACGGCGGGAAGGAGATCGACCTCCGCCGGTTCCATGTCGAGGACGGCGTGTCGCTTTACGGGTCGCTCGCGGACATGGACGGAACGACCGTCCGCTTCCTGCCCGACCTCGCGAAGAACCTCGACGATGCGGACCGGTCCTATGTCGGCATCCGCGACCAGATCGACGCCTATATCGCCCGCGAGGGGATCGACGCCCCGACAGAACCGCCGTTCCGGAAGGTCTGGGAGCCGGAGCGGGAGATCACGGAGATCGATCTTGCCGGGGCGGGGATCACATCCGTCCTCTGGGCCATCGGATTCCGGCCCGACTATTCGTGGATCGAGGCGGAGGTTTTCGATACGCGCGGCAAGCCTGTTTTCAGGCGCGGTGTCACGGACCATCCGGGCCTCTACTTCATCGGGCTGGGGTGGCTGAACACCTGGGGGTCGGGACGGTTCCTCGGGATCGAGGAGGACAGCAGGTACCTGGCCGGGTGCATCGCGCAGGCCTGCGCGGACCAGGCGGCGGGGGCCGGGAACATCTGATGTCTCGCGCCGGTCGGGCCGATGGTCCGCGATAGCGGGGTACAGTCAGGTCTTGTGGCACGGGCGCTGCCTTGGTAATCGGTGCCCGGTTTTCCGACGGACCGCCGATCCCCTGGCGACCCCGGTCCGATCCGGAGTCCCGAGGCGCCGCCCCGCGGGCGGAACCGGCGACCTCCGGCCCTGGCAAGCCGTCCGCGCCCCGCGCACAGGCGATATCACAAAGGCACCGCGCTGAGATGACCCGCGTCACGGACCCGAAACACAACGCGAAGCTGGCCGCGCGTCTGTCCGTCGCCCCGATGATGGACTGGACGGACCGGCATTGCCGCTATCTCCACCGGCTGCTCTCCGCCCGCACCCTGCTCTACACGGAGATGGTGACGGCCCCGGCGCTGGTGCGGGGCGGGGCGCTGCATCTGCTCGATTTCTCGGCGGCGGAGCATCCGGTGGCGCTGCAGCTTGGCGGATCGGACCCGGAAGAACTCGCCGCCGCCGCGCGGCTCGGGCAACAGGCGGGTTATGACGAGATCAACCTGAACTGCGGCTGTCCCTCGGACCGCGTGCAGTCCGGGACCTTCGGCGCGGTGCTGATGAAGGACCCGGCCCGGGTGGCGGAGTGCGTGGCCGCCATGCGCGAGGCCGTCGATGTCGAGGTCACCGTCAAGTGCCGGATCGGCGTGGACGACCAGCAGCCGGAGGAGGTCCTGCCCGAATTCCTGTCCCGAGTCGGGGCGGCGGGCTGTTCGCGCTTCATCATCCATGCCCGCAAGGCTTGGCTGCAGGGGCTGAGCCCGAAGGAGAACCGGGACATCCCGCCTCTCGACTACGATCTCGTCATGCGGATGCGGGGGTACTTCGGCGGGCTGCACCTGTCGGTCAACGGCGGGATCGTGTCGCTGGAGCAGGCGGAGCGGTTCCTCGACGCCGGGCTCGACGGCGTGATGGTGGGACGCGCGGCCTATCACGACCCGGCAGGGCTGCTGGCGCAGGCGGACCGTCGGATCTTCGGCGCGGGCGAGGACAGCGATGCGGTGGCGGTGGCGCGGGCGATGCTGCCCTATATCGAGACGCATCTCGCGTCGGGCGGGAAACTGGCGCAGGTCACGCGGCACATGCTGGGGCTGTTCGCGGGCCGCCCCGGCGCGCGGCACTGGCGGCGCATCCTGTCGGAGGGGGCGCATCGCCCCGGTGCGGGCCCCGAGCTGGTGGAACAGGCGCTTGGCGCGGTAACGGAACAGGCGGCCTGAGACGCGGGGGCGAAGTGCCCCGCCGGCGCGCGCCCGCCCCCGATGTCGCATCCTGTGGGTCGGGGAGTCGCTTCCGGTGCGTGCGTGGCGGCAAAATCATGTCATTCCGGGCCTGACCGCCGCATCGCGGAGGCGCAGAACAACATCGGGCCGGCTCCCCGCCGCGCCCGCCAGCAGACCGGAGAGCCCTGTCCATGTCGTCCCATGTCCTGACCGTTTCCTGCCCGACCGGGCGCGGCATCGTCGCCGGTGTCGCCGGCTATCTCGCCGCGCATGGCTGCAACATCACCGCCTCGTCGCAGTTCGACGACCAGGAGACGGGGCAGTTCTTCATGCGGGTCCGCTTCCTGTCGGAGGAAGGCGCGACGCTGGAGGCGCTGGAGCAGGGCTTCGCGGAGGTCGCCGCACCGCTCGACATGACCTTCGCCTTCCACGACGAGGCGGTGAAGATGAAGGTCATCATCATGGTCTCGCGCTTCGGGCACTGCCTGAACGACCTGCTCTACCGCTGGCGCATCGGGGCGCTGCCGATCGAGATCGTGGGCGTGGTATCCAACCATCTCGATTACCAGAAGGTCGTGGTGAACCACGACCTGCCGTTCCACCACGTCAAGGTCACCCCCCAGAACAAGGCGGAGGCCGAAGCGCATCTGCTGGAGATCGTCGAGGAGTCGGGCGCGGATCTGGTGGTGCTCGCGCGGTACATGCAGGTGCTGTCGGACGCGCTGTGCCAGAAGATGTCGGGGCGGATCATCAACATCCACCACTCTTTCCTGCCGTCCTTCAAGGGCGCGAACCCCTACAAGCAGGCCTACCAGCGCGGGGTCAAGCTGATCGGTGCGACGGCGCATTACGTGACCGCCGACCTCGACGAGGGGCCGATCATCGAACAGGACACCGTGCGCGTCACCCATGCGCAGAGCCCCGCGGATTACGTGTCGCTCGGCCGCGACGTGGAAGCCTCCGTGCTGGCCCGGGCGATCCATGCCCATGCCCATCACCGCGTCTTCCTGAACGGCAACAAGACGGTGGTGTTCGAGGCCTCGCCCAACTCCTACGTCAGCGACCGGATGGGGTGAGGGCAGAGGGGGCGCTGCCCCGGTCCTTCGGACTCCCCCCGGGATACTTTTGGCAAGATGAAGCCGGGCGTGTTTCATCTTGCCAAAAGTATCCCGGGGGGAGTCACGCAGGTGACGGGGGGCAGCGCCCCCCTTCGTCGTTTCAGGCCTCGGAGACGGCGGGGCGGGGGCGCAGGACGGCCCAGCAGAGGCTGGCCGCGATCACGCCGCAGAGCGCGATGGCCAGCAGCATCGGGGTGGCCGTGCCGTCGAAGAACGGGCCCGTGAGGGTGATCATCAGCCCGCCCGCCAGCATCTGCAGCGTACCGCCGAGGGAGGAAGCGAGGCCGGCGATGTCTCCGTGGTCGTCCAGCGCCAGCACCATCGTCGTCGGGATCACCACGCCGAGGAAGGCATTGGCGATCAGCAGGCCCGCGACGATCACCGGGAAGGTGGCCGCCCCCGACAGGGCGATGGCGGCAAGCAGGATTGTGGTGATGGCAAAGCCGCTGACCCCGACGCGGACCACCCGGCCGATGCCGAAACGCTGGCCAAGCGGTGCCGCGACCTGCGAGGAGGAGAAGAAGCCGATCGCGTTCACCGCGAAGGCGATGGAGAAGCCGGTCGGGGTCAGGCCGAACTGCTGCGTATAGACGAAACTGGCCGAGGCGATGAAGACGAAGAAGCTGGCCATGCCGAAGCCGCCGACGAAGGTGAGCGCCATGAACACCGGGTCGGACAGCAGCCGCCGCGCCGCAGAGAGCATCTGCGACAGGCTCGGCTTGCGGCGGTTCTCCGGGGCCAGGGTTTCCTCCAGCCCGAAGCTCAGCAGTGCGACGGAGAGGACCGCGGCGAGCAGCAGGGCAAAGAAGATGGCGCGCCAGCCGGTGACGGCGATCACGCCGGACCCGGCCAGCGGGGCGAGCATCGGCGAGACCGAGATTACCAGCATGATCATCGCCATGAGTTTCGTCGCCTCGGTTCCCGTGTGGCGGTCACGGATCACCGCGCGCGGCACCACCATAAGCGCCGCGCCGCCCAGGCCCTGCAGAAAGCGCCAGGCGGCGAGCGATCCGATGGTCCCGGCGAAGGCCGCACCAAGCGAGCCGACAGCAAAGATCGCAAGACCCAGGAACAGCGGCGGGCGGCGGCCCATGGCGTCGGCCATGGGGCCATAGAACAGCTGCGCCACGCCGAAGGCGAGGAAATAGGCGGTCAGGGTGGTCTGCACCGCGGCCTCCGCCACGCCGAAGTCGGCGGCGATGGCCGGCAGGGCGGGCAGGTACATGTCGATGGCGAACGGGCCGACGGCCGAGAGCAGGCCCAGAATGAGGGCAAGGCGCAGCATGAAACTCTCCTGAACAGATTGGTTCAGTTCCGTACCGGCTGCGCGACGCAGGGTCAATTCGGCGGAACTGCAAAGGCGGGGGCGCGGATTGTGCGGCGTTGCAGCATTGCTTGCGGGCGGCGGGGAAACCTGCCACCACCGCAGCGGAACATGGGCGGAGGCGCGGATGGCGACGATGGATCTGGGGGCGGTGCTGTGGATGATGGCTCTGGTGGCCGTCATCGGGGCGTTCGGGGGCATTCTGGCCGGGCTGCTCGGCGTCGGGGGTGGCATCGTGCTGGTGCCGGCGTTTTTCTATGCGTTCCAGCACCTTGGCTTTGACGGGGACAAGCTGATGCAGCTGTGCCTCGCGACCTCGCTGGCGACGATCATCGTCACCTCTCTCCGGTCGTTGCAGTCGCACAGCCGCAAGGGGGCGGTGGACTGGGACATCCTGAGGACCTGGGGGCCGGGCATCGCCATCGGGGCGGTGATCGGGGTGCTGGCGGCCTCGTCGCTAAGGACGGTGGCGCTTCAGGCGCTGTTCGGCGGGCTGGCAATGGTGATCGGCCTGTACCTGGCGCTCGGCCGGGCACAGTGGCGCATCGCGGAGGAGATGCCGAAGGGCGTGACGCGGGCCATCCTGTCGCCGCTGGTCGGGTTCCTTTCCGTGCTCATGGGGATCGGCGGGGGCAGCTTCGGAGTGCCGCTGATGACACTTTACGGGCGGCCGATCCACCGTGCGGTGGCGACGGCGGCGGGCTTCGGGGTCATCATCGCCGTGCCCTCGGTCATCGGCTTTCTCTTCGTGCAATTGCCGGAGGGGACACGGCCTCCGTTCACCGTCGGGGCGGTGAACCTGCCGACATTCGCCATCGTGATCGCGATGACGCTGATCACTGCGCCGTACGGGGCGCGGCTGGCGCATGCGACGGATCCGGGGCCGTTGAAGCGGATCTTCGGGGTATTCCTGCTTCTGGTGGCGGCGAACATGATCCGCAAGGCGGTGATCGGGTAACGCAGGCCTGGTCTCTTCGGTCTGCGCGCTGTTTCCGTGCGGGCGCGTCTGGTGTCGGGAAACAGGCGGATTATTGTGCCCCGTCACTTTACAATTCTGCCCGACCGACCGGCACTGTCCCCAAATTCGCAGCAATAATGCGGCGATAACATCCTATGCGTGCATGGAAATACCCCGATACCGCCTAGCTGGTGCCCCGGACCTGCCGCATTCGGGGGCGACTCTGTCTTTGAACACAAAAGCCAGAGGCCGCGTCATGATCGAACTTCTTGTCATCATCGCCATCGCGACGATCGGGGTCGTCTATACCTCTTCCACCGGCGAGGCGGAGAGCAGCGCCATGGCGGAGAAGACCGCCAAGGACGCATTGAACGAGGCTGAAGGGCAGAGCGGGATCGGGATCCTCGGGATCGACGTGGTCGCGCGCAAGATGCGCCGGATGGTCGGACTGCAGGACGGCGCCGTCGGTGCCGACACGCTGGCGGAGTATCGCGGTTCGGACGAGGACGAGGATCAGGGCGGCGAGCCGGTCGCCCTGGCGGGCGAGGACCAGTTCGTCTTTGCCGGGGATCGGGACGCCCGGGCCGGAGACGCGGACGACGACTGGGACGGCGAAGCCTACGCGGAGGATGACGCCGCAGAGGAGGACTGGGACGACGCGGATGCCATCGCGGCAGAGGCGGAGGCCGGAGTTTCCGATGAGGAATGGGCCGAGGATGACCTCGCCGCTGAAGAGTGGGACGAGGACGATCTCGACGACATGGACGACCCGGACATGGGCGAGTGGGCCGAGGCCGACATGGACGACGCCGACGCGACCGACCGCGACGATGACTGGGCCGCTGCAGAGTTCGACGAGGGCGAATGGGCCGAGGGCGATGACGACCTCATGGCCGGGGACCTCGACGAGGACGTGGCACCCGAAGTGGCGGCGCGTCCGGCCATGGACACGGAATTCGCGCCGCTGGTGGACGAATTCGACCCCGAGCAGGATCAGCTTGTGATCGGCTACCGCCCCGGAGAGGCAGGCAACGGCCGGATCGGGATCATCGAGGATCCGCTGCGCCCCGGCTCCGCTGCCGTGACGCTCGGCGGGCGCTGCGTGGCGGTCGTGCTTGACGGGTTCGGCCGGGTCCGCGCGCATCACATCGAACTGGTCTGCGAAGAGGACGACGCGGACCTCGCGGCCTGAGCCTGTCCCGGGCCCGGGTCCGGCGACTACTCCGACGACCCGTCAGACTTGCGGCGGCCGAGCCTTGCAGCCCGGCCGCCGCGTCTTTGCGTCAGCAGGGGCTTGCGGTCGGGCAGTTGCGCCATGATCTCGCGCCGTTCTTCCGGCGACATGCGGCCCCAGGCGGCGATTTCCCCGATGGAGCGGAGACAGCCTGTGCAGAGCCTGGCCTCGGGGTGAATCAGGCAGATCTTCACACAGGGGCTTTCGGGTTCGCTGCGCGACCAGAGGGTGCCGTCGTCTTCCATCATTCCCCCCTTATGTGGCGCAGCCGGTCCAGCGCGCCCTGCAGGATATAGGCGGCGGCAACATGGTCGATGACCTCCGCCCGGCGGCGGCGGGAGGTGTCGGCCTCCAGCAGCGCGCGTTCCGCCGCCACGGTTGACAGGCGTTCGTCCCAGAAGGTGATCGCAAGGCCTTCGAAGGCGGGCAGGCGGGCGAGGTTGCGGGCGAAGGCGCGGGTGGACTGGCAGCGCGGCCCCTCCGTGCCGTCCATGTTGCGCGGCAGGCCCAGCACCAGCCCCGCGATGGTGCGGGCCGAGACGATGGCGGCCAGCGACTCCGCGTCCTGGGTGAACTTCTTGCGGCGGATGGTTTCCAGCGGCGTGGCGACCGACAGTAAGGTATCCGACACCGCAACGCCCACGGTCTTGTCGCCGAAGTCGAGCCCCGCGACGGCGCGCATCGGCGGCAGGGCGGCGGCAAAGTCCTCGATGGTCTCGTGGATCATTCGGTGGTGCTTTCGCTCGTCGGGGCCTCGGGCAGGCTGTCGGCCGCCGCGGCGATCTCGGCCAGCGCTTCGGGGGATGCGGCAAAGACCTGCCGCGCCTCTGTCGCGATGGCGCGGGCGCGGGCGGTGTCGCCGAGCACGCCGTAGGCGCGGATCAGGCGGGCCCATTCGGCGGGGCTGCCGCCCTGCTGCGCCAGCCGGTCCGACAGGCGCGAGACCATGCCGCGGATCATTTCCTGCCGGTCCGCCTCGCTCAGCTCCCCGGCGTTGGCGATGTCCTCCGCCGTGGGACCGGAGAGCGTGTCGGCGGGTGCCGGCTGGTCATAGGCGACGCCGGCCAGCGCCGCGGCCTCGTCGATCTGCGCGCGGATCGGCGGGATCCACGGCGCATCCTCCGGCCCGGCGCGCAGCAGCTGGTCCCAGAGCCGGAAGGCCACGTCGGGGCGATCGTTCTGGCGCATCATCAGCCCCATGTAATACCGCGCGGGGGCATTTTCAGGGTCGCGGGCGAGGGCGGCACGCAGGGCGTTTTCCGCCCCCGGGGACACGTAGCCCCCGGCGGCGAGGATCAGCATGTCGGCGTAGGTCAGGTAATCCTCTGCATCGGCCTCGGCTCCGCGCAGTTCCAGCACGCGTTCCTGCGCGGCATAGGCGGCGCGGTAATTGCCAAGCGCGGCCTCGTTGCGGGCCAGCAGGCGCTGCCCCTGCAGGTCGTCCGGGCGTTCCGCCACAGCATCCCGCAGGCGCTGGATCAGGACCTCGAAATCGGCGGGCGGAATTTCCTGCGGTTTCAGCAGGTCGGGGGGCACGGCGGCCTCTGCGGTCGGCTGGTCGGGGCGGGTGTCGCGGCGTTCCTTGGCGGCGGCAAGGCGGTCGTTCAGGGACAGGTCGCCGTAGCCGGGCGCGCCGAGATTGGCGTAAAGCGCGAGGGGCAGGGCGGTCAGCACCGCAACCAGCACAACGACAAGGGCGGGACGGAAGCGCGCGGGCTCCTCGGATGCGGCGGCGGCAGCGGCACGGTCATCGGCGGCGATCAGCCGGCGGGCGATTTCGGCGCGAAGCCGCCCGGCCTCATCCTCGGGGATGGCGCCCCTTGCCAGGTCGCGGTCGACCTCGTCAAGCTGGCGGCGGTAGATGCCGGCGTCCTGCGCGGCGTCCTCGACCTCCCCGGAGCCGCGGCGGGCGCGCACCACTGCCAGGCCGATCGTCAGGGCAACGGCCAGCGACATCAGGGCGGGGATGATCCAGTCGATCACGGTTCGGGGATCCTTCGGGCCAGTGTCCTTCGGGCAGCGCGACAGGCGCGGTCCGCCCCGGTCTAGCGGGGTGCGCCGCCCTGAAAAAGGGCAAAAGCCCGTGAGCGGCGCTTTGTCCGGGCCCCTGCCGGGGGGGCGATTGCGGCGCTTGTCGGGATCGGGCGAGAAAACGACGCATTGCGGCGTTGGCGCGGGCCGTGAATTGATATGGCTCAGCCTCAGCAGCCGCCCAACCGACAGGGAGTCGCCCTCATGAAACGCTATTCCGCCTTTGCCCTGGCCCGCGAAGCCCTGCGTGACCACACGGGATGGAAACGCGCTTGGGAAAAGGCGACGCCCAAGCCGCATTACGACGTCATCATCGTCGGCGCGGGCGGGCACGGGCTGGCGACGGCCTACTACCTGGGCAAGAACCACGGCATCACCAATGTCGCGGTGATCGAGAAGGGCTGGCTTGGCGGCGGCAACACGGGGCGGAACACGACGATCATCCGGTCGAACTACCTGCAGGACCCGTCTGCCGCGATCTACGAGAAGGCGCGCAGCCTTTACGAGACGCTGAGCCAGGACCTGAACTACAACGTCATGTTCTCGCCCCGTGGCGTAATGATGCTGGCGCAGACCGAACATGAGGTCCGCGGCTACCGGCGCACGGCGCAGGCCAATGCCCTGCAGGGCGTGGCGACCGAATTCATTTCTCCGCAGCGCGTTCAGGAACTGGTGCCGATCATCGACATCTCCGGCCCCCGCTATCCGGTGCTCGGCGCGCTGTGGCAGCCGCGGGGCGGTACGGCGCGGCACGACGCGGTGGCCTGGGGCTATGCGCGGGCCTGTTCCGCCATGGGCATGGACATCATCCAGCAGTGCGAAGTCACGGCGGTAAGGTCGGAAAATGGTAAGGTCACGGGGGTAGAGACCACCAAGGGCGCGATAACCTGTTCGAAGTTGGGCATCGTCGTTGCCGGCCATTCCGGCGTGATGGCGGAAAAGGCGGGCTTCCGGCTGCCGATTGAATCGGTGGCGTTGCAGGCGCTGGTGTCGGAGCCGATCAAGCCCTGCATGGATGTGGTCGTGATGGCGAACACCGTGCACGGCTACATGTCGCAGTCCGACAAGGGCGAGATGGTGATCGGTGGTGGCGCGGACGGGTACAACAACTACACGCAGCGCGGCTCCTTCCACCACATCGAGGAAACGGTGCGGGCGCTGGTCGAAACCTTTCCGATGATCTCCCGGCTCAAGATGCTGCGGCAGTGGGGCGGGATCGTGGACATGACCGGGGACCGGTCGCCGATCATCTCGAAGACGCCGGTCGAGGGCTGTTTCATCAACTGTGGTTGGGGAACGGGCGGGTTCAAGGCGATCCCTGGCTCGGGCTGGGCGATGGCGGACATGATGGCGAAGGGCACGCCGGGGCCGCTGTGTGCGGAGTTCGGGCTGGACCGGTTCCGTCAGGGCCGGTTCGTCGACGAAAGCGTCGCCGCAGGCGTCGCGCACTGAGGCACGGCGATGGCGGCGCTTTCCCTTCGGTCCTTATTGGGCGGCGATCTTCCGGGCCATGGCCTGAGCGTGGATCGTGCTCTGCGCGGCTTCGATGTCGGCCAGCGCTGCGGCGGCGGCGTTGACCGGGGCGTCGTAGGCCTCTGCCAGGGCGGCGACCAGCGCGGCGGGATCGTCCCCGCTTGGCAGATAGGCCGATGCGAAACCGACCGGACCCTGGCGGATGGCCTGGGCGAACCCACGGTCATAGGGCAGCTGGTCAAGGATGGAACTGTCGGCGAACCCGAAGTAGAGCGGCCGGTCGCGGCCCTGCGGCGACATGCCAAGCAGGACATAGAGGCCGGGGCGATCGGGCAGCGCGCTGACGTCGGGATGAACGACAAAGGCGATCTGCTTTCCCTGAAGGCCGGAGCCGGTGGTCATCAGAAGTTTCTCGGTCATGCTCGTGCCTCTTGCATCGCTTCGATTGTCGAGGGTCTTGCATTAAACGTACCACAAGATGTGGTAGTCCCGTTAGCGGAACCGTACCGGGGGAAGGATTTCCGGACCTCCGTGCCCGATTCAGTGGCAAAACACATTTCAACCGCCAATTGTTCCCTTTACAAATGTGAACAATTGGTGACTGCGCGGGCCTTCGCTCGGGTCGTCGGGAACATTTTTGCGGCTTTGCCTGTTTCATCAGCAAGTGAAACGGAAACGGAGCCTCAATCATGGCCGATCAACATTACGAATACCGCTCGACCGAGACCCGCACCAGCGGCGGGGCCATCGCCTTCATCGTCGGCGGTCTTGTCGTCGCCGTCGCAGCCATCGCCTATTTCATCTTTGGCGGCGATCTCGCCACGTCCGGCGTCTCTTCCGACCCTGCGGCAATCGAAATCAACAACTCCGCAGGCAGCTCTGCAGGCGCCGATTCGACCGATGGCGGCGCGGCAGCCACGGCGGACACCGCCAATGACACGGCGGGCGCCGCAGCCACGGCAGACACGGGTTCTGCCGACGCAACTGCCGGGGCAACCGCTTCGGAATGACCTGACCCTCCGGTACGGCATTGCCCGGTCGCGCGCCCTGTGCCGCGGCCGGGTTTTCCATGTCCGCCAGATACTTCCGGCGACATTTCCGGCAACGATCCGCGCATTGACGCCTGCAATGGCGTTCTTGCAGCACCGCGCATCCGTCGGCGGGAACAATGCCCGCCGCGCAACCGTTGCCCCCTCACTGCCTGGGAAGACGGCATATTCCGTTCTTTCCCTTGTCCCTTACCTGTCAACTGGGCCGGATGCTTCGTGCGTCCGGCCTTTTTTCGTGCCCGCATATCGCGCGGCAAAGGAGGCCCCATGCTGATCCTCACCTGTCCCTGCTGCGGCGTCACCGCCGAAGAGACGGAGTTCCACGGCGGCGGCGAAGCGCATCTCACGCGCGAAGGGCCGGGGTCTGACGACGCGGCGCTCGAGGGCTACCTTTTCCACCGCGAAAACCCGCGCGGGGTGCATTTCGAACGCTGGCGGCATGTCTACGGTTGCGGCAAGTGGTTCCACGCGGCCCGCGACACCGCCACGCTGGAATGGTTCGGCTTCTATCCTGCGCAGACATCCGAACCGCCCGAGGCGCTGCTCGAACAGATCCGCCAGAAGCGCCCCGGCTGGCGCTGGCGCGACTTCGCATGACCCCGACCTCTCTGATCCTGACGCCTCCCGTTTCCGAAAGGCCCCGCACATGAGCACCCGACTGACCACTGGCGGCCAGCGCATCGACCGCTCCAAGCCGGTCACCTTCACCTTCAACGGCACCACGCTGAAGGGGTACGAGGGCGATACGCTCGCCTCCGCCCTGCTGGCCAACGACCGGATGATGATGGGGCGGAGCTTCAAGTATCACCGCCCGCGCGGCGTCGTCGCCAGCGGGACCGAAGAACCGAACGCACTGCTTGGCATCGGGTCGGGCGGGCGGTTCGAACCGAACCAGCGCGCCACCATGCAGGAGGTGTTCGAGGGGCTGGAGGCGCAGTCGCAGAACCACTGGCCGAGCCTCGCGTTCGATATCGGCGAGGTCAACGCGAAGCTGTCGCGTTTTCTGCCCGCCGGGTTCTATTACAAGACGTTCCTCTGGCCGCGCGCCTTCTGGAAACATGTCTACGAACCGTTCATCCGCCAGTCCGCGGGCCTCGGCAAGGCGCCGAAGGACCGGGATGCGGACACCTATGAGCATTACTACCACTTCACCGACGTCCTCGTGATCGGCGGCGGCCTTGCCGGCCTGACAGCGGCGCTTGCGGCGGCAAAAGGCGGGGCGAAGGTCACCGTGATGGAGCAGGAGGCCCACTGGGGCGGCCGCGCGCCGGTCGATGACGGCGCGGCCGAGGAGGTGGCGGCGCTGGTGGCGGAGCTTGAGGGGATGGAGACCGTCACCCTCCGCCTGCGCTGCATGGGCGCGGGGGTTTACGACCACGGCTATGTGTTGGGCTACGAACGGCTGACCGACCATCTCGCGGTCAAGTCCGGGCCGCGTCACCGCCTTTGGCGGATCCGGGCGGGGCAGGTGGTCACGGCCACGGGCGCAATCGAACGCCCGCTGTCCTTTGCCGGAAACGACGTGCCCGGCGTCATGCTGGCCTCCGCCGTGCGGGACTATGTGGCCCACTTCGGAATCTCGGTTGGTGACCGCACCGTGGTGGTGACGAACAACGACGATGCCTATCTCACCGCGCTGGCGCTGGTCGGGGCGGGGCTGTCAGTGCCCGCGATCCTCGACGCGCGGCAGGGTGGCGGCGGGGCGCTGGCGGATCAGGCCAAGGCCAAGGGCATCCGCGTGCTGAACGGTCACGGTATCGCCAAGGTGCAGGGCCGCAAGCGGGTGACCGGGGTCGCGATCTGCAAGCAGGTCGGAGAGGGCGCGGTGATCGAGGAAATCGCCTGCGACGCGGTCGCCATGTCCGGCGGCTGGTCCCCGGTCGTGCACCTCTGGTCCCATTGTGGCGGCAAGCTGATATGGGACGACGCGCAGGCCATGTTCCGCCCCGATCCGAACCGCCCGCCGACCGGCGCGGACGGCACGGGCTTCGTGAGCGTCGCCGGGGCCGCCAACGGCTTGCTCGACCTTTCCGACGCGCTGCCGGATGCGGCGCAGACCGGGGCCATGGCGGCCTCATTCGTCACCGGCAAGGCGTCGGGCGACATCGCCCTGACCGACCGCAAGCCGCGCGGCGACAGGCCGATCGAACCGGTCTGGCTGATGCCGGCCTCGGCCAAGCGGGCGCTGCGGGCGAAGTCCTGGCTCGACTACCAGAACGACGTGAAGGTGACGGACGTGCAACTGGCCGCGCAGGAGGGGTTCGAGTCGGTCGAACATGCCAAGCGGTACACGACGCTCGGCATGGCGACGGATCAGGGAAAACTCTCCAACATCAACGGGTTGGCGATCCTGTCGGGCGCATTGGATACTCCGATCCCGCAGGTCGGCACGACCACCTTCCGCCCGCCGTTCACGCCGATTTCCATGGGCGCCATCGCAGGGCCTGCACGGGCGGAGGTGTTCCAGCCGCTGCGCCGCTCCCCCATCCACGCGTGGCACGAGGCCCATGGCGCGGACTTCGAACCGGTCGGTC
Organism: Primorskyibacter flagellatus; assembly: GCF_014638275.1. GTDB lineage: Bacteria > Pseudomonadota > Alphaproteobacteria > Rhodobacterales > Rhodobacteraceae > Pseudooceanicola > Pseudooceanicola flagellatus_A. The sequence continues at coordinate 749,232 of NZ_BMFJ01000001.1, forward strand.
AGTGGCGGCGTCCCTATACCTACCTGCGATCCGGCGAAGACCGGCACACGGCCGTCGCGCGCGAGATCAACCAGACGCGCAATGCGCTTGGCCTGCTCGACGCCTCGACCCTCGGCAAGCTGATCGTGAAGGGGCCGGATGCGGGCAGGTTCATGGACATGCTCTACACCAACATGATGTCCACGCTTAAGCCGGGGTTCTGCCGCTACGGCCTGATGTGTTCCGAAAACGGGTTCCTGATGGACGACGGCGTGGTGGCAAGGTGGGACGAGGACACGTTCCTCTGCCACACGACCACCGGCGGGGCCGACCGGATCCACGCGCATATGGAGGAATGGCTCCAGACCGAATGGTGGGACTGGAAGGTCTGGGTCGTGAACGCGACCGAGCAATATGCCCAGATCGCCGTGGTCGGCCCGCAGGCGCGGAGCGTTCTGGAAAAGCTCGGTGCGACGGACATCGGGAACGAGGCCTTCCCCTTCATGACCTTCCAGGATCATACGCTGGCCGGGATCAGGGCACGGGTCTACCGCATCTCCTTCTCGGGCGAGCTGTCCTACGAGATCGCCGTGCCCGCCTCTCAGGGCCTCGCCCTGTGGGAGGCGCTGATGCAGGCCGGGGCCGAACATGACGTCATGCCCTACGGGACCGAGGGGCTGCATGTCATGCGGGCCGAGAAGGGCTTCATCATGATTGGCGACGAAACCGACGGAACGGTCATTCCGCAGGACCTTGGCCTTGGATGGGCGATTTCCAAGAAGAAGACCGACTACATCGGCAAGCGGGCGCAGGAACGGTCTGACATGACCCGGCCGGACCGCTGGAAACTGGTCGGCCTGGAAACGCTCGACGGGTCGGTGCTGCCGGACGGGGCCTATGCGCTGGCGGACGGTCACAACGCCAACGGACAGCGCAATGTGCAGGGGCGCGTGACCTCGACCTACCATTCCCCGACGCTTGGCCGGGGGATCGCCATGGGGCTGGTGCTGAACGGGCCGGAACGCATGGGCGAAACGGTGCAGTTCAACAAGGTCGACGGCAGCTCCGTCGCCGCGCGCATCGTCAATCCGGTCTTCTACGACAAGGAGAACACCAAGAATGTCTGATCCCGTCTCCGCCCTCGCGGGCAAGGTCTCAGAAGGCCCGGTCCGGATCGAGGACCTCGCACCACGCGCCATGATCACCGTGCGCGGCAAGCTGTCGGACACCGCCATCACCGAAGCGCTTGCCTCTGTCTCGGGCCTCGCCATGCCCGGCCAGCGCGGGATCGCGGCAGAGGGCGAAAAGCGTCTCGCCTGGATGGGGCCGGATGAGGCGCTGCTGATCCTGCCGCGCGCAGGGCTCGACGCGGCGCTGTCGGGGCTGACCGAAAAGCTCGGTTCCGCGCATGCGCTGGTTGCCGACATGTCCGACGCCCGCGCCCTGTTCCGCCTGACCGGAGAGGACGCGGCCCTGCGCGACACGATCGCCAAGGTCGCGCCGGTCGACATGATGCGCTTCCCGACCGGAGAGATCCGCCGCACCCGGCTCGCCCAGATCGCGGGCGCCTTCTGGATGCCGCAGGAGGGTACGGTGGAGCTGGTCTGCTTCCGCTCCGTCGCGCAGTATGCGTTCGACCTGCTCAGTCAGGCCGCGGTCGGTCCGCGGGTGTTCTAAGCTCCTCCTGCCCGCAGGGGCCGGGTCCAGTTCTTTATGGTTCGGCGCTCTGCCGTCGTAGTCCAAGCACGGTCAAATTACCCCCGGCGGCAACGCCGGGCAGTGCTGCCTTCGGTGAAGACCTGTTGCCCGCGATATGGCAGGCAGAACGTTCGGTTTGGGGTGACGTGCTTCGCATCAGCCCCCGCGACCCGCCGCCGCTGCGGGGTGACGGCGGAGGGTCTCGACAAAGGCGCTCAGCGCCGGGCTCTTCTGTTTCCGGTGACGGTAATAAAGGTGATAGCCGGGCCAGACCGGGCAATAGGGCGTCAGGCAACGCACCAGCCGCCCCGCTTCCAGATGATCCCGGACCAGCGGCTCCAGCACCCAGGCCAGTCCGGCCCCGGCCAGTGCAGCCGCAACCAGCGTATCGCCGTCGTCGACCACGAGTCCGTTCCGGTGCGACAGGCTTACCGGCCGTGTCCCCTGCACGAACTGCCAGCGAAAGACCGTGTCGGCGCTGGCCAGCCGGTAGCCGATGCAGTCGTGGCGGGCGAGGTCCTGCAACGTCTCGGGCAGGCCGTGGCGGTCGGCGTAGTCCGGCGCGGCGACCACGGCGATCGGCATGTCCGGGCCGATGCGCAGTGCGGTCACGTCCTGCGCGAGGTGCAGGCCAAGGCGGACGCCCGCGTCCTGCCCGGTGCCGACAAGGTCCTCGAACCCCTCCTGCACGCGCACGGCGACCTCGACCTCCGGGTAGGCGCGGCGGAAATCGATCAGCGCGGGCAGGAGGATATGCTCCGCCGGGTAGCGCAGGGAGGTGATGCGCAGCGGGCCGGAGGGGCGGTCTCGGCTGTCACGCAGGTCGCTCAGCGCCGTCTCCAGATCGTCCAGCGCGGGGGTCATGCGCGCGATCAGGCGCTTCCCAGCTTCTGTCGGGCGTAGGCTGCGGGTGGAGCGGAGGAGCAGCGGCTGACCGAGGCGCGCCTCAAGCCCGGCGATGGCCTGGCTGACGGCGGGCTGGGACCGGCCAAGGGCCTGCGCGGCGCGGGTAAAGCTGCCGTGGTCGGCCACCGCGCGCAGCACCAGCAGGTCGGCAAGATCGCGGGCGTCCATTCATTGTCCTGACTTATGGGTTTTATATCATCCATAAGCCTACTGCGGGTCAGTCCGCCATGCCATCTCCTTTTCACAAGGACACGAAAGGAGAAAACCATGAAACGTCCGATCCTGACTTTTGCCGCTGCCGGAATGCTCTCGGCAGGCTCCGCGCTCGCCGATGCGGATCATGTCGTGCTGGTGCACGGCATGCTTATGGATGGCTCTGCCTGGAAGCCGGTGTACGAACAGCTCGTCGCGCAGGGCGTCGACGTACATGTTGCGCAGCTGCCCCTTACGGGGGTGGAGGACGACCTCGCCGCCACGAAGCGGTTGCTCGACAGCCTTCCCGGAACGAGCGTGCTTGTCGGCCATTCCTACGGCGGCCTGCTGGTGACGGAGCTTGGTGCCCGCCGGTCCGTGCGCGGCCTCGTCTATGTCGCCGGATTCGCGCCTGCACCGGGTGAGAGCCTCGGCGCGCTCAACGCGCAGTATCCGGCGGCGCTGGCAGCGGATGCCAGCGTGGCCTCGGCTGACGGGTTCGTCACGCTCAGGCCCGATCCCTTCATTGCCGATGTCGCAACCGGCCTGCCGGAGACGCAGGCACGGTTCCTTGCGGCGTCGCAGGTGGCGACCTCGGGCAGCGTCTTCGGCTACGAGGTGCGCAGCGCCGGCTGGCAGGAGCGGCCCAGCCATGCGATCGTCGCAACCCGGGACCGCACCGTGTCGCCGGAGCTGGAGCGGTTCATGTACGACCGGGCCGGGTCCAGGGTGACGGAGATCGAGGCCGGGCACCTTGTGCTGCTCAGCCATCCGGAGGAGGTGGCGGAGGTCATCCTGTCCGCCGTGCGCGACGCGGACTGAGCCTACTTCCAGCGGTGATAGGTCAGGGCCAGTGTCAGTGCCCGGCCCAGATCCGGGTCCCCCTCGCGATTGTCGAGGGGGACAAGCACCGCCCGGTCGCCGCGCAGGGACAGGGCGGGCAGTCGGGTGCGGAAGGTGTCGGCCAGCGCGGTGCGGCAGTTGACGAAGACCGCCGCGTGACCGGGTGCATCCCTGAGCTGGCCAAGGCGGATGGTGCTGCCGCTGCCTGTCGCCTCCGTCAAATAGGCCGGTTCCCCCCATTTCAGCGTCTCGGTCAGTGGGCCCGCACCGGCGTCCGCTGCTGCGGCGAAGATCTTCGCGCGGACCTCCTCCAGCCGGTGTCTCACCGGCGCGGGGAAGGTGTCGAAGACCTCCCGCTCCAGCGGGGGCATGACCGGGGGTGCGTTGTCGGAGGTCTCGGGCATCGCGGGCGGCTCCTGTGGTGTTCCTCTACCGCGCCTGTCTGGCGCGCAGGCGTCGGCCAAATCCCCCGGTTCCGCGCCGCATTGCACATCGCGGATGCGCCGATGCGCGGGGCGAGGGTTGACGTTCCCCCCGGAAAGATAACATCTAAGGGCAACATTCCCCATGGAAAAGGAGCCGCATCATGGCCTTCGAACTTCCCGATCTTCCCTATGCCCACGACGCGCTTGCCGACCTCGGCATGTCCAAGGAAACGCTGGAATATCATCACGATATCCACCACAAGGCCTATGTCGACAACGGCAACAAGGCAATTGCCGGGACCGAGTGGGAAGGCAAGTCCGTCGAAGAGATCATCAAGGGCACCTACGACCCCAAGGCCGTCGCCCAGAACGGCATCTTCAACAACGCCTCGCAGTTCTGGAACCACAACCAGTTCTGGGAGATGATGGGCCCCGGCGAGTCCAAGATGCCCGGAGAGCTTGAGAAAGCCCTGACCGAGGCTTTCGGCTCCGTCGACAAGTTCAAGGAAGAATTCTCCGCCGCCGGTGCGGGCCAGTTCGGTTCGGGCTGGTGCTGGCTGGTCAAGGACGGCGACGCGCTGAAGGTCACCAAGACCGAGAACGGCGTGAACCCGCTCTGCTTCGGCCAGACCGCGCTGCTTGGCTGCGACGTGTGGGAACATTCCTACTACATCGACTTCCGCAACAAGCGCCCGGCCTACCTGTCGAACTTCCTCGACAAGCTGGTGAACTGGGAAAACGTCGCCTCGCGGATGTGATCCGGGCGGCCACTGGTCAAACGAAAACCCGCCGGAGCACTCCGGCGGGTTTTTTCGTCTAGGTGGAGGCCGGACCGGTAGCGCGGCCCCACGTCTCCGGCACGCCTCACAACGGCCAGTTCTCCACCCGCTGGCTCTTCTTCGCCAGCAGTGCAAACACGGGCGACATCCAGCCGACCATGCGGCCCGAAAACGCCGGGCGGCCGGTTTCGGCGAGGGTCCGCAGGTTGGTGGCGATGAAGCGCTGCGCGCCCAGCATCTCCTTCTCCAGCCGTCCGCCGGCGGGGGCGTTTTCGATGATCAGGTCGAACTGCGTGCCGCCCTCCGTCTCCGTCAGCCGGTAGGTGACCGTGGCGGGACCTTCGTCGATGTGGGTCATGCGGAAGGTGTGGGAATAAAGGTGCGGGGGGTCGAAGGCCAGTACCTCTCCGACTACCATGGCGATCCGGCGGTTCGGGTGCAGCATCCGCATCCGCGCGCCGGGTTTCAGCCCGTCCTTCGTGTCGCAGACCGCGCCGAAGAAGAACGGCAGCGCGGTGTCGGTGGCGACGAGGATCGACCAGACGGTTTCCACCGGGGCCTTGATGAAGGTGCGGTTGCGGTGCACGGCGGGTGCGTTGGCGGGCAGGGGGGTGGTCAGGGAGTCAGACATCATTCTTCGGGTCCTTCCTACGGGCATGGGCCGCTTCGGCCAGGGATTTGAGGGTGAGGGTCTGCTCGGCCCAGGTGGCTGCATAGCTGTCGATCCAGCGCTTGTGGATGGCGTGGATCGGTGCCGCGTTGAGGTACAGCCTGCGGCTGCGTCCGTCCTTTTCGCTGATGACCAGACCCGCGGCGGTCAGCACCGCGAGGTGGTTCATCACCGTGATCCGGCTGGTGTCGAACCGGGACGCCAGATCCCCGACGCTCAGCCCCGGCCGGTCGCGGAGGATGTCGAGCATCCGCCTGCGGCTGGCATGGGCGAGGGCGGCAAACACCGCATCCGTTTCGCTGTCGTCGGTATCTGGTTCATATGTAGTCATGTAACTACATTGCTACATAAAGTCAGACCTGTCAATACATAAAGTCAGACCCGTCAACCGGCACATGCGCGCCCGCATCACCACAAGGCGGGAACCCCGCCCATGGCTGTCCCGTTGATCCTTCAGACACCATAATGGAGGACCAGAGCCATGGCAGAGCGCCACAGATCACAGGACCAGCGCCGGGAGACGGAGGAGGTGCTGGGGGACAAGCCGGAAGACCTCGACGCGCCCGATCAGGGCGGGGCGAAGGGCGGCAACCTTCAGCGCAAGGTCGGCTCGCGCGATGAGCGCAAACGGCTGGACGAGACCTCCGCGGGGGCGACGCGCCCGCTCGGTCAGGACAAGAACGACAGCGGCGACAAGGAGAAGGTGTGATGAGCCGGGATGACTCGATTTCCGTTCCCTACGATGCCTGGGTGCTCATCGCGGACGGCGAAAAGGCCCTTTTCCTGAAGAACCTCACCGATGAGCAGGACCCGCATCTCGAGGTCGTGCGCAAGGAGGAGCAGGAGAACCCCAAGGACATCGACCAGTCCGCCAACCGGCCGGGCCGCATGCCTGACAACGGGCCGGGCCAGCGGTCGGCAATGGATGATACGGACTGGCACCAGCTGGCCAAGGAGCGGTTCGCGGATGATCTGGCCGATCTGCTTTACCGGCAGGCGCACCGGCACAGGTTCGAGAAGATCGTGCTTGTGGCGCCGCCCAAGACGCTCGGCGAGCTGCGACAGAAGCTGCACAAGGAGGTGGCGGACAAGGTGATCGGCGAGATCCCGAAGACGCTCACCAATCACCCGCTGGACGAAATCGAGGCGGCGCTGAAATCAGAGCCAGCCTGACGACATTTGCGGGCACCCTTTTCCGCATTCGGAGAGGGTGCCCGGATTTTTGTCTGAGGGATTCCGTGAAGAATTCCTCAGCGGGCCCGGGTGGAGCGGTAAGCTGGCTCTGCGACACACGCTGTTCCGAAGCTGCTTTCCCGTCCGAAGCGTCAGAAATCGTGGCCCGCGAATCGCCCATTCCGGCGGCGACGCTTCGACTGTTACGATGTACCCATCAACCCGAAAGCGGCATCATCCCGTCGCAAACTGACCGGCGTTTCGGGTAAACTGGGACAATTCCTCCGGTGTTCCGAATTCCGCTTGACGCTGGGCAATCCGGTTGCGTCAGATCACGGCGTTTCAACCCTCCGGAAATTTTCCAGATGAAAGCCTTCATTCGCGCCACCCTCGCGGCCCTTTCGCTGGCCGTGTCCATAGCTCCCGCAACCGCCGCGACCGTTACCCTGACCAGCGTCGACAATGGCTGGATCGACCACACCGGCAGCCTTGATACCGTCGTCGCGACAAACTCCAGCATCCTCGCCGGGGTCAGCATCGCCCAGAACCGCCGGTTCGCGAACTGGGTGCTGTTCGATCTGGACCAGATCACCGGGACCTCCGTGACCGCGGCCACTCTGATCTACCGCGGCGGCAACGGGGAGGTCATCAAGAACGGGAACTTCACACTCAACTTCTACCTCGCCGCGGTCCGGCCCGACACCGCGACCAAGCTGGCGACGCGGACCGGCGGCATCGATGTCTACAACGACGTGAATTTCGAAAATGCCGCGGCCGGGGCCGGGACCTATACCGACCGGCCCTTCGGCCTTGCCGCGGAAATCACCGACCCCGTGCAGACTCCGATGCCCGAGATCTCGATCACGCTGAACAGCCTCGGGCGTTTCGACATCACGCAGACCATGACCGGAACGGACCGCTACTTCGCCTTCGGCGGGTCGGTCTTTGCCACGGCCAGCGGCACCTACGGGCTCTGGTCCTCGTCCGGCGGGCTGGGCGCGGCGACGCTGATCCTCGAAGGGCCGGACCTGGCCTATGCCGTGACGACGGGCGCCGTGCCGCTGCCGGCCAGCCTGCCGCTGCTATTGGCGGGGGTCGGCGGGCTGGCCGTCCTGCGCCGCCGCCGCGCGTAGCCTCAGCCGGCGAGCGCCTGCATCGCCGCCTCCGGGTCCGGCACGGCCGTCACCAGACCCTTCAGCGACGGGGCGGCGAAGCCCTGCGCGATGACGTGGTCGATCAGCGCCAGCAGCGGGTCCCAGAAGCCGTTGCGGTTCAGCAGAACGATCGGTTTGTCGTGCAGACCAAGCTGCGCCCAGGTCAGGACCTCGAAGAATTCGTCCAGGGACCCGGCGCCGCCGGGCAGGACCACCACCGCGTCGCAGTTCATGAACATGACCTTCTTGCGTTCGTGCATGTTCTCCGTGACCACGAACCGGCTCAGGTCGCGCTTGCCGACCTCTGCGTTCAGCAGGTGCACGGGGATGACGCCGAAGGTGTCCCCTCCGGCGGCCTGCGCGGCGCGCGCGACCTCTCCCATCAGCCCGACGTCTCCGGCGCCGTAGACCAGGCGCCAGCCCTGTGCCGCAAGGGCGCGGCCCATGGTGGCGGCGTCGGCGGCATGGGCGGGATCGGTGCCGGGGCGCGATCCGCAGAAGACGCAGACGGACCGGGCGGGGGTGGGCTGTTGCATGGGGGATACCTTCCGGAACCAGTGACTCAGGCGTTTTGACCCGTCTTAGCCTTGTTGATATATGTGCTCAACCGCGCAGGCCGGAGGGGCGGCCCGCGCGCAGGGAAGGGCACGGGATTGGCAGGATCGGTATCGGGCGGCACGCAGGGGCTGGCCATCGGCGCGGTGGTGACAGTGGCGGTTGTCGCGGTCGGGGCCTGGCTGGCGGGGGTCTTCGATCCCGCCGCGGGCATCCCGAAAATCGACACATCCGAAATCAGTGCGGGAACTTCGACTGGCGAAGCCACCGGAGACACGACGGCGGCTGAGCCGCTGGCGGCCGGGAACGCGTCGGAGCAGGACAGCGCGGCTGTAACGGAAGCGCCCGCAAACGAGGCGCCTGTAACCGAAGCGCCCGAAACCGAAACGCCCGCGCCCGACGCCCCGCGGTTCGACATCGTGCGGGCCGAAGGCGACGGCTCCGTTCTGGTGGCAGGGGTGGCCGCCCCGGGCGCGCGGATACAGGTGCTGGTCGACGGTGTTCCGGCCGGAGAGGAAACGGCGGGGCCGGACGGCAAGTTCGTCGCCTTCCTCGATCTGGCCGAGAGCGCCGCGCCGCGCGTTCTGTCGCTGCTGTCCGGAGAGGCCGGGGCAGAGGTCGCCTCGGCCGCAGAGGTGATCCTCGGGCCGACGGTGGCTGCGGAGGGGTCGGCGCAGGGCGCATCCGGCGAACAGGTCGCGACAGTCGCGCCGGGCGGGGACGTCACCGTGCCGGGTGGTGGCGGGACCACGGTCGGTGCCGACAGCGTTGAAAACGGGTCGGCGGAGACAGCGGCTGCCGGAAGCGATCCCGCGCCATCTGCGGCGGGGGTGGAAGGTGCGGCCGGGACAGCGGCGGACACCCGGAGCGGGGCCGGTGCAACCGTAAGCGCTGACAGTGCGCGGGACAAAGCGACAGGTTCGGCAGCAGCCTTGGCGGCGAACAGCGCGTCGGAGTCGGAGGGTGCCGTTCCGGGATCGGAAGCGTCGGGCCCCGGCACCACGGTTTCGGCGGACAATGCGACGTCGCAGGGGAATGGCGACGGGTCAAGCGGGACAGGCGCGGGCCTCGCCGGTGCAGGCGGGGCGGCTTCGGGCGATGGCGTCACGGGGACCGGCGCTGCGGCCACGACGGGCTCTGGCGTGGTCTTCGCTGGCGAGAGCGGAACCGGCGCAGGCGCTTCGGGGACGGTGGACACAAATACGACAGCCCCGGGCGGCACCACGACGGCGGGATCGGCGACAGCCGTGGCAGGCGCGGACACCAGTGGCACGGACGCGCCGTTGTCCGCCGGTACGGGCACGTCGGTAGCGGCGAACGGAAGCGCTGATGTTGCGGGCACGGGCGGGACCGAAAACGCCGCCGCCAGCGCCGGAACCGCGGGGGCGGGCGCGACCGACACCGTCAGCGCCGCGCAGACCGGTACCGCCGGCACCACCACGGCAAGCAGTGCGACACCCGGCACCACCGGCACCGACTCCGCCGCCGCCGGGTCGGCGCCCGCGACCGGACCCACAGTCACCGTCTCTTCCGACACCACTCCGCCAGCATCCGGCACAAGCGCACCAGCGACGCCGGACCAGGCCTCCGGCGTAACCGCGCCGGCATCCCCTCCGGCTCCGACCGTGCTGCTGTCCGACAGCCAGGGCGTGCGCGTGCTTCAGGGGCCGGGCGGACGGACGGAGGACGTCGCCATCGACGCCATCACCTATTCCGGCAGCGGCGCGGTGCGGCTGGCCGGGCGCGGGGCGGAGGGCGGGTTCGTGCGGCTCTACCTCGACGACAAGGCGGTCGGCCTGTCCGAGATCGGCGCCGACGGTGCCTGGGATGCCGAACTTGCCGACGTGGCGAGCGGCGTCTACCGGCTGCGGGTCGACGAGGTGGCGGCGGACGGATCGGTGACCTCACGCGTGGAAACGCCTTTCAAGCGCGAGGCCCCCGAGGTCGTCGCCGGGGCCACGACAACCGCACTGGCGGGATCGGTGACGGTGCAGCCGGGCTCCACACTCTGGGCCATCGCGCGGGACCGCTATGGCGAGGGTCTGCTCTACGTCCGAGTGTTCGAGGCGAACCGGGATCTCATCCGCGACCCCGACCTGATCTATCCGGGCCAGGTCTTCGCCCTGCCGGACCGGGAGTAACCGGAGCCGTCAGCGGCGATCCGGCGGGGTGTCGCGCAGGCGTTCACTCTGTGCGCGCATCTGCGTTTCACTCCATCGGCTCAACTTCCGCTTTTGCGACGCCGGATCGTGGCCGAGCCCGAGCCCGAGGCCCCGGTAGTCCTCCCGTGGCCGTATCGGCCGAGGCGTCAGGTTGCCGCCGCAGGTGGCGCAGACGTCCCTTAGCACCTCGGTCGCGCAGGCGGCGCAATAGGTGCATTCGTAACTGCAGATGCGGGCGTCGGGGCTGTCCGGGGGCAGGTCGCGGTCGCACCATTCGCAGTTTGGCCTAAGTTCCAGCATCGTCCTCTCCGTGATGTCGGGGCCTTTGCTAGCACCCGGGCGATCTGGCATGAATGTCAATATGCCCACTGATTCCGCCAATCCCTCGCGCCGCGTGGTCTTCGTCCAGTTCGACGGGGCCAAGCTCCTGGATACCGCCGGGCCGCTTCAGGTCTTTACCGATGCGCGGACTCCGGAGGGGCGGGCCGCCTATGACTGCGCACTGGTGTCTCTGTCGGGCGGAGCGATGGCGACGGATACGGGGGTTGCGCTGCCGACCGGACGGCTGGACGCGGCCATGGCGGGGGTGGTCGACACGCTGATCGTATCGGGTGGACGGCGGGCTTTCGACGCGATGCGCGACACCGCTTTGCTGGCGGCGCTTGCCGGCGCGCGGGGCAGGGTGCGGCGCCTGGGTTCCGTCTGCCTCGGCGCGTTCATTCTGGCGGAAGGCGGAGTCCTGGACGGGGCGCGGGCGACGACGCACTGGGAGGCCTGCGACCGGCTGGCGGCGGAGTATCCCGAGATCACGGTGGAGCGGGATGCGATCTATGTCGCCGACGGGCCCCTCTGGACATCTGCCGGCGTGAGCGCGGGGATCGACATGGCGCTGGCGATGGTCGAGGCGGATCTCGGCCGGGCAGAGGCGTTGCGGCTGGCCCGCGCGCTTGTCCTCTACCTGCGACGGCCGGGCGGGCAGGATCAGTTCAGCGCACCGCTGCAGGCGCAGGTGGCCGCCGGCGACGGTCGCTTCGACAGGATGATCGCGGCCCTGCGGGCGGACCCGGCGCGCGATCTCTCGGTTGCGGCGATGGCGGCGATGGCGGGGATGAGCGAACGGACCTTCGCCCGGCAGTTCCGTGCGGTCACCGGCACGGCTCCGGCCCGGTTCGTCGAGCGGCTGCGGGTCGAGGCCGCCTGTGTCGCGCTGGCGGAAACCTCCCTGCCGGTCAAGTCGGTCGCCGCCCGGGCCGGTTTCGGCGGAGAGGAACAGATGCGCCGCGCCTTCCGCCGCCAGCGGGGGATCGCCCCGTCGGAATATCGCGCAAGGTTTGCTGCGGGCGGCGGCCAGGCGCGGGAAAGTGGCCGAGGCGCGGAGGCACAGGCGCTGTGCTGATGTGTACGTGAGACGTGCTGGCCGGGCTTGTCTGCCCGTCAGGTTCCTGTTTGCCTTTTTGAACGGTGATTGGCGGGGGGCTGCCGCAACGGGACATAGCGATGGTCCCGGTTGGAGGGAGCATTTTCTGGGGCCTGGGGCTGCCTTGTGTCGGTGTGAAAGACGCCAGCGTTGACGGAAGCCGGATTCTTGCGCATTCGGACCGGGGGGCGTGATGCGGAGGCTCAGGTCGCTTCCGGTGGCGGGAGATCCTCGGGTCGAGCCCGAGGATGACGAGGCGCCGAAACCGGAAATAGAGCGCGTCACCTGAACAAGGAACGCGGTGACTCCCGCTCCCCCACGGGGGAGAGGGCTGGGGGGAGGGGGGCGCGCGGACCGGACATGTGAGGGGGCGCGCGGACCGGACATGCGAAGGGGTACGCGGACCTGCCAAGTGTCATGCAGGCCCGCGCACCGCCGCATCGACCGGCACGTCGCATAGCCCCTGCAAAAGACGCACTACCCCGGCAGCGTTACGACCACCGCGCCGCGCTCCGTTGCCACGACCGTATGCTCGTACTGGACCACCGGGGCCGAGGGGGCGGCAAAAAGGGTCCAGCCGTCCTCTCCCTGATCGGCCCAGAGACCGCCGGTGGACAGGAACGGCTCCACGGTCATCACCAGCCCGCGGTCGATGCGGCGGCGGTCGCGGGAGGGCCAGGTGGCGATCTCCTCGGGGTATTCGTGCAGGGCGCGACCGATGCCGTGGCTGGCGAGGTTGCGGATCAGGGTGTAGCCGCGCTTGTCGGCAAAGGCCCCGACGGCCCGCCCGATCCCGGCAAGCGGCCGCCCGGCGCGGACCTGCGCGATGCCGACCTGCCGCGCCTTGCGCCCGTCCCGGCACAGCCGGTCCAGCGTCGGGCGCAGGGGGCCGCAGCCAAAGCTCGCGCCGGTGTCGGCAAAGACCCCGTCCCGGCTGGCCGAGACGTCGATGTTCACCAGGTCGCCGGCACGGATGGTGCGGGGGCCGGGGATGCCATGGGCGATCTCCTCGTTCACCGAAATGCAGGTGGCGCCGGGAAAGCCGTAGGTCGACCGCGGGGCAGAAACCGCGTCCTCCCGCTCCAGCAACGCGGCGCCGATGGAGTCGAGTTCGGCCGTGGTGATGCCAGGTTCGATGGCGTCGGCCATGGACTGCAGCGTGTTGGCGACGATGCGGCCGATGGCCTTCAGCGCGTCGAGGTCGTCTTCCTGTGTGATGGTCATCGGGGGGCCTCGGGCAGGGTCAGGGGCGTCGGTCAGGTTTCAGCAGGCAGGTCTCAGCAGGCGGCTCTCAGCAGGCGGGGGCATGGGCGCGGCACATCTCGCCCACGGTCCGGTCGCCGGCGCAGCAGTCGTTCAGCAGGTAGTGGATCAGCCCGCCGATCTGCCGCCGCCGGGCCGAATAGATCACTCGCCGCCCGTCGCGGCGCGCGGTGATCAGCCCGGCCTGTTCCAGCGCGGCGAGATGGAAGGACAGGCGCGACGCGGCGCAGTCCACGCGCGCCCCGATCTCCCCCGCCGCCATGCCGTCCTGTCCGCAGGGGACGAGCAGACGCACGATCTGCAACCGGGTCTCGTGGGCCAGCGCGGAGAGCGCGCCGAGGGCTTGTGTCTCGTCCATTGTTCAATTACTCATGAATCGTTGAACTGATACCCTTCTACGCCAGCCGGACCGGTCCCGCAAGACATCCGCGCAAGCCAATTGAAAGACCCGCCAACCCGATGAGCCGCCGTCACGCCACACTCACCACCACCGAAATGCCCCGGAACGGAATGACCATCGTACGGCGGGTGATGCCCTATCTCTGGCCCTCGGACGCGCCTTGGGTGCGGCACCGGGTGGCATGGTCGCTGCTGATCCTGCTGGCGGCCAAGCTGATCGCGGTCGGCACGCCGTTCTTCTACAAGGCGGCGGTGGATGCGCTGGCGGGCGAGGGGGAGTCCGCCGCCTGGATGCTGTCGCTCGGGGCCATCTCGCTCACCGTGGTCTACGGCATGGCGCGGCTGATGTCGGTCGGCTTCCAGCAACTGCGCGACGTCGTCTTCGCCCGCGTCGGACAGCGGGCCCTGCGTCAGGTTGCTTACGAGACCTTCGCCCACATGCACCGCCTGTCGATGCGCTATCACATCACCCGCAAGACCGGCGGCCTGTCCCGGATCATCGAACGCGGGGTGAAGGGGGTCGATTTCCTGCTGCGGTTCCTGCTGTTCTCCATCGGGCCGCTGGTGCTGGAACTGCTGCTGGTCGCGGTGGTGCTCTGGTGGGTCTTCGACATCTGGTATCTCGTCGTCGTGGCGGGGGTCATCTGGGCCTATGTCGCCTTCACCTTCCGCGTCACCGAATGGCGCGTGAAGCAGCGCAAGGAGATGAACGACCAGGACACCGACGCCAACCAGAAGGCGATCGACTCGCTGCTGAACTTCGAGACGGTGAAGTATTTCGGGGCGGAGGGGCGCGAGGCCGCGCGCTATGACCGGGCGATGGCGAAATACGAGGTCGCGGCGCTCAAGACCCAGTATTCTCTGGCCTTTCTCAACTTCGGCCAGTCCCTGCTGATCACCGGCGGGCTGGTGGCGGTGATGGTGATGGCGGCCTATGGCGTGCAGTCGGGCGCGCTGACCGTGGGCGATTTCGTCATGGTCAACGCCTACATGATCCAGATCACCATGCCGCTGAACTTCCTCGGCACCGTTTACCGGGAAATCCGGCAGGCGCTGGTGGACATGGGGGAAATGTTCGACCTGCTGGAACAGCCTGCGGAGATCACCGACAAGCCGGGCGCGACGGACCTCGCCGTATCGGGCGGGGCGGTGGAGCTCGACGACGTGACCTTCGGCTATGACGCGGAGCGGGGCATCCTCAAGGGCGTGTCGCTGCGGGTGGAGCCGGGGACTAGGGTGGCCATCGTCGGACCCTCCGGGTCGGGCAAGTCCACCATCGGGCGGCTGCTGTTCCGGTTCTACGACGTGACCGGCGGGGCGATCCGGATTGACGGGCAGGACCTGCGCGACGTCACGCAGGACTCGCTGCACGCACAGATCGGCGTGGTACCGCAGGACACGGTGCTGTTCAACGACACGGTCGGCTACAACATTGCCTATGGCCGCGACGGTGCCACTCAGGCGGAGATCGAGGCGGCAGCGAAGGCGGCGCAGATCCACGACTTCATCGTCTCGCTGCCCGAAGGATACGACACGAAGGTGGGCGAGAGGGGGCTGAAGCTGTCGGGCGGGGAAAAGCAGCGGGTCGGCATCGCGCGCACCCTGCTCAAGAACCCGCCGATCCTGCTGCTGGACGAGGCGACCTCCGCGCTGGATACGGAGACGGAGCGCGGCATCCAGGACGCGCTGGCCCTGGCCGGAGAGGGGCGCACCGTTCTGGTCATCGCACACCGCCTGTCGACCATCGCCGACGCCGACCGGATCGTGGTGCTGGAGGGTGGGGAGATCGTGGAGCAGGGCACGCACGCGGAACTCCTCCTCAGCCGCGGCCGCTACGCCGGGCTCTGGGCGCGGCAGGAGGCGGAGGCGGCGTGAGGTCGCCCCGGTCGGAGAGAGGCGCGACTGTGGCTGCGAGGGACCCACGGCCGGGTCCGGGGACGACGCTGTTCCGACGGGACGGGAACGGCGACATTCCGGCAAGGCGGCATCCCCCGACGCTCCCGCCCCCGCCGGACCCGGCGCGCAGCCCCTTGCCAAACGCCGGAATTTCGGCTTGGAATCCGACGCAACGACGCCATATCGGGACGGGGGGAACGACGGGGTGAAACCGTTTGCCCTTCCTGTCGCTTGTGATATAGGCGGCGCAACCCGGCCGGTTCGCGATGTCGTGATCCGGTCACTCGCACCTTGCGGGATCAAGCCGCCCCGTCGCGGGCACCACAGCACGACCCCGGACTTGCAAGGGATGGGGCAGGGCAGAACCGGGTCTTCGGACCCAAGAGATATGAGGGGAAATCCCATGAGCGATGTCGCAGAGCGCGTGAAGAAGATCGTTGTCGAGCATCTGGGCGTGGAAGAGGACAAGGTGACCGAGAACGCCTCGTTCATCGACGACCTGGGCGCGGACAGCCTCGACACCGTCGAACTGGTCATGGCCTTCGAAGAAGAATTCGGCATCGAGATCCCCGATGACGCCGCCGAGAACATCCAGACCTTCGGCGATGCGGTGAAGTTCATCTCCGAAGCCGCCTGATCCGGGCCGCCTCGTGAGCGATACAGACCCCCCGTGCCCCTGGCGCGGGGGGTTTTTCGTTGCCCGGCGGTGCGCGGCTGGTCGTGGCGGAGCCTCCGGCGGGGATATTTGCAAAACCAAAGAAGGGGGCGCACATGAGCGATGACACCTACCTGCTGAAGGCCGCCGACATCGCGGCGATGGAGGGGCTGGCGAAGACCCATTTCCTCAACCCCAATGCGCAGCGCGTGAACAAGTCGCTTGGCGACGCGACCGGGCTGACGGGGATCGGCGTCCACCTGATCGAGGTGCAGCCGGGCCACGAGACGACGGAGCTGCACAAGCACCACATGGAAGACGAATGCGTCTACGTGCTCGAGGGTGAGGCGACCGCCGTGATCGGCGAGGAGGCGCATGTCGTGGGCCCGGGCGATTTCATCGGCTACCGCCGGGGCGGGCTGGCGCATACGATCCGCAATACCGGCAGCGGGGTGTTCCGGTGCCTCGTCGCCGGGCAGCGGCTGGCGCAGGACGTGGGCGATTACCCGCGGCTCGGCAAGCGGCTCTACCGCAACGCGGGCATGGCCTGGGATGTGGTGGATCACGACGCGATCGTCCATCCGGGCGGCAGCGCCGGGAAGAAGTAGCGGTCCGTCCCCTCGGGGGCTTGCCTTCCCCTGCGCCCCGGTCTTCTCTGGCGCAAACAGGAGGGACGGGCATGGCAAAAACGCTCGAAGAGCTGCACGCGCTTTACGGCAACGACAAGGGCACGGCGTTCCACGACCCGCGCCTCAAGGCGGTGGCGGACGGCCAGTTCGGCGAGGGTGGGCGGCGCGCCTGGCCCTTCGCCGGGGTGTCGACGCTGCTCGACGCGCCTTACCGGCCCGATCTCGCCGAGGCGGTGGCGAAGGGTGCGGCGGTCTCCGGTATCGATGTGGCGCTGATCGGGGTGCCCATGGACCTTGGCGTGACCAACCGCGCGGGCGCCCGGCGTGGCCCGAAGGCGGTGCGGGAGATCGAGCGGATCGGCCCCTGGAACCGCGTGCTGGACGTTGCGCCGCTGCAGGTCAGACGCTTCGCGGACCTCGGCGGCGTGCCGATGCGATCGCGCTATGACCTGACCTCCTGCCACGAGGATATCGAGGACTACTTCACCAAAGTGGTGCAGGCGGGACTGTTTCCGCTGGCGGTCGGCGGGGATCACTCAATCTCCCGCCCCGTGCTGGCGGCTCTGGCGAAAAAGCATGGACCCGTGGGCATGGTGCATATCGACGCCCATGCGGATACCTCCGGTGTCTACGAGGGCGCGAAGTTCCACCATGGCGGGCCGTTCCGGCAGGCGGTGCTCGAAGGCTCGCTCGACCCGACCCGCACGATCCAGATCGGCATCCGGGGCGGCGGGGATTACCTGTGGGAATTCTCCTACGCCTCCGGCATGACGGTGATCCATGCGGAGGAGGTGGCGGAGATGGGCGTGCCCGCCGTCGTCGCGAGGGCGCTGGAGGTGATCGGCGCCGGGCCGACCTACATCAGCTTCGACGTCGACAGCCTCGATCCGGCTTATGCGCCCGGCACCGGCACGCCGGAGGTCGGCGGGCTGGAACCGCGCGAGGCCATGGCGATCCTGCGCGGGCTCAAGGGGTTGAACATGGTGGGCGGGGACGTGGTGGAGGTCGCACCCTCCTACGATCCGACGTCTAACACCGCGCAGGCGGGGGCGCAGATCCTGTTCGAACTGGCCTGCCTCGCCGTGCTGGCGCCGGAGTAACGCTCCGGCCCGCGCCGTCCGACCGGTTTCCCCAAGGGAAACGCTCTGTCTCCTGTGACGCCCTTTCGCGTCATGTCTCCGTCCCCATCTTGGTCATCAGACCAGGGAGAGACCATGGACGGAAGCGCCCCCTTCGCCCCCGAAGCGTCACGCCGGGATATTGCCGCCCGCCAGCCCGACCCGCAGGACTGGCATCCGCTCGCCGATCCGCGCAGCGTCACGCTGTTCCGGCAACTGCTGGCCACTGCCATCGGGTATCACGAAGCGACCGGCCGCCACCTCTCGGTCTATGGCGATCTGGGAGAGCTCTATGCCGAGATCGCCATCGGCCTGCGGCTCAACCGGAATTACGCCAAGGGGGCGGACGGACGGCTGGGCAACGACTTCGTGGAGGTGAAGACGCTCTCTCCCATGACCCGCCGGGGCTGGGTCAACGTGAATTTCGACGGCAACTTCAACCGGCTGCTGATCGTCCGCATCTGTCCCGACTTCCGGTTCGCGCACCGCCTGATCGATCGCAGGACGCTTGGCAGGCGGCAGGGCGTGGGCCGGGTGAGCTGGCCCGGCTGAGAACGGGGGAGGGGCGCAGTCCAACCGTTGATTGCAGTGCCCCCTATGCGCGACGGGGCGGCCGGGTGCGACATCGCTCATCCTCAAAGGTAAGTGCTTTTGACCGAGGGGGAAGGGGGCCCAGTCTAACCGTTGTTTGCAGTGCCCCCGTCGCGAAACGCGGCGGCCAGGCGCGAGATCGCTACCTTATCCGAGAGACGTGCAAATAACGGAGGTGGATGGGGGCGCTGCCCCCGTCCTTCGGACTCCCCCGGAGTATTTCCGGCAAGATGAAGGTGTCATCTCTTTGGTTTTGAAAATATCCCGGGTGGTCCGGAGGGCAGCGCCCTCCGGTCCCGGCCGCTCTGCCATGCGCAGATGTATGCTTTTGAAAGCCCCCGCCCCCTTGCCCCGAGTTGAGAGGGCAGGGTAAGAGCGTACGACGGAAGAATAAGAGGGTGGTTCTCATGCGTCGTGTCGTTGTCACAGGGCTTGGACTGGTCACTCCGCTGGCCTGCGGAGTCGAGGAAACCTGGTCGCGGATCCTGGACGGGAAGTCCGGGGCCGGGCCGATCACGCGGTTCAACCCGGAACGGGTGACGACGAAATACGCCATGCAGGTTCCGCTTGGCGACGGCACGGACGGGACCTTCAACTCCGACGACTGGATGGAACCGAAGGAACGGCGCAAGGTCGACGACTTCATCCTCTACGGCGTCGCGGCTGCCGTGCAGGCGGTCAAGGACGCGGGATGGGAGCCGGAGGACGAGGAAAGCCGCCTGCGCACCGGCGTCATGATCGGGTCGGGCATCGGCGGGCTGCAGTCCATCGAACAGACGACGCTGATGATGGCCGAGAAGGGGCCGCGCCGCGTGTCGCCCTTCTTCATCCCCGGCGCTCTCATCAACCTGATCTCGGGCCAGGTGCAGATCCGCTTCGGCTTCAAGGGGCCGAACCACGCGGTCGTGACCGCCTGTTCCACCGGCGCCCATGCCATCGGCGACGCGGCGCGGCTGATCCAGTGGGGCGATGCGGACGTGATGGTCGCGGGCGGGGCCGAAGCCGCGATCTGCGAAATCGGCATCGCGGGGTTCAACGCCTGCAAGGCGCTGTCGACCAAGTTCTCCGACGATCCGACGAAGGCGTCCCGCCCCTATGACACGGACCGCGACGGGTTCGTCATGGGCGAAGGCGCGGGGGTTGTCGTGCTCGAAGACTACGATCACGCCGTGGCGCGTGGCGCGAAGATCTACGGCGAATACCTCGGCTACGGCCTCTCGGGCGACGCCTACCACATCACCGCGCCGGACGAGACGATGGACGGCGGGTTCCGGTCAATGAAGGCGGCGATCGAACGTGCCGGGCTGACCCCGGCGGATATCGACTACATCAACGCGCACGGCACCTCCACAATGGCGGACACGCTGGAACTGGGCGCGGTCGAACGGCTCATGGGGAACGCGGCGGCGAAGGCGACGATGTCCTCGACCAAGTCGATGACCGGGCACCTGCTTGGCGCGGCGGGGGCGATCGAGGCGATCTTCTCCATCCTCGCGATCCGCGACCAGGTGGCCCCTCCGACGATCAACCTCGACACCCCCGAGGTGACGCCGAAGCTGAGCCTCGCGCCGAACAAGGCCGAACCGCGCGAGATCAACGTGGCGCTGTCCAACTCCTTCGGGTTCGGCGGCACCAACGCGTCGATCATCTTCGGGAAGGCACGCTGATCCATGTGGCGCTCCATCGCCTCCAACGCGCTCACGCTGATGATCGTGGTGGTCTTCCTGCTCGGCGGGCTCGTGCTCTGGGGGCAGGGGCAGTATACCGACCGCGGCCCGCTGCTGGAGGCGATCTGCGTGCGCGTCCAGCCCGGCGCGCGGCTCTCCGCCGTGAGCGAGGACCTGGTGGAGCGGGGGGCGGTGACCTCCGGCAAGATCCTCAGGATCGGCGCCGACTACACCAAGAAGACCAATCAGCTGAAGGCCGGGTCCTTCCTCGTGCCGCCGCACGCCTCGATGGAGCAGATCGTCGATATCCTCACCCGCGGCGGGGCCAATACCTGCGGGACGGAAATCGTCTACCGCATCGGGGTCAACAGCAGTTCCGTCCAGGTGCGTGAACTCGACCCCGGGACCAACCGCTATGTCCAGAAGGCGGAATTCGACCCCGCCGCCGATGCCCCCGTTCCGGCCGAATTCACCGAGATGCGCGAGCGCGACGACACCCGCTACCGTGTCGCCATGGCCGAGGGCGTGACCTCCTGGCAGGTGGTCGACACCCTGTCCCGCGTCGACGTGCTGGAGGGCGAGGTCGCCACCGTCCCGCCCGAGGGGATGCTGGCGCCGGACAGCTACGAGGTCCGCGTCGGCGATTCCCGCCAGGCGCTGCTCGACCGGATGCAGGCGGCGCAGGAGGCCACGCTCGCCGCCGCCTGGCAGGACCGGGCCGAGGGGCTGCCCTACGACACGCCGGAAGAGGCGCTGGTCATGGCCTCCATCATCGAGAAGGAGACCGGTGTGGCCGAGGAGCGCCCGCAGGTCGCGTCGGTCTTCATCAACCGGCTTGAGCAGGGCATGAAGCTGCAGACCGACCCGACGGTGATCTACGGCATCACCAACGGTCAGGGCGTGCTGGGCCGCGGGCTGCGCCAGTCCGAGCTGCGCCGCGAGACGCCCTACAACACCTACGTGATCGACGGCCTGCCGCCGACCCCCATTGCCAACCCGGGCCGCGCGTCGATCGAGGCGGCCCTGCGCCCGGCTGCGACGGATTTCATCTTCTTCGTCGCGGACGGGACCGGGGGGCACGCCTTCGCCCGGACGCTGGCGGAGCATAACGAGAACGTGGCGAAGTGGCGCGAGATTGAACGCCAGCGGGGTGAGGCTGCGGGGGGGACGCAGACGGATTGATCCGTCGCGTCTCAGTCCTCCGGCATCGGGCGGACGGGCGGCTGCGTCAGGACCGCCAGTTTGACGACATCCATCTTCCGCCTGCACAACAGCTTGTCCGCCGATGACTTGATCTGGTCGCGCACCGTGTGGATGCTGGTGCCGCGCATTTCGGATATGGATCGTGTCTCGTATCCCTTCACGATCAGGTCGCAGACCGCCAGTTCCGCGTCCGACAGCACCTGGAACGCCCGCAGCCCCTCCGCGCCGATCCTGTCCGGATCGGCCGGGTCCAGAACGGTGACCAGCACCATCGGGTCGCCGGATATGTCAGGGTTCCTGTTGGGCACGACCTGCACCACGTAGGGCAGGCTGCCCGAGCGGCGCCTGAGCGAAACGAATAGCCGGTCCGGCCCCGACAAGGGGGAGGTGGCATCGGTCATCCGCTGCCTCAGGATGGTGGCATCGGCGGAATGCACCGCCCTCAGGTGGCCGTTCGCCTCGGTTAGCCCGTCCTGATCCGCCAGCATCTCGCGCAGCATGCGGTTGGTGCAGACGATCCGGCCGGACGGGGTGCAGAAGGCGGCGCCGAAGTTCAGGTTGTCGAACATGGACATGAGCGCCGCATAGCTCCGGCCCAGAGCGGCAAACAGCCGGTTGGTCTCGATCGCCCGCTGAAGCAGGGGCGTCAGGAACGGGGCCGCCCGGACCACCTTGGCCGAGGCGTATTCGCTTGGCGCCAGATCGTGGCTGACCGCGCAGTCCAGCTGCGGCCCGGAATCGTTCAGCTTGAAGGCGGTCCGCCCGCGCCCGCCCGTTGAGGCCAGAATCTGGTCGCGCCATCTGTTCTCGGGCAAGGGAGCGTCCTCGGGGACACGGAAGAAATCCCGTTCGCCCAGGACGGTTCCGGTGCGCGACGCCGCCAAGGTCACGTAGCCCGGCCGGTCCTCCTCCGGATTGGCGGTGACGAACCTGGTCTTGACCCATTCCCCCGGGTCCCGTCTCAGGACGCTCGACCCGTGGAACCCGAGCGCCTTCTGCGACGCCAGATCGTAGGGAATGACCATGAAGGCCGCGCAGTCCAGTTCGCCGGCGATCCGGTCGCAGACAGAGTCCCAGGTTTCGGGGCGCGCAGAGGCCTCGACGATGGAGGCCGCGATGTCGATTGCGGCGGAGTCCGTTTCAAACCACTTCTGGAACATGACAATTCCTAACACACGGATCACAACGCGTGGGTTTGCGGCGCGAATGCAGATTTCCCGTCAGGGTGAGTATTCAGGTGATTCCAGACAAGAAGTTTCTCGTCATCCCGGATTTGGAGGATGCGGAGGCCTTCGTTGCGCCCGAACCTGTCGGCAGTTCGTTTTGCATGAGGTCATCGATGAAAAACCTGTTTCTGGCCATTTCGTCCGTTGCCGCTTTGTCGGTGTCTCCGGTCGCGGCCGCGACGCTGCTGCACAGCTATGATTTCGAAGGATCCGGCGTCATGGACGGCACCGGCAGCGTGCACGGCACGCTTTTCGGGGGCGCCACGGTGGCCGGAGGCTACCTCGTGCTCGACGGGATCGACGGTTACGCCGAACTGGACGGCGGGATCGTGCCCGACTCCGGCGATTTCTCCGTCGCCATCCGGGCCCGCCAGGACTCCGTCCAGTCGGGATATTTCGAACTGATTTCGGAGCCGGACAATTATTCCGGGATAGGTCAGAATTTTTATATTGGCGGTGGAGAGACAGGCGAATTTCGGCTCGGCGATCAGACGCACCCCGGGATCGGCGTCGATTTCCCGACAGATCTCCTGTTTCACACCTATGTGCTGACGAGTTCGCTTACGGAGGGGACGAAACTCTACCTTGACGGATTGCTCGTCTATTCCGACCTCGACCCCACCTTCTCGCCGATTGGAACAAATACGCGGTTCGGTCGGCAGTATGGCGGAAACCAAGAATACTTCCACGGCGTTATCGACGACATCCGCATCTACAGCGGCGTCCTGACGCCCGAGGAGGCGATGGAGTTCCCCGAACCGCTCCCCACCCCCGCGGTGCCCGTTCCCGCCGGCCTTCCGCTGCTGGTGAGCGCGCTAGGCCTCGCAGCCGGTCTGACACGCCGCAAGCGTTGATCCGCCCCGCGGCAAAGGGGCGTGCCCTCAGGGGTTGGACGACCCGTTCGGGGCCAGGTCCCGGGCGGGTTTCCCTGGGCACCGGCCGCATTGCGCCTCTTGACCGCAGGACCACCGTACGATGGTTAACGGCACCCGATTTGACCGACCGCACGGTTTAACCTATAAGTAACCCTATGCTGGAACAGGCATGCGAACGGCCCCGGAGGTTCTCCTCCGCGGGCCGTTTTGCGTTCCCGGACAGGCGGGCGGGCCAACAAGAAGAACAAGGGCAACAAAAATGACTCTGATCACCAAGGAGCGGCAGACCAGCGAACTGTCTGGTCACATCGAGGAAATCGTTACCGAGCTAAAGCGGCTCAAGTCCTCACTCCTCCTGGTTCACGACCTGGTGGAGACGGACGACCCTGGCGCGGTGAAGGAGGCGCTGCGGCTGTCCTCGGACATCCGGGGATTTCTGAAGAACACCTGGGAACTGGAGGCTAAAATCCATGACGACAAACGACAGGACCTCGGCATCGCCGGGGACATCGGCTTCGACCTCGGCGCGGCGCGCGACGGGATCGGGTGCAAGCTCAACCGGCTGCGGGCCTGCTGCCATGACTGAGGGTGTGGGCACCGGCGCGGTGCCGGGGCAGGAGGGGGGAGGGCCGCGCGCTCTCCCCCCGACCGGGGCTGTGGCGAGCGGGGATGCGGTGCGTTCCGGGGAGGGCGGTCCGGGGGCTGCGGGGGCCGGGATTTCCGGCGGACCCGGGTGCCGGGACGCGGTCGGCGCGACGCCGGGCTCCGCAGCGGTGACGCCGGGGAACGGGGCGGCGATCCCGCCCCCCGGCCCGGCGTCCGGCACGGAGGCCGCCACGCGGTCAGTCACGGGCCCGGACTCGGGCGCAATTCCGGCGGCAAACAGGGGGCTAACCACGGAGGCGACAACGGGCGCGACAACGGTTCCGCCCATAGGGGAAACCGAGGGGGCAGGCGCGGGCGCTACCGACGGAGCAATCGCGGGGCCAACCATGGGGCCAACCAGGGGCCCAATCACAGCGGCAACCACGACAGCGACCGCGGGGCCCACAACGGGGGCGATCGCGCCTCCTCCGGTTCCTGGCTTCGGGGGCGTCCCGATCGCGCGCGCAGGTGGCGCCGAGGTCCCCGTTCCGCTCACCGGCGGGGCTGGCTGGCTGGCATCGCTGGAGCCCGAGGCGCAGGATCTCTTCCTCGACGAACTCAGCGACGGGGAGATGCTGGCGCTGCCCTATCTCTTCGACTTCTGGGCCATGCCGCATCAGCTGCCACCCTCGGGGCGCTGGCGCTCCTGGGTGATCCTCGGCGGGCGGGGTGCGGGCAAGACGCGCGCGGGGTCGGAATGGGTGCGCAGCATGGTCGAAGGCGACCGTCCGCTCGACCCCGGTCGCTGCCGCCGTGTCGCGCTTGTCGGGGAAACCATCGACCAGGTGCGGGAGGTCATGATCTACGGCGATTCCGGGATCCTCGCCTGTTCACCGCCGGACCGGCGCCCGTCCTGGTCCGCCACCCGCAAGCAACTGGAATGGCCGAACGGCGCCGTGGCGCAGGTGTTTTCCGCCCACGAACCCGAAGGGCTGCGCGGCCCGCAGTTCGACGCGGCCTGGGTCGACGAACTCGCCAAATGGCGGAAGGCGCGGGACACCTGGGACATGCTCCAGTTCGCGCTGCGGCTTGGCGATGACCCGCGCGTCTGCGTGACGACCACGCCGCGCAATGTGGGGCTGTTGAAGGACCTGCTCGCCATGCCCTCCACGGTCACCACCCATGCGCCGACCGAGGCCAACCGCGCCAACCTCGCCGACAGTTTCCTTGAGGAGGTGCGGGTACGCTATGCGGGCAGCCGCATGGCCCGGCAGGAACTGGACGGAGAGATGCTGGCGGATGCCGACGGTGCGCTCTGGACCTCCGACATGCTGGAGGGCGGGCGGATCGCGGCCGCGCCCCCGCTCGACCGGGTGGTGGTGGCGGTGGACCCGCCGGTCACGGGGCACGCCGGGTCGGACGAATGCGGGATCGTCGTCGCGGGCGTGTCGATGCGTGGCGGTCCGGGCGACTGGCGGGCCTATGTGCTGGAGGACGCGACGGTGCACGCCGCCAGCCCCGCGCAATGGGCGGAAGCCGCGATTGCCGCGCTGGACCGCCATGGCGGCGAACGGATCGTGGCAGAGGTCAATCAGGGCGGCGACCTCGTGGAGTCCGTCATCCGGCAGGTCGATCCGCTGGTGTCGATGCGCAAGGTGCGTGCGTCGCGCGGGAAGGCGGCGCGGGCGGAACCGGTCGCCGCGCTTTACGAACAGGGTCGGGTGTTCCATCTGCCGGGGCTGGCCTCGCTCGAGGATCAGCTCTGCGCCATGACATCGCGCGGGTACGAGGGGCGGGGATCGCCGGACCGGCTGGATGCGCTCGTCTGGGCCCTGCACGAATTGATGATTGTTCCCGGTGGTTTGCACCGGGAGCCGAGGGTGCGTACGCTCTAGGAAGCACCCGTTAACCTGTTGGTGAGATCTTCCTTCCCGTGACGTCGCAAGGACGCAGAACGAAGGGAGAGACCCATGGGTGTGATCGACTATTTCCGGCGGGACGCGGCTGCGCCCGAGGTCAAGGCCAGTGCCGCCGGGCCGGTCATCTCCTACCACTCCGCCGGGCGTGTGATCTGGTCGCCGCGCGATACGGCGACGCTGACGCGCACCGGCTTTGCGGGCAATCCCGTCGGCTATAGGGCCGTGCGCCTGATTGCCGAGGCCGCCGCCGCGCTGCCGCTGGTCTGTCAGGACGAAAGCGGGCGCTATGACATCCACCCCGTCGCCGACCTGCTGAACCGTCCCAATCCCGCGCAGGGGCGGGCGGAACTGCTGGAGGCGCTTTACGGTCAGCTTGCCCTCACCGGGAACGGCTATCTCGAAGCCGTCGCGGCGAAGGAGGGCGCGCCGGTCGAACTGCATGTCCTGCGGTCGGACCGCATGTCGGTGGTGCCGGGGCCGGATGGCTGGCCGGTGGCCTGGGACTATGCGGTCGGCGGGCGCAAGCACAGGTTTGACGTCTCGCAGGGGCGGTCCCCTGTGCTGCACGTGAAGACCTTCCACCCGCAGGACGACCACTATGGCCTGTCCGCGATGCAGGCGGCGGCGCAGGCGCTGGACGTGCACAATTCGGCCTCCGGCTGGTCCAAGGCGCTGCTGGACAATGCGGCGCGTCCCTCCGGCGCGCTGGTCTATGGCGCGCAGGATGGCGGGTCGATGACGGCGGAGCAGTTCGACCGCCTTTCCAATGAGCTTGAGGCGCATCACATGGGCGCGCGCAATGCCGGGCGGCCGATGCTTCTTGAGGGCGGGCTGGACTGGAAACCCATGGGGTTTTCGCCGTCGGACATGGAATTTCACCGCACCAAGGAAGCCGCCGCGCGCGACATCGCGCTGGCCTTCGGTGTGCCGCCGATGCTGCTCGGGATCCCCGGAGAGGCGACCTATGCCAACTATGCCGAGGCGCATCGCGCGTTCTTCCGGCTGACCGTCCTGCCGCTGGCGACCCGCGTGACCGCGGCAATTTCCGCCTGGCTGCAGGGCTTCACCGGAGACCCCGTGGTGCTGAAACCCGACCTTGACCAGGTGCCGGCGCTGTCGGCGGAACGCGATGCGCAATGGGCGCGGGTGACGGGTGCGGACTTCCTGACGCGGGCGGAGAAACGCCAGCTTCTGGGCCTGCCGGCGGAGCCATCCGATGACTGAGCAGAGCGGGATCAAGCGGTACGGGTTCGAACGGTTCGACTGCGCCCCGGCGCTGCGGCTGGAGGCGCATGAGCAACTGTCGCGGCTGCATATCGAGGGGCTCAAGGACAGCATCTCTCGGCTGGAGGTTGTGATCGAACGGCTGGAACGGCGGTTGTGGCTGACAGTTTACGGAGTCGTTGCGGTGATACTTGCGGAAGGCTTCCAGTCGATCTTAGCCCGCCTGCCTTAATGATGAGTTTATCGCGTTCAATGCGACAGGAAGGAACATCAAGCCATGGAACTTGAACACAAATTTTCCTCTTTCGACGCCGTGGTTTCAGTGACCGACGATCTGGTGATCGAAGGCTATGCCTCGCGGTTCGGCGATGCGGACCAGGGTGGCGATACCGTCCAGCCGGGGGCCTATGCGGCCAGCCTGGCGTCGGGGCGCGGTGTGAAGATGCTCTGGCAGCATGACGTAACTCAACCCATAGGTGTGTGGGACGATCTGCGCGAAGACACGCATGGGTTGTGGGTCAAGGGCCGCCTGCTGGACGGCGTGGCCCGCGCGAAAGAGGCCGCGGCGCTGATCCGGGCGGGGGCGATCGACGGGCTGTCGATTGGCTACCGCACCCGGCGCGCGGTGAAGAACGCGGGGGGCGGACGCACCCTCATGGAACTGGAGCTGTGGGAGGTGTCGCTTGTCACCTTCCCCATGCTGCCCAGTGCGCGGGTGGCGGCCAAGGGGGATGCCCCGGACGCCGACTGGCGCGATCTGGCGGCCGTCTTCCGGGACGCGCGGCTTGAGATGGCGGGGCTGCGGCCCGGCCCCAACCCCCTATCGGAGAGATGACGATGGACATGACCGAGACCGGACCGGCGGGCGGAGAGGCACCCTCTCCGGCGGCGGAAATGAAGACCGCGGTGGCGGGATTCGTGGCGGAGTTCAAAGGCTTCCGCAACGAGATGACTGAACGCTTGAAACAACAGGAAAGCCGACTGACCATGCTTGATCGCAAGACGACCGCGGGCGCGCGCCCCGCACTGGCCCGCGAGGCCGACACCGCCGCGCCGCACCGCAAGGCGCTGACCGCCTATCTCCGCTCCGGCGACGATGACGGGCTGCGCGGGCTGGAGCTGGAGGGCAAGGCGCTTTCCACCTCGGGCGACGGCGGCTACCTGGTCGATGCGGTGACATCGGAGACGATCCAGAGCGTGCTGCATTCCGCCGCCTCGATCCGCCAGATCGCCAATGTGGTGACGGTGGAGGCGACCTCCTACGACGTTCTGGTGGACACCACGGACGTGGGGTCGGGCTGGGTGAGCGAGACCGGTACGGTTGCAGACAGCGACACGCCGGTGATGGATCGGATCTCCATCCCGCTTTACGAACTGGCGGCGCTGCCCAAGGCCTCGCAACGCCTTCTGGATGATTCCGCCTTCGACGTCGAAGGCTGGCTGGCGGGGCGGATCGCGGACAAGTTCGCGCGTTCCGAAGGGTCGGCGTTCGTCAATGGCGACGGAACGGACAAGCCGACAGGCTTCATGACACACGCCAAGGTTGCGGAAGCGTCGTGGGAGTGGGACAAGCTGGGCTATCTCGCGACGGGCACCTCGGGGGCGTTCGATGCCACCGATCCGGCGGATGCCCTGGTCGATCTGGTCTACGCGCTCGGCGCGCGTTACCGGGCAAACGGAACGTTCGTTATGAATTCCAAGACCGCCGGCGCCGTGCGCAAGCTGAAGGACGGCGAGGGGCGGTTCCTCTGGGCGGACTCCCTCGCGGCGGGGGAACCGGCGCGGCTCATGGGTTATCCGGTGCTGCTGTCGGAGGACATGCCGGACATCGGGGCGGGCGCCTTCGCCATTGCCTTCGGGGATTTCCGCGCGGGCTATACCGTTGCCGAACGCCCGGACCTGCGGGTGCTGCGCGATCCGTTCTCGGCCAAACCGCACGTTCTGTTCTACGCGACCAAGCGGGTCGGCGGGGATGTGACGGACTTCGCGGCGATCAAGCTGCTGAAATTCGGGGTGTCGTAAGGCGCTTTCGGATCGTCGGGGGCCGGATGGTCCCCGGCGGGTGCGTGGCCGTCCGTTCGGGCGCTGACCAGCTGCTCCCTCCGTCCGCATCAGTGCCGGGCGGCCACGTGCCGGAAATCAGGGGCGAAACGAAAGGGTCAAGGGATGTTGATCGAGGAAAGTCAGGTACTTGCGGCCGTCCTGCCGGTCGAGGATTTCAAGGCGCACCTGCGGCTCGGGCGGGGGTTCGCCGGGGATACGGTGCAGGACGCGGTGCTGGAATCCTTCCTGCGCGCGGCCATCTCGGCGGTGGAAGCGCGGACCGGCAAGTCGCTGATCACCAAGGGGTTCACCTGGGAAATCCCGTCCTGGACCGATGACACGGGCGAAGTGCTTCCCGTCGGGCCCGCGGTGGCGATCACGGAGGTGGTGCTGATCGACGGCGCGGGCGCGGAAAGCGTGGTGGAGCCGACGCGCTACCGGCTGGAACGCGATCTCAGCTTTCCGGTGCTGCGGCCGCGCGGCTATGCCCTGCCGCGCCCGGTGCCGGACGGTACGATCCGGGTGCGCTTCACCTCCGGGTTCGGCGAGACCTGGGAAAGCCTGCCGCCGGACATGGCGCAGGCGGTGATGCTGCTGGCGGCGCATTATTACGAGAACCGATCGGCCACGGGGCTGGGCGAGGGGTGCATGCCGTTCGGGGTGATCTCCCTGCTGGAACGGTATCGCCCGATGCGGCTGTTCTCCGGAGCAGTGCGATGAGCCCGCGCCGGACACCCGGCCTGTCGCGCCTGCTGGTGCTGGAGGACCCGCAGCGGGTGCCCGATGCCTCCGGCGGGTTCACCGAGGTCTGGGTGCCCCTGGGCGAGGTCTGGGGCGAGGTGACGCTGCGCACGGGGCGGTCGGCCGAATTCGGGCTGCTGCCCGTGGGGCGGACCAGTTACCGGATCGTGGTGCGCGGGGCGCCGGTCGGTGTGCCCTCTCGCCCCGAGGCGGGGCAGAGGTTCCGTGAGAACACAAGGATTTACCGGATCGAAGCGGTGGCGGAACGCGACCCCGAGGGGCGCTACCTGATCTGCTTCGCGACGGAGGAGGTGGCGGCGTGACCTATGCGCTTTCGCAGTCTTTGCAACAGGCGGTCTATGCCGCGCTGACCGGGGATGCGGCGCTGACCGCGCTGGTCGGCACGGCGATCTTCGACGCGCCGCCGGCGGGGTCGATCCCGGCGCTTTACGTGTCGCTCGGCCCGGAAACGGCGGTGGAACGGTCGGACCGGACCGGATCGGGCGCGCGGCATGACTTCGTGATCTCCGTCATCACCGACGCGGGCGGCTTCGGCCAGGCCAAGGCGGTGGCGGGCGCGGTGTCGGACGTGATGGCCGCTCCGCTGGCGCCGCTGACGCGGGGGCGGGTGGTGGCGCTGAGCTTTCTGCGCGCCCGCGCCAAACGCGACGAGGCGGGCCAGCAACGGCGCATCGACCTGACCTTCCGCGCGCTACTCGACGACGATTAACCCCTTAACAGGAGTACGAAAAATGGCAGCCCAGAATGGCAAGGACCTGCTGATAAAGGTGGACATGTCCGATGACGGACAGTTCCAGACACTCGCCGGGCTTCGCGCCACGCGGGTCAGTTTCAACGCGGAGGCGGTGGATGTGACGTCGCTGGAAAGCCAGGGCGGCTGGCGGGAGCTGCTTGGCGGCGCCGGTGTGCGCTCTGCCGCGATCTCGGGCGCGGGGGTGTTCCGCGACGAGGCGAGCGACGAACGGGCGCGGCAGATCTTCTTCGACGGGCTGACGCCTGATTTCCAGGTGGTGATCCCCGATTTCGGCATCATCGAAGGCGCGTTCCAGGTGACCTCCATCGAATATGCGGGCGCGCATGACGGGGAGGCGACCTACGAGATGGCGATGGCCTCTGCCGGGGCGCTGAGCTTCACGGCGCTCTGATGGTGAACCCGCATGCAGGCGAGGTCGCGCTGGTGATCGACGGGGAGGCACATGTGATGCGGCTGACCCTCGGCGCGCTGGCGGAGCTAGAGGCGACGCTTGGGTCGGGGTCGCTGGTGGAGCTTGTGCAGCGGTTCGAAACCTCGGCCTTCACGGCGCGGGACCTGCTGGCGCTGATCGTCGCGGGGTTGCGCGGCGGGGGCTGGCGGGGCCGGGCGGAGGACCTGATGGCGGCAGAGATCGGGGGCGGGCCGCTGGCGGCGTCGCGGGCGGCGGCAGAGCTGCTGGCCCGGGCCTTCACGCTGCCGGGAGAGGGCGCATGAAGTTCGACTGGGGCGCCCTGATGCGGGCCGGGATCGCGGGCCTGCGCCTGACCCCGGCGGAATTCTGGGCGCTTACCCCGGCCGAGCTGCGGCTGATGCTGGGGACCGGCGGGCCGGCGCCCCTTGGGCGGGCTCGGCTTGAGGATCTGATCGGGCAATACCCGGATGGAGGTAAGGATGATCGAGGAATTTGAAGGGCTTGGCGACCTGCACGGCCAGGTGGAGGCGCTTGAGGTGTCGCTTGGCGGGGCGGCGGGCATGGCGGCGGGGTTCGACAGTGAACTGCGCCGGATGCGTATCGCGCTGGCCGAGACGGGCAAGGATGTGCAGACGCTGGAACGCGGCCTGTCGCGGGGTCTGCGGCGGGCGCTGGATTCGGTTGTGCTGGACGGGGCGAAGCTGTCGGATGCGCTTGGGATCGTTGCGAATTCCGTCATCAACTCCGCCTATTCGGCTGCGGTGAAGCCGGTCACGGATCACTTCGGATCAGTCATCGCGCAGGGGGTCGGGTCGATCTTCGGCGGGCTGATGCCCTTTGCGAAGGGCGGGGCCTTTGCGCAAGGCCGGGTGATGCCCTTTGCCGATGGCGGGGTGGTGCGCGGGGCGACGGCGTTCCCGATGCGCGGCGGCACCGGGTTGATGGGCGAGGCGGGGCCGGAGGCGATCATGCCGCTGGCGCGCGGGGCCGACGGGAAGCTGGGCGTGCGCGCGGCGGGCGGGCGGCCGGTGACCGTGGTGATGAACATCTCCACCCCCGATGCCGAGGGTTTCCGCCGCTCCCAGTCCCAGATCGCCGCCCAGATGAGCCGCGCCATGGCGCGCGGGCAACGCAACCGCTGAGGGGGTTTCCATGTCCTTCCACGATGTCAGATTTCCCGCCGCTCTCTCCTTCGGGTCGACCGGGGGCCCCGAGCGGCGGACGGAGATCGTCACGCTCGCCAACGGGTACGAGGAGCGCAACAGCCCCTGGTCCCAATCCCGCCGCCGCTATGACGCGGGGGTGGCGATGCGCTCGCTCGACGATATCGAGGCGCTGCTCGCCTTCTTCGAGGCGCGGCAGGGGCAGCTTTACGGGTTCCGCTGGAAGGACTGGTCGGACTACCGGTCGTGTCTGCCGAGCGTCGATATTGCCTTTACGGACCAGTTGCTTGCGCGGGGCGACGGGTTGACCGACGCGTTTCAGCTGACGAAGGACTACCGGTCCGGGCTGGAGGTCGCGCGCCGCGTCATCACCAAGCCGGTGGCGGGTACGGTCAAGGTGGGCGTCGACGGGGTGGAGCAGCGGGAGGGCGTGGATTTCACCGTCGACCTGCTGACCGGCATCGTGACCTTCGAGGAGGCCCCGGTGCATGAGGCAGAGGTCACGGCGGGCTTTGAATTCGACGTGCCGGTGCGGTTCGATACGGACCGGATCGCGACCTCCGTCGCGGCGTTCCGGGCGGGGGACATGCCCTCTGTCCCGGTGGTGGAGCTGCGGGTCTGATGGCGTTCAACGACGCGCTGGCCGCGCATCTGGCCACCGGGACGACCACCGTCTGCCATGCCTGGGCGATCACGCGGGGGGATGGCGAGGTGCTGGGGTTCACCGATCACGACCGGGATTTATCCTTTGACGGCGTGGACTTCCGCGCCGGGACCGGGCTGACCGCGATGGCGCTGCAGCAGGAGACGGGGCTGTCGGTCGACAACTCCGAAGCGATCGGGGCGCTGTCGGACGCGGCGATCCGGGAGGCGGATATCGACGCGGGCCGCTTCGACGGGGCAGAGGTCCGGGCCTGGCTGGTGAACTGGGCGGATGTCACGGCGCGGCAGGCGATCTTCGCGGGCTCCATCGGGGAAATCCGGCGCGCGGGCGGGTCCTTCACCGCCGAACTGCGCGGGCTGGCGGAGGCGCTGAACCGGCCGACGGGACGGGTCTATCAGGCGCCCTGCGGCGCGGTGCTGGGCGATGCGTCCTGCGGGGTGGACCTCTCTGCGCCGGGGTACTTTGCCGAAACCGGGGTGGTATCGGTCGACGGGGCGACGCTGGTCCTGCCCGCCCTGCCGGATTTCGAACCGGGGTGGTTCGCGCGTGGCAGACTGGTCGTTCTTGACGGCGCGGCGGAGGGGCTGTCGGGCGTGGTCAAACGGGACCACGCCGACGACGGTGCGCGCCGGATCGACCTCTGGTCCGCGCTGCGGGCGGAGGTGGCGCCGGGCGACCGGGTCAGGATCGAGGCGGGCTGCGACAAGTCCATGGACATGTGCCGGTTCCGCTTCAACAACCTGCTGAATTACCAGGGCTTTCCCGACATCCCCGGAGAGGACTGGATGACCGCCTTTCCCGCGAACAGCCCTGAGATCAACGGGGGGAGCCGGCGATGAACCCGCATGTTACCGCCGCCCGCCGCTGGATCGGCACGCCCTACCTGCATCAGGCCTCCGTGCCCGGTGTGGGGACCGACTGCCTTGGCCTGCTGCGCGGCGTCTGGCGGGAGGTGCACGGTGCCGAACCGGAACACGTCCCGCCCTATTCGCGCGACTGGGCAGAACCGCAGGGCGATGAACGGCTCTGGCAGGCGGCGATGCGGCATCTCACGGTCAAGGCGACGGACGATCCCGCGCCCGGCGACGTGATCCTGTTCCGCATGCGCGACGGGGCGGTGGCCAAGCATGTCGGCGTGCAGGCGGAGACGGGTGCGCATCCGACGTTCATCCATGCCTATGCCGGTCACTCGGTGGTCGAAAGCGCGCTTTCTCTTCCCTGGCGCCGCCGCATCGTGGCGCGGTTTTCCTTTCCGGAGGTCTGATCCATGGCAACGCTACTCCTCTCCGCCGCCGGGGCGGCCATCGGCGGATCGCTTGGCGGGACGGTGTTCGGCCTGTCTTCCGTCGTCGCCGGGCGCTTTGTCGGCGCGGTGATCGGGCGGGCGATCGACCAGCGGCTCATGGGACAGGGGGCGGAACCGGTGGAGACGGGGCGCGTCGACCGGCTGCGCATCATGGGCGCGGGCGAGGGCGATCCGGTGGCGCGGGTGCACGGGCGGATGCGGGTCGCGGGGCAGGTGATCTGGGCGACGCAGTTCGAGGAGATCGTGACGCGGTCCGGCGGCGGCAAGGGCGCGCCGCAGCCCGAGGTCCGGCGCTATTCCTACCGGGTGTCGCTGGCGATTGCGCTGTGCGAGGGCGAGATCGGCGGCGTGGGCCGGGTCTGGGCGGACGGGGCGGAGATCGCGACCTCGGAACTGTCCATGCGGGTCTACACCGGGTCCGCCGACCAACTGCCCGACCCGAAGATGGAGGCGGTGGAGGGCACCGGCGCGGTGCCCGCCTATCGCGGTACGGCCTACATCGTGCTGGAGGATCTGGCGCTGGAGCAATGGGGCAACCGGGTGCCGCAGTTCAGCTTCGAGGTGGTGCGCCCGGCCCCCGCCGACGTGGCCCCGGACGATCCGGCGCGGGCGATCCGGGCGGTGGCGATGCTGCCGGGGTCGGGGGAATACGCGCTGGCGACGACGCCGGTGCGGTTCGATCATGGCGCGGGGCGGGTTGAGATGGCGAATGTCAGCTCTCCGTCCGGACGCGCGGATTTCCCGACGGCGCTGGACCAGATGGCGGTGGACCTGCCGGAGTGCGAGCACGTCTCGCTGGTGGTGAGCTGGTTCGGGGACGACCTGCGCTGCGGGTTGTGCACGGTGCGGCCGCTGGTGGAGCAGGCAGAGCGGGACGGGTCGATGCCGTGGTCGGTCGCGGGGGTGAGCCGGGCGGCGGCGGGGCTGGTGCCGCAGGATCAGGGCCGGGCTATTTATGGCGGGACGCCCTCGGATGCCTCGGTGATCGAGGCGATCCGGGAGATGGTCGCGCGCGGGCAGAAGGTGATGGTCTATCCCTTCCTGCTGATGACGCAGATGGCGGGGAACGGGCTGGTTGATCCGTGGACCGGCGCGGCGGATCAGCCCGTGTTGCCGTGGCGGGGGCGGATCACCGGGGCCCTTGCGCCCGGCGTGTCGGGGTCACCGGACGGGACGGCGGCGGCGGAGGCGCAGGTGGCGGCGTTCTTCGGCACGGCGTCGGCTGCGGACTTCAGCGTGGGCGAGGGGGTGGTGAGCTATACCGGGCCGGCGGAGTGGAGTTACCGACGGTTCATTCTGCATCATGCGGCGCTGGCGGCAGCGGCGGGCGGGGTGGACGCTTTCTGCATCGGGTCGGAGATGCGGGGGCTGACGACCCTGCGCTCGGACTCGGGCTTTCCGGCGGTCACGGCGCTGAAGGCGCTGGCGGCGGAGGTGCGGGCGATCCTCGGCCCCTCGGTCAAGATCGGCTATGCGGCGGACTGGACGGAGTATGCGGGTTACACGCCGGAGGGGACGGCGGACCGGTACTTCCACCTCGACCCGCTCTGGTCGGATCAGAACGTCGATTTCGTCGGGGTGGACAACTATGTCCCGCTGTCGGACTGGCGCGACGGAGAGGGGCATCTGGATGCAACCTGGGGGGGAGTGCATGACCTCGACTACCTGAAGGCGAATATCGAAGGGGGCGAGGGCTATGACTGGTTCTACCATTCCGATCAGGCGCGGACGGCGCAGATACGGACCCCGATCACCGACGGGGCACATGGGGAGCCATGGATCTGGCGGGTGAAGGATTTCCGGTCGTGGTGGCAGAACGCTCATTTTGAGCGGATCGGCGGGGTACGCCAACTTGCCCCGACGGGGTGGGAGCCGATGTCCAAGCCGATCTGGTTCACGGAACTCGGCTGCGCGGCGGTGGACAAGGGCACGAACCAGCCGAACAAGTTTCTCGACGCGAAGTCGTCGGAGTCGTCTCTGCCGTATCATTCCACGGGGCGGCGGGACGATGT
The DNA here is from genome assembly GCF_014638275.1 of Primorskyibacter flagellatus. GTDB lineage: Bacteria > Pseudomonadota > Alphaproteobacteria > Rhodobacterales > Rhodobacteraceae > Pseudooceanicola > Pseudooceanicola flagellatus_A. Next base: position 785,551 of record NZ_BMFJ01000001.1, read on the forward strand.
TATCCAGATGCAGTACCTGCGGGCCATGCTGTCCTACTGGTCTGAAAACAATGCGGTTTCGGCGGTGGACGGGCGCCACATGGTGGAGATGTCCCGCGCCCATGTCTGGGCCTGGGATGCGCGGCCCTGGCCGTGGTTCCCGAACCGGCGCGATTTCTGGTCCGACGGGGCGAACCATGCGCGGGGGCACTGGCTGTCGGGGCGCGGATCGGCGCGCTCGCTGGCCGGGCTGGTGCGGGAGATATGCGAACGGTCGGGCCTGTTCGCGATTGATGTCAGCGGATTGCATGGCGTGGTCTGGGGCTATGAGGAACCGGCGGGGGCCACGGGCCGGGCGGCGCTGCAGCCGCTCATGCTGCGTTTCGGCTTCGACGCGGTGGACCGCGACGGGGTGCTGGCCTTTGTCATGCGCGACGGGGCGGTTGACGGCGATCTGGACCCCGACCGGCTGGCGCTGGTGAAGGAGATCGACGGCACGCTGGAGGAGACGCGCGCGGCGGAGGCGGAGATGGCGGGGCGCGTGCGCGTCCGCTTCACGCTCAACGGCGGGGATTTCGAGACGGTGGCGGAGGAGGCGATCCTGCCGCGCGTCGACAGCGATACGGCGGCGGGGCAGGAGCTGCGGCTCGCCATGCTGCGGGGCGAGGGGCGGCAGGTGGCGGAACGCTGGCTGGCAGAGGCGCAGGTCGCGCGCGATACGGTGCGCTTTGCCCTGCCGCCGTCGATGGCGATGCGGGGGCCGGGGGATGTGGTGCGGATCGGGGAGGCGCCGGACCTCTGGCGGATCGACCGGGTGGAGCGGGGCGCGTCCATCATCGCAGAAGCCGTGCGCATCGACGCGGAGAGCTATCGCCCGGTCGACGTGGCGGACGAGGTCGCGCGGGTGGCGGAGTTCGTGCCGCCGGTGCCGGTGTTTCCGCTGTTCCTCGACCTGCCGCTGATGAGCGGGGAGGAGGTGCCGTATGCGCCGCATCTGGCGGTGACCGCGCAGCCCTGGCCGGGGACGGTCGGGGTTTATTCCAGCGGCGAGGATGCGGATTACCTGCTGGACCGGGTGATCGACCGGCGGGCCGTGATCGGGGTGACGACCGCACCGCTGGCCGCCGCCGCGCCGGGGCGCGTGGACCGGGGGGAGCCGCTGGCGCTGCGGCTGACCTCCGGCGCGCTGGAGTCGGTGACAGAGGCGGGGCTGCTGGCGGGGAAGAACCTGATGGCGATCGGCGACGGGACGCCCGGCGGGTGGGAGCTGTTCCAGTTCCGCGATGCGGTGCCGGCGGGGGACGGGGTCTGGCTGGTGAGCCACCGGCTGCGCGGGCAGCTTGGGACGGATGCGGGGATGCCTCCGTTCTGGCCCGCGGGGTCCTATGTGGTGCTGATGGACGGGGCGCCGGAACAGATCGGGCTGAGCCCGGCGCAGCGCGGGCTGGTGCGGCATTTCCGGATCGGTCCGGCGCGGCGTCCCTACGCGGACGGAAGCTATCGCCACGAGGTGCATGCCTTCGACGGAATGGGTCTGCGGCCGCTGTCCCCGGTGCATCTACGGGCCGAGGGCACCGGGGATCTGACGATCCGCTGGATCCGGCGCTCGCGCATCGGGGCGGACAGCTGGGACGGGCTCGACGTGCCGCTTGGCGAAGAGGCGGAGCGGTATCTGGTGCGTGTGATGGATGGCCCGCAGATCCTGCGGGAGGCCGAGGTGGGGGTGCCGGAATGGGTCTGGTCCGCGGCCGATCAGGCGGCGGACGGCGGGGCGGCAGGCCGTCGGGTCGAGGTGGCGCAGGTGTCGGCGGTGACGGGGCCGGGGGGCTGGGGGCGGCTGACGCTCTGACCCATTCGCGACGGAGATGGACCAGTTCACACCATTGCGTTTTGGGACCGGGTTGCTATCTGCTAGGGTGGCGGGAGCAGCGAAAAGGATTTCCCCATGGCGAACGTGCGCGCAAAGGTCTCTTCCGTCGATCCGGTCTGGGAGCGGATGACGCAGGAAGCGGAGCAGGCGATCCGGGACGAACCGCTGCTTGGCGGACAGATCCATTCGGCGCTGCTGCACCACCCGTCGATCGAAAACGCGCTGGCCTATCGCATCGCAATGAAGCTGACGAATTCGGAGATGTCCGAGCAGCTGATCCGCGAGATCTGCGACGAGGCCTACCGCGCCGATCCGGCGCTGGCGGCGGCGGCGCGTGCCGATATCGTCGCGACCTATGAGCGTGACCCGGCCTGCCACCGCTTCATCCAGCCGATGCTGTATTTCAAGGGTTTCCAGGCGGTGCAGAGCTATCGCGTGTCGCACTGGCTGTGGACCGAGGGACGCCGCGACCTGGCCTATTTCTTCCAGATGCGCTGTTCCGAGGTCTTTGGCATCGACATCCACCCGGCGGCCCGGATCGGGCAGGGGATCATGATCGACCACGCCCATTCCATCGTGATCGGGGAAACCGCGGTCGTCGGCAACAACGTGTCGATGCTGCATTCGGTGACGCTTGGCGGGACCGGCAAGGAAGACGACGACCGCCATCCCAAGATCGGCGACGGTGTGCTGATCGGGGCCGGGGCGAAGGTGCTGGGCAATATCAGGATCGGGCACTGCTCGCGCATTGCCGCCGGGTCGGTGGTGCTGCACAACGTGGAGCCCTGCAAGACGGTCGCCGGCGTTCCCGCCAAGGTCGTGGGCGAGGCCGGGTGCGATCAGCCGTCGCTGTCGATGAACCATCTGTTCGGGGGGTGACGCCCCCGGAAGGACGGCTCTCGGGGCGGCCTTCGGTACAGGGTGAGGACGGGTTGTCAGACCCGTCCTTTTTTTATGATGGCTCAGCCGCCCCGCTCAGTACCGGATGCGGCGGCGCAAGGCGGCGAACCCGGTCAGGCCCGCAGCGAGAAGCCAGGCGGCCGCGGGCAGGGGCACCGCGCCATCGGTGCCGCCAGCGACGGTCCAGACAGCCGAAAACTGGAAGGCGGTTGTATTCAGGGGTGACGTGGATACGCCGTTGTAAGCGGTCGTCCAGGTTCCCGAGACCAGTCGCACCACCGTTCCGTAGGCGGTGGTGCTGTCATTCGAGTACCAGGTCGTCGCCGCGGAGTTGGCGTAGGAATAGGAGGGGCCGTAAGAAATCGCCGTGATGTTGGCGACGTTCAGCGCGTCGCCCAGAATCCCGAGCGCCGCCTTGGTCGTCGCATAGTCCGTGAACACGTATGTGGTCGGAATTTCCGACTGACGGACGGTCGTGAAGGCCACATCGTAAAGCGTGCCGCCAACGTCGACGTTTTCCACGCCGATGGCCGTCGTGGTGCTGCCGGAGAGATACTGGATGGTCGCTGCTTCGCCGGAAACCGGGGCCAGAAGAAATGCGCCGAGTGCAAGCGCGGGAAGAGTAAAATTCTTGGTCATCTGCCTACCTGTCAAAAATTGGGTGTCGTCGCGCCGGACCTGACAGATGCCGACGGACGATGGTTCTAAGAATAAGGCAACGGAATAACGGAAACGGTTGCCTGTCAACGGAACTTCGGTTTCGCCCGTGCAATTGGGCGTTCTTCGGATTTCGGATGCGGCTGTTGCCTGCAGGATGGGCAGTGGTCCTGACCGGAGGCGCGCGCAGAAAGGCAGAGGCGGGTGCTCCTTGTAGCGCTTCCCGGGCTGACTCATTCCATGGTGTGCACCCTCCCCAATTCTTCCCTATCCCCAACCCTCCCCCCGAAGGAGGAGGGGATCCGTCGAGTGGGGAGGAGGTCTTTCGCGTCGGCAAGGGGGCCGTCGTGTTGGGTGGGGGCTCTTGCGCCGGAAACGGGAGGTATTGCGCGCTGTGGGCCCCTCTCAGTTCAGGCGCGGCGGCGCAGCAGGGTCAGGGCGCCGAGGCCGGACAGGATCAGCAGGCCGCCGGCGGGCAGGGGGACCGCAGGCATCACCGCATCGGTGAAGGCATCGGCGAGGACGGTCTGCACCCGCTCCGTCACATGCACGTTGTCCTGGAACAGATAGCCGAGGTCGCCGCTGCACAGAGCGGGGTTGGCTTCGGCGTCGATGCAGCCCTCGGTCGTGTTGGTGAAGCCAAGCGCGGCGGCATCGGCGAAGACGCCTTCGAGCAGGGCGAAGGTGTCGATGTAGCGGATGTCATGCGCGCCGGTGAGCGTGCCGAAGCGGGCCGTCAACGCGGCGTTGTAGGCCAGCGCGGCGGCGGTTCCGGAGGCGGCATCCCCGGGGGCGGCGTTTTCCGGCAGGCGGCCGAGGTTGGGCATTCCGAACACGACGAAATCGCCGAGCCCGGCGTCGATCAGCCGCTGCATGCCGGTGCCGATGGCCCCGACGGTATCCGCGATGACGCCGGGCGCGCTGGCGGAGTCGGGGATTTCCCGCAGATCGTTGCCACCGATGAACATGCCGACGACGGGGGTCGGCCCGAGGCTGAGACCCCCCGCGAGACTGAGCAGGAAGCTGTCGATCTGCAGGCCGAAATCGGGGATCAGGTCGCCAGCTTCGCCCTGCGCCTCGGCCCCGCCGAAAGCGTAGTTCGTCCCCCCGGCAAGCGCCGCCGTCGCGCCGAGCTGGGTCGCCCAGACATCGCCGTTGGTGAACTGGCCGTTCGGGTATCGGGTCGGGTTCGGCACAAGGCCGAAGGTCGTGATGGAGGCGTTGCCGCTGTCGCTGTAGCTGTCGCCGAAGACGATCAGGTCGCTGAAGGGGCCGATGCCGACAGCGGCGGCAGGTCCGGCGAGCAGGAGGCCGAGGGCGGTGGCAGAAAGGGTGTGACTGAATGTGCTGAACAAGGGATTTCCTCCGGTCGGATAATGGGTCCGTGGGGGAAATGTAGCACGGGACGTGCCGATCGCCGGAGCGGCGGGGTGCACAGGCGGGGCTGCGTCGGTTAGCCGGCTGAGAGGGCTGGGAAAAAAAATCCGGGCCGGAATGGGGCGGCGGCGGTGTCATTCCCGGACGGGTCCGGGAATGACGATGGCGTCAGATGGTCATTCTGTCACGGTGACCTTCACCATGCGGTCGGGTTCGCCGGACACGGCGCCGTTCTGGCCCTGGCCGCGCTTGATCGCGTCGACGATCTCCATCCCTTCGGTCACCTGGCCGACCACGGTGTACTGGCCATTCAGGAAGTGGCCCGGTGCGAACATGATGAAGAACTGGGAATTGGCGGAGTCGGGATCCTGCGACCGCGCCATGCCGACGACGCCGCGGTCGAAGGGCGTGTCGGTGAATTCGGCGGCGATGTCGGGCAGGTCCGATCCGCCCATGCCGGCGCGGCGCATGTCGCCGCCGTCCCTGGCGAACTGCACGTCCCCGGTCTGGGCCATGAAGCCTTCGATCACCCGGTGGAACCAGACGCCGTCATAGGCGCCGGATTCGGCGATGGCGGTGATCTGGGCGACGTGGTTGGGCGCGAGATCCTCGAACAGGTCGATGTGGACCGTGCCGTTGGCCTGCCCCGCGATTTCGACGTCGAGGCCGGTGGCGAAGGCCGGGGAGGCCGTCAGCACCAGCGCGAGCAGCGCGTTACGCATCGGCGGCCACCTTGACGGAGATCATGCGGTCCGGGTTCGCGGGCGGCTCGCCCCGGGTGATGGCGTCGACATGCTGCATGCCGTCGATGACCCGGCCGTAGACGGTGTACTGGCCGTTGAGGAAGTTGTTGTCGGAGAAGTTGATGAAGAACTGGCTGTTGGCCGAGTTCGGGTTGGAGGAGCGCGCCGCGCCAAGCGTGCCGCGGTCATGGGGCAGCTTGGAGAATTCGGCGGGCAGGTCGGGCAGGTCCGATCCGCCGGTGCCGGCCATGCGGGGGTTGTAGTCCTTTTCCATGTTGGCGTGCTGGACGTCGCCGGTCTGGGCCATGAAGCCGTCGATCACGCGGTGGAAGGCGACGTTGTCGTAGGCGCCTGCGCGGGCGAGTTCCTTCATGCGGGCGGCGTGCTGGGGGGCGACGTCGGGCAGAAGCTCGATCGTGACGGTGCCGCCCTTGAGTTCCATGAGGATGGTGTTTTCGGGGTCTTTGATGTCGGCCATTTGGTCCTCCTGTTCCGGGTTGGGGGAAGGTGTATGCGGGGTTGGGGGGAATGTGAAGGGCGGGGGCGTCCAAGACGGGAGGGCCGGGGCCTGTCCGCCGGGCGGGCGAGCATCGGATGTGGTCGTCACTTTATGGCGTCTTCACGTCGAACGATCGTACGGCGCGGTCGGCAGACAAGCGCCCGCCCGAGGGGGCGGACGGGCGCTGGACCGGCGGCACTGCGTGCCTTGTTCCGGTCCGGGTGCATCTGCCGGGCCGGGGCGGGTCGTCCAGCCCGTTGGACTGCCCCAATCCGCGCCCCGGACCGCCCATTGTTTCGCCCTTTTCCGCCGGTGGCGCTACCAGTGTTGACGGCCCATGCTGCGCACGCGAAAAGGCGCGCGACCATATTTCTCAGGAGTTTACGGCATGGGGTGGAAGACGCTCGACGACATGGACCTTACGGGCAAGCGGGTCCTGCTGCGGGTCGACATCAACGTGCCGGTGGAGAACGGGAAAGTGACCGACGCGACCCGGATCGAGCGGATCGTGCCCACGGTGGAGGACATCCTGTCAAAGGGCGGCAAGCCGGTGATCGTCGCGCATTTCGGGCGGCCCAAGGGCAAGGTCGTGCTGGACATGTCGCTGCGCCAGGTGCTGCCGGAGCTGCGCCGCGCGCTTGGCCATCCGGTCGCCTTCATCGAAACGCTGGAAGCCGCCGAGAACCCGACGCAGGAACAGGCGGAGGCCGAAGTCATCCTGCTGGAGAACATCCGATTTCATGCGGGGGAGGAGGCGAACGACCCGGCCTTCGCCGCGCGGCTGGCGAAGCTGGGTGACGTGTTCTGCAACGATGCGTTCAGCGCGGCGCACCGGGCGCATGCCTCGACCGAGGGGGTGGCGCATCTGATGCCCTCCTGCGCCGGGCGGCTGATGGAGGCGGAACTGGTGGCGCTGGAACGCGCGCTTGGCGATCCGATGCGCCCGGTGGTGGCGGTGGTCGGCGGAGCGAAGGTTTCGACGAAGCTGGACCTTCTCGGCAACCTCGTCAGCAAGGTGGATCATCTGGTGATCGGCGGGGGCATGGCGAACACCTTCCTCGCCGCGCAGGGCAAGGCGGTCGGCAAATCGCTGTGCGAGCATGATCTGGCCGACACGGCGCGGCAGATCCTGCGCATCGCCGAGGCGACGGGCTGCGAGATCGTGCTGCCCGAGGATGTGGTCGTCGCGCGGGAGTTCAAGGCGGGCGCCGCCTCGGAGGTGGTCGCGGCGGAGGACTGTCCGGAGGATGCGATGATCCTCGACGCCGGGCCGGAGGCGGTGAAGAAGATCGGCTACGTTTTGCAGGGCGCGCGCACGCTGATCTGGAACGGCCCGCTCGGTGCGTTCGAGATCCCGCCGTTCGACACCGCGACGAATGCGGCCGCCGCGCGGGCGGCGGAGCTGACGGAGAAGGGCCTGCTGGTGTCGGTCGCCGGGGGCGGGGACACGGTGGCGGCGCTGAACGGGGCCGGAGCGGCGGAGAAGTTCACCTATATCTCCACCGCCGGGGGCGCGTTCCTTGAGTGGATGGAAGGCAAGGTGCTGCCCGGAGTTGCGGCTCTGGGCGGGTGAGCGCTTCCGTTAGTGCCAAAAGGCTGGCCAGACGGGGCGGCGGTGACTAGAACCGGGGCGAGGGTCCGAGGGACCGCGCATTTTTCAAAGAGACGGGTTTCGACATGAGCAAAGACCAGCAGAAACAGCAGATTGCCGCCGGGAAGGGCTTTATCGCCGCGCTCGACCAGTCCGGGGGATCGACGCCCAAGGCGCTGAAGCTCTACGGGATTTCGGAGGATGCCTATTCCGGCGAGGCGGAGATGTACGGGCTGATCCACGACATGCGTGCCCGGATCATCAAGTCGCCCGCCTTCACCGGCGACAAGGTGGTCGGGGCGATCCTGTTCGAACGTACCATGGACGGCGATATCGACGGCATTCCGACCGCGCAGTACCTGTGGGAGAAGCGCCATGTCGTGCCGTTCCTGAAGGTCGACAAGGGTCTGGCGGACGAAAAGGACGGCGTGCAGGTGATGAAGCCGATGCCGGATCTGGATGCACTGCTTGAAAAGGGTGTGGCGAAGGGGATCTTCGGGACCAAGATGCGGTCGGTCATTTCGGCGGCCAACCCTGCCGGGGTCAAGGCGGTGGTGGCGCAGCAGTTCGAGGTGGGCAAGCAGATCCTCGGACATGGCCTCGTGCCGATCATCGAGCCGGAGGTGACGATCTCCATCGCCGACAAGGCGGAGGCGGAGTCGCTGCTGCTGGCGGAGATCGGCGCGGCGCTGGACGCGCTGCCCGAGGGGCAGGACGTGATGCTGAAGCTGACGCTGCCAGAGCAGGACAACCTCTACAAGCCGCTGGTCGATCATCCCCGCGTCATCAAGGTGGTGGCCCTGTCGGGCGGCTATTCGCGCGAGGAGGCCAATGCGCGCCTGTCCCGCCAGACCGGCATGATCGCATCCTTCTCGCGCGCGCTGACCGAGGGGCTTTCGGCGCAGCAGTCCGATGCGGATTTCGACGCGGTACTGGCGGAGACGATCGAGGGGATCTATCAGGCGTCGGTCGCCGGGTGACACGCGCCGGGGGGCTGCCGCCCCCCGGACCCCCTGCGGATACTTCGGGCAAGATGAAGGGAGCGGCGATGCGGTGGTTGGTGGTGGTACTGGGACTGGCGGCGGCTCCGGTTGCGGCGCAGGGGCTGGACGTGGAGTTCGACGTGCCCCGGGACGGCGAGGCCGCGGGCTGTGCCAGCAGCGTGGTCAAGGGGCTGAAGGCCGGGGGCGACGGGTTCCTGGCGGTGCGCAGCGGGCCGGGGGCCTCCTACGCGGAGCTGGACCGGCTGCACAACAAGGATGTGGTGGCCTATTGCGCCAGGAACGGCAAGTGGATCGGTATCGTCTACGGCAATCCCAAGCGGAAGGGCTGGGTGCACGGCAACTGGCTGGTGGACCTGGCGGGATAGGCCCCGTCTTTGTGATGGGGAATTAACCGGGGTTTAATCGGAAAGGGTTTCACAGGGCGAATCGCCTGTGGCATAGTGCGTGCACCACCCGTCAGAGGTGGACGAGGGCAAAATGAGCAATCTGGGGCGCCCGGCTTTTTCGGGGCTGATCTACTTCGCAGGCGTTTTCTGTGCCGGTCTGTACTTCACCTTCTCTGCCGTGCAGGGGGATATGGGGCTGTTCCGGCGTGCCGAGATCCAGGCGGACCGGGATTCCCTGGCCGAACAGCTGGACGGGCTGAAGGCGGATGTGGCGCGGATGGAGAACCTCACCAAACGCCTCTCGGACGACTACCTCGATCTCGATCTCCTGGACCAGCAGGCGCGCGACGTTCTGGGCGTGATGCGCGCGGACGAAATCGTCATCCGGTGATCCGGGTCCACCGGCCCCGCGGGGCCGGTGCCGTCGGTTTTGCGGTCAGCCCCGGCGGCGCAGGGCGCCGAGCCCGAACAGCCCGGTCAGCAGCAGTGGCAGGCCGGCGGGCAGCGGGATGGCCGGGGCGGAGCCGCCATAGACCACATCGTCCATGCCGTAGCCGTCGTTCTCCACGCCCCGGAAGGTGATGGTGGAGAAGGCCGCGTCGGAGACGAAGCCGAAGAACCGGACCTCTCCGATGCCCGCGACGGCAGGTGTCAGCGTCGCGCCGGCGACGTCGATCTCGGTCCTGACCACACCGTTGTTGAGGTCCGCGAACATGGCACCGAAGGCGAAGATCGGGCTGTCGAAGGTCAGGGTGAGGGAGGTGCCGAGGCCGTAGAGGATGTTCGCCACGGTCGATCCGTTCACGTTGAATTCGGGGAACTGGAGGGGCTGCGCGTCGATGGTGTTGCGCGGCGCGTCGTTCGGGTGGTCACTGGACAGCGAGAAGCCGCCGACGTCGACGGAATTGCCGTCGCCGTAGTAGCTGCCGGGGGTGTCGTCCTCGAAATCCTCGGTGCTGAGGGTCATGCCGGCGGTCGCCGTGGCGAAGGCGGCGGCGGTGTCATAGGTGAAGACCGCGGACTGGGCCGTGCCGGCGAGCAGGGACAGGGCGAGGGTCGTGCCCAGAAAGGTGGGGTTCGTCATCAGATGGCTCCTGTAGAAATGATTGGCGGGCCGGGGCGGAGCGCGAAGGGACCTCCCCGGAAATGTCTTGGTCGTGCGAAATGCGCAGGTCCTTCATACCGGCCGGGTTCCCTTGGGTAAACTACTTTATGCCCCGGATGCGGAGCGGCGCGTCATATTGACTCTCGTCAGAGGGCGGGACATTCTTTATTGAATAGTTCAACGTTAAACTATCGCACGGGAGGAGGCCCCGGATGGCAACCCGCAAATCCGCAGCGGCGGCGAAGAGCAACGTCTCGGCCGAGGAGCTGAAATCCTACTATCGCGACATGCTGCTGATCCGCCGGTTCGAGGAGAAGGCCGGCCAGCTGTACGGCATGGGGCTGATCGGGGGGTTCTGTCACCTCTACATCGGGCAGGAGGCGGTTGTCGTCGGGCTCGAAGCCGCGGCTGAGGAAGGGGACAAGCGCGTCACCTCCTACCGCGATCACGGGCACATGCTGGCCTGCGGGATGGACCCGGACGGGGTGATGGCGGAACTGACGGGGCGCGAGGGCGGCTATTCCAAGGGGAAGGGCGGCTCCATGCACATGTTCTCAAAGGAGAAGCATTTTTACGGCGGGCACGGAATCGTCGGGGCGCAGGTGCCGATCGGGGCGGGGCTGGCCTTTGCGGACAAGTATCTGGACAACAGCCGCGTGACCTTCGCCTATTTCGGCGACGGGGCGGCGAACCAGGGTCAGGTCTACGAGACGTTCAACATGGCCGCGCTGTGGAAGCTGCCGGTGGTCTTCGTGATCGAGAACAACCAGTACGCCATGGGGACGTCTCAGCAGCGCTCGACCTCGTCTCCGGACATCTACAAGCGGGGGGAGGCCTTCGGCATCCCCGGGCAGATGGTCGACGGGATGGACGTGCTGGCGGTGAAGGAGGCGGGGGAGACCGCGGTCGCGCACTGCCGCTCGGGCAAGGGGCCCTATATCCTGGAGGTGAAAACCTACCGCTATCGCGGGCATTCCATGTCGGACCCGGCCAAGTACCGGACCCGCGACGAGGTGCAGAAGATGCGGGAGGAGCGCGACGCGATCGAGCGGGTGCGCCACATGCTGATCGACGGCGGCCATGCGTCGGAAGACGACCTGAAAGCCATCGACAAGGAGATCAAGGACATCGTCAACAAGTCCGCCGACTTCGCCAAGGACAGCCCGGAGCCGGACGTGAGCGAACTGTGGACCGACATCTACGCCAGCGAGGTCCCGCAGGGCGAGGCGGCGGAGGCCTGACATGCCGCATTTCGAGATACATGTCAGCGACGGCGCGCGGGCGCGGGCGTTCTACACGGGTCTGTTCGGCTGGTCCTTCGCGGCCATGCCGGGAGGCGAGGAGATCGGGTACCAGCTGATCGAGGGCGCGGATATCGGCGAGGGCAAGGGCGTAACCGGCGGCATGATGAACCGCATGGGCGCGGCGCCCGCGGCCGGGTCCCCGGTGCGGGGCGGAACGATGACGTTCGACGTGGCCGATTGCGACGCCAGCTACGACTGGGCCCTTGCGCATGGCGGGGCGGAGGCGCTGCCGCCGATGGATTACCCCGGGGTGGGCCGCTGTGCCTATGTCGAGGACGGGGAAGGCAATATCGTGGGGATGATCTCTCCGCTCAAGGAGGACTGACATGGCGACCGAAGTGCTGATGCCCGCGCTGAGCCCGACGATGGAAGAGGGCACGCTGGCGAAATGGCTGGTGAAGGAGGGGGACAAGGTCTCCTCCGGCGATATTCTTGCGGAGATCGAGACCGACAAGGCGACGATGGAGTTCGAAGCCGTGGACGAGGGCGTCGTCGGCAAGATCCTGATCGAGGCCGGGACCGAGGGCGTGAAGGTCAACACGCCGATCGCCGTGATGGTCGAGGAAGGCGAGGAGGTCGGCGACGTCCCCGCGCCGACGTCCGAACCCGAGGCGAAGGACGAAGCGCCGAAGACGGAGGAGAAGACGGAGAAGGCCCCCGCAGAGGCGAAGGCGTCGGGAGGTTCCGCATCGGGTGCGGAACAGGTCCATTCGCAGGCCGGACCGGACTGGCCCGAGGGCACCGAACTGCGCCAGCAGACCGTGCGGGAGGCGCTGCGCGATGCCATGGCCGAGGAGATGCGGCGCGACGGCAATGTCTACCTCATGGGCGAAGAGGTGGCCGAATACCAGGGCGCCTACAAGGTATCTCAGGGGCTGCTGGACGAATTCGGGGCCAAGCGGGTCATCGACACGCCGATCACCGAACACGGGTTCGCGGGGATCGCGGTCGGCGCGGCCTTCGGGGGGCTGCGTCCGATTGTCGAATTCATGACCTTCAACTTCGCGATGCAGGCGATTGACCAGATCATCAACTCGGCCGCCAAGACTCTTTACATGTCCGGCGGCCAGATGGGCGCGCCGATGGTGTTCCGCGGTCCGAATGGCGCGGCGGCCCGCGTGGGCGCGCAGCACAGCCAGGACTACGCGGCGTGGTATTCGGCCATTCCGGGGCTGAAGGTGGCGATGCCCTATTCGGCCTCGGACGCGAAGGGGCTGCTGAAGTCGGCGATCCGCGATCCGAACCCGGTGATCTTCCTGGAAAACGAGATCATGTACGGCAAGTCCTTCGACGTGCCGGTGATGGAAGACTTCACCGTCCCCTTCGGCAAGGCCCGGATCTGGCGCGAGGGGAGCGATGTCACCATCGTCAGCTTCGGCATCGGCATGACCTATGCCCTCGAGGCGGCGGACCGGCTGGCGGAGGAGGGCATCAGCGCCGAGGTCATAGACCTGCGCACGCTGCGCCCGATCGACTATGACACGCTGATCGCGTCGGTCCGGAAGACCAACCGCTGCGTGACGGTGGAGGAGGGCTTCCCCGTCGGCTCCATCGGCAACCATTTGTCGGCCTACATCATGCAGAACGCCTTCGATTACCTCGACGCGCCGGTCATCAACTGCACGGGCAAGGACGTGCCGATGCCCTATGCGGCGAACCTCGAGAAGCTGGCGCTCGTGACCACGGACGAGGTGGTCGCGGCGGTCAAGCAGGTGACCTACCGATGATCCGCCTGTCCCTTCATCTTGCCGTAAATACTCCGGGGAGCGCGAGGGGCTGGCCCCTCGCCGGTGGCCCCGGTTCCCGCGCCGACAACAGGAGCTGATCCCATGCCCACGGAAATCCTGATGCCCGCCCTGTCCCCGACCATGGAGGAGGGGACGCTGGCGAAATGGCTGGTGAAGGAGGGGGACACGGTGTCCTCCGGCGACCTGCTGGCGGAGATCGAGACGGACAAGGCCACGATGGAATTCGAGGCCGTGGACGAAGGCGTGATCGGCAAGCTGCTGGTTGCCGCCGGAACCGAGGGGGTGAAGGTCAACACCGCCATCGCCGTGCTGCTTGAGGACGGGGAGTCCGCGGAGGATATCGGGTCGACCGCGAAGGCGGAGGCGGCGCCGGCGAAGGAGGATGCCACCGAGGGTGACACGGCTCCGGCCAAGGCAGAGGCGAAACCGGCGGCCCCGGCCGACGCGGCTGCGGCCCCGGCGGCGCCGAAGAAGGATGGGGAGCGGGTCTTCGCCTCTCCTCTGGCGCGGAGGATCGCGGCGGAGAAGGGGCTGGATCTGACGCAGATCGCCGGGTCGGGCCCGAAGGGACGGATCGTGAAGGCGGATGTGGAGGGGGCGAAGGCTCCGGCGGCGGGGACGGCTGCGCAGAAGGCGGATGCGCCTGCGGGCAAGGCGGCCTCGGCCAGGGTCGCGCCGGCCGGTCCGTCGACGGAGACAGTCCTCAGGATGTATGCCGACCGTGAGGTCACCGAGGTCAAGCTGGACGGGATGCGCAAGACCATCGCCGCCCGCCTGACCGAGGCCAAGCAGACCATCCCGCATTTCTACCTGCGCCGGGACATCAGGCTGGATGCGCTGATGGCCTTCCGGTCGCAGCTGAACGGCCAGCTCGAGAAGCGGGGCGTGAAGCTGTCGGTCAACGACTTCATCATCAAGGCCTGCGCGCTGGCGCTGCAGCAGGTTCCGGCGGCCAATGCGGTCTGGGCAAATGACCGGATATTGCAACTCACGCCGTCCGACGTCGCGGTGGCCGTGGCGATCGAAGGCGGGCTGTTCACCCCGGTTCTCAAGGATGCGGACAAGAAAAGCCTGTCTTCCCTGTCGGTTGAGATGAAGGACCTGGCCGCGCGCGCCCGCGACCGCAAGCTGGCGCCGCATGAATACCAGGGCGGGTCGTTCGCTATTTCCAACCTCGGAATGTTCGGAATTGATAATTTTGACGCGGTCATCAACCCGCCGCACGGGGCCATTCTCGCGGTCGGTGCGGGGGTGAAGAAACCGGTCGTCGGGGCGGATGGCGGGGTCGAGGTGGCGACGGTCATGTCCGTCACGCTCTCCGTCGACCACCGGGTGATCGACGGCGCACTCGGGGCGGAGCTTCTGGCGGCAATCGTCGACGGGCTGGAAAACCCGATGGCCATGCTGGCCTGAACGGCGCGAGGGGCCGGGGCGCGGGCCTGATCCGCGGCGCTCCGGTCGGCGTCGGGGGGGGCGGTATTGGCGTCGGGTTTTACGGAAGTTGAATGCCCGGTATTGCCTCGTCCCGCGATCAGACGGAACCGCCGGCGCACGGCCCGCATTTTCAGACCGGGGGCGTTTCGCGATGGCGCGACTGAAACCGCGCTCTTGCAATTGGGCCTTTCTTGCGACTGGATATTGGAAACGACCGGTGCCAATCTGCGCCGGTCCGGTTCTTCGGTTCGTTTCCATGGTCGGGAGCATTCATGAAACTACTTTCCACATCCGCCATTGTTTTTATCCTGACATCCGGCGCGTCCTTGGCCGCGACCTGCACCATGCCAATGCCGCTGGCTGACGGCGATACAATCACCTGCTCGGCAAGCACCCTGACCTATTTCGACCGGATTGACGCCGGATCGTTCCACGATCTCGATATAATCGTGACCGGTTCGGCGGTGGTCGGCGACGATATTTCCGCACCGCCGTCGTCAGGCGGCACTCCGGTCATCGGTGCCGGAGACCGGGCTGACATACACGTAACCGAAAAGGCAGCGGTGTCGTCCACGGGTCCGAATGCGCCGGGCATCGTGGCGGGACAAGATGTCCGCTTCATCAACAATTCCGGGACAATTACCACCGTCGGCGCGAACTCGGGCGGGATCCGTGTGGGTGTAGATGCGGAGGTCTGGAACGACAGAACAGGCATCATTCACGCGCTTGGTACTGGCTCGGTCGGGATTGAGGCGCATGACGATTCCGTCGTTGTGAACTACGGTAAGATCATCGCGGGTGGGAACGGGATCAATACCGGCGATAGTTCATATATTGCAAATGAGAGCTCAATCGAGGCCGCCGCTGTAGGGGTCCAGACGGGCAACAATTCTTTTGTGGAGACCTGGGCCTTTGTGGACGCGGGGAGCGTCGGGGTCGTTTTAGGTGATTATGCATCCGTTGCGAATCGCGGTCGTATCAGTGCCATCGGCGACGGTGTTCAGGCTGGATATTCGAGCGTGGTCTACACAACCGCCGGAATCGTGGCAGGCGCGAACGGAGTCGTCGCAGGGGATATGGCGGTTGTTCGGAACCTGGGTGGCATCTCTGCGGGGATGGATGGGATCAAAGTGGGCAATGGGGGGGGCAGTGCTGAACGTCTGAGTTACGTCTATAGCGACATCAGTATCCGCGCGGGTAAGAGAGGAGTAACGGGCGGCGACAATTTAGTGATTGAAAACCACGGGACGATTGTGGCGCAGGAAGACGCTGTCCAAGTCGGCGAGAATGCTTCTATTTACAATGGAGGCACCATCGAAAATGACGGCCCCGGCGGTGAGGATGCCCAAGACGCCATCGATCTCAAGAGCGGTAAAATACACAACTACAGAACGATCCGCTCAACTGTGGGGGCGGGTATCCATTTCCAACAGAGCACCACCGACAGCTCCATCTACAACGATGGTACGATCAGCGGAACCACAGGCGTGCTGGTCGAAAAGGACGAAGCCGCCGGTGCCAATACCGCCGCGCAGGTCATCGACAACAGCGGGCTGATCGAAGGTACGGGTGGTCTCGCCCTCGACCTGGGGGCGGGCAACGACAGTTATACGCAGAACGGCTACAGCAGGCTGATCGGCGGTGCGGATTTCGGTGCGGGCGAGGACGCGTTTATCATGCACGGAAACCCGTTCGGAATTCTCGGCGGATCGCAGAGCGCTCTTTTCGATGGTGGTGACGGAGTCGACCTGTTTCATTTTACCGTCTACAGCTTTTCGGAGCTGACCTCTCTCACCTACACCTCGGGCATCTTCAGCCTGACCTTCACCATCGGGGCGGATGAGCTTTTCCTGCGGATCACCTCGTGGGAGAACATCTTCTTCTCCGACCGCAAGTTCACGGCGGCGCAGCTGGCGGCAGAGGCGACCCCGGCGGTGCCGCAGCCGGCGGGCGCGGTGCTGATGCTGGGGGCGCTTGGCGGTCTGGGGCTGATGCGCCGCAAGGGCTGAGGCACGGGCGGGTATCGCAACGGGCGGCTCCGGGGGACCGGGGCCGTTTTCTTTTCGGGTGGGGGCGGGCGCCGGGCCGGGGGGCGTTTGCGGTACAGCGCGGTGGGCGCAGGGCGGCATGGTCCGCGTGGCATCGCCACAAGGCGCCGCACATCCCAGCCTGTCGTGTTCGCGCTCTGCCGAAAGGCGGATTACCCCATGAATTTCCGCAGCATCGCGTCGACCTCCGAACCCGGCACCGTCTTCTTGAGCATGGCAAAGCTGCCGTCCTCCACGATCTCCTGGAAGGCGTCCATGATGCGGCGCTGTGCGGCGCGCAGCAGGCCGCCGCCGAGGGAGATGCGGGCGACGCCGATGCGGGCGAAATCCTCGCGCGTGTAGCTGGCAAAGTTCCCGGCGGCGAGCGCGTTGACCGGCGTCTTCGTCATCGCGCAGATGGCGGCGAGGTCGTCGAAGGTGGGCGGGATCGGGGCGTAGAGGCAATCCGCGCCGGCCTCGTCGAAGGCGCGCAGGCGGGCGGTGGCTTCCTCCATCCCATATGCGCCGTTGAGGATTCCGTCGGCGCGGGCGACCAGAACGAAGTCGCGGGGCAGGGCGCGGGCGGCGGCGATGGCGGCCTTTATGCGCTCGATGGCGAGGTCGCGGGCGTAGGGGGTGCGGTCGGCGGGATTGTCCTCGATCGAGATACCGGCGAGGCCGATCTCCGCCGCGAGGCGCACGGTTTCGGCGACGGTGTCGGGATCGGCGCCGAAGCCGTCCTCGAAATCGCCCGAGACGGGAAGGGGCGTGGCGGAGACGAGGTCCTGGGCATGGGCCAGCGCCTGGTCCCGGGTGATGTTGCCGTCGGGCAGGCCGAGCGTGAAGGCATAGGCGGAGGAGGAGGTGGCCAGCGCCTCGGCCCCCATGGCGGCGAGCATGCGGGCGGAGCCGATGTCCCAGGCGTTTGCCAGAACGAACGGTTTTCCGGGCTGGTGAAGGGCGCGGAACGCGGGACCGGGATCGTGCATGGGAACCTCCACTGAATAACCGACCTGAGTGCGCGCAGGATTGGCCGGGGCCGGGACAGTTGCAAGGACAAAGCGTGACGGTTCGGGCGGGGCCGAAGGGTCAGCTCTCCGCGTCGCGGTCGTGAAGGGCCATGCCGGGGAAGGCGGGCAGCCAGGGTTCCCGGCGGATCGTCCAGACCTCGTAATCCGGGACAAGGGCGCCGGGGGTATCCAGGGTGCCGAGGTGGAGTTCGCAGGTGTCCCCGTCCATGGCAAAGACGGAGGACCCGCAGGTCGGGCAGAAGTGCCGCCCGCGGAAGCTGCGGGTGTCGCCGGTGATCTGCACCTGCGCGGCGGGGTACATGGCGGCGGCGTAGAAGACCGCGCCGTGATGCTTGCGACAGTCGAGGCAATGGCAGATGCCGATGCGGTCGGGCTGCCCCGTGGCGGTGATGCGGACGCCGCCGCAGAGGCAGCCACCCTCATGTCGTGAAACGGTCATTCCGGATGCTCCGGGCGGGGTGGCAGGGCAGCCTGAGCCTTTTTCGTCAGGCCGGAGCGGATGATGTCGTAGGAGACGAGAAGGCGGTCGCGGAGCAGGCGTTCTTCCGTGCCCCAGGGCAGCAGGACCCAGCTCTTGTGGAAATAGGGCGCGCGTTGCGCATCGCCGTTTTCGATCATCATCGCCGCGAACTCCGGATCCGCCGTCTTGACCGCGACGCCCGGCGTGACGGAGCCGATGCAGGCGAACATCTTGCCGCCGACCTTCCAGGCGTCGTGGCCGCCGCCCCAGGGGTCGGAGACCTCGGCGCCGGGCAGGGTTTCGCAAACGGAACGGACGAGGTCACGGGTCATGGCGGCAGGGTGGCAGGCCGGTCGCGGGGGCGCAAGCACGGCGTTTGCGCACGCAGGGCCCGGGCCGCGTGACGCTCTGTGCGGCGGCGCCGGGATGCTGGCGGAAGATTGCCGAAAGGCGGGGCGCTTCTGGCCCGCAAGAGCGCGGCGGAGAAGGATTTTCCTTTTTGTTTCAGCGACTCGGATATGATGGGGCCGTTACCAACTTTTTTCAGGACAGATTATGATCAGACAGACTCTCGGCGCGGCGCTGGCCGTGCTGCTGCTTGCCGGTGCGGCCAGGGCAGCGAGCTATTACGCCACGGGCGATTTCCAGGGCAGCGATTTCGACACGGGTGCGACCTATTCCGCGTCCGGCCCGGTGCGGTTCGCCCTGTCCTTCACGGCCGACCGGCTGGAGCCGAACCGGGTGGAAGGCACCATGAGTCACCTTACACCGTTCTCGATCTCGGGGACGGAGATGACCTTGGCCAATACCGGATTCGCCGTGGTCGGCGCGCCCGTACTGACAAACAGGCTGGCGCTGGTTCTCTACGGCCAGATGCTTGGCGGGGCCATCGGCAGCAACACGGTCGATTTCCAGGTGACGTTCGGTGCAGACGGCGCGGTTCTGCCGGATTTCGGCGACACCATCACGATGCCGGTCGCCGCTTTCTTTCTGACCAACCCCGGTGTGACAGGTGTCGGCCAGGCGCGGCAGTTTTCCGGCGTGGTGCGGATCTTGAACACGGACACCGGGGTGGTGCCAGTGCCGGCGTCGATGCCGCTGATCCTCGTGGCATTTGGCGGGCTTGCACTGGCCAGACGGCGGCGCTGAACCGGAAGGGGCTTGGCGGGGCGGGGGGAATCTGGGCTGATGGCGGCATGAGCCTCTCCGGTCCCCTTGCCGTCATCGCCGACATCCACGGAAACGCGCTTGCCCTTGCGGCGGTGCTTGACGATATCGCGGCGCTTGGCGTGACACGGGTGGTCAATCTGGGCGACGTGTTCTCCGGCCCGATGGATCCGGCGGGGGTCTGGGACCTGCTGAAGGGGCGGGACATCCTGACCGTGCGGGGCAACCATGACCGCGCGCTGGTCGACTTTGCCCCCGAGGAGATGTGGGAGACCGACCGCCTGACCCATGGGTTGTTGCCTGCCGAGGCGTTCGACTGGATCCGCGCTCTGCCGGCGGAGGCGCGGCTGGAGGGGGTCTACCTCTGCCACGGCACGCCCGGACAGGACGATGTCTACTGGGCCGAGCTGGTCGAGGGCGGCCGGATGGTGCCCGCCCCGCCGGACCGGATCGAGGCGCTGGCCGGGCCGGTGACGGAGGGGCTGATGCTTTGCGGGCATACGCATATCCCGCGGGTGGTACGGCTGCGCGACGGGCGGCTGCTGGTCAATCCCGGCTCGGTCGGCTGCCCCGGCTACACGGACGACCGGGCGCCCGCGCATGTGATGATGACCGGGACCCCGACGGCAAGCTATGCGGTGGTCGAGGCCGGGACGGCGGGCTGGTCGGTGACGCATCGTTCGGTCTGCTACGACTGGGATGCGGCGGCAGAGCAGGCGCGGGGGCACGGGCGGGCGGACTGGGCGAAGGTGGTCGGAACGGGATGGTTGTGACCTGGTTTCGGGGGCAGGACGGGAATCCCGGGGGCTGGTCCGGGGATGGCGCTTGAGTGGTGGCAGGAGCACCGCTGCGCGGACCGTTGTTCCTCCTCAATGGGCGAGCCGCCTTGTTTTTACAGATCGCTCGTTCCGCTACATGCTCGGGCGCGTGACCGGGAGGACGGGTCTTTTTTGATGACCCGCGACCGCCGATGGCCTAGACTGCCTTCAGTTTTTAAGTTCCGCCATTCGCTCACGAGATTTTCCATGCTTCGTTCCCTGATCCTTGCCGCCACCGTCTGCGCCGGTACCGGCATCGCCCATGCCACCCCTGTCACGCCCGTCACCTACGAAATGTTGAACGGCACGACGGGCAGCTATGAGTACTGGGACGAAAGCTATTCCGGCTCCGGCAATCCGCTGGTCAGCCTTTCGCCGCTTACCGGCGGGACGGGCGACCTGACCGACGGCTATATCGAGACGCGGAACTGGAACGCGCCGGGGGTGGAGAGCGCGGCAGGACCTGGGCCCTATGTGGGGTGGGAGAACTTCAGCCCGACCATCGCCTTCCAGTTCGCCCAGGTCCATGATTTCACCGGCATCACCTTCTACTTCGACACCTCCAACTCTGGCGGTGTCTCGCGTCCGCTGTCCGTCGGGGTGACCGGGGTCGGGGTGTTCGGCGTGCCGAACGAAACGGTCAATCCCGCGCCGTTCGCCTTTACCATCCCGCTGGCGGTCAGCACCGACTTCCTGATGGTGGAGATCCAGCGACGCACCTCCTGGTTCATGCTGAGCGAGGTGACGTTCGAGGCCAACATGCCCGCCGTGCCGCTGCCCGCGACGGGACTGCTGCTGGCCGGGGCGCTCGGCGCGATGGCGCTGCGCCGCCGGGGCTGAGCTTTCCGCTTGGCAGACTGCCCGTTCCGCGCTATGCCTGCGTCATGAAGACCGCACGCATCATCATCTGCTGCATTTGCGCCTGCTGAGACATCTCGCGGGCCGCTTCTTCGTTTCCTAACCCTGACGATCCTGATAAGCCGCCCGCGGACCAACCGCGAGGGACCGCCATGGTCGAGATACGCCTGACCAATTCGAAGACCCGCCGCAAGGAGGCGTTCGCGCCTTTGGACCTGGACAATGTGCGGATGTATGTCTGCGGGCCAACTGTCTATGACCGGGCGCATCTGGGGAACGCGCGGCCCGTGGTGGTGTTCGACGTGCTCTACCGGCTGCTGCGGCATGTCTACGGTGATGGCGCGGTGACCTACGTGCGCAACTTCACCGACGTGGACGACAAGATCAACGCGACGGCGCTGGCCCGGAAGGAAGCCGGGGCGGCGGGGACCCTGGAGGATCTGATCCGCAAGCGGACCGAGGAGACGATCGGCTGGTATCACGCGGACATGGACGCGCTCGGCACCCTGCGACCGACACATGAGCCCCGCGCGACCGGGTTCATTCCGCAGATGGTGGCGATGATCGGCGGGCTGATCGAGTCCGGTCACGCCTATGAGGCGGAGGGGCACGTGCTGTTTTCCGTCAGTTCCTACCCTGAGTATGGCGCGCTGTCGGGACGCACGGTCGAGGACATGATCGCGGGCGCGCGGGTGGAAGTCGCCCCCTACAAGCGCGACCCCATGGATTTCGTGCTGTGGAAGCCGTCGACGGATGACCTGCCGGGGTGGGAGTCGCCCTGGGGCCGGGGGCGTCCGGGGTGGCATATCGAATGTTCTGCCATGGCGGACGAGTTGCTGGGCGCGGCCTTCGATATCCATGGCGGCGGCATCGACCTGCAGTTCCCGCACCACGAGAACGAGATCGCCCAGAGCTGCTGTGCGCGTCCCGGCGCCGGCTTCGCCTCGGTCTGGCTGCATAACGAGATGCTGCAGGTGGAGGGGAAGAAGATGTCGAAATCGCTCGGCAACTTCTTCACCGTGCGGGATCTGCTGGATCAGGGCGTACCGGGAGAGGTGATCCGGTTCGTGTTTTTGGGCACGCATTACCGGAAGCCGATGGACTGGACGGCTGAGCGGAGGTTTACGGCTGAGAGCAAGATCGACGGCTATTTGGCCACGATCGAGCAGTTCGGCGATCTGGCGAAGGCCAAGTCGTTGCCGCCGATGCAGGCGATTGTCGAAGCCCTCTCCGACGACTTGAACACGGCACTTGCATTGACCGGTCTGGATGCTTCTGCACGGAGCACCGATGGCTCGCAGTTGGCGAGAGACATGGTGTTTCTTGGCATCCATGACTGGACTTCACTAGAAGCCGCTCTGACGGATCGTTCGTCGAGCAAAGCAGGTTTGGAAGCCTTGGCAACCCGGCTTGGTGACGCGCGAGAGACGGCGATGATCTCGAAGGATTTCGGCGAGGTGGACGCCTTGAAGTCTGCTCTGGTCGCGGCCGGCGTAGAAGTGCGCATGTCGAAAGCTGGTGTGGAACTGGTTCCGGGACCGGGGTTTGACCCCGCCAAACTGGAGGGCCTTTTGTGACGTATGCTCGAGAGAATGGTGGCCTGAAGCCCATCCTACAGCCTGTTTGCGGCGTCACCCTTGCAACGCAGGGCGGCGCCCGTCCGCGGGGGGGCGCTCGTCCTTGTGAGGTCATCGCTTTATCATGTCGTGGTAGCTCGCGCTCATTTGTCGCGCATGCGGTGACGAAGCGCCCGCCCGGGGGGCGGTCGGGCGCTGCCCGGGACGCTTCGCGTCCGTATCGGGCATGGCGCGAACCACAGGCGGCTTCCGAGGGGCTGTCCACTTTCGGGCGATTGCCTTGCAATCCCCTGCCGGGGCACCGTGGCGCTTTGCTGGATGCTTCGCGTCCGTACAGGGCCTGGCGCGGGTCCTGTAGGGAAACCACGAAACCAGAAAACGCAGGCCGGGCTTCAGCCGGGCATCCGCTTTGCCGGGGGTCCACTGCATGACCCGCGAAAAGCTCTACATCTACGACACCACGCTGCGGGACGGGCAGCAGACGCAGGGGGTGCAGTTCTCGGCCCATGAGAAGCACCAGATCTGCGCGATGCTCGACCGCCTTGGCGTGGATTATATCGAAGGCGGCTGGCCCGGGGCGAATCCGACGGACTCCGCCTTCTTCGCCGAGGCGCCGCGGACCCGTGCCACGATGACCGCCTTCGGGATGACGAAACGCTCCGGGCGGTCGGCGGCGAATGACGATGTGCTGGCCGCCGTCATCAACGCGAATACGCCAAGCGTCTGCCTTGTGGGGAAGACGCATGATTTCCACGTCACGACCGCGCTTGGCGTGAGCCTTGAGGAGAACGTGGAGAACATCCGGGCCTCTGTCGCGCATCTGGTTTCGCTTGGCCGGGAGGCGCTGTTCGATGCGGAGCATTTCTTCGACGGGTATCGGGCGAACCCCGGCTATGCGCTCGATTGCCTGTGGGCGGCGCTTGAGGCGGGGGCGCGGTGGATCGTGCTTTGCGATACCAACGGGGGCACGCTTCCGGTCGAAATCGGGCGGATCGTGACGGAGGTGATCGCGGCGGGGATACCGGGCGATCACCTTGGCATTCACACCCATAACGATACGGCCAACGCGGTGGCGGGATCACTGGCGGCGGTGGACGCGGGGGTGCGCCAGATCCAGGGCACGCTGAACGGGCTGGGGGAGCGGTGCGGCAATGCCAACCTCATTACCCTGATCCCGACGCTGCTGCTGAAGGAGCCGTACCGGAGCCGGTACGAGATCGGCACGACGGAGGCGGCGCTGGCCGGGCTGACCGCGATCTCGCGTCAGCTGGACGACATCCTGAACCGGGTGCCGGTAAAGCAGGCGCCCTATGTCGGGGCCTCGGCCTTTGCGCACAAGGCGGGGCTGCATGCGTCGGCGATCCTGAAGGACCCGTCGACCTATGAACATGTCGATCCGGGTCTGGTCGGCAATGCGCGGGTGATCCCGATGTCGAACCAGGCTGGGCAGTCGAACCTCCGGCAGCGGCTGGCGGAGGCCGGGCTGTCGGTGGCCGCAGGCGATCCGGCGCTGGCGCGGATCCTGGAGGAGGTGAAGGCGCGGGAGGACCGGGGGTATACCTACGACTCCGCGCAGGCTTCGTTCGAGCTGCTGGCGCGGGAGGTTCTGGGCCAGATGCCGGATTTCTTCGAGGTGGAGCGGTATCGCGTGACGGTCGAGCGGCGCAAGGACGCGAAGGGCCGGATGGTGTCGCTTTCGGAGGCGGTCGTGGTGGTCGACCTCGCCGGGGAGAAGCGGCTGTCGGTAAGCGAGAGCCTGGACGAGACGGGCAGCGACCGGGGGCCGGTGAACGCCCTGTCGACGGCGCTGGCCAAGGACCTTGGCCAGTATCAGGACGCGATCGCGGACATGCACCTGGTCGACTTCAAGGTGCGGATCACGCAGGGCGGGACCGAGGCCGTGACGCGCGTCATCATCGACAGCGAGGACGGAGCAGGGCGGCGGTGGTCGACCGTCGGGGTGTCGCCGAACATAGTCGACGCCTCGTTCCAGGCGCTGCTGGATGCGATCAACTGGAAGCTCTTGCGGGAGACGCGGGTCGCCGAGGTTGCAGAATGACTGTTAGCCTGCGGGCTGAGTCCGGGGCGTGCGGTGTCGCCATGGCAACGTCTTGACGGCGGAGGCGTGCGGCGTGGCGACGGGCCGGATTTCCTGCGGAACGCACGGTTTGCTTCCTGAGGTGGTTCTGTGACCTTTGGAACGGGTGATTTTCGCAGAAATGCAGGGGCTTGCGGAGATTTCGGGCCGGACGATACGCGTGATCTGCCTGGGGTTGTGTCTGGGTGGGAGTGGCGGGCCGAGGGAAGCCGGTCAGTGAGTGCTGGCCGTGATCTTCCAAGCGCACGGGGTATTCAGAATTTGCCCTTTATTCAGTATGTTGATGACACTTCCGGAGGCAGGTTCCAAGCTGTGATGCCATGCTTTCTCAGCCACATTAACGGAGCGCATTCGCATGGATGACGACCTCAACGCCTGCGCCGCGCTTGTGGAACGCGGGGACCCGGTGCGGTTCCGGGCGGCGATGGCCTCTCCGGTGGCGGCGCGGCGCGTGCTGTTTCCACTCTATGCTTTCAATCTGGAAGTGGCACGGGCGCCCTGGGTGACGCAGGAGCCGATGATCGCGCGGATGCGGCTGCAGTGGTGGCGGGACGCGCTGAGCGAGATTGCGGCGGGCGGGGTGGTCCGGCGGCATGAGGTCGTGACGCCGCTTGCGCTGGTCATCCGGGCGGAGGACGCCGTGGCGCTGGACCGTCTGGTCCAGGCGCGGGAGCGCGATGCGGATCGTGAGGACTGCGCGACGGAGGAAGAGCTCCTCGACTATATCGATGTGACCTCGGTGCCGCTGATCGCCGTGGCGGCGCGGCGGCTCGGCGGGGGCGAGGCGATGGCCCCGGCAGCGGGCCGGGCGCTTGGCCTTGCGAACTGGCTGATGGCGGTTCCTGCGTTGGAGGCGGCCGGACGGCGGCCCTTGCCCGAGTCGGGGGATGCGGCGGTGGTGCGGCTGGCCCGGGCGGGGCAGGCGGCGCTGGCAGAGCTGCGGTCTGGCTGGCGCTCGGTCCCGGCTGTCGCGCGTCCGGCGTTCTATCCGCTGGCCGGGGCCGGGGCGGTTCTGGCGAAGGCGGTGCGCGATCCCGGGCGGGTGGCTGAAGACCGGCTGGACCTCGGGCCGTTCGCGGCGCGGGTGCGGATGGCGCTGACGGCGGGGACCGGGCGGGTCTGGTAGGGGCGGCAGCGCGGAAGGTTGCGGCGGGCGTGGGTGCCGGGCTGAAGCCTGCGATCGGTTCTTTCCGGATGGATCGGGTAACAGGTGCGGGTCCGCCGTTGACCCGAGCGGATGGTTTGAGTGGTGGGGTGAAACCCCACCCTGCCGCGCTCGGGTCGGGTGGGGCGTTACTCCGCCGTCCCCTTACACCGCCTGTTCCTTGGGGCGCATCACCAGCCAGATCAGCGCGCCGCCTGCCAGCACCAGCATCGGCGCCATCGCGAGGTTGACCGCGGCCCAGCCCGTCTGCGCGTCCCCGCCGGAGCAGTTCATCAGACCGCCGGAGGAGAGGGAGGCGAAGGTGACGCCGCCGAACACGATGAGATCGTTGAGCCCCTGCATCCGGCCGCGTTCATGCGGTGCATGCGCCCCGGCGAGCATCGTGGTGGCCCCGATGAAGCCGAAGTTCCAGCCGATGCCGAGCAGGACAAGTGCGCCGAAGAAGTTCGCCAGTTCAACGCCCTGCAGGGCGACGGCCCCGGCAGCGGCGAGAATGGCGAGGCCCGCGCCCATGATCTTTTCGACCCCGAAGCGGGCGATCAGGTGGCCGGTGAAGAAGCTGGGGACATACATCGCCAGCACATGCGCCGACACCACGTCCGCCGCGTTGGATTTCTGGAACCCGCAGCCCACGACCGCCAGCGGGGTGGAGGTCATCACAAGGTTCATCAGCGCATAGGAGACCATGGCGCAGATCACCGCCACGGCGATGCGCGGGGTGGCGAGCAGTTCGGCGCGGCTGCGGCCCCGCGGCGCGTCCTGCGAGGGGATCGGGGGTTTCGGGATGTCGAGCCGGGTGAAGAGGAGGGAGCCGAAGACGTTCAGAGCGATTACCGCCAGATAGGTGCCCATGAAGGGCACGACCATGGCGTCCGCCGTCACCTTGACCAGCTGCGGGCCGATCAGCGCCGACACGAGCCCCCCGGCCATGACATAGGAGATCGCCTTGGGCCGGTAGGCGTCCGACGCGGTGTCGGCGGCGGCGAAACGGTAGAAGCCATGCGCGGACATGTAGAGCCCGGTGAAGAGCGAGCCGAGCAGGAACAGCGGGAAGGAGGCGTGGTAGAGCCCGATGGCGCCGATGATCCCGCCAAGCGTCCCTCCGCCCGCGCCGAGGAAAAAGCCCGCGCGACGGCCGTAACGCTGCATGATCGCGGAGACCGGCGTGGCCGAGAGCATGGAGCCGAGCACGATCAGCGAGATCGGCAGCGTGGCGAAACAGGGGTTCGGGGCCAGCGACTGCCCGGCGAGCCCGCCGATGGTGAAGATCATCGGCATCTGCGCCCCGAGGATCGCCTGCGCCATGACCAGCACCGCCACGTTGCGTTTCGCGCGGGAGTCGTCGGGAATATATTCTGACGTGCTCATGTGTCAGCGGTAGACCCGGCGGCGGGGGTCCGCAAGGGGCGGCGTGCGTGCGGGGGTGCTCAGACCCGGTCGATGAGATGTGCGAAGGAGCCGGAGACGTGGCCTTCGCGGATACCCATGGCAGGCAGCGCGGTGCCCTCGGCATCGGTGGCGTCGAACAGGGGGTCGCCGCCTTCGTGCAGGGTCGTGGCGTAGTGGAATTCATGCGCCGCCCATGTGCCTGCGAAGGGGCCGCCGGGCGCGGTCACGGTGCGGTAGCCGAGGTGGAGCCTGCGCGACTTGAACGAGGTGGCGAGGGGCAGCAGCCCGGCCATCTGGTGCGGCGTGCCCTCGGCATCGGTCAGCACGTCGCCCAGCACCATGTAGCCGCCGCATTCGCCGTAGACGGGTTTCGTTTCGGCATGGCGGCGCAGGGAGGTGAGGAAGCGCCCGGCGTTCGCGATGCGTGCTGCGTGCAGTTCGGGGTAACCGCCGGGCAGGAAAACGAAATCCGCTGGCGGGACGGCGTCGTCGTTGAGCGGTGAGAAGGGGTAAAGCGTGGCCCCCGCGGCCTGCCAGTCGGCCAGCATGTGGGGGTAGGCGAAGGCAAAGGCCTGATCCTGCGCGATGGCGATTGACTGGGCGGGCGGGGGCAGGCGTTTGGCGGCTCCGGCGGCGGGCAGGGGGGCGGCATTGGCCAGCAGCGCTTCGATATTCGGGGGACGGTCGCCCCTGATGCCGGTGGCCAGCGCATCGGCGGCACGGTCGAGAAAGGCGTCGAGATCGGGGCGTTCGCCCGCCTGTACCAGCCCGAGGTGGCGGGACGGCATGGCAAGGTCGGCGCGGCGCGGCATGACCGCCATCACGGGGAGCCCAAGCGGGGCGAGGGCGCGGCGCAGCATCTGCGCGTGGCGGAGCGAGCCGACGTTGTTCAGGATCACCCCTTTCACCCGGACGGCCGGGTCATGGGCGGCGAAGCCCGCGACAAGGGGCGCGACGGACTGGGCCATGCGGCCCGCGTCCACCACGAGGATCACGGGGAGGGAGAGGATGCGGGCAAGGTCGGCGACCGCGCCGCGCCCCTCCGGCGGGGCGCCGTCGAAAAGGCCCATTGCGCCCTCGATCACCAGCAGGTCGGGCGTGGCGGCGAGCGCCGTGATCCGGTCGGGCGACATGGCCCAGGCGTCGAGGTTGAGGCAGGGCGCACCGCAGGCGGCTTCGTGAAAGCGGGGGTCGATGTAGTCGGGGCCGGATTTCGCGCCGCGCACCGCGACTCCGTGGCGGGCGAGCAGGCGGAGCAGGGCCAGCGTCAGGGTCGTCTTGCCCGCCCCGGAGGACGGCGCGGCGAGGATCAGGCCGGGCACAGGGTCAGGACACTTCGGCCGGACGGCCCCGGTTCAGCGGGTCAAGGTTGCGCGGCTGTTGTCCGGCGGCCAGGCCCTGCCAGTCAAGCACCTGGCGCATCAGCACCGACCGGCCCACGCAGAGGATCGCGGGCGGTTCGAGGGCGGAGGCCGCGATGTCCGCGGTCATCCTTGCCAGCGTCGTTTCCAGCACCTGCTGGTCGGGCGTGGTGGCGTTGCAGACGACGGCGACGGGTTCATCCGCAGGGCGGCCCGCGTCAAGCAGGGCCGTCGCGATGCGTTCGACGTGTTTCATGCCCATGTAGATCACCAGCACCTGCGCGCCCTCGGCAATCGCCTTCCAGTTCAGCGAGGTCGGGGTTTCGCCGGACTGGTCGTGCCCGGTGACGAAGGTCACGGACTGGTTCACGTCGCGATGCGTGACCGGGATGCCGGCGTAGGCGAGCCCGCCGATTCCGGCGGAGATGCCGGGGATGATGCGGACGGGCACGCCGTGCTGGATGAGGGTCTGCGCCTCCTCTCCGCCGCGGCCGAAGACAAAGGGGTCGCCGCCCTTGAGGCGCAGCACCCGTTTGCCCTCTTTCGCCAGATCGACAAGGCGGAGCGAGATGTCGCGCTGTTTCGCGGAGGGTTTGCCGCCGCGCTTGCCCGCGTAGACGCGTTCGGCCTGCGGGGCCCAGTCGAGGATCGTGTCTTCGACCAGTGCGTCATAGACCACCACGTCGGCCTGCCGGAGTGCGTTGAGTGCGTGCAGGGTCAGCAGGCCGGGGTCCCCGGGCCCCGCCCCGCAGAGCCAGACCCATCCGGGTTCAAGCTGCGGCCACTGGCCCATGGGCCCGGCGGGAAGGGAGAGGGAGTCGGTCATGGGGTGTATATGGCCTGTTTGGCGGGCTGTGGGAAGGGTTTGGGGGGTGATTGGGTACAGGAGCAGGGTGGAAGCGCGCTGTAGGGTCACTGCCCGATGCGGACGTGTTGCGACTGCGGCAAGTTATGCGGGCAATCCCGGTAGGCGCGCGTAAAATCCCCGCCTTATTGGGCACCAAGCCCGGAACAAGGCACGCAGTGCCGCCGGGCAGCGGCCGACCGCCCCCCGGGGCGGCCGCTTCGTCACCGCTTGCGCGACGATTGATCAGACGGCTAACACGGAGGGATAAAGTGGCGACCACAATCGGAGCGGCGCCCCTCCGCGGACGGGCGCTGCCCTCTGGCGAGGCAGGGCGTCATCCTCGGGCTTGATCCGAGGATCTGGTGGTGGCGCGCGCGGGGGTGACCGGAGATCCTCGGATCAAGTCCGAGGATGACGGGGGGCCAGGACGGCAAAGGGGTCGTCGGGATAGCCCACGCCGACCAGATACAACCCCTGCGGCGGGCTGACCGGGCCGCAGGCGGCGCGGTCCCGCGCCTCGAGCGCCTCGCGGACGCGGTCGGGGTGCCAGGTGCCGGTGCCGACCCTTTCGAGCGTGCCGACGATGGAGCGCACCTGGTTGTGCAGGAAGGACCGGGCCCGCAGGTGAAAGCGGATCTCGGGTCCGGAGAAGGTCTCGACCTCTTCGATCCGGATCTCGTCCATCGTCTTCACCGGGGATTTCGCCTGGCAGATCGTGGAGCGGAAGGTGGTGAAGTCGTGATGGCCGACCAGATGCGCCGCCCCCGCGCGCATCAGCCCGGCGTCCAGCGGATGACCGACCTGCCAGACCAGCCCGGCGTCGTGGGTCGCGGGGGCGCGGCGCATCAGCAGGCGGAATAGGTAGCGGCGCTCCACGGCAGAAAACCTCGCGTGCCAGTCATCGGCCACGCGGGCACAGGCGCGGATGGCGACGGGGGCGGGCTTGAGGTGGTAGTTCAGCGCCTCGGACAGACGGAAGGGGTCCCAGTCCCTTGTCAGATCGCAGTGGGCGACCTGCGCGGTGGCATGCACCCCGGCGTCCGTGCGGCCCGCGGCGGCGATGGTATGGGGCCCGGGTTCGAGTTTCCCGAGCGCGGCCTCGATCGCGCCCTGCACTGAAGGCTGGTCGCTCTGACGCTGCCACCCGGCGAAGGGGGCGCCGTGATATTCGACCTGAAGGGCATAGCGTGGCATGGACGGGGTGTTAGCCTCTGGTTCAGGTCCGGTCCAGTGGGGAGGTGGCCGGGGGCGCCGCCCCCCTTGCTCCTGCGGAGCAATTCCCCCCGGGATACTTGCGGCAAGATGAAGCCGGGGCCGATTGGACTGGCGGGGCGCGGCTGCCGCCCCTACATTCGGGACCAATGGCAAGGGGACACGAGCAGTGGTGATCGGGGCGATAGCCGAGGGCGTGGCGCGGCAGGTGGAGGCCGTGGGGGACACCGTGTCGGGCGTATTCCTAGACCCGGTGATCCGGCTTGGCGTGACCGGGCTGGCGCGGTCGGGGAAGACGGTGTTCATCACATCGCTTGTCGCGAACCTGCTGGACCGGGCCCGGATGCCGGGGCTTGTCGCGCAGGCGGACGGGCGGATCGCTGCGGCCTATCTGCAGCCGCAGCCCGACGACACGGTGCCGCGGTTCGATTACGAGACGCATCTGGGTGCGCTGACATCTGCCGCGCCGCACTGGCCCGACAGCACGCGGGCGGTGAGCGAGCTGCGGCTGTCGTTGAAGGTGCGCCCTTCAGGCTTGCTCGGCGGGCTGCAGGGGCCGCGGACGGTGCATCTCGACATCATCGATTATCCCGGCGAATGGCTGCTGGACCTCGGGCTGATGGATCTGAGCTATGCCGAGTGGTCCGCCGCGACGCTGGAGCGGCTGGCGGCGCGGGAGGCGGCGGCGGGGTTCCTTTCGGCGGCGCAGGGCTTCACCGGCCGCGACGCCTGGGAGGAGCCGGATGCGCAGGCGCTGGCGCGGGCCTATACCGCCTATCTCGAGGCGGCGCGGGCGGCGGGCTATTCGGACCTGACGCCGGGCCGGTTCCTGCTGCCCGGAGAGATGGCCGGATCGCCCGCCCTGACCTTCGCACCCCTGCCGGTCGAGGAAAGGCCCGCGCGCAAGGGGCTGTGGCGGGAGATGGAGCGGCGGTTCGAGGCGTACAAGTCCCAGGTCGCCAAGCCTTTCTTCCGCGATCACTTCGCGCGGATCGACCGGCAGGTCGTGCTGGTCGACGCGCTTGGCGCGATCCACCAGGGGCCGCGCGCGGTGGAGGATCTGAGGCGCACGCTTGGCGATATCCTCGGCGCGTTCCGGCCCGGGCGGAACAGCTTCCTGACGCGGCTGCTCATGGGGCAGCGGGTGGAGAAGATCCTCTTCGCCGCAACCAAGGCGGACCATCTGCATCACGCGCAGCATGGTGCGCTGTCGGGCATCATGCAGGCGCTGGTGCGCGACGCGGTGGACCGGGCGCGCTTCGCCGGGGCGGAGACGCAGGCGATGGCGATCGCCTCGGTCCGGGCGACGGTGGAGGAGACGCTGAACCACGAGGGGCGACCGCTGGACTGCGTGCGCGGAACCTTGCTGGCCGAGGACGGGACGCGGGGGCGCATGGCGGCGATGTATCCCGGGGAGCTGCCGGAGGACCCGGGGCGGCTGCTGAACCCGGCGCGTGCGGGGGAGGCGGCCTGGCTCGACGGGGAATATGCGCTGATGAAGTTCGCACCGGCCGTGCTGCGGCTGAAGCCGGGCGAGGGCCCGCCGCATATCCGGCTGGACCGCGCGACGCAGTTCCTGATCGGGGACCGGCTGTGAGCGGGGTCACGATCCGGGTCGCGGAGCCGCTGGATGCAGGGTCCGTGGGCGCGATCCTCGGGCAGGGGGTGCGGGATCACCGCTGGATGCCGCATCTGCATTCGGAGGCCGAGAACATCGCCTTTGCCGGCCGCATGATCGACCATGGCTGGGTCTGGGTGGCGGCGGACGGCGCGGCGATCCGTGGTTTCCTGGCGCGGGAGGGCGGCTATGTGCATGCCCTTTACGTTGCACGGGGGGCGCGGGGGCGCGGTATCGGCGCGCGGCTGATCGCGGCGGCGCAGGCGGACTGCGACCGGCTGGAGCTTTACACCTTTGTCGCCAATACCGGGGCACGGCGGTTCTACGCGCGTCACGGTTTCACGGAGGCGGAGCGGTCGGACGGGTCGCGCAACGACGAGGGGCTGCCGGACATCCTTTTCGTCTGGGAGAGCGGAGGCGGGAATGGCTGACGAGAAACGGCGCGGGCCGGTGGTGATCGAGATGGAGGGCGCGGGGCCGGGCCCGGCAGAGGCCCCTCCCGTACCTGATTTGGGCGGCGCGGCAGAGGCCCCGACTGGACGCGCGATGCAGGTGGCGGCGACGTTGGCGGCGCGGCGCCCCTCGCGGCTGGCGCGGTGGTTCTGGGGGCTGCTGACAGCGCTAGTCGGGGTGGTCGTTTCGGCCTTCGCGTGGAATTTCGTGACGTCGCTGGTGGCGAGCACGCCGTGGCTGGGCTGGGCCGTGGCCGCGCTGATGGCGGCCTTCCTGCTGGTGGTTCTGGCGATCGTGGTGAAGGAGGCGGCGGCGTTTTCGCGACTGTCGCGCATGGACCACCTGCACGCGCTGGCGGAGGAGGCGCTGTCGCTTGACGATCTGGCTAAGGCGCGGGACTACGGCGCGAAGATCGCGGCGATGTACCGGGGACGGGAGGAGCTTCGCTGGCATCTCGACCGGTTCGAGGCGCGGCGGGAGGAACCCTTTGACGCGGTGACCCTTATGGCGCTGGCGGAGGCCGAGCTGGTGTCCCCGCTGGATGCGCTTGCCCTGCGCGAGGTCGAGGCGGCGGCGCGTCAGGTGGCGACGGTGACGGCGCTGGTGCCACTGGCCTTTGCGGATGTGGCGGCGGCAATGACGGCAAATATCCGGATGATCCGGCGGATCGCGGAGGTCTATGGCGGCCGCTCCGGCACGCTCGGGTCTTGGCGGCTTTTGCGCGCGGTGATGACGCATCTGGTGGCGACGGGTGCGGTGGCCGTGGGTGATGACATGGTCGGGTCGGTGCTGGGCGGCAACGTGCTGGCGCGGCTGTCGCGCAGGTTCGGCGAGGGCGTGGTGAACGGCGCGCTGACCGCCCGGGTCGGGGTCGCGGCGATGGAGGTCTGCCGGCCCATGCCGTTCGGCGCGGGGCGGCGGCCGAAGGTGACGGGCGTGCTGCGGCGGGCGTTGACGGGTCTGTTCGGGGACAAGACGGAATGAGCTGGTGTCGGCGGCTGTTCGGACGGCGGGAGGCGCCGCGCGTGGCCGACGTGTCGGATCCGGCGGTGGCGGCGGCGATGCGGATCATGCAGGCGGAGTCGCGCCCGGACCTCGAACGGATCAGCCAGGAGCTGATCGCGGCCAAGATGCGCCATGACGCGGCCACCGGGGCGGAACGTGAGGCGGCGCTGGTCGAGGTCGGGCGGCTGTCCTTCGAGAAGGCGGTGGCAGAGGCGGCGCGGCGGAAGTTCGGCGGCGATTGACCGGGTCTGTCGCCCCCGGTCATGCCGGAGGGTCTTGTGGCTCCGGGAAGTCCTCCGGGGAGATCCTCCGGTCATGCCGGAGGATGACCGTGTTCGGGCGACGAGGTCCTTGCCCTGCCGATGTGGACGCGACAGCGGCCCGGGCAGCGCCTGTCCGCCCCCGGGACAGGCGCTTCGTCACCGCAGGCGCGGGGATTGAGCGGGGGGCTTTCACGGCGGGATAAAGCGGCGACCTCCGGTGTCGCGAGCGCCTCTCCGCGGACAGGCACTGCCCTCTGTGGTGCCGGGCGCAGTCTCGTAGCTTCGGGAGATCCTCGGGTCATGCCGGGGGATGACCGTGTGCGGGCGACGAGGTCCTCACCCCGCCCGAAGCGGCCGCGCCAGCGGCCCGGATAGGCGCTGCCCTCTGTTGCGATGTGCTGTCATCCTCGGACTTGATCCGAGGATCTCGTGGCTTCCTTAGACCTCCGGGTCAAGTCCGAGGATGACGGGAAGCTCACCGTCGCACCGTCTCTCCACCTCACACCAACCCGAACCCCGGGACGTTTCGCCGCTTTACCCTCACCGGGGGCGGGCCTATAAGGCGGGCGAGATGGGATATTTCGCGATCATCCTCCGAATTAGCGGCCCGGCGCTCTGAGCAGAGACGCCGGGACAAGGCGCATGGGACACCGCGCCGCCCCTCATCCCAGACCTGACGATCAAGAGACGGACCGCAAGACATGTGCGCCGACACGCCCGATACGACACCCGACTACAAAGACACCCTGAACCTGCCGAAGACCGATTTCCCGATGCGCGCGGGACTTCCCAAACGCGAACCGGACTGGCTGGAGCGCTGGTCCCGGATCGGGGTCTACGACCGGCTGCGCAAGCTTGAGGGGCGGAAACCCTTCGTGCTGCACGACGGCCCTCCCTATGCCAACGGGCATCTGCATATCGGGCACGCGCTGAACAAGATCCTCAAGGATATGGTCGTGCGCTCGCACCAGATGATGGGGTTCGATGCGCGCTACATCCCCGGATGGGACTGCCACGGCCTGCCGATCGAGTGGAAGATCGAGGAACAGTACCGCGCCAAGGGGCTCGACAAGGACGCCGTCCCGGTCGTGGACTTCCGCCAGGAATGCCGCAAGTTCGCCGAGGGCTGGATCGACGTGCAGCGGGAGGAGTTCAAGCGGCTCGGCGTCACCGGGAACTGGGCGGATCCGTATCTGACGATGGATTTCCATGCGGAACGGGTGATCGCGGAGGAGTTCATGAAATTCCTCATGAACGGGACGCTCTACCAGGGGTCGAAGCCGGTGATGTGGTCTCCGGTCGAGAAGACCGCGCTGGCCGAGGCGGAGATCGAGTATCACGATCACAAGAGCCATACGATCTGGGTGCCGTTCCGGGTTGTGAAGGCAGGGCCTGCCTCTCCGGCGTCGGACATGCTGGGGATGAAGGTTGTGATCTGGACCACGACGCCCTGGACGATCCCGTCCAACAAGGCCGTCGCCTATAATCCCAAGATCGCCTATGGGCTTTACGAGGTCACCGGGCGGCCCGAGGAATGCTGGGCGACCATTGGCGACCGTTACCTGCTGGCCGACGCGCTGGCGGAAGAGGTGCTTGGCCGGGCGCGGCTGGAACCGTCAATGTACCGCCGCCTGCGCGATGTGAGCGCGGAGGAACTGGAGGGGCTGGTTCTGGAGCACCCCCTCGCCGGGGCCGAAGGCGCTGACGGCTTCTGGGACTACGAGGTTCCGATGATCGACGGCGACCATGTCACCGACGACGCGGGGACCGGGTTCGTGCATACCGCGCCATCGCACGGGGCGGATGACTACGAATGCTTCGTCAAGCGGAACTGGCTGGACCGGATGACCCACAACGTGGGCGAGGAATCCGAGTTCCTGCCGCATGTGCCGTTCTTCGCCGGTCTCCATGTGCTCGACGCGAAGGGCAAGGAGGGTAAGGCCAACACCGCCGTCATCGACAAGCTGGTCGAGGTCGGGGGGCTGCTGGCGCGCGGACGGGTGACGCATTCCTACCCGCACAGCTGGCGGTCGAAGGCACCGATCATCTTCCGCAACACGCCGCAATGGTTCGCCGCCATCGACAAGCCTGCCGGGGGTGACGACAGCTATGGCGAGACGATCCGCCAAAGGGCGCTGACCTCCATCGACCAGTTGGTGAAGTGGTGGCCGAAGACCGGACGCAACCGGCTGTATTCGATGATCGAGGCGCGGCCGGACTGGGTTCTGTCCCGCCAGCGGGCCTGGGGCGTGCCGCTGACCTGCTTCGTGAAGAAGGGCGCTCTGCCGACCGATGCGGATTTCCTGCTGCGGGATGCGGGCGTGAATGCCCGGATCGCGGAGGCGTTCGAACAGGGCGGCGCGGATGTCTGGTACGCAGAGGGCGCGAAGGCGCGGTTCATCGGGGATGCGGCGAACCCGGACGACTATGAACAGGTGTTCGACGTTCTCGACGTGTGGTTCGATTCCGGCTCCACCCATGCCTTCGTGCTGCGTGACCGGGCCGATGGTGCGCCCGAGGGGATCGCGGATGTCTACCTTGAAGGCACCGACCAGCACCGGGGATGGTTCCATTCCTCGATGCTGCAGGCCTGCGGGACGAAGGGGCGCGCGCCTTACCGGAACGTGGTGACGCACGGGTTCACGCTGGACGAGAAGGGCAACAAGATGTCCAAATCGCTTGGCAACACCATCGTGCCCGAGAAGGTGGTGAAGGAATACGGGGCGGATATCCTGCGGCTCTGGGTGGCGCAGGCGGATTATTCCGCCGACCAGCGCATCGGGCCGGAGATCCTCAAGGGGACGGCGGACAGCTACCGGCGGCTGCGCAACACGATGCGCTTCATGCTCGGCTCTCTCGGGGATTTCCGGGAAGAGCACCGGGTCGCGCCGGAGGAGATGCCGGAACTGGAACGGTGGGTCCTGCATCGGCTGGCGGAGCTGGATCAGCAGGTGCGGGAGGGCTATGCCTCCTTCAACTACCAGGGTGTGTTCCGCGCGGTGTTCGACTTTGCCACGGTGGACCTGTCGGCCTTCTATTTCGACATCCGCAAGGACGCGCTCTATTGCGACGGCGACACGGCTCGCGCCAAGGCGGCGCGCACCGTGCTCGACATCCTGTTCCACCGGCTGACCACCTGGCTTGCGCCGGTTCTGGTCTTCACGATGGAAGAGGTCTGGCTGGAGCGGTATCCGGGCGAGGAGTCTTCGGTGCATCTGGTCGACTTCCCCGACACTCCGGCGGACTGGCGGGACGATGCGCTGGCGGCCAAATGGAGTAAGGTGCGTTCCGCCCGGCGCGCGGTCACGGCGGCGCTTGAGATCCAGCGGACGGAGAAGGTGATCGGTGCCTCGCTCGAGGCGGCGCCGGTGGTGCATGTCGAGGATGGCGCGATGCTGGAGGCGCTGAAGACCGTGGCGTTCGAGGATATCTGCATCACCTCGGACATCTCGCTGACCGGCGATCCGGCCCCGGCAGAGGCGTTCCGCCTGCCGGAGGTGCCGGGCGTGGCCGTGGTCTTCGAGGAGGCGGAGGGCGAGAAGTGCCAGCGCTGCTGGAAGATCCTTCCGGACGTCGGCACGCATTCCCACCCCGGCACCTGCGCGCGGTGTGACGCGGCGCTTGGCTGATCTGACGGTCTGTTCCCCCGGTTCCGGGCCGGGGGAATGCGCTAAGGGTCAGGGGAAAAGGGCGTTCATCGTCGGCAGGTCGGGCAGGCCGCTTTCCGGCAATCCGGCCTTTTTCTGATAGCTCTGCAAAGCCCTGGCAAAGGCGTCGTCAAAGCTGCCCTCGGGCGTCGGGACGTCGATGCCTTCGGCGATCAGGCGTGCACGGACGCGGGTCAGGACGCTTGGGTAGATATAGACGCCCCGGTCGCCGACACGCACGGACACCAGTTCCTCGGCCGCCGTCATGCGCTGCGGCTGCAGCGCGCCGACCAGCTTTCCGGTGGCGGTGACATAGGCGTCTTCGGGGTTCTCGCGGCAGTATTTTGCGAGCTTGGCCTGGATCAGTTCGGACGCCTGCCAGGGGGTCAGATCGTAGGTGTCCTGCGCAAACACGTTGGAGCCGGAGACAAAACCGTCCGTCCAGCTGGAAAAGGCTATGATCTGGTCGCGGTTGCGGTCGTCCAGCGCCCTGGTGAAATCGGCGCAGCTGCGCAGGCCGATGCCATCGATCGCGAAAGCGCCGTTGTTGTCGGCGGCCTCAGCCGGGAGGGCAGAGAGGAGCAGGACAAGCGCGGGGCCGAGACAGAGAGAGGGCCGCGCGACGGCGGCCCTCCGTGTCGTTCGAGACAGGTCTCCGGTCAAATCGATACCCTGCGGCGGCGCATCAGGCCCAGACCGGCAAAGGCGGAGCCCATGAGCAGCAGACCGGCGGGCAGCGGCACCGCGCCGACAACTTCGGTGATCGGGGTCTGGACGATCGTGACGAAGGTATTGGCCTGTACGTTGGTCAGGGCGATGCCGGTCACGAAGGCGAGGTTGTTGTCGGGGTCGAGCATCAGGTCCGGGTCGATGCCGGTGATGGTGAAATATTCGACCGGGGTATCGAAGGTGTAGATCTGTCCCGACAACAGGGTGACGCTGGTCGCGCCGAAGGTCAGCGTGTACTGGCCGTCGCCGTCCGCCACGGTGCCGATGCTCGGCGCCTGCACGGCAGAGAAGCTCGCCCCGGTGACTTCGTAGGTGTAGCCGGTGGCGATGACCGGGTCGATGAAGATCACCTGACCGGTCACGATGTCGCTTGCGGGGATGTTGAACTCGAACCCGCCCTGCGGACCGACGTTGTCGGGCAGCAGCGGTGCGGCCTCGGACGACCCGGGGGCCGGGGGCACGGCGTTGCCGAACAGCGTGTTGGTCGTGTAGGTGATCGTCTGGTTCGGCGCCAGCACGACGTGGTTCAGCTGCGCCATGGTGATGTCGTAGACGCCGTCGGTGAAGCCGTCGTTGTCGTTGTCGCCGGCCACCGTGTTGTCCAGCGGGCTGCCGGACGCGATGCGGGAGCGGAGGCCGGAGTAGGAATCGATCTCGAAGGACTGGCTGCCGCCGGGCAGGGTCATGCCGGTGACGGTGCGGCTGATGCCGACGAAGGTATCGGTGTTGGACCCGTTGGTGGTGCTGTCGGTTTCGAAAAGCACTTCGCGTCCGGCGAGGGAGATCCGGCCACCGGCATCCGCGATGCTGCCGTCGAAATCGAGGTCCCCGTCGATGTAGCGGACGATGTCGAAGCTGTTCTGCACGTCGGCGTTGGTGATGGAAAACTGCTGGCTCAGGACCGTGCCGACCCGCGTCGAGCCTTCGAAGGAATCGAGCAGGCGCTGCGTCAGGGTGATGTTCAGCAGGTTGACGCCGAAGTTCGTGACCAGTTCCGTCCCGCTTTGCGAAACGACGGTTGCGGTGCGTGTCGCGGCGCTGCCAGCGGGAACGCGGCCGTTCACGAAGGGGAAATAGACGAAGCTTTCGAACACGGTGGTCGCCGGTCCGTTGGCGCCGATCGGGTCGTAGATCGCGCCGCCGGCCTCGGTCCCGATGAAGGCGGTGCCGAAGGAGCCGTAGGCGTCCACCTCGACCGTGAGGGTGCCGTCTCCGGTCCCGTTGGAGAGGGTGAAGGCGTTGGCGGGGGACGCGAGGATGCTCGCACACAGCAATGCGGCGAGCGGTTTCAAGGGGAATGTCATCGGAGAGACTCTCGGATATCTATGCGGGAAATAGTGGAAGAATTTGGAGTTAACGCCGGGTAATGCTGCGCCCAATTCTGCTGAGTCGTCAATCATTGTTGATCGTCCGGACAAAAATACCGCTCTGGGTTGCGGCCATTTGTGAGGGGCTCATACAAGAGGTTGTGTCTGCCGCGGTTCCGATGCGCAGGACGGTGAGAGCCGCCCGGCTTGCGGCGGATCAAGGCGCTTGTGCCGCAGGGGGATGCGGGTATCGTGCCCCCGATTGATCGGAGTGATTTGCCGGTATCTGTATGCGCGGATTCGAAAATTCCGGTTCCCTTGCGGAGATGAGCGCCGCGCCCGCGGGACCTCCTCCCGCGGCGAAACTGGTGTGCGGCGATCCGGTCGACCCGCTGGACATGCAATTCGGGGTCATCGCGCCGAAGTCCGTTCCCGACAATCTGCACGACATGGTCTTCGGGCCGGTTGCGGGTGAGGACTGCCCGACCTACGCCATTCTGAACGGCGCCAAGATCGACGCGCTGCCGCAGAGATTGGCGATGTCGGGGCTTGAACACGCCTGCCTGTTCCAGGGCGAGGCCTTCGAGGAGATGGGAGAGGTCGCGCCCTGGGTCGTGCGGATCGAGGACGGCAACCGGCTGGTCCAGCAGATGTTCACGGCGGCGGATTCTCCGCTGTTCCTGTGGGCGCAGGAGGCTTTCGTCGTGCTGCGCAGCCCGGCCCCGCTGTCAGCGCTTGTCCGGCACCTGCGGAGATACACGCGGATCCGCGACGAGGCCGGGGCGTGGTTCTACCAGTGCTTCTGGGAGCCGGCGACGCTTGGCGCATGGACGGACGGGCGGCACACGCCGTTCCTCGGCGCGGAGGAGGCGGTGATCCGGCGGGTGATCGGCATCAGCGACAACCGCCCGCTGGTGATCGACCTGCCCGAACGGGCGTGGGAGCGCGCGCCGGGCCCGCCTCTGCTGACGGCGGAGGACCGGGCGCGGTTCGATGCGGTGGTGCGGGATGCCTATGCGCGCAAGCTGGCGGGGGATCTGGTTGCTGTCACGCCGGGGCAATGCGCGGCGCTTGGCCTGTCGGGTCCCGGTCCGCTGGCGGAGAGCATCGTCTGGCTATCCGGGCAACTGGCGCATGTCGGGTTCACGCGGCGGTCGGACATCGGGCGGGTGGCGGTTTGTGCGCTCTACCTCGGCACATATTTCCTGAACGACCCGCGGCTGCAGGCCCTGGTGGCCGGGACGCTGCTGGTATCCGGCCCGGCGCCGGGCCTGCGGGCGCTGCGGCTTGAACAGGCGCTCAAGCAGGTGCCGCTGTTCCAGGTGGCGATTGCGGGGCGGGCGCTTCCTGCGGTGGTCGCGGACCTCGCCATGCTCGAGGAAACCGGCGCGCTTCCCGCGACCTGCTGGCCGGCAGCGGGGCTGGAGCGTTCGGAGATGCGCGACCGCTTCGTCGCGGAGTGCGGGGCGCAGGCCGATCTGGCGGGCCTGTCGCCGGACCGTCCGGTGCGGCTGGCGCATCTGCGGCTGGCGATGACCTGGGGGCCCTGGGTGCTGTCGGACCCGCTGCACCGCCCGCTGCTCGCCGCGCTGCATCAGCCGGACCCGGTGGCGGCGCTGCGTGCGGTGCTTGGCAGGAGGACGGCGGCATGACCGACCAGTCCGGCGAATATGCCAACGCACAGGCCGTGGCGGCGGGCCAGTCGGGGGAGGGCACGGGCGGCGGCTGCGCGGCCTGTCACCTCGGCAACTGGGTGCATGTGCGCTACGAATATACCGACAAGTCCCCGGTGACCGACGCGGTCTACGTCGTCCAGAAGCCCAACAACGGTGAGCCGGGCGGCGAGATCATCGCCGAGGGGCCGCTCACCGTCACCGAAGGCTCTGCCCATTCCTACGTGCATGTCGACCTTGGAGACTACGACGGCGAGGTGGAGGTCTATTTCTACGACGACCCCGACGACGTGATCCCCTACGAGGAGCCGAACCCCGTCAAGGACGAGCGCGGCTGGTTCGAGAAAAGCGTCGACTATATCACCGAGACCACAAAGGACGGGCTGAGCTGGGTCGGCGGCACGCTCATGGGCGATTTCAACGAGGACATGACGACCTCTCAGATCATCGCCAATACGGTGGTTACCATGGTGCCGGTGGTGGACCAGATCGGCGACGCGCGCGACCTGGCCGCCCATGCCAAGATGCTGATCTGGGACAAGCGACACAACGATCCCTGGGTCTGGGTCGGGGTGGTGGCCTGCCTGATCGGGCTGATCCCGACGCTCGGGTCGCTGGCCAAGGGGATCGTGCGGCTGACGTTCAAGAACCTCGGCAATATCGGCGAGATCCTGATCCTCATCAATCGCTGCGCCAACAAGCTGGGGTTCAAGATCAACGGCGTGCGGACGATCAACAAGGTCGCCGACGAACTCGTTGCGCGCTCGGGCGATTTCGTGAAGCAGTTCCAGGACTATCTCGACATCCTGTCCGGGCGCATCACCTCGACCGTGGGCTGGGTGAACAAGGCGGCGGTGGCGCAGCTTGTGGCGCAGATCGAGGTGGTGAAGAAGCTGGCCGCCGACAAGATCCCCGAAAGCGCGAAATACGTTGCCGACCTGCTGAGGAAGGGACTGAAGGAGGCGGCGTCCTTCGTGGCGAAAGGACAGAACCGCAGCGCCATCATCGTGCGGCGGGTGACCGAGGCGGTGATCGAAATCAAGGTATTCAAGACCTGGAAGGAGTTCGCGGAGAAGTTCAAACGCGCGGATTTCGATCCGAACGCCCCCGACGTCGGCGCCGTGCCGATCGACCTGCGGAAGTTCGAGCAGGACGAACTCGTCCGCAAGAAGGAACTGCGTGCGCTGCTGCCCGAGCTGAAGAAAGAGCTGGACGCCCTGGGGCCGGATAACCCGTTCAAGAACTACTCGACCGGGGAACTCTACGATGTGCTCAGGACTTTCGACGGAAAACCGCGCCTGCGGAACTTCGAGGAGGACCCCTGCGAAATCTACCGCGTGGTCCAGAGCGACTATTCAGCGGGCGGCGAATTCTGGTCGCCGCGCAAGCCGGCCCAGACCGAGGCCGAATGGCGCAACGGCAACGCGGTGCTTCAGGAATGGAACAGCGCGGACGGTTACGTGAAGATGAAGGCCCCGCCGCCGAAATACGGCATCATGGGCGACATCGCCGCGCAGCGCAGCAAGAAGCACCCCGATCTGCTGCTCGAGGGCGGGCAGCCGCAGATTTACTTCCCCAAGGCGGGCGGGCCGAGCGCGAAGTATGACACGATCGCGCCCTTCGGCAGCGTGGCCGAGATCGAGGCGAAGATGGCCAGGGACGGCGGGGGATACTATCCGACGCCCTGGAACGAAAAGAACCAGTCCGTCGCGCTGAAGGGGGCGGTCCGGGCCGGCACGGCGACGGAATGCGACAAGTAGGATGACACGATGACACCGCGCGAGGCGCTTTATTCCGAGGTCGATCAGACCCTGTCCGCCGGAGAACGGCTCTGGTCCGACATGGTCCGCCGGGTGATCTGGGAACTGGAGGAACCGGACCGCCCGCGCGACACCTATGCGACGATTGCGGACGAGAGGGAAACCGGGCCCGCGGCGTTGCTGGCGCGGCTGCGCGAAACCGGCAACCCCTTCGGCGCGGCCCTGCGCCGGCTTCGTCGCGCGCTGGCCGAGGGGGATTACGACGCGGCCTTCCTCTGTATCACGCAGCCGGTGGACGAGGTCTCGGACCTCAAGCATTTCGGGATCTACATCTTCGCGCTCGACGCCTTCGTGCCGATCCGGGAACGGCTGGTCGAGCTGTGGCTGCAGTCCGCCGATGTCGAAGGCTGAGGCCGCCTAAAGCTCCCGCGTCGCTTCAACCGCCTGAAGGATTCCCGTCGCCAGCTCCAGCATGGGGCAGGGGACGCCGCGCGCACGGCCGACGGCCGCGGCGGCGGCAAAGATCGGGTCGATCTCCATCGGGCGGCCCTTTTCCAGATCCTGCAGGGTGGAGGCCTTGAACGGGTTGCGCATCGCCAGGTCCAGCCGCTTGTCGGTCGGCATGGCGATGGTCGCGCCCTCCGCCGCGGCAATGGCGCGGACCTCCTCCATGATGGCGGCGGTGAAGGCGCGGATGGCGGGGGTCTTCAGGTTCTCCGCGCTGGCGGTGCGGGTGATGGCGGCGACGGAATTGAGCGCGCAGTTCGACATCATCTTGGTCCAGAGCGCATCGGCGAAGGGGTCGGTTTCCCGGATGTTCCAACCGGCGGCGCGCAGCAGTCCGGCGATGCGGGCGACGTCGCTGCGGTCCTGTCCGGGCAGGCGGCCGAGGTCGAGATAGCCCTCGATGTCGTAGGAGATCAGCCCCGGTTCCGGGTTCGACGCGCCGAGATAGGCGATGGAGCCGATCGCGCGCTCCGGTCCGATGTCGCGCCAGAGCACACCGCCGGGGTCGACCTCCCCGACGCCCTTCACGCCGCCGCTGCCATCGGGGACCGGGTACCACCAGGGAACGCCGTTCACGACCGGAAGGATGCGGCCATGCGGGGCGAGAAGACGGGCGAGGGTGCCGGAAAGCGGCGCGATCTGGTGGCCCTTCAGGGCGGTGATGACCACGTCCTGCGGTGGCAGGCTGTCGGGATCGCCGGTGGCGGTGACGGGGATCGTCTCCACCGTTCCGTCGGGGCGCCGCAGGCGCAGGCCCGCGTCCTGCATCGCCGCCAGATGCGCGCCGCGCGCCACAACGGTCACCGCGCCCAGATCGCCCTGGTTCCGGGCGTTGGTCAGCAGGGCGGCAATGACGCCGCCGATGGCACCGGCGCCGTAGACGCAGACATCGAGCGGGCGGTCGGGGAGCGGGGGCAGTGTCATGAGGGGTCTCTCGTCTGTGGGTCGCGGGCGACCTTAGGTGCAGGACCGGGCGGGGTCGAGGGGCCATCGACCGGTCCGGGGGCTCTCTG
Source organism: Primorskyibacter flagellatus (assembly GCF_014638275.1). Taxonomy (GTDB): domain Bacteria; phylum Pseudomonadota; class Alphaproteobacteria; order Rhodobacterales; family Rhodobacteraceae; genus Pseudooceanicola; species Pseudooceanicola flagellatus_A. Next base: position 830,133 of record NZ_BMFJ01000001.1, read on the forward strand.
CCCCTCGCCGCGCGCCGCGGCGCCCGCCGAGCATATTTGACGGACCAGAGAGGGGGCTTTCATCTTGCCTGAAATATCCCGGGGTGAGCCCCGGACGGGGCGAGGGGCAGCGCCCCTCCGGCGACCCATTTACAAGGGGCAGGCGGCTTGGTACTCCTGCCGCGTTGAACAAGAGGGACGTGCCATGACCGGCATCCTGTGGCAGGGCGATCAGATCGGAGGGCGATGGCGCGGCGTGAACCGCAGCTGAGCCTATTTCCTGCCATCGTGGCGGCCGACCGGGCCAGCCGCATCCGAATGCGAGACCACCCATGACCGATCTGACCTACCAGACCGCCGGCGGCCTGACCGTCACCCGGCGCGAGATCCCCGCCGATTACCACAACGACACCAATCGCCTTGCCGAACAGCTCGACGCGCATCGCGGGGCGCTGTTTTCGTCGAATTACGAATACCCCGGCCGTTACACGAGGTGGGAGTTCGGCTTTGCCGAGCCCCCGGTGATGATCGAGTCGCGCGGGCGGGACATGGCGATTTCCGCGCTGAACCCGCGCGGGGGCGTTCTGCTGTCGCTGCTGCGACCGGTGATCGAGGGGCTGCCGGAGGTCGCGGCCTTCGAGGCGGGAGAGAACCGGCTGCGGCTGCGCATCCGCGATCCCGAACGGGTCTACAACGAGGAGGAGCGCTCGCGTGCGCCCTCCGTCTTCTCGGTGCTCAGGGCCATCGTCGGGCTGTTCCGGTCGGAGGAGGATCATCACCTCGGGCTTTACGGCGCGTTCGGCTATGACCTGGCCTTCCAGTTCGAGCCGATCGCGTATCACCTCGATCGTCCCGCCGACCAGCGCGACCTGGTGCTGTTCCTGGCCGATGACCTGCTGGTGGCGGATCACTACTCGGCCAGCGCCGTGCGCTATCGATATGAAATCGCCGGCAACGGGCTGAGCACCGAAGGGCTGGCCGGGGGCGGCGCGGAAGAGCCGTTCGAAACCGGGCGGCAGGACGTGCCGCGCGGCGATCATGCGCCGGGCGAATATGCGGAGCTGGTGCGGCAGGCCAAGAAGAGCTTTCTGCGCGGCGACCTGTTCGAGGTGGTGCCGGGACAGGTGTTCTATGAACCCTGCAAGGACAGCCCCTCGGCCATCTTCAAGCGGCTGAAGAAGATCAACCCGGCGCCCTTCGGTTTCATCATGAACCTTGGCGAGCGGGAATATCTGGTCGGCGCGAGCCCCGAGATGTTCGTGCGCGTTACGGGGCGGCGGGTGGAGACCTGCCCGATTTCCGGCACCATCAAGCGGGGCGCGGATGCGATCGAGGACAGCGAGCAGATCCTGAAGCTTTTGCAGTCCAAGAAGGACGAGAGCGAACTGACGATGTGTTCCGACGTGGACCGCAACGACAAGTCCCGGGTCTGCGATCCGGGGTCGGTGCGGGTGATCGGGCGGCGGCAGATCGAGATGTATTCGCGCCTGATCCACACCGTCGATCATATCGAAGGGCGGCTGCGTGCCGGCATGGACGCCTTCGACGCCTTCCTGTCCCACGCATGGGCGGTGACGGTGACCGGGGCGCCGAAGCTCTGGGCGATGCGGTTCATCGAGAAGCACGAGAAGAGCACACGCTTCTGGTACGGCGGCGCGGTCGGGGCCATCGGGTTCGACGGCGACATGAACACCGGGCTGACCCTGCGCACCATCCGCATCAAGGACGGGGTGGCGGAGGTGCGCGCCGGGGCCACGCTTCTCTATGACAGCGACCCGGACGAGGAAGAGGCGGAGACGGAGCTGAAGGCCAGCGCCATGCGGGCGGCCATTCGCGGTGACGTGCCCACCAACACCGGTGGCGGCGATGGCTGGAGAGTTGCGAAGGGCAGGGGGCGGCGCATTCTGCTCGTCGATCACGAGGACAGTTTTGTCCATACTCTTGCGAATTATTTCCGCCAGACCGGGGCGGAGGTTCTGACCGTACGGACTCCGGTCGCGGGGCCGGTTTTCGACGATTACCGTCCGGACCTCGTCGTATTGTCCCCCGGACCCGGCACGCCGGGTGATTTCGATTGCCGGGGGACGCTCGAGAATGCGCTGTCGCGGGGCATGCCGGTTTTCGGCGTCTGTCTCGGGCTGCAGGCAATTGCGGAATATTTCGGGGCGACGCTCGGTCAGCTGGAGGTGCCGATGCATGGCAAGCCCTCGCGCATCCGGGTGAGCGACCCCGGTCTGGTTTTCGACGGCCTGCCCGAGACGGTGACGATCGGGCGGTATCATTCACTGCACGCGCGGATGGACACGCTTCCCGAGGCGCTGCGGGTGACCGCGACGACATCCGACGGCATCGTCATGGGGCTGGAGCATCGCGACCTTCCGGTGGCCGCGGTGCAGTTCCATCCGGAATCCATCATGTCTCTCGGGCAGGATGCCGGGATGCGGATGGTAGAAAACGTGGTCAGTCTTCTGGTTCCACGAAATTCGGATTCTTTAACGTCAGTTTAAAGGATGAGGATAATGCCCGGGTTTTCCCGGGCATTATCATTTCGGCAAGGCCTCGCCGGTAATGGGATCTGACACAAATTGCATCTTGCGACCTTAAATCCGCGGTCATACTGCGATAGAATGTGAGTGATTGGGGGGTAATTAAACGCTGCGGTCGCAGCATCCGATTAAGAAAGAGGACCCGATGACAACTGTCGACCTGAACGCCCTGTCGCTGGAAGACCTTAAAAAACTTCGCAAGGACGTCGATTCCGCAATCAAGAACTTTGAAGAACGGAAAAAGAAATCCGCTCTGGCCGAGCTTGAGGCGAAAGCCGCCGAACTTGGCTTTTCGCTGTCCGAACTGGCCGGGGCCGGTGGACGCGGCCGCAAGGTCAACCCGCCGAAATACCGCCACCCGGAAAATCCCGAAATGACCTGGAGCGGTCGCGGGCGTCAGCCGGACTGGTACAAGGAAATTGTCGGTGCGGGCACCGATCCCGAGGATCTGCTGATCGCCAAGTCGAAGTGATCCCGGCCCTTCGGGGTCGTGACTGTCTTTGGTGACAGGGGCAAAACCGGGCCGGGAGGTATCCCGCTGCCCGGTTTTTCATCCTCTGCCGGCGAAATCGGTCCGCGGGGTCGGGTCGATAAATTTACCATTTGATAAAATTTTGATCCGTGCCACGCTGCGGGGGAGGACATCCGCCGGAGACACAGATGAGCCATTCGCCCCGCACCGACGGCATCGCCGCCAGCCGCCTGACGCCGGACCAGCTGGCGCAGAACTTCACCGACCTGCACCCCGCGCTTGATCCGCACGAGGCGCATGTGGCTGCGGACCGGTGCTATTTCTGCCATGACGCCCCCTGCATGACGGCCTGCCCGACCTCGATCGACATCCCGCTGTTCATCCGCCAGATCGCCACCGGCACGGCGGAGGCGGCGGCAAAGACGATCTTCGAGCAGAACATCCTTGGCGGCATGTGTGCCCGGGTCTGCCCGACGGAGACGCTCTGCGAGGAAGTCTGCGTGCGCGAGGTGGCCGAGGGCAAACCGGTGGAGATCGGCCGGCTCCAGCGCTATGCCACGGACCGGCTGATGGCGAAGAACGTGCATCCCTTCGACCGCGCCGCGCCGACGGGCAAGCGGGTCGCCGTGGTCGGCGCGGGTCCGGCGGGTCTGTCCTGCGCGCACCGGCTGGCGATGAAGGGGCATGACGTCGTGATTTATGACGCGCGGCCCAAGCCGGGCGGGCTAAACGAATATGGCATCGCCAGTTACAAGTCGACCAACGGGTTCGCACAGGCCGAGGTGGACTGGCTGATGCGCATCGGCGGGATTGAACTGCGGACCGGTCAGACTCTGGGGGCCGATGTGACGCTCGATGGTCTGGCGGCCGACTATGACGCCGTGTTCCTTGGCATGGGTCTGGGCGGGGTCAATGCGCTTGGCCTAGCGGGCGACGACCTGTCGGGGGCGGCGGATGCGGTGTCGTTCATTGCCGACCTGCGGCAGGCTGACGACCTGACCGTACTGCCCGTGGGGCGCGACGTGGTGGTGATCGGTGGCGGGATGACGGCGGTGGATGCGGCGGTACAGTCGAAGCTGCTTGGCGCGCAGACCGTCACCATCGCCTACCGGCGCGGGCAGGACCGCATGGCGGCCTCGGTCTATGAACAGGAGCTGGCGAGCGCGAAGGGCGTTCATATCCTGACGAATGTTCAGCCCGTGGCGCTGCATGGTTCGGATGCGCTGGAGGCTGTGGAGTTCGAATATACCGAAGACCGCGACGGACGGCTGACCGGTACGGGCGAGCGGATCCGCATTCCCGCAGACCAGTGCTTCCGCGCGGTCGGTCAGGTTCTGGCGGACACGCCTCAGGGGATCGACCTCACGGGCGGCAAGATCGCCGTCACTGGGGCCGGGCGCACCTCCCGCGCGGGGGTGTGGGCCGGGGGCGACTGTGCAAGCGGTGGCGACGACCTGACCGTGACCGCCGTGGCGGAAGGGCGCGACGCGGCGGAAGACATCCACGCCGTGCTGATGGAATAGGGCGGTGCAGACCGGGGGACGGATTTGTGATATGCCACCGGTATTTTTCATGGCTGCCGCAGGCGCCGCGAAACGGGGGACGGACATGCCGGATGTCGATGCCGCATTGAACACCCACTACACGACGGGTCACCTGCGCGAGGCGTTCCTGGCGGGCATCCGGGCCTCCGGCGCCGACCCGGACGCGCTGCGCCACGAGGACATCGAGAACGGTGACGAGTTCCACACCGGCGGCGGGCGCGCGACCGACGACCTGCTGGCGCAGGTGCCGCTGGCGCGCGGCATGCGGGTGGTGGACATCGGCTGCGGGGTCGGCGGTCCGGCGCGCAAGTTGGCCTTCCACCACGGCTGCCACGTCACCGGCATCGACCCGACGGAGGAATTCATCGACCTCGCGCGGGAGCTGTCGTCGCGCACCGGTCTTTCCGATCTGACGGAGTTCGTCGTGGGCAGCGGCACCGACCTGCCGCTCGCGGACGGATCGCAGGACCTTGCCCTGCTGCTGCATGTGGGCATGAATATCCCCGACAAGCCCGCCCTGATGGCGGAGGCGTTCCGTGTGCTGAAGCCCGGCGGGCATTTCGCGATCTTCGACGTGATGCGTGGCGGGGGCTCCGGATCGCCCGGCTATCCGCTGCCCTGGTCCAGCGTGCCCGAGACATCGTTCCTGGAACCGCTCACCGCCTATCGCGATATGGCAGAAGCGGCGGGGTTCACGTTGCACGCCTCCCGCGACCGGTCGGATTTCGCGCTGGACTTCACCGCGCGGATGAAGGCGCAGTTGGCAGAGAGCGGGCCGCCGCCGCTTGGTCCGCACGTGATGATGGGCGCGGGCGCGCCGGTGCGGATGGCCAATTTCAACGCCGCCATTGCCGCCGGTCAGACCGCGCCAACCGAATTGATCCTGAGGAAGCCGTGATGGGGCTGAAGCGCATCAACTTCACCGATCTGCCTGTTGCCGATTACCAGCGGGCGCTTGAATTTTACCGCGACACCCTCGGCATGGGCGTGCAGACCGATGCCGACTACGGTCCCGGCGGGCGCTGGATTTTCCTGACCGTGCCGGGGGCGGAGACGATGCTGCATTTCGTGCCCTCCGGTCAGCTGACCCGACCGGAGGGCCAGCCCGCGCTCTACCTCGTCTGCGACGATGCGGATGCGGAGGCCGCGCGGCTGAAGGCGGCGGGGGTGGCGATCCACTCCGGCCCCGATGACGCGCCCTGGGACCCCACGGTGAGATGGGTGATGATCCACGACAGCGAGGGCAACCTCGTCCTGCTGCAATCCAGCCAAAGCGAAGGAGCCTGAGCCATGGCCGACCTGACGACAGACTTCCTGGGGATCAAATCTCCGAACCCGTTCTGGCTGGCCTCGGCCCCGCCGACGGACAAGGAGTACAACGTGCGCCGCGCGTTCGAAGCGGGCTGGGGCGGTGTCGTCTGGAAAACCCTCGGCGAGGCCGGGCCGCCTGTGGTCAACGTGAACGGCCCCCGTTATGGCGCGATCTGGGGCGCGGACCGCCGGCTGCTTGGTCTCAACAACATCGAACTGATCACCGACCGCGACCTCTATCGCAACCTGGAGGAGATGACGCTGGTCAAGAAGGACTATCCGGACCGCGCGCTGATCGCCTCGATCATGGTCCCGTGCGAGGAGGCGTCGTGGAAGGCGATCCTGCCGCTGGTGGAGGAAACCGGCGCGGACGGGATCGAGCTGAACTTCGGCTGTCCGCATGGCATGTCCGAACGCGGCATGGGGTCGGCCGTGGGGCAGGTGCCCGAATACATCCAGATGGTGACGGAGTGGTGCAAGATGTACTACTCAAAGCCCGTCATCGTGAAGCTGACGCCCAACATCACCGACATCCGCAAGCCTGCCACGGCGGCAAAGCTTGGCGGGGCGGATGCGGTCTCGCTCATCAACACGATAAACTCGATCACCCATGTCGACCTCGACCTGATGGCGCCTGAGCCGACGATCGACGGCAAGGGATCACACGGGGGGTACTGCGGCCCGGCGGTCAAGCCGATCGCCCTGTCCATGGTGTCGGAAATCGCACGCAATCCCGAAACGCACGGCCTGCCGATCAGCGGCATCGGCGGGGTGACGACCTGGCGCGACGCCGCCGAATTCATGGTGCTTGGCTGCGGCAACGTGCAGGTCTGCACGGCGGCCATGACCTATGGCTTCAAGGTGGTGCAGGAGATGATCTCGGGCCTGTCGCAGTGGATGGACGAGAAGGGCTATGCCTCTACCTCGGATTTCGTCGGCAAGGCGGTTCCGAATGTCACGGACTGGCAGCACCTGAACCTGAATTACGTGACGAAGGCGCGGATCAGTCAGGACGACTGCATCAAGTGCGGGCGCTGCTATGCGGCCTGCGAGGATACCTCGCACCAAGCGATCTCCATGTCGGCGGACCGGGTGTTCGAGGTGATGGACGACGAATGCGTGGCCTGCAATCTCTGCGTCAACGTCTGCCCGGTGGAGGACTGTATCACCATGGTGCAACTGCCCAAGGGCACGGTGGACCCGCGCACCGGGCGCGAGGTCGGGGACTATGCCAACTGGACCACGCATCCGAACAACCCGGGTGCGGTGAAGGCGGCAGAGTAGGCGCGCGGCACCGGGGGGCTGTCTGCCCCCCGCGACGGCCGATGGCCGTCTCCCCCCGAGGATATTTGTCAAACCAAAGAAGCAGGAGGTCACCCGCCGCCCCGCACCGGTCCGTCCTGCGGCCTAAGCGGTGGCGACGGGCTTCTTCGGTTTGCGGTCATCGGCGTCCCCGCCTGTACCGCAAGACCCAGACTGGCGCACAAGGGTTAGCAAAATGTTTCTTTGGTTTCGGAAATATCCTCGGGGGGTGCGGGGGGCAGACGGCCGCCCGTTCCGACGGATTACTCCAGCCCCTGCCGACGGGCGTCCCGGAGGGTCAGGGCAAAGAGCGCCAGCCCGGCCAGGCTGAGCGCCGCGCCGACATATCCCGAGGCCGGGAAGCCGTAGCCCGCCGCCACGACGCGGGCGGCGAGAAAGGGGCCGAGCGCATTCGCGAGGTTGAACGCGGCGTGGTGGAGCGAGGCGGCGAGCTGCTGCGCCTCTCCGGCGACGTTCATCAGGCGGGTCTGGAGCACGGTCGACACGCCGCCGAGCAGGCCCATGAACAGAACCGGGACGGCCATGGTCCATAGCCCCGCTTGCGCCGCCAGCGGGTAGCAGGCCAGCACCAGCGCGCCGCCTCCGAAGGCCAGAACGGCGGTGGCGTTCATGTTGCGGTCGGCCAGTGCGCCCATCACAAGGTTGAACACGGTCATGCCCGCACCCGCGGTCATGAGCATCAGTGCCACCGCGGTTTCCGAGCCTCCGAGCGTCGTCTGTACGGTCGAGGCGATGTAGGTGTAGACGGCGAAGAACCCGCCGAAGCCGATCGCCCCGGTCGCGAGGGTCAGCCAGACCTGCCGGTTCTTCAGCGCGGCGAGTTCGCGCAGCGGGTCGGCACCGGGGTCCGCGGGGGTGCGTGGGGCCTTCAGCGCGACCGCGACGGCTGTTGCAAGCGCAAGGCCCGCGACGATCACGAAGCCGGAGCGCCAGCCGAGCCCTTCGCTCAGCAGGCTGGCGGCGGGCACGCCAAGGGTCGTGGCGATGGTCAGTCCGAGAAAGACCCGCGCGATGGCAGAGGCGCGGCGATTGCGCGGTACCACGGAGGCGGCGACAAGGGCGGCCACCCCGAAATAGGCGCCATGCGGCAGCCCGGAGAGGAAGCGGGAGGCGGTGAACAGACCGAAGGTCGGTGCGAGCGCCGACAGCGCGTTGAACAGGGCGAAGGCCAGCATCAGCCAGATCAGCAGCACCCGTCGCCGCACCCGCGCTCCGGCCACCGCCAGCACCGGCGCGCCGACCACGACGCCAAGCGCATAGGCGCTGATCGCGTCGGCGGCGCGCGCCTCGGTCACGTCGAGGTCGGCGGCAAAATCCGGCAGCAGGGCCATGGCGGCGAATTCCGTCGTGCCGATGGCAAAGCCGCCCATGGCGAGGGCGGTCAGCACGGCACGGGCGGAGATCGCCGGGGCGGCGGAAAGGTCGCTATTCGGACGGGCGGGCAGGTCGGAGGGGTGCGCGCTGCGCAAGGTCATGGGATGTCTTTCAGGCTCCGGGGGGCCGCGGTGCGGGTATCCCTCAGTGTCTCCTCCCGAGGGCGTAGCTAACGGCATGCAGGACCCGCGGCAATCCCGGACGGGGCCGGGAGCGGGTTTGCGGAATTGTCGGGCAGGGAATGCCGGGGGGCGGTGTCACACCCTGAGCATGCGGGTGAACAGAGTGATCAGGTAGGTTTCGGCGTCCGGGAAGGGATCCTTTACGCCGGGGCCGAGCACACGGCGCACCTGCACGTCGAAATCGGCGTAGTGCTGGGTCAGCGACCAGATGGAAAAGATCAGGTGGCGCGGGTCGGAGGGCTGAAGCCGGCCGTCCTCCATCCACCGGGCGATCATCGCGGCCTTTTCGTCGACCAGCGGACGCAGATCGTTGGACAGGGCGGGTCCGATGTAGTCCGCGCCCTGCAGGATTTCGTTTGCGAACAGCCGGCTTTCGCGCGGCATGTCGCGGCTCATCGCCAGCTTGCGGCGGACGTAGGTGAGAAGTTCGTCGAGCGGCTCGCCCTCCGGGTCGATCTCGCGCAGGGGGGCGACCCAGGTGTCCATGAGCGTGTCGAGAAGGTGGGAGTGAATCGCTTCCTTGCTCGGGAAGTAATAAAGCAGGTTGGGTTTGGAGAGACTGGCCGCCCTTGCGATCTGGTCGACCGTTGCGCCCTTGAAACCATTGGTGGAGAAGACCTCGAGCGCGGCGTCGGTGATCGCGGCTATCTTGGTCCGCTGGATGCGGGTCTGGCCTGTGGCGCCGTCTTTCAAATCCTGCCCTCGTGCAAAATATATTTCCAATCAATGTTTCGGAGTTTTCCCGCCCCGTCTACCCATGACCAAAATTTGGTCGCCGGTGTGTGCGGGTTTTGCCGCCGGGGTGGCGAATTTCTTGACTGGACCCCGCCCTCTGATAGCCTCCGCTTTGACCGATTGGTCAAAATGTCGGCAATGCGGGGACGATGATGGCTGCACCGGGCGAGAACCTCAGAATCAACGGCGACCGGCTCTGGGACAGCCTGATGGAGATGGCGAAGATCGGCCCCGGCGTCGCGGGCGGCAACAACCGCCAGACCCTGACCGACGAGGATGCCGAGGGTCGCGCGCTGTTTCAGGGCTGGTGCGAGGCGGCGGGCTGCGAGATGGGGCTCGATTCCATGGGCAACATGTTCGCGACGCGCCCCGGCACCGATCCGGACGCGCTGCCGGTCTATGTCGGCTCGCATCTCGACACGCAGCCGACCGGGGGCAAGTACGACGGAGTGCTTGGCGTTCTCGGCGGGCTGGAGGTGGTGCGGACGCTCAACGATCTGGACGTGAAGACAAAGCATCCGATCGTCGTGACCAACTGGACGAACGAGGAGGGGACACGCTACGCCCCGGCCATGCTCTCCTCCGGTGTGTTCGCCGGGGTGCATGAGGAGGACTGGGCCAAGGCGCGTGTCGACGCCAAGGGCAAGGCCTTCGGGGACGAGCTGAAGCGGATCGGCTGGGAAGGGGACGAACCTGTCGGCCAGCGGAAGATGCACGCCTTCTTTGAACTGCATATCGAACAGGGCCCGATCCTGGAGGCCGAGGGCAAGGACATCGGCATCGTCACCCACGGACAGGGGCTCTGGTGGCTGGAGGTCACGCTGACCGGCAAGGACGCGCATACCGGGTCGACACCGATGGCGATGCGGGTGAACGCGGGGCTGGGCATGGCGCGGATCACAGAACTGGTTCACCGGATTGCGATGGAGAACCAGCCCGACGCGGTCGGGGCCATCGGCCAGGCGAATGTCTATCCGAATTCGCGCAACGTGATCCCCGGCAAGGCTGTGTTCACGGTGGATTTCCGGTCCCCGGATCAGGCGAAGCTGGACGGGATGCGCGACCGGCTGGAGGCGGAGGCGCCGAAGATCGCCGAGGAGTTGGGGCTCGGGATTTCCATCGAGGCGGTTGGTCATTTCGATCCGGTCACCTTCGACGACGGTTGCGTCGGCGCGCTGCGCTCGGCCGCCGAACGCCTGGGCTATTCGCATCGCGACATCATCTCGGGCGCGGGGCATGATGCCTGCTGGATCAACCGTGTCGCGCCGACGGCCATGGTTATGTGTCCCTGCGTGGACGGGCTGAGCCATAACGAGGCTGAGGAGATCAGCAAGGACTGGGCCTCGGCGGGGGCCGATGTGCTGCTGCATGCGGTGGTCGAGACGGCTGTCGTCGTCGATTAATAATAACGCCGGGGGCGCTGCCCCCGGAGCCCCCGGGATATTTGGGAAACCAAAGAGGGGCATGCCGAGGGAGAACGGACATGAGCAAGGTCATCAAGGGCGGCACCGTCGTCACCGCCGACCGTCAGGTGAAGGCCGATGTGCTGATCGAGGGCGAGACCATCGTCGAGATCGGCGAAAACCTGAAGGGCGACGAGGTGATCGACGCCTCGGAGGCCTATGTGATCCCCGGCGGGATCGACCCGCATACGCATCTGGAAATGCCCTTCATGGGCACCACGGCGGCCGAGACCTTCGAGACCGGGACCTGGGCGGCGGCGACGGGCGGAACCACGATGGTCATCGATTTCTGCCTGCCGGGCGAGGACGGGTCGATCAAGAATGCGATCCAGGAATGGCACCGCAAGTCCGCGCCGCAGATCTGTTCGGACATCGGCTATCACATGGCGATCACCGGATGGAACGAGCAGGTGTTTTCAGAGATGAAGGATGCCGTCGATGCGGGCGTGAACTCCTTCAAGCATTTCATGGCCTACAAGGGCGCGCTGATGGTGGAGGACGACGAGATGTTCGCGTCGTTCTCGCGCTGCAAGGAACTCGGCGCGCTGCCGATGGTGCATGCGGAGAACGGCGATCTGGTCGACCTGATGCAGAAGAAGTTCCTGGCCGAGGGCAAGACCGGGCCGGAATGGCACGCGCGCTCCCGCCCGCCGGAGTTCGAGGGCGAGGCGGCGAACCGGGCGATCACCATCGCGGATGCGGCCGGGGTGCCGCTCTACATCGTTCACGTGTCCTGCGAGCAGGCGCACGAGGCGATCCGGCGCGCGCGCCAGAAGGGGATGCGCGTCTATGGGGAACCGCTGGCGCAGTTCCTGACGCTGGATGATGACGAATACCTCTCCGAGGACTGGCTGCATTCGGCGCGCCGCGTGATGTCGCCGCCGTTCCGGGGCAAGGAACATCAGGACGGGTTGTGGGCCGGTCTCCAGTCGGGCTCCTTGCAGGTGGTGGCGACGGACCATGCGGCGTTCAATTCGGACCAGAAGAAGATGGGCGTCGGGGACTTCACCAAGATCCCGAACGGCACCAACGGGCTTGAGGAGCGGCTGGCCGTGCTCTGGACCCGCGGGGTTGAGACGGGCCGCCTGACGCCCGAGGAATTCGTCGCTGTGACCTCGACCAATATCGCGAAGATCCTGAACATGTATCCCCAGAAGGGGGCCATCGTGCCCGGTGCGGATGCGGATATCGTGGTCTGGGATCCGTCGATCAAGAAGACGATTTCGGCGTCCAATCACCATTCGATCCTGGATTACAACGTGTTCGAGGGGTTCGAGGTCACCGCGCAGCCGCGTTACACGCTGAGCCGGGGCGAGGTGATCTGGGCCTGGGGGCAGAACTCGCAGCCGCAGCCGGGCCGCGGGCGGTTCGTGCCGAGAAAACCGTTCGCTTCGGCGCACAAGGCGCTGAGCAAGTGGAAGGAGCTCAATTCGCCGCGCTCGGTGAAACGGGATCCGATGAACATCCCGGCGGGGATCTGAGTGTCTGCCGCTCCCGTTATTTCGGCCAGTTCGCTCGACCTGACCTTTCAGACCAACGACGGTCCGGTGCACGCGCTGAAGGGTGTGGACCTGGATATCGGGAAAGGCGAATTCGTCAGCTTCATCGGTCCGTCGGGCTGCGGCAAGACGACGTTCCTCAGGTGCATCGCGGCGCTGGAGGAGCCGACGGGCGGCACCCTGACCGTCAATGGCATGACGCCGGAGGAGGCGCGGAAGGCGCGGGCCTACGGCTATGTGTTCCAGGCTGCGGGGCTCTATCCGTGGCGGACCATCGCGGGGAACGTCAGGCTGCCGCTCGAGATCATGGGGTTTTCCAGGGCGGATCAGAAGGCGCGGGCCGAGAAGGTGCTGGACCTGGTCGACCTCGCCGGGTTCGGCGGCAAGTTTCCCTGGCAACTGTCGGGGGGGATGCAGCAGCGTGCCTCCATCGCGCGGGCGCTGGCCTTCGACGCGGATATCCTGCTGATGGACGAACCCTTCGGCGCGCTGGACGAGATCGTGCGCGACCACCTGAACGAGGAACTGCTGAAGCTCTGGGCGCGGACGGGGAAGACCATCGGCTTCGTAACCCATTCGATCCCAGAGGCGGTTTACCTGTCGACCCGCATCGTGGTGATGAGCCCGCGTCCGGGACGGATCACCGATGTCATTGAAAGTCCGCTGCCGAAGGAACGCCCGCTCGACATCCGCGACACGCCGGAGTTCCTCGAGGTGGCGCACAGGGTGCGTGAGGGGCTCAGGGCCGGGCATGCCTATGACTGATCCCTGCTTCATCTTGCCCCAAATACTCAGAACGGCGCGACGGCGGCCGGCGGCGGGCCGTGAGTATTTCTGGCAAGATGAAGCGGAAGGCGCGCGCGATGCGTAGCCTCGGTCCGGTTCTGGTCGTGGTCGCGGCGATTGTCGCGCTCTGGTATGCCGCCTGCGTGCCGATGAACATCCACACGGCGGTGACGGATGCGGAGCGGGCCGGGGTCGCAGTGTCGCCCGATGGCGCGGCGGTCCGGCGGGATATCGGCGCGCTGCGGCTGGCGCTTGGCAACACCCATGTCTGGGGCGACACCTTCGCGCAGGAGAAGCCGCGGCTGCCCGCGCCGCATCAGGTGGCGGCGGAGTTGTGGGATACGGTGGCGATGAAGAAGGTGAGCTCCAAGCGGAGCCTCGTCTATCACGGCTGGATCACCCTGTCGGCGACTTTGGTCGGCTTTGCCATCGGAACGGTGGCTGGGGTGCTTCTCGCGGTCGGCATCGTGCATTCCCGTGCCATGGACATGAGCGTGATGCCCTGGGCCATCGCGAGCCAGACGATCCCGATCCTCGCCATCGCGCCGATGATCATCGTGGTGCTGAATTCGGTCGGTGTGCAGGGGCTGGTTCCGAAGGCGATCATCTCGGCCTATCTGTCGTTCTTTCCGGTGGTGGTCGGGATGGTGAAGGGGCTGCGCTCTCCGTCGCCGATGGACCTGGATCTCATGCGGACCTGGAGCGCGAGCCGGGGGCAGACCTTCCGGAAGCTGCGGCTGCCGGCTTCGGTGCCGTATCTCTTCGCCTCGCTCAAGATCGGGATAGCGGCGTCGCTGGTCGGAGCGATTGTCGGTGAACTGCCGACGGGGGCGGTGCGCGGCCTTGGTGCGCGGCTGCTGACGGGGAGCTATTACGGCCAGACCATCCAGATCTGGTCGGCGCTGTTCGCGACGGCGATCCTCGCGGCGGGGCTGGTGGCGCTGATTTCGGCGCTGGAAAGGGCGACGCTGGCCCGCATGGGGGTAGGGCGGTGAGCCTGTTTTTGGTCCTGTTCGCGCTGCTGCTATGGGCGCTGGCCTGGTGGGTCAACGTACGGATCGCCAACGGTCCGGCGGCGGGGACGCGGGCGGCGCGGCTTGGCGTGCCGGCGATCTTCGGGCTGACGCTGCTGGTCATGTGGGAACTGGTGGTGCGCGGTCTTGGCGTGCCGCTGGTCATCCTGCCGCCGCCCTCGCTGATCGCGGAGCGGTTCGCGGGAAGCCTGCCGATCCTCTGGGCGGATTTCATGCAGACGGTCGTGAAGGGCGCGCTGTCGGGCTATGCGATCGGGTGTCTGGCCGCCTTCGGCACGGCGATCCTGGTCGACCGGAGCGATTTCCTGCGGCGCGGGCTGATGCCGGTCGGGTCCTTCGTCGCCGCGCTGCCGATCGTGGGCACCGCGCCGATCCTCGTCATGTGGTACGGGTTCGACTGGCAGAGCAAGGCGGCGGTGGTCGTGGTCATGGTTTTCTTCCCGATGCTGGTGAACATCACCGCCGGGCTGCAGGAGACATCCGCGATGCAGCGCGACCAGATGAAGACCTGGGCGGCAAGCTACTGGCAGGGCTTCTGGAAACTGCGGCTGCCGGCGGCCATGCCGTTCATCTTCAACGGGCTTAAAATTTCATCGACGCTGGCGCTTATCGGGGCGATCGTGGCCGAATTCTTCGGCTCGCCGATTGTCGGGATGGGTTTCCGCATATCAACATCCGTGGGACAGCTGGCGCTGGACATGGTCTGGGCGGAAATCGCCGTGGCCGCCATCGCCGGGTCTGCCTTCTACGGTGTCGTGGCCTTCATTGAGCGAAAGGTCACGTTCTGGCACCCCTCTCAGAGAGGGTAATAACAGGGAGTCTTCATGATGAAACAGCTACTTACAGGTGCGGCCCTCGCGGCTTTCGCCCTGACCGCCCCGGCGGCGCAGGCAGCGGACGAGGTCAAGCTTCAGCTTCAGTGGGTCACGCAGGCGCAGTTCGCCGGGTACTACGTGGCGCTGGAGAAGGGCTACTACGAGGAAGAGGGGCTGGACGTCACCATCCTGCCGGGCGGTCCGGACATCGCGCCGCCGCAGGTGCTGGCGGGCGGCGGGGCGGATGCCATGCTGAACTGGATGCCCTCGGCGCTGGCGGCGCGGGAAAAGGGCCTGCCGGTGGTGAACATCGCGCAGCCGTTCAAATCCTCGGGCCTGATGCTGACCTGCTGGAAGGACACCGGCATCACCGGGCCGCAGGACTTCAAGGGCAAGACCATCGGTGTCTGGTTCTTCGGCAATGAATACCCGTTCCTGTCCTGGATGAGCCAGGAGGGCATTTCGACGGAGGGCGGCGCGGATGGCGTCACGGTGCTCAAGCAGGGGTTCAACGTCGATCCGCTGATCCAGCGGCAGGCGGATTGCATTTCGACCATGACCTACAACGAATACGGTCAGGTGCTGGATGCGGGCGTCTCCGAGGATGAGCTTGTGACCTTCAAGTACGAGGACATGGGTGTCGCCACGCTGGAGGACGGGATCTACGTGCTGGAAGAGAACCTGGCCGATCCCGCCTTCAAGGAGAAGATGGTGAAGTTCGTGCGCGCCTCAATGAAGGGGTGGAAATACGCCGAGGAGAACCCGGACGAAGCGGCGGAAATCGTGCTGGAGAACGACGAGACCGGCGCGCAGACCGAAGCGCATCAGAAGCGGATGATGGGCGAGATCGCCAAGCTGACCGCCGGATCCGACGGGTCGCTGGACGAGGCCGATTTCCAGCGCACCGTGGACACGCTGCTGGCGGGCGGGTCGGACCCGGTGATCTCCAAGCAGCCCGAGGGCGCCTGGACGCATGAGATCACGGATGCGGCGCTGAAGTGATCCCGTCCCGGCCGGGTGCGGGCCTTTGGCCCGTGCCTCCGGCGGGGATATTTTTTGCAAGATGAAGGGGCGGCGGTCCGGTCCGGGCCGCCGTTTCGTTTTGGGGAACGGATTTGTCGTGATAAATTTCTGGTCTCGCGACGCGGGGCCGGGGTAGTCAGGACGGACGGAACGGAAGGCAGGCAGGATTTGGACGGGTCTGAACGACAGAAGCAGTCGCGCCCGGTCGAGGTGGCGGAGGCGATCAAGGACTGGGTCGTCTCCCAGGGGCTGCGCGGCGGCGACCGGCTGCCCGGCGAGGCGGAGATGATGGAGCGGTTCGGCCGGTCCAAGGGCACCATCCGCGAGGCGATGCGCGTGCTGGAAGCGCAGGGACTGGTCAAGACCCGTACCGGACCGGGGGGCGGCAGTTTCGTGCATGAGGTGTCCGAACTGCGCGCGCGGGCTCTTTTGGGGAACTACTTCTATTTCCGCGATCTGACCCTGCAGGACATCTACCAGATGCGGCGGCTGCTGGAGCCGGAGCTGGCGGCCTCGCTCGCCGGGAAGCTCAGCGAGGAGCAGCTCGCGGCGCTGGAGGAGGTGATCGACCACTACCGGCATCCCTCGACCAGCGTCGAGGAGGAGCGGGATCAGCATGTGGAATCGCTGAGGTTCCACGCGACGCTGGCGGGTTATGCGGGAAACGAGCTGCTTGGGTTTCTCATCGGATTCATGGCGCAGATCCTGACGGAGATGACGGTGTACCGGCGGCTTTACGAACTGCCGAACGTGGAACTCTGGTCGAAGGGCCGCGCCTACCAGCTGCAACTGGTGGAGGCGCTGCGTGAGGGCGATCCGGACCGCGCGCGGCTGATCATGGCCGATCACATGGCCACCGCGCAGGCGCTGATGGAGGCGCAGGAGGCGGTGGTCGTAAAGGGCTTCATGCCGACCTGAGGCGGGTCAGTCTGTTTCCACGAAGGGGGCAGGGGTGTCGTCCTCCGGATCGGCGGGGACGCTGAGCCTGGCGATGTCCTCGGGCGTGGGAGCACGGTCCGGGGTGGCCTTGGTGGGCACAAGGCGCAGCCATTCGGCATAGGCCCCGGTGGTGGCGCGTGCGTGCAGTGCGGTCAGGTCGGCAAGCGGGGTTTCCGACCAGTCGATGCGCAGGGTCAGGGGCGGCGCGTCCGGTCCGATCACCAGCAGCGCTGCGGACATCAGCCCGCGGGAATCGCTGCCCGCCGCGTCGCCGGCCCGGAGCGCGGCGAGGATGCGCTGGTCGAAAGGCGCATCGGAGGTGGCGAAGGCGTCAAGGATGGCGTCGAGCACTGCCTCGCCGGCAAGCATGTTGCCCGAGACGATGACCCGGTCGCCCGCGCGGTGGCCGCAGGCGGGGACGCTTTCACTGCCGGTGAAGGCGGCGGTGCTGCCCTTCGGATCGATGGCCGCAAGCTGGCGGTAGGCGCGACCCGCGTCAGGGGCGGTGGTGGTGGTGACGGCCTCCTCTGCGCTCATGCCTTCTCGCATGCGCGCCAGTACGCCTTCGCCCCAGACCGTGGAGGGCGAGGTGCCCTGGCTGGCCGAGAGGCCGGAGGCGAGATCGCCGCGCAGGACCCAGCCCCCGACGCATAACGAGCCCGTCGCGGCGCCTGCGCCGAATCTGCCTGTTTCCGCGTCATATGCGAGGAGGGAAAAGGTCATGCGGGGTCTCCCTTGAAATTGTCCTCTTGAATTTATCATGAGAATTTGCCTGACTTCAATTTATCATGATCAATAAACATAGCCTGCAACAGGGAGAGGCTTCATGACCGACCAAATTTTCAACTGGACCCGCCGGGGCGTTCTGGCTGCCGGTGTGGCCATGTCCTTGGCGCTGAGCGCGACGGCGCCGGTTCAGGCGCAGACTCCTCCGGGCGTGCTGATCGTGGGCCAGATCGCCGAACCCAAGGCGCTCGACCCGGCGGCGGTGACGGCCGTGAACGACTTTCGCATCCTGATGAACGTCTATGACGGGCTGGTGCGCTACAAGTCGGGCACGCTTGAGGTCGAGCCGGCGCTTGCCGAGAGCTGGGAGATTTCGGAGGACGGAACGGAATACACGTTCTCTCTCCGCGAGGGGGTCAAGTTCCACGACGGGACCGACTTTGACGCGGAGGCGGTGAAGTTCAACTTCGACCGGATGCTGAAGGAGGATCACCCCTTCCATGACACCGGACCCTTCCCGCTGGCCTTCTTCTTCTCGGCCGTGGAGGAGGTGACGGTGGTCGATCCGATGACCGTGACCTTCAAGCTGAACGCGCCCTATGCGCCGTTCCTGTCGAACCTCGCCTATCCGACGGGGCTGATCGTGTCGCCGGCGGCGGTGGAGGCCAATGGCGCGGACTTCGGGCGCAACCCGGTCGGGACCGGCCCGTTCAAATTCGCGGAATGGCGGTCGAACGAGGCGGTCGTGGTCGAGGCGAACCCGGACTACTGGGACGGCGCATCGGCGCTGCAGGCCGTGGTCTTCCGCCCGATCACCGATGCAAACACGCGCACCGCGGAAATGCTGGCCGGCGGGATTGACGTGATGGTCGAGGTCCCGCCCGTCGCGCTGTCGGAATTCGAAGGTGAGCAGTTTTCGGTGCTGGAGCAGGCCGGACCGCATGTCTGGTTCCTGATCCTGAACGCCAAGGAGGGTCCCTTTGCCGACAAGAAGGTCCGGCAGGCGGCCAACTATGCGGTGAACAAGACGGCGCTTGTCGAGCAGGTGCTCGAGGGCACGGCGGATGTCGCCGCCGGTCCGACCCCGCCCGCCTTTGCCTGGGCCTATAACGAGGCGCTGGAGCCCTATCCCTACGATCCGGAGAAGGCCAAGGCGCTGCTGGCCGAGGCCGGGGCGGAGGGGGCGGAGCTGACCTTCTTCGTCACCGAGGGCGGGTCCGGGATGCTTGACCCGATCGCCATGGGAACGGCGATCCAGGCGGATCTGGAGGCGGTCGGCTTCGATGTGAAGATCGAGACCTACGAGTGGAACACCTTCCTCGGAGAGGTGAACCCGGGGCTTGAGGGCAAGGCGGACATGGCCGAGATGGCCTGGATGACCAACGACCCGGACACGCTGCCTTATCTCGCGCTGCGCACGGATGCCTGGCCGGACAAGGGGGGCTTCAACTCGGGCTATTATTCGAACCCCGAGGTGGACAAGCTTCTGGAAGATGCGCGGGTCGCGACCGATCAGGGGGAACGCGCGAAGCTGTATCAGGAGATGCAGACCATCGTGCAGGACGACGCGCCCTGGGTCTTTGTCGCGAACTGGAAGCAGAACGCCGTGACATCGGACCGCGTGGAAGGGTTCGAGCTGGAACCGTCGTTCTTCCTCCTGCTCAAGGATGTGGTGAAGAACTGAGCGGGTGTAATGTTAGCGAGTATGGCCGGGCCGTCCGCGGCCCGGCCGGGTGCCGCACCTTGCGGTGCGGCATGCCTCCGGCGGGGATATTTTTCGCAAGATGAAACGGGCTTCCCGCCTTAGCCTGACGTCCGGATGATCCGGGCGCGCCGAAAGGAGGGCCGCCATGGGCGGGTACATTCTGAAACGACTGGTCTCTGCGATCCCGGTACTGTTCGGGATCACGGTGATCGTGTTTCTCATCATGGCGATGATCCCGGGGGATCCGGCGCTCGCAATCCTCGGGTCCTATGCGACGCCGGAGAACGTGGAGAAGCTGAACCGGGATCTCGGGCTCGATCAGCCTCTGGTGGCACGGTATTTCATCTGGCTCGGCAATATGCTGACGGGGGATTTCGGGCGGTCGTTTTCGCTGAACCGGCCGGTGATCGACGAGGTGCTGGACCGGTTCTCGGCGACGCTGATCCTGGCGGGGACGTCTCTTGTGCTTTGCGCGATCTTCGGGATCGCGGCGGGCGTGGTGTCGGCGGCGCGGCAATACGGGTTTGCGGACAAGGCGATCACCTTCGCCGTGCTCCTGGGGATTTCGATCCCGTCTTTCTTCCTTGGCATGATGATGATCCTGCTGTTCGCGGTGCGTTGGAAGATGCTGCCGGTCTCGGGGATGTACGCGATCTATGGCGGGGGGGACCTGCCGGACCTGCTCAATCACCTGATCATGCCGGCGCTCGCCCTGGCCGTGGTGGCCACTGGGGTGGTGGCGCGGCTGTCGCGGTCGGCCATGCTTGAGGTGCTGCGGCAGGACTTCGTGCGGACCGCGCGGGCCAAGGGTGTGCCCGAGGGGCGGGTGGTCTGGGGCCATGCGCTGCGGGCCGCCATGGTGACGATCATTCCGGTGCTCGGCGTGCAGGCGGGGTTCGTGCTGTCGGGCGCGGTCTATATCGAGATGGTGTTCCAGTGGCCCGGCGTGGGGCGGATGCTGGTGGATGCGATTCTGAAGCGGGACATCCTGCTGGTGCAGGGGGGCGTGGTCTTTGTCGCCGCCTGCTACGTGCTGTTCAACATCGCGGTGGACGTGGCGCAGTCCGTTCTCGACCCGAGGATCAAGACATGAGTTTCTTCAAGCTCCTCATCCGCAACCGTCTCGCCTTTGCCGGGCTGATCGTCATGGGGCTGGTGCTGGCGCTGGTGATCGCGACGCCGATCCTGCCGCTGTACGAACCGAACGTGACCGACACGGCGAACCGCTTTCTCAAGCCGTTCGAGGGGGGGCATATCCTCGGGACGGATCATCTTGGGCGGGACCTGCTGTCGCGGTTGCTCTGGGGGACGCAGCTGTCGCTGGCCGTGGGAATTTCGGCGGCGGTTTTCGCGGCCTTCTTCGGGGCGGCGATCGGGATAGTCGCGGGCTATTTCGGCGGGACAACGGACAACGTGATCATGCGCGGCGTCGACATGCTGATGGCCTTTCCCTACATCCTGCTGGCGCTAGCGATCGTCGCGGCTCTGGGTCCGGGGCTGGTCAATGCGCTGATCGCGGTGGCGGCGGTGAACATCCCGTTCTTCGCGCGCAACATCCGGGGGGTGACGGTCGGGATCGCGCACAAGGAATTCGTCGATGCGGCGCGGCTGGCGGGGGAGAGTCACCTCAAGATCATCCTGACGGAGATCGTGCCGAACGTGATCCCAGTCATCGTCATTGCCATGTCGACCACCATCGGCTGGATGATCCTTGAAACCGCCGGGCTGTCCTTCCTCGGGCTGGGGAGCCAGCCGCCGCAGGCCGATCTGGGGTCGATGCTGGGGGAGGCGCGGTCCGCGCTGATCACCAATCCGCATACTTCTGTCGTGCCGGGGGTAATGATCCTGATCATCGTCATGGCCATCAACCTGCTTGGGGACGGGGTGCGGGATGCGCTCGACCCGCGTCTGAGGTCCGGGGCATTGACCCGCCCGCGTCCTGCCACGCTGGTTGAGCGCGAGGGGCCGGTGCCCGCGCCGGTGGAAAGCGGAACGCTGGTTCTGACCGATCTGCAGACGCAGTTCCGGGTCGGGGAGCGGGTCTACAAGGCGGTGAGCCATGTGTCGCTGCATGTCGCGCCGGGCGAGTGTCTGGGGGTGATCGGGGAGTCGGGGTCGGGGAAATCCGTGACCGCTCTGTCGATCATGGGGCTGGTGGCCTCGCCTCCGGGGGTGATCGTCGGCGGCTCGGCGATCTATGACGGGACCGAGCTGATCGGCGCGCCGTACTCCAAGCTGCGCAGCTACCGGGGCGACAAGGTGGCCTATATCTTCCAGGACCCGCTGGCGACGCTGCATCCGCTCTATACGGTCGGCGATCAGCTGTGCGAGGCGATCCGGGTGCATCATTCGGTCAGCAAGGCGGAGGCGTGGACGCGCGCGGTCGAACTGCTGAAACAGGTGCGCATTCCGAATGCCGAGGGGCGCGCGAAGGTCTATCCGCACGAGATGTCGGGCGGGATGCGGCAGCGGGTCGGGATCGCGATGGCGCTGGCCAACGATCCGGATGTGATCATCGCGGACGAACCGACCACCGCGCTTGATGTGACGGTGCAGGCGCAGATCCTCGCTCTGCTCAATGATCTGCGGCGCGAGCGGGGGCTGTCGATCATCTTCATCACCCATGACTTCGGCGTGGTGGCGCAGCTGTGTGACCGGGTGGCGGTGATGTATGCGGGGCGGATCGTTGAGACGGGGCCGACGCAGGAGGTGCTGGACGATGCGGCCCATCCCTACACCCGTCGCCTGATCGCCTGCGTGCCAGAACTGGGCGAGGGGCGGCGGGAACTGCACGCCATTCCGGGCCTGCCGCCCGCGGTGGACAGGCTGCCCGCGGGCTGTGCGTTTGCGCCGCGCTGCGACAAGGCGCAGACGCTTTGTCAGGTCGGGGTGATCGAGCTGGAGGGCGGGGCGAGCCGCAAGGTGCGCTGTCTTTATCCCGAGACGGACATCGCGGGGATGGCCAAGCCGGTCGCGCAGGTGCCGGAACTGAAGAAGGGGGCAGGGGCATGAGCGTCGCGCTGAAGCTGGAGAACCTGAGCAAGACCTTCGAGGTCGGCAAGCGGCTGTTCCGCGAACCCAAGGCGCGGGTTCATGCGGTGCGGCCCGTCACGCTGGATGTGGAGGAAGGCGAGACGCTTGGCATCGTGGGGGAGTCGGGTTGCGGGAAGTCGACGCTGGCGCGGCTGCTGGTCGGGCTGCTGCCGCCGTCCGAGGGGCTGATCGAGATCAACGGCGCGAAGCTCGACAATGCCGATCCTGCGGAGTTCGGGAAGAAAATCCAGTATGTGTTTCAGGATCCGATTTCGTCACTGAACCCGCGCAAGACGATCCGGCAGGTGATGGAAGCGCCGCTCCGGCATCTCCACAAGATGGACAAGGCGGCACGAGACGCGCGGATTTCCGAGATCTTTGCGAGCGTGAACCTGCGGGAGGAGTTTCTGGAGCGCTATCCGCATGAATTCTCGGGCGGGCAGGCGCAGCGGATCGGGATAGCGCGGGCCCTGGCGGCCGATGCGAGAATTCTCATTCTGGATGAACCGGTCTCGGCGCTCGACGTGTCGGTACAGGCGCAGGTACTGAACCTTCTGGAACGGCTGAAGGGAGAGCTGGGGCTGACCTATCTCTTCATCTCCCATGACCTCGCGGTGGTGGAGGCGATCTCCACCCGCGTGGCCGTTCTGTATTTCGGGACGCTGGTCGAATTGGGCGCGGCGGAGGACATTTTTCGCGCGCCCCGGCATCCCTATACCAAGCTGCTCGCGTCCTCGGCCCCGGTGGTCGGGCGGCCTCTGGTCAATCCGGAGGGCAAGGCGACGGACTTGCCGGACCCGTTGAACCCGCCGCCCGGATGTGCCTTCGCGGCCCGCTGTCCCAAGGCGACGGAGATCTGCCGGAAGGCGCCGCCGAAGCTGGAGGCGGTCGAGGGCGGGACGCAGAAGGCGGCCTGTTATCATCCGCTGTCGGAGGGAGAGCAGATCTTCGGGTAGGGCGCGTCCTGAGGCGATCGGGTTGGAGCCAGTGATGACGAGGCCGGATAATCCATGAATTGCGGGAGGAGCGCGGACCTCGGTCCGGCGATCTCCTGCATCACCACGGCAAATTCCACCATCCCGTCACACCGCTGCCCGATTTGCCCTGCAGGTTAAGCGTCGTACCCCCTGTATCCGAGTGAGAGGTTCGATGACCGGCACTGTTGCGAACTCCCGGCTGGCGCTTGAGGCGGGGCGGCAGTTGCGGGCCTCCCCGCTCTGGCGCGCCTGGTTTCTGCTGGCCTGCGGAACCATAGTTCTTGCCATCCTGCTTGGCTGGTTCGGTCCGCAGTTCATCCCCGACAGCAGCTACCGGATTAGGTCGCGGCCGCTGATCGTGCTCCTGTCGCTGTTCACCTGCCTGCCGGTTCTGCGCGCCTTTCTGACGGTGGTGCCGGAGGAGAGGCGATTGCGCCGGAAGGCGGTCATCTGGGTCATGGCGCTGTTCGGCTTCGGCATCTGCTGGCTCAGCTATGGCCGGGTCCTGGACGACACAATTCCGGCGCTGATGGCGCGCGGCATGGGGGAGGAGACCAGCCGGAGCTTTCGCGTGATCGAGGCAAGGCCGGACGCACGCAGCCGGACATGTCGGAGGGAACTGACCGTCCTCGTCAACCGCGACACGGTTACGCTGTGCGGGATCGACCGGGCGCTGCTGGAGCGCCTGTCTCCGGGGGATCGCGTGCTGATCGACGGGCACCGGATCGCCAAGGGGATGAGTGTGGACGGGCTGCGTCTGCCGCGATAGCGGGTCATCGCAGAGGCAGGTTTGACTGGTACGCCTCAAGGGAGCCGGGGATGTCCTGCCGACCATCGGATACCCCCGCCTGTCCCGCGATCAATCCACGGTTTTGTGCACCGTTTTTGTGAAATCCACGACATATCGGCCTTGTGAACGAGGGCACCGGGGGGCAGGATGGTCCGAAGAGGTTGAATCCGACGACAGGCACCCCAGATTCAGCTTTCGTAAACGGAAAGTCCGCGCGCTGCCTGACCGGGGCCGGGGACTTTGCCCAAGACAAGGACAGAGCATGCAAGAGCCTCTCAACCCCTCCTATCCCGTCCTTCCGCTGCGCGACATCGTGGTGTTTCCGCACATGGTGGTTCCGCTGTTCGTGGGCCGGGAAAAATCCGTCAAGGCGCTTGAGGACGTCATGGCAGAGGACAAGCAGATCCTGCTGTCCAGCCAGATCGACCCCGCCGAAGACGATCCGACCACCGAAGGCATCTATGACGCCGGTGTGCTCGCCAACGTGCTGCAACTGCTGAAGCTGCCCGACGGCACCGTGAAGGTGCTGGTGGAGGGCACGGCGCGGGTGCAGATCCTCGGCTTCCTCGACAACCCGGACTTCTTCGAGGCGCGGGCCGAATACCTCAACGAGGTGACCGGCGATCAGGAGACGATCGACGCCCTGCTGCGCACCGTCGGGCAGGAATTCGAGCGTTATGCCAAGGTCAAGAAGAACATCCCCGAAGAGGCGCTGACCGCCGTTTCGCAGACCATGGAACCGGCAAAGCTCGCCGACCTCGTGGCGGGGCATCTCGGCATCGAGGTGGAGCAGAAGCAGGAGCTTCTGGAAACGCTGTCGGTCTCCGAGCGGCTTGAAAAGGTCTATGGCCTGATGCAGGGCGAAATGAGCGTTCTGCAAGTCGAGAAGAAGATCAAGACCCGCGTGAAGTCGCAGATGGAGCGGACGCAGCGCGAGTACTACCTCAACGAACAGATGAAGGCGATCCAGAAGGAGCTGGGCGACGGCGAGGACGGCGAGGGCGAAATCGCCGAGCTGGAAGCGCGCATCGAACAGACCAAGCTGTCCAAGGAAGCGCGCGAGAAGGCGGACGGGGAGCTCAAGAAGCTCAAGAACATGTCGCCGATGTCGGCCGAGGCCACGGTGGTGCGCAACTACCTCGACTGGATGCTGTCGATCCCGTGGGGCGTGAAGTCGCGCGTGAAGAAGAACCTGCACAACGCGCAGGAGGTTCTGGACACGGATCATTACGGTCTGGACAAGGTCAAGGAACGCATCGTCGAATACCTGGCCGTGCAGCAGCGGAGCAAGAAGCTGAAGGGGCCGATCATGTGCCTCGTCGGCCCTCCGGGTGTCGGGAAGACCTCCCTCGGCAAGTCGGTCGCGAAGGCCACGGGGCGGGAGTTCATCCGGATTTCCCTTGGCGGCGTGCGCGATGAATCCGAGATCCGGGGACACCGGCGGACCTATATCGGCTCCATGCCGGGCAAGATCATCCAGGCGCTGAAGAAGGCGAAGACCACGAACCCTCTCATCCTGCTCGACGAGATCGACAAGATGGGGCAGGACTTCCGTGGCGACCCGGCCTCGGCCATGCTGGAAGTGCTTGATCCGGAACAGAACTCCACCTTCGTGGATCACTATCTTGAGGTCGAGTACGACCTGTCGGACGTGATGTTCCTGACCACGGCGAACAGCTACAACATGCCCGGGCCGCTGCTTGACCGGATGGAGATCATCAGCCTCGCCGGGTATACCGAGGACGAGAAGCTGGAGATTTCCAAGCGGCACCTCCTGCCCAAGCAGGTCAAGAACCACGGGCTGCGCAAGGGCGAGTTTTCCATCGATGACGCCGCGATGACCGAGATGATCCGCCGCTACACGCGCGAGGCGGGGGTGCGGAACCTTGAGCGCGAACTGGGCAAGATCGCCCGGAAGGCCGTGACCAAGATCATCAAGGGCGAAGTGGAGTCAGTGTCGGTGACGCCGGAGAACCTTGACGATTACCTCGGCGTGAAGAAGTTCCGCTATGGTCTCGCCGAGAAGGAAGACCAGATCGGCGTGGTGACGGGGCTTGCCTATACCTCTGTCGGGGGCGACCTGCTGCAGATCGAGGCGCTGCGCCTGCCGGGCAAGGGCCGGATGAAGACCACCGGCAAACTGGGCGACGTGATGAAGGAGTCGATCGATGCGGCTTCGTCCTACGTCCGTTCGATCGCTCCGGAGATCGGGGTGAAGCCGCCTCGTTTCGACCGGATGGACATCCACGTCCACGTGCCGGACGGGGCGACGCCGAAGGACGGTCCTTCGGCCGGTCTGGCGATGGTCACGGCCATCGTATCGGTGCTGACGCAGATCCCGGTGCGCAAGGACATCGCCATGACGGGCGAGGTCACGCTTCGCGGCAATGCCTCTGCCATCGGCGGCCTGAAGGAGAAGCTTCTCGCGGCACTTCGCGGCGGTATCAAGACGGTGCTGATCCCCGAGGAGAACGAGAAGGACCTGGCAGAGATCCCCGATAACGTGAAGGAGGGGATGGAGATCATCCCCGTGACCCATGTGCGGGACGTGCTGAAGCTGGCGCTGGTCCGTCAGCCCGAGGCCGTCGACTGGGACGAGGAGGCGGAAGAAGCCGCCGCCGCAGCCCGTGCCGCCGCCGCGGTGGACGGGGCCGGGGAGACGGGGCGCGCGGCGCACTGACCGGTCCTTATAAGGTAGAGAAACGGCGCGTCCCCCGGGGCGCGCCGTTTTCGTTTGGCTCGGGAGATGGTTCGCCGTGGCGTCGTGCTCGGGGTGGACCTGGGCGTCCGGGACGGGAGATCCGTGGGTCAAGCCCGAGGATGATGGTGGGGCAGGTGCACAACGTCGCTCCCTCTCCCCCGCGGGGGAGAGGGTTGGGGTGAGGGGGCACCACCGAGAATGGCAGCGTCAGGGAGGCACCCTCAGGGAAAAAGCGGCATGAGGTCGTTACCGCGCCTCCCGCACTCCGCGCGCTGCCCCTCCGGCCATCAGAGCCAGCACAACGGCGGCACCCCAGACCGCCAGCACCGACGCGGCCTCTGTTCCGATCCGTTCCGTCAGTCCGCTGACCCCGGCGATCCAGCCGGTCAGCCCGGCGCCGACCGCGAACCCTGTCGTCTGCAGGGTTGGCAGGAAGGAGGAGACGCGGGCGCGGTCGGTCTCCTCGGTCAGGCGCATGACGACTTCGGACACCGGGCCCCAGACAAGTCCGAAGGCGACGCCGCAGAGAGCGTGGCCAAGCACCACCAGCGGCAGGGTCGCCGTCCCGAGGCCGAGGCCGGTCAGCGCAAGACCGGCCGCCTGTACAAACGGCCCGTGGCGCAGGATGCGGGAGCGGGTGTCGACGTTCCAGCCGCCGACGATCATGGCGGTGCCGCTCCAGGACAGGGCCAGCGCGATCAGGATCCAGCCGGTCCAGATCGGGGAGAGGTCGAAGACCGCGCCCAGGGACAGCGCCAGGAAGACAGAGGACGCCGCCTGCGCCACCGGCATCAGGAAGTTGGTCCAGGCGGCGAGGCCGAGCGGGGTCGGGGTGAAGAAGCCCTCCGGGAAGAACGGGGTGCGGCGGATGCGGTCGGTGCGGAAGGCCAGCGCGAACAGCCCCAGGCCTAGCGGGATCGCCAGCCCGGGCCATGTCGAACCGGGCAGGGCGGAGGGCAGGGCGAAGGCCAGGGTGCCGAGCAGGGCGATGACCACGGGCAGGCCGGCGGGGCGGCGGCTGGCGGGGTCCTCGGCACCGGCGCGGGGCAGGACGGCCGGAACGGTGGCGAAGAACACCAGCACCAGCGGCAGGCAGACCAGCATCGCCGCGCGCCAGCCGAACAGCTCTGTCGCGTAGCCCCCGGCCAGCGGTCCGATACCGGCGGCCAGCGCCCAGACCACCGCCTCGACCGAAAAGACCCGCGCGACCAGATCGGACCGGATCAACTGCGGGATCATGCCGTAACAAAGCGCCACGATGATCCCGTCCGACAGGCCCTGCAGGCTGCGGCCCAGGGCAAACACCCAGCCCGATCCGGCCAGCGCGGTCAGAAGGACGCCGGTCAGGAAGACCGTGGCCCCCGCCAGCCCGGTGCGCCGCGCGCCGAGCCGCGCGCGCAGGGCGGCAGAGACAAGGCCCCCGGTCACCACGCCGATGAAGAACAGCGCATAGGCCAGCGGCAGACGGGCCAGAGCGCCGAGATCGGCATAGGCCACGGGAATGGTGGCCGCGATGGACAGATCGTTGAACGCATGCATGCCGACGCCGGAGGAGATCAGCATGACCGGCCCGCGCTGACCGGGAGAGAGCAGCACCTTCCAGGTGGCGGGCGGGGGAATGTCGGTGGCAGTCACGTGGCGGGTCTCCGGTTGGTCCTGGCGCAGGGTGCGGGTTCAACCATGGTTGAGGTCAAGAGGAAAGATCGGCACAACTGGCGGTGGTTCGACGGATCCGCTAGGGTCCCGACACATCCCCTCAGGAGCAGGCACACCATGACCAGCGATACAGACGACAGCTACCCGGCACAGGGCCAGGCCGCCGCGGCCGCGCGAAAGGCCGCGAAGGCGGCGGCGCGGGCGGCAGGCGCGCCGGTGGCGGCGCTGCCCCCGGTCCAGGACGTGACGGAGGAAGGTCCCGGCCCGCTGAAGCTGCGCGATGTTCTGGATGCGGTGGCAGAGCGGAGCGAGACCAAGCGCGGCGATGCCAAACCGGTGATCGAGGCCGCTCTGGCGGTGATCGGCGAGGCGCTGGCGGCGGAACGGGAGCTGTCGCTGCCGGGCTTCGGCAAGCTGAAGATCAAGCGCAGCAAGACGCAGGGAGACCGCCGCGTGATCGAGGCGCGGATCCGTCAGGACATCTCTCCCGCTGACGCCGGGTCGGGTGGCAATGATGGGGTTGCGGAACAGGACGACTGAGGGTAAAGACCCGCCCTACGGGTGATTAGCTCAGTGGTAGAGCGCTTCGTTCACATCGAAGATGTCAGGGGTTCAAATCCCTTATCACCCACCACTTCCCTTTCGCTGAAAGGGGGGACGGCGCTCCCAAATTGCACTGTTCGGCAGAGGTTTTGCCTGAAACTGTGAGAGCAGGTTCGGGCGAGGCGGTATATGAGCGTGCCTGACGCCTTGGACACGGTAGTTCGGGCATTCTCCCCGGCGTCGCGGTCCGACTGGGGGATAGGACGGCGGGGGATCCTCGGATCAAGTCCGAGGATGACGGCGGCTCGAAGGCGATGGTTGGACGTGCAATCCGGCTGATAGTCCTGTTGATGCATTTTGTCGGATGGGTCGGTTGTGGGGGTCTCGGAGATACGGGGATGGCGGGCTGAAGCCCGCCCTGCGAATGCCTCTCCGTTTCACCGGTGACCGTCATGCTCGGACTTGATCCGGGGTTCTCCTGACATGGCTTCCTCGGTTGAACTTCAATGATGACCGCCTCCGCAGCAACGGCCCGCATCTGGTTGTGCCCACTCCCGCGCCTAAAATTTCACCGCTCCGATCAATATCCGGGCATCACCGCTGCCTGTCATCGCCGATCCCATTGAGGCGCCGCGTCGGTCCGGCGCATCCTCGGACCGCGCATCGCAGATGCGGACCCATTTCAAAGACAGGTGACACCCGTGCTCGACCGACTGATCCCGACCGCCCTTGCCGCCACGCTTGCCCTTGCCGGGGCCGCGACCGCCCAGACCAAGGTGGGCTTTGCGCTCGACTGGAAATTCGAAGGCCCCGCCGCGCCGTATTTCATCGCCATGGACGAAGGTCATTATGCGGCCGAGGGGCTGGAGGTCGAGATGATCGAAGGCGCCGGGTCGCTCGACGCGATCCCGAAAGTGGCAACCGGGGCCTATCCCTTCGGCTTTGCCGACATCAATTCGCTGATGCGGTTCGTCGATCAGAACCCCGGCGCGCCTGTGATCGCCATCATGATGATGTATGACAAGCCGCCGTTCGCGGTGGTCGGGCGCAAATCGCTTGGCATCGAGAAACCCGCCGACCTGGAGGGCAAGGTGCTGGGCGCGCCGCCGCCGGACGGAGCCTGGGCGCAGTTCCCGATCTTTGCCGCCGAAACGGGACTGGACGTCGGCAAGATCACCGTCGAACCCGTCGGGTTCCCGACGCGCGAACCGATGCTGGCCGAGGGCAAGGTGGCCGCGGTGACCGGCTATTCCTTCTCCTCCACGCTGAATGCAAAGCGGCTTGGCGTGCCGGCGGATGACCTCTCGGTGCTGCTTATGGCGGACTACGGTCTGGCGCTTTACGGGAACGCGGTGATCGTGAATACCGAATTCGCCGCCGCCAACCCGGAGCTGGTGAAGGGCTTCGTCAAGGCGACCGCCATGGGCTGGAAGACGGCGATTGCCGATCCGATGGCGGCGATGGAGTACCTCGTGAAGCGCAACCCCGCCGCGGACAAGGCATTTGAGGCGGAGCGGCTGTCGATGGTCATCGATGACAACGTCATCACGGACTACACCACGGCGAACGGTATCGGCGGGATCGACATGGACCGCATGGCCACCGCGATCGAACAGACCAAGGCGGTCTACGAGTTCAAGGCAGAGCCGGACATGGCGCTCTACTTCGACGGCAGCTACCTGCCCGAGGCGTCCGAGCTGATGATGAAGTGATCGGTCGGGCCCCGGCCGGATGTGCCGGGGCCAGCCTGCACGCCCATGACAGACCTTATCGAGATCAAGGGCGTCACCCACGCCTACAAGACCCCGAACGGCCCCCTGCCGGTGCTCGACAACCTCACGCTGTCGGTGCCGGAGGGAGAGTTCGCGGCGGTCGTCGGCCCCTCGGGCTGTGGCAAGTCCACGCTCACGCGGCTGGTGGCGGGCCTGATGAAACCCGACACGGGCGAGGTCTGGCTGCACGGAGAGCGTGTGAAGTCCCCGCGCAAGACAGTCGGCATGGCCTTCCAGAACCCGGTGATGCTGGAATGGCGGACGATCCTGCAGAACGTCATTCTGCCGCTTGAGATCGTCGCACCGTCGATGTCGCAGCCTGACCGGAAGGCGCGGGCGATGGAGCTTCTGCAGCTGGTCGGGCTGGACGGGTTCCAGGACAAGCGGCCGTCGGAACTCTCGGGGGGGATGCGACAGCGCGCCTCGCTGTGCCGGGCGATCGTTCACAAACCGGACGTTCTGATCATGGACGAACCCTTCGGCGCGCTGGACGCCTTCACGCGGGAGGACCTCTGGCAGACCATGCATGCCCTGCGCGCGAAAGAGCCGTTCACCGCCGTTCTGATCACCCATGACCTGCGTGAATCGGTCTACCTTGGCGATCAGGTAATCGTTCTGTCCGGGCGGCCCGCGACGACGCAGTTCGTGCTGGACGTGGACTATCCCGGCGGGGCAGGGCTGCGACAGCTGGAAGGGCTTTATACTCCGGAATGCGCGGCCATGCTGGCGACGCTCAGGGAACAGATCCAGATTGCGCAGGGGCGGCAGCCCGGTCCGGCGGTGCACTGATGCGGATGGTGCAGAAGATCGGCGTGCCGGTTCTGGCCATGGCGCTGTTCGTGGCCTTCTGGGAATTCCTTGTCTGGGTGAACAACTGGCCGGATTACGTCATGGCCTCTCCCTCCGACCTGCCGGAAGCCTATGCGCGGTTCTGGAAGCTGTTCCTGATCGGCGGCTGGCAGACGCTCTGGCGGACGCTGGCGGGGCTGGGGCTGGCGGTGATCTTCGGGATGCTGCTAGGCATGGTGATGGGGTTCTCGCGGATCGCGCGTGACGGGCTCTATCCGCTGCTCGTGGGGTTCAACGCGATCCCCAAGGCGACGCTGGTGCCGGTGCTGGCGCTGCTGTTCGTCGGGCAGCACAACTTCAACACCGTGATGATGGCCTTCCTCATCTCCTTCTTCCCGATTGCCGTGTCGGTTGGCATCGGCCTGTCGACGCTGGAGCCGGAATACCGCGACATCCTCCGCTCACTCGGCGCGTCGCGCTTCACGATCTTCCGCAAGATCGCGCTGCCCAAGACCCTGCCCGAATTCTTCGGCGCGCTGAAGGTGTCGGTCACGCTGGCGTTCATCGGCACCAACCTTGTCGAAATCATTTCTCCGCACGGGCGGGGGCTTGGCGCGCTGTTCCAGTCGGGGCAGATCAATTCCAACTATCCGCTGATGTTCGCGGTTCTGATCGCGCTCGCCCTGCTTGGCATCCTGCTTTACTACGGTGTCGTCGCGCTTGAACGCATCTTCGCGGGATGGGCCGAACGGCCGCAACAGTAGCCGGGTTTTGCCGCATCGCGGCGGGACAGGCCGGGCGGGGGCGTTTGTGCCCTTGTCCCCGGCCCCCCGATCTGGAAACTGAGGGAAACCTCCGAGGCCCCATGCAAGAGATCGACGCCACCTTCCGCGCCCGCCTGCTGACCCTGATCGGCCAGATCTACCCGCGTGAGGACGCCATTTCCCTTGCCGTCCGCATCGAACAGGCCTTCTGGCCCGAAGGAACCACGCACCGCCGCCGGGGCCGGGTACCGGGCAACCGGCAGTGGTCCGAACGGGACGCGCTGGTCATCACCTACGGAAACTCCATCGTGGACGGGCAGCACAAGCCGCTCGATCTGTTGCGGGACTTCCTGCACAGCGAACTGGCCGGGGTGGTGAACGGGGTGCATATCCTGCCGTTCTTTCCCTACACCTCGGACGACGGGTTTGCCGTGACGGACTACCGTGCGGTGAACCCTGTTCTGGGCGACTGGGCCGACATCAAGCGGATCGGGTCGGAATTCCTGCTGATGTCGGACCTCGTGCTGAACCATGTCTCGTCGCAGTCGACATGGTTTTCAGAGTATCTTCAGGGGCACGAGCCCTACGACGGGTTCTTTTTCGAGGCCTCGCCGGAGGACGATCTGTCCACCGTCGTCCGCCCCCGCACCAGCCCGTTGCTGCGGGAGGTCGAGACCTCGCGCGGGCCGCGCCATGTGTGGTGCACCTTCAGCCACGACCAGATCGATCTCGACTTCTCCAACCCCGAGGTGCTGCTGGAATTCCTGCGGGTCATGCGGCTGCACATCGACAACGGGGTGCGGATCCTGCGGCTCGACGCGGTGGCCTTCATCTGGAAGGAGATCGGAACAAAGTCGATCCACATGCCGCAGACCCATGCCATCGTCCGGCTGATGCGGCTGCTGGCGGATTTCGCGACCGAACCGCTCATTCTGCTGACGGAAACCAATGTCCCGAATGCCGAGAACCTGAGCTACTTCGGCAATAGGAACGAGGCGCACGCGGTCTACAACTTCACCCTGCCGCCGCTGGTGCTGCATGCGATGATGGCCGGGACGGCGAAGAACCTGATCCGCTGGCAGGGCTCCATGCCGCCCGCGCAGCTTGGGTGCGCCTACCTGAATTTCACCGCTTCTCACGACGGGGTCGGGATGCGGCCGGCGGAGGGCATCCTGAAGCCGGAGGAAACGGCGGAGGTGATCGAGACCGTGCGCAGGTTCGGCGGTCTGGTGTCGATGCGCGCGTTGCCGGGGGGCGGGGAGAGCCCGTATGAGCTGAACATCACCTGGTTCGAGGCGATGAAGGGCACGTTCGCGGGCGAGGATGCGCATCAGATCGAACGGTTTCTGGCCTCGCAGACGCTGGTCATGGCGTTGGAGGGGATCCCGGCCTTTTACATCCACTCCCTTCTGGCCACGCCGAACGACTACGAGGGGGTGGAGAAATCCGGCCATAACCGCGCGATCAACCGGCACAGGTGGGATTACGGCGCGCTGCAGGCCCGCCTGGACGACCCGAAGACCCCGCAGCACATCGTGCTGGAAGAGATGAAGCGCCGCATCGACATCCGTCGCCGCCAGCGCGCGTTCCATCCGAACGCAACGCAGTTCACGCTGCAGCTGGACCACCGGATCTTCGGTCTCTGGCGGCAGAGCCTCGACCGCGATCAGTCGGTGTTTGCCTTGCACAACGTGTCGGCAGACCATGTGGAAATCGACCCTTTCGCCATCAACCTGATCGAGGGCGAGGACTGGGTCGACCTGATCTCGGGCCGGTCGGTCGACCCGGCGCTGCCGGCGATCAGCTTTGCGCCCTATGAATGCCAGTGGATCACCAACCGGGCCTGAGGTGATACCGCGTTGACCCCGGTCGCAGCGGGTCCGGCGCGCCATCGGCTTGCCGAATTCCCCGCATTCCGCTTTCGCCCGGATACTCACGCTTTGACAGCCGCCTGACCTTGGGTCAGCCTGCGCATGCAATTCGGACGGCGGGGGCATGCCCCGCGCCGCGTGAGGAGGGAGACGCGGGACCGTGACCAGCCGCAGCCAGTCGCCGGAGAAGAAGACCCAGATACTCGACGCCGCCGCCGCCCTTCTGGCGCGGGACGGGGTGCAGGCGCTGTCGTTCGAGAATGTCGCGCATGAGGCCGGGCTGTCACGGCAACTGCTGAGGTATTACTATTCCGACATGGACGTTCTGGTCGGCGACCTCTGCGACCATCTGTCGGGCGTGTACCAGCGACTGCTGATTTCCGGGATCGTCGATATCGGCCAGGTGGAGCGGCTGGACTTCTTTCTCGATTTTTTCTTCGGCGTCGCGCAGGACCACCCGATGCCGGCAGAGCTTGAGACCTACGACGCCATGGTCGCCTATTCCGTCGGCTCGCCGCTGGTGCGGGAGAAGATGTGTGCGCAGTACCGGGTGCTTGGGCAGGTGATCGTGCATGAACTGGCGATTGCCCATCCATCACTGAAGGGGGCGGCCTGCGAAGAACTGTCATTCCTCTTCGTGTCGATGATGCATGCGCACTGGAGCTTCGTCGCCAGCCTCGGCCATTCCCGCGACCATAACCGGCTGGCGCGCAACGCCTTTGCCCGGCTGATCCGATCCTATCTCGACGATCCCGCGGGTGTCCCCGCGATGGAAAAACCCTGGTCGCGGGAGGCCTGAACGCCCGCTGTGCGCGGGCGATTCGGTCATGGTGAGAAGGGAAATGTGCGGAGGAGCGGTAGAAATCCCGCGAAGGCGCGTTTTTCATTTTGAAAAAATTGCTGCAGCGGTTGTGTCAGCGCAGTGAAGCGACGTCTTGAAAGACGCGTCATTCCGGGCGGGGTATCCCCGAAACATCCATTTTCGTTGTGAAAAATCCCGATTTTCGGATTTGACCGTGTTGCCCGGCCGCCGCTCAAATAGCGCATGTGCAAGTGTGTGATTGCGTCCCTGACGTCCTTTCAGACGGAGATATTTGAGATGACCAAGAAACTACTCGGCCTCGCCCTTCTGCCTTTTCTGGCCTCCGGTGTGCAGGCTGCCACGTTCACCGCCTTTTCCAGCCTCGAAGACGGGATCGTGTCCATCGATTCCGATACCGGCACGGTGACCTCGATCGGGGGCGATTACACGGCGACCCTCACCACTGCCCTAAGCGGCATGGCCTACGACTCCAACGGCGTTCTCTGGGGGATTGCCGGGTCGCCGTTTGCCAACGTTTCCATCGGAACGATCGATCCGGCAACCGGGGACTACACCCTGATCGGCACCGACAACATCGGTTCGCTGAGCGGGGCGGCCTTCGGGCCGGACGACACGCTTTATTCGCGCGACGGCCGCAGCCCGCATGACGTCATTGCGTCGATCAGCAAGACCGATGCGGTGCCGACCTTCGTCGGCAGTTTCGGCGTGGCGGCGACGGTTGGCTTCGCGATGACCCTGGACGGGCTGTTCGGCTATTCGGTCAACGTCTTCACCGATGAGCTGCTGAGATACGACTTCACGCTCGACACGACGACCACCATTGGCGTGACTTCGGCGGGGATTTCGGCGCTGGCTTTCGCGGGGTCCACGCTCTACGCGACGACGGATACGGGGACGGATTCCCTGATCTCCATCGACACCGGCACCGGGGCCGAACTGAGCCGGGTGGCGCTGTCCTCCGGCATCTTCACCAACATCAGGGCATTGGCGGCCGTTCCTGCAAGCGCACCCGCCATACCCGTGCCGGCAGCCGGCCTTCTGCTGCTGAGCGCGCTCGGGGGACTTTGCATCCGGCGGGGCAGACAGGCCCCCAAGTAATGTGGCGTCGCTGACCTGCAAGGTTCCTGACGGAAAGGGCGCCCCGCGGCGCCCTTTCTCGTGCCGGATCAGCTGTAGTCCCTGAGGTCCGCCGCGACCGCCTTGAGCATGTCGGTCATCAGGGAATTGTCGGCGGAATGCACCCTGTTCCAGGTCGGGATGAAGGGGGTTTCCGACGGGTTTTCGAGGAAGATGCGCCCCGCTTCCATGATGTTCTCCGCAAAGAGTTCGGCCGTCTTCTCCTCCCGGTGGCGGTCGACGGCGAGGCCGTTCATCATGGCGTCGTTGTAATAGGCCTCCAGCAGGTCGAGGGCAGAGCGGTAGTAGGTGGCCTTCAGTGTGCGGAAAACCTCTTCGTTGAAGACGGTGCCGTCGGCGGCCAGCTTGCGGAAGATGGCCTTGCAGATGTCGATGGACATGCGCGACAGCCCGGTCGACTTGTCGTCCGCAGACAGGTCCTGGTGCTTGTGGTCGTAGTGGTCGGCGACCTCGACCTGACAGACCGCCTTGGGGGCGAGGTTGCGCCAGGCTTCGGAAAGGACGCCGATCTCGAGTCCCCAGTCGGAGGGAATGCGGAGGTCGGCCAGAATGGACGTTCTCATCGCGAATTCGCCGGAAAGCGAGTAGCGGAAGGCGCGCAGGAAATCGATGTAGTCGCGGTCCCCGATCACCCGTTTCAGCGCGATCAGCAGGGGGGAGACAAGCATGCGCGCCACCCGCCCGTTGATCTTTCCGCCGCCGACGCGGGCGTAGTAGCCCTTGGCCACCTGATAGGGGAAATTCGGATTGACGACCGGGTAGACCAGCCGCGCCAGCAGGTCCTTTTCATAGGTCAGGATATCGCAGTCATGGATTGCCACCACATCGCTGTCGGCGCAGGCGAGCAGGAAACCGATGCAGCCCCAGACGTTCTTGCCCTTGCCGGGTTCGGCGGGGGCGAGGCCGAGGGCCTGAAGCCGCGCCTCGATCTCTTTCATCCGGGGGCTGTCGTTCCAGATCACCACGTGGTTCTGCGGCAGGACCGAGAAGAATTCGCGGGCGTGGCGGTACTGCTGTTCGTCCGCGCGGTCCAGCCCGATGACGATGCGATGCAGATAAGGGACCTGCGCCAGTTCGTTCAGGATGTTTGGCAGCGCCTCGCCCTCAAGCTCGGAATAGAGCGAGGGGAGGATCAGGGAGATCTTGCGCGAAGTGGAATAGCTGACCAGTTCGTGGGTCAGATCCTCGGTCGATCTTGTGCGCAGGTTGTGAAGGGTGGCGATGTTGCCGTTCTGATGAAAGTCTGCCACCCGATGTCCCCGTGTTGCTATCCCAGTTCCGAAACTAGCCGGAGAATACAATCGTTCCAACCGGCGGGACCGGATTTTTCGCTGCGTCGTATCCGGCCCTCGCGTTCGCCGGTCAGGACGGGCAGCGGATTGCCGGAGGGATTGGCGATGATGAAGCCGCGTTCGGCCTTTTCCAGCATCTCCACATCGTTCGGCGCATCGCCAAGCGCGACGGTCAGGGGCGAGCCGTAGCTTTCGGCGATCTCTTCCATTCGGTCCGCCTTGGTGCCGCCGAAGGACAGGGTGAGGAACCGTCCGCCGCGCCGGGCCCGTACGCCTGCAGTCGCCAGCGCGTTCACAAAGTCGCGGGCCTGTTCGCGGGTCCCGGTGAAAAGGCCGGGTTCGGAGAAAGCGCGCCGGCGGGCGTTGGTGGCGGCGGTGCTGGGCAGGCCGGTGTTCTCGGCCACCTCGGAATCGGTCATGTCGCCGAAGCCGCGGAACAGGGCACGCAGATCGCCCGGAATGGTATCGAGCGCGGCGCGAAGATCCCGGTAGGCATCGCCGGTCTCATCGGGCGTGGCGCGGGGCGGCAGCAGACCGGCACCGTTTTCGACGATGGCGGGACAGGCGGCGAGGCGCATCTCCTCCCGCAGGGGGGCGATCTCTGCGGCGGTCTTGGAGGAGGCGATGACCACCGGCACCCCCATGGCGCGGAGGCGGGACAGGGCGGGCAGGGCGGCGGTCCAGCTGTAGTCGTGATGATCCAGCAGGGTGCCGTCGAGATCGGTGAAGACGAGGAGGGGCGGGACGGACATATGGCTCTTGCGGGGCGCGGGGGGCTTTTGCTATGGGCTGCCGGGTCGGGTGATTAGCTCAGCTGGTAGAGCGCTTCGTTTACACCGAAGATGTCGGGGGTTCGAGTCCCTCATCACCCACCATCCCTTTACAAACAATTTCGCACCGAGAGGCGCTATGTGGTCCGATACCTGGCGACAGTCGCCACGGATCGGGCAGGATTGGTGACGCAGTTTAGCAACAAGTGACCCTGCGGCAGGATCCGGCCCAAAAATCGGTTGCTTAAATTATGGCGAGAATGCGACCTTGGCTGCGACCGCGGAATTTACAGGGTGATATTTAATGTCTGGCCACATTCAGTCCGGTGCCGTGCGCA
Source organism: Primorskyibacter flagellatus (assembly GCF_014638275.1). Classification (GTDB taxonomy): domain Bacteria; phylum Pseudomonadota; class Alphaproteobacteria; order Rhodobacterales; family Rhodobacteraceae; genus Pseudooceanicola; species Pseudooceanicola flagellatus_A. The sequence goes on from NZ_BMFJ01000001.1 coordinate 868,845, forward strand.
GATCTTCCAAACGCGCGCAGTTCCTGTCCACCACGATCCTCGTCACGTTGCTGTCCGGTCCGGCGCTGGCGGATTCACTGACCTGGAACCCGGCGGGCGATCCTCCGGGGGCGTCGACCGGGGGCAACGGTGACTGGGATACCGCGACGGGGAACTGGGACAACGGGGTGGCCAACGGGCTGAACTTCGTCAATGGCGCGGATGACGTCACCTTCACCGGCACGGGCGATGTCATCTCGATCAACAACGGCGGCACGACGGTCAACCCGTTGTCGCTGAGCTTCGGGGCGGACGGGGTCACGATCAACGGGCCGGATGCGCTGAACGTGGCCGGGTCGATCACCTTCACCAACGGCGCCTTCGGGGCGACCATCAATGCGGAGATGGAGGGGGCTCTGACCTTCAACTCCGCCGGGACGCTCACGCTGACCGCCAACAACAGCGCGAACTTCAACGGATCTCACCAGGTCGGCTCCGCCGGGACGCTGGTGATCGACAACGACAACGCGCTTGGTGACGGCACCGGCAACCTTGCCATCAGCGGGGCGGCCACGGTGGACGTGACCGGTAACAACCTTGCCATCAACGACATTTCCGTGAGCGGGAACAGCAACCTCTCCGGCGGCACGGTCACGGTCGGCGGGCAGGCCCTGCTTCTCGACGGAACGGTGTCCTCGACCCTGCAGGGCGCAGGCAACGTTGTGACCAATACCGGGACCACGACGCTGAACGGCGGGCAGATCAGCGTCACCGGCACGACCACGGTCAGCGGCGGGACCCTGAACGTCGACGCCACCTCGGTGATCGGCGCGACAACGACCGTCGCCGTGAACGGCGGCACGCTTGCCAACGCCGGGACGATCGGCGCCGACACGACGGTCAACACGGGCGGTACCTTCGATTCCTCCGGCACCACGGGGAACGTGACGGTCGCGGGCGGCACGCTGAACCAGACCGCGGGCACCATCGCCACGCTGGACAGCAACAACGCGGGATCGGTGTCCAACCTGACGGGCGGGGCCGTCACCGGCACGACGACGATCAGCAACGGCACGGTCAATGTCGGCGACGGCGCGAACGACGGAACGCTGACCGGGACCACGACGCTGAGCGGCGGGACGCTGAACGTCAACAGCGGCACGGTCGGCACGGTGAACGGGTCGGCGGGCAACATGAATGTCGCCGAGACCGGCAACCCGACCAGTGTCGGGGCGGTAACCAACTCCGGCATGACGCTGACGCAGACGGGGGGCACGATCGCCTCGCTCGCCAGCAACAACGCGGGGGCGGTGTCGAACATCAACGGCGGCGAAGTCAGCGGCACCACCACCATCACCAACGGTACGGTGAGCGTGGGCGGCGGCACGCTGACCGGCGCGACCTCGGTCGCCACCGGCACGCTGAACGTGACCAGCGGGACAACCGGCGCGGTGGACATCGCCAGCGGCGCGGTCAACATCAGCGGCACGCTCGGCGGGACCACGGTCGGGGCCGTCACCAACTCCGGCGGGACTTTGACGCAGACCGGCGGGACGGTGGCATCGCTCGCGAGCGACAACGCGGCGTCGGTGTCCAACATCAACGGCGGCGAGATCAGCGGCACAACGTCCGTCACCAGCGGCACGGTGAACGTCGGTGGCGGCACGCTGACCGGAGCCAGCAGCGTCGGTGGTACCGGTACGCTGGCCATCACCAGCGGCACTGTCGGGGCGGTCAGCGGTATCGCCGGCACGCTGAACATCAGCGGCTCACTGGCGGGAACCACCGTCGGTGCGGTGTCGACCAACGGCACGTCGGTGACCATGTCGGGCGGTACGGTGGACAGCTTTACCACGGCGGGCGGGCCGGTTGCGCTGAACGGCGGCCAGATCACCAACGCGGCAAACCTGAACGGCGGGGCGGTGACCATCGCCGGGGCCGACATCCAGGGCACCACCACGGTCGACGGCGCGTCCGTGACCATGAACTCGGGCACACTGGCGGGCATGCAGGTGACGTCGGGCGACGTTACGGTGAACAACGGCACGACCGGGGCAGTGACCAACAACGCCACCTTCACCCTGACCGGCGGCACACTGGGCGCGGTGACCAACACCAACACCTTCATCCACTCCGGCGGCACCGCCGGAAGCATGAACAACTCCGGCACCTACCGGCTGACCGGGGCAGGCACGCCGTCGGTGACGGGCAACGTCACCAACTCCGGCACGCTCGACGCGGCGACGGATGCGGGGGCGCAGAGCCTGACGGTCGGCGGGTTCTTCGACCATTCCGGAAACATCACCGATGCGGGCGGGCTGTCGATCACGGCCGGGTCGGTGATCCTGCGGTCGGGCGCGCTGTTCAACGGCACCAACGACCTTGACGGGGGCATCCAGTTCTCCGGGCCCGTCACCAACGAAGCGGACCTTGACGTGACCGGCGCGATGACCCTGACCGGGGCGCTGGTCAATAGCGCGACCGGGGTGCTCGACATAGGGTCGGCGGTGGCCATGGGCGCCAACGCGGTGACCAACAACGGGACGATGAACGTGCTCGCCGCCGGGACGGTGACGACCACGGGCGGCGTGACGAACAACGCGACGATGGACGTGGACGGCACCGTCGACGGCGGCGTCGCCAACGCGGCGGGCGCGGGGCTGAACCTTGCCGGGACGATCACCGGCGATCTCGGCAACTCCGGCACCACGGTGGTGGACGGTGCGGCCAGCGTGAACGGTACGACGACGAACGCCAGCACAGGCACCTTCACGGTGAACGCGGGGCAGAGCCTGACGACGCCGACGCTCACCAACTCCGGCACCTTCACCCTGAACGGCGACCTGCTTGGCGGGACGACGATCACCAACAGCCTGGCCTCCGGTGTCTTCAGCCTGGGCGCGGCGGGCAGCATCACCGCGGCGGACACCCTGCTGAACCAGGGCGGGGCGAGCTTTTCCATGGCCACCGGGTCCACCGCGGGCTTCACCGGGTCGATCAACAGCCCGGTGGACGGCATCGCGGGCAGCGTCGTGAACACCGGCGCCGGCAGCACGGTCACCGTGGGCGGCGCGCTGACGGCGGCAAGCGGGGTGGTCAACGAAAGCTCTGCCTCGATGACGGTTTCGGGGGGCGGCGTGATCAACGGAGATGTTACCAACTCCCGCAGCGCGGGGCTCGACATCGACGGTACCGTCGCCGGGTCCGTCACCAACCAGACCTCGGGGACCGTGGCCCACTCCGGCACGATTACCGGCGACCTGAACAACCTTGTCACGGGCGTCACGACCGTGGACGGCGATGCCGCGGTCAACGGAACGACCGACAACGCCGGCACGCTGACGGTCAACGCGGGCAACACGCTGACGACGCCGGTGCTGAACAACACCGGCACCACGACGGTGAACGGGGACCTTGCCGGGTCCACCGCGATCACCAACACGCAGGCGGCGGGCAACATCGGCCAGATGACCGTTTCGGGCACCGGGACGATCACGGGCGGCGGCGCGCTGATCAACAACTCGGACGCGGATTTCACGGCTGCCAACGGGTCGACCGTGGGTGTTGCAAGCATCCAGAACACCGACACCGGCAGCACGGTCGCGCTGAATGGCACGGCCAACGTGACCGGAGCGATCACCAACGAAACCGATGCGACGATGACGGTTGCCGCAACCGGCGTCGTGACGGCCGGCGGCGCACTGATCAACCAGAGCGCGGCGGACATCACCACCGCGGCCGGGTCGTCGGTCACGGCGGACAGTGTGCTCAACACCGGGGCGGGAACCGCGTTCAACCTGGCTGGCACGCTGACGTCAACCAATGACGTGGTGAACGCGAACAGCGCCGCGCTGACCGTGGCCACCACCGGGACGGTCACCGGCAACGTGGTCAACCAGTCCGGGGCCACGCTGACCCATGGCGGGACGATCGATGGCACGCTCGACAACTCTGCCACCACCATCGTGAACGGCCCGGCGACGGTGACCGGGGCGACCACGAACTCCGGTGCGCTGACCGTCAACACCGGCGCGTCCCTGACGACGCCGATGCTTGGCAACACCGGCACCGCCACCTTCAACGGAGATCTCGCGGGCGCGCTCACCAACTCCGGCACGTCGACGTTCAACGGCAATCTGACGGGGTCGGCGACGAACAGCGCGGCGGGCACGCTGAACTTCTCGGGGGCCAGCACCATCGGCGGCGCGGGCACGGTGGACAACGCAGGGACCATGAACGTGACCGGCACGATGACCGGGGGGACGACCTCCAACTCCGGGACCCTGAACCTGACCGGCGGCGCGAACAACGTCACCAGCGCGGGCACCCTGAACGCCACCGGCGCCACGACGACCGAGGGTCTGACGACCCAGGCCGGCAGTACGCTGAACCTGAACGACGGGGTGTCGGGATCGACGCTGACCGTCAACGGCAACGCGGATCTGAGCGGTACAGGCAACGTCGACATCAGCCTGGCGACCAACTCCACCTCCGGCGACGCCATCATCGCGACGGGCACGCTGACCGGTACGAACTACAACCTGAACTTCAGCAACACGGGCGGCGCCAGCGGCGGTAACGTGAACGTCACGGTGCTTCAGTACACGGGCGCCAACACGCTGACTTTCGGGACCGTGACAGGCCTCGGCTCCTCTGGTTCGTTCGACTACGTGCTGGTCGACGACGGGGTCGGGACGGTCAGCGTGCAGTCCTCCCTGTCTTCGGGCGTCGGTTCGCTCGGTGCCACCGTGGGTCTGACGCAGAGCCTGATCGGCACGATCATCAATCGTCCGACGAGCCCCTTCGTCGCCGGCTTCGTGCCTGAAGAGGGCGGCAATCCCTGCGGCAACGGTGGATGGGCACGCCTGACCGGCGGGCGGGCAGATGCGGAGGGCGACTTCTCCAATGCCACGGGCCAGTCCGGCACCACGCCGATCGGGCTGAACTACGGCGGTATCCAGGTCGGCGCCGACCTCGCCTGCTTTGACGGGTATTACGACGGCTGGAACATGGCTTTCGGGACCATCGGCGGGGTCAACAAGGGCAAGACCTCCAACCCGGTCTTCGGGGTGAACGCGGTGACCGGGGTGCTTGATCCGACCAACACCCTGTCGCTGACCAAGACCGAATTCACCCAGACCTATGGCGGCGTCTACATGTCCGCCAACCGGGGCCGGTTCTTCGCAGACCTTCAGTATCGTTATGAGGATACGGAGTTCTCTACCACCAACACGGCGACGGCGGCAGGCAACCCGACTCTTGGTCTGAACAACACCAAGTACAAGAGCGAGGCGAACACGATCTCCGGTTCGCTCGGCTACGCCTTCCCGATCGAACGGGTGTCGGGGCTGGCCTTCGTACCAACCGCCGGTTTCGCGATCACCAAAACCAAGCTCGACAACATCGTGAACGCCTCGGGCGACGTTCTGGCGACGCAGGACCGGACCAGCCGCACCGCCTTTGCCGGGGCGACGCTGTCGCGCAGCCGGATCGCCGAGGACGGGCAGAGCGCCATCAACTACTTTGCGACGGCGACCTACTACCACGATTTCTCGGACGAGTTGCAGGGCACCTTCACCTCGGCCGGGACCCCGTCGAGCTTCACCATCGACAACCTCGGCTCCTACGGGGAACTCAGCGCCGGTATCAACTATACCAAGCTGCTGAACCCCGGGCAGCTTGGCCGGGCGCGGCAGTTCGATGCCTCGCTCCGGGTCGATGGCCGCAAGAGCGGGAACCTGGAAAGCTGGGGCATCACCGGACAGGTCCGGTTCCAGTTCTGATCCGGGGCACATCTTCTGAACCGCCGGGCCGCGCGCCCGGCGGTTTTTGCGTAAAGGTGTTGGCGGATGCCGCTCACAGTCGTAGGTTGCCCGCGTCGGCGCGGGACCGGCACGGGACGGGCGGGGGACTTCGCTTGACCGTGGACCCCGGCGCGGACAAAAATGTATTTGCAGAACGACGGTTAGACAGGCCGGGCATAGTGGGAGACCGTTGAGGGAATGTCGCGATTCAGCAAGGTGGTCTGGAGGGAAGGGCTGTTTCTAAAGCCGCAGCACCTTCAACAGGCGGACAGATACGTCGAACGGCTGATCGCGGCGCGGACCGAACACCTCACGCCCTATCCCTGGGGTATCGTGGAATTCGAGGTCGACGACGCGCAGTTGCGGCAGGGTCGTCTGGGGCTCGCCAAGATCAGCGGGATCATGCCGGACGGGATGCCCTTTGCCGCGCCGCAGATCAACGACCTTCCGCGCGAGATCGATGTGCCGGAGGAGGCCATCGGCAAGACCATCTGGCTGACCCTGCCGAACGCGCCGCAGAACGGGCAGGAGATGGGGCTGCTGGAGGACAAGGGCACCCGCTACGTGATCCGGGAGGAGACCAAGGTGGTCGACAATTCGCTCGCCAGCCGGAACGAGGAGGCGCTGGAAATCGCCGTCCCCCGGCTGGAACTGTCGATCCGCGACAAGGCGCCGGACGGGTTCCAGGCGATCTGTCTTGGCCGGGTGTCGGATGTGCGCGACGGGACGGTGGTGACGCTGGACCAGACCGTGCCCCCTGTCGGGCTGGTGCTGGACTGCCACCGCGCGTACCAGGGATACCTCAAGACGACGATCGGCGCGATCGAGGCGCGGCTCGAGGTTCTGGAGCGCTATGCGGCCGATCCCAGTTCCGCAGGGGGAATGCAGGACAAGGACTACCTGATGCTGATGGTGCTGAACCGGGTGCTGCCGGTCCTGCGCCACCTTCAGAACCTGCCCTGGGTGCATCCGGAGCGGCTGTACGAACAGCTGCTGGCTCTGGCCGGGGAACTGACGACCTTCGAGGATCAGGACCGCAAGGTGCGCGACTATGGCCGTTACCGGCACGATCAGCCGAAGGATACGTTCTCTCCGCTGATCGCGGACATCCGGCGGCTTCTGTCACGCGACGTGGGCCGGGCGCTGCGGCTGCCGCTGGAACATCGCGGCGACAACCGGTTCCGCGCCGATGTGAACGACCCGAACCTGTTCGCGACCGCCAGCTTCGTGATCGAGGTGAAGGCCGATCTGCCGCTGACCCAGATCCAGCAGCAGTTCCCGAGCTTCTGCAAGTTCGGCCCCGCGTCGCGGATGCGGGACCTGATCGTCAACAACCTGCCGGGGATCACCCTGGTGCACACGCCAAACCCGCCGCCCCAGATCCGGGTGGTGGCCAACCACGTCTACTTCGTCATCGACAAGATGAATCCGCTGTGGCGGGATTTCTCGACGGCGCCCACCATCGGGTTGCAGATCGCCGGGGCCTGGCCGGGGCTGGAGCTGGAGCTGTGGGCGATACCGGGGAAATAAGCCATGGCCGCTGACAACGACGACGACCGCACGGTATTCGGACAGAAGCTGCCGCCGCAGGCGCCGCGGCCAGGCCAGGCTCCGGGGCAGCCGCCGGCGCAACAGCCTCCGGCGCAGGGTCAGGGGCAGGGTGAGGGGGACCGGACCGTCTTCGGCATGCGGGTGCCGCCGCAGCAGCCCGCGCCGCCGCCGCAGGCACCCTATCCGCCGCAGCAGCCTCCGGCGCATCCTCAGGGGGGGCAACAGCCCTATCCGCAACCGCCGTATCCGCCCGCGCAACCGCCGCAGGGCGGTTACCCGCAGCCGCCCTATCCGCAACCGCCGCAGCCCCCGGCCTATGGTCAGCAGCCGCCCTACGGCCAGCCGCCGCAGCAGCCCTATCCGGCACCGCAGCCACCCGCGCGGGGCGGGGACGACACATGGTTCGGGGGGCGCGTGCCGGGGTCGGCCCCGTCTCCCCAGGTGCCGCCGCATCAGGCACCCCCGTCGCATGGACAACCGTCCTATCCGCAGCCGCCCTACGCGCCGCCGCCGCAGGGTCAGTTCCCGCCGTCCAATTCCGGCTGGACCCAGTCCCCGCAGGGCTATCCCGCACCGTCCTATCCGCAGCATCCGCCGCAACAGCCACCCGCGCCGGGCTATCCGAACTGGTCGTCGGGCGCGCAGCACGTGGATCCGCAGTTTCCCTCGGCTCAGCGTCCGCAGGCCGCGCCGCGTGCCCCGTCGGTGCCACGCATCGCCTTCAACGACGCGCTGCGCGGGGCGGGGCTGGACATCGGCACCTCGTCCAACCCGATCATCGCCGCGGCGTCGGACCTGCTGATCCTGCTTGGCCGCCTGCGCACCGGCATGGTGGAGATGCAGGCGATCCCGCTGCGCGACCACGTCGTGCGGGAAATCAACAGCTTCGTGCAGAAGGCCCAGTCCGCCGGCATCGCGCCCGAGGATATCGAGGTCGCGCGCTATGCGCTGGCCGCCACCGCGGACGACATCGTGCAGACGGTTCCGGGGTCCGATCCGGGCTACTGGGCACAGTTCTCCATGGCGGCCGAACTGCTGAACGACCGGTCCGCTGGGATCGGGTTCTTCGCGCGGCTCGACCAGGTGATCGGGCTGGCGCATCAGCGGCGGCACGTTCTTGAGCTGATGTTCGTCTGCCTCTCTCTCGGGTTCGAGGGCAAGTACCGGACCGAACCGAACGGGGCCGTGGCGCTGACCCGCCTGCGCAACGAGGTCTACCAGAGACTGCGGGCCGCGACGCCGCGCCCCGGTCAGGACGTGTCGGTGCGCTGGACCCCGGTGATCCTGGGCGGGCGGCGGCGGAGTTCCGTGCTGCCGATGTGGATCGTCGGCGGGGTGGCGGCGGCGATGGTGGTTGCATTGTTCGCCACGCTGTCGTGGATCCTGTCGACGGAGGCGCAGGCGGCGCAGGGCCGGATCCTTGCCCTGCACAACCCGGCGGACCGTCCGATCATCCAGGCGACCGGAGAGGTCAAGCGCACCGAATACGAGGCAGAGGCCCCCGCGCAGCTGGACCGGATCAAGGGCCAGCTTTCCGAGGAGATCGCCGACGGCCGGCTCAATGTGGAGATCAAGGGCGACTACATCGCCATCCGCGTCGGGCCTGTGCTGCGGTTCAAGTCGGGCTCGGCCGATCTGAGCGAGGATTTCTCAGCCATGGCCAAGATCATCGCGGCGGTGCTGGAATCCGAACCCGGCGAAATCGTGGTGGAGGGGCATTCCGACAACATCCCGCTGCGCGGCACCGGGCGCTACAAGACCAACGAGGCGCTGTCGGAGGCGCGGGCCGGTACGGTCCGTGACCTGCTGGTGCAGACGCTGAGCGATCCGACCCGTGCCACCATCGTCGGCGTCGGGCCGAACCAGCCGCTCGATACCGAAAACACGCCCGAGGCGCGGGCCAAGAACCGCCGGGTGGAAATCCTTCTGAGGCAGGAACAGAAGCAATGAGATGGCTCTCCAAGCTCTGGAGCAAACCCTGGGCGCGCATTCCGATGACCGTTCTCGGCGTGCTCTGCATCTGCGCGGCGATCTGGTTCGGGCTGGCGATGACGGGGGTGGAGCTGCTCCAGTCCGGTCTGCTGCGCGGCGGACTGATCGCGCTGATCCTTGTGCCGATCGGGGTTTATTACCTGATCCGCTACCTGCGGCGCCGCAAGGCCGCGCAGGAGCTGGAAGAGAGCCTGATGGAAACCCCGGTCGGGGACGGCGCGGTTCTGGCCGAACGCATGCAGGAGGCGCTGGCGCGGCTGAAGAAGGACGGCGGGGCGACCTATCTCTACGACCTGCCGTGGTATGTCATCATCGGCCCGCCCGGCGCGGGCAAGACCACCGCGCTGGTCCATTCGGGGCTTGAGTTTCCGGGTACGGACAAGGCCGCCGTCGCCGGTTTCGGCGGGACCAAGAACTGCGATTTCTGGTTCGCCGAAGACGCGGTGATGATCGACACCGCGGGCCGCTACACCACGCAGGACAGCGACGCGCGCGCCGACAACATGAGCTGGGCGGCGTTTCTCGACCATCTCAAACGCGCGCGGCCGAACCAGCCGATCAACGGGGTGATCCTGGCGTTTTCCTGCGAAGACATGATGACCGCCAGCGACGACGATCTGGACAGCCACGCGCTGACCGTGAGGAAGCGCCTGTCGGAACTGCACGAGAAGCTGCGCATCGACGTGCCGGTCTATGTCATGTTCACCAAGGCGGACATGATCGCCGGCTTCCGCGAATACTTCGGCCCCTTCGGGGAGGAGCGGCGCAAGAACGTCTGGGGCGTGACCTTCCAGACCGGCGACCGCAAGGAGGAGACCTACCGCGCGGTTCCGGCGGAATTCGATGCGCTGATCTCGCGCCTGTCGGACGAGGTGACGGACCGGCTGAACGAAGAGCCGGACAGCGTCACCCGGATCTCGATTTTCGGTTTTCCGGGGCAGATGGCGCTGCTGCAGCGCAACGTCAGCGATTTCCTGCGCCGGGTGTTTCAGAAACCGCAGGAAACGGGGGCGATCCTGCGCGGGTTCTACTTCACCTCGGGCACGCAGGAGGGCACGCCGATCGATCAGGTGCTTGGCACTGTCGATCTGGCCGGGGACGGCGGCGGGCTCGGTCTGGGGTTCATGTCCGGCAAGGGGCGGAGCTATTTCCTTTATGACCTGCTCAAGAAGGTGATCTTCGAGGAACGGGACTGGGTCGGCTATGACCTTCGCACCATGCGGCGGCGGGCTCTGATGCGGTCGGTCGCGTCGCTGACGATCGCGGTCGCCTGTCTCGCCGCCATGGGGCTGTTCGGCTACGCCTTCTGGCAGAACGCGACACTGGTGCGGGCGGCGGAGCAGCAGTCGCAGCTGTACCACAAGGAAGCCGAGCCGCTGTTCGCTGCGACGGAGATCACCGATCCCGATCCCTCTGTCACCATCAGCGCGCTGGCGGTTCTGCGCGAAATTCCGGGCGGTTACGGCAATCCGGTCGAACAGCCGTTCTACGAACGCGTCGGCCTGTCGCGGCGCAAGGCGGTGCGGACGGCGGCAACCACGGCCTATCACATGGGGCTTGAGCGACACCTGCGTCCGCGGATGATGCTGTACCTCGAGAACGAGCTGCCGCAACTGGTGGCGGACCGCCAGCTGGACCGGGCCTATCACGCGCTGAAGGTCTACATGCTGCTGGCGCGCGAACCCAATGCCAAGGCGGACGATCCGTCCATCGTGGCCTATTTCGCCGAGGCCTGGCTGCCCTATTTCTCCGAACCCGGGCAGGACAACGAATATCGCGAGATGATGGCGCATCTCGCCGCCATGCTGGAGCTGGACGACAAATCCACCCCGCTGGTGAAGGCCAACGGCACGCTCATCAGCTCGGTGCAGAAGGAAATCGCGCCGCTGTCGCTCGCCGAACGGGCCTATTCGTCGATCCTGAGCGATGCCGCCGACATGATCCCCTTCAGCGTGGTGGAGGAGCTGAGCGGTGCGAAGATCGACCAGGTCTTCCGCACGACGGACGGCACACCGCTGGAATCGCTGATCGTGCCGGGGCTGTTCACCTATGGCGGGTACTGGAGCACGTTCCGCGACGAGATGGAGAACGCGCGCACCCGGCTTGAAGACGAGAAATGGGTGCTGGGCGAAGTTGGCGAGAAGGCGGATTACGAACGCCAGCTGACCGGGTTGGCGGGCGATCTGCACGCGCTTTACCGGCGCGACTTCGTGGCGCGCTGGACCGGCATGCTCGACCGGATCGAACTGGTGCCGATGTCCAACGGCGCGCCGCAGTTCCCGTCGCTGGCGGTAGCGTCGTCCGCCGCCGCCTCGCCGATCCTGCAACTGGCCGAGGCGGTGGACCGTGAGACGCGGCTCAGCCGGTTCCTCGACATGATCGAGGGGGCGGAGGTGTCGCCGGAGGCGCTGGCCTCGGGCGACATCGGCAACCAGCTGGCGGATGCGGGGTTCGACGAGGTGGAGCGCCGGTCCGGCGCGCTCAAGCGGATCGCGCTGAACATGATCCGCGACAAGGCAAAGTTCCAGGGAAGGGCGGGGGCGGCCTCGGCTTCTCCGCTGCAGCGCCAGCAGCTTGAACAGATCGAGGCGCCGCTGGAGAAATGGCACGCCTTCGTCAAGGGCGACCCGGTGCTGCGCAACCGGCCGGTGGACGTGGTGCTGGACGGGCTGAAGGACATCCTCACCAACCGGCAGGCCGCCGCGCGCAGTCCGACTGGGCTCGAAGAGCAGGGGCTTCAGGATGCGCTCAACAGCCTCGTGCAGAACACGCCGTTCTACCCGGAACAGATCAACGTGTTCATCAACCAGATCGAACGCGAATTCCTGACGATCTCGGCCAATGCCAGCATGAAGGAGCTGAACCGTGCGCTGGCGGAGGAGGTCACCGCCTATTGCCGCCAGAACGTCGAGAACCTCGCGCCCTTCGCCAATGGAAACCGGTTCATCCCGACCAACGCCTTCGGAGAGTTCTTCGGGCACAACGGGCGGATGGACAAGTTCTACCAGACCTACCTGCGGGACCACACGCAGCGCGCCGCCGACGGCTCCATCGTCGGGCGGGAGGACAGCCCGCTTGGTGCACGACTCGCCTCAGGCACGCTGTCGCAGTTCGCGCGGGCGGAACGGATCCGGCAGGCCTTCTTCCCGCCAGATGCATCCACGCCGTCGGTGGTCTTCACGATCCGGCAGCTGCAGAGCTCTGACCTCGTGGAGGGCAGCTATCTCGACCTCGGGGACCGCAAGGTGCAGCTGCTGCCGAATTCCTCAGGCTCCCGCGTGACCTGGCCGGACGACCTGTCGCAGATCATCCTGACGGCCCTGCCGCAGCGGCCCGAGGCCTCGAACACCGAGGGTTACAACGGGGGTCAGTGGGCGATCCTCAGCTTCCTGGAACGCGGACGGGGGCGCCCGCAGGGCTCTGCCGTGGACATCACGCAGAACGTGGGCGGGAGGCCGGTCAAGTTCCGGCTGGAGTTCGACTCCATCACCGTGCCCTTCCTGATGCGGGAGCTCAGGGATTTCCGCTGCCCGGCGACGTTGGAATGAGGATGCGGGCATGAGCGCGGTGATCTACGGCAAGCATCCGGCATTCGGCGACTTCCTCGCCCATGGGTTGCCGCACGAAGTCTTCGTCGTGCTGGATCGCTGGCTGGAAGAGGTGCTGCCCGTGCTCAAGCAGGGGCTGGGCGACGAATGGGAGGTCGCCTGGCGCAACGCGCCGGTGCTGCGGTTCTGGATCGGGCCGGAGGTGCTGAAGGCGCCGCTCATGGGGCTGTTCATCGCCTCGCAGGACAAGGTCGGGCGGCGCTATCCGCTGATCTTCGGGCTGACCGGGGTTGTGGTGCCGCCGCCGGTGCACCGCGCGCATGACGACGCGCCTTACGATGCGCTGTGGCGGCATGTGTCCGAGTTCCGGATGCCCGAGACGGGGCCGCGCGGGGCAGAGACCCTGCTGGCCGGCTTCGAGGTGCCGGAACCGGCGGGCGCGGCCTGGCAGGCGGGGCAGGACACGACGCTCTGGGCGCAGCGGGCGGACGGCGACCTTGCGCGGCTGCTGGCGGATGCGCGGGCGGCGGATGCACAGCAGGCGCAGCTGGCCCGGTCGCACTGGTGGCAGGGCGCGGATGCGACGCACGAAGCCGGGTGGCTTGGCGCGCCGGGCCTGCCGGACGCGGACTCGCTGCGCTGGCTGATTACCGGGCGGCAGCGGGCCGCCGTTCCGGAACAGGGGGCCGTTCATGAGTGATCCGTTTGCCGAATTCCGTTTCGACTCTGCCACCGCCACGGATGTGGGCCGGGTGCGGTCGGTGAACGAGGATTCGCACTATGCCTCGGACGACGCGGGGATCTGGCTCGTGGCCGACGGCATGGGCGGTCACGCGGCGGGCGATTTTGCCAGCCAGACCATCGCCGGGCAGGCCGCCACGGTTGGCCGGGCGGTGTCGCGGCAGGACCTCAAACAGCGGTTCCTGCAGCGGCTGACACAGGCCAATTCCGCAATCCTCGCGCATTCCATGACGCTTGGCCGCGGGGCGATCGGGTCCACGCTGGCGGCGCTGCTTGTCAAGGACGGCGCCTATGTCTGTGTCTGGTCCGGCGACAGCCGCGTGTACCGCCTGCGCGAGGGTTTGCTGCAACGGGTCTCCAAGGACCACACGGAGGTCCAGTCGCTGCTGGACGCGGGCGCGATCACGCCGGAGGAGGCCGCGAACTGGCCCCGCAAGAACGTCATCACCCGCGCCATCGGCGTCACCGAGCCGCCGGAATATGAAATCCGCGAGGGGCTGGTTGCGGACGGCGATCTTTTCCTGATCTGTTCGGACGGGATGACGGAATATTTCGAGGACCCGGAGATCGAGAGCGTGCTGAACGAGGGCGGCGCGCTTGACGTGCTTGCCCGCCGGTTCGTGCAGGGTGCTGTCGACCGGGGCGGCAAGGACAACGTGTCGGTGGTCATCATGCAGGCGCACCGGAGAGAACCGCCGGAGCAGACGGTGGAAGGCATCTTCCCCGAGTTCGGAGGCCTGCTGTGAGCGAGGACAAGACCCAGCCTCCTCCGCCGCCGCGCCCCGAGGATGACGACGGCGACCGCACGCTGCTGGTGCCGATGCCGGGGCGTCCCGGCGCGCCCGTGCCGGAGGAAGAGGACGACGACCGCACGCGCATCGCGGGCGGATCGACCTACAGTCCCGCCACGCCGCCGCAGGGTACGACCTACAGCCCGATGTCGCCGCCTCCGCCCGCCGGCGGCGGTGCGCCCTCGGACCCGTCCGGGCAGAGCACGCCGCCCGGTGCCGCGTCGCAGGTGCCGCCCGCGGCTCCTGTCGTGCCGCCGGTGGTGCCGCCCGTCGCGCCTGCCGCGCCGCCGGTCAGTGAACCGCTGCGGGTGCTCGAACCCGGCACGATCATAAACAACATGTATCAGGTCGAACAGTCGCTCGACCAGGGCGGCATGGGTCGGGTGTTCAGGGGCGTAGAGATCGCGACCGGAGAGCCGGTGGCGATCAAGGTCATCCTGCCTGAAATGGCAGACGAGCAGAAGGTGGCGGACATGTTCCGCCGCGAGGCGCGCACCCTGCGCCAGCTGCATCACGACGCCATCGTGCGCTACTTTGCCTATGTGCCCCCCGATGACAGGCTGAACCTGCACGCCCTTGTGATGGGGTTCATCGAGGGCACCAAGCTGTCAGACCGGATCCGCGATGTCGGGCCACTGTCGAAATCGGAAATCTGCCGTCTTTTCATCCGGCTGGCGGACGGTCTTCAGCGCGCTCACGAGATCGGGGTGGTACATCGCGACCTGTCCCCGGACAACGTGATGCTGCAGGACGGAGAGATCGACAAGGCGGTGCTGATCGACTTCGGCATCTCGCGCTCCTCCCGGATCAAGGATGTGACGCTTGGCAACGAATTCGCGGGCAAGCTGAAGTACGTGTCGCCCGAACAGCTTGGCGCCTACGGCGGCGAGGCGGATGCGCGGTCGGATGTCTATTCGCTTGGCCTGCTCATGATCATCGCCGCCACCGGGGTGGCCGCCCCCATGGGGTATTCCATCGTGGAGGCGGTGAAGAAACGCGAGGAGGTGCCTGACCTGTCGGGCGTTCCGGCAGAGTTCCAGTCGCTGCTCTACCAGATGCTCCAGCCCGATCCGAAGAACCGGATGCCGGACATGGGGCAGGTGAAGCAGGCGCTGCAGGCGATCGCCGGGGGCAGCCAGTTTGGCACGACCGAGATGACGGCGATGCCGCGGACCGCGCAGACCCAGACCAACGTGCAGGTGCCGGGGCTTCAGCATTCGCCGGCTGCCGGGATCACCGGGATGACCCAGACCGGTTTTGGCACGCAGCGCGGGGCGACACAGGGGCCGACCGTCATCCCGGAGCCGGAGCCCGAAAAGCGGCGCGGCGGCATGGGGCTGCTGCTTGGCGTGGTCGTCATCGGCGCGCTCGGCATCGGCGGGGCGCTGTTCTGGTCGCAGGGGTCCGCGCTGCTTGGCGGCGCGGCGGCGCCGGGCGAGAGTTCGTCGAACGGGGGGCCGGAACGGGCCGAGGGCACGTCGGGCGCCTTCTTTGCCGATGCGCTGGCCGACACCGACTGCGCCTATGCGACGCTGCGCGAGGGCGGGGCGCTGGCTGGCGGGATCGAGGCCTTCGCGGGGACCGGCGTTGCCACCGGGCCGCTGGATCTCGACTACGCCGGGCGGTTCGGGGACCAGCCGCAGATGACCCTGCGCGAGGTGCTGCCGGTACAGTGTTCGGTGCCAAGGTTGGCGCGGATCTTTCAGGGCACCACCGCCCCGGCGGTGGAACTGGCGCTGGATCCGGACCGGCAGAGCAAGACCGAGGGCATCGTCGGCACCGTCACGGGGGCGGGGGACCGGACGCTCTGGCTTGCGCTGGTGGCACCGACGGGGCGGATCTTCGCGCTGACGCAACAGGTCCAGCCGCCGGTCGACGGGGTAAGGGAATTCGCCTTCCGGATGCCCGCCGCGCAGCCCGGGACCTACCTGCTGGTCACCATCGCTTCGGACCGGCCGTTGACGCGGACAGGCGCTCTCAAGGACGGGACGGCGGCGGCGGATGCCATGGACCTGATCGGGCGCGAGCTTGCCGGCGACAGCGCCGGGGCGGTGGACATCGGTTTCCTTGAAGTGCCGCGCTAGCGCCCGTCAGCGCACATCGAAGGTGGCAAGCCCAAAGACCGCGTCCTGTAGCAGCGCACGGTCGAGCGGGGCGAAGACACTGTCCGCGAGGTCTCCGATCCGGTCGCTGAGGTCCAGCGGCACATCGCGCGTGCCAAGCACCAGCAGGATCTGCCGGGTTGAGCGGGTTTCGCCCGAACGCGAAACAGGCGCGTCCAGCACCGGCGTATCGCCGTCCAGTTCGATGAAACGCGACAGGTCCTGCACCACGCCGTTATCGTCGATGAGCAGGACCGTGATGAACAATCCTCCGGCCCCGATGATGCGCCCGCGCAGGGAGTCACCGCTGGACAGCTGGGTCGAGTCCAGCGCCAGTCCGATGCGGTTGGCAGGATATGAGGCGACGGCGCGCACTACGTCCAGGGCGGCGCATTGGCGCGCGTCGATGCGTTCGCGGGACTGGGCGGGCGGTTCGGTCTGCCCGGCAAGCACGCGCTGCGCGTAGTTGTCGAGTGCGGCTTCGTCCGTCCCGATGAAAGACACGCCGACGCCGCCGTCGCCGGAGCGGCGGGGCAGGGCCAGGGCACAGTCCGGGGCCGGGGTGGCGCGGATCGTACGCAGCAACTGGCCTACGGCCAGCGCGGCGGGGGTGGGGTTGGCAATCGGCGCCGGGCGCGGGGCGGCGGCGGTCTGGTCGGGCGCGGGATCGGCGGGCTGCTCTGGCTCTGCCCGGACCTCGGGCTCCGGGGTCTGCTCCGGCTCCGTGGCGGGTGTTTCGGGCAGGGGCAGGGCGGCGGTGTCGGGTGTTTCGGACGGGGCGTCGGGGGCGGGTGTCTCCTCCGGTATGACCAGAGCGGCGAAATCCTCCTCCTGCACCTCCGGCGTCAGCTCGGGTTCGGGGGCGACCGGATCGGGCAGGACGACGGCGGGATCCGAGGCCTCGGACGCGAGGTCCGCCACCGCAGCACCGCCTTCGGCCAGCGGGGAGAGGATCGTGTCGTCGATCGGGTTCAGGTCGTCGACCAGCAGGTCGTCGGGATCGGGCTGCGCGGGGATGGGCGATTCGGGTTGCGCCACTTCCGGTTCGGGGGCGTCAGGTTCGGGCGCGACCTCTGCCAGGATTTCGGGCCGGGTGTCGGTATCGGGCTCCGCCTGTGTCAGCTCGGGAGCCGGTTCGGGCTCCGGCGCCTCTTCGATCACCTCTGCCGTTTCGGGGACGGTCTCGGGCGGGGTCTGGGGCGCGACCTGTTCTGCTTCCGCCACCTCCGGCTCCACGGGGGCGATGTCTTCGGCGTCCACCGGCTCGGCCTCCGTTACCTCGGGCTCAGTCACCTCTGGCTCCGCCTCGGCCACCGCTTCGGGGTCTTCCGGCTCCGTCTCCTCGGGCAGCAGCGTCTCCTCCTGCGCGGTCTCCAGCGTTTCGGCGGGCTGTTCGGCGATCTGCTCTTCCGGCGCCAGAGTCTCTGCAGTGTCGGGGTCGACGGGGGCGAGCGTGTCGGGGGTGGTTTCCTCAAGCTCCGTCAGTGGCAGGTCGTCGGTATCCTGATCGGATGCGATGACGGCGTCGAGGATTTCGAGGCTGACGATCAGATCGCCTTCCGCAGAGTCCTCGGGCCGGATCGTCGGCAGCAGCGGGACGGAGGCCGTGAGCAGCAGTGCGACGATCCCGCCGTGGGTCAAAACCGAAACGCCAACAGCGGACAGCCAGTCGCCGAATCGTGCGCGGCCGTAGGGCAGGAAGCTCATTCCGCCGCCCCCGCTCCGACCGTGGCGTTCCGGTGTACGGTGACCAGCTTGATCTCGACCGCGACGAGGTCTTCCGCCGCGATGGCGGAGAGCACGGTGGCGGCAGAGGTGTCGCGGTCGGCCAGAACGTGCAGCGTCGGGAAGTCCACCAGAAGGGGGCCAAGCGTGCCGGGTTCCACCGCCACGCCGTCCAGCGTCATGCTACGGTCCGCCCCGACGACGATCAGCGGCTTGGGCAGCATGTCGAGCGGCAGCTCCTCCGTCTCCGGCAGGGCGATCTCGATGGCGCCGGAGTTGATCAGGCCGCCGGTCGCCAAGAAGAAGAAGATCAGCAGCAGCACGATGTTCACGATGGCGAGCGAGGCATCGACCTGGGCCTTGGAACGCGGCAGGGGCAGACGGCGGGTGGTCATGGATCAGCCGCCCCCGTTGGTGATCTGGACATTGGTGACGTCCGCCCCGCGCAGCGCCTGCATGGCAGTTGCGACGTCCTGCACGCGGGCCTCCGTCCCGATGATGAGAACGACGGCGCCGGGGTCGTCCTGGCTGCCAAGCGCCTCTGCCAGATCGGGGAGCTGGTCGGTTTCGTAGGTCTGGCCGCCGGTGGTGACGGTGCCGCTGCCAAGCGTCCAGAGTGTCACGCGCCCGCCGCGCTGTGCGGGCTGGCTGGCCGGGGCGTCACCAGACCCTGCGACGCCCGAGTTCTCCGCCGCCGGTTCCGACGCGGTGCGCAGGGTGATCAGCGAATAGGGCGTGAGGCTGGTGGACAGCATGAAGAAGATCAGCAGCTGGAACATCGCATCGGCAAGAGGCGTCAGCGCGAAGCGGTAGCTGCGCTTGCGTTCCGGCAGGGCTGATCCGA
Organism: Primorskyibacter flagellatus; assembly: GCF_014638275.1. Lineage (GTDB taxonomy): Bacteria > Pseudomonadota > Alphaproteobacteria > Rhodobacterales > Rhodobacteraceae > Pseudooceanicola > Pseudooceanicola flagellatus_A. The sequence goes on from NZ_BMFJ01000001.1 coordinate 887,922, forward strand.
GTCCGCTCATCGGCTGCGCGTCAGGCGGATTTGGCGTTCGGATCGACGCGGCCATAGATGGCGGCGGACATCAGGGCCTCCATCAGGTTGCGCTCGCGGTCGATGCGGCCCTCAAGCCAGGTGGCAATGAAGAAGGCAACCAGCGCGATGGCCAGCCCGGCGGCGGTTGTGGTGAGCGCGACGTAGATGCCCGAAGCAAGCAGCGTCGGGTCCACCGCGCCATCTGTCACGGCAAGCACGGAGAAGGCGTCGATCATCCCGACCACGGTGCCAAGCAGCCCCAGCATCGGCGCGGCCTGCACCACCATGTCGAGCGAGCGCATCCGTTCGGAGAGCGAGGCGAGTTCGATCAGCGCGGTCTGGCGCGACAGTTCCTCGGCATAGCTGACGTCGTTCGGGCGCGCCTGGATGCCGGAGAAAACCGCCTGAAGCACGCGGGAGAGCACGGACTTCCGCCGCCCGGCGCTGCGGATCGCGTCGTCCACGCGGCCGTTGAGCCAGTCGTCGAGGATTTTCTCGGCCTCCTTCCTGCGTCCGACGCCGAGACGCGCGAACTGGATCAGCTTGAACAGGCCGATGGAGAGGGCGAATAGCGACAGGATCGCGAGGGTTCCGTAAACGAGGTAGGAGGCAAGCTGGAAAACGGTCAGGGTCATGAAGGGTCCGGCGGGAATACGGTGAGGGCGGCGTCAGAGGCCGAGGGCGATGTCGGTGCGGGAAGAAACGGTGAGGCCCGAAAGGCAGGCGCCGCTGTCCTCCGCGCTGCCCGCAATCTTGCAGGTGGCGACGTCGTTCACCACGATCTCGGAGATGTCGGCGCAGGCCAGCGGCAGATTGTACTGTGCAAACCGGCGCTTGCCGGTGTCGAGCGCGCCAAGCGGCAGGGCCAGCATGTTCTGGAACACACCGTTCGCGTCAATCACGGCGAGGCGCAGGGTGATCTCCGCAAGGCTGTCGGGCAGGTTGTTCTGGCCGAAAAAGACCATCTGGCAGGTGCCGTCGCCGCCTTCGCTGATGCGGTTGAGTTCGAGGACAAGCCCCTCGGTCGCGGTGGTGTCCTGTGCGGGGGCGGGCGCTGCGGCGATCAAGGCGAGGCCAAGGGCAAGCGGCAGACTGGGCGGGCGGCTCGACATGAAATCCCCTTCAAAGCAAACGCATTCGGGGGCAATTAGGGTCAGCGGCCCTAAACGAGTCAACAGCGGATTTGGGGAATCAGGGGGATCGCGAAGTCTGCGAGGCCGGGGCGCATCCCCCGGATCACGCGGTCAGCGGTAGACGCCGACGAGGAACTTGGGGGTGTCGACCGGCAGGGCAGGCACATCGACCGGCTTGACCATCGCGTAAGTCGCCGGGGCGACGTAGACCGGACGCGGTTTCACGCCCTGTGTCGAAGTGGTGACGCGCTTGCCCGACACCGCGGGTGCGGCGGCTTCGGCCACGGTCATTTCGGACCCAGTCCGCGCAAGCGGGCGCTTGGACGCGGCGACGATCTGGCTGCCGTTGTCCTGCGCAGCGGCATCAAGGCTGTTGCGGTCGACGGCGGGAAGCTGGCCGGGCGCCTGCACGACCAGGCGCGGGGCGTTTGCGGTCGGTGCGGCGCGATCCGCCTTGGGCATCGCCAAGGCGGAGGTGCGTTCGGTTTCGACACGCGGCAGGTCACGGTAGGAGGATACGGTCACGTCCCCGCCCAGTGCGCCAAAGCCCATTGCGGTGCTGTGTGCCTGAGACAGACCAAGGCCGCCTGCAATTGACAGGCCGATCAGGGTGGAGGATATGAAGAGCGTGCGTATCATGGTCTACAATATAGCATGCACAGGGCCTGTTTCCACATTGGCGATTCCGGAAAGACCGGAAAAAATCAAATTCCGTAGCGGAAAATTGCCGTCGATGGTGAAGTTCCTTTATTTCCAGTGGCTTGCGCATTTCGGGGGCGTTGCGTCCGAGTCACAGCGGCGCATTTCCGCGCGTTCCGGTGCCATATTCGGCGGTTTTCTGGCGGTGCTGCTTGCCGGGACGCCGCAGTCGGCACGGGCGAATTTCCAGTTCTGCAACCAGACGCTCGACGTGGTGAACGTGGCGGTCGGACAGTGGGACGTGGATGAATGGGAAAGCTCTGGCTGGTGGACCGTGGGGCCGAACCAGTGCGCCAATCTGATCGAACACACGCTGACCGCGCGCTATGTCTATGTCTTTGCGCGCGACGTCTTCAACAAGGCGGTGCTGGCAGGGGACACGACCATGTGCATCGATCCGGGCGAATTCCGCCTGCGCGGCGGAGAGGACTGTTTGGTCAACGGCCACATCCCGGCACAGTTCTACGAGGTCGACACCCGCCGGTCGGAACGCTGGACATTTTATCTGAGCGAACCGGCTCGCTAGGGCGTCCGCTTCGCTTGCTGCACAGAACCTCGCGGCCTATACTCGGCGCGAACCCCGATCCGGGACCTGCCAGAGGACCAAGCGTGCCGAACCCCCTGCCGAACCTGCTGCGCGGTGTTGTCGCCGCTGTCACCCTGCCGGTGCTGGCGGGGCAGGCTGCGGCGCAGAACCTGGTGATCGAACCGATCCTGATGGACGTGGATGCCGCCGGGCCGGTCGCGGCCGAACCCGTGCTCTTCGCCGCCTACGAAGCTCCCGCTGCCGCGCCGCGTCTTGGCGGGGCGACGTTGCAGCGCGCGGCGCTCAAGGTTGCTCCGGGGCGGCCGCAGCCGTCGATCATCGTCGGGCTGATCGATCCAGGCGCGGAGGAAGATTTCGGCGTGGAAACGCTGCTTCCCGCCACGGTGGACCAGTTCGGCTTTGCCTTCGACGATCTCGTCAAGCGCGCCGCCATGCGCGCCGAGGACCCGGAGATGTTCCGCAAGCTGGTAGAGGGCGGCCATCTTGACCCGCCGGTCGGTGAGGAAGCCCGCGCGCTGCAGACCGAAATGGCGCGGATGAGCTGCTATCGCATGGGCATCGACGGCCAGTGGGGTCCGGGATCGCGCCGCTCCGTCGACAGCTACTTCGAAACGCTGGACAACGGGCTGACGCGGACCGAGGAGGACGCGACGCCGGAACTGTTCCGCACGGTGCTGCTGAACGGCGACGTGGACTGCCCGGTGCCGGTGGCGGCCAGCCCCGCGCCGCGGGCATCGTCGTCCACCTCATCCCGTCCCGCCGCGACATCGACGGCGCGGCAGTCGACCCCGCGTGCAGCGCCCGCTCCGGCGGCGAAGCCTGCGACCAACACCGGCCGGCTCGGTCGGCTTGGAACGGGCGTTCTGCGCTAGGACCGGAGGGCGGGGACGTGCAGGGCAGGTTTCCCCAGCTTTGGTCCGGACCATCCCGGAACCGCCGCCCTGATCCCGCATGAGCTATGACGTCGACCCCAGTTTCCGTGGCTCCGGCAGGAAATGGCGGCGGCGGCGGCAATGGCGACTGGTCCGGCGGGTGCTGGGCGGGGTCGCGGTGCTTGGGCTGCTTGGCTTTGGCGGGGTGATGATGTTCGGCGGTCCGGGCGATCCGGAATATGCGTCCGGAAACGCGGGTGACGGCGGGGGCCTTGGCGACGACGAGGAACTGGTGCAGACGCAGGAATCGGCGGATGCAGGCATCACCGTGGCGGCGGCTGCGGCGGATGTGTTCCTCGACATTCGCGGCGAGCCGATGATCCTGACGCTGGCGACCGGGCCGGGGCGGGGCGGGCGCAAGATGATCCTGTCGGCCCCTCTCGACCCAGACCGTGCGCGCGCGGGAACTGAGGTGGTGGCGCTGAACGACACGCTGCTCGACGCGTCGCAGCAGGTGCAGCTGACCATTCCGTCTTCCAGCGCGGACCTCGCCGCCTTCCAGGCGCGGCGCGCGACGGCCTTTGAGTCGGAACCGGCGGACTCCGCCCCGGTCGAGGACCTGGGAGAGGTGGAGGAGGGTTCCATCGTCACAGTGCAGGACGGGGATGCAAGCTGGGGCGAGGTTCTGGGCGGGGACGGCACCGGCTCGACCGAGGTCAGCTATGTCGAGACGGTGATCGAGAACACCACGACCGAGCGCGGCGCCATCCCGGGCGAGGCGCGGTCGGTGCTGTTCCGTGACGACGTGACCCGGCTGAGCGCGGACAAGGACCTGAAGACCGTGCTCGAGGAATTCGGGGTCGAGACGGAGGAGGCCGAGCGCACGGTGCAGGCCCTGACACGCCGGGCGGAAGAGGCGGGCAGGGACCCGGGCCCGATGGTGTCGCTGGTCGCCGGGGGGCTGGTCGCGATCCGGATGACCGAAACCCGGCCCGGCGCGCAGATCCTGCAGCTGTCCATCTATGCCCCGACCGGATACCTCGTCAGTATGGCGCAGCCGGGGCCGGGGCGGTTCGACCTCGCCTCCGATCCGTGGTTCAACGACAACCTGCTTCTCAAGGCCGGGCGGGCGCAGCGGCGCAGCAGCGAACGGGGAGAGGTGCGGCTGAAGGATGCGGTCTACACCACCGCGCTGCGCAACGGGGTGCCCTCGGACCTCGTCGGGGAAATGATGGTGATGCTGGCGCGGGTGCAGGACCTTGACCAGATCGCGGGTGAGGAAGACCGGTTCCGCCTGCTCTACAAGACCGGGTCGGAGGGGGCGCCTGCGGGGCGGATCCTCTATGCCTCGCTCTCGGGGCCGCAGATTTCGCTGGACTGCTACGTGGTGACGCGGGCGGACGATGCAGGCCTGTTCGAATGTTTCGATCCGAACGGGACCGGCGGGATTTCCGGCGGCGGCGCGGGGCTTGGTCCCGGTTTCGTGGTGCCGGTCGCGGGGACCAAGACCAGCGGCTTCGGCCCGCGCATGCATCCGGTGCTGGGACGGATCATCAACCACAACGGCGTCGACTGGGGCGCACCGACGGGCACGCCGGTGCACGCCACCGCCGGCGGTCGCATATCCCGCGCAAACCGGTCGGACAGCTACGGCAACATCGTCTACATCGACCACCCGGGAGGGGTGCAGAGCCGCTACGCCCACCTCGACAAGTTCGCGACGGGACTGAAGGAGGGGCAGAGCGTGGATGCGGGGCAGCTGATCGGCTTTGTCGGCACCACGGGCCGGTCCACCGGGCCGCACCTGCATTTCGAGATCATCATGAACGGCACACCGGTCGATCCGCTGACACTTGGCGCGTCGCAGGGCGGCGGCGGTGCGGTGGAGGCGCTGGTCAACCGGATCATCCAGGTGGAAAGCGCGGGCAATGCGCGCGCCAAGAACACACGGTCGACAGCGACGGGACTGGGGCAGTTCATCGACTCCACCTGGCTTCGGATGATGCGCACCTACCGGCCCGACCTGGTCAAGAGCCTCAGCCAGCAGGAGCTTCTGGACCTGCGTTTCGATCCGGGGATGAGCCGCACCATGGTCACCAACCTCGCCCGCGAGAACGAGGCCTTCCTGCGCGGACGGCGGCACGAGATCACGTCGGGGCGGCTGTACCTTGCCCACTTCCTCGGACCGGCGGGGGCGGACGTGGCGCTGCGAGCGGATCCGTCGGCAACGGTGCTGGCGGTGATGGGTTCGGGGGTGGTCAACGCCAACCCCTTCCTGCGCGACAAGACGATCCGCGACCTGACCGACTGGGCCGACCGCAAGATGAACAGCGCCCCCGCGCGGAGTTCCGTCGTCTCTGCCCCGCGGGTGGTGCCGGCGGCAGTGACGGCGTTCAAGGAAGCGGTGGACAAATTCTGGGAGGCTCTCTAGGCTTTCCGCCAAGTCAATTTGTCAAGTCTTTTCATAGCGTATGAGGTCGATCATGGGTGGCGGAACGATCAAGCTTGCGGAGAGCCCGATCGGGGCTCGGACCAACCACAGCATCGGGGTATTGAGCCCGGCCAGCTGCGGGGCCTTGCGTGACAAGGTGGCCAACATCGAACGCACGATCCGCGCCGCCGAAAAGCGCATGGACGAGGAGCTGGCACATGTCGAGTACATGATGCGGCTGAACGCAGGCCTCTTCACCGCCAACATCGTGCGCGATACCTGCACGGCCTTTCTGGACCTCGGGGCGTCGATTGCCGGGATGATGGGACTGAAACAGGTTGAAGCGACCGCCAAGGCCGGGATCACCGCCATAGACACGGTGAAGCTGGGGGGCGAGGTCTACATGGGCCAGAAGTCCTGGGGACAGGCGGCGATCGAAGGCGCGGACCTCGGGGCCAAGCATCTGCCATTCGGCAGGATGGTGCCCGGTGGCGGCAATCCGGCGGACGCGGCGGCACTGGCCTTCGCGACGCAGAAGGTGACAAAGACGGGCAAGTTCGGCGCAGACCTCGCCTCCGCCCCGTCCGACGAGAAATCAAGGGCCACGGTGCGCTTTCTCGCGGACAGCATCACCTCGACCTCCGGCCTGATCCAGGAGGGGATCAAGGGGCCCAACCCGAAGGGTGCCGGCTTCCTCGGCGCGTTCAACGGAGCCGTCGGCGTGGTGATGGCGGCAGAGAACTACGACGTGAACATGACCAAGGCGATGGACAGCTATTTCGAGGAACGTGGCAACCTCGAGGTCAAGGCGATGGAAATCCGCTTCCGTTTCAAGCGCAAGATCGCGCCCTTCCTGGCCGAGACCGACCGGCTGGCGAAGGAGCTCGAGGGGTGTGCGCCGGCGGGGTGAGATTGAAGGCAGATACCGGACGCCCGAAGCAGGCGCCGGACGGAACAGTCAACCCGAGCCAGTGCAGCGGCAGGTTCGCACGTTACGCAATCTCGTAGGCAAACGCCCCGTCGTTCAGCGTGACCTCGACCTTCCGGATTTCCTCTCCGGCGACCATCTTCTCCAGAACCTTGCGCGACAATTCCGGCAGGATGGAATTGGTGATGATGTTGTCGATCATCCGCCCTCCCGAATCCGGGTCGCGGCACTGGTCGGTGATGTGGGTCAGGACGTCGTCGCCACAGACCAGTTCGGCGTTGTGCGAGGCTTTGAGCCGTTTCGCGACGGAGCGCAGTTTCAGCCGGGTGATGTCGGCGAGCGCCGCCGCCCCGAGGGGGAAGTAGGGGATCGACACGATCCGGCCCAGAAGCGCGGGGGGGAAGACGTCGAGCTGGAAGGGTTTCAGACCGGCCGAGAGTTCCTCAACATCCGGGGTGGTGTTGCCCTGGTCCGCCATCTCCATGATGACCTCGGTGCCGACGTTGGAGGTCAGCAGGATCAGCGTGTTCTTGAAGTTGATCGGGCGGCCGTTGCCGTCCTCCATGATGCCCTTGTCGAAGACCTGGAAGAATAGTTCGTGGATGTCGGGGTGGGCCTTTTCGACCTCGTCCAGCAGGACGACGGAATAGGGTTTGCGCCGCACCGCCTCGGTCAGCCGCCCGCCTTCTCCATAGCCGACGTAACCCGGAGGGGCGCCTTTGAGGAGGGAGACGGAATGAGCCTCCTGAAACTCGCTCATATTGATCGTGATGATGTTCTGTTCGCCGCCATAGAGCGCCTCGGCGAGTGCCAGCGCAGTTTCGGTCTTGCCGACGCCGGAGGGGCCGCAGAGCATGAAGACGCCGATCGGCTTGTCGGGGTTGGCGAGCCCGGCGCGGGAGGTTTCGATCCGTTTGGCGATGGTGGTCAGGCCGTGATCCTGGCCGATCACCCTTTCCTTGAGCCGGTCGGCGAGGGTGAGCACGGCGGCCAGTTCGTCCTGCACCATCCGGCCCGCCGGAATACCGGTCCAGTCAGAGATCACGGTCGCCACGGCCTGCGCGTCGACATGGGCGTAGACCATGCGGTCATCGGGCTTGGCGGCTTCCAGTTCGGCCATCTTCGCGGCTAGGGTGGATTTCGTCTCCTCTGTCGCGTCTTCGGCCCGTGCGGCGTCGCGGAGCGAGATGATCTCGTCGACCAGCGCCTTCTCGGCAGTGTATTTCGCTTCGAGTTCAGCAAGGTCCGCCTCGATCTTCGCCTTGTCCTCGGCGGCGGCGGTCAGGCGGTCCTCGTCCGTGCGGCCCAGTTCGCGTTCCGAGGTCTTGGAGGCCATTTCAACGTCCAGCGCGCGGATCGCTTCGCGGAGGTCGGCGATGCGGGCGGGGGTGGTGGCCTGGCTGACGGCGACGCGGGAACAGGCGGTGTCGAGCAGGGAGACGGCCTTGTCGGGCAGTTGCCGCGCGGGGATGTAGCGGGCCGAGAGGGAGACGGCGGCGACGATGGCCTCGTCCGAGATACGCACGCCGTGGTGCTTCTCCATCGGGGCGAGGATGCCGCGTAGCATGAAGCAGCAGCGTTCCACGTCCGGTTCGTCCACGTTGACGGGCTGGAAGCGGCGGGTGAGGGCCGGGTCCTTTTCGAAGTAGGTGCGGTATTCGGCAAAGGTCGTCGCGCCGATGGTGCGCAGGGTGCCGCGTGCGAGGGCCGGTTTCAGCAGGTTGGCCGCGTCGCCGGTGCCCGCCGATCCGCCCGCGCCGATCAGGGTGTGCGCCTCATCGATGAAAAGGATGATCGGGGTGGGGCTGGCCTGCACCTCGTCGATGACGGATTTCAGGCGCTGTTCGAATTCACCCTTCATGGACGCGCCGGCCTGCATCGCCTGGATGTCGAGTTCGAAGAGCTTTGTCCCCTGCAGTTTCGGCGGCACGTCGTTCTTCGCCAGCCGCTGCGCGAAACCTTCGACCACGGCGGTCTTGCCGACCCCGGCCTCGCCCGTCAGGATCGGGTTGTTCTGGCGGCGGCGCAGCAGCACGTCGATGATCTGGCGGATCTCGTCATCGCGGCCGGCGATCGGGTCCATGGTGGCAGCGGCAGCGGTCATGTCCTTGGCGAAACGGCCAAGGGCGGTGGAGGCCTTGGGGCCGTCCTCAGCCGTGGCGGAGGGGGAGGACAGGCCGGAGCCGTCCATGGGGCGCATGTCCGATTCCTCGCTTCCCGCCCAGAGGGTCGCGGAGTCGGCGGCGAGGGTGTCGGCGGAAAGATCCCCCAGGACCGGGGACAGGGCCCGCAGGTTGCGGCGTTGTTCGGATTTCGACAGCATGGAAACCAGCGCGTGTCCGGTGCGGATCTGGACCTCTCCGAACAGCAGCGTGGCATAGGTCCAGGAGTGGTTCAGCGTCGAGGACAGGGTTTCCGAGATCGTCGGCATCTGCGTGACGTTCTTGTCGAGCTTGGAGAGCGCCGTGGTCAGGTCGGTCAGCACACGGGCGCGGTCCAGTCCCATCTCGCGCAGGGTGACGGAGATGTCAGAGTCCTTGTTGGACACCACATGGTAGAACCAGTGCAGGATATCGACATGGCGGTGGCCTTCGCCCTTGGCCATGCGCATGGCCTGGATGAAGGCGTCATAGCCGGTGCGGTTGAGCTTTCCGGCATAGGTTTCGACTTCGATTTCTACGGCCATGATCTATCCTCTGGGTCAAATGTCAGGGTCCGGGCACGCGGTACCGGCACAGTTTCACAAGCGGGTTCCCCGGATCGGCGGGGGAGGTATCGGGCAGGGCAGTCATCCAGCCGAGTTCGGCGCTCGCGCCAAGGCGGGCTGGGACAACGGCGGCACGGGGCAGCCAGAGCGCGACCTCGACCGAAAAGAAATGGCCGAGATAGCCCTGGATCAGGTCGGCCAGTTCAGCGTGACGCGGACGGCCAGGCAGGAAGGTGCGGTATTCGTCCAGATCGGCGCATTCCAGATGCACGACGATCTTTTCCCCGGTTGTGGCGGTGCGGCTGCCAAGCTTGATGTCGCGGCCAAGCCCCATGCCGGACTGTCCCATGCGGGAAAGGTCCTCGGGCGCGAAGTCCAGCCAGCTTGAGACGAATTCGTCGATCCGGACCCTGATGCCGAAATGCGCGCGCAGAAGCTGGCGCAGTTTCACCGGGGTCTTCACGCGTCCCAGTTGCAGCGCGGTGTAGCGCAGGCGGGTGGTGTCATCGACCGCGCCGCGCCCGGCATGGGCAGGGCCGGCGTCGCCGGTGAAGGCGCGCAGGTGGTCGGGAAAGCTGCCGCCCGTGGGGTGGTCGAACTGGGTGATGGGCCGGGCGTCGGACCAGGATCGAAAGAACAGCTGCTGGAAACGGGCGACGAGGATGTCGGTGAAGCGGGTAAAGCTCGGGTCGCCGTTGCGGGCCCAGAGATCGGCCTCCCGCGTCATCGACAGGGGCAGGGGGCCGAAGGGGCCGAACATGCCAAGGAAACGCGGGCGGACCTTCGGGGGATTTGCGCTGAGGTCGACGTCGGACAGGTCGGTGTCGGGAAAACCGAGGTAGGGGTCCTGACCAAGGGCCACGATGTCGTCGTGCAGGCGGCGGCTCTGCCCGATACGGGGTTTGCGGCCCGCCTGACGCTCCAGCACGCGCAGCAGGGCGAGGAAGCCGAAACCGCGCCTGCGTTCGCGCCTCGCGTCCTTGTCGAAGGTCATAGCAGCGGTCCCGAACCGCCGCGCGGCGGCCAGCGCTTGATCTCTGTCCCCTTGCGGTTCACGGCAACAGTTTCGGTGAAGGTGTTCACCGCGGCGCTGTCGGCAAAGAACCGGTCGAGCACGGCCGACAGGGTCACGATCCCGCCGGTGTCGAAGACGTTCTCGTCGAAGGTCAGGGTGATCCGCGTGCCGCGCGTCGGCAGGTAGCCCTCGGCGCGGCGCACGGTGCGGATGCAGGGAGCGGCCTGCATTGCGGTTATGCCGTTGATCTGGGTCTCCGACAGCTGGTGCGACACGTCGGAGAACAGGCGCAGCGTCTCGCGCAGGGCGTCGACGTTGCCGCTGCCATCGGGGCCAAGGAAACCGCGGTAGGACATCGACAGGACGGAGATCAGCCGCCAGTAGTTGTCGCCCGCGCTCATCCGGTGCGGGGCCTCGCTCTCGATCTCTGCCAGGGCCTCGCGCGGTTCGCTTGGACCCGCGATGCAGGTCATGCGGACGGTGCGGTCTTCCATCAGGTGAAAGGTCGCATCGCCCATGGGGAGGATCTCCGGCAGGTGCCGGTTGGAACAGAGCGTGCTGACGAAGAGATGGGAAGCGTGATCGCCCTCGGGCGGTTCGTACAGCGTCAGCCAGGTATCCGTGCCCTCGTATCGGTAGCGCGTGCCGCCCTGGCGGAGTTCCTGGGCCGAAAGTCCCCGCCGTTCAGTATGCGCAGTGTAGTAGAGCGTCTGGCGAGGGGTGAGATCGGTGGCGGGCACGGCGTAGAGCGGCAGTACTTCTACCTTGTCGCGGTCGCCTTCGTATTGCGCGCGGACGGACGTGATGCGCTGCACCTCGTAATGCGTGATCGGCGGGCGGTTCGGGCGGACGGGCAGGCGGTGCTGGCGCTTGTCCAGCGCGATCGGCTTGGCGTCGTCGGCAAAGAGGTTGACCGCCGGGGTGCAGAACAGCCGCAGCATGTCCGGTGCGAAGTGGGAGACCAGATGCGGGTCGGGGCGGTCCAGCTCCAGCACCACCCGGACGGAGGAAGCCGGGATGCCGCGCAGGGTCTCTCGCAGCTCCATCAGGCGCAGGCCGAGGAACTTACGGGGGAAGGCGAAGTATTCCAGCAGCGTGGAAAAGCCGGGGAACAGGCGCTCGTCCCGTCCGAACAGGGGTGCGTCCGGGTCGAAGCCGATCTGCGCCAGCCGGTCGCGCGGAACGGTGCGGGTGACGGGATCGCCAAGTTCGTCCTCCCAGACCAGGCTCATCCGGGTGACGCGGCAGAAGGCCTGTTCATAGAGCGCGGAGGCATCCCGCAAGGACCCGCCGAAATGCACGGTGAGGTCCGGTGCGGCGAGGTCGGAGAGCGCCTTGGCATCGGTGCGGCGCAGGGTGAAGACCAGCGCGGCGGTGGTGTCCGGCGCGGCCTCGATCCCGAGGGCGGTGAGGGGGGTGGTGCGGTCGTGGTAGATGGCGTCGGGGATCTCCACCGGCCAGAAATCCAGCGGTTCGGCCAGGCGGAAGCGACAGGTGATGCGGCGCTGATCCTCCTGCTGGAAGGTCGCCTCGATGTAATCGCCGATGTTCAGGCGGCGGCCGGCGACCAGATCCTCGGGTTTGCCGGGCGGGTCGGCCTGCACCAGCATCGCTGCGGGCAGCGGGGCGGTGGCATCGGGGCAGACCTGATCCAGCATCTCGCGCGAAAAGGTGCGGAACTGCTGGTCGATGTTGAGCTGCACGCGGGCCGCCATGAAGGCCGCACCTTCGAGCAGCCCGGCGACGGAGGGGTCGAGGTTTTCCTCAAGCAGCCCGCCGAGACGGCTGGCGACGCCGGGGAAATCGGACTGGAACTGCGCCGCGCGTTCCTTGAGCAGGGCAAGCTCGCGCTCGTATGCTTCTTTGAATGCCTGCTTCATGGATCAGGACCGGGACTTGTGCAGGATGACCTTGCCCGACCCGGTGTCGACGTCGGCGGAGAACTCCACCGCGACATCGGCCGGGTCCGCGATCAGATCGGCGGTCAGGTGCACCGCGACACGGGCCTGCGCATTGCCTTCGATCGTGTCCATGCGCACGGCGAGCGATCCGGGAACAAGGCGCGGTTCGTGATCCTCCAGCGCGGAGCGGATGGTCTGGAGCATGTCGCGGCTGTTCAGTTCCTTGATCGTCAGGCTGGAGAGATCTGGAAAGCCGTAGTTCACCACCGACTGCTTCACGTTCGGCGCGTCCGCAAGGTCCACCGCCGCATCGAGCCGGATGGTATTCATCAGCGTGGCGAGGTGGTCCTGCACGTGCATGCGCAGGGTCTGTTCGTCGACCCCGATGCGGCGGGCGTTGGAGCGGCTGGAGAGTTCGGCGGTAGAAGACCCGTCGGCTTCCGCAATGGCGGAAGACCCCTTGCGGGCATCGTGATCCTCGAACGACTGACGGAAGACGTCGAACAGGGCAATCCGGGACCGTTCGTGGACGCGCCGGGTGCGCCGACGTCTGTCTTCTGCCGGGGTCTTTGGTCGGGCTGCCATGGTCCTGGGACAGGGAAGGGCGGACGGCCCTGGGGCCATCCGCCTGATTTATCAGATTTTCTTGTTCTTCGCGATGTCGAAGCCGGCAACGCCTTCCGGACCCTTGGACCCGTCTGCCTTCTGCGAGGTGTACTTGACCTCGTAGCTGGCGAAGTTCATGCCGACCGTTTCCATCACGCGGTCAAGGCCATCGCCCGAACCACCGGTCTGGTAGGAGGAGATGATGATCTCCTTCATCTTGATCTTGAGGTATTCCAGCGGCACTGCGCCGGCCTTGCGCACGATCAGTTCACCTTCCGCGATCGGTTCGCCCGAGGCGCAGAACTTGAGCAGTTCGTGGGTGGACATGTCGACGTACTTGGTCACGACCATGTCGTTCACGTTGACCTTGCCCGAACCGCCGCCCGGCCCGAGGTGGGTGGTGCCGGACTGGGTCATGCCCCAGGACCACTGGGTAATGTCAATTGCACCGGCGTGCTTGTCGTCGACAGACTCGCCCTTAATCTTTGAGAGAATGAGGAAAATATCGACAGCCATATCCTGTCTCCTTGATGGGTACTACAGTTGGATAGCGGTTACTTCGGGGGTGGTATCTTGGACACCAGGCTCATCCCGATATCCATGCCTTCCATCTGGAAGTGCGGTTTCAGATAGAACTTGCCCATGTAATAGCCGGGGTTCAGTTCATCCTCGACAACCTCCACCTGAGCCGCGGCGAGAGGTTTTCTGGCCTTCTCGCGCTCATCCGCGTTCTCGGGATTGAGGGTGACGTACTGGTCGATCCATTCCTGCAGGTTCCGGCGCAGCTGGTCCTTGTCGGGGCTGGAGCCGATCTGGTCGCGGATCATCGCCTTTAGGTAATGGCTGAACCGCGAGATCGCGAACATGTAGGGCAGGCGGGAGGACATGTTGTCCGAAGCCGTGGCTGCCGGGTCGACGTATTTCTTGGGCCTGTACAGCGACTGGCCGCCGAGAAAGGCTGCCTTGTCGGTGTTCTGGCGGTGGATCAGGCCAAGCAGGCCGACCTTGGAGAGTTCTCCCTCGCGACGGTCGTCGATGCTGACCTCAGTCGGACACTTGAGGTCCTTCTCGCCCGAGCCGGTGTCGAACAGGTGCGTCGGCAGCTTGGTCACCTCGCCGCCCGACTGCACGCCGCGGATGCGGACGGTCCAGCCGTGTTCCTTGAAGGCGCGGTTGATGTTGACCGCCATGGCGTGCGCGGCGTTCATCCAGGAATATTTCTGGCCGCCGTGGCCGTCCGTATCCTCGGTGAAGTTGAACTCTTCCACCGTCATGGTGCTGTCGGGGCCGTAGGGTTCGCGGGCCAGCACGCGCGGCAGGGTCAGACCCAGGAAGCGGGCGTTTTCGCTGTCACGCAGGGAATTCCAGCCGGCATAGTCGGACGCGGTGAACAGATCCTCCACATCGGGCGGATCGGCGATGTCGTTCCAGCTTTCCAGACCCAGAAGGCGCGGCGCGGCGGCCGAGATGAAAGGCGCAAGCGCGGCTTCTGAGATCTTGGAGACGGAGGAGAGCAATTCCACATCCGCGGAGGAGTGGTCGAAGTAGTAGTCGCCGACGATGCAGCCCATGGGCGCCCCGCCAAGCACGCCGAACTTGCGTTCGTAGACTTGACGATAGAGCGGCGAGCGGTCCCACTTGGAGCCGGGGAAGCGCTTCATCATGGAGGCGAGTTCGGTCTTGGCGACGTTCATCACCTCGACCTGCAGCGACGCACCGGTTTCAGAGTTGTTCAGCGTGTAGGCCAGACCGCGCCAGGAGCTTTCGAGCTTTTGGAAATCCTCGTTGTGCAGGATCTCGTTCACCTGCGAGGACAGCTGCTGGTCCAGCCCGGCAATCATCTTCTGGATCGTGTCGATGACGTCATCGTCGATCACGGTGGTATCGGCGACGGCAGCCTGCACCACGGTGGCGAGCGCGTTGTCGATCGCCTTTTCGGCGTTTTCGGTGGTCGGGTTGATGGTCTGCTTCAGGATGGCCGAGAAATCTTCGAGCTCGCTCAGCGTGCCCTGGCTCTCTCCCGATTTGACCTGTGCTTCTTCTGCCAATTGTCAGTTCCTTCACATGCACGGCGCGCGAAAGGCGCCGCTGTCTCAGCTCTCTTCGGGTTCGGCGGTTTCCGCGGCGGCGCGGCGGGCGTCGGCTTCGGCCTTGGCCTGCGCGGCAAGGACCTTCAGCCGTTCCGGATCGTTCAGCAGGTCGCGGATCTGTTCCTGCGCCTTGGGCTTGGAGGTCATGTAGAGCAGGAGGTCTGCAAGCTGCTGGCGCGCCTCGAGCAGTTCGTTAAGCGCCGGGACCTGCTTGGCGATCTGCGCGGGGGCGAAATCGTCCATGGAGTTGAAGCGCAGGTTGATGCCAAGCTTGCCGCCGCCACCGTCCTTCAGCTTGTTCTCGACCATCACGGCGAGGCCGGGCTTCACGGTCTTGGCCATGTAGCTGTCGAGGGTGGAGTTGGTGACCTTCTCGAATTCCCGCTTTTCGACCGGTTTCTTCTCGGCGCCGGGCATGTTGCCGGAAAGGTCGCTCATCACACCCATGACGAAGGGCAGTTCGACTTCCTTCTGGGAGTCGTGCGGATCCTGGTAGGCGATATGAACGCGGGGCGGTCGGTTACGGCGGATATGACCTGATCCGGTATCTGATGCCACTTGATCAACTCCCTTATTTATTACTGTTTTAGGTGACGTCCATAACGTCTTTGTGTCAACTACTTATTCAAATCGCTCCAGGGCGCGGGGCCCTGTGGAAAGTCGCCGGGGCGCCTTGATTCCCCCTACGTCAATCCTGCTTCGGAATGAACTCCTTCATCAAGGTCTCGAAATCCTTACCTACGTAGGCATGAGCCCGGGCCAGGAGCATCGGAATCGGCGAGGATTTTTCCACTGCGCGGAAATAGGCCTCCACGACCTTGATCTGGTTCCCGGCTTCGGTGGCATTGGTGATGCGCGGCGGGGGCGGGGCGGGAATGGGCGGATCCTTGCCGTCGTCCTCTTCCGGCTCCGGGTCGGGCAGGCTTTCCGATCCGGCCTGATCGGCAAGGTCGCGCAGCTTGTCGTGGGCCAGCTGGAAGCCGCTTTCGGGGCGGAAGTGGACCTTGGCCTGATCGGCGACCGAGGGCATCAGCGTGTCGAAGGCGTCGATCAGAGACTTGCCGATCAGCAGCCGGGACTGGGTCACCAGCAGCAGCGTGGCAGAGGAGGGTTCCTTGCGGCGGAAATAGGTCTCCACCGCGATCAGCCGGTTCTTCGCGTCCTCGTGGGATGTCACCTCCGTCGCGGGGCGGACGGCGACCTGTACGGTTTCGGTTGCGCCGGCGGCGGGGCGGGGCGGGGCGTCGCCCTCGGGCCGGTCGCCGGAGGGGGCGGCGGCGGGGGCCGGGGCACCGGAAAGGCTCGGCTCAGCTTCACCGATGACGGTCAGGATGCGGGTGAGTTCGTTGGCCACACCGGACAGCTGCGGGGAATGGCGGGTGCTGTGCCCTTCGCAGGCGGCGGTGATCCGGGTCAGCGCGTCGAGGAAGCCCTGCACCTGATCGCGCAGACTCTCAAGCTCCTCTCCCTGATCCAGCAGGTTGGCCATCATGTCGGCCTCATCGAGGTCGTGTTCGCCGTCATGGGCCGTCGCCTCGCCGCGCACCACCATGATGCGGCGCAGGGAGGTGCCGGTCGCCAGCAGGTCGAGATAGCGCAGCGGCAGGATCATCGCGCCCATTTGCTGCAGGTCGTTGATCGCCTCCAGCCGGTCGCGGGTGTCGCCGTCGATGACCGGGTGCGCCTCTTCCGGCATCGCCTCAAGCAGATCGGCCATGGCGGTCACGCTGTCGACGGCGGTCTCGAGATCCCCGGCCAGCACGGCCCACTGGGTGCGCAGGGTCAGCAGGCGCAGGTCGCGGGACCGCTGCAGAAGGGCGTCAATCGTCTTGAGTTCCGCCGCCAGCTTGACCGACTTCGGGTCGAAGATGCGGTCGGGGGTGGCGTGGCCGCCCTCGGGCTTCATGCCGATGCGGACATAGTCCTGCGCCTCGGGCAGGCGGCCAACGGCGTTGAAGTAATAATCGTCGAAGGCCGGATCCACGGTTTCCATCAGGTCGGGCCCGGCGGGGGCGTCTTCGGAGACGGGGGTGGTGATCCAGTCGATCGTCATCGGTCAGGTCCTACAGTTTCCGGATCGCCTCGGAGTAATGCCGCGAGAAGGCCTTGATGAAGGCGTCGAGCATCCCGTTTTCCCCTTGTGAGGCACGGGTTTCCCATCTCTTGGTATATTCCTCCCAGGCCTTGCGGCTGCCCCCGCCCAGCATCCCGCCGCCGACGGAGTCCTCGATGTCGTCCGGGGACAGGCCGTCGATCATCTCGGCCAGCGCAGGCTGGAGGGCGGCCATCACCGCCTTCTGGTGCTTGCGAATGTCGCCAAGCGCGTTCCGGAAGCCCTTTTCGCCGGTCATGTAGCCGTCGCGGGGTTTCAGGAACATCGTCTCGAACGCCTGTTCCGGGTCCGAGATGAACTTCATCGGGTTGTTCCCGGCGGCGACGCGCATGGTGCGGTCCTCGCCGCTGATGAACAGCTTCACGGCGGCGCGTTCCTGCAGCATGCTCATCATTTCGACCGTGCCGAGCCGGGCGATTTCCCCCATCATCCGTGCCAGTTGCAGCGGTGGCATGGCAAGCACCGAGGGATCGGTGATCCCGGCTCCTTCGAGGAAGGCGCGCACGAATTCCTCCTCGCCGCTGGTCGAAGGAGCCTGGCGCGTCGGGGCGGCGGGCTGGGCCGCGGGCAGGGGGCGGAACGCAGGCATCGGTTCGGGCGGCGGCGGGGGGGCGGCCTGCGGCGCAGCCTGTGGCGCGGGAGGCATCGGCGGTGGCGGCGGGGCGGCCCCGGGCGGGGCGGTCAGGCCGCGGGGCGCCGGTGCGCCCTCGAGACGGGAGAAATCGGGGCGCTGCGTTCCGGCCCCGGCGAATTCGCCGGGCTGCGGGCGCTGAAGCGCCGCGCCATGCGGATCGGGCATCGCGGTCGGGGGGCGCGACAGGCCTGTCTGCGCGCCGCCGCCAAAGGCGGAGGGGGGCTGGGACAGACCGCTGACAGAAGGGCGCGGCGACGGTGCGGGGGCGGGCGAAGGCGCGCCCCAGACGTCGTCCCAGTCTTCATCCGGCGCGGCGGCGGGCGGCTGCGGCGGCGCGGGGGGTGGCACGGGGACCGGATCGGGTGGCGGCGGCGGGGCCGGGCTGGCCGCGGGGGCGAAATCGTCGGGCAGCGGGGCCTGCGACACCTCCTCCGCCTGATTGGGCATCAGCGGCGCGCGGGGCGGCGCGGGCGGTGGCGGTGCCGGGGCGAGGTCGGGCGCCGGCATCGCCGCGGGCGGGGGCACGGGCAGCGGTTCCGGCGCCGCAGGCGCGGGGGCCGGTTCCGGGTCGGCCGCCTGGGCGCCGGGATCGCTCATCTCTGCCCGAATGATGTAGGGGCCGACGGTAAAGCGGTCGCCGTCCTGAATTTCGTGCGGTCCCCCAAGGCGATAGCGTTCGCCGTGCAGGAACGTCCCGTTCGAGGACAGGTCCACCAGAACGTAACCGTCGCCCTGCGGCGTGACGTCGAAATGGTGACCGGAGATGTGGCGCGACGGATCCGGGAGGACCCAGTGCATCCCGGCCTTGCGCCCGATATGCGCCGCCTGTCCGGTCAGCCTGAGCGTTACCGGACCACCGTTTTCCAGCGCCGAGTAGTTCTCAATTCTCAGAGTCAGGGTTTTCATGCCGGTCGGACCATAGGGGGCAATGCCGTGTCAGATCAATAGACGCGGAACAGCGCTGCCGCCAGATCGAGGACTCGCGCCAGATTGACCGATCTGTATGCCGGGTCGCCCGCCGCCAGCGCGCCGAGCACCGCGGCATTGATGGCGTGGGAGGACCGCCACTTGGGCGGAACGGAGGGGTCGTTCGGGGCCAGCGGTCCGCCCGACCAGCCGATCGCGAGGCCAAGGTAGACGACTGGAGACCTGCGCGGCGCGAACAGGGCGACCTGCAGCGTGCGCCAGCGGTTTTCCTTGGTCGGATGTTCCAGCCACTGCATGACCCAGCTCATCAGCTGAAGGTCATCGGGCGAGAGGTCGGGCAATATCGTCCGGACGCTCTGCGCGGCCCAGTGGATCGCGGCGCGGGGTTCGACCGCGAAGGCGGAGTAGGTCACCGCATCCTCGGGCGTGGTCGAGGATTTCAGGCGGGTGAGGTAACCAAGCGGGTCCTCCTCCTCCGTCGGGCGGTGCTTGGTGAAGCTGGCGAGTTCGGGAATGTCGCGGTACAGCTGGGCCGGGCCATCGGTGCGCAGCGTCTGCATCGGCGGGATGGTCAGGTCGCTGTCGGCGTCTTCGGGCATGCTCGTCATCCTGGCGTGGTCGTCCTGTTCCCGTCGCGCGGCGCTGGTCCGTCAGGGCATGACGGTGTGAAAGGGAGAACCGGTGATGATGACGCCGCCGTGGCTGGTCGTCGATCCCAGGTAGGCGACCGGCATGCCACCCTCGGTCGCCATGGAGGATCCGGTCAGGATCACCGCGCCGCAGGCCGTCGTATCCCCGACGCGGGCGATCGGCAGATTGTCGGCGGTGCTGATCCCGCCGGAGGCGATCATGTTCGGTCCGCAGATCGGACAGGCGTGCTTGTCGGTCAGGCGGGCGACGGGAAACATGACATACCTCCTTAAATGGTTGCGCAAAGCCTAGCGGAGGTCCCGTCTATCACAAAGCAAAATCATCCCGCTCCGGCCCGGCGCGGAACAGCCGGTGCGCGCGGGTCGCAGAACGCGAACTCAAGGGGCGGGTGGCGGCCGACGCAGAAAGAGTGTTCTGCAATGCGACCGGTCAGTCGGACCGGACGAAAACCGAATTCACCCTTTTCATTGCCGGACCCTTTTCCAGAAAGCTCTCAAGCGCCTGGATCGCGAGGGGTTCGCAGGCTTCCGAGATTTCCGACGTCAGGATCAGCCGTTCGACCGGAACGTCCTCCCCATGTTCCGGATGGTCGTGGTCGTGCTGCCAGCGGGTCGCGGATTCGACCCAGGCGGAGAAGGGGCGGTAATAGGCCTCGGTTTCCTGCACGATTTCGGTCTCCGGGATGCCTGCGGCGATGCCGGCACGGTCCTCGGGGTCGAGTTCCTCGGGGACATTCCCGATGTCCATCGGGCCGTTTTCGCGCAGGGCCATGTTGACCTCCCCGGCAAGGCTGAGGGTCTGGATCCAGATCACCTTGGCGGCGGCTGTGTTGACCAGCGAAATCACGTGGCCGGTGTACATGTCGTCGTCCAGATCGACGGGGCGCAGTTCGGGCTGCCAGTCGGTTTCCTTGAACCCGATGGCATGGCGCAGCACGGCGAGCCAGTAGAGCTGGGCGTTCGTGTACTGGGACAGGTCGCGGAAATAGTCCGCGAAGGGAAAGCCGGGCAGATCCTTGTAGCCGTCGAGAACCATCAGACGTCTCCGAAGGCGCGGCCCGCCTGCACTTCCAGGTCGACGCGCGGCGCGTTCGGGCCGGCGGCAGTGTTGCGGCGCACCTGGCCGGCGGGGTTGATGCCCCACCCCGCGCGGTGCCCGGCGGTGAAGCCGGAGGGCGGGGCGGAGTTCACATGCTGGCTCATCCTGGAAAAACAGGCCCCGCGCAGACCGGCGCCCTGACGGCTGATGGCCTGCGTCTGCACCAGCAGGAGAGAGACCATGCCGCGCCCCTCGGCGCGCTGCGGCGCGAAACAGTCGCGCACCCATGGGACGGAGGTTTCGACGGGGCGGGGTTCCTGCGACGGACGGTAGCCCTGAGCCTGGAACCGTCCCCGATGCGGGCCGTCGCACCTGCGGGTCGCGGTGTCGGTGTCGGCCTGGGTCTGCGGGATCGCCTGGGGCGGAGCGGTGTCCTCCTCCTCGCCCTGGATGAGGTTGCGGATATTGTCGACCGCCGTCGCACCGCCGTCGACGATCGCCTCGCCAAGCGATTGCGAGGCGCGCTGTCCGGCGGGGGTCATCAGCCACACCGCTCCGGCAACCAGACCGGCGCCGGCCACGTAGACGGCGGCGGGGACGGCGGCTGCGGGGGCGGCCATCTAGGCCGTCCCTTCCGGCAGCGGCGTGGTGGCAAGCGCGGTCAGGTAGCTTTGCTTGAGCATGGCGATGCGTTTGGAGATCGGGATCATGGTCTCTCTCATCAGGGGGCCATTCAGGACTGTGGACCAGTTGGGGCCAAGAAGAAAGGCAAGCATGGCCAGTTCGATGCAGTCCTGTTCGATGTCCTGCGACTGTCCCGGCCCGTAGCGCCGGATGAATTTCAGCGCCCCGTCGGCATAGGTGGCGGGCTGGCCACCATGGTCGGGGCCAAAGTTGCCGAACCCCTTGGCCAGCCGGTCCGTAACGCGGGCGAGCATCTGGCGGTCAGCGGCGACGCGGAAGTTCTGCAGATCCTCAGCGTCGAATACGGGGCCGAGAAGCGGCGCGGCGGGGTCGGGCAGGGCGGAAAGGCGATAGGCCACAAGGGTGTCTGACGTGTCGGGCGACGGAGTCCAGAAGGCAGGGATCAACGGCGCGCCGCGCCACTGGCCAAAGAAACGATGCAGTCTTTCCGGGCGGTCCTGCGTGGCATCGGCATATCCGGAAAAGACCGCGCCGTCCCAGAAGCGGAACAGCCGGACGTGCCCTTCGGGATCCCGCATCCGGACGAAAGGCTTGAGGTGTTCTGCCACCAGTTCCGCCCCGGCGGGGCTGTGCAGGAAGACCGGGCGCGAGCGGCCCCAGAGATGCCAGGGCGCATCGGAGCGGGTGAACAGTTTGCGGGTAAAGGGGTTGGCGGGATCCAGCACGGCCAGCCACGGGCCGAAGGGGACGGTGTCGTCATCCTCCCCCCAGAGCGAATGATGCTCTACCCCGTCAGCTTCCAGCATGTCGGTCAGGTTGGGCAGGACCGCGCCATCCAGAAGGACCATTCCGTGACGCTTGGCCAGCAGGTCCGACAGCGCCAGCGCGGGCAGCGGAGCGGATGGCGGCGCGGTGCCGTCAAGCGGCACCAGGGGGGCGGTCTGGGCTCGGGTCAGGGACATCGGGATAGGGGGATCAGGGAAGGGGATTGCCTTGGCGGGCCTGTCGCTTGCGGCCCGGGGTTATTTCTTCTTCTCGCATTCCTCGACCAGCGGCAGGGCCTTCTTGGCCGCGCCCTGCAGTGTCGGGACCTGCGCCGTTCCGAACCCGCCCATGGCGACCTTGCCCTTCAGGGTGATCATCGGTGCCTCCATCGTGATGCCCGAGGGGTCGATGGTGATCTTGCCGCCCGGTCCCTTGATGACGAATTTCTTGAAGGCCATCAGGGTGTGTTCGCCGGTGTTGTTGGTGATCTGCTGCGTCACGTTCAGCGTCGACTTTCCCATCACCGTTTCCTCGTGGTTGCCGCCGATGGTGACGAGGTGGTCCGTGCCGATGTCCTGCTTGTGGATGTTGCCGACGGTCTGGACATGGTCCTTGCCGTAGCTTTCCTGCTGGTTCTGTCCGACCGTGTAGACGACGTCGCGGCCGATGGTTTCGGTCTGGTCCTGACCGACGTTCATGGTTTCGTTCTGGCCGACGGACTGGGTGCGGTCCTGGCCTATGGTGTTGGATTCATCCCGCCCGATGGTCTTCATGCGGTCGTTCTGGATCACGATCTCCTGATCCTTCTGGCCGTGCATGTAGATCAGTTCCTCGTTGGCCTGGTCCTCGAAAGACAGTTCGTTGAAGCCCGACCCCTGGTGCGTGTTGGTCTTGAACACCGACTTCGTCTTGTGGTCCGGCAGGGCATAGGGCGGGTCGTTGGCACCGTTGTAGACGCAGCCGGTGACCAGCGGCTTGTCCGGGTCACCTTCGAGGAATTCGACGACCACCTCCATGCCGATTCGCGGAATGATCATTCCGCCCCATCCCCGCGACGCCCAGTTCTGCGAGACGCGGCAGCGCATGGAGTAGGAACCGTCGAGATCCCAGTGGAACTGCACGAGGATGCGGCCGTATTCGTCGCAGTCGATTTCCCCCTGGCCGACGACCTTGGCGGTCTGCGGACCCTGAACAACGGGGATGGGCGTGACGCGCTGCGGCCGCATCGGGGCGGAGACGGGCTGGAGCAGGAAGCGCCCGGCATAGGCATAGGTTTCCCCGCTGCCGCCGCCGCCGGTCGCATAGGCATCCGAGACATAGCTGTGGGTGGCGCCGAGGCAGAGGTAGGTTTCCTTGAGCACGGAGGGAAGATGGTCGCCGGTCACGCCGATCTTCACCCCGGATTTCAGCGGCGCGATGTCGCCGGAGGCATGGATCTGGCGGTCCAGCGCGCGCTCCTGCTCCATCCGGATCGGGGCGACTCGGTTGTTGCCGTCGTCGTTCTCAAGGTAATCGCCGGGGTAGTCGTAGCTTTCCCAGTCGCTCTGCTGGTATTCGGCGGGCAGGTCGTAGCTGGTCTCCATCGAGGCGTTCGGGGTCTTGAAGTTGTAATCCGCCGCCCGGTACGCCCCGGTGGTGATGTTGCGTTCGGGGCGGAACTCCTCGAAATGTTCCTCTTCCTGCTGGTGGTGGCCGTCGACGGGCTTGTAGGGCCGCGTTTCGCCGGTGATCGTGGGATGTTCGTCGACGCTGTCGGTCATCACCAGCGTGTGGGAGCCGTCCTTGTGGGTGAAGTGGAAGCTGATCCCGAAGCGCTGCATCATGCGCATGACGAAGTCTAGATCGCTTTCCCGGTATTGCACCGTATATTCAAGCGTCGGGTAGGCGTTGACCAGCTTGTTCTCGACATGCGGGTCGCCCAGGGCGCCGTAGGCATTCAGCACGGCCTCGATGATTTCGGGGGCGGTCTGTTCGTGGAAGATGCGCTGGTTGCGCCGCTTGCCCGCCAGCCAGGTCCAGGGGCGGAGTTCAAGGTCATAGCGGTGGCCGTTCTCGTCCACGCCGACCCAGACCGCGCGGGTGATGATGCCGTCGAACCAGACGGGCTCGCCGACGAAATTGTCGATCTCCACCCGGCCATGGGTGCCGAGCAGGTCGTCGAACTTGACGTCCGGGTCGGTCGACAGCGCCTCCACCCGGTAATGGAACAGCGCGTTCATCGCGTCGGTGCCGGTGAAGCGCAGCAGGACCAGCGCGTCCTTGCCGAGATCGGTGTGAAATCTGCCGATCCGGTCGGCCTGGGAAAAAGGGGCGTTCATCGCAATCTCCCCGGAGATACAAAATCATCGTAACATGACGCAACACGATTGCAATTCGCGCATCGCTGCGGTGCGGGATCCCGGTCCGGCGGGGGATGGACTGCGCCCCCGGCGGGTTGATCGGAGTTCCGACGCCGCGATCCTTACCCGAAATGCGCGGTTTGCGAAGGGAAATCTGGGTTTCCGGCTCTGCCGTGGGGCGGATCGGCCTGAAACCGCGCGCGGTCTGTCCCGGCGGGGCCGAGGCTGAACTACGGTGCAAATCGCGCTTGACGGGCGGGGCGGCAATCCGTAGACCCGCCGCCACAGCAGATGCGCGGTTGTAGCTCAGTCGGTTAGAGTACCGGCCTGTCACGCCGGGGGTCGCGGGTTCGAGCCCCGTCAACCGCGCCATTCCAAGCTTTTCGCAAGGCGAAATGCGAACCACATTCCCACAAGCACGCCGTTGAGCAGCAAGACCTGCGAAGAAGGTCTGGTACACTGCGCCCGCCACCGGCCATTTTCCACACCCGCAGCGTCTCCGCCGACCACGTCAGACGCACCTGCCTGCACCTTTCGCCAATTTCCCGCTTGACGGGTCGGGGCCCATGACCTATCCCGCCCTCCACGCGCGGTTGTAGCTCAGTCGGTTAGAGTACCGGCCTGTCACGCCGGGGGTCGCGGGTTCGAGCCCCGTCAACCGCGCCACTTAAAGCTTTTCGCAAGGCGAAAAGCCAACCCCGTTCCCGCAAGCGCGCCGTCGAGCGGCAAGAGCTTCGAAGAAGCTCTGAGAGCCAGCGCTCTTCGCAAGGCCAAAAGCCAACTCCTTCCCTTCAAGTACACCGTTGAGCGGCAAGAGCTTCGGAGAAGCTCTGAGAGCAAGCGCCAACGCCCCCCTGTGCCCCTGTGCAACCGCCTGTTAAGGTCGCCACGAACCACAGGCAGGACACATATGGCACGCATCGAGGTCACCGACGCCCTTCACCGCCGGCTCGACTCCCTGTCGATCTTCCAGAAGCGCACGGGGATGCGGGGCAAGCCCTCTCCGAAAGTCTATCCGCGCCGCTGGAAGGAGGGGCAGAGCATCGTCATCCGGCCCGATTCGGTGGTGGAGCCCTATTCGACCATCGCCGAAGGAGACCAGGTGCCCGCCATGGGGTCCTTCACCGAGGTCGCCTCGGCCTTTCCGGCGACGGCCAGCTTCGGGCGGTTCTGCTCTGTCGGGATGAAGATCACCTTCATCGGGTTCCGGCATCCGGTTGAAGCGGCCTCGACCTCCTCGGTCTTCTTTCATGAAAACCGCGAGTTCTTCACCGCCTACGCCCGCGACCGGGAGGCGGAGACGGGGCGACGTCCGGCCATCACCGATCCGGTTCCGACCCCGCAGCCGCAGCGCGGGGCGCTGAGGATCGGGCATGACGTCTGGATCGGCGAGGGCGCGGTACTGCGTGGCGGCATCAGCATCGGCGACGGGGCGGTCATCACCGGCGGGGCGGTCGTGACGAAGGATGTCGCGCCCTACACCATCGTCGGCGGCAATCCGGGGCGGGTGATCCGCACCCGGTTCCCCGAGGAGATCTGCGCCGCCCTGCAGGCCAGCCGGTGGTGGGAGATCGCGCTGGAGGATCTGCTCCGCCTGCCCATGGCGGACCCGGAGGCGCTTGTGAACGCCATTGCGCAGCGCGGCAACGATCTGGTCCGGGTGGAGCCGCTGCAGACCCCGCTGCTGGAGTTGCTGAAGCGCCCGATCTGAGCCCTTGCATCCGTGCAACGCTTTGCGGACCCCAGGCGGAAATTCCTTACGTTTGCCATTTTCCCCGGGCTATGGTCGCGCCCGAGACGCCGAAGCGCGTCAGTTTGCGAGGCCGAGATGCAATCCACCGCCTGCGCCGTGACCATGGTGCGCGACGACCTGTTCTTCCTGCGGATCTGGCTGGACTACTATGGCGGACAGTTCGGGCTGGAGAACTGCTACGTCATCAACCACGGTCGCGGAGAGGGTGTGGCCGAGATGGCGCGCGGCGCCAATGTCATCGGCCTGCCCGGCGATCACCACAAGAATTTCGACGCGAAACGCTGGCGGCTGCTGAACGGTCTGCTGGCTGGTCTGCGCAACTACTACACCCATGTCGTGATCGGTGACGTGGACGAGATCGTCGTCGTCGACCCGGCGGCGGGGCGCGGGCTGCTGGAGTTTCTTGAACGCCGGCGGTCGAACCGGGTGTTCACGCCGCTCGGGCTCGAGATCGTGCATATCGTCGATGAGGAACCCGACCCCATCACCGGGCCTGTCATCGGTCCGCGCCGTCATGTGCGGCTGGCCGGGCATTACTCCAAACCCTGTGTGATCTCTGCCGCCGTCAAGGTCGCGCGGGGCGGGCATTACACGACCTTCCCGGAACTGATCGCGCCGGAATACCTCTATCTCTTTCACCTCAAATACTGCGACTTCCCGACCTATGCCGAGGTCATGGACCGCCGCAACGCGGTGACGGAGGCGGTTGGTGTCGCCGATCACAAGGATGCCTCCATCGGCAAGCACTGGTTCGCGGAGGCACGGGGAGAGGACCGGGCCGTGTTCGAAGAGTTCGCCCGCTACGAACGGATCGACGGGTTCGACATGACCGACTACCGCGCGGAGATGGCGGACACCTTCCGGCCGCGCGGCGATCAGGGCATGTACGAATTCGACCGCCAGAAGCGCCCGCTGCTGTTCACCTTGCCGGAGCGGTTCGTCGGCGTTCTCTGATCAGAACGGGTGGTCTGCAAGAAAGCCCGCGAGCGCGGCGGCGGTCTCCCGCGGTGCGGTGTCCGGAAAGAAATGCCCGCCCGGCAGGGGCGTGGCGCGGGGCGGCGCGGCGCAGCGGTCGGCCCAGGTGGCGGGCACGTCGTATTGTTTGCCCATGACACCCTCCGCGCCCCAGAGGACATGCACGGGGCAGGTCATGCGGCGGCCGAGGTCGGCGGCATCCAGCGCGACGTCGATGTCGATCGCGGCGCGGTAGTCGTTGCAGAGCCCGCGGATCACCTCCGGCTTGCGCCAGGCCGTGCGGTAGGCCTCCATCTGCTCTGCATCGAAGCCCTCCAGTGCGGACGGGGCGAGCCCGGCCATGCAGGTTTCGAAGAAGAAGTCCGGGTCGGCGCCGATCAGCCGTTCCGGGAAGGGTTCGGGCTGGGACAGAAAGAACCAGTGGAAATAGGCGCGCGCAGTGTCCTGGCGCAGCTCCGACAGCAGCAGATGCGTCGGGATGATGTCCAGAAGCTGCACCGTCGCGATCCGTTCGGGCGCGTCCAGCACCATCCGGTGCGCGGTCCTTGCGCCCCGGTCATGGCCGATCAGGTGGAACCGCGCGTGCCCGAGGTGGGACATGAGGTTCAGCAGGTCCCGGCCCATGGCGCGGAAGGAGGCGTCCTCCACCCCCGCCGGTTTCTCGCTGTCGCCGTAGCCGCGCAGGTCGGCGGCTATGACGCGGTGGTTTCGCACAAGCTCCGGACCGATCCGGGCCCAGAGCGCGCGGGTCTGGGGAAATCCATGCAACAGCAGAACGGGCGGTCCGTCACCGCCCTCCGACCAGGCGACGCGGGCGCCGTGCAGAACCTCCGCGTGATCCGCGAAACCGGGGATCATGTCAGGGCGTCGAGGATGCGCGCCCAGCTCCGGATGCCGCGGTGGAAGGAACTCAGATCATACTTCTCGTTCGGGGAATGGATCTGGTCGTCGTCCTTGCCGAAGCCGATCAGCATGGCGTCTGTGTCGAGGATGGTCTTGAAATAGCCCGCAATCGGGATGGACCCGCCGCAGCCGACATAGGCCGCCGGATTGGGCCATTCGTCGGACAGCGCCTGCCGCGCGGCCTCGAACGCCGGGTGGTCGATCTGCATCTGTCCGGCGGGGCTGGCGCCATGGCCATGCCAGGCGACCTTGCAGTCCGCGGGCAGCTGGCTTTCCACATAGGCGCGGAAGTTCTTGCGGATTTCGTGCGGGTCCTGCTGGCCGACCAGCCGGAAGCTGATCTTTGCAGAGGCCTTTGATGGCAATACGGTCTTGAAGCCCTCGCCGGTGTAGCCGCCCTTGATGCCGTTGACCTCGCAGGTCGGGCGGGACCAGATCATTTCGAGCGGGGTGCGGTCCTGCTCTCCGGCGGGCACCGACAGGCCGACCTCGCCCAGGAACCCCGCGTGGTCGAAGTTCAGCCCCTGCCACTGCGCGCGCATCTCGTCCGACAGTTCGGGCACGCCGTCGTAGAAGCCGGGTACGGTGATCCGTCCGGTCTCGTCATGCAGGCCGGTGATAATGCGCGACAGGACCCGGATCGGGTTCATCGCCGGGCCGCCGTACATGCCGGAATGCAGGTCCTTGGACGCGGCTGTGATGGTCAGTTCCTCACCCAGCAACCCGCGCAGCATGGTGACGATGGCGGGGGTGCTGTCGCCAAAGAGGCCGGTGTCGCAGATCAGGGCGATGTCGGTTTTCAGCTCGTCCGCGTTCTCCTTCATGAAGGGGATGAGGGAGGGGGAGCCGCTCTCCTCCTCGCCCTCGAAGAAGAAGGTGATCCTGCAGGGCAGCGCACCGTTCTCTGCGATCCAGGCGCGGCAGGCCTCCACGAAGGTCATCAGCTGGCCCTTGTCGTCCGAAGACCCGCGTCCGCGGATGACCTTGCCCTTCGGCCCCTCCTGGATCTCAGGATCGAATGGGTCGCGGTCCCAGAGTTCGAGCGGATCGACCGGCTGCACGTCGTAGTGTCCGTAGAACAGAAGGTGCGGCGCGCCCTCGCCGATATGGCCGACCACCATCGGATGGCCGGGGGTCGGCCGTTTTTCGGCCGTCGCGCCGAGCGATTGCAGATCGGCCACCAGCCAGTCGGCAGCGCGGTCGCAGTCGGCCTTGTAGGCGGGATCGGTGGAGATCGAAGGGATGCGCAGAAGGTCGAGCAGCCGGTCGGTCGCGGCGGGCAGATCGGCGTCGATGCGGGATAGGACGGCGTCGAGGGTCATTAGAGGCTCCTGTTCGTTTGCGGCGGAGCCTAGCAGCGGGCAGGGCAGTGTCCAGTGGCGGCGGCGCAGGGGGGCGTCGCCCCCCGTCACTGGAGTGACTCCCCCCGGGATACTTGGGGCAAGATGAATGGCCTGTCCGTTTCATCTTGCTGAAAATATCCCCGCCGGAGGCGACGCGCTGCAGGCGCGTCAGGCGAGTTCGAGGATCGCGCGCATCGAATTCAGGTTGCGCGCCGTGGTCGGCACGCCAAGGGCCCTTGGCACCCATTCGGCGACCTTCGACCTGCCATAGCCGGCGGGTGGCCAGTGGTAGAGACAGTTCGGGGTCAGTGTCATCTCTTCTCCCGGGTAGAGCAACGGGCGGAGTTTTTCCAACGCGTCACCGGCAGGGGTCCCGGAAAAAAGGTGGAAGTGGAGGAATTTCGGAGTCTCCGGCGCCGGATAGGGATTGGCATGGATGAAGCCGGCAAAGTCGGGCTTCGTCCATGCCAAAGCGGCAGGGCGATGGCCGAAGGTCTGTGCGATCAGGTCAGAGGTCCAGTCGGCGACCTTTGCGGCGACGGTTTCCGGCAGGCTCATCACGATGTTGCCGGACTGGATATAGGTGGCGACATCCTCCGCGCCGGCCTTCGTGAGTGCGGCACGCAGTTCGGCCATGGGCAGCTTGCCGTGGCCGCCGACGTTCACGCCGCGCAGGAGGACGATCCAGCGTGTCATATGATCTCCGGTGGTGGAGGGAGCGTGGCGGTCGGACTCGGGGTCAGGGGCATGCGGCTATCCCTCGGGGTTGCGGTCCGATAGCACGTTGCAGTCCGCCGGACCAGTTGTGCGCAGTGTCGTCACCAGCGGCAGATGGTCGGAGGCGATGCGGGCGGGCTGCGCCGTGTGGACCTTCGGCCGGGTGGCGGAGAGGTGCGGTGAGAGGGCGATCCGGTCCAGCGCGCCGAGCGGGCGCGGGGCGGGATAGCTCGGCGGGCTGTCCAGGAACCGCAGCTGGCGGATGGCGTGACCCAGGGTCGTGATGCTGCGCCACTCGTTGACGTCTCCGGCCAGAACGGTTGGTCTGTCATTCAGCCGCTCCAGCATCTGCGACAGGGCGTGCAGCTGGCGCAGGCGGTCGCGGCGGCGCAGGCCGAGGTGGGTTCCGATCACCCGCAGGGGCCCGAGAGGCGTGTCGAGCTCTGCCCGGATCGCGCCGCGCGGTTCAAACCCGGGCAGGTCGAGGCGGTGCAGGGAGATCACGCCGATGCCGGGGCGGGTCAGCATGGTGTTGCCGTGCCAGCCGAGGGAAGGCCCGCCGGGCCCGAGGGGGCTGAAGTCCAGCACGCTCCACCCTGCCGCACGCACCATCTCTCGCGGGAGCGCGGCGGGACGGGGCGGCAGGCGCTTGTCCACCTCCTGCAGCACGGCCAGCTGCGCGCCGGTGTCGGCCAGCACATCCAGCGTGCGCCCGGGGTTGCGGCGGAGGTCCATGCCGACGCATTTCTGCAGGTTCCAGGTTGTCAGGACGAGTTCGCGTGCTTTCATAGGGGGAGAATTGAACCGCACCGGAGATTTGTCACCCATGTTCCGCAGGCAGTCGCTTTTGACCCGCGCAATCTGGGCCGCGCTGGTGCTTGTTGCGGCAGAGGCACTGATTACGGGCCGCCTTTCGCTGGCCTTCATCGCGATGCTCACGCTCGGGCTGTCGATGGTGCCGGTCTACGTGGCGAGATGGGCAGAGGTCGAGGTGCCGCCGGGCTTCATGCTGGCGGTCGTGGCCTTTGTCGGCGGCACGATCTTCCTGGGCGAGGTCTTTGACTTCTACAACCGCTTCTGGTGGTGGGACATCGCGATGCACGGCGGATCGGCCATCGGGTTCGGGCTGACCGGATTCGTGCTGGTCTTCATGATGTTCCAGGGCGACCGGTTTGCCGCCCCGCCTTCTGCCATCGCCTTCTTCGCCTTCTGCTTCGCGCTGGCGATCGGCGCGATGTGGGAGGTGTTCGAATTTGCCATGGACCAGAGCTTCGGCACCAACATGCAGAAGTCGGGACTGATGGACACCATGGGCGACCTGATCGTCGACATGGGCGGAGCACTGATCGGTGCCGGGTCGGGCTATGCCTACCTGCGGGGCCGCGCGCTTGGCGGGCTGACCGGGACCATCGAGTACTTCGTTTCGCGCAATCCCCGGCTTTTCCGGAAGTGGCGCAAATAGCGATTGACGCTGCCGTATGGTGTGCTTGGGATGCGCGCCATGAGGAAATCCCAGATCGATCTGCCGGGCGCGGCCGGGCTGCTTGTCATCGCCACCATCCTTGCCGGAAACCAGATCGTCATGAAGCTGACGGCGACGGGGCTGTCGCCGGTGTTCCAGGCGGGGGTGCGGTCGGTTCTCGCCTTCCTCGTCATCCTGGGATGGGTGCTGCTGCGCGGGGTGCGTCCGGGGTCGTTCCGGCGGTACTTCTGGCCCGGCGTCCTGCTTGGCGTGCTGTTCACAGCAGAGTTCATCGGGCTCTACATCGCGCTGGATCTGACGGCGGTGTCCCGGGCCTCGATCATCTTCTACACCATGCCGATGTTCCTGAGCCTCGGGGCGCATCTGCTGATCCCGGACGACCGGCTGACGCCGGTGAAGGTGGCGGGGCTGGTCTGTGCCTTTCTCGGCGTGGCGATCGTGCTCAGCGACCGCAGCGGAGGCGAGGCGAGCCTTGCGGGGGACCTGCTGGCACTAATGGGATCGGTGTGCTGGGCTGGCATCGCGCTGACGGTCCGGGTGAGCCGGATATCGGAAGCGCCACCCGAGGCGCATCAGCTCTGGCAACTGGGCGTGTCGGCACTGCTGCTGCCGGCCCTTGCACCGCTGTTCGGGCCGCTGGTGCGGGACTTCGGGGCAGAGCATGCCTGGCTCATGGCCTATCAGGTGCTGCTGGTGGCCAGCTTCGGCTTCCTGTTCTGGTTCTACCTGCTCAAGGTCTACCCGGCGTCGAGCGTGGCGAGCTTTGCCTTCCTCACGCCGGTCCTGTCGGTGGTCATGGGCTGGGCGATCCTGGGGGAGCGGCTGCACCTGTCGGTGCTGGTTTCGCTGGCGCTGGTGTCGGCCGGGATCGTGCTGATCAACCGGCGTGCGCGGTGAGGCGCGGGCGCGTCGCGTCGTACTCCGCCCCTTGCCCTGTCGTCACGTCGGGAGATGTCGGAGCCAGTGGTTCACAGGTCCTCAGGTGCCGCAGAACGTGGCGGTGACGACCTCATGCTGCGCCGGCGGCGCGGCGAGAGTATCATCCGCCGGCGCGTCGTAGGGCGTGGCGAGCGCGGCGGCGAGGGTTTCGAAGGGGGTCATGTCGCCTTCGACCGCGGCGGCGATCATCTGTTCGACCCGATGGTTGCGCGGGATGACCGCCGGATTGGTGCGCATCATCAGGGAGTGCGGATCGGGTTCCTCTGCCAGCCGGTCGTGCCAGCGCGCGGTCCAGTCCAGAAACGCCTCCCGGTCGGCGATCTGGTCTTTTGCGTCGTTGCCGGGAAGGGCACGGAAGGTGTTGGTGAAATCCGACGCCCCGGCCTGCATCAGGGTGAGGAGATCGTCGATCAGCGCGCCGTCCTCGGGCCGGGGGGTCGTTATGCCGATCTTGGCCGCGAAGACCCGCAGTCGCTCGGCTTCGATCCGGTCGGGCATGGCGTGCACGGCTTCGGTGAAGGCAGGGATCGCGGCTTCGGGATCCGGCATCAGAAGCAGCAGGGCCGAGGCGAGCTTGGCCATGTTCCACGGCAGAATCCGGGGCTGGTTGGACCAGGCGTAGCGTCCGTGGCGGTCGATGGAACTGAACACGGTATCCGGGTGGTACGCGTCCATGAAGGCACAGGGGCCGTAATCGATGGTCTCGCCCGAGATGGAGGTGTTGTCGGTGTTCATGACGCCATGGATGAAGCCGAGCCCCATCCACTGCGCAACCAGGCGGGACTGGCGCGCGATAACGCCGTTCAGGAAATCCAGCGGGTTGGCGGCCTCGGGGTCGTGACGCGCGACCGCGTGATCGTAGAGCGCCTGCAGGGACTCCTTGTCGCCCCGCGCGGCGAAATATTCGAAATGGCCAACGCGCAGGTGGCTGGCAGCGACGCGGGTCAGGACCGCGCCGGGCAGGTCGGTTTCCCGGCGGATGACCTCTCCGGTCGCGACGGCGGCGAGGGCGCGGGTGGTGGGGACGCCAAGGGCATGCATCGCCTCGGACACCGTGTATTCGCGCAGGACGGGGCCAAGCCAGGCCCGCCCGTCCCCGGCGCGGGAATAGGGCGTGGGGCCGGAGCCCTTGAGCTGGATGTCCCGACGGTGGCCGTGGCGGTCGACCACCTCGCCAAGCAGCAGCGCCCGGCCGTCACCGAGGGAGGGCGAGAAGCCGCCGAACTGATGCCCCGCATAGGCCTGGGCGAGGGGGGCGGCGCCATCGGGTACGGTGTTGCCGGCAAAGACTGCCGCGTCCGGCGGACCCGCGATGCCAAGCTCCTCGGCCAGCGCCGTGTTCCAGGCAAGCAGGCGGGGCGCTGCCACCGGCGTCGGATCGAGCCGGGTGAAGAGCGTCGCGGGCAGGCGGGCAAAGCTGTTGTCGAAGGGGATGTTCACGTGCAGTGTGGCTCTTGGTGTCTGTCTGCGAGGAGTCTGGGGTGGTTGTTCGACATTACAAGGTCAGGCGTGGAGACAGCGTCTATCAGATCATGAACGATTTGTACGGCCGGACAACGGCGACCAGGAATCGGGATGAACTGAGCAAATTCGTCCTGATGCACAATCCCAAGATCAAGTCGCTCGACCTGGTCTATCCGGGGCAAGTCATCATCATGCCTGAACCGGCAACGCTTCAGACCCCGGGGACCGAAACCGGTTCCGCTCCAGTCCGGCTTTCGGATGACGAGATTGCGATGCATTCGAACCTCGCACAGGAGGTCGAGGCATCGGAACCGGCCGTCCAGTCGCTGCTGTTCGCTCTGGGACACAGGATGGTCAGCGGAAGCCCGGATGACTTCGCGCTCACCGCGGCGATCACGGCGCTCAAGATGCGGCCCAAGCTGCAAGAGATCATCAAGGAATATCGCGGTCACCAGTCGGGGCTGACGAAACCGTCGAGCTACGGCAATCTCCGAACGAGGAATATCCGGACCATACGCCGGACATCCGGCGCGCTGGAGAAACTGTTCTTCACGGATGTCGCCGAGGCCTTTTCCCCGAAATCGGCGAACCTCTCGTTGCGTGTGGACCGGACTGCCAAGGGGGTGGAGAGGGCCCGCAGCTACGTGAAGTATTCGAAGAGCCTGAAGCGGGTCGCGATTGGTGGAGGGGCCGCGTTCGTCGGCCTGAAGGCCCTGAGTATCGCAAGCGCCCACGACGCTTACCAATCCGCCGATACCAAGGCCGAAAAGATCGGCATCGTCGCCGACTATGCGGGCAGCCTTGCGGCCGGAGTTGCCATGACCCTTCTCGTCACGACTCCCGTGGGGTGGGTCGGGATCGTCGGGGTTGTGGCGGGATCCGCCATCGCCTCCGCAGCGGCCGGCGCCGCGGCCGAAACGATTGCCGAGGGCGTGTTGGCCGACAACTGGCAGTGGCCCTGGGAGCAGTTCCTGGACTAGCTCAGAACTTCCGCGTCATCAGAAGGTAGTCGTGACGGGGCTGGAAACCGGCGCGCTTGTAGGCCTCCTGCGTCTTGATCGCGACGCGGGAGACCTCGAGATGGATCGCCTTCAGCCCGGTGGCGGAAAGCGTCTTGGGGAGATGGGTAAGCACCTCTGTCCCAAGCCCGCGGCCGCGCACGGAGGGGCGGATGTAGAGTTCGTCGACAAAGCCGTCCATGCCGCCGAACTCCACCGACCAGCCGAAGGAGATCACCACGTATCCGATCGGTGCGCGGGCCGGGCCGATCAGCCAGGCTGCGCCATGAGGGGAGCCTTCGAGTAGCGGCGTGAGCGCGGCGAGGCGTGCGTCCTCGTCTACCGGAATGCCCGCTTCCTCGTGGAAGGCGCGGACGAGGGGCAGCAGGCGGGTCAGGTCGTCCGGCGTTGCCAGATTGATCGCGGTCACAGGCGGGCCAGCCTTTCGGTCAGCAGGTCGAAGAAGCCCTGCGCGTCGATGTCGCCCATGAAGAGCGCGTTCTTCGGACGTTTCGTGACGCCCCACCAATCGGCCACGGTCATGCCCATGGTCAGTTCCGACTGCGTCTCGATCTCCACGTTGATGCGGCGGCCCGAGAACAGGTCGGGCCGGATCAGGTAGGCGGTGACGCAGGGATCGTGCAGCGGTGCGCCGTCGGAGCCGTATTTCTCCTTGTCGAAACGCTCGAAGAAATCGGTCATCTCGGCCACGGCAATGCCGACCTTCGTGCCAAGCGCCCGGAAGGCTTCGTTCCGTTCGGGGGTCACCAGCGCTCTGTGCGTGACGTCGAGCGGCATGACGACAATCGGCGCGCCGGATTTGAACACGATTTCAGCAGCCTGCGGGTCGACGTAAATGTTGAATTCGGCGGCCGGGGTGATGTTACCGACCTCGAAATAGGCCCCGCCCATGAGCACGATTTCCTGCACCTTCTCGACGATGTCGGGCGCGCGCTTGAAGGCGGCGGCGATGTTCGTCAGCGGGCCGAGCGGGCAGAGCGTCACCGTGCCTTCGTCGTGATCGCGCAGGGTGTCGATGATGAAATCGACGGCGTGCTGGTCCTGCAGCGGCATCTTCGGATCGGGCAGTTTCGGGCCGTTCAGCCCCGTCTTCCCGTGGACATGTTCGGCGGTGACAAGTGCGCGGCCGAGCGGGCGGTCACAGCCGGCAAAGACCCGGGTGTCGGGCTTTCCGGCCAATTCGCAGACGATGCGGGCGTTCTTCGCGGTCAGGTCGAGCGGGACATTGCCGGCGACGGCAGTGATGCCAAGCACCTCGATCTCCTCGGGGCTGGCCAGCGCCAGCAGAATGGCGACGGCGTCGTCCTGTCCGGGATCGGTGTCGATGATGATCTTGCGCGGCATCTGGCCCCCTTTTCGCGTCGCGGCACACTGGCGCGGGGCGGGGCGGATGTCCATGGGGTCGTGGGGGAATGGCGGCGTCTAGTCCGCAGGACGCGCGAACCCGATCAGGTCGAGCAGACGGCGGGACATCTGCCACAGTTCCTCCTCCGTCGCGCCGGACTTTGACCAGGTCGAAAGGCCCGCGAGATGTGACAGGATCAGGTTGCCTGTCGCGGCCGCATCGGTTCCGGCGGGCAGTTCCCCCTCGTCGACGGCGCGGGCGATCAGCGCCTGCATGAGCCTGCGTGATCCTTCGAAGTTCCGCTTCACCGTGTCAGTGACCGGCGTGTCCATGGCGAGCAGTTCGCCAAAGCTGTTCATCGCGAGACAGCCGCGCCGGGCCGGGTCACCGCCCATGGTCCGGCATGCGGCGCGAAAAAGCCGGTCGAAGGCGTCGCCGACGCGGGTTTCGCCGGGCAGGTCGTAAAGCAGCGCGGCGGGGGCGTCGGAATTGTAGGTCAGCAGCGCCTCGAGAAAGATCGCGTCCTTGCTTTCAAAGGCGTTGTAAACGCTGGCGCGGGTGAGATTGGCCGCCTGTGCGATTTCGCTCAGCGACACGTCGCGGTACCCGCGGGTCCAGAACAGGTCCTTGGCCAGCGCGACGACGTCGTCCCGCCGGAAAGTGGCAGGGCGACCGGGGCTGCGGGGAACGGCTGCTTGCGTCATGAGGGCGTTCTACAGGTTTTATACAGGGGTGTAAATAATCGTTGCGCGACTCATTTTAGACAGATACGTCTAAAATTGGTTTCAACAGGGAGAATGACGATGACGAGGTTTACCAGCTACACGCTCGACACGGTGCCGGACCGGTCGCGGGAGGCCCTGGAGGGAGTGGTCCGGAAGTATGGAGAATTGGTCAATGTCTACGCGGACATGGCCGAAAGCCCGCTGCCGATCGAGATCTACGGGATGGCGCAGGACATGGTGATGAAACGCGCGACGCTTGGTCCCGTGAAGGCAAACCTTGCACAGCTGGCGATCAGCGTGGAACATGCCTGCCAGTTCTGCGTGCCCGCGCACAGCTGGGCCGCCAGTGCCGTTATCAAGACCGATCCCGAGATCGTGGCGGCTGTGCGGGACGGGCGCGACGGGCCGGATGCGGAAGTCAACGCGATGGTGCGTTTCGTCCGGCTGCTGGTGCGGCACCGGGGCCATGTGCCGGAGGCCGAGATCGACGCCTTCCTTGCGGCGGGCGGCACGCGCGAGCAAGTGTTCGAATTGCTTTGCATCGTGGCCTTCAAGACCATCACGAACTACACCTCCGCGCTCGCCGGGACAAAGCCGAACGAAAGGATGATGCCGTTCGCATGGGAGGGGGAAGCGGTTCCGACGTGAACCGGGCGGAGCCGGAGGCGACGGCGGCGCGCCGGGCTCCCGTTGCGCCCGATGTCTTGCGCGCTACGTCATCCTCGGATTGGATCCGAGGATCTCGCGCTGTGCGTGGACGGGAGCCGGGGCGATCAAACTGCCGTGAGAGATCCCCCGGTCAAGCCGGGGGATGACTGGGCGAGAGTTGCGACGGGTTCTGTCCCCGATCTCGTTCCTGATCCTCCCCCCCGGGCGGGGGGAGGGTATCTTATCGCAACGGGCCGGCCAATGGCGGGCCCGCGTGGCCGGTTCAGCCGTCGAAATCGACGGACTGGATGATCTGCAGCGCTTCCGGGCGCAGCTTGGCGAGGTCGGTCAGGTTGACCTCGTCCGGGGTAAAGGTGCCCCAGCTTTTCACCAGCTCGGCCGGTTCGGTGCCCGGCGCGATCGGGAATTCGTAGTTCGCCTCGGCGTAGATCTCCTGCGCCTTGGGCGAGGTAAGGAATTCCATCATCTTGATGGCGTTTTCCTTGTTCGGCGCCGCCTTGGTCAGCGCCACGCCAGAGATGTTCATATGCGCGCCGCCGCCCTCGAAGGTCGGGAAGACGATGCGCACGGAGTCGGCCCATTCCTTCTGTTCCGGATCGCTCAGCATCGCGCCCATGTAATAGGTGTTGCCGATGGAGATGTCGCATTCGCCGGACCAGATGCCCTTGACCTGCGCGCGGTCGTTGCCCTGCGGCTTGCGGGCGAGGTTGGCCTTCACGCCTTCCAGCCAGGTCTTGGTTTCCTCGGCACCGTGGTGGTGCAGATAGGCGGCGACGAGCGCCACGTTGTAGGCATGGGTACCGGAACGGGTGCAGATGCGGCCCTTCCACTTCGGATCGGCGAGATCCTCGTAGGTCGTGACCTCTCCGTCGGCGACGCGTTCCTTGCTGGCATAGACGATGCGGGCGCGGGTGGTCAGGCCCCACCAGTGGCCTTCGGGGTCGTGGAAGGCGGCGGGGACGTTCTGTTCCAGCGTCTCGGACTGAACCGGCTGCGTCAGATCGTTGGCGACCACGTCGTAGATGCGGGCGATGTCCACGGTCAGAACGAGGTCTGCCGGAGAACGCGCGCCCTCGGCCTTCAGGCGTTCGACCATGCCGTCTTCAAGATGGGCGACGTTGACCTTGATGCCGGTTTCCTCGGTGAAGGCGTCTGTCAGCGGGGCCAGCAGTTCGGGCTGCCGGTAGGAGTAGAGGTTCACCTCCTGCGCCATGGCTGGCATGGCGATGGCGGTCAGCGCCGCGATGGCGGGGATACGAATGGCAAAGGTCATGGGGTCCTCCCGGTTGGCTCATTGCATTGCCGCGCTTAAACCCAAGTATTTTGGTCGGGTCAATGTCCGATTCAAAACGTCAGGATTTTTCCGCGCGCTTGGCCTCGTTCCACAGGGTGTCCATTTCCTCCAGCGTGCTCTGCTCCGGCGTGCGTCCCTTCGCGGCGAGGGCCGATTCGATGGCGGCGAAGCGGCGGGTGAACTTGGCATTGGCGCGGCGCAGGGCGGCTTCGGGATCGACGCCGAAGTGGCGGGAGAGGTTGGCCATGACGAACATCAGGTCGCCCATCTCCTCCTCCACCTCATCTGGGCCCAGGTCGTTGCGCGCCTCTGTCAGTTCGGCGGCTTCCTCCTGAAGCTTGGCCAGCACCTGATCGGTGGAAGGCCAGTCGAATCCGACCCTTGCGGCGCGTTTCTGAAGCTTCATCGCCCGCAGCAGGGCCGGCAGGCCAACCGCCACGTCATCCAGCACGCCGTTGGCACCCCGGGCGGCGCGTTCGGCGGCCTTCACCGCCTCCCAGTCCTGTGTCTGCTGTTCCGCCGACTTGTCGCGGCTTTCGTCGCCAAAGATATGCGGGTGGCGGTCGATCATTTTCTGCGCAACTTCATGCGCCACGTCAGGAAAGGCGAAATGTCCTTCTTCTTCAGCCATCTGCGCGTGGAACACGACCTGGAGGAGGAGGTCGCCCAGTTCCCCGCGCAGGTCCTGCATCGCGCCGCGTTCGATGGCATCCGCAACCTCGTAGGCTTCCTCTATCGTGTAGGGCGCTATGGTGGCGAAGGTCTGTTCGATGTCCCAGGGGCATCCGGTTTCCGGGTCGCGCAGGCGGCGCATGATGGCCAGAAGCCGCTGCATCGGGTCGGCGATTGCGGTTGCGGGGTCAATCTCTCTGGTCATCCGGGTGTGCCTGTGGTTGGGATCTGGGGCCAACCTGACCAGCCCGGCCGAAGGAGTCCAGCCGATGCCCGTAATCAACCGAATTGCCGGATATTCCGAGGAAATGACCGGGTGGCGGCGTCATCTGCATCAGCATCCGGAACTGGGCTTTGACTGCGTCCGGACCGCTGCTTTTGTCGCGGAGCGGCTGCGCGAGTTCGGGGTGGACGAGATTCACGAAGGCATTGCGAAGACCGGTCTGGTGGCGCTGATCCACGGGCGGGGCAAGGGGCCGGTGACGGGGCTCAGGGCCGACATGGACGCGCTGCCGATCGAGGAGGTGACCGGGCTCGACCATGCCTCCACCATTCCGGGCAAGATGCATGCCTGCGGGCATGACGGGCATACGACCATGCTGCTCGGAGCCGCCAAGTACCTAGCGGAGACGCGGAATTTCGCCGGCTCCGTCGCGCTGATCTTCCAGCCGGCGGAAGAGGACGGCGGCGGCGGCGGCGTCATGGTGGACGAGGGGATCATGGACCGGTTCGGGATCACGCAGGTCTATGCGATCCACAACGCACCCGGCTTCCCGGAGGGCGTGTTCGTGACCGGTCCGGGGCCGGTTCTTGCGGCGGTCGACACGTTCCATATCCATGTGAAGGGCGTCGGCGGTCACGCCGCCAACCCGCACGAGACGAAGGACCCGATCCCCTGTGCCGTCTCCATCGTGCAGGCGATCCAGACCATCGTCAGCCGGAACCACTATGCGCAGGACGATCTGGTGATCTCCGTCACGCAGATCCACGCCGGATCGGCCGAGAATATCGTGCCCGACAAGGTCTATGTGAACGGCACCGTGAGGACCTTCGACCCGGCCGTGCAGGACATGGTGGAGCGGCGGATGACGGAGATCGTGGCGGGGCAGGCGGCGTCCTTCGGGATCAAGGCGGAGCTGGTCTATGACCGGCATTACCCGGCCACGGTGAACGACGTGGAAAAGAGCGAATTCGCCGCCGAGACCGCGCGCGAGATTGTCGGCGACAAGGTGATCTACAAGGAGGGGCGCGAGATGGGGGCGGAGGATTTCTCCTACATGCTTCAGGCGCGGCCCGGTGCGTTCATCTTTCTCGGGCAGGGCGAGGACGGACCGAGCCTTCATCAGCCGGATTACGATTTCAACGACGCCATCGCGCCGGTCGGTGCGTCCTATTTCGTGCGCCTCGTGGAGCGCGCGCAGCCTGTGGAGTGAGCCATGGCCCTGGAAGATGCCAAGACCAAGATCGACGACGCCTTTACCCGCGAGGACCCGCGCGGGCTGAGCTATGAGAACGCCTTCGCCGGGGCGACATCGTTCCTGCGGCGGAAATACACCAAGGACCTGAGAGGGTTTGACGTGGCGGTCACAGGCGTGCCTTTCGATCAGGCGGTGACGCACCGGACGGGGACGCGGTTCGGGCCGCGCGCGATCCGGGAGGCCTCGACCCTGCAGCCCTACGACCCGCCCTATGGCTGGGGCTTCGATCCGCTGTCGGAGTTCGCGGTGGCGGACTACGGCGATCTCGCGTTCGATTACGCGAAGGTCTGGGAGTTTCCGGCGGCGCTGCAGGCCCACGTGGCCGGTATACTGGCGCAGGATGTGGGAACGGTGGTTCTGGGGGGCGATCACTTCGTGACCCTGCCAATTCTGAGGGCGCACGTGGAAAAGCACGGGCCGCTGGCGCTGATCCAGTTCGATGCACATTCCGACACGTGGCAGGACGACGACATGGAGCGGATCGACCACGGCACCTTCGTCTACAAGGCCGCCAAGCTGGGTCTGATCGACGTGGACCGGTCGGTCCAGATCGGGATCCGGACGGTCTGCGACGACCACTGCGGCATTCATGTCATCGACGCGGCGGAGGTGCATCGGACGGGGCCTGAAGCGGTGGCGGAGAAGGTGCGGGGGATCGTCGGGGATGCGAAGGCCTATTTGACCTTTGACATCGACTGTCTCGATCCTGCCTTTGCACCGGGGACGGGGACGCCGGTCTGGGGCGGGCTGTCCTCGGCTCAGGCGGCGACGATCCTTCGCGGACTGGCCGGGGTGAACCTGACCGGAGGAGACGTTGTGGAAGTTTCTCCGCCCTTCGATCACGGCGGTATCACGGCCGTGGCGGGGGCGCATGTGGCGATGGAGATCCTCTGCCTCTGGGGCTGGACCCGGCGGGCGGGCTAGAGGGGGGCGCTGCCCCCGTCCTGCGGACTCCCCCGGGATACTTCCGGCAAGATGAACGTCAGACGGGCAGAAGGGCGGCGGCGACGCG
The DNA here is from genome assembly GCF_014638275.1 of Primorskyibacter flagellatus. Lineage (GTDB taxonomy): Bacteria > Pseudomonadota > Alphaproteobacteria > Rhodobacterales > Rhodobacteraceae > Pseudooceanicola > Pseudooceanicola flagellatus_A. The sequence goes on from NZ_BMFJ01000001.1 coordinate 929,775, forward strand.
GCGCCCTTCGGAAAGCAGCACGTTGAATGTGCGGCAGGCGGCCGGGGTCGCCATGGGTTCGACGCCGATCCCGGCGGCGTCCAGCGCGTTGCGGAAGGCGGGGGGCAGGTAGGTCATCTGCTCTCCGGTGCCGATGAAGAGCACGTCGATCTGACCGGCGAGGCCGAGCAGGGGCGAGGTGTCCTCATAGCCGCCCCAGGGCGTCGCGCGGTCTGCGGTGGCGATCACCGGGCCTTCCAGCTTCTCGCCGCCGATACGGAAGAAGCCGGGGCCGTATCCGTCGATCGGACGCGCCCTGCCGTAGTCGATTTCGTTGAGCTGCATGGGATGTTCCTTCAGTCGAGCAGCGGCAGACCCAGGATGACTGCCGCCGCGATCAGGATATAGGCTGCGGTGCGGTAGAGACCCTCGCGCTCCGGCCGGAACAGGCGGCGGCCAAGCACCGTGCCCGCACCGTAGGGGACCAGCATCAGCAGGCCAAGGGGCACCACCGCCCAGGTGACGACGCCCTGCGCGGCCATGAGGGGCAGCAGCAGGACGCTAGTGACGGTAAGGAAGACGAGGGTGCTGGCGCGGCTGCGCACGGCACCGTCACGACCGGCGAGCTGGAAGATCACCACAGCCGGGCCGAGCAGGCCGGTTGCGCCGCCCAGGAAGCCTGCGGCGAGGCCGACACCGGCACGGGTGCGCCGGCCCGGGGTTGCTGCATAGCGCCAGCCGGAGATCAGGGCGACCAGCGTGGCGGAGATCACCGCGACGACCGCCCATCTCAGCGCGGTGACGTCGGCGTGTTTCAGCACCCAGATCCCGGCCGTTGCGCTGAGGCAGGCGGTGACGATCTGCAGGGTGACGGCGGGACGGTCGACCTCTCTCCACGCTTTCGGAACGACGGTGAAGAGCGAGGCGATGGCGGAGACGTTGAAGGAGGCGATGGCGATCTCGAGCGGCACCACCCGCGCTGCCACCGGCAGGAAGATCAGCGCCGCGCCGAACCCGGCAAAGCCGTAGACGACGCCGGCGATGAAGACGGTGACCAGCAGGACGGCAAGCCCGAAGGACGTGACGCCTTCGGGCAGCCAGTCAGGCATCGATATTGGCGAACTGGTTGCCGGTGGTGTCGGTCGGCTTGGACCAGTCGCGCTTCACTCCGAGCCAGAGCACGATGTTCTTGGCCACGTAGACCGAGGAGTAGGTGCCGACGACGATGCCCCAGGTGATCGCGAAGACGAAACCGCGGATCACGTCCCCGCCAAGCGCCAGCAGCGCGATCAGGGCGATCAGCGTTGTGCCGGACGTCATGAGCGTACGGCTCAGCGTTTCGTTGACCGAGAGGTTCATGACGTCCTGCAACGGCATCGTCTTGTACTTCCGCAGGTTCTCGCGCAGGCGGTCGAAGATGACCACCGTGTCGTTGATCGAGTAGCCGATGATCGTCAGCAGCGCGGCGATGGTGGCGAGGTCGAAGCGGATCTGCAGCAGGGAGAAGATGCCGATGGTGACCAGCACGTCGTGGAACAGCGCCGCGACCGCGCCGACGGAGAACTGCCATTCGAAGCGCAGCCAGATATAGATCAGGATGGCCGCAAGGGCTGCGGCCACCGCCAGCACCGCGGTCTGCACCAGCTCGCCCGACACCTTGGGGCCGACGGATTCGACCTGGGTGAAGTGCACGGATTCGTCGACGGTCTTCAGCGCGGTTTCCACGGCGGCGATGGTGTCGGCGGGCAGGCTTTCCTCGCCCTCCTGGGACTGGATGCGGATCATCGCGACATGCTGGTTCGCGTCGAAGGAGGGATCGAAGACCTCGGAGATCGACACGTCGCCAAGGCCGAGCGGATCGATGGCTGCGCGGTACGCGCCCACATCGACGGCCTGTTCGGACTGGGTGCGCAGTGTCGTGCCGCCGCGGAAGTCGATGCCGAAGTTCAGCCCGACGGTAAGCCAGAGCGCCAGCGAAGCGATCATCATGACCACGGAGAAGCCGAAGGTCACGGTGCGGTACTTGAAGAAGTCCCAGTTGGTCTGATCGGGTACGAGTTTCAGGCGCATGTCAGACCTCGATCGTTTTGGGGCGGGCGCGGTCGAACCAGGTCACGATCAGCAGCCGCGTCACGAAGATCGCGGTGAAGACCGAGGTCAGGATGCCGATGCCAAGTGTCACCGCAAAGCCGCGCACCGGGCCGGAGCCGAGTACGAAGAGGATGAGCGCGATGATGAAGGTGGTGATGTTCGCGTCCACGATGGCCGAAAGCGCGCGTTCATAGCCAAGCTCGATCGCGCGGGCAGGGCCCTTGGCGGATTTCATCTCTTCCCGGATACGTTCGAAAACCAGCACGTTGGCGTCCACCGCCATGCCGATGGTCAGGACGATGCCGGCGATGCCGGGCAGAGTGAGCGTGCCTCCGATCAGGGAGAGCAGGCCGAAGATCAGGGCGACGTTGAACATCAGGGCGATGTTGGCAAACAACCCGAACAGCCCGTAGGAGGCGAACATGAAGACCAGCACCGCGCCGCCCGCGACGAGGCAGGCGATCTTGCCGGCCTGGATCGAATCCGCGCCAAGTTCCGGTCCGATGGTCCTCTCCTCGAGGAAATCGAGGCCGGCGGGCAGGGCGCCCGCGCGCAGCAGCACGGCAAGGTTGGTGGAGCTTTCGACGGTGAAGTTGCCGGTGATGATCCCGGAGCCGCCGGCGATATGGCTCTGGATCACGGGGGCGGAGATGACCTCGTCGTCGAGAACGATGGCGAAGGGGCTGCCGATGTTGGCCGCCGTGTAGTCTCCGAACTTGCGCGCGCCACCGGGGTTGAAGCGGAAGCTGACCGCGGGCCGCCCGTTCTGGTCGAAGGAAGGCTGGGCGTCGACCAGTTCCTCGCCGGTGACAACGGGACTGTCCTCGAGAACGTAGAATTCGCCGGGTTCGTCCACGGAGGGCAGCAGCATGTTGCCGACTCCCGGCGCGGCGTTTTCGTCGCTGGTGCGGCGCACGACGGGCTGGAACGTCAGCTGCGCGGTGGTGCCGATGATCGCCTTGAGTTCGGCCGCGGAACCGACGCCCGGGACCTGGATCAGGATCCGGTCGGTGCCCTGACGCTGGATGGTGGGTTCGCGGGTGCCGACCTCGTCGATGCGGCGGCGGATGATTTCGAGCGACTGCTTCACGGTGCGGTCGTCGGTGGCAAGCCGCTCTGCCTCGGACAGGCGCACGGTCAGCAGGTCGCCGTCGCCCGAGACCTCGATATCGGACTGCCCGGCGCCGGTCAGACTGACGACCGGGCGGGCGATGTCGCGGACGAGGCGCAGGGCCTCGTCCATGGCGTCGGGGTTGGCGATGCGGATGCGGAGTTCGTCGGCGGGGCCGTCCTGCAGCCGGATGGTGCCGACGGTGTCGCGGGCTTCGCGCAGGCGGGTGCGGATTTCGGGCCAGAGCCCCTTCATGCGGGTGGCATAGACATCCGCCACCTTGACCTCGGCCAGCAGGTGCGCGCCGCCGCGCAGGTCGAGCCCGAGGTTGACCAGCCCGGAGGGCAGGTAGTCGGACCAGCCCTCCGCCGGTTCGCCGGCAGCGACGGCGTCGTTATAGCCCTCGACCCGCGAATAGAAGGCATTGGGCAGCGCCAGCAGCAGGCCAAGCGCCACCAGCCCCCAGATGAGAAGACGTTTCCACAGGTCGATCTGCAGCATGCTCGGGCCCCTTTGCCGTCAGATCAGCTGGCCTCGGCCGGTTCGGTCTTGGATTTGACATCTGCCAGGGTCGACTTGATCACGCGGACCTTTACGCCCTCGGCGATCTCGACCTCGACCTCGCCGTCCTCGCGCACCTTGACCACCTTGCCGATGATGCCGCCCTGGGTGACGACCAGATCGCCGCGCCGGACCGCGTTCACCATCGCCTGATGATCCTTCAGCTTCTTCTGCTGCGGACGGATCAGCAGGAAATACATGATCGCGAAGATCAGGATGAGCGGGAGAAACTGGGCGATTGCGCCACCTTCCATGGAACGGTTCCTTCTGTTCGGCGGGCGGCCCGCGATTGTTGGCGGAACCTATGGGCGCGACCACGGGATTGCAAGCCTGCGCGGGCGCTCGCGATGCGTCAATTGTCGCAGGGTGCGCTGCCCCCGTCCTGCGGACTCCCCCTGGATATTTCGGGCAAGATGAAGAAGGTAGCTTGGCGCTTTGCGGTCCGCCGGAAATCGGCTAGTGGCAGGGCATGAGTTTGAAGATCGTGGATCTCGGGGTGGCGCGAGGGGGCGTGCCGGTGCTGGAAGGCGTCAATTTCGCCGTCGCACCGGGCGAGGCCGTCGTGCTGACCGGGCCGAACGGGGTGGGCAAGACCACACTGCTGCGGACCATCGCGGGGCTGCAGCCGCCCTATGACGGCAAGATCGTCGTGCCGGACGTGGAGGCGATGACCTATGCGGGTCATGCCGACGGGATCAAGGCGGCGCTGAGCGTGGCAGAGAACCTCATGTTCTGGGCGCGGGTTCACGGGCAGCGAGACATTTCCGGAACGCTTGAGGATTTCGCCCTGACGGACCTCGCCTCGCGGCCCGCGGGGCAGTTGTCGGCCGGGCAGAAGCGGCGGCTCGGCCTGGCGCGGCTGCGGGTGACGGGGCGGACGATCTGGCTGCTGGACGAGCCGACGGTGTCGCTAGACAAGGGTTCGGTCGATCTGTTCGGGCAGGTGGTGCGTCGGCATCTCGCCGGGGGCGGTCTGGCGGTGATCGCGTCGCATATCGACATGGGGCTGGATGTGCGGGTCATCGACCTGACGCCCTACCGGGCAAGGGCCAAGGTGGCGCGCGGCTATGACGAGGTGTTTCTGTGACGGCCCTTCTGATCCGGGACCTGAGGCTTGCGGTCAGGGCCGGGGGCGGCTTCGGTCTCGGCCTCGCGTTCTTCCTGATCGTCGTGGTGCTGGTGCCCTTTGCCGTCGGTCCGGCCATGGGTCTGCTGGAGCGGATCGCGCCCGGTGTGCTCTGGATCGGGGCGCTGCTCGCCTGCCTGCTCTCGCTTGACCGGATCTTCGCGCTGGACCGGGAGGACGGGTCGCTCGACCTGCTCGCCGTGTCGCCGCTGCCGCTGGAGGGGGTGGTCGCGGTCAAGGCCCTCGCGCACTGGCTGACGACCGGGCTGCCGCTGGTCGCCGTCGCGCCGGTGCTTGGTCTGCTGCTGTCGCTGCCCGGCAAGGGGGTGATCTGGCTGGTGGTGTCGCTGCTGGCCGGGACGCCGGCGCTGTCGGTGATCGGGACCTTCGGGGCGGCGCTGACCGTGGGGCTGAAGCGGGGCGGGCTGCTCCTGTCGCTGCTGGTGCTGCCGCTTTACGTGCCCACGCTGATCTTCGGGGCCGAGGTGGCGCGGGCCGGGGCCACGGGGCTGGATACCGCGACGCCGCTGGTGCTGCTGGCAGCGGTGACCTGCGTCGCCGTGGCACTGTTGCCCTTTGCCTCCGCTGCGGTTCTAAGAATGAACCTGCGGTAATGTGACTTGGCCCGCCGGGGCCGGAGCGGGTAGGGGAAACGCATGGGGTCGTTCTGGGAATATGCCAATCCGAAGCGGTTCACGCAGGTCGTGGACCGAGTTCTGCCCGCCGTGTCGGGGCTGGCGGTGGCGGCGCTGGTGGCGGGGCTGATCTGGGGCTTCTTCTTCACGCCGGACGATTACCGGCAGGGGTCGACGGTGAAGATCATCTACCTGCATGTGCCTTCGGCCCTGCTGGCGATCAATGCCTGGCTGATGATGCTGGTTGCTTCCCTTGTCTGGCTGGTGCGGCGGCATCATGTGTCGGCTCTTGCGGCGCGGGCTGCGGCGCCGGTCGGGGCCGTCATGACGGTGATCGCGCTGCTGACCGGGGCGATCTGGGGCCAGCCGATGTGGGGGACGTGGTGGGCCTGGGACCCGCGGCTGACGTCGTTCCTGATCCTGTTCCTGTTCTACCTCGGCTACATAGCGCTCTGGTCGGCGGTCGAGAATGACGATACCGCGGCGGACCTGACCTCGGTGCTCTGCATCGTGGGGTCGGTCTTTGCGATCCTGTCGCGCTATGCGGTCAACTTCTGGAACCAGGGACTGCACCAGGGCGCATCCCTGTCCATGGACAAAGAGGAGAACGTGGCCGACGTCTTTTACATCCCGCTTCTGGTCTGCATCGCGGGTTTCGTGCTGCTTTTCATCGCGCTGGTACTGCTGCGCACGCGGACGGAGATCCGGGCGCGGCGCACGCGGGCGCTGCTGGCACGGGAGGTCACCGCATGATGCCGGACCTCGGGAAATACGCCGCGACGGTGCTGAGCGCCTATGGCGGGGCACTGGCGCTGCTGGTCGCGCTCGTGGTCGCGAGCCTCTGGCGGTCGGCGCGGGTGGCACGGACCCTGCGCGAGGTGGAGGAACGGGTGCGTCATGGCCGGGATTAAGCCGCTGATGCTGCTGCCGCCGGCGATCTTCGCCGGTCTTGCAGCCGCCTTCCTGATCGGGCTGGGGCGGGAGGATCCGGATCAGCTGCCCTCCGCCCTTGCCGGGAAGCAGGCGCCTGCCGTGGTGCTGGACCCGCTCGGCGGGCTGCCGGGGTTCGATGATGCGACCCTGCGGGATGGCAAGGTCAAGCTGGTGAATTTCTGGGCCAGCTGGTGTGCACCCTGCCGGGTCGAACATCCGACGCTGACCGAACTGGCGGAACAGGGGATCACCGTGCTCGGGGTGAATTACAAGGACGATCCGGGCAAGGCCATGGGGTTCCTTGAGGAACTGGGCAACCCCTATGCCGGTGTCGGCGCGGACCCGCAGGGGCGGATGGCACTGAACTGGGGGCTCTACGGCGTGCCGGAGACCTACGTGATCGACGGCGAGGGGCGGATCGTGCTGCGCTTTGCCGGTCCGGTCACGCAGCGGGTCATGGCAGAGCAGATCGGCCCGGCGCTGGATAAAGCGGCGCAGTAGCAGGGGGTGCTGCCCCCGTCCTGCGGACTCCCCCGGGATATTTCGGGCAAGATGAAAGCCTGACTTCAACCCTCTTTGGTTTGGACAAATATCCTGGGGGAGCCCAGAGGGCGGGGGCAAAGCCCCAAAATGAAAAAGGCCGGTCACGAAGACCGGCCTTTCGGGTTTCTGTCTGACGCGATCAGCTTGCCTTGGCCAGGTCCCGCAGCACGTAATGCAGCACGCCGCCATGTTCGATGTATTCGATCTCGATCGCCGTATCGATCCGGCATTTAATCTGGATCTCCTTCACCGAGCCGTCGCCGTAGGTGATCGTGCACGGCACGGTCTGGAGCGGCTTGATCGTGTCGAGGCCGGAGATGGAGACGGTTTCGTCGCCCTTCAGGCCAAGCGTCTTGCGGGTGTCGCCTCCGGTAAATTCGAAGGGGATGACGCCCATGCCGACGAGGTTGGAGCGGTGGATACGCTCGAAGTTCTCCGCGATGACCGCCTTCACGCCAAGCAGCGCCGTACCCTTGGCCGCCCAGTCGCGCGAGGACCCCGCGCCGTACTGTTCGCCGCCGAAGATCACCAGCGGGGTGCCGGCGGCCTCATAGGCCATGGCGGCGTCGTAGATGGAGGTCTGCTGGCCGTCAGGGCCGAGGGTGTAGCCGCCCTCCACGCCGTCCAGCATCTCGTTCTTGATGCGGATGTTGGCGAAGGTGCCGCGCATCATGACCTCGTGGTTGCCGCGGCGAGACCCGTAGGAGTTGAACTCCCGCACCGGAACCTGATGGTCGAGCAGGTACTTGCCCGCCGGGGTGGTGTCCTTGAACGAGCCGGCCGGAGAGATATGGTCGGTCGTCACCATGTCGCCGAGGATGGCGAGCACCTTGGCGCCCTCGATGTTCGAAATCGTGCCGGGTGTCTTGGACATGCCCTGGAAGTAGGGCGGGTTCTGCACGTAGGTCGACGTCGCCGGCCAGTTGTAGGTTTCGCTGTCCGTCGTGTCGACGGCCTGCCACTTCTCGTCGCCCTTGAAGACGTCGGCGTATTTGGACTGGAAGGCCTCGCGCGTCACGGTCTTCTCGACGAGGTCGGCGATTTCCTTCTGCGACGGCCAGATGTCCTTGAGATAGACGTCGTTGCCGTCCTTGTCCTGACCGATCACGCCGTTCGCCAGATCGACGTTCATGTCGCCGACCAGCGCATAGGCCACGACCAGCGGCGGGGAGGCGAGGTAGTTCGCGCGCACGTCGGGGCTGATCCGGCCTTCGAAGTTGCGGTTGCCCGACAGGACTGCGGTCGCGACCAGGTCGTAGTCGTTGATCGCCTTGGAGATCGGGGCGTCCAGCGGGCCGGAGTTGCCGATGCAGGTGGTGCAGCCGTAACCGACGAGGTTGAAGCCGATGGCATCGAGGTCTTCCTGAAGGCCGGCGGCCTCCAGATAGGCCGACACGACCTGAGAGCCCGGAGCGAGGGAGGTCTTCACCCAGGGCTTGCGGTTCAGGCCAAGCGCGCGGGCCTTCCGCGCCACGAGACCGGCGCCGATCATCACGTAGGGGTTCGACGTGTTGGTGCAGGAGGTGATGGAGGCGATCACGATGGAGCCGTCATGCAGCTGGTGCGCCCCGTCGGTGGTCTTGTACCAGCCCTTGGAGTGATGGCCCTCGTCGCCCGGTATCTCGCGCGGTTCGGGGGCGCCGCCTTCGCCTTCCCAACGGACCTCCTCTTTCACCGATGCATCTTTTCCGGCGCGCAGGCCCTTGATGTATTTGCTGAATTCAGTGGATGCCTTGTCCAGCGCGATGTAGTCCTGCGGGCGCTTCGGGCCCGAGATCGCCGGAACGATGGTGCCCATGTCGAGCTCCAGCGTATCGGTGTAGATCGGCGCATAGTCCGCCGTCCGCCACATGCCGTTTTCCTTGGCATAGGCTTCGACCAGGGCGATGGTGTCCTCGTCGCGGCCGGAGTTGCGCAGGTAGCGCAGGGTTTCGCCGTCGATCGGGAAGAAGCCGCAGGTGGCGCCATATTCGGGGGCCATGTTGGCAATGGTGGCGCGGTCGGCCAGCGGCAGGGTGTCGAGCCCGTCGCCGTAGAATTCGACGAACTTGTTCACCACGCCCTTGGCGCGGAGCATTTCCACGACCTTGAGCACGAGGTCGGTGCCGGTGGTGCCTTCGATCATCTTGCCGGTGAGCTTGAAGCCGATGACCTCGGGGATCAGCATGGAGATGGGCTGACCGAGCATGGCGGCCTCTGCCTCGATCCCGCCGACGCCCCAGCCGAGGACGGCGAGGCCGTTCACCATGGTGGTGTGGCTGTCGGTGCCGACGAGCGTGTCGGGATAGGCGACCATCTCACCGTTCTGGTCGGTGTCGGACCAGACGGCCTTTGCCAGATACTCCAGGTTCACCTGGTGGCAGATGCCGGTGCCCGGGGGCACGACGCGGAAGTTTTCGAACGCGCCCTGACCCCACTTGAGGAACTGGTACCGCTCCATGTTCCGTTCATATTCGCGGTCCACGTTCATCTGAAAGGCGCGGGGGTTGCCGAATTCGTCGATCATGACGGAGTGGTCGATGACGAGGTCGACGGGGTTCAGCGGGTTGATCTTCTGGACGTCGCCGCCCAACCCCTTGATGCCGTCACGCATCGCGGCCAAGTCGACAACGGCGGGAACGCCGGTGAAGTCCTGCATCAGCACGCGGGCCGGGCGATAGGCGATTTCGTTCGGGTTCTTGCCGCCGTTCTTGCCCCAGGCGGAGAAGGCCTTGATGTCGTCGACCGAGACCGTCTTGCCGTCCTCGAAACGCAGCATGTTTTCCAGCACCACCTTGAGCGCGGCGGGCAGATTGGCGAATTCGCCCAGTCCTGCGGCCTCGGCGGCGGGAATGGAGTAGTAGGCAAAGGTCTTGGACCCGACCTTGAGCGACTTGCGCGTCTTGGCGGTATCCTGTCCGACGACGATGGGCATGGATGGCTCCCTTCCGGTGAGATGAGGGTCGTAGCTGGCCTGCTTCTGCCCGATTGCGGGGCGTCAATCAAGAGGGTGCGGCGGGTTTTGTGTACGATAGTATACAGAATGTGATCGGGTCACGGCTGTGGCGCCGGTGCCCGTTGACGGACAATCTCGAAACCTTGATTGGTTGTTTCAGTCACCTCTGTCTAGGTAAGGTGCAGGGACACGGACAAAGGGGCGAGGATGTTCGCACGCGTCGGCATTGCCGCACTGATTTCGCTGGTTTTTCTGGGCGGGCCGGGGATGGCCCAAACCTCTCGGGAAACGCCGGTCGTGGTAGAGCTGTTCACTTCCCAGGGCTGTTCCTCCTGCCCGCCGGCGGATGCGTTCCTTGGCCTGCTTGCGCCGCGCGACGACGTGATCGCACTGGGCCTGCATGTCGATTACTGGGACTACATCGGCTGGAAGGATGTCTTCGGGTCGCCCGTTAATTCATCGCGCCAGAAGGCCTACGCCAAGGCGGCGGGGCGGCGGTCGGTCTACACGCCGCAGATGATCGTGCAGGGTGAGGCCGACGTCGTCGGCAATCACCCGATGGATGTCACCGACCTGATTGCCGAATACCGCGAACGCCCGCAGCGCGTGTCGCTGGCCATCCGGCGCGGCGAGGGGTCCGTGCTGCATATCGAGGCGCGGGCTGTCGCGTCGGTGACCCGGCCGATGGTGGTTCAGGTCGTGCGCTATCAGCCGGAAACGCAGGTGGAGATCACGCGCGGTGAGAACGCGGGGCACAAGCTGGCCTATTCCAACGTGGTGACGGAATGGAAGGTCGTCGGTGAATGGACCCCGCCCGCGCCCTATGACGCGGAAGTGCCGATTGAGGGTGACCGACCCGTCGTCGTGCTGATCCAGCAGCGCGGGCCAGGTCCGATTGAGGCGGCGGCGCGGCTGCGCTAGGTCTCGGCCTCGGACCTGCCATCTTCGCCTTTCCAGCGGCGGTGCAGCCAGAGCCATTGTTCAGGGTGCCCGCGCACCATCGCTTCGAGTGAATCGTTGAGAGCCTGTCCCATCTCCTCGGGCGTGGTGTGGGGGATCGGGGCTTCGAAGACCAGCCGGAAGGACAGGCCGTCGGGCTGGCGGATGCCATAGCAGGGCACGATCAGCGCGTCGTATTTCAACGCGATCTCCGGTACCGACAGGGCCGTGAAGGCGCGCTGCCCGAAGAAGGTAAGCGGGGCGCCGTGGCCGAAGTGCTGATCGCTGAGCATGGCCATGACATTGCCGTCGCGCACGAATTTCATCATCTCCGCCAGCCCGCGCCGCCCGCGTTCGAAGACGGGCAGAGAGGTGCGTGCGATGGCCCGCACGTAATGGCGGTTGAAGTAGACGTTGTTCAGTGGCCGGTAGAGCCCGCCGACCTGACCGTATCGCATCGCCACAAAGGCGCGGACCGCATCGTAATTGCCGAAATGACCCGAGATCAGGAAGACGGGGCGGCCCTTGGCCTGCGCCTCTTCGATGGCGGGCCAGCCGGGGCCTTCGGGGGGGGTGTCGCGCAGGCGGGGTTTCAGGTCCTCGATCGAATAGATCTCGATCAGCGTGCGGGCGGCATTGTCGGGAACCTGACGCACCAGCCGCTCCACCTCGGATCGGGGCAGGTCGGGCCAGGCGTGGGCCAGGTTGTCGCGGATGCGTTTGGGCCAGCCCGCCAGCGGGGCGACCAGCCGCGACGCCATCCAGCCGATCAGCGGCACGCGCATCCTGTAGGGCAGGGAAAGCGCAAGGCGCACCATGCCCCCCAGCACCAGATTGAGGAGATACTGGCCGGTGCGGGTGGCCGGGGGCAGTTCCTTTGGCTCCATCGACGGGTCCGGTCAGAGAGTGTCCGGCGCCTTTGCCCCGGCGAGGGCCGGCGCGGCGCGGGTTTCGCGGTGCCAGACATAAAGCCCCGCGCCGACGACGACAACCGCGCCGGTCACGGTCCAGATGTCGGGAAACTCACCAAAGATCACGGCGCCCCAGAGCACCGCGAAAATCAGGCCGACATAGCCGAAGGGCGCAAGCATGGCCGCTTCCCCGGCGGCGAAGGCCCGGATGAACAGCAGTTGTCCGGTGGTGCCCACACAGGCCAGCACGATCATCAGCAGGGCGGTCACGGGATCGGGGGTCTGCCAGTGGAACGCCGCCACGCCGGTCATGACGAGAGAGCCGAACATCGCGGCGTAGAGGAGAGAGGTCCAGGGATCCTCCCGATGACCGACGAAGCGGGTGGCGAGGGAGTAGGAGGTGTAGAATATCGCCGCGCCAAGGGGGAAGATCGCGGCCCAGGAAAAGACGCCCATGCCGGGGCGGATGATGATCATCGCGCCGATCAGGGCGATGCCGATGGCGATGATCCGTCGGGGGCCAAGGGATTCGCCAAGGAACAGGGCCGCGCCAAGTGTGATAAGCACCGGATTGATGTCCATGATCGCCGTCATCTCGGCCAGGCCCATATGGCTGAGACCGAAGAAGAACGACGTAGTGGCGCAGAGCAGGAAGACGGAGCGGAGCAGCTGGAGCTTGGGGTAATGGGTGCGCGACACCTTTTTCAAGCGCGGCGCGACGAGGATCAGCACCAGCACCATCTGCCCGATGTAACGCGCCCAGAGCGCCATGACCGGGCTGGAGCGCAGCCCGACCGCCTTGGCCAGCGCGTCCATGGAGGAAAAACAGAAGATCGCGCCGACCATGAGCAGGATCGCGCGGTTCTTGGGGCTGAGGCGGGACCACATGGTTCAGGATCCCTTCGGTGGCGTCTGGTGTATCATCGCGCCAGCAATATGGGCCGGCCGGAGGGGTGTCCAGTCGCAGACCATGCAGGGACGGGGTTGGGGTCTTGCCGCGTTCCTGCGCGGGGAAGGGCGCGCGCTAGTCCTCCTCCTCTCCGGCGATGAGCAACAGTTCGCCGGAGGCTTCGAGTTCCCGTACGGCTGAGACGATGGCGGACATGGCGGTTTCGGCGTCCTTGGGTTTGACCTTGCCGGCGTCCTTCACCTCTTCCCGCAGGGCATCGGCCATGCGCCCGGACATGTTGTCCAGCACGTATTCGGCGGCGCGCGTGAGTTCGGGCGTGGTGGCCCCGGCGATGGCCGTCACCAGATCCGCCTGGTCGATCCCGCGGATCACCTTGGGGATGTCGCGCGGCGCGATGCGGTCGGGGAAGTTGGCGAAGGTGAAGATCGACCGGCGCACATCCTCCGCGAAGACGCGGTCGGCTTCGTCGAGGCCGGTCAGCACGTCTTCGCGCGCCGCGGCGGTCGAGAAGTTGAGGATTGCGCCGACCCGTTCCGCCGGCCCCTTGTCGAAGACCGACTCCGGCACGCCGTCCAGCTGCGCGGCCAGCGACAGGCCGATGCGGTCCAGCGCGTCCTGCGTGACGGCAGAGGTCTGGCTGACCGCATAGGCGATGCGCCGCGCCCTTTCGCCGGGCAGCAGGCCAAGCAGTTCCGCCGCCTTGGAAATATCCAGCTTGGACAAGATGATCGCCGCGACCTCCGTGCTTTCGGATTCGATGACGGGGACCAGTTTGCGCGGGTCGAGCTGGCGCAGCCGTTCCCAGGGGTCGCCGGTGTGGCGCACCCCGGCCTCCTTTCGCAGGCGTGCGGCGGTGTGCGGGCTGATCCGCCCGTCCAGCACCGACAGCGCCCCGGCCACGCCACGCGGAAAGGTCAGACCGACGGATTCGAGATCACCGGCGAATTCCTCCACCACCTCGTTCAGCTGGTCGCGGGTGATCGGGCGCATCGCGCCGAGGATGCGGGTCAGGTCGGCCTGCAGATCCTCGGGCAGGTCCTGAAGCGGCATGTCCGCCCCCTGGGACAGCGCCAGCCGGATGATGATCGCCGCCTTCTGGCGGCGGGTCAGAGCGGCACCGCCCCGCGCGGGTGGCGCGAGCTGTGCCAGCGGTGTGAGATTGCCCATGTCCTGCCCGGTCTACCTGTCCGACTCGGGGTCAGGATAGACGGTCAGGGGTGAACGAATCCTGAAGCCGGGTGAGGCTCAGCTGGACACGACCTGTTCGCAGGCCTTGGTTTCGTCGTTCCACATGGTGCCGGCCGCGCAGTTCTGGGCCTGATGCTTTTCGGCACAGGAGGACTGGGCAGCGGCGAAGGTCGGCAGGGTCAGCAGGGCAGTCAGAAGTAGCGTCCGGGTCATGGCGGTCTCCTTGTGCGACAGGGTCACGATAGCACGCGAGCCCGCGCCGACAAAGCGCGCCGTTCCGGTCGGGCGATGCGCCGCTCAGTCCTCGTGAAAGACCCGCGCGAAGATCGTGTCGACATGCTTGGTGTGATAGCCGAGGTCGAACTTCTCGTTGATCTCGTCCTCCGACAGGGCCTTGCGAACCTCTTCGTCGGCCAGCAGTTCCTCACGGAAGTCGGTGCGATGGTCCCAGACCTTCATGGCGTTGCGCTGGACGAGGCGATAGGCATCCTCGCGCGACACGCCGGCCTGCGTCAGCGCCAGCAGCACGCGCTGCGACATCACCAGACCGGGGAACTTGTTCATGTTGTCCAGCATGTTCTGCGGATAAACGAGCAGGTTCTCGATCACCCCGGTCAGGCGGGCCAGCGCGAAGTCCAGCGTGATCGTCGCATCGGGGCCGATATTACGCTCGACCGAGGAGTGGGAGATGTCGCGTTCGTGCCAGAGCGCCACGTTCTCCAGCGCCGGGATTGCCATCGAACGGACCATGCGGGCGAGGCCGGTGAGGTTCTCGGTCAGCACCGGGTTCTTCTTGTGCGGCATGGCCGAAGAGCCCTTCTGGCCCATGGAGAAGAACTCGGCCGCCTCCAGCACCTCGGTGCGCTGCATGTGGCGGATCTCGATGGCGATATTCTCGATGGACGACGCGATGACGGCCAGCGTGCAGAAGAAGGCGGCGTGGCGGTCGCGCGGGATCACCTGGGTCGAGATCGGCTCCGGTACCAGCCCCATCTTGTCGCAGACATGTTCTTCCACGCCCGGGTCGATATTAGCGAAGGTGCCGACCGCGCCAGAGATCGCACCGGTGGCGATTTCGGCGCGGGCATCGCGCATGCGGGACAGGTTGCGGTCCATCTCCCCGTAGAACCGCGCGAAGGTCAGGCCCATGGTCGTCGGTTCGGCATGGATGCCGTGGGACCGGCCGATGCGCACGGTGTCCTTGTGCTCATAGGCGCGTTTCTTCAGCGCGGCCAGCAGCGCCTGCAGGTCGGCGATCAGGATATCGGCGGCGCGGGTCAGCTGCACGTTGAAGCATGTGTCCAGCACGTCCGAGGAGGTCATGCCCTGATGTACGAACCGCGCCTCCTCCGACCCGACGTGTTCTGCGAGGTGGGTGAGGAAGGCGATGACATCGTGCTTGGTCTCCCGCTCGATCTCGTCGATGCGGGCGATGTCGAACTCCACATCCTTGGCTTTCCACACCGCGTCGGCATTTTCGCGCGGGATCACGCCGAGGTCGGCCATGGCGTCGCAGGCATGGGCCTCGATCTCGAACCAGATGCGGAAGCGGGTTTCCGGCGACCAGATGGCAACCATGTCGGGGCGGGAATAGCGTGGGATCATCCGGAGCTCCTGTCGAAGGGTTGCCCGCGTCTTAGCGCCGGGGCATCAGGGGGACAAGTGGAGGCAGGGGCGGCGCGGTGCCGCGCCGGGGGAGCATGCGATGCAACTGGGCGATTTCGAGGGGCGCTGGCGGATGAGCCGGGTGGTGCATCACCACGGCGGACCGGACGCGCGGTTCGACGGGATCGCCACCTTTGATCGCGACGCCGAGGGGCTGGTGCTGACGGAGGAAGGGGAGCTGCGCCTGCCCGGTCAGGTGCCGATGCGGGCGACGCGCCGATATCTCTGGCGGCAGGAAGGTGCGCATATCGCGGTGTTCTTCGATGACGGACGGGCCTTTCACCACATCGGGGCGGAGCCGTCCGGGGTGGAAGCAGAGCATCACTGCGACCCCGATCTCTACCGCGTGCGTTATGATTTCGGTGACTGGCCGCTCTGGCGGGCGGAGTGGCGGGTGACCGGTCCGAGGAAGGATTACCGCATGGTCACGGAGTACCGGCCCGCCTGAACCGGGGCAGTTTGCAGATTTGCGGTTTTGCTGCATCAAGGGTCGCGGTGTTTGCAACTTCCTGAGCCCCGGTCACGCGGAGCCGCTTGCGCTAGGGCGCCGCACGGGGGTATCACGTTGAAAAGCAATCGAGGGAAGCGGAGGAATTCACATGTCCCAGACGATGACAGCCCGTGTGCTGACGGATGCCGTCGGCCCGACCACAGGGGCCGCGCTGCGCCTGAAACAGGCCGCACTCGTGATCGCGGGCGTCGCCCTGCTGGCGATCTGCGCAAAGATCAAAGTGCCGGTTCCGGGTTCTCCGGTCGCCGTCGGCATGGGGACCTTCGCTGTCCTGACGATCGGCGCGGCCTACGGCGCGCGGCTCGGTCTGGTGACCATCGTCGGCTACATGCTGATCGGGATGCTGGGCTTCGACATCTTCCAGTCGTCGACCAACGAACTGAACGGCGTGGCCTACATGATGGGCGGCACCGGCGGCTATCTGGTCGGCTACGTGCTGGCGACGGTGCTTCTCGGCTGGCTGGCGCAGCGGGGCTGGGACCGGTCGGTGGTCTGGATGGCGCTGGCGATGCTGCTTGGCAACGTTCTGATGTACGTCCCGGGTCTGGCGTGGCTCGGCATGCTCTATGGCTGGGACAAGCCGATCCTGGAATGGGGTCTCACCCCGTTCATCGTCGGCGACCTGCTGAAACTCGCGCTGGCGGCACTGATCCTGCCCGCCGCGTGGAAACTCGTCGGCCGCGCCCGCGGCTGACGGCTCCGGTCCGTATGAAAAGCAAGGCGCGTCCCTCACCGGGCGCGCCTTTGTCATTGGTGCACCGGGGCTTTGCTCCGGACCCCATGATATTTCGCAGGCCACAGAGACCCGAAGGGGTTCGGTCCTGCCGGAGCGAAAGTACTCGCAGCGGTACTTTCCTGCCGATCGGAAGGGCAAGGAGGCTGGCCTGCAGCCGAATTGTGGTTTATCGGGTCTGAAGTTCGGTAAATCTCGGGCGGTGTTTTGGATTTCAGACAGACATTCCTGATGACTGGTTACGAGTCCGGTCCCGGTTTGCGACGGCGCAGCGGTGCGCCGGTCAGACGCCTGTCGCAGCAGCGGACGACGTCTGCACGCGCCGAACCCGCCTCCCTCCCGCAGACGAAGGCCCTGCCATGAAGACCAAGATCCTTTACGAAGCCCAGGGCCTGCCCGTTTTTCAGAACCGCATGTATGCCACGGCGGAAGAGGCGCTTTCCGCCCCGACCGGTGACATGCAACTGGTGCAGGATGGTACCACCGGGCTGGTGCACAATGCGGCCTTCGATCCATCCCTTGTTGTCTATGACGTGAATTACCAGAACGAGCAGGGGCATAGCCCGCGGTTCCGTGCGCATCTCGATACCGTGGCGGAGATCGTGGCCCGCGGGCTCGGGCAGGAGGGTCTGGTCGAGGTCGGTTGTGGCAAGGGGTTCTTCCTCGAGATGCTTGAGGAGGCCGGGATCGGGATCACCGGCTTCGATCCGGCCTATGAGGGTGAGAACCCGGCCATCCGCAAGGAATTCTTCGATGCGGATGCCGGACTGAGCGCCCGTGGCCTGATCCTGCGCCACGTGCTGGAACACATTCCCGATCCCGTTGCCTTCCTGATGGAACTGGCCCGCGCAAACGGTGGAACGGGACGGATCTATATCGAGGTTCCCTGCTTCGACTGGATCATCGAGCACCGCGCGTGGTTCGACATCTTCTATGAGCATGTAAACTATTTCCGCCTGTCCGATTTCGACCGGATTTTCGGGAATGTCGTCGAGAGCGGCCGTATCTTCGGCGGGCAGTACCTGTACGTCGTGGCCGAACTCGACAGTCTCCGGGTGCCATCGGGGGTGGATGCGGAACCGGCGGACCTGCCGGAGGATTTCCTGGAAACGCTGGAACGCGGCCGTTCGGGCGACAGCGCGACCGTGGTCTGGGGCGGCGCCAGCAAGGGCGTGATCTATTCCCTGCTGCGGGCGCGCCGGGGACAGCCTGTTCGTGCCGTCATCGACATCAACCCTGCCAAGCAGGGTCGCCATCTCGCCGGGACGGGGCTCAGGGTCTGTTCCCCGCAGGAGGTGCTGCCGGACCTGCCCGCCGGGAGCGCGATTGTCGTGATGAATTCCAACTACCTGCCCGAAATCCGTGCGGTCGCCGGGGACAGTTACACCTACCTCGGCATGGACCGCGACTGAATCGGTACACCCGGGCCTTCTTTGGTTTTGCAAATATCCCCGCCGGAGGCATCCGCCGCCTGACGTGCGCGCCGTCTCCGGGGTCAGGCGGCGATGAGCGGGCGGATTTTCAGCCGGGTGATGCGATTGTCCTTGCGTGCCAGCACTTCGAAGCGGAAGCCGTGGTATGAAAAGACCTGGCCG
The DNA here is from genome assembly GCF_014638275.1 of Primorskyibacter flagellatus. Classification (GTDB taxonomy): domain Bacteria; phylum Pseudomonadota; class Alphaproteobacteria; order Rhodobacterales; family Rhodobacteraceae; genus Pseudooceanicola; species Pseudooceanicola flagellatus_A. The sequence continues at coordinate 948,141 of NZ_BMFJ01000001.1, forward strand.
GTGCTCGGGATGGTCTGGGCCTCGTGGATGACCAGCCCCGCGATGGTGTTGGCCTCGTCGTCGGGCAGGGACCAGTCCATCGCGCGGTTGAGGTCGCGGATCGTCATGGCGCCGTCGACGATGTACTGGCCGTCCTCGGTGCGGCGGATGTCGTATTCGGCTGCAGGGTCGTGTTCGTCGGTGATCTCGCCGACGATCTCCTCAAGGATGTCCTCCAGCGTCAGCAGGCCGCGCAGGGCGCCGTATTCATCGACGATCAGCGCAAAATGGGTGCGCTGGCTGAGGAACTGGCGCATCTGTTCGTCCAGCGTCGTCGTCTCGGGCACGAAGTAGGGCTTCATCGCGACGTCGGTGATCTTGAAGTCCTTGAGCGTGTCGGCGAGCGGGCGGTTGGTTTCGGTCGACATCTTGTGCATCGCGCGCAGCAGGTCCTTGGCATGCACGACGCCGATGATGTTTTCCGGGTCTCCACGATAGACCGGCAGGCGGGTGTGGTTGGACTGGAGGCACTGGGCGAGGATGTCCTCGATCGGGGTGTCGGCGTCGATCATCTCGATCCGGCTGCGGTGGAGCATGATCTCCTCCACAAAGCGGTCGGAGAGGTCGAGCGCGCCGAGGATGCGGTCGCGGTCCTCCTTTTCCACCACGCCCTCGGAATGGCCGAGGTGCAGGGCGCCGACGATCTCCTCGCGCACGGCAAGGATATGGCTGTCGGGGTCCGTGCGCACGCCGAAGACCCGGAGCACGGCGCGCACCAAGAGCCGGATGGCGCTGACCAGGGGGGCCAGGAGGGTGACGATGACCCGGATCGGGGTGGAGACACGCGCGGCGGCGGTTTCGGGATTGGTGATGGCGTAGGTCTTGGGCAGCACCTCGGCGAAGATCAGCACGAGCGCGGTCATCACCAGCGTCGCCAGCGCCACGCCGCCGTCACCGAAGACGCGGGTAAACAGCGCCGTGGCGAGCGAGGTGGCAAGGATGTTGACGAGGTTGTTGCCAAGCAGCACGGAGCCGATCAGCTTTTCGTTGTCCTCGGTGATTTCCAGCGCCAGCTGCGCGCCCTTGGAGCCCTTGTCAGCCTGGCTGCGCAGCTTCCCGCGCGAAGCGGCGGTCAGCGCGGTCTCGGACCCCGAGAAGAAGGCGGAGAACAGCAGCAGCACGACGATGCCGCCGCAGGTCAGCCAGAATGCGGTGTCAAATTGGGAAATTGTCGTCTGGTCCATCATGCCCCCGGTCACTGCCCTGCGTTATGGGGTGTGTCGGGGCGCGGTTCAAGATGGCGCTCAGCCGTCCTTGTTCAGCGGGTGATGGGTTTCCACAAGTTCCCGCAGGCGGTGTTCCAGGACATGGGTGTAGATCTCGGTCGTGGCCAGATCGGCGTGGCCGAGGAGGGTCTGGATGGCACGCAGGTCGGCGCCATTTTCCAGCAGGTGCGTGGCGAAGGCATGGCGCAGCGTGTGCGGTGTGACCTTGGAGGGCGTGACGCCTGCTGACAGGGCGATTTCCTTGATCAGGATGTAGAAGCGGTGGCGGGTCAGGTGCCCTTCGGCGGAGGGCGAGGCAAAGAGGAAACGCGACGGCGTGGCCCCGCGTGGACGTGCGTCTTCCTGCGCCTCGCGTTCCGCCAGCCAGAGCGCGAGCGCCTCCCGCGCGGGCGGGGAAAGGGGGACCATGCGTTCCTTGCCGCCCTTGCCGCGCACCAGCAGCATCCGGGGATCGCCCTTCGCGGTGGCCATGGGCAGGGAGACGAGTTCGCTGACCCGCATGCCGGTGGCGTAGAGCAGTTCCATCAGGCAGGTGTTGCGCAGGCGGTCGGTTTCGGTCCGGCCCTGCTGGCGGGCGGCGTCGAGCAGGGCGGAGACCTCCTCCGTGCTCAGTGTCTTTGGCAGGCGCTTGGTCCGCCCGGGGCCGCGGATTTCGATGGCGGGGTTGTCCGTGCGCCAGCCTTCCTCGAAGGCAAAACGGTAGAGCTGGCGGATGGCGGACAGGCGGCGGGCGCGGGTCGCGCGGCTCAGCCCCTCGGCGTCGCAGGCGGTCAGGTAGGCCTCGACATCCGTGCGGGTGGCGGCATCGACGGCGATCTTTCGATGCGTCAGCCAGGAGGTGAAGTCCTTCAGGTCGCGCCCGTAGCCAAGCAGGGTATTGCGCGCGGCCCCGGCTTCGGCAGCCTGCGCTTCGAGGAAAGCGGAGATCCAGCTGTCGGGGGTCATCTCTGCCGCTCCAGGATCAGCAGTTGCAGGGCGGCGCGGCGGGCGGTGTCCTCGAGCCCGGTGGCGCGGAAGGTGGCGAGGGCGGGCACGATGTCCTTGGTCTCTCCGCCCGCTCCGCTGATGTAGAGCGCCATGGCCGAGAGGATCGCTTCACCGAGCTTGTTCTGGCCAAGGTCCAGCCGGATCACAGGGGGCAGCGTTTCGCCCGCGAAACCCCGCGCGATGGCGGCCGACAGCGCGTCGGGCGCGGGGACATCTCCTGGGGTGCCACGGGCGGTTGCGGCGAGGAATTTGCGGCGTGGCGTGGTGGCGGGCAGCCGGGCGGCGTGGGTTTCATAGTCGGGGGAGAGCATCGCGAGGTCGAAGGCGGCCTCCGCCGCCGCGCCGGTCAGGGGCAGGGCGGTGAGGTCCGACGCCCAGAGCCGGGAAAAGGGCAGTTCCAGACCGGCTTCACGGATCGCGGACCAGGCGGCGGGGAGGATTTCGTCTACTGTCTTCGCGTCCTTCTCCGCAAGGGCGCGGTCCATCTGCTGGATCGCCTCCACCCGGTCCCAGAGCCCGCCGGAGGCCGCCGGTTCGCGGTCGGTGTAGATACCGATCAGCCGGTTCTCTGCCAGCGCGCCGGTGCGGGCGAGACGTTCCGCCGCCTCGATCTCCGCCCGCCATCCGGACAGTCCGCGCAGGTCGGACATGGCATAGGCCAGCGGCAGGCCGGTGGCAGGGACGGGGGTGCCGATGGCCTCCGACAGGCGGAAAGCCAGCGGGGTCATTCGGGCGGGGGGCGGCAGGGGCGGCGTTTCCTCTGCCAGGTCGGGATCGAGGTAGAGCCGGAGCAGCGATTCCTCGGCCTGCGGCATCACGCCAAGCGCGGCGGCATTGGCGAAGGTCAGTTCGGCCAGCGGCCAGTCGCCCTGGCGCGCCCGGCAGAAGCTGAGCGCGGCCATGGAGGGGGCGATCGTCGGGCTGTCCTGCATGGCAGTGCAGGCGGCGTCCTCCTGTCCGGCAAGGAGGGACAGGTCGAACCAGCGGGAAAAGAGGTCGGGAGAACTGGTCGGTCCGGCGCGGTCGATCAGGGCCAGCGCGGGGTCAACCGCGCCAAGCGTGGTCAGCGCGTCGACACGGGCCAGCAGGAACGGCAGCGTGCCGGAGGGATCGGCGGGCGGTTCGGCCTCTGCCAGCAGGAGCGTGTAGAGCAGGGACTGCATCGCGGGCAACTGCGCCACGTCCAGTTCCTTGAGCCGGCGGGCAAGGGTCCCGGCGGCGGAGCCCTGCCAGAGGGTCGGAGGCAGCCCGGTGACGGAGCGGGGCAGCAGACCGACCGCCCCGACCTCGGGCGCGTCGAGCGGCCGCGTCGTGACCTCGGGCGTGACGATGGCGCTGGCGACCGGTGGTTCGGCGACGGGCGGCTGCGGGACGTCAGGCAGGGCAACGGGGTCGGTCCGCCCCGGCAGGCCCTGCCGCTGGTCCAGCCAGTCGATGGCGGAGATGGGTTGCTGCGCCAGGCCGGGCGCGGCGGGTACGGCAAGCACAAGCGCCGTCAGGCATAGGTGGATTGCTGCCGACCTACTCCGCATCCAGCACCACGGGTTTGCGAATCTCGACTTTGGGCGGGGTGAAATCGACACCGAAATAGGGGCCGACATAGGCATAGGCCGTCAACCCGATCGCGCCGAGAATGACGATGAAAATCAGCCACTTGAGAATTCGGAACATGTGTGAGCTGCCTCTTTCGCCCGGTCTTTTTCCCGCAATATAGCTGGCCTTTCGGCCAAGTTCACGTCATTCAGCGGGAAATCCGCGAATTTCGGCGGGCGCCCGGACGAGAGGCGGCAAGAGGGACGGTATGGGCTGGCGGCTGCACAAGACCATCGTGATGGTCGGGATGATGGGAGCAGGGAAGACGGCGGTCGGCCGGACGCTTGCCACGCTGCTTGGTGTGCCGTTCGTGGATTCCGACGAACAGATCGAGGAAGCCGCCGCCATGAGCATCGCGGAAATCTTCGCCCGTGACGGCGAGGCCTTCTTCCGAGCCCGTGAGGCGGAGGTGATCCGGCGGCTGCTGGAGGGGCGGCCCTGCGTGCTCTCGACCGGCGGGGGTGCCTTCATGTCGGAGCGGAACCGGAAGGTGATCTCGGACCGGGGCGTTTCGGTCTGGCTGAACGCGGATCTCGAAACCCTGTGGCAGCGCGTGCGGCACCGCGATTCCCGCCCTTTGCTGAAGACGGCCGATCCGCGCGGAACTCTGGCCGCGCTTTACGAGGCGCGGGTACCGTCCTATGCGCTGGCGGATGTGGAAGTCGCCTCAGTCCCCGGCCGGAGCCTTGCGGACATGGCGGATTTCGTGGCGGAAAAGGTGGCCGAGCGGCCCGACGTGCTGGAGAGAACATGACCGAGACCGTGCGTGTCGCGCTTGGAGCGCGCAGCTACGACATCCTGATCGGAGAAGGGCTGCTGACCGAGGCCGGGCGGCACATCGCGCCGTTGCTGGCCCGGCCGCGGGTTGCTGTCCTGACCGATGAAACCGTTGCGGCGGTGCATCTGGAGACGCTGCGGGCGGGGCTTGAGGCTTCGGGCATCGCCATGACCGCCCTGGCGCTGCCTGCCGGTGAGGCGACAAAGGGCTGGCCGCAGTTCTCGCGCGCCGTGGAGTGGCTGCTGGACCAGAAGGTCGAGCGCCGGGACGTGGTTGTCGCGCTCGGCGGCGGTGTGATCGGGGACCTTGCCGGGTTTGCTGCGGCGGTGCTGCGGCGGGGCGTGCGCTTCGTGCAGATCCCGACGACCCTGCTGGCGCAGGTGGACAGTTCCGTCGGTGGCAAGACCGGCATCAACGCGCCGCAGGGCAAGAACCTGATCGGGGCGTTCCACCAGCCCTCGCTCGTGCTGGCCGACACCGGCGTGCTGGCCACGCTGACGGAGCGTGATTTCCTGGCCGGTTACGGCGAGGTGGTGAAATACGGGCTGCTTGGCGATTCCGCCTTTTTCGACTGGCTCGAGAAGAACGCCCCGGCCATGGCGGCGGGGGACATGGCGGCGCGCATCCATGCCGTTCGGCGCTCCTGCGAGATGAAAGCGGAAATCGTCGCGCGGGATGAGACGGAGCAGGGCGACCGCGCGCTGCTGAACCTTGGCCACACCTTCTGTCATGCGCTGGAGTCGGCCACCGGCTATTCCGACCGACTGCTGCACGGGGAGGGCGTGGCGATCGGCTGTGCGCTCGCGTTCGAACTGTCGGCGCGGCTTGGCCTGTGCGCGCAGGAGGACCCGTCGCGCGTCCGGGCGCATCTGAAGGCCTTGGGAATGAAGACCGATCTGTCCGACATTCCGGGCGATCTGCCCCCGGCCGAGGTGCTCTACGACCTCATGGGGCAGGACAAGAAGGTGGTGGACGGCCGGATCCGGTTTGTCCTAGCGCGCGGGATCGGGTCCGCCTTCGTGTCGGAGGGGGTGGAACGGGACGTGGTGCTCTCCCTCCTGAATGACGCTTTGATTTAAACGTATTAATGTCAACGATTTGATCGGTTGAGTTGAAGTATTATCTCAGGCCGGCGCAGTTGGTCACGTTGGCGCGCCGCTGGCAGGTCGGGCCGGAAAGCGACGCCGGAAATGTCGCTTTTTTGCGCAGAATCGCCGCACAGACCTGTCGGTTTCGGCATTTTCCCGCTACCTTTGGGCGACGGGCCGCGCGGGCGTACCCCGCGTAGCCGTCCAATCGCCCGATCCAAGCATCCGGTCGCAGAACCGGGGCCGGGCGCAGCGAAACGAAGGGAAATCATATGTTTAGCAAGTTCTCGGCCAGATCTGGTCGGAATCCGGAGACACCGCCCGTCGCGGTGGAACGGGAGAAGACCTCATGAGCGATACAACCGGAGGTGATCAGGGCATTCCCGCGCCCGAGGGCGCATCACAGATCATCGAAACCGAATACGAGATCGGCCAGCACAACATCGACGGCAAGGTCGGGCCCTTCGGCTTTGACATTCACAACCCGGTCTTCCTGATCTCGGGCCTGTCGATCGTTGCCTTCGTCTTCTACACGCTCGCACTGCCGGATCAGGCGGGGGCGCTGTTCTCCTGGCTGTTTGGGGCCGTCACCAAGGGGTTCGACTGGTTCTTCCTGGGCGCGGCGAACATCTTCGTGCTGTTCTGCCTGCTGCTGATCGTGACGCCCGTCGGGTCCGTCCGGCTTGGCGGGGCGGAGGCGACGCCGGATTACGGCTATGTCGGCTGGTTCGCCATGCTCTTCGCCGCCGGTATGGGCATCGGGCTGATGTTCTTCGGCGTGCTCGAGCCGGTCTATCACATGGCGGTGTCCGAACCGCTCGGCGTGCCATCTCCCTTCGATGCAGACGGCAACCTGATCCCGGAAAACGTGGAGGCCGCCAAGCGCATGGGGCTTGCCGCGACGATCTTTCACTGGGGGCTGCACCCCTGGGCGATCTACGCGGTCGTGGCGCTGTCGCTGGCGCTGTTCACCTATAACAAGGGCCTGCCGCTGACGATCCGGTCCGCCTTCTACCCGATTCTCGGCGAACGTGTTTGGGGGTGGTGGGGCCATGTCATCGACATCCTCGCGGTCTTCGCGACGCTGTTCGGGCTGGCGACATCGCTCGGCTTCGGGGCGCAGCAGGCGAATGCGGGCCTCAACCACGTCTTCGGTGTGCCGATCACGCCCTCGGCGCAGGTGGTGTTGATCACGCTGATCACTGCCGTCGCCACGGTGTCGGTGCTGCGCGGGCTGGACGGCGGCGTGAAGCTGCTGTCCGAGGTGAACATGGGCCTGGCGGCGCTGCTGCTGGTCTTCGTTCTGCTGGCCGGGCCGACGCTGGTGATCCTGACGGACTTCGGCAAGGGGCTGGGCGCCTACCTGACCGAACTGGTGCCGCTGTCCATGCCCGTGGGGCGTGAGGACACCGGGTTCGTGCAGGGCTGGACCTCCTTCTACTGGGCCTGGTGGATTTCCTGGTCACCCTTCGTGGGCATGTTCATCGCGCGGGTGTCGCGGGGCCGGACCGTGCGCGAATTCGTGACCTGCGTGCTGATCATCCCGTCGCTGGTCTGCGTTCTCTGGATGGCCGTCTTTGGCGGTGTGGCGATCGACCAGGTTCTGAGCGATCCGGTTTCTTCGCCGGTCAAGGCGCAGGTGATCGACAGCTACAACCCGCCGCTGTCGCTGTTCGCGATGCTGGAGGGGCTGCCGCTGTCGGCGATCACCTCGGTCATCGGGATCGTGCTGGTGATCGTGTTCTTCGTGACGTCGTCGGATTCGGGGTCGCTGGTGATCGACACGATCACGGCGGGTGGCAAGGTCGACGCGCCTGTGCCGCAGCGGGTCTTCTGGTGCATCTTCGAGGGGGCGGTGGCCATCGTGCTGCTGTTGTCCGCCGGGGGGCTGGCATCGCTGCAGTCGATGGTCATCTCGACCGGACTGCCGTTCACGGTGGTGCTGCTGCTGATGTGCTGGGCGATCTGGAAGGGCCTGCGCGCGGAACGGCGGTAGCGCCGGGGGGGCGCTGCCCCTGTCCTTCGGACTCCCCCGGGATATTTCGGGGCAAGATGAAACAGGGGCCTTCGGGTCCCTGTTTTGCGTTGATCCGGGGTGCGGCGGGCTACGTATCCTTTGAAAGACGGAGTGTGCATGTCCCTGACGATCCTGTGGTTTCGCCGCGATCTGCGGCTGAGCGATCATCCCGCCCTGGTCGCGGCGGCCGGGCGCGGCGCGGTGCTGCCGGTGTTCATCCATGACGACAGCGTGGCCGGGCTCGGCGCGGCGGCGAAGTGGCGGCTTGGCGAGGGGCTGCGGGTGTTTGCGGCCGCTCTGGAAGCGGTCGGGTCGCGGCTGATCCTGCGGCGCGGACCGGCGCGCGAGGTGCTGGAGGAGCTGGTCCGGGAGAGCGGGGCGGATGCCGTCTACTGGTCACGGCTCTACGATCCGCAGGCGATCGAACGGGATACGCGCGTCAAGACGGCGCTGCGCGACGGCGGGGCCCAGGCGGAGAGTTTTGCCGGCCACCTGATTTTCGAGCCCTGGGAGGTGGAGACGCAGCAGGGCGGACCCTACAAGGTCTATTCCCCGTTCTGGCGGGCGGTGAAGGACCGGGAGGTCGATGACACGCTGGCCACTCCGAAGCTCAACGCGCCGTCGCGCTGGCCCGAGAGCGACCGGCTGGAGGACTGGGCACTTGGCGCGGCGATGCGGCGCGGGGCGGAGGTCCTGGCCGCGCATTGCAGTCCAGGCGAACAGGCGGCGCAGGCCCGGCTTGGCGGGTTCGCGGCCCACGGGCTGGACGCGTACAAGGAGCGCCGGGATTTCCCGGCGGAGGACGCCACCTCTGGCATGTCGGAATACCTGACCTATGGCGAAATCTCTCCGCGCGCGCTCTGGCATACCGCGCTGCGCGGGGAGGCGTCGGGCAAGGCGGGGGCGGAGCATTTCCGCAAGGAGGTGGTCTGGCGCGAGTTCGCCTATCACCTGATGTATCACACGCCGCGTCTGCTGGACGGCAACTGGCGCGAGGAATGGGACGGCTTCGGGTGGAAGGATGCGCGGGGCGGCGCGGTCCGGCGCTGGCGGCAGGGGCGGACGGGCGTGCCCTTTGTCGATGCGGCCCTGCGCGAAATGTACGTGACCGGGCGGATGCACAACCGGGCGCGGATGATCGTGGCTTCCTACCTGACCAAGCACATGCTGGTGGACTGGCGGGTCGGCTGCGACTGGTTCGCGGACTGCCTGACAGACTGGGACCCGGCGTCGAATGCCATGGGCTGGCAGTGGGTGGCGGGCAGCGGCCCGGATGCGGCGCCCTATTTCCGCGTCTTCAACCCCGGAACACAGGCGGAGAAGTTCGACCCCGACGGCAGCTATCGCCGTCGCTGGATCGCGGAGGGAGAGGCACGGCCGACGAAGACGGCGCTCAGCTATTTCGATGCGGTTCCGGAAAGCTGGGGCCTGACGCCCGACGATGTCTACCCGGAGCCGGTGGTCGGCCTGTCCGAGGGGCGGGAAGCGGCGCTGAAGGCCTATGAGACGTTCAAGGCGGAGTGACGAGGCGACGTGTGTCAAGAAACTGTTAAGCTTTTTCTTGCCGGACCGTCGGTTCGGGTTAGAATTTCCGTGTCAGCATCGGAGGTGCGGCCATGATCCTCACGGACACCAAGGGGGAGCAGGGGCTTCCCAGATACTTCGCGCAGGTCTTTGCCATGGCGTCGGAGATGCCGGTCGGGCGGCTGGACTTTCATCTGCCGGACGGGCGGGTGTTCCGGGCAGAGGGCGCGCGGCCCGGTCCGGTGGCGGAGCTGCATGTCCACAACCCGGACACCTTCGCGCGGCTGATCCGCGAGGGTGACCTCGGGTTCTGCGATGCCTACCTGGAAAGCTGGTGGAGTTCCCCGGACTTGCAGGCCTTTCTTGATCTTCTGCATGCGGGCAACGACGAGCTTTACGACGGCTTCCCCGGCATGGGGCTTGTCCGTGCCTATGAGAAGCTCAGGCACTGGATGAACTCCAACACGCGCAAGCAGGCCAAGAAGAACATCTCCTACCACTATGATCTGGGGAACGATTTCTACGGCAAGTGGCTGGATGACACGATGACCTATTCCTCCGCCCTGTTCCGGTCGGGACAGGAGAGCCTGGAGGCGGCGCAGACGGCCAAATACGCCAGCATGGTTGACCAGATGGGTGTCCAGCCGGGGGATCATGTGCTCGAAATCGGCTGTGGCTGGGGCGGGTTCGCGGAATATGCTGCCAGGGAGCGGGGGCTGAGGGTCACCGGTCTGACGATTTCAAGGGAACAGCTGAACTACGCGCGGGAACGGATTGAGAAGGCAGGACTTTCCGACCTTGTTGATCTGAAGCTTCAGGACTATCGCGACGAACGCGGGCATTACGACGGGATCGCCAGTATCGAGATGTTCGAAGCGGTCGGCGAAAAGTACTGGCCGGTCTATTTCGACGCAGTGCGCGAACGGCTGCGTCCCGGACGTTCGGCCACGCTCCAGATCATCACCATTCAGGACCGGAGATGGGAGATCTATCGGAGTGGCGTTGATTTCATTCAGAAATACATTTTCCCGGGCGGCATGCTGCCCAGCCCCTCCGCGCTGCGGGCAGAGGTGGAGAAGGCGGGATTGCAGGTGATGAAGTCGATCGAGTTCGGGCCCAGCTACAGCCTGACCCTGCGGCGCTGGCACGAGACCTTCAACCGCAAATGGGACGAGATCGCCGACATGGGGTTTGACGACAGGTTCCGCCGGATGTGGAATTTCTACCTCACCTCTTGCGCGGCGGCCTTCGAGGGCGGTAATTGTGATGTCACGCAAATAACAATAACCCGGCCTGCCTGAGCCGTCTGTCGAGCAGCGGCACCAGGCATCTAAAAAATGGGAGAGCCTGGTATGCCAACTGCTGCACGCGTTGTTGCCGCCATCTGCATTGCCTTCGTCGCCTGGGTCGTCAGCGGTTTGGTCAAACAGGCCATGCCGGAGACCCCTAATTTCGGACTTTTTGTGCCCCTGAGCGTTGCCGTAGCACTGGCCTGCGGCTGGACGATCCTCGGGCGGCGGGCAGACCGGGGTCGGCTTGGTCTTGCAAATGCCATCGGGGTCGGGCTGTCGGCCATGGCCATGACGGTTTTCTGGGTCCTGCTGATCTGCGCGCTGGAGGAATCCTTCCGCACCGCGATGTCGCGGGGGTACCATGACCCGATGAAAGTGATCTACGCGCTGTATCCGATCGGAACGCGGCTCGGTTCTGCGCTGCTGGACACGACAATCCTGGTCTGGCTTGGTTTCGGCGGGGCGATTTCCGGGTTGCTGGCGCATCTGGCCGGAGAGAAATGGCCCGGACGCTGATGCTGTTTCTTTTCGGGACGTTGCGCTACCAGCCGCTGCTGGACCTTGTGGCGGGTGAAGGGCTGGAGCAGGTCCCGGCGAGCCTGCAGGGATGGCGTGTCAGCGGTGTCGAGGGTCACGGATTTCCGGTCATGGTGCAGGATGCCGCGTCGGTGGTGCACGGGGTGGTGATCTCTCCGTCCGCCGCGGCGCTGGACCGGCTGGTCCACTACGAGGACGCGTTCGGCTACGTCCTGACGGATGTCACGGTGACGACCGGCGGGGCAGAGCTGGCCGCGAAGGTGTTCGTACCGCCGGAGATGCGCTGGACCCCGTCCGGTATCTGGTCGCTGGAAGACTGGGCGGCGCGGGAGGGCGCGCGCGCGCTGTTCTTCGCGGAGGAGATCATGGGTTATCACGGCCGCTTCTCCGGTGCCGCGCTGCAGTTTCGCCGCCAGCAGGCGGAGGGCCGGGCGCAGGCGCGGGTGCAGGCCGCGTCCATGGCCGCGCCCGTCGTGGGCTGGGACTGCCCGGCCGAACGGGTCGAGGTCACGGGGCGCACCGCCGATCATGCCGGGTATTTCGTGACAGAGACCGTGAACCTGCGCCATCCCCGCTTTGGCGGCGGCATGTCGGAGGAGATCACGCGCGAGGTCTTTGTCGCCGCCGATGCCGCCATCGTGCTGCCCTATGACCCGGTGCGCGACCGCATCCTTCTGGTGGAGCAGTTCCGCATGGGGCCGTGGCGCCGCGGCGCGGCCTATCCCTTCATGCTGGAGCCCGTCGCGGGCCGCATCGACCCCGGTGAAACGGCGGAGGACTGCGCGCGCCGGGAGGCGGTGGAGGAGGCGGGGCTGGACCTGCGCGAGCTGATCCTCATCGGCGCCGGCTATCCGACGCCGGGCTATTCCAGCGAATATTTCCACGTCTTTGCCGGAATCTGTGATCTTCCGGACGGAATCGAGGGCACGCACGGGCAGGAGGACGAGGATGAGGACATCCGGACCCATGTTCTGTCATGGACGCAGGCCGAAGACCTTTTGTCCCGCGGAGAGGCGGACAACATGCCTCTTGTCCTCGCGCTTGTCTGGCTTTCGCGCGAACGGTCCGGATTGCGCGGCTCGGGTTGAGTTGCCATGCGCCGCCGTCTACATCTTTCGGCCAAGAGTGGTTGAAAGGAACCTTCCATGAGATTTGCCGAGGACCTGTCGCAGGCGGTCGGAAACACCCCGCTGATCAAGCTGCGCCGCGTGAGCGAGGAAACCGGGTGCACCATTCTGGGCAAGGCGGAGTTCCTCAACCCCGGCCAGTCGGTGAAGGACCGCGCTGCGCTGTGGATCGTCAAGGACGCGATCGCGAAGGGGCAGCTTGAACCGGGCGGCACCATCGTCGAGGGCACGGCCGGCAACACCGGCATCGGGCTGGCGCTGGTCGGGGCCTCAATGGGGTTCAAGACCGTCATCGTCATCCCCGAGACGCAGAGCCAGGAAAAGAAGGAAATGATCCGCCTGGCCGGTGCGCAGCTGGTCCAGGTGCCTGCGGTGCCCTACAAGAACCCGAACAACTACGTGCGCTATTCCGAGCGGCTCGCGGCAGAGCTCGCCAAGACCGAAACGCACGGCGCGATCTGGGCGAACCAGTTCGACAACCCCGCCAACCGGCAGGCTCATATCGACGGCACGGGGCCCGAGATCTGGGACCAGACCGGCGGCAAGGTCGACGGGTTCGTCGCCTCTGTCGGGTCGGGCGGGACGCTGGCGGGCGTCGGGCTGGCGCTGCAGCCGAAGGGCGTGAAGATCGGACTGGCCGATCCCATGGGGTCGGGCGTCTATTCGCTCTACAAGGATGGAGAGGCCAAGCCCGAAGGCGGGTCGATCACCGAAGGCATCGGGCAGGGGCGCATCACCAAGAACCTTGAAGGCTTCACACCGGACATGATGTACCAGGTGCCCGACGAGGAGGCGCTGCCCTATGTCTTCGACCTGCTGGCAGAGGAGGGGCTCTGTGTCGGCGGGTCCTCGGGCATCAACATCGCGGGTGCGGTGCGCATGGCGAAGGAAATGGGGCCGGGGCACACCATCGTGACGGTGCTCTGCGACTACGGCACGCGGTACCAGTCCAAGCTCTTCAACCCCGACTTCCTGCGCGACAAGGGCCTGCCCGTTCCGGGCTGGCTGAGCGAGTCGCCCAAATCCATTCCCGGAGTCTTCGCCGAGTGATGCGCCTTCTGCGGTTCCTTGCCTTCTGCCTCGTCCTCGTGGCGGGGCTGGCGGGGACCGTTTCGGCGCAGGACGCACCGGATTACGAAAGCTGGGAAGCCGCCGCGCGCCGGGCGGAGGCGGCGGTCGAGACCGCGCAGGCCTCGGACGCCGCGCTGGAGCAGTTGCGCGGGCAATTGGCCGAGCGACGCGAGGAATTCCGCGCCGCGCAGCAGACCAATTCCGCCGCCATCGCCGCCGTTACCGCACAGATCGCCGCGCTCGGTCCCAAGCCTGCGGAGGGGGAGGAGGCGCCGGAGACCGCGCGCCAGCGGGCGGAGTTGAACACACGTCTCAACGATCTCAAGGCGCCGGTGCAGCGGGCTGAGGTCGCCTACAGCCGTGCCGACGCGCTGATCCAGCAGATCGACCGGATCATGCGGGAACGGCAGGCGACGCAGTTGCTCGAGGTCAGTCCATCTCCGATCAACCCGGTGAACTGGCCGCCCGCCGTCGAGGCGCTGGTGCAATATGTCTATCGCACCGGGCTGGACGTGCAGGAGAACTGGCAGAAGGACACGCGCCGCGCCGTCTATCAGCGGAACCTGCCGGTGTCGGTCGGTCTGCTGCTGCTGGCAATCGTGCTGGTTCTGCGCGGGCGGCACTGGGTCGAACTTCTCGTCACGACCATCCAGAAGCCTAGTCGCACGGCGGAGCGCTGGCTGGCGGGGTTCGTGATGTCGCTTGGGCAAATCGTGCTGCCTGTGGTCGGACTGATTCTGCTGACGCTCGCCGCGACCCTGACCGGGCTGCTCGGGACACGGGGCGATGTGCTGATGCAGTCGATCCCGGCGGGGGGCTTTGCCTTCTTCGCCGCCCGCTGGCTTGGCGGGCGCATGTTTCCGCGCGACGAACAGGGAGAGCCGCTGCTGGCGCTGAGCCCGGCGCAGCGGATCGAGGGACGCTTCCACGCGTCGCTGCTTGGTTTCGTTCTGCTGCTGAACGCGCCGCTTGAGGCCATCGCGGCGCAGGCGGAATGGTCGCCGGTTATCGTCAACGTGCTGACCTTCCCGCTGATGGTGGTGGCGGCCGTTTCCATGGTGCGTCTTGGCCGCCTGCTGATGCGTCACAACCGCGCCGGCGCGGGCGAGGGGGCCGATCCGGATTTCCGCGCGCGGGTGGTGGCCCTGTTGTCACGCGCCATCATCATCGTGCCGGTGGTCGGGATCGCGCTTGCCTCGGTCGGCTATTTCAACGCGGGGCGGGCGCTGGTCTTTCCGCCGGTCGCCACGCTGATGCTGCTTGGCCTGCTGGTCGTGCTGCAGAAGCTTGTGCAGGAGATCTACGTCCTGTTCAGCCGCAACCGCGAGGGCGTGAACGAAGCGCTGACGCCGGTGCTGGTCGGGTTCGTTCTTGCCATGGCGTCGCTGCCGCTGTTCGCGCTGATCTGGGGCGCGCGGAGGACGGACCTCTCCGAGATCTGGGACCGTTTCACCGCCGGGTTCAGCGTCGGGGAGACCCGGATCAGCCCGACCGACTTCATGACCTTCATCCTTGTCTTCGGGCTCTGCTACCTGGCGACGCGTCTGCTGCAGAGTGCGCTGCGCTCGCAGGTGCTGCCGAAGACGCGGCTCGATCCCGGCGGGCAGAATGCGATGACGGCGGGGGTCGGATACATCGGCATCTTCGCCGCCGGGCTGATCGCGGTCACTTCGGCCGGGGTGGACCTGTCGGCGCTGGCCTTCGTCGCGGGGGCGCTGTCGCTTGGCATCGGTTTCGGGCTGCAGAACATCGTGCAGAACTTCGTTTCGGGCATCATCCTGCTGATCGAACGGCCCATAGCCATCGGCGACTGGATCGAGGTCAACGGCCAGATGGGCTATGTCCGCGACATCTCCGTCCGTTCCACCCGGATCGAGACCTTCGACCGCACCGATGTCATCGTGCCCAATGCCGACTTCGTTTCGGGCACGGTCACCAACTGGACCCGCGGCAACCTTGTCGGGCGGATCATCGTGCCGGTCGGCGTGGCCTACGGGTCCGACACGCGGCAGGTCGAACAGATCCTGCGCGAGGTGGCCGAGGCGCAGCCCATGGTTCTTCTCAACCCCGCGCCCTTCGTGCTGTTCAAGGGGTTCGGCGCGGACAGCGTGGATTTCGAGGTGCGGGCGATCCTGCGCGACGTGACCTCCATCCTCGCCGTGCAGACAGAGATGAACCACCAGATCTACGAACGCTTCAACGCCGCCGGCATCCAGATCCCCTTTGCGCAGCGCGACATCTGGCTGCGCAACCCGGAAGCGCTGCACGCGCCTGTCACGCCGCCCGCCAATCCCGGGCCGGTGGCGCCGGGCCCTGCTTCCAGCGCGACCGCCATGCTCGACGCGGGCGACCTGCCCGGACAGGAGGGGCCCGGACAGGATGGGGGCGACGGCGACGGGGACCGCTGATCCGTCTTCGTTTCATCTTGCCGGAAAATATCCCGGGGGGATTGCTCCGCAGGAGCAAGGGGGGCAGCGCCCCCGGATGCCGTCACGGGGTCTGGAATACCGCCACTGTGTCGTTACATGCCCCGTGCTACGCTGACGCCAAGTCAACTCGCGTCAGGGGAGAGATATGGTCGCCTTCAATCACACCGTCGCCCGGTTCGCGGTCTGGAACCTGGCCGGGAACGACCGCTTTCCCGGCGGTGACGGGGACGGCATCGATCCGCAGGGACGCAAGGCGCTGAGCCAGGCGCTCGGCCTGGCCCTGCTGGATGCGGAATTCGTCACGCTGGTCGAGATTTCGCCGGAAACCCATATCAACCGGCTCGCGGAACTGCTGGCGCAGAAGGGGCTGGACTACGAGATCACCGCGCCGAACCAGACCGGCAGTCATCTGAACATCGGCTTCCTGCACAAACCGGGGATAGAGGTGTCAAATCCCCGGTTCATCCCCGGCTCGCAGGGCGACTACCTTGGCGGGCGGCAGGCGCTGGCGGTGGATGTGCGGATCGGGTCGCGGTTCAAGGCGGTGGTGATCGGTGTGCATCTCAAGTCCGGTCGGGACCGGGCAGAGCAGCTGGTGCGCGACAGCCAGTGCCGGGTCATCGGCGACTGGATCACCACGCTGCACAACACCCCCGGCTATACCCGGCATGCGATCCTGCTCATGGGCGATTTCAACATGATCCCCGGTCAGGACGTGTCGAACTTCCACCACCTCGGCGGCGACGACGTGATGGATTTCGTATCCTGCTGGGACCTGCAGGACCGCTATTCTCATATCCTTGAGAGCGGGCGGGCGAACCTGCTGGACGGGTTCGCGGTGTCGCGCAACTACTCCACACGTTACGTTCAAGGCTCGCTCCAGCTGTTCCCGATGCACTGGACGCTGAAGATGGGGCGGGAGAAATTCCGCAATGAGGTGTCGGACCATCTGCCCTTCGTGGCCTCCTTCAAACTGTTCTGACGAAATTTTGTCACATCGCCGCGCGGCGGCGGAAAAATCGGGTTGAACCCCGGTGGCGGCTTTGTGTATGAGCGCCCCACGGACAGGTGGCCGAGTGGTCGAAGGCGCACGCCTGGAAAGTGTGTAGGCGGGAGACCGTCTCCAGGGTTCGAATCCCTGTCTGTCCGCCACCCTCTTCCTGTTGATGTTTTGAACACTGCTGAGGCCTTGCTGGCGCGGCTGCGCGGGTGTCCCTGCAAGCCTGTTGCGCGACGCGGCCCGGCGCGCGTATGCAGATCGCGGTGGAGTGTGGATTCGCCCGATGTACACGCAGCTGGACATGGACCGCACGCTTTCGCGTGTCAGCCCGACAAGGACAGGCGTGACCCTTGTGGCCGCATGGCCGAATTCTGCCGTGGCCGCGGCGCGGTTCTGCAACTCCGACCCGGTGGCGGAGACGGAGAAGCGGCTCGACCCGCATGACGGGTATTACATCGTCTATCATCACGGCAGGGTCGGCGGGCACGAATTCCGGGATGCCGGAAGCCAAAGCTGGGTGCCCGACAGCGCGGGCGGTTCGGTCAACATCTTCGACCTGAACACCGGGCCGAGCTGCCGGTTGAACGGGGCCTTCGACGGGCTCGACATCTATGTCCCGCGCGCCGCGCTCGACGATGTGGCGGAAGGGGCGGCGGCGGCGCGGGTGGACCGGCTGGTCGCGCCGGACGGGTGGGAGACGCGGGACCCGGTGTTCGAGAATCTGGCGCGGTTGCTGCTTGCAGCCACCCAGTCCTCCGATCCGGTCGGAGCGCTCTATGCCAGTCACCTGCTGGTCGCGGTGACGTTGCATGTGACGAAGGCCTATGGGGGCATGCGGGAACGGGAGTGCCGGGCGGCCGGCGGTCTGGCCCCCTGGCAGCTGCGCCGCGCGCAGGAGATGCTGAGCGCGGACCTCTCCGCCCCGCCGGGGCTAGGCGCGGTGGCTGCGACGCTCGGCCTGTCGCCGTCGCATTTCCTGCGGGCGTTCAGGGCGTCAGCAGGCTGTCCGCCCCACGCCTGGCTGCAGCGCGTGCGGATCGCGCGGGCCAAGGATCTGCTGATGATGCGGGACCTGTCGCTGGCGGATATCGCGCTTGAGACCGGTTTTGCGGATCAGAGCCATTTCAGCCGGACGTTCCTGCGCCACACCGGGACCACCCCGGGCCGGTGGCGGGCGTTCCGCAGCCCCGAATAACGCGATCGTTTCGTTCCAGGCGCAGCAGGATTCGACAATCCCTTTCCGGGTGTGCCGGTTAATCCGCCGCCAGAGGCCAGCACGGCTTCGGGATCAAACGAGGTTATCATGAATTTGCAAAACACCCTGACGGCCGTTCTGCCGTTCGCCCCGCATCTGCCTTTCCGCGCCGCTAAGGATCTGGAGTGGTTCGGCGGTCTGCCCGGCGAGCGTATCGCCATCATCGTCAACGGGACCGACGTGAACGGGGCCTATTCCATCATGCAGGTCGTCGCGCAGCCCGGCATGGCGACGCCGCTGCACAGCCATGCGGAGGACGAGGTCTTTTTCGTGACCGAGGGCACCGTGACGTTCGAGGTGGATGGGCAGCTAATCGAAGGCGGTGTCGGGTCGACCGTGGTCATCCCGACGGGCGCGCCGCATCGTTGGGCCATCCGGTCGGGCGCGCAGGCGCAGTTCCTCGTCTTCTTCTCGCCCGGAGGCGTGGAGCAGATGTTCCGGCGCATCGGCGGGCTGGCGCCCGACCAGATCGTCGGGCTGGCGCAGAGCTTCGGCAGCGAGGTGCTTGGCCCGCCGCTGGCCTGAGGGCTTTCCGGGTGCTGCGGCACCTTCGGTGCATGATGCCCGGAGGGCGGTTCGGTCACGCGGGCTGTGGTCGGATCCTGCCCGATGCGGTTGCACCGCGGCCCCGTCAGGCTGGCCGCAGGGAGAGGCGGTGTTCCGTCACCGCCTCCACCGCCGCATCGGAATAGCTCAGCGGCACGTACTCACCGGCCAGCCAGGGGGCAGCGAGGTCCCCGTAATGCGGGCTGGCCGGGTCTCCGGACTGGCCGGGGAGATTGACGCAGCGGCTGTTGTCCCAGTCGCCCACGTCCATCAGCAGGCGGACCGAGGGGCCGACAATCGCCTGGAAATCCGCGAGCCGGTAGACACCGTAGTTCGGCGTGTTGGCATTGCCTCCGATCCGCAGCGGGGGCAGGGTCCAGGCCTCCGGCGTGCCGGGCAGGGCGGCAAGTGCGTGGCGGAATGGCAGCTGGTGCAGGTCGCCCCATTTCCATCCCTCCGGCGGGCCGAAGGCCTCCGTCGCGGCGCTCCATGCGGCGGAAAGCGTCTCTGTCAGGATCGTGTCCCGCCTGGCGGGGGCGGGCAGCCAGTCTTCCGGCGTCTCCAGCACCTCGAGCACCATGCGGACGGAGCCGGGCCAGAGCATGGTCATCGGCGCCTCGGCGTTGCCCAGTTCGCGGTAGAGCGCAGGCTTGAGGTGACGCGTGACCCAGTATTCGAGGAACAGCGCGGGTGCGGACGCCGCCGTCATGCGGGCGTCGAAACCGGACAGGAGGTCGCGGGCAGCATGGGCACCCGCCCCGAGCGCGGCACCGGAGATCAGCGTGACCAGCCGGGCGGAGGTGCCGGAGTAGTGGTCGTTCTGCAACCGTCCTGCAGCCTCCAGCGTATGTGCGGGATCGGCGTCAAGCACCGCGTGCAAGCGGTCGGCGCGGCTGCGGTCGATCCATTCGTAGCCGATGGTGCGCGCGGCCTCCGGGTCCCAGTCGGCGGGGATGTTGTGCTCGTTGGCGGTGGCGATGAAACCGCGCTCCGGGTTTTTCACATGCGGCAGGCGGTCGAGGTCCAGCGCGCCCTGCCATTCGTACCGTCCGTCCCCCGGCACGGGGGCAAGCCCGTTCCAGTTCGGGCGCACCGGCGTCGAGCCGACGGCCTGCCAGGCAATCGTGCCGGTCACATCGGCGTAGATCTGGTTCAGCGTCGGCGCGGCCCAGTTCCTGAGTGCATCGCGCCACTGGGCATGCGATTTCGCGCGCATGACGGACAGGCTGGTCAGGTAGGGCGCGCTGCCGGTCTGCGTCCAGACGGTGCGCACGGCAAAGGCGCGCGACCCGTCGCGATGCACCACCGGGCCGTGACGGGTGAAACGCATCTCGTGCCGCACATCGGGGGCGCCCCGGACGGGGATGGTTTCGGCAACCGTGGTCATCCGCTCCCACGCTCCGCCATAGCGGTACAGGTCGGGGTCGTCGGGATGGGTGTCGTAGACGTACATGTCCTCCTGATCCGCGCAGAAGATCGTGAAGGAGAAGGCGCTGTGTCCGTTGTGGCCGAATGCGATTCCGGGCAGGCAGGGCTCTCCGGCGCCAATCACGTCGATGCCGGGCGCTTTCAGGTGCACGAGGTAGCGGATGGAGGGCAGGGCGTGGGCGCGATGCGGATCGCTGGCCATGATCGGACGGCCCGTCGCGGTACGGTCCGGTCCGACCACCCAGTTGTTGGAACCTTCGGCAGAGGCGGTCTGGACGACCTCTCCGAGCGGGGAAAGGCGGGTCCAGCGCGCCGCCTCGTCCGGCGTGGCGGCCAACCGTTCGGGAGTGAAGGTGACGGTGGCCGTGGCCAGCAGGAAGGTGTCGAGCGCGGCCAGCGGGACAGAGCCGGCCGGCACGTCGGGATCGATCGTCGGCGTGACGCGGGGGGTAAGTTCTTCCCGAAGGAGGTCTGTCTTCTCGCCGTGCAGGGCAAGCGTCTGGTTGCGCGCAACCTCGGAGATCAGGTTTCGGGTCAGAGCGTGAGACCGGATGCGGGCGATGTCGTCCGCCTGCCAGTGCGCGGGCCGGGTGTCCATCTGCGCGAACTCCGGGGGCAGGGGCTGGTCCCCGGCAAATGCGGCGTCGATGTAAGCGTTGATGCCGCGGGTGAAGGCGGTGCAGATCGCCTCGGCATCCGGGGCGTAGGTGGCCCAGTCCGCCGCCATGTCGCCGCGGTAGAGGAAGGCGCGGGCGGCCCTGTCCTGCTCCACATAGCCGGGGCCGAAATCGGCGGCCAGCAGGCCGAGACCGCGCTTGCGCCACAGGTCGATCTGCCAGAGCCGGTCGCGGGCGGCATTGAAGCCCTGCGCGAAAAACAGGTCGGCGTCGTTATCGGCGCGGATGTGGCAGATGCCCCACTGGTCGCGCAGGATTTCCACCGGGGCGGAGAGACCGGGAAGGGTCAGGGTTTGCGTCGTTTCGTCGGGCATCGGGGGTCCTCCTGCTCCGCAGTCTAGGCGCGGGGAGGCGCACCGCAAGGGCCATGGTCTGGACCGGACGGTCCAGCCGGTTGGCGCGGTTTGTCTGGCGGCATCGGGGCACGGTCTGGTAGGATCGGCGCAGTTCGATATCGAGGGGACCGGTGACAGAAAGCGGCAAGATCACGATCCGCGACGTGGCGCGCCGAGCCGGCGTGTCGCTTGGCACGGCGAGCCGGGCGATGAATGCCGCGCCGGGCGTCATGGCGCGTACGCGGGCCACGGTGGAGGCGGCGGCGCGGGAGCTTGGCTATCAGCCGAACGCCGCGGCGCGGGCGCTCCGGTCGCGGTCGTCGCGGCTGATCGGGTGTCTGTTCACTGACCTGGAAAATCCACTCTATGCAAGGCTTTACAACTCCCTCCAGGACCGGATGGCGGAAGAGGGGTTCGTCACGCTGATCAATGCAAGCTCGGGCCGGGCCGATCGGGAAAGCCGCGCCGTGCAGACATTCGCGGAGCGCGGGCTGGACGCCATCGTGGTCGCACCGGGGAATGAAACGGATGCCGATCTGCTGGCGCTTCTGCGCGATTTCCCGGCGCCGATCGTGGTGGTGGACCGGGACATTGAGATCGGCGCGGACCGGGTGCTGTTCGATCATGACGCGGGGATCCGGGCGGCGGTGTCCTATCTTGCCGGGCTTGGCCACCGTCGGATCCTTCCGGTATTTTCCCCGATCGACACGCGGCCCGGACGGATGCGTAGCACGGCCTTCGACGCGGCCATGGCCGAGGCGGGGCTGGACGTTCCGTTGCGGGTGGCGCCCGACACGCCGAACAGCCCGGTCTTCGCGGAGGTCTGCGCCGCGCTGGCCGGCCCTGACCGCGCCACGGCGATGATCGTGCAGGGGACGCATGTGCTGAGTTCTGCGCTGAACGCGCTGGCACGTCTCGGCCTGCGGGTGCCGGAGGACATGTCGCTCATCGCCATCGGGGACAGTGCCACCACCACGGATCACGTGCCTGCCCTTACCGCGCTGAGGCTGGACCGGGACGGCATGGTGGCGCTGATCGCGGACCGTCTGCTGGCGCGCATCCGCGGGCTGGATGGGCCTAGACAGGATGACGTGATCGCCTATGAACTGGTGAAACGCGGGTCCTGCATGCCGCCTGCCTAGCGCGCGGCGGCCTTCTTCCTCGGGCGGCGGGGCCGGGCCTCGAAACCGATGATGCCTTCGGCCAGAAGCGCGTCGAATTCGGCGTCGGTGACACCCAGCTCGCCCTGAAGCACCTCGCGGTTGTGCTGGCCGACGGTTGGCGAGGGGAAGCGGTTCGGGTAGCCGGTCGTCGCGTCGCCTTCGACATAAGCGGGGCGGGGCTGGAGGTGGCCGCCGATGAAGGGGCGGGTCATCGTTTCGTACCGTCCGGTGGCGATCATGTGCGGGTCGATGCCCAGCTCCAGCGGCTGGCGCACCGTTCCGGCGGCGATACCGCGCGCCTGCAGGTCGGTCAGGGCGCCAAAGCCGCGCACGTTGACGAGCCAGGCGGAAATCGCTGCGTCGATCCGGTCATGATGGGCGCGCCGGCCTTCGGCCGTGGCCAGCGCAGGATCCTCGGCCAGATCGGAGCGGTGCATCGCATCGCAGAGCCCGCGCCATTCGGCATCCGAGCGCACGGCGATGGTCATCCAGCTGTCGTCTCCCATAAGCCGGTAACAACCGTGCGGGGCATAGCGCGGATGACGGTTGCCAAGGCGGGGCGGGACCTTGCCCGTCACGGCGTGACTGATGATGGACTCCGCGAAGAGCGGCAACAGGCACTGGGCCTGTGCGATGTCGATATGCTGGCCCTTCCCGGTCGCTTCGCGCGCGAGAAGGGCGATCATGATCGAGGAGGCCGCCGTCATGCCGCCGATCGGGTCGCCCATGACGGCATGGCTCATCGCGGGCGGATCCTCGGGGCGGCCGTTGACCGAGGGCAGGCCGGAGGCGTGTTCCAGCGTCGAGCCATAGGCGCGCCCGTGCCGCCAGTCAGTGAACATGCCGAAGGCGGGCATGGTCACGGCGATGATACGCGGGTTGAGATCGAGGAACACCTTGGAGTCCAACCGGAATTTCGGCATGACATCGGCGGCGTAGCTGTCGATCACCACATCGGCGGTCTTCGCCAGTTCCAGGACCAGCGCGCGCCCCTTGTCCGAGGAAATATCGAGCGTGATACCGCGCTTGTTGCGGTTCATGTACTGCCAGCCCATGTGGCGTTCGAAGTACTTCTCGACGTAATAGACGCCCCGGGTATCGATGCCCCGGAACCAGTCGGGATTTTCGCAGCTTTCGACCTTCACCACATCGGCACCAAGGTCGGCGAGCTGGCGCACCGCAACCGGCCCGGCCCAGCCCATGGACAGATCGAGGATGCGGAGATTGCGCAGCGGCAGGCCTTCGGCCACCTTCGCCGGGGCCATGCGCGTGCGGCCGGGAAGGCTGGACCAATCGGTCGAGCCGGGGAGCGGGGCTGTTCCGTGGCGGACGGGCGGCGTGCCTGTCAACTGATTGGGCAGGATTGGTGCGTCGAAGGTTGTCGCGCCGACGGTAACGGTGCCGAAGCTCTTGCGCTGGTGGTGGAACGGCAGGGTGGCGATTTCGTCGACACCGGGCAGAATGGCGAGCGGCACCTTGTTCTCGATGCCGAGTGCAAACCATTCGGCGGCAGGTTTCTGTTTGAGCAGCGGTTTGAGGATGAGGTCCAGTTCCTCTGCCACCGCCTGTCGTTTGGGAGCGGTGTCGTAGCGGTCGTCCGTGCCAAGCTCCGGCACGCCCAGCATCTTGCAGAAGGACACCCATTGCTGCGGCGACATGATCGTCACCCCAAGCCAGCCCTGCGCCGTCGGATAAGGGCCTGCGGGATAGGTCCGCCCGAAGACATTCACACCGACCCGACCCCGCTTGCCGAGGTCCATCTGAAGGCCGATGTCATATTCGCTGATATGGCTTACAGCTGCGTGGATGGAGGAGGTGAAGCGCCGCCCGCCTGAGGCGGAGTCCCAGAGCGTCGCGGCGGCGGGCAGAAAGGCGGTCAGCGCACCGATGACCGCCGCCTGGCCTTCGGTCGCCAGCATCGGCGGACCTTCCGCCGGGCCGGCCTCGTAGACCACCCCGGCGAGTGAGCGGACGACGGCATCGGTGCCCTCGAAATCGCGATAGGGGCCCTGGTTGCCGAACCAGCTGATACCGACGATGGTGAGGCCGGGATCAGCGGCCTGAAGGTCAGCGTGGATCAGGGCTGAGGCGTCGATCTCCTTTGGAGCGCGACCGTCCAGCAGAAGGTCGCAGGAGCGCAGGAGGGCGCGGATGGCCTCGGCCCCCTCGGCCGTGGCGGGATCGGCGGTAACGGAGAGCTTGTTGGTGTTGAGCCACGCGACGAAGGCG
The DNA here is from genome assembly GCF_014638275.1 of Primorskyibacter flagellatus. Classification (GTDB taxonomy): domain Bacteria; phylum Pseudomonadota; class Alphaproteobacteria; order Rhodobacterales; family Rhodobacteraceae; genus Pseudooceanicola; species Pseudooceanicola flagellatus_A. Next base: position 972,482 of record NZ_BMFJ01000001.1, read on the forward strand.
GAGGTTCTGCCGGACCCGGTATCGACCTGCGGGCCCTCGGCCCGGCGGGGATCGCCGCCCTCGGGTTCGCACTTGATGACCTCGGCACCGAAATCGGCGAAAAGCTTGCCGCAATAGGCGACGCTGTCCCCGCCGCCGATCTCGAGAACACGGAAGCGGGAGAGGGGGCCGGGCTGGTCGGTCATGGCGACGGGTCCTTCGATCAGGCTTCAGTCGGGGAAGAAGATCTGCGCTTCCCGGTCCGCTATGTCCTGCGCGCTGTAGGCGTAGTCCGGTTCCCACCCGTCGGAGCGCACGACCTTCAGTTCCGCGATGCCGGGACGGCCGACATGCATGACCTTGCCGGACTTGTCCATGCCGCAGAGGTCGGAGCACATGTAGACCATGGACTGCGCGATCGTATCGGGCAGACCGGCGACGGGGAAGCCATCCTCCGCCTCGGCCAGTTCGCGGTAGCGGGGCAGGTCTTCCGTCATGCGGGTCAGGGCGGAGGGGGACATGCACATGACCTTGATGCCGTACTTCCGCCCCTCGATCGCGAGCACCCGGGTCAGGCCGTAGATTCCGCCCTTGGCCGCGCCGTAGTTCGACTGACCGAAATTGCCGAGCAGGCCGGAGGTGGAGGAGGTGTTGACGATGGTGCCGCCGCCGTTGGCACGCATCCATTCGAAGACCGGCTTGGTGCAGCAGTAGGTGCCCTTGAGGTGGACCTTCATGACAAGGTCCCAGTTCGCCTCCGACCCCTTGTGGAAGGTCTCGTCGCGCAGGATTCCCGCGTTGTTGACGAGGATGTCGACGCGGCCCCACTGTTTCATGGCCTGGTCGAAAATCGCCTGCCCGCCCTCCATGGTGGAGACATCATTGCCGTTCGCCACGGCCTCGCCCCCGGCGGCGGTGATGTCGTCGACCACCTGCTGTGCCGGACCGATGGAGCCGCCCGATCCGTCGCGTGCGCCGCCAAGGTCGTTGACGAGCACCTTCGCGCCCTCGGCCCCGAAGGCACGCGCATAGGCGGCGCCCAGACCGTTGCCCGCGCCGGTGATGATGGCGACCTTTCCGTTGAGCAAGCCCATGTTTTCCCCCTTATCTCAGTTCCGTCAGGCCGTTCTTGACGCAGGTGACTCCGCGTGCCTCGATCCGTGCTTCGAAATGCACTGCGCGGCCCTCCTGCCAGAGCGCGACGGTGATCGTCTCACCCGGATAGACCGGGGAGGAGAAGCGGCAGGCGTGGCGGCGGATCGCAGCCGGGTCCCAGTCCGCGAAGGTCTGGAGGAGGGCGCGGCAGGTGATGCCGTAGGTGCACATGCCGTGCAGGATCGGCGCGGGGAACCCGGCCTTGGCGGCGAATTCCGGGTCCGAATGAAGCGGGTTGCGGTCGCCCGACAGACGGTAGAGCAGGGCCTGTCCGGGGCGCGTCGCGATTTCCACGACGCGATCGGGGGCGCGATCGGGCACGGCTGGCGTTTCCGGCTGGCCGGAGGTCGGGCCGCCGAAGTTGCCGTCGCCGCGGGCGAAGGTCGTGCCCTGAAGAGTGTAAAGCGAGTCGCCCTCCGCATCCCGGACCTCGGTCTCGCGCACCAGGATCGCGCCCTTGTCGCCCTTGTCCCATGCGCCGAGCCAGCGGCTGTGCGCTGAAACGGTGGCTTTGACGGGCAGGGGCTTGTGGAAGGTGATGTCGCGCTGCGCATCCACCACCATCACCTGATTGATGTCGATGGACGGCGGGCGGGCGTTCCATGTGGCGACAGAGGCGAACGTCGGCACGACCTTCACGGCGGGATCGCGCCGGGTGTACCAGCCTTCGTTGACGAACGAGAGCTCCTCCGCGCCGGCGGGGTCTTCTCCCATGCCGATGCCGAGGGCGTAGAGCATGACGTCGCGGTCGTCCCAGCTGGCCGGGACGGTTTCGCCGCGCAGTTCCGTCAGATCTGCGGATATGGGCATGTGGCCTCCTGTCCGGGGCGCCATCTCCTCCGCGGCGCGGTCCGTCCGGGCATCTTGCGACAGGGAAACGTTTCCATCAAGAGGCGGCGGCGGGCGTGGGTGAATGGGTGTGCGGTGGTGGTGAGGTGGATCGGATAGCGACGATTTTGGTTTTTGGAACAGTGTCTTGCGAGATGTTCTGCAAGTGCCGCCTGAGAGCCGGAGATCCTCTGGCCGAGCCAGAGGATGACGCGTCGCCGGGCGGATGCCGGGTGCGGGCAGCTCGAATCGTGCGCGCGGTCAGCTGCGGGCGGCGCGGACCCAGAAGATGACAAGGATGAGGGAGATCACCATATTCCAGCTGGCCATGGAGAGGCCCAGCATCTGCCAGGCGACCTCGTCGCAGCGGATCAGCGGGGCGTTAATAACCTTTTCGAAAAAGTCGTCCGCCGACAGGCTGGTCGCGCCGCCTGAGGTGCAGGTGGTCGGGCCTTCCCACCATCCACGCTCAACCCCCGTATGATAACCGCCGATGCCCGCCGTGGTCAGCGCCGTCGCCGCGCCGAGCCAGCCAAGCATGCGGTTGCCGAGCGCCAGCGTCGCCGCGCCGATCAGGATGGCGGCGGCATGGGGCCAGCGCTGGAGCAGGCAGAGGTGGCAGGGCGCGAGCCCGCCGATGTGCTGGAAGGCGAACGCGCCGAGCAGCAGGGCAAGGGATCCTCCGGCGGCGATCAGAATATTCAGGCGGAACAAGTTCATAGAAAGCGTATGGCCACGAAGCCGCCGATCAGGGCAAGGAAAATGATCGTGAAGACGAGCCCGAGCCGCTTTTCGATGAAATGCCGGATCGGCGCGCCGAAGTACCACAGCAGGGCCGCGAGGATGAAGAACCGGATGGCGCGGGCGACGATTGCGGTCACGATGAAGGTGGCGAGGTTCATGCCGGCGCCGCCGGCCATGATGGTGATGACCTTGAAGGGGAAGGGCGTGATCCCCGCGCCTAGGACCGCCCAGAAACCGGCGTCGGTAAACGTCTGGCGGTATTGCTCCATCGCGTCGGCCTTGCCCATGGCGGTGAGCAGGGGTTCCCCGATCGTGTCGAAGGCCAGCGCCCCTATCGCATAGCCGAAGAGACCGCCCAGGACGGAGGCAGCGGTGGCGACCCCCGCAATCAGCCACGCGCGGGAGGGACGCGCGATGACCATGGGGATGATCATGATGTCGGGCGGGATCGGGAAGAACGACGCCTCGATGAAGGATACGAAAGCGAGGTACCACAGCGCGTGCGGATGTTCGGCCAGCCGGAGTGTCCAGTCGTAAAGTCTTTTCATGCCGCGCTTTCCCCGATGGTTGCCCGCAGGAACCATGCCGGCCCGGTGCGGTCAAGCCGTCGCGCGGCACCGTGTATTGACGTTGCATTCGCGCTGGACGCATTCAGCGGGCCGGGATAGGAGGGGCAGGGCGGGGCCCGTGGCACCGCAGGGGCCCAAGTGGCGGAATGGTAGACGCAGGGGATTCAAAATCCCCCGGCCGCGAGGTCTTGTCGGTTCGAGTCCGACCTTGGGTACCAATGCTTCCCTTTTCATCAGGACGGACCGGCTGCGCCAGCGCCGCCGTCGTCCGGTCGGCAGATCCCGGCCGGAATCGGCGGTCCCCGGGAGTTGATGCAGCGACATACCTAAGAGTTTGATTCGGGTGAAACCAGGCATTCCGGCCACATTCGCGGAACCAATTTCTCGCCCGAAATGCCGATTGGTTCCGATATCTGGACAAGATTGGGGTGAGGATCACCCAATTGTGCGCAAATCTGGGCGGAGTGCGGTGCCCCCCGTCTGTTTCCGGATGCGAAACCGTATGCAGGTGTGCGGCGCGGGACGGCGCCCTTCCAAAGATGAACAAATCGTTAAAAACAAGGCGTGACCCTATCCGAAAGTATGGGTCGATACGGAAACAATACCCGGAGATGCCGGTTTGAAACCGGCGGAAACCCCTCAGATTGTGGCGGAGGGAAGGTTGCCCGACATCATTTTTCCGATGTTTTTCCCTTTGTTCGACGTGTTGGCACGATTAAAACCGTCTGTGCCCGACTGGGGGGCGCAAGACTGATGGCCACGGGGCGGCCACCGAAATGTCATGCATCCGGGAGGATGTGTAGCCTGCGTATGTCGGGGCCTGGTCCGTGGATGGACCGGGACGGTCGCCGATTGCCGGAACCTGTATGGGTCCTCCGGAGCGGCTGGCCTGCACAACTGCTTCGGACCATGACGATTGAATTGGATGACGGTGTCGCGGCGCGCGCACCGGGCCGCAACACCTGACGGACCACCCGCTGGTCCCGACGGACTTAGAGGGTGAGAACATGACTGGATTTTTCTTCTGGGATTGGCTGAAGCACGACTACAATTACGGCGGTGGCTCCACCAGCACGGACCATCGCGACGGCTATGTCGAAGGCACCACCGGGAACGACGTGATCGGCGCCGGTTATACCGACTCCGACGGCGACAAGATCGACAGCAACGACGCCATCCTCACCGGGGAGGTCGGCAATGACGACATCGTCATCGCGGGCAAGGGCGACGACAAGGTCTATGCCGGCAAGGGCAACGACGAAGTTTACGGCGGCGGCGGCAAGGACACGGTCCTCGGCGGTTCCGGCGATGACGTCATTTATGGAGATGCGACCCGTAGCGCGCCCGGCACCGTCTCCAATTCATATGACTGCAAGAGCCTCTGGGACTACTCCTCGAACTGCGACAAGTGGTTCGACTGGGGCAACCTCGTCTGCAAGAAGCTGTCCTGGTTCGACAACTGGGACAACCACCTCAAGCTGACGCTCGACAAGGGCTGCCTGCTGAGCAAGCTGAACTTCGACGGGGCGTCGAAGGGCGGCTACTGCAAGATTTTCGACATCAACGGCAAGGTCCTGTTCGAGGGCAACGTGTCCTCCACCCTGTCGCTGAACATCGACGCGGCAGTGAAGATCGAGCTGTGGACCAACAATGGCTGCACGCTGAAATCCATCGACTACGCCCAGGGCGGGTTCGACGGGATCGACGGCGGCGAAGCGGATGACGACCTGCTCGAAGGCGGTCTCGGCAACGACACCATCTACGGCAACGGCGGCGACGACACCATCAAGGGCGGCGACGGCAACGACAAGCTCTACGGCAACTCCGGCGACGACCGGATCGAGGGCGGCAAGGGTGCCGACGTGATCTTCGGCGACGGCAGCGGCGGCGGATCGAACGCGGGCGAGATCGATCTGGACGTGTCCGGCGCGAAATACACGCTGGCCACCTGGTCGCTGAACAGCTTCACCGTGACCGGGGCGGATGGCAACGTCTTCCCGAACTCGACGAGCGGGCTGAGCGACAGCAAGGTCGCGGGCGCCACGCTGACCATCAAGGCGGGCACGCAGCCGGTCGCGGTCGGCGTGAACGACTCGGATTCCCGGTTCGAGGACGGTGACCTGAACCAGGTTCTCGCGAAGGGCGTCACGATCAACGGCGTTTCCGCCGGTGCCGGGTCGCGTTTTACCCCCGAATACGCCTATTCGATCCGTCCGGTCGGGTCCTCTGACCCGAACGACGTCATCAAGATCTACGCGGTCGAACTGCACGGCAACACCACCGTCGGCTTCGTGTCCGACAAGCCGATTACCGTCGGCCAGCAGTACACGATGATCGAGAAGATCTCCGACTATCCGAACGTCCAGTATTCCAACCTGGCCGACAGCTACATCACCGCTGACGGCGGCGCGGCTGGCGGTGCCTCGGGCGCCAATGGCAACGACACGATCCTCGGCGGCTCGGGCGACGACACCATCTACGGTGGCGGCGGCAACGACTCCATCGAGGGCGGCTCCGGCAAGGATGTCATCTACGGCGACAATGGCCCGAACGGCGGCGGCTCCACCCCGCCTGCATCCGGTGCGCGTGAAAGCTTCGAATGGGACAAGGCACCCGATCCGAACAGCTCCGGCGCGATCGACAACAACGATCCGCTGTCCGGCGGCTTCTCGCAGAACACCGGTTCGGTCAACGTGACCTTCTCGGTCAAGGCGACCAACGAGAGCCCGGAAACCAAGTTCCAGACCGACCAGCAGAAGGTGCATTCGATCACCACGGACGGGCCGGAAGCGGACAAGTATTCCTCCATGGCGTCGCGACTGAACTCGGATGACGAGAGCGCGACCTACCAGTGGGCCTTCTCCTCGACCGTTTCGAACGTGTCCTTCCGGATCAACGACATCGACGCGGACTCCAAGGTCACGATCAAGGCCTATGACCTGAACGGCAATCTCGTCTCCATCGACGTGAAGGCGGAAAGCGGCACGCACCTGACCCTGTCCGACAAGGACGGCGTCGGCGGAAAGGAAACCGTCAGCCACTCCGGCAACGACACGGCGGCGGACACCAGCCCCTACCACTCGGTCCTGGTGAACATTCCCGGCCCGATTTCCCGGCTCGAGATCAAGCACGAGCAGGACGGCCACGACACCTCCGAAATCAATGTCACCGACATCTACTTCGATGCGACCGGCGGCGGGAATGGCGGCGGGAATGGCGTTGCGGGCAACGATACGATCCTCGGCGGATCGGGCGATGACTCCATTTTCGGCGAAGGCGGCGACGACTCCATCATCGGTGGTGCCGGCAAGGACGCCATGTCCGGCGGCGACGGCAATGACATCTTCAAGGTCTCCAGCTCAGCCGAAGGCGCGGGCGACGTCATCGTCGGGGGCAACGGTCCGGACCAGAACACCGACAACGACACGCTTGACCTGCGTGGCGCCGGCAAGGTGACGATCAACCAGTCGGCCGACACCACGGATGCGGGGTCCTACAAGGGCACCGTGATCTTCTCGGACGGCAAGACGCTGACCTTCTCCCAGATCGAGACAATCCTGACGGATCCGCAGGTCAACGAGAAGCCGGATGCCATCAACGACACGGCGACCACCGACGAGGACAACGCCGTCACCATCGACGTGCTGGCCAACGACACGGATCCGGAGGGCGATACGCTCACCATCACCACCGTGTCCGACCCGGCCAACGGAACTGCGGCCATCGTGGGCGGGAAGATCGTCTACACGCCGGATGCCAACTTCAATGGCACCGACACGATCACCTACACGATCAGCGACGGTAACGGGAACACCGATACCGCCACCGTGACCGTCACCGTGAACCCGGTGAACGACGCCCCGGTGGCTGCAGACGACGCGGCCTCAACCCCTGAGGACACGGCCGTCACCATCAACGTCCTGGGCAACGACATGGATGTGGACGGCGATCCGCTGACCATCACCAATGTCTCCACCCCGGCGAACGGGACCGCGACCATCGTGGGCGGCCAGATCGTCTACACTCCGAACCCGGACTTCAACGGGACGGACACGATCACCTACACGATCTCGGACGGCAACGGCGGCACCGATACCGCAACCGTCACCGTGACGGTCGGCAGCGTCAATGACGCACCGGTCGCCGTGGACGACACCGCGACCACGCCCGAGGACACGGCGATCACGCTGAACCCGCTGGCCAACGACACCGATCCGGATGGCGACACCCTGTCGATCGTCGGGACCCCGGTTTCGGCAAACGGCGGCACCGTGACGGTCAACCCGAACGGCACGATCAGCTATACCCCGGCGCCGAACTTCAACGGCACGGACACGATCACCTACACGGTGACCGATCCCTCTGGCGCAACGGATACCGCAACCATCACGGTCAACGTCACCCCGGTGAACGACGCTCCGGATGCGGTGGACGATGCCTCGGGCACCGACCAGGGTACTCCGGTGACCATCGACGTGCTTGGC
>NZ_BMFJ01000001.1:980337-2760337 GCF_014638275.1 Primorskyibacter flagellatus
GGATGGCGATCCGCTGACCTATGACGGAGTGCCGACGGCAGATCACGGAACGGTCACGGTGAACCCTGACGGGACCATCACCTACACGCCGGACCCGGACTACAACGGCCCGGATACCATCACCTATGTCGTGAAGGACCCGAGCGGACTGACCGACACGGGCACCATCACGGTCAACGTCACCCCGGTGAACGACGCTCCGGATGCGGTGGACGATGCCTCGGGCACCGACCAGGGCACTCCGGTGACCATCGACGTGCTCGGCAACGACACGGACGTGGACGGCGACACGCTGACGATCCAGTCGGTCGGGACTCCGGCCAACGGCACCGCTCAGATCGTGGCGGGCAAGATCGTCTACACCCCGGCGGCGGGCTTCGTGGGGACGGATACGTTCACCTACACGATCTCCGACGGCAATGGCGGGACCGACACGGCGACCGTCACGGTCACGGTGGACAACGTCAACGACGCGCCGGTGGCGGTCGACGACACGGTCACCACGCCCGAGGACCAGCCGGTCACCTTCGATCCGCTGGCCAACGACACCGATCCGGATGGCGATCCGCTGACCTATGACGGAGTGCCGACGGCAGATCACGGAACGGTCACGGTGAACCCTGACGGGACCATCACCTACACGCCGGACCCGGACTACAACGGCCCGGACACCATCACCTATACGGTGAAGGACCCCTCCGGCCTGACGGATACCGGCACCATCACGGTGACTGTGACTCCGGTGAACGATGCGCCGGTGGCGGTCGATGACGCCGATACGACGGACGAAAACACCGCCGTCACCATCGACGTGCTCGGTAACGACACGGACGTGGATGGCGACACGCTGACCATCCAGTCGGTCGGGACCCCGGCCAACGGGACCGCGGCCATCGTGGCGGGCATGATCGTCTACACGCCGAACACCGGTTTCGCCGGGACGGATACCTTCGAGTACACGATCACCGACGGCAATGGTGGCACCGATACCGCGACGATTACCGTTACGGTCAAGGACACCATCCAGCCGGACGGCATCGTCGAAGGCACCGACGGCGACGACGTGATCGACGACGACTACACCGGGGACCCGGAAGGGGACATGGTGGACAACGACGACGCGCTCGATCCGACCTCCGGCGACGATGACATCATCGAAGCCTATTCGGGTGACGACACGGTCATCGCGGGCTCCGGCGACGACACTGTCTACGGCGGCGACGGGGATGACTCGATCCACGGCAACTCCGGCGACGACGTGATCTACGGCGAAGACGGTAACGACACCATCTTCGGCGACGAAGGCGACGACACCATCGATGCGGGCAAGGACGGTCGTCCGGACAAGGCCGCGGCGATCCCGGGGGTCAGCGACGACACCAACCCGAACGATGATCGCGATCTGGTCTACGGCGGGCTTGGCAACGACAGCATCATGACCGGCGACGACGCCGACACGATCTATGGCGGTGCCGGCAACGACACGATCAAACCGGGTATCGACGACGACGAGGTCTACGGCGGTTCCGGCGACGACCTGATCGACGACATCCAGGGGTCGGACCTGATCTACGGTGGTGACGGCAACGACACCATCCTGGCCGGGATCGACACGTTCTCAGACTACGAGGGCGACGATCCGAACCTGCCGAACCCGCTCTACCCGGGCGCGCTGAGCGATCCGGACAAGACGGATGGCAAGGACACCGTCTATGGTGGCAAGGGCAACGACTCCATCATGACCGGCGACGATGCGGACAACATCTACGGCGGGTCGGGTGACGACACCATCCATGCCGGCATCGACGACGATTACGTCGAAGGCGGCAAGGGCAAGGACTCGATCATCGGTGGTCACGGGTCGGACACGATCTACGGCAACTCCGGCGACGACTGGATCAATGCGGGCGACAGCTCCCTCCTCTGGGGGCAGGAACCCGATGCGACCGATCCGGTGCCGAACAACGGCAAGGACCTTGTCTACGGCGGGGAAGGCAACGACACCATCTTCGGCCAGGACGACGACGACTCCCTCTACGGTGGAACCGGCAACGACTCCATCGACGGCGGGATCGACGACGACTTCATCTCGGGCGGCCAGGGCGACGATACGCTCCTCGGCGGTCAGGGTGACGACACGATCGAGGGCAACACCGGCAACGACCTGATGTACGGCGGCTCCGGCGACGACTCGATCGAAGGTGGCCAGGATACCGACACGATCTACGGTGACTCCGGCAACGACACGCTGCGCGGCAACCAGGGCGACGACGTGCTCTACGGCGGGTCGGGCGACGACTCCATCGACGGCGGTGCCGGCAACGACACCATCACCGGCGGTGACGGCGTGGACAACATGTTCGGTGCCAATGACCGGGACGTGTTCCTGGGATCGGGTGTCGGCGACTTCGTGGACGGCGGTTCGGGCGGGGACGACTACGACATCCTCGACCTGACCGGGTCGGCGCCTGCCGGCGGCTACATCAAGGTCAAGTACGACGCCAACCCGGAAAACGGGACGGTCGAGTACTACGACGACAAGTCGATGCTGCTCGGCACCTCGCGGTTCGAGGAAATCGAGAAGGTCATCCCGTGCTTCACGCCGGGTACCCTGATCGCCACCCCGCGCGGAGAGGTTCCGGTCGAGACCCTGAAGGAAGGCGACCGCATCATCACCCGCGACAACGGCATCCAGGAGATCCGCTGGCTCGGCATGACGAACCTCATGGGCCGCGAGGCGCTCCAGAAAGAGCACCTGAAGCCGGTTCTGATCCAGAAGGGCTCGCTCGGCTACGGGCTGCCCGAACGGGACATGCTGGTGTCGCCGAACCACCGCGTTCTGGTGAACAACGACAAGACGGCGCTCTACTTCGAGGAGCGTGAGGTTCTTGTCGCCGCGAAGCACCTGACGGGGCTGGCGGGTGTGAACCGGGTCGACACGATGAAGACCACCTACGTCCACTTCATGTTCGACCAGCACGAAGTGGTGCTGTCGGACGGGTCCTGGACGGAGAGCTTCCAGCCGGGTCACCAGACGCTCGACGGGCTTGGCAACGCACAGCGCCAGGAAATCCTGGAGCTGTTCCCGGAACTGGCCTCCGAGAAGGGCCGCGAGGACTATCACGCGGCACGCCGGACCCTGAAGAAGCACGAAGCACAGCTTCTCACCAAGTAATGCAGCGCGCGCCGGACCCTTCGGGGCCCGGCGCGATCCCGATCAGGCGGGGGCGCTGGTCGTGACCAGGGCGCGGGCTGCCCTGTCGTATCCTTTGCGGGTGCGAGGGTGGGCCGCGTCCGTCATTTCAACGGTCCCGGCAATTCGGGCGGTCGTTTTCAGACCGTCTGCCGGGACCGGATTTTCCGAAGGGGGCCGACATGGACTACGTCATCGGGGTTCTGAGCTGGGTATTCTACGTCTCGGCCGGCGTTGCCTGCATGAGCGTCGCGCAGATCGGTATCGCCCCGTTCTGAGTATCTGCCCGGTTTCCCGGTGCCGTTTTGACTGTCATCCAGCGGCACGCTAGGCTGACGCGGACGCGGAGGTGCGGATGCGCAAGACGGCGATCATTCCCGAAGGGATGCAGGAGGTCTATGACGGCTGGCAGATGTCGCCGGCGGTCGAGGTCGGAGGTCTGCTGTTCTTCACCGGATTCACGGGTGTCGGTCGGGATGGCGCGACCCCGGACGATCCCGAGGCTCAGTTCCGCAACATCTTCGACCGCATTCTCGCCGTGCTCGACGCCGCCGGGCTGGATTTCGGAGCGGTGGTCGAAATGACAAGCTATCACATCGGGTTGCAGGATCATCTGGAGGTGTTCCGGAAGGTGCGGGCGGATTACGTGCAGGAGCCGTTCCCGGCCTGGACAGCGATCGAGGTCGCCGGATTCTTCCGCCCCGGCCCGGTCTGCGAGATCCGGGTGATCGCGGCGCGGCCGGACTGAGGAGGCGGAGATGGCCGGAGGCTGGGCGAAGGATGGTGCGGTAAGCGAACAGATCGAGGCCTCGGTTTCGGACGAGCTGAAGCGCATGCAGGCGCGGCGCGGTCCGGTTGGCGAGAGCCTGGAGTTCTGTGCCGAATGCGAAGAGGAGATCCCGGAGAAACGGCGGAAAGCGATCCCGGGCGTAAAGCTGTGCATCGATTGCCAGCAGGAACGGGACGCGCGGTTCGTCGCCAAGGGCGGGATCAACCGGCGCGGGTCGAAGGACAGCCAGTTGAAGTAGTCGCCCCTGCGGGCTGATGCCTCCGGCGGGGAGTGACGAGTGTCCTGGAAACGGTCCGGTGGACCGTTTCAGTGTGGAACGGGCGGAGCCCAAATTAGCAATGTGAAGTCAGCGGGCGCGCCAGGCGGCCCAGTCCTCGGGCGTGTCCAGGTCTGTCGTGGCGTGCGTGCCGGGCAGGGCAGTGAGCTTCACGTGTTCGGACGGGAGCAGGGCGCGGGCGCCGGTATCACCGGTCAGCGCTTTCAGATCAGGGAAAAGGCGCGCAGGGAAAATGACCGGGTGGCCGGGGGTTCCGTCGGCATTGGTGGCGCGGTGGATGGCGTCCGGGGCCGATTGCCATGCGCTGGCGAGGGTTTGCAGATCGCCCGTGGTGATGTCGGGCATGTCGGCCGGCAGGATCATCAGGGCCGTTTCGCGATCCGTCAGCGCGGGGATGGCGGCACGGATCGAAGCGCCCATGCCCTCCTCCGCATCGGGGACCAGCACGCGGGTCACGTCGAGGTCGCGGATGGCGCGGCTGCGGGGGTGGTCGGCCCGGGGCAGGGTGACGAGGACAACATCCGTTGCGGCCAGCGCGCGACGGGCCATGGTGGCGAGAAGGGGCGCGCCCTCCACCTCCTCCATCAGCTTGTCGCCGCCGCGCATGCGCGACGACGATCCGGCGGCCAGGAGGAGGATGGCAAGACTCATGCGGGCAGGTTAGCCCCGCATCCGCGCCCCGTCAGCATCGAAGAGCGGCGCGTCGATGCGGCGGGCCTTGCACATGACGCCGAGCACCTCGATCTCTGCCTCCATGCCGGGTGCGATCCGCTCCGTCGGGACGAAGGCGTGGGCCAGGGACTTACCGAGATGATGCGAGTAGCCACCGGAAGTGCAGTAGCCGACGACCTCGCCGTCCAGCCACAGCGGTTCGTAGCCCTTCACGTCGGCGAAATCGGTGTCGATTTCGAACATGCAGAGCTCGCGCTGCGGGCCTGTCGCGCGGGCCTTTTCCGCGGCGGCCCGACCGATGAAGTCGGCGTTCTTCTTCCAGGAAATGAAGCGGTCCAGTCCGGTTTCGGCAGGCGTGTAGTCGGGCGAAAACTCCCGCAGCCAGGATCCGAAGCGGCGGTCGAGGCGCAGGGACATCATCGCGCGCATGCCGAAGGGTTTCATGCCGTGCGGCTGACCCGCGGCCCAGAGCTGATCCCAGAGGGTACGGGTTTCCAGCGGGTCGCAGTAGATTTCGTAGCCGAGGTCGCCGGTGTAGCTGACGCGCTGGACGACAACCTCGAGCAGGCCGAGCGTCATGCGGCGCACGTCGAGGAACTTCATGTCCGAGACATCCTCGCGCGTGCAGGCCTGCAGCACCTCGCGCGCTTTCGGGCCGGCAATCTGGTGGCCGGTCCATTTGTCCGACATATTCGTGACTTGCACGCCGTCGCTCAGGTTCTGTGTGAACCATCTGAGGTGGTAGGCCTGTGCACCGTAGGAGGCGGTGAGGCGGAATTCCTCATCCCCGAGGTAGGAGATGGTGAAGTCGCCGATAATACGTCCCGAGGGGGCGAGCATTGGGGTCAGACTGATGCGGCCCTTCGCGGGGACGCGGCCCGCCATGATGCGGTCGAGCCATTCCCGCGCCCTGGGCCCGGTAACGGAATACTTGCCGAAGTTGTGGATTTCGTTGATGCCGACGCTTTCGCGGACGGCGCGGACCTCGCGGCCCGTGGCCTCGAACGCGTTGGATCGGCGGAATGTCGGGGTTTCGTAGCGAGGTTCGTCGGCTTCCGCGAAGTAGTTCACGACCTCGAGCCCGTACTGGTGACCCCAGACCGCGCCCATACCGTCGAACACGTCATACATCGGCGTGCGACGGAGCGGCCGGGCGGCGGGCTTTTCCTCGTTCGGATAGGGGACGGAGAAGCGGGTGGTGTAGTTCTCGACCACCTTGGGGAGGGTGTAGCCCTTCTGGATCCAATGGCCGTAACGCGCGATGTCGAAGGCAGAGGTGTCGCGTTCGCATTCGCCCTGCGTCATCCACTGCGCCAGCATCAGGCCGACGCCACCGCCCTGGCTGAAGCCCGCCATGACGCCGCAGGCGGACCAGTAGTTGCGCAGGCCCGGGACCGGACCGACAAGCGGGTTGCCGTCGGGCGCGAAGGTGAAGGGGCCGTGGATCACGCGTTTCACGCCCGCGGTGGCGAGCACGGGGAAGCGTTTCCAGCTGTATTCGATGGAATCGGAGATCTTGTCGAGATCGTCGGGCAGCAGTTCGGAACCAAAGCTCCAGGGCGTGCCGTCCACGGCCCAGGCGCGGGGCTTTTTCTCGTAATACCCGATGCAGAGACCACGGCCTTCCTGACGCAGGTAGGATTCCCCAGAGGGATCGACGACGTGCGGGTGTTCGGTATCGCGCTCGTAAATCTCGGGAATGTCGTCGGTGACGAGGTAGTGATGCTCCATCGGGTGAAGGGGGACGTAATGGCCCGCCATCGCCGCGACCTCGCGGGCCCAGAGACCGCCTGCGTTGACGACGTGTTCGGCGTGGATCGTGCCCTTCTCCGTCACCACGTCCCAGGTGCCGTCGGGGCGCGGGTTGGTTTCCAGGACGCGGGTGTGGGTGACGATCTCCGCCCCCGCGATGCGTGCGGCGCGGGCATAGGCGTGCGTGGTGCCGGAAGGGTCGAGGTGGCCGTCGAGCGGATCGTAGAGCGCGCCGACAATGCCTTCGACATTGGTGATCGGCGCGAGCTGCTTGATCTCGTCCGGTGTCATGATGTGGGTGTCGAGCCCCATGTGCCGGTGCTTCGCCCGTTCGGCCAGCAGGTAGTCGAAACGGTCCTGGGTCGTCGCCAGCGTGAAGCCGCCGGAGTGGTGCAGCCCGCAGGACAGGCCGGTGATCTCTTCAAGTTCCTTGTACAGCTTGATCGTGTAACCCTGCAGCGCCGCCATGTTGGTGTCGCCGTTGATCGTGTGAAATCCGCCCGCCGCGTGCCAGGTCGACCCGGCAGTAAGCTCCGACCGCTCCAGCAACATCACGTCGCTCCACCCCAGCTTGGTCAGGTGGTAAAGCACGGAGCAGCCGACGACGCCGCCTCCGATCACGACAACGCGGGTAGTGGTCTTCATGGAATCCTCCGGAGGGTTACGGGCCCACCCTCTTTGTGGCGCGGAGGGGCGGCAAGTAGGTTTGCGACAGATGCTGTCGTTTCCGGGCCGGCGGGGCGGTTATTTGCGCGCCTCTTGGAACCCTGCGCGCGCCTGTGCCATTGTCCGGGTGACAGACGAAAGGCCCCGAATGCTTCCGACCCTTCTGAGACGCGTGCATGAATTCTCGCGTCGCCTGATCGTACGGGTGCTGCTGATCGCGCTCTGTTCGGTGCTGGCGATCGTGGTGGCCAAACTTCTGGGCGGGCTGATCCCGTTCGGGCTCAAGGACCGGATCGGGGCGGATGCGGTGGACCACATCCTGTCGATCATCGCCAATTCCATGCTGACCGTGACGACCTTCTCGCTGACCGTGATGGTGGCGTCGCATCAGAACGTATCGTCGCTCTGGACGCCGCGGGCGCATCAGATCCTGTTGCAGGACACGACCACGCACACGGTACTGGCGACCTTCGTCGGCGCCTACCTTTACGCCGTCATCACGATCATCCTGCGCGAGACGGAGGTGTTCAAGGGCGAGGAACTGGTCGTCCTGTTCTTCGTCACACTGATGGTTGTGGTGCTGATCGTCGTCGCGATCATCCGCTGGATTTCGCATCTGGAACTGCTCGGATCGCTGATCGAAACCTCCGGGCGCATCGAGAGAAAGGCGCAGGAGGCCTATGACATGCGCTGTGCCTATCCGGCGCTCGGCGGTCATGTCCTGGGACCTGAGGTGCCGGACGGTGCCGAAGAGGTCGTCTCGGAGACGACAGGCTACGTGCAACAGATCTATCAGGACCGCCTGCAGGAGGCGGCGGAGGAGGCGGGGGGGCAGATCCACCTGGCGCGTCCGGTCGGGGCTTTCGTCTATCGCGGCGAGGTGCTGGGCTGGGTGACGGGCGAAGGGGGTGCCGAGGCGCTGCGACGGCATGTCTCCGTCGGTTCCCTGCGCAACTACGTGCAGGATCCGGGGTTTGGCCTGCTGAACCTGACGGAGATCGCGCAGCGCGCCCTGTCGCCGGGGATCAACGATCCGGGGACCGGCGTGGACATGACCGGGCGGATCGCGCGGATCCTGCTGTCCGGCGCTGTGGAGCAGGACGCAAAGGTCGTACATGACCGGCTGTACCTGCCCATGCTGGACCGCCGCGCGCTGGTTCAAGACAGTTTCGGCGCCATCCTGCGAAGCGGCGCTGACCACCCGGAGATCGTCGGTGCCGTGGCGGCCGCGCTCACCGCACTGGGACGGCACGAGGATCCGGAAATCGCCGGCGCGGCGGAGGACCTTGTTGGCCGGATCGGCTCCGGTCCGGCTGGCGAAACGCTGGAACAGTCGGTCTAGGCGAGCCGGGTCTCGATGCGCGAGGACTGTTCGAGTGTGCGGTGCACCGGACAGCGGTCGGCGATGTCGCGCAGACGGTCGCGCTGGTCCCCGCTCAGCGTGCCCTCCAGGCGGATGACTCGGGTGAAGAGGTCGGCGCGTCCCTCTGCTCCGGGGGCGGCATCCTGGGCGTGCACCTTGTCATGGGTGACGTCGACGGAGACATGTTCCAGCGGCCAGCCCTTGCGCCGCGCATACATCCGGATGGTCATGGAGGTGCAGGCACCCAGTCCCGCAGCCAGCAGCCCGTAGGGGGAGGGGCCGAGGTTGGTGCCGCCATAGGCCTCCGGCTCGTCTGCCTGAAGCTGGTGCCGGTCGCCGATGGCGATGTCCTGGAGGAACCCTCCGGGATCGGCTTCGGACACCCGCGTGACGCCCTCGGGCGCGCCGGGCGGCGGGGCGGGCGGGGTCAGGTCGATGTAGCGCGTGGCCCAGGCCGAGATGACATGGGCGGCGTATTCGGCATCCTCCGCGCGCGTCAGCAGGTGATCGGCGTCGTTGAGGGAAACAAAGCTCTTGGGGTGCAGGGCGGCGCGGAAGATTTCCGTTGCATTGCCGATCCCGACGATCCTGTCACGGGGGGCGTGCAGGATCAGAAGCGCCTTCTTCAGGGCATGGATCGCGGGCTCCAGCCGGGTGGCGGCGATGTCGTCGAGGAAGGCGCGGCCAATGTCGACCGACCGATCGCCCAGCCTGACCGCGGCGTGGCCGTTGCGCCGTATCTCGGCGACGGAGGCGGAGAATTTCTGCGTGACGTGATCCGGGTCGAAGGGTGCACCGATGGTGACGACGGCGCGGGCCTTCGCGATGTCGGGGGCGGCGCGCAGCATGGCCGCGCCGCCCAGGGAATGGCCGATCAGCAGGTCCGGGGCCATTCCGTTCTCGCGCATCCAGTCGGCAGCGCGGCGCAGGTCCTCAACGTTGGAGCTGAAGGTCGTGTTGGCAAACTCGCCGCCCGAATGTCCAAGCCCGGTGAAGTCGAAGCGCAGCACGGCGAAGTCCTTCATCGCCAGCGTCTGCGCGATGCGCCGGGCGGCGGCGATGTCCTTTCCGCAGGTGAAACAATGGGCAAACAGCGCATGTCCCAGCACCGGGCCGTCGGGCAGATCCAGCCGGGCAGCCAGGGGGTGACCGTCGTGGCCCTGGAAGGTGATCTTGCGTGTCGGCATGGCGCGGGTCCTTTCTGCTGCCTTCTTTTGGACGGTGCGGACGGGGCGGGGCAAGAGCCGCCCGTCCGGTTGACGGTAAGGTGAGCGGCCGGGCTGGCGCAGGGGATCGACTTGCCGTTATCTGCGCGGATGGAACCGATCCTGCAAAGCCATATCCCGTTCGATACCTCATCCGCGCGCCTGCCCGGTACCGCGCCCCTTGCCGAGGCGGAGTGGCTGATGCAGGACGATGCTTTTTCCGCGCAGATGGCATTGCGGGACACCCTGATCGCCACCCGGCGGACAGACGTCATCGCGCTGGAAGAGCGCGGGCTGGGGGCGGCCGAAGAGCTTCTGTCGCGGCTACTGGACCATCTGGTCCGGTCACCGGGATACCGGGTCGGCACCGATGGTGTGACACGGCCGGACGGGGTTGAGGTGCGGCTGTTGCGCGACGATCCCATGGCGACAGCAGGACGGCTGGTTCAGGAGGACCTGTGCCTGATGCAGAAGCCTGAGGGTGCGGAGGAACACATTCTGACCGGCGCCGCGCTCTGCTTTCCGGCGGGATGGATGCTGGCGGAAAAGCTCGGTCGGCCGCTCATCCGTATTCACAAGCCGGTAGCGGCCTATGACGACGGGCTCGCGCGCCGCGTGCAGCGCCTGTTCGACGGTGTCCGGGTCGGCCAGCCGCTCTGGCGGTTCAACGCACTGCGCTATGTCGACCCCATGCTCTTCCAGCCCCGGCACGAGGGTGTGCCGAAGTACGGCGCGGAGCAGGAGCAGCGGTTCATCCGGTCCGAACGGCAGACCATCCTCCGGCTGCCCCGGACAGGGGCCGTCGTTTTCGGGATTCACACCTTCGTCGTACGGCTGGCGGATCAGAAGAACGGCAGGTAGCCGATGGTCGAAGCGGTGAGGCCCGAGAGGGTGGCCGAGATCGCGAAGGCGTGGGAGGTGATGCGCAGGTCCTCTCCATTGATGAGGTTGTAGGCGGCGAGCGGGATGCCGATCGCGGGGTTCATTACCCCGACCGTCGCGGTGGCGGTCCAGGTCGATGCGCGGCGGGTCAGGGACGGGGGCGCGGGCTCGACTTCCGACACTGCGAAGACGGCCTTGAGGTCCGGCATCGCGACGTCCGCCCTGGCCGGACGCGGTGCGGTCGTATCGGCAGGGCGGATGCGGCGGGGCACGATACGGTCGTGGCGGCCGCGGGCGCGCAGCGGGGTAAAGGCGGACTGGAAGCGGGGAGCGGGGATGGCGACGCCCTCGGCGCCCCATTCGACCGACTGGCCGCCGGTGCGTTCGATCAGAAGGGACAGGATTTCCGCCAGTATCGCGGTTGGCGCCTTGGGGTGCAGCGATTCAGAGGCGCGCAGTTGCGCGACCTCGACCGTCAGGCGGGATGTGTCCATGCCGCCCGAGGCTGCGTTGGAGCCATCGTCGATGGCGACGCTCACCCGCACCGGTCCGGCGGTCAGGCAGGCGCGGTCGAAGCTGATTTCGGAGGGGGCGGAGAGGGCGAGGCCGAAGGCCGTCAGCGCCTCCACCGCCGCGTCGTGCAGCGGCTGGATGTCGATCAGGGTGTCGTCGCAAATGACGAGGTTGGCGCGGGTCGCTTCTTGCGTTGTCGTGAAGGTCATTTTCTTCCCTCGGTTCTTGAGTGGTCTGCTCAGGCTCGCCGGGAAATGAGGAGGAAATGCGCCGGGAATCCCGGCTCTCCGGGGGCAGGATGGCGGCAAAGCGGCGGGGCGCCCGAAATGTGCCGCAATGACCGGAGATCATGGCGAAACGGTGCTCGGCCGGGTCAGAAAAGCGTGTTTCAGGCCCGGAGCAAGCGTCATGTTTCACATAACTTTAGCAATTCAACGCGCTGTAATTATTAAAAATTTTTTCAACCACGACCTGCAGGCTCCAATGCGTGCGCAACAGCCCCCTGCAAAAGAGAACGGGCGCCACGAGGGCGCCCGTTTCGTCTGTCTGATTCGTCCGGATCAGCAGGAGTAGTACATCTTGAACTCGGCCGGGTGCGGCGTCATTTCGTACTCTTCCAGCTCTTCCATCTTCAGGTCGATGTAGCCACCGATCTGATCCTTGGTGAAGACGTCGCCGGCCAGCAGGAAGTCCATGTCGGCTTCGAGCTCCGACAGTGCTTCGCGGAGCGATCCGCAGACGGTCGGAATATCGGCCAGTTCTTCCGGCGGCAGGTCGTAGAGGTTCTTGTCCATGGCTTCGCCCGGATCGATCTTGTTCTTGATCCCGTCGAGACCGGCCATCAGCAGGGCCGAGAAGCAGAGATACGGGTTCGAGGACGGATCGGGGAAGCGCGCCTCGACACGCTTTGCCTTCGGGGATTCGGTCCACGGAATACGCACGCAGCCCGACCGGTTGCGGGCGGAGTAGGCGCGCAGCACCGGCGCTTCGTAGCCCGGGACCAGGCGCTTGTAGGAGTTGGTCGAGGGGTTGGTGAAGGCGTTCAGCGCCTTGGCGTGTTTCAAGATGCCGCCGATGTAGTAAAGCGCCTCCTGCGACAGGTCCGCGTATTTGTCACCGGCGAAGAGCGGCTTGCCGTCCTTCCAGATCGACATGTTCACGTGCATGCCAGACCCGTTGTCGCCCTTGATCGGCTTCGGCATGAAGGTGGCCGAACGGCCGTAGGCGTGTGCCACGTTGTGGATGACGTACTTGTATTTCTGAAGCTCGTCCGCCTGCTTGGTCAGGGTCCCGAAGATCAGGCCCAGTTCGTGCTGGGAGGTCGCCACTTCGTGGTGGTGCTTGTCGACCTTCATGCCAAGCCGCTTCATGGTCGACAGCATCTCGGAGCGGATGTCCTGGCCGTCGTCCATCGGGTTGACCGGGAAATAGCCGCCCTTGTAGCCGGGACGGTGACCGGTGTTGCCCATTTCGAAATCGGCGTCGGTGTTCCAGGCGGCGTGGTCGGCGTCGACCTCGTACGACACCTTGTTCGGGGTGACGGAATATTTCACGTCGTCGAACAGGAAGAATTCGGCTTCGGGCCCCCAGTAGGACGCATCGCCGATGCCGGAGGATTTCAGGTAGGCTTCCGCCTTGGACGCGGTGCCGCGCGGGTCGCGGTCATAGGCCTCGCCGGTGTCGGGTTCGACGACCGAGCAGTGAATCGCGATGGTCTTCTCCGCATAGAAGGGATCGACGTAGACGGAGGTGGGGTCCGGCATCAGTTTCATGTCGGAGGCTTCGATCGATTTCCAGCCCGCGATGGAGGAACCGTCGAACATGAAGCCTTCCTCAAGGAAGTCCTCGTCGACCTGGTCTTCCATGACCGTCACGTGCTGCAGCTTGCCGCGCGGGTCGGTGAAGCGGATATCGACGTATGCCGCTTCCTCGTCCTTGATGAGTTTGAGAACGTCCTTGTTCTTCATTCTCTTTTCCCTTCTGTTGAATTGTTGTTCAGAGCGCGTCCGAGCCGGATTCACCGGTGCGGATGCGGATCGCCTGTTCGACGGAGGAGACGAAGATCTTCCCGTCGCCGATCTTCTCGGTCTTGGCGGCGTCGACAATGGCCTCGATCGCGCCGTCGACCTGGTCGTCGTCCAGCACGACCTCGATCTTCACCTTGGGAAGGAAATCGACGACGTATTCGGCGCCCCGGTAAAGCTCCGTATGGCCCTTCTGACGGCCGAAGCCCTTGACCTCGATCACCGAAAGCCCCTGAATGCCGAACTCCTGGAGCGCCTCCTTGACCTCATCAAGCTTGAACGGCTTGATGATCGCCTCGATCTTCTTCATGTCGCGGAACTCCTCACTTATCCCTCGGGCGGTTCAGACCATGAACGATCACGGGCCTCAATCGGTCAAGATCAGCTTCCGGGAAATGCCGGTCGGGGGGAAGATATTGATCCTGTTTTTTGCTCATCGTGGTGAAAAAATGTGCGCTGTGAGAAAACAATGACAGAATTGCTGACCTGTGCGCAGATGCGCGACATCGAACGGAGAGCGATCGAAAGCGGTTCCGTCACGGGGCTGGACCTGATGGAGCGGGCCGGGCAGGGGATTGTCGATGCCATCTTTGCGCAATGGCCGGAATTGCTGCGCCAGCGGGGGCCAGTCCCCGCGCCCCCGCGGTATTTCCGGCAAGATGAAGGCGGGTACTTTTCCCGGCGCCGGGCGGTGGTGCTCTGCGGACCGGGAAACAACGGGGGCGACGGCTACGTGGTGGCGCGACTGCTGCACCGGATGGGTTGGCAGCTGACGGTCTTCGGCATGGGAGAGGTCGAGGACATGCCGCCGGATGCGCGGGTCAACCGGACTCGATGGAGCGCCCTGGGGCCGGTGGTTCCTCTGACCTGCGACGCGTTTCTTGCGGTTTCCTCAGGTCGTGGCTTGGCGGATGTCTACGTGGATGCCCTGTTCGGCACCGGCATGACGCGACCGGTGCAAGGCGAGGCGCTGAAGGTCCTGGACGTCCTGGCCGGGTCCGGAGGCGACGACTTCGCGTCGCGGACTGTTGCCGTCGATGCGCCGTCGGGCCTGTGCCTGGACTCGGGTCACGTTCCGGGTCGCCCGGAGGGATATGGCCGGGGTCTACGCTCTGTCGCGCTGACGGTGACCTTCGACAGCCCCAAGGTCGGACACGTGATCGGCATCGGCCCGGACATCTGCGGTCGGCTGGCGGTCTGCGACATAGGGTTGCGTCCGTGGAGGGAGTTCGAAGGGGATCAGATCGACCCGGATGCGCCGGGCGGGACCATGCGTCACATGAATGTCCGGCTGTCCGGGGCACCTATGGTTCGCGAGGGTCGTCGGGATCCGGAAGACATCGCCCGACACCTGCTGAAGCGCGCTTCCGGTGGACACAAGTTTGACCATGGGCATTGTCTGGTTGTCAGCGGAGGCGTCGCGCGTACCGGTGCGGCCCGGCTGGCGGCACGGGCGGCCCTTCGGATCGGCGCGGGGCTGGTGACCCTGGCTGTGCCGCCGGACGCCGTGGCGGAAGTCGCCGCTCAGACGACGGCGGTCATGGTGCGGGAGGTGACGGGTCCGGCGGATCTGGCGAAGGTTCTCGAAGATCGCCGGATCAGGTCGATCTGCCTCGGTCCCGGACTTGGCGTTGGCGCTCGGACGCGAGAAATGGTCGCGGTGGCGTTGGAGGCGGGGCGGCACGTCGTGCTGGATGCCGACGCGCTGACCTCATTCGCGGATGATCCCGGTGCGCTGTTCGCTTTGATTGAGAAGGGCAGGGTTGTCCTCACGCCGCATGGCGGCGAATTCGCGCGGCTGTTCCCGGAGATTGATGCCAGATTGAATGCGCCACGCCTTCTCGCCGATGATGAGGCATGGCACACGGCCCTCGCCGCGCAGGGAGGGCCGCTGTATTCGAAGGTCGATGCGGCGCGGGAAGCGGCGGCATCGTCCGGAGCGGTCGTTCTTCTGAAGGGCCGCGATACGGTTATTGCGTTGCCGGAGGGGCCTGCTGCCGTTCATGCGGCCATCGGGGCGCGGGCAGCTCCGTGGCTGGCCACGGCGGGGGCGGGCGATGTTCTGGCCGGGTTCATCGCGGGGCTCATGGCGCGCGAGTGTCCGCCGGGCGACGCAGCGGAATGCGCGGCGTGGTTGCATGTGGAGGCGGCGCTTGCCTTCGGGCCGGGACTGATCGCAGAGGATCTGCCGGAGATGGTGCCGCAGGTCCTGCGCGGGCTGGAAAACGGAGACCAGCCGCATCTCGTGGGACAGTGACAGTCGACCGAGGGGGGCACAAGGGGACCGGGGCGCTACGATCGCTGCGCAACCCGCTTCATCTTGCCAAAAAATACTCAGATCCTGTCGGTTCCAAGTGGCTCAGGCCCTCGCGCTGCCCCGAAACGCCCGGTCACGCGCCACCCAAAAAAGACATAGGGCCCGCGGCGTGCGCGGGCCCTGTCTGCAGTCGAACATGTCGTCCGTGAGATTTGGTGTCAGCAGGCGGTTGCGAGGGAGCGGTCGCCCTTCGCAGCCATTTCCAGGCCGCCGGCATAGATGATGTGATCGGTGTCGAAGACCAGTTCATAGACGGTCATGACGCCCTTGCCCATGTCGCGGACATATTCTCCGTCCACCAGACGGTCGGCGGTGACGAGGGCGGTCTTCTTGCCGAAGAGCGCCTCGGCGCGCCAGTCGCGGATCAGGACTTCCTGGCCCGAGGGCAGGGCGATGTCGCTATCGGGGCGGTTGTGGCCAAGCGATCCGCCGGCGATGTGCACGACGCTGCAGGCAATCTTGCGGGAGCGAACGGCCTTGAGAACCGCCATGCCGCTGTCGCGGGTGATGACGCGGTCGCCTTCGCTGAGGAATTCCACGGGCATTTCGCCGTCCAGGGTCATGACCTTCGTACCGGCTGCAAATCCGGTAACGGCTTCGACCTTGGGCTTGTCTGCCTTGGTGATGGTGACTTCGATGGACTTCATGGGACTGCTCCCCTTGTCTGACTGCCTCTGTTTTTTCGCACCAGAATAGGGCGAAAGTTTGTGCATATCCAGATTTCTGTGGGGCATCGGGTCCGCACCTGTCTGTTTTCGGCCACAATCGCGGAGGCGGTCCCGGGCGGACCGAAGCGGCCGGGGCGATCTGGCGCAACCCTCGCAGCAAAGTCCGAATATAGTGTTAACAGGGCTTCGAGGCACAAATATGGCGCGATTCCCTCTCGCCTCCGCCAGGGGGTTTTGTTATCCAGCGGCTCACTGCGGGTGTGGCGGAATTGGTAGACGCACCAGATTTAGGTTCTGGCGCCTTAGGCGTGGGGGTTCGAGTCCCTTCACCCGCACCAACACGCATTTCGCAAAGCGAAATGCGAGCTGCATATCCGTCCGCGCCACGTCGAGCGGCAGGTGTTTCGCAGAAACACCGGGAGCCTGCGCCCTGGCGCCCTGCCAACTTACCCGAAAAACCCGCGCCATATGGCCGAAACCGCCCGATCCGCCTTGCGCCGCATCATATCAGTGCATAGAAGGGCGCCTGATTTGGCCCCCGCGTTGCGGGCGGCCCGTTGATGTCATGGAAGGACGACAAGCGATGCAGGTCACCGAGACCCTGAACGAAGGCCTCAAGCGCGGCTACCAGATCACGCTGCCCGCAAGCGAACTGGACGCCAAGGTGAACGAAAAGCTGGCCGAGGCGCAGCCCGAGGTCGAGATGAAGGGCTTTCGAAAGGGCAAGGTGCCGATGGCGCTGCTGAAAAAGCAGTTCGGCCCGCGCATCATGGGCGAGGCCATGCAGGAAGCCATCGACGGCGCGATGTCGGAGCATTTCGAGAAATCCGGTGAAAAGCCCGCGATGCAGCCCAAGGTCGAAATGGTCGACGGCGAAGGCTGGAAAGAGGGCGACGACGTCGTCGTCACGATGAACTACGAAGCGCTGCCGGCGATTCCGGATGTCGACCTGTCGCAGGTCAAGCTGGAGCGTCTGGTGGTGAAGGCCGGCGACGATGCCGTGACCGAGGCGCTGAACAACCTCGCCGAAAGCGCGCAGACCTTCGACACCAAGAAGGGCAAGGCGGCCGATGGCGATCAGGTCGTGATGGACTTTGTCGGCAAGGTCGATGGCGAGGCGTTCGAGGGCGGCTCGGCAGAGGACTATCCGCTGGTGCTCGGCTCCAACTCCTTCATACCGGGGTTCGAGGACCAGCTGGTCGGCGTCAAGGCCGGTGACGAGAAGGCAGTCGAGGTGTCCTTCCCCGCCGAATACGGCGCGGCGCATCTGGCCGGAAAGGCCGCGGTGTTCGACTGCACCATCAAGGAAGTGAAGAAGCCGGTCGCCGCCAAGGTCGACGATGAGCTGGCCAAGACCTACGGGGCGGAGTCGCTCGACGCGCTCAAGGCGCAGGTCGCGGAGCGGCTGGAGGCCGAATACGCCGGTGCCGCCCGCGCGGTCATGAAGCGAGGCCTGCTGGACGCGCTGGATGGTCTGGTTTCCTTCGACCTGCCGCCGTCGCTGGTGGAAGCGGAGGCCGCGCAGATTGCGCACCAGCTGTACCACGAAGACAACCCGGACGATCACGGCCACGACCACGGCGAGATCGAGACCACGGACGAGCACAAGAAGCTGGCAGAGCGCCGTGTGCGCCTTGGCCTGCTGCTGGCCGAGCTGGGTCAGAAGGCCGAGGTCGAGGTGACCGATGCCGAGATGACCCAGGCGATCATGAACCAGGCCCGCCAGTACCCGGGTCAGGAGCGCCAGTTCTTCGAATTCGTGCAGCAGAACCAGCAGATGCAGCAGCAGCTGCGCGCGCCCATCTTTGAGGACAAGGTCGTCGATCACATCGCCAGCCAGGCGCAGGTGACGGAGAAGGAAGTGTCCAAGGAGGACCTCCAGAAGGCCGTCGAGGCGCTGGACGAGGAGTGATCCTGTCCCGGCCCTGCATGGGGGCGGCGAACTGAACGGGGGGCCGGTCGGGCGACGACCGGCCCCTTTCGCATTCCGGTCCCGGCCCTTACGCTGCGGGTGAAACGGGGTGCGCCATGCGATTCATCTTCCTTGTCCTGCCGATCCTGATGCTCGCCGCGCCCGCCGGCGCGGAGCAGCTGCGCTATGTCGCGCTCTCCGGCGACCGGCTGCGGGTTGACGGGGTGGAGTTCCGGCTGAAGGGTGTGGACTGCTCTCTCGCCTCGGCGGAGGAAGAACTGGAGGCCAAGCGGCTCATCACCACGATGATGCGCGCACCTCTGGTCGAATGCGGGTACACCGGAGAGGAGGGCGCGCGGGAGGGGGACTGCATGTTCCGGACCAACCGGCTTGTCATGCGGCCGCGCTCCATGGTGGTGGAGCTGCGCAAGCGGAACCTCTGCCAGCCACGGTCGGAAATCTGAGGGAGGACAGGATGCACACAGGGTTCACGAAAGAAGAGTTCGAGGCGTTCAAGGCGATCGGCCGGGACGGGCCGATCCACATGCTCAACCTCGTCCGGGTGCGCGAGATGGCGGATTATCCCGACGGGCGCAGGGCGACGGGGGCGGAGGCCTATGCCGCCTACGGGCGCGACAGTGCGCCGGTGCTTGAAAGGGTCGGCGGACGGATCGTCTGGCGCGGGTCGATGGAGTTCATGCTGATCGGGCCGCGCGACGAGCAGTGGGATTACTGCTTTATCGCGGAATATCCCAGCCAGCAGGCCTTCATCGACATGATTTACGACGCGGAGTATCGCCGCGCCATGGTGCACCGGCAGGCGGGGTGCAGCGACAGCCGGCTGATCCGGATGATGCCGCAGGACGCGGGCGCAAATTTCGCGGAGTGACCGCGGCGACACGGCACGGGCCTTGTGCGCCGCCGTGACCTGACAGGAGGGGCGGGGTTGTGTCATCATGGGCCCGAATTGATACAACCTGCAGGCGCATTCTTCGTGTTTCCCATTGTCCAGATGCGGTATTCGTTCTTCGGCCAGTCCGGATGGCGTTCCGACGCCAGCCAGCAGATGGATCTGCTGTTCGATCCGGGGCGGCTGCAGCACCGGTTCAACCTGCTCCAGCAGATCGCGATGCCGTCGCTGGTCGCGCAGCAGGACCGGGACTTCGGACTGGTGGTGCTGACCTCTGCCGACCTGCCGCGCCCGCATCTGACCGCGCTGACCGAATTCGTCGGCGACATGCTCGGCGACCGGGCAGAGGTGATCGCGCGCAAGCCTTCCTCCGCGCATCGCCAGTTCATGCGGTTCAACAAGGAGCACTTCGCACCGGACCAGACCATCCTGCAGATCGTGCTGGATGACGACGATGCCCTGTCGACGGACTTCATCGGCAAGATCCGTGATGAGGCGGCTCTGATGCGGCAGCGTCTTCCGGCGGAGCAGACGCATTTCTACCTGTCGATGTCGCGCGGGGTCAGCCTCGTCTTCAAACCGGGCGACCCCTATCCGGACCTGTTCACACGGGACGTGCCCTATACCAACCTCGGGCTGACGCTGGTGTCCCCGGCGGGAACGCGCGCCGGGCCTTACGGGATCGCCCACAAGAAGCTGGCGCGCAGCCATGCGAGCTTCGTCTACAACGACCTGAAGCCGTACTACATCCGGGCCGTTCACGGTGCGAACGACAGCCGGGCGATCGTGAACGACGAATACCCGGTGAAGCCGGAGGACATGCCCGAACTGCTGGCGCGGTTTCCCTTGCTGCGGAAGATGCTTTCGCCGGAGGTGGTGACGGCGGCGGGGTGACGGGCTGGAGGGCCGTCGTGCGGAGTTGGGGTTGGGGCGCCGGGCTGAAAGCCCGGCCTACTGGATAGACGCACGGACCTGTCCGTTTGCGTAGGCCGGGTTTCCAACCCGGCGCTTGTCCGTGACCGCATGAGTCGCCTTTCGGCCAATGTGTCTCGCTAAAACCGGGTCGCACGCCTGCCAAAAAAAAACGCCGCCCGGATCGCTCCGGGCGGCGCTTCGGCGTCCCGTCGGGACGGATCAGTTCTCTTCGTCGTCCGACGCTGCTGCGGCCGGGGCCGGCTGGTCGTCGTCGTCCGAAGCGGCGGAGCCGATGTCGTCGAACAGTTCGGCGATCTCGAATTCCGCTGCGGCCTCTTCCTCGGCAGCGAGGTCCTGGATGGACTTGCCGGAGGCCTGGAGTTCGGCCTCTTCGGGAGAGCGGGCGACGTTCAGGGTGATCTGAACCTCGACCTCGGGATGCAGGGTCACGTCGACCTTGTGCAGACCCAGTTCCTTGATCGGCATCGGGATGACGACTTGCTTGCGCTCGACCCGGAAGCCGGCCTCGGTCGCGGTCTGGGCGACGTCACGCGGGGTGACGGAGCCGTAGAGGTTGCCGCCGTCCGATGCGGAGCGAATCACCACGAAGGTTTCGCCGTCGAGACGGGAGGCCAGCGCCTCTGCTTCTTTTTTGGTTTCAAGGTTGTCGGCTTCGAGCTGGGCCTTGCGGCCTTCGAAGGCGGCGATGTTCTCCTTGGAGGCGGTCAGCGCCTTGCCCTGGAGAAGCAGGTAGTTGCGCGCATAGCCGGGCTTGACGGAGACGACGTCTCCCATCTGGCCAAGCTTGGCGACACGTTCGAGAAGAATGACATCCATCGGTCGGCTCCTCAGTTCACGGCGTAGGGGAGCAGGGCGAGGAAGCGCGCGCGCTTGATTGCGCGGGCCAGTTCACGCTGCTTCTTCTGGGACACGGCGGTGATGCGCGAGGGCACGATCTTGCCGCGCTCGGAGATGTAGCGCTGCAGCAGGCGGGTGTCCTTGTAGTCGATCTTCGGCGCGTTGTCGCCGGAGAACGGGCAGACCTTGCGGCGGCGGAAAAACGGTTTGGTGGCCAAGGGTTAGTATCCTTTCCTCAGGCTCTGGATCAACGGCGTTCGCGGCGACGGTCGTCGCGCTCTTCGCGTTTCTGCATCTGGGCGGAGGGGCCTTCCTCGTGCTCGTCGACCTTGATGGTCAGGACGCGCATCACGTCGTCATGCAGGCGCATCAGGCGCTCCATCTCCTGAACGGCCGCGGCGGGCGCGTCCGACTTCAGGAAGGCATAGTGCCCCTTGCGGTTCTTGTTGATCTTGTAGGCCATCGTCTTGACGCCCCAGTACTCGTGCTCGACCAGCTTGCCGCCGTTGTCGGACAGGACAGTACCAAAGTGTTCGATGAGGCCTTCGGCCTGCGCGTTGGAAAGATCCTGGCGCGCGATGAATACATGCTCGTAGAGCGGCATGCGGGTTCCACTTCTGTCAGGGCGCGTTTCATAGGAGGGCCATGTCCTTCCGCGGCCCATCCACGAGAGTCCGCGCGGTTCAAACGATATGCGGAAGGAAGCGCCCCTTTAGCGCGGATCGGGGTGCGGGGCAAGCCGGGATGCTGCAGGGCGGGCGGATCGACGGCAGGGGGCGTGCAATTCTGCAAGGGCGGCCTTGCTGTCCGCGTTCGGGCTTGGGGTGGAGCTTGCCACAATTGCGCCGCAATTCCCGCCATGATTGCACCAGACAAGGCATAATACACGGCAGTTGGTCCACCAAAGAGACCGGCGCCCAGGAGAAGATGAGCAGATGGCCGACATTTATCAATCCGTTCCCGCTTCCGCGGGGCGAATCTACACTCCTTTGCATCCTGTCGCGCGCCCGCGCGGGCAACGCACTTCGGGTCTGCGCCCTCTGGACGGCGTTCTGGCCGGGGTGGGACTGCTTGCGGTGGCGATCCTGCTGACGGTCTACGCGCCTGTCGTGACTGCGCTGGTCGCGGGTCTGGCGCTGATCGGCTTCGTCGCGTGGCTGGCCCTGCGGTCGGTCCGGCGCGGGGTTCGTCGCCGGGACATGCTGCGGCCTTTCTGAGCGTTCAGGCGTCTGCTGAGTCGTTCCAGCGCGCCTGCATCTCCTCTGGCGTGACCTCCTCGATCATCTGCGCGATCATCCAGCGATGCCCGAACGGGTCGAGCAGCAGCGCATTGCGTTCGCCAAAGCTCTGATCCGCCGGCGCGCGCAGGACGGTGCCACCTAGCGTCGCGGCGTGGGCTACCGTCGCATCCACATCCGCCACCATCAGGTGAAGCGTGACCGGGCTGCCACCGATGCTGTCCGGGCACAGCGCGCCAACCTCGGGGTATTCGTCAGCCAGCATGATGCGGGTGGTGCCGAAGTTCAGCTCTGCGTGGCCGATGCGCCCGTCGACCGGGTCGGTCATGCGGAAGTCCTCGGTCGCCGTAAAGGCGGCGGTGTAGAAAGCGATGGCCTCCCTTGCGGGGGAGGTCACCAGGTAGGGCGTGACCTGCGGCAGTGCCTCTGCGCGCTGGCTTGACAGGGGCTGATCCATGCGGTCTCCTTCCGATGCTTAATTTACGTTACGGATCGTAAAGAAATGAGTCAAGAGGAGACGCCCCCGCGCCGCGGACGCCCGCCGAGCGATACCGCGCGCAGGAAAGCGCTGTCTGCCGCGCGGGCGATCCTGACGGAGGAGGGCTTTGGGCGGTTGTCGGTCGAGGCGGTGGCGGCGCGTTCGGGTGTCGGCAAACCGACGATCTACCGCCACTGGGCCAATGCGCAGCAACTGGCGCTGGCGGCCCTGATGCCGGAGGATGTGGCGGATGCCGAAACCCGCGGGGATGTGCGCCGGGTCCTGACCGACCAGATGCGGCGGCTGACCGAGGTCTTCGCCACACGGCGCGGCAGGCAGATCGCGGTGGCCCTGGCCGCCGCCGATCCCGACAGCGAGATGACCCGCGCCTTCCGGAGCCAGGTGATCCTGAAGTCCCGCGCCGGCGGACGGGCGGTGCTGGAGCGGGCCATCGCAGGCGGGGAACTCACCGCGCCTGCGGATATGGAGACGCTGCTCGACATGATCTACGGCCCGCTGGTCTTCCGCGTCCTGCTTGGCCATGCGCCGCTGAGCGACGGGATGGCCGAAGCCGTGGTTTCGATGGCGCTGGCGGGGCTGGCCCCGCCGCAGGACTGACGCATCGGGTCATTGCCATGACCCCGCGCAGCCGCTATCCCCGCCGCACCAGACGAGGGGAGCGTGACATGAGCCGTGCATTTGTATTTCCCGGACAGGGGGCCCAGACCATCGGTATGGGCAAGGCCCTGGCCGAGGCCTATCCGGCGGCAAGGGCGGTGTTCGACGAGGTCGATGCGGCGCTTGGCGAAAATCTCTCCTCCCTGATCTGGGAGGGGGAGCAGGACACACTGACCCTGACGCAGAACGCGCAGCCCGCGCTGATGGCGACCTCGCTCGCGGCAATGCGCGCGCTTGAGGCGGAAGGCGTGTCGGTGAGCGATGCGGCCTTCGTGGCCGGACATTCGCTTGGGGAATATTCCGCCCTTTGTGCCGCCGGAGCGCTGTCGGTCGGCGACGCGGCGCGTCTGCTCAGGACGCGCGGCCTTGCCATGCAGCAGGCGGTGCCGGTTGGCGTCGGCGCCATGGCGGCGCTGCTTGGCATGGGGTTCGAGGATGCGCGGGCCGTGGCTGAGGAGGCCGCGCAGGGCGAGGTCTGCCAGGCGGCCAATGACAACGATCCCTCGCAGGTGGTGGTCTCGGGTCACCGCGCGGCGGTGGAGCGGGCGGTGGAGATCGCCAAGGCGAAGGGCGCGAAACGGGCGATGCTGCTGCCGGTGTCGGCGCCGTTCCACTGCGCCCTGATGGCCCCGGCGGCCACGGTCATGGCCGAGGCGTTGGATGACGTGGACATGCAGGCGCCGGCGGTGCCGCTTGTC
The DNA here is from genome assembly GCF_014638275.1 of Primorskyibacter flagellatus. GTDB lineage: Bacteria > Pseudomonadota > Alphaproteobacteria > Rhodobacterales > Rhodobacteraceae > Pseudooceanicola > Pseudooceanicola flagellatus_A. The sequence continues at coordinate 1,004,347 of NZ_BMFJ01000001.1, forward strand.
GCCAACGTGACGGCCTCTGCGGTGAGCGATCCGCTGACCATCCGGTCGCTGCTGGTAGAGCAGGTGACCGGGTCCGTACGCTGGCGGGAGTCTGTGGCGTGGATGGGCGCGCAGGGCGTCACGGAGATCTGGGAGATCGGCGCCGGCAAGGCGCTGTCCGGCATGGTGCGGCGCATCGACAAGGAGATCGCCTGTCGCGCTGTCGGCACGCCCGAGGATGTCGTGGCCGCGGCGGCCGCGCTGAACGGATAAGTCGTGCCGCGCGGCGGGCGCGGCGCAGGTTTGAGTATATCTGGCAAGATGAAGGGGACGGGCACGATGTTCGATCTGACGGGAAAGACGGCGCTTGTGACGGGCGCATCGGGCGGCATCGGCGGGGCGATCGCGAAGGCATTGCACGACGCAGGTGCGGTTGTCGGGCTGTCGGGCACGCGGGTTGAACCGCTGGAGGCTCTGGCTGCGGACCTGGGCGAGCGGGCGCATGTGCTGCCCTGCAACCTGTCGGATGCCGAGGCAGTCGAGGCGCTGCCCAAGCAGGCAGTGGAGGCCATGGGGGGACTCGACATTCTGGTGAACAATGCCGGGGTGACGAAGGACCAGATTTTCATGCGCATGTCCGATGAGGACTGGGCGAAGGTGATCGAGGTCAACCTGACCTCTACCATGCGGCTCTGCCGGGGCGTGATGCGGCCGATGATGAAGGCGAGATGGGGTCGGATCGTCAACATCTCCTCTATCGTCGGGGCGACGGGCAATCCGGGGCAGGCGAACTATGCCGCATCAAAGGCCGGGATGGTGGGCATGACCAAGTCGATCGCCTATGAGGTCGCCTCGCGCGGGATCACGGCGAACTGCGTGGCGCCAGGGTTCATCGCGACCGCGATGACCGACAAGCTGACGGATGAGCAGAAAGAGAAAATTAACGTGCAGATCCCCGCGGCCCGCATGGGTACGCCGGAGGAGATCGCGGCGGCGGTGCTCTACCTCGCCTCGCCGGAAGCCGGGTACGTGACCGGCGCGACGATCCACGTCAACGGCGGGATGGCCATGCTCTGATGCCCTTCCGGGTCAGACCGGAAGTTGTCCTTGCCGGTATCACGTTCATCTGGGGCGGGACGTTCCTCGCCGTGCAGACGGCCCTGACATGGTCGGGGCCGCTTTTCTTCGTTGGCCTGCGCTTTGTACTGGCGGCGGTTATCCTCGGCGCACTGGCGGGGCGGCGGCTGATGCGGCTGCGGAGGATCGAGCTTGTCGCCGGGACGTGGATCGGCGTGGCCATCGCGGCAGGTTACGGGCTTCAGACCGTGGGGCTGCAGAGCATTCCTTCCTCCAAGTCCGCCTTCATCACCGCGCTATACGTGCCGCTGGTTCCGGTCCTGCAATGGATCGTGCTCGGGCGGCCGCCGGGGCGGCTGACCTGGGTTGGCGTGGCGCTTGCGACGGTCGGGCTGATGCTGATCGCGGGGCCGGAAGCGGGGGGGATCGGGTTTTCCTTCGGCGAGACGGTGACGATCCTGTCGGTGCTGGCCATCGCCGGTGAGGTGATCCTGATCTCGAGGTTCGCGCCGCAGGTGGACGCGGCCCGGGTGACGGTGGTTCAGCTGGCTGTCGCCGCGCTGGTCTGCCTTGCCAGCATGGGCATCGCGGGAGAGGCGCTGCCGGTGTGGGACTGGCGCATCTTCTGGTTCGCGGCGGGCCTCGGGCTGGCCAGCGCGGCGATCCAGCTTGGCATGAACTGGGCGCAGCGGAGCGTCTCGGCCACCCGGTCGACCCTGATCTACGCGGGGGAGCCGGTCTGGGCGGCGATCATCGGACGGATCGCAGGGGAGCGGCTGCCGCTGGCGGCATTCGTCGGCGGGGCGCTGATCGTCGTCGGGATGGTGCTGGGCGAGTGGCCAGCGCGACGGCGGCCGGGACGGCTGGTGGAGTAGGATCACGTCGCCGAACAGGCGCAACGTCATGCCCGGGTTTGATCCGGGCATTGTTGCGGCATGTCATCCACGGGGCGAGCCCGAGGATGACAGCCTGGTTTACTCGGCAGCGCGCAGGGCGGCCGCGGGGGGCTGGTCGGGACTGGTGGTCTCGATCGGCCAGATGAGTTCCGGTGCCCTTGTCCGGCGGGCGGCGCGGCGCAGGGCCCAGTCCTCCGCAGCACGGGATCCGCGGCCGAAGGAGAGACGGGCGAGCAGCTGCGCGAACCAGCGGACGTAGGTCCAGAACCAGACCCGCAGCGCCAGAAGCGAGGGAGTCACCACCAGCGTCAGCACGGTCGCCACGCCAAGGCCGAAGACCACTGCCGTCGCCAGCTGCTTCCACCAGAGCGCGGTCGGGCTGTCGATGGAATAGCCGCCCGCGAAGAAGTCGAGGGAGAGGCCGAACATCATCGGAGCAAGGCCCGCCATCGTCGTGATCGTGGTCAGCAGAACCGGGCGGATCCGGTCTTCGGCCGTGCGGATGATCGCCTCGATACGGGGCATGTAGGCGGAATATTCCTGGAAGGTGTCGATCAGCACGATGTTGTTGTTCACCACGATCCCGGCGAGCGCGACGATCCCCGTCCCCGTCATGATGATGGAGAAGGTCTGGTCCATCACCAGCATGCCGATCAGCACGCCGGTGGTCGAAAGGACCACGGCCAGCAGCACCAGAACGGAGTTGTAGACGGAGTTGAACTGCGCGAGCAGGATGATGAACATCAGCCCGAGCGCACCTGCAAAGGCCTGACCGAGGAAGGCGGAGGATTCCTCCTGATCGGCCTGGTCGCCGGTCCATTCCCAGGTGATGCCGGCGGGCAGCGGGTCGGTTTCAAGCCATTTGGTGAGTGTTTCGATCCGTTCGTTGGCGGTGATCGGAACCGTGGTGGTCTTGCCCTCGTCGTCCGTCGTTTCGGTGGTCAGGCCGTCAGCTATGGCGGCCTTCACGTCGTAGAAGCGCTTCTGGTCGATGCGGTCGATCTTGGCCAGTTTCGCCACCGGCTCGCGGGTGATGAAGTTCGAAAGGGGCACGAGGCCTTCGGTCGTGCGGACCTTGAGCGTATCGAGGGTGGACAGGACGCGATCGCTCTCGGGCAGGCGGACGCGGATGTCGATCTCCTCGTCCGAGGTGTCGACGCGCATGGTGTCGAGCAGCAGGCCACGGGTGACAAGCTGCACCATGGCGCCGACCGTGGCGACGTCGGCGCCGTAGCGTCCGGCCTTTTCCACGTCCACGTCGATCTGCCAGTCGATGCCTGGCAGGGGCAGCGTGTCCTCGATCAGGCGCAGGCCGTCGAGCTCCTCGAACTTCGCGCGGACCATGGCGGTCGCCTCGCGCAGCGGGTCCCAGTCGTCGCCCATGATGCGCAGGTGCACGGGCTTGGCGGAGGCCGGGCCCATGTTCGGGGCGATGATTTCCGACTGGATGCCGGGGATCTCAGCGATCTGTTCGGTCAGTTCGGCGATGACGAGGTCGCCGTCCAGTTCCGGACGATCGCGGCGGTCTTCCCACGGGATGATTTCCAGCTGGACCTGCCCGACGGTGTCGAGCGGGGGCTGCGCGCCGCCGGTGTTGGAGTTCAGGCCGCCGTCACCGGCAAAGGCGAAGGCATTGAGAACGCCGGGATGTTTCAGCACGACCTCCTCGACCTCGCGCACCAGTTCGTCCTTCTGGGTGAGGGAGAGATTGCCGCGCGCCCGGACGTAGACGATGGCCTGTTCGGGTTCGGATTCCACGAAGAATTCGGTGCCCTTGTTGTTCGCGCCGTAGACCTGGAACGTGGTGAGCACGAAGGCGACGACGCCCGCGATCACGACCAGCGGCATGATCGGGTTGCCGGCGAGCAGCTTGATGAACATGCCGAAGGCGGTGCGGCGGTGGCCGGAGGTCACCCGGGGCTTGCGCCATTCGATCTTGGCGGCGCCGATGGTCACGGAGGCCGCGAATGCGCCGAGGCAGAAGATCACGAAGCCGGGAAGGAAGGCCATGAACCCCTCTGCCGGCATCTCGCCGCCGAAGAGGTAGCCGGGATTCACCGTCTCCATCGCGCCGAGGAAGACGAGGTAGAGCGCGGCGGGAACCAGCAGTGCGCGCAGCCACCACGGCGCGACGCGGGTCAGCCATGCGGACATGCGCGACAGGGTGCGGGAGAAGCGCCCGGTAACCCCGCCCATGACCGGCAGATAGACCAGTGCGACAACCAGCGAGGCGGAGAGCACGAAGATCAGGGTGACGGGCAACATGCCCATGAATTCCCCCGGAACGCCGGGCCAGAAAAGCATCGGCAGGAAGGCGCAGAGCGTCGTCGCGGTGGAGGACACGACGGGCCAGAACATGCGCTTGGCGGCCTCGGTATAGGCCGTCATCGGGCCGACGCCTTCGGAGATGCGCTTGTCGGCGTATTCGACCACAACGATGGCCCCGTCGACCAGCATGCCGACGGCGAGGATCAGGCCGAACATGACGATGTTGGAAATCGTCACGCCCATGAGGCCAAGCAGGACGAAGCACAGAAGGAAGGAGGTCGGGATCGCGAAGCCGACCAGCAGCGCGGGGCGGGGGCCGAGCGCGGCGAGCACGACGATCATCACCAGCGCGATTGCGGTCAGCACCGATCCTTCAAGCTGGGACACCATGGAACCGACGACGCGGCTCTGGTCGTTCGACGTGCCCACGGTGACGGCGGCTTTCAGTTCCTCGGGCCAGTCGGCCTGCGCCTGCTCAACGACCTGCTTCACCTCTGCGGCGGTGTCGATCAGGTTGAAGCCCTTGCGCTTGACGACCTGCAACGCGGTTGTGCGGTCGCCGTTGAAGCGCGCGGTGCCGAGCCGGTCCTCGAAGGTGAGGCGGATGTCGGCAAGGTCGCCAAGTGTCACGACCCGGTCGCCGTTGCGTTTCACCGGCAGGGAGTAGATGTCACGCGGTTCGTCGAAGGACCCGGGGATCTTGACGGAGAAGGTGCCGGTCGGGGTTTCGACCTCTCCCGCCGCGATGAGCAGGTTGTTGTTCTGGACGACGTTGATGAGTTCGCCGGCGGTGACGTTGTAGCTTTCCAGCCGCAGCGGGTCGATCACGACCTCGACCATCTCGTCCCGGTTCCCCGCGATCCCGGCTTCGAGAACGGAGTCGATGCCCTCGACCTGTTCCTGAAGGTCCTTGATGACCCGCGCCATGGTGCGTTCGGGAACGTCGCCGGTCAGGTTGACGATGATGATCGGAAATTCGGAGAAGTTGATTTCGTTGATCGTGTATTTCTCGAACCCGTCGGGGAACTTGCCCTCGGCCGTGGACATGGCGTCGCGCACGTCGGCCATGACCTTGGACTTGTCCCAGCCAAATTCGAATTCCAGCGCGATCCCGGCGTAGCCTTCCGCCGCCGTGCCGGTCATCTTCTTGAGACCGTCGAGGTCCGAAAGCTCCGTCTCCATCGGCTTGACCAGCAGGGTTTCGCTGTCAGCGGCAGAAATGCCGGGGAAGGGGACGGAGACGAAAAGCGCGGGGATCTCGATGTCCGGCTCGCCTTCTTTCGGCAGGGTGGCGTAGGCCAGCCCCCCGGCGGCGAGAGAGAGCACGATGAAGGCAAGCACCATGCGGGCGCGCGCAGCGGCCCAGTCGATGATCCCGGTCATTCGGAGACCTCTTTAAGCGTGGGGGCGACGGGCACGCCGTCGATGACATAGTCCTGGCCGATCACGATGACCTGCGCGGTATCGGGCAGTCCGGTGACCCAGGCGCCCTGGGCGGTGTCGCGCACCAGTTTGACGGCGTGGAAACCGGCCATATCGCCCGCTTCGACGGTACGCACGCCAAGCGCGCCCTCATCGTTCAGGGTCAGGGCGGACTGCGGAACCAGGTGTGCCTGCGCGCCCGCGGCCTCGATTGCGATCTCGGCGGTTTCGCCGCTGCGGATGCTGAGATCGGGGTTGGGGACTTCGATCTCCACAAGGAAGGTGCGGGTCTGCGGATCGGCGGAACGGGAGAGGAAGGTCACCTGTCCCATGAGCTTGCGGTCGGTCGCGGCGAGCCGTGCGCCCGCCCGCGCGCCGGATTCGACCCGGCCGATTTCGGTTTCCGGAATATAGCCGATCAGCTTTATGGGATCGAGCTGGATCACCGTCGCACAGAGTCCGCCGTTCTGGAGGAGAGAGCCGAGTTCGGCGGTGTCATCCTCCAGCAGTCCGCCGAAAGGGGCGTGGATCTTGGTGCGGGAGAGTTCGCGCTTGGCAGAGGCGACGGCGGCCTCGGCGGACCGGATGGCGGCCTGCGCGGTGGCCAGTCCGCCCTCGGCCTGGGCGACGGCGGCCTCGGCGGAGCGGGTCGAGGCCTCGGCAGAGGCGACGCGGGTGTCGGAAGCGAAGCCGCCCTTGGACAGTTTCTCGGAGGCGTTCCGGTTGATCTCGGCTTCCGCCAGCAGGGCCTTGGCTTCCTCAACGCGGGCCTCGGCGGAGGGGACGGAGGCCACGGCTTCGGCGAGACGCGCCTCGGCCTCGGCTAGCGAATCCTCTCGCGTGCCCGGGTCCAGTTCGCAGAGCAGGTCTCCTTCGGACACCTGAGCACCCTTGCGGATCGGAGAGGAAATCACGGTACCGGCGGTTTCGGCCCGCAGTTCCACGCTGCGGGCAGAGTCGGTCTGGCCGCGCAGGATGACAGCGCTGTCGATTACGCGCGCCTCGGACATGATGGTGACGACCTTGACCGGCTTGTGGGCCGGGGCCTTCTGTTCCGCGGCCTCTTCCACGGCGGGGGCTACGGCAGCTTCTGCCGGTGCTGCGGCCTTGGTTTCCGCTGCTGCGGGGTCATCCTTCGCGATGGCGACGGCGGTTTCGATGCCTTCGCCGCGGGCGAATGCCATGACCGCGTCGCGTTCGATGATAATTCCGTAAAGAAAGGCGGTGACCAGTATCGCCGTGATGATCGGGATGAGGCGCATGGAACTTATGACCCTGGTGGTGCGTTAAACTCGTTTGCTCCGAAGTAGCAATGTAAAACGGATTTACAAGCCCCCCGCAGCATATTTCTGAACTATACAGTTTAGACAGCATTGCTGCAATGCCGCATACGGCGTCTGCGACCTTGCGGCGCGAAATCGCAGGTCGGGCAGGTGGCCTTGGCAGGCCGGGAACGACAGGGTAAGACGGGCCGGACCAGAATACGGAGTTACCCTTGAGCCAGTCGGATTCCTTCATTGATGAAGTCACGGAAGAGGTCCGCCGGGACAAGCTCTTCGCAAGGATGAAGAAATACGGCTGGATCGCCGTATTGGCCGTGATCGTCATCGTCGGCGGCGCCACATGGTACGAGATCCGGCAGGCGCGCGTGACGGCGGAGGCTGAGGCGCTTGGCGATGCCATGCTGACCGCGCTCGAGCAGGGCGTGCCGGCGGAACGGGCCACGGCGCTGGACGCGGTGGCGACGGAGTCGCCCGGGGCGGCGGCGGTACGAGATTTCATGCGCGCGGCCGAACTGACCCAGGGCGGGGACGAAGCGGCGGCGGCGGACCTGTACCGCCGGATCGCCGCGGACGGAGAGCTGCCGCTGATCTACCGATCTCTCGCCAGCTTCCGTCTGCTGGCATTGACCGGCGACGAGATGGAGCCTGCGGCGCTGCGGTCCGCCTATGAGGATCTGGCCGCGCCGGGTGCGCCGCTGCGCCTGATGGCCCTGGAACAGGTCGCCATGACCTACGTTGCCGAGGGCAACGAGGAAGAGGCCCTGACCCGTCTGCAGGCGCTGCTGGACGAGGCGGGGGCGACACCGGACTTGCTTCGCAGGGTTTCTCAGATGATTGTGGTGCTTGGCGGTACTCCGGGTATTGCCGACGAACAGGCCGGCGCGGCGGAAACGACCGAATAGCCGTGACGGATCAAGGACAAGAAGGGTTGGGGGCGCAGGGAATGACCATGCAATCTGTGGCGGACCGGGCGGGCCTTTGCGGGCTGGCCGGACTGACGGGGCGGGCTCTGGCCCTCCGGCTGATGCTGGTCGCGGGCATCGCGATGACGGCGGGCTGCGCGGAACGCGACGATATCCTGCCCGGCAAGCGCGAGTCGGTGGATGCGATCCTGTCGGACCAGCCGGCAGAGAGCGACGTGGACCCGGTGAACCGGTCCGAACCCGTGGCGATTCCGGCTGCGGTGTCCAACGCCAGCTGGACGCAGCGCGCGGGCAGCCCGGCAACGCGGATCGAAAACGCGGCGCTCTCGGCCTCTCCGCAACTGATCTGGTCCGCGAATATCGGCGCAGGTGACGGACGCAAGGGCCGCATCACCGGCGACCCGGTGGTGGCAGAGGGGCGGGTCTTCACGCTGGACAGTGCGGCCAACGTGACGGCGGTGTCGACGGGGGGCGGGGCGCTCTGGTCGCGCAGCCTCGTGCCGCCGACGGACAATGCGGGCGACGCGACGGCGGGTGGCCTGGCCTATGGCGGCGGGCGGCTGTTCGTGTCCACGGGTTACGGGCTGCTGACCGCTCTGGACCCTGCTTCGGGCGCGATCCTGTGGGAACAGGACCTCGACGCGACGGGGACCGGCACGCCGACCGTGGCCGGGGACCTGGTCTACGTGATTTCGGGTGACGCGACGGCCTGGGCCATCGACGTCGCCAATGGCCGCGTGCGCTGGCAGATCAGCGGCACGCCAAGTCGCAACAGCCTGATCGGCGGACCTGCCCCGGCAGTCTACGGCGACACGGTGGTCTTCGCCCATGCCTCGGGAGAGGTGCAGGCGGTGGACCGGACCGAAGGCGTCGGCAAGTGGGGTGCCGTGGTGGCGGGGCGCCGGCGCGGCTATGCCAAGTCGGCGGTCGGCGACATTTCCGGCGATCCGGTGATGTCGGGCGGGCGGCTTTACACCGGCGTCCAGTCGGGCGCGATGGTGGCACTGGATGCCGAGACCGGCGAACGGCTGTGGCAGACCAGGGAGGGGCCGATGTCCCCGGTCTGGGCCGCCGGCAATGCCGTCTTCCTGGTCTCGGATCTGAACGAGGTGGTGCGCGTCGATGCGACGAGCGGCGAAAGGGTCTGGGGCCACAAGCTGCCGCTGTTCGTCAAGGACCGGCCGCGCCGCCAGCGCGACGTCTATGCCCATTACGGTCCGGTGATGGCCGGGGGGCGGCTTGTCGTGGCCTCGGGCGACGGGGTGCTGCGCTTCTTCGATCCGGCTTCCGGTGCGACCGTGGGGCAGGTGGCAATTCCGGGCGGGGCGAGCTCCAACCCCGTGGTCGCGGGCGGGACGTTGTATGTCGTGTCGCAGAAGGGCCAGTTGCTGGCTTTCCGTTGAGCGCGGAATAGGCTATCGGGGCGGCTTACCCCCTCCCTGACCCTCCCCTGGCAGGGGGTGGGGATGCGTTTCGCGGGGGATCAGCGGAGGACCCATGTCCTTTACACTCGCCATCGTCGGACGGCCCAATGTGGGCAAGTCGACCCTGTTCAACCGTCTGGTCGGCAAGCGGCTGGCGCTGGTCGATGACCAGCCCGGGGTGACGCGCGATCTGCGGGAGGGCGCGGCGCGGCTTGGCCACCTGAAGTTTACCGTCATCGACACCGCGGGGCTGGAAGAGGCCACCGACGAAAGCCTGCAGGGTCGGATGCGCAAGCTGACGGAGCGGGCGGTGGACATGGCAGACGTCTGCCTGTTCGTGATCGACGCGCGGGCAGGGGTCACGGCCTCTGACCACGTGTTCGCGGAGATCCTGCGCCGCCGGTCCGCCCATGTGATCCTTGCCGCCAACAAGGCCGAGGGGCGTGCGGGCGAGGCGGGTCTGCTGGAGGCTTACGAACTGGGCCTTGGCGAACCCGTGCGCCTGTCTGCGGAGCATGGCGAGGGGATGAGCGACCTCGCGGCGGTTCTCGACCCGATCGCGGAACGCTTTGCCGCGCAGGCCCGTGAGGACGCCCGACGGATGGAGGCGGAGGGCATCGCGCCGGAAATGGACACCGATGTGGACGAGGAACCGGAGGAGGACGAAAGCTGGCGTCCTTCCGACGAACGTCCGTTGCAGGTGGCGGTCGTCGGGCGCCCGAACGCGGGCAAGTCGACGCTGATCAACCGGATCCTCGGCGAAGAACGCCTGCTGACGGGACCGGAGGCGGGAATTACACGGGATTCGATCTCGCTCCGCGTCGACTGGGACGGGCTGCCGGTGCGGCTGTTCGATACGGCGGGCATGCGCAAGAAGGCGAAGGTGCAGGAGAAGCTGGAGAAGCTCTCGGTCTCGGACGGGCTGCGCGCGGTGAAATTTGCGGAGGTCGTCGTCGTCCTGCTGGACGCGGCGATTCCGTTCGAACAGCAGGACCTTCGGATCGCCGACCTTGCGGAACGCGAGGGTCGGGCCGTGGTCATCGCGGTGAACAAATGGGACCTCGAGGACGACAAGCAGGCCAAGCTGCGCGACCTGCGCGAGGCTTTCGAGCGGCTTCTGCCGCAACTGCGTGGCGCGCCGCTGGTGACCGTGTCGGCGCGGACGGGACGGGGGCTCGACCGGCTGCAGGCGGCAGTACGGACGGCGCATGAGGTATGGAACCGGCGCGTTTCGACAGCAAAGCTGAACCGCTGGCTGATCGGCATGCTGGAACAGCATCCGCCCCCCGCGCCGGGTGGACGCCGGATCCGTCTGCGTTACGTCACCCAGGCCAAGACGCGTCCACCAGCCTTTGTCATCATGTGCTCTCATCCCGAAGCGGTACCGGCGAGCTATACCCGGTACCTGGTGAACGGGCTGCGCGCGGATTTCGACATGCCGGGTGTGCCGATCCGGCTGTATCTGCGGTCGCAGGCCGAGAAGAACCCCTACAAGGGCCGCAAAAAGTCCACGCCGTCGCGGTTGCGCAAGCATCTTGGCTAGACCGCATCGGCCAAGGCGCGGGCGGAGGGGTGCGCCTCCGGCGGGAGTATTTCCGGCAAGATGAAGTTGCGTGATTTTTTCTGCATCGCGGCGACGGAAAGAGTGAGGGTGTGCGTTTGATCTCCTGAGGCACCCAGCCAAGGAGACAGATATGACCCATGACGCGCACGTACATGATCTTGGATTTTCGCACGACCTTCCGCGTCTGATCGGGCGGCGGCGGATGCTGGGGATACTGGGCGCGCTCGGGCTGGCCGGTGCGGCGGGACCCGCTGCGGCGCTCGATTGCGTGGCGCTTCCGTGGGAGACGGCGGGGCCCTATCCGGCGGACGGGAGCAACGCGCGATCCGGTCAGGTGGTCAACGCTCTGACCGAGGCCGGGGTGGTGCGGGAGGATATCCGCGGCTCCTTCAACGGGCGCAATGGTGTGGCCGAAGGCGTGGACCTGACGCTGGAGCTGTCGCTGGTCGACGCGGCGGGCTGCGGTCCGCTGGCTGGGCATGCGATCTATGTCTGGCACTGCGACGCAGAGGGGCGCTATTCGCTCTACGATCTGGCGGAGGAGAATTTCCTTCGCGGTGTCGGTATTGCGGATGGCTCGGGTGCGGTGCGGTTCCGGACCATTGTGCCGGGCTGCTACGACGGGCGCTGGCCCCATATCCATTTCGAGGTGTTCCGCTCCGCCGAGGCCGCGGTAAGCGGTGAGGCTTCTGTCCTGACGGCACAGATGGCGCTGCCGAAGGACGTGTCTGCGGCGGTCTACGCCGGGGATGTGCGCTATGAGGATGGTACGCGCAATCTCGGGCGGATCAGCATCGCGCGGGACAATGTGTTTGGCGACAACTCCGCGGCGGAAATCGCGCAGCAGACATTGGTGATGCGCGGCAGCGTTGCGGAGGGGTTCGCCGGTACGCTGACGATTCCGGTGGATTTCACGGCGGAACGGCGGGTCATGGCACCGCCGCCAGGCGGGCCGAAGCCGCAGCGCGCGGGCGATTGAGGCGGGCCGCTTTCCGCCATTGGCCTGCGCACGGTCCGAGCCGGGCCTTGAAGCTGCGGTGCGCCGCCGAAGGTGTGGCGGGAGCCTGCCGCCCGGCGAAACGGGGGCTGTCACGGCGGCGGCTTCCGGCTGGCGAAAACTATGGAAACCGGCGGGGTCGTGCGCAAAATGCGATTCGGTTTCATGACGGTGTGCCAGTGGGTTGCGGTGCGATCCTCATGTCGCCACCTTGGCTGGCGACGGAACACACACGCCGTCGCAAACCTGAAAACAGGAGACTACAGATGACCAAGACACTCACCCTCACCGCCGCGATCCTCGGGCTGGCGGCGACGCCGCTGCTGGCCGAGACGATGGTTCAGGACACGGACGGGAACGGGGCCTATTCGCTTTCGGAGCTCGTGGTGGTCTATCCCGACCTGACGCCCGAGATCTTCGGTCAGATCGATACCGACACCAGCGGCGACGTGAGCGAGGCCGAACTGGCCGATGCGGTGGACGCAGGCGTCCTGGCCGCGGGCTGATGCGCATGATGTGACGGGTTTCTCCCTCCCCGTCGGGCCGCATCCGGGTGACCGGGTGCGGCCCTTTTCCGGTCAGACGAGGGTGCCGTCGGCAGCGAGCGTAGTCTTGCCGCCAAGCCAGGGGTGCAGCGCCTCCGGCAGTTTCACGGAACCGTCGGCCTGCTGGCCATTCTCCAGCACCGCGATCAGCGCGCGACCGACGGCCAAGCCGGAGCCGTTCAGCGTGTGCACATATTCCGGCTTGCCGTCCTTCGGGCGGTAGCGAGCGTTCATCCGGCGCGCCTGATAGTCACCGCAGACCGAACAGGAGGAGATCTCCCGATAGGTGTTCTGTCCGGGCAGCCAGACCTCGATATCATGGGTCCGGCGCGCGCCTGCGCCCATGTCTCCGGTACAGAGGACCACGGTGCGGAAGGCGATGCCGAGGCGGCGCAGGATGCCCTCCGCGCAGTCCGTCATGCGGTCGAGTTCGGCGCGGCTGTGGTCGGGATGGGTGACGGAGACCATCTCCACCTTTTCGAACTGGTGCTGGCGCAGCATACCGGCGGTGTCGCGGCCCGCGCTGCCGGCCTCGGAACGGAAGCACTGGGTGTGGGCCACGAAGCGGCGGGGCAGGTGGCTTTCGTCGGTGATGGTGTCGTTGACGATGTTGGTCAGCGTGACCTCGGCCGTCGGAACCAGCCACCAGCCCTCGCGGGTCTGGTAGCTGTCCTCGCCGAACTTGGGCAGCTGGCCGGTGCCGAACATCATCTCTTCTTTCACCAGGACCGGGGTCCAGGTTTCGGTCAGGCCGTTTTCGCCGGTATGGGTGTCCAGCATGAACTGCGCGAGCGCCCGGTGGATGCGGGCTACACCGCCGGACAGCACGACAAAGCGCGCGCCCGACAGCTTGGCCGCGGTTTCGAAATCCATGCCGTTTTTGACGGCCGGGATCTCGTAGTGCTCCAGCGGGGTGAAGTCGAAGGTAGGCGGCGTGCCTTCGCGGCGGAGCTCCACGTTGTCGGCCTCGTCCGCGCCGTCGGGCGTGTCGTCGTAGGGCAGGTTCGGGATGGTCAGCAACAGGTCCGTGAGCTGCTGATCCAGGTCCTTCGCCTCTGCCTGCATGTCGGCGACGCGCTGCTTGGACGCGGCGACGGCGGCGCGCAGGCGTTCGAATTCGGCCTCGTCCCCCTTGGCCTTGGCCGCGCCGACCTGTTTGGCTGCGGCGTTGTTTTCGGCCTGGGCAGATTCGGCGGCATGAATGCAGGCGCGACGCTTTTCGTCGAGCGCGAGGATCTCGGAGGAGACAGCGGACACTCCGCGACGGGCCAGGGCGGCGTCGAAGGCGGCAGGGTTTTCGCGGATGGCGCGTATGTCGTGCATGTCTCTGTTTCCCGGAATCGGTTGGTCGTGCGCCCGCTTATGGCGGATTTTCCGGCGCTGCAAAACCGTTCAGGCGGGGATGACATCGCCCGGCAGCGGCGCAGGGCTCTGCCAGCCGTCGGGGCCGCGGTGAAAGCGCACGGTATCCTGCGCGGCAAAGACATCCTGCGCGGTGGCGATCCATCGGGTCACGGTCAGGTCGCTGTCGGAGGTGTCGGAGCCGATGTCGATCACCGCAAAGTCATTCGGCTCGCCCCTGTTGCGGTTGGACAGGCCTGTGCCGCAATGGATCTGCAGGACCGCCGGGGCGTCCGGATCGGGCGGGGAGACCACGCGCCAGCGGTGCAGGTGGCCGGAGAGGATGATGTCGGCGCCGGCTTCGGCCAGCGTCTTCAGGCCCCATTCCGCGTTGATCATCGGGGATTTCGTACTGTCGCCGGGCAGTTCGAAGGGGTGATGCGCCACGATGACGTTCAACCGATGCGCGGGGCCCGACAGGCAGTGGCGGGCGGCTTCGCGGATCTCGCGCCGGGTGGCCCATCCTGTCTGCCAGCGCCAGGGCGACATGGTGTTGATGCCGATGACGGCGAGGTCGGGATGCATCCAGGCGGGGGACAGATCGGCGGAGATATGGCGGATGTAGTTGGAGAAGGGCCGGAAGAAACGCCGGAACGGGCGATGGACCGGCAGGTCATGATTGCCTGGCACGCAGAGCACGGGGGCAGAGATGTGGTCGATGAAAGTACGCGCGGCACGGAACTGGCTGGAACGTGCACGCTGCGTCAGGTCGCCGGAAATGGCGACGATGTCGGGGCGCAGGCTGTTGAGCGTCGCCAGCAGCGGGCGCATGAGCTCCGGCCGGTCGCGGCCGAAGTGCAGGTCGGACAGGTGGATCAGTCGCAGGGTCATGCTTCGGGCGTGCGGACCGGATCGGGGGCGATGACGCGCAGGATGTCGGGATGCACGCGGAAACGGAACGGGCTGTCCATCTCCTCCTTCTCGCCGTCGAAGGCGACGAGCCGGCGGGACTGGCGGGTGGAGATGGTGACGCTTTCGCCGCTGAAAAGTTCCATGTCACGGCCAAGGCGTGCGGTGCGGCCGGCGAGGCGGATGGCGGAAAGTATCATTCGGAAGCGCCCGGTGTCCGGGGCGACAAACAACGCGAAACGGCCATCTCGGACATCTTCCGCGCCGGGCAGGTCGAACTGTTCGATCTGGTAGGAGGAATTGGCGACGAAGGCGAGCGGGGATTTCTTGCGGATGCGCTTCCCGTCGGCCTCGATCTGCATGGACAGGGGTTTGCCAAGCGTGGACAGCGCGCGGATCACCGACCAGTAAGCGGCAATGCGGGATCGGCCCCATTTGCGGTAGATGCCTTCGCGCTGATCGAGGATCGCCGGATAGGCCCCGAGCGAGGCGTTGTTGAGGAATACGCGGCCATTCACCTCTCCGATCGCAAAGGGACGGGCAGGGGCATCCAGCAGCAGGCGGGCCGCAGCGGAGGGGTCTTCGAGCGGCAGGTCGAGGGACCGGGCGACGTAGTTGAAGGTGCCGAGGGGGATCACGCCAAGCGCGGGAAGCGTGTCACGGCTGTCGCGGGCCTTGAAGATGGCGGAGGCGACGGCGGCAATCGTCCCGTCCCCGCCCGCGGCGGCGACCACGTCAAACCCTTCGTCGACGGCCTGCCGGGCAAGTTTTTCGAGGGAGTCGCCCTTTGCGGCTTCTCGCAGGTCGCAGCGGCGATCGCCTTCGCAGATCGTTCTGCGGATCCCGTCGAAAAGGTCCGGGTCTCGTTTGCCCGAGCCGGGATTGGCAATCACGCAGATGCTGCGTGCGCGGTCAGGGACCGGGGCGGCCTGGTCCGGAGCGGAGGGGGGCTGGGTCATCAGGGTCATGTCCGGTCCTGGCCGTTACTGTGTCGTGGCAGTCCAACGCGCCGTACCGCGCTGATGTTCCATGAAAAAGGGGCCGCCGAAGCGACCCCTTTGCCTGATCTCGTCAGCAGGTTACTGCTTTTCGAATTCCGGCATGGCTTCCAGTTCCTCTTCCGCCATGGCGGTGTAGATCCGGACTTCCTCGCTGCCGTCCTGACGCAGGATCTGCAGGTCGGTGAGCTTCAGGGCAACCGGCTTTTCGCCGATCCCGAGGAAACCGCCAACGTCGACGATCGCATCGGTGATCTCACCCTGCTCGGTGACGATCAGCTCAGAGATTTCGCCAACCCACTTGTCATTGGCGTCATAGACCCGCGCGCCGTCGAGGTTCTCGGCGGTCAGGTACTCGTTTTCGACCGGGGTGCCGGACATGCCGGTTGCAGCATCGTCAGAAGCGGCCATGTCGGTGGAACCGGCAACAGGTGCGGTTTCATCCGCCGCTTCATCCGTGGCGGCCATGTCGGTCGATTCTTCCGCCGGAGCAGCTTCGTCGGTTGCTGCCATATCAGTCGACTCTTCGGTCGGCGAAGCTTCCTCGGTCGCAGCCATGTCGGTCGATTCCTCGGCCGGAGCAGCTTCCTCGGTAGCAGCCATGTCGGTCGACTCTTCGTCGGTCGTCACGGCATCATCTGCGGCCTCGGCCGTGGCTTCGGCGCCGTTTTCGATGGCTTCGCCGGTGTTCTCGGCGGCATCGGCGACGTTTTCACCGGCCTGCTCCATGTTCTCGCCGGCCTGGTCCATGTTGTCGCCAGCTTCGGTCGCCGGCTCCTGGGTCGCGGCCATGTCGGTCGCGGGGGCGTCGGTCATTTCGGCGTCAGCTTCGGCGGACTCCTCAGCGCCAAAGGCCGGTGCGTCGCCAAGCGTGGCCGGATCGGCGTTCAGGACGAGGAAGAAATCGGCTGCGTCCTCGGTGGAGCTGTCGGACACGAACTGCACCTGGTCAAGGTTGACGGCGACCTGGCGCTCGCCAATGCCGAGGAAGCCGCCGATGTCGATCAGCACGGCTTCGACCTGACCTTCGCGGGACATGATGACGTCGTTGATCTCACCGATGTCTTCCCAGGCGTCGCTTGCACCTTCGGCTTCCATGGTGTCGCCGGAGTCGGCGGCGGCGTAGACACGCATGCCGAGGAAGTCGGATGCGTGGATCTGCCCTTCGGACATTTCCGACATGTAGGGGGA
The DNA here is from genome assembly GCF_014638275.1 of Primorskyibacter flagellatus. GTDB lineage: Bacteria > Pseudomonadota > Alphaproteobacteria > Rhodobacterales > Rhodobacteraceae > Pseudooceanicola > Pseudooceanicola flagellatus_A. The sequence goes on from NZ_BMFJ01000001.1 coordinate 1,021,164, forward strand.
GGTGGCCTGAGCGTCCTGAGCATAGACAGCACCGGCGGAGCCGGCGGCGATCAGTGCGGTTGTGAGCAGAAGATGTTTCATCGTTTCTCTCTCTTTGACGTTTGGGTGCGGGCTGTGCCGCTTCATGCAGGGCCAACACAATTCCGTGCGCTGTGGTTCCGGGCGAATTGTTTCAAAATCGTTAAGGACTGGCTAAAGGTATGACGTGGGGTCTTTTTCCTGTGACAGGGTTGGATAGGGTAAAGATATGTCCGTCGAGTCGCTTCATCCCCCGCTAGCCGTAACATTGGGTGATCCCGCCGGGATCGGGCCGGAGGTCGCGCTTCGGGCGGTCACACGTCCGGGCACGCCGCGCTGTGTGCTCATCGGCCCCCCGGCTGCCGCGGCGCGGGCGCGCGACCTTGTGGCGCCCGACGTGAAGATCACCGTCGTCGACGCTCCCGAGGCCGCGCTCAAAGTGGCCAACGGGGTGGCGCTGATCTCCTCCTCCTCAAGCCAGGCGCATCCTTACGGCATGGTATCGGCTGAGGCCGGGCGCATGGCATACGACGCGATTCTCGCCGCGATATCGCTCGCCAAGGCGGGGCGTGTGTCGGGGATCGTGACCGCCCCGATCCACAAGGAGAGTTTTTCGGCCGCCGGTGTGCGTTTTCCCGGACATACGGAGATGCTGGAGGAATTCAGCGGCGTGCGCGAAGCGGGGGGCCGCGTCGCGATGATGCTGGCGAACGAGGTGCTGCGCACGGTTCTGGTCACGATCCATGTCTCCCTGCGTGATGCGATCGCTCAGGCCGATTTCGCGGCGCAGAAGCGCGCGATCCGGCTGGCGCACAAGGGGTGTCAGGCCTTCGGGATCGGCGCGCCGCGTATCGCGGTCGCCGGACTCAATCCCCATGCCGGGGAAGGCGGACTGTTCGGGCGGGAGGAGGTGGACATCATCGCCCCCGCAATTGCCGAAATGCGGGCCGAGGGGATGAATGTCAGCGGGCCCTATCCCGGCGACACGGTCTTCATGCAGGCGCGCCAGGGGAAGTTCGACGTGGTTGTCGCGCAGTATCACGATCAGGGACTTATTCCGATCAAATACATGGGCTTGGATCGCGGAGTTAACGTGACGCTCGGACTTCCCTTCGTCCGGACGTCACCCGATCACGGGACGGCATTCGACATCGCGGGACAGGGCGTGGCCAACCCGGCGTCGATGGTCAACGCGATCCGGATGGCGGACAGGATGGCGCGGGCGCGGCGGGGTTAGACCCGGCGCAGCGCCAGCACGGCGTTCAGCCCGCCGAAAGCAAAGGCGTTGGACAGCGCGACCTCGACCTTGGCCTCGCGCGCCTCGTTCGGAACGACGTCGAGCGCGCATTCCGGGTCCGGTTCCTCATAGCCGATGGTCGGGGCGATGACGCCGTCGCGCAGCGCCATGATGCAGGCAAGCAGTTCGACCGCGCCGGTGCCGCCGATCAGGTGGCCGTGCATCGACTTGGTCGACGAAATCATCACCCGGTCGGCGTGCTGGCCAAGCGCATCGGCAACGGCGGCGCATTCGGTCTTGTCGTTGGCGGCGGTGCCAGTGCCGTGTGCGTTGATGTAACCGACCTCCTCGGGGTTGATCCCGGCGTCGGCCATCGCGCCGGAAATCGCCCGCGCCGCACCCTGCTTGGAGGGCATGACGATGTCCGAAGCGTCGGAGGTCATGGCGAAACCGATGACCTCGCACAGAATTTCCGCGCCGCGCTTTCTGGCGTGCTCCATCTCCTCGAACACGAAGATGCCCGCGCCTTCGCCCTGTACCATGCCGTTGCGGTTGGCCGAGAAGGGGCGGCAGGCGTCCTTGGACATGACCCGCAGCCCTTCCCAGGCTTTCACGCCGCCGAAGCAGAGCATGGATTCGGACCCCCCGGTGACCATGGCCGGGGCCATGCCGGTGCGGATCATCTGGAAGGCCTGCGCCATGGCATGGTTGGAGGAAGAGCAGGCGGTGGAGACGGTGAAGCTCGGCCCCTTGAGGTTGTATTCCATGCTGACATGCGACGCGGCGGCGTTGTTCATCAGCTTGGGCACCACGAAGGGATGCACCCGGTTCTTTCCGTCCTCGTAGACCGACCGGTAGTTGTCGTCCCAGGTCGACACGCCACCGCCCGCGGTGCCAAGAACGACACCGGACTTGGCGGCGAGCTCTCCGATGAACTCCAGCCCGGACTGGCTGATCGCCTCCTTGGCGGCGGCGAGCGTGAACTGGGTGAAACGGTCGTACAGCGCCATCTGCTGGCGATTGAACTGGGCGTCGGCTTCAAAGCCCTTCACCTGCCCGCCGATGTTGATCGACAGCCGTTCCACATCCCGGAATTCAAGCTGGCCGATGCCGCAGCGTCCTTCGCGCATGGCTTCCAGCGTTTCCGGCACCGAATGGCCAAGCGCGTTGATCGTGCCCGCCCCGGTGATGACAACACGTTTCACGCTGTCTGTTCCGCCACCAGCTTTTCGATTCCACCGACAATGGCCGCGACGGAGGAAATGTCGAAATCGCTTTCCGTCGGTTCGTTTGCGTTGAACGGCACCTGGATGTCGAAGGCCTCTTCTATGGCAAAGATGGATTCGACCAGGCCGAGGCTGTCAATGCCGAGGTCCTCGAGCGTGGACTCCATCGACACGTCGGAGGCGTCGATCATGGCCTGATCGGCGATGATTTCGATGACCTTGTTCTTGATATCCATGACCACTGCCCCCCTCAGACACGAGTTGTGCGGGATTTAATCATTCTGGTCCGACTTGAAAACCGCTTTCTGTAGCGCGGCCACCTGTTCGAACAGCCGGGGCAGGCGGCGCTGGAGCTTGTAGGTTTCAAGATGGGTGTCCATTTTCACGCCGGGATAGCCCAGGATCACGCGTCCGGCCGGTATCTTGTTCAGGATCTTGGTGCCGCCGCCCGCGACCACGTTGTCGCCCACGGTGGTGTTGTCCGTCACGCCGACCTGACCGCCGAGGATCACGTTGTTGCCGATGACGGTTGATCCGGCCACCCCGACCAGCGCGGCGAACAGGCAGTCACGCCCGATCTTCACATTGTGTGCGACGTGGCAGAGGTTGTCGATCTTGCAGCCGTTGCCGACCTCCGTCGGGCGGATCGTGCCGCTGTCGATGCAGGAATTCGCGCCCAGCTCCACATCGTCGCCGACGATCACCGCGCCAAGGGAATGAATACGGATCCAGCTCTGGCCCTCCGCCGTGACGTCGCCGCCGAGAGAGGCGCGGGCCTGTTCGACGGTGGAGACCTCGGCCGTGACGAAGCTGTGGCCATCCGATCCGACCACGGCGCCGGGCTGCGCGATGAAGCGGGCGCCGATCTTCACGCGGGCCATCAGGCGCACACCGCTGTGCAGGGTACCGTCCGTGCCGATTTCGGCATCGGTGCCGATGTAGCACTGCGGGCCGATCACGCAGTTGTCGCCGATCTTCGCACCGGGGCCGATATAGGCCATGGGCCCGACCGTCACGTCGGTGCCGATGGTGGCGGAGGGTTCGATCATCGCGGTCGGGTGGATGCCACGCCCGTAGCCCTGTCCGGTGTCCATCATCCGGGTGAGCCCCGCCATGGCCACGCGAGGTCGTTTGACGAGGATCGCGGCGGACAGGCCCATGGATTGCCAGTCGGCATCCTCCCACAGCATCGCGGCGCGGGCGCGGCCCTCGGGCAGGCCCTTGGCGAAGTCTGGTTTCATCGCCAGCGCGATGTCGTCGGGCCCGGCACTGGCCGGTTCGGCGGCACCGGTGACAATCAGCGCGGTATCGCCGGCGGCGGTGGCGCCGACGGCATCGGCAATGGCCTGGATGGTGTAGGACATGAGAGGGTCTCCCGGAGCAGTGGCTCCGGGCCGGGTTACCCCTGAACGCCGCGCAGTTCCACCCCCTCGCGTGCGAGGGCGTCCCAGATCAGCGCATCGCGGCCGTAGACGTCGCGGCGATACCCCATGTGGCCCTTGGGCTGACCGACGGCGGTGCGGTAGATCAGGTGGACGGGCAGGGGGTTTTCAAGATCGACCTGGGTTTCGCGCCCGGTGTTCAGCCGCGCCTTGAAGAAGCCCTTGGGATCCTCCGTCTGCCAGGCCAGCAGGGCGTAGGCGAAATCGAAAGGGTCGTTCAGCCGGATGCAGCCGTGGCTGAAAGCGCGCATGTCACGGGCGAAGAGGCTCTTCGACGGCGTGTCGTGCAGGTATATGTTGTTGGCGTTCGGGAACATGAACTTCACGAGGCCAAGCGCGTTGCGCGCCGACGGCGGCTGCTTGAGGTCGAAGGGGAAGTTTCTTTCGTTGTAGGCGGCGAAGTTGACCGCGCTGCGGTCCACGACCTGACCGCGGGCATCGATCAGCTTGAGGTGGCTGTTGGAGTAGGCGTTGCGCTTGAACGAGGGCAGGTATTCCTTGACCGCGATGGAGCGCGGCACGTTCCAGGTCGGGTTGATGATCATATGCTCCATCACGTCCGAGAATTCGGGCGTGCGGTGCGTGGACTTGTTTTCCCCGATGACCGAGCGGGTTTCGAAGTAGACCTTGTCGTGGTCGATGATCTTCGCCTTGAAGTCGGTGAGGTTGACCAGAACGTGGCGCTCTCCGAGATCGCGGTTGATCCAGCGCTCCCGCTCCATTGCGACGATCACGGACTTGAGGCGATCCTCGGCAGGCGTGTTGATTTCCTTGAGCGTTGTGGCCCCGGCCACGCCATCCTCCGGCAGGCCATGGTCGGCCTGGAATTCGGCGACCGCGCGCTCCATGGCGCTGTCATAGGTCGTTTCCACTGTGCGCGGCAGGTAGCCGAGCGTCATCAGCCGGTTGCGCAGTTCGATCACCGGCTGGCCGCTGTCCCCGGGCTTGAGGGCGGAGGCGTGGACAGAGGGCCCGAAGCCGCCCTGTGGCACCAGCGTCTCGAGCCGGAGCTTTTCCCGCATCAGGCGGGCATATTCGGCGCGCTGCGGGTGCAGGGTGGCGAAGAAGGCGTCCGGGTCGTCGGAGGTGATGCCGTCGAGATAGACCGACGCGGCGCGCAGCGGGATCTCGCGAACGATGCCGGAGTCGATCTTCGACGGAGTGAGCACGCCGGTCTGCAGGTCGGCGGCAAAGTCCAGGAACATGCGCGACATCTTCACGTCGAGCAGGGCGCGGTCGCTGTCGGTGCGGGCGGCGCGCATTGCCTCGATCATCCCGGGGACGTCATAGGCGCGGCCGGGCAGGCCATGGTCGTCGGCACGCTGAAGCGCGGCGAGGAAGGCGCGGCGGCGGGTGGTGTAGACCTCTCCGGCGCCGGTCCAGACCGGTTCGAACTGGTGATCGCGGTAAAACGCGGCGAGGTCGCGGTCCGGCGCGGCGGCCTCGGCCACGGTCTGCTGGAACAGGGTGACCTGAACCGTCAACCCGTCATCCTGCGCAAGCGCGGCCCCGGACAACGCCAGGCCAAGCGCGAGGGAGGAGGACAGGAGCCGGGTGCGGATCGCCAGTTTCATGCAAAAATCCTTTGAAAACGTGTTGCTGGAAGCGTGGCGAGTTTCCGCCCGGCCTGTCCACTCACAAAAGGTTCAATCGCCAAACATCCTTTCCGGTGATGCAGTGCGGTTACGCCCGAGTCGTAAATGGAGGATTTCCAGACCATGGGCAAAATCCCGCCTAAACGGCAATTGTGGTTAAAAGGCGCGGGAAAACGGCCTTGGTCCACGGGGCGCCGTATGCGATAAACGGGATGCATCTGGGGATAAGATGCAAAACTGGCTGCGTAACATCGTGGTCCAAGGTAGCGACGGGACAGGCGCGAAACATGGCAATCGAAAGCTCGGCGAGCATCTCGCGGCGTGCACTTCTTGGTGCATTCGCGGCAACGGCGGTGGTAGCCGCCCCCACTTACTCCAAGGCGGCAGGCCTGCTGAAAAACGCGGGCGATATCAGGCGGATCAAGATGTATTCGTCCCGGACCGGCGAGCGGATCGACATGATCTACTGGGTCGAGGGACATTACATCAAGGACGCCGTCGAAGAGATCAATCACTTCATGCGCGACTGGCGCACCGACACGGCCTCCAAGATGGATCTGCGGACTGTGGATATCATGGCCGCGTCGCACAACCTGCTGGATGTCAGCGAACCCTACATGCTTCTGTCGGGTTACCGCACGCCGCAGACCAACGCGATGCTGCGGTCGCGGTCGCGCAACGTGGCGCGCAATTCGCTGCACATGAAGGGTCAGGCGGCAGACCTGCGGTTGTCCTCGCGGTCGGTGAACCAGATGGCCCGCGCTGCCTCTGCCTGCCACGCAGGCGGGGTCGGGCGCTACAGCGGATCGAACTTCGTCCACATGGACTGCGGCCCGGTGCGGACCTGGGGCGGCTGATCGCTCTGCTGCTCGGGCCCGATCCGGTTCGGACCGGTCAGGCAAAGAAAAACGCCAGCCCCGTGAGGCTGGCGTTTTTCGTTTCCGCGGTGTGTCCCGCTTATTCGGATTTGGCCGGAACCGGAGAGGGATCGATCTTGTCGAACCCGGCGGTGAACCCGGCGAGAGATATGTTCAGCGTCACCGGCTGGTCGGCGCGTTCGTAGGAGAAGATCGTCAGCGTCGCGCTGCTTCCGGCCTTGAAGGCTGAGACGTCTGCGGCCAGGAAACCGATGCGCGCGAAGCAGGCGCTGTTGTCGCAGAAGGCATAGCGATAGACCTTGCCCTGGCTGTTGCCGACCGCGATGCGCATGTCGCGGGCCAGCGCCGTGCCGAGCGGGACGATGATCGTGCCACCAGCCGCGACCTGACCGCCGGCGGGCAGCTTTTCGATGATGACCTCGGCGACCGGGTTGCCTTCCTCACCGCGCAGCAACTGGTACAGCTGGCAGGGCTCTTTAGTGCCCTCTTCCTGCTTGATGCACTGGATCTGCCAGTCGGAGACGTCTTCCTTGATGTAGGGCTGGCCGATCTGCGGACCTTCGGGCTGCCCGGTGTCGAGATCGGAGGGCGCGGCCTCGGTCGTCTGTGCAGGCGCCGTTTCCGGTGCGGGGGTGGTTTCGGCTGCGGGTGCGGTTTCGGTCGTCGTGCCACTTGTCGTGCCGGTGGTCTGGGCCATCGCGGCGCCGGTGAAGGCGGCCATGGCCAGAACGGAGATCAAGGTCTTGGTCTTGAGCATTTCGGGTCCGTGTTCTTGGTTGGAGTTGCAGGGGGCCTATCATCTTGCCCCGCCCTTGTCAGGCGAAATCCTGAGGGGGATGCCGCCATCGTGACCACCCCGGCGGGGTGTCGCCTGACACGCGAAAGGGAACCCGAAGGTTCCCTTTCTCTTTCTCCCTGTCGGACTGGCCGACTTATGTTTGACCAGACGCTAGGCGGTTTGTAACAGTCCGTCAACAGGGTTTTTCGCCTGAAAATCGCCGTGGATTCACTTGTGTAAGGGGCGCTGCGAAAGTGAACAGCGTCAATCTTCCATCCCTTGTGTACAGGATCGGACACGGAAAAGGACCGTGCCCGAAGGCACGGCCAGTCAACAGGGAGGAAGTCCGTCGCCGCAAGAGGACATGAGCGGCGACAGATTTGATACTGGCAGACAGAGGTTAAGATTGTATGGTCGCCCGCGACGAAATTTTCGGATCGGGGAACGGGCCATGGACGGACATGTCTTCATCGGGGGTGGCGGAGAGGACTATGCAGTCCAGCAGGGTCTGGCGCTGAAATACGCCAACCGGCACGGGCTGGTCGCCGGGGCGACCGGGACAGGCAAGTCGGTGACGCTGCAGATCATGGCCGAGGGCTTCTCGGCCGCCGGGGTGCCGGTCTTCCTGTCGGATGTGAAGGGCGATCTGTCGGGCCTGTCCGATGCCGGGTCCGAGACATTCAAGCTGCACGGCGCCTTCATGGAACGTGTGGATAAGATGGGCTTTTCCGACTTCCGCTACGAGAAGTTCCCGGTGCTTTTCTGGGACCTCTTCGGAGAACAGGGGCATCCCGTCCGCACCACGATCAGCGAGATGGGGCCGCTGCTGCTGTCGCGGCTCATGGAGCTGACGGAGGCGCAAGAAGGCGTGCTCAACATCGTCTTCCGCGTGGCGGACGAAGAGGGGATGGCGCTGCTCGATCTCAAGGACCTGCAGGCGCTGCTGGTCTGGGTCGGGGAGCAGCGGGACGCGCTGAGCCTGCGGTACGGCAACGTCTCACCGGCGTCGATCGGTGCGATCCAGCGGCGGCTTCTGGTGCTGGAGAACCAGGGCGGGGCGAAGCTGTTCGGGGAACCGGCGCTGGACCTGTCTGACATGATGCGCACCGATACGGACGGGCGCGGCATGATTTCGATCCTCGCCGCCGACACGCTGATGGCCTCGCCGCGGCTTTACGCGACCTTCCTGCTCTGGTTGCTGTCGGAGCTGTTCGAGACCCTGCCGGAGGTCGGCGATCCAGACAAGCCGAAGATGGTCTTCTTCTTCGACGAGGCGCATCTGCTGTTCGACGACGCCCCCAAGGCGCTGGTCGACAAGGTGGAGCAGGTGGCGCGGCTGATCCGTTCCAAGGGGGTGGGCATCTATTTCATCACGCAGAACCCGGCGGACGTGCCCGAGGATATCCTCGGCCAGCTTGGCAACCGGGTGCAGCATGCGCTCCGGGCCTTCACCGCGAAGGACCGGAAAGAGCTGAAGCTGGCGGCGGAGACCTATCGCGAGAACCCCCGCTTCAACACGGAGGACGCGATCCGCGAGGTCGGCGTGGGAGAGGCGGTGACGTCCTTCCTGCAGCCCAAGGGCGTGCCGGGGATCGTGGAGCGGACACTGATCCGGCCGCCATCCTCCAAGCTGGGGCCGGTCGATGTTTCCGTGCGGCGGGCGGTGATCGACGGCTCCCCGATCGCGGGAAAATACGAAACGCTGAAGGACCGGGAGAGCGCCTACGAGATTCTCACCCGCCGCGCGGCAGAGGCTGCGCGGGAGGCGGAGGCGGCCGAGAAGCGCGAGGCGGAGGCCGAGGCGCGGGCCGAACGCGAGGCGGAGGAAGAACGGGAATACCGGTCGGCCCGTCGTTATTCGCCGGGCGGGTCGCGCAAGACCACCAGCCGGTCCCGGCGGGAGCCGGACACGCTTGGCGGGGCGCTTGGCAAGGCGATCATCAAGGAGTTGGGCGGAACCACCGGCAAGCGGATCGTGCGCGGGATCCTCGGCGGGCTGTTCAAGGCGCGGTAAAGGATCTCCGGGCCGAGGCCCGGCCTACTTTCTGTGGCGCCGTAGATCGAGCCTCAGCCCGGCTACGCGACGCCAATACCGTTCAGGGTATGGTGCCGTCATGAACGCACCCGGCCCGATGCGGACGCGAAGCGCCCCGGGCAGCGACCGACCGCCGCCCTCTGTCGGATCAGTCCGCGCCGCGATAGGGCTTCACATATTGCATCGCCATGTCCCAGGGGAAGAAAATCCACGTGTCCTGAGAGACTTCGGTGATGAAGGTGTCCACCTGGGCGCGGCCCTTGGGCTTGGCATAGACGGTGGCGAAATGTGCCTGCGGATAAAGCTGGCGCACCATTTCAAGCGTCTTGCCGCTGTCTACTAGGTCGTCGACGATCAGGATCCCGGTGCCGTCGCCCATCATGACGGCGTCCGGCGCCTTCAGCACCTCGGCCTCTCCCTGTGCCTGATGGTGGTAGGACTTCACCGAAATCGTGTCGACCGTGCGGATGTCGAGTTCCCGCGCCACGATCATCGCCGGGGCCATGCCGCCGCGGGTGATCGCCACAACGGCCTTCCACGATCCGCCTTCGCCGGGCCCGTGCTTGTCCAGCCGCCATGCCAGCGCCCGGCTGTCGCGGTGGATCTGGTCCCAGCTGACGTGGAAGCCTTTTTCATGGGGCAGGAGGTCGGACATGGTGGCTCCTTCAGGTCAGGGCGATCTTGAGGCCGAAGAGGCCCAGGAAACTGCCGAACGCACGATCAGTCCAGGCCTTGGCGCGGACATAGGCGCGGCGCGGCTGCGGCAGCGAGAAGAGCCGCGCCACCACGATATACCACAGGGTTTCGTTGATGAAGATTGCGGTGACAAGCAGTGCGAGCGTCGCAAGCGGTGTTCCGGCGGGCACGAGACCGACGAAGACCGCACCGAAGAACACCGCCGTCTTGGGGTTGGAGGCAAAGGTCAGCAACCCGAACCGCAGGGCGCGCGCGAAAGTCATTGCCTCCTGCGTCGATGCCTCGAGGTCCAGCGGCTCTGTCGCATGCCGCCACATCTGGACCGCGATCCACATCAGGAATGCGCCGCCGACGATCTTGAGGGCGAGGAACAGGCCTGGCACCAGTTCGAACAGCAGGGCGAGCCCCGCCAGTGCCGCCACGGCCCAGAGCGCGGCGCCCAGACCAAATCCGACCGCCAGTCCGACCGCGGTACGGAACCCCCGTGTCACGGCGATCCGAAGACAGACCACAAAGCTGGGCCCCGGCGACATGGCCGCCAGCAGGTGAATCAGAATGACGGAGACGAAGGCGGCGGTCGTCATGGGCGCGGGTTCAGTCCTCTTTCCCGCCCTTGTGGATGTCGGGCGCGTCCACGGCTTTCATGCCGACGATATGATAGCCGCTGTCGACATGCAGGTTCTCACCGGTAACGCCGGACCCGAGATCGGACAGCAGGTAGAGCGCGGATTTGCCGACGTCGTCGATGGTCACGTTGCGCCGCAGCGGAGAGTTCAGTTCGTTCCATTTCAGGATGTAGCGGAAGTCGCCAATGCCGGAGGCGGCGAGCGTCTTGATCGGCCCCGCGGAGATCGCGTTGACGCGGATGCCGTCCTTGCCCAGGTCCTCGGCCAGATACTTGACCGAGGCCTCCAGCGCCGCCTTGGCGACGCCCATCACGTTGTAGTGGGGCATGACCTGTTCGGCGCCGTAATAGGTCAGGGTCAGCATGGACCCGCCCTCGGGCATCAGCTTCTCCGCCCGCTGCGCCACGGCGGTGAAGGAGTAGACCGAGACATCCATCGTCATCGCGAAGTTGCCGCGCGAGGTGTCGATGTAGCGCCCGCGCAGTTCATTCTTGTCGGAAAAGCCGATCGCATGGACGAGGAAGTCGAGCTTGCCCCACTTGGCTTCGATCTCTGCGAAGGCGGCGTCGATAGAGGCCTCGTCTGCCACGTCGCAGTCGATCATCGTGGTGACGCCAAGCTGTTCGGCCAGCGGGGCCACGCGTTTGCGGAAGGCCTCACCCATGTAGGAGAAGGCAAGCTCGGCACCGGCGTCGGCACAGGCCCTTGCAATTCCCCAGGCAATCGACTTGTCATTCGCGAGGCCCATGATGAGCCCACGCTTGCCTGCAAGCAGTTGATTTGACATCGCGCCAATCCCGCCCTCTGGTTTCCTTCAGGTTCCTTTAGGCGATAGGCTGGGCCGCATCAAGCCCGGTGCCGGTCACCGGGACAGGAAGGAGAGCCAGAGCGTGAGCGACAGAGACGGTCTTTTTGCGGGGGAGGACCCCTTTGCGATCATCCGGTCGTGGATGGCCGAGGCCGAGCAGAGCGAGCCCAATGATCCCAATGCGATAGCACTTGCCACGGTGGATGCGGACGGGATGCCGAATTCGCGGATGGTGCTCTTGAAAGAGGTCGAGGACGATGGTTTCGTGTTCTACACGAACTATGGAAGCGCCAAGGCGGAAGAAATCGGTGCGACGGGACGTGCGGCCTTCGTCATGCACTGGAAGTCGCTGAGGCGGCAGGTCCGCGTTCGGGGCATGGTCAGCCGGGAAGACGGGCCGCAGGCGGATGCCTACTACCGGTCCCGGTCGCTCAAGTCGCGGCTCGGAGCCTGGGCGTCGGAACAGTCCCGCCCGCTGTCGTCGCGCGCGGCATTGGTCGCCGAAGTGGCCAAAGTGACCGCGCGTCACGGGACCAATCCGGACCGTCCGCCGTTCTGGGGCGGATTCCGGATCGTTCCGGTAGAGATCGAGTTCTGGGCCGACGGTGCGTTCCGGCTCCACGACCGGTTCAGGTGGACCCGGACGGACCCTGCGTCAGGCTGGTCGGTGACACGTCTTAACCCCTGACCTTGTTATTGGTGAACTGTCAACTATATGGAAACGCTCGAAAATATATACAAACGGAGGGGGTGCATGTAGGCGAATTAAGCGATATGCCACACACAAGAATACACGCGGGAAAAAAATGGAATCCTTGAATAACGAGACCCGCAGGACTGAAGGCGTAGTGAAATGGTTTGATCCGGGCCGCGGGTTCGGGTTTGTGGTTTCCGAGGAAGGTGGGCCCGATATCCTGTTGCACGCCAACGTATTACGTAATTTCGGCCAGAGTTCCGTCGCCGATGGAACCCGTGTCACCATCCTGGTGCAGGATACGCAGCGCGGTGTTCAGGCCGTCGAGGTGCTTGGCATCGAATCGATTGCCGGACATGAAGCTCCGGGGCTTGAGGACTTCAAGGCCCTGACACCGGAACAACTGCGTGCCGCGCCTTTGCGGCCGGCGCGGGTAAAATGGTTTAACAAAGACAAAGGTTTCGGTTTTGCCAATGTCTTCGGACATGGTGAAGACGTCTTCGTGCATATCGAGGTGCTGCGCGCCTCGGGCCTGTCGGACCTGCAGCCGGGCGAAGCGATCGCCATGCGGGTGATCGACGGCAAGCGCGGTCAGATGGCCGCCGAGGTCAGCACCTGGGAGGCCGCCCTGAAGGCGGTGTCGTCGGGAAAGGGATGAGACGGGTCAAGTGTCTGGCGCTGACATTTGGCCTGGGACTTCTGGCGCAGACGGCCGCTGCCTGCGATCCCGCGCAGGTCGAACTTCGTGGTGACTGGGGACAGGCGCGGTTCCGGGTGGAAATTGCCGACGATGCGGCAGAGCGGGCGCAGGGCCTGATGTACCGCGACAGCATGCCCAAGGGCGCGGGGATGCTGTTCATCTACGAAAGGCCGCAGGTGGCGGTGGCCTTCTGGATGAAGAACACCCTGATCCCGCTGGACATCATCTATCTCGATGAAACAGGCACCGTTCGGCACATCGCGCATGAGGCGAAGCCGAAGGACGAGACACCGCTGCCCGGTGGCAGCGGCATCCAGTACGTGCTGGAAATCAACGGCGGGCTGGCCCGCTCGCTTGGCATCGCCGAAGGCACGGAACTGCGGCACCCCGGCATCGGACCTGACGCTGCCTGGCCCTGCGGGGCGTAGGGACCGCATTCTCCCTTTTCAAGCGGGGTCGCGCGGGGTAGAGACGCCCCACGGTCCGGGGCGTAGCGCAGTCTGGTAGCGCACCTGTTTTGGGTACAGGGGGTCGTGAGTTCGAATCTCGCCGCCCCGACCACCTTTCCCACGATAGATGACCCGACCGATAGCCCGGCCAACGACCTGTCAGGATTGTTTCCAGCGACGCATCAGTCCAAACCCGGCAAAGGACGCGATCAGCATCACGCCGGTTGCGGGCAGCGGCACGGCCGAGGTCGGTCCGACGCCGGTCAGCCACATCTGGTCTGTGGCGAAGGTGCCGTCATCGAAATAGGCGGTAACCTCGAACATGTTTCCGTTCTCGCCGAGGATCGTGTCGCGCAGGGTGAATTCGCCGAACAGACCGACATTGTCGATGCGGTAGGTGCCGTTCGGATCCGTGACCATGACGTAGTCCACTCCGACGAGGTTGCCGTTCAGGCCTTGGAAGAAGGGCAGGAGGCCGGTGATGTCCGACCCGATGTCGATGAACTTGCCGTCGAAGATATTGGCCACCTCGAGAAGCGTGGCCCGGGCCCCGTAATAGAGCGGACCGATACCCACCGTGTTGACGGAGACACTGTTGTTGCGCAGACCGCTCGGAGCAAAGCCGTACCGCCAGTTTCCACCGACACTCGGTTGTCCGTCCGAGATGAACAGAACCTGCTGGTTCGCGGATGCCTCTGGCTGGCCCCACCAATAGGGGCTGGTCTGGACATTGTAATAGGACAACTGGATCGCGCGTTCGTAGTTCGTCTGGTCATCGGGCTGAATTGCAGGAAGGCTCGTCTGCAGGTCCGCCTTGTGTTCCGGCGTGAGCTTCTTGGACAGGGACACATACTCCGCGAAGGAGTTGAACTCCACGACGCCGACGGACGCGGTTTCGGGCAGATCGTCAAGAAGCGCGCTCACGGCTTCCACGGCGAGCTCGTACCGGGTCTTTCCGGTATTGGGGACAGGCTCGTCCATGGAGCGGGAAGTGTCGATGGTGATGGTCAGGTTAAGGTTGCCAAGCGCCTTCTGGCCGATACCCGCGCGGGCTGTCGGTGCCACCGTGCTGCCCACAAGGTAGTGGGAGCCGGGCGGCGGGGTCTGGAAGGCCACGTTTCCGACCTCGGGCTCGGGCGGCGTGCTGGTCGGCGGCGTCTCGGAGGGAACACCGTCATCGCTGTCACCGATCCAGTTGCAGTGGCCGGAATACTCGTACTCAACGATCACGCCGTTTTCACAGGTCAGCGCAAGGGCGGGGGATGCTGTCAGGCCGCCTGCAACGAGAATGGCAGCGGTCAGGGCGCGGGAAGAGGTCATGCAAGGCTCCGGATATATGTCAGTCGTTCAATGCCCGGGATCGTGCAACATCGCGGCTCCCGCAGCATCCCCCCTGAGCAGGGGGGAGATGCGCAAGCCGCGGGCGATTCTCCGCTGGTGGCCCCACGGGTAGAGGATACGCGGCCGGAGCGACTAGATTTAGTGGTGGGTCCGAAAATCGGTGACCAAATGTTAACCAAATTTCTGTGGATGACCGTCTTGCGCCGGGCTTCCGGCCGACCGATGCGTCGGTGCAACAGCGGGGTGCGCATGCCGAGATCGGGAGATTTTGCAGCGATTATGGGCGCTTCCGTGAGGGCAGAATCAACCGGCGGACGCAAACCCGCGTCAACTTTTATTTTCCGGAGGAGGGGCGGATTTCCAGTTGACCCTATGCCGGTTTTTACCGCAGATTGTGGGGGCCGGTTGGATCACACACCACATGTAGATGGCGCAACCGGCAAGGGACAGAGACAAACCAGGCCAACAATCTGGCACATGGCGCAACCCTGACGGGCGGCGACTGGCACTCCCTTGCTGCGTGGTCCGCCGGCACGAACCTCACCCCTCCGGGGGACTGCGACAAGCTAAAAAGCGATCAGGGGCTGTTTCTGAAATGAAGATCGAGCGCAAGTTCACGAAAGCCGGACAGGATGCCTATGCGGGCGTCGAATTCGTCACCACCTCTTCCGAAATCCGCAATCCGGACGGCACCGTCGTCTTCAAGCTGGACGACTGCGATGTCCCGGCAAGCTGGAGCCAGGTGGCCAGCGATGTGATCGCACAGAAATACTTCCGCAAGGCGGGCGTGCCCGTGGCCCTCAAGAAGGTCCGCGAAAAGGACGTGCCTGAATTCCTCTGGCGCTCCGTTGCCGACGGTGATGTCGAGACCACAGGCGAGACCTCCGCTCGCCAGGTCTTCGACCGTCTGGCCGGCGCCTGGGCCTACTGGGGCTGGAAGGGCGGCTATTTCTCCACCGAGGAGGACGCTCGCGCCTATTACGACGAGATGCGTTACATGCTGGCCACTCAGCGGGCAGCGCCGAACTCGCCCCAGTGGTTCAATACCGGCCTGCACTGGGCCTATGGCATCGATGGTCCGTCGCAGGGCCACTACTATGTCGATCACGTCACCGGAAAGCTGACCAAGTCCAAGTCCGCCTACGAACACCCGCAGCCCCACGCCTGCTTCATCCAGTCCGTCGGTGACGATCTGGTCGGTGACGGCGGCATCATGGACCTGTGGGTGCGCGAGGCGCGGCTGTTCAAGTACGGCTCCGGCACCGGCACCAACTTCTCTTCCCTTCGTGCGGCAAACGAACCGCTGTCGGGCGGCGGCAAGTCTTCGGGCCTCATGGGCTTCCTCAAGATTGGTGACCGGGCGGCTGGCGCGATCAAGTCGGGCGGCACCACCCGCCGTGCGGCCAAGATGGTCATCGTCGATGCGGATCACCCGGATATCGAGGAATACATCAACTGGAAGGTGAAGGAGGAGCAGAAGGTCGCCTCCATCGTCGCCGGATCCAAGATGCACGAGCGGTGCCTGAACGCCATCTTCAAGGCGATCCGTACCTGGGACGGCACCGAGGAAGGTGCCTATGATCCGAACGAGAACGACGCGCTGAAAACGGCCGTGCGCGAAGCGAAGAAGTCCGCCATTCCCGAGACTTACATCAAGCGGGTGCTGGACTACGCGAAGCAGGGTTATGCGTCGATCGAATTCCCGACCTATGACACCGACTGGGACTCCGAAGCCTATGCATCGGTTTCCGGCCAGAACTCCAACAACTCCGTCCGTGTGACCGATGCCTTCCTGAAGGCCGTCGAGGATGACGCCGACTGGGAACTGATCCGCCGCACCGACGGCAAGGTCGCCAAGACCATCAAGGCACGCGACCTGTGGGAAACCATTGGCCACGCTGCCTGGGCCTGTGCCGATCCGGGCATCCAGTACCACGACACCGTCAACGCCTGGCACACCTGCCCGGAAGACGGCGCGATTCGCGGGTCCAATCCGTGCTCCGAATACATGTTCCTGGACGACACGGCCTGCAACCTCGCTTCCATGAACCTGCTGACCTTCCTCAAGGACGGCAAGTTCCAGGCCGAGGACTACGTGCACGCCACTCGACTCTGGACCGTGACGCTCGAAATCTCTGTCACCATGGCGCAGTTCCCGTCGAAGGAGATCGCACAGCTCTCCTACGATTTCAGAACGCTTGGTCTGGGCTATGCCAACATCGGCGGCCTGCTGATGAACATGGGCTTCGGCTACGACTCCGACGAGGGCCGGGCGCTGACCGGCGCGCTGACCGCGATCATGACCGGCGTGGCCTATGCGACCTCGGCCGAGATGGCGGGCGAACTCGGTGCCTTCTCGGGCTATGAACGCAACGCGAAGCACATGCTGCGTGTAATCCGCAACCACCGTGCGGCGGCCTATGCCAATGGCAAGTACGAAGACCTGCCGATCAAGCCGGTTGCGCTGGATCACGCGAATTGCCCCGACCAAAGCCTTGTGGCGCTTGCCAAAGCGTCCTGGGACGAGGCGCTGCGCCTTGGCGAGAAACATGGCTACCGCAACGCGCAGGCCACCGTCATCGCGCCGACCGGAACGATCGGTCTGGTCATGGACTGCGACACGACCGGGATCGAGCCGGACTTCGCCCTGGTGAAGTTCAAGAAGCTGGCTGGTGGCGGTTACTTCAAGATCATCAACCGCTCCGTTCCCGCCGCGCTGGAAAAGCTCGGCTACGGGTCCGCGCAGATCGAGGAGATCATCTCCTACGCGGTTGGCCACGGCTCCATCGGCAATGCGCCGGGGATCAACCACACCTCGCTGATCGGGCACGGCTTCGGGGAGCGGGAACTGGACAAGGTCGATGCCGCGCTGGCCTCTGCCTTCGACATCCGTTTCGTGTTCAACCAGTGGACCCTGGGTGAGGACTTCTGCAAGAAGACCCTCGGCATCCCGGCGGAGAAACTCTCCGACCCGTCCTTCGACCTGCTGCGTCACCTCGGCTACACCCGCAAGGAGATCGAGGCCGCCAACGACCACGTCTGCGGGACCATGACGCTGGAAGGCGCGCCTTTCCTCAAGGAAGAGCACCTGACTGTCTTCGACTGCGCCAATCCCTGCGGTAAGAAGGGCAAGCGCTTCCTGTCGACCGACAGCCACATCACCATGATGGCGGCGGCGCAGTCCTTCATCTCCGGCGCGATCTCCAAGACGATCAACATGCCGAACAACGCGACGATCGAGGACTGCCAGAAGGCCTACGAACTGTCCTGGTCGCTCGGGATCAAGGCGAACGCCCTCTACCGTGACGGATCGAAGCTGTCGCAGCCGCTGGCGTCGGCGCTGGTCGAGGACGACGACGATGCGATGGAGGTGCTGGAAAGCGGCTCCACCCACGAAAAGGCCGCCGTTCTGGCCGAGAAGATCGTCGAGAAGATCGTCATCAAGGAGGTCGCGCGTGCGGGCCGCGAGAAGCTTCCGGAGCGTCGCAAGGGCTACACCCAGAAGGCGATGGTCGGCGGCCACAAGGTCTACCTGCGCACCGGCGAATACAAGGACGGCACGCTTGGCGAGATCTTCATCGACATGCACAAGGAAGGTGCCGGTTTCCGCGCGATGATGAACAACTTCGCCATCGCGGTGTCGGTCGGCCTCCAGTACGGGGTGCCGCTGGAGGAGTTCGTTGACGCCTTCACCTTCACCAAGTTCGAACCCGCCGGCATGGTGCAGGGCAACGACTCGATCAAGAACGCAACGTCCATTCTGGATTACATCTTCCGGGAACTGGCGGTGTCCTACCTCGACCGGACGGACCTGGCGCATGTGAAGCCCTCGGGTGAAACCTTCGACAGCATCGGTCAGGGCGCAGCCAAGGAAGGCGTGTCCAACGTCGAGGAGATCAGTGAAACTGCGGCCTCCAAGTCTCTGGAAGTGCTGAAGCAAATCTCCTCCACCGGCTACCTCCGCAAGCGGCTTCCCCAGGAACTGGTCGTTCTGCAAGGCGGGATGATGTCCGGAGCGATGACCGGGACGGATCCCGTGACTGCGCTGCAGACGCTGGTGCCGGTGACGGCGACAGCGACCATCGAAAGCTCCACCTCGATCTCGTCGGGCACGGTGTCGATGGATGCACGGACGAAGGCAAAGATGCAGGGCTACGAAGGCGAAAGCTGCGGCGACTGCGGCAACTTCACCCTGGTGCGTAATGGGACCTGCATGAAGTGTAATACATGCGGCGCTACGAGCGGTTGTAGCTGAGGTCTTAGGAGCCGGAAAATGGTTAGCAAGGGTATCGTCGTCAAAGGTGCTATCAATACCACTATCGAAGATTGTCATGTCGAAGGCTATGACGTTGCTTACGAAATCGAAGATTCCGTTGAAACGCGGATGGCTCGTAACGTCGCGATAAGTAAGGAGGAAATCGTACTTCAGCGCCTCAAGGGTATGGATTTGCGGTTTTCGGGGTTTACCTTGGATCACATCGAGGAGGCGAAATCGAAAATTCGACGGAATGGACGAAAAGGATTCTCTGACTCTTTCATTGGACGTGTCGCAGCGGGTGCGCTCGGAGGCAGCGCCGCCTCGGTAATTGGCCCAATGATTGTGTCGTTGCTTTGACATACGGAATTGCGCGGCGGGTGGTTCGTCCGCCGCGCATAGTGGACCGGGCCGCAGGCAGAAATTCTCGGGCGGTAACTACGACTGAGCCCGGTTCACGATCACTCAGGGGCCTCTTCGGAGGCCCCTTTTTTCGTGATCAGATGAGGGCCTCGATCAGGAAGGGGCCTTCGGTCTTCATTGCGCGGGCGAAGAGGTCGGCAAAGCCCTCGGCCGTATCGGCGCGCGCGGCCTCGACGCCCATGCTTTCGGCCAGCTTGACGAAATCGATGGCCGGATCGTCGAGGTTCAGCATGCGCGACGCGTTCAGCCCCGGTTCACCGGCGCCGACGCCCTTCAGCTCTCCGAGCAGGATCTGGTACTTGCGGTTGGCAAAGATCACCACGCAGACGTCCAGCTTTTCCCGCGCCATGGTCCAAAGCGCCTGGTTGGTGTACATGGCGGACCCGTCCGCCTGCAGGTTCACCACCTTGCGCCCCGGACAGGCGATGGCCGCGCCGGTGGCCAGGGGCAGGCCGCCGCCGATGGCGCCGCCGGTGACCTGCAGCCAGTCATGCGCCGCGGATCCGGCAGTGAAGCGGAAGAAGTCGCGTCCCGTGGTGACCGCCTCGTCGCAGACGATGGCGTCTTCGGGCAGGTGGCGGCCGATGGCCACGGCCAGAGACTGGGCGTTCAACGCCCCGGTCGCGGGGTCGGGCAGGGCGGCAGCGACGGGTTTCGCCGTGCCGGCGCCGACCTCGGAGGCCAGTGCGTCCAGCGCGGCGGGCAGGTCATCGGACGGGTCGGCCAGCACGAAGGTCTCGCAGCCCTCGGGTACCGGAGAGGACGGCTTGCCAGGGTAGCCGAAGAAGATCACCGGCCACTTGGCCCCGACCAGCACGATCTGCTCGAACCCCTTGAGCGCGGCAATGGCCTGATCCACCGGATAGGGCACGCGGTCGACGGCCACCCGGCCCGCCCCCCGTTCCATCCGTCCGTTTGACTGCTGCGCCTTGAGCGTTGCGCCAGTTGCGTCGGCAATGCCCTGCGCCGTCGCCAGGGCTCCGGCCCTGAGCGCGGTGCCGGACATGACGATCACGGTCTTCTTGCCGTTCTTCAGGGCTTTCGCAACGGCGGACACCCGATCCGGATCGGGCAGGGCGGGCGCGCGCAGCTGCGCCTTCGCGGGCGCAACCTGCGGGGCGGCGCCCCAGGCGTGGTCGGCGGGCAGGATCAGGGTCGTCACCGCGCCCGGCGCGCGGGAGGCGGCGGCGATGGCTTCTGCCGTGGCCGGGCTCACGTCCGCTGCCGATCCGATGCGCCGGACAAAGCCCGACATGGGACGCGCGAGGCTTTCGATGTCCGAGGTCAACGGCGCGTCATAGGGCAGGTGATAGCTGGCGTGATCGCCGACGACGTTGACCATCGGGGTATGGGCACGCCGGGCGTTGTGCATGTTGGCCAGGGCGTTCGCCAGTCCGGGACCGGTGTGCAGCAGGGTGGCCGCCGGCTTTCCGGCCATGCGTGCATAGCCGTCGGCAGCCCCGGTCACGACCCCTTCGAACAGGCCGAGCACGCAGCGCATCTGCTGCTTGCGGTCGAGCGCGGCGACAAAGTGCATTTCCGACGTGCCGGGGTTGGCGAAGCAGACGTCCACGTCATTTGCCAGCAGCGTGTCGCAAAGCGCATCCGCGCCGGTCTCTCCGGGTTTTCCCGCCTGACTCGTCATGTGATCCTCCCTCATTCAATCGGGCGGAGTGTTCCGTCCGCGCGCGGAAAGGTCCAGACCGGAAATGCACGGGCCTTCTTTGGTTTTGGGAAACATCCTCGGGGGGAATTGGCCGTCAGGCCAAGGGGGGCAGACAGCCCCCCGCGCCGTGGGTCACGGAATGATCCGCGTGTACTTCACGCCTTCCAGCGTCGCGCCGATGCGCGCCCCGGCCTGGGCGAAGACATAGGCGACGATCGGGGACAGGCCCGCGTTGGTGTCGACATTCACATTGGCGCCCTCGTGGGCGAAGGCATACTCGATGCCGGCGCCGGCGGCCCATCCGTCCTGGCGGCGGAAGCGTTCCAGCGCCTCTTCCGTCATGAAGAACAGAACATGCGCATATTGCTGCGCGCCGATCTGCAGCCCGACGTTGGCCGACGCGGCAGAGTAGTAGTCCACCGTCACTCCGTCGATCCGCAGCGCGCCGCGTCCGTAGGAACCGCCAAGTCCCAGCCCGGCCTCGGTGATGACGGGCATCACGAGGGTCGCGACCGACTTGGCGGCGACGGTGCGGCTTTCGGGGAACTGCTGGAACAGGAATCCAAGCGTCGCGTCGACCCGTCCGTCGATCTTCTGGGCGTTGTTGTTGCCGACGCCGTTGCCGCAGGCGGCGGTGAGGAAAAGGGTGGCAAGGGCGGACAGCGCCAGCTTGCGACGGGTCAATGCGGTCATGGGAGTCGCCTGTCTTGATACGTTTGTTCTGTGACTATCTGAAGCGCGGGTGCGCCGGTTGCTCGATCCGGCCCGTTCGGGCCACCGGTTGATCCGGTTTGGGGCAAGTATAGGCCTAACAACCGGCGGAGTCACCACCTGTTGCGGTCTTGGCAAGGGCCTGCCGATCACACGCAGGTCAAAACCCTGTCATGCTCCGAGCGCGCGCGCCATTTCCGGCGCGAAATAGGTCAGGATCCCGTCGCAACCGGCGCGCTTTAAGCAGAGCAGGCTTTCGGCCATCGCGCGCTCTCCGTCGATCCAGCCGTTCTGCACGGCGGCCCTGATCATCGCGTATTCGCCGGACACCTGATAGGCGAAGGTCGGCACCTCCAGTTCCCGTTTCACCCGGGAGCAGATGTCGAGATAGGGCATGCCGGGTTTGACCATGACCCAGTCCGCGCCTTCGGTAATGTCGCGGGTGACCAGTCGCAGGGCCTCGTCCGAATTGGCGGCGTTCATCTGGTAGGTCTTCTTGTCGCCCTTCAGCGCCCCGGTCGCGCCGACCGCGTCACGGAACGGCCCGTAGAAGGCAGAGGCGTATTTCGCCGCGTAGGACAGGATCAGGACGTTGTGGTGCCCCCCGGCTTCGAGCGCGTTGCGCATCGCGGCGATCCGGCCGTCCATCATGTCCGAAGGGCCGATGATGTCCGCCCCGGCCTCTGCCTGGCTCAGCGTCTGCTTTACCAGCGCCTCGATGGTTTCGTCGTTGCGAATCTCTCCGTCCACGACAAAGCCGTCGTGTCCGTCGATATTGTAGGGGTCGAGCGCCACGTCGGTCATGATCGCCAGGTCCGGCCGCACAGCCTTGATCGCGCGGATGGCCCGGTTGGTCAGGTTCTCCGGGTTCCAGGCTTCTGCGCAGTCCTTCGTACGCTTCTCCATGGGCGTGTAGGGAAACAGGCAGATCGCCGGGATACCAAGGTCCGCCGCCTCCTTCGCCGCCTCAGTCACGCGGTCCACAGAGCGGCGGAGCACGCCGGGCATGGAGGCGACGGGGTCTTCCACGCCTTCGCCCTCTGTCAGGAAGACCGGCCAGATCAGGTCGTTCACCGACACCTCGTTCTCCGCCATCAGGGCGCGGATCGCCGGAGATTTCCGGGCACGGCGGAAGCGTGCGGCGGGGAAAGGGGCGGTGAGCTTCGACATCGGGGCTTCCTGTCTTGATCCGGCGGCAAAGGGGTGGCATGGAATGGGTCGCATAACAAGTGGGCCACCCCCGTCAAAGTGCCGCGCCCGACGCGCGGCCGGGACCCGGGCCTCGGGCCAGGGGCGAGGGACAGGAGCCGCGGTTTGGATCTCAGGCAGACCATTTTCGAAGTCATCGACATGCGCAGCTTCTCGAACCTCTGGTTCTGGATCGCGCTCGCGGTGATGTGGTCGACGGCCAGCCACTGGGTTCTTGGCGTGCCCTGGGACCTGATCACCCGCGCCCGGCGCAAGGGTGGCCCTGCGGAACGTGACGTGGCGCTGCTGGTGCAGGTCTATGTGAACCGCATCCTGCATGTGGCCGAGGTGTCGGGACTGGTGATGACGGTGCTGATCTGCTTCGTGCTGACGGCGCTGGCGATCCTGGGATTCGCCTACGGGGTGGAGTTTGCGCAGGCGATGTTCCTGCTGGCCTTTCCGATGACGGTGGTGTGGATCCTCTCCCTGCGCTCGGCCCGCATCATACGGCGGGACGAACCGGAGGGCGCGGCGCTGTACCGGCGGCTGCAGATGCACCGGATGACCGTGCAGCTGGTCGGCGTGGCCTCGATCTTCGTGACGACGATGTGGGGCATGTTCCAGAATTTCTCAATCGGCGTCCTGGGAGGCTGACATGGCGGCGACCGGCGACAGGATCACCCTCGGGGGGGCACCCGAAGGGTTCGACGCCTCTCTGGTGCTGGCCGAGGTGGCGCGGCGGGGCGGCCCGGTGCTGCATGTCGCGATCGACGACAAGCGGATGGCGGGCATGGCCGAAGCCCTGCGCTTCTTCGACCCGTCCATGCCGGTCGTGCAGTTTCCGGCCTGGGATTGCCTTGCCTATGACCGGGTATCGCCGAATGCCGACATTTCCGCCACGCGGATGGCGACCCTCGCGGCACTGGTGCACGGGATGCCGGAGCGGTTCGTCCTGCTGAGCACCGTCAATGCGGTCACGCAGCGGGTGCCGGCCCGGGAAGTCCTTCGGGAGGCCGCCTTCACCGCCCGCGTCGGGGACCGGATCGATGAGGCGGCGCTGCGCAACTTCCTTGTCCGCATGGGGTTCTCGCAAAGCCACTCGGTGACGGAACCCGGCGACTATGCGGTGCGCGGCGGCATCGTCGACATCTATCCGCCGGGCGAGGGCGGGCCGGTGCGGCTCGACCTGTTTGGTGACGTGCTGGACGGGGCGCGCCGCTTCGATGCGGGGACGCAGCGCACGACGGAAAAGCTGGACATGGTCGAACTGGCCCCCGTGTCCGAGGTCATCCTCGACGACGCCGCGATCACCCGGTTCCGCCAGAACTACCGGATCGAGTTCGGCGCGGCCGGCACCGACGACCCGCTGTACGAGGCGGTGAGTGCGGGGCGCAAGCATCAGGGCGTCGAACACTGGCTGCCCTTCTTCCACGACAGGCTGGAGACCCTGTTCGACTATCTGACCGGTGCGTCGGTCATGCTGGACGATCAGGCGACGGCGGTCCGGCTGGCGAGATGGGAGACGGTCAGGGACCAGTACGAGACCCGGAAGCTGGCGCTGGAAAAGCGCGACCGGCTGGATTCCGTCTACAAGCCCGTGCCACCTGCGCTTCACTACCTTGACGAAGCAGCGTGGGAGGCTGCGGTGGCCGGGCAGCGGCTGGTTCAGATGTCGCCCCTTCCGCGTGCCTCCGGCCCCGGCGTGGTGGACGGCGGCGGGCGGGTCGGGCGCAATTTCTCGCCCGAGCGGCAGCTGGAAAACGTCAGCCTGTTTGGAGCTTTGGCGGATCATGTCCGCAGGAAGATGGCGGAGGGGCCGGTCGTGGTCGCCTCCTATTCCGACGGGGCGCGCGAACGGCTGGAGGGGCTGATCGCGGATGAGGGGCTCGTCGGCGCGGTCTCAATCCGCGATGCAGGGGGGATCACCAGATCGGGCCTGCACCTCGCCGTCTGGCCTCTCGAGGCCGGGTTCGAGGGGCCGTGGAAGGATCGGCGGCTGACCGTGATCTCGGAACAGGACGTCCTGGGCGACCGGCTGATCCGGGGCGCGCGTCGCAAGCGGCGGGCCGACAACTTCCTGACAGAGGCGCAGTCGCTGTCCCCCGGTGATCTGGTGGTGCATGTGGACCACGGCATCGGGCGCTATCTGGGGATGGAGGTCATTACCGCGGCGGGCGCTGCGCATGAGTGCCTCGTCCTCGAGTATGCCGAGGAGTCAAAGCTTTACCTGCCCGTCGAGAATATCGAACTTCTGTCCAAGTACGGGCATGAGGAGGGGCTTCTCGACCGGCTTGGCGGCGGGGCGTGGCAGGCGAAGAAGGCGCGGCTCAAGGAACGTATCCGCGAGATGGCGGACCGGCTGATCCGTGTGGCCGCCGAACGGGTCTTGCGCAAGGCACCGATCCTCGACCCGCCCGACGGGGCGTGGGACGCGTTTCAGGCGCGCTTTCCCTATCAGGAGACAGACGATCAGCTGTCGGCCATTGCCGATGTGCTCGGGGACCTCGAATCCGGGCATCCGATGGACCGTCTGGTCTGCGGCGACGTCGGCTTCGGTAAGACCGAGGTGGCGCTGCGGGCCGCCTTCGTCGCAGCCATGTCGGGCGTGCAGGTGGCGGTTATCGCGCCGACTACCCTGCTGGCCCGCCAGCACTATCAGGGTTTTGCCGAACGCTTCCGTGGTTTTCCGCTTACCGTCGCTCCGCTGTCGCGCTTCGTGTCGGCCAAGGATGCCGAAAAGACGCGGGAAGGCCTGGCCAAGGGCACGGTCGACATCGTCATCGGCACACACGCCCTGCTGGCAAAGGGCGTGCGGTTCAAGAACCTCGGCCTGCTGATCGTGGATGAGGAACAGCGCTTCGGCGTCGGCCACAAGGAGCGGCTGAAGCAGCTGAAATCCGACGTGCACGTCCTGACCCTGACCGCGACGCCGATCCCGCGGACCCTGCAGCTGTCGCTGTCAGGCGTTCGGGACCTGTCGATCATCGGCACACCGCCGATCGACCGGCTGGCTATCCGGACCTACGTGTCGGAGTTCGACGCCGTCACGATCCGTGAGGCGCTGCTGCGGGAACGCTATCGCGGGGGGCAATCGTTCTATGTGGTTCCGCGCATTACCGATCTCGCGGAGGTTGAGGATTTCCTGAAGCGTGAAGTGCCCGAGGTCTCCTATGTCACCGCCCATGGGCAGATGGCGGCGGGGGAGCTGGACCAGCGGATGAACGCCTTCTACGACGGAAAGTTTGACGTCCTGCTGGCGACCACAATCGTCGAGTCGGGCCTCGATATCCCGACGGCGAACACGATGGTGGTGCATCGGGCGGACATGTTTGGCCTGTCGCAGCTTTACCAGATCAGGGGGCGGGTCGGTCGGGCAAAAACGCGTGCCTATGCATACTTGACGACTAAACCTCGGGTAAAACTTACACCTTCCGCAGAAAAACGCCTGCGGGTTCTGGGGTCTCTGGATACCCTCGGGGCCGGGTTCACGCTGGCCTCCCAGGACCTCGACATACGGGGTGCGGGCAATCTTCTGGGCGAAGAACAGTCGGGCAACATGCGCGACGTGGGCTACGAACTGTACCAGACGATGCTGGAAGAGGCGATCGCCAAGATCAAGGCGGGCGAGCTAGAAGGGCTGACCGAAAGCGACGATCAATGGGCGCCGCAGATCAACCTAGGCGTGAGCGTTCTGATACCGGAAGACTATGTTCCCGACCTCGACCTGCGGCTTGGTCTGTATCGCCGGCTGTCGTCTCTCAGCACGAAGGTGGAGCTTGAAGGGTTCGCCGCTGAACTGATCGACCGGTTCGGGAAACTGCCGAAAGAGGTGAATACCCTGCTGCTGATCGTGCGCATCAAGGCGATGTGCAAACGGGCAGGGATCGCCAAGCTCGACGGCGGGCCGAAGGGGGCGACGATCCTGTTCCACAACGACAAGTTCGCCAACCCCGCCGGTCTGGTGGAGTTCATCAAGGATCAGAAGGGGCTGGCCAAGGTGAAGGACAACCGGATCGTGATCCGCCGGGACTGGAAGAACGACGCGGACAAGATCAAGGGTGCCTTTGCCATCGCGCAGGACCTGGCGAAGAAGGTGGACCCGGCCTGACGTCAGGATTGGTCTGGCGGCGCGCCCATATTGGCCCTGTCGGCAAGACCATTCCGATCCTAGGCTCTTCTCAGCGGCCGGACCTTCCCGGTCGGCATTCCAGGAGGGACCGCCTTGCCCGTACTCGACCGCATCGAGCTTTATCTTGTCCGGACTCCGCTGCCTGCGCCGCACCGGCCGTCCTGGATCCCCGGTCTGGTGCGCACGCAGGTGTCGATGATCCTCGCGCGGTTCATCACCGACGAAGGTGTGGAGGGCTGGAGCGGTTTTCCCGCTTCGGGGCGCGAGCGTGCGGGGCTGGGGGATCAGCTGTCCGGTCTCTTTCTGGGGCAGGACATTACGGATATCGACTTTGTCGCCGAACGCATCGGGATCATGGCGGCGGGCGGCAGTTTCAACTGGTGGATCGAGCCGGCCTTCTGGGACATCAAGGCGAAGATGGCGGGCGTTCCGCTTTACAGGCTTCTTGGCGGCACGGACGACCGCATCCCGCTGTATGCTTCGGGCGGAGAGATCAAGGACCTCGGCGCCCGGCGCGAGGAGGCGGAGGCGCGTCTGTCCGAAGGGTTCACCACCATGAAGGTCCGGGTGCACGATTTCGATGAGGCTGTGGATATCGCACAGATCACGGATATCGCGCAGCACATGCAGGGCCGGATGCGGATCGCCGTCGACGTCAATCAGGCCTTCCGTCTGACCGCGAGCGGCGATGCGCCCCAGTGGTCGCTGGATCGGGCGAAACGGTTCTGCGACGCCGCCGCCGATGCCGGTCTGGCCTGGGTGGAGGAGCCGCTGTTCGGCGAATGGCACGAGGAGATGGCTGCGCTTTCCGCCTATTCCCGCGTACCGGTGGCGGGGAGCGAACTTCACCTCATGGGCTATTCCGAGGTCGCGCGGATGATGCGGATGGGGTGCTATTCGATCTACCAGCCGGACGTGATGTGGGCGGGCGGGGTCGGCCAGGTTATGAAACTCGGCCAGTTGGCGAAGGAGATGGGCACAAGGTTCACGCCGCATTGCTGGTCGAACGGCTTCGGCTTCATCGCCAACGCCCATGTCTTCGCGGCAAGCGGCTTTGCGGCGACGGAGTTGTTCGAATACCCGCTCGCTCCTCCGGGATGGATCCCCGAGGCGCGTGACATGATCTTCACCGCGCCCTTCCTGCACGAGGACGCCTGGTTCCACATGCCACAGACGCCCGGGCTGGGGTTCGATATCGACATGAAGGCTCTGGAGACCCACGGGCGCTGCTACTACCGCGCCAGCCGCAGGGAGGTGCACTGGATGCCGGAGGTGCTCGCCGACTGGTAGGCTCCGGAATGGGTCTTGCCATTCGCCGCGCAGTCCCCGACCCTCGGGTCAGGGAGGAATGCGGCGATGAACCAGCAAAGTGCCATCGGATCGGACGACCGGCTGACGCAGATCGACCATACGCTCGACGTGCTGATCGTCGGTGCGGGGATCTCGGGCATCTGTGCTGCGCGGTACCTGAAGGTCGACCGGCCGGGGGACAGCTTTGCCGTGCTCGACGATCAGGAGAGCTTTGGCGGAACCTGGCAGACGCATCGCTATCCGGGCATCCGGTCGGACAGCGATCTGCATACTTTCGGCTATGGGTTCAAGCCCTGGGTCGGCCCCCCTATCGCGACGGCGGAGGAGATCCGGGCCTACATGGGCGAGACGATCGCGGAAAACGATCTGGGTGATGCGATCCACTATGGCTGGCGGGTCGGCTGGGCGGAGTGGTCGTCGCGCGACAGCCTGTGGACGGTCGAGGCGGTCCGCGCGGCCACCGGGCAACGCGTGCAACTGCGTGCGCGGTTCCTGTGGATGTGCCAGGGATACTACCGGCACTCCAGGGGCTACACGCCGGACTGGCCGGGGCTGGACGACTTCGGCGGCGACGTGATCCACCCGCAGCACTGGCCGGAGGACTACGACTATTCCGGCAGGCGCATGGTGGTCATCGGCTCCGGCGCGACCGCCGCGACGCTGGTGCCGAACGTGGCGGAGGAGGTGGCGCATGTGACGATGCTCCAGCGTTCCCCGACGTGGTTCGCGAGCGAGCGGAACGAAATCACCATCGCCAGCCAGTTGCGCAACCTGCAGGTGGACGAGGCCTGGATCCATGAAATCGTGCGGCGGCAGATCCTCGTCAACAGCCGGGACTTCGCCACCCTCTGCTTCGAAAAGCCCGAACAGGTGAAGGCGGACCTGCTGGAAAATGCGCGCAAGGCGCTTGGCGACGACTATGACCTCGCAACCCATTTCACGCCGACCTACGACCCGTGGCGGCAGAGGCTGGCGCGGATTCCGAACGGCGATCTGTTCAAGGCGATAGCCTCTGGCAAGGCCTCCGTCGTGACGGACCATATCGAACGGTTCGAAACCGGGGGAATCCGCCTGCGTTCCGGCACGCTGCTTGAGGCGGATGTGGTGGTGACGGCGACCGGTTTCGACCTCTGCGCCTTCGGGGACATCGATTTTGCGGTGGACGGAAGGCCGGTCGATTTCCATGACACGGTCGGATACCGGGGCATGATGTTCACCGGCGTGCCGAACCTGGTCTGGGTGATGGGCTACTTTCGGTCGTCCTGGACGCTCAGGGCAGAGATCATCGCGCAGTTCGTGACGCGGCTTCTTGGCCATATGCGGGACCGGCAGGCGGCGTCGGTCGTGCCGCAGGTGCCCGATCCCGAGATGGAGCTGTTCGACTGGGCCGAGGAAGACGACTTCAACCCCGGTTACCTGATGCGTGGGCAGCATTTGCTGCCGAAACGTGGTGCGGAAACGGAATGGAAGCTGTCACAGGACTACTGGGTCGAAAAGGACGAATTCGCCGCCATCGACCTTGAAAGCGAGGTCTTCCGCTACGGCTGACCGCAGCAGGAGCTCATCGCCGCCTGCGCGCAGAAGCAGGAGGCCGCGACCTCCGTATCCGCCCGCGCCAGCGCAAGGTCAAGCCGCTGTCGGACGGCGGGCAGTTCGATCCGGTCCCCGCGCGCGGCAAGGCAGTCGTGCAGGCCTTTGAGGGACCAGACGTTGTCGGGGTGGATGCAGGCGCGCCGCAGGCCGGGGAGGAGACCGAGGTCCTCGCGATAGACCTGCTCTGCCTCCGCCTCGTGGCCCTGTTCGAAGAGCAATGCGCCAAGCGCGTGGCGGGTCGGCTGCATCCAGCCCCAGGGTTCGTCGTAGCGCAGCCCGTCGTCCAGCGCGACGGCGCGGCGCAGGGTGGCAAAGGCCTCATTGAACCGGCCCTGCCGATAGAGGATCTCTCCGCGCAGCATCTCGCGCGCGACCGCCATCAGATCGACCACGCGATTGGTGTGCAGCCAGCGGGTTTCGGGCACCTCGGCGGTCAGGAATTCCTGTTCCATCGCAAGCGCCTCATCCACCTGTCCAATCGCGGCATGGGCCAGCGCCTTTGCGTAGAGCAGGGTGGCGTTGAGCGTGGCGTGCAGGCCGGGGTTGTCGGGAAGGGGCATCGCCAGCAGCTCCCGCCAGCGGCCGAAACGGATCAGGACATGCGGCTCCATCGCGAGATAGGCCTCGAAGTAGTCGGCCATGGGCGGTGAGGTGATTTCCAGCATCCCGGGCGGGGTGGTGTCGCGCAGACCCTGCACCGCCTTCATCGCCGGGGCCATCTGACCGAGGAACAGCGCACCGTAGATGATGAAGTGGTAATTATGCATCCGGTAGCCGGTGTAGAGGTTCACGGCCCCCGCGCGGTCATGGTACTTCAGGTCGGCCTCCACCGCGCGTTCGTTCCAGAAGACGGCGTTGTGGTAGTGGCCGCACTGGATGTCGATGTGCGTGGGCATGTGGACAAGGTGCCCGGCATCGGGAACCAGCGTGCGCAGGACGTCCCCGGCGGGCAGGGCGGCTTCGGGCGTGGGCGACATCTCCATCAGGTGCACGTAAAGGTGCAGCAGTCCGGGATGCGCCATGCCGCCGGGCAGGGCGAGCGCGCGTTCCAGCAGGGCGCGGCATTCGGCGGTGTCCGCCCCTTCGGCCGGGGCACCGGTGACCAGGTCCCACATGGCCCAGGGCGTGCGGTTCATCATCGCTTCGGCGGTGAGCGCGGCAACGTCGGGATGGTCGGGGAAGCGGCGCAGGACATCGCGCATGGCACCGGCGAAGGCGTCGGTGCGGGGGGACATGTCCTTTTGCGGGGTCGCGGCCGGGTAACGGGCGGGCAGGGCGCGGATCAGCGCGGCCTCGACCGGCGTGACGCGGTCGGCGTGGGTCAGCGCGGTTTGGGTCGCGGGATAGGCGAGGTCCAGCGCGGACTGGCGCATGGCGGCGTCCATCAAATCCCAGTCCATGTTGTAATTGTTGCCGGCCGCATGGGCGATGCCCCAGTGGGCCATGGCGCAGTCCGGGTCGTGGTCGAGCGCGCGGCGATAGCAGGCAATCGCCTCTTCGTGGTTGAAGCCGTAGGTCCAGGCGAGGCCGCGGTCGAACCAGATCTGCGCCTCCTCCGATCCGGTGGTGACGGACAGGCGGTAGGTCCCGAGGTCGTAGTAATCGTCGCGCATGTCTGGCCCCGCGTTGTTCCGGCGGAGGCTAGCACCGCAAGCAAAGCCGTGTCAGCCGAGAAAGGCGCGGATCTTCGGCGCGATCCAGTCCCAGAGCGCCGGTGCGCCACGCCGGACAGGCCGTCCGACCCGCTGATCAAGCACATCGAAGGTGACGCTGTAGGTTGTCCAGGACCCGCCGCCGGAGGCGAGGTTCAGGTTCGGTGGCTGGAACCGGTCGAGCGATTTGGCAAAGACGGCGTCGGGTGTTTCGGCGGCTTCGAACTCCTGCCACAGGGCCAGCATCTCCTCGGCCTGATCGTCGGGGAGGAGGCCGAAGATACGTGCGGCGGCGGCTTGTTCGGCGGCGTCGGTCAGGGCCTGTCCTTCGGCAGTCTGGGCGTAGATGGGGACGTCGCCGGCGTCGATCTCCACGATATCGTGGATCAGCAGCATGCGGATGACACGATCAATCGCCACACCCGCGGGCGCATGTTCGGCCAGAACGAGCGCATAGAGCGCGAGGTGCCAGGAATGTTCGCCGGAGTTTTCGGGCCGCGATCCGTCGCCGATCGGGGTGGCGCGCAGGACGGTGCGAAGCTTTTCGGCCTCACCCAGAAAGGTCATCTGGGCGTCAAGGCGACCGTCGGGGTCGCTCACGTCTCCGGGGCCTTGTGCTTCTTGATATAGGCCATGGCCTGGCGTGCGGCGAGGCGGACGCGGACCTCGGTCAGGAAGGCTTCTTCCAGGGTCTGGGAGGCGGAGCCGATCAGGTCGCCGACCTCAACGTAGAAGCGTTCGTTGCCGGTCTGGTCCATGACCTTCAGCGCCTCATCGGCGAGCTTGGAGGCGATGCGGTCTACTGTGGCGGACATGAAAAGGGGCCTTCCTTGCGGTCGGCCCCTTGTGACATGGGTCTGCGAACAGGTCCAGCGCTCAGCCGCGGCGGCGGCGCAGCGCGCCCATCCCGGCAAAGGCACCGGCGAGCAGCAGGGCAGAGGCCGGTAGCGGCACGGCGTTCAGGCCCATGACGACGTTGTCGAGACGCCCGTAGTCGCCACCGTCCTGATATTCGCCGCGGATCCAAAGACTGTCGAGGTCGGACAGCACAGCCAGAATCTGCGCATCGGTCGCAACCGAGGAGCCGATCATCCAGGCGAAGGAGGAATCGAGCGCGATGCTGTAGGAGGTGAAGGCCGTGCCGGGATGGGCGTGGTTGCCGGTGATCGTCATGCCGCCACCCGTCAGGATCAGTTCGTCCCGGTCGAAGGGGTTCGACGTGGTGTTCTGGTAGAGGTCGTAGGACAGGGTCTGTCCGAAGGCCGCCGCCTTGTTGCCCAGGAATTTGGTCGGAGCGACATAGTACCAGGTGCCGCCGTTGGCCTGGTCCGTGGCTTCGAGGTACCCGGCCGCGTTCCAGCCCTTCGGGGCCTTGGTGTCGCCGGAGAAAGTCCAGCCCTCATCGTCGGTGTCGAAGGTCGACGTGACCGAGGAGGCCTGGGCAACGCCTGCGGTCAGGCAGAATGCGAGTGCGGCAATATACTTGAACATGCAAATGCTCCTTGTTGAAAACGGGCGGAGATTTGCATGTCAGGGGTCTGCGCGCAAGGGCTTGCGCGCAGGACTCAGCGGCTCGTTTCGGTAAGCCGGCGCTTCACGTAGTCCGACACCGTGCCGATCATCGTGTCCATGTGCGGGTCCTCGAAGAAATGGCCCGCCCCGTCGATCTGTTCATGGGTGACGGTGATGCCCTTCTGTTCCTGCAGCTTGCCGACCAGCGCCGTGGTGTCCGCGGGCGGGGCCACGCGGTCGTTGGTGCCGTTGATGATCAGGCCCGAGGACGGGCAGGGTGCGAGGAACGAGAAATCGTACATGTTGGCAGGCGGCGAGACGGAGATGAACCCGGTGATCTCGGGACGCCGCATGAGCAGCTGCATGCCGATCCAGGCGCCGAAGGAGAACCCCGCGACCCAGCAATGCTTGGAGTTGTTGTTCATCGACTGCAGGTAGTCGAGCGCGGAGGCGGCGTCGGAGAGCTCTCCGATACCCTGATCGTATTCGCCCTGCGACCGGCCGACACCGCGGAAGTTGAAGCGCAGAACGGTGAATCCCATGCGATGGAACGCATAGTGCAGGTTGTAGACCACCTTGTTGTTCATCGTGCCGCCGAACTGCGGATGCGGGTGCAGGATGATGGCAATCGGAGCGTCGCGTTCTTTCTGCGGGTGATAGCGGCCTTCGAGGCGGCCTTCGGGACCGGGGAAAATGACCTCGGGCATCAACGTCTCCTGTTTGGCGCTCGATTTCTTGACTACTTTGGTCAAGCACCTTAGAAAGATTCTAAAGCCGGGCCAGAGGCTCGGCGGACGGGCTGGGAGCGAGATAAGCTGTTGTTCCGGCAACGTCAATGAATTCGCGATTCGGTCGCGGGCGGTCAATGCAGGATGGTCGGTCATGAAACTCAGCACCAAGGGGCGATATGCGATGGTCGCGCTGGCGGATATTGCGCTGCAGCCTGCAGACGGGCTCGTGACGCTGGCCGGGGTGTCCAAGCGTCAGGACATCTCCCTGCCGTATCTTGAACAGCTGTTCGTCAAGCTGCGCCGCGCCGGGCTTGTGGAATCGGTGCGCGGTCCGGGGGGCGGATATCGGCTGGCGAGGGCTGCGTCGGACATCCGGGTGATCGACGTGCTGGCCGCTGTGGACGAGACGATTGACGCCATGCACAAGGGCGCGGGGGCCAGCGGCGGCCTGTCGGGCAGCCGGGCCCAGTCGGTGACCAACCGGCTGTGGGAAGGTCTGTCGGCGCATGTCTATGTTTTCCTGCACCAGACGCGGTTGTCGGACGTGGTCGGCAACGGGCTTGCACCCTGTCCCGCCGTTCCGAATCTGTTCGCCGTGGTGGACGAGGAGGACGCGTGATGGCGTTGGCGTGGCACGGGCTAAGGGGGCGCTGCCCCCTTCTTGAGCCCGTGCGGGCCCAATTCATCCCCCGGGATACTTTCGGCAAGATGAAGGGGCGGCCGTCGTGAGCCGGGTCTACCTAGATCATAACGCGACGATGCCGTTGAGGGCCGAGGCGCGGGCGGCGATGATCTCGGCGATGGATGTCGCGGGCAATCCGTCTTCCGTGCATGCAGAGGGGCGTGCGGCGAAGGCGCTGATCGAGAAGGCGCGCGCGCAGGTCGCGCGGGCGTTCGGGGCGGAAGGGGCGGATGTCGTCTTCACCTCTGGTGCGACGGAAGCGGCGGCGCTGGCCCTGGCCGGGCGCGATCTGCAGGGCGCTGCGGTGGAGCATGATGCTGTGGCCGGGCATGTGACCGGCGACATCGGTGTGGACGGGGCGGGGCGGATCGCCCCCGCGCCGGTGATGCAGCTGGCGAATTCCGAAACCGGGGTGGTGCAGGATCTGCCTGCGGGGGTGGAAGTCTGCGACGCGACGCAGGCGTTCGGTAAAATTCCCGTGGCGTTCAACTGGATCGGCTGCCGGATGGCTCTTATATCCGCTCACAAGATCGGCGGTCCGAAGGGGATCGGCGCGCTTGTTCTGCAGCGCGGGACGGATGTGGCGGCCCAGCTGACAGGCGGCGGCCAGGAGATGGGCCGGCGGGCCGGGACGGAGAATGTCGTCGGGATCGCCGGGTTCGGCGCGGCGGCAGAGGCGGCGATGCGCGACCTCGACGCCGGTGTCTGGGACCGGGTGCGGGACCTGCGCGACGCGCTGGAAGCGCGGCTGACGGGTGAGGCGGAGGGGCTGGTGATCGCTGGCACAGCGGCGCCCCGGCTGCCGAACACCTCCTGCCTGATCTCGGCCGGGTGGAAGGGCGAGACGCAGGTGATGCAGATGGATCTGGCGGGGTTTGCCGTGTCGGCGGGATCGGCCTGTTCCAGCGGCAAGGTCCGGGAAAGCCGGGTGCTGCGGGCCATGGGATATGACGCGGTTCAGGCGGCGAGCGCGATCCGCGTTTCGCTTGGGCCGGAGACGACGGAAGATGAAATCATGCGCTTTGCCGATCGCTGGCTGGCGCAGCGGGACAAGCACCGCGCCCGAGCGGCGTGAGCGGCCCGCGACAGAAAGGAAGGCTTGAGATGAGCATGACGGAAGAGCCGCAGGTCAAGGACGGCGTCGATCAGGAGACGGTGGATGCCGTCCGTGCCGTATCGACCTATAAATACGGCTGGGACACGGAGATCGAGACGGACTACGCCCCCATGGGGCTGAACGAGGACATCGTCCGCCTGATCTCTGAAAAGAACGGTGAACCGGAGTGGATGCTTGACTGGCGTCTTGAGGCGTTCGCCCGCTGGAAGACCAAGCAGGAACCGGACTGGGCGATGGTCGACTATCCCGAGATCGACTTCCAGAAGCAGTATTACTATGCCAGGCCCAAGAGCATGGAGGTGAAGCCGAAGTCGCTGGACGAGGTCGATCCGAAGCTTCTGGCGACCTATGAGAAGCTGGGGATCCCGCTGAAGGAACAGATGATCCTTGCCGGTGTCGAAGGGGCTGAGGATGCGCCTGCGGAGGGCCGCAAGGTGGCCGTGGACGCGGTGTTCGACTCCGTTTCGGTCGGGACGACATTCCAGGCGGAACTGAAGAAGGCGGGCGTCATCTTCTGTTCCATCTCCGAAGCGATCCGCGAGCATCCGGATCTGGTGAGGAAATACCTCGGATCGGTCGTGCCGGTGTCGGACAACTTCTATGCGACGCTGAATTCCGCCGTCTTCTCGGACGGGTCGTTTGTCTATGTCCCGCCGGGGGTGCGCTGCCCGATGGAGCTGTCGACCTATTTCCGCATCAACGCGGAGAACACCGGCCAGTTCGAACGTACGCTGATCATCGCGGACAAGGGGGCTT
Source organism: Primorskyibacter flagellatus (assembly GCF_014638275.1). Classification (GTDB taxonomy): domain Bacteria; phylum Pseudomonadota; class Alphaproteobacteria; order Rhodobacterales; family Rhodobacteraceae; genus Pseudooceanicola; species Pseudooceanicola flagellatus_A. The sequence goes on from NZ_BMFJ01000001.1 coordinate 1,057,413, forward strand.
ATGTCTCCTACCTCGAAGGGTGCACGGCGCCCAAGCGGGACACCTCCCAGCTGCACGCGGCGGTGGTGGAGATCGTTCTGGAGGAGGATGCGGAGGTCAAGTATTCGACCGTCCAGAACTGGTTCCCGGGCGACGAGAATGGCAAGGGCGGGATCTACAACTTCGTCACCAAGCGCGCCGACTGCCGGGGCGACCGGTCCAAGGTGATGTGGACGCAGGTCGAGACCGGGTCGGCGGTGACGTGGAAATACCCGTCCTGCATCCTGCGCGGCGATGACTCTCAGGGGGAGTTCTATTCGATCGCCATCACCAACAACTGGCAGCAGGCGGATACGGGCACCAAAATGGTGCATCTGGGCAAGAACACGAAGTCCCGGATCGTGTCCAAGGGGATTTCTGCCGGACAGGCCCAGAACACATATCGCGGGCTTGTTTCCATGCATCCGAAGGCGAAGAATTCGCGCAACTACACGCAGTGCGACTCTCTGCTGATCGGGGACAAGTGCGGGGCGCATACGGTTCCCTACATCGAGGTGAAGAACAATTCCTCCCGCGTGGAACACGAGGCGACGACGTCGAAAGTGGACGACGATCAGCTGTTCTATTGCCGCCAGCGCGGCATGGACGAGGAGGAGGCCGTGGCGTTGGTCGTCAACGGGTTCTGCCGCGAGGTGCTTCAGGCGCTGCCGATGGAGTTCGCCATGGAGGCGCAGCAGCTGGTGGCGATTTCGCTTGAGGGGTCCGTGGGCTGAGGCCCCTTGGAGTTGCCGATGAATGTCGACCTACATCCTGCCGGTCGTGCTGCTGATCGCGTCGAACGTCTTCATGACATTCGCGTGGTACGGGCATCTGGGGCACAAGACCGCGCCGCTGTGGATTGCGGTGATGGTGTCCTGGGGGATCGCGTTTTTCGAGTACTGGCTGGCGGTGCCGGCCAACCGGATCGGGCATCAGGTCTATACGGCGGCACAGCTAAAGACCATGCAGGAAGTCATCACGCTGGTGGTCTTCGCGGGGTTTTCGGCCTTCTGGCTGAAGGAACAGCTGTCGCTGACGACACTGGCGGGATTCGGGCTGATCGCCTGCGGGGCGGCACTGGTTTTCAGGGGGTAGCGGTATGATCATCACGACGACACAGGGCATCGAGGGCAAACGGATCACCGACTATCGCGGCATCGTGGTGGGTGAGGCGATCATGGGCGCCAACGTGGTGCGCGACTTCTTTGCCGGGATCACCGATATCGTCGGCGGGCGATCGGGCGCTTATGAGGCGAAGCTGCAGGATGCGCGGGACACGGCGATGCGGGAGCTTGAACACCGGGCCGCAGCCATGGGGGCGAATGCGGTCGTGGGTGTTGACCTCGATTATGAGGTGGTCGGGGATTCGATGCTGATGGTCTCCGTCTCCGGTACGGCGGTGGTGATCGGGTGAATGATGGCCGCCGCTGTCCATAAGGGGATCGAACGCCCTGAATTGAGCATGCCGGAGGCCGAGGCCGCCGTGCTGCGTCAGGCCTATGGGGCGACGGCGTCGATCCTGGAATACGGGTCGGGCGGGTCGACGGTGCTGGCCTCCGAACTGCCGGGCAAGACGGTCGTGTCGGTGGAAAGCGATGCGGACTGGGCGGCGATGATGCGCGGCTGGTTCGCGGAAAACCCCGGTGCCAGCCCGGTGGAGGTAGTGCATGCCGACATCGGTCCGACCAAGGACTGGGGCCATCCTGCGAGCCACGAGGGATGGCGGCGGTTCCCGTCCTATCCGCTCCGGGTCTGGGAACGGGGGATCGCGCCCGACGTGGTGCTGGTGGACGGACGGTTCCGTGTCGGCTGCGCGCTGGCGACGGCCTTCCGTACGGCGAAACCGGTGACACTGCTGTTCGACGATTACGCGGGGCGCAAGGCCTATCACCGCGTTACGGAGTTTCTGGGCCAGCCCCGCATGGTCGGGCGGCTGGCGATATTCGAGGTCACCCCGATGCCGGTCCCTGCGGACCGGCTGCTCAGGGTGATCGAACTGATCTGCGCGCCTCTCTGAGGCGGGTGACGAAAGGAAAGACGATGCTGAAGATCGAAAACCTCCAGGTGAAGCTGGAAGACGAGGACAAGCAGATCCTCAAGGGCCTGGACCTCGAGGTTGAGGCGGGCAAGGTGCACGCCATCATGGGGCCGAACGGGTCGGGAAAGTCGACGCTGTCCTACGTGCTGTCCGGCAAGGGCGGCTACGAGGTCACTGGCGGGAGCGCCACGCTGGACGGTGAAGACCTGCTGGAACTGGAAGCGGAGGAGCGCGCGGCGGCAGGTCTTTTCCTGGCGTTCCAGTACCCCGTGGAGATTCCGGGCGTCGGCAACATGACCTTCCTGCGCACCGCGCTCAACGCGCAGCGCAAGGCGCGCGGGGAAGAGGAGATGTCGGCGACCGATTTCCTCAAGTTCGTGCGGGAGAAGGCAAAGGCGTTGCAGATCGACGCGGAGATGCTGAAGCGGCCGGTGAACGTCGGCTTCTCCGGCGGTGAGAAGAAGCGGAACGAGATCCTGCAGATGGCGGTGCTCCAGCCGCGCATGTGCATTCTGGACGAGACGGATTCGGGCCTCGACGTGGATGCGATGAAGCTCGTGTCGGACGGGGTGAACGCGCTGCGCGACGCCGGGCGCGGGTTCCTCGTCATCACGCATTATCAGCGGCTTCTGGACCATATCAAACCTGACGTGGTGCATATCATGGCGGACGGGCGCATCGTGAAGACCGGCGGGCCGGAACTGGCGCTGGAGGTGGAGACCAACGGCTACGCGGACATTCTTGCGGAGGCGAAGTGATGGCGGCTCCGGCACAGCTTACCCGCCAGAAGCAGGACGTGACGGCGGCGCGTCTTGATGCGCTCGGCCCGGTTCCGGCGTCCGGCTGGTCTTCCGCAGCACGATCCTCGGCGCTGGACCGGGTGGTCCAGCAGGGCCTGCCGCATGCGCGGGACGAGTACTGGAAATTTACGCGCCCCGGCGGTCTGACCGACGCGATGGCCGCCCCGGCCGCGCTGTTCCGGGTCGAAGACACGCCGATCTTCGACAGGATCGACCGGGTCAGGCTGGTCTTTGTCGACGGCGTTTTCGATGCGGCGGCCTCCGACGATCCGGAACTGGCCGGGGTGCGTATTGACCGCCTGTCGCAGGTGGCCGGCGCGGACATCCACTGGGCGCAGGGTCTTTACGGCGTGCTCGAAGCGCGGGGGCAGTCGCCCGTGGCGCGGCCTCTGGCAGCGCTGAACACGGCCCATGCGACAGAGGGTGTGCTGATCCACGTCACGGGCAAGGCGCAAAAACCGGTTTCGCTGGTCTACGAGCGCAGTTCGGAAACGGCGGATGCAATCCTGCATCATGTCATCCGGATCGACGCGGGCGCGGAACTGACGCTGCTGGAAAATGGTCCGGCGGCGGCGCGCCTCAACAAGGTGATGGAGGTCGATATCGCCGATGGCGCCGCTTTCCACCACGTCCGCGCGCAAGGCCGCGATCACGAGCGGCAGGCGGCGACGCATATCTTCGCGCGGCTCGGACGGGAAAGCGTATTCAAGAGCTTCACTCTGACGGCCAACGGCAGGCTGACGCGCAACGAATGCGTGATAGAACTGACCGGGGACGACGCTGTGGCCCATGTCGCGGGCGCCTGTGTCGGCGATGGCGACTTCCTGCATGATGACACGGTCTTCATTACCCATGACGCGGTGAACTGCGAAAGCCGTCAGGTCTTCAAGAAGGTGCTGCGGAACGGGGCGACGGGCGTGTTCCAGGGCAAGATCCTGGTGAAGAAGGACGCGCAGAAGACCGACGGCTACCAGATCAGCCAGTCCCTGCTGCTGGACGGGGACAGCCAGTTCCTCGCCAAGCCGGAGCTTGAGATCTATGCCGACGACGTGGCCTGTTCGCATGGTTCCACCTCGGGCGCGATCGACGAAGATGCGCTGTTCTATCTGCGCTCGCGCGGGGTGCCGGAGGGCACGGCGACGGATCTCCTGACGCTCGCCTTCCTGGCCGAAGCGGTGCAGGAGATCGAGGATGAAGCGCTGGCGACGGAAATCGTGGACCGGCTGGAAGGCTGGCTGGAACGGCGCCGCACCTGATGTCGGTGATCCGGGACATCCTTGCCACCTATCGCGGACCTGTCGCGGTGCTGCGGCGGCGGCTGTCGGCCGGTCAGCGCGAAGATCGCGCACTGGCCGTGCTGATGGCGGGCTGTGCGCTGCTGTTCGTGGCGCAGTGGCCCAGGCTGGCTCGTGAAGCGCATCTGAAGGGCACGGACCTCGAAATGTCGCTCGGCGGTTCTCTGATGGCTCTGGTCTTCATCCTGCCGCTGATCCTTTACGGTGTCGCGGGGCTGAGCCACCTCATCGGGCGGCTTGGCGGCGGAAAGGGCGAATTCTATTCCGCGCGGATGGCACTGTTCTGGGCCGTGCTGGCGGCGGGACCTGCGTTTCTTCTCAACGGGTTGATGATCGGCTTTGCCGGGCCGGGGCCGCAGTCTGCCGTCACCGGGATACTGGCACTTGGCGCGTTTCTGTGGTTCTGGCTGTCTGGACTGATCGCGGTGGAAAGGGGCCGGGCATGACCTGGGACGAGGTAAAGGGACTGGCGGTGGAAACCGTGGTGACCCCCGCGGGTGCGGCGCGGCGTGTGGTGGCCTACGCGGCCCCGACAGGGCTGCTCTGGCAGGCGCTGGCCGTGGTGGCGGTGCTGCACGGCATCTACTATGGCCTGCTTCTTCCGGGGGCCGCGCGGTCCGGCCTCGTGTCGCCGGCGCTGGCGAACGCGCCGCTGATCGTCGCGGCCTGCATCTTCGCCTTCTTCGCGCTCATGGTGCTGCTGCTGGCCCATGCCGGACGGTTCCTTGGCGGTGTCGCGGATGTCCCGGCGATGCTCAAGGTCACGATCTGGCTTCAGGCGCTCCGGCTGTTGGCACAGGTCGCGATTTCCGCGATTTCGGTGATCAGCCCGCTGATCGGCTGGCTCGGCATGCTGGTGGTGGGGATCTGGGGGCTCTGGGTCCTGCTGTCGTTCATCGCCACCGCGCACGGGTTCGAGATCATCAAGGCGGTCGGGACGCTGGTCATGGCCTTCATCGTGCTGATCCTCGTCATGTCGATCCTGACAGCCGTTGCGGGCTTCGCGCCTCCGACCCCGACCGGAGACATCTGATGTATGACGTGAACGCGATCCGCGCGGATTTCCCGATCCTCTCGCGCGAGGTGAACGGCAAGCCGCTGGTCTATCTGGATAACGGGGCCTCCGCCCAGAAACCTCAGGTGGTGATCGACGCGGTGACGCGGGCCTATTCGCAGGAATATGCCAATGTTCACAGGGGCCTGCATTTCCTGTCCAACCTCGCGACCGAGAAGTACGAGAGCGTGCGCGCCAAGGTCGCCCGGTTCCTGAACGCCGGATCGGAGGATGAGATCATCTTCAACTCCGGCACGACCGAGGCGATGAACCTGATCTCCTACGCCTGGGCCGCGCCGCGGCTTCAGGCGGGGGACGAGATCGTGCTGTCGGTGATGGAGCATCACGCCAATATCGTGCCCTGGCACTTCCTGCGCGAACGGCAGGGGGTGGTGCTTAAGTGGGTCGATATCGAACCGGACGGGTCGCTTGATCCGCAGAAGGTGATCGACGCCATGGGTCCCAAGACGCGCATGGTCTGCGTGACCCACATGTCCAACGTGCTTGGCACCGTGGTCGATGTGGCCGCGATCTGCCGGGCCGCGCGGGAACGTGGCGTCGTCTCGGTCATCGACGGCAGCCAGGCGGCGGTTCACATGCCCGTCGACGTGCAGGCTCTGGGCTGCGATTTCTACCCGATCACGGGGCACAAGCTTTATGGTCCGTCGGGTTCCGGCGCGATGTATGCCCGCGCAGAACGGCAGGCAGAGATGCGCCCCTTCCTTGGCGGCGGCGACATGATCCGGGAGGTCACGAAGGATGCCGTGACCTGGAACGACCCGCCGATGAAGTTCGAGGCCGGAACGCCCGGTATCGTCCAGACCATCGGGTTCGGCGTGGCGCTGGACTATCTGACCGGTATCGGGATGGATCGGATCGCGGCGCATGAGGCCGATATCGCGGCCTATGCCACGGACCGCTTCAAGGGGCTGAACTGGCTGCAGGTCCAGGGGAACGCTCCGGGCAAGGGCGCGATCTTTTCCTTCACGATGGAGGGGGCGGCGCATGCGCATGACATCTCGACCATCCTCGACAAAAAGGGCGTGGCGGTGCGCGCCGGGCAGCATTGTACCGGGCCGCTGATGGAGCATCTGGGGGTCAATGCGACCTGCCGCGCGTCCTTCGGGATGTACAACACCCGCGAAGAGGTCGACGCGCTGATCGAGGCGCTGGAGCTGGCGCACGATCTGTTCGGTTAGACTGTCGTCAGCTCAGCTCGACGCAGGGCCGCCCGCCGCGGCTGCGAGGACCCGGCCCGTGTCATGCAGCGCGGCGGAAGAGCGTTGCGCCCGGGCACGGGCGACGCAGCCGTCAAGCGCGGCAAGAACCGTGACGGCAAGATCGCGGGGGGCGTCGGCGCCCCCGGCTTCCAGCGCCTCCGCCAGTTGGTCGGAGGCATCCCTATAGGCCTGCGAAACGCGGCTGCGCAACGCGGTTTCCGAAGGTTCGACCTCCTGCGCGAGCAGCGACAGAAGCGCACCCTGCGAATAATCATGCGCCTCGAGCCAGGCGGCGGTGTCCGTGAACAGCCGCAGGACCTGCTTGCTGGCTGGGATGCCGCCACTTGTGGCGCGGGCGAAACGGCCGGCCATCTCTTCGGCCAGCCAGTCGACGGCGGCGACGGTCAGCGCCTCTTTCCCGCCGGGGAAGTGGTGGTAGAGCGACCCCTTGGGCACCCCGGCGGAGGATAGGATCGCGGCGACGCCGGTCGCATGATAACCCTGCGACTGGAACAGAGCCGTGGCCGCGCGGATCAGCCGGGTGCGGGTTTCCTCGCCCTGGCGGGTCATGCCGCCCGGGGCCGACGCTGCGGCAGGATGGCGATGGAAGCGATAGCGGCGGCGACTTTTTTCGGCTCGCGACCCTCTGCCTCGCTCCAGACCTCGGCTTCCACTGTCGCCAGCGTCTTGCCGGAGCGGATGGTGTGAGCCTTCGCGCGCAGCAGGTCCCCCATGGCGGGGCTGAGGAAATGCAGCGTGAAGCTTGACGTCACCACGTCCTGATCGGCGGCCGCGGCACCGGCCCAGGCACAGGCCATGTCGGCCAGCGCGCCTATGCAGCCGCCGTGAACGTAGCCGTGGTGCTGACGAAGCTCCGGCTTGATCGGCACGATGATTTCGACCTTGCCGTCCCCGGCGGCGAGCCCCTGCACGCCGAACCAGGCGTTGAACCCCTGACTGCCGGAGCCAGCGTTGAGCCGCGCCAGCAGTTCAGGATTGTTCCAGTCGTACATCTTACCCTCCTGCACCTATCTCTGGACCACTCGGTCTAGTGTGGCGGATTCGGTTCGGTCTGGGAAGCCCCTAGCCGGGGTTGTCCGTACTTTCCCGCTCATCCACCGGCAGCGCATCACGGGTGGCGCGGATTTCATCGCGCAGGGCGGGCCAGGTGCGGGCGGCGCGGGCGATCAGGCGGCTGGCGGTCGTAGTGTCCCCGGCGCGTTCGGCCAGTTCGGCGCGGATCAGCAGCTGGTGCAGGCCGCGCACGCCGAAACTGGCGGCGGCCCCCGCAAGGGCGTGGATGGTGTCCACGAGGTCGGGCCCGGCGGGACGGGGGCCGCGGGTGTTGCGGAAGAGGTGGTCGATCTGTTCGTCGGTCTCCTTCAAGTAGCCGTCGATCAGGCGGCGTGCGGTAGCGGCGTCGACCGATTGCACCAGCGTGGCAAGGGGCGGTTCGGGCGCGGGGGCAGGGGCTGTTACCACCTGCCCCCCGTGCACCATCGCGATCTGCTGGCGGAGCTGGTGGCGGTCCAGCGGCTTGTGCAGGACCGCATCCATGGCGCGTGCGGTGCGGACGTGGTCCATGCCGCCGGTGACCTGCGCGGTCAGGGCAACAATGCGGGTGCGGGTGTTGGGGCCAGGGCGGGTGCGGATCTCCTGCGCGGCGGTGATTCCATCCATCACCGGCATGGAGACGTCCATGAGGATCAGGTCAAAGGCGCTGCGCATGGCTTCCTCCACGCCTTCGGCGCCATTGACCGCCTCGCTCACCCTGTGGCCGTCGTTTTCCAGCAGGCGGCGGGCGATGAAGCGGTTGGTGGCGTTGTCCTCCACCACCAGAATACGCGAGGAGCGCGGGGCCTGCGTCAGTGGCGGAGCGGGATCGGCGGGCGTCGCGCCCGTGTCCTCGGGTTTCAGAGGCACGCGGATCCAGAAGAGGGAACCTTCGCCCTCAACGCTTTCGGCGCCGATCTCGCCGTTCATCGCCTCAACCAGATCGCGGGCGATGCCGAGCCCGAGGCCTGAGCCCTGGATCTGCCGGGTGACGGCGGTGTCGGTGCGCACGAAATCGTCGAACACGCGGGACAGTTCCTGTTCGGTCATGCCGAAGCCGGTGTCGAGGATCTGAATCTCCACGATGTCGTTGTTCAGCCGGAAGGAATCCAGCGTGATGCGGCCGTCGCGGGTGAACTTCACCGCGTTGGTCAGCAGATTGCCGACGACCTGGCGGAGCCGGTCGGGGTCCCCCTGCACCCGGCCGATCGGCGTCAGCGTGCTGAGCTGGAGCGTGTTGCCGTTGATGCGCGCCTGTCCCTGTTCCGCCGCCACCAGATCCGACAGCAGTGCGTCGAGGTCGAAGGGCCGGGCGGACAGGCGGATGCCGCTTTCGATCTGGGTGATGTCGAGCACGTCGTTCACCAGAGACAGCAGGATCCGGGCGGAATTGCGCAGAACGGGGAGGTAGGTGTCGCGCAGTTCCTTGACAGGGTTTTCGCGCGTGTCGAGGTCTTCTCCGATCAGGGCGATGGTGCCGAGGATGCCGTTCAGGGGGGTGCGCATCTCGTGGCTGATGACGCCGAGAAAGCGGGCCTTGGCGCGTTCCCCGGCGCGGGCGCGGTCGCGGGAATCCTTCAGTTCCGCTTCAACGGTCGCCTGATGGACGTTGTCGCGGATCACGCAGACGCAGATCGGCGTCCGCTCGTGGGTCGAGATGTTGAGCGACAGTTCAACCGGGAACTCCGTCCCGTCCGCGCGCAGGCCGACTCTGCGGATCGCAGTCTTCCGCCCGGCTGCCACCGTGTCGAAAAGGTAGCGCCCGGTGACGGCCTCAAGCCCCTTGTCGGTGCGCTTGGCCAGAAGGGTCGCGATGCTCTTGCCGCTGGTGTCGGCTTCCGTCCGGCCGAACATCTCGTATCCTGCGCGGTTCAGGGTGATGATGCGTCCGGCGGCATTGATCACGGCGATGCCGTCACGGGAAGTCGCGAAGATCGCCTCCATCCGGCCGGAGGTGACGAGGTTCTGGCGCAACCGCGCCTCGGACTGGCGTGCGGTGCGGCGGAAGAGGATCGCCATCGTGGCCACGGTGACGAGCAGCACCATCGCCGCGATGACCAGACGGGTCAGCACCAGCGACACCCCGCGCCGTGCCTGATCGGAGGCGACGGATAGCGCGCGGTTCCCCTCCGTCATCAAAATGCGGACCTGAGCCCGCAGCTTGGTCAGATCGGACCTGAGCGCGGGCAGGTCAGCGAGAAGCCGGACGTTCGGCTGGTCGATGCGATCGGCCAACTCGTAAACCTCCGCCGAGAGGAGGGAGAGGCGGCGGATCAGGCCGGGGTCGGAGAAGCCCTTGCGATAGACCTCGCCGTCCTGGATCGTGCGCATGCGCGAATAGAGGATGTCGTAGCGCAGGCGCAGCTGCCGCAGCCCGTCCGCCGCGGGGGAACCGTCCAGCGGCACGCGGTTCGCAGCGAGTACGAATTCGAGGAACTCGACCTCGGTCTGGGCCAGTGTCCACTGAACATTGTCCTGCGGGGAGGAGGAAAGCTCCGCGAGCTTCCCGCGCACTTCGGTCAGCAGGTAGATCACGACGATGGCAGAGATCGCCAGAAGCAGACCCAGGATCGCCATGCGGAACACTGCGCCGGAACGCAGCGGCCCCGGCGCACGAAGGCCGGTGTCCAAAGGGGTGGTGCCGTTGGCTGGCTGGCTATGCTGGTCCTGTGTCACATCCTCTGCCCGGTTCCGGCGCGTTGACGCGCCGAAGTCTAGTCGGCGAATTCGATCCGGTCGAGTTGCCAGATGGAATTGGCGTATATGATTTCCGTCCGGAATTTCGGATCGGAATCATAGGGGTAGACCAGCCAGAGCGGCCCCTTGTCCCGCAGCGTCATCGCTTCGCCATTGCGATCATAGGCGATGATGGCGCCGTCGGGACCGAAATCCGCGACAGGGACCCGGACCTGGTAGCCGTTCGCGGCGGTCAGGATCATGGTCCCGGAGGAGATGCCGAGCCGGTCCAGAAGGTCGGTCATGCGGACGCCGGCAAAGGACTGCGGTCCCTCTGTCCAGATCGTCGTTGTGACAAACTCCGCCACCGGAAGCGCGCGCAGGCCATCCGCGTCGAGCCTGTGCGTGTCTCCGCCCGCGGTGATGGTCAGCATCGGCGTTCCCGTGGCTACCGGCAGGGGATCGGCCGCAAGCGACGGCAGGGCCCACAGGCAGAACAGGAGGAGGATCAGGCGGTGCATCGTGTCGTCCTTTCGATATCCCGGCGCGCGGCTTCGGGGACCGCGGCAGGGACCTTGTTTTCATGCAGACCTTGATCGGCGGTAAACAGAACTGCAAGTTTTCGGGACATGGCCTGCTCTTTTGGATAGGGTGCGATTCAGGTTTTACGGAGGGAGCCGGATGGGAACAGTGCTTCTCGCGGATGATCACGAACTGGTCCGCGAAACCATTGCAGCCTTCCTGCGGCAGAACGGCGGGCATGAGGTCGTGTCCGTGGGGACCTTCGCCGAGGTCGAGAGCGCGATCCGCGATCTGACCTTCAACCTGATCCTGCTGGACTACCGGATGCCGGGGATGGCCGCGCTTGACGGTGTGCGGACCGTCGTCGCCACGGTGCCGGACGTTCCGGTGGCGCTGATCTCGGGCGCGGCAAGCCCGGAGGTCGCGCGGCAGGCGATGGAGCTGGGCGCGCACGGGTTCCTTCCCAAGACGCTTGCCCCCGCGGATCTGGTGGAGGCGGTCGACATCCTGATGTCCGGAGAGATCTACCTGCCCGAGGACGCGGTGGCCGACATGACCCACGGGCTCACCCCGCGCGAGGTAGAGGTCGTGCGCGGCATTGCGGGGGGCAAGTCCAACAAGGAAATTGCACGGGATCTCGGGGTGCAGGAGGTGACGGTGAAGCTTCACGTCAAGACCCTGTCCCGAAAGCTTGGCGCGCGCAACCGCACCCATGCGGCCATGCGCGCGCGCGACCTTGGGCTCGTCTGACACCGGTCAACCGGACGTGGTCCGTTTGGCTGTGCCCCGATTAAATCAATCTTCATTCCCGAACCGGATAAGGGGGCGATGGCGGTCGCGCCTTGCGGCCTTTCTGCGGGGAATTCAGGCCCATGATCCGACTCGGGTTTGCGCTGAAGATGGTTCTGGCGCTGGTGTTGCTCAGTGCCACGGCGCTCTCGGTGATGGGGGTTCTGACCTATCGCGATGCCCGCACCCGTCTGACGGAGGACGGGCGCGCCGCGCTGCTCAGGTTGGCGGTGGTGGACGCGACGGAAGTCGCGGGCGTGGCGAAGCGGGCCGAGGGTGATCTTGCATTCTACGCGGGCACGGGGCCGGTGCTGACCGCACTCAGGGATTTCGACGCAGGATGGCAGTTGATGCCCGACGCGGGCGCGCTGGCGAAAGCGCGCGCTGCGCCAGAAACTGCCCCTGCGCGTGCGTCGCGGTATCTTCGCGCCGTCCGTGTCCACGATGCCGTATTGCGCGACCTCGCCCGGCGGAGCCGGTTCTCCGATATCAGCCTGTTCGACCGGACCGGGACACAGGTCTTCAGCACGGGCTCCGGCACGGCGCTCATTGCGTCCGATCCGTCCGTGATGGCAGTTCTGGAGGGCGATGTCCGGTCGGTCGTGGTGTCGGATTTCGACGCCGGGAATGACGGGATGATCGCGCGTATGGCGGCCCCGATCCGGGACGGAACGGGTGAGGTGATCGGCGTCCTCGGCGCGGGTTTCCCGGTGGTCTTGCTGGAGGAAGCGCTCGCCAGGCTGGCGTCATCCGATGGCCGGATGGTGGCACATCTGCTGTCCCGGGACGGCGGCATGGTCACGGCTCAGGGGCCGGGGGTGCCTGCGGTTCTGACATCAGAGGATCTGAGCCTTGCAAGCGCGGGCGAATCCCGGACCGTCACGCTGGACCGCGCTGAACCGACGCTGGCGGGCGTTGCCCCGGCGCGGTTCTTCGGGCGGACCTGGCTGGCAGTGGTCGAACAGTCGGAACGGAGCCTGACCGAGCCCGCGCGCAACCTTGCACGGGGATCGGCGCTGCGCGGCGCGGCCTTGCTTGCGGCCATCACGCTGGCCGCCTGCCTGCTTGGCCGCCACCTCGTTGCGCCTGTGAGAGCGCACACAGACGGACTGGAGGCGTTGCGGAAGGGAGAATACGACGCTCCGTCCCCGGGGCAGGGCGAAGTCGGGGTCATGGGGCGCATGGCGACGGCGATGGAAGAACTGAGAAGGACGCTGCTCCGGGCCAGGGACGACCACTCCGTCGGACAGAGCCGCGGTGCCGCGCTGCAGGCAACTTCCGCCGCGCTGATGATGACCGATGCGGAGTTCAACATCGTCTATCTCAACCCCTCATTGGTGCGTCTCCTGGAAGACCGCGCCGAGGACCTGCGTACCGTCATGGACGGGACCGACCCACGCTCATTGATCGGGGAAAACATGGACCGGTTTCACCGGATGCCCGCGATGGTCTGCGCCCGCCTCAGCGATCCCGCAAACCTGCCGCTGACGACCGATATTCCCACCGGATCCGCACTCATCCAGCTCAAGGTCGATGCCATTGCACAGGCCGATGGCACGACCTCCGGTCTGGTGATCGAGTGGAGCGATGTGACCGATCTGCGGCGCAACCAGGCCGTACTGCATGCCATCGAAACAAATCACGCCAAGGCCGAATTCGACCTGGGGGGACAGTTGGTCCGATGCAATGATCCGTTCCGAACCGCCTGCGCGGCGAAGGGGATCAATGTGGCGGGCTTGTCCCTACGCCGCGACGTTCAAGGTTGGAATGACGGCAGGGATGGGGCTGCCATAGGCGAAGAGGTGGCATCAGGCGTCGCGTGGACCGGGAAGGTCCGCATTGGTCCGGCAAACGATCCCGTCGTCCTTGCCGGCGGGATGTTTCCCGTGCTGAACCGCGCCAGACAGCCGACCGGTGCCGTCTTTATCGGTACTGACGAAACCGTGGCAGAGCGGTCTCTGATCGCCGCCCAGACCCGACGCGCCGAGATGGAGGAGGCGCAGACTCGGGTAGTGGACGCGCTCAGGGTCGGTCTGACGGCGATTTCCTCCGGCGACCTCACCCGGCGTCTGACGCGTGAGTTTTCAGAGGAATACGATCAACTCCGCCTGGATTACAACGCGTCAGCCGACAACCTCACCGACGCCATGCGCGCCATTGCAGAGGAAACGGTGTCGATGCGCCTTGAAACGGCGGAAATCGTGAACGCGTCGGATGACCTCGCCCGCCGGACGGAGAGCCAGGCGCTGACCCTTCAGGATACCGCGGCCAGCCTCGATGCGCTGACGCTGAGCGTGGCGGAGACCGCAAAGAGCACCGCCCGCGCCAGCACATTGGTCGGCGAGGCCAGGGCGCGCGCCGAAACCTCCGGTCGCATCGTGGAGTCTGCCGAAAAAGCCATGTCCGAAATCGCCACATCCTCCGGCGAGGTCGTGAAGATCGTCGGGGTGATCGAGGACATTGCGTTCCAGACCAACCTCCTTGCGCTGAATGCCGGGGTCGAAGCCGCACGCGCCGGAGAGGCCGGGCGCGGGTTCGCCGTTGTCGCCACGGAGGTGCGCGGCCTGGCGCAACGGTGTTCAAACGCGGCCGCTGAAATCGGGACGCTGATCGGTCGCTCCAGCCAGCATGTTGCACAGGGGGTGGACCTCGTCTCCGAAACGGGGGAGGCGCTGAACTCCATCGTGACCGCCATCAGCGAAGTCTCTGCCTTCATCGAAAGCCTCGCGAGGGCGGGCGATGAGCAAAGCCAGGGTCTCATGCAGGTCAACGCCGCCGTGACCAGAATCGATCAGGCTACGCAGCAGAACGCGGCCATGTTCGAGGAGACGACATCAGCAGCCCATGCACTGGCATCACGGGCGGAGAGCCTTACGGTTTCGATCGGGCGGTTCGACATCGGCGATGTGGACGGGACTTGGGAAAGTGGAAAATCGCCGGCTTCTTCTCAACTTGGCAGGACCGGTTCATTGCGGAATTCGACAGTTGCCTCGGTCGAACAGCTGAATAGCCTCTCGGGGACATCGAGATGACAGCATTCTCGTTCGGGGCGGCTGCGATTGTGCCCACAGAAAAAGTTCTGGCTCCGTCCGATGCCGTTGGTCTGTCACCGGTCGGAGAAGGTCCGATGACAAAGTGGAACCGGATTGTCCTCATCGGCGCGTCGACAGGCGGCGCTTCGGCATTCGAGGTACTTCTGCGGGACCTGCCCGCCGATTGTCCCCCGATTGTCTTCGTTCTGCACATGCCCGCCCCTCACGTTAAACGGTTCATCGAACGACTGGATCGAACCTACGATCAGTCAGTTCTGCCGGCAGAAAACGGAGTTCGCCTGTTGCCTGGCCGGGTGCTGGTCGCGCCGGGCGGACTGCATACCGCAGTGCACCGGGTGCCGGATGGCTTTGCATGCGTCGAAGTCGCCGGACCGGCGCGCCACGGATTCCGTCCTTCCGTGGACGACCTGTTCCTGTCAGCCGTTGGTTTCGCTCCGAATGTGCTCGGGATCATCATGACAGGTCTCGGGCGGGATGGAGCGGAAGGCCTTCGTCAATTGCGTTCACACGGTGCGATCACGATCGGTCAGGACCGGGCCAGTTGCACCGTATTCGGGATGCCACGCGCCGCTGCGGAACTCGGGGCGGTGATGCATATGCTCCCGCTTTCCGAAATTCCTCGCGCGATGTGCAGGTTCTCCCGGACAAAGATGCCTGGCTTGCCGTATGACACCGAAAGCGGGATTGTTGAATGACGGGACGGCAGATCAGCATCACGCAGGGTGAATTCGCGGTATCAGCTGAACCGGGCTCTGTAATTTCGACGATATTGGGTTCCTGCGTGTCGACCTGTTTATGGGATGAGGCAGCCCATGTTGGCGGTATGAACCACATCCTCGTTGCCCAGGTCAGCGTGGGCGGTGTCGATTGCGATTTCGCGGGCGTGAACGCAATGGAACTGCTGATCAACGGTCTGATCCGGCGTGGTGCAAACCGGGCGAACCTGCGTGCAAAGGTTTTCGGCGGGGCCCGCATGATTTCCGGCCTGTCCGACATCGGAGATTCAAACGGGCGGTTCGCGCTCGATTTTCTGAGCAGGGAAGGCATACCCTGCATCGGCCATTCCATCGGCGGTGCCTCCGCGAGGCACATCCGTTTCTTTCCGACGGAAGGTCGGGTGATGCAGAAAACGGTCGCACCGGTCAAGGATCTGATCGAGGTGCCTGCACAATCGCGCGTGGAAAGAAACGGCGTGGAGCTTTTCTAAGGTTTCCATCTGCGCCGTGCAGTCCGAGTAGGCGGGCCGTCTGACGCGGGACCGGGAAACCGGCCGCGCGGCGCCTAAGGCTGTATCATAACCAGATATCCTGCCCGTGCTCGACGTCCGATATGGACGTCTGTTGCAAGCCGACGAGGCTGCGCTGCATATCGACCAGGTTCTGTAGATCGTGAATGCCGATGGATGTCCCATCCTTCCATTGCACCATCGGTGCGGCATGGTCCAGCACTCTGGCAATATCGCTAAGGGACTGCCTGGAACGGTCGAGGTGCTGCAGAGACAGGATCGCTTGCGCCGGCAACTCGGGCTGATGCTCCAGTTCCCTGCCAAGGCTTTCCTCCAGTTCATGTACCGTTTGCCTCAGTCGGTCGAGTTGGGCGGACATGGCACCGATTAGCCTTTCCGCACTGAGAGGTATCACGCTGTCCGTCGGTCTATCAGTCACAGGCGGCCGACCACGGTCTCGATGCAGGCGCGCAGATCCTGTGGTTCGAACGGCTTTTTCAGGAAGTTGTTCATTCCGTATTTCCGCCCTTGCTCAATGATCGCCTTGTCCGCCTTCCCGGTAATCAGGATGAAACCGACGCCTTTCGTCCGCGCGCCCGTTCGTAGTTTCTGCAGCAATTGAAGACCGTCCATTCCGGGCATGTTGTAATCCGAAATGACAAGGTGAACCGGCCGCGCCTCAAGCGCTTTCAAGGCGGCGGGACCGTCAGCTGTGCTGGCGACGTCGCGCACGCCGAATGCGTCAAGGGCCTGGGTGATCAGCCCGCGGCTGGTCGACATGTCGTCGACGACCATGATCCGGATCTGGTCACGCAGTGCCATACGGCTCCTCCTTTTCTATTGCCTGTTGGACTGTCGTTGTGTTTGCCGCCTGAGGTCTGTACGCCGTCATGCCAACAGTGCGGAACCGACGGCTGTAGCTGTCCGACACGCGTTCCGAGTGCCCGAGGAAGAGCCAACCGTCCGGGCGCAGCGCGGCCTCGAACCGCGGCCAGAGTGAGTTTTGCGTTTCCGAGTCGAAATAGATCACGACGTTTCGGCAGAAGATGATGTCGAACCGCGTCCGCATGGGCCATGGATTGAAGAGATTGAGCTCCCGGAAACGGACGAGTTTCCGAACGGTGTCATTGACCGAAAACTGATTTGCGGCTTCATGGAGGTGCCGGGCCGCCATTGGTTCGGGAATGGTCGTGATCTGATTTTCCGAATATCGACCAGCCGCGGCAGTTTCGAGGATGCGCGGGTCTATGTCCGTCGCGAGAATGAGCGTGTCCAGAGCGGCCAGTTCAGGCGCGTGTTCGAGAATGGTCATCGCGATGGAATACGGTTCCTGCCCGCTCGAACAGCCGGCGGACCAGATGCGCACACTTTTGCCTTCCCGGGCACGGGTCGCGAGTTCGGGCAGAACCTGTTCGCGCAGCATCTCAAAATGATGATTCTCACGGAAAAAATGCGAAACGTTTGTCGTCAGGGCAGATAGCATCTGTCGGCGCTCCCCCACCCCGTCGGCGCTTGCCACAAAACTGGCGTACTGGTCGTAGGTCTCCAGTCCGAGTTCCGCCAGTCGCGGACGTAGGCGGGACTGGACCATGTTCAACTTGTTCGGCGGCATCACCAGCCCGGCCTCCGCCTTGGCCAGGGCGGCGATGCCGGCGAAAGCGGCTGCGCTCATACTCTGGACGGTCCGATGTCCTGCGGGGTCCGTCATGCGGCGTCTTCTGTCAGGGAGGGGACGACCGAGGCAAGGTCGAGCACCCGGACCAGTCGTTCGTCGATGACCGTCAGCGCGCGCACCACCGACATCTGCGGATCGGATGCGAGGTCGGGTGGCGGCTGCAGGTCGTCCTCTGTCATGGCGACGATGTCTGAGACGGCGTCGACCAGCAACCCGGTGAGTGTGTCACCAAGTTTGACGACGATGATCACGTTGCGATCCGTGGTTTCCCGCGCCCCGAGGTTGAGCCGCCGGGCCAGGTCCATCACTGGCAGGACGGTGCCGCGCAGATTGATGACTCCCCGCATGTAGTCGGGTGCGTGGGGCATCGGTGTCGTTCGGGTCCAGCCCCGGATTTCCCTGACGGACATGATGTCGAGCGAGTATTCCTGGTCCGCGACGCGGAAGGTCAGGAGTTCGAGGGCGGATGTGTTCGTCAGCTCATTCATTGGCAATCAGGCTTTCCATTTGAGCAATGTCGGGCATAGGGGTCTGGCCGCTGGCGGCGATGATGTCGGCCGGGTCGAGGATGAGGGCGATGCGACCGTCACCGAGGATGGTTGCCGCCGCGATACCGGGGGCGCGGTAGAAGCTGTCGTCGAGCCCCTTGATGACGACCTGCCGCTGGTCCTGAATGCCATCGATCACCAGCGCCGCGCGTGCCCCGTCTTCGAGCGAGATGAGCAGGACGATGGCACCGTCCTGTGACTCTCTCGGGCTGCGGTAGCCGAGCATCACGCCGAGATCGTAGAGCGGGACAAATCCGCCGCGCACCCGGACGACATAGGCGCCGGGGCGCAGCATCTGAACATCGTCGGGGCCAACGCTGAGCGTTTCGACGACGACGTTAAGCGGCAGGACGAGGGTTTCGCCGGCGACATTGATGACCATGCCGTCAAGTACGGCGAGGGTCAGGGGCAAGCTGATGGAAAACTTCGTGCCTTTGCCCTTTTCCGACTGGATGGTGATGCGCCCGCCAAGCTGCTGGATGGAGGTCTTGACCACGTCCATGCCGACGCCGCGTCCGGAAAGGTCCGAGATCTCGCTCGCCGTGGAAAAACCGGGCAGGAACAGCAGGTTGTCGATCTCTCCGTCGCTCAATACGGCATCCTGGGAAATCAGGCCTTTGGACTTGGCGATGCTGAGCACCCTGGGCCGGTTGATGCCCGCGCCGTCGTCTGCAACCTCGATGAAGACGCGTCCGGATCGGTGAGCGGCGGTCAGGCGGATTTCCCCGACCGGGTTCTTGTTGGTCGCGATCCGGTTCTCTGTTTGTTCGAGGCCGTGGTCGACAGCGTTGCGGATCATGTGCGTCAGGGGGTCGGCGAGGCGTTCGATGACGGTCTTGTCGACCTCCGTCGCCTCGCCTTCCGCGATCAGCCGCACGTCCTTTCGCACCGCGGCAGAGGCTTCGCGGACAATCCGGGACATACGCTGGAAGAGGGATTTGACGGGCTGGGCCCGGATCATCATCACGCTGTCCTGGATGTCGCGGGTGAGGCGCTGGAATTCCTCAAGCCCGTTCATGGCATCGGAATGGGGAGAGAGACCGGCCTGATCGAGACTTTGCGCGAGCATCGCCTGGTTGATGACCAGTTCCCCGACGAGGTTTACCAGCCGCTCGATCCGTTCCAGGTCGACGCGCACGATCGACTTGGCGCCGGAAGATGCGGCGGTCGGGGTCTGTTTGCGAGATGGCTCCGCAGGGGCGGGGGCGACCGGGACGGGCGTTTCGGGGTCGGCGGCGTTTTCGGGCGGGTCTTCGGCACCTGACTGTTCCGGGACGGCTTCCGGCTGAGGGTCGGGCAGGGGCGGCAGATCAATGTCCGGAGCGTTCGATGTGTCCGTGCGGGTGATCTCAAGATCGCAGAGACCTTCGACGAATTCGAAGACGGCGCGGATTTCGGCCTCGTCGATCTCGGCGTCCACGATGGCGGTCCAGGTGAAGTAGGGGGTTTCCGGCGCGAGTTCCTGAAGCCGGGGCAGGGTGGATGTGTCACAGGTAATGTCGGTCGCGCCGAGTGCAGCAAGGTTGCGAAGCAGTTTCTGGGGTTCGTTGCCGGTGGCAAACAGTTCCTGCCCCGGGCGGAAGACGACCCGAAAGGTCGGCGCGGACCCGCTTTCTTCGACGGCGGGGAGATCGAGGTCGAAGGAGACGCGCAGCGGCTGGAAGTCCTCTGCGGTGACTTCCTCTTCCTCCTCGTCACCGAGGAAGGCGTTCAGCGCGTCGACCAGCGCCTCACCCGCCGCTTCGTCGATGTCACTGCCGTCACGGCAGGTCCGGACGAGGTCGGAGAGATGGTCGGCGGCCTGAAAGAAGACCTTCTGTGCCTCCGCATCCGCGTGCAGGCGTCCGGCGCGCACCTCGTCCAGTACGGTTTCGTAGCGGTGCGCAAAACGGACCAACGGTTCCAGTCCGAATGCCCCGGCGCCACCTTTGATCGAATGCACCGCACGGAAGACGACGTTGATCGTTTCGGGGTCGTCCGCGCCGTCTTCGAGCTGTTGCAGCCCGTCCTGCAGCGCTTCCAGCAGTTCCTCGCATTCGATGAAGAAGGAGGCGCGGATCTCTGCCATCGGGTCGTTGGTGTCGGTCATGCCGCCCCCTATCCGGTCACCAGTGTAAGGGCCTTGACCAGTTTCTCCGGGTCGAATGGCTTGACGATCCATCCCGTCGCCCCGGCGCTGCGGGCGCGCTGCTTGAGTTCCGGGGCACTCTCAGTGGTCAGGACAAGGATCGGCGTCGCGCGGTGCGTGTCCTGCTGGCGGACCGCGTCGATAAAGCCGAAACCGTCCATGCGCGGCATGTTGATGTCGGTGATGATCGCGTCCGGCGCGATGTCGCGCAGGACCTCGACCCCATGCACGCCATCTTCGGCGAGGTGGACCTGGAAGCCGGCGGGTACAAGGCTCATCCGTATCATGTCGCGCATGGTGCGGCTGTCGTCGACGGCGAGCACGGTGACGGTCATGCACCTGCCTCCGCCAGACTTTCGGGAGTGAAGCCGAGGTGGCTCAGTTGGTCGATGACGCGGTCGGGGGCGTTGACGAAAGACAGGCTGTGACCGTTTTCGCGCAGGCTGATTGCGGCGGCGGCGATGACCTGGGTGCAGAGCGCGCCGATCTGCATCACCTTGCCGGCGTCGAGCGTCAGATCGGCGTCCAGCCGTTCCGCCAAATCGGCGGCGAGGGCCGTGCTGGCGGACAGATCGAGCCGTGCGGGCAGAAGGTAAGGTTCACCCATGGGCGTCCGCCTTCTGCACATTGATGTCGGACGCCATGGCCCTGCTCTCCCTCTGCCGAAAGGTCAGGAGGGTGATAGGGGGGCGGGAGTTAAGGTGAGGTTACGCGGGCGGCAGAAAAAGCGCCCCGTCGGGGGACCGGCGAGGCGCTTGTTTGGAACAACTGCTGGCAGGGTCGTCTCAGCGACGGCGGCGGCGCCCGCCCCGGCCGGAGGAGGCGGAGGCCTGCGCGGCCTCGGCAAATGTCGCGCCTTCGTTCACCGCGTCGATGATGCGGGAAAACCCGATCCAGGCGCCGCCGTTCGGGTCGTGGTTCATCAGCAGGTTGGCGGCCTTGATCGCCTCCATCTCGACCTGGCGGACCGGGTTCATGATGGCGGATGTCATGCCCGCGCCGATGGCCATCGGAAGGAAGGCGGCGTTGACACCGTGGCGATGCGGGAGGCCAAAGCTCACGTTGGAGGCGCCGCAGGTGGTGTTCACGCCCAGTTCGTCGCGCAACCGTCGGACAAGGGCAAAGACCTGTTGCCCGGCGGTGGCCATGGCGCCGATCGGCATGACCAGCGGGTCGACGACGATGTCGTGCGCGGGGATGCCGAAATCGGCGGCGCGCTCCACGATCTTCTTCGCCACGGCAAAACGGACGTCGGGGTCTTCGGAAATTCCGGTGTCGTCGTTGGAGATCGCGACGACAGGAACGTTGTACTTCTTGACGAGCGGCAGCACCAGTTCCAGCCGCTCCTCCTCACCGGTGACGGAGTTGAGGAGGGGCCGGCCCTCGGCCGCTTCCAGCCCCGCCTCAAGCGCGCCGGGCACGGACGAGTCGATGCAGAGAGGGACGTCGACCAGGGCCTGCACGCGCTTCACCAGTTCCGGCATCAGCATCGGCTCGACAAAGTTGTTGTCGGCGTAGCGCGGATCCTCGGCCATCTTGTTGGTGAAGACCGCGCCGGAGTTCACGTCCAGAACCATGGCCCCGCAGGCGACCTGCTCCACCGCGTCCTTTTCGACGGTGGTGAAGTCGCCCGCCTCGAGCTCTGCCGCCAGCTTCTTGCGGCCCGTCGGGTTGATCCGCTCTCCGATCACGCAGAACGGTTCGTCAAAGCCGATGACGACGGTTTTCGATTTGCTCTCAAGCACGGTGCGGGTCATTGCATTCCCTTGTCTTCTGCCCAGTCCGGGCGGGTTGTAACCCGGATCGTCCGGGGAGTCAGGTATTTGCGGGCTTGCCCGCGCTGCCGGCCGTTTCGGTGACCCACTTCGCCGAAGCCCCGATGCCGCCAAGCGGGAAGACATGGGCCTGCGCGATCAGGCTGTCGGGGTGTGCGGCCTTGTGGCGGGCGAGGTCGGTCAGCACCTCGGTCGGTTCATAGAGCAGGACAAGCTTGGAGACATCCATCGCGCGTTTCTGCAGCACCTTGAGCGAGGGACCGACGCCGCAGGCAATGGCGAACTTGATGAGGGTCTGCAGCTTGGCCGGCCCGGCGACACCGACGTGGATGGGAAGGGCGATCCCGGCCTCTGCCAGGCGGTCGGCCCAGGCGATGATCGGTTTGGCGTCGAAGGCGAACTGGGTGGCCAGAGCCATCCGTGCGTCGGTGCGGTCTGCAAAGGCCTGCTTCCAGCACAGGGCCTCCATCACCACCGCATCGCCGCCGGAGGGGTCGATGTCACGGTTGCCCTCCGGATGCCCGGCGACATGCAGTCGGGTGAAGCCGGCCCGGTCGAAAAGCCCGGTCTCCAGCAGCTGCATGGAGCTGTCGAAATCGCCATGAGGTTCGGCGACGCCCCCTGCGAGGATCAGGCCGGAGGTCACGCCCGCCTCACCCTGATAGCGCGCGATCCAGTCGGCGAGCGTCGCCCTGTCGCGGATGATGCGGGCGGGGAAGTGGGGCATGACCTCGAACCCGTCGGCTGCAAGGCGGCGTGCGGTGGCGACCATGTCCCCGATCGGGGTGCCGTCGATATGGGCGATGTAGACGCGGGTGCCTTCGGGCAGGAGGGCGCGGAAATCCTCGACCTTCTCGGCGGTGCGGGGCATCACCTCGATCGAGTAGCCCTGCATGAAGGCTTCAAGTCCGGCGTCGACCGGCTGCGGCGCGGCGCGGCGCGCGAAATTCAGAATGGCCATCCTCAGTCCCTCCAGCACGGGCGTGTCACGCCCATCCGTCATTTGCGATCAGGGCCTTGATGCGGTCCTGGTCGTATTCGGCATCGATGCGCGCCACTTCGCGCGCGGCGATGTCGGAGGGATCGCCCTCCGCCGGGGTCAGGGGAAGCTTGCGCCATTCGGCCAGGTAGGCGTCGGTGTCCGACGCTCCGGTCTTCATGGCGGCGCGGTCGATGGCCTGCTCGAAGCGTTCGGGCAGGACAAGCTTGGCGGCCTTGCGACCCTTGCCCACGATCACCTGGGCGGGAATGTCCCGCCAGCAGACAAGGGTGATCTCGTTCAGGGCCATGGTCGCTTCCTCTGACGTCCGTTGCCCGGTTTTACGTCAGGGCAGGGCGGTTGGCGGGGTCGTTTTCGACACCTTGCGTCGCGGCGGCGACGCGGCGGAGCCGATGAGGCAGAGCTATCCGAGCCGTTGCATTCCCGCCACCCCCGGTGATGTTCAAAATCCTCATGACCTTCATGAATTGACCACGGTCCCTGACCGGAACATTTTCGTGATGTGGAAACTTGCGTCGCGGAGTTACGACAGGATGGTAGTCGTCATGCCGGAGCATCGGATCGCCTACATGGCGGTGCCCAAGGCCGGATCGTCAAGCGTCAAGTCCATGCTCGCACGGATCGACCATGAACGGTGGCCTGCTTTGGAAACCGACCTGCGTGCCCTGCATCAGGTCTACCCGACAAAACGGTTCCGGCCGCACAGGTGGCGCGACACGCACCGGCCCGGCTGGTTCGGATTCACCGTCCTGCGCGACCCCCTGGCCCGGCTGATGTCGGTCTATACGGATCGGGTGATCCAGAAGGGGGACCTGCGCGACAGCCACCGGATCCAGTCGGGGCAAAGCGATCTTCCCGCCGACCCCGACCCCGACCATTTCTTCGCCAACCTGCCGGGCTACATGGCCGCCAGTTCGTCGATCAAGCATCACGCCTTGCCGACGGTGCTGTTCACCGGACCGGACCTGTCGGTCTATGACGCGGTGTTCCGAACCGAGGAGATCTCCGAACTCGCCCGGCACCTGTCGCGCCACACCGGGCACAGTGTTGCGGTCGGTCAGCGCAATGCGTCGGCGTGGCGGCTGGGTCTCGACGATCTTTCCGCCGCAACGCGGGACGTGGTGCGGGACTACCTCGCGCCGGATTACGACCTGTTGGCGGATCACTACCCGCGGCCATTCTAGCGCCGCCGCTTCGGGACACGGGTGTAAGCCCGGGTCGACAACTGTGTCCCTTGCGTCGCTGAGGGCGCTCCGCTAGGCTTGGATCAACACGTTACAGGAGGGCGCGACGATGGCGCCCAGGCGTCCCAAAGGTGCGGGCGCATTCCCGAAGCCGGTCGAGAGCCCCGTACCCTCAACACCGGATCCCGCCGAACTCTACGCGGCGCTGGATCTGGGCACGAATTCGTGCCGCATGCTGATTGCGCAGCCGAAGGGCAGCCAGTTTCATGTGGTCGACAGCTTCTCGAAATCCGTGCAGCTTGGCGCGGGCCTTGAACGGTCTGGGCAGCTGTCGCGCGCGTCGATGACCCGCACCATCCAGGCGCTCAGGGTCTGTCAGCAGAAACTGCGCCGGCACAATGTCCGCCACATGCGCCTTGTCGCGACAGAGGCCTGCCGCCGGGCAAAGAACGCGACGCGCTTCATCGAGCAGATCCAGCAGGAAACCGGGCTTAAGATGGAGATCATCCAGCCGGAGGAGGAGGCGCGTCTGGCCGTGATCTCCTGCGCGCCGCTGGTGTCGACGCGGACCGAACAGCTGCTGGTGGTGGACATCGGCGGCGGATCGACAGAGCTCGTCTGGATCGACCTGACCGCGGTGCCCCGGCGCGACCGGCCGCGCGCGATCATGCGGCTGCATGCGGGGTTCCACGCGCCGGAAAGCCCGTTCCCGGCGGCGAAGGTGGTGGATTGGATCTCCGTCCCGCTCGGTGTCGCCACCCTCCGGGACCATTTCCGCGACGTGCAGGACGACACGGCCCGTTTCGCGCTCATGTCCTGGTTCTTCGAGGAGTCGCTCGCCGAATTCGCGCCCTACAAGGACGAGCAGGCGCGGGAGGGGTTCCAGATCATCGGCACATCGGGCACCGTGACGACCGTTGCGGCGTCCCATCTCGGGCTGAAGCGCTATGACCGGACCAAGGTGGACGGGCTGCGCATGACCTCGGACCAGATCGACCGGGTGATCCGGGATTACCTGTCGCTTGGCCCTGACGGGCGGCGCAAGGATCCGCGGATCGGGCAGGACCGGCAGACCCTGATCATGTCCGGCGCGGCGATCCTTCAGGCGCTCCTGCGGTGCTGGCCGACGGACCGGTTGTCGGTGGCCGACCGGGGACTGCGCGAGGGGCTGCTCTATGCCCAGATGTCGGCGCATGGGGTACTGGAGGATGTGCCCTTCTAACCTGCCGAAGCTGCCGGAAACAATCTGTTGCCATACGGGTGCGTCTGGTGGGCGGAAAATTTGCTTCAATATTTCCAAAGACATGTAGCGAGACCGACTTTGGACGGGCCAGACCATGCGTCAAATTTGTTAAGGTAGTTTAAAAAATTGTGGCAAAACTTTGCCGGGTGCGGTATTTTTGAGCATGATTTCGAGACTGCCGCATTGAAAGAAGGCGCAAATATATGTTCAAAAAAATCCTCTCCTCCGCGGCAGCCGTGCTGTTTGCTTCGGCCATGTCGGCCTCCGCCGCTCCTGTCACCCTGACCGTGCTTGGCGCTGAATGTGCAACCGACGTCACCACGTCGATCCCCGGTCTGTCCCCGATCGCACTGGACTGCGGCACCGATCCGTCCCGCCGTCTGACATCAAACATCAACTCGGGTTCCGGCTTCTATTCACTTGGCCTGGGGTCGGATCCGTTCTTCCAACTCGGCGGTGTCATCGCATTCGAAATCAGCCCGCCAAGCAATGGTACGGTAATGACGGTCGAAGTGACCTTTCCGTCGAACCATTTCGAGGCGGCCAATGTCTACGTGAGCAACACGTACGATTGGGGTTCCGCGATCCAGGTCGGAACGCTCGACAACGGGGCGGCCTACACCACCACGGCAAACATGTCGGTGGAACTGACCGGCGGACCTTGGACATACCTGTTCCTCGCCGATGCCACGCGGCAGGTCTACGGATCGACCGGGTCGCAGGACGGCTTCGACCTGGCGTCGATCAGCGTGACGGCCGCCGCGGTGCCGCTGCCCGCGGGTGCCGTGCTGCTGATCTCGGGCCTTGGTCTGCTCGGGCTGCGTCGCCGCAAGGCCTGACCCCGGCCAGTCCCGACGGAAGGGCGCGCTCCCGCCGGAGCGCGCCCTTTTCTCGTTCTAGGTGAGGTGCTTGCGGAACCAGTCCACGGTGCGCTGCCATGCCAGTTCCGCCGCCGCCTCGTCGTAGCGGGGCGTGGAGTCGTTGTGGAACCCATGGTTCGCGCCGGGATAGATGTAGGCCTCGTATTCCGTTCCGGCCTCTTTCAGCGCGGCTTCGTAGTTGGGCCAGCCTTCGTTGATGCGGGTGTCGAGCTCTCCGTAATGGATCAGCATGGCAGCACTGATCTTCGCGACATCGCCGGCGGCGGGCTGGCGGCCATAGAAGGGCACGGCAGCGCCAAGCTCGGGGTAGGCGACGGCTGCGGCATTGGAGACGCCTCCGCCATAACAGAAACCGGTGATGCCGACCTTGCCGGTGACATCGTCATGCGCCATCAGGAATTCCACGGCGGCGAAGAAGTCGTTCATCAGCTTCTCCGGATCGACCTGCTGCTGCAGTTCACGCCCCCTGTCGTCATTGCCGGGATAACCGCCCATGGGGGTCAGCCCGTCGGGGGCGAGCGCGATGAATCCGGCCTTGGCGACGCGGCGGGCCACATCCTGGATATAGGGATTCAGCCCGCGGTTCTCGTGCACCACGACGACGCCGGGCGCGGTCGGGCTGGCTGTCGGGCGGACCATATAGGCGCGGATGTCGCCATGGCCGTTCGGTGAAGGATAGGTGATCCATTCGGCCAGGATGTCCGGATCGGTGAAAGAGACCTGCTCCGCCATCGCGTAATCCGGGCTCATGACCGACAGGATGGTCGCGGCGGTGACGCCGCCGACGGCGAATTTTCCGGCACGGTCGAGGAATTCGCGCTTCGTGATCAGCCCATGGGCATAGAAGTCGTAGAGTTCGAGAAGTTCGGGGGCAAAGTCCTTGGCAGTCAGGCGGGTCATCTTGGGCCTCGTGTGGCTGGGTTGCGGACGCGATCAGCATCGACAGGCCGGTGCCCCTGCGTCAAGCTGCAGGGGCATCACGCTTGCGCGACGGGGCCGGGACTTGAGTAGCCGTTGCCGGGGCGCTAAGGCGAAGGGAGTGCAGAGGGAACGGGCGCGTGGCCAAGAAACCGACGGGAAAGAACACCTCCGGACGCGGGCAGCGCGACCTGACCGTAAAGGTGAAGACGGCGCGCGGGCGCAAGCTTTCCTCGACCCGGTGGCTGCAGCGGCAGTTGAACGACCCCTATGTGCAGCGCGCGCAGGCCGAAGGTTATCGCGGGCGCGCGGCGTTCAAGATCATGGAGATCGACGACAAGTACCGCTTCCTCGTGCCCGGCGCGCGGGTGGTGGACCTTGGGTGCGCGCCCGGTGGCTGGCTTCAGGTCGCGGTGCCGCGCATCAACGCCCTCGGGCAGAAGTCCGGCAAGGCGGTCGGCCGTATCGTCGGAGTCGATCTGCAGGAGGTGGATCCGCTTCCTGGGGCGGAGATCCATCAGCTCGACTTCATGGGCGAGGGGGCGGACGACCAGGTGAAGGACTGGCTGGGCGGACAGGCGGATGTCGTGATGTCCGACATGGCCGCGGCATCCTCCGGGCACAAGCAGACGGATCACCTGCGGATCATCTCTCTCTGTGAGGCGGCCGCGGAGTTTGCGTTCGACGTGCTGGCCCCCGGCGGAACCTTCGTGGCCAAGGTGCTGGCAGGTGGCGCGGAGGGGGAGCTTCAGAAAATCCTGAAGCAGAAATTCGACAAGGTCGCGAATTTCAAGCCACCCTCGTCTCGGTCCGACAGTTCCGAGAAGTTCGTCGTCGCGACGGGTTATCGGGGCTGAACGACCGCGTCAGCGCCGGAGGGTCGCGGCAGCTTCGGTGCGGAAACGCAGGAACATCTCCTCCTCACTCACGCGTACCGGTTCGTGCGGGGTGGTGGGATGCGGCAGTGCGGGCGACAGGTGCACGGCCTGGATGTTGCCCTGGCGCAGCAGGTCAAACAGCTTGTGATGGCGGGCGGCAAGTGCTGCGCGGTCCTCGGGCGTGATCGTCATCTGCAGTTCCCCTGAAACGTCCGGGTCATGCTTGACAGCGATCTGTGGCCAAATTGGTCCGACAGGGTGCCGGTGACGGGGCGTTTACCAGACCATCACGCGGCGGCCCGCTGCGGATCGCGCCGCAGCCAATGAGCGTCAAGTTTAACTGATTGAATTTTTGCACAGTTTCTACCCCAGATTGACCATTTCATCCGAAAGGATCGGTTTTGCTCTGCTTCGGCTGGCGGCACACTATGCCGGGCTGGGTTGCGGGTTCAGAGGGTACAGGTGATCCCGCCAGTACGACCGGAGAAGACTGCAATACCACTACCTCGTCTGAAATTCCCGAAATTATCGTTCTACCCCAGCACCTTGCGGCGTTCTTACGTGGCGTCGGAACGTTTGTGTACGCGGCCCCCGAGGGAACCTCTGGCCGCTATAGCCGTTTTTTACCCCATGACTGTACACACGTCTTCGACACCAGAGAGACCGATATCATGCAACGGATGACACGCGCATTCACCAAGGACACCAGCGGGCGCGCCACCTCGGCAAGCTGCTTTGCCAGCCGCCTGTCGCGCTATGCAGAGCTTGGGCCCGATGAGTGCGAATTCATCGCCCGCATGGAGGACAGCGAGCGCAGCGCCGCGCGGGGGGAAACCCTTATGACCTCCGGTCACCCTGCAGAGGAGCTCTTCGTGCTCAAGGACGGGTGGGCCGTCGCGCGGTCGCTTCCGCGCAACGGCCGCAGCCTGACCCTGCGCATCTACCTGCCCGGAGAGGTGATTGGCCTGACGACGCTCGGAACCCGCCGCGTGCCGCATGACGTGCACATGGTCACCGCCGGTTCCGTCTGCCCCTTTCCGCGCGACCACATGACAGCCGTATTCCAGCGTGCGCCGCGTCTGGCCGCGCTGATGACGGCGATCGCCAGCCTCGATCAGATGACGCTCAAGGATCGCCTGGCGATCATGGGGGCCGGTACGGCACGCGAACGGATGGCGCATTTCCTGCTGGACGTGCACGAACGGCTACTGTTCACCAATCCCGACCTCGGGCGGCGTTTCCGTCTGCCGCTGCGGCAGGTGGATATTGCTGACGTCCTTGGCCTGACCAAGGTCTACGTGAATCGCCTGTTGCGGTCCTTCACCGATGAAGGCCTGATCCAGATCGACCGGCCCTATGTTCGCATCCTGCGCCCGGAGGAGCTGCGCGAAATCTCGCAGTATGAAAACCGTTACGACGATCTGGACGAAACCTGGTTTCCGCGGAATCCCGTCAACCTTTAACGGTCGGGATCGGGGTCTGGGGCAGGGCCTGCGACGTCAGGCAGCCCTGGCGCACCTCGCGCCACATCGGGACGTTCAGCGACATCTGGCACTGCGCCATGAACATGCGCCCGCCGACCTCAAGGCAGATGGTTTCGCCCAGTTCGACGCGCGATCCGGTCTTGTCGGTGCAGTAGCATTCCACCGTCTTGCCGTTGATCGTGCTGTCGGCCCAGAGCAACTGGGGCGTCACGATCAGAAGGGCGAGGAGCGGTTTCATTCCAGCAGAATATCACGGGCGCGGCCCTTGACCAAGAATGTTGAATGCGGGACATCGGAGCATGATTGCCGAAGACCGCCTTGCCCAGATCCTGCAGCGCTCCGAATACCTTGAGGCCCGCATGGCCGAGGGGGGCGGAGATTTTGCCGCGCTGTCACGGGAATATTCGGACCTGCGGCCCGTGGTTGCCGCGATCACCGCATGGCAGGAGGCACGGCAAAGGCTGGACGAGGCGCAGGCGATGATCTCGGACCCCGAGATGAAGGCGCTGGCGGAGGAGGAGGTCTCGCGTCTGTCGCGTGATCTTCCCGCCCTTGAGCATGAGGTGCAGCTGGCCCTGCTGCCCCGCGATGCCGCCGATTCCCGTCCCGCGATGATCGAGATCCGGCCCGGTACCGGCGGCGACGAAGCGGCGCTGTTTGCCGGTGATCTACTGCGCATGTACCAGCGGTATGCCGAGGCACGCGGCTGGCGGTTCCAGATCGTCGATTTGAGCGAGACGGAACTGGGCGGCATCAAGGAAGTCGTCGGCAATATCCAGGGCGACAATGTCTTCGCGCGGCTCAAGTTCGAATCCGGCGTTCACCGCGTCCAGCGCGTGCCGGAGACGGAGAGCGGCGGGCGGATCCATACCTCCGCCGCGACGGTTGCGGTCCTGCCAGAGGCGGAAGACGTGGATATCCAGATCGACCCGGGCGACATCCGTATCGACACGATGCGCGCCTCCGGCGCCGGGGGGCAGCACGTCAACACCACGGATTCGGCGGTTCGGATCACCCATGTTCCGACCGGGATCGTGGTGACGAGTTCCGAAAAATCTCAGCACCAGAACCGGGCCATTGCCATGCAGGTGCTGCGCAACCGCCTGTTCGATCTGGAACGCCAGAAGGCGGCGGATGCGCGTGCGGCAGACCGGAAGGCGCAGGTCGGGAGCGGCGACCGGAGCGAGCGGATCCGGACCTACAACTTTCCTCAGGGGCGGGTGACGGACCACCGGATCAACCTGACGCTCTACCGGCTGGATCAGGTGATGCAGGGTGATCTGGACGAGATCGTGGATGCGCTGACCGCCGATCACCAAGCCGCGCTGATGGCGGAGATGGCGGGGTGAGGACCGCGCCGCTCACGGTGCAACTGGCGCTGCTTGGCGCGGCGAAACGTCTGGAGCTTGCGGGGATTGCCGGGGCGCAGCGCGACGTGCGCTACCTGATGGCGCATGTGATGGGCTTGGAGCGTGACAGACTGAGTATTCTCATGTCAGAAGTCATTGATCCTGAACCATTTGACCGTTTTGCGTCGATGGTTGAGAAGCGGATGCAGGGTGTGCCTGTGTCCCGCATTATCGGGGAACGGTTGTTCTATGGGCGCAGATTCAAGGTCGCCGACGCCGTGCTCGACCCGCGGCCAGAGACGGAAGTCCTGGTCGAGGCGGCGCTGGACGCGCCATTTACCCGTCTGCTCGACCTCGGCACGGGGTCGGGCTGCATCGCCGTGACGCTGCTGGCAGAGAGGGAGCAGGTGACGGGTATGGCGGGTGATCTGTCTGACGCGGCGCTCGCCGTCGCGGGCGAGAACGCGGCGCGACATGGGGTGAGTGACCGGCTGACGCTGGTGCAGTCGGATTGGTATGGTGCAACCCCCGGAAACTTCGATCTCGTAGTGTCCAATCCGCCCTATATTGCGGAGGCAGAGATGCAGGGGCTTTCGGTCGAGGTCCGCGATCACGATCCCCGCATGGCCCTCACCGACGGTGGAGACGGGCTGTCGGCCTATCGCGCGATCACAGCCGGGATCAACGCGGTACTGAGCCCCGGCGGGCGGCTGCTGGTCGAAATCGGGCCGAC
Source organism: Primorskyibacter flagellatus (assembly GCF_014638275.1). Classification (GTDB taxonomy): domain Bacteria; phylum Pseudomonadota; class Alphaproteobacteria; order Rhodobacterales; family Rhodobacteraceae; genus Pseudooceanicola; species Pseudooceanicola flagellatus_A. Next base: position 1,088,952 of record NZ_BMFJ01000001.1, read on the forward strand.
GCAGGGGGGGGCCGTGAGCGCCCTGTTCCGCGGGGCGGGGCTGGAAGACGTCAGAGTGCTGCCCGACCTTGACGGACGGGATCGCGTGGTGTCCGGATACCGCCCGACCTAGGCGGTCCTCCGCGTGTTTCGCTGCGACACAGCGCGATCTTTATCCGATCTTTAGGGATTTACCCTTGTAATCGGACCGACGACATGTTTAGTCGTTAGCAGTCACGGACGGGACGCAAACCGCGTCCCCCTGACAGTAAGCCCAAAACGTCGACCACCCGCCATTGCGCCGTACCCGCGCAGGCAGGGGTGAACGACAGCCAATTCAGCAAGGCTGACCAGAGGCCCATGAGATCTTCGAAATCCCGTTCGCGCAACAAGTCGAACCGTAACCGTTCTGTCGGAAATGTCGTCAACCGTGTGTTCGACAGCTCTGGCCCCGAAGGCAAGGTGCGCGGCACGCCGCAACAGATCATCGAGAAGTACAACCAGCTGGCGCGCGATGCCCAGCTCTCCGGCGACCGCGTCGCGACGGAGAACTTCCAGCAGCACGCCGAACATTACCTGCGCATGCTGAGCGCCGCTCAGAAAGAGCAGGACAAGCAGCGCGAGCAGCAGGATCAGGAAAACCGCAATCGCCAGTCGCAGCGCGACCGCGACCGTGCGCGTCAGGAGCAGGAGGACAGCCCGTCCGAGGACCTGCCCGCCTTCATCTCCGGCTCCGCGCCGGGCGAGGGAGACCAGCCGGATGTGATGGAGTCCTCCGACCGTGACAGCGGGCTGGTTGAGACGCCCGAAAACCGTCAGCCGGCGGAAGAACCCAAGTCGAAGCCCAAGCGGACCTACAACCGCAAGCCGCGCGCCAAGGCGCAGAACAACGGCGGCGAGGGGAATGAAGGTTCGGGCGGCGCAGGCAGCACCGAAGCTGCGGAGTAACTATTTCCGGAAGTGGTTGAGCACGTAGACCCGGATGGCCGAGGCCAGTCCGGCGTCGGTGCCACGGGATTCGTCGATCTCGGCGGCGAGCGCGTTGACCGGCTGGCCACGTTCCGCCGCGATGTCGCGGAAGGCCTGCCAGAACTCCCTCTCGAGCGAGACAGAGGTGCGGTGCCCGCGCAGGGTCAGCGAATGTTTCTGGGGCCGTGCGATCATTCTTCCGGCTCCTCCAGACGATGACCGTCGAGACGTTTCGCGGCTTGTGCCTTTTCGGCCTCGGTCTGCTGGCGTTCGGCTTTGGTCTGTCCGTGCCGCGCGGCGTTGGCATCGGCCTCCGCACGCTTTTCGGCGCGGGCGCGGTTTTTTCGGAAGCGGTTGAGGTTCACGATCTCGGCCATGGGTAGCAGAGTAGCGCGCCCTCTGGCCCCGTCCAGATCCGTCAGATCGGGAAAAGATGCATATTAGCGTTACCTTGCCGAAACTCTCCGGGCCGTATCAGGCCCTGACGGGCTGGCCTGACTCTCTGCCCGTCCTGCGGGCAAATGCGCCGAACGCTGCAAGACCGGCCAGTAGGCTGAAGGCGGGCAGGGGCAGCGGCACCGGGGGCAGCTGCATGACGATGTTGTCGACCCCGAAACCATCCGAGACACCGGTTGCGCCCGGCGCAATGACAAGCTGCGTGAAAGGCGTATCGGAGATGAAGCCGAAGAACACGTCCTCGTTGTAGTCATTGATGGGCGCGTCGATCCGGTCGCCGAGAAGGAAGAAGGCGTTGCGGCGGAAATCTTCGTTGAAGGCGAAGAAATCGGCGCCGAACGCGGTGATCTCCGTATCGAAGGTCAGTGTCGCCTGCGCGTAACGGCCGGGCTGGGAAGAGGTCACCATCGCAAGGAACGGCGTGCCGTTGCCGGTCGGGGCACGGCTGCCCGTGTCCCTGAGCGGGGGGACGTCGAGATAGCCATAGCTGGTGGAGCTGGGGTTGTAGGCCGAGAACGGGCCGAAATCGACGGTCGTGGTCTTGAACTGCACATCCGCGGTGTAACTGTCGAAATCCGCGACCAGGTAAGTGCTCGTGAGCGCTGCCAGAAAGGCCGTCCGGTCGGTGAATATCTGATAGGTGGTGGCGCGGGCGGTGCCCCCGACGGCCATGGCGAGGAGGAGCACGGCGGCAAATGTGTTCCTGATATGCATTCTGCTAATCCCAGAAAATTCAATTTTCGTTTCTGGTTCTAGTTGCGCCTGGGAAATTGGTCAATCCGATCTGCCTGTTTCTGGCGTTGTGTTGTGTTGTTATTGCTGGGATTTTGTGCCTTTTGACCGGGTCGTCTTGTGAGGGCGACAGGCCAAGAAAAAGGGCGGCAATCCTGCCGCCCCGTCCGATTTTCCGATCCGGTCGATCAGCCCTTGGGGCCGATCATGTCCTCGGGGCGCACGACCTTGTCGAAGGTCTCCGCATCCACGAAGCCAAGCGCGATCGCCTCTTCCTTCAGTGTGGTGCCGTTCTTGTGGGCGGTCTTGGCGACCTTGGTGGCGTTGTCGTAGCCGATGGTCGGGGCCAGCGCCGTCACCAGCATCAGCGATTCCTTCATCAGCTTGTCGATGCGGGGCTCGTTCGCCTCGATGCCGTTCAGCATGCGCTCGGTGAAGCTGTCCGCCACGTCGCCGATCAGCTGCATGGACTGGAGCAGGTTGTAGGCCATCATCGGGTTGTAGACGTTCAGTTCGAAATGCCCCTGGGACCCTGCGAACTTGATCGCGGCGTCGTTGCCCATGACATGGGCGGCGACCTGGGTCATCGCCTCGGCCTGGGTCGGGTTGACCTTGCCGGGCATGATGGAGCTTCCCGGTTCGTTCTCCGGCAGGATCAGTTCGCCGAGGCCCGAGCGGGGGCCGGAGCCAAGGAAGCGGATGTCGTTGGCGATCTTGTACATCGCCCCCGCCACGGTCGCGAGTGCGCCGGACATGAAGACCATGGCGTCATGGGCGGCCAGCGCCTCGAACTTGTTGGGGGCGGTGACAAAGGGCAGGCCGGTGATGTCGGCCATATTTTTCGCAACCGTTTCGCCCCAGCCCTTCTTCGTGTTCAGGCCGGTGCCGACGGCGGTACCGCCCTGTGCGAGCTCGTAGATCCCCGGCAGGGCGAGGTCGATACGCTTGAGCCCGTTGCGGATCTGCATGGCGTAGCCGGAGAATTCCTGGCCCAGGGTCAGCGGAGTCGCGTCCTGGGTGTGGGTCCGGCCGATCTTGATGATGTCCTTGAACTGTTCGGCCTTGGCCTCCAGCCCCTCGGCCAGCTTGGTCAGGCCGGGGATCAGCACGTCACGCGCGGTCATGGCGGCGGCGATGTGCATGGCGGTCGGGAAGGTGTCGTTGGACGACTGGCCCATGTTGCAGTGATCGTTGGGATGCACCGGCTTCTTGGACCCGATCTCACCGCCGAGGATTTCAATGGCGCGGTTGGCGATGACCTCGTTCGCGTTCATGTTGGACTGGGTGCCGGAGCCGGTCTGCCAGACGACCAGCGGGAAGTTGTCGTCGAACTTGCCCTCGATCACCTCTCCGGCGGCCTGAATGATGGCGTCGGCAATCCTGGCCTCCATATCACCGGAGGCCTTGTTGGCCTGGGCGCAGGCCTGCTTGATGACGCCAAGTGCGCGGACCACGGCGACAGGCTGCTTTTCCCAGCCGATCGGGAAGTTCATGATCGACCGCTGTGTCTGGGCGCCCCAGTACTTGTCGGAAGGAACCTCAAGCGGGCCGAAGCTGTCGCTTTCCGTGCGGGTCTGGGTCATCGTCTTTCTCTCTGATGTTTTGACGTCGGGTCCGCTATAGCGGGCCGGACCCATGCGCGCAATCACGCGGAAATGCGGCCGACTATCCATTTGGCATCTTGTGTCAGAATACGCGTTCCGGCAGAGTTGAACTATGCCACGTAAGCCTTCGCACACGCCCGAAAGTCTCGCCGATTCCGCGCTCGCCCAGTTCTGGTACGGCGGGTACGAGGCGACCTCCATGGACATCCTCGTCAAGAAGACCGGGGTCAGCCGCCACGGGATCTATACCGATTACGGGGGGAAGAAGGCGCTCTACCTTGCCTGTTTCCCGCGCTATCACCAGCATGTCGTCTCTCCGGTACTGGACCCGGTCACGGGGTCGGGCGACGGGATGGCGGCGATCGTCGGCTATTTCGGACGGCTGGTGGAGATGGCGGAAAGCATCGGTCTGCCGGGGCCCGGCTGCTTCGTCGTCAATGCCTCCACCGAGGTGGCGCCGCACGATCCGGAGGTGGCCGCCAAGGTGGCAGAGCACAATGCGCGGCTTGAGACGGCGTTTTCGACCGCGCTTCAGAGGGAACAGTCGACCCGATTGCCGATGCCGCACCGGAAGGCGCTAGCCCGGACGATCATGATCTTTTCCAACGGGTTGTGGACCGCGTCGCGCAGCACTGACAAGAGCGAGACGCTGCGGGAACACGCGGCTGTGTTCCTGGATCTGCTGGAATACCGGTTGAAGTAAGGGGTAGGGTGAAACCCCACCCTACGCCTTGATGAAGGTCGGGGTCTTGCCTGGCGACCTTATTGCACCTTGCGGCGGAACTCGAACACGCGCGCGGGCGGCAGGTTGGCCCAGACCGTGCCGCGCTTGACCGCGGTGATACCCATGGAGGCCTGTACATCCTCCGGGATCGGGGCATTGGGCGAATAGGTGATCTGCACGAAGACCCCGTCCGGCGCCATGACGTTGAAGGCGTGACCGACGACCTCGCGCTGGATCTGCGGCCGGGCAAGCACCGGCACGCCGGAAATGACGCAGCCGAGGTTGGTCACGCCGATCTTCTCGATCTCCTGCGCGGGGCGGTTCAGGACCGTCACACCGGGGAACTTGCGGGTCAGCTCTTCGCAGAAGCGGGGGTTGAGCTCCATCAGGATCAGCCGTTCCGGGGCCACGCCGCGTTCAAGGATCGCGCGGGTGAAGCTGCCGGTGCCGGGCCCGATCTCGACGATCGGTCCCTCCACGTGTTCCACGCCTTCGGTCATCTTGCGGGCAACGGCGGCGGAGGATGGCGCGATGGCCGACACCTCCATCGGTTTGCGCATCATTTCGCCCAGGAAGACGGTGAAATCGCTGGCCATGGCTCGGTGCTCTCCCTCTCGATCAACGGTTGCCCTGATGAACGACGAACGAGGGAGTCCGGCAAGATGGTTCCGGTTGGTTTTACAAAAATTTCACGGGAATGGCGGCTGACCGCCGGTCGCCTATTTGCGGAACTTGTCCAGCTGAACGACGTCGGCGTCCTGTCCGTTCTGACGCTGCGGCGGCGTTTCGTCGGCCTCGTCGCGGCGGGCACGCAGGGGGCGTGGAGGTTCTGGATCGTCGTCGTCCGACCCGTCGTCCTGGGTTTCGAAGCGCAGGCCGAATTCGACCGACGGATCAACGAAGGTCAGGATCGAATCATAGGGGATGTAGAGCCGTTCGGGGGAGTCGCCGAAGTTGAGCGTGATGCCGAACCCTTCGTCCGAAACCTCGAGGTTGTCATACCAGTGTTGCAGGACGACGGTCATCTCGCTCGGGTAACGGTCCTTCAGCCAGTCGGCCAGGGCGGCGCCCGAATGAGTCGTGTCGAAGGTGATGAAGAAGTGGTGATTGCCGGGCAGCCCGCGCTCGGCCACATCCGCCAGCACCTCGTGGATCAGGCCGCGCATGGCCCGGTGCATCAGGTTTCCGTAGTCGATCGAGCGTGACATCTTGCCTTCCGCGAAACTCGATTGTGAGCATAGGGGATTCGCGTCAAAACGGAAGTGCTGTATGCCGGAGTTAAAACAGCACAACCGGCAGTGTCCCCGCGAGCGCCGCCATGCCCGCCAGTGCCGGGATCATGGGCAGTTTCAGCACCAGCAGAAGCAGGGCGGCGAGCAGGGTGAGCGCCCCGGCAAGCGGGTCGAAGCTGGCGGGATCGGGCAGCGGAATCGCGCCGCCGGTGTCTGGCCGGGCGAAGAGAACATGCAGCGCGAACCAGAGCGACAGGTTCAGGATCACTCCGACCACCGCGGCCGTGATGGCCCTGAGAGCCGACTTCAGGCGGGGGGCGGCGAGGATGCGGTCGACATGCGGTGCGAAGGCGAAGATCCACAGGAAGCAGGGTACGAAGGTCATCCAGAGCGTCAGCAGGCCGGCGGCCAGCCCCAGCCCGGTGCCTCCGGCGGCGATGCCGGCGAGATGTCCGGTAAACTGGGTGACGAGGATCAGCGGCCCGGGCGTGGTTTCGGCCAGGCCAAGCGCGTCGATCATCTGTTCCGGCGTCAGCCAGCCATGGGTTTCGACCACCGCCTGCGCCATGTAGGCGAGTACGGCATAGGCGCCGCCAAAGGTCACGACGGCGAGCTTGGCGAAGAACAGCGACAGGCTGAGCAGGAAGGTCTGTCCGGCCAGCGCCAGCACGGGCAGCGGCGCCAGCCAGAGTGCACCCCAGATCAGAACGGTGCGCAGCGTTCCGGCGGGCGCGGCCTGCGTTGTGGTCGCGGGGCTGGCGACACTGGCGGTCATGGCCCCCCAGAACCCGGCGGCGAGGATGATGAGCGGGAAGGGCAGGTTCAGCGCGTAGATCGCGGTAAAGGCCAAGGCGGCGATGACCCAGCCCTCCGCCCCCGTCAGGGCCTTCTTCGACACCTTCCAGAGCGCCTGCAGCACGATCACGATGACCAGCGCCTTGATGCCGAGGAAAGCGTCGCGGATCACCGGCAGATCGCCCCAGGCGGCATAGGCAAAGGCGAGGGCAAGGATCAGCGCCGCGCCGGGCAGGACGAAGAGCAGCCCGGCGAGCAGACCCCCGGCGGTGCCGCGCTGTTTCCAGCCGCACCATGTGGCCAGCTGCATCGCCTCGGGTCCGGGAAGCAGCATGCAGAAGGACAGCGCGCCGAGGAAGGCCGGTTCGTCCATCCAGCGCCGCCGCCCGACCAGTTCGTCGTGCATCACGGCGATCTGGGCGGCGGGACCACCGAAGGACAGCAGGCCGATGCGCCCGAAAGTGCGGAACATCTCGGGCCAGGTCGGGGTCATCGCTTGGATCCTGCGGGTGTGGCTGTCCGGCGCAGGGAACGGGCGGGCGCGCGGGAAGTCAAGCGGGGTCGCGGGGCCGTCTGCCGCCCGGGTCTGACGGCGATCCCCCCGAGGATATTTGATAGACCAGAAAGCCTAACGGTCGGCGCGGGTAAGCCATGTGCGGTCCTCGGACCGGATGAATTTCTCGGCCATGGCGAACTCGTAGTTCTGCCGGCCGAGCGGATCGGCGGCGAGACGGGCACGGTAGGCTTCGTAGGCGGCGAGGCTGTCCACGTTGTAGATGCCGTAGGCGAGGGTGGAGGAGCCTTCGCGGGGCGAGAAATAGCCCAGGAGGTCGGCGCCGTTTCTCGGGATGCATTCGCCCCAGGTGCGTGCGTAATGTTCGAACTGGGCGCGTTTGGTGGGGTCGATGTCGTAGCGGATGACACAGGTGAGCATGGGAAACCTTTCGTTTCGTTGTGGACCGGCCCCGGTATAGGCCGGAGGCGCGGGACAACGGTTCGGAAGGGACCGAAGCGTCGTTCCAGGGGCTGTGCTAGGATGCGGGCATGAGAGACGGACCGGACATATCAGCCATTGCCGCCCTGATCGGGGATCCGGGGCGGGCCAACATGCTTTCCGCGCTGATGGACGGGCGCGCCCTGACGGCCGGAGAGCTTGCCGGCGTGGCCGGTGTCAGCCTGCCGACGGCGAGCGGGCATCTGTCGCGCATGGTCGGGGCCGGGCTGCTGGTGGTGGCGGCGCAGGGACGGCACCGGTACTACCGGCTGGCGGGAGAGGACGTGGCGGCGGCACTTGAGAGCCTGATGTCGCTGGCGGAGGCGCGGGGGCACCGGCGGGTCCGGACCGGTCCCCGGGATGCAGCGATGCGGGAGGCGCGGAGTTGCTACCGCCATCTTGCAGGGGCACATGCGGTGCGGATCTACGACTCGCTCCGGGCGCGCGGGGCTGTTGCCGTCGGGGTCTCAGGACTGGAGGTGAGCTCCGAGGGGCGGCGGTTTCTGGATGGGCTGGGCGTCGACCTGTCGGGGCTCGCCGGGCGACGGGTGGTGTGCCGCGAATGCCTTGACTGGTCGGAACGGCGGATGCATCTGGCCGGTCCGCTCGGCACCGCCTTGCTGGACTATGTGCTGGCGTCGGGATGGGCGGAGAGGGTCGGCGACAGCCGGGTTATCCGGTTCCGTCCCCGCGGACTGAAGGCACTTGAGGCGGCGTTTCCGCTGGACAAGGACGCATCAGCAACTGTCTGAAAGTGCAGGCTTCTGTTGCCAGGTGCCTGCGAACCCCGCCTTACGCTGCTAGGCGCAAGGGCTTAGATTTCGATGGTGCGGACTGCTTACGCAGCCAGAGCCACCGGAGCACGATTGTCGTTTGCAATTGTACTGTTCGGACCGATAACGGTGGTACCTCACCGAGACAAAGCAAAACCCCTTTAGACGTTCGTCGATCCTGTTTCGGCCCCATGATCCCCAAACGAAGGATTTTGGTGGAGCCGCCGGGTACCGCCCCCGGGTCCGATCCGCTTATTACGAGCGCGTTTATGTCCATAGTCGGTTGCCCGACACGGCAGATATAGGGCTTGTCCCTTGTGATTTCAAATGTTCGTTTCGACGATTGTTGCCCCTACCGATTGATAGGTGATATGAATATCACCGACTCACGTGGGGAGGTGATGATGCGGGATTTTTCGGAACGGATCGTGAGGGTCCCGGTGCTCGGGACTGAGGTGGCGGTACGCGTCTGCGGTGAGGGGCCCGATCTGCTCTGCCTGCATGCCACGGGGCATGACGGGGCGGATTTCGATGGTATCGCCGCGGCATTCGGGGACCGCTACAGGGTGCTGGCGCCGGACTTTCCCGGACACGGGCAATCGGGAGAAATGTCCGCGGCCGCGGATGCGCGGGTCTATGCAGAGGTGGCAGCCGGGGTGATCGACGCGCTGTGCGATGCGCCTCCGGTCGTGCTGGGCAACTCCATCGGAGGCGCGGCGGCGATCCTTCTGGCGCATGAGGGACGGGTGCGCGCGCTGGTACTGTGCAATCCGGGCGGGCTGATCCCGCTGACCCCGACGGTGCGGCGGGTGACCCGGATGTTCTCGCGCTTCTTTGCGGCAGGTGCCCGCGGGGCGTGGTGGTTCGTGCCTGCCTTCCGGCTGTACTATCGCAGCGTCCTGCCCGGCGCGCGTGTCCGGCGGCGGGAGATCTCGCGGACAGTCGCGAACCGGGCCGGGGTGCTGTCGCAGGCGTGGGAGTCCTTCGGGCGCGACGACGCGGACCTGCGCGCGGCGGCTGCGGCGTTGGACGTGCCGGTGCTGATCGCCTGGGCGCGATCGGACAAGGCGATCCGGCTGGATGTCTGCCGCCCGGCCATCGCCCGCATCCCCGACCATCGCCTGCACCTGTTCCGGGGCGGGCATGCCGCCTTCTTGGAAGACCCCGAGGCATTCATGCCGGTGCTCGGAGAATTTCTGGAGAATATTCGATGACGTCGACCCGTGAAAAACTGGTCGCGGCGGCGCAGGCGGACTTCGCGGAGAAAGGGTGGGACGGGACGCATAGCAACGCGATCGCCAGGCGGGCGGGCTTTGCGCCGCAGACCTTCTACCGCCATTTCGCGGACAAGCTGATCGTGTTCGTCGAGGTCTATGAAACCTGGCAGGCGGAGGAAGCGCGGTTCATGGGCGCGCTGCTCGGTTCTGGCGCGTCGGATACAGAGATCGCGTCGGCTGTCGCCGGGCACCATCGGGCGCATGTGCAGTTCAGGCGCGATCTCAGGCGGCTGGCGGTCGAAACGGATGTCGTGCGCCGGGCCCGGGCGGAGAGCCGGGCGCGGCAGCTGGACCTTGCAGGCGGGGACCGGGCGATACAGGCGGCGCGGCTGCTTCAGGTGGAGCGACTGGCGGATGCGCTGGCGGAGGGGGAGTTTGCCGATCTGGGCCTGGCGGAGGACCCTGCGCTGGACCGGATGGCGGGCATCATCGGCGAGATGCGGGCAGGCTGAGGGTGCCCTTTGGCGCCCCCGCCGTGGTTCAGCCGGCCAGCCGGACGAGCGCATGACGCTTCTTGCCGGCGGAGAGCTTGATCGGGGCGGAAAGAGCCGCCGTGTCGATCATGAGCCCCGCATCAGTGAGCGGTTCGTCATTCAGGCGCGCGCCGTTTTCGGCGATCAGGCGTTTGGCTTCCTTGCCGGTCTTCGACAGCCCGGTGCGCACGAGCAGCTGCGCGACGGAGATGCCGCCCGCGACCTCTCCGGCCGACAGTTCCAGCGTGGGCAGGTCGTCCCCGGTGCCGCCCTTTTCAAAGACCTCGCGCGCGGTGGCCTCGGCCGCCGCGGCAGCGTCGGGGCCATGCAGGATGGCGGTGGCCTCGTTGGCGAGAATGACCTTGGCTTCGTTTATCTCGGACCCGCCGAGCGCGCCGAGCCGGTCGCATTCCTCGACCGGCAGTTCGCTGAAGATCTTGAGGAACCGCCCGACATCGGCATCGGTCGAATTCCGCCAGAACTGCCAGTATTCGTAAGGCGAGAGCATGTCGGCGTTCAGCCAGACGGCACCACCGGCCGACTTGCCCATCTTCTTGCCGTCGGAGGTCGCCAGCAGCGGCGTCGTCAGCCCGAAGATCTGCGCGTCGATGACCCGGCGCGTCAGGTCCACGCCGTTCACGATGTTGCCCCACTGGTCCGACCCGCCGAACTGCGCGAGGCAGTTGTAGCGGCGATTGAGTTCGAGGAAGTCGTAGGCCTGCAGGATCATATAGTTGAATTCGAGGAAGGACAGCGACTGTTCCCGGTCGAGCCGGGATTTCACCGATTCAAAGGACAGCATCCGGTTGATGGAAAAGTGCCGCCCGATGTCCCGGAGGAATTCGAGGTAATTCAGATTGTCCAGCCATTCCGCGTTGTTGAGCATTAGCGCGGGGTTGCCCGGCCGGTCGTAGTCGAGGAAGCGGGCGAAGACTTTCTGGATCTGCGCGATATTGGCGTCGATCGCCTCGTTCGTGAGAAGCGGACGCTCCTCTGACCGGAAGGAGGGATCGCCGACCTTGGTCGTGCCCCCGCCCATGAGCGTGATCGGCTGGTTGCCGGTCTTCTGGAACCAGCGCAGCATCATGATGTTCATCAGGTGGCCGACATGCAGCGATTTCGCCGTCGCGTCGTACCCGACATAGGCCGTCACCATCCCCGCGCTGAGCGCGTCGTCCAGAGCCTGATAATCGGTGCAGTCGGCGACAAAGCCGCGCTGCATCATGATTGCCAGAAAGTCCGACTTGGGATGGTAGGTCATGTCTCTTGTCCCGGGTTGATGTGCAGGGCACTCTATAGGTGGCAGGCAGGCAAAGGAAAAGACCGTGTCGAAGGCGGGAATGCAGAAAGGCCCGGTGCGGGCGCTCGGGGCGATGTCCGGGACATCTCTCGACGGGGTGGATGCGGCGGTGGTGGTGACTGACGGGGTCGAGATCCACGGCTTCGGGGAAAGCGACTACCGGGTCTATTCAGAGGAAGAGCGCACCGTACTGCACCGCGCGCTTGGCCAGTGGCCGAACGATCCGGACGTGGCGGCGGCGCGGGACGTGGTGATGCGGGCGCACGAGGCGCTGCTGGCGAAGTTCCGCGACGTGGACATTGTCGGGTTCCACGGCCAGACATTGGCACATGATCCGCGAGGGAGGGGCACGCACCAGGTCGGGGACGGCGACCTTCTGGCGGCGACGCTCGGGCTGCCGGTGGTCTGGGATTTCCGCTCCGCCGACGTGGAGATGGGCGGTGAAGGCGCGCCGCTGGTGCCGTTCTTCCACCACGCCTGCGCGCGCTACATCGGGGCGACGGAGCCGGTCGCGTTCCTCAACCTCGGCGGGGTCGGCAACCTGACCTGGGTGGACCCGCGGGTCGAACGGGCAGAGGCGGAGGGCGCGGTGCTGGCCTTCGACACGGGTCCGGCCAATGCGCCGGTGAACGACCTGCTGCGGGACCGGCGGGGGCTGGACTACGACGAAGACGGGAAGCTGGCGATGACCGGCAAGGTCGAGACGGGCGCTCTCGAGCTGTTTCTCGACGATCCCTATTTCTCTCGCATGCCGCCCAAGTCTTTGGACCGTAACGCCTTTCCGGAGATGATGTCGCTGGTCCGCGAGCTGAGTGATGCGGATGCGGCGGCGACGCTGACGGGGATGGCGGCGGCGTCAGTTCTTCGGGGGATGGAGCATTGCCCGGAGTCTCCGGCGCAGCTGCTGGTCTGCGGGGGCGGGCGCAAGAATCCCGTGCTGATGGAGATGTTGCGGGTCGCGCTGGACTGCCCGGTCCAGCCAGTCGAGGAGGTCGGGCTGGACGGCGACATGCTGGAAGCACAGGCGTTCGGATATCTTGCGGTGCGTGTCGCGCGGGGGCTGCCGACCTCGGGGCCATCGACAACCGGGGTCAGGATGGCGGTCGGCGGCGGGCAGGTCTCCCGACCGTGAGAAGAGCGGCCGGGCGGGGGCGCTGCCCCCGTGCCCCCGGAGTATTTCCGGCAAGATGAAGATCAGTCCGCGATATAGCGGTCGCGGTCGTGGTTGAAGGCGATGACGGCGTTGAGCACCAGCGCGCCGAACAGCGAGTAAAGCACGACGCGGGGCGGGAACAGGAAGGCGGCGGCGGCGAAGATCAGGCCGTCGACGATCAGCTGGACATACCCCGCACGGAAACCGGTCCTGTCCTGAACCATCAGCGCGACAACACCGAGCCCGCCGAGCGAGCCCTTGTGGCGGAAGGTGCCGAGCAGGCCGAAGCCGGTGAGCACGCCGAAGATCGCGGTGCCCAGCACGGGGTTGAGGTAGTCGAACTGCATCCCGAGCGGCAGGTAATCGACCAGCAGCGACAGCACCGTCACGCAGCCAATGGATTTCAGTGTGAATTCCGGACCGAGCCGCTTCCAGGCAAAGGCGTAGAAGGGCAGGTTCACCAGCCAGAAGACAAGGCCGAAGCTGGCGCCGGTCAGGTAACTGACGATCAGCGCTATGCCGGCTGTCTGCCCGGTGATGAAGCCGAGCGTGGCAAGGAAGGTGACGCCGACGCCTGCCGCGACGAGGGAGATGGTGAGGCCCTGAAGGTCCTCCAGCCACGTATGCTGCTGGCGGTATTCGGTCGGTATCGGGATCGGCGAGGGCATGTCGGGACGTTAGGGTCGGCGATGTCCCGCTGTCGAGGCACAACGTGGCGGCAGGCCGCCGCCGTCCGGAAATGCTCAGGAACCGGGCAGGGGCGGGGTCCGTTGGTCGCGCAACGGGGGTGACCCCGCAACCGAAAGGACCAAGACATGCCTGATATCAAGAATGCCCGCATCATCATCCTTGCCACCGACGGGTTCGAACAGAGCGAGCTTGAAGTGCCGCGCGACATGCTGCGTGCCGCGGGGGCCGAAGTTCACGTGGTGAGCCCCGACGGCGAGGCGATCCGCGGGTGGAGCAAGACCGACTGGGGCCGTGAGGCGGAGGCCGACAAGGCGCTGGCCGATGCGGATGCGGCGGATTACCACGCGATCGTGCTGCCCGGCGGCCAGATCAACCCGGATGTGCTGCGCACGAAGCCCGAGGCGGTGCGCTTCGTGAAGGAGATGCACGATGCGGGGAAGGTCGTTGCGGCGATCTGTCACGGCCCGTGGATGCTGGTGGAAGCCGGGATCGTAAAGGGCCGCAAGGTGACCTCCTATCCGTCGATCCGGACCGACGTCGAAAACGCCGGTGGTCTCTGGGAGGACAGTGAAGTCGCAACCGACAAGGGGATCGTGACGTCCCGCAACCCCGGAGACCTCGATGCATTCGTGCAGAAGATCATCGAGGAGGTCGAAGAGGGGCGCCACGACCGCGCGGCCGCCTGACCCGGTGGTTTGACCCGATAGCAGAACGATTGGCAGCCGGTTGTTCCGGCTGCCTTTTTCCTTGTCCGGCTTATCCGGCGAGCGCCTTGTTCAGGTTCTGATCGATCTTTTCGAGGAAACCCATCGTGGTCAGCCAGCCCTGATCCGGGCCGACCAGCAGGGCGAGATCCTTGGTCATGTGCCCGGATTCGACCGTGTCGACGATGACCTTCTCCAGCGTGGTGGCGAATTCCATCAGCTTGGTGTTTTCGTCCAGCTTGGCGCGGTGCTTCAGCCCGCCGGTCCAAGCATAGATGGAGGCGATGGAGTTGGTGGAGGTCTGTTCCCCGGCCTGATGCTGGCGGTAGTGGCGGGTAACGGTGCCATGCGCGGCCTCGGCCTCAACGATCTTGCCGTCGGGGGTCATCAGCTGCGAGGTCATCAGGCCGAGGGAGCCGAAACCCTGCGCGACCGTGTCGGACTGCACGTCGCCGTCATAGTTCTTGCAGGCCCAGACGAAGCCTCCGTTCCACTTCATGCAGCAGGCGACCATGTCGTCGATCAGGCGGTGTTCGTACCAGATTTTCTTCTTCTTGAACGCGTCCTCGAACTCCTGCTCGAAGACCTCCTGGAAGATGTCCTTGAAGCGGCCGTCATAGGCCTTGAGGATGGTGTTCTTGGTCGAGAGATAAACCGGCCAGCCCAGCATCAGACCATAGTTGAGCGAGGCGCGGGCGAAGTCGCGGATGGAGTCGTCGAGGTTGTACATCGCCTGATAGACCCCGGCGGAGGGCGCATCGAAGACGTCCTTTTCGATGACCGTCCCGTCCTCTCCGACGAATTTCATCGTCAGCTTGCCGGCGCCGGGGAAGGTGAAATCGGTCGCCTTGTACTGATCGCCGAAGGCGTGACGGCCGATGACGATCGGCTTGGTCCAACCGGGAACCAGACGGGGGACGTTGCGGCAGATGATCGGCTGGCGGAAGACGACGCCGCCGAGGATATTGCGGATGGTGCCGTTCGGCGATTTCCACATCTTCTTGAGGTTGAATTCCTCAACCCGCGCCTCGTCCGGGGTGATGGTGGCGCATTTGACGGCGACGCCGACCTCTTTCGTCTTCATCGCGGCGTCGATCGTGATCTGGTCGTCGGTCGCGTCGCGGCTTTCCATGCCGAGGTCGTAGTAAAGCAGGTCGATGTCGAGATAGGGCTCGATCAGCTTTTCCTTGATGAAGGCCCAGATGATGCGGGTCATCTCGTCCCCGTCCATCTCGACGATCGGGTTGTCCACCTTGATCCTGGTCATCTGCTGTCACCTCCTGCTGCGGTCTTTCGGGTGGTAGCCCATTCCGCCGGGCCGGGGAAGGAAGCTTGCCCCAGCATCTCGGAAAATCATGACGATTTCCTATTCGCCGTGCACCGGCGCGGCGAGCGGACGGTCGAGGCTGCGCATGCGGACCAGCGCCGGAATGGCCAGCGCAAGCAGGACCAGGACGCCGCCGATCTGGGGCAGGGTGGTGCCGTCGAACATTTGGGCGATGAGCGTGGCGATCACACCCGCCGCAACCGTGGATATCGCGCCCATGACGCTTGCCGCGAGGCCCGCGATATGGCCAAGCGGTTCCATCGCCAGCGCGTTCAGGTTGCCGATGGTCAGGCCCATCTGGAAGAAGATCGCGGTCTGCCAAAGCACGTAGGCCCAGAAATACACAGTCCCCGTCACGCCGGAGAGGTGCAGCGCCAGCATCAGCAGGGTGAGGGTCAGCGTCACGAAGATCGCGATGGAAATGATCGCCCGCATCCCGAGCCGCATCACGAAGGTCGCGTTCACCACGGAGGAGGAGGCGCAGAAGATGCCGATGGCGAAGAAGTAGAGGGCGAACTGGTCCGCCTTGCCGAAGATCTGGTCGAAAGTCGGCTGGATCAGGGAGATCGAGGTGAAGAGGACCGAGAAGATCAGCAACTGGACGTAGATGGAGTTCCGCACCATGGGATAGGACATCATCTCCTTCAGCGCGGTCCAGAGTGCGGTGAGGTTCAGCGGACGGCGTGCCCCGACCGGAAGCGGTTCGCTCAGGCGCGCGTTGACCCAGGTCGAGGAGATGACGGCAAAGATCACGAAGGCCACGAAGATGCCGCGCCATCCGCCAAGCGCGATGATACCCGACCCGAGCAGCGGCGCGAGGGAGGGCACGATGGTGAAGATCAGCATGACGAAGGACACGATGCGCGCCATCTCCCGCCCTGAATAGAGGTCCCGGATGATCGCGATGGAGACGATGCGCGGCCCGGCTGCGCCGATGCCCTGCATGATGCGGGCGGCGACCATCAGTTCGATCGTCGGGGCGGCCCAGGCCAGCACCGCCCCAAGGATGTAAAGCGCCGCGCCGAGGTTGATGATCGTCTTGCGCCCGAAGGCATCCGACAGAGGCCCGGTAAACAGCGTACCCACCCCCATGCCGACGAAGAAGGCCGACAGGACCAGTTGCGCGCGGTTCGGTGCCTCCGGCGTCAGGTCCTGCGCCATGACGGGCAGGGCCGGCAGCATGGAGTCGATGGAAAACGCGACAGTGGCCACCATCATCGCCATCATGGCAATGAATTCGGATTGTGAGATCTTGGGGGTCATGAAGCCTCGGCTGGCGGAACGGCCTGTGCTAGCACGGCTTCAGGGGAAGGGCCACGCTTTGCAGGTGCAGAAAATGGCAAGGGCGGCTTGTCCCGCCGATCAGGTAAGCACCTTTTCCATGAACACGCGGGGAAAGCCGTTCTGGGTGGCGCGATGCGTCTCCCGGTAGCCGATCCTGAGGTAGATCGCGACGTTTTCCGCCATGCCTTCATGGGTATAAAGCCGGATCCGGTCATAACCGGCGGCGCGCGCCTGATCCTCGGCAAAGGTCATCAGGCGCTTTCCGACGCCGGTTCCCTGTGCCTCCGGCGCGACGGCGATATTGTCCAGCAGCAGCGTGTCCGCCTCCGGGATCAGCACGAGGATGCCGGTCAGATCCGGTGTGCCAGTAACATGCACGCGGCCCTCCGCGATGAGGGCGGCGTAGTCGTCCAGCATGGGGCCGGGCGTCTGTCCGATGCGATCGATCCAGGGGCTGTAGGCGGCATGGACGATCGCCTCCACCGCCGGGCGGTCGGTGCTGCGGGCTGGCCGGGGGTCATTCACCGGCGGTGATTTCGTCGATGACCTTGACCCAGAGTTCTGGCGGCTGCGCGCCGGGCACCGCGTGGCGGCTTGCGACGACAAAGGTCGGCACGGCGTTGACGCCCATCTTGCGGGAATGGGCATCGCGGTCGCGGATCATCTCCTCATCCGCATCAGAGGCGAGCAGGCGGCGTACGGTGGCGGCGTCCATGCCGATCCCGTCCGCCAGATCCGCCAGAACCTCCCGGTCGCCGATGTCGCGGCCATCCACGAAATTGGCGCGGAACAGCGCGTCGACCATGGCGTTCTGGCAGCCTTCGATCCCCGCCCAGTGGATCAGCCGGTGCGCGTCCAGCGTGTTCGGCGTGCGGGAGATTGCGTTGAGATTGGCCTCGACCCCGATATCCTCGAAATGCTCGCCGATGCGGTTGTAGGTGGAGGTCGCCTTGTCACCGAACTTGGCGCGCAGGTAGTCCTGCCGGTCCATCCCCTCCCTCGGCATGTCGGGGTTGAGCTGAAAAGGGTGCCATTCGATCACGAAGGGGTGGTCGGGACGGTCGGCAAGGGCGCGTTCCAGCTGCACCTTGCCGATGTAGCACCAGGGGCAGATCGGGTCGGACAGAATATCCAGTTTGACAACTTTCTCTTCCATGTCAGAGCCTTGCCTTTCGAAGTTTGCCGCGGCGCACGCAGCGGGGGAGGATCATGCCGGGGCTTTCCGGGCGTCCCAGATGTCGCGCAAGCCGCGCCGCAGCAGCTTTCCGTTCGGATTGCGCGGCAGTTCCGGCAAGTGCACGAAGGCGCGGGGCTGCTTGTACCGGGCGAGCCGCTCTGCGGCCACGGCCAGCAGCGCGGCTTCGTCCAGCGGGGCCGGGCCGGTGTAGAAGGCGATGATAAGCCGGGCGTCGGCCTTCACCGCGCAGTCGATGACGCCGATTTCTGTGATGCCGGGGATGTCGTTCAGCGCCGCCTCGACCTCCAGCGGGGAAACCCGGTAGCCGCCGGCATTCATCATGTCGTCGGCGCGGGCCATGTAGGTGATCTGGCCGTTCTCGTCCATGCGGCCATGATCGCCGGTAAGGAACCAGTCGCCGTCGAACTTCGCCTGCGTGTCCTCTGGCGCGCCGTAGTAGCCGAGCATCAGGCCGGGATCGGAGCGGTGGATGGCAATCACGCCTTCCTCGTTGAGCGGGACGGGACCGTCGGGTCCGAGGATCGCGACGCGGCGACCTTCCTGCGGCTTGCCAAGCGCGCCGGGCGCGGCAGGGCTGCCGGGCGCGGCGGAGACGAAGGTGGAGCATTCGGACATGCCGAAAGCTTCGTAAAGCTCTCCACCACCGGCATCGCGCCACTGGGTCCGGATCTGGTCGGAAAGCTTTTCACCGGCGGTCAGGCCGTGTCGCAGCTTCGGCAGATCGATTGTTTCGTTATCTTTCAGGATCTTCCTGTAAACGCCAGGGGCAGCTGCAAAAATCGTTGCTTCGTATCGCTTCATGAGCAATGGCAGAACGCCCGTATCGACTCCCTCGGCGGGGATGAGGGCGGTGGCGCCAACCGACCACGGGTCCATGAGCCCTGTGCCAAGCGTGTAGGTCCAGTTGAAGGCGCCCGCGTGCATCAGCCGGTCGCCTTCGCCAAGGCCGTACCAGCCGTGGTGCATCATACCGCGTGCCCAGATGGCACGATGTGCATGCATCACGGCGCGGGCTTTGCCGGAGGTGCCGGAGGTGTACACGATGTATCCCAGTCGATCCGGGTCACCCATGGCAAAATCGGCCGGGGGCAGGTCGTGCATCTGCCGCAGCGCCTCTGTTCCGATGACCTTGCAGGCCACATCCGGACAGGCGACGGCAGGATCGCGCAGGATGCCGGCGGGGGACAGTTCGGCCACCATCTTGGCGACCTCCCGCTCTGTCAGTTGGGAAGACGTCGGAACAGGAACCATTCCCGCGGTGATGGCGGCGAGGTATGCAATGGGAAAGTCGACGGAATTTCCCAGCCGCATCAAGAGGATGTCGTTCGGGGCAAACCCGTTCTGCAACAGACCCGTGGCCGTGCCACGGATGGCGGCCTGCAGACGCGCGTAGGACCAGCGTTCCGCTCCGGAAGGGCTGACGATGGAGAGCGCGATCTTGTCGGCGAGCCGGTCGGCATGGGCCAGCACATGCGCCGCCATATTGAAAGGCGCGGGCGGGGGCGGGAATGCGCCGTGATCGAAGACAGACAGCATGGTGACAGGGTTATGCCCCGCCGGAGACGTTGGCAAGAACCTGTTCAGACCCGAACGGCAGATGCATTGGCGGGTTTACGCGGTGCTTCCCGCCGATATCCGGGTAATGCGATAAAGCGGACGCTCCGCGTCGTCGCGGGTGCGGTTGCCGATGTCGGTAATGCGCCAGTCTTCCAGTTCGTCCAGCATCTGACGCGCCGGCGTTCCGGTCACGCCGGAGAGATAGAGTGCAAGGTCGGTCTCGAACCCGCCGAGGCTGCGCAGGACCTCGGGATCGGCCGCCGGCCAGCGCTTGGTGATCGCGGGCAGGTAGCTGTCCCAGTCTTCGCGAATGTCGTTCCAACGCATGTGCCGCGTCCTTCTTCCGTTGCCTGATGTCACTTGTCCCCGCCGCAGTTCCCGCGGCTTTCGCTAAGCCAACGGGTTCTCGCGGCCGGGGTTCCACAAAATGTGGTGGCCGACAGGCAACGTTGCGTCAGGGACACAGGGCGGAGGTCATTTCTTGCCGATGCGGTCCAGCGCGGCCTTGAGCTCTCCGGCGTCCATGGTCTCGACCGGCAGTTTCAGCAGCGCCGTCGCGCGGCGGTGCAGGATGTCATAGGCGGTGCGGAAGGCGTCTTCC
Source organism: Primorskyibacter flagellatus (assembly GCF_014638275.1). Taxonomy (GTDB): domain Bacteria; phylum Pseudomonadota; class Alphaproteobacteria; order Rhodobacterales; family Rhodobacteraceae; genus Pseudooceanicola; species Pseudooceanicola flagellatus_A. The sequence goes on from NZ_BMFJ01000001.1 coordinate 1,108,774, forward strand.
CACTGATCCTCGGGCGCGGCGGCGGGGTCGTCGACGCCCCAGTGGGCGCGGACCGGCGCGCCGGGCCAGATCGGGCAGGTTTCACCCGCGGCAGAGGCGCAGACGGTGATGACCATGTCCATTTCGGGCGCGTCCGGTGCGGCAAATTCATCCCAGGACTTGGACCGGGCTTGAGAGGTGTCGTGGCCCAGTTCCTCGAGCAGCTTGAAGGACTGGGGATGGACGCGGCCCGCGGGCTGCGACCCGGCGGAAAAGGCATGCACGCGGCCCATGCCCTCTTGGTTCAGGATGGATTCGAGGAGGATGGAGCGGGCGGAGTTTCCGGTGCAGAGGACGAGAATGTTCATGGTGTGGCACGTAAGGTTGCATTGTAACGGGGGCGTGACGGATCACTGCTCCTTCATCCACCAGACTTCGGGCAGAAAATAGACGGAATCTCCGTAAAGCGGGGTGCGGTCGGTGCGATATGTGATGGCCTCGTCATGGGCGATACGCCCGACGTCGAAGCTGTGGATCGGGATGACATAGCGCCCGGCGGTCAGCAGACGGTCCAGCGCGCGGGTGGCGGCGGTGAACTCCTCGGTCGTCTTGGACACGAGCATGGCGTCGATCATGGCGTCGATGGCGGGGCTTTTCACGCCCATGAGGTTGCGGGAACCTGGGGTATCGGCAACCTCCGCCCCCCAGTAGAGCCGCTGGTCGTTACCGGGGGAAAGTGAGAACTGGCGGCGGATGTCGGTCATATCGAAATCGAAATCGGTGATGCGCAGCTGGTACTGGGCGTTGTCTACGACTTCGATATCCATGGTGATTCCCAGACGTTCCAAGGCCTTGACGTACAGGTCCGCGATGGTGGCGAATTCGTTTGCGCCCTGACGCAGCAGCAGGGTGAACCGGAAGGGGCGGCCTTCCGCATTGACCAGACGGCCGTCCTGAACGGTCCAGCCGGCCTGCGCCAGCAAGTCGATGGCGGTGCGGATATTCGCGCGGTTGCGGGGGGAACCGTCGGATTCGGGCAGGGCGTAGCCATCAATCGCGCCGTCGGGAATCGAGTCGGCGAAGGGGGTGAGCAGGTCTTTGACGCGCCCCTCCGCCGGGCCGGGGCGCATGCCTAGGTCGGAGCCGGAGAAATAGGAGGTGATGCGCGGCTGGCGGCCACCGGTCAGGGTTTCGTTGATGTATTCGAAGTTGAAGGCATGGATCATCGCGTCCCGCACGCGAATGTCGTCGAACGGCGGGCGGCGCGTGTTCATGACGTAGCCGGTGATTCCCGACGGGCGGCCCGACGGGATTTCGGACAGCACGATGTCGCCGGACCGGACCGCCGGGAAGGCATAATCGCGGGTCCATTTCTCGGCGTTGAACTCGCGGATATAGCTGATCTCCTGGGCCTTGAAGGCTTCGAACAGAACGGCGGTATCGCCGTAGAACTCGATCCGGATCTCGTCGAAATTGTTGGTGCCGCGCCGGATCGCGAGCTCCTTGCCCCAGTAGTCCGGATTGCGCGTCAGTGTGACGGAGCGGGCAGGTTCATAGTCCGACACGAAATAGGGGGCTGAGCCGATCGGCGCTTCTTCAAGGCTGAGGCCGGTGAAACTGCGGTCGGCGAACTGGGCCTTCTTGAGAATCGGCTGCATCCCGACCAGCAGGGGCAGTTCCCGGTCGATCTTGGCAAAGGTGAAGCGGAGCGTGCGCGGGCCGGTCTGTTCCATCTTCGCGATCTGCGACCACAGGCCCCGGTATCGCGCGTTGCCCTCGGTGCCGAGTGTCTCGTAGCTCCACATCACGTCCTCGACCGTGACAGGGCTGCCGTCGGAGAAGCGCGCTTCCTCCCGCAGGGTGAATTCGGCCCAGGACCGGTCCTCCGGAGTCTCAATCGATTCGGCGAGCAGGCCGTAAACGGTGAAGGGTTCGTCCTGCGAGCGGTACATCAGACCTTCGGAAATCAGGAAGCGCAGCTGCCAGGGCGGGTTGCCGGTGATGACATAGGGATTGAGACTGTCGAATCCGCCTTCGTTGCCGCTGATCAGCCGGCCGCCCCTGGGTGCGTCGGGATCGACATAGGGCAGGGACACAAAATCGGGTGGAAGGGCCGGTTCGCCATACATAGCTATGCCATGGCGAGGCTCCGCCACAGCATTTCCGGTCAGGCCGGGCAGGGTTCCCGCGACGGCCGTGGCCCAGTATATGAAGAATAAATGTGGCCTCATTTTGGCAACAATCCCTGTTTGACCTGTGCTCGTTGAGCGGGACGGTACCGAGGCTTTCACACGTTATCAAACTTTTAGCTTGGAACATCCGGCGGGAAGGCCTATAAAGGGGGCACTGCTCGATAGGTTTCTTGCCTGTATGAAACCTGCCTCAATAACTTAACGCCGGCTTCGTGCCGGCGTTTTTTTTGGCCGAACGGTCTGTGTGGCTGGACGGGCAGGGGGCGGAGCGGACAGGTCCCGGTCGAATCGACAGGTCGCCCCGGTTAGCGCTAGCGGCAATTCGCCTCATCACCGGAACGCCGGTGGATCTTCGCGGTTTTCTTTGCAGGTGCGGCATCTATGCTGGCACCGGACAGAACACAAAGGACGCTGCCATGTCTCTTGCAGGAAAAACCGCAATCATCACCGGATCGAACTCGGGCATCGGACTCGGCGTCGCGCGCGCCCTTGCCGGGGCCGGGGCGGATGTCGTGCTGAACTCCTTCACCGACCGGGAAGAGGATCACAAGCTCGCCGAGGACCTGGGCAGGGAATTCGGGGTCAAGGCGCGCTATATTCAGGCCGACATGTCCAAGGGCGATCAGGCGCGGGCGCTGGTCGAAAAGGCGGGGGTCTGCGATATCCTCGTCAACAACGCCGGGATCCAGCATGTCGCCCCGATCGACGAATTCCCGGTCGACAAGTGGGACGCGATCATCGCGATCAACCTCAACTCCTCCTTCCACACGATTGCCGCGGCGCTGCCAATGATGCGCAAGGCGGGCTGGGGCCGGATCATCAACATCGCCTCGGCCCATGGCCTGCGCGCCTCGCCGTTCAAGTCGGCCTATGTCTCGGCCAAGCATGGCATCGTCGGGATGATCAAGACCGTCGCGCTGGAAACCGCGAGAGAGCCGATCACCGCGAATGCCATCTGTCCCGGCTACGTGCTGACCCCGCTGGTGGAGGCGCAGATCCCCGACACCGCCAAAGAATACAAGATGTCCGAGGAGGAGGTGGTCGAGAAGGTGATCCTCGCCAAGCAGCCCTCCAAGGAGTTCGCAACGGTGGAACAGATCGGCGGACTTGCCGTGTTCCTCTGTTCCGACGCGGCAGAGCAGATCACCGGGCAGCCGATTGCCGTTGACGGTGGCTGGACGGCGGCCTGATGGTCACCCGCATCAACCTCGCACTCCAGGGCGGGGGCGCGCATGGCGCCTTCACCTGGGGGGTGCTGGACCGGCTGCTCGAGGAGGACGAGATCGAGGTCGCGGGAATCTCCGGCACCTCGGCGGGCGCTCTGAACGGGGCGGCCTTCAAGGCGGGCATGGTGCGCGGCGGGCGCGAGGGTGCGAAGGCCACGCTGAACGAGCTCTGGGTTCGCATGGGAGCAGTCAACGACATGCGCCTGCCGGCCTGGATGACGACGCCCGTCACCATGATGGAAAAGTGGTTCATGCCGCCGACGGCAGAGCTTGCCTCTGCCATGGAATACGCGCCGGCGACCATTGCGGCGGATGCGCTGAAGGACGTGATGTCGCCCTATGCCTACGGGCCGTTCTACCGCAATCCGCTGGAGCCCGTGGTGCGCGCCTTCGATTACGAGGACATCTGTTCCGGCGGCGGTCCGCGCCTGTTCGTCTGCGCCACCAACGTGCGGACCGGCAAGGTGCGGATTTTCACGCGGGACGAGGTCACGACCGATGCCATCCTCGCCTCTGCCTGCCTGCCGAACCTGTTCCAGGCGGTCGAGATCGAGGATCCCAGGACCGGCAAGCTGGAGGCCTACTGGGACGGCGGCTATTCCGGCAATCCGGCGCTGTTCCCGCTTTTCGACCCGGATCTGCCAGAGGACGTCGTGATCGTGAACATCAATCCGCTCGAGCGGAACGAGGTGCCGATCACGCCGCAGCAGATCGAGAACCGGATCAACGAGATCTCCTTCAACTCCTCACTCCTGCGCGAACTGCGGGCGATTGCCTTCGTGCAGCGGCTTCTGGCGGCGCATCAGGTGGAAACCGGCGCGATGAAGAACGTGCTGGTGCACATGATCGCGGACGACAGCCTGATGCGGGAACTGTCTGTCACGACAAAGATGGTGCCGAACCCGATCCTGCTGGCGACGCTGAAGGACGCGGGGCGCACCGCCGCGGAGGGCTTCATCAGGAAGCACAAGAAATCGCTCGGGAAAAAGTCGACCGTGGATCTTCCGGCGATGCTCAGCTAGGCGGCAGCGTCGGGTCCTTGGGATTGGGGTAGACCAGCCCGGCCGAGATCACGAGCTTGGCGGCGTCCTCCAGGCTCATGTCCAGTTCGATCACGTCCTCCGCCGGGAAGAACAGCAGGAAGCCCGAGGTGGGGTTCGGCGTGGTCGGCACGAAGATCGACATCAGCTGCGATCCGGTCTCGGCCTTCATCGCGATCTCTCCCTTCGCCTCCGTCGACACGAAACCGACGGCCCAGATGCCCTTGCGCGGGTACTGGACAAGGCAGGCGCGTTCAAAGCTGCGTTCGGACTGGGCAAAGACGGTTTCGGCGATCTGCTTGGCGCCGGAATAGATCGACCGCACGAAAGGCATCCGGTCCACCAGCGATTCCGCGTACCGGATCAGGGACTTGCCGATCAGCCCCTTGGCGATCCAGCCGATGATGACCGTGAACACCAGGAAGAAGATGATGCCGACGCCGCGCAGGTTGATGCCGATGTATTTCTCGGGCTGGAAGGTCTGCGGAACAAGCGGCAGCACCACGCCGTCGACCCAGCCGGCAAGTGTCCAGACCAGCCAGATGGTCAGGCCGACCGGCAGGATGACCACGATCCCCGTCAGGAAGCTGGACCGCAGCCTGGCAAACACGCCGGGGCGGGCAGTGGTTTCGGTAAGGGGATCATTCATTCCGAGAGGTCCGTCAGCTTCGCTCCGAACCTAGGGACTGCCGCCTGCTGCGGCAATGCCATCGGCGGTTTATTTTGATGCGATTGCGGGCAATTGGACCAATTCTTGTGCGATGGCCGCCGCAAGCCGGGCATTGTTGCGGACCAGAGAGATATTCGTGCTGAGAGAGCGTCCCGCGGTCAGGGCAAAAATCCGGTCCAGCAGGAAAGGCGTGACGGCTTTCGCAGCGATGCCCTGTTCCGCCGCCTCGGTCAACGCGCGGGCGATGATCGGTTCGATCTCTTCCCGCGGGATTTCGTCCGGCGCAGGCACCGGGTTGGCCACAAGCTGGCCGCCGGGCAGGCCGAGCGCGACACGCATCCGTTGTGCCTTCGCGAGCTGGACCGGCCGGTCCAGCCGCAACGGGGCGGCCAGGCCGCCGTCGCGGGACCAGAAGGCGGGCAGGGCGTCCTGGCCGAAGGCGATCACCGGCACACCGAGGGTTTCGAGCACCTCCAGCGTGAGAGGAATGTCGAGCAGCGCCTTCGGGCCGGCGGACACGACCGTTACCGGCGTCTGCGCCAGTTCCTGAAGGTCGGCAGAGACATCCATGCTGGTCTCGGCCCCGCGATGCACGCCGCCGATGCCGCCGGTGGCAAAGACCTCGATCCCCGCCAGGTTTGCGGCGATCATGGTGGCGGCCACGGTCGTGGCCCCGGTGCCGCCACCTGCCATGCAGACCGGGAGATCGGCGCGCGACAGCTTGGCCACACCCTTCGCCCGGGCCAGCGCGTCCAGCTGAGCCGCGCTCAGCCCGACGTGGAGCGTCCCGTCGATCACCGCGATGGTGGCGGGCACCGCTCCGGCGGCGCGCACGTCGTCTTCCACCTGCCGCGCGGTTTCGAGGTTCTGGGGATAGGGCATCCCATGGGTGATGATCGTGCTTTCCAGCGCAACAACAGCGCGGCCTTCATTCTGTGCGCCAGCGACCTCGTCAGAGAGGGTAAACAGTGTCATGTCAGGTCCTTACAACGGTGTGTCGCCAGAAACGTAGCGCGCGGCGGCCTCCAGCGCGCGGGCAAGCGCCTGTTCGCGGTCCGCGCCTTCGGCTTCGGCAGCGATATGGGCGGCCATGAAGGTGTCGCCGGCGCCCGTGACACGGGTGACCAGAACCTCCGGTGGCGTGCCGGCGATGACCCCGTCCGGCCCGGCTTCGGCTGCGGAGCGACCGCCGTCGGTCACTGCAACGCGTGCGGCGCCCTTGCGGATCATCGCCTCGGCGGCCTCAGCGGCTTCGGTGAACTCCGCGTGGCACAGCAATCCCGCCTCCTCGATATTCACGTAAAGCATGGCGCGGGAATGGGTCAGGAAGGGCCGCAGGCGTTCGGCCTTGCCGGGAGAAGCCGGAGCGACTCGCAGGTCGGCAGCCGCGAAGGCCGGGGAAACGGCAATGGTCTCAAGCAACTGCCGGGTCAGGTTGCCGTCCAGGGCGATGCGTCCGGGATAGGGTGAAGCCGCGCTGCCGAGCGTGCCGTCCATCAAGGGGCGGAGGATCTTGTCGCCCGCCTCCTCCAGCGAATGCGCGTCGGCGATGGCGGCGATCAGGCCGTTCGCACCTTCCACCGCCATGTAGACATCCGTGGGTAGATCGTCAGAGCGGTAGACAAGCCCGGTCAGCATCCCGAGGCTGTCACAGGCGGCGATGAGTTCGTCCCCCTCGGCGTCGCGGCCGATCGCGGTCAGCAGGGCAGGTGTCAGGCCAAAGCGCGCGGCGGCCATTGCGATGTTCATCGCGACACCGCCGGGCAGGCGGGTGATACGCCCCGGCACGTCCGACCCCTGCCGCATGACAGAGGCGGAACGCCCGATCACGTCCCAGAGGACGGAGCCGATGCAAAGGATGTCGGGTGCGCGGGTCATGGCGCGTTATTGCCCGCGCGGTGCATGGCGGGCAAGCGGCTATTCAAGAGGCTAGTCCGGCACCGCGAAGGTCAGGTTGGCCCAGAGGCTTTCCCACATGACACCGGCCTCTTTCGCGGCGTCGGAAGCGGGTTCGCGCAGGACCACGGCATCCAACATGTAGCTGTAGCCGGGCCGGACGGGCACGGTGACCAGCCCCTGCGTGTCGGTGCGGTGAATTGTCCTCGTCACCTCGCCGTCGCGTTTCTCCCACAGTTCCACCTGGGCGTCGGGACGGGGGGCACCGCGGTAGAGCAGACGGGCGGTAAACCTCTTTGCGTTGTCCGTATAGGGGTTGGTCAGGGCGACAAATTCGGTTTCCATCCCGGTGTCCGCGTCCGAACCGGCACCTTCGCCGCCTGCGATCAGGGTCTTGGAAAAGCGCCAGTAGCCCTCTGTCACGCCGTCCTCGGGCAGACCCCGGGCCGAGTGGGCGTCGAAAAACCACGCAATATCCTTGTGCTGCACGAAGCTTTTCACCTTGTCCCAGCTGTCGTAGGTCAGTTCCGACAGGGTTGAGGCATAGGACAGAACGATCAGTTCATCACCGACATCCACGGAGATCGCCGGAAGGTCGCCGGGTAACCCATTGTATTCACTCTCTCGCCCTCCATTCAGAACAGTTGTTTTCTGAATGCGGGGGTCGAACCAGCTCAGTGTCAGGCCCTTGAAGTCCTGCCCGTTGCGAATATCCACATCCACCCTTGCGCCCGGATCGGCTTGATAGTTTTGCGGTTCCAGCCAAAACTCATGGGCACGGCTCATCGTGGTTAGTGTGAGCAAAAGGGAGATCGTGATGGGTATCAGACGGGTCATGCGGCCAAAGCTGCGGTTTGCGGGCATTGTGTCAAGCGTACTGGCAGGTGTTGCCGCCCTTGTGATGGCGCTGCCGGCCACTGCGCATGAGGTGCTGCCGACCGTCGGCCTGATGTCGCGGAACGGCGACACGCTCCGGCTGGAGCTGCGGCTGAACGCGGAGGCGCTGGTCGCGGGCATCGACCTGGACGGTCTGATGGACACCAACACCAGCGACAGGTCGGCGGAGTACGATACGCTGCGCCTGCTGGAACCCGACGCGCTGGCCGCGCGCATCACGCAGGACTGGCCGCGCATCTCGGACGGGCTGGCGATCGGGACCGATACCGGGGATATTCCGCTTAGCATCGAGGCGGTGGAGGTCACCGAGGTCGGCGATCCGGAGCTGGCGCGCGCCAGCCGGGTCATCCTTGAAGGAGCGCTCCCCGCGGGCGCCGACACGGTCAGCTTTGCCTGGCCGGAGGGGCACGGCACCCTGGCCCTTCGGGTCACCGGGGTGGAGAACGGTTTTGCAGATTATGTGGAAGGCGGAGAGAGGATCGCCGCCATCGCGCTGACCGGCGGCGACGCGCAGAGCGGCTGGCAGGCGTTCGCCAGCTATATTCCCGTCGGTTTCGATCATATCCTGCCGAAGGGGCTGGACCATATCCTGTTCGTGCTGGGCCTGTTCTTCCTGTCCCCGGCGGTGCGGCCGCTGCTCTGGCAGGTGTCGGCTTTCACGCTGGCGCATACGGTGACGCTGGCGCTTGGCGCGCTTGGCTGGGTCAATGTTCCGGGCAGTATCGTGGAGCCTCTGATTGCCGCCTCCATCGCCTTCATAGCGATCGAGAACATCTTCTCCACCAACCTGCATCGTTGGCGTCCGGTGGTGGTCTTTGCCTTCGGGCTGCTGCACGGGCTTGGCTTTGCCTCAGTGCTTCAAGACTTCGGACTGCCGCAGGATCAACTGATTCCGGCGCTGCTTGGCTTCAACCTCGGGGTGGAATTCGGGCAACTCACCGTGATTGCGCTGGCCTTCCTCGCGGTCGGTGCGTGGTTCCGGCACAAGTCGTGGTATCGTGCGGCGATCTCCATCCCTGCTTCGGTGCTGATCGCCTGCGTGGGGCTGTACTGGGCGGTGGAACGGACGTTTCTCTGAGAGTTAAAGAACGTTCGGTTCAGATCGTAATACACTGAAGAAACGCCTCTTTTCATATAGAGACTCCAAATCCGGCTCGGCCTCACCACTGCAGAGGTTCGGCCGGACTTGATCTTGCCGCGTCAAAGTCCCATCATCTAAAGAAGCTCGGCTCACAGCAGGGGCCGTGTCAGTCTGTATCGCGGAGCAGGTGAAATGGATCATCGAAACGAAGTGCAAGCCCTTGGTTTTCATTGCAATTCGGTGTCTCATGCCTGCCTATCTGACGATCTCCGACCTTACGGTCGCCGCACCTGACGGAACGATCCTTCTAGATAACCTGTCCCTGACTTTCGGCCCCGGACTGACCGGGATCGTCGGGCGGAACGGGTGTGGAAAATCCACTCTTCTCAACATCCTGTCGGGTGACGCTGCCCCCATGTCCGGTGCGGTCCACCGGTCTGGCGGCTGTCACCTGCTGACGCAGGACACCGGACCTTCGACACACACAGCGGCGTTTGTCATGGGCATCGGGCCGGCCCATGCGGCGATCCGGCGGCTGATGGACGGGCGCGGGGATACGCAGGATGCAGCGCTGGCCGACTGGACGCTTCCGGACCGGCTCTCCACCGCGCTGGATCGTGTGGGCATGGCAGGAGCGGACCTGACGCGCGCCATGGGCAGTTTCAGCGGTGGCGAGCGGATGCGGCTTCTCCTCGCCGGGGCCCTGTTGTCGGGGGCGGAGGTGCTGCTGGCGGACGAACCGACGAACAACCTCGACGCTGCGGGCCGTGCGCTTGTCCGGGACATAATGACCAGATGGACGAATCCGGTCATTTTGGTCAGTCACGACCGGGAACTGCTCGACCATGCGGACCGGATCATCGACCTCGACTCTCCGGGGGCGGAGGTCGTGACGGGCGGGTGGACCCGTTTCGCGGAAGAGCGGGATGCGCGGCGGGCGCGCGCGGTCGAAGCGCTGACCCGGTCCGAAGCTGTCGCGCGGCGGGAGAAGGCGGAGCGGCAGGCGCAGCGGGAGAAGCAGGACCAGAGCCGGGCGCGGGGCAGACAGGCGCGGTCGGACGGATCGATGCCGAAAATGTGGCACGACGCCCAGGCGGAACGCGCGCAGCAGACCCGGGCGAAGGCCGAGGCGATGCGGTCGGACCGTGTCGGTGCGGCGGAGGATGCGCGGGAGGCCGCGGCGGAGGCGGTGGTGCGTCTCGTGCCGCCCCGAATGACCCTGCCGGAAAGCGGGCTACCGCGGGGCAGGGCGGTGCTGCGCCTCCATGCCATACGGGTCAGACGCGGCGACCGGACCGTCGGGCCGGTCAGCCTGGACATCACCGGGCCGGAACGGGTCGCGGTCGCGGGGGCCAACGGGGTCGGCAAAAGCACGCTCTTGCAGGTGATCGCCGGAGAGGTCGTGCCCGATGACGGCTGTCGGGAGGTTCACGCAAGACGGATCGCGCGGCTGGACCAGGACTTCGCGGCCCTCGGCTCCGGCGGGCGGCTGATCGACGCGGTGCGGCGGCTGAGGCCGGATGTGGCGGACAACGATCTGCACGCCGCGCTCGCCCGGTTCGGGTTCCGCAACACGGAGGCGGAGACGCCGCTGGCGGGGCTGTCTGGCGGGGAACGGCTGCGCGCCGGGCTTATGGCCGCCTTCGCCGGGGATCCCGCGCCGGACCTTCTGCTGCTGGATGAGCCGACCAATCACCTCGACGTCCTGGCGACAGAGGCGCTTGAGCAGGCGCTGTCCACCTACGACGGCGCGCTGGTGGTGGTGAGCCATGACGCGCGGTTTCTGGCGGAAATCGGCGTGACGCGGCGGATCGGGCTTTGAAACCACGGGCGAGCGCGTGGAAATGGCGTTTTCGCTGTTGCCACGGGGGCAGGGGGCGTGTAAGGCACCGCCACTCAATCCCGCAGGCGGGGTCGGGCGTCCGGGGGAGACATCCCCGGAGGTCCACCGGTTGAAGCGACGCTTCTCACCCCCGCCGAGGCTAAACCGGAAAGGAAACGGACATGGCTCTTCCCGAGTTCACCATGCGCCAGCTGCTTGAAGCAGGCGTTCACTTCGGCCACCAGACGCAGCGCTGGAACCCCCGTATGGGCGAGTTCATCTACGGTGCGCGCAACGGCATCCACATCATGGATCTGACGCAGACCGTCCCGATGCTGGACGCTGCCCTGAACGTCATCCGCGAGACCGTCGCGAAGAACGGCCGCGTGCTGTTCGTCGGCACCAAGCGTCAGGCGTCGGCGCCGATCGCCGAAGCTGCGGAGAAATGCGCGCAGTACTACATGAACCACCGCTGGCTCGGTGGCACGCTGACCAACTGGAAGACCGTCTCCCAGTCGATCAACCGCCTGAAGGAGATCGACGAGAAGCTCGCCTCCGGCGCCGAAGGCCTGACCAAGAAAGAGCGTCTTGGCATGGAGCGTGACCAGGAAAAGCTGACCGCATCGCTTGGCGGGATCCGCGAAATGGGCGGCGTTCCCGATCTGCTTTTCGTCATCGACGTCAAGAAGGAACAGCTGGCGATTGCCGAGGCGAACAAGCTGGGCATCCCGGTTGTCGCGGTTGTCGACACCAACTGCTCTCCCGATGGCATCGACTACATCATCCCGGGCAACGACGACGCGGCCCGTGCGATTGCGCTTTACTGCGATCTCGCCTCCCGTGCCGCACTTGACGGCATGACCGCGCAGCTTGGCGCGGCCGGTGTCGACCTTGGCGCGCTCGAAGAAGCCCCGGCTGAAGAGGCTGTCGAGGAAGCCGCAGAGGCGTAAGCCCTCCGGCCCCTCGCGGGCTTTACAATACCGTCACAGGTCGCGGGTACGCCCGCGGCCAGGACTATTTCCAAGACTTGAGGAGAGCCGATATGGCGATCACTGCTGCACTGGTGAAAGAACTGCGCGAAATGTCCGGCGCAGGCATGATGGATGCCAAGAAGGCGCTGACCGAAACCGACGGTGACATGGAAGCGGCCATCGACTGGCTGCGGACCAAGGGGCTCGCCAAGGCCGCCAAGAAGGCCGGGCGCACCGCTGCCGAAGGCCTGGTTGCCGTCGCGGTTGAAGGTGGCAAGGGCGTTGCGGTCGAGGTGAACTCCGAAACCGACTTCGTGGGCAAGAACGCCGAGTTCCAGGCCATGGTGAAATCCATCGCCAACGCCGCGCTGACTGCGTCGGACGTCGAGGCGCTGAAGGCGGCCACCGTCGACGGCAAGACCGTCGAGACGATGATCACCGACAAGATCGCCACCATCGGCGAGAACATGACCCTGCGCCGTATGGCGTCGGTCGAGGGCGAGACCGTCGTGACCTATGTGCACAACGCCGCCGCCGACAACATGGGCAAGATCGGTGTTCTGGTGGCCCTGAAAGGCGGCAACGAGGACTTCGGCCGCCAGGTCGCGATGCACGTCGCGGCCGCCGACCCGCGTCCGCAGGCGCTGACCGAGGCGGAGATTGACCCGGAGGTCGTGGCCAAGGAACGTCAGGTGCAGATCGACATCGCGAAGGAATCGGGCAAGCCCGACGCCGTGATCGAAAAGATGATCGAAGGCCGCATGAAGAAGTTCCTGGCCGAGATCACGCTTCTGAACCAGGCGTTTGTCGTGAACCCCGACCTGACCGTCGGCGCGGCTGCGAAAGAGGCCGGCGTCGAAATCCTCGGCTATGTCCGCATGGAAGTCGGCGAAGGCATCGAGAAAAAGGTCGAGGACTTCGCGGCCGAGGTCGCGGCGACCGCACGCGGCTGAGGTCTCTGCCTGACCGGATCGGAAGGGCCGGGGGTTTCCCCGGCCTTTTTGCTTTTCGGACGTGTCATCCTCGGGCTCGACCCGAGGGTCTTTCCGGCCCGAGATCCTCGGTTCAGGTCCGGGGATGACAGTTCGCGAGCGGGTCGGTCAGGGACGGACCAGCCGGGCGCGCGCCTGATCGACCGCCTCGCGGATGCAGCAGCCCTCTGCGTGGTCGTTCAACAGGCCCATGGACTGCATGAAGGCAAACACTGTCGTGGGGCCGACGAATTTCCATCCCCGCTTCTTCATGTCCTTGCTCATCGCGATGGCGGAGGCGGAGGTGGTCATGCTCTGCGGTGTGCCGAGCTCGCCGGGATCGGGTTCGAAGGACCAGACATAGGCGGCGAGGGAGCCTTTCTCCTCCACGACCTCAAGCGCGCGGGCAGCGTTGTTGATGACGGCTTCGATCTTGCCCCGGTGACGGATGATGCCTGCGTCCTGCAGCAGGCGTGCGATGTCCGTATCGTCGAAGGCGGCGACCGTGGCCGCGTCGAAATTGCCGAAGGCCGCCCGGAAATTGTCCCGTTTAGCCAGGATTGTGCGCCAGCTGAGTCCGGACTGGAAGCTTTCGAGGCAGAGCTTTTCGAACAGGTGGCGGTCATCGGTGACCGGCCAGCCCCATTCGTCATCATGGTAGGGAATGAAATCTGCCGTCTGACTGACCCAGGAGCAGCGGTGTCGGCCGTCGGGGCCTTGGGCGAGGGCGGTCATGCGGGCTCCTGTCCTGTTCGTCGGGATGATCCTGAGGTGGCGGACACCTGGGGTCAAGACGGGTTGAACAGCGGTCTTTGAGGCATTGATCTTATGCAGTTTTCATATGGTACGGTTCGTTCTGCAAAGGGTGCCGACCCGAAGGCCGGCACCGCAGACTTGCCAGGGGTCCCTGATGGGGATGGTCGGACCCTTGGGGTGCCGGCACGGAGGCGGACTATACACCCCCGAACCGGCTCCGGTTTCCCGGCCGGACCGGAGAGCTCCGCAATCACGAAGGTCCGGCCCGGATGCTCCATGGCCAGAAAAGCCACCACTCACGGAACACGGCCAGATTGCCGTTTTACGTGGCGTCACGAAAGTCAGGGAATCCCTACCCAATGGTAAAAATTTGACCTGGTGGTCAGGTTTCGAAGACGAACATCTGGTTGAGAAATGCAGCCTTCAGAACGGCTTGCGCGGTGGTGTCCACGTTCAGCGCCTCTCGGGCGAGCCGCAGATGTTTTTCCACCGTCGCGGCGGTCAGCCCCATGATGAGCGCAATGTCGGCCGTCGTCTTGCCGTCACCGACCCATTGCAGCGCCTCGCGCTGGCGTTTGGTCAGTCCGCGCGCGGGACCGGCATAGGGCAGGGTGAGGATCTTGAGATGCGCGACGTTGTTCATCACGACAATATCGCGGCCATGCACGGACCAGGTGGCGTCAACCTCCTCCTGCGTCACGCCGGCGCGCGCGGTAAGCGCGATGGCGCCCTTGGTACGCGGCGAGATCGACTTGAAGGATATGGAATATCCCGAGGTCACGCCGTGCTGGCGGTTGAAGTCGATGACCTTCCGCTCACTATCGGTAATGGTGCCGGAGCGCATCATCTCGCCCAGGATCGACCAGGAGCAGGCGCCTTCGTGGTTGAGCGCCCAGTTCACCATGGGCGCGTGGAAATACAGGCCCTTGCCAAGGAAGGCGTCGGTGTAGCTTTCGTCGTGGTTGGTGAGGATGACGAAATCCTCGGGGTCGCCGAGGGAGGTCGCGGTGCGGTAGCGCGTGAACCCGTAGATCAGCCGGTCGAACCCGTAGGTCGCCATCTTGTCGCAGTGGAGCTGCCAGAGCTCCTCGATCGACTGGGCATTGGTCAGCCGTTCCAGATAATCCCGCCGCGCGGCGAGCCGGTCGCCTTCGGTCGGGTCCGGGATTTCGAGGGCGGCGGAGTCGGTCATGGATCCTCTTTCACTGCGCGGTGCAATTTAGGCCCACAACCTGCAACGAGTCGAGAGTGGATCACGGACCCGCGATCCGCGTGTGAGAATCGCGCAAAACTTGGCCTTATGGAGCATTCAGGTCTGCATCAATGTTACATAATACCGATTATACGATAAGGATTCGATGCTTGGCAGCCCCCCTGTGGCCACCGGAGTTGCCTGAAAAAGCATCATCTGCTATTCGGGACACCTTCATTTGATCAAATGGGTATTCCCGATGAAACTTCTTCTTTCCACCACTGCCGTTCTTCTTGTGTCTTCTGTCGCCGCAATGGCGGTGCCCGTGGCCAGCGGGACGCTCTCCGGCTCCTTCCATTACAAGAAGACCGCGAAGTCCTTTGAAATGACCGGCACCGACAACTTTGTCGCGATCTTTGCCGATCTCGCTCCGGTGCGGGATTACACGCTGACCTTCGACATCGACGTCTTCAACGTGACGCACGATGTGCAGAACATCAATTATCCCGACGGAATGTACGACGACACGGTTGCGCTTGGCGTCTTCAGCGTCGGAACGCTGGCGGCGCTGAGCCTGCCGCAGACCTACATGGGCGTCACGGCGTCGGGCACCTGGTCGGGTACACCGGTCACCGGTGGCGTGAACCTGACCTACGACCTGAAGTTCCAGGGCGATCCGGTGGACGACTTTGTCGAGGCCCTCGGCTACAACCTTGCCTACGTGACCAGCGGTGCGGTCGGCGACTATACCATCAGCTTCACGCTGGACGGAGTCGCTGTGCCGCTGCCGGCCTCCCTGCCCCTGTTGCTGGCGGGTGTCGGCGGGCTTGGGCTGCTGCGGCGGCGCAAGGGCTGATCCGGAAACATGAAGGGCGGCACCCGGTGCCGCCCTTCGCTTTATCCTAGCGCGTAACCGGCGCCACGGACCGTGCGTAGCGGGTCGTCGCCGCCATGCTGGCAGAGCGCCTTGCGCAGGCGGCCGATGTGGACGTCCACGGTACGCGTATCGACATAGATGTCGCGGCCCCAGACCCGGTCGAGCAGTTGTTCGCGGCTCCAGACGCGGCCGGGCTTTTCCATGAAGGTGGTGAGCAGACGGAATTCCGTCGGGCCCAGCTTCAGGACGTTGCCCTGGCGCGTCACGCGGTGCGTTTCGCTGTCCAGCACGATGCCTTCGTATTCCAGCCGCTCGCCAACCGTCGACGGACGGGTGCGGCGCAGCTGCGCGCGCACGCGGGCCATCAGTTCGATGACGGAATATGGCTTTATGACATAGTCGTCGGCGCCGGTTTCAAGGCCCCTCACCCGGTCGACTTCCTCGGACCGGGCAGAGAGCATGATGATCGGCACGCCGCGCGTCTCGTTGCGCATCTTGAGCTGGCGGCAGACCTCGATGCCGGAGACGGAGGGCAGCATCCAGTCGAGAACGATGATGTCCGGCGCGGCCTCGTCGACCAGCATCAGGGCTTCTTCACCGTTTTCGGCGCGCGTCACGCGAAAGCCCTCGGCCTCAAGATTATAGGCCAGGACTTCGCGCTGCGCCGGTTCGTCTTCCACAACCAGAACGGTCGGTTGGTTGGGCATTCCCATGTCTTTCCAGTATCTCAGCTAGGGGCCAGCGTCCGGTCGGTCGAGGTGACGTCCTGTTTCGGACGATCCTCGGGCGCGTCGCCGGTGACGAGGTAGACCACCTGTTCCGCGATGGAGGTCACGTGATCCCCCATGCGTTCGGTGTTCTTGGCCATGAAATGCAGGTGCATGCAGGCGGTGATGTTGCGCGGGTCTTCCATCATGAAGGTCAGGAATTCGCGGAACAGTGCGTTGTACATCTGGTCGACGTCGGCGTCGCGGGCGATCACGTCCTGCGCCTTGGCGACGTCGCGCTGGATGTAGCTGTCGAGCGCGTCCTTCAGCATCTCGTTCACCTCGCGCGCCATGCGGCGCAGCGCGGCGTTGGACCCGGCGATCTGGCTCATCTGGCTCAGGATCGAGGTCCGCTTGGCCATGTTCTTGGCGTAGTCGCCGATGCGTTCGAGGTTGGCCGAGATCTTCATGACCGACAGGACGATGCGCAGGTCGCCTGCGGTCGGGGCGCGGAGCGCGATAAGCCGCGCGGCGTCTTCGTTGATCATCTCTTCCAGGGCGTCGATGGCCTTGTCCCCTGCCCTGACCTTTTCAGCCAGTTCCTCGTCACGGGTGTCCAGCGACTGTGCGGCGTCGAGAATGGCGGCTTCGACAAGCCCGCCCATCTTCATGATCTTGGCCTGGATGGCTTCGAGGTCGCGGTCGAATGCGGATGCGATGTGCTGCTCTGCCATGGTGTCCTCCGTTTCGGGCTGGGCCCGGTCAGCCGATGCGGCCGGTGATGTAGCTTTCGGTGCGCGGATCGACAGGGTTGGTGAAGATCTGGCCCGTCTCGCCGTATTCCACAAGGTTGCCGAGGTGGAAGAAGGCCGTTTTCTGCGACACGCGCGCGGCCTGCTGCATGGAGTGGGTCACGATGACGACGGAGTAGTTCTCGCGCAGTTCGTCGATCAGCTCCTCCACCTGGCCGGTGGCGATCGGGTCGAGCGCGGAACAGGGTTCGTCCATCAGCAGGACTTCGGGTTCCGTGGCCACGGCGCGGGCGATGCACAGACGCTGCTGCTGGCCGCCGGAGAGACCGGTGCCGGGGGCGTGCAGGCGGTCCTTCACCTCGTTCCATATGGCGCCACGGCGGAGCGACTTTTCGACGATCTCGTCGAGGTCCGCCTTGTTCTTGGCGAGGCCGTGGATGCGGGGGCCGTAGGCGATGTTGTCGTAGATCGACTTGGGGAAGGGGTTCGGCTTCTGGAACACCATGCCGACCTTGGCGCGCAGCTGCACGGGGTCGACCTTGGGATCGTAGATGTCCTCTCCGTCCAGCAGGATTTCGCCCTTAACACGGCAGACGTCGATGGTGTCGTTCATCCGGTTCAGGCAACGCAGGAAGGTGGACTTCCCGCAGCCCGAGGGGCCGATGAAGGCGGTGACGGTCTTGTCTTCGATCTGAACGTCCACGTCCTTGATGGCGTGGGTGTCGCCGTAGAAGACCTGGACCTTGTTGGCCGCGATCTTCGTGCTCTTCTGATTCACTTTCTGCTCCGATGCGGGTGCGTCGTACATAACTGTGTCTCCCATATTACCACCGGCGCTCAAAGCGGCGACGCAGGATGATTGCGATGATGTTCATGGTCATGAGGAAGGCGAGAAGGATGATGATCCCGCCCCATGCCCGTTCATAATAAGCCGGATCGGCGCGTTTGGCCCATTCGTAAATCTGCGCGGGCATGGCGGAGTTCGGCGACAGGAAGCCCGCGGCGATCCCGTCCGGCGCGTTCGACGCGATGAAGCCGACCATCCCGATCAGCAGCAGTGGCGCGGTTTCACCAAGCGCCTGCGCGAGGCCGATGATCGTGCCGGTCAGGATGCCGGGCATGGCCAGCGGCAGGACGTGGTGGAAGACCGACTGCATCTTGGAGGCCCCTACCCCAAGCGCGGCGTCGCGGATCGACGGCGGCACGGCCTTGAGCGAGGCGCGGGTCGAGATGATGATCGTCGGCAGGGTCATCAGGGTCAGCACCAGTCCCCCGACCAGCGGCGCGGACTGCGGCAATTCGACGAACTGGATGAAGACCGCCAGGCCGAGGATGCCGAAGACGATGGAGGGCACTGCGGCGAGGTTGGAGATATTCACCTCGATCAGGTCGGTCCATTTGTTCTTGGGCGCGAATTCCTCAAGATAGATCGACGCGGCGACGCCGATCGGCAGGGACAGGAACAGCACCACCAGCATCATGAAGAACGAGCCGATCATGGAGACCCCGATCCCGGCCTGTTCGGGGCGGGATTCCGAGGCGTCGGCGCCGAAGATGAAGGCCCAGTTGAAGCTGCGCTTCATCTGGCCGCTTTCGGTCAGCGCGTCGGAGACGTCGAGGTGTTCCGCATCGAGGTTCTTGTCGCGAACAAGGCTTTCGCGGGTCACGCGGCCCTTGAAATAGCCGTCGACGCGGGAGGAGGCGAGCACACGGAATTCCACTGTCTTGCCGATGGCGTCGGGGTGGGAGATCACGTAGTCACGGATCTGCCCGACGGCGGAGGCGGAGACGAGCTTTTCGACATCCGCCGGCTTCTCGAACGGGTTTTCTATGCCCGCATCGGCCAGCATCGTGGTCAGCCCGTCGACGAGCAGCGGCTTGTAGCCGAAGGTTGAGACCTTCTTGATCTCCTCGATGTCGCGGTTGCCGGTCTTGTCGAGCTTTTCCTCGACCAGTTCGACGGGAACCGAGATGAAGGTCTGCGTGAAGGCCGGGATCCCGTTCCGGAAGATCGCGATCAGCAGGAAGACCAGGAAAATCAGGCCCACGGAGACGGCGGCGATGCCATAGGCGCGGAACCGGGCCTCGGCGGCGTTGCGGCGGCGGACACGGGAGTCCAGCGTCAGCAGCGACGACTTCGGGGCGGCGTGCGGCATGGCGCCGGGGGTGGAGGTCGCGTCGGTCATTCGTATTGCTCCCGGTACTTGCGCACGATCCAGAGGGCGAAGATGTTGAGGCCGAGGGTGATGACGAAGAGCGTCATGCCCAGGGCAAAGGCGACGAGGGCTTCGGGCGAGGCGAAATCCGCGTCCCCGGTCAGCTGGCTGACGATCTTGGCGGTCACGGTTGTCATCGCCTCGAACGGGTTGAGCGAGAGCCTTGCCGCGGCCCCTGCCCCGAGCACCACGATCATCGTTTCACCGATGGCGCGGGAGGCGGCGAGGAGGATCGCGCCGACGATGCCCGGAAGCGCGGCGGGCAGGACCACCTGCTTGATGGTTTCCGATTTCGTCGCACCGAGGCCGAGGGACCCGTCACGCATCGCCTGCGGCACCGCGTTGATGATGTCGTCCGAAAGCGAGGAGACGAAGGGGATCAGCATGATGCCCATGACAAGACCCGCGGTCATCACCGCCGTGCCGCCGCCCATCCACTGGACGCCAAGCGCGCCGTCGCGGCCAAAGATCGCGACCAGCGCCGGGCCGACCGTCAGCAGGGCGAAGAGACCGTAGACGATGGTCGGGATCCCGGCCAGCACCTCGAGCAGCGGCTTGGCGAAGGCGCGCACCGCGGGGGACGCGTATTCGGAGAGGTACACCGCCGCAAAGAGCCCGATCGGCACCGCCACCGCCAGCGCGATGAGAGAGATGTAGAAGGTGCCCCAGAACAGAGGCAGGATTCCGAGGTCCGATCCGCCGCCGAAGGAGGGCGACCAGGTCAGGCCGAAGAAGAATTCGGTCCAGGGGTAGAGCTTGAAGAATTCGACCGTGTTGAAGACCAGCGACAGGACGATGCCCACGGTGGTCAGGATGGCGATGGAGGCGGCGAAGACCAGCATCGACAGGAGCACGCGCTCCACCACGTTGCGGGCGCGGAAATCCCTGTCGGTGCGCATGTAGGCGTAGCCGAAGCCGGCAGCGGCAAGCGCCAGCACCAGCACGGCGCGGATCAGGTTGCCGGTGGCGTTCATGGCGCGGTAGCTCTGTGCAGCGGTCAGAACTTCGCGCTGCACGTCGGAGCCGAGCGCGACACCGACAGAGCCGAGGCGCTCACGGATGTTGGTGAATTCGGTCCGGATCGACCCGGCCTGTTCGGAGGTCAGCGCCCCCCGCTCCACCGCGAGGTCGAGCCCGTTCGCCACCCGGCGCACATCGGACATGATGAGATTCAGCGCACCGGCGTCGGTGTAGGTTTCCTCGGGGATCATGGTCTTGACCGAGCGTTCGATCACGATCGGCTGCGCGATCAGCCAGAGCACCAGAAGGCCAAGCGCGGGCACGAGGACGGAGAGGGAGACGTTGTAGCCGTAGTAGGCGGGCAGCGAGTGCAGATGGCGGCTGTCGCCGCCGGCAGAGGCCATCGCCCGCTGGCGACCGAGGACGTATCCGACGGCGGCAAGGGCCAGTACGATAATCAGGATCCAGAATGCCGACATTGGATAAGTTCCCGAAACTGAAGGGGATGAGCTGACCGGCCGATATGCGGCCGGAGGGGTCGGGGCGGCGCGTGCTGCGCCGCCCCGGGGCCGAATTACATGTTCGAACCCATGGTCTTTTCTTCGGCAACCATCGACTGGGTGCCTGCCAGTTCCGGATCGGAAACCAGGCCGTACTCGGACAGCGGGCCGGAGGGGCCTGCCATGTCGTCGGAGACGAAGAATTCAGCGTATTCCTTCAGGCCCGGAACCACACCGATATGCGCTTTCTTCACGTAGAAGTAGAGCGGGCGGGAGACCGGGTAGTCGCCCGATGCGATGGTTTCGGTCTTCGGCTCGACGCCGGACATGGTGGCGACCTTCAGCTTGTCGGTGTTGTTCTCGTAGAACGCCAGACCGAACACGCCGATGCCATTGGCGTTGCTGTCGATGCGCGCCAGGGTTTCGGTGTAGTCGCCGTCGATGTCGACCGACTTGCCGTCGGTGCGCAGTTCCATGCAGGCCTTGTCGGCTGCCTTGTCGTCCATGCCGGAGGCCTTGAAGGCTTCGAGCGCGCCGGTGGCTTCGCAGCCAGCGTGGATGACCTTTTCGTCGAACACTTCACGGGTGCCGTGCTTGGTGCCCGGAACGAAGGCCAGGATGGCTTCGGAGGGCAGGTCGGCGTTGAAATCGGACCACTGGTTGTGCGGGTTCGGGGCGATCTTGCCGTCGACCAGAACGTTGGCGGCCAGCGCGTTGAACAGGTCGGCGGGTTCGAACGCGGTGTACTCCGGGCCGTTCAGCTGGGATGCGAAGACGATCCCGTCGTAGCCGATCTTGACTTCGATGATGTCGGTCACGCCGGCTTCGGCGCAGGCCTTGATCTCGCTGTCCTTGATCTTGCGCGACGCGTTGGCGACGTCGATGGTGTTTTCGCCCACGCCTTCGCAGAAGCGCTTCAGGCCGGCGGAGGAGCCGCC
Organism: Primorskyibacter flagellatus; assembly: GCF_014638275.1. Taxonomy (GTDB): domain Bacteria; phylum Pseudomonadota; class Alphaproteobacteria; order Rhodobacterales; family Rhodobacteraceae; genus Pseudooceanicola; species Pseudooceanicola flagellatus_A. The sequence goes on from NZ_BMFJ01000001.1 coordinate 1,130,417, forward strand.
GGATTCCACGACCGGGGTCGGGAAGTCGAAGTTTTCACCGAACGCTTCTGCAACGATCGAGGCATAGGGCAGAACGGTGGAGGAACCGGCAACCTGCACCTGATCACGGGCGGCTGCGGCGGTTGCGGAAACGGCTGCGATCGCCAGGGCAGAGGCGGTCAGTTTCATCATGGACATGGATTGCTCCCAAACATGGATTGTCGGCCACCATCCCCGGTGACCCTGAGAGCCTCCTATTGGGTGCTCACGATGCTTTTGTGAACGTTATGTAACAGTTTGATGACGGTGCCGGGTGACGTCCGGTCAAATAGACAACCGGGGGAATTTGTCTGGAAACCGGTCACCACCGGGGCCTGTCCGGACGGGGCCGGAAAGCGTCATGTTTTGTTGATCTTCCGGCGGACGCGCCGGGATCAGCCAAGCGGGAGGGATACGGTAAAGCGACTGCCCTGCCCCGGTTCGCTTTCTATACGCAATCTTCCGCGATGGCGTGTGACAATATGCTTAACGATGGCCAGACCAAGTCCGGTGCCGCCCATTTCGCGGGATCGGTGCGAATCCACCCGGTAAAACCGTTCGGTGAGTCGCGGCAGGTGGACCTGGGCGATTCCCGGTCCCTGGTCGGTGATGGCGATGTCGACCGCAGGACCGCCGAACCCCTTGGATTCCCTGAACGTCTCGATCGCGATGCCGATGTCGCCGCCCTTGGCGCCGTATTTCACCGCGTTCTCGATCAGGTTGGTGAAGACCTGCCGCAGCTGATCCTCGTCCCCGGCCACCATCACGCCCTCTTCCGGGCCCGTGCGCAGGAAGGTGGATCCGTTCTCCGCGGCCAGCGGGCCAAGCGCGCGGGCGACGGAGCCGAGCAGCGCGGCCACGTCGATGCGGGCGGTCGGGCGCATGCGCTCCTCGCTCTCCACCCGGCTGAGGGAGAGCAGATCGCGCACGAGCCGTTCCATGCGATGCGCTTCGCGCTGCATGATCTCGAGAAAGCGGGCCTGTGCTGCGGGGTCGTTCTTCGCCGGGCCGCGCAGGGTTTCGATGAAGCCAAGCAACGCGGTCAGGGGGGTCCGCAGTTCGTGGCTGACGTTGGCCACGAAGTCCCGGCGGATCTGGCTGGCCTGTTCCAGCGGCGAGACGTCCTCGAAACAGACCATCACGCCGGTGTCGCTGTCGAGGTCGATGGCGGAGGCCGTCACCTCGAACGTCAGATCGCGGCCGGTCTGGCTGGTGAGGTGGCGGGTCCGCCGGGTCTGGCCGTCACGCAGGCAGGCGTCGACCGCGTCCAGCACCGCAGGATGGCGGATCGCGGTGATGAAGTGCCGCCCGACGATGGCCTGCCCGAGAAGGCCGAGCGCCAGAGAGTTGGCCGCCAGGATCCGTTCGCCCCGACCGATGATGACAGAGGCCAGCGGGATCGCCTGGAGAAGCTGGGTCAGGAAGGTGTCGCTCAGCATCCCCTGCCCCGGCTCAGAGCGGTTTCAGCCCGTCCCGGAACCGGCGCATGTTGCGCTGATAGCCGAGCGCGGAAGCCTTGAGCCGGTCCACCCATTCCGGTCCCAGTTCCTTCACGACCTTGCCGGGGCTGCCAAGCACCATGGAATTGTCCGGGATTTCCTTGCCCTCGGTCACCAGCGCCCCGGCCCCGATCAGGCAGTTCCTGCCGATGACAGCATTGTTCAGGATCGTCGCGCCCATACCGATAAGGGAGTTGTCGCCGATGGCGCAGCCGTGCAGCATGGCCTTGTGGCCGATGGTGCAGTTTTCGCCAACCGTGAGCGGACAGCCCATGTCGGTGTGCATCACGGTATTTTCCTGCACGTTCGATCCCCGCCCGATGCGGATGATTTCGTTGTCGCCGCGCAGGGTCGCGCCGAACCAGACCGATGCGCCGGATTCCAGCACCACCCGGCCGATGACATTGGCATCGGGGGCGACCCAGTAGTCGCCGTCTTCGGGAAAGTCGGGCGCGATGCCGTCAAGTGCGTAGATCATTGGGTTTCCTCGAATTCGGTCTGCAGGCGGCGGACGTGGTCCGTCAGGCTGGGTTGCTGGGTGCGGCGCAGGCGGGCGGCGGTCAGGATGGCGCGCAGCTTTTCCTCGGTCGCGTCGAGATCGTCGTTCACCAGCACGAAGTCATAGCCGCCCCAGTGGCTGATTTCGTCCCAGCTCTTGCGCATGCGGCCGGCGATCACCTCATCGCTGTCCTGCCCGCGTTCGCGCAGGCGGCGGTGCAGTTCGGCGATGGACGGGGGCAACAGGAATATCGACAGGGTGTTCGGACCGAGCACGGAGTTCGAGATCTGCTGCGCGCCCTGCCAGTCGATGTCGAAGAGCACGTCCTGACCGGCGTCGATCGCCTCCTGCACGGCCGCACGCGGAGAGCCGTAGAAATTTCCGAAGACATGGGCGTGTTCCAGCATCCCGTCATCCGCCACCAGCGACTTGAAGGCGGATTCGGTGAGGAAGTGGTAATCCTTGCCGTCCACTTCTCCGGGCCGCGGTGCGCGGGTCGTGGCAGAGACGGAGAAGCGGATCGTCGGGTCCCAGGTGCGCAACCGTTTTGCCAGCGTCGACTTGCCCGCACCCGAGGGGGAAGACAGGATGACCAGCAGCCCGCGCCGGTCGGAGGATGTCTTGGGGCTGGTCATGTCCCTGCCGTTCCGTCAGTTCCGTTAGCAGGGAAGTGGCAAATTATTCGGGCCGGGGCAAGCGGCGGCGGATCATTCGAGGTTCTGCACCTGTTCGCGCATCTGTTCGATCACCGCCTTCAGCTCCAGCCCGATGGCGGTCAGTTCAGCGTTCTGCGACTTGGAACAGAGGGTGTTGGCCTCCCGGTTGAACTCCTGCGCGAGAAAGTCGAGCTTGCGTCCGGCGGGGCCGGTTCCGGCCAGCAGGTCACGGGCAGCGGCGACATGAGCGGTCAGGCGGTCGAGCTCTTCGGTCACGTCGGCCTTCACGGCGATCAGGGCCAGTTCCTGCGCCAGGCGCTGCGGATCGACCTTGATGTCGGACTCGAGCACGCGCGCCAGCTGCGCCTTCAGTGTCTTCGCCATGGCGTCGCGGCGGGCGTCCACGACGGCGGCGGCCTGCGTGACCAGCGACTCGATACGGTCGAAATGGCCGTTGAGCAGTGCGACGAGCGCCCTGCCCTCGGATTCGCGCATGGCGAGGAAGGCCGTGACGAGACGGTCGAAATCCTTCAGCAGGTCGGCGTTCAGACGGTCGATGTCATCCTCTCCGCCGCCGGTTTCCAGCACGCCGCGCTGCGTCAGCAGATCCGCCGCGCGCGAGGGTGCGAGCGAAATGCCCTGCATCATCGCCCGCTCCTCCACCGTCACCAGCGCGGCGAGGACTTCGTCCAGCGCGGCGGTATTGACGGTAAGCCGGCCTGCCTGTTCCTCGCGCGTGATGCGGAGATTGAGGGTCACGCTGCCCCGGGACAGTGCCCTGGTGAGCCGGGCCTTCAGCTGTGCCTCCAGCCCCGTCAGCCAGTCGGGCACGCGCAGGCGCAGGTCCAGTCCCTTGGCGTTCACCGACCGCAGGTCCCAGGACCAGCTGTGTGCGCCCGATCCGCCTTGTGCGGCGGCAAATCCGGTCATGGAATGGTGCATCGTCCCTGCCCTTCGTCCCTGCCCCTCTCAACCGGGGGCTGTTCCGAGCTAGACCATCGGCGCGGCAGAGGTCCAGAGCAGACCGGCGCTGCGCATGCAAAGACGGTGCTGTGTGACCCTTGCGCCCGATACGAAGGCGCAGCGGGGACGTCCCGTCGTGTTAACCATTCGTTCAGAATTCTGCCCGATTAAGGCGGGAATATGGCATTCATGAATCGGTAAGCTTGCTGCGACGCGGACCGGAGATGGCGGGGGCCTTTGGGAAAATCCGTGGCAGGACAGATGGATATGACAGGACGATTCCCATGCCCGAGGACCTCGGAACGGACCGGAAGGTCGTTAAGATGACACATTTCGCCAATGCCGCCCGCTTTCAGCCCCTGCGCGAGGTCGATGGTTACTGGGAGGCGATCCGCGGCGGCCGGCTCGTGCCCCGCCGGTCGGACGTGAACCCGCGCGGCATCGAACGCGCGCTGGAATTCGCCTTCATCGCGGAACGCATCGCTCCGGGTCTGGGGCGGGTTCGGATCGCCGGATCGCACCTGACCGAGCTCATGGGGATGGAGGTGCGCGGGATGCCGGTGACCACGTTCTTCACCGCCGCAGCGCGGGCACAGGTCGGTGAGGCGCTGGAAGAGGTCTGCACCGGCCCGGCCAAGGCGGAACTGCTGCTGACCGGCGAGACGGGCTTCGGCAAGCCGCCGCTGGAGGCCCGCATGCTGCTGCTGCCGTTGAAAAGCGACCTTGGCGACATCAGCCGGGTGCTTGGCTGCCTCGTTACACTGGGCGGCATCGGGCGTGCGCCACGTCGGTTCGACGTGTCGGAGGTGGTGATGCGACCCCTGCTGAAGGACGATGTGGTCATCGATGACGGGCCAATTGCGCCGGCCAGGCACCGCCCGGAGCCTGTCGGTCTGTCAGAGGCCCCCGCCCGGTTCGAGCCGGGTCCGGCGCCGTACCTGAGGCTGGTGAAAACCGATCATTCTGAATGAGCGTTCCGACATCGGTTAAAACGAAAAAGGCGCAGCAACCCGCTGCGCCTTAATGATTTTCCGTGGTCCGTTTCAGCCAGCTTCGGCCAGCCGTTCCTGACGGCGGGACGTCAATTGTTCCGCCACGAGGAAAGCCAGCTCCAGCGACTGGGAGGCATTCAGGCGCGGATCGCAGGCGGTGTGGTACCGGTCCTTGAGATCCTCGTAGGACACTTCCTTGAGGCCGCCGACGCATTCCGTCACGTCCAGACCGGTCATTTCGAAATGCACGCCCGCGGGGATCGTGTCCTCTGCCTTGTGGACGGCGAAGAACTCCTGCACCTCTCGCAGGACCGCGTCGAAGGGACGGGTCTTGTATCCGGTGTTGGACTTGACCGTGTTGCCGTGCATCGGGTCGCAGACCCAGACGACATTGGCGCCTTCGCGGCTGACCGTGTCGATCAGGCGCGGCAGGTTGTCCGCGACCTTGCCTGCCCCGAAGCGGGCAATCAGGGTCAGGCGGCCCATCTCGTTCTTCGGGTTCAGCGTGGCCATCAGCTTTTTCAGGTCCTCGGAAGTCATCGAGGGGCCGCATTTCAGACCGATCGGGTTCAGTACACCCTTGGCGAATTCCACATGCGCCCCGTCCGGCTGACGGGTGCGGTCGCCGATCCAGATCATATGCCCGGAGCCCGCCAAGTTCTGGCCGGTGGTCGAATCGACGCGGCAAAGCGCCTCTTCGTATTCCAGCAGCAGCGATTCATGGGAGGTGTAGAAATCCACCTGCCGCAGCGCATGCTGACGTTCGGAGTTGACCCCGGCGGCGCGGATGAAGTCGAGCGTGTCGCTGATCCGGTTGGCCATGTCGCGGAAGCGTTCGGCCTCGTCCGCCTCCGTGAAGCCGAGCGTCCAGCGGTGCACCTCGTTCACATCGGCATAACCGCCGGTGGAGAAGGCGCGCAGCAGGTTCAGCGTTGCCGCCGCCTGCATGTAGGCCTGGAGCATCTTTTCCGGATTGGGCACGCGGGCCGCTTCGGTGAAGTCCAGTTCATTGATGATGTCGCCGCGGTAGGAGGGCAGTTCGACGCCGTCGATCACCTCTGTCGGGGCGGAGCGGGGCTTGGCGAACTGGCCGGCCATGCGGCCGATCTTCACGACCGGAACCTTGGCGCCGAAGGTCAGCACCATAGCCATCTGCAGCATCACCTTGAACGTGTCGCGGATCGCATCGGCAGAGAACTGGTCGAACGCCTCCGCACAGTCGCCGCCCTGCAGGACAAAGGCCTCACCCCGGCCCGCCTTGCCAAGCGCCTCTTTCAGACGGCGCGCCTCGCCCGCAAAGACCAGCGGGGGATACTTGGACAGCTTCGCCTCGACCGCGTTGAGCGCGGCCTGATCGGGATAGTCGGGCATCTGAACGCGCGGTTTGCTGCGCCAGTCGCTTTTCTTCCAACCTGACATGTCGGTCTCCTCCACCGGATTCTCGGGTTCGGGGGTTATATACAGGGCAATCCGCGGGCGCTACCGGCAATTGTCACCGCGCGGTCACAACGCCGATAATGGAGTCTTGCGGAAGCGAAAGGCGCGTGACACGGTTTCCGGCAATCAAAACCGACGTTTTCCGTCGCAAGAGTGCGCCCGATGTCCGACAAGCCGACCCGTTTTGTCTTTGTCCTGCTCGACAATTTCTCTCTCCTGTCCTTCGCCTCGGCGCTGGAATGCCTGCGGATCGCCAACCGGATGGCGGGCAAGACACTTTATGTCTGGGAGATCCAGACAGAGGGCGGGCGCAATGTCAGCTGTTCGGCGGGCACGACCTTTGCATCGGACAATATCCTCGGAGAGTTGAACCGCGAGGACGTGGTTCTGATCTGCGGCGGACTGGACATCCAGAAGGCGACGACGAAGCCGCTGTTGAACTGGGTGCGGCGCGAGGCGCGGCGCGGGCTGGCAATCGGCGGGCTGTGCACGGCCGCGCATGTTCTGGCGGAGGCGGGGCTGCTGGACGGCAAGCGTGCGACGATCCATTGGGAGAACCACGACAGTTTCGCAGAGGAGTTCGAGGAGGTGAAGCTGACCAAGTCGGTCTTCACCATCGACGGGCAGCGGATGACCACGGCGGGGGGAACCTCCTCCATCGACCTGATGCTGAAACTGGTCGCGAACCGGCAGGGCGAGGATCTGGCGAACGCGGTGGCGGATCAGCTGATCTATTCCTCCATCCGGACGGATCAGGACACGCAGCGTCTGTCCGTGCCGACCCGGATCGGAGTCCGGCATCCCAAGCTGAGCCAGGTCATCCACATGATGGAGCAGAATATAGAGGAGCCGATTTCCCCGGCCACGCTGGCGCAGGACGTGGGCATGTCGACCCGGCAGCTTGAGCGGCTGTTCCGCCGCTACCTGAACCGGTCGCCCAAGCGGTACTACATGGAACTGCGTCTCCAGAAGGCGCGCAATCTGCTGATGCAGACCGACATGTCGGTCATCAACGTTGCGCTGGCCTGCGGTTTTTCCTCTCCGTCACATTTCTCGAAATGTTACCGGGCGCAGTACAATACGACGCCCTACCGAGAGCGCGGGACCCAGGCCGCCCGGCTGACGATCTGAGGGCGGATGCCTCCGGCGGGGATATTTCCGGCAAGATGAAGCGCCGGTTCAGAACAGGCTGAGCTGGTCGCCCTTTCGCGGCGGCGGGGCGAAAAGATCGGTTCTGAGCGGCTGTGACGCGGTAGCGAGGCCCAAACGGCGGACGGCGGCGTCGAAGCGGGCGGCGATCATCCTGGCATGGACCCCCTCCCCCCGCATGCGCTTGCCCCATTGCGCGTCGTAGAGCTTGCCACCGTGCATTTCGCGCAGGCGGTTCAGAACCTTGTCGGCGCGGTCCGGGTGATGGTCGCGGAGCCAGGCTTCGACCAGCGGCGCGACCTCGAGCGGGAGGCGGAGCATGATCCAGGAGGCGGTCTGCGCCCCGGCGTCGCGGCCCGCCTCGAGGATCGACTCGAGCTCAGGATCGGTCAGGCCGGGCACGACCGGAGAGACCATGACGCGGGTCGGGATGCCGGCATCGGCCAGCGCGCGGATGGTGGCGAGACGGCGGGTCGGGGCCGGCACGCGGGGCTCCATCCGGCGCGCGATGTCGGGGCGGAGCGTGGTGACGGAGACGCCGACGGCCGCCAGCCCGCGCGCGGCCATATCGGAGAGAATGTCGATGTCGGCCTCGATTCCGCTGCCCTTGGTGACGATGGCGACGGGGTGATTGTGGGCCGAGAGCACCTCGAGACAGGCGCGGGTGATGCGACGACTGTGTTCGACGGGCTGGTAGGGGTCGGTATTGGTGCCGATGGCAATGGTGGCGCAGCGGTATTTCCCGGCGCGGAGTTCGCGGTCCAGCACTTCGGCCGCGTTGGTGCGGGCGGTCAGGCGGGTTTCGAAGTCGAGCCCCGGGGACAGCCCGAGATAGGCATGGGTGGGCCGGGCGAAGCAGTAGATGCACCCGTGTTCGCAGCCACGGTAGGGATTGATGGACCTGTCGAAGGGCAGATCGGGCGACCTGTTGTAGGTGATGAGGCTGCGCGCGGTCTCCTCGCGCAGGTCGGTGCGGATCTGGCGGACCTCCTCCGGGATGTCCCAGCCGTCGTGCATGGCCTCGCGCTGGCGGGATTCGTAGCGGCCCGTCAGGTTGGACGACGCGCCGCGGCCCCTGCGGGCGGCGGGGTCGATCCTCTGGTCTTCTGGAATCGCGGTTTCGGGCGGGGTCATGGGGCAAATCTGGAACATAACGGGAACAACAGCAAGGGGGATGCGGGCCTGTTCAAGCGATGCCCATGATCCAGATGAAGATTTTTCGTATGGCGGTCCGCGAAAATCCGGGTATTGGTCGGAAGATCGCAACGCGGTGTCGCAATCGGTGAAGTCGGATTGCGGCAAACGTAGAAGGCTGCGGGAACAGGCGTTTCCGCCGCGCACCGAGGGACCACTATGTCGGACGAAGACAACGAGATCATCCTGGCCGATCTGAATGACGAGGAGCTTGTCGAACAGATGTTCGACGATCTCTACGACGGCATGAAGGAGGAGATCGAGGAAGGCGTGAATATCCTGCTGGAACGCGGATGGCAGCCCTATGACATCCTGACCAAGGCGCTGGTCGGCGGGATGACCATCGTGGGCAACGATTTCCGCGACGGGATCCTCTTCGTGCCCGAGGTGCTGCTGGCCGCGAACGCGATGAAGGGCGGGATGGCGATCCTCAAGCCGCTGCTGATCGAAACCGGCGCGCCCCGCGTCGGCAAGATGGTGATCGGCACCGTCAAGGGCGACATCCACGACATCGGCAAGAACCTTGTCGCGATGATGATGGAAGGCGCGGGCTTCGAGGTCGTGGACCTGGGCATCAACAACGCGGTCGAGAAATACCTCGACGCGCTTGAGACGGAAGGCGCGGACATCCTTGGCATGTCGGCGCTGCTGACCACCACCATGCCGTATATGAAAGTCGTGATCGACACGCTAACCGAAAAAGGCATGCGCGACAATTACATCGTCCTGGTCGGGGGCGCGCCCCTGAACGAGGAATTCGGCAAGGCGATCGGGGCCGACGCCTATTGCCGGGATGCCGCCGTGGCGGTGGAAACGGCGAAGAAGCTGGTCGCGCGCAAGCACAACCAGGGCGTGACGGGCTGACCGCCGCCCTTCGGGGGAGCGATGCAGGAGCCAACTGACAGCGAGCTGACGGAGCGTGGTCTTGCGGCCTCTGGCCGCGGGCGCGTGCTGGTGCTGGGCTGCGGGGCCCTGGCGCGGGAGATCCTCGCCCTGATCGAGCTGAACGGCTGGCGTCATGTCGACCTGCAGTGCCTTCCGGCGATCCTGCACAACCATCCCGACCGGATTACCGGCGCTGTTCGGGAGGCCGTGGCGAAGCATCGCGCAGACTATGAAACCGTCTTCGTGGCCTATGCCGACTGCGGCACCGGCGGGCTGCTGGAAGCCGCCTGCGCCGAGATGGGGGTGGAGATGATCGCGGGGGCGCATTGCTATGCTTTCTTCGACGGGCTCGCCGCCTTTGCCGCGCGGGATGAGATCGACGCCTTCTACCTAACCGATTTCCTGACCCGCCAGTTCGACACCTTCATATGGCGCGGGTTGAAGATGGACCGGCATCCGCAGCTTCGCGACATGTACTTCGGCAACTATCGGCGCCTCGTCTACCTTGCGCAGACCGAGGATTCGGCGCTGACCGCCAGGGCGGCGGCGGCGGCGGAGAAGCTGGGGCTGACGTTCGAACGGCGGTTCACCGGCTATGGCGATCTGGCACGCGCGCTGGAAGCGGCGGTGTGATCCCGTCCCTGAGCGAGGACTGCGGGCAATGTGCCGCGCTCTGCTGTCTCGCGCTGGCGTTCGACAGGGGAAACTCCTTTGGGATCGACAAGCCGGCGGGTGTGCCCTGCCCCAACCTGTCGGGGCATGCCTGTTCGATCCACGACCGGCTGGAAAGCGAGGGTTTTTCCGGCTGCGTCCGCTATTCCTGCACCGGAGCCGGGCAGCGGGTTGTCCAGGAACTGTTCGCGGGGCGGAGCTGGCAGGACGACCCCGCGCTCACCGCGCCGATGATGGAGGCCTTTCGGGGGATGCGAGAGATACAGGAGCGGCTGGCACAGCTTTCGGCAGCGCAGGGGCTGGCGCTGTCGGAGGAGGATGCGGCGGAGGCGGAGGCGCTGATCGGCGCGCTTGTGCCAAGGGCGGTCACGACGGAGTCGGTCATCGCCTTTCCGGGATCACCGCTAAGCGCGCGGATCGACGGGTTTGTCCGGTCGCTCAGGCGGTATGTGACGGCCTAGGCGGCGACTTCACGGATCCGCGCGATCATGGAGCGCAGGCCGTTAGAGCGCTGCGCCGACAGGTGGTCCTGCAGGCCAAGCCGGGAAAGTTCAGCCTGGGCGTCGACCTTGCCGACCTCGGTCACCGGCAGATCGTTGTAAAGCGTGCGCAGGACCGCCACCAGCCCGCGCACGATCATCGCGTCGCTGTCGCCGTCAAAGCGGAAGATGCCGCCCTCGACGCTCGGGAACAGCCAGACCTGGCTGGCGCAGCCCTGGACCTTGTTGGCGGGGACCTTCAGCGCCTCGTCCAGCGGGTCCATCGCCTTGCCCAGTTCGATCACATGGCGATAGCGATCTTCCCAGTCCTCCAGGAATTCGAAATCCTCGACGATCGCCTCGAATGCCGGTTGTGCCATCACGGTCTCCCTTCCTGACGGGACCTAAGCGCCACAGGGGCGCATGTCCAGCACCCGGAACGGCTTTTCAACCCGGCCCCAATGCGTTACCCAATCGCAAGTCACGAAAGGTTCGTTCATGCGCAAGTCGATCCCCCTTCTGCTGATTGCCGCCCTGGTGCTGTCCAGCTGCGGGAACAGCCGACTGAACCCGTTCAACTGGTTCGGCAAGGCGCGGTCGCGGGCCGTGGCCGAAGACGGGGTGAACCCGCTGATTCCGGAACGGACCTCCACCCCGATGTTCGGACGCCCCGAAGAGCCGGACAACCGCACTCCGGTCAGCCAGGTGACGGAACTGGTGGTGGAACGGGTGCCGGGCGGGGCGATCGTGCGCGCCACCGGCGTGCCGCTGCGCCAGGGGGCCTACCAGGTCTTGTTGCGCCCGGTCGAGGACGGATCGGTGCCCGAGGGCGTACTGCGCTATACCATGCTTGCCACGCAGCCGCTGCTGCCGCAGGGCACCGTGCCGTCGCGGCAGGTCACGGTCGGGGCCTATGTGTCGGAACAGGACCTTGCCGGAATCCGGCAGATCGAGGTGCAGGGCGGGACCAACGTGATGTCGGTGCGCCGCTAAGCCCTAGAGTTCGAAGATGTCGACGCGGCCGTTCCTTGCGGCCAGCCCGACCTCACCCTGACAGAGCCTGAGCGCGTCGTTTCCGAAGACGTCCAGCCGCCAGCCCGCCAGTGCGGGCAGATCGCGCTTGCCGGCCGCCATCTGGTCCAGTTCCGACGTGGCGGCGATCAGGCGCGGCGCGACGTCGGCCTTGTCGGCCTTGGCCTTAAGCAGCACCCGCAGCAGATCGGCCAGCGCCGGATCCACCTGAAGCTTTTCGTTCGACAGGTCGGGGCGCGGCAAATCTTCCTGTGCCATGGCAAGGCCCGCGGCCACGGCGGCGATGATGCCATCCGCGATCTCGCCCTTCCGGGCCTCGCGCAGCAGCAGGCGGGAGCGGGAGAGATCCTTGTGGTCCTTCGGCTTGGTGGAGGCGAGTTCCACCAGCGCATCGTCCTTGTAGACGCGCGACCGGGGCACGTTGTTCTTCTGGGCATAGGCCTCGCGGAACTGCGCCAGTTCCTTCACCAGCCCGAGGAACCGGGGCGTGTTGGTGCGGGTCCGGATGCGCTGCCAGGCCTCTTCGGGTTTGACCACGTAGGTTTCGGGGGAGGTGAGGATCTTCATCTCCTCCTCGACCCAGCCCTCGCGTTTCTGCTTCTTCAGCTTCCCGGCGAGAAATTCGTAGATCTTGCGCAGGTGCGTCACGTCGGCCAGCGCGTATTTCTTCTGCGCGTCGCTCAGCGGGCGGTGCGACCAGTCGGTGAAGCGGGAGGACTTGTCGATCTGCTCTTTCGCGATGCGCTTCACCAGCGTTTCGTAGCCGACCTGTTCACCGAATCCGCAGACCATTGCGGCGACCTGCGTGTCGAACAGCGGGTCCGGGATCACCCCGGCATCGACATAGAAGATCTCGAGGTCCTGACGCGCGGCGTGGAACACCTTCACGACAGACGTGTCGCGGAACAGGTCGTAGAGCGGCGCGAGGTCCAGCCCCCCGGCGAGCGGATCGACCAGAACGGCGGTGTCGTCGCCCTCCCCCGGCATGGCGAGCTGGATCAGGCAGAGCTGGGAGTAATAGGTCCGTTCCCTCAGGAATTCAGTGTCGACCGTCACATAGTCATGGGCCGCGGCCTCTGCGCAGAATGTGGCGAGATCCTCGGTCGTTGTAATGGTTCTCATGTGACCCTTTGGTCTGCTGCTACCCGAGCCGGAGTGGCCCGGCGTCCGCGAGGTATAGGGCATTCCCGGACGGGATGGAAGGCGGCGCTCAGCCTGTCGTCAGGTCGAACCGGGTGCGGTCGCCAAGGGCAAACCGGCGCAGCGCCTCGGGGTAGAGCCGGTGTTCCTGCGTCAGCACCCGCGCGGCCAGTGTTTCCGGCGTGTCGTCGGGGCGCACGGGCACACGGGCCTGGCCGAGGATGGGGCCGCCGTCCAGCTCTGCGGTAACTTCGTGCACGGTGCACCCGGCCTCTGTGTCCCCGGCCTCGATCGCGCGGGCATGGGTGTGCAGGCCGCGGTATTTCGGCAGGAGCGAGGGGTGGATGTTCAGCATCCGCCCGGCGTAGTGGCCGGTGAAGCCTTCGGTCAGGATGCGCATGAACCCGGCGAGGCAGAGGATATCCGGTTCCGCGGCATCGATGGTTCGGGTCAGCTCAGCCTCGAACGCCGCGCGGTCGCCCTTGTGGGGGCGGTGGTCAACAACGGCGGTCGGCACGCCAAGGTCGGCGGCCCTGGCCAGACCCCCGGCCGTCGCGTCATTGGACAGGACCAGAACGGGACGCGCAGGGTGATCGCCGGTCATGCTTTCGACAAGGCGGACCATGTTCGATCCGCCGCCCGAGATCAGGATAGCAACCCGTCTGGTCAAAGAAGGCTGCCCCGGTAGGCGACCCCCTGCCATTCGACAACCGTGCCGAGGGTGAAGACGGTTTCACCCGCGTCGACCAGCGCCGCGCCGATCGCCTCCGCCCGGTCGGGGGCGACGACGAGGATCATGCCGATGCCGGAGTTGAAGGTCTTGAGCAGTTCGGATTCGGCCATGCCGCCCTGTTTCGCCAGCCAGTCGAAGACCGGCGGCAGGGTCCAGGCGGTCAGGTCGATCTGGGCGCCCAGGCCCTCGGGCAGGACGCGCGGCAGGTTTTCGGTCAGGCCGCCGCCGGTGATATGGGCCAGCGCATGCACACCGCCCGCGCGCACTGCGTCAAGCGCGGGCTTCACGTAGAGCCGCGTCGGGGCGAGCAGGACCTCTCCGATGCTGCCGTCGGCCCAGGGGCAGGCGTCGTCCCAGCCAAGACCGGAGGCCGCGACGAGGCGGCGCACCAGCGAATAACCGTTCGAATGCACCCCGTCCGAGGCGAGGCCAAGCAGCACGTCGCCCCCGGCCACTCCGGCGGGCAGGTCGCTGCCGCGTTCCATCGCGCCGACGGCGAACCCGGCGAGGTCGAAGTCCCCGGCGTGATACATGCCCGGCATCTCCGCCGTTTCACCGCCGATCAGGGCGCAACCGGAGCGTTCGCAACCAAGGGCGATGCCTTCGATGATGCGCGCGGCCTGGTCGACCTCCAGCTTTCCGGTGGCAAAATAGTCGAGGAAGAACAAGGGTTCAGCCCCCTGGCAGACAAGGTCGTTCACGCACATGGCGACAAGGTCGATGCCGATGGTATCGACGTTGCCGGTGTCGATAGCGATGCGCAGCTTGGTCCCCACGCCGTCGGTCGCCGCCACGAGGATCGGGTCGCTGTAACCCGCACCCTTCAGGTCGAAAAGCGCACCGAACCCGCCGAGCCCCGACATGGTACCCGGTCGCGAGGTGCGTTTGGCCGCGGGCTTGATCCGCTCCACCAGGTCGTTGCCCGCGTCGATATCGACGCCGGCGTCGGCATAGGTGATCCCGTTTGACGTATCGCTCATCTGGCCCTCCGGTGGCGTTGGCCTCCGATAGACCAGAGTGGCGGAACTGTCCACGGGTCAGGCGGCGCGGTGACCCGTCTGACGGGTCAGCGACCCTCGTAGGAGGGCGTCAGGCCGGTCTCCGGCTCCGCATCGCCGCTGGAGGACGTTGTGGCGCCGTCATCGTCCCCGGTGGCGACCATGACCGCGATCAGCAGCAGCGACACGAACATGAGGCCCGGAGCCGAGGAGGTGCAGTTGGTGATGCACGCGTTGGCAGGCGCCGGCTTGATGGCAAAGGTGGCGGCAAGGCCGATTGCACAGAGCAGAGTTGTATACTTCTTCATAATATTCCCCTAGGTGTCATGTGTTTGTCGGTTTCTTGGCCGGTCAGAAATTCCGGCGACAACAGGGTAGAAATGTATACTGGTATTACCAAAGGCCGAAATCCGGCCAGCCGGGGATAAAGTCGCCGATGGTTGCCGTAGGGTCACACAGCCGTGATCGGATCGTGGGCGGTCAGGCGGGGACCAGCCGGAAGCCAAGCGGGGCACGTTCAACATGCCATGGTCCGGGGGTCGGCACATGGGGGCCAAGAACCGGCGTGTGGTCCGTGGCGAGTTCGTCGAACAGCCTTTTGCGGGTCGCGATGGCCGCCTCTCCATCCACATCGAACAGCACGCCCCATTCCGGCAGTGCCAGCTGGAAGGCGTTGGCGTGGATGGTGTCGCCCCAGATCAGCAGGGTCTCCGTGCCGTCGCTGACCCGGATGCCGCAATGCCCCGGCGTGTGTCCGGGCAGCGGCACCATGGTCAGGCCGGGCGCGATTTCCGTTTCGCCGGTCACGCCACGGCGCTGGTGCGCATAAGGACGGATGGCACGGCGCGAACTGTCGAGAGAGGCACGCTCCCGACCGCCTTCCTTCGTTCGCGCATAGACGGCGTCCGAGGTGAAGTGATCCCAGTCTGCGGCGCCATGGATCAGCTCCGCATTGGGGAAGGTCGCGCTGCCGTCGGGGCGCGCCAACTGGCCGACATGATCGACGTGGAGATGGGTCATGGCGAGCCGCGTCACGTCCCCGGGCGCGATCCCCGCGGCAGCGAGGCTGTCGAGGTAGGCCCCGGTCGTGTCGGAATAGCCATCCGGGGCGCCGGCGTCGACGATGGTGACGTCGGCTCCGCGCCGGATCGCAAAGCCCTGGATCGGGACATTTACCGTTCTGCCGTCGTAGGCTTCGCCGGACTGGGCGGCGGCAGCCTCTGCCCGCGCGGGATCGAATGCGGGAAACAGCCCGTTCGGGGCGCGGCCATGGCCGTCGATCAGGGTGATGATCTCGGTCTCGCCAAGGCGATGGACGATCGGGCTGGTCATGGGGTCCTCCTGCTGCCGGAGCATAGGCGCGGGCGGAGCCTGCGTGCAACAGCGCCCGAAGCGGTGCGTACCGGCGGCCGCGAATGCTTGACCCGCCCCGTCCGCTTGCCTAATCACGACAGTCAGGCGGGCCTGTAGCTCAACGGTTAGAGCAGAGCGCTCATAACGCTTTGGTTGCGGGTTCAAATCCTGCCGGGCCTACCAATTCCCCCGCCTCCGCTAGCTTCTGTGGCATGCGTTTCGACGACTTGCTGCATCCCACGCCGCAGGGGCTTTACTGTCCGCCGGGCGATTTCTTCATCGACCCCGTGGCGCCGGTGCCACGGGCGCTGGTGACGCATGGCCATGCGGATCACGCGCGCGCGGGTCACGGGGCGGTCATGGCGACGGCGCAGACGCTGGACATCATGGCGATCCGCTACGGTAAGGACTTCACCGGCACGCGTCAGCTGGCCGAGGGGCCGGTCGAGGTGAACGGCGTGCGTGTCACCTTCGGCCCCGCCGGGCACGTGTTGGGGTCGGCACAGATCGGGCTGGAGCATCGGGGAATGCGGATCACCGTCTCGGGCGATTACTGCCGCCACCCCAATCCCGCCTGTGCGCCGTGGGAGCCCCTGCCCTGCGATGTCTTCGTGACGGAGGCCACCTTCGCGCTTCCCGTCTTCCGCCATCCCGCGCCGGAGGGAGAGGTGGACCGGCTGTTGACCTCCCTCGCCGCCTTTCCGGACCGCACGCACATGATCGGCGCCTATGCGCTTGGCAAGGCGCAGCGGGTGATCGCACTGATCCGGGCGGCGGGCTGGGACAGGCCGATCTACATCCACGGCGCGCTTGAGGCGCTGTGCCGGTATCACGTCGAGCAGGGCGTGGACCTGGGCGACCTGCGCCCCGCGACCGGCAAGGACCTGACCCGCGCGGATTACGCCGGGCAGATCGTGATTGCACCGCCTTCGGCCTTCAACTCCCCCTGGGTGCGGCGGTTCGCGGATCCGCTGATCGGGTTCGCCTCGGGCTGGATGCAGATCCGCAACCGGGCCAAGGCGCGGGGGGTGGAACTGCCGCTGGTGATCTCGGACCACGTCGACTGGCCGGACCTGACCCGCACGGTGGAAGAACTCGCGCCGGAGGAAGTCTGGATCACCCACGGACGGGAAGATGCGTTGCTGCGCTGGTGCGAGATGACGCAGCGGGTCGGGCGGCCGCTGCGGCTGGTCGGCTACGAGGACGAGGTGCCGGAATGAAGGCCTTTGCCGACCTGCTGGAGCGCCTGGCCTTCACCCCGGCCCGGAACGGCAAGCTGCGGTTGCTGCGGGATTATTTCGCGGCACGCCCGGATCCGGAGCGGGGCTATGCGCTGGCGGCGCTGACCGGGGACCTCGGGCTGCGGACGGTCACGCCGTCCCTTCTTCGCGCCCTGGCGGTGGAGCGGGTGGATGCGGAGTTGTTCGCCCTCTCCTACGATTTTGTCGGCGATCTTGCAGAGACAATGGCGCTGATCTGGCCGGAGCCGGACGCGCCCTCCGACCCCGGTCTGACGGACTTGGTAGAGGAGCTTGCCGGTGCGGGAAAGGCGCGGCTGCCGGGGATCATCACGTCGCGGCTGGACGAGTTGGGGCAGAGCGAACGCTACGCCTATCTCAAGCTGGCGACCGGGGCGCTTAGGGTCGGCGTGTCGGCACGGCTGGCGCGGGTTGCGGTGGCGGAGTTCGGCGGGCTCGATGTTGCGGCGGTAGAGGAGGTCTGGCACGGGCTGACCCCGCCCTACCGCGACCTCTTTGCCTGGGCGCAGGGGGGTGCAAAGCCGGAAAGCGCAGCGCTCGCCCCGTTCCGGCCTGTGATGCTGTCCACGGCAACGGATGCAGAGGGGCTGGCGTCCCTGGACCCGGCGGATTTCGTTTGCGAATGGAAATGGGACGGGATCCGGGTGCAGGCGGTGTCGGACGGGGGCGTGCGGCGGCTGTATTCGCGGACAGGAGAGGACATATCCGCCGCCTTTCCCGATCTGATCGACACGATGGCGTTCGAGGGCGCGCTGGACGGGGAACTGCTGGTGCGACGCGGACCGGAGGTCGCGCCCTTCGGTGATCTGCAGAAGCGGCTGAACCGGAAGACGGCGCCGAAATCGCTGCTCTCATCGCATCCCGCCGGATTGCGGATTTACGACATTCTGGTCGCATCGGGGCAGGATTTGCGGAGTTTGGCCTACACAGAGCGGCGCAAACGATTGGAGGATTTCGCCGCCAGTCTCGATCGGGATCGGTTCGATCTCTCCCCTCTTCTGCACGTCGGGACATGGGAAGACCTGGCCCGGCTGCGCGCCGAACCGCCCGATCCGGTGATCGAAGGTGTGATGATCAAACGCCGCGACAGCCCCTACCTCGCCGGACGGATCCGCGGGCACTGGTTCAAGTGGAAACGCGATCCCATGGTGATCGACGCGGTGTTGATGACCGCGCAACGCGGCCACGGAAAACGGTCGGGGTATTATTCGGACTACGGCTTCGGGGTCTGGGACGGTGACCGGTTGGTCCCAGTCGGCAAGGCCTATTTCGGATTCACGGACGAGGAACTGGTCGAATTGGACCGCTATGTCCGCCAGAACACCACCGACCGGTTCGGGCCGGTGCGCGCCGTCGCGCCGGGGCTGGTGCTGGAAATCGCCTTTGAGGGGCTGAACCGTTCGGCCCGGCACAAATCCGGCGTGGCGATGCGGTTCCCCCGGATCTCCCGTATCCGGCGCGACAAACCGGCGGAGGAAGCCGACAGGATCGAGTCCCTGCGCGCCCTGCTTCCGTCCGAAGCCCGCTAGCGCGCGATCACGATATCCGCCATCAGCCCGCCAAGCCGGTCCGAGGTGCCAAGCCGCAGCACCCCCCCGTGGGTGCGCGCGATGTCCGTCGCGATTGCCAGCCCCAGCCCGACGCCGGAGCCCCGGTTCTGGTTGCGCGCCGCTTCCAGCCGGGCAAAGGGCCGCGTCGCCTCGTCCCGACGGTCGGCGGGAATGCCGGGGCCGTTGTCCTCCACCCGGATACGCAGGGATTTTTCAGACAATTGCACCGACACTTCGGCCATCGACCCGTAGCGCACGGCGTTGGCGATCAGGTTGCCGACCGCCCGGCGCATGGCAATCGGACGCAGATGGACCCGCCCTGCCCCGACCGCGGAAACAAGCGCGACCTTCGACCCGCCCCGCGCCGCATCCGCGACAATGTCGGTGACAAAGGCAATCGCATCGACCTCCTCCACCTTCTCCGCCGAGGCGCCGCGCGCGAAGGCGAGAAATTCATCGATCATGCGCTGCATCTCTTCCACGTCCCGCTCCATCGGTTCGCGGTCGGCGTCATCGATCAGGGACAGCCCCAGCTTGAGCCGGGTCAGCGGCGTGCGCAGGTCATGGCTGACCCCGGACAACATGAGCGTGCGCTGTTCGATCTGCCGCTCGATCCGGTTGCGCATGGCAAGGAAGGCCTGGCCCGCCGCGCGCACCTCCGTTGCCCCGGCGGCGCGGTAGGGCACGGTCTGTCCCTTGCCGAAAGCTTCGGCGGCGGCGGCGAGCCGGGTGATCGGGCGCAGCTGGTTGCGCAGGTAGATGAACGACACGAGGGTCATGAGCGCGCCGAAGAACACCATGTTCACGAACAGCTGGTGCGGGTTGGAGGCCGAGACACGCACCCGCGCGAAGGTCAGCTCCAGCGGGGCGCCGTCGGTTTCCAGAAACACATGCACCACATAGTCGTCGGGCAGCCGGACCGCGCGGGTTTCCGGTACGCGGGCGCGCAGCGTGTGGATCACGGTCAGCCCCGACAGGTCGTACCAGCGACGGCTGTCGGGGGGAAAGGCAGCGTCCTCGGGGAGTTCGGTGACGGAAAAGCTCAGCGCCTCCGCCAGACGTTCGCGATCGTCGTCTGCGGCATTGGCAACAAGGGAGAGTTCGTCCGACAGGGTACCCGTCATCTGCCGCGTCACGCCCTCGAAATGCCGCTGGATGAAGACGACGGACACAACCAGCTGCACCACCACGACCGGCAGGACGAGGATCAGCGCGGCCCGCCCGTAGATCCCCCGCGGCACATATCGTTTGAGCCAGTCGAAGGTCATCGTCTAAGCTGTCTCCGTTGCGGTTCGGTCCGACACAACCACAGGAGCCCCCCATGCACCAGCCCGCCGATGCCACCCCCGTCCCCGGACGGGCCGAGCAGGTCGCGCCGGGGATCCGCCGGATCCTCTGCGACAATCCCTCGCCCTTCACCTATCTCGGGACGAACAGCTATATCCTCGGCTCGGGCGGCGGCGTGGCGGTGGTGGATCCGGGGCCGGTGAACGACGCGCATCTGCAGGCGCTGCTCGGCGCGCTGGCGCCGGGGGAACATGTCAGCCACATCCTGATCACGCATCTGCATTCCGATCACTCGCCCCTTGCCCGCCCGCTGGCCGAGGCGACCGGCGCGCCGGTGCTGGCCTACGGCGGTCCGACGGCCGGACAATCGCCGGTCATGCAGGCGCTGGCGGCTCAGGGTGGTCTCGGCGGTGGCGAAGGCACCGACGCAGGGTTTGTCCCGGACGTCACAATCGCGGACGGAGAGGTCATCACGGGCGACGGATGGCGGACGCAGGCGATCTGGACGCCGGGCCATCACAACACGCACCTCGCTTTCGACGTGGACACCGGCGACGGCTACGGCACCGTCCTGTGCGGCGATCACGTGATGGGCTGGTCGACCTCTATCGTCTCCCCCCCGGACGGAGACCTCACGCAATTCATGGAGAGCTGCGACCGCCTGCTCTCCCGCCCCGCCCGGCTCTACCTGCCCGGCCACGGGCCCGAACTGACCGCCCCGCACGACCGCCTGCGCTGGCTGGTGGACCACCGGCTCGCGCGCGAGGCCTCCATCCTCGCCGCACTCTCCTCCGGCCCGGCTGACGCTACGACGCTGGCCCGGCGCGTCTACACCGACACGCCACAGCACCTCCTGCCCGCCGCGACCCGGAACGTACTGGCGCATCTGATTGACCTCGCAGGGAAAACCCGCGTCACGCAAGATGGCCGCCTGACCGCGGACTCGGTTTTCCGCCTGACCTGAGGAGACCCTGCCGTTTTCGGGGAATTTTTGCCGAAAACCCTCTGGACGCGCGGAATCGGTGTTGTTATATGCGCCGTCATGGTCCGGCGTAGCTCAGCGGTAGAGCAGTTGACTGTTAATCAATTGGTCGTAGGTTCGATCCCTACCGCCGGAGCCAAAATCCCCTGAAAGGGCAAACGAAAAAGGCACGCCGTGGCGTGCCTTTTCGCTTTTCCGGTGCGTAGGGTCGGGCGTCATGAGGGGCCGCGCCTTCGCGGGCGGCCCCTGTCCGGTTACTTCAGCCCTTCGGCCTTCGCCCAGTCCAGCGTGCGGTCCAGGGCGCGGCCGAGCTTTTCGAGCAGTTCGTCGACCTGCGCCTCCGTGATGATCAGGGGCGGGCAGATGCCGATGGTTTCGTAGATGTTGCGGATGATAAGGCCCTCTTCGGCGGCCATTTTGGCGGCGACGGCGGTGATCTTGCCGCCGGGCTCAAAGCTCTTCTTGGTGGCCTTGTCCGCGACCAGTTCCACTCCGGCGAGAAGGCCGACACCGCGGACCTCGCCGACCAGAGGGTGGTCGGAGAACTTGCGCAGGCCGCTCTGGAACTTGTCCGCGAGGCGCGCGGCGTTGCCCATGAGGTCCTCTTCCTCGATGATCGCGAGGTTTTCGAGACCGACGGCACAGGCGACGGGGTGGCCGCCGGCGGTGAAGCCGTGGCCAAGCGTGCCAAGCTGTTCGGTGTAGTCGGCGATGACCTGATAGACCGCGTCGCTCATCAGGATGGCGGCGAGGGGCATGTAGGAGGACGTCAGTTGCTTGGACGTCACCATGATGTCGGGCTTGAAGCCGTAGGTCTGGCAGCCGAAGGGCTGGCCGGTGCGGCCGAAGCCGTTGATGACCTCGTCCGAGACCATGAGGATGTCATACTTTCGGCAAAGCGCCTCCATCCCCGGCCAGTAGCCTTCGGGCGGGGTCATCACGCCGCCGGCGCCCATGACGGGTTCGCCGATGAAGGCGGCGATGGTCTCCGGGCCTTCCTTCAGGATCGTGTCCTCGGCCTCCTTCAGCAGGCGGGCGGTGAAGTCGGCCTCTGTCTCGCCCTCGTTGGACCAACGGTAGAAGTGCGGGCAGGTCAGGTGCACGACCGGGATCGCGGGCAGATCGAAGCCCTTCTGGTTGCCCGGCAGACCGGTGAGCGAACCGGACGCGACGGTGATGCCGTGGTAGGCCTTGTTGCGCGAGAGGAATTTCTTTTTCTCGGGGCGGCCGAGCATGTTGTTCATGAACCAGACGAATTTCACGACCGTGTCGTTCGCCTCGGAGCCGGAGTTGGTGTAGAAGACCTTGGTCAGGTGATCCGGCGCCATCTCCACCAGCTTTTCCGCCAGCAGGATGCCGGGGGCGTGGGCCTTGTGGGCGAAGTTCTGGATGTAGGGCAGTTCGGCCATCTGCTTGGCCGCCGCCTCCACCAGGCGGGGCTGGGAGAAACCGACGGCGACGGACCAGAGCCCGGCGAGACCTTCGAGGTACTTCTTGCCCTCGCTGTCGTAGACGTAGCAGCCGTCACCCTTGGTGATGATCATCGGACCCTGCTGTTCGTGCACGCGGGCATTCGTGTAGGGATGCACCTGATAGGCGATGTCGGTCTCGTGCAGCGAGTTGGAACGCGTGTTCATCTTTGTCTCCAAACGGTCAGGCGGCGCGGCGCGCCGGTGTCAAAGGTCGATGTCCCGTCCGGTATGTCCGGCAAGGTAGGCCACCAGAGAGGTCGTGAGGTCGGGCGAGAGATACCCGCCCTCCTGGACCAGAACGGTCGGCAGACCTGCGGCGGCGATCATGCCGCCTGCCTGTCTGAAACCGTCGAAGGTGACCTTGAGCCCCTTGAGGGGGTCGTTTTCATGCGCGTCGAGCCCGAGGCTGACGACAAGCGCATCAGGCTTGAACTCGGCGACGCGGTCAAGGGCGGAAGCGATGGCATTGCACCAGCCGTCGTCCCCGGTGCTCTGGGCGAGCGGGATATTCAGGTTGTAGCCCTCTCCGGCGCCCCTGCCCGTTTCATGGGCATAGCCGACGAAGAAGGGGTAGTAGGTCTCGGGCGTGGCATGGACGGAGACGAAGAGCACGTCCTCGCGGTCGTAGAAGATGTCCTGCGTGCCGTTGCCGTGGTGCACGTCGATGTCGAGCACGGCGATGCGGGGATGCGTCGGCTTGAGCGTTTCGACCGCGACGGCGGCGCAGTTGATCATGCAGTGCCCGGCCACCACGTCGGCCGAGGAATGGTGCCCCGGCGGACGGCACAGCGCATAGGCGGAGCTGTCCCCCGCCGCCACGGCCTTTGCGGCGTCATGGGCGGCCGCGGCGGCGCCAAGCGTGGCCTGCCAGCTGTGTTCGGCCAGCGGGGCCGAGGTATCGCCCATGTGCCAGCCCGCCTTGCCGACGATGTGCTTCGGGTAGGTCCGTTCCTTGTTCAGGGCGTGCACGTTCGGCACGACCTCCGGCCCCGACCTGTCCAGTTTCTTCCATTCGGACCATCCGGTTTCGAGGAAGGACAGCAATTCTTTCGTGTGCACCCTTTCGAGGATGTCGCGCGGAACCGGCCCCGGCTCCGTCACCGGCAGGTCGAGCCGATCGAGGCCCGCCAGTAGCAGGCGCGCGCGTTCGGCCTGTTCGGCGTTGCGCGCCATGGTGCCGAGGTATAGCCGGAACTGCGGATCATGCGCCTCGGTCACTTTTGCGTAGAAGCATTTCATCACTCCGCCGCCTCCTGCTGGTTCAAGATGTGGTCGGTCACCATGTCCTTGGCGACCCGGATGTGGTAGTCGATCGCGGCGGCGGCGGCATCTGCGTCCCCCGCGGCAATCGCTTCCACGATCGGTTCATGGGTCTCGGCCATCCTGTGCGGGTCGTCGTAAAGACGGCCGATCAGCATCAGCCCGAGCTTGGTTTCGTTGGCGATCTGGTCGAAGACCTGCAGGAAACGCTGGTTGCCCGACCCCTCGCAGATCAGCCGGTGAAAGGCCATGTCCGCGTCCACGTGGGCCATCATGTCCGCACCTGTCCCGGCAAGCCGGTGGAGTTCCGCCACCTGCGCGCGCAGCACGGGCAGCGCGTCAGGGTTGGTGTCGGTCAGGCGCCGGATTGCCGCCGTTTCGATCAGGATCCGCAGGTCGTAGAGGTCCGAGACGGAGGTGGCGGAAATCGCCCGGACAAAGAATCCCCGGTTGGTGCGGTATTCGACCAGACCGGAGCTTTCGAGCAGGCGCAGCGCCTCGCGCACCGGAGCGCGGGACAGGTCCATCTGGCGGGCGATGTGAGATTCGGCCAGCCGGTCGCCGGGCCGCATCGCGCCCGAAAGAATCGCGCCGACCAGCGAATTGGCGACCCGGTCGACCAGACCGTCGCGATTGAGAGGCAGGAAGGGATACCCCTCAGACAAGGCAGGATTCTCCGGGTTCGGACTGTGTGCAGATCTCGGTCATCTCCGGTTCTGATTATCTGTAGTTTTGTCGGTTGTCGACAATCTTCTTGACTCGGGCGGCCTGAGGTTTTCTGTTTCAGGGCGAGAGCCGACCCCGAGAAGACCCGAAAGGCCGACCCGAACATGACCTCCCAGTCGCAGACCGTCCCGGATGAAGAAATGTCCCTTGGCGGGACAAAGACGCCCGGCGCGCGCCGTGACACCGGCGAAGGCGCGATCCGCCGCGACCTTG
Source organism: Primorskyibacter flagellatus (assembly GCF_014638275.1). Classification (GTDB taxonomy): domain Bacteria; phylum Pseudomonadota; class Alphaproteobacteria; order Rhodobacterales; family Rhodobacteraceae; genus Pseudooceanicola; species Pseudooceanicola flagellatus_A. Next base: position 1,154,865 of record NZ_BMFJ01000001.1, read on the forward strand.
CCGCCGCCTACCGGATCATCGCGCTTAGGGGGATGGACGACGGGATTTACACCCATATCTCGGCCCGTCTGCCCGATGGTGCGGATGGCCAGAAGCGGTTCCTGCTGAACCCGTACGGCCTGATGTTTTCCGAGGTGACGGCGGGAAACCTCGTCACCGTGGATGCGGATGGCGCAATTCTCGACGATCCGGAGGGGCTGGGCGTGAATGCCGCCGGTTTCACGATCCATTCGGCCGTTCACATGGCGCGCCATGACGCTGTCTGCGTGCTGCACACCCACACCGTCGCCGGGGTCGCGGTGAGTTCGGTTAAGGAAGGTCTGCTCTCGCTTAACCAATGGTCGGCCCAGTTTCACGGGGCGCTGGCCTATCACGACTACGAAGGCATCGCCCTGAACCTCGAGGAACGGGTGCGGCTGGTCGACGACCTCGGCACGCGCAACGTCATGCTGCTGCGCAACCATGGCACGCTGGTCTGCGGGCGGTCGGTGGCGGAGGCGGTGAAGCTGGCACTGAACCTCGAACGCTCCTGCAAGGCGCAGGTGGCGGCGCTGTCCATGGGGCTGACGCCGGACCCGCTGCCCGACGACGTGGCGGCGCATACCGCCGCGCAATACGCCCGCGCCTACGACCGCACCGAATCCACGGGGCACGACCCGGAATGGGATGCCTTCCTGCGCCTGCTTTCGCGGGAGGCGCCGGGATACGACGCCTGAGCTTTCGACAGATCCGATCAACAGACCCGGCGAACCGGGCATACCGCCAGAGATTTGGCACAACCAACAGGGAACCAAAGATGAAACATCTCAGACTCACGACTTTCCTCGTCGCCGCGGCGATGGCCACCGGAGCCACAACCGGGGCCATGGCGCAGCAGGACGGCGGGCGGCTTGACCTGATCGTGCAGCCGGAACCGCCGGGGCTGATGCTGGGCCTCGTGCAGAACGGTCCGACCCAGATGGTCGCGGGCCAGATCTATGAAAGCCTGCTGCGCTACAACAAGGACCTTGAGCCGCAGCCGTCCCTCGCGAAGGAGTGGGAAATCGCCGAGGATGGCATGACCTACACCTTCAAGCTGCAGGAAGGCGTCACCTGGCATGACGGTGAACCTTTCACCTCGGCCGACGTGGTCTTCTCTACCGTGTTCCTGCAGGACAACCACGCCCGTTTCCGCGGCGCGTTCTCTCACGTCGAAAGCGTGGAGGCGCCCGACGACCTGACCATCGTCATCAAGATGAAAGAGCCCTATGGTCCGTTCATCAACGCCTTCGAGGCGGGCTCCATGCCGATCGTGCCCAAGCACATCTATGAAGGTACGGACTATGCCACAAACGAGATGAACAACACGCCGATCGGCACCGGCCCCTACAAGTTCGTGGAATGGGAGAAGGGCAGCTTCATCCACCTCACGAAGAACGAGGACTACTACATCGACGGCCTGCCGCATATCGACGATCTTTACTACCGGGTGGTTCCGGACGCGGCCTCCCGCGCCGTAGCCTTCGAAACCGGTGAGGTGCAGGTCCTGCCCGGTGGCGCGGTGGAAAACTGGGACGTCAAGCGGCTGACGGAGATGGAGGGTGTCTGCTCTACCTCCGATGGCTGGGAATTCTTCGCGCCCCACGCGTGGATGTGGCTGAACAACCGCGAAGGGCCGACCTCCAACAAGCTGTTCCGGCAGGCAGTCATGTACGCGATGGACCGCGAATTCGTGAAAGACGTGGTGTGGAACGGCTATGGCACGGTTCCGACCGGCCCGGTGTCGTCCAAGACCAACTTCTATTCCGACGACGTGCCGCAGTACCCGCATGACCCGGAGAAGGCCAAGGAACTGCTGGCCGAGATGGGCTATGACGGCACCCCGGTTCGTCTCCTCCCCCTGCCCTATGGCGAGACCTGGCAGAGATGGGCCGAGGCGGTGAAGCAGAACCTCGAAGAAGTCGGGATCAAGGTCGACATCGACTCTGCCGACGTGGCCGGGTGGAACGAGAAGACGGCCAACTGGGACTATGACATGGCCTTCACCTATCTCTACCAGTACGGCGACCCGGCCCTTGGCGTGGCGCGGAACTACGTGGAAAGCCAGATCAAGAAGGGCAGCCCCTGGAACAACGTCGAAGGGTATGTGAACCCCGAGATGGACAAGATGTGGGAAGCCGCTGCCTTGGAGCCCGACAATGCCAAGCGGCAGGAAATGTACACCACGATCCAGAAGCAGATCGTGGAGGACGTTCCCGTCGCATGGCTGCTGGAGATCGAGTTCCCGACCATCTACCGCTGCAACGTCAAGAACTTGATCACGACCGGGATCGGACTGAACGACGGGCTGCGGGATGCGTGGATCGAGGAGTGATCGGTTCGGGGGCGGCCTTTGGCTGCCCCACCACACCGGCCGGGTCACCGGTCTTGGAACAGGGCAGCGGCCGTCCCGCGGGGTGGCTGCAAAGCGGCCGCCCGTCGCGCCGAAGGCGTGCCAGACCGTTCTGGCGCACCACTGGTGCGACGGGGCGGGTCGGCCGCTGCCCGGCTTAAACGCCGGGCGGGTCATCTGATCGACGTCGCACCTCAACAGGCTTGAAGACACACCCATGCAAATAGCCGGAACGATCCTGTCGCGCCTCTTCAAGGCGGCGATCACACTGCTCGCCATCGCGATCCTGAACTTCTTCCTGGTGCATGCCGCACCGGGTGACCCGGCGACGGTGCTGGCGGGCGAAGCGGGGGCGGCGGACGAGCAGATGATCGCCGACCTCAAGGCACGCTTCGGGCTGGACCAGCCCTTTCACATCCAGCTGGCCCGTTACGTCGGGAATATCGTGACGCTGGACCTCGGCTATTCCTTTCGGCAGGGGCAGCCGGTGCTGGACCTGATCCTCGACCGGCTTCCCGCGACACTGATCCTGACGCTGACCGCCTTCTGGATCTCCCTGCTCGCCGGGGTGGCGCTTGGCGTCGCGGCATCGGCGCGGGTCGGGAAGTTCACCGATACGCTTATCACCTCCGTTGCGCTGCTGTTTTACGCCACCCCGCTTTACTGGGCGGCGCTGATGGCCGTGCTCGTGTTCTCAGTGCAGCTCGGCTGGCTGCCGGGTTTCGGGTATGAGACCGTGGGCAGCGGGTTCTCCGGGCTGGCGCGGGCCTGGGACATCCTGAAACACCTGATCCTGCCGGCGCTGACGCTCGGGCTGTTCTTCATGGCGGTCTACATGCGGATGACGCGGGCCTCCATGCTGGAGGTGGCTCAGCAGGACTTCGTGAAGACCGCGCGGGCCAAGGGGCTGGCCCCGGCCACGATCCGGAGACGGCATATCCTGCGGAACGCGCTGCTGCCCGTCGTCACGCTGGCGGGTCTGCAGGCGGGACAACTGGTCGGCGGCGCGGTGCTGACGGAAACCGTCTTCGCCTGGCCCGGCATCGGGCGGCTGATGTTCGAGAGCCTCGCCGCGCGGGACTACAACACAATCCTCGGGGTCTTCCTCGTCTCCGCCGCCATGGTGATCGTGTTCAACATCCTGACCGACATCGTCTACCGGCTGATCGACCCGCGTATCGGACACAAGGCCTGACTCATGACACTCTGGAAACGCTTCCTCTCCAACCGCGGCTCCCTTCTCGGGCTGGCCATCCTGATCGCGGTGATCGCCGTCGCGCTGCTGGCTCCGGTAATGTTCCCGCGCGGGCCCTGGGCAATGGTGCAGCGGCCCTTCCTTGTCCCGTTCACGAACGAGGACCTTCCGCTCGGCACCGACACGCTTGGCCGTGACGTGCTCGCCGGGCTTGTCTATGGCGCGCGGGTGTCGCTGCTGGTCGGGCTCGTGTCGACCGTTATGGCGCTGCTGATCGGCGTGCCTCTGGGTGCCCTCGCCGGGTTCTACGGCAAATGGGTGGACGAGGGCGCGATGCGGTTCACCGAGTTCTTCCAGACCATTCCCAACTTCGCGCTCGCCATCGTGCTGGTGGCGATCCTCGAACCGACGCTGACCTCGATCACCATCGCCATCGCCATCGTGTCGTGGCCCCCGGTCGCGCGTCTGGTCCGAGCCGAGGTGATGTCGGTCACCAAGCGCGAATATGTCGACGCGGCCCGGCTGGCGGGGCTGTCGAACATGCATATTCTGGTGCGGCAGGTGCTGCCGAACACCGTCTCGCCCATAATCGTCATGGCCTCGCTCATGGTGGCGACGGCGATCCTGTTGGAAAGTTCCCTGTCGTTCCTCGGCCTCGGCGATCCGAACATCATGTCCTGGGGCTTCCAGATCGGCGCGGCGCGGACGGTGATCCGGTCGGCCTGGTGGCTGTCGTTCTTTCCGGGCGTGGCGATCGTGCTGACGGTGCTGGCGCTGAACCTGATCGGAGAGGGGCTGAACGATGCGCTGAACCCCCATCTGGCGCGAAAGGGGCGGTGATGAGCGTTCTTGCGATCAACGAACTGAACATCGCCCTGCCCCGTGGCGCGGACCGGGACTTTGCCGTCAAGGACTGCACCTACGAGATCGGGTCCGGAGAAATCCTCTGCGTCGTCGGTGAATCCGGGTCGGGCAAGTCGATGACGGCGAACGCGATCATGGGCCTGCTGCCCGAGGGCGTGACCGTCGCGAAGGGCACTGCGCAATTCGGTGGACAAGACATCCTGCGCATCAGCGAGACCCAGCAGCGGGCCCTGCGCGGCGAGAAGATCGCGATGATCTTTCAGGAACCAATGACCGCACTCAACCCCCTGATGCGGATCGGCGATCAGATCGCCGAGGTGTTCGAGGCGCACAACCGTCACCGCCCCGCCGAGCGACGCGAGAAAGCGTTGGCACTGATCCGGGAGGTCCAGCTTCCCGATCCGGAAAAGATCATCCGCGCCTATCCGTTCCAGCTGTCCGGCGGGCAGCGGCAGCGGGCGATGATCGCCATGGCTCTGGCCTTGGAGCCGGAACTGCTGATCGCCGACGAACCGACAACCGCGCTCGACGTGACGACGCAGGCACAGATCCTCAGACTGATCCTTGATCTGCGCGAGCGGCGGGGCATGGCGGTCATGTTCATCACCCATGATTTCGGCGTTGTGGCCGAGATCGCGGACCGGGTCATCGTCATGCGCTATGGCGAGATCGTCGAACGCGGCACGGCGAAGGAGGTGCTGGAGACCCCGCAGCACGACTACACCAAACGGCTGCTGGAGGCGATCCCCTCGGGACTGGTCGCGCAGTCGGTTGAGGTCGCGAAGGCCCCGGCGCTGGAGATCCGGAACCTTGCCAAGACCTACAAGACCGGCGGCGGCCTGTTCCGCGAAAAGCGGGAGGTGCGGGCCATCGACAACGTCTCTCTCACCATCGCGCGGGGCGAGGTGCTGGGGCTGGTCGGGGAATCCGGGTCGGGCAAGTCGACGCTTGGCCGCGCGGTGGTTCGGCTGGTGACGCCGGATTCCGGTGAGGTGGTGGTCGGCGGCACCGACATGGCCGCCTTGACCGATGCCGAATTGCGCAAGGCCCGTCACAAGGTGCAGATGGTGTTTCAGGACCCCTACGCCTCGCTCAACCCGCGGCACCGGATCATGCGGGCCCTGACGGACGGGCCGATTGCCAAGGGTGTCGCGAAGACACAGGCACGGGCGCGGGCGAAGGAACTGATGGAGACCGTTGGCCTTGGCGCGGATGCCGTGGACCGCTATCCGCACGAGTTTTCCGGCGGGCAGCGGCAGCGCATCGGGATCGCCCGTGCGCTGGCCATGGACCCGGAGCTTATCATCGCGGACGAGGCGGTCTCGGCGCTTGACGTGTCCATTCAGGCGCAGGTGCTGGACCTGCTGCGTGACCTGCGCACGCGGTTCGACCTGTCGATCCTGTTCATCACCCATGACCTGAGGGTCGCCGCGCAGCTTTGTGACCGGATCGCGGTGATGCAGAAGGGCAAGCTGGTGGAGATCGGGCCGGTTTCGGAGGTCTTCCTGAACCCGCAGCACGACTACACGCGCACGCTTCTCGCGGCGGTGCCCGGCGGGGGCTGGGGACAGGCGGCGGAATGAGACGCGTGACCGGCGTCGCCACCTGCACCGTACTGGACATGATGCACTTTTTCGCGCGGCCCTTCGCGGAGCTTGCGCCGGAGATCGAGTTGCTGACGCCCGATCAGGTGACGGACCCGGAGGCGGTGGCTTTCGTGCTGACATTCAAGCCGGCGGATGACGCGTTTGCGCCCTACCCCAACCTTCACGCGGTGTTTTCGGTCGGCGCGGGGGTCGACGCGATCCTCGACTGCCCTTCCCTCCCCGATGTGCCGGTGTTTCGGGTCGAGGATCCTGATCAGGCGCTTCAGATGGCCGGTTTCGCGGCCTTCCACGTGCTCTGGCATCACCGCAGGATGGGCGATTTCCTGAACGCCCAGTCAAAGGGTGAATGGGCGCGGCGGGTCGGGGATCAGAGCCCGACGCTGCGGCGGATCGGGGTCATGGGCTTCGGGATGATGGGGCAGGCCATCGCGCAGGCGCTTGTTGCGCTTGGCTATCCGGTGACGGTGCTGTCCCGCTCCCTCCCCGCCGATCCGCTGCCCGGCGTGATGCACATGACGACCGCGGCGATTGGCGATTTCCTCGCCGGGACCGACATCCTGATCAACGTGCTTCCCCTGACGCCCGAGACGACAGGCATTCTGAATGCCGATACCTTCGCGCGGCTCCCGAAGGGCGCGGCGCTGATCCAGATCGGGCGCGGCGGGCATCTGGTCGAGGGCGACTTGATGGCGGCGCTGGACTCAGGACAGCTGTCCGGCGCGTCCCTCGACGTGTTCGAAACGGAGCCGCTTCCCAAGGACAGCCCGCTCTGGTCGCATCCGCAGGTGTTCGTCACCCCGCACGTCGCCAGTACGCCGATGCATTCGGCCGTGGTGGCCAACGTGCAGCGCGGACTGGCTTCGCTAGATCTTTGAGGGCGCGGTCGGCAGCGGCATCCCCTCAACGTCCCGCAGCATCCCGATAAACCCCGCCACCTGATGTGCCGCCGTCGCGCGGCCCTTCTCGGCGGTGCCGAGAGAGGCATCGCCAACCGTGCCATCGGCGTTCAGATCCGAGGCGATCCATCCCCGGCTGACCGGTCCGGTCGGCGGGATCGGCGAGGTCTCGGCTGCGGATCGGAAGTTCTTCGCCTTGCTCATGTCGACCGTCTCGGGGTTGAAGGCGAGCATGAGGGAGGTTTCGACGTCCCCGCCATGGATGCCGTACTTACGCTCATGCTCCGTATACATCCCCTCCGGTTGGCCGAAATTGCCCCACTGGCATTTGACGGCGAGCATCCCCGCCTCCACCCGCAGTTCGCGCGAGAGGATCGAGATCAGGTCGAGGTTGCCGCCATGGCTGTTGGCGATGACGATCTTGCGGATGCCGGCGCGGGCGACGGACAGTCCGATTTCCGTCCAGGCGGCGAGCGCGGTGGCGGCGGACAGGGTCAGAGTACCCTTCGCCCAGAGATGTTCGTTCGACTTGCCGACCGCCATGACCGGCAGGATGCGGATGTCGAGGTCGTCGGGGCACATCTCCCTCAGCTTGGCCAGCATGCCTTCGGCGATCAGCGTGTCGGTCCCGACCGGCAGGTGCGGCCCGTGCTGTTCAACCGCCGCCGTCGGCAGGATGGCGATGGTGGTCATAGGGTCGATCGCGTCGAACTCCGGTGCGCGATAGCTGGTCCAGTCGTGTCGGGTCATAGCGGATCCGGTTTGTAGGTCGCGTCAAGGCGCGAGCGGAGGTAGTCTGCGCCGGTGATCTCAGGGTATTTCGGCTCTCCGGTACCGGGAAGCGCGGCGATCACCGACTCCGGGTTGGGGTCGAGGAAAAAGGCGATACTGCGCCGCTTGCGCCTCGGCGGCAGGACGCGGTGAGGGGTGGAGACGTAGGTGTCGTTGCTCCACCGCATCAAGCAGTCGCCGATGTTCACCACGAAGGCCCCGGGGACATGGGGCACATCGGTCCAGTCGCCGCCGCGCGGGCGCACCTGCAGCCCCGGCTCCCCGTCCGTCATCAGCAGAGTGAGCGATCCGTAATCGGTATGAGCACCCGCCCCGATCTCTCCGTCCGCGCCGGTGGCTTCGGGATAGGAGAGGATGCGCAGCGTCGCCATGGGTTCGGTGAAGTGCTGGACGAAGTAGTCCGCAGGCAGGCGCAGATCCATCGCGATGGCATCGTGCAGCCGGACGCCAAGCCCGTGAACGGAGCGATAATAGGCCAGCAGCGTATCGCGGAACCCCGGCAGGTCGGGCCAGACGTTCACACCCCGGAACGGCTCTCCGGCCAATACGCGGGGGTCTTCGGGGGAAAGGTCGTAGCCCACGTTGAACGCCTCTTTCCGGTCGGTCTGGACGGAAGTGTCGTCAAGGCTCTCGGTTCCCATCTGCGCCCAGCCCCGATTGTGCGGGTTGTTCGAGATGGAGAGCGGTTGCTTGAGGTCGGACGGTAGCGAAAAGAACGTGTCGGCGTGGGCAAAGACACCGGCGACCAGGTCTTCCGGCACCGGGTGGTCGGCCAGCAGGAAGAAGCCGGTTTCCCGGCAGGCGGTGCCAAGCGCCTCGGAAAAGGCTTTCGGGTCCGAGGTCAGCTGCGCATAGCTCAGAACGGGGATCATGCGGTGACCTCCTCTCGTACGGTCTGGCCAGCGAGGAAGCGGTCCATTTCCTTGGCCACCCGGCGCAGGTGCTTCTCACGGCTGGCGTCCGATGAACTGTCCATCAGGTAGTGCGCCGCGAAGGCCGTCCGGCAGCGTCGCGCGCACAGCAGCCGCACCCCGCGCATCAGCGTCCGGCGTCCCGGCGCACCGATCACGCGGGTCAGCCACCACGACGCGCCGCAGGTGGTGAAGACGCCGAGCCGGTTGATGTGGGTCAGTCCGCGCCCGATGGTCTCTCCCTCCGCCTGCGGCATGTGGAAGGCGACGCCGGGCAGAAGCACCCGGTCGAGCCAGCCCTTGAGCATCGCGGGCAGTCCATACCACCAGGTCGGATAGATGAAGATCAACGTGTCGCACCATTCCAGCGCGTCCACATGCGGGACCAGGGCCTTCCGGTTGATGTCCGGCTCCAGATAGTCGGTATGTTCCTGCGCGGACAGCACCGGATCGAAACCCTCTGCGTAGAGGTCGAAGAGGCGGACCTCCGCCCCCGCCGCGTCCAGCTTGGCCAGCACGCCGTCGCGCACGGCGGCGGTAAAGCTGCCTTCCCGGGGATGGGCATATACAACGAGCGCCTTCACAGCGTCTCCATCTCGCGCTTGACGCGGGCGAGATGCGCGGTCAGCTGCGGTTCCTTGTTGTTGTTCATGTCGTAGAGCGCGATGTAACGGGTCTTGTCGGGGCGGCAGACGTGCCAGACCGCCCGGGTGACGCATTTCCGGGGCGGATCGCCGACAAGGAACGCGCGGGACCACCGTCCGCCGTAGGTGGTGCAGGCCGCCAGTTTGCGGATGTTCTTCAGGTTGGGGACCACATGCCCCGCATCGTCCATGGCGAAGGAGACGCCGGGCAGGAAGACACGGTCGAGGAAGCCTTTCAGGATGGCGGGATAGCCGAAATTCCAGACCGGGAAGACCATGATCAGCGCCTCGGCCCTGCGGAGCCGGTCGACATAGCCCGCAACCGGTTCGATATTGCCCGGCTGGTCGTGGTAGGTGCGGCGTTCGTGTTCGGTCAGGACCGGACTGAACCCCTCCGCGTTCAGGTCGCAGTCGTCGACCTCCCACCCCCGCGCGGTGAGGGTGTCGACCACGGTGCGATGCACGGCCGCGTTGAAGCTGTCCGGAACGGGATGGGCATATAGGACGAGGGCGCGGGTCATGGGGCGATCCTGCGTAGGATTGTCATTCCGCCGCCCTCATACCCGGATAGGCATACATCTCCCTGTAGCCGAAATCCGGGTCGTCCCAGGCGATCATCTTGCCGGGGTTGAGCAGGCCCTTGGGATCGGCCTCTTTCTTGAAGTTCAGCTGCGTGGCGTCGACGGTCTGCCGCCCGCCTTCCTCGAGCGTGTAGCGGTGCGGGTTGAAGATCATCGCGCCGGCCTCTTCATGCAGGTGGATGATCTCGTTCAGGCGTTCTTCGGTGGTGAACTTGACGAGCGACAGGCCCGCGAAGGCGACCTTGCCGCCCATGCGGAGCGCTTCGAGATGCTGCATGACCTCACCTCCCGGGAACATGGCGCGGATCCTCTCGATCAGCGCGCGGTGGTCCGGGAAGGCGTAGCGCACCTGAAGATAGGTGATGGACGGGTCGACCTTGAGCGCCCTGAGCGTCGTGTGGTTCCAGCCGTATTCAAAGACGCGCCCAGGCGCGCGCGGCCAGTCGTGATCGTCTGAGCGATAGATCATCCGCGCCTCGGGCCGCCGCGCGAGGAAAGTCAGGAAACCATCCATGGAATGCGGTGCGACCATCAGGCCGATCAGGTTGGTGCCCTCCTCCACATGCGGCTTCACGCGCTGGAAATAGGCGTGGGCAATGGGGTTTTCGTAAACGGAGGCGAGTTTCAGCAGGATGCCGTCGTTGTTGGCGAGGTCATCGGCAAAGGCGACGGCTTCGGAGAAGGTGTCGGTGGCGACGAAGACCTCCGTCCAGTCGTAGGCGGGCGCGAGAGGAAGTTCGAGTTCGGTGATGATCCCGTTGGTGCCGTAGGCGTGGGAGACGCGGGCAAGCTCCTCACCCCGGAATTCGAGAATGCGCGGTTCGGCCTCCATCGTCACGACGCGCAGGCGGATGATGTTGCCGAGATCGCGGAGGGAGCCCCAGTGGACGGATCCGATGCCGCCGGATCCCCCGGCGATGAAACCGCCGACAGTCGCGGTGTCCCAGGTTGAGGAGAACATTCGGATCTCCTGCCCCTGTTCGTTGCAGGCCTCGTCGAGCTCACGTAGCAGAACGCCCGGTTCCGTCACCACACGTCCGGGATGTATCTCCTTGACCTTGTTCATGTTCCTCAGGTGCATGACGCAACCGCCGGCGAGCGGCATCGCCTGACCGTAGTTGCCTGTCCCGGCACCCCGCGTGGTCACGGGGACGTCGTGCTGGTAGCAGACCTTCAGCACCTCGATTACCTCGGCCTCCGTCTTCGGACGGACGACGAAATCCGCGAGGACGTGGTCGAGCCGGTCTTTCAGCACGGGTGAATACCAGAAGAAATCGCGGCTGGCGGACTTGATCGCGGCTTCCCTCTCCTCAAGGTCAAGATGGGCAAGAGCGGCCTTGGCGGCGGCGATATTGGCGGTCATGCGGTCCTCATGAGGTCGTCGAGTTCGGCGTAGTCGGGCAGCGTACGGTCGATGGCGGCGCCATTGCGCAGCACGATGCGGTCGGATTGCGGCCGCGCGAAAAGCTCCGTCCATTCGCGGGCGCGGAAGATCACCAGATCGGCCGGAGCACCTTCGCTCAGCCCCGGAGCGTGCCACTCACAGGTCGCGACGGGCGTCGCGGTGACGGAGTTCACCCAGTCCTCTCCGGTATGGTCGAGATGGGCGATGCGGGTGGCCTGGCGCAGCACCTCGAGCATGTCGAGGTCGCCGTAGGCGTAGAACGGATCGCGCGTGTTGTCGGAGGCGAAACTGACGCGCGTGCCCCTGTCCTTCATCTCGTGCACCAGTGTCACGCCCCGGTTGCGCGGGGTACGGCCCGGCACCCGGTCCTGAAGGTAGAGGTTGCACATCGGCAGAGAGACAACGTGAAGCCCGGCCTTCGCGACAAGGTCGAGCGTGTCCATCGCCCGCGCCTCCTCCTGTGTCGAGACAGAGCAGCAGTGGCCGACCACGACCGGCGCGGCAAACCCCGTCTCAAGCACCACTTCCGCGATCACCCGCAGGGTTTCTGAGGTCGGGTCCATCGTCTCGTCCGTGTGGAAATCGACCGACAGGTCCATGCGCGCGGCCATGTCGAAGAACCGCAGCAGGATGTCCTTCAGTCCCTCTACCGGATAGGTGACGAGGCCAAGCACGCCGCCGATCTCCTTCACCGTGGTCGCGATGTCGAGAAACTCACCGGCATCGGAAAAGCGGTCGCAGCTCATCAGGGAACAGGCCTGCAGGTCGATCTTCCCGGCCCACTGGTCGCGCTTTTCGGCAAAGACGGGCCAACTGCGTTTGTACTGGCCGTTCACGCTGTCCAGATGTGTGCGGATGCGGGCGGTTCCGTGGGCATAGGCCGACTTGAGCGAGAATTCCATGCGGGCAGCCACATCCTCCGGTGACCAGTTGGCGTGATCGGCGCGGACGGTGGACAGGGCTCCGTCGAAGGTGCCGTCGGGGTTGGAGGCGCGCGGCCAGATGTGGCCCTTGTCCAGATGCGTGTGCATGTCGGTGAAGCAGGGCAGCACCATCGCGCCGTGCATCGGAACGTCCTCACCGCCGGGGCCGGCCAGCTTTCCGCCGTCCACGCCGATGTCGGTGCGGATCAGTCCGCCGTCCCGCCCGAGCAGGCAGGCGGGAACGGTGACGTCCCTCAGGGTGAAACGTCCGGTTGGCAGGGTCTTGAAGTCCATCAGCTTTCTCTCTTCAGCGCGCTTTCGTGCCAGCGGAACAGGGCGAGGTGGCTGATCAGGCTCATCAGCGCGAAGATAACGACGCCCATGACCGAAATCAGGATCAGTGCCGCATAGAGCCGCCCGAAGTTGAACCGGTAGGAGGCCTCAAGCAGTGTCGAGGCAAGACCCAGCCCGGTCCCCGCGCGTCCGATCACGAACTCCGCCACCACGGCACCGATCAGCGCCAGACCTCCTGCGATCTTGAGCCCGCCGAGGAAGAAGGGCAACGCGGAAGGCGCGGCGAGATAGCGGAGCCTTTGCCACCGGGTCGCGCCGTAGATGGTGAAGAGGTCGGAAAGATTGTGGTCGGCGGACTTCAGGCCGATCGTCGTGTTCGAGAGGATCGGGAAGAAAGCGACGATCCAGGCGCAGAGCAGCGCGGCGACGAAAGCATTGTCGACGTAGATCTGGATGAGAGGCGCGATGGCGACAACCGGCGTGACCTGAAGGATCACCGCGTATGGGAAGAACGAAAGTTCTGCCCACTTTGACTGAGTGAAGGCGACGGCAAGCCCGACCCCGCCAATAACCGCGAACAGCAATGCCAGAATGGTAAGTCTGCCCGTCAAGATCATGGCAGGCCACAGAATTCCCCAATCCTCCACCATCTTCTGCGCGACCAGACCCGGCCCCGGCAGCACATAATGCGGCACTTCGTTGATCGCTACGTAGAGATGCCAGGCCAGAACCGTCAGGATCATGACAAGCGAGGGCAGCGTCCATCTCGCGATCTTCATGACACGTTCACGGCGGAACCGGGCGAGTTCTTCCTGATCCTCGGTGGTCACGGGGGTGGTGTCGGCTATGGTCATGCGGCCTCTCCCATGGCGTCATGCAGCGCTTCGGAGGCCTCGCGGCAGTGCGCGGCATAGTCGGCGGAGGTGCGGAATTCCTCGTCGCGCGGATAGGGGGCGGTCACCTGCACCTCCCGGATGACGCGGCCCGGGCGGGCGGCCATGACGACGATGCGATCCGACAGGAACACGGATTCGAACACCGAATGCGTCACGAAGATGATGGTGCAGCCGATCTGTTCCCGCAGGGCCAAGAGGTCGTTGTTCAGCTTGTGGCGCGTGATCTCGTCCAGCGCGGCGAAGGGTTCGTCCATCAGGATCAGGCGCGGCTTGGTGACAAGTGCGCGGGCAATGGAAACGCGCATCTTCATGCCGCCCGACAGTTCGCGCGGAAAGGCGCGCTGGAACTTTTCAAGCCCGACCAGCCGAAGCGCCTCGAGCACGTCATCCTTGACATCGGTATAGGGCACCCCGCGCAGGCGGAACGGCAGCCAGACGTTGTCCACCACCCGCGCCCATGGCATCAACGTCGGCTCCTGGAAGACCACGCCGAGGTCGTCCTTCGATTGCCCGCCGGTCCATTCGATCCGGCCCGACGTCGGGGACATCAGGCCCGAGATCAGGCGCAGCGCGGTGGACTTGCCGCAGCCCGAGGGGCCGAGGAGAGAGACGAAGTCGCCCTGGTTCACCGCAAGGTTCATGTCGCGCAGGGCGACGACGTTGCCGCGGAAGGTCTTTTCGACATGCGACATGCGCAGCAGCGGGGCGCGCTGGTCTATGGGCGGGCGGGTCTGGTTCATGCGGGGTTGCTCCCGGTCGGTCTTCTTGCGTCAACGGTCTTTGGACAGGGCAGCGGCCGCCCCAGGGGGGCGGGTCGGCCGCTGCCCGGCGCAAACGCCGGGCGGGTCTTGCGTACGGAGCGCACCGCCCGGTCTTTGGCTTGGATCAAGCCGTTATTTCTTCAGGTCCATCCCGACCTTCTGGTTCACGTATTCGGTCGTGAAGGCGGATTTCCAGTCGATGCCCGCGTCGATGACACCGGCCTCGACCATCTTGGCGTAGAAATCCTCGACCTTCTCGTCGGTCATGGCGCCGATGCCCATGGTTTCCGTATCGCCGGAGTCGACGATCCCCTCGGACAGCATCTTCTCGATCGCGAAGTCGATCTTGTCCTGCGTCATTTCGGGGTTGTCGGCCATGATCATCGCGTCAGCGGCCGAGTGATCGCCGTAGAGATAGGTGTACCAGCCCTTGATGGAGGCATCGACGAAGCATTTCACCTCTTCCGGCTTGGAGGAGATGGTGTCGGCCATCGTCTCGATCGTGGTGGCGTAGGTGGAATAGCCCGCGTCGGCGATCAGGAAGACATCCGGCACGAACCCGCCCTCCTTTTCGACCAGGTAGGGTTCGGAGGAAAGATAACCCTGCATCCCCTTGTTCTCGTCCGCGAGGAAGGGGCCGGGGTTGAAGGTGTAGGGTTCGCGCTGCTGCTCGGTAAAGCCGTAGGCCTTGATCATCCACTGGTAGTAGGACTGGTAGCCGTTGTCGCCGATCAGCAGGGTGAGGTTCTTGAGGTCCTCGAAGGTCTTGGCCTTGCCCGGGTGCGTCACGATCACCTGCGGGTGTTTCTGCATGACGGCCGCGACGGAGACGACCGGCACCCCTTCCTTCACCGCGTTGAAGGCCTGCAGGAGATCGCCGCCCATGTGGTAGTCGATCTTGCCGGCCAGCAGCAGGGCGCGGTTGTTCACCTGCGGTCCGCCCTGCACGATGGAGACGTCGAGCCCGCATTCCTTGTAGGTGCCGTCCGCGACGGACTGGTAAAAACCGCCGTGTTCCGCCTGCGCCAGCCAGTTGGTGCCGAAGGCAACCTTGGGCAGGTCCTGGGCGGTCGCGGTACCGGCTAGCGCCGTAAGGGCCACAGTGAGCGTCAGTTTCGTTCTGGTCATTTGATTCTCCCGGTTGAATTTTTTGTAATTTTCTCAATTGGTTTGATGGGGATACAGAGGTAACCCGCCGGGGCGTGCGGGCCGATTGCGGTCTTGCCCGAAATTTGTGCAGACCAATCGTTTCGCCTTCGCGCCTGCGGCCCCGGTCGTCGCTCGGTCTTGGCGCGGAGGGTGGCGGCTGCAACAGATCGGGAAGCCGCAGAAAGGACTCCGCCATGCTCCGCAGCCTGATCCCCGCCGATATGTCCCCGCCTTTCGCGCGATATGCCCACGGCGTGGCGGCGATCGGGGTGAATGGCATCGTCGTGACCTCCGGCCAGCTGGCACTTGCCCCCGACGGAACGGTACCTTCGGGGGCGGAGGCGCAGGCGCGGCTGATCTTTGCCAGCCTCGACGCGATCCTGCGCGATGGCGGGACGAGCAAAGCGCATCTGCTGCGCATCAACGCCTATGTCACCGACCGCGCGCATATGCCGGGCTACATGGCCGCGCGGGATGCTTGGCTGGCGGGGGTCAGCCACCTGCCCGCCTCCACCCTGATGATCGTGTGCGGGTTCACCCGCCCCGAATTCGTCGTGGAGATCGAGGCCATGGCAACGATCCCGCCCGACGACTCGCACTGAGCACGGGCCCGTCATTTCCTGTAGTTCGCGCCGAGACGCATCCTGATGTAATCACCGCCGGTCATCGGCTCGTACTTGCCTTCGGGCCCGGTCAGCATCGTGTCGGTGTTCGCCTGGGCGAAGTAGACCATGGAGTAGCGGGGGCCGAGGTATTCCTCGGGTTTCGGCATCCGGACACGGTGCAGGGTGGACTGCAGCTTGTCATCCGACCAGCGCATCAGCATGTCGCCGATGTTGCAGGTGATGACCCCGTCCAGCGGCGGCACATCGGTCCAGGCAATTGCCCGCCCCTCACTGTCCTTGAAGGGGCACAATTGCAGGCCACCCTGCCCTGTCTTCTGATGCAGCAGCGTCAGGCAGTCGAAATCCGTATGCGCCCCGGCACGCCAGAACTTGAAATCCTCGGGCTTGGCATCCTCCATCCCGAGGTAGTGGATCAGGCGCAGCGTCGACTGGTATTCGGGCCTGAGCGGATCGTGACCGTCGACAAAGAGGTTCGGATCGAAGGCCAGCTTGTCGGCGAAGCAGGACAGGACCTTCATCGCCAGCGACCAGTTGTGGCGTTCAAAGGCCAGCATGGTGGCACGGAACCCGGCAAGGTCGGATTCGGAGGGCCAGAGGCCGTCCATCCGCGGCAGGGTGATCTGGAAGCTCTCCTTCCGGTCTGCCGTTCCGGTCGAGGGCCGGACCTGCGCCATGTATTCCCAGCCCGCATTGGTGCCGGGCTTCAGGGGCATGGCCTCTTTCGTCGCGGTTGGCAGGTCGAAGAAGGCGGCGGAGATCGCGAAGGCCTCGTCCACCAGCGGCTGCGGGATGCCGTGGTTGGTCAGCTGGAAAAAGCCGATGTCGGTGGCGGCGGACCAGAGCTGTTCCGTGATCTCGGCCTTCCTGGCGCGGAAATCGCTCATGTCGATGCGTGGGATGTCGCGGTGGACCTCTTCACCGTAGGCGCCCATGCGGGATTCCTTGGCGAGTTCGGCCATGGTGTTTTCAGTGCTCATTCGTCCGGTCCTTTCAGGGTCGGGGAGCAATGACCGGCGCCGTGCGGGCGCTGACTGCTTCTACTCCGGATTGGCCGGGGGATGCCCCCGGATGGCGGGCGGAAGTCAGGCATGGGCCGGCCTCCGGTCGTTCTGGCGGACGGCTTGCGCGATCCGGGCCGTGATGCGGGCGGCGTCGTCGCGCAGCTCCGCCAGGTCGAGCCACGGGAGCCTGCCGTCCGTCACCACGGGATTTCCGCCGACAAAGCTGTGGCGGACCGTGGCGGCTCCGGTGATGACCGGCGCCAGCGCGGGGTCGTGAAGGCCGAAGTTGCGCGGGTGGTCCAGATCGAAGAGCGCGATGTCGGCCGCCATGCCGGGGGCAAGCCGGCCGGTCTTTTTGTAGCCGAGCATCCTCGCCCCGCCCTCGGCCGCCCAGTGCAGCACCGTTTCGGGGCGGATCGCGGTGACCCCCTTGGTCGCGCGGTGCAACGCAAAGGCGGCATACATCGCCCCGCCCATGTCCGCCGCCTCGTTCGCCCCCGCCCCGTCCACGGCGAGCGAAACCTGCCCCCCGGCGGCATGAAGGGCGTCCGCGCTGGCGATGCCGGAGCCGAGCCGCGCATTGGCCTGCGGACAGTGCGCCATTCCGGTGCCCGTGGCGGCCAATTGCGCGATCTCCTCCGCCGTGCAATCCACCAGATGCGCGAACCAGACGTCGGGGCCAAGCCAGTCGTGACCGGCAAGCCAGTCGACCGGGCGCTGTCCGAACTTCGCGAGGGTGAGGGCGGCGTAGGCTTCGTTCTCCGATAGATGCGCGTGGATCCGCAGGCCCCTGTTTCGGGCGGTCTGGGCCACCTCGCGCAGCATTCCGGGGTCGAGGTTGAAGCAGGGCGTCGTCGGGGCGGATGCCACGCGGGTCATCGCCAGATCCGACGGATCGTGCCAGCGGGTTGCGGCGGCTTCGACGCCGGAGAGGTACTGGTCCAATGTCTCGACCGGCGGCGGGGGCATGTCAGGGTCATCGAAAACCCGACCCTTCGTCATACCGCCGCGGCCCAGAACGAAACGCAGACCAAAGCGGGCGGCGGTGGCGGTCAGGACTTCGGACGGGTCATAGGCGTAGCGGTCGGAGTAGACATAGTGGTGATCGGCCACGGTCGTCGCCCCGCTCAGCGCCAGTTCGGCAAGGCCGATGGTGGCGGAAACACGCAGCGCCTCTTCGTCGATCAGCGGCCAGAAGCTGTAGGGCACGAGCCGCAGCCAGTCGTCGAGCGCGGCGTTCATGCCCGCCGGCACGGCCTTCAGCACCGACTGGAACAGGTGATGGTGCGTGTTCACCAGACCGGGCGTCACCACGCAGCCTGTCGCGTCGATGACCCGTTCGCCCGGTTCGGGCGTCAGGTCCCCCATGGCCGCGATCAGGCCCCCGCGGACCCGCAGGGTACCGGAAAACCGTGTGCCGGCGGCGTCCCCGGTCAGGCCATGGGCGATATTGGCGATCAGGAAAGAGGTCACGGGCGGACCTCCGCAATTGCGGCGCGATGGTGCGGGCGGAATGGGGTGCAACGAAGCATGGCCGTCTCATCAAGTCGCGCGGCCGGGGCCGCAGGTGTCGATCTGATGAGCAATGTCAGGGCCGGGCCCTACCGCTTCTACTCGGCTCCTTGATGGGCGAGTCGGGGGGCGGGAGTCATGGGAAAACGTGATTGCCGGGGTGGCCGGAAAGCCGGTTGCTGAATTTTTGGGCGGAGGGATGGCGGGCTGAAGCCCGCCGCTCGCGTCCTACTCCCGCGTCAGCCGCTTCAGCAGCGACGAGGTATCCCACCTTCCCCCGCCCATCTTCTGCACGTCCTTGTAGAACTGATCGACCAGCGCCGTGACCGGCAGCGACGCGCCGATCTCGTCCGCCGTGTCGAGACAGATACCAAGGTCCTTCCGCATCCAGTCCACCGCAAACCCGTGTTCGAAATGATCGTCCAGCATGGTCTGGTAGCGGTTCTGCATCTGCCAGGATCCGGCGGCGCCCTGAGAGATCACCTCCACCACCTTCGCGCCGTCCATTTCAGCCTTCTGGGCGAAGTGCAGCGCCTCCGACAGGCCCTGCACCAGCCCGGCGATGGCGATCTGGTTGCACATCTTGGTAATCTGGCCCGCGCCGGTGTCGCCGAGGCGGCGGCAGATCTTGGCGTAGGCGTCGATCACCGGGGCGGCCCTGTCAAAAACCGCCTGCTCACCGCCGCACATGACGGAAAGCTGACCGTTCTCCGCCCCCGCCTGCCCGCCCGAGATCGGCGCATCGACATAGCCGATGCCGCCGCCCGAGGCGATGGCGGCCAGGTCGCGCGTCACCTTTGCCGACACCGTGGTGTGGTCGACCAGGATCGTTCCTTCCTCCATGCCGGCGAAGGCGCCGTCCTTGCCGGTGCAGACCATGCGCAGGTCGTCGTCATTGCCGACGCAGGTCATGACGAACTCCGCCCCCGCCGCGGCCTCCCGCGGCGTTGTTTCCATGGATCCGCCGTGCTGCTTCACCCAGGCCTCCGCCTTGGCGGCGGTGCGGTTGTAGACGGTCACCTCGTGACCCGCGGCAACCAGATGTCCGGCCATCGGATAGCCCATCACCCCGAGACCCAGAAACGCGACTTTTGCCATGGTCTTTTCCCCTCTTGCGGCTTCGCCTATAGCTAGTGCCGGGGCGGGACCTCAAAGGCAAGGGGGCCCGAAGGCGATAGGCCGACGGCAAGAAGGACAGGCGATGTTGGGCAAGGTGTTTCTGTGGCTGTTCCGGATCGCCACGGGGCTGGTGGTGCTGGCGGTGATCGCGGTCGCGCTGGTCTACTGGTTCGCCTCGCGCTCTCTTCCCGACTATGACAAGACGCTTCGGGTCGCCGGGATCTCCGCCCCCGTCGAGATCGTGCGCGACAATGCCGACGTGCCGCATATCTTCGGCGCCAGCGACGAGGATGTGCTCTACGGGCTGGGCTATGCCCATGCTCAGGACCGGCTATGGCAGATGCTGGTGATGCGATGGACGGTGCAGGGTCGCCTGTCGGAGGTCTTCGGGCCACGGACGCTGAAGATCGACAAGCTGCTGCGGCGGTTCGACCTGTATGGAATCGCGCGGGAGGCGGTGAACTACCAGGATGAGGAGACGCTTGCCAAGCTGCGCGCCTATGCTGCCGGAGTGAACGCGAGGCTCGAGGAAATCAACACCTCCGCCCTGGGCCGCGGCGCGCCGGAACTGTTCCTGTTCTCCGCCCCGGTCGCGCCGTGGACGCCCGCCGACTCGATCGCCATGGGCAAGCTGATGGCGCTGCAGCTGACCGGGCACATGGGGAACGAGGTAATGCGGGCGCGCACCTCGCTCGCCCTGCCCGACCCGGACCGGCTGCGCGACATCATGCCGGATGCGCCGGGTGGCGCGATTGCCGCGCTGCCGAAATACGCCGGGCTGTTCCCGGGCCTGCCGCGCTATGCCGAGGGCGCGGGCTATTCGGACGATCCGCTCTCTCCGATCCGGCACCCCGATTTCGCCGGGGCATCCAACGCCTTTGCCGCCGCACCCTCCCGTTCCGCTGCAGGGGGGACGCTGCTGGCCAACGACCCGCACTTGGGCTTCTCTGCCCCGACCATCTGGTATCTCGCGCGGCTGGAACTGCAGAGCGGCGGGGTCATCGGCGGCACGATTCCCGGCATTCCGTCCGTCCTGTCGGGACGGTCCGACCGTCTGGGCTGGGGCCTGACCACGGCCTATGTCGACGATCAGGACGTGCATATCGAACAGCTGAACCCCCAGAACCCTCAGGAATACCGCACGCCGGACGGGTTCCGGCAATTCGAAACGCGCGGCTCCATCATCCGCATCAAGGGGGCGGAGCCGGTCACCATCACCCTGCGCTGGACCGACAACGGCCCTGTGCTGAGCGGCGCGGATTACGACCTTGAAACCATCACCCCGCCCGGGCATGTCGCCAGTGTCTCGTGGACCGCGCTGGAGGTCGATGACAAGACCGTCGCCGCCGGGATCCGGCTGATGTCCGCCGGTAACATCGAAGAGGCGCTGGAGGCGCTGCGCGGCACCGCGGCCCCGGCACAGAACGTCACGCTCGCGGACCGCTCGGGCATCGCCATGAAAACCGTCGGACTGATCCCCGCGCGCGATCGGGGGCACGAGACCGAGGGGCGGATGCCGACGAAGGGCTGGCTGGCGCAGAACCGATGGCAGGGGTTCCAGCCCTATGAGCAGAACCCCGAATTCCGCGACCCGCCGGGCGGGATCCTCGGCAATACCAACAACAAGACGGTGGACCGGCCCTTCCCCGACCATGTCAGCTATCTCTGGGGCGACACGCAGCGGGTGCATCGCTGGCGCCGCCTGATGCAGTCGCGCGAGGTGCATACGCGGGACAGCTTCATCGAGGCGCAGCTCGACACGGTCTCCTTCACCGCGCGTTCCCTCCTGCCGCTGATCGGGAAGGACCTCTGGTTCACCGGAGAAGCCGCGCCCGAGGGCACGCCGGAGCGTCTGCGCCAGCGCGCGCTGGAACTGCTGGCCGACTGGAACGGGGAGATGAACGAACACCTTCCCGAGCCGCTGATCTACGCCGCCTGGCTGCGCGCGCTGCAGACCCGGCTGATCCAGGACGACCTCGGCCCGCTGGCGGAGGAGTTCGTGCATGTCCAGCCGGTCTTCCTCGAACGCGTCTTCCGCAACATCGACGGGGCGGCGGAGTGGTGCGACATTCGCCAGTCCTCGCCGGAGGAGACCTGCTCCGACATTGCCCGGCTCGCGCTTGACGATGCGCTCGTCTGGATCGAGGAACGCTATGGCGACGCGCTGGAAAGCCTGAGGTGGGGCGACGCGCATCAGGCGACCCACGACCACCAGATCCTCGGCGAGGTGCCGGTGCTGCGGCATTTCGTGAATATCCGCCAGTCCACCAGCGGCGGCGACAACACGCTGCTGCGCGGGATGACGCGGGGCACGGGGCCGAACCCCTATCTCAACGTGCACGGCGCGGGGTTTCGGGGGGTCTATGACTTTGCCGACCCGAATTCCTCGGTCTTCATCACCTCGACCGGGCAGTCGGGGCATTTCCTGTCGCAGCATTACGACGATCTTGCCCAGCTCTGGCGGCGGGGGGAATACGTGCCGATGTCGCTGGACGCGGACCTTGCGAGGGCCGCGAACGAAGGGATCACGGTGCTGGAGCCGCTGGACTGAAACGCCGGTCCCGCAGGGGTTGGCCCCGGGGATATGCGCGCTAGGGTATTCCGGAAGAAGGAGACCCCGCCATGACCCCGATCCGCCTGGGCCGCACCGGCCTGATGATTTCGCCGGTCGTGTTCGGCTGCAATGTCTTTGGGTGGACCGCTGACCGCGCCACCTCTCACGACCTTCTCAGCCGGATGGTCGAGAGGGGGATCACCACGCTGGACACGGCGGATGTCTATTCCAGATGGGTTCCGGGTCACAGCGGCGGCGAAAGCGAAACGATCATCGGAGACTGGTTCGCGGCCAACCCCGCCATGCGGGACAGGGTTCAGGTCATTACCAAGGTCGGATCGCCCATGCCCGACGGCGGCGGGCTCTCCTCCGCCTGGATCGAGACCGAGGTGGAACAGTCGCTCAGGCGGCTGAGGACGGATCGCATCGACCTCTATTTCTCGCATCGGCCCGACGCCGACACACCGCATGACGAAACGCTTGCCGCTTATGACCGGCTGATGACGGCAGGAAAGGTCCGTGCCATCGGGGCATCCAACTTCGACGCGGCACAGATGCAGGCGGCAGAGGGGGCCGGACCGGTGAGCTATGGCGCGCAGCAACCGGAATACAACCTGTATACGCGGCAGGTCTTCGAAGGGCCGCTGGCGGATTTCTGCATCGCCCATGACATCGGGGTCATTCCCTTCTTTGGCCTGGCGTCCGGGTTTCTCAGCGGAAAGTACCGCACGAAAGCCGATCTCAGGGGGCCGCGTGGCGAGCGGAGTATCGGGAAATACCTTGATGCGAAGGGCCTGGCGATCCTGGATGCCCTGGACGGGGTGGCGGAGGAAACCGGTGCGACACCTGCGGAAATATCGCTCGCTTGGCTGATGCGGAAACCGGGCGTGACCGCACCGATCGCCTCGGCGACCTCGGTCGCGCAGCTGGACAGCCTAATCCGGGCGGTTTCGATTGACCTTACGGCAGAGCAGATGGCGATGCTGGATGCGGCGGGGCACCCCGCAGACTAAAGCGCGCGGAACCGCGCCGCCTGCCCCGCGGTCCAGCGCACGGTCATTTCGTAGCCGGTGTCGGTCTGGCGGTCCTCTGCCACGACGCCGAGGTCGAAGAGCCAGGCGCGCTTGCGCCCGTCCCCGAAACCGAGGGTCACGAGCTCGGTCAGGCGTTCCTGATCCAGGCCGGTCTCAATGGCACGCAGCAGCGCGTCCAGCCCGTAACCGGTAACTGCAGAGATCGGATGAACGCCCTCACGCTCGGCGCGCTGCAAGGTGGCGGCGGCGGCTTCGTCGGACAGGCGGTCGACCTTGTTCCAGACCTCCAGCACCGGCACGTCCTTGGACAGGCCGAGGTCGGTGAGGATATCGTGCACGTCGGCCTTCTGCTCCTCCGTCTCCGGGTGAGAGATGTCGCGGACATGAAGCACGAGGTCGGCCTCCAGCACCTCTTCCAGCGTGGCGCGGAAGGCGGCGACCAGCTGCGTCGGCAGGTCGGATATGAAACCCACGGTATCCGACAGGATAACCTCGGGGCCGTTGCCGGGAAGCTGGACCCGCCGCATGGTCGGGTCGAGCGTGGCGAACAACATGTCCTTGACGAAGACCTCCGCCCCGGTCAGGCGGTTGAAAAGCGTGGATTTTCCGGCGTTTGTATAGCCAGCGAGCGCAACGATCGGGAACGGCACCTTGGCGCGGGCGGCGCGATGAAGTTCGCGGGTCTTCGCCACGCGGTCCAGCTGGCGGCGCAGGCGGACAAGCTGGTCGTCGATGGCGCGGCGGTCGGCCTCTATCTGGGTTTCACCGGGGCCGCCGACAAATCCGAGACCGCCGCGCTGCCGTTCAAGGTGGGTCCAAGCGCGGACCAGCCGGGTGCGCTGATAGGCGAGCGCCGCCATTTCGACCTGAAGCACGCCCTCCCTTGTGCGGGCGCGGTCGCTGAAGATCTCAAGGATCAGCCCGGTCCGGTCGAGCAGCTTTACGCCCCATTTCTTTTCCAGATTGCGCTGCTGCACCGGCGTGACCGCGCCGTCAACCAGCACAAGTTCAACCGAATGGTCGGAAAAGTGCTGCTTCAGCTCATCGATCTTGCCCGATCCGAACAAAGTCGCCGGCACCGCCTTTCGCACGGGCACGATGGTCTGGCCCTGAACCTCAAGGTCAGGGAGCGCGCGCGCAAGCGAAACGGCCTCCTCCAGCGCGAACTCGGGCGCGTGGCGGCGGTCGTCTCCGTAGAGATCGGGATGTAGAACCCAGGCCCGCGTGACGGGCCTGTCATGGGGTATCAATTCGCGTCTTCGCCTTCGTAGAGGCTGATCGGTTGCGCAGGCATGATGGTCGAGATCGCGTGCTTGTACACCAGCTGCGACTGGCCGTCGCGGCGCAGCAGTACGCAGAAGTTGTCGAACCAGGTAATCACGCCCTGTAGTTTCACACCATTGATCAGGAAAATGGTGACCGGAACCTTTGTCTTGCGCACGTGATTAAGAAATGCGTCCTGCAGGTTCTGTCTGTCGGAAGCCATATTTACAGCCTTATGTTCTTGTTTTTCTGTGTTCACTGTACCGCGGCGCGGCATACCCTCTAGCGCATCAGAGTATGCGGGCAGGCGTCGGGGTTTTCCAGCCCCAATTTAACGATTTTATCAACAAAGACGCCAATTTGCGTCAGTCCCGCCACAGATCGGGGTTCAGCAGCGCAATAATCGCCAAAAGCTCCAGCCGGCCAAGCACCATGCCCGCGCCGAATACCACCTTGGCCTGCCATCCGAGATCGCCCAGCACGATCGGCACCTCGCTTGCCAGAGTCAGCAGAGGTCCGGTGGTGGTCAGGGCGGAGACCGCCAGTACCGTCGCGCTTTCAAAGCTTTGCCCGAAGAGCGCCAGCAGGAGCATCAGCGTCGCGAGGGTGATCGCGAAGAGCATGAAGAAGATCCAGGCGTGATATGCCCCCTGCCTTCCGATCCGCCGCGCCACCGCGCCCATGCCCGAGACGGAGTTCGGATGCACCAGTTTCTGCATTTCCGTCAGTCCGTTCAGATAGAGCGCAAACACGCGCATCAGTTTGACGCCCCCGGCGGTGGTCGCGACGCCCCCGCCCATGATGGCGAGGCCCATGAGCACGATGCCCGGCGTCCCCAGCCCCGACCAGATCTGCGCGCTGTCCCATTCGGCACTTTCGAACCCGGTGGTGGTGAGAAAGCTCATCACTGTGAACAGCGCCCCCCAGAAGGCGCGCAGGCCAAGCCCCAGGTCCTCGCCCGCGTCGACCT
Source organism: Primorskyibacter flagellatus (assembly GCF_014638275.1). Taxonomy (GTDB): domain Bacteria; phylum Pseudomonadota; class Alphaproteobacteria; order Rhodobacterales; family Rhodobacteraceae; genus Pseudooceanicola; species Pseudooceanicola flagellatus_A. The sequence continues at coordinate 1,180,233 of NZ_BMFJ01000001.1, forward strand.
CGAACGCGGCAATCCAGTGGCGCAGAAACAGCAGCAGCGGAACACCCAGGACGATCAGCGTGCCGAGGCGGAGCTCCGGATCGAGGTGCAGGCCGAAGCGGGAGACGGAAGTGTCAGAGGTAAAGCTTATCCGGCTGAGCGCGAAGATCAGGAACAGGAAGACCACCATCTCCCCCGGGATGCCGCTGTCGGAGTTGGACAGCCCGCCGACCGGAGAAATGCCGCTGGTCGACAACGTCGACATCGCGTGACAGAGCGCGGTGAGCGCGGTGTCACCGTTGATGAGCAGCAGCACCCAGAGCACGCCGGTCAGCATCAGGTAGACGGGGGCCAGCTGCGCCGTGACCCGGATCACGCGGCGCAGGATGTCGGCACGGGTGAACCGGTCGCTGTCCCCGCCGGCCGACCCCGGCGCGGCGGCCCAGGTGACCTCGAACCCGCCAAGGTTCAGCGGCGCCAGCACCGCCGCCGCTGCCACCCAGATCAGCAGCCCGCCCATCCATCCGATCTGCGCGCGCCAAAGCTCCAGTGCCGGATGCAGGCGGCCGGGTTCGAACATCGTCGCGCCGGTTGTCGTCAGGGCGGAGACCATTTCGACATACGCGTTCAGAAACGTCGTGGATTTCAGGCTTTCGTGAAACGGTATCGCCAGATAGGCCGGGATCAGAACGTAGGCCCCGAGCAGGGACAGCAGACCGACAAGGTCCGCGTTGCGCCGCCCCTGCGGGCGGCGACCGCGGGCGATGGCGATCAGCCAGCACAGGAAGATGCCGATCAGCCCGGCGTAGAGATAGCTGCGCGCGATGAGAAAATCCTCCATCGCGAGGCCGACCAGCGCGGGCAGCAGCATCGACAGGGCCGACACGGCCACCAGGACAAGGAACAGGGGCTGATCGGACAGGCGCAGCTGCATCGGGTCAGAAGTAGTCGATGGAGACCTGAAGCAGTCTCTCGACCTCGGGCACGTCATCGGCCAGCGCGAAGATCAGGATCACATCGCCCGCGTCGACCTTGATCTTGCCCTCGGGCTTCATGACCTTGCCGTTCTGTTCGATGGCACCGATCAGCACGCCTTCCGGGAAGTCGATGTCGCGCAGGGACCGGCCGGCGATCGGGCTGGTGGACAGAACCTCGGCTTCGATCACCTCGGCCTCCGCATCGCCGATGGAATAGACGCCACGCACCCGCCCGTGGCGGATGTGGCGCAGGATCGAACTGACGGTGGTCTGGCGCGGGTTGATATGGGCGTCGATGCCAAGCGGCGCCATCAGCGGCACCAGCGTCGGGTCGTTTATGAGCGCGATGGCCATGTCGCAACCGCTCGCCTTGGCGCGCACGGCGGCCAGCATGTTGGTCTTGTCGTCGTCGGTAACGCAGAGGATTGCGTCGGCGCGGGTCACCCCGGCCTCGGCCAGCAGAGTCTTGTCCAGCCCGTCGCCATTCAGCACGATGGTGCGCTCCAGTGCGTCGGCGGCACGTTCGGCAATCTTGCGGTCCTTTTCGATCACCTTGGCCCGGATGCCCCTGCCCTTCTTTTCCAGGTGCTGCGCCACCGCCAGGCCGACGTTGCCGCCGCCGACGATGATGACCCGTTCCTGTGTCTGGGTGGTCTTGCCAAAGACCTCCAGGGTGCGCGGTACGTCCTCGGTCACCACGCAGATGTAGCAGGCGTCACCGGGGAAGATCTGGTCGTTCGCCTCGGGCGCGAAGAGCCGGCCGTCGCGGCGGATGCCCACCACGATGGCCCTGAGCGTCGAGAACAGGTCGGAAAGCTGGCGCAGCGGCGTGTTCACCACCGGGCAGTCCTCGTCGATGGTAATGCCGAGAAGCTGCGCCTTGCCGCCGAGGAAGGTTTCCGTATCGAAGGCCGCGGGGGCCTGAAGACGTTGCAGTGCGGCCTCAGCGACCTCCCGCTCGGGGGAGATCACGACGTCGATCGGCATGTGGTCGCGGCGGTAGAGGTCGGAATAGATCGCGGTCAGGTAGCTCTGCGCGCGCAGGCGGGCGATCTTGCGCGGAATCGCAAAGACCGAATGCGCCACCTGACAGGTCACCATGTTGACCTCGTCCGAATAGGTGGCGGCGATGATCATGTCGGCGTCGCGCGCCCCGGCCTTTTCCAGCACGTCGGGGTAGGAGGCGAAGCCGGCAATGCCCTGAACGTCCAGCGTGTCGGTGGCACGACGGATCAGCTCGGGGTTGTTGTCCACCACCACCACGTCGTTGTTTTCGCTGGAAAGGTGGCGCGCGATCTGCCAGCCGACCTGGCCCGCGCCACAGATGATGACCTTCATGTCCGCTCTCCGGGACCTGCCCTTGTCGGACCTGACGCATGACAGATGCGCGAGGGGTGGTCAAACGAATTGTCCCCGCGCGCGACTCACGGCAGAGTGGCGGAATGATGAACGCCCGCGCCTTATCCTTGTGCCTGCCCTGCCTGCTCATCCTGGGATGTTCGCAGGACATCACCTATCGCGAAGGGGCCAGCACGCAGCAGGTGTCGCGCGACCGCTATGCCTGCGCGACAGAGGCGCTGCGGCTCGCCCCGGTCAACAAGGTCACGACGGTCGAGCCCGGCATGTACGTCCCGCCGCAGCAGTTCTGCGATGCCGCGGGGAACTGCACGACCCGGCCCGGCTACTACGAACGGCCCGAGATCATCACGACGGACGTGAACGCGCCCGAACGGCGGTCGCTGGAAAACCAGTGCGTCGCGGCCAAGGGCTATGACCGGGTATCGCTGCCGCTGTGTTCCGATGCGGTCAAGGCGCAGGTAACCCCGGCGATCACCCGCACGCAGCCGCCGCTGACCAAGGGAAGCTGCATCATCCCGCGCGGCGGGGACAACTACCAGATCGTGAACACGGTCAAGGGCTAGGGCGCCGGGGGCCTATTCGGCCTCCAGCTTCGCCACGCGCCCGCCGGATTTCGTCGTCGTCACCACGCCAAGCGATTTCAGCTTGCGGTGCAGGGCGGAGCGTTCCATCCCGACAAACTGCGCGGTCTTGGAGATGTTGCCGCCGAACCGGTTGATCTGGGTCAGCAGGTATTCGCGTTCAAAGGCCTCCCGCGCCTCGCGCAGCGGCAGAGTGGCGAGAGCACCGGACAGCACCACGCGCCCCTCTTCCGTCGGTTTTTCCTCTTCGGTCGGGACCTCGCGCGCCTCGATCTCTCCGGTGCCGTCGCCGAGGATCAGGATGCGTTCAATGACGTTCCTCAGCTGGCGCACGTTGCCGGGCCAGACCATCGTCTGCATCAGCGCGGCGGCCTCGTCCGACAGCGGGCGCAGGGGCAGGCCCTGACTGCGGTGCAGGGATTCGATGAAGTAGTTGGCAAGAACCGGGATATCCTCCCGCCGTTCGGACAGGCTCGGCACATCCACGGGCACGACGTTCAGGCGGTGATAGAGCTCCTGCCGGAAGGTGCCGGCGGCGATCTCCGCCTCAAGATCGCGCGAGGTGGACGAGACGACGCGCAGGTCCACCCGTACCTTGTCTGCCCCGCCGACACGCAGGAACTGCTGATCCACCAGAACGCGCAGGATCTTGGACTGGGTCCCGACGGGCATGTCCGCGACCTCGTCGAAGTAGATCACGCCGCCATGGGCCTGTTCCAGAAGCCCCGGCTCGACCCCGCGCTCGCCGGTTTCGCGGCCGAACAGCACCTCCTCCATCCGGTCGGCCTCGATCGTGGCGCAGGAGACGCTGACAAAAGGCGCGTCGGCGCGGTTGGAATGGGCGTGGATGTAGCGCGCCGCGACCTCCTTGCCCGCCCCGGAGGGACCGTTGAGCATGACGCGCCCATTGGACTTCGTGACCTTGTCCAGCTGTCCCATGAGCGACCGGAACGCGGCAGAGGTGCCGACCATTTCCGCCGACTGCGTGTCCTTGCGGCGAAGCTGCGAGTTCTCCCGCCGCAGGCGAGAGGTTTCCATCGCGCGGCGGATCACCACCAGAAGCTGGTCGATGTTGAAGGGCTTTTCGATGAAATCGTAGGCCCCCTGCTTGATGGCTGCCACGGCGATCTCGATATTCCCGTGGCCCGAAATGATGACGACGGGTACGTCCGGGTTGTCGCGCTTGACGTGCTTGAGGATGTCGATCCCGTCCATCCGGCTGTCCTTCAGCCAGATGTCGAGGATCATCAGCGCCGGCGGCTCCGTGTTGAGATGCCCCATGCATTCGTCGGAATTGGCGGCCAGCCTGGTGGCATAGCCCTCATCCTCCAGAATGTCCGAGATCAGTTCGCGGATGTCGCGTTCGTCGTCTACGATCAGGATGTCGCTCATGTCGCCTCGCTTGTTTTTGCGGCGGGACCGGCCAGGTCGATCGCGCCCGCCAGAAGCGGCAGGCGGATGACGGCGCAGGCCCCGCTGTGGGTCAGCCCCGGAAAGGGCTGAGCATCGTCCAGGCGGAGCGTGCCGCCATGTTCCTCGATGATCTTCTTGACGATCGGCAGACCAAGGCCGGTGCCCTTGTCGCGCGTCGTCACATAGGGTTCGAACAGCTTCGCGCGGTCCTCGGGCAGGCCGATGCCGTTGTCGGAGATCCGGATCTCGGCCCAGGGGGCGGTGCCGTGCTCAGTCTCCTGCAGCAGGGTCTCGGCCTCCACATGCACCGCGGGAACGTAGCCCTCGGGCGCGCCCTTCTCGCGCAGGGTTTCCGTCGCCTCGCCCGCATTCTTTATAAGGTTGGTCAGCGCCTGACCGATCATCGTCGCGTCGAGATCCGCGCGCATGGTGCTGTTCGGCAGGGTGGAGGTGATCTTGACGTCCGGCTGGCCCGACTGCTGCAGAAGAACGGCGCCCTTCAGCAGGTCGCGCAGGTCTTCCTGATGCTTTTCCGGTTCCGGCATCCGGGCGAACTTGGAGAATTCGTCGACGATGCGCCGCAGGTCGCCGGTCTGCCGGACGATGACTTCGGTGAGCGATTCCAGATCGTTGGCCTGCTCCTCGTCGAGATGGCGGGCGAACTTACGCCGTATGCGTTCGGCCGAAAGCTGGATCGGTGTCAGCGGGTTCTTGATCTCATGGGCAATCCGCCGGGCGACGTCGCCCCAGGCCGCCATGCGCTGCGCTGTCACCAGATCGGTCACGTCGTCGAAGGCGACCACGTAGCCTTCGCGCCGCCCTTCCGTGTTGCGGCGGGTGGCCATGCGGACCAGCAGCGCCTCCTGCCGGCCCTGACGGACGACCTTGATCTCGGACTGCAGGGTCTGGGCGCCGCTGTCGCGCAGCTGGTCGAACAGCGCGCCGAACTCCGGCACCGCCATGGCGATGGCGACATGTTCCTGATCCGCGTCCCAGTCCAGCAGCCGCTCCGCCGACTTGTTGACGAAGGTCACGCGCCCCTCCCGGTCCAGACCGACGACGCCGGAGGTGACGGACGACAGTACGGAATCGAACAGGCGGCGGCGCTGTTCGATCTGGTTTGTGTTCTCAAGCAGGGTCGCCCTCTGCCCCTTCAGCTGCGTGGTCATCTGGTTGAAGTAGCGCGAGAGCATGGCGATTTCATCGTCGCCCGCGTCCTCCGTCACCCGCACGTCCAGATCCCCTGCCCCGACCCGCTGCGCCGCGCCGGTCAAACGGCCTACGGGGCCCGACAGGCGTTCGGCGAACCACAGGCCCAGCCAGATGGCGGCGAGGATCAGGATGACCGCGAACCCGATGTAGAGCAGGCCGAATTCGAACAGCACCCGCCCGCGTTCGTTTTCAAGCTGCTGGTAAAGACGGACGGTTTCCTGCGTGTCGTCCAGCAGGTTCAGGATCTCACCGTCCACATCGCGCGAAACATAGAGGTAGCGGTCGACGTAGGAGGTGAGCGGGATCAGCGCGCGGAATTCGTTGTTGTCCCAGTCCTGGATCAGCAGGTAGCCGTCCTGCGTCGCCTTCTCGATCTGCGCCGTCGTCGGTCGTTCGAAGTCGAACAGGTAGGATCCTTCGCCGCGCGCCTGAATCTCCCCTGCCCCGTCAATGACATAGGCTTCCCGGAGTCCACGCTGGATCTGGTTCTGACCGGAGGCGAGCAGTTGGCGGATGACCGCATCGGTGATCAGGAAATCGCGCTGCTTGGCGGTGTCCAGGAAACGGGCCAGCGCCTCCGCATCCTCCTCAAGATCGCGGCGGTGTTCCTCCTCATATGCGTGCGCGGCGTTGAGCGAGGCACCGACCACCTGACGCACCCTGTCGGAAAACCAGCCTTCGAGCCCGATGTTGATCGTCAGAACTGCAAAGATCGCGACCGACACCGTCGGGATCAGCGCCATGATCGCAAAAACGCCGGTCAGGCGCAGGTGCAGGCGGGATCCGGCGGACTTGGCGCGCCGGGCCGACACCATGCGTGCCACCCGCTGCATCACCAGTGCCGCGACCACCAGCACGTAGACGAGGTCTGCCAGCAGGACGAGCCGCAGCGAGAGGGAGGACGCGCCCTGTCCAAGAGGCCCGAGTACAAGGAATGTCGCCATCACGAGAAGCGGGCCGAGGATCACAAGCCCCAGTGTCGCCGCGTTCTGCAACCGCCTTTGTCGCCTGAGCCGCGTCAAGACGGCCCAGCTCGGTCTATGTGTCCGGGTTGCCACTCGGCAGCCTCTTGAATTGCGCCGCATTCTGCGGCGACCGCTATATATTGTGACCTAATTTTCCGGGTGACACCCGGCAGCCACTGCTCTGTTGCGGTTTTACATCAATTTGCGGCGGCGTGTCACGCGAATATCCAGATCGGTGATCTTCTTACGCAGCGTATTCCGGTTGATCCCGAGAAGGTCGGCGCATTTCGCCTGGTTCCCGCCCGTGGCTTCCAGCGCAATCTCGATCAGGGGCGTCTCCATCTCCTTGAGAATGCGGGTGTATAGGCCCGGCGGGGGCAGCATGTTGCCGTGCAGGTCGAAGTAACGGCGCAGATGGCGGCCGATGGAGGTCGACAGTTTCTCCGTATCCTCGACCCCGGTCGCGACCTCGCTCTCGGGCTGGCTGCCGAGCACACCGGCGACTTCCTGCTTGGTGATCTCGTCGGTCCGGGCGGTCAGCACCAACCGGCGAATCGCGTTTTCGATCTGGCGCACGTTGCCCGGCCAGGGGTGGGAGCGCACCATCTCCATCGCCTCGTCCGTCAGCCGGCGCAGCGGCGTGCCCTCGCGTTCCGACCGGTTGAGGAAATGGTCGACCAGAAGCGGAATGTCATCCACCCGGTCGCGCAGCGCGGGCACGTGAATCGCCGCACCCGACAGGCGATAGTAAAGATCCTGCCGCAACCGGTCCTCCTCCATCGCCCGGTTCAGATCGGCCTGGGAGGTCGCCATGAAGCGCGGCAGCGTATCGGCGTTGCCATCCATCATGCGCACGATCCGGGCCTGCACCTCGGTCGGGATGTCGGTGATCTCGTCGAAGATGATCGTCCCGCCCTTGGCACGGGCGAGCACCTGTGCCGGCCCCTCGATGTCCTGCAGTTCGGCGGCAGAGGCGGTGACGAAAGGCAGGTTGCGCCGATCAGAGAAATCGTGAATGGCCCGTGCTATCAGGGACTTGCCCGTGCCCGACTCCCCGGTGATCAGAACCGACAGGTCGGTGTTCAGCACCCGCGCGATCAGCCGGTACAGCGCCTGCATCGACGGGGTGCGCCCGACAAGGGGCAGTTCGTCGGGGCGTTCGTTGGCATCGCTGGTGATGGCCGGTGTTCCGGCCCGCCGCCGCGCTTCGAGCGCGCGGGCGGTCCGCTTCATCAGGTCGGGCAGGTCGAACGGCTTGGGCAGGTAGTCGTAGGCCTCCGCCTCCGCCGCCTGGATGGCCGTCATGATGGTATTCTGTGCGGAGATCACGATGACCGGCAGGCCGGGCCGATCCTGGGCAATCTTGGGCAGCATCTCCAGCCCGTTCCCGTCGGGCATCATGACATCGGAAATCACCACGTCGCCCTTGCCCTCGCCGACCCATCTCATCAGCGTGGTGAGAGAGGATGTCGCGTGAACCTTGCAGCCCGCGCGGGTCAGGGCCTGGGTCAGGACGGTGCGGATCGTGCGGTCGTCGTCTGCGACAAGGATGGTGCCATCCATGCTCAGCTCTCCTTGGTTTTACGTTTGGGGCGCGCCGGATCGCGAGGGAGCGACAGGCGGAAGACGGTCTTGCCGGGAACGGAAGTGACGGAAATCCATCCGTCATGGTCCGAGATGATCTTGCTTACAAGCGCGAGGCCGAGGCCGGTGCCGTTCTCCTTCCCCGAGACGAAGGGATCGAAGATGTCTCCGGCGATGTCGGGCGGCAGGCCGGGGCCGTCGTCGATGACCTCGATCTGCAGCGGCAGGGCCTTGCCCTCCCCGTCCGAACGGCGCAGGCGGAAGGAATGTTCGTAATAGGTGTGCAGGCGGATGGTGCCCGGCGTCTTTCCGGCGGCTTCGGAGGCGTTCTTCAGCAGGTTCAGAATGACCTGAAGCAGCTGGTCGGGATCGCCGAGCGCCATGGGAAGCGAGGGGTCGTAATCCTCGAGTATCTTCATATGCGCGCCGAAGCCAAGCAGCGCGGAGCGGCGGGCGCGGTCCAGCACGTCGTGGATGTTCACCGGGCGCAGGTCCGGCATGGTCAGGTTGCCGAACTGTTCCACCTGTTCCAGCAGTTTCACGATCCGGCGGCTTTCCCCGACGATCAGGTCGGTCAGTTCCCGGTCCTCCGCCGTCAGGCCCATGGACAGCAGCTGCGCCGCCCCGGTGATCCCGGCGAGCGGGTTCTTGATCTCGTGCGCCAGCATCTCTGCCATGCCGATGGCGGACTTGGCGGCGGATTTCACCGTGTGGTCCTGCGTCAGCCGCCCTGCCAGTTCGCGCGGAGAGATCAGGAACAGCATGTGCCCCGGCTCTCCGGCCAGCGGCGCGATCTGCAGGTTGCAGTGCAGCGGCGCGCGTTCGCCCGTGCCCACGTCCACGTCGTTCACGAACAGCGGGGAGGAGGTTTCCCGCGCCCGCTTGAACGCCGCGTCCAGCGGGCTGTCGATCATCACCTTCTCCCAGACCGGGGTGCCGTGGATCGTCTTGGAAGATGTGTTGAGAAACCCCTCCGCCGCCGCGTTGATCGCAACGATCCGGTCCTCCGGGTCGAGGAGGATCGCGGGCACGGGAAGGGAATTCCAGACCGCATCGTCTTCGATCATGCGGCCGTCCTTTCCGCGTCGCGGGACGCGAGCGCCTCGGGCAGCAGGGACAGGACCTCGGCGGTATCGCGGCTGCGCAGGATACGCCCGCGCAGATCGGCGGGCGTTCCCGCGTCGTCCATGTACCAGCCGAGGTGCTTGCGCGCGACACGCAGGCCAAGGTCTGTGCCGTAGAAGGACAGGATCGCGTCGTAGTGGCGGGCGGCCAGCGCGGCCCGGTTGGGCGCCGTGGGCGCGGACGTGGCGGACGTGCCGGAGAGGGCCGCGATCGTATCGGCCACCGCCCAGGGGCGCCCCTGAATCCCGCGCCCGATCATCACCCCGGCAGCACCCGAGGCGTCGAGCGCGCGGCGCGCGGTTTCCGCATCGGTGATGTCGCCGTTGGCCAGCACCGGCACCGTCACCGCATCGACCACCGCACGGATCGCGTTCCAGTCGGCCTGGCCCTTGTAGAACTGGCAGCGCGTGCGGCCATGGATCACCACCATTCGCACCCCTGCCCCTTCGGCCCGACGGGCGAGGTCGGGAGCATTGAGGCTGTCGTCGTCCCAGCCGAGGCGCATCTTCACGGTCACGGGCACGTCCACCGCCCCGGCGACAGCCTCGATCAGGCTCAGGGCAAGGTCCGGGTCGCGCATCAGCGCCGATCCCGACAGACCTCCGGTGACCTTCTTCGCAGGGCAGCCCATGTTGATGTCGATCAGGGCCGCGCCAAGGTCGGCGACCTGCCGCGCGGCTTCGGCCATCACCGCGGGATCGCGCCCGGCCAGCTGGACGGAGGTCGCCGCGCGCCCGATGCCAAGCTCCGCGCGTTCGCGGGTGCCGGACCGGGCGGTGACGAGCTCTCCGCTCGCGACCATTTCGCTCACCACGAGGTCCGCACCAAAGCCGGTGACGAGGTCGCGCATCGGCAGGTCCGTGATCCCGGCCATGGGAGCAAGGGCGACAACAGGACGATCCGGTGTGGTGTCGAACGGGAAATTCATGCCTAAACCTTGAGCAATATTGCTTAAGTATCGTGACAGGGCGGCAAGCTCAACGCGAGCAGCGGCAATCAACGCCTCACACCTAAGCGACTGCACAATAAATAGGCAACCAGAAATCGGCCCGGCCGGGCCGGTGCGCATTGCCGGGGGGCGGAAATCGCACTATCCAGACGCCATGACCGCATCCGGGCCTCACTTCGTTACCATCCTCGTGGCCGCCGGGCGGGGTCTGCGTGCGGGCGGTGGCGTGCCGAAGCAGTGGCGCCCCCTGGCTGGCCGGCGCGTGGCCGACTGGACGCTCGCCGCCTTTGACCCCGGTCCCGTCGTCGTCGTTCTGCACCCGGATGACAAGGACATTCCCCTGCCCGAGGGCGTTGCCCGCGTTACCGGCGGTGCCACCCGCAGCGACAGCGTGAAGGCCGGGATCACGCGGGCCTGGGCGCTTGGCGCGACCCATGTGCTGATTCACGACATCGCCCGCCCCTGCGTGACCCCTTCGGTCATCGCGGGTGTCCGCGATGCGCTGACCGGCGGCGCGGTGGCCGCCGCACCGGGGCTGGCGGTGACCGATGCGCTCTGGTCCTGCGACGGCGACCGGGTCGGTGCCATGCGCGACCGTACGGGCCTGATGCGGGCGCAGACCCCGCAGGGCTTCGCCATCGGAGAGATCGCCGCCGCCCATGACGGCTTCGAAGGCGCGGCGGCCGATGACGTGGAAGTCGCGCTTTCCGCCGGCCTTCCTGTCACGGTCACGCCCGGCGACGAAGAGAATATCAAGATCACCCATGCAGAGGACTTCGCCCGGGCCGAGGCGATCCTCAGGAAAAGGACCACGATGGACATCAGGATGGGCAACGGCTTTGACGTGCATGCCTTCTGTGACGGGGATCAAGTGATGCTCTGCGGGGTTGCGGTGCCGCATGACCGGGGCCTGCTTGGTCATTCGGATGCCGACGTGGGCATGCACGCCGTGACCGACGCGATCTACGGCGCTTTGGCCGAGGGCGACATCGGGCGGCACTTCCCGCCCTCCGACCCGCAATGGAAGGGGGCGGAGAGCCACATCTTCCTGTCCCATGCCGTCGGTCTGGCGCAACGGAAAGGATACCGGGTGAGCAATATCGACTGCACGCTGATCTGCGAACGCCCCAAGGTCGGGCCCCATGCCGCCGCAATGCAGGCGGCCATGGCGGGGATCATGGGGGTGGAACCGGGCCGGGTGTCGGTGAAGGCGACGACCTCGGAACGGCTTGGCTTCACCGGCCGGGGCGAAGGGATCGCGGCCATGGCTTCTGCCGTGCTGGTGCCGCTGTGACCGGCGCGCAGTGGATCGGCACGGTCGGCGGGGTCGGCTACATGCGCCCCGCCTCCGGGACCTGGGGCAGTGCGGCCGCCCTGCCGCTCGCCTGGCTGCTTTATATCGCCGGCGGGGTCTGGGCTGTGCTGGTCGCCATACCGCTGGTCTTCGCCGCCGGATGGTGGGCCACCCGAGAGATGACGGCGGGGGCGGACAATCACGATCCGTCCGAAGTGGTGGTGGACGAGGTCGCGGGCCAGTGGGTCGCGCTCCTCCCCGTCGTGATCGGGGCCGCCCATGCCGGTGTGCCGGTGCTCGCGCTCTGGCCCGGCTGGATCGTGGCGTTCTTCGCCTTCCGGCTTTTCGACATCTGGAAACCCGGGCCCGTGGGCTGGGCGGACCGGCGTGACGATGCGTTCGGCGTGATGCTGGACGACGTGATCGCGGGGGTCTTTGCCGCCGTGACGGTCGTGGCGTTCGGTGTATTCTACCACGTTGTTCTGATTTAGGAAAACGCCATGTCCCTGCCCCAAGACGTTCTCACCGCCTGCGCCGACGCCGGGCTGAAACTGGTGACCGCCGAAAGCTGCACCGGCGGCATGGTCTGCGCCTCGCTCGTCGACATCCCCGGGTCATCCAGCGTCGTGCTGGGCGGGGTGGTGAGCTATTCCAACGGGTTGAAGATGGCCCTGCTCGGCGTGCGCGAGGAGACGCTGAAAACCCATGGCGCGGTGAGCGAGGAGACGGCGGCAGAGATGGCCACGGGCGCGCTCTCCCGGCTCGGCGCGGATATTGCGGTGTCGATCACCGGCGTCGCGGGGCCCGGCGCCAGCGGGCCGAAGCCCGAAGGCATGGTCTGTTTCGGTCTCGCCCGGCGCGGCGCCGTGCCGGTGACGGAGACCATGCAGTTCGGCGCGCTAGGCCGGGCAGAGGTCCGCGCCGCCTCACGCGACCATGCGCTTGGCATGGTGCTGGCAGCCGTCGCCCGCTAGAGACAGGGCCCTAGCCGCGGATGAAATCGCCGACAGCGCGGGCCGCGGCTGACGACGCGACCAGATCGTCCGCAGCGCCGGCACGGTTGCCCAGAAGGCTGGCCGCCTTCGCCTCCACCTTCGCAGCCTTGTCGTCGATCGGCAGCGGCGCGTCGAGATCGTGGAATGCCTCCGCCACGCCCTCCGACCCGCGCAGGCTGACCCGCGCCTGCATCTCGGTCAGTCCCTCGTCCGCCGTGACCAGAACCCTCTCGCGCAGCACCGACAGGTCCGGCCGGGCGCAAAGCGCGTCGGTATAGCTGTCCAGCCGCGCCGTATCCACACCAAGCAGCGCCATCGGCAGCACGGTGGTGTAGGAAAACTTCGCCCCCAGCCCCGTGGTCGGGGCGGGCTGGTTGCAGACGGTCAGCCAGCGGGGATGGGTGGCGACGGCGATCTGTTCGACCCCGGCGGGATCGGCGGGCAGCAGGTCCGCCACCGCTTCGAGCGCGGCATGCAGACCGTGGCAGCAGGCGTGGAACTTGTGGCTGATCGTGGCAAAGCGCCAGTCCGTGCCCAGCCCTTCCAGCGCGGTCAGGTCGGCGGCGCCGTGATGGGTCTCTCCGAATCCCTGCGGGCCGTCCAGACCGTGCGGCGCGGGCACGAAACCGAGTGCGACCAGCAGCGCGGCTTCCACCCCCGTGGCGGCGGCGATCCCGGCGTTGTAGGGCTTGCCCATGGTGCCGAACTGGCTTTTCAGCCCCGCCGCGCGGGTGCCGGTCAGGCCAAGCGCGGCATGCAGCCCCTGCGCGTCCAGCCCCAGAAGCCGCCCGGCCGCGACGGCCGCACCAAAGGCACCGGCGGTGGCGGTCTGGTGATAGCCGATCTGGTAATGCCCGCGGCCCAGCCAGACGCCGACGCGGATCGAGGCCTCCATCCCGATCAGCGCCGCCTGTTGCAGCGTCTCACCGGATGCGCCCTCCCGCTCCGCAATTGCCAGGGCGGCGGAAAAGACCGCGACCGAAGGGTGGCCGATATGGGCGAAATGCGTGTCGTCATAGTCCAGCGCGTGCGAGGTCGCGCCGTTGACCAGCGCAGCCGCGCGGGCGGGCAGTTTCGCCCCCCCGAAGACAGAGGCCTGCGGGGTCCCGCCTTCCTCCTCCGCCATGGCGCGGGTGATGCGGGCGACGGGTTCGTCGCGCCCCGCGATACCGCAGGCAATCCAGTCGAGCATGGACAGGCGCAGGATGCGCATGACCTCGTCCGGGACCGCGTGCGGTGCGGCGGCGAAATCGGCAAGCTGGCGGGCAAACGTCATGGGATCCTCCTCCGGTCAGAGAAGGATCCTAGACCTGTTTCCGCCCCGCCGGAAGGGGGAGGAAAGCGCGGAACGCGTTCAACCTCAGAGCGATTTCCATCCGGAGTGTATTGCCATCTGGCCGGAGCGCATGGCGTCCCGGCCAGCATGGCGATGCAGTGTCAGGCGAGCTGGTTCACCGGCCGGCTTTCGGCGGCCTCCGACCGCGCGCCGTATCCGGACACGGCTGTCGCGGCGTAGGTGTCGACCCGGCGGAAGGAGTCGAGGTCCATGTCGTCCAGCAGCGCCATGGCCGCCTCCCGGGTCTGCAGTGCGATGGCCGCCCGGCGGGCGAAATCGACCGCGTTCACCTTGCCGTCGTCCTCCGGCTCCGGTTCGGGCAGGATGGCGTCATCTGCCGTCCCGGCCCCGTTGGATGCAGCATTTGTTGAAGCTGCAACCGTTCCGCCGGACGACGCAGGCGTTGCCGAGGTGGTACCCGTTCCGCCCGATGCGGTCGGCTGCGTTCCTTCCGCGGGCGTTACGGTTTCGGTTCCCGACGTTGTGGCAGGTGCCTGTTCCGTCGTCTGTACAGGCGCCGTCTCCGCGGTTTCCTGCTGCGCGGCGGCCTCGCGCTCTGCTTTTTTGGCCTGTCCATGATTTTGCGGCGTCGCAGTCGTCGTGCTGCTTGTGCCGGTTACGCTTGGCATCTTGTTCTCCATCATTGCCCACCCACGTATAGGTTGTGCGTCGAATCGGGCTCAACTTGGGCAGGTTGTTGTCGAACACGCTTAGATTGCATCGTTCCGCGCAAACATACCTTTGCGATATTGCAAACGACAAACCCCGCGCCGGGCGGCGCGGGGCTTGTCATGCTCCGGACGTGACTGCGGCCGCCCCCGGCGTCGACCGGCGTCCCCAAGGATCGCTGGTCTTGCCAGGAGCGGCCGCGGTAGGCCCGTATCAGTCGGGTGACGTGAAGGTCAGGCCTTCAGGTCGTTCTTCTCACCCGTGCGCGCGGGGGTGTATTCACCCTTGCCGTAGACGGTGTCGCCTTCGGACTGCTTGCGGATCATAAGGCTGAAGGGTTCGGACTCCAGGGTCTCGAACAGCGACGCGCTGGCCGCCTTGGACTGCGCGGCAATTGCGGCGCGGCGGGCGAAATCGACGGCAATGACCTTGTCGTCCCGCTCCTCGACCTCGTAGCCGCCGGAAACGCTGGTGCGTTCGGTGCTCTCGGTCTTGGCGAAATAGGCATATCGGTTCGATCCGACCGCGCTGTTGCCGGTCGTGGCCGCCTCGGGCTCTGCCACGGCGGCGGGTTCCTCGGCCGGAGCCGGCGTTGCGGCCGGCGCGTTGGTGTTGGCGGCCTCTTTTGCGGCCTTCTCTTTGGCGGCTTTTTCTTCGGCCTCCTTGGCGGCTTTCTCAGCCTCCTTGGCCGCGCCGCCGGTCACTACCGTGACCGTGGTGTTGAGGGTCGTCCCTACTGCACCCAGTAATCCCATCGTTCTCTCTCCTGAACACTTTCCACCCGAGCGGAAACATGCCGATGGAATGCGGTCAGAATGTGTTAACCATGTGCCGCGACTGCCCTGATCAAAAGCAATATCGCAACGACAGCTTTGCAAATTTGTCAGGTCGAGGGGGTGCCATAAAGCGCCCTGGCCCGCGCTTCGAAGGCGCGCACGATCCGGTGCATCGCCTCGTTGAAAACAAGGCCGATCATTCCCTGAAGCACGGCGTTCCGGAATTCGAAATCCACGTCGAAGGACACGTCGCAGCCCGCCTCCGCATCGGCAAACTGCCAGTTGGACTTCATGTAGCGGAAGGGTCCGTCGAGGTATTCGGTTTCTATTCGCAATTGTGAATATTTCAGGACAACCCGCGACCCGAAACGTTCCCGGAACACCTTGAACGAGATGACGAGGTCCGCCTCCATCACCTCGTGATCGCCGTGATCCTCGCGCGACCGGATACGCGCGGCGGCGCACCACGGCAGGAACTCCGGATAGCGTCCGACATCGGCAACAAGGTCGTACATCTGCTGCGCGGAATACGGCAGGCGGCGGGTCTCGGCATGCTGGGGCATCGGGCCTCTTTGACGCGTTTACTTGGGGTTCTCATCTCGTATGGTGGGCGCGCAGTTGCAAGGAAGAACCATGTCCGCGCGTCCATATGTCATCGACCAGATGATCTCGGCCAAGGCAATCGCCGCCCGGATCGAGGAGCTGACCGACAGGATCAAGTCCGACTTTCCGGCCGACGAACGGCTGGTGGTCGTCGGCCTGCTCCGCGGGTCCTTCGTGTTCATCGCCGATCTTGTGCGGGAACTGCGCGACCGCGACGTGGAGGTCGATTTCCTTGAGGCGTCCTCCTACGGCAACGCCATGGAGTCCTCGCGCGAGGTGCGCATCCTCAAGGACCTGCGCGGAGAGATCGCGGGCCGCAACGTTCTGGTGGTCGAGGACATCGTCGACACCGGCCACACGCTGAACCACGTCATGCACCTGCTCAGGGCGCGTGAACCCAAGCGGCTGAAAACCATCGCACTTCTCGACAAGCCTTCCCGCCGGGAGGTCGATTTCCGCGCCGACTACATCGGGTTCGAAATCCCAGATGAATTCGTCGTCGGCTACGGCATCGATTATGCCCAGTGCAACCGCAACCTGCCCTTCATCGGCAAGGTGCGCTTCACATGAACCCGCGCCAGCTGCTCCGACTGTCCCGGATCGCCCGGCGCGGCGGCGGATCGATGACGCAGCTCAAGGTGATGCTGGTTGTCGCCCTGCTCTGTTTCGCCGTCGTCGGGGCGGAGAAGCTGTTCGGCTTTCCCGACTGGCTGGCGCCCGACCGTGCGGGCGGCACACGTCTCATCACGAAATAGTCAGCCCGTGACACATGACCCGTTGCTAACGTCCACCTGCGACTGTCTTTTCTCATGGAGCCAACTATGACCAAACTTCTCTCCGGCCTGCTGGCCGCTGGTCTTTGCCTTGCCGGTGCGGCGCAGGCAGAAAGCCACATGGACGCCAAGGCGATCCAGGGCGCGATCAAGGCGCGCCAGGCCACGATGCAGCTGTACGCCTTCAACCTCGGCATTCTTGGCGCGATGGCCAAGGGGGACGCGGAATACAACGCCGATGCGGCGACGGCGGCGGCGGGGAACCTCGTCAAGCTGTCGACACAGAACCAGATGGCCTACTGGCCCAAGGGCTCGGACAATGCCTCCGCCGAGGGCACCAAGGCGCTGCCCGCGATCTGGGAGGACATGGAGGGAATCGTGAAGGCCTCTGCCGCGATGTCCGACGCCGCCATGGCGATGGAATCGGCCGCAGGGACGGACCTCGCGTCGCTGCAGGGGGCCATGGGCGCGCTTGGCGGCGCCTGCGGCGGTTGCCACAAGGCCTACCGCGCGTCTAACTGATCCGCGACAGGCGAAAAACGGAGAAGGGCCATGTACACATTTCTCAGGGTGCTGGCCCTTCTCGTCCTGCTGTCGCTGATCGGCGGCGCGGCCTTCTGGGTGCTGACCGCGCCCCGCCCCCTCTCCGACGATGTGTTCACCAGCCTGACGGGCGATGCGGAGGCCGGAGAGCAGGCCTTCTGGGCGGGCGGCTGCGCCTCCTGCCACGCCGCACCGGGCGCGGAGGGAGAGGAGCGGCTGGTCCTGTCGGGCGGCCGTGCCTTCCCGTCGGACTTCGGCACCTTCCACGCCCCCAACATCACGCCGTCCGAGGCCGGCATCGGCGGGTGGAGCGTGGCAGATCTGGGCAATGCGATGATGAAGGGCGTGTCGCCCGACGGCGCGCACTACTATCCGGCCTTCCCCTATACTTCTTACGTGCGCGCCGATCCGCAGGACATCGCGGATCTCTACGCCTTTCTCGTGACGCTGCCTGCCTCGGACACGGCGAACATGCCGCACGAGGTCGGCTTCCCCTTCTCCGTCCGCCGCCTGCTCGGCGGGTGGAAACTGCTGTTCTTCCGCGAAGGCTGGGTGATGGATGCACCCGACGCGACGGTGGAACGCGGACGGTACCTGGCCGAATCCCTCGGCCACTGCTCCGAATGCCACACGCCGCGCAATGCGCTTGGCGGGCTGGACAAGTCGCGCTGGCTGGCGGGCGCGCCGTCCCCGGACGGTAAGGGTCAGGTCCCGAACATCACGCCGGGCGGATTGGACTGGTCGGAAAGCGATATCGCCAGCTATCTCCAGACCGGTTTCACGCCGGAGTTCGACAGCGCGGGCGGAGAAATGGCCGAGGTCGTGCAGAACCTCGCCAACCTGCCGGAGGAGGACGCGGCCGCCATCGCCGCCTATCTCAAAAGCCTGCCCGCCCTGCCCTGACCGGTCCTTTTCGGGCGGAAATTGCCGCAGGTGCAGCCGATGCAGCCGCGCCACGCCCCACGGTTGAATCGGGCCGCGTCGCACAAAACCTTGCGTGACTTCGCACGCCTGCCCCAACATCGTCGCCAGAGCACGGCGAAAGGGCGGGAGGAAACATGTCCGGAGTCGCAACAGGCAATGCCGCGCCGGTCACCGTGACGGTGATCGGGGCCGGTCCCACGGGGCTGACGGCGGCGGTGGAACTGGCGCGACGCGGCGCGACGGTACGGATCTTCGAAAAGCGGGACGGGCCATCGGGACTGTCACGCGCGGTTGGCATCACGCCGGGCTCGCTCTCCCTCCTTGCGCCCTGCGGCGCGGGTCCCGCGATCGGGGCGGAGGCGATCCGGTTTTCCGGCATGACCATGCACAACGGGGCGGAACCGGTGCTGTCGATCCCGCTGAACTTCGACGACCGCTCCTCCCTCCACGCACTGCCGCAGAACCGGACCGAAGAGCACCTGATCGAGGCACTGCGCCGTTACGGGGTGGAGGTCGAATATTTCCGCTGCCTGTCCAACCTGCACATCCGCGCCGACCATGTGGAGGCGAATTTCGGCGATCACATCAAGGTTGAGTCACGCTTCCTGATCGGTGCGGACGGGGTTCACAGCCGGGTGCGCGCCACCCTCGGCATTCATTTTGAGGGGCGCGACCTGCCGGGGCACTGGTCCATCGCCGACGTGATCTCCGCCTCCTGGCCGCATCCTGACCGGTTCAGCGGCTACCTGCTGCCGCATGGCCATGTCGCGGTCGTGGTGCCGATGGCGCCGCAGCGCTACCGGGTGATCTCCAGCCAGCGGGAGGCACTGGCGGCGCTTCCTGTTACGCTCGTGGCCGACAAGGTGATCCGGGAGTCGGAATTCGTCATTCAGGTGCGGCAGGCCGAAAGCTACGGAAAGGGTCCGGTGTTCCTGGCCGGGGATGCGGCGCATGCACACTCGCCGGTCGGCGGACGGGGGATGAACCTCGGCATCGCCGACGCCTGCGATCTGGCAGAGCGGATCATGCAGGGCACGCAGGACGGCTACGAAGCCGCCCGCCGCCCCGAAGGCCAGCACGCCATCCAGGTCAGCGAACGCGCCCGCCGCATGATGCAGAGCACCGGCGCCGCCAAGGCCGCCTTTCTCGCCGCCGTCGCGGTGATCGACCACACCCCGGCCGCGCAGCGTGCCGTGGTGCATCAGTTGCTGGCGGGGTGAGCATCGCGGCGACGCTCCCGCGATCCGTCATCCTCGGGCTCGACCCGAGGATCTCTCCGGTCCGGTTGGACGGCGCGACAGGTGACAGGAGGTCCTCGGGTCAAGCCCGAGGATGACCTGTGCACGGGACGGAGGTGGTTCGGTGGTGGATTAAAAACCCACCGACGCACCACCCTCGCCCCGATCACGCGCCTGTCAGGCCCCGCCCCGTTGAACGCCCCGCCCCCCGCCCCCACCTCGGACCCGAACAACACACGAAAGGGTGAAGAATGGACGTCAACGGTCTGCTGAACAGTTTCCTCGGGTCCCAGGGCGGTTCGGGCAAGCCCGGCAAGGGCAAGGGCGGGCTTCCCGACGGCATGCTTGGCGGGGCGGCGGCGGGTGGACTCGCGGCGCTGCTGCTCGGCACCAAGAAGGGCCGGAAGATGGGCGGCAAGGCGCTGAAATACGGCGGGCTCGCCGTGGTCGGCGGGCTGGCCTACAAGGCCTATCGCGACTGGCAGACCAACACCCCCTCGGGGCAGGAACCCGACCCGCTCGTCCTGCCCCGCCCGCCGGCGGATAGCGGCTTTGACGTTGAAACGGAGCAGGACTCGGGCGGACGCGACTTCCGGCTGGCGCTGATGCGCGCGATGATCTCTGCTGCGAAGTCCGACAACCATATCGACGCCGACGAACACACCCGCATCCGCGCGCAGATCGAGGAAATGGGCCTTGGCACTGAGGAAAAGGCGGCGCTCTTCGACAGCTTCTCCGCCCCCTCCGACGCGGCGGCGACCGCGCGGCTGGCCCGGACCGGCGAACAGGGGGCCGAGATCTACCTCGTCTCCGCGCTGGCCGTGGACCCGGACACACCGGAGGAGGTGCGTTACCTCGACGATCTCGCGCGGAACCTGTCGCTCGACGCGGGGCTGCGCGGGCATCTGGACCACGAGGCCGCGGCGGCGCGGCGGAGCGTCGAAAGCCGGGCCTGATCCGGGCGGAGGCGGAGCGCACCCGCCCTGCGGGACGGACGGCGCGGGGCGGGTCGAGCGCCCCATTCTGGCGGCACGCCTGAAGGTTGGGGCGAGAGTAATGTCGGGGTGGTGGCGGGCTGAAGCCCGCCCTGCAGACCCACGACGGACTGCCGAACCGGGCGCAGGGCGGGCTTCAGCCCGCCACCTCCCCGCATCACGCCCCGATGCGCCCCAGTTTGCGCAGCCGGTTCTCCCGGAGCCGCGCGAAATCGTCGCCCGCGTGATAGGACGACCGCGTCAGGGGCGTGGCAGAGACCATCAGGAACCCCTTGTTGTACGCCGTCTTCTCGTAGCTCGCGAATTCATCGGGCGTGACGAAACGGTCGACCTTGTGGTGCTTCGGCGTCGGCTGGAGGTACTGCCCGATGGTCAGAAAATCGATGTCCGCGGCCCGCATGTCCTCCATCACCTGCACCACGGCCTGCCGATCCTCCCCCAGACCGACCATGATGCCGGACTTGGTGAACATCGTGGGGTCCAGCTCCTTCACCCGCTGCAACAGCCGCAGCGAATGGAAGTAGCGCGCACCGGGGCGGACCTCGGGATAAAGTCCGGGCACGGTCTCGAGGTTGTGGTTGAAGACGTCCGGTTTCGCCGCGACGACCACCTCGAGCGCGTCCGGCGTGGCACGGATGAAGTCGGGCGTCAGGATCTCGATCGTGGTGCCGGGGGCGCGGTGTCGGATGGCGCGGATGGTCTGGGCGAAATGCTCCGCCCCGCCATCGGCCACGTCGTCGCGGTCGACGGAGGTGATGACCACGTGGTTCAGCCCCAGCTTGGCCACCGCATCGGCGACGCGGCCGGGTTCGAAGACGTCCAGCGCCTCGGGCGGCTTGCCGGTGGCGATGTTGCAGAAGGTGCAGGCGCGGGTACAGACCTCGCCCATGATCATCATGGTGGCGTGGCCCTGGGACCAGCATTCGCCGACGTTCGGGCATCCCGCCTCTTCGCAGACGGTCGACAGGCGGTGTTCGCGCATGATCTCGCGGGTCTGGAAATAGCCCTTGGAGGTCGGCGCCTTGACCCGGATCCAGTCCGGTTTCTTCGGCTGCGGATTGTCCGGCTTCTTCGCCTTTTCGGGGTGACGCTGTTCGGGGATCTTGAGATCGCGCATGGTCTGGCCTTCACTCGCGGTCCGGCTCCTCGTCCGGACCTTCCCAGACTGTAGTCGCTCGGTACACGAAATGCCAGTCCCGGCACGGGGTGCAGGGCCGCCATGCGCGGCGCGCAACGCGCCTGCCGCGGCTGCACAAAACACGGCCAACTCCATGACAGGCTGATGAAATTCGCATGCCGCAGCGCAGAATCCCCCTTGAGCCCCGCTTCGGAATCATTCTAACGACAGCGCGAATTCCGCAGAGAGAGGGTCCCGTGCAAGCCGGTCAGAAACTTCCCGACGTCACCTTCCGCACCCGCGTCCGCGACGAAGCTGTCGGCGGCCCGAACCCGTACCGCTGGCAGGACATGACCACGGCGGACTATTTCGCGGGCAAGCGGGCGATCCTGTTCTCCCTGCCCGGTGCCTTCACGCCGACCTGCTCCACCTACCAGCTGCCGGGGTTCGAAAACAACTTCGCGGCCTTCCAGGCGCTTGGTGTCGATGCGATCTACTGCATGTCGGTGAACGACTCCTTCGTGATGAACCAGTGGGCCAAGGCGCAGGGGATCGAGAACGTGATCGTCATTCCCGATGGCTCCGGAGAGTTCACCCGCCGCGTCGGCATGCTGGTGCGCAAGGACAACCTCGGCTTCGGGCTGCGGTCCTGGCGCTATGCGGCGATCATCGACAACGGCGTGGTCGAGGCCTGGTTCGAGGAGCCCGGCATCGCGGACAACCACGGCGAAGACCCTTACGGCGAAAGCTCTCCCGAGACGCTGCTCGCCTATCTCGAAGATGCGGCAAAGGGCGCGGCGGCCTGATCCCTCGGCACACGCGTTTCTGACGGGGCCGGTTCCGAAAGGGACCGGCCTTCGTCATTCCCGGGCGGTGCGTCCGGGCGGGCTCACGCATCACGCGATGGAATAGCGCGACTGGACCAGCCCCCTCGGCAGGCTCCGCGTTTCTTCATGGGTCAGGACGATGTCCTTCTTCAGCGGGCCGAACAGCGGCCGCCCCTGTCCCAGCAGCACCGGCACGCGGGTGACGATCATGTCCGCGATCAGGCCGGCGCGCAGAAAGCTCTGCACCAGCGCACCGCCGTCGACATAGACCCGGTCCCAGCCCCGCGCGGTGCACATCCGCATCGCTGCGAGAGGCGACAGGTCGGCGACCTCGGCCATGCCTTCCAGCGTATCGGGCAGGGAGGTCAGACTGCGCGACAGCACCAGCACGGGCAGCGTATAGGGCCAGGCGCCGAAGGTCAGCACGGTCTCATAGGTGCCGCGCCCCATGAAGATCGCCTGCTTGTCGGCCATGAAGTCCGCGTAGCCGAGGTCATCCTCGCCCTCCCCGAACGGGGTCAGCCAGTCGATGCTGCCGTCAGGGCGCGCGATGAAGCCGTCGAGGCTGGTGGCGATATAGACGTGGCCCGTGGTCATGCGCGGCTCCCTCCTGATGACGCCATTGCGCTACACCGGCGCGGGGGACGGGGCAATGGTCATGACGACAGGTCGGGGGGGGTGTTCGCGGGCTGTTCGGAGGGAAGCCGGACCGCCGCTCTCCGCCTCCGGCAATCGTCATCCTCCGGCTTGACCGGAGGATCTCCCCGGCACGAGATCCTCGGATCAAGTCCGAGGATGACGAAAGCGCGGCAGGCGATCTCTCACACCACAATGTCGGAATTTGAATACAATTAACCGAAATGGATACACAAAACCCAACCACTCCATCACCTTCCTGAAACTTTGCGCACCAGCCCGGCCACCTTCTCCAGAACCGCCCTCCCCGACTGCTGCGCCACCTCTCCGAGGATCTCGAACCATCCGCCGTCCGGGGAAGACGTCCGGCGGACCAGTCCGATGGTCCGGAACGGCTCCGGATCGGCGAAGCGCAGCAGGGTCAGGTCGCGCCCCTCCACCGGCAGGGCGATCTCCGGCATCAGGGTCAGGCCGAAGCCCGCCGCCACCAGCCGCGACAGGGTGGCGAGCGAGGAGGCGCCCATGTTGATCTGCGCATGGCCCCTGCCCCGTCCGCAGACCTCCAGCGCCTGATCCGTCAGGCAGTGCCCGTCCTCGAGCAGCAGCAGTTCTGCCGGCCCGATCTCCGTCGGGCGCAGGCTCTCGGCGCGCGAGCCGAGCGTCGCGATGCGCCCCGGTGTGCCCGCCAGCAGAAAGCGGTCGTCGAACAGCGGCAGTTCCACCAGACCCTCCCCGCCCGAAGGCAGTGCGAGGATCGCCGCGTCCAGCCGTCCGGCGGCAAGGTCGGCCAGCAGCCGTGCCGTCTTGCCCTCCTGCACCTGCACGTCCAGCGCGATGTCGGCCGCGCGCAGCCGGGCCAGCAGATCGGGCAGCAGGTAGGGCGCCACGGTCGGAATCACGCCAAGCGCCAGCCGCCCCGCCAGACCGTCGCGCCAGCGGGCGGATTCCTCCAGCCGGTGCATTTCACCCAGCACCCGTTCGGCATGATGTAGTATGCGCCGCCCGAAAGGGGTCAGCACCACGGTGCGCGCCTTCCGTTCGACCAGCGGCGCACCCAGCATCGCCTCAAGCTCCCGGATCTGCATGGACAGCGCGGGCTGTGAGACACGGCAGATGTCGGCGGCACGGCCAAACCCGCCGGTATCGGCAAGGGCCTTGAAATAGGACAGTTGTCGGAGGGTGATGTTCATAAGCGGATCCTATCCGAAGCCGGGGCATCCGCAAGCCTGCCTTATGGGACCGGCAACTTGCGGTCGGGGACGTCCTGGGCCATTGGTTGCGGAAACGACGGAGCGGCGATGAGCATCGACTGGACACAGCACCGGCGCAAGGCGCATGGCCTCGGGCGGCTTCAGGAATTCCTGAAGCAGATCGTCTACGGCGGCAATGACGGGATCGTCACCACCTTTGCCATCGTGGCCGGCTTCGCCGGTGCGCGGGCGGACGGGGTGGCGCAGATCGGCGGTCTGGCGGTGCTGGTCTTCGGGCTGGCGAACCTGTTTGCCGACGCGGTCAGCATGGGACTGGGCGAATTCCTGTCGGGACGGGCGCAGAACGACCTCTACCACAACCGCCGCGAGATGGAGCTTCAGGCCATCGCCGGGGATCCGGAGCAGGAACGGGCAGAGCTGTTCACCATCCTCTGCCAGCGCGGCCTGCCCCCGGGCGAGGCGGACAAGGTCACCGACATCCTGCTGCGCCACCCCGAGATGATGGCCGACCTCATGATGACCTACGAATTCGGCATGCACGACCCGGCAGAGGACAGCCCGGCGGTCAACGGGCTGTTCACCTTCGGAAGCTTCGTGATCTTCGGCGCGGTGCCGCTGGTGCCCTACTTCCTGTTCGACCCCTCGCAGCAGACCTTCGTGCTGTCCGTCATCGCGACCTTCTCGGCCCTGACGGCGCTTGGCCTGCTGCGCTGGCACGCGACGGCGGAACGGATGCTGCGCACGGTCGGCGAAACCGTCGCGCTCGGGGCGTCCTGTGCTGCGGTGGCCTATCTCGTCGGGTGGCTCGTCGGCGGCTAACCGATCAGCCCGCCGCCGTCCTTCAGCCCGTCGTAATGTTGCCTGAGCCGCTGAAGCGCGATGCGCAGCACGATCTTGCCCGAACGCGCCGACCAGCCGAGCTTGCGTTCCGCCGATTCCAGTCCGTTCAGGCGGCAGCAGCATTCCAGCACCACGTCGCCCAGACCGGGGCCAAGCGCCCGCAGCGCCTGGCTGACCCTGTCCCGCGCCGCCGCCGCACCGCGCAGCGGAGCCTCCGGCGTTCGTCCCGGTCCGCTGGTGCCCGCGGTGAGGTAGTCGTCCCAGTTGGTGGCCTGGCGCGGTTCCATATGGGCGAGCTCGAAATCCTCCTGGATGCGCTCGGCGGTGCGGACGAGATCGGGCGGCAGAAAGGGGCCTCCGTCCCGGTCGCGGCGGCGGGCCAGGGCGATCACCGGCGTGTCGCAGTAGCCGCCGCGCGGCTTCACGGCGCGGGTCGGCTGCGGCGCGGCGCGGAACCGGGCGGGGCTTTCGTCGAACCCGCCGGCGCGGTTCTCCGCCCGCGCGGTGAGGGTGCTGAGAATGGTGCGCCCGAAGGTCGAGATCGCGTAACGCGACAGCGGCCCGCCCGACACGCAGGCGATCCACCCGTTCAGGGCCAGCGCCTGCGCGACGTGCCGTTCGACCACGCCGAGCCTGTGGGTCTCCTCCCCCTCTCCCTTGCGCACAATCACAGCGCGATCCATCTCTGCCGAAACCGCCAGCACCGCACCGGGCTGGGCGAGCCGCCTGAGTGCCGGGAGCGCCTCTTTCGCGATCTCGTTCACCGGCACCTGGATATCGGCGAGGGTGAAGGGGCGACGGCGCGGTTCGGTTGTTTCGGAATCCGGATCAATGTCCCCCGCGTCCTTCCGAAGCCGCTCAAGCGCCTCGTCGATCAACAGGTCGTCACGCGCGCCTTCGACCTGCCGGATCTGACGCAGCATGGTGGAGGCGTGGCAGCCTTCGTCCCGGGCCAGGGCCCGCAGGCTTTCCCCCTTCTCGGTATGTGCAATATAATGCCTGACCGGCTCCGGAACCCAGTCCGGCAGCGGTTCAAGCTGGCCGTGGTTTGCATGTGTCATCACTACGCTCCTCTTGCATCGCAAGTTACCCGAACCCCGCACACCCTGCGGAGTTTTCCCCAAAACCATCCACAGCATGAACCGTTAATAGTTTCTGATGCGTTAACAGTTAACCAAGTGTGAGGAGCATCCTTCCAAATAGTTAACGAAAGCTGGGACCACAGATCTCTCTGGCGCCTGTTTGCGCAACACAACCCCGGGCTGTGTCATTCTGCGCACCTCAAAACGTCGAGGAGACTGACATGCACGATGTCGCCGGCCGTCTGGCCCAACTGAACCGCCCCCGCATTCTGGTTGAAGCCGCCCGGCTTGGCCTTCCCCGCTATGACCGCAGGCGGGACCTGCCCGGCCTGCTCGGCCACCCGGCGCGTCCCGGTGCAGCGGTCATGTCCTTGATGGAGATGGAGGCGGAGATGGACGACAGCCGCCGCGCCGCCGCCACGGGCTATGCGCCGCTGCGCCACCTCAGCGTGCTGACCGCCCTGATGGCCGAGGCAGACAGCCTGCGCACGCGGGACGCGCAGGTCCGGTGAGCGCCTGTCATGTCACCGTGCAAGCCCGCTTACATGAAGGCGTCGGGCATCGCGGCCTTGCGCCCGGCGACGAAAGCGGCCAGCGCCTCCGCGATCGCGGGGTCGAGATCGGGAGCGCGGTACTGCTCAAGCAGCTTCGCGACACGGGCGGAGGCGAGCGTCTGGGTGTCGCGCGCGCCCTCCTCGTCCCAGGTCTCGAACGGCTTGTAGTCCAGCAGGTCGGACTTCCAGAACGCGGTCTTGAAATTGGCCTGGGTGTGGGCGCAGCCAAGGTAGTGCCCGCCCGGCCCGACCTCGCGGATCGCGTCCATTCCCTGCGCATTCTCGTCCGCCGCCACCCCGGCGGCCATCTTGTGCAGCGTGCCAAGCTGGTCGGCGTCCATCACGAATTTCTCGAAGGACGACACCAGCCCGCCTTCCAGCCAGCCGCAGGCGTGCAGCATGAAGTTCACCCCGCCAAGCAGCGCGGCATTCAGCGTGTTCGCGGTTTCATAGGCGGCCTGCGCATCCGGCAGCTTGGACCCGCAGAGCCCGCCACCGGAGCGGAACGGCAGGTTCATGCGCCGCGCCAGCTGGCCGGCGCCGTAGAGGATCTGCGACGCCTCGGGCGTGCCGAAGGTCGGGGCGCCGGAGTTCATGTCGATGGAGGTCACGAAGGCCCCGAAGATCACCGGCGCGCCGGGCCGGACAAGCTGGGCGTAGGCGATGCCGGCCAGCACTTCGGCCAGGACCTGCGTCAGGGTGCCCATGACCGAAACCGGCGCCATGGCCCCGCCGACGATGAAGGGGCTGATGATCGTCGCCTGCATGTTCGCGGCATAGACCTCGAGCGCGCCCATCATCGTGTCGTCGAAGGTCAGCGGAGAGTTGATGTTGATGAGCGAGGTCATCACGGTGTTGGTCGTGGCGAACTCCTCCCCGAAGAGGATCTTGCACATGTCGACCGAGTCCTGCGCCCGCGAGGGTTCGGTGACAGACCCCATGAAGGGCTTGTCGGTCAGGGTCATGTGCGCGTGGATCATGTCGAGGTGGCGCTTGTTCACCGGCACGTCGGTCGGTTCGCAGACGGTGCCGCCGGAGTGGTGCAGCCATTTCGACATATGGCCCAGCTTCACGAAGGTGCGGAAGTCCTCCATCGTCGCATATCGGCGGCCGCCCTCGGCGTCGCGCACGAAGGGCGGGCCATAGACCGGGGCAAGCACCAGCCCCTTGCCGCCGATCTCGACCGAATTGGCCGGATTGCGGGCATGCTGGATGAAGCTGGAGGGCGCGGTTTCGCACAGCCTGCGGGCCAGTCCGCGCGGGATATGCACCCGTTCGCCCTGCACATCCGCCCCAGCCTCGCGCCAGCGGTCGAGCGCGGCAGGGTTGTTGACGAAGTTCACGCCGATCTCTTCCAGCACGGTTTCTGCATTGGCCTCGATCGTCGCGAGAACGTCCTCGCTCAGCAGTTCGAAGTTCGGGATGGCGCGGGTGATCGCGGGCGCCTTGTCGATATGCACGGCCGTGCGTTCGGCCCGCCGCGCCGCGCCGCCGCCGGATCTGCCCCTGCGCCCTGCAACTGCCGTATCGCTCATCGGATGCCCCCGCCTTCCTCGTGTCGAGTGGATACGGGTTTAGCGCCCCTGACCGGGGGAGCGCACGTTGAATCCGGCGTGTCAGGTGAAAAAGCGACATCCGCCCCATGGGGCGTTCCGCGCGGGCGGGACCCGCGGACGGGGGCTGTCTGCCCCCGGACCCCCGAGGATATTTGCGAAACCAAAGAGCACGGGGAGTCTTTGGTTTCGGATACATCCTCGGGGGTGAATGCCGCGTTTCGCGGCAGAGGGGGCAGACGGCCCCCTGCCCGGCTTCGGCCGGGTGATCGCGCTTGCGCAGGGGCGCGGCGGCGACTAGAGGATCGGACATGACCGAGACCTCGCACGACCGCCTTCTCATCATCGACTTCGGCAGCCAGGTGACGCAGCTGATCGCGCGGCGCCTGCGGGAGCTGAACGTCTATTGCGAAATCCACCCCTACCAGTCAGTGAACGACGCTTTCCTGGCAGAATTCGCGCCCAAGGCCGTGATCTTTTCCGGCGGGCCGGATTCGGTCACGCGCGAAGGATCGCCACGGCCGCCCAGGTCGGTCTATGACCTTGGCGTGCCGATCCTCGGCATCTGCTACGGGCAGCAGGTGATGATGCAGGACCTCGGCGGGCTGGTCGAGGGCGGCAAGATCACCGGCGGCGGCGGCACGGCCGAGTTCGGGCGGGCCTATGTGGTGCCCTCCGACAAGACGGACGACCTGCTGTCGGGCTGGTTCGCGGAGGGGCGCGAGCAGGTCTGGATGAGCCATGGCGACCATGTCTCGCGCATCGCGCCCGGGTTCGAGGTTCTCGGCACCTCGACCCACGCGCCCTTCGCCATCACCGCCGACCGGTCGCGCCATTTCTACGCCGTGCAGTTCCATCCGGAGGTGCATCACACGCCGAATGGCAAGGCGCTCTACGAGAATTTCGTGAAGCTCGCCGGATTTACCGGCGACTGGACCATGGGCGCCTACCGGGAAGAGGCGATCCGCCGGATCCGCGACCAGGTTGGCGATCACAAGGTGATCTGCGGGCTGTCGGGCGGGGTCGATTCCTCGGTCGCGGCGGTGCTGATCCATGAGGCGATCGGCGACCAGCTGACCTGCGTCTTCGTCGACCACGGGCTGCTGCGGCTGAACGAGGCGGACGAGGTCGTCACCATGTTCCGCGACAACTACAACATCCCGCTGATCCATGCGGATGAGAGCGACCTGTTCCTCGGCGAACTGGACGGCGTGTCGGACCCGGAGACCAAGCGCAAGATCATCGGGCGGCTGTTCATCGACGTGTTCCAGAAGCACGCGAACGAGATCGAGGGCGCGGAATTCCTCGCCCAGGGGACGCTTTACCCGGATGTGATTGAATCGGTCAGCTTTTCCGGCGGCCCCTCGGTCACGATCAAGTCGCACCACAATGTCGGCGGCCTGCCCGAGAAGATGGGCCTGAAGCTGGTCGAACCGCTGCGCGAACTGTTCAAGGACGAGGTGCGCGCGCTTGGCCGTGAGCTTGGCCTGCCCGAGCAGTTCATCGGCCGCCACCCCTTCCCCGGCCCCGGCCTTGCCATCCGCTGCCCCGGAGAGATCACCCGCCCCAAGCTGGAGATCCTGCGCAAGGCGGATGCGGTCTATATCGACCAGATCCGCAAACACGGGCTCTATGACGAGATCTGGCAGGCTTTCGTCGCCATCCTTCCCGTCCGTACCGTGGGCGTGATGGGCGACGGGCGGACCTATGACTATGCCTGCGCGCTGCGGGCGGTGACTTCCGTCGACGGGATGACCGCGGATTACTACCCGTTTACCCATGATTTCCTTGGCGAAACCGCCACGCGGATCATCAACGAGGTCGAAGGCATCAACCGGGTCACCTACGACATCACCTCCAAGCCGCCGGGAACCATCGAATGGGAATGACGCCGCGCGCCGCCGGTCCGGGCCGCCGCCTTGCGCAGCGGCTTTATGCCGAACTATCCAAGCATGTGCTGGGCCGGCCCGACATGCGGGACCGGCGCGCCTCGCTGATCTATTCGGCAGAGGACCAGGAGTGCAATGACCACCTGATCTCCCTCGCCACGGAGGCGATCCGGATCGCGTGGGAAACGCCCCTCTCCGTTGGCAAGCCGGGACTGCAGGACAGCGATTACCTCAACCTCTTTCCCGGAGAGCACTACCGACTGATTGCCGCGCTGGCGCGGCTGGACCAGAGCGGTACGGTGATCGAGATCGGCACATGGTCCGGCATGGGCACGCTGGCGCTGCGCGCGGGCATGACCGGCGGGACGGTGCATACCTTCGACATCGTGCCCTGGGACCGGATGCCGGTGCCGACGCATTTCGACGCGGCGGATTTCGACGGGGGCGGGATCGTGCAGATCCTCGCCGACCTGTCCGATCCGGCGGTCTTTGCCACCCACAGCGACCTGCTGGAGCGTGCGGGGCTGATCTTCATGGACGCGCCCAAGGACGGGCGGTTCGAATACGTGATGCTCGACCACCTGTCGCAGTTGCCCCCGAAACCGGGGCGTGTGCTGGTGCTGGACGACATCCGCTTCGTCAACATGGTGGATTTCTGGCGCTCCATCGCGTCGCCCAAGCTGGATCTGTCGGCCTTCGGGCACTGGTCCGGCACCGGGCTGGTGGATCTGAGCGAGGGGCTGCGCCTGCGCTGAGGCGCGCCGCCGGGTTTGACCTCGGCCCGCGCGCTTGGCACTGTCGCGGCGGGGATAACAGGGAACGGACGGGCCGTTGTTTGCGTGATTCCATTCTTGACCGGTGCGAAACCAACGGGCTGCGGCTGACCAGCCAGCGGCGGGTGATCGCCTCCGTGCTGGACATGTCGCGGGACCATCCGGATGTTGAGGAACTGCACGCCCGGGCCGTGGCGCGCGACCCCGGCATCTCTCTCGCGACCGTCTATCGCACGGTGAAGACGCTGGAGGAGGCCGGGATCCTCGAAAAGGTTGATTTCGGAGACGGGCGCGCGCGCTACGAGGACGCGGAGCGGGACCATCACGACCACCTGATCGACATGGATTCGGGCCGGGTCATCGAATTCGTGGATGCGGAGATCGAGGCGCTGCAGGAAAAGATCGCCGCCAAGCTGGGCTACCGGCTGCTTGGTCACAAGCTGGAGCTGTACGGCGTGCCGCTGAAGAAGGACGGCGGCTGATCACTCCTTCTCGGTCGTGAAGGTCAGGGGAAACCCGGCGTCGCGCCCCAGTTCGGTACCCTGCTTCGCCTTCTGGTCCGCCACTTCCCGCGTGTAGACCGCGACAACGCAGGCACCCTTCATGTGGGCGGTCAGCATGACGGCGTCGGCCTCGCTCTCGGTCATGCGGAAGACGGCCATCAGCACCCGAACGACGAACCGGCGCGGAGTGAAATCGTCGTTCAGGAGGATGACCTTCCAGAGCCTCGGCCGCTTGGGCCGGACCCTGGTTTCGGTCTTTTCCACGGTGATCGTGTCGAGCATCGCCCTGCCCCGCTGTCACGTCCCGAGCATCGCCGCTGTGCGTGTGGCGGTCCAGCGCGAAGTGCCCTTGTCCAGGCGTCTCGCCGCATGGCGCCCTCCCGGACGCCTCCGGCGGGCGTATTTCGGGCAAGATGAAGCCCGGTCCTTCATCTTGCCCGAAATACTCCGGGGGGAGTCCCGCAGGGACCGGGGGGCAGCGCCCCCTGCCGGTTCAGGGGTGTTTGCGCAAACGTCCGGCAAGGGCCTTTCCATCAGCAAAGCAAGGCCTTACAAGCCCCGGTGACAGTCTCATTCCGCCAAAGGATCCCCCTCTCATGAGCACGATCATCGACATCCACGCCCGCGAAATCCTCGACAGCCGGGGCAACCCGACGGTGGAGGTCGACGTGACGCTTGAAGACGGCTCCATGGGGCGCGCCGCGGTGCCTTCGGGGGCCTCGACCGGGGCCTATGAGGCGGTGGAGAAGCGGGACGGCGACAAGGGGCGTTACCTTGGCAAGGGCGTGCTGGAAGCGGTGGCCGCGGTGAATGGCGAGATCGCGGAGGCGCTGCTTGGCATGGAGGCGACGGACCAGATCGGGCTCGACATGGCGATGATCGACCTGGACGGGACCGACAACAAGGGGCGGCTTGGCGCGAACGCGATCCTCGGGGTTTCCCTTGCCGCGGCAAAGGCGGCGGCGGATTTCACCATGCAGCCGCTTTATCGCTATGTCGGGGGGACTTCGGCGCGGGTGCTGCCGGTGCCGATGATGAACATCATCAACGGCGGGGAGCATGCGGACAACCCGATCGACATCCAGGAATTCATGATCATGCCGGTCAGCGCGGGCAACATCCGGGATGCCGTGCGCATGGGGTCGGAGGTGTTTCACACGCTGAAGAAGGAGCTTTCGGCGGCTGGCATGTCCACCGGGCTTGGCGATGAGGGCGGCTTCGCGCCGGAGATCCAGAGCGCGCGGGCGGCGCTGGATTTCATCCTGAAGGCCATCGAAAAGGCCGGGTACAAGCCGGGGGAAGACATTCACCTCGCGCTCGACTGCGCGGCGACGGAGTATTTCAAGGGCGGCAAGTACGAGATGACCGGCGAAGGCAAGTCGCTGAGCGCGGCGGAAAACGTCGCCTATCTCAAGGCGCTCTGCGCCGATTACCCGATCATCTCAATCGAGGACGGCTGTTCGGAGGATGACTGGGACGGCTGGAAGCTGCTGACCGAGGAACTGGGTGGAAAGGTGCAGCTGGTCGGGGACGACCTGTTCGTGACCAACCCGGCACGGCTGGCGGAGGGGATCGGCAAGGGCGTGGCGAACTCCATGCTGGTCAAGGTGAACCAGATCGGATCGCTGACCGAAACCCTGCGGGCCGTCGATATGGCGCACCGGGCGCGGTACACCAACGTGATGTCGCATCGTTCGGGCGAGACCGAGGACAGCACCATCGCCGATCTCGCCGTGGCGACGAACTGCGGGCAGATCAAGACCGGATCGCTCGCGCGGTCGGACCGGCTGGCAAAGTACAACCAGCTGATCCGGATCGAAGAGATGCTGGGCGAGGCTGCGGAGTACGCCGGGACGTCGATCCTGCGGTGACGCGTTCGGCGGGGGCGGAGGGGCTCTGCCCCGTCGCCTGCAGCGACTCCCCGGGATATTTGGTCAAACCAAAGAAGAGCGCGGTCATCGGGGCCGCGCTTTTTCATTGCTCTCCGGAGCCGGTACGGGAGAATGGCGGCATGGGTGATCTGTTGATCCGGGAGGCGGCGGGAGAGGCCGATCTGCACGCGGTGCGGCAGCTGTGCCGGGACTATCGCGCGCTGCTGGCGGACCGACTGGCGGCGCGGCCGGAGGTTCTGGCCCATTACTACGACGCGGCGGCCTACGAGGGGTTGCTGGAGGCGCTGCCCGAGACACACGCGCGCCCCGATGGCGTGATCCTTGTCGCGGTGCTTGACGGTGCGATCGTGGCCTGCGGGATGACGCATCGGGTCGGGCCGGACGCCTGCGAGATCAAGCGGGTCTTCACGGCATCCTCCGCGCGGGGGCACGGCGCGGCCCGGGCGATCATCGGCGCGGCGATGGATCAGGCGCGGCGGGACGGATATCGGGAGATGGTGCTGGATACGATGGTGCATCTGACGGAGGCGATTTCCTTGTACGGCAAGCTGGGGTTTGCGGAGCGGGCACCGTTCTACACGGTGCCGGACGGGTTCGGAGACATCGTGCGGTTCTACGGAGTGCGGCTGTGACGGCCGGTGAGATCATCGCCCTGCTTGGCCTCGCGCGGCATCCGGAGGGCGGCTGGTACCGGCAGACGTGGGTCGAGGCGGTCGCGGAGGGGCGGCCTGCGGGAACCTGCATCTATTTCCTGCTGGCGGAGGGGGAGCGGAGCCACTGGCACCGGGTCGACGCGACCGAGATCTGGCATTTTCATGCTGGTGCACCGCTGGTGCTGCGGCTGGCGGAGCATGAGGCGGGACCCGCGGCGCGGAATGTGCTGGGGCCGGATCTGGCGGCAGGCGCGCGTCCCCAGGGCATCGTGCCGGAGGGCTGGTGGCAGGCGGCGGAACCGACCGGGGACTGGACGCTGGTCAGCTGCACGGTGTCCCCGGGCTTCCGGTTCGAGGGGTTCGAACTGGCGCCGGAGGGGTTCGATATTCCCGAGGGATGAGGCGCTTTGTCAGCCCCTGAGAGGGAGAGGGTCGCGCCTTTCGGGCGGCGTCGTCCCCAGGCTTGACCCAAGGGTCTGGGGCCGGGGAGATCCTCGGGTCAAGCCCGAGGATGACGGTTTGCTGGGATGACGGTCTGCCCAGGATGACGGGCTTCTACCGATGCCCCTGCACGTAGTGGACCAGCGCCATTGTCGACGGGTCCTTGTCCGCACCGGCGTCGGTGCCTGCGAGCACGGGGGCGAGGGATTTCGCGAGCTCCTTGCCAAGCTCCACGCCCCACTGGTCGAAGGAGTTTATGCCGAGGATCACGCCCTCGACAAAGACGCGGTGTTCGTAAAGCGCGACGATCTGGCCAAGGCGCCGGGGGGTCAGCTGCGGGTAGATCAGCGTGGTGGAAGGACGGTTTCCGGGGAAGACGCGGTGGCGCGCCTGACGGTCGAGTTCTGCCCCGGTGAGACCCTTTTTCCGCATGATTTCGGTGGCTTCCTCCAGCGAGCGGCCGCGCATCAGCGCCTCGGACTGAGCGAGGCAGTTGGCGACGAGCAGGTCATGGTGATGGGCGAGGTCGGGTTCATGGCCCTTCGCGGCAACGAGGAATTCGCAGGGGATCACGCGGGTGCCCTGGTGGATCAGCTGGTAGAAGGCGTGCTGGCCGTTGGTGCCGGGTTCCCCCCAGACCACGGGGCCGGAGTGGACCGGCAGGGCGGCGCCGTCCATGGAAACGGATTTGCCGTTGCTCTCCATTTCCAGTTGCTGGAGGTAGGCGGGCAGACGCAGCAGGCGCTGGTCGTAGGGAAGGACCGCGCGGGTGGCGTGGCCGAGCCCCTGGTTGTGCCAGATGCCCGTCAGGGCCAGCATCACCGGCATGTTGTCGGGGAGCGGCGTGCCGCAGAAGTGCATGTCCATCGCGTGGGCGCCCGAGAGCATGTCGCGGAAATGGTCGGGGCCGATGGCGATCATCAGCGACAGACCGATCGGACCCCAGACGGAGTAACGGCCGCCAACCCAGTCCGCGAACCCGAAGACGCGGGAGGGGTCGATGCCGAACTCTGCCGTCAGGTCGGCGGCGGTGGAGAGCGCGGCGAACTGGGCGGCGGGGTCCGTGACCTTGCCGGCCATCCATGTCTTTGCCGTCTCGGCGTTGGTCATGGTTTCGATGGTGGTGAAGGTCTTGGAGGCGACGATGACGAGGGTGGTCGCCGGGTCGAGGTGTTTCAGCGTATCGTGGATATGGGCGCCGTCGACGTTGGAGACGTAGTGCACGCGCGGACCGTCGCACCAGGGCGCAAGCGCGGCATGGGCCATGACGGGGCCAAGGTCCGACCCGCCGATGCCGATGTTGACGACATCGGTATAGGCGCCCCCTGCCCCGGCGATGTCGCCGGAGCGGATCGCGGCGGCGAAGGTCTCCATCCTCGTGAGCGTGTCGAGCACGCCGGGCATGACGTCCTCACCCTCCACCATGACGGAGGTGCCGGAGAGGTTGCGCAGCGCGGTGTGCAGGACGGCGCGCCCTTCGGTGTCGTTGATCTTCTCACCGGCGAACATGGCGTCGCGGCGGTCGGCGACCTGTGCGGTTTCGGCGAGGGAGAGGAGCGCGGCGCGGTCTTCCTCCGTCATCTGTGTCTTGGAGTAATCGAACAGAATGTCATCAAAAGTGACAGAGAACTCCGTCGCGCGGTTACCCGATTGGAACAGTTCGGTGATGTTCCGGTTTTTCGCAGCGGCGCCGCGTTTCTCGATCTCGCTCCACATGGGGCTCTCCTGTCCGGGTCAGTCTGCGTAGTGAATCGTGGCGTCGCCGAGCAGGACGGAGACCGGGGCCTCCGCCGGCGTCAGGTGCCGGGCCTGTTCGATGGCGGCCTTCTTCTCGGCCCCCATGATGACGACATGCGTGTCCATCGCGCCGCGCAGCACCGGGGCCGTGAGGGTCACGCGGGGTTCGGGTGCACCGGGGGCCCGCATCGGCAGCAGGACGGGGGCGTGGGAAGACAGCGCCTCCTCAAGCCGGTCGGCGCCGGGGAAGAGCGAGGCGGTGTGCATGTCCGCGCCCATGCCGACCAGCAGCACGTCGATCGGCAGCAGCGGGGCGATGGCGGCGGAGAGCGCGTCGAGGCTTTCTTCGGGCGTCGCCGTGTCGGCGCGCAGCGGGATCAGCGTGGCGGCGGCGGCGGGGCCGGTCAGGAGAGTGCGGCGCAGCAGCGCGGTGTTGGAGCGTTCGCTCGTCTCCGGCACCCATCTTTCGTCGGTCAGCATGACGTCGACCCGGTCCCAGTCGAGATGCACTGTCGAGAGCGCATCGAAGACCGGCCCCGGAGAGGTGCCGCCGGGCACGGCAAAGCTCACACGGTCGTTGCGCGCAAGGGCATTGCGCAACGACGATGCCAGTGTGTCCGCGAGATCGAGGGCGAGCAGGTCGCGGTCTGGATAGGTGTTCCAGTTCAAGACCTTATCTCCCTCCACCGGCGTCCGTCGCGGTGGATCAGGGCCAGCGCGTCCTCGGGTCCCGAAGAGCCGGGTTCGTAGGTCACGGGCCTGTCGCCGCGGCTTTCCCATCCGCCGATGATCGGGTCGGTCCAGGCCCAGGCGGCCTCTACCTCGTCGCCGCGCATGAAGAGCGTCTGGTTGCCGCGGATCACGTCCATGATGAGCCGCTCGTAGGCGTCCGGCACCTCTTCCCCGTCGGGTCCGAGCGCGTCGGCAAAGGTCATGTCGAGCGGGACGTCGATCAGGCGCATGCCCCCCGGCCCGGGTTCCTTGATCGTGACGTCGAGATCCATGCCTTCGTTCGGCTGCAACCGAATTGTCAGAATGTTGCGATGGCGTCCGGCCTCGGGCCCGAAGATGGAATGCGGGGTTTCCTTGAACACAACGGCGATTTCCGAGGCACGCGCCTTCAGTTTCTTGCCGGTGCGCAGGTAGAAGGGGGTTCCGGCCCATCTCCAGTTGGAAATCCCGACGCGCAGGGCGATGAAGCTTTCCGAGGTCGCGCGGGGGTTTTCGACGTCGGAAATATAGTCAGGGCCGTTGCGCTTTTCCGGCCCGTACTGGCCGCGTACGATGTCGGCGGGTTCGACAGGGTTCAGGGCGCGGATCACCTTGAGCTTTTCGTCGCGCACGGCGTCGGGATCGAACTTGGCGGGCGGCTCCATCGCGATGAGGCAGAGCAGCTGCATCAGGTGGTTCTGCACCATGTCCCGCATGGCGCCGGAGCGGTCGTAATACTCCCCCCTGCCCCCGACACCGACGGTTTCTGCGACGGTGATCTGGATGTGGTCGACATATTGCGAATTCCACAGCGGTTCGAACAGCATGTTGCCGAAGCGGACCGCCATGAGGTTCTGCACCGTTTCCTTCCCGAGGTAGTGGTCAATGCGGTAGATCTGGCTTTCGTGGAAATGCTGGGCCAGCACGTCGTTCAGGGCCTTCGCGGTTTCAAGATCCCGGCCGAAGGGCTTTTCAACCACGATCCGGCTGTCGCTGTCGGCCATGCCATGGGTGTGCAGGCGTTCGGCGAGATCCCCGAACAGCGAAGGCGCGACGGAGAAGTAGAAGGCGCGGACCTTTCCGGGCTGCATCAGGTCGGCGAGGGTCTTCCAGCCCTCCTCCCCCTTCGCGTCGACGTGGACATAGTCGATACGGTCGAGAAAGGCGTCGAGCGTGCCGGCCTCGCAATGGCTGGTGGTGTTGAATTCGGCAATCGCCTCGGCCACCATTTGGCGGTATTCGTCCTGGCTGTGGTCGGAGCGGGCGGCGCCGATGATGCGGGAATTCTCCTCCATCTGGCCGGAGCAGAAGCGGCGGAACAGTGCGGGCAGGATCTTGCGGCGGGCGAGGTCGCCGGTGCCGCCGAAGACAACTAGATCAAAGGGTTCCACCGGAATAACGCGGGAGACCATGCGGGCGATCCTTTCCTTACGGCGCGCGAGTTTGGGCGCTAACATAACGCTCGTCCGCGATTTCACAATGCCGCCAGACCCATTCATGAGGTTTGCGCGCGCCCTGTCCAGCCGGTAGACCCGCAGGGAACGGACATTTTCACGCCTGGGACGAACATGAAGGACCACGACGCCGCCAATATCGGCAAGTTCATCGACCCCGCGGTGACCGCGGACGGACAGGCGCGGGCCGTCGTGACGCTGGAGGGGATCGGGACGCTCTGGGTCAATACGGGGACGCTTTGCAACATTGCCTGCGCGCATTGTTACATCGAAAGTTCACCGGTTAATGACGCGCTGGTCTATCTGTCGGCGTCCGAGGTTTCCGCGGCACTGGACGATGTATTGGCAAAGGGGCACCCGGTGACGGAGGTCGGGTTCACGGGCGGGGAGCCGTTCCTGAACCCGGAGTTTCCGGCGATGATCGGCGATGTTCTGGCACGGGGCCTGCGGGTTCTGGTGCTGACCAATGCAATGAAACCGATGATGCGGCCGCGCTGTCGGGCCGAGATCGCGCGGCTTGCGGAGGCCTATCCGGGACAGATGGTGATGCGGGTATCGCTGGATCACTACGCGGCGCCCTATCACGACGCGGAACGCGGTGCTGGGGCCTTTGCGGAGTCGCTGACCGGCATGCGCTGGCTGCGCGACCTCGGTGTTGCGATGGCCGTTGCGGGGCGCGGGTTCTCCGGCGAGCCGGAGGCAGAGGTGCGGGCGGGCTATGCCGCGCTGTTCCAGGCGGAGGGCCTTGCGATCGACGCAGCCGATCCCGCGGCGCTGGTGCTGTTCCCCGAGATGGACCTTGGCGCGGAGGTGCCGGAGATCACGACGGCGTGCTGGGGACTCCTGGACAAGTCGCCTTCGGGCGTGATGTGCGCGTCATCGCGGATGCTGGTGAAGCGGCGCGGGGAGGCTCTGGCCTATGCGGCCTGCACCCTGCTGCCCTATGAGCCCGGTTTCGACATGGGGACGGAGGCGCCGGAGATCGGGCAGGAGGTCGCGCTGAACCATCCGCATTGCGCGAAGTTCTGCGTGCTGGGCGGGGCGAGCTGTTCGGGGTGAGGTGGCGCGTGGTCACAGGCGCGGAACAGCCATCCTGCGGGTCGGACCTTGTGCGAGCCGGGCGGTCGACGGGCCGCGGCTTGGCGATCTGACCTCGGAACCTCTTTATTCATGTCTGCCGTGGCAGCGTCACGCGCAAACGGAGCGCTGGCGTCACCTGATCGCCGGGCCGTGAGGGCGGCCCGGCGATCGCGCGGCGGCCTGCGGCCTTGTTCTGCGCGGATGCGCCCAGGATCGATGTCAATGCAGACGCAACTCTCCCACGCAGTTGCGCCATTCGCCCGGCGATATCTCCTTGCGGTGCGTGAAGCGGACGGAGTGCAGCGGGCCTTCGATCTTGTCCTGCCAGAACTCGATGAACTTGAAGAGCCTCGGGTGATCCGGCGCGATGTCGTAGTCCTGCCAGATATAGCTGTTCAGCACGCTCCGGTAATCCGGCATCCGATAGAAGATTTCAGCCGTCGTCAGGCCGTAGCCCCGAAGCATCATTTCCGTGTCGCTCATCGCCATTTTCAGACCTCTTGTTGTTGCTTATAAGAAAATGATGCGCCGATCCGAATAATAATCAACAAAAACAGATTGTTATCAAACCGCCAGCGCGAGTGCCAAGAGAGCGGTCCGGGAGCCATTGCACCCCAGAAGACGTGGGTGCTATAGTCGCGTTCAACTATATATAGACGCTGCTACAGAACAGGCCCCGACAGTGACGGATACGCCAGAACCCCCTGAAAACACAGAGGAAACCCCGCGCACGCCCTATGAGGGGCCGACGGTGTCGATCGCCGACGAGATGCGGAACTCCTACCTCGACTATGCGATGTCGGTCATCGTGGCGCGGGCGATTCCCGATCTGCGCGACGGGTTAAAACCTGTGCACCGGCGCATCCTCTACGCGATGCACGAGGTCGGGAACACCTTTGACAAGCCCTACCGGAAGTCCTCGCGCCCCGTTGCGGACGCCATGGGCAAGTATCACCCGCATGGTGATTCCGCGATCTATGACGCGCTTGTGCGGATGGCACAGGATTTCTCCATGTCGCTGCCGCTGCTCGACGGTCAGGGCAACTTCGGCTCCATGGACGGGGACAAGGCGGCGGCCTTCCGTTACACCGAAGTGCGGATGGCCAAGGCGGCGAACTACCTGCTTGAGGACATTGACAAGGAAACCGTCGATTTCGAACTGAACTACGACGGCAAGGACCGGGAGCCGGTCGTGCTTCCTGCCCGCTTCCCGAACATGCTGGTGAACGGCGCGGGCGGCATCGCGGTCGGCATGGCGACGAACATTCCGCCGCACAATCTGGGCGAGGTCTGCGACGCGACGCTGGCGCTGATCGAGAACCCGGATCTGTCGGTCGAGGATCTGATCGAATACATTCCGGGCCCCGACTTTCCGACAGGCGGCATCATGCTGGGCCGGTCGGGGGCGCGTAAGGCGTATCTCGAGGGGCGCGGGTCGGTCATCATCCGCTGCAAGCAGCATGTGGAGGAAATCCGCAAGGACCGCTGGGCCATCGTCATCGACGAGATCCCCTATCAGGTGAACAAGGCCGCGATGATCGAGAAGATCGCGGAACAGGTGCGCGAGAAGCGGATCGAGGGCATCGCCCATGTGCAGGACGAATCCGACCGGCACGGCGTCCGCGTCGTCATCGAACTGAAACGGGATTCCACGCCGGACGTGGTGCTGAACCAGCTTTGGCGGTTCACCCCGATGCAGACGCATTTCGGCTGCAACATGCTGGCGCTGAACGGCGGGCGGCCCGAAACACTTACGCTGTACGGTTTCCTGTCGGCCTTCATCGGTTTCCGCGAAGAAGTCGTCGCCCGGCGCACTGCCTACCTGCTGCGGAAGGCGCGCGAACGCTCGCATATCCTCTGCGGTCTGGCCGTGGCGGTGAGCAATGTGGACGAGGTGGTTGCGACCATCCGTGCCTCTGCCGATGCCGCCGAAGCGCGGGAAAAACTGATGACCCGCCGCTGGCCTGCCGGGGAGATCGCACCCTACATCCGGCTGATCGACGATCCGACCCACAAGATGAACGAGGACGGCACCTACAACCTGTCTGAAACGCAGGCGCGCGCCATCCTTGAGCTGCGGCTGCAGCGGCTGACCCAGCTTGGCGTGAAAGAGGTCACGGACGAGCTGGAGGAGCTGGCGGGCAAGATCAAGGAATACCTTGAAATCCTCGGCTCCCGCGACCGGATCATGGGCATCATCTCGGATGAGCTGAAAGAGGTGCGCGACCTGTTTGCCGTGCCGCGCCGGACGGAGATCGTCGACTGGTCGGGCGACATGGAGGACGAGGACCTGATCGAGCGCGCGGAGATGGTCGTGACGGTCACCGCCGGCGGCTATATCAAGCGCACCCCGCTCGAGGATTTCCGCAGCCAGAAACGCGGCGGCAAGGGTTTGTCGGGCGGCGCGATGAAGGATGACGACGCGGTCACCACGCTGTTCGTCGCCAATACGCATACGCAGCTTTTGTTCTTCACGACGGAGGGCATGGTCTACAAGCTGAAGACCTGGCGCCTGCCGCTTGGCGGCCGGACGTCGAAGGGCAAGGCGATCGTGAATATCCTGCCGATCCCCTCGGGCGTGTCGATTGCCGCCATCATGCCGGTGGACCGGGACGAAGAGGAATGGGGCGACCTGCAGATCGTCTTCGCCACCTCGGCAGGGACCGTGCGGCGGAACGCGCTGTCGGATTTCACCAACGTGATGCGCAACGGCAAGATTGCGATGAAGTTCGAGGGCGAGGACGAGGGCATGCGCCTCATCAACGCCGCGATCTGCGGGCCGGAGGATGACGTGATGCTGTTCACCCAGTCCGGGCGGGCGATCCGGTTCCGGGCGGATGACGTGCGGGTCTTCAACTCCCGCGCCTCGACCGGGGTGCGCGGCGTCAGGCTGAACGAGAAGGACGAAGTCGCGTCCATGTTCGTTCTACCGCATTTCGCGGCGGAATCGGACGAGCGTGCGTCTTACCTCAAGATGCGGCGGGCCATGGCCGGGGACGTCGAACAGACCACGGACGAAGAGGAAGGCAATGCCGACATGCCGCTGAGCCAGGAGCGCTATGCGGAGATGTCGGCGGCGGAAACGCTGGTGCTGACGATCACGGCGGGCGGTGCGGGGCATATCAGTTCCTCGCACGACTATCCGGTGCGCGGGCGCGGCGGGATGGGTGTCACGGCGTGGGAAAAATCCATGCGCACGGGCATCATCATCGCGGCTTTCCCGGTCGAGATGGACGACCAGATCATGCTCGCCACCTCCAAGGGTCAGTCGATCCGGGTGCCGGTTGACGGTATCTCCTTCCGGTCGCGGTCCGCGGGCGGGGTGAAGGTGTTCGACACGGGCAAGAACGAAACCGTGGTCTCGGTCGCCCGCATCGTCGAACAGGGCGAGGACGAAGGCGATACCGGCGACGCAGCCGAGGGTGGAACGGAAGAGGCCTGATGTTGAAGGGAAGCGAGAGCCGGATAGAGAACTGGGACGACCTGCGCTACCTGATGGCGGTTCACAAGACCGGCAGCATGAGCGCGGCGGCCCGGCTGCTGTCCACCAACCCGGCCACCGTGTCGCGCCGACTGGCGCGGCTGGCCGAGGCACTTGGCTATGAGCTGTTCCACAAGACACCCGAGGGCTGGGTGGCAAGCGATGCCATCGGCACCCTGCTGCAGAGCGTGTCGAGCTTCGAGGGCGAGATCGAGAGCTATCTCAACGCCAACGTGGCCCTGGGCGGTCAGATCGGCGGGGCGATTTCCATCGGCATGCCGGGATCGCTGGCGTTCGGCGTGCTGTATCCGCGCATCGCGGAACTGACGCGGGACTATCCGGGCATCCGGCTGTCCCTGCATGCCCAGACCTACCGTGAGACGCTTGGGGAAAACGACCTCATCATCTCTCCGATCCGGCCGCAGCAGGGGCGGCTGATCGTGAAGCCGATCGGCAAGGTCCATGCCAACGTCTACTGCATGCCGGACAGTCCCCGGAACGAAGGATGGATCGGGCTGCATCGCGACCATGACATGTACGAACCGATGCAGCGGGCCATGGACATCATGGGCGGTCGTCCCCCGTCGCTGCGGCTGGAGAACCTGCACGACACGGCGGATGCGATCCGGGTGACCGGCCTGCCGGGGCTGACGCTGCGTATCGACGCGGCGCTCAACCCGGACATGAAGCTGTATGAACCGTCCAATCCGGACACGGAAACCGCGCTTTATCTGTGCTATCACGAGACCCGCCGCCGCGATCCGCTGCTGCAGGCGGTGATCGACTGGGCCGCGCGGGCATTCGAACTGGCCGAAGACCTCTGATCCCCCTGCCCGTCGTGCCTTCGGGCCGTCACGACTCCCACTCTCCCTGCGGTTGATGCTGATTGGCGTCACAATCCGCGCAGATTTGGTTAATTTGTTCCAATGCGGGTTTTATCATACTGATTGACTTGAAGACTCAACCCAAGCGAGCAATATTCACAACTGCGCTACATCTTTGGTGTGGCTCTCGTTCCAGCTGTCGGGCGCCATTCTCCGGGGCTTTCTACCCAACCTCCCTGACGATGCGCTGGCAGCTGGAACGAGTCGGAATCAGGTCCGCTCTCTCAGGCCCGTTGGCCCTGTGGTCCTTGTTCCGGCGTTTTCTGTGGTCTGACGA
Organism: Primorskyibacter flagellatus; assembly: GCF_014638275.1. Lineage (GTDB taxonomy): Bacteria > Pseudomonadota > Alphaproteobacteria > Rhodobacterales > Rhodobacteraceae > Pseudooceanicola > Pseudooceanicola flagellatus_A. Next base: position 1,224,118 of record NZ_BMFJ01000001.1, read on the forward strand.
TCTACCCCGTCATTCCCTCTGGACACTGGGCCGGCGCTCGCGTCGGCCCATTTTTCTTGCCGCTTCCGGTCATCTGTGGGCTCGGGGGCGCGGGATGTTGCCATTGGCAAAGGGTTTGCCGTTTACTTGCATCCGGGCCGCGTCCGGCCGGACATCTGAGGTGGAAGGAATTGTCATGAAACAGATTGGGACCTTGCAGGGTGCCGGATTGGCCGCCGGTCTTGCGATGGCGCTGACCGGTCATGCGGCGCAGGCGGAGAACGTCCTGCGCGGCGATCTGAGCTTTGAGCTGGGGCGCAACACGGATCGGTCGCGCAACTTCAAGCATATCTCAACCTCGCTCGGGACGGAGTTCGCGAACGGTGTCGGCGTGCAACTGGACCTCGCGCTCGGGAAGTACGAACAGCTGACCTCGACCCAGTCCTCCGCGGCCGTCCACCTCTATTACACGCCGACAGAGGCGGTTGCGGTCGGCGCCTACCTGCTCGGGGAAGATACGCGGCCAGGAAACTACGCCTATTACGGGGCCGAGGTCGCCTATTCCGCCGACACCTGGCAGGCGGAGGCCTATCTCGCCTATCGCAAGGATCTGGGCGGCAGCAACGAAGGCACGCGCTATGGGGTGGAATTTGCCGCTGCGCCCGCCAGCTGGAACGGGTTCGGCCTGTTCGGCGCGGCGCACGGAGAGACCGATCTGCCGGGCGGGGACAAGTCCATCGTGACGGCGGGGGGCAGCTATACCTTCGGCAATGACAGCACGCTGGCGCTGGAGGTCGGACGCACCAACCTTGGCCATTCGGTCGCGTCAGTCAGCTACCGCATCAACTTTGGCGAGGGCGCGCGGTTCTCGCGCCGGCACGCCATCGGAGCCTATGGCGCCTACTGAATGTTGTAGAGGGCGATGAACTTCGCTTCGATATAGTCCATCAGCGGGCCGGCCGTCGGAGCGGCCCCGCAGGCCCTTTCGATGACCTCCGCAGGCCGGTAGAGCCCGCCGTGACGCTGGACGTTTTCGCGCAGCCACGTCGTCGCCGGTGTGGTGTCGCCCTTCGCCAGATGGTCGTCGAGGTCGGGGATCGCCGCGCGCATCGCCTGATGAAGGCAGCCCGCGTAGACGTTGCCAAGCGAATAGGTCGGGAAGTATCCGAAGAGGCCGATGGACCAGTGCACGTCCTGCAGGCAGCCGAGGGAGGCGCGGGGCACGGCAAAGCCGAAATCCTTCTCGAACCGCTCGTTCCAGGCGCTTTCCAGGTCTTCGGGCTTCAGATCGCCAGAGATCAGCGCGCGTTCCAGATCGAAGCGCAGCATGATGTGCAGGTTGTATTGCAGTTCGTCGGATTCGGTGCGGATGAAGTCCTTCCGGACGCGGTTCACGGCGGCGTAGAAGGCGTCTGGTGTGGTGACTCCGATGTCGCCGAAGCTGTCGCTCATCCGGTCGTACATCCAGCCGGTGAAGGCACGGGAGCGGCCAATCTGGTTCTCGTAAATCCGGCTCTGGCTTTCGTGCACGCCCATGGAGACGCCCTGCCCCAGTGGCGTCAGCGCGTAACCTGCGTCGATGCCCTGTTCGTAACAGGCGTGGCCGACCTCGTGGATGGTCGAATAGAAGCAGTTGAACGGATCGGTCGGATTTGTGCGCGTGGTGATGCGCACGTCGGACCCGGAGCCGGAGGAGAACGGGTGCACCGCCTTGTCCAGCCTGCCGCGCGTCAGGTCATAGCCAAAGGTCGTGGCCAGTTGCGTGGCGAAGGCCATCTGCGCGGTTTCGTCAAAAGTGCCTGACAGCCCTTGCGGTTCGGGCTGTCCAAGCACCTTTTCCCGCAGGGTGCGCAGACGGGGGCGCATTTCGCCGAACATCGCGTCAAGCCGTGCGGCGGTCATGTCGGGTTCGTAATTGTCGATGAGCGCGTCGTAGGGATCGCCACCGTTTGCCAGTGCCTGCCCTTCCTCCTGCCGCAGGGCGACAACGCGGGTCAGCCAGGGAACGAAGGCGGTAAAATCATCGGCGGCACGGGCGGCGGCCCACTTGCCCTGGGAGATACTGGTGACGCGGGCGATTTCGGCGGCGAGTTTCCCAGGCACCTTCTGCGTCTTGTCGTAGTCGCGGCGGATGTGGCGCAGCATGGCGGCCTGCGCTTCTGTCATTTCTGCCGTTTCAGAAGCCGCCAGCCAATCGCCGATGCGCGGGTCGGTGCGGCGGGCGTGCAGGACGCCGGACATCGCGGCGCTTTCCTCCGCCCGCTGTTCGGCGGCACCGGGGGGCATCATGGTTTCCTGATCCCAGTCGAGCCGTCCGGCGACACCGACCAGCGCCTCTGTCTCGTGCTGGTAGGCGAGCAGGTCGGTCAGGGCGTCGGCGGCGGTCATCTGGCGTCTCTCACGGATTGGGGAAGCGGATAGGCGGCATGGAAGCGGGCGCGCAGGATCAGCACGAAGGTCGCCACGGCGAGCAACTGGTGCGTCAGCGCGACATGAAGCTGCGCGGCGGAGATTACGGTGTAAATCCCGAGAGCGACCTGCCCGCAGAGCGCGATGAAGGCTACGGTGTAAGCCCCCGAGGTCACGCGGTTTGAGGCACGGCGGGCGCGGAGGAAGATCATTACCGAAAAAAGGAACAGCAGGTAGCCGGTCATTCGGTGGATGAACTGAACAAGCCCCGGATTTTCAAGGAAGTTCCGCCAGACGGGTTCGATCATGAAGGGGTCGGGCGGGAAGACCTGCCCGCCCATGGTCGGCCAGTCGGTATAGCTGCGCCCGGCGTCGATCCCAGCCACCAGCGCGCCGAACAGGATCTGGAGGAAGGCGAAATGCATCCAGCCGGTGCCGAGGTGGAACAGCTTGTCATGGCGTTCGCGACGAGCCTGCAGAAGCTCCCTCTCCTCCCGTCCGAGGAGCATCACGTACCAGGCGATGAAGCCGAGGATGACGAAGGCCAGGCCCAGATGTACCGCCAGCCGGTAGGAGGCGACGTCGAGCATCGTGCCTTCAAGCCCCGAGGACACCATCCACCAGCCGATCGCCCCCTGAATGCCGCCAAGCGCCCCGATCCAGAGCAGCCGCCGGTTCCACCCCGGGGGCACGCGGCGGGCGATGAGGAAGGTGGCGAAGCCAAGCGCCCAGACCAGTCCGATGACGCGGCCAAGCTGGCGGTGGCTCCATTCCCACCAGTAGATCGGCTTGAAATCCTCAAGGGTCATCCAGGCGTTCTGCACCTGGAATTCCGGGATTTGCTGGTATTTCTCGAACTCCGCCTGCCACTCCGCCTCCGAAAGCGGGGGCAGCGCGCCGGTGATCGGTTTCCATTCGGTGATCGAAAGGCCGGAGTCGGTCAGCCGGGTCAACCCGCCGACCGCGATCATCGTCACGACAAGCGCAAACAGCAGCACCAGCCAGCCCCGGATCGCCCGGCGCCAGGCCTTGCGGGCACGGGTGATCGCGCCCTTGGGGATCCTCGGGCGCTGGTCGGTCATGACCTCTTCAAAGAGCTTGCGTTTCTCGGCCATGGCTGCCCTCTCCTACGTCCTCCCGGAACCTAGTCGCGGGTCCGGGGATCGTCCAGTCACTCCCCGCGCGACTTCCATCGGACCATCTGCCGCAGGATGCCGTGCAGGGTCTGCACATCGGCCTGGGTCAGCGGCATCCGGGACCAGAGGTTGCGCAGGTTGGTCTTCATGCTGTCGACCTTGTGTTCGGGGAAGAAGAAGCCGGCCTCGGTCAGGCGGTCTTCGTAATGTTCGGCCAGCTTTTCGACCTCGATCGCGCTGGCCCAGTCGGTGCCGGCCATTTCGACCCGTTCCGCCATGACATCCCCGGTCCGGCGGCGCCATTCATAGGCGCAGAGCAGGACGCACTGCCCGAGGTTGAGCGAGGCGAATTCGGGATTCACAGGCACGTTGATAAGGGTGTTGGCCCGGGCGATGTCGTCATTTTCAAGCCCCGCGCGTTCCGGCCCGAACAGCACGGCGACCTTTTCGCCGCGCGCGATCATCTCTGCCGCCATCTCCATCGCGCGTTCGGGGGTGACAACGGGTTTGGTCAGGCCACGGGCGCGGGCGGTGGTGGCGAAGACGTGGGTGCGGTCGCCAACAGCCGCAGCGGTGTCATCGAACAGACCTGCCTGATCCAGCAGCCGACCCGCGCCCGAGGCCATGGCGACCGCCCTGGGGTTCGGCCAGCCGTCGCGCGGGGCAACGATGCGCATCCGGTCGAGCCCGAAGTTCCACATGGCGCGGGCGGCGGCGCCGATGTTCTCTCCCATCTGGGGACGGACGAGGACGAAGACGGGCTGGGACATGGGGACTCCTTGGTGACGGGATGCTGTTAGCGCCGCCGCACGGTCGGAACAAGCCTTTGCGCGGGCAGGATTTCACAGGTATACGGCGCGGACTTACGGAGATTCACCCCATGGCCCAGCCCGGCGACGCCCCCGAACAGCCGCAGATCTACCTCGTCTCGCCCGCGGAGTTCGAGCTGAGCCGCTTTCCCGACGATCTGGGCCGCGTGCTGGACGCGGCGGAAATCGCCTGCGTGCGGCTGGCGCTGGCCACGCGGGACGAGGACGACCTGGCGCGCGCGGCGGATGCCCTGCGCGAGGTCTGTCATGCCCGCGACGTGGCCGTTGTTATCGACCAGCATATCCTACTGGCGGAACGGCACGGGCTGGACGGGGTACATCTGACGGACGGGTCGCGGTCGGTCCGGGCCGCGCGCAAGCAGCTTGGACCGGATGCGATCGTCGGCGCCCATTGCGGCCAGTCTCGTCATGACGGGATGAGCGCGGGAGAAGCCGGGGCGGATTACGTCAGCTTCGGCCCCGTGGGCGAGACGCTGCTGGCCGGGGGCGAACGGGCAGAGTTCGAAACCTTTGAATGGTGGTCGCAGATGATCGAGATCCCCGTCGTGGCCGAGGGCCGACTGACGACGGAGCTGGTGCGCCAGCTTGGGCCGGTCACCGATTTCTTCGCGATCGGCGAGGAGATCTGGAAGGCCGAGGATCCGTCCGCCGCGCTGAAGGCGCTGATGGCGGGGCTAGAGTAGGCGCCGTTCGGGCGGCATTCCCTTTCTCACGGCGTCCTCGCATGCCCTGGCCAGCGCCTTGCGGTCGGGATAGTCGGCGACCCTCAGCGGCGGATGATAGATGACCTCTGCCAAGCCCTGACGCCCGGCGCCAAGCACCTTGACGAGGTGCCAGCCAAAGCTCATCTCGCCCCACCATCCGTAGTAGGTCGGCTCCTCACCCTCCGGGGCGCGGTAGATGACAGAGACGGGCTGGACGGAGAGCGTGTCGCGCAGCGCGGGGTCGAAAAAAGCGGCAAAGAGCGTGGTCTTGAAGGGCAGGACATGCATCGCGTCCGTTGACGTACCTTCCGGGAAAAACAACAACTTGTGGCCCAGAGTTAACCTATCGCGAAAGATCTGCTCCTGAGTCTTCGCCTCGCCCCGTATCCTGTTGATAAATATGGTTCCCGTGGCCCTTGCCAGCCAACCGATACCGAACCAGCCGCGGACCTCGGCCTTGGAGACGTAATAGATGCGTTTGGCGGTGTGCAGGGTGAAGATGTCGATCCATGACGAATGGTTCGCGACGATGGCACCATGTTCGGGCATGGGGGCGCCGGAGGTGACGAACCGCATGCCGGAGATCACGAAGAACATGCGGCAGACACCCTGCGTGATATACGGTGTAAGCGGGCGACGCATGCCGTAGATCCAGCGTTCGGGCTGGCGCAGGATCAGCAGGATGCCGAGCCCCCCGAAGACGATGAGGCCGAAGGGCACCGCGCGCAGCCAGAAGCGGAACCAGGTGGCGGCGGAATGGGGCGGCTGCGGGGCCTCGGCCTCGTCCGGGTTCCAGGTCATTTCGGCGCACCGTAGAGCCGCGCCTGCGCCTCGGTCATGCGGGCGGTGTCGAGGATCAGGCAGACGTCGGTGGTGTTGAAGGCATGGTCGACAAAGGCCCCCTCGCCCACGTAGCCGCCGAGCCGCAGGTAACCCTTGATGAGCGCGGGCACGGCCCGCATCGCCGCCGCGCGGTCGATCCGGTCTTCGGGCAGGACATCCGTCGCGCCGAATGTCTCCTGCCGGGAACGGACGCGCAGGTCGGGCGGGGCGAGGTGGCGGTGATGGAGCAGCGACAGCGGACCCGCAAGCGCCCCGAGATCGGTACCGTGGAAGGAGGCGGTGCCGAAGAGCAGTTCGATCCCCCGCTCCGCCACGTAGTCCGACAGGGCGGACCAGAGCACGTACATTCCCATCCCGCCGCGCACGTCGGGCGCAAGGCAGGACCGGCCAAGTTCCAGCAGGCGGCGGCCGGACCGGCGCAGGACGGTGAGGTCGTATTCGTCCTCGGAATAGAACTGGCCGATCCGGGCCGCGCCGTCCTCTGTCAGCAGGCGGTAGACGCCGACGACCTGATCGCGGATGGTGTCGCCCCGGTCCTCGTCCAGCAGGAGAAGGTGGTCGAAATAAGGGTCGAAACGGTCCCGTTCCAGCTGTGCGGCGTGGTCCACCATGGGCCCGTCGCTGCCCAGTTCCTGCACGAAGACCCGGTAACGCAGGTGCTGCGCGGCCTCGACCTCCTCCGCGCTGCGGGCAAGCCGGGTTGAGAAGCCGGGATCGGGTCTTGGCATCGGGATCCGCCTGCTGGTCATGGTGGCGGAGGTTTACGGACCGGCGCGGCCAAGCGCAATCCCCCGACATTTTCAGAATTTGTTAACCTTTATGAAAGGTTCTCGCGATCATACTGCGCGCGGGGCCGTCAGGGCCGGGAAAACTGGGGGATCAGGGCTATGCGGCTGCTGTCGATGACAACCTTGCCCGCATCGGGGAAGTTGACGGTCACGCGGCCGTCGATGTTGGACTGCACCTGTCCGACGCCCCAGTCGGGCTGGGCGGGATGTGTAACCAGCATGCCGGGTTCGAGGATCGCGTTCAGGTCATCCATCGCGGTGCTGTCCCGTGGTGAGGAAAGGGGCGGGCATGGCTGACGATACCGGATTGCTGGGTGCGCTGATAGGGTCGCGCATCTGTCACGACCTGATTTCGCCCGTCGGGGCGATCCAGAACGGGATCGAGCTTCTGACGCTTGAGGGGCGCGGCGGGCCCGAACTGGCGCTGATCGAGGAGAGCGTCGCCAATGCCTCTGCCCGGATCCGGTTCATGCGGGTGGCTTTCGGGCGGGCCGCGGCCGGGCAGAGCATCGGGCGGAGGGAGATCGTCGGCATACTCGACGACCTCGCCCGGGGCGGGCGCATCCGCTACGACTGGACCACGCGGGACGATTGCGACAGGGCGGCGGTGCAGGAGATTTTCCTTGCCGCGATGTGCCTTGAATCGGCGATGCCGCGCGGCGGCCGTATCTCCATCGCGCGGGACAACGGCAACTGGGCGGTCAGCGCGGATACCGACCTTTCGCGGCCCGATCCCGCGCTCTGGCAGATGCTGAAGGGTGAACGCAGGCCGGCAGAAACGGTCCAGCCCGCACATGTTCAGTTCCTGCTGCTGTCCATGCTGCTTGAGGCGCGTGGCGCGGCGGCAGAGGTGACGGAGGGTGACGGGACCGTCACCCTCGCCTTCCATGCCTGAGGTATCAGGGCCGCAGTGTGCCGTTGCCGGTGACGAGGTACTTGAAGCTGGTCAGCTGTTCGGCCCCGACGGGACCGCGCGCATGCATCTTGCCGGTGGCGATGCCGATCTCCCCGCCCATGCCGAACTCTCCGCCGTCCGCGAACTGGGTGGAGGCGTTGTGCATCAGGATGGCGCTGTCGAGCCGTTCGAAGAAATGCGCGGCGGCCTGCGCGTCCTCCGTCACGATGGCGTCGGTGTGGTTCGACCCGTAGGTGCGGATGTGGGCAATCGCCTCGTCCACGCCGTCGACCAGCTTGGCCGCGCAGATCATGTCGAGGAATTCGCGGCCATAGTCGTCGGGCCTGGCCGGGACGACGCCGTCATGCTTGGCCAGTTCCCGGTCGCCGCGCACCTCCACCCCGGCGGCGGCAAGCGCGTCGGTCAGGATCGTGCCGTGCTGCGTGTAGAAGCGCCAGTCGATCAGCAGGCATTCCATCGCGCCGCAGATTCCGGTGCGGCGGGTCTTGGCGTTCAGCACGATTTCAACCGCCATGGCCGGATCGGCGGTCGCGCCGACGTAGATGTGGCAGATGCCTTCGAGATGGGCAAAGACCGGCACCCGCGCCTCGCGCTGGACCAGCCCGACAAGACCCTTGCCGCCACGGGGCACGATCACATCGATATGGTCTGTCATGGTCAGCATCTCCGACACGGCGGCCCGGTCGCGGGTCGGGACAAGCTGAATCGCGGCTTCGGGCAGGTTGGCCTGCTTCAGGCCGGTCACCAGGCAATCGTGGATCGCACGAGAGGAGTGGAAACTTTCCGACCCGCCGCGCAGGATCACCGCATTGCCGGACTTGAGGCAGAGCGCGCCCGCATCCGCCGTCACGTTCGGGCGGCTTTCGTAGATCACGCCGACCACGCCAAGGGGCGTGCGCACCCGTTTGATATGCAGGCCGGAGGGCATATCCCATTCGGCCATCACCGCGCCGACCGGGTCCTTCTGTTCCGCAACCGCCCGCAGCCCGTCCACGATGCCGGCGATCCGGTCCTCGTCCAGCTTGAGCCGGTCGAGCATGGCGGGGGTGAGACCCTTGTTTACGCCGTACGTCATGTCTTCGGCATTGGCCTTGATGATCGCATCGCGGCACTCCCAGACCTGCGCGGCGGCACCGATCAGGGCGGCGTGCTTGCGCTGCGGAGAGGCAAAGGCGAGGTCGGCGGCGGCGGCGCGGGCCTTTTCGCCGATCTGGCGCATGGCGGCGGGGATGTCGTCGAGGTCTTTCATGGCGATGCTCCTTTGAGCGTTGCGCGGGTTGTAGGACGCGCCGGCCCTTCGCGCAACAGAAAGGCCCGCACGGTTCTGTGCGGGCCTGCGGAGGTTTCGGTCCTGCGCGTCAGGTCTTGCGACACCTCAGCAGGCCAAAGGCTCCGGGTCCCGCCAGCAGGGCTGGCAGGGTGGCCGGGAGCGGGCGCGCCATCAGGGGTGTCACAGTGTGCATGAATCCTTCCATGTTCCGGGCGGACGATAGCAGGGATAGCGGCGAACGCAAACGGCCGGGTTGAGGGGGAGACGGCCCTCAGCTCGCCAGATCGTCCCGGTGGACCAGAGCGGCACGGCCCGGATAGCCCAGCAGTGCCTCTATCTCGTCGGAACGGTGGCCGGCGATGCGGCGCGCCTCTTCCGCGGTGTAGCGGGTCAGGCCCTGGCCGAGGATCTCGTTCTCCGGTCCGATCAGTTCAACCGGATCGCCACGGCCGAAACGGCCTTCGACCCGCGTGACCCCCGCAGGCAGCAGGGACTTGCCCTGCTGCATCGCCTTGACCGCACCGGCATCCAGCAGCAGTCGGCCCTTGGGCTTCATCGACGCGATCCACCCCTTGCGCGCGGCCTGCGGGTCGCCCTTGGCGAGGAACCATGTGGCGTTTGCCCCTTCCTCCAGCGCGCGGACGGGGTTGGGGCGGAACCCGTGGGTGATCGCCATGGCGCAGCCCGCGGCGGTGGCGGTCTTGGCCGCCATCACCTTGGTCTTCATGCCGCCCTTGGACAGGCCCGACCCGGCGTCGCCCGCCATCGCCTCGATCTTCGGCGTGATCTGGACCACCCGGTCCAGCCGGACGGCGGTGGCATCGGTCATCGGATTAGCGGTGTAGAGCCCGTCGACGTCCGACAGCAGCACCAGCCGGTCCGCCCCGACGGTCACGGCGACCTGCGCGGCCAACCGGTCGTTGTCGCCGTAGCGGATCTCGTCGGTGGCGATGGTGTCGTTTTCGTTGACGATCGGCACGACGCCGAGGCTGAGCAGCATTTCGAGCGTGGCACGGGAGTTGAGGTAACGGCGGCGGTCGGCCGAATCTTCGAGCGTCACAAGAACCTGACCGACCTTGATCGCGTGGCCACCGAGCGCCTGCGCATAGGCGGCGGCGAGCCCGATCTGCCCGGTGGCGGCGGCGGCCTGGGACTGTTCCAGCGTCAGCGCATCCAGGCCAAGACCAAGCACCCCGCGCCCGAGCGCGATCGAGCCGGAGGAAACCAGCACGACGTCCTGACCGCGCCCGCGCAGCCAGGCGACATCGTCGGCGAGGCTTTGCAGCCAGTCGGCGCGCAGCAGACCGGTGGTGCGGTCGACCAGCAGGGCGGAGCCGATCTTGATGACCACGCGGCGCGCGCCGGTCAGCCCGACGGCGGTGTCGGGCCGGGTCAGGGTTGCCACGGCTTGTCCTCCTCCTTCACCTGCTGGCGCAGGCGGTCGCGGCTGATGCGGGAGCGGAGCGCGCGGAGCACCTCCGTCACGCCTTCGCCGGAGGCACCGGACATCATCATCACCGGCGCGCCGACCTCTTCCTCGAGGAATTCCTTCTGCATCTCGCGCAGCTCCTCGTCGAGACTGTCGACCTTGTTGAGCACGGTGACGCGCGGCTTGTCGGCCAGGTCGCCGCCATAGGCCTCAAGTTCGTTGATGATCGTGCGGTAGTCCTCGGCGACCGTATCAGAGGTGCCGTCGATCAGGTGCAGCAGCACCGCGCAGCGTTCGACATGGCCGAGGAACAGGTCGCCAAGGCCCCTGCCCTCGGACGCGCCCTCGATCAGGCCGGGAATGTCGGCGACGACGAACTCCGCACCGTCCACGCCGACGACACCGAGGTTGGGATGCAGCGTGGTGAACGGGTAATCGGCGATCTTGGGCCGGGCGTTGGAGGTTGCGGCGAGGAAGGTCGATTTCCCGGCGTTCGGCAGGCCAAGCAGCCCCGCGTCGGCGATCAGCTTGAGCCTCAGCCAGATCATGCGTTCGACGCCTTCCAGACCCGGATTGGCGCGGCGCGGCGCCTGGTTGGTGGAGGTCTTGAAATAGGCGTTGCCGAAGCCGCCGTTGCCGCCCTTCGCCAGGACGACCCGCTGGCCCAGGTCGGTCATGTCGGCGATCAGGGTTTCGCCGTCCTCTTCAAGGATTTCAGTACCGACAGGAACGCGCAAAATCACGTCGTCGCCATCGGACCCGGTCTTCATCCGGCCCATGCCGCCCTGTCCGTTCTGGGCGAAGAAATGCTGCTGGTAGCGGAAATCGATGAGGGTGTTGAGCCCGTCCACGGCTTCGGCGATGACATCGCCGCCCGATCCGCCGTTGCCGCCGTCGGGGCCGCCGAATTCGACGAACTTCTCGCGCCGGAACGACACCGCGCCGTTGCCTCCGGAGCCGGAGCGGATGGTGACCTTTGCGAGATCGAGGAACTTCATCTTTCTCTCCTGCCGCAAGGGTCGCCTTAGCTCAGCGTGACCCGCGGCTCAATTCAGTTTGCGGATGTAGGTCCAGGTCGCGACCTTGGCGTTGCGCGCGACAGAGAAGCTTTCGGCGTCGCCGACATAGGCGAAACCGGCGTTGGTCAGAACCCGCGCGGAGGCCGGGTTGTCCTGGAACACCGATCCGAAGATCGTGTCGTTGTTCAGCGGGTTGGCCCCGACAAGCGCCTGCACGGCAGCCGATGCGACTCCCGTGTTCCACCAGGCGGGTGCCACCCAGTAGCCGATTTCGGACTGCGACTTGCCGCCCGCTGCGCTGTCCATCCGCTTGAGACTGATGACGCCCTTCAGTTCCGCCCCGCCTGCCGGGGTGCCGTCGATCACCCAGACCGCTTCGTCCACAGAAGAGGTCATGGCGCGGGTGACGAAGGATTCCGTTGTACCTGGCGGCAGCGGATGCGGGATCGAGGTCGTCATGCGCGCGACCCGTTCGTCAGAGCCGTAGAGTTCGATCAGCCCCGCGTCGGACTTCCGCAGGGGGCGAAGGATCAGATCCTCGCCCGGGATTTCGGGGGCCTTGTTCAATACGTCGTTCATGGCGGCTTTCTCCTCCGGGACCTGGGTCCCGTAACGTCAAAGGGGACCGGCGGTAGTGCCGATCCCCCTGATGTCTCATCAGCCTTAAGGTCGGCTTACTCGGCGGCCTCCGCCGCTGGCAGGACCGAAATGAAGGTACGGCCCTTGAGGCCCTTGTGGAATTTCACATGGCCTTCGACGGTTGCGAAAATGGTGTGGTCCTTGCCCAGGCCCACGCCTTCGCCCGGCCACCACTTCGTGCCGCGCTGGCGGACGAGGATGTTTCCGGGGATGACAGCTTCGCCGCCGTATTTCTTGACGCCGAGACGGCGACCGATGGAGTCGCGACCGTTGCGGGATGAACCGCCAGCTTTTTTATGTGCCATATCGTGGTCTCCTTACGCTTTCGCCAGCTCGGCGGCCTGCTCGATCCACTCCGGCTTGACCTTGACGGCGTCAAAGGTCTCCGGGTCGATCGCGGCAAGCTGCGCGAAGGTGGTGATGCCGGCTTCGTTGAACTTTTTCTGCGCGGCGGGGCCGACGCCGGTGATATGGGTCAGATCGTCGGCAGAGGCGGCGTTGGCTTCGGCTTTCGGCGCGGCCTTGGCTTCGGCCGGGGCCGCCTTGGCTTCGGCCTTGGGCGCGGCTTTCGGAGCCGAGGCACCGGTGACGGAGCCTGCGCCGATCGCGGCCTTGATGCCCGACTTGCCCGCGCCCTGCGCGAGGATGTCGGTCACGCGCAGCAGGGTCAGCTGCTGGCGGTGGCCCTTGGTGCGCTGCGAGGAATGCTTCCGGCGGCGCTTGACGTAGTGGATGACCTTGTCACCCTTGATCTGATCCACGACCTCGGCCTGCACGGCGGCATCGTCCACCAGGGGTGCGCCGACGACGACGGAGTCACCGCCAACCATCAGGATATCGTTGAACTGGACTTTTTCACCGGCATCGGCTGCCAGCTTTTCCACGCGGAGCATATCGCCGGATTTCACGCGATACTGCTTCCCGCCGGTCTTGAGGACCGCAAACATGAGCGTCTTCCTTTTCTGCCGCGTCGTGAGGCCCCCGTTTCCGGGCGTTCAGGGGTTTCCCCGCCTGTAAACAGCGCGCCCTTCGAAGGGGCGAATTGAACATGGTCCCCGCAAACCGAATGCCTGCCGGGATGCGGGCAGATACGCAGGATTCCCCTGCAAGTCAAGGGGCGGGGGTTTCCCGGACCCTACAAATCCTGTCCGGCCATCTGCTGCGCAACGGCAAGGCCGAGGGCGTGGTACTGCTGTTCATACATCTCTCCGAACCCGGCAAACAGCGCGCGGTTCAGGCGCTGGCCCTGTTCGGTCCGGGAAAAGTCGAGATAGCTTTGCAGATCATCGTCGCTCAGCGGTTCGTAGGCGGTCGTCAGGTAGGCCTGAAGCCAGAGTTCGGTATCGGCGCGGCTGCTTTCGGATTCGGTCCAGACCTGATCCAGAACCTCGGCCTCCGTCATGGCAAAGCTGTCGGATCGGGACAGGCCGGTCAGGAAGGCGAAGTTGGTGTTCATCGCGCCCGAGGTGTTGAAGTCGACAAGGTCGTTGGCGTCGATGAAGCGGTCGATCAGGGCCGCGCGATCCTCCGGCACGTCGCCGCTGAGCACGAGATCGCGGGCGGCGTCCTCCACCTGGCGGTCGAGAAAGGACCGGCGGGCGGTCATCTCGAACGAGATGATGCGGTGGCCGAGATCGCTTTCGAAGAAGGCGAGAATCGGCGCGGCATCGGCCCCGGAGAGATCCTCGGCAAACGCAGTGCGCATGGTCTGATCCATCGCTTCGGGATCGTAGATACGCTCAACCGCCTGGTCCCATCCCCCGCCGTCGCGACCCGCGAGGTAGTCGCGCGCGATCTCGTCGGAAAGCGCCCGGCCCTCTTCCCGCATGATGTCCAGCGCCTCCGTCAGGTCGAGCGCCTGCCAGATGCGGTCCACCTGTTCGGCGGGCATCGGGACAGAGACGGGCGGGCGCGTCCCCTGCCCCAGCACCGGCGCGGCGGTCAGGGCAAGCGCAACGGCGGTGACGAAGGGCTTGAGCATCACAGTTCCTGGCCCGGGTTCAGTTCGGCCAGACGCTCCGCGACCTCCTCGAACCGTCCGGCCATGATCTCATACTGCACGGCGTTCATCAGTTCGTAGACCTCCTGCATCAGCGGCGCCTCCAGAGCCTCGGAATAGGCGACCAGTTCCTCGTCTGAAAAGTCCCGGTAGGTCGCGGCGGAGGACGCGAGCCCGGACAGGCGCATGGATTTCTTGGTCTCCTCGGCAGCCTCGGCCTGGGCGGCGCGCAGGCCTTCCTCGTCCACCCGCAGGCGGATCACACCGGCGTGCTGCGCGGCCATGAGGAAGCGGATTTCCAGTTCGTTGGCGGATCGCAGGCTCTGATCCTCGGACCCGATGGCATCCATCATGCGCTGCAGGATCTCGACCCGCTCCGGGTCGCTGTCCTGAAGCTCCGCCAGCAGCCGCCCGCCCTCGCCCCGCTTGTCGGTGCGGTCGCGCATGTGGCTGGCGTTCTCGGCCTCCACCAGACGCTGGCCAAGGTCGGAGGCATAGAAATCCGCCGCATGCGCGAGGGCCTCGTCGCTGAGCGTGGCGGCGAGGATCTCCACTGCGTCCGCCTGCATCTCCTGCACGTCGAAGACATCCCGGCTCATCAGCGTCCAGGAGGCGCCGAAGTCCTTCGCGTCGAGCCCGAGCATGCGCGGCGCGTCCTCAGCCGAAAGCTTGATGCTTTCCAGCGCGACATCAAAGCCGGTCACCTTCAGGAAGGCGGTCAGCTTGTCGCGGTCGGCGCCCGCGGCCTGTGTGACCGTCAGAAGCAGCGCGACCAGCGTCGCGGCGAGCGGTTGGAGAAGGGTCGGAAGTCGCATATTGGCAGGCACCTCTGGCTCATGCGTGGTCTGTTTGACATGTGGGGCTTGAGCTAGGTCTATTCCACATCCGAGCAATGCAAAAGGCCTCTTGCGCGGGCTGGCGATCACGTTTAGACGGACCTCCCAGACCCCCGCGGAGAGGTGCCGGAGTGGTCGAACGGGGCGGTCTCGAAAACCGTTGAGCCTTTACGGGTTCCCAGGGTTCGAATCCCTGTCTCTCCGCCACTTTCACCCCTGCGGGTGATGGCAAGATCCTGAAAAGTAAAAACTTTAAGAGCAACACCCCTCCTTGGGGCGAAATTTTGCTCCACATTTTGCTACACATTTTCCGTCGAGAAAATGGCAGCGTCCGTTCGCAGGCGTGATTTGCGACGCGGTGATCAGGATCCGGCTTGCCCGACCGGAAGCACGATGTCGAAAGGCTGGCGCGCGTCCGCGTCACCGGATGCCAGAAAACGGTTCCCATCGGCAGTCACCCATGCTTTTCTGGCCCGAAAACGGAGCATTACGCGTTGTTGATTGATGAGTTTATTTCCCGCTGGCAGGCCTCCGGCGGGAACGAGATGGCCAACTTCCAGACCTTCGCGACCGAGCTCTGCGACATCATCGGCGTCGACCGCCCTAAGCCCGCGCAGAGCGACGGGCAGACCAACGACTACCGCTTCGAGCGTCCGATCACCGAAACGCACACAGGTCGGCGCCACCACCGCCGCATGGATCTCTACCGCCAGGGCTGCTTCGTCATGGAAGCCAAGCAGGGTGCAGGGCCCAAGGCCGAGGCCGAACAGCTTTCGCTCCTGATTGAGGAAGACGCCCCGCGCGCACAGGGCGGCCATGGCCGCCGGGGCACCCGCGCCTTCGAGGACACGATGCTTCGGGCCCGGAACCAGGCTGACGGCTACGCCCGCGCCGTGGCGAAAGAAGACGGCTGGCCTCCGTTCATCATGGTTGTCGATGTCGGGCATTTCATCGAGGTCTACGCGGATTTTTCGCGGCAGGGTCAGGGCTACACCCAGTTCCCGGACGGCAACCGCTACCGCATCACGATGGAGGACCTGCGCGACGAGGTGGTCCGGAACCGGCTCAAGGCGATCTGGCAGGATCCCATGTCGCTCGACCCGTCCAAGACCGCCGCCAAGGTCACGCGGGAGATCGCCGGGCACCTCGCCGAACTCGGCAAGAGCTTCGAGGGACAGGGCCACGAGGGCGAGACCGTCGCCCGTTTCCTCATGCGCTGCCTCTTCACCATGTTCGCCGAAGATGTGGAGCTGCTGCCCAGGGACAGCTTCCGCGACAAGCTGCGCGAACTGCGCGGCAAGCCCGATCAAGCGCAATATGTGCTCCAGTCGCTGTGGGAGACGATGAACACCGGCGGCAACTCCCCCGTCCTGATGGCCAAGCTCCTCCGGTTCAACGGCGGGCTTTTCAAGGACGCGACCGCCCTGCCCCTCTCCGAACTTCAGCTGGGCCTGCTGATCGAGGCCGCTGAGGCCGACTGGCGACAGGTCGAACCGGCGATCTTCGGCACCCTGCTGGAACGCGCCCTGACCGCCAAGAACCGCCACAAGCTTGGTGCCCACTATACGCCGCGCGCCTATGTCGAACGGCTCGTCATGCCGACGATCATCGAACCGCTGCGCGCCGACTGGCGGTCGGTGCAGGCCGCGGTCGACCTTCTCCGCAGCCAGGACAAGGGCAAAGAAGCGCTCCAGCAGGTGCGAGACTTCCACCGTAAGTTATGCGACATCCGCGTGCTCGACCCGGCATGTGGGTCGGGCAACTTCCTCTATGTCGCGCTGGAGCTGATGAAGCGGCTGGAGGGCGAGGTGACTGCCCTGATGGAGGAACTGGGAGAACGCCAGTCCGCCCTCGGCCTCGAAGGGCATACCGTCGACCCGCACCAGTTCCTCGGGATCGAGCTGAACCCATGGGCCGCCAATGTGGCGGAGCTGGTGCTGTGGATCGGTTACTTGCAATGGCACTTCCGCACCCACGGGCAGGCCGCGCCGTCGGAACCGATCCTGCGGGATTTCAAGAACATCGAGAACCGGGACGCCGTGCTGACCTGGACCGCCCGGACCGAGCGGAGGAATGACGACGACACCCCGGCGACCCGTTGGGACGGCGTGACCATGATGCGCCACCCCGCGACCGGAGAGGATGTGCCCGACCCCACAGCCCGCGTGCAGGTCTGGGACTATGCCGAGCCCCGCCCGGCGGCATGGCCGGAGGCGACCTTCATCGTCGGTAACCCGCCGTTCATCGGGAACAAGAGGATGCGGGAAGCCCTGGGCGATGGCTATGTGGAGGCGCTGTGGAAGGCTTATCCGAAAGTGCCGCAGAGCGCCGATCTGGTCATGTTCTGGTGGGAGAAAGCCGCATTGATGGCGCGCGGGTTCGACGGCGAGACCGGTCTACGGCGCTTCGGGCTGATCACCACGAACTCCCTTCGCCAGACTTTCAACCGCCGGGTGCTGGAGCCACATCTGGGCGATAGCAAACGGCCCCTGTCACTGCTCTTTGCCATCCCGGATCACCCATGGGTGGACACGGCGGACGGTGCGGCGGTGCGGATCGGGATGACGGTGGCGGCGTCAGGCTCCCGCCCGGGGCGACTGGTCACGGTCGTGTCCGAGAGTGGGGAGAGGAATGAGGCCGAGGGGAGACAAGTAGAAGTCACGCTTGCATACGGGAATATTCAGCACGACCTTCGAATAGGCGCGGAGTTGAGCTCCGCAAGTGACCTTCATTCAAATGACTTCCTCGCGCATCAGGGCGTCACCCCACTGGGAGAAGGATTTCGTGTAGAAGCTCGGGAAGCGATTTCCGTCAATGGCCAAGCCGTAGCCTCGGGTATCCTTCGAAGATACCTGAACGGTCGCCAGTTTCTTCATGGCGATGCCCCAGGATATATAATCGACTTTTTCGGACTTTCAGAAGAAGAATCGAGAAATAAGTATCCCGTCTTATACCAGCGTGTTCTTGATACCGTTCGCCCGACGCGAGATACATTGAAACGAGACGCATATAGGCAGCGATGGTGGATATTCGCTGAGCCGAGAAAAAAAATGCGTCCGGCGTTGGAATCGCTGGAACGCTATATTGCTACCTGCCGAACGGCCAAACACAGAATATTCGGATTCCTCGAGAGCGACATTTTGCCTGACGCAAAACTGATTGCGATTGGCCTTTCAAATGCCGAAAACTTGGCCGTTCTGTCATCGGGCATTCATTTGAAATGGGCATTGGCGACCGGAGCTCATTTGGAGGACCGACCGAACTATAATCACGCCGATTGCTTTGCAAAATTTCCCTTCCCCGACCTCACCCCGGCACAACGCACCACCCTCCGCGCCCTCGGAGAGGAACTCGACGCGCATCGCAAGGAGCGGCAGAAGGCCCACCCCAAGCTGACCCTGACCCAGATGTATAACACCCTCGAAAAGCTCCGCGCGGGCGAGGTGCTTGAGGGCAAGGACAAGCAGGTTTATGACGACGGGCTGATCGGCCTGCTGCGCGACATCCATGACCGGATCGACGCCGCCGTGGCCGAGGCCTACGGCTGGCCCGCCGACCTGCCCGAAGACGAGATCCTCCTTCGCCTTGTCGCGCTGAACCACGAACGCGCCGAGGAAGAAGCGCGCGGCCATGTGCGCTGGCTCCGCCCCGAGTATCAGAACCCCGACGGCCGCGCCGCCCAGGCCAAGACCGGCAAGCTGGAGATCGCCGCCGGCGCCAAGACCGGCAAGGCCGCCTGGCCCAAGACCCTGCCCGAACAGATCACCGCCGTCCGCGAGGCGCTGGAGACCCTGGGAGAGGCCGACGCCGAAACCATCGCCCGGACTTTCCATCGCGGCCGCGCCGGATCGGTCGAGCCGCTGCTGGAGACACTGGCGGGGCTCGGGATGGCCGAAGCGATTGACAACAATCTCTACACTACTTGATCAGAAAATTAAGCGCTATTGCCCCCTTCAAATACAATGCACCTGAACGCCCATTCCTTCCTGATTCAGAAAAAATATTTCTTACTGAATGCGGTGAATAAAGAAAACTTTCAAAAGAAACGGCGGGAAAGATAATGAATCAAAAAAGTGACGTTGACATCGACGCGGCGGCGATGTCGAAACCTGGATCCCCTAAAGATAAACCGAAAAACCATTTGTCATTGCTTTTCGGCTTCGCTTTGGCTCCTTACATCCTCGCATTTGAGTGCTTGAGGAATATCTCAAATTTCTGGCAGCTCGCCCAAGAAACCGAAACTTCAGCCAAAGTGATAACCGCATACGCATGGCTTCATGTCTACGGCTACTGGCTCGTCTCCTTATACAGAACAGGCCCAGATTCTGATCCTTTCATTAGGAGAAACGCGGAAGCCACACAGCATTTGTTTTTCTCTGAAACTTTTACGTTTCTCTCATTGCTTATCAGTATATTATATATCTATATAATCCTGGCAATCTACTGCAAAAGTATTCGCTCTACGATTATTGTATTCAACTACGTAGGCTCCGTGGGGTATATTTCAGGATTGCCGTTTATTATTTGGACTTCGTATCAAGTGTTTTCTCGCTCCCCCAACGACCCCTACCGCGATATTCTGGATTCATTCCCTCCATGGGTGCACTATATACCCATTTTAATTTTATTCATTGCGCTCTCAAATCAATCGAAAATGAGACCAAAATCAGTCAAATTTCGATTTTCACCCCTGCTCACCCATCTCGCTGTTTCTTTAGGCGCGGCTATATGGACATTTTTCAATCAAGGAGGAATGGTTGACTCCGTTCTGTTGGTCAATTTGACCTCCTCTTTTATGGGTGAAACTCCATTTCACACTCTGCCCCAGGATATTGCCGATGGTATTTTCAGAAATCTTACAGAAAGGTGGTATGATTTGATGATCTGGCGATAATCTGGGTTAGGGAATAATGACCACTGCCGTCGGAATGCTGTCCGCCGAGCAATCGCCGCATAGGCTGCAACCTTCTCAATACCGTCTGCTGGAACCAAAGCCTTCTCAATCTTCACCGGTGACACGACATCGGAAAACTTTAGGCACGAAATGCATGTCGCGAACGCGCAAACACGAACGCCGATCATAGCTTTCCCGGAGATTTGAACCGTATCGTTTAGGTCGGGTCCGCATCCCAACATAGAGGCCCCAGGCGTCGTAAACTGCCCGACAGGACGCACGTCAACACATTATGTAGTAAGAACGTTCAGCGTCTACTCCAAGGGGCAAGTTTTGCCTCTGTTCTAAGGCCAAGCGGTAGACATTTCTTTGTCCTCAGCAAGCTCATGAGCATGTGAGCTTCCGACCTTCTCAACGGTGCCGGATTGGAAACGCGTTGTGGCGGAGTCGGCAACAACACTCGTAACCAAGTCCTGAACTCCTCTTCACTGCACTATGGAGTTCCCGATGCAGACACCCGCCTACACCCGTGACGAAGTTCTTGCCGCCGCCATGACTCTCATGGCCAGGGGGGAAACCCCTGACCGACTGAACTTGTGGAATGCTCTCGGCCGCCGTGGCCTCGCCTTGACCGCTTGGCGGACATACCTCGCCGCGCGTGAGGAAGGTCTTCCCGACCTGCCTCGTCAGATCATCGAAGAAGGGATTTCGCCAGAGGTCGCCAAGGCCACGCAGGCCCATTCCGATACACTTCGGACCCTGGCCGAGGCCATCAGTGCCGAAGCGGCCCGGCCGCTCGAGCTTCGCGTCCAAGCCCTCGAAAAGATGCTTGTCGAGCGAACCGCATCAGTCAACGACCTCGAAGCTCTCGTGGATGCGATGGAAGAGCAGATGGCAGATCTCGAAGGCCAACTGTCCCAGATCAAGCGGGGCAATACCCCTCGCCTCATTATCTGAGGCCACCTGGACACGACGATGGTCATCAGCACCGAGGCCGTTTGCAGGCTTTCGCTTGCAGCACAGGCCTCGGCAGCCCGCTCTTACTGCCCGGCTGGTGGCTGTTTGGGTAACGCCGTCGCGCGAACCAGTTCCCCAAAATGGAACACCTCAACACACGCACCCTCATAGACGCGCTGCCCGCCGCGGCCGATATGGCCACCGCGGACTATGTGCGCCTGCTGCACCCTGACGACGCCATCGGAAAGGTGAATTTTCTGATCGCGGACCGGAAAGACCGGGCCGAGTGCAAGATCTCCGAGATCGCAACCGCTCCGTTCTATGCCACCTGTGCGACCGAACGAACCTCGTTCGTTTCCCTGAACCGGTTTCATGGTCATCGGGAAGATATGCGCCTTGCCGCGCTGAACGCGATGTTCGTGGATCTCGATGCCGATCTCGCTCCAACGGGCCTTGTGGCGGACCCAGCCGCATGGCGCGCCAAGGTCACGGAGATATGCGAGACTGCGGGGTTGCCAATGCCTTCACTGCTGAACGCGACCGGACGCGGCCTCGCCGCTATCTGGCTCATACGACCGTTGCCACCCCATGTGCGGGCACGATGGCGGGCGGCAATCCATGGCCTTATCACCCTGTTCAGGAGTGCCGGCGCCGATAAGTCGTGTTCGGATACCGCAAGAGTTTTCCGCCTCCCTGGCAGCATCAATCCAAAGTCCGGCCGTGTCGTCCGCGTTATTGGCGGAACACTCCTGCGTTACGATTACGACGCTCTGGAGGACGCCACATACACGGCCCTCGGCCGACCTACACGGCGCCAGCTTCAAGAGCGAAAGCTGCGGCATGTCAAAAAGGCAAGGCGTCGGGTGACCGGCTCGGGGCTCACCCCGGCTGCAAGGTTCCAGCAGATCCTGAACGACCTCGATAAGCTTTGCGTCTTCTGGGGAGGCCAAGTCCCCCAAGGGCGCCGGAACACCTTCCTGCACCTATATGCGACATGCCTGACGCACCTGCGAGAGCCAGGCGATATTGCGACGGCGATCGACAGGATGGCCGCCGTCGTGACGCCCGGCCTTCCCGCGACAGAAGTGCGAAGTATCATCCGTAACGCAGAGGACCGTGCGGCGCGGCCTCGGACGGCAAATCCGCTGGATGACGGCAGGTATCATTATTCCGGCGCCCAGGTCGCGCAACTGCTCGACATCACCGATGACGAAGCGCGCTCCCTCAGCCTCCAGCAGGTTTATTCGACCAAGGAACGACGCCGCAGGAAGACCGAACGGGAAAGAGAGCGCCGCGCCGCCGCCGGCGCCGTGCCGCGAGCGGAATACCTCGCAGCGAATGCTATATCGAGAGAGATGCCGTGGAAAGTTCAGGGCATGTCCCGTGCGACTTGGTATCGGAAGGGAAAGCCCGTGATTTCGGCGGCTTCCACTGCATCGTCGGCATTTTTTCAGTGAGACAGGTCCGTGTCCGCTACAGGGGGCGAAGCCTTGCCGAAGGCTGAGGGACCGACATAGCCGAAATAAGGCCGTTTCCCCATTTCCCCCAACCGCGCCAAACCCACCCACGGACCCAGATTTGACGATCTTTCCATTGATGCGAGCAGTTCCCCATGAAATCGCTTCGTCGATGCCGCTTCGGGCCAATGTTGGGTTACGCCACCGTGGGAGGAACGACGCATGGATACGCCAGACAGAAAAATGCTGCTCGGTTGGGTAGAGGCAGCCCTGAGAGCAGACAATGCAGACCTGCCAACTCTCCGGCTGGCAGCACAGTCCCACTATCGGCCAGGCTCAGGATTTGCGTTTATCGAGGTCTACGGCGTGGACGATCAACGCGACCGGCGCCGTGGCATTCGGGCCGAAGCAAGTCGCTTGCTCGGATTGTTGGGATGCAAGGTGGATCTCGAGGTCGGCTACGATGTGTTCACTGTGTATCCCACCCGCCCCGAGACGGCGCACCAGCATCTCAGGGCCCTCAAAGTCGTGCGGGACGCACGATAAATCAGCGGGTCCGACCACAGCGGCGGGTTTGCACCTTTGCCCATGTTGGTGATGCGCTTGTGACTTGCCACGGCACTCGCGCTACCGGATGATGCGAACACGATGAAGAGATACCTGATCGCACTCTTCCTGGCGTTGACCGGGCTGATGATGGTGGCCGCCCCGGTCGCCGTCATGGCCATGTCCGGCTCCATGCTGTGCGAACAGCAGGCGAGCGTCAGTATGCAGCATGCCGCGCAACAGCCTTCGGCTGCTTCGATGGACCATTCCCACCATGGCGCGGACCACGGCATGCATCAGGTGGTTCAGACTTCGGATGAGGCCTCAACGGATTCAGCGCCGATCTGCTGCGATCATGCATGCGTGGCTGAGCTGACGGTGATGCCCGTGGTGCTGAGCGTCGGCCAGATCGCATCGAGTGCGCCGCACGACCTGTCATCGTCCGACCTGACCGAACTGACGCACCCGAACGGGCTGCGACGACCTCCGAAAGCGTGATCGAGCTGTCGTAGGGCGCCATCCGGCGCCTGCTCTGCCGATCCCTTCCGGAGACCAATCATGAAGATCCTCTTGGCGGCCACCGTGCCGCTGGCGCTCGCGGGCTGTTCGCAGCCGTTCGAGCCCCCCTTGGCCGCGCCCCTCACCCGGGCTGCCGATCCAATGACCGCACGCGCCGCCCCGGCCGGGCCAGCCGTCGCACATACCTCACGTGCCATCGAGGCGCCCGGGGATTGGCGCCAGTTGAACGACGCGCAGGCGCCGGGAGGGTCGTCATGAGAAGACCCCTCAAGATGAGCGTAGCGCTGCTGCCGCTGGCTCTTGCGGCCTGTGCGGATGCGGGGCTGGTCGGTCAGGCCTCAGCCCCCGGTGCTGGCTTCTCCCTGGTATCCAGCGGAACGAAACAGGCAACCGGCGCGTCAGGCGTCTGGGCGCAGTCGGCCGCCGAGGTGGCCGCGAACGCGGCGCGGGCCCGCGCGCTGGTGCACCGGAAGACCATCGGGCCCGACACGGCCGTGCAGGTGGCGCTGATGAACAACCGCGGCCTCCAGGCGGCCTATGCTGACCTGGGGCTCTCGGCGGCGGACCTCTGGGAGGTTGCAATGGGTCCGGTGCCGTCCTTCGGTGTGACGATCTCCGGGATCGGCGAGGTCGGGCTGGCCCGCTCGCTTGAGGCGGTGGTGACGGGCGCGATCCTCGATGCGGCGACCGTGAAGCCCCGCCGGGCGATTGCGCAGACGAAGTTCCAGCAGGCACAGTTCGCCGCCCTCGGGGCGACCATCGCTCTGGCGACGGAGGTCCGTCAGGCGTGGATCGACGCGGTTGCGGCCTTCGAGGCCGCCGCGCTGATCGGGCGGGCGCAGGGCACGGCGGATGCGGCATCGGAACTGGCCGCCGAACTCGGTCGCACCGGGGCGATGAACCGGGCCGATCAGGCGCGGGAGCATGTCTTCACCGCCGAGCTCGCCGCCGAACGCGCCGATGCCCGTCTGGAAGCCCAGCTGGCGAAGGAGAAACTGACCCGGCTCATGGGCCTCTGGGGGGCGGATATCGACTTCTATGTTCCGGATCGCCTGCCAGGCCTGCCCGGTCGACGGCCCGGCCGGTCGGATATCGAGAAACTGGCGCTGGAACACCGCACCGACCTCGCCATCGGGCGGCTGGAGCTGGAGGCTATCGCGCAGGAATACCGGCTGGAGGGTCAGACGCGGATGCTTTCGGACATCGAGATCACCGCAGGGGCCGAGGTCGAGCGGTCCGACACGCCCACGGGACGGGAGACGGAGACCTCTCGCGTGCTGGAAGCGAGCTTCGAGATCCCGCTCTATGACACAGGCAAGCTGACCAGCCGCCGGGGTGAACTCGCCTACATGCGCGCGGCGAACGAACTGGCGCAGGCGGCGGTCAATGCCCGGTCCGAGGCGCGGTCGGCCCATGCCGCTGTTACCGGTAAATACAACATCGCCCGGCACTGGCGCGACGAGGTGCTGCCGCTGCGCCGCACGATCGATGCGGAGGCGCTGAAGTCCTATAACGGCATGCTCACCTCGACGTTCGAGCTGATCACCGACGCCCGAGAGGGGCTTGAGGCAGAGCTCAGCTATGCCGAGGCAAAGGCCGATTACTGGCACGCCGAAGCATCCATGACTGCCGCCATCTGGGGTGGCGCGACAGGAGGTGCAGAATGAACCGCAGACAACTTCTTGCCGGCGGGGCCGGCCTCGCCATGGCCTCGGCCGCACAGGCGCAGACCCGGTTCCGGGACCTTCCCGAAGCGGCGAGCTATGACAGCCCGAACACGCAGGTCCCGCCGCGCCCGTCCAACGGCCCGGACTACAACCCGGTCGTCACGCTGAACGGCTGGTCCCTGCCCTGGCGCATGAACAGCAATGTGAAGGAGTTCCATCTGGTCGCCGAGCCGGTCGAACGGATCATGGCCAATGGCATGATGGCCCGTCTCTGGGGCTACAATGGCCAGTCCACCGGCCCCACGATCGAGGCGGTCGAGGGCGAGCGGGTGCGGATCTATGTCACCAACCGCCTGCCCGAGCATACCTCGGTCCACTGGCACGGGCTGATCCTGCCCTCGGGCATGGACGGCGTGGGCGGGCTGAGCCACCCCGCGATCCCGCCCGGCAAGACCTTCGTCTATGAGTTCGACCTGACCAAGTCCGGCACCTTCATGTATCACCCGCATGCGGACGAGATGGTGCAGATGGCCATGGGCATGATGGGACTTTTCATCGTGCATCCGCGTGATCCGGCCTTCATGCCGGTCGACCGGGACTTCGCATTCCTGCTGGCCGCCTACGACATCGATCCGGGCACCTACATCCCGCGCGTGGCCGAGATGACCAACTTCAACATGTGGACCTGGAACAGCCGGATTTTCCCGGACATTGATCCACTGGTCGTGAACAAGGGCGACCGCGTCAGGGTGCGCTGCGGCAACCTGACGATGACGAACCACCCGATCCACATGCACGGATACGACTTCGAAGTCACCTGCACCGACGGCGGCTGGGTGCCGGAGTCGGCCCGCTGGCCCGAGGTCAGCATCGACATCCCCGTGGGCGCCATGCGCGCCTACGAGTTCGACGCCGTGCACGAAGGCGACTGGGCCATCCACTGCCACAAGTCGCACCACACGATGAACGCCATGGGCCACGACCTGCCCACCTTCATCGGGGTCGACAAACGCAAGCTGACCGGCATGATCCGGAAGGAAACGCGCGGCTACATGCCCATGGGCACCGCCGGGATGGCCGACATGGGCGAGATGTCGATGGAGCTGCCCGAGAACACAGTGCCGATGATGACCGGCTGGGGGCCCTACGGCCCGTTGGAGATGGGCGGCATGTTCTCTGTCGTGAAAGTGCGCGAAGGTATCGCGCCCGACGATTACTCCGACCCCGGCTGGTATGAGAACCCGCCCGGCACCGAAGCCTGGGAATGGACCGGCGAGCTTCCCGAAGAGGCCCGCAACACCAGTCCCGACACCATCATCCCGCCCCGCGATCATGTGCGTCGCGGCTGATTTCCCCCGGCGCCCGGCCTGCCCGGGCGCAACCCCTCCCGTCTTGAAAGGACACCCACGATGAAAACCCTGATGACCCTCGCCTTCGCCCTCTTTGCAACCACGGTTGTCGCGGAAGGCTCCCACTCCGGCGATCACGGCGATGCGGGCATGAGCATGGGAACGATCACCAAAGTCGATACCCAGTGGAATCGCCTGACGATTGATCACGGCCCCCTCGACAATCTCGACATGGAGGCGATGACGATGGTTTTCGAAGTCGCCGATCCCGAAATGCTGGAAGGCCTTTCCGAAGGTCAGGAAGTTGCATTCACAGCCGACCGCGTGAAGGGCAAGCTGACCGTGACCGAGATCATGGCCGAGTAACCAATCTCCAAATCTCGCGGCGGTGCCCCGGTTCAGGGGCGCCGTTCCTTCGGCCTGCCGTTCAGGCTGTGAGACGCCGCGCCGGGACGGTCACGACCGCCGTTTGGCAAGCTCGCGATAGAGCGCGGGCGGCGAGACCCCGATCACTTCCGCGACGCTTTTCCAGTGCCCCTCTGGCGGCGGGCCGTTCAGGTCAAGCCAGGCATCCAACCTGCTGGACACCTTGCGCATGCGCAGGATCTCGATCCGCGTCCGCTGTGCCTGGACGGTATGGGCGTAGGCCTCAATCAGACCAAGCGCGATTTCGGGCCGATCCCGCAAGGTGGCGTGAAACACAGCCTTGGGCAGGATCGAAACCTCGGCCGTCTCGCGCACCACGGCATCACAATGGTAAGTGTCGGCAAAGAGCGACGCCTCGGCCAACGCCATCCCGGACCGGGCGACTGACAGCGCCAGCGCCGTCCCGTCAGCCAAGGGGCGTTCCAGCGCGACGGAACCGGATCGGACAAGATACATCGACCGGACGGGGTCCTCCCTTCGGAAGATCGCCGCCCCGGTGTCAAAGGTCGTGACGGGTGCACCGTCGAATATCGCCTGCCATTCCGACATGATGGATATCATATGGGGTTTTCAGGCGATCCGATAGGTTGGTCGCAACCGTCGAAAGGAGCCATCATGAGACCGAAGATTTTCGTCATTGCCGCGGCGCTGATCGGGGGATCGGCCAGCGCATTCGCCCAAACCACCCATACGCCCGGCATGGACCACTTGGCACACATGCAGCCAGCGCGGTCCGTCCCCACCCTGGCCGAGCCGGGTCAAGGCGCCTTCGCAGCGCTGAGCGAGGTCGTGCGGGTGCTGGAAGCCGATCCCGAAACGGACTGGACGAAGGTGGACCTTGCCGGCCTCCGGGCGCATCTGGTCGACATGGACCGGCTTGTCACCGACACGGTCGTGACGGAAACGATGCTGCCCGATGGCATTCTGGCTGCTGCAACCGGTGACGACGCGACGATTGCCACGCTAAGGCGCATGGTGCCTACCCATGCAGCGCAACTCGCGCTGGACGACCGCTGGCAGGTAGACGCCTCAGTAGCCGACACCGGGGCCGAACTTCGGGTCACCAGCAGCGACCCCGCCGTGGTCGCCCGCATTCAGGGGCTCGGCTTCTTCGGGCTCATGGCCAGTCAGGATCATCATCGCGCGCATCACCTGATGATGGCGCGGGGAGAGGACGCCCATGCCCATTGATCCGAAGATGGACCGTCTCGCCAGGTCAAAGGGGCCGATCAGTTCGTTCCATGTGTCCGCTGGCGTTGCACCTCCTGCGCCCGCTCGGGCCAGGTCGACCGGATGAAGGCGAGGATATCCAGCACCTCGTCTTCGGTCAGGGTGTCCTCGAAGGCGGGCATGCCGCTTTTGAACCCTGTGACGCCACGGGCCTCCAGCGCGGCCTGACCGCCCTTCAGCGTGTAGTCCAACAAGAGCGGCGTATCGTGGTGCCAGGTGTGACCGGTCACATCATGCGGCGGCGCGGGCAGGACGCCGTCCTCTCCGGGCGTGCGCCAGTTGGGCTGGCCTTCCAGTTTGGCGCCATGACATGAGGCGCAGCTCTCAGCATAGAGAGCGGCACCGGCTTCAATGTCGCGATCCGTGAGGCTGTGATCGGCCTGCGCCACTGTGGCAGCGCAGGCAAACAGAACCGTGGCCAGCCTCATTTCGCGCGAAAGTCCCCGTGGCAGGCACCGCAGGCTTTCCCGATCTGCTGAACCGCCGGTCCGAGGTCGGCCGAGGTTTGGACGGTTCCGACCAGCCCGCCCGAGACCTTTTCGAGATCCGTCGCACGCGCCGTGAATGTGTCGAAGTCGTCCCAGATGACCGGAAGGGCTTCGGACTTCGGATCAAGCGCCTTCTTTTCGAAAAGCGACGGGATATAGCCCGCCTCCTCTGAGATCTTGGCCAAAGCCGCGTCGATTGCCGCCGCATCAAAGGCGGCCTCACCCTTGGCCATGCTGCCGATGACCTTCATCTGATTGGCCAGTTCCGACATGCCCATCATGCGGTTCATCACATCCGGGTCCTTCACGCCGCTATGGGCGAAGGCCGCGGTGCCGGTGGCGATCAGCGCGATGGCGATGTATTTCTTCATGATATTTCCTTCCTGCTGAGGGGATTAGCTTACATTGATCCAGGTGGTCATGCCTGAGGCCGCATGGCCAAGCATGTGGCAGTGAAATAGCCACTTGCCGGGGTTGTCGGCGACAAAGGCGATCTCCAGCGGTTCGTCCGGAGTGCTGAGGATCGTGTCGCGCATCTGGCCGAGCGTGCCGTCCTCCGCCACCTGCCGGAAGTGCATCCCGTGCAGGTGCATGGCGTGGGCAAAGGCCGTGTCGTTGGTCAGCTTGACGCGCACCGTCTCGCCCCGATCGAGGCTGGCGAAGGGCGTGTCGGTCATGCCGACCTGCCCCGACAGGGCCCAGAACTGGCCCTGCCCCGCCATCTCGCGAAACCCCATGGAGCGGCCGTTCATCATGGCCCCGGACATACGCCCCATGGCGCCGCCCTCCATTGCCATGTCGAGCCGACGGGCGCTGTCGATCCCCGGCACCTCCATGCGTGGGTTCGGCGGCAGGGCGGCGGGCGTGTCGCGCCGGGTCGCGGATGCCGTGCCCGCGACCGGGAACCGCGCCTGCGGCCGCGACTGGTCGTCGTCGTCGAACCTGACGAGAGCCGCGGTCTCACCGTCCTCCGCCGTCACATCTACGATCAGGTCAATGCGCTGAGCGGGGGCGAGGATCAGCTCTGCCTCCACAGGCTCCGGCGCGGGCAAAGGCATGCCGTCCAGCGCGACGGTCCAGCCGTCGAGGCCCGCCAGCCGAAGCACGAAGATCCGCGCGTTGGACGCGTTGATCAGGCGCAGACGGAGGCGCTCGTTGGCCCTCACTTCGCGGGCATAATCATAGGTCCCGTTGGTGCCCAGCAGATTTCCGAACCGACCGCCGTGGCTGAGGCTCATCATGTGGCCGAAGGGCTCCATGAACTGCGCATTCTCGGGGTTCAGCAGCCAGTCGTCGAGGACCAAAACCTCGTCCCGGTCGACCTCCGGCGCGTCTGCCTCCTCGACGATCAATGCGCCTGCAAGCCCGCGCGCCACCTGTTCGAACGAGTTGGTGTGCGCGTGATACCAGTAGGTCCCGGCGTCGGGCACGGTGAAGTCGTAGTCGAAGGCTTCGCCCGGCGGCACCGCCTCCTGCGTCAGGCCGGCCACACCGTCCATCGCGTTGTCGATGCGGATGCCGTGCCAGTGGATCGAGGTCGGAACCGGCAACTCGTTCGCCAACCGGCGGGTCACGCGCCCGCCCTGGGGCACGCGCAGGACCGGGCCGGGCAAGGTGCCGTCATAGCTCCAGACTTCCGTCGCCGCGTATTTCGGTGGGGCAATCTGGGCGGTGGCGGCGCGGGCTGTCAGCGTCTGCGGACCGGCTGCGCGCACCGGCAGGGCGGCCAATCCCGCCGTCCCCGCCATCGCGCCGCAGAAGGCGCGTCTTGTCATGCGAAAGCTCATGTCACTCGATCCCGTTGGCGCGCTGAAGTTCGCGGACGTAGGTGATGATCGCACCAACATCGGCCGGGGTCAGGCCGGACTGCGCGGGCATGTCGCCGAAGGGCCAGTGATGGGCCCGAACTCCGTTCTGCACCGCCATCACAAAGGCCATGTCGGCGTGATGGTTCGGCTCGTAAATCTTGTGGACCAGCGGCGGGCCAAAACCCATCTTGCCGGTTGCGTTAGTCCCGTGGCAGGCCGCACAAGTGGCGTCGAAGGCCCGCTGGCCCATCATGGCATCCGCGGTCAGCGTCTCCGGCACCGTGATCGAAACGAGCGGGTCGCCTTCGGCAGGCTGTGCGCTCGGCTCCGGGGCCTCGGGCCGAGTGAGGTAGTAGGCACCGCCTGCAATGGCAACGATGGCCAGGGCGGCGGGAATGATCTTGTTCATGGGTCGTGATCCTGAAGGGCACGGCCGATAGGCCGAGCATCTCAAAAAACTGCGAGCCGTGTCGCAGTTGCGGCTTCAAAGCCGTCAGGATCGCGGAGGCGGCAGGTCCCGCGAGAGGGTAACGGATCGCGCGTCGATCGTGTCGTTCGGGCGGATGGTGCGGGTCACCACCGGATCAATCGTAAACGACAGAGAGACCGGCAGTGCATGAACTGCCGGACCACAGCCCGCCGCGTGGTGACAGTCGACGCCCGAGGTGTGCCCGCCCATGGCGTCCATGCCCGAGCAGTCGGCGCATTCGCTATCCATGGTCCCGGCACCCATCTCGACATGCGGCATGTCATGCGCTTGTGCCGCCCCGGGCACAAACGCCCAGGCGGTGACGATCAGCGCGATGATGACGAGGATATGCCGCACGGGACCTCCGGATAAGTGACCGGACTATGACGCGATGCGTGTTGCAAGGTCAACTGCGGCGGGCAATCACACTTCCGTTCATCCGGCAAAAGCCCGCACGCCCATCCAGATCCCCATGAGCATCATCATCAGGTTCTCGGTCAACGAGATGAACCCGAGCGGCACATTGGAATCCCCGCCGACGCAGGCACACTTCAGTTCGCGCTTGTCGATGTAGACCGCCTTGAACACGCTCACCGCACCGATCGTCCCAATAAACAGCGCCACCGGGGCCGAGATCCACGGCAGGATCCCCGCCGTCATCAGGACGCCGGCCAGCGCCTCGCCATAGGGATAGACCTTGCCGTAAGGCACCCATCTTTTCGCCAGCAGGTCGTAGTTTAAGAACATGGTCGAGAACTGTTCGACATCCTGCAACTTCTGGATCGCCAGAACCGACATCGACAGTGAGATGAACCAGACAAAGCTCTGCCATGTCACAACGGTGCCATACTGATGCCAGGCCAGACCGAGCGCCAACAGCGCGCAGACCGAGAAGATCGCGATTACAGGCCGGTAACTGGTGTCACTCTGCTCCTCCTTCGGCGGGTCGATCCCGAGGAAGATGCGCAACTCGTCGTGGCCGCCGATCCGTTCGCCGTCGATGAAGGTCTGCGGAGTCGTCTTCACATCATGCTCGCGCATGAACGCGTCGGTTTCTTCCCGAGTTTTTAGGTGGTGGTCCTCCACATCATAGCCGTGCGTTTCGAGGAGATGCTTGGACTTCAGGCCATAGGGGCAGGTGTGCTGCGGCATGACCATGCGGTAGAGGGCGGCCGTCTTTTTGGTGTCCTTGGACATGTCGATCTCCTCAGTTCGCGCAGGTGAACTGGCCGCGGAACCCGGCGGTGTAGTCGGGCCCGGCGGTCACGATCAGGTCTTGAAGGTCGTCGTCTTCGGTCTGTTTGACCTGCGCCGTCAACGGGCCGGCGGCAAAGCCGTCGCCATCGGCCTCAAGCCGGACAAGGTCGCCGCTGATCCGGATCAACGCGCTGTTGTCGCCCGTCACAAGCACCGGCGGGCTGGTCTCGGTATAGGTGAAGCGGCAGTCGGCACCATCGGGGAAGACCTTCGCGATGTCGTCCTCCGTCAGGAACTCCGGATCGACGGTCTTGACGACCTCGGTCGACAGCGCCTCGGCAGCATCCTTCAGCTTCGGCGCGGCGGCGGCAGGCCCCGGCTGTGCCTCGCCATTCGCCGCGATGTCGGCGAGCAAGTAGCGCATCTCGGCGATCTCCTTGTCCTGAGCGTAGATGATCCCATCCGCCAGCTCGCGCACGCGCGGGTCGGTCAGATTGGCCCGTGAAGAGGTCATGATGGCGATCGAATGGTGCGGGATCATCGCGCTCATGTAGGACCGGTCCTGCACAGTCGCCTGGCTGCGCACCAGCCAGAGCGCCCCGGCGAATACGACGACGGACCCGGCGAAAATGGCGATATTGGCGGTGCGGTTCTTATACATGCCCAGCATGAAAGCCAGCATCACGAAAGCCATAACGGCCCCCATGACCAGCGCCATGTAGGCGCGCGTTTCCGACCAGAAGACATGGCTGACGAGATAGGTGTTCAAATACATCAGACCGAGCATCAGCAGGGTCGAGGTCGCGATCATGAGGAAAAAACGGGTGTAGGCCATCGGGGTTCTCCTGAAGTGTTCAGGAGAACAACAACCCTCCAGTGGCTGGATGTTCCCGAAAAAGTCATGAAGCCCGCATGAGGACTGACGAAATCACCGGGTCCCATTGGTTAGCCGCCGCGAAGGCGGTAGAGGAGAAAAAGGTGTTTCCGTCTGAAACGGCGCCACCCTATCTCCTTGCCAAGGACCCGGTGTGAGCCGCCGCGTAGACGGCTGAGAAACAACGCTCTTGATACAAGAGTGCGCCGGGTCCCACCAGTTAGCCGCCGCGAAGGCGGTAGAGGAGAAAAAGGTGTTTCCGTCTGAATCGGCGCCACCCTATCTCCTTACCAGGGACCCGGTGTGAGCCGCCGCGTAGGCGGCTGAGAAAGACGCTCTTGATACAAGAGTGCGCCGGGTCCCACCAGTTAGCCGCCGCGAAGGCGGTAGAGGAGACCGCGATCTCCAGCCCGAACTTCGTGATCCTTGTGTTGAAGATGCGGATATCGCCCCGGTGGGAGATCGCAGGTCCCCAAGGAAAAACCTTCGGAGACGGCAGTCAGATTGCCAATCCCTCAGGTCACAACCGCTCCGATTCAGTTCTTCATGGAATCATGCGGTAGCTGCTGATCGCGACTATCGGTCGATGCCGGCTATTGCTTCTCTCCGGGCGACGCGGGCAGAGGCTCAAGACCAAGAAACTTCCGATCTGTCGGTCGATTGATGTGTTTGTCGATGAACCGTTCCAACCTCTTGCGATCCTCCGGGCTGGCCTTGGCCATCGCCGCCAGAAACGCACCACCGTGGATGTATTTACGCCGATCGTCCTCCTTGCGCTGACGCTTCTTCTCCTCGCCCTCCGCAGATTTCAAGCGCGCCTGCGCCTGCTCCAGCTTTTCCTTGAGCATCTCTACCCGTTTGCTGCGATCTGTCATGGGACCACCTCCTGATTTCGCATTTCCGAAAGGGAGATGTTGCCCCGCCTTGCTTCGCGCACCCGAAAATCAGAACGGCGACGCGAGAACATCTGTGCACGGCACCAGTCCCCGCCGCCGAGAGGCAAGGGCGCAGTTACGCAAAGTTGAGACTTTGCCGCGCGCTGCCGCGGGCATTGAGGAGCGGATACCCGCCCCGGGCATGATTTCATTTCCATGAAACACTCGCGCCCACATCCAGCCAGCCATTGCCCACTCCTGGTCATTTCCCGATCGGACGGGCGGTCATCCGTCGCCGCGGCCGCTTACGCCTCTCGGAGCCGGATGACCGATCATCGGACTGGTCTGATTTTCAACTATCGCAATGTTCCGGGTCTCCTGCACGAGGGCCTCGTGGGCTGGGAATCCTCAGCCGAGGAACTTTGGAACGCCGCCGAGAAATCCGAGGTGCGAAGCAACGCGCGTGTCGCGAGGGAACTGAGGCCGGCCCTGCCCGCTGAGCTGCCGCACAACGAGCAGATCCGTCTGGTTCACGGGTTTGCGTGCTGGCTGCGAGACTCGTTCGGCGTTGCCGTCCATTATGTGACCCACGCCCCCAGAGTCTTCGACGAAGAATGGGGGAAGGCGCTCTGGAAAAACCGTGGGACGGAGGTCGGCGAACAGGACTATTTTACCGCTCTAAAAGACCCAACAAAGAGCAATCTCAACTTTCATGCGCACATCCGGTTCACGACCCGGGAAGTCGAGCGCGATAGTGGCGTTTTCGGAGAGAAAACGCGTGTGCTCGACGCACGGGACACCGGTGCCGCCTGCGTCCTTCTCATGCGCCAAGAATGGGAAACCCGAACAAACGCCGCGCTCAAACGCTGTGGATCATCCGCTCGTATCGACCTGCGTTCCTATGCCGATCAAGCAGCGGCTGGCGACGCGCCGGAAGGGCTTGAGCCCCAGAGGCACGAGGGACCGAAGACGGCAGCGATCAAAAGAAAACGACGGCAGGCAAAAGCAGCACCAGCGGGGGCCAGACAACGGGACCGCGCGCCCGTGCGCTCAAGGAATGAGGCTCTGTGGCAGGCGTGGGATCTGAAGCGCGCGAGGCAACGGGAAGAAGCTCGGAGATCCGGAGAGTCGCAGCATATCGCGAACAAGCGGGAGGCTGAGCGCCGACAGGAAGCCACGGCTCATGCCGACAGGATCCGTTCGGCCGATACTGATGAAGCAAGAAGGGCCGCGGTCGAACAGTCACACTCCGTCGAGAGCACTCGAGCTGGATGCGGCTGGGCTCAGGCTATCAGCGACGCAATGGCCGGACGCGGTCCCTTCGCCGAAGGTTTCGAGAACGACGAAACGATAGATCCCGAGAACTACAATCTGCCCCATGCTCCGGAACCCGAACCGATCATGCGGCCGGTCGCGGTGAATCGCCGCTCACCGCGGCAGCGCACACGGGGATAGTGGCGTGACACAGGCGACGGTTTGTTGCTGAGGCACTCCGCATTTCTCCTACCGACTGTATGCCCGCCCGCCTCCAATAGCGCCGAAACGAGGTTAAGCGGCGATCCTGCTGCACTTCCATCGAGAAGGATGTCTGCACCGGCTGCACGCGCGTTGTGACGCGCATCCGGTGGCCGATATCCGGGAGAGGCAATGTTGGACCGCGTCGATCATCGAAAACAGGAGATATTGATGTTCGATCACACAACCCAAGTAGCAGCCAACTGGGCCGAACATGTCCAGCCAGGTCATGTCGTGCTGTTTCGCTTCCCCGTTCGCTATCCGCAAACGAAAGACGGAGTGCCGATGACACGCCCATGCCTCGTCCTGGAAGTCGATGGCGAAGGCGCTTCCCAAAAGGTCGTGCTCGCTTATGGCACGACTGCGACATCGGTCTCGCACACCGGCTACGACATTAGTCTCACGCGCTTGTCCGACCTAAGAAGTGCAGGTTTGAAACGGTCCACTCGCTTCATCGGCGCTCGTCTGTTGTCGGTCAGTCCGAACCATAATGGCTTCCCCATTGGAATGACCGGCACACCGGTCACAGGTCGTCTGGCAGATGCCCCTTGGGAAAGGATGCAATGGGTGCGCGCGCGTCTCCACGCCGAGCACGATATAGCCGTCGAGCACCAGAGGGAACGCAGCTCAACCCCCGTCGCCGTTGAGCATCGCATGCAGCGAACGATGGAATCGGGGCGCCAATCGGCAGTCTGACCACCGGCAGTGTGACCGGCCCCTCGATGATGAGGGCCGGCAGCACTCCGGCTCCCAGACCTGGAGAAAAACATGTTTCCGAAACCCACCACATACGCCAACGGCAACAACCATCGCTTGGTGCATTTCTTCGATCAGAAAATGCAGGGAGATTTCGAGAGGATGGAGGACATCCTCGCTGACGCGTCGCGCCATACCCGAGCAGCGTGCGAGGAGATCACCCAGCTTCCCTACGAGGCGTTCAAGCCGCTCCAGAGGTGGTCCGGTGACCTCGACCGGCATCTCGAACAGAACTCTCTGCTCACCGAGGATTTCCGCCACGCTGCCCGATCGGCACTTCGCGAAATGGCGCAACTGGAGCCGGAGCTGGCCCCCGGTCTGATCGAAGATGCCACGCGACTTTTGCGCGATGCTCTGGAGGCGTCCTACCGGGTCTGCGACTTGCTCGCAGCGGAGCAAGCCATCGCCAAGCACCGCGGAAACCGTAACTGACGCCGAGATCGCCGGGGCTGGATCCCCCGGCGCCAGGGCGCGCTGGCCCCACTCACCTTTCTTTTGCTCAAGTTGGCGCGCCCGTCCTGACACCACCGCCTTTACCGGCAATGAATACCAGGAAGTGATCATCGTTCCCGGAAAGACCGATCACAGGTCAGAACGAACTGTTTCTTATACAGATGTTTATCTGGCGAAGTCTGTCGGCTACTTTCAACCTCAGCACAATGGAGCAACTTTATGTAGCGATCACCTTCCAGGCCCTCGAAACCAGCCGCATCCCTGCGGTGGTCGGGCATGGAGTGCTATGTCGAAAACGACAGCCGCACGGGCCGCGGCGAACGCAAGAGCCCGAGTCTCCCTGACCTCCTCGACCGCGCAGATCCAACAGGTCAAAAGCGCCCTCAGCGAGGCCGCGAGGCAGATCACCCAGGGCGAAACCTGGGTGCTCCCCTACTTGAAAAGGCTCAAGGCCGAACTTGCCCGGCTCGAAGACGACCAAGACCTTCTCCTGCAAGCCCACGAAATCGCCAACGCCGCCCCTCGCAGGGCGGCGTAATGCTTTCACATCCACCGGAAACGGAGTGATCAGCGCGTGCAGCTTAACATGGCGTGCACGTCGTATGGTGCTATCGTCGAGAGAGATATGTCCGACAACACAGAAAACATTGAAAAAAAGGCTGCTATGTCAGACTATGCGGTCATCGACTTCGAAGCCAGCAGCCTTTCGTCTGAAAGCTGGCCGATCGAGATCGGTTTGTCATGGCTCGACGAAGGAGAGGTTAGGACCTGGTCATCTCTTATTCGGCCTTCCAGATCATGGAGCCTCGATGACTGGTCTGATGAGAGCGCAGCAGTTCATCGGATCCCCATAGAAATCGTCCACGCTGCGCCATGCGTCGATGTCGTCGCGGCCCGTTTCTTCGAAGTCCTCGGAACGCGCCAGTTGGTCTCCGACGCGCCGGTCTTTGAAACACACTGGTTAACCAGAATGACCGAGGCCGCTGATCAGCCGGCCAAAGGACCGGTGCTCGATTTCCACCGGGTTTCATTCGCGAACTTCAGCGGCCTTGCCCTCGATTTGCTATACGAAACGATCGAGAGAAAGGTTGTGCCGCATCGAGCTGGCCCCGACAGCGCCCGTTTGGTTGCTGGTTGGCGCAGAGCCCTTGCGCATCATGAGGACCACCTCTCGTAGATTTTGCCGTAGCACCCGGTTTTGCCACGATCATGCGAGATGATCGGGCACCGGCAAGGACAGCTGCTGGGCAATC
Organism: Primorskyibacter flagellatus; assembly: GCF_014638275.1. GTDB lineage: Bacteria > Pseudomonadota > Alphaproteobacteria > Rhodobacterales > Rhodobacteraceae > Pseudooceanicola > Pseudooceanicola flagellatus_A. The sequence goes on from NZ_BMFJ01000001.1 coordinate 1,261,648, forward strand.
TCGTGCCGCTTTTCGAGCGTCACATCGTCACCGTAGACCGGCCGCCCCCGGATCTTTTTGATGCTGTGGCCCATCATGTGGCCCTTCTCCGTTTCGCTCACCCGGAACGCCTCCATCCTGCTCTCCCAGGAATGCCGCAAACCTCCGATCGTGTGCTCTGGCGAAGGAAAAAGACCACTTGTCCTGAGGCGACCATTCACATTGCCGGAATACCCACCTTTTCCGCGATACCTGGGGAACCCATTCGGGTTTCGCCGTGCCGCCGCCAAAGCGACGCCCACCAATGGCACCTTTCGTTTTGACGCAGTGTTCTTGATTTCGCGCCGGTGAGCCCCGTCGCTATTCGCGACGAGTATATGCGGAATAGCTGCATCCAGCACGATCGCCTCTGGCGGAAGATCATGGATTTCTGATTGCCGACACCCCGTCTCGATGGAGATCAGCAGGATGTCACGCGCCTCCGCATTGAGATTGTCGAACGCCCCGGGTGCAAACCATTTCTCGACGATCCAGTCGGTCGAGATTTCGAGCTTCCGGTTTTCATCATTGTGCCGATCACGCAGACTGACCCTCCGATACGGCTCGGGAGGGTTCGGTCGCGCGATGTTCTCGTAGTAACGCCTAAGCATTCCTGCGAGGTTGGCGAACTCTTTGTTTGCGCTCTCAATCGCGAGGCCTTCGGCAGCCACCCTGCGCTTCCACCACGCTCGATGCCGTAGCGCGACCGCATGGTCGATATCCTCCACGAGGATGTCGGCACCGTCCAACGCCGCCCGTAGGTTGCTGGCAGCCCGGATTTTCGCATTGCGCCAGACCCGCATCTGGTTGGGATTTTTGAACCGATTGTCGAATGCAGCAAGCTGCTCATCAGCAGCCGCGAACTGGGATAGTCGCAGGCCCGTCTGCTCTACGCCGCCAAGCACGGCCTTCGCGACCGTTGGATCGCCTCCATGCCTTTCCACGGCGGCGAACCGATTCAACAACTCATCGAGGGGCGCGGTTACCAGTTCCGCGACCGGGCGATAGAGAAATCCCTCATTGGCCGCGATATGCGAGGCAGCGGCCAGTTGATCTACCGTGTCTGACATTTCCGGTGTGAGCGCCCGCATCACCTCAAGGTCCCTGAGGATTTGTGCTTCAGCAGCGGGCAGGAGCTCGCGCGCGCGTCGCTCGCTGTCCGTCCGAAGACTGCGATGAATCTCACTGCGACCGGCGACATCGAGATATCTACGCGGGACCCGCATCCGGAGATGCCAAGTGCCGTTTCGCTTATGCAATCCCGCCATGATTTCCCCCGTATCGGACCCGGTCCCGATGCCATAGCTTCAGCCGGGTTTGCTCCACATTTTGCTACACAATGCCCGGCATGTCTCGCATCGTGATGTGTCGCAACTATCTTGAAATCATGGCTTTTTCAGGATGCAGATTGTCGCATTCGAATCCCTGTCTCTCCGCCACCGGGCCCGGCCAATTTGCCCGGACCGGTTGGTTTCCCTGCCAGTTTTCGCCTGATCACACGGCTTTCGGCGCAGTATCCTCGCCGCAGGCTGCATCGGCGAGGCGGTCGAGGATCGCGCAGTCGGAGGTGTCGTCACCGGGGCAGCTGGCAATCAGCGAGGTGAGCTCCGTTTCCAGCGCGCGCAGGCGGCGGATCCTTGCGCGGACCGAGCGGAGATTCTCCTGCGCGAGGGCGCGGACGTCCCGGCTCGCCCGGTCCGGGTCGGCGTTCAGGTCAAGCAGGCGGCGGCATTCGTCCAGCCCGAACCCAAGGTGGCGGGCCTGAGCCAGAAGGCGCAGCTGCGTGATCTGTCGGTCGCCGAAATCGCGGTAGCCATTGGCGGCGCGGTCGGCGGTGACGAGGCCGATCTCTTCATAATAGCGGATGGTCTTGACCGGGAGACCGGTCAGGCCGGCGGCATGTCCGATGTTCATGGGCGGCTCCTTTGCATCATATGAGGGGGTCTGCTGCCCGGGGGTCAAGGGGGGCGCGGCCCCCCGCCCTGCGGACGTGCTCCGGAGTATTTCCGGAAAGGTGACGCGGCATCACAGCTTCTGCGCCCTGAGCCTGAGGGCGTTGCCGATGACGGAGACCGAGGAGAGGCTCATCGCCGCGGCCGCGAAGATCGGGGAGAGGAGCACGCCGAAGACCGGGTAAAGGATGCCGGCTGCGATCGGCACCCCGGCCGTGTTGTAGACGAAGGCGAAGAACAGGTTCTGGCGGATGTTGCGCATCGTCGCCGCGGCCAGACGGCGGGCGCGGACGATGCCCATGAGGTCGCCCTTCACCAGCGTGATCCCCGCGCTTTCCACCGCAACATCCGCCCCGGTGCCCATGGCAATGCCGACATCGGCCTCGGCCAGCGCGGGAGCGTCGTTGACGCCGTCACCGGCCATGGCGACCGACAGCCCCTCGGCCCGCAGCTTCTTCACCAGCGCGGCCTTGTCTTCCGGGCTGACACCGGCGTGGACCTCGTCGATGCCGAGTTGTCCGGCAACCGCCTGCGCGGTGGCCTCGGCGTCGCCGGTGGCCATGACGATGCGCAGGCCAAGGTCGTGCAGGGCGCGGATGGCGTCAGGCGTCGTGTCCTTGATGCGGTCGGCGACGGCGACGAGGCCTGCGGGGCGGCCGTCGAGGGCGACGAACATGGCGGTCTTGCCCTCTGCCTGAAGGGTCCGGGCGCGGTCGGCCAACGCCCCGGTATCGATGGCGAGGTCGGCCATCAGCGCGGCATTGCCAAGCGCGATCTTCCGGCCATCGACCATGCCGGTGACGCCCTTGCCGGTGACGGAGTCGAAACCGGTGCTGTCCCGACGCGCCGCGCCGCGCGCGTCCGCCCCGGCGACAAGCGCCTCGGCCAGCGGGTGTTCGGAGCCGCGTTCAAGGGCGGCGACGAGGGTCAGAAGCTCCGCCTCCTCCATGTCCTGCGGTTCGACGTCGGTCAGGGTCGGGCGGCCCTCGGTCAGGGTGCCTGTCTTGTCGACGATCAGCACGTCGACGCCCGCAAACCGCTCCAGCGCCTCCGCATCGCGGATCAGCACGCCCGCACCGGCCCCGCGCCCTGAGGCGACCATGATCGACATCGGCGTGGCGAGGCCAAGCGCGCAGGGGCAGGCGATGATGAGCACCGACACCGCGGCGACGAAAGCGTAGGAAAGCGCAGGCGACGGGCCAAGAGCCCACCACGCCACGAAGGCGAGCAGCGCGCAGGCGACCACGGCCGGCACGAAATACCCCGCCACCCGGTCCGCGACGGCCTGGATCGGCGCGCGGGATCGCTGCGCGGAGGCCACCATCTGCACGATGCGGCTGAGCGTGGTATCCGCACCGACGCTTTCCGCCCGCATCAGGAAGGAGCCGGACTTGTTCAGCGTGCCGCCGGTGACGGTGGCGCCCGCGACCTTCTCCACCGGGACGGGTTCGCCGGTGATCATGCTTTCATCGACGGAGGAGCGGCCTTCGGTCACCACCCCGTCCACGGGCACCGACTCGCCGGGCCGGACGCGCAGGAGGTCGCCGGATTTCAACTCATCAAGCGGCACGTCCTCGTCCCGGTCCCCGCTGACCCGGCGCGCGGTCTTGGGCGCAAGGTCCATCAGCGCGCGGATCGCGTCGCCCGTGCGTTCGCGGGCGGCCAGTTCCATCACCTGCCCGATCAGGACAAGGACGAGGATGACCGCCGTCGCCTCGAAATAGACCGGGGTCATGCCCATGCCGTCGCTCATCTGCGCGGGCAGCAAACCCGGGGCGAGCATGGAGACAATGGAAAAAACGTAGGCCGCCCCGGTGCCCAGTCCGATCAGGGTCCACATGTTGGGGCTGCGGTTCAGAACCGAGGTCCACGCGCGGCGGAAGAACATCCGGGTGAACCAGACCACCGCCGTGGCCAGGACGAACTGCAGTCCGACAAAGGCCGTGTGCCCCAGCCAGTGCGCGAACGGGATGCCGACATGCGATCCCATTTCCAGCAGGAAGACACCGGCGGCCAGCGGGGCGGTGATCTTCAGCCGCCGCCTGAAGTCGACGTATTCCGGGTGCGGCCCGCTGTCGAGGCTGGGCGTCATCGGTTCCAGCGCCATGCCGCAGATCGGGCAGTCGCCGGGATGGTCCTGCACGATCTCGGGGTCCATGGGGCAGGTGTACATGGTGCCTTCGGGCATCGGTTCGGGTTCGGGCCGGTCGCCGAGCCAGGTGTCGGGAGTCGCCTCGAACCTGGCCTGGCACCCGGACGAGCAGAAATAGTACCGCTGGCCGTCGTGCTTGCTCATGTGGGCGGCGCTGGCGCGGTCGACGCTCATTCCGCAGACCGGATCCGTTGCGGTGAGGTAGGCTTCCGGGTCGGCTTCGAATTTCCTGCGACACCCGTCTGCACAGAAGTGATAGGTGTGGCCCCGATAGTCCGTCGAGGGCTTGCCCGCATCCGGATCGACCGTCATGCCGCAGACCGGATCGCGGGTGATTGCGTGGCTGTGCGAATGGGCGTGTTCGTGGGGCATCGGCGGATCCCTTCCTTCCTCAAGGAGCATGGATCGCCGATGTAGGGCCTCCAGTCACTGGAGGGTCAAGAGGGCCGGACGAAATTTTCCGGCACCCCCTGTCAGGCGTCGTCTCAGGAGACCAGGACCCCCTCACCCAGCATACGGGCGATGACCGGGTCGATGGAGGGACGCGCGGGTTTGTAGGGCGAAGGCACGAATTCCAGTTCGGGGAACAGCGCGAACAGTTCTTCGACCGCGGAGGCATCCATGCCGTTGAATGCGCCGACGCCGGGCAGGAAGCTTTCGGTCCAGGTGCCTTCGGACAGGACCAGTTCGTGATCGTCGAACATCAGGTGGTAATAGATGACGGCCTCGACCTCTTCGACCGTGACACCTTCGCGGCCGGTCAGGCACTTGGCCGGGACCAGCGCCTCGTCATCGCCGCAGAGTTCGGCAACGACGCCGCCGGAGACCATCACGCGGTGTTCGGGGGACACGAGAAGATCGCGGTCCGGCATGTTCTCGCCCAGTGCGCCCTTGGCGATGCGGATCGGGCGGACCTGTTCGAATTCCTCGGCCTCGGAGATGTCGACGTGGCGGCAGCCGATCCAGCGCAGGGTCTGGATGCCGTGGTCGCGGGTCATGATCTGGTCGCCGGGAACAAGATGTTCGACGGTGCGCTGGCCCTGAAGCGTCAGGATCCGGGTGCCCGCCGCAAAGCATGCGATCGCACCGCGCTTGCCGACCCGGCGCACATGTGCCGCGTCGATGTTGTCGTTGGTTCCGTTGATCCCGTTACCCGCGAAGTCTGCCATCTTCTTGCCTCTCGTCATGCTCATGCAAAACCAAGGCCCCCGCCGATGCTTATACACAGATTTGCCGCAAAGTGGCGGTTTAAGGCGGAAAAACGGCCAAAATCCGGAAATCCGGCCCGATTTGGGGAAGCCGCCGATCCAGTCAGGGAACAGTCCCGCCGGACCGTCCGAACTGTTGCCGGCCCGGGTACAAACTGGCCATATTTTGATTCGATTTTACGACGCTTTTGCCTCATTCCGGCGTCATCGCGGACCCGAACCGGACACATTTCCGGGTCACCGGCGACTCGGACCTGCTGCGAATGCCGACTCGGGCTGGCCCCACCCCTCCCCCCGATCCGCCGCGAAGGCGCGTCAGGACGCATCGGGATCGCGTCACCGGCCGTGGCGGGGGGCCTTGACTTCCCGCCTCCGCACTTACAGCGTACACCACATGATGCAGACCGACTCCGCCTCGCCGCCCGAACCCCGCAAACCGCTCTCGCGCGAACGCGTGCTGCGGGCGGCTCTGCGCCTTGCGGATGACGGCGGGCTGTCTGCGCTGTCGATGCGCAAGGTCGGGGCGGAACTGGGGGTGGAGGCGATGTCGCTCTACAACCATATCCGCAACAAGGAGGACATCGTCGCCGGCATCACCGACCTCGTTGCCGGAGAGATCGACCTCCCCACCCCCGATTTCGACTGGAAGGGACAGATGCGCACCCGGTCCCAGTCAGCGCATCGCGTGCTGATGCGTCACCCCTGGGCGGCTGCGCAGTTCCAGTCCGGACGCACGCCGGGGCCGCAGATGATGACCTATCTGGACGCGACGCTCGGCTGCCTGATGGCGGTCGGCTTCACCCCGGCGCAGGCCGACCATGCGCGCAACACCATCGACAACCATATCTACGGTTTCACCCTGCAAAGCCTGACGCGCCCGACCCGCGTGCGCGAAATCTCCCGCCAGGCCAAGCGGGCGCTCAAGGATATTCCCAAGGCCAGCTACCCCAACCTCTACCGGCGGACCGAGGACCTCGCCAATGCGGCGGACCCTGAGGCGGAGGATTTCGACTTCGGCCTGACACTGATCCTCGACGGGCTCGACGCGCTGACCCGGAGATGAGCGAACCCGTCACCGCCATCCGAAACGTCGGTCCGGCCTCGGTCGCGCTGTTCGACCGCGCGGGGCTGACGACGGCAGAGCAGGTGCGCTCCCTTGGTGCCGACGCCGCTTACGCGCGGCTGGTCGCCACAGGCACGAGGCCGCATTTCATCGGATACTACGCATTGGTCATGGGCCTGCAGGGCCGGCCCTGGAACGACTGCAAGGGGGCGGAGAAGGCCGCGCTGCGCCAGCGGTTCGACGCGATCTGCTACGGAGCACGGACTGCTGCCGAGGAAACCGGCGCACTTCCCGCCGAGCTCGCCCGCTTCCTTTCCGACCATGGCCTGCGGGCGGGACGCAGAGCCGCATCAGGGCGGGAACCGGCGGCGGACTGACCCGTTATCCTTTCAACGTAACGTGAAAGGACCAATGATATGGACATCCTCCGCATTCTCGTCGCGATCTTCATTCCGCCGCTTGGCGTCTTCATGCAGGTCGGTCTGGGCGGGGCCTTCTGGCTTAACGTGCTGCTGACGATCCTCGGCTATATTCCGGGCATCGTTCACGCCCTCTACATCATCCTCAGCCGGGGCCCGGCACGGGCATGACCGCCGACCCTCGCCTTGCAAGCGTCGCGCGGGCCGAACGGCTCGCGCGGCTCATGGACCGGGCGTTCCGCGTGCCCGGCACACGGATCCGGCTCGGTCTCGACAGCCTGCTCGGGCTGGTGCCGGGCGTCGGCGACACGCTGGCACTGGCCCCCTCGGCCTATATCCTGGCCGAAGCACACCGGCTTGGTGTGCCGCGCCGCGACCTCACCCGCATGGCCGGGAATATCGGCATCGACTGGCTGATCGGCCTCGTGCCGCTGATCGGGGATATTTTCGACGTAGGCTGGAAGGCGAACATGCGCAACACCGCGATCCTTCGGGCGCATGTGGAAACGTCGCCTGAAACGAAAAGGGCCGCGCCCTCGCAGGCCCGGCCCTTCGCAAAGGTCTGAATAACGGGTCAGCCGACCAGTTCGAGCCCGGAGAAGAAGTATGCGATCTCCTGCGCGGCGGTTTCGGCGGCATCCGACCCGTGCACGGAGTTCTCGCCGACCGACTCGGCGAATTCCGCGCGGATCGTGCCGGCCGCGGCGTCCTTGGGGTTGGTCGCGCCCATGACTTCGCGGTTCTTGGCAATGGCACCCTCGCCTTCCAGAACCTGCACGACCACCGGGGCAGAGGCCATGAATTCGCAAAGCTCACCGTAGAAGGGACGCTCGGCATGCACCTCGTAGAACTTCCCGGCCTGTGCCATGGTCAGCTGGATACGCTTCTGCGCGACAATGCGCAGGCCCGCGTCCTCGAACTTGGCGTTGATCTTGCCGGTCAGGTTGCGGCGGGTGGCGTCGGGCTTGATGATGGACAGGGTGCGTTCGATGGCCATGGCTCTCTCTTTCAACGGGCGGAGCGCACTCCGCAGGAAACGTCGGCGCCCGCCTAACATGGCCCCGCAGGTTTGAAAAGCCGTCACGCCCCCGCTTCATCTTGCTGCAAATATCCCGGGGGAGTCCGAAGGACGGGGGCAGCGCCCCCTGCCCCCTCTGGCCCCCTTCCCCGGGCTCTGCTATGGCGCGCGCATGCTGCGCATTCAGAACATCTCCTATTCCATCGCCGGACGTCCCCTGATCGAGGATGCCTCGGTCACGATTCCCGAAGGCCACAAGGTCGGTATCGTCGGGCGCAACGGGGCGGGCAAGACCACCCTGTTCAAGCTTATCCGCGGTGAACTGGTGCTCGACACCGGCACGATCACCCTGCCCGAGAAGGCGAAGATCGGCGGCGTCGCGCAGGAGGTGCCGGGGAACGAGGTTTCGCTTCTCGACACGGTGCTGGCGGCGGATACAGAACGCGCGGCGCTGATCGCGGAATCCGAAACCGCAACCGACGCCGCCCGGATCGCCGACATCCAGACGCGGCTGGCCGACATCGACGCATGGTCGGCGGAGGGGCGCGCTTCGGCGATCCTCAAGGGGCTCGGCTTTACCGAGGCCGAACAGCGCATGCCCTGCTCCGCCTTCTCGGGCGGCTGGCGGATGCGGGTCGCGCTGGCAGGGGTGCTGTTCGCGCAGCCCGACGTGCTGCTGCTCGACGAACCGACGAACTACCTCGACCTCGAAGGGGCGCTCTGGCTTGAAAGCTACTTGCAGCGCTATCCCAACACCGTCATCATCATCAGCCACGACCGCGGCCTTCTGAACCGCGCGGTGAACCACATCCTCCACCTCGAGGGCAAGAAGCTTACACTGTATTCGGGCGGCTACGACAACTTCGCGCGCCAGCGGGCGGAGCAGCGGGCGCTGCAGACCGCGGCGGCCAAGAAGCAGGATGCGCGGCGTGCGCATCTGCAAAGCTTCGTGGACCGGTTCAAGGCCAAGGCGTCGAAGGCGAAACAGGCGCAGTCCCGCGTCAAGATGCTTGAGAAGATGGAGAAGATCACCGCGCCCGAGGACGCGGCGCGCACCGTCTTCACCTTCCCCTCGCCCGAGGAACTGTCGCCCCCCATCATCCGTATCGAATCCGGGTCGGTCGGCTACGGCGCGCGCACCGTGCTGTCCCGGCTCGACCTGCGGATCGACCAGGATGACCGGATCGCGCTTCTCGGCCGCAACGGCGAGGGCAAGTCGACGCTGGCCAAGCTGCTGTCGGACCGGCTGGCGCTGATGGAGGGGAAGATCACGCGATCCTCCAAGCTGCGCATCGGTTTCTTCGCCCAGCATCAGGTCGACGAGCTGTTCCTCGACGAAACACCGCTGGACCACATCCGCCGCCAGCGCCCGGACGAGGCCCCGGCGCGGCTGCGCGCGCGGCTGGCGGGCTTCGGCCTTGGCGCGGATCAGGCGGAGACCGAGGTCGGGCGGCTCTCTGGCGGGCAGAAGGCGCGGCTGACGCTGCTGCTGGCGACGCTTGACGCGCCGCATCTGCTGATCCTCGACGAACCGACCAACCACCTCGACATCGAAAGCCGGGAGGCGCTGGTAGAGGCCCTTACGGCGTATAGCGGCGCGGTCATCCTGGTGTCCCACGACATGCACCTGCTCAGCCTCGTCGCGGACCGGCTGTGGCTGGTGAAGGACGGACGCGTGGCCCCGTTCGAAGAGGATCTGGAAGCCTACAGACACCTCCTTCTGAACGTGAACACCGGGTCCGAAAAACCTGAAAAGAAGAAGGAAACCCCCAAACGCCTGTCCCGGGACGCGATCCTTGCCCTGCGCGCGGACGTGCGTAAATGCGAAGAGCGGGTCGAGAAGCTGCAGCAGATGGAAACCAAGCTGGCGGCCAAGCTGGCGGACCATTCGCTTTACGAAGACGCCCGGGTCGGCGAGCTCGAGGTCTGGAACCGCAAGTATGCCGAACTGCGCGACGCGATGGAGAAGGCAGAGGCGCTGTGGATGTCGGCCCTTGAAAAGCTGGAGCGCGCGGAAGGGGCCACGGCGGCCTGACGCCCCCCGGCCCCGTTCCTCTGGCAGCACCGCGCGTGTCCGTGTAAAGCCGGAGTATGGAGACCACCGCCCTCATTACCGCCTTCGTCACGCTGTTCGTGATCATCGACCCGATCGGGCTCACCCCGCTTTTTGCCGCATTGACGCAGGGCGCGCCGACGTCCGAGCGCCGCGCCATCGGCCTGCGGGCGTGCTGTGTCGCGCTGGTCCTGCTCGCCCTTTTCACCGTGTTCGGAGAGGCGGTCATGGGTTTTGTCGGAATCTCCATGCCCGCCTTCCGGATCGCGGGGGGCGTGCTGCTGTTCCTGACCGCGCTCGAGATGCTGTTCGAACGGCGGACCAAGCGGCGGGAGGGCCAGACAGAGGCCCCGCAGACCGTGCCCGATCCGTCGGTCTTTCCGCTGGCGACGCCACTGATCGCCGGTCCGGGGGCCATCGCAACGGTGATCCTGCTGGCGGGACAGCAGCCGGGCTGGATCGGCGCGGCCTGGGTTGTCGGAGTCACGACGGCGGTATTGCTGGTGGTCTACGGCTTTTTCCTGACCGCCGGTCTGTTGGAGCGCATTCTCGGACGCACAGGCATCAACGTCGTGACGCGCGTGCTGGGGATGCTGCTGGCCGCGCTGGCGGTGCAGTTCGTTCTGGACGGGCTGAAGGATTTCGGCTTCGCCGGGTGACGGCGCGCCGGGCGGTGCCTATATACGGTCGATGGACACCGACTCCACCATGAACCTACTCTACCTCGTGCTGCTTCTCGCGGCTGTGGGCGGCTGGATATTCACCTCCGGCCGGCGGCAGCTTGGAAAACTGGCACAGCAGATGGCCGCATGGGCGCTGATCTTCGTCGGCGTGATCGCGGCCATCGGGTTGTGGGACGACATCCGCGGGACGGTCATGCCCAGTCAGGCGGTGCTGCAGGGTGGCGAGATTTCGGTGCCCCGTGCGCCGGACGGGCATTATTACCTCGATGCAGTGGTCAACGGCACCCCGCTGCGTTTCATGGTCGACACCGGCGCAACCGACATCGTGCTGACGCAGGAGGACGCCGGCGCCGTCGGGATCGACCCCAGGAGTCTCGTCTATTCCGCCCGCGCGATGAGCGCGAACGGCGAGGTCGGGATCGCGCCCGTCGTGCTGGACCGCGTCGCCATCGGCCCGGTCGAGACAGAGGGCGTGCGAGCCATGGTGAATGGCGGCGACATGCGGCAGAGCCTTCTGGGCATGCGCTACCTCCAGCAGTTCTCGAAGATCGAGATCGGGGACGGGGCGTTGATCCTTACGCCGTAAGGGAGGGCTGTGTCAGGCGGCGGGGCTTTCTGCCTTCATCTGCCAACGGCCCGTTTCCTCCGACCAGTACTTCGCGCCGCAGCCCGCCCCGGTCAGGGTCCTCCATTGCACGCGCGCGGCCTGCACCGCGTTTTCGTCATTGCCGTCGAACAGGATGCAGACCCGTTCCAATGCCTGCACCTCCTCCGCCGTGATCTCCGCGCCGTCGATGGTCATCACGCAGGCCGGGTCGTTTGCGGCCGCGCCCGTGGTCAGCAGCACCGGCTGGATCGCGTCATGTTCGCCCCCGGCAAGGCCATGCGGCAGAAAGTCATCCTCCGGCCCGAGCCAGAGCTTGTCGTCCAGCCACTGCAGTCGCGCCGTGTCCCGAGCCCGAACCGCCACCCGCCAACCCGCACCAAGCGCGCGGGTCAGCAGCACCGGAAGGGTCTGTTCCAGCGGCGCCTGCGTGAGGTGATAGAAATAGGCCTCACCCATCCTTGCCCTCGAACCGGTCCCGGACCAACTGGTCCAGCGCCCGGACACCCCAGCCCGTGGCGCCCGCCGGGGCGAAGGTGGTGTCGGCCTTGACGCTGGCCACGCCCGCGATGTCGATGTGGCACCAGGGGGTCTCGTCCTTCACGAAGCGGCGCAGGAATTCGGCCGCGGTGATCGACCCGGCCGGCCGCCCGCCGACGTTGTTGACGTCCGCGATGCGGGATTTCAGCTGTTTCGCGTAATCCTTGCCAAGCGGCATCCGCCAGGCGCCTTCGCCCACGGTCTCGGCCGCCTTCAGCAGGCCGTTGCAGAGCGCATCGTCGGTCGAAAACACCCCGGCATTGTGATGGCCGAGCCCGATGATGATCGCGCCGGTCAGCGTGGCGAGGTCGATCATGCCCGCGGGCTTGAAGCGGTCCTGCGCGTACCACATGACATCGCAGAGCACGAGCCGCCCTTCGGCATCGGTGTTCGTGACCTCGATCGTGTCGCCCTTCAGGGAGGTGATGACATCGCCGGGCCGCATCGCGGTGCCGTCGGGCATGTTTTCCACCAGACCGACCAGTCCGACCACGTTTGCCTTCGCCTTCCTCAAAGCAATCGCACGCATGGCCCCGGCGACGGTACCCGCACCGCCCATGTCCATGGTCATGTCCTCCATCCCGCCCGCCGGTTTGAGGGAGATGCCGCCGGTATCAAACACCACGCCCTTGCCAACCAGAGCCAGAGGCGGTTCATCCCCGCCGCCCTGCCACTGCATGACCACGACCTTGGAGGGGCTGGCAGAGCCCTGCCCCACGGCCAGCAGCGCATTCATGCCGAGGCTGGCGAGGTCGGCTTCTTCAAGCACCGTGACCTCCAGCCCGATGTCGGCCATCTCCGTCAGGCGGCGGGCGAATTCGGTGGTGGTCAGCACGTTGGCCGGGGCGTTGACCAGATCGCGGGTGAAGAAGACGCCCTCGGCCACGGCAATCGCATCGGCGCAGGCGGCCTGTGTGGCGTCCGGGTCGCTGGTGACAACCGTCACCGGCCCCGGGACCTTGGCGTCCGCCGTCTTCTGGTCGCCGTAGTCGTAGGCGCGCAGGACCAGCGCCTCCACCATCTCCGCGACGCTGCGCAGCGTGCCGGTCAGCAGGGTCATCCCGGTGTCGTCAAGCAGCTTGCCAAGTGCGGCTCCGGCGATGCGCGCCTCCTCCGCCCCGGCGCGGCGGTCCAGCTTCACGACCTCCAGCGACTCTGCGGCCAGCCCGGCGGGGAAGGCCAGCGACAGAACCGCGCCCGCCTCGGCCTTCGCGAACCGTTCGCTTTCCGCCAGCCTGGCCAGCGTGCCGCGAGTCAGGCGGTTCACCCGACGCGCCGCCGGACCCAGCTTTCCGTCGCCGGGCACGACCACCGCCAGCCGTCCGGTCATCCCGGCAATGGCGTCGAGGTCGGGGGCGGCAAAGCTCACTCTGGCGGGTCGGGTCACGTCGGTCTCCTTGATTTATTAAGGCGTTTTGCCGGGGCCGGCGGCGCGGATCATCGCCCGCCCCGGGCCTGTCGGAGGAGGCTAGCGCCCTCCCGCCGCTTTGGCCAGATAGCAGTTTTCCCCCCCTCGCAAATCCGCTAGGGTCCGTCCAGCCCGCTGCCGGGCGGTATGACTTCTGGGGGAAGACGTGGCGCGTTTCGACAGATACATCCTGTCGCAATTCCTTGTGCTGTTCGGATTCTTTTCCCTTGTCCTGGTGTCGATCTACTGGATCAACCAGGCGGTCCGGCTGTTCGACGCGCTGATCGGCGACGGTCAGACGGCCTGGGTGTTCCTGGAATTCACCGCGCTGTCCCTGCCGAACGTGATCCGCATCGTGCTGCCGATGGCCTCCTTCGCCGCCGCGGTCTACGTGACCAACCGGCTGTCGAGCGAAAGCGAACTGGTGGTGATGCAGGCGACCGGGTTCTCGCCCTGGCGGCTGGCGCGTCCGGCGCTGTTCTTCGGGCTGGCGGTCGGGATCATGATGTCGATCATCACCCATTTCCTTGTGCCCGCGTCGATGTCGCAGCTGCGGTCCCGCCAGGACGATCTGGAGCGGAACGTGACCGCCCGCCTGCTGACCGAGGGCACCTTCCTGCATCCGGTCGAAGGCGTGACCTTCTACATCCGCAGCATCGACAGCGACGGCACGCTCAACGACGTGTTCCTGTCCGACCGGCGCAACACCGACTCTCCGCAGACCTTCACCGCCGCCCGGGCCTATCTGGTGGCCGATCACAGCGGGGACGATCAGGCCGGGGCGAAGCTGGTGATGGTGGACGGGCTGGCACAGACGCTGCGCACCGACAGCGAACAGCTGTTCACCACGCATTTCCAGGATTTCACCTACGACATCGGGCGGCTGTTCGGGGACACCGGGGCGCGCTTCGTGCACATCCGGTTCCTGTCGACATGGCAGCTGTTCTCCGACCCGGCGGGGGTGCAGGCGCTGACCGGTTCCACCCCCGGCCAGATCCTCGAAGAAGCGCACGGGCGGTTTGCGCAGCCCCTGCTCTGCGTCGCGGCGGCGCTGATCGGGTTTTCGACCCTACTGTCGGGCGGGTTTTCGCGCTTTGGCGTATGGCGGCAGATCGTGCTGGCCATCGTGCTGCTGCTGGTCGTCAAGTCGGTCGAAGGCATCGCCGCCGATCCGGTCCGCCGCGATCCGTCGATGTGGCCGCTGCTCTACACCCCGCCGCTGGTCGGGTTCGCGATCAGCGCGGTGATGCTGTGGCAGGCGACGCGGGCCAACAGGCCGGGGCTGTTCTCGTCGAAATTCGGGGCGAAAGGCGCGGCATGATCCTGAATTTCTACGTCGCGCGCCGCTTCCTGCGGATATTCTTCGGCCTGCTTGTGGTCTTTCTGCTTATGTCGATGCTGATCGACGTGGTGGAGCATCTGCGCAAGCTGTCCTCCGCCTCTGCCGGGTTCCCGCAGGTGCTGCAACTGGTGCTGTTGAACGCGCCCAAGGGGATCTACACGATCCTGCCGCTCATCATGATCCTGTCCACCGTCGCGCTGTTTCTCGGTCTCGCCCGGTCGTCGGAGCTTGTCGTGATGCGGGCAGCGGGGCGGTCGGCCCTGCGCGCCCTGCTGTCGCCGGTGATCGTCGCTTTCCTGATCGGTGTCATCAGCGTGGCGACGGTCAACCCGATCGTCGCGGCGACCTCCAAGCGGTATGCCGTGCTGCTTGAGACCTACAGCAACGGCGGGCTCGACGTGGTGTCGCTGTCGTCCGAGGGGCTCTGGCTGCGTCAGGGCGGGGCCGAGGGGCAGACGGTGATCCGCGCCGCCCGGTCGAACCCGCAGGCGACCGAACTCTACGACGTCACCATGATCGGCTATGCGCCCGACGGCGGGCCGAACCGGCGGATAGAGGCGAAGAACGCGCATCTGACGCCCGGGGCGTGGGAACTGCTTGATGTCCGGATCTG
Organism: Primorskyibacter flagellatus; assembly: GCF_014638275.1. Taxonomy (GTDB): domain Bacteria; phylum Pseudomonadota; class Alphaproteobacteria; order Rhodobacterales; family Rhodobacteraceae; genus Pseudooceanicola; species Pseudooceanicola flagellatus_A. The sequence continues at coordinate 1,276,721 of NZ_BMFJ01000001.1, forward strand.
GCCGCTGGACGAAGGCACCAATCCCGAGGCGCGGACCGAACGGCTGGAACGGATCGAGGTGCCCTCCACCCTGACAGAGGCCCGGATCCGCGACACGTTCGGCGAACCTTCCGCCATCCCGGTCTGGGACCTGCCGACCTACATCGGACTGCTGACGGAGGCCGGGTTTTCGGCGCGCCGCCATGCGGTCTGGTTCCAGATGGAGCTGGCGATGCCGGTCTTCCTGGTCGCGATGGTGCTGGTGTCGGCCGCCTTCACCATGCGCCACGTCCGGTTCGGCAAGACCGGGGTGGCGGTGCTGGCGGCGGTGATGACCGGCTTCGCGCTCTACTACATCCGGAATTTCGTGCAGATCCTCGGGGAAAACGGACAGGTGCCGGTCGCGCTCGCAGCCTGGGCGCCGCCCGTGGCCTCCGTCCTGCTGGCGCTTGGCCTGCTGCTGCACATGGAGGACGGATGATGCTGCGCCGTCTTCTGCTGATCCTGCTCCTGCTGCCCGGTCTCGCCCTCGCGCAGGCCGACACGACCGACGACGGCCCCGCGATGCTGGTCGCCGACCGTGTCTGGCTGGAGGGCCGGTCCCGCGTGACCGCCGAGGGTTCGGTCGAGGTGCTGCAGGGCGATGCCCGCCTGCGCGCCGCCCGCGTCAGCTATGACCGCGATACCGACCGGCTGACGGTGACAGGGCCGATCGTGCTGACCCGCGGGGACAACGAACTGGTGCTGGCCGACGCCGCCGCGCTGGACGCGGACCTTCGCAACGGGATGATCCGCGGCGCGCGCATGGTGCTGAACCAGCAGCTGCAGCTGGCCGCTGCCCGGCTGGACCGGGTCGACGCGCGCTATTCGCAGCTGACCCGCGCCACCGTCAGCTCCTGTCAGGTCTGCGGCACGCGTCCCCCGCTCTGGCAGATCAAGGCGCGGCGGGTGATCCACGACCAGGAGGAAAAGCAGCTCTACTTCGACGACGCGCGGATGGAGGTCATGGGCGTGCCGATCTTCTGGCTGCCCCGGATGCGCCTGCCCGATCCCGACCAGACCCGCGTGACAGGCTTCCTGATCCCGTCGATCAAGCGCAACTCCCAGCTCGCGACCGGGCTGAAGGTGCCCTATTTCATCACGCTCGGCGATCATCGCGACGTGTTGCTTACGCCGTATGTCTCGGCGAAGACCCGGACGCTGGAATGGCGCTACCGCCAGGCTTTCGCCAAGGGGCGGATCGAGTTCGCCGGGGCGGTGTCGCGCGACGACCTCAAGCCCTCGCTCACCCGCGCCTATATCGAGGGCAAGGGCCATTTCCAGCTGCCGCGGGATTTCCGGCTGGATTTCACCCTGCAGGCGGTGAACGACCCCGCCTACCTGACCGACTACGACTATTCAGAGGCCGACCGGCTGGAGAGCGAGATCACCGTGTCGCGCATCCGGCGCGACGAATACATCTCGGCCGGGCTGGCCCATTACCGGACGCTGCGGCTCAACGAGGATACGGACACCATCCCCTCGATCATCGCCGATGCCTCCTACGAACGGCGGTTCTTTCCGAAATGGGGCGGAGAGGTGCGGCTGTCGGCAGAGAACCACAGCCACCTGCGCTATTCCGACACTCTGGTCGACGGTACGGATGACGACACCCTGTCCGACGGGCTCGACCTGAGCCGGCTGACGGTCGGGGCGCACTGGATGAACGCCTGGACCCTGCCCGCCGGGATCCGGGCCGAGGGACGGATCGGCGTCGACATCGACAGTTTCCGGACCGTGCAGGACCCGGGTTTCCCGACCTCCGAATCCGGTGCCACGCCCTCGGCCGCGCTGACCCTGCGCTGGCCCTGGGTGCGACACCGCAATGGCGTGAGCGAGGTGGTCGAACCCGTCGCCATGCTCACCTGGAGCGGCGGCAGCCCGCTGAACGTCGCCAATGACGAAAGCACGCGGGTGGAATTCGACGAAGGCAACCTGCTGACCCTGTCCCGCTTCCCGGCCCCGGACCGGCGCGAACGGGGCGGTCAGCTGGCGCTTGGCGTGAACTGGACCCGCATCGACCCCGAGGGCTGGGATGCGCGGCTGACGTTCGGGTCGGTGCTGCGGCGCGCGCCGGATACCAATTTCTCCGCCTCCTCCGGGCTGGGCGGCGATACCTCCGACCTGCTGATCGCCGCGCAGCTGCGCAACCGCGCCGGGCTGACCCTGACCGCGCGCGGACTGTTCGACCACAAGCTGACCGTGAACAAGGCCGAGGCCCGCGCCAGCTGGTCGTCGGACAAGCTGGACCTGTCGGCGGGCTACGTCTGGCTGTCGGCGGACCCGGCGGAATCGCGGCCTGTCTCGGTGTCGGAATGGTCCTTTGAATCGGAGTTCGACATCACCCGGACCCTGCGCGGCCAGCTTGCCGGACGTTACGACATCGCCGCGGACGAGCCGATCTCGGCCGGGTTCGGCGTGATCTATTCCAACGAATGCGTCGATGTGGCTCTTTCGGCCTCGCGCCGCTTCACCTCTTCCACTATCGTCACGCCAGCCACGGACTTCAGCTTCACGATCGGACTGCGCGGCTTCTCCGCCCGGACCTCGGGCGGGACCGTCGCCCGGTCGTGCCGCTAGGACCTGACCTGAACTGCAAACGGACCTGACTATGCCCAACTTCCTCCGCCTCTGCCTGATGACCGCCCTGGTGCTCTTCGGCCTCGTGCCGCCCGCCGTGGCGCAGGGACAGTTCTCCCCGGCGATCAAGGTCAACGAAGAGGTCATCACCCGCTATGAGCTCGACCAGCGGGCGCGCATGCTGCGGCTGTTCCGCGCGCCCGGCGACCCGCGCGAGGAGGCCGAGACGCAGCTGGTCGAGGACCGGCTTCGCCTGCAGGCGGCCAGGCAGCTTGGCATCACGCCGTCCGAGGAAGAGATCGTCGACGGCATGAACGAATTCGCCGGCCGCGCCAACCTGACCGGGGACCAGTTCCTCAAGGCGCTGGCGCAGGGCGGGATCGCGGCTGAAACCTTCCGCGACTTCGTGCGCGCCGGCGTGGCCTGGCGGCAGGTGGTGCGCGCCCGCTTTGCGCCCAAGATCAACATCTCGGAAACGGAAATCGACCGGGCCATCGCCAACGGCGGCGGCGGCGGGCCGAGCCTGCATGTCCAGCTGGGAGAGATCTTCCTGCCGATCTCCGGCGGAGAGGCCGAGGCCCGCGCACTGGCCGACCGCATCCGCAGCGGCGGCGCAGGCGGCTTTGCCGCCGCCGCCCGTCAGTACTCCGCCGCGCCGACCGCGCAGGACGGCGGCATGGTCAACTGGGTGCCCGCCTCCACCCTCGCCCCCGAGGTCCGCGAGGCGCTGCAGGGCCTGCGCCCCGGCCAGATCAGCCAGCCGGTGCGCATCAACAACCAGATCGCCATCTTCCTGCTGCGCGCGCTCGACCAGCGCGACACCTCCTCCTCTGCCGGGACCGCCATCGAATACGCGGCCTATTACATGGCGGGCGGACGCAGCGAACAGACCCTGGCACAGGCGGCGAAGATCAAGGCGCGGGTGAACACCTGCGATGACCTCTACGGCGTGGCCAAGGGCCAGCCGGCCGAGGTGCTGGAGCGTGGCGTGAAATCCGCCGGCGAGATCCCTGCCGACATCGCTGCCGAACTGACCCGGCTCGACCCCGGCGAGGTCTCCACCAACCTGACGCGGGCCAACGGGCAGACGCTGGTGTTCCTGATGCTCTGCGACCGGTCTGCCGACCTGTCGGGCGCGGTGTCCCGCGAGGGCGTGGCGCTGAACATCCAGAACCGCCGGCTCGGGGCCTATGCGGACGGCTATCTCGAACAGCTGAAGTCCGAGGCGCGGATCGTCCGGTACTGAGCCATGGCCGCCATCGACGGCCTTCCCCCCCTGCGCGAGGTCATCGCGACGCATGGGCTTGCCGCGAAGAAGTCGCTTGGCCAGAACTTCCTGCTGGACCTCAACCTGACCGCCAAGATCGCGCGTCAGGCGGGCGACCTGACGGCCTGCGACGTGCTGGAAATCGGGCCCGGTCCCGGCGGCCTGACCCGCGGCCTGCTGGCCGAGGGCGCGCGCCGGGTGCTTGCGATCGAGAAGGACAGCCGCTGCCTGCCCCCGCTGGAGGAGGTCGCTGCCGCCTATCCCGGCCGGCTGGAGGTCATCAACGGCGACGCGCTCCTGGTCGATCCACTGTCGCACCTGACCCCGCCGATCCGGGTGGCCGCCAATCTGCCCTACAACGTGGGGACGGAACTGCTGGTACGCTGGCTCACCCCGCCCGAATGGCCGCCCTTCTGGCAGTCGCTGACGCTCATGTTCCAGCGCGAGGTGGCCGAACGCATCGTGGCCACGCCCGGCTCCAAGGCCTACGGACGGCTGGCCCTGCTGGCCTCGTGGCGGGCGGAGGCGCGCATCGTCCTGTCCCTCCCGCCCGAGGCGTTCACCCCGCCGCCCAAGGTTTCCTCCGCCGTCGTGCATCTGACCGCGCTGCCCGAGCCGCGCTATCCGGCGGACCCTAAGGTGCTGGAGCGGGTGGTGGCGATGGCGTTCAACCAGCGCCGGAAGATGCTGCGCGCGGCGCTGAAGGGGCTGGGCCCGGATATCGGGGACCGGCTGATCGCCGCCGGGATCAAGCCGACGGACCGGGCGGAGACGGTCAGCCTTGAACAGTTCTGCGCGCTGGCGCGGGCGGTGGCAGGCTGATCGCGCCTTGCGGCACGATGCCTCCGGCGGGGATATTTTCTGGCAAGATGAAGACAGGATTTCGCCTTGCGTGAAATATCCCGGGGTCCGGGGCAGCGCCCCGGTCAGCGTTTGGTCAGGCGCAGGTGGATGCCGTTTTCTGATCGGACGGTCAGATGCGCCACGGGCACGGGCGGTTCGCCCACAGGTTCGATGCGGAAGTGGCGCAGGATCAACGACAGGATCAACGGGCCTTCGACCATGGCGAAGCCCGCGCCGGTACAGACCCGCGCGCCCGCTGAAAACGGAATGAAGGCGTCGCGCATGCAGGTGCGGCCGTTCTCCGTGGTCCACCGGGCCGGGTCGAAGCCGTCGGGATTGTCCCAGAGCCGTTCATGGCGGTGCAGGTGCCAGGGGCTCACGACCACCTGCGCGCCCGGCTTGACCGCGCGGTCGCGGAACTGTTCCGGGCAGGTGGTTTCGCGCACCATCATCGGCACCGGCGGGTAAAGGCGCAGCGTCTCGCGGAAAACATCGCGGGACAGTCTGAGCTGCGCCATGACCGGGAAATCCCTGCTGTCGTCGAGGGCACGGGCTTCTTCCGCCAGTCTCTCCTGCCAGTCGGGGTGCGTCGCCATCAGGTAGAGCGCCCAGGCCAGGGCGGAGGCGGAGGTTTCGTGACCGGCAAGAAAGAAGATCGCGACCTGATCGACCATCTCTTCGGTGGTGAAACGGTCGCCGGTCTGCGGATCGACGGTGGTCATGATCTTGGTGGCGAGGTCGTCGGGCGCGGTTCCGGCGGCGATGTCCTTCTGGCGGGCGTCGGTCAGGCGGGTGATGAGCGCGCGGATGTCGCGTGCGGCGGCGCGCGTCGCGCGGGAATGGCCGCGGGGGACCCATTTCGGCAGAGGGATGAAGGCGGCGATGTTCAGGATCGGCGAGGAGCGCTGGTAGTCGCGGAACCGGGTGAAGACCTGCGCGGCAAGCTCGTGGTCGATCGGGATGGAGAACAGGGTGCGGAAGATCACGTCGGCGGCGGCGTGAGAGGTCTCTGCCTCGATCTCTACAGTCCTGTCAGTCATTTCTGACAACCGGGAAACGCTGGCCTCCGCCGCGGCCACCATGGCGGGGAAGGTGTCCTTCAGGCGGCCGCCTTCGAAAGCCGGGTCGATGATGCGGCGCTGGCGTTTCCAGGTCTCTCCGTTGGTGAGGAAGACAGAGTTTCCGAGCAGCGGGCGCAGGCCCTCGGACACCCTGTCGGACTTGGGGAAATCGTCGGGACGGTCCCTGAGGACGGTCTTCACCAGTTCGGGCTGGTTCACGAGGTAGGAGCGGAAGAAGGGCGTCCGGAATTCGGCCATCCAGGCGCGATAAAGCCGGGCGGGCTGGGCCGACAGGATGTCCTGCCGGAACAGGCGGACGTAGCGCCAGAGAGACACGCGGTCGGGGCGTGACGGGGGTTTGGGCGGGGTCATGCGACGCTCCGGTAACGGTTCACCGGGGTTTCGATGCGGGACTTTGACGGCGGGCGATCATGGTAGCGGGCTGACAGCGTAAGCGGCCCGGCCGTGATGCGGAAGTAGTCGTAGTGATCCGGGCGATCGAAGGCGCAGAGGTACTGGAAATGCAGGCGGAAGAAGCGCCAGCGGAGCTCTTTCCAGCGTTCGGGCGACAGGGTCTGGGTGAAGGCGGCGGACAGGACGAGCGGCCAGCGTCTGGATTCGGGGGCGACGCCGGTGACGCTGACGGGATCGCAGAGCGCAAAGGCGCAGCCGTCTCCGGGCGCTGTGACATCGACCCAGGTGATGTCCTGCGTCGAAAGGAAAGCGAGGTCGGCACGCAGGCGCTGTGCCTTCGGCAGGAAGGACACCATGGGCACGACCTGCCCGAGGGAAAGGAAGGAGAGCGTCGCACCGGCCGGCACGCGGCCCGCACGGATGAGGTCGGACAGGATCGAGACCGCAAGGTGCGCGCCGGAGGAGTGGCCGACGACGAGGACCTCGTCGGCGCTCGTCTCCAGCGCGTCGGCTATGGTGTCGGCGAAGGTGGAGATACGTTGCTCCAACGCTTGAGGATTGGCTCCCATGTATCTGGCAGAGAAGGAATAGTCGTGCATGAGGTAGTAGGCAAAGAACTTGCCGTCCTTCTTGCGGAACCAGGTCAGCAGCCACCAGACGACCGCCCCGCCCTTGAGGATCGAGAGGATCAGGATTGGTATGGACAGTGGTGTTTCCGCATGTGCGGGCCAGATCAGATGCTCGAGCCAGCCGCCAAACCAATCCACGATGACCGCCGCCAGCAGGCCCGCGGCGAGGGCGATGACAAGTTGTACCAGCAGGAAGACGATCGGGTAGAGCGCGGCGATCACCGGGCCCTTGCGCAGGCGCATCAGGCGGAACAGTGCTCCGGTGAAGATGTAGACTGACGCTGTACGTATGAGCGAAACGTAGGTGGCGAGGATCGTGCCGTCCATGCTGTCGCGCACGATGTCGGACCAGTAGAGCACCTCGATATCCGTTTCGACCGTCTCACCCTCCTGAGTGGACGTCACGTGCCAGCCGTATGGGCCTTTGGTGGCCTTCGGCTTCAGGGCAATATCGTAGCCGGATATGCGCGCCTGCTCCGCCGCTTCCTTGCGGTAGAGTTCGCGGTAGCGCCGCGGGTGGATCGGGTCGTAGCCGGGGATGTAGAAGACCCGGCGTGTCTGGACTGTCTGCGGGCTGCTCATGTCTGCCTCATTCTTTTTTGAGGCGTTGTATACCATGTTCGGGGCGAAAGTGTGAACGCAGCGTACGGTGCCCCCTGTGTCCGCCCTCAGCCCAGTGTGGCAAGGCCGGGGAAGGTTTCCAACAGCCAGAAGGACATGGCCGAAAAGCCCCCCGTCAGCATCAGCAGGCCGATGGTCCAGAGCAGCAGGCCCATGATACGCTCGATCCGTTCCATGTTGCGCTTCATCCAGTTCATCGTTCCGGTGAGGCGCGGGAGGAAGGCGGCGACCAGCAGGAATGGGATGCCCAGCCCCGCCGCGTAGACCGCCAGCAGGGCGGTTCCGCGCGCGACCGAGGCCTCCGATGCCGCGAGGGAGAGGATCGCACCAAGCTGCGGACCGATGCAGGGGGTCCAGCCGAAGGCAAAGGCGAGGCCGAGGACATAGGCCCCGAAGGCGGAGCCGCCGCGGTCGCCCGCGTCAAGCCGCGCTTCGCGATCGAGGAAGCCAATGCGGTAGATCCCGAGGAAATGCGCGCCGAACACCATGACGAGGACACCGGCACCGGTGTTGAACCAGCCCTGGTAGCGCAGGAACATAGTCCCGACGACGGAGGCCGCGAAGCCGAGCAGCAGGAACACGGTGGAGAGGCCAAGCACGAACATCAGCGCGGCAGAGAGCGCCCGCCCCCGTCGCTGCCCCTGCCCGAGGTCGCCGAGGGTCACGCCGGACATATAGGCGATATAAGGCGGTACGATCGGCAGGACGCAGGGGCTGAGGAAGGAGATCCCCCCCGCCAGCAGCGCCACGATCATGGCGGGCAGAAGCCCCGCGTCGAAGATGTCGATCCCGAACATGGGCAAGGATTAGCGCAGGTTAGCGGGTTCGTCACGCGGGGCGATGTCGCGGGGCGGTCACAAGGGTGTTGATGGGGTGAAACATGGATGGAGCGGCTGGTCGGGCAGAGATTGCGTCGTCTTGGCCGGGGGAGTATTGGCGCGGGCATGACCGTTGATATCGACGCCCTCGGGCTTCTGTGCCCCCTGCCCGTTCTGAAGCTGCGCAAGCGGCTGGAGGGGGTGCCCGTCGGGGCGGAGGTGAGCATTCTGACGGACGATCCGGTCGCGGTGATCGACATCCCTGTTTTCTGCCGCGACGGCGGGCACGAGGTCGTGGACAGCCGGGAGGACGCTGGCGGTCTGGTGTTCCGGGTGCGGAAGGGTTCGGCGCAGGGCTGAGGCTGGGTTTGTCGGGCGCTGCGGCCCCCTCACCCCGGCCCTCTCCCTCGTGGGGGAGAGGGAGTCGCTGCCGTACGGGGTTGGGTGGTGGTAGCAGGGCGGTTTGGGCGGGGCACTGTCACCTGGGTCTGTGACTGCCGTCATTCCCGGGGCCGCGCGTTGCAAAGGCTCGTTTCTGGCCAACCCGTCCTTTCATATCATCGCACTCCGCGGGGTGGTACCTCATCCACCCTTCCCGATTTTATCCTCTGGTCTGACCGGAGACTCCTGTGCCGCCCTGCGCCACGTCGTCGCCAACGGCATTCTGAGGCCGATCATCCCCCTCCCGGCGTCATCCTCGGGTTCGACCCGAGGGTCACCTGCCACCCTGCGCCGCCTGATCGTCAAACACGCCCATGGTTCTCCGCCCTCCCGTATCACATGGTCCTCCTGCCTGCCCGGTCGGTCCCATGATGAAGCGCGCATGAGGGCAGCTCCTCGGGTCGTGCCCGAGGATGACGGGTCTTTGAGGTGGAAGCGGCTGCATGGCGGCCGGCGCCGACGATTGCGCGAAACAAAAACGGCGACCGCGGGGGCCGCCGTTTCCGTTCAATCATATCGCCTCAGCCCTTGCCGAGGGACCACCAGCCGCGGCGTTTGGGCTTGTCGTCCTCCGGGGCGGCTTCGGCCTCGGCGGGTTCAAGCTCCGGTTCCTTGGCGGGCTCGGGGGCTGGCTCCGGGGCTGGCTGGGTTTCTGCAGCCGGCTCGGGCGCCGCTTCCGCGACCGGTTCGGGCGTGGGCTCGGGCGTCGGTTCCGGCGCGGGTGCAGGTTCGGCTGCGGCCTCGGGCTCTGCGGGCTGCTCCGGTTCTGCCGCCTTCTTGGCGCGCGAACGGGTGCGCTTGGGTTTGGGCTTGGGGGCCTCTTCCTCTGCCGAGGCCTCGGCTTCGGTTGGTGCCGCTTCCTCCGCCGGGGCTTCGGGCTCGGCAGGAGCAGCGTCCGCGGTCTCCGCCGACTCCTCGGCGGGCGTGTCGGACTTCTTGCGGCTGCGCGAACGGGAGCGGGAGCGGCGCTTGGGCTTTTCGCCCTCGCCTTCCCCTTCGGCTTCAGGTTCGTCCGTGTCAGCAGCCGCATCCCCGGTCGACTCGGCTGGGCTGTCGCCCTCACCCTCGGACTCGCCTTCGGAGCCGCTGTTCACCTGGTCGTCGCCGGAGCCGTTGCCGGACCCGCCGCGCCGACGCCGCCGGCGACGGCGACGCTTCTTGGGCTTCTGATCGTCGCCTTCGGAGCTTTCGCCCTGAGTTTCGGAGGTCTGATCCTCTTCTTCCTCGATCTCCTCCTCGACCACGTCGTCGTCGGTCTGGTCCATCAGCATGGCATCGGCCGAAACCACGGCAGAAGGCTCGGGAACCACGCGGGTGGCGGTCTTGAACTTTTCAAGCGTGAAATCGGGGCTGACCAGGTGCGGGTCGCCCTCGATACGGACGGAAAGGCCGTAGCGCGCCTCTACCGCGGCAACGTGTTCGCGCTTCTGGTTCATCAGGTAGTTGGCGATGCCGACCGGGCATTTCACCAGCACCTCGCGCGAGCGGCGGCGGGTGCCCTCTTCCTCGATCTGGCGCAGGATGTTCAGCGCCATGGAGTCGTCGGACCGGATGAGGCCGGTGCCGTGGCAGGACGGGCACGGCTGCGTGGTCGCTTCGAGCATCCCCGGACGGAGGCGCTGGCGCGACATTTCCAGCAGGCCGAAGCCCGAGATGCGGCCGACCTGAATGCGTGCGCGGTCGGTCTTGAGCTTGTCCTTCAGCTTCTTCTCGACGGCGAGGTTGTTCTTGCGCTCGTCCATGTCGATGAAGTCGATGACGATCAGCCCGGCAAGGTCGCGCAGGCGAAGCTGACGGGCGACTTCTTCGGCCGCTTCGAGGTTGGTCTTGGTCGCCGTATCCTCGATCGAGCCTTCCTTGGTGGCGCGGCCGGAGTTCACGTCGATGGCCACCAGCGCCTCGGTCACGCCGATGACGATGTAGCCGCCGGATTTCAGCTGCACGACGGGATTGAACATGGCGCCGAGGTAGCTTTCGACCTGGTAGCGGGCGAAAAGCGGCATCTGTTCGTTGTAGTATTTCACGTTCTTGGCGTGGGACGGCATGATCATCTTCATGAAGTCCTTGGCGTTGCGGTAGCCGCGTTCGCCTTCCACCAGAACCTCGTCGATGTCGCGCGAGTAAAGATCGCGGATGGACCGCTTGATGAGGTCGCCTTCCTCGTAGATCTTGGCGGGCGCGATCGACTTGAGCGTCAGTTCGCGGATCTGTTCCCACATGCGCTGGAGATATTCGTAGTCGCGCTTGATCTCGGTCTTGGTGCGCTTGGCCCCGGCGGTGCGCACGATCAGGCCCGCGCCCTTGGGCACGTCGATTTCCGACGCGGTTTCCTTGAGCTTCTTGCGGTCGACGGCGTTGGTGATCTTGCGGGAGATGCCGCCGCCACGCGCGGTGTTGGGCATCAGCACGCAATAACGACCGGCGAGCGAGAGATAGGTGGTGAGGGCGGCGCCCTTGTTGCCACGTTCCTCTTTCACGACCTGCACCAGCATGATCTGGCGGACCTTCACGACCTCCTGGATCTTGTAGCGGCGCGGGCGCGGCTTGCGGACCGGGCGGAGGTCTTCGTGATCGTCCTCTTCGGCGACGGATTCGATCTCGTCGTCGAGAGCGGCGGCGTCGCGCACCGTATCCTCGGCAGCGTGGTCGTGGTCGTGGTGGTGGTGATCGTCGTCCTCCGGTTCTTCGACCGGGGTTTCGGCGACCGTTTCCATCGGGGACAGGCCTTCGCCCTCTTCCGGCTCCTCGCCGTCGAGGTCGATGGTTTCCATGCCGGAGATGTCCTCGCCCGTGGCGACGGCATCGTCGGAGGAGACCTTTTCCGCCTTTGCCGGCCGGCGGCGACGGGATTTCGGTTTTTCGTCGGCTTCTTCGCGCGCCTTCATCGCCTCGGCATAGGCGCGCTCTTCCTCCATCAGGGCCTCACGGTCCGCGACGGGGATCTGATAGTAATCCGGGTGGATTTCCGAGAAGGCGAGGAAGCCGTGGCGGTTGCCGCCGTAGTCCACAAAGGCTGCCTGGAGCGAGGGTTCGACCCGCGTGACCTTGGCGAGGTATATGTTGCCGGCTAGCTGGCGTTTGTTTTCCGATTCAAAGTCGAATTCCTCGACCTTGTTTCCGTCCACCACCACGACGCGGGTCTCTTCCGCGTGGGTGGCATCGATGAGCATTTTCTTGGCCATTGTATCCAATTGCGCGCGGATCCCTCCCTTGGTCCTGGCGGACCCGAGGCGAAATCGGCGTGTCTGATTAGGGCGATGGTACGGGCGTGACGCGGCAAAGCTGCGAGGCGGCGCGGCTGCGCCCTGCCCCTGCCTGCTGTCATGTCGTCGCGCCTCATCGCGGTTCTTCTCCGGCGGTTTGCTGCCAGTGGCAGGTCCCGCCCGTTCGGTGCCTGGTCAGCTTGTCGGGCCGCCCGGCGTTTGGATGACCCCTTGCGGGATCCATTCGGTCTGTCCAGTCATCCGGGGCCGGTCTTTCGGACGGTCCCTGCAATATCCGGAGCAGAGAAACTTACGTGCGCCGACGCCTGTTCGCGTCACGCCATTTGTCCACAATAGGGGTGCGGGTGGTGAAAAGACAATGGAGAAAATGGTCGCGGCGGTTTCGCATCGGAAAATTGCCTGCGGAACGGACGCCGCGACCACTGTGATCCCGTAGGTCGATCCGGTCAGTTGATATAGTCGGAGCGCTGAAGCCCGTACTTCGCCATCTTCTCGTTCAGGGTGCGGCGCGGCAGGCAGAGCTCATCCATGACGGATGAGATGGAGCCCTTGTGGCGGCGCATCGTGTTGTCGATGAGCATGCGCTCGAACGCCTCCACGTATTCCTTGAGCGGCTTGCCCTCGGTCGTCACGACGGACTGCATGTCATCGTGTTCGGTCATCAGCAGCGAGGCGATGGTGCCAGACCCGCGGCGTGACTGGAGCACTGCGCGTTCGGCGACGTTGATCAGCTGACGGACGTTGCCCGGCCAGGGCGCCTGGAGCAGCTGCGCGGCCTCCTGCGCGGCGACCTTGGGGGCGTCGCAGCCGTATTCCTCGGAGAACTGTTCGGTGAAGGTGGTGAACAGGGTCAGCACGTCCTCTCCGCGCTGGCGCAGCGGCGGGACGGTGATGCGGAGCGCGGCGAGGCGGTAGAACAGGTCGGAGCGCAGCGCGTCCTCGCAGGTGCGGTCGGCCTCCTGCATGTTGGAGATCGCGACGATCCGCGTTTCGCCGGGCGTGCCCTGTTCGTTGATCATGTTCAGCAGCTTGCCCTGCAGAGTGTCGCTCAGCGCCTCAACGTCTTCCAGCACCAGCGTTCCGCCGCGCGCCTCTTCCACGGCGGGCAGCTGGCTGTCTTCGGGGTTCATCGGGCCGAACAGGCGCTTGGCCAGCGCATCGCTGTCCATCGCGGCGCAGGAGACCAGCACGAATTTCTTTCCGGCGCGGGCGCCGACGGCGTGCAGGGCATGGGCGACCAGCGTCTTGCCGGTGCCGGTTTCGCCGTCGATCAGGACGTGACCGTCGGCCTGGCCGAGGTCGAGGATGTCCTCGCGCAGCCGTTCCATCGCCGGAGAGGTGCCGATGAGCTTCTTCATCAGCTGACCGCCGTCCGACAGTTCGCGCCGCAGTTGGCGGTTGTCCATCACCAGACGGCGGGCATTGGCGGCCTTCTTGGCCAGCTGGTTCATGCGGTCCGGGTCGAAGGGTTTTTCAAGAAAGTCGAAAGCGCCGATGCGCATCGCCTCGACCGCCATGGGCACGTCGCCGTGGCCGGTGATCATGATGACCGGCAGGGCGGAGTCCGATCCCATGAGCTTCCTCAGGAACTGCATCCCGTCCATGCCGGGCATGCGGATGTCGGAAATCACGATGCCCGGATAGTCGGGACCAAGGGATTTCAGCGCGTCCTCCGCGCTCGGGAAGGTTTCGGTGTCATAGCCCGACAGGGCGAGCCACTGGCTGATCGACTGACGCATGTCCTGTTCGTCGTCGACAATCGCGATCTTCATGGCCTTTTGCATTTACGGTTCTCCGGTCAATCACTCGGCTGCTTCGATCTCTGCCTGTTCGTTCAAGATAGGCAGCTGTATCTCGAAAACAGCCCCACCCGTCTCTGCGTTCCGTGCGGTCAGACGTCCGCCGAGGTCGTTCACGATACCCGAGGAGATGGCAAGACCAAGGCCGACCCCGTCTCCGGGCTGCTTGGTGGTGTAGAAAGGTTCGAAAAGATCGTCGAGATTCTCGATCCCCGTACCATTATCGCGCACCGTGATCGTGGCGGTTTCCCCGGCCGACAGGATAACGTCGACAGAGGGGTTGGCGACGGTAGAGGTTGCGTCCAGCGCGTTCCGCAGCAGGTTGATGAGCACCTGTTCCAGACGCACCCGGTCGGCCATGACGCGCACGGGACGGTCGGGGATGGCGCGGGTGATGCGGATCTGGCGCTGACGCAGCTGCGGCTCCATCATGGACAGGGCGGAATTGAGCGCATCGCCAACGTTTACAGGGGCGAACTGCTCTCCTCCCTTGCGCGCATAGCTCTTCAGCTGGCGGGTGATGGAGCCCATGCGGTTGATGAGATCGTCGATCCGCTGGAAGGACGACAGCGCCTCATCCGGGCGGTTCCGGCGCAGCAGCAGGGCGGCCCCGGCGAGGTAGGTCTTCATCGCGGCGAGCGGCTGGTTGAGCTCGTGACTGACAGCGGCGGACATCTCACCCAGTGCGGCCAGCTTGGAAGACTGTGCGAGGGTCTGTTCGGCCACGGCGAGCGACTTCTGCATCCGCTCCCGCTCGGCGATCTCCCGCTGCAGGCGTTCGTTCAATGCGCGGAGTTCCGCCGACTCCATCTGGAAGAGCGCCATGCGCAGCGCGTTCTTGCGGCTGAGGGCGTAGAAGGCCAGCGCCATGAGGATGGCGAACCCCATGATTTCGAGCGCGAGCACGCCGTTCACCTTCTCCCTGACAGAGGCATAGGTGGTGAAGGATGCGATCTGCCAGCCCCGGAACGGCAGGCGTGAGGCGACGCGCATCACGGCCTCGCCCTTCACGTAGGCGTCGGCGGGCAGCGCGGACCAGTCGGCGGTGGCCTGAATGGCGCGCTGGATCGCCGTTTCGGGCGGTTCGCGCTTCAGCGCCACGCCCTCGGTCAGGCCGCGCCAGCGCGGTTCGGTGGCGAGGATGATCTCTCCGGTGCTGTCGGTGACCAGCACGGCGTCGGAAATCCCGGCCCAGGCCCGTTCGAACTTCTGCAGGTCGACCTCGACCACGATCACGCCAGCGGTGGTGCCGCTGCTTTCCATCCGGCGGGAATAGGTGAACCGGTAGCCGACCCCTTCGCGCGCGGCGACGGTGAAGACGGTGCCGGTCGAGGCCAGCGCATCGACGAAATGCTGCAGGCCGGAGTGCATTTCCCCAAGCCGGTTGCGGTCGGTCGCGGCCACGGTGCGCCCGTCCTTGTCCAGCAGCATCAGTGAGGCCGCGCCGATTTCGTCGACGAAGGAGATCAGGCGCTGCGTGGACTGGGAATAGTCGGCGGAGTTCAGCGCCCCGATCAGCGTCGGGTCGCGCGCCAGCAGCTGCGGCACGATGGAATTGCGCCGCAGTTCGCTGACCAGGTTGCCGCCGTAGAGTGCGAGGCGCAGTTCGGCGCGGTTGCGGGTGTTCTGGGTGAAACGGTCTGTCAGCGCGGAGTTGGTGATCCAGATCGTCGCCAGCGCGATCAGGAAAAACACGCCAAGCGCCACCCGGCTGCGCCAGCTGAACGTCGGCCCGCCGATCCGGCGTGCCGGCAGGGGCTGGGGAGGCATGGTGGTTTCCTGCATACCGTAATCTAGGTCAGCGGGCCGATCCGCTCAAGCCAGACGGGCGAAACCGCGTGTTGCTCAGGCGGAAACCAGCGCGTTCATCAGCGACGTGAACATCGCCCGCCCGTCGGTGCCGCCCAGAACCTCGTCCGCGGCGCGTTCGGGGTGGGGCATCATGCCCAGGACGCGGCGGTTTTCGCTCAGCACACCGGCGACGTTCCCGGCAGAGCCGTTCGGGTTGTCGTTGTAGGTGAAGGCGATCCGGTCCTCGGCCTCGAGCTGTTTCATAAGCTCTGCGTCGGCCCGGTAGTTGCCCTCGTGATGGGCGATCGGAATACGCAGTTCCGTACCTGCATTCCAGGCCCGGGTGAAATCGCTGTCCGAGGTCTTCACCTGAAGCGACACGGTCTTGCAGAGGTATTTCAGGTCGGCATTGCGCAACAGCGCGCCGGGCAGGATCCGGGTTTCGGTCAGGATCTGGAAACCGTTGCAGATTCCAAGCGCATAGCCCCCGCGCGCCACATGTTCCCTGAGCGAGCCGCAGATCGGGGAATTCGCCGCGATCGCGCCGCAGCGCAGGTAATCCCCGTAGGAGAAACCGCCGGGCACGCCGACGATGTCCGTTCCTGCCGGAAGGGCGTTGTCCTTGTGCCATACCATCGTGACATCCGCCCCGGCCTTTTCGAAGGCGGTCTGCAGGTCGCGGTCGCAGTTCGATCCGGGAAAGACGAGGATGGCGGCCTTCATGGGCGGATGCTCCATATCTGGGGGGATGCGGGCTGCATACGCCCGAATGTCGCGCGACTCAAGAGGCGGGAGCGGACGCGCCGCGCTTTTGCGTGGCCAGAAAGCCCCCGGCCGCGATCAGGGCCATTCCCGCGAGCATCCCGACCGTCGGGCGTTCGGCAAAGATCACGGCCCCCCAGAGGGCCGCCCAGAGCAGATAGGCGTAGTCGAATGCCGCGATGACCGGCGGTGCGCCGGTCTGATAGGCGCGGGCGACCCCCGCGAAATACAGGACGGACAACAGGGCAAGCGCGGCCATGAGCGCCCAGACATCAGCCCCCGCAGGGCCCCAGGGACCGGCAAGGAACGGCAGGCCGGAACCGGGCGTCCACAGCATCACGACGGCAGACCCGGCCAGCCCGGTCAGCAGGAAGGCGCCCTGCAGCGTGCAGGCCAGGGCCAGCGGAGACTCATCCTGACACTTCGCATGGGTCAGGATCATGGCCACGGCGTAGGTCAGCGCCGCCAGCAGAGGCAGGGCCAGCGCAGGCGAGATTGCTCCATCCGGCCGCACGACGAAAAGCATGCCCGCAAATCCAAGCGCCATGCCGCACCAGCACCGCGCGCCGACCGGTCGGCGCAGGACAACCGCGGTCAGCAGCGCGGTCAGGATCGGATTGGTGTAGATCGCCGCGGCCGCAACCGACAACGGCAGGACACCAAGCGAGGCGTAGTAGAGCAGCCAGGTCAGGACCAGCAGCCCCGACCTGATCAGCGCCCACCCCGGTCTCCGCAGCCCGAGCCTCGAACCGGCCGCCAGGGCGACGCCTGCGGTCAGCGGCAATCCGACGGCGGACCGCATGACGAAAATCTGCCAAAGCGACAGTGTCGCGCTGGACAGCTTGATAAGGGCATCCGCCAGGGCCATCAGAGCCACGGACCCGAGGATATACAGGACGGCTTTCATCGCGGCAGAATGCCACCGCTCCGATTTGACCGCCATCGCTCTGCTGACAGGGACGGTCAGCAGTGCTCCGTTCGCTCACCCGATCTGCGGCGGCGCGGGCGGGTCGGCGGGCAGCGGTGAGGGGTCGGGCGGCGGACGGCGCCAGTTGACCATGTCGTAAAGCGCCTGCGGGCTCATCCGCTGCGCGTTGGCCATGCCGAGCGCGGCGGCGCAGATTTCGGAACAGAACCATTTCGAGGCGTCGTGGCGCCCGAGCGAAAGGATCTGGCTGAAGACGATGCCCCAGTAGTCATAGCGCGCGCCGATGCGGTCGCGGATGAAGGTGCCGATCTCGTCCTGCTGGTCGGTCAGATCGACGAGGTCCCACTTGGCGCGTTCCAGCACGATGCGCTTTTCCCGCACGCCCCCGTCCCGGCCGGAGGAGGAGAGGCAGGTTTCTTCCCGGTCATGCTCTGCCCGGCCGACGATCAGTTCGACATGGCTGTAGGGGGAGCGAGTGGCGAAACGGATCAGCCCGTCCTGCAGGCGGATCCACCATGTCGATCCGCGGCCCTTGTAGAATGCCAGTGTAATCATCGCGAGGTCCTCCGCCTGTCGCGTCCAGCCGTTCGCGCTGCGCCAGTCGGGCGGAGGCTATCGCACGGATGTGACGGGACAAAGGCGGGAATTCCGGACCGTGCGGGCGACGTTCTTTGGGGGGGCAGGGAGCGGGCTGTCATCCTCGGACTTGTTCCGAGGATCTCCCGCCTCCTCGCGCCCCCTTCACTCTCGGGCGCGCCCCGAGAGTCTTCCTCCTTCACGAGATCCTCGGATCAAGCCCGAGGATGACGGGGAATGAGGCGACGGAGCGTGGGGTTCCGGTGTAGTCCCTTGTCATACGGCAGGATCACGGGCGCGATGATGGCGTTGAACCCTATCCTGCGGGCGCTTCAGGGTGGGGCCCACGCCACCACCCTGCCCCGCCAATCACTCCGCCCCGCCTTCCCGCGAAAAAACCACGCGCGCCATCAGCCAGACCGCTATGACCACGGGCAGCATGCCGAGCGCGAAGAACGCGCCGCCGAGCAGGTAGAGGTTACCGGCTCCGGGTATGCGGACGTACCCATAGGCCGGGTTCGTCAGAACCGTGACCTCGGCCCCCTCGCTCCAGCCGTAGTTGGAGGCGCCGAAGCGGGTTCGCATGCGGCGTTCCGTTCCATCCGGCGCGGTCAGGCGGAAGGTCGGCCACCAGGTGCAGCCGTCGTCGTCGCAGCTTTCGGGGTTCTCCAGCACCACGGCCCCGGTTTCTTCGGCCGCGCGCATGAAGGCGTGGGTCGTCAGGACCTGATAGCCGCCGAAGATCGCGAAGCCTCCGCCGATCAGCAGGAAGAACACCGCGCCCCAGAAGGTCGGCCAGTCCACGCGGAGCCGGCCGGACACCGGCTCAGCCCAGGTCGACCGAGTAGCTCTCGATCACCGTGTTGGCCAGCAGGCGTTCGCACATCTCACGCACGGTGTCTTCCGTCGTACCCTCGGCCAGGTCGAGCTCGATCACCTTGCCCTGACGCACGCCCGCGACACCCTCGAAGCCAAGCGAGCCGAGCGCGTGGCGCACGGCCTCCCCCTGCGGGTCCAGAACGCCGTCCTTCAGCATGACATGAACGCGGGCTTTCATCGGGGAACCTTTCTTCGCATTTCCGCAACCGCGGAAGGGGTCAGTTGATCAGCGTCGGCTTGGAGTGGCCGTTGGATTTGGGGATCACGCCAAGACGCCGCGCGACTTCTGTATAGGCATCGGTCAGCGAACCGAGATCGCGGCGGAACACGTCCTTGTCCAGCTTCTGCCCGGTCTCGATATCCCAGAGACGGCAGCTGTCCGGGCTGATCTCGTCCGCCACGACAAGGCGCTGGAAGTCGCCGTCATACACGCGGCCGATCTCGATCTTGAAATCCACCAGACGGATCCCGACGCCGTACATCAGGCCGGACATGTAGTCGTTGACGCGCAGAGCGAGGCTGAGGATGTCGTCCATGTCCTGCTGGCTGGCCCATCCGAAGGCGGCGATATGCTCTTCGGTCACCAGCGGGTCGCCCAGCTTGTCGTCCTTGTAGCAGTATTCGACGATCGGGCGCGGCAGGGCCGTGCCCTCCTCGATCCCGAGACGGGTGGCCAGCGATCCGGCGGCAAAGTTGCGCACGATGATCTCGAGCGGGATGATCTCGCAGGCGCGCACCAGCTGTTCACGCATGTTCAGGCGGCGGATGAAATGAGTCGGCACGCCTATGGTCGACAGGCCGGTCATGAAATATTCGCTGAGGCGGTTGTTCAGCACGCCCTTGCCTTCGATGGTGGCTTTCTTCTGGGCGTTGAAGGCGGTGGCGTCGTCCTTGAAATACTGCACGATGGTGCCCGGCTCCGGGCCTTCGTAGAGGATTTTCGCCTTGCCTTCGTAGATTTTCTTGCGCCGTGCCATGGCTGCCCTTTCATTCGGGCCCCTCACCACGGCCCACGCATCTGTCGCGCCCTCTTAGTGCATGGGCGGCATTGTCGCAAGCAGAGCGCGGGCCTTGCGCCGCAGCGCCCGCGAAGGCATATCGGGGCGGACGGTATTTCACGCAAGGGACCACGGCCATGAGCACCTTCGACGATCGCGAAAACGCATTCGAGAACAAATATGCCCACGACCAGGAGATGCAGTTCCGCGCCGAGGCGCGCCGCAACAAGCTGCTCGGCCTCTGGGCGGCGGAGCTTCTGGGCAAGACCGGCGCGGATGCCGATGCCTATGCCCGCGAAGTGGTGAAGGCGGATTTCGAAGAGGCGGGCCACGAGGACGTGGTACGCAAGGTGTCGGCCGACCTGGGCGACAAGGCGACGGATGCGGAGATCCGCGCCAAGCTGGAGCAGTTGCACAAGGTCGCCAAGGGCCAGCTCATGGAAGAATGAGGGCGCGCCCTTCCGGGCCCGCCATGCGGCGCGGTTCCCCTAGGGGACCGCGCCGTTTTCTTGACCGGGGTCCCGCGCCGGCGGCGGCGGGACGAGGTGAAGTATACAGGAGGATAGGTTGACGCGGGAAACGCGGATTTTCTTGCGTACCGCCCAATTTTGCGCATAATTTCAAAACAAACCGGCAAAGACCGGGCCCGAGCAGTTCTTCCAAAGCGGCAGTCGTTAAGGCCTCGGTAGGACTTGAACCCTATCCCACGCTTCCAGTGAGTGGAGTGAGACCTGATGACCCGAAACAGCCCCCCGAGGGCCGCCGTCCTGCGCGCGGCCGCCTCCCGCCGACTGGTGAAATCCGGCCTGCCGCTGATTGTCGGCGCCATCTGCATCTGGCTGCTGAGCGGACAGATCCGCGGGCTGGACTTTCACGCGGTGGCCGAGGTTGTGCGCACCACCTCGATCAGCCAGTGGGCCGGGGCCGCGGTGGCGACGGCGCTGTCCTTCTGGGCCATCGGGACCTATGACGCGGTGATGCACCGCCACCTGCGCACCGGGGTTCCGGCGGATGTGGCGCGGATGACCGGCGCGGGTTCGATCGCGCTGGCGCAGGTGCTGGGCCTTGGCGTGGTGACCGGGGCGCTGGCGCGCTGGCGGATGCTGGCGGGCACGACCCCGGCAATGGCGGCCACCGTGACCGGTGCTGTTTCGGTCAGCTTCCTGGCGTCCTGGGGTCTGATTACCGTGGCGCTCTGCGCGCTGCTGCCGGGGGTGGCACTGCCGCCGCTGCTGGCCTTCGCGGTGCTGGCGGCGCTCATCGGACTGGCGACGCTGGTTGTCCTGCGGCCGGTGCTGCGGGTCGGGCAGTTCTCTGTCCGGATGCCAAGCCTGCGCACCCTGTTGTCCATGCTGGTGCTGACGGCAGTGGACCTGACCGCCGCGGCGGCGGCGCTGCATATCCTGATGCCGGGCTCCCTCTCCGTCGGGTACACGACGTTGCTGCCCATCTTCGCGCTGGCGCTTGGCGCGGGGCTGTTCAGCTCAACCCCCGGCGGGGCGGGTCCGTTCGAACTGACACTGCTGGCCCTGCTGCCGGCCGTGGGACAGGAACCGCTGCTTGGCGCGGTGCTGGCCTGGCGCGTGATCTACTACGCGGTGCCGGCGCTGATCGCGGTCATTCCGCTGGCCTTCCCCTTCCGTTTCGCCCCCGCCGCACCGGACCGCGCCGCCGCACGGTCGCGCGACCTGCCGCATGCGCCGCGGGCGGAATGTGGCGTGGCGCGGCAGAACAGGGCGCTGTCGCTCGACTCCGGCACCGGAAGCGCGGCGGTGGTCGAGACCGGGCAGTGCCTGGCCCTGCTGTTCGATCCCATGTCCGGCACCCCGGCGGATACCGTGCGCGCCCTGAGCCGCGCCGCGCGGGAACGGATGCTGGTCCCGGCGATCTACAAATGTTCGGCCCGCACGGCGCTGGCGGCGCGGCGCGCCGGATGGCGGGTGATGCGGGTGGCCGACGATGCGGTGATCGACCTGTCGGGTCATTCGCTGGAAGGCTCCGGCGCGCGGCAACTCCGGCGCAAGCTGCGTCAGGCGGAGAAGGCCGGGGTGCAGGTGACGCAGGAGACCGCCTCCGCCCCGCTGATGAACGAGCTGGCGCGCATCGATGCGCTCTGGGTCGCCGAACATGGCGGGGCGCGCGGCTTCTCCATGGGGCGCTTCGATCGGGACTACCTTTTGCACCAGCGGATTTTCGTCGCCCGGATCGCGGGGCGTGCCGTCGCCTTCGTCACCCTGCACGAGACGAGCCGCGACCTCGCGCTCGACATCATGCGGCACGAGGCCGATGTGCCGGACGGGACCATGCACAGCCTTGTCGTGGCCGCCATCGCCGCCGCCGGGGCAGAGGGACGGTCCCGCATGACCCTTGCCGCCATGCCCGCCCGCCCTGCCCGCGACGGCCGGATCACCGCCCGCCTGCGCGCGCGGATCGCGGCGCGGACCGGGGGCAACGGGCTGATCCGGTTCAAGGACAGCTTCGGTCCCCGCCGCGCCCCGCTTTATATCGCGGCGCCCGACATGGCATCGCTTGTGCTGGCCGGGGCGGATATTGCGCGCAGCATTCGCGGGTCCTGAGCCCGCCTGCCCTTCCATCATCGCGGAGCGCAGGTTATGTGACCGGCAGAGGCCCGTGGGCCCAGTTGACCGGAGGACGCAATGACCGACACCCTTTCCAAGCTTCTCGCCACCCGCGACTGGCTGATGGCCGATGGCGCAACGGGCACGAACCTGTTCAACATGGGCCTGTCCTCCGGCGATGCGCCCGAGCTGTGGAACGTGGAAGAGCCGGAGAAGATCAAGACGCTCTATTCCTACGCTGTGAACGCGGGCAGCGACCTGTTCCTGACGAATACCTTCGGCGGCAATGCCTCGCGCCTGAAACTGCACAACGCGCAGGACCGGGTGCGGGAACTGAACCGGATCGCGGCGGAACTGGGTCGCGAGGTGGCGGATGCCTCTGGCCGGACCGTGGTTGTCGCGGGCTCCGTCGGGCCGACCGGCGACATCATGGCACCCATGGGCACGCTGACGCACGAGCTTGCCGTGGAGATGTTCCACGAACAGGCCGAAGGGCTGAAGGAAGGCGGGGCCGACGTGCTCTGGCTGGAGACGATTTCCGCGCCCGAGGAATACAAGGCGGCGGCGGAGGCCTTCGCGCTTGCCGGGATGCCATGGTGCGGGACGATGTCCTTCGACACGGCGGGGCGCACGATGATGGGCGTGACCTCCGAAGCGATGGTGGCGATGGTGGAAAAGCTGCCGAACCCGCCGCTGGCCTATGGCGCGAACTGCGGCGTCGGTGCGTCGGACCTGTTGCGCACGGTCCTGGGATTCGCCGCGCAGGGGGTGGAGCGTCCGATCATCGCCAAGGGCAACGCCGGCATTCCGAAGTATCACGACGGGCATATCCACTACGATGGCACGCCGGAACTCATGGGCGAATATGCCGTGATGGCGCGGGACTGCGGGGCGACGATCATAGGCGGCTGCTGCGGCACGATGCCGGAGCATCTGGCGAAGATGCGCGAGGCGCTGGAGACCCGGCCGCGCGGCGACCGGCCCACGCTGGAGCGGGTGACGGAAGTGCTGGGCGGGTTCTCCTCGGCTTCGGACGGGACCGGGGACGACACCGGACCGACACGGGAACGCCGCGGACGGCGGCGGGGTTGACGGCGGAGCTGACGGCGTAAGTTCACGGCGAGGGTCTTGGACTTCGCTGGCCGTCATCCTTGGGCTTGACCCGGGGACTTCATGTCGTGTGTTTCGCCGATTGCATGGAGATCCTCGGGTCAAGCCCGAGGATGACGGCACCTAACAAGGTCATAATGACTGATGCGGCCCCGCACCTGCCCGTACGGGCTCTGCCCTACGTCCGAGGTTTCCGCCCCGTCTAGCGCATCACTTCAGCAATGCGCTCTTTATAACTGTTATCACTCAACTATCCTGAAAACCGCCCCACGATCCTCCGACACGAACCAAAGCGCCCCGTCCGGTCCGATGCGGACATCCCGGACCCGCGCGGTCTCGGGCGACTTGATCTGCTCCACCTCCTGCAGCGGATCGCCCGACAGCCGCGAGATGTAGTCGAACTTCAGCGATCCCACGAAGGCGTCACCCTGCCAGTCCGCGACCGTGCCGTCGTAGAACGCCATGCCCGAGGGCGCGATGGACGGGTCCCAGTAGTGCACCGGCTGCGCCATCCCCGACTTCTCCGTCCCCTCGCCGATCCGCGCGCCGGAGTAGTGCCGGCCGTAGGAGATCACCGGCCAGCCATAATTCGCGCCGCGGTCGATCCGGTTCACCTCGTCCCCGCCGCGCGCGCCGTGTTCGCTGACCCAGATGGTGCCTGTTTCGTCCATCGCCATGCCCTGCGGATTGCGATGACCGTAGGACCAGACCTCCGGCTGTGCGCCCGTCTCGCCGACAAAGGGGTTGTCGTCCGGCACCGTTCCGTCGCGGTTCAGCCGGATGACGGATCCGTTGTGCCGCGACAGGTCCTGCGCGGCGGGCCGGTCGCCACGCTCTCCGATGGTCATGAAAAGATGCCCCTCCGGCCCCTCGGCCAGGCGGGATCCGTAGTGCCGGCCGCCGGACGTGCCGGGCGCCATCTGGAACAGGGTCTCGACGTTCTCCAGCCGGGTGCCGTCCGACGACAGGGTGCCGCGCGAGAGGGCCGTTCCGCTGCCCTGGGGCTGTCGGATCGCGTGGGTCAGGAAAATCTCCCGCGTGCTGGCGAAGTCCCGGGGAACAAGGACGTCCAGAAGCCCGCCCTGCCCTTCGACGTGGATGTCGGGCAGGCCCGTCACCTGCCGTGCCTCGCCTTCCTGCACCAGCCAGAGCCGCCCGCGCTTCTCCGTCACCAGAAATCCCTGATCGGGAAGAAACCCGATGGCCCAGGGGGTGTCGAAACCGGAGGCCACCTGCTCCACCCGGAGCGTGCCGGCCGAGGTTTCAAGCGCCTGCGCCGCCGGGGCGAACCCGGCAAGCAGGGCGAGGATGGCGAGAATGCGGGTCATGGACGTCTCCTTTTTCACCGGAAAGGTAGCCCCGGATGACGTCACCGCAACCGCTGTTCACAAACACTTTTCTTTTGTTCTGAGCGCGCATAGCATCCCGCGCAGGACTTTGTTCCAATCAGGGAGACTAACATGAAAAAGCTTCTTCTGGCGGGTGCGGCTCTGGCCGCGCTGACCGCCCCGGCCCTTGCCGAAAGCCACATGAGCGAAGTGAAGCTCGGGGTGATCCTCGGCTTTACCGGGCCGATTGAATCGCTGACGCCCTCCATGGCGGACGGCGCGGAACTGGCAATGAAGGAAGTGACCGACAGCGGCAAGCTTCTGGGCGGCGCCAAGGTGACCCCGGTGCGCGCGGATTCCACCTGCGTCGACGCGGGTGCGGCCACCGCCGCCGCCGAACGCCTGATCACTGCCGAAGGCGTGAAGGGCATTGTGGGCGCGGACTGTTCCGGCGTGACCGGCGCAATCCTGACCAACGTGGCCGTGCCGAACGGCGTCGTGATGATCTCTCCCTCCGCGACCTCTCCGGGCCTGTCGGAGACCGAGGACAACGGCCTGTTCTTCCGCACCGCCCCGTCGGATGCGCGTCAGGGCGTGGTGATGACCGAGGTCCTGATGGAACAGGGCATCAAGTCGGTCGCACTGACCTACACCAACAACGACTACGGCAAGGGTCTTGCCGACAGCTTCCAGAAGGCGTTCGAGGCGGCGGGCGGCAATGTCACCATCTCGGCCGCGCATGAGGACGGCAAGGCGGACTATTCGGCCGAAGTCGCGGCATTGGCCTCCGCCGGTGGCGACCGGCTGGTGGTTGCGGGCTACATCGATCAGGGCGGCGGCGGCATCGTGCGCGGCGCGCTGGACGCCGGCGCCTTCGACACCTTCCACTTCCCGGACGGCATGATCGGCCAGGCGCTGGAGGACAACTTCGGCGCGGAACTGACCGGCTCCTCCGGCCAGCACCCGGGCACCGACAGCGAAGGCGCGGCAATGTTCACCGACATGGTCGCAGGCGCTTTCGACGCGACGTCCCCCTTCACGCCGGAAAGCTATGACGCGGCGGCGCTGATCCTGCTGGCGATGCAGGCGGCGAACTCGGTCGAGCCGGCGGACTACAAGGGCAAGATCATGGACCTGGCCAATGCGCCCGGCGAGAAGATCTATCCCGGAGAGCTTGGCAAGGCTCTCGAACTGATCGCGGCGGGCACCGATATCGACTATGTCGGCGCAACGGCAGTCGAACTGATCGGACCGGGTGAATCCGCGGGCAACTACCGCGAGATCACCTTCGCCGACGGCAAGATCGAAACCGTCAAGTACCGCTGAGGCATCGGAGGACGGCCCGGACCAGGGCCGTCCTTCTTCGCGGCAAGAGGCGGAACGCCCGGCCGACATGGGGACACGCATGATCGTCGTCGACGACATTCACAAGCATTTCGGCGGCTTCCATGCCGTGGACGGGGCCAGCCTGACGATCCGCGAAGGGTCGATCACCGGGCTGATCGGTCCCAATGGCGCGGGCAAGACCACGCTGTTCAACGTGATTGCAGGGCTGCTGCCCCCGACCTCGGGCCGGGTGACGATGCATGGCGAGGACATCACCGGCCTGCCGCCGCACGCGCTGTTCCACAAGGGCCTGCTGCGCACCT
This sequence comes from Primorskyibacter flagellatus, assembly GCF_014638275.1. Classification (GTDB taxonomy): domain Bacteria; phylum Pseudomonadota; class Alphaproteobacteria; order Rhodobacterales; family Rhodobacteraceae; genus Pseudooceanicola; species Pseudooceanicola flagellatus_A. The sequence goes on from NZ_BMFJ01000001.1 coordinate 1,303,036, forward strand.
TTCAGATCGCGCATGAATTCCATTCGATGACGGTGCGGGAAAACCTGATGATGGTGCCCGGCAACCAGTCCGGCGAAACGCTCTGGAACGCATGGTTCCGGCGCGGAATGATCGCATCGGAGGAGGTTGCCTTACGGCGTAAGTCCGATGAGGTGCTGGACTTCCTGACAATCGCGCATCTGGCGGACGAGAAGGCCGGAAATCTGTCCGGCGGGCAGAAAAAGCTGCTGGAACTGGGGCGTACCATGATGGTGGATGCCCGGATCGTCTTCCTGGACGAGGTCGGGGCCGGGGTGAACCGCACCCTGCTGATGACCATCGCCGACGCGATCCTGCGGCTGAACCGTGAACGCGGCTATACCTTCGTGGTCATCGAACATGACATGGATTTCATCGGAAAGCTCTGCGATCCCGTCATCTGCATGGCCGAGGGGCGCGTGCTCGCCGAGGGCACGCTCGAAGAGATCAAGGCGAACGAGCAGGTGATCGAGGCCTATCTGGGCACCGGGCTCAAGAACAAGGAACTCGCCGGGTGAGCGCGGACGGCGTGGCGGCACAGCCCTTCCTCGCGGGCCAGGAGATCACCGGCGGCTACGGGCGCGGTCCCGACATCCTGCATGGCTGCACCATCGCCGTGAACCCGGGAGAGATCGCGGTCATCGTCGGTCCGAACGGCGCAGGCAAAAGCACAGCCATGAAAGCCCTGTTCGGCATGCTCGAGGTCCGCTCCGGCGCCGTGCTGCTGGACGGAGAGGACATCACCATGCTGTCTCCACAGGACCGGGTGCGCAAGGGGATGGGGTTCGTGCCTCAGGTCAACAACATCTTCCCCTCCATGACCGTGGAAGAGAACCTGGAAATGGGCGCCTTCATCCGCGAGGACGACATTTCCGGAACGATGGCAAGCGTTTACGACCTGTTCCCGATCCTCAAGGAGAAGCGGTATCAGGCGGCGGGCGAACTTTCCGGCGGTCAGCGGCAGCAGGTGGCCGTGGGACGCGCGCTGATGACGAAACCGAAGGTGCTGATGCTGGATGAACCAACTGCGGGTGTCAGCCCGATCGTGATGGACGAATTGTTTGACCGAATTATCGAAATTGCGCGCACCGGGCTGCCGGTGCTGATGGTGGAACAGAATGCGCGGCAGGCTCTGGCCATCGCGGACAGGGGCTATGTGCTGGTGCAGGGGGCGAATGCCCATACCGGCACCGGGAAGGCGCTGCTGGCGGACGAACAGGTCCGGCGCAGCTTTCTGGGGGGCTGAGGGGATGGTCCGTATCGCGCTCCTCCTGATCCTGTCCGCCACCGCTCCGCTGGCCGCCACGTCGCTGCTGGCCGAGGGCGCGCGGCTGACGCTCACCTGTTCGGTCGTGACCGCCTGCGATACCGGCGGGCAGTGCGAACCCGGCGAAGGTCCGGCGGATTTCATCATTTCCCCCAACAAGATAGACGAAGCAGGCACGGGAACTTACGCCGTAACTGAAAACGACGGCACGCCGGTTCTGGCGCAAGGCCTGTCGCAGCTTGGCCCCTTCGTCTGGAAACCGACCGAGGACACCCGCATGACGCTGACCGTAACCGGCGAAGACACGGCCGTCCTGATCCGTCAGGGCACCGGGCCCGACCCATGGGCGGAAACCGGTCTGATGACCTGCGGGGTCAGCTTCTGATGCGCGTGCTGCTGATGTCCCTGCTGGCCCTGCCCCTGCCCCTGCCCGCGCTCGCGTCGGATTATTCCTGCAATTTCAGCAAGGAATGCTATGAGGATGAAGCCTGTGCCGCAAGTGACTTCACGGTCGAGGTGCGCAGCGGTGAGGACAAGATGGTGACCGATTTCGGCACCTTCCCGATCCTCGCCAAGCGGGACGAACCGGACGTCCTTACAGTGTTCGTGCATTCCGAGGGCGCGGTCTACCTGCTCTCCGCCGGGCCGCGGGCGGCGCGGTTCACCGCCCATGTGACACAGGGACCACAGAGCATCACCTATCTTGGTCTCTGCGAGAAGGTGGGCTGATGGATTTCCTCAACGCCCTTGTCACGCTGGCGAATTTCGTGATCGTCCCGGCGCTGGCCTACGGGTCGCAGCTGGCGCTCGGCGCTCTCGGCGTGACACTGATCTACGGGATCCTGCGGTTCTCGAACTTCGCGCATTCCGACACCATGGCCTTCGGGACCATGGTCGTCGTGCTGATGACCGGCGTGTTCCAGGGCTGGGGCGTCAGCCTCGGCCCGCTGCCGACCGCCCTGCTCGCCCTGCCCTTCGGGATGCTGGCCTGCATGGCGCTTATGCTGCTGACCGACCGCTACGTCTATCGCTTCTACAGGGCGCAGAGGGCGAAGCCGGTCGTGCTCGTCATCGTCTCCATGGGGGTGATGTTCGTCACCAACGGTCTGGTGCGGCTGATCATCGGGCCCAAGGACCGGAACTTTGCCGATGGCGAACGATTCCTGATCTCGGCCCGCACCTTCAAGGAGATGACGGGTCTGGACGAAGGGCTGGCGATCAAGACCGGACAGGCGCTGACCGTGGTGATCGCGGTGATCGCCGTGGCGTGGCTTTTCTGGTTCCTGAACCGCACCCGCACCGGCAAGTCCATGCGCGCCTATTCCGACAACGAGGACCTCGCGCTGCTGTCGGGCATCAACCCGGAGCGGGTCGTGATGGTCACCTGGCTGATCGTGGGGGCACTGGCGACGCTGGCGGGCACGCTTTACGGGCTGGACAAGTCCTTCAAACCCTTCACCTATTTTCAACTTCTGCTGCCCTTTTTCGCGGCGGCCATCGTCGGGGGGCTGGGCAATCCGATCGGCGCCATCGTCGGCGGTTTCGTCATCGCCTTTTCCGAGGTGCTGATCGCCTATGGCTGGAAGAAGGTGCTGACCTACGCGCTGCCCGACTCCCTCGCCCCCGAGGGTCTGGTCCAGATGATCTCCACCGATTACAAATTCGCGGTGTCCTTCGTGATCCTCCTGATCGTCCTCCTCTTCCGCCCGACCGGGCTCTTCAGCGGGAAATCGGTATGACTCTGCGCGACGCCTCCCTGTTCCTTCTCGTGGCGCTGCTGATCGTCGCAACCGGCCTGATCCAGAGCTGGAACCTTGCGCTGCAAATCCTCAACATGGGGCTGATTTCCGCGATCATGGCGCTTGGCGTGAACCTGCAATGGGGTTTTGCGGGGCTTTTCAACGTCGGCGTCATGGGGTTCGTCGCGCTTGGCGGGCTGGCGGTCGCCGTGACCTCCATGCCGCCGGTGACCGCCGCATGGGCGGCAGGCGGGCCGCGGCTGATCCTCGCGCTGGCCGTGCTGGCAGGGACCTTTGCCGCCGCTGTCGCGCTGTGGAAGTCGCAGCTGCCCCGGCGCGGCTGGCTGGTCGCCGCGGCGCTGCTGGCGGGGGTCGTGATCTACCGCATGCTGTTCGATCCCGCGCGCGACGCGATCGAGGCGGTGAACCCCGCGCTCCAGGGCAACCTCGGCGGGTTCGGCCTGCCGGTGCTGGTGTCCTGGCCCATGGGCGGGCTGCTGGCCGCCGGGGCGGCCTGGCTGATCGGCAAGACGGCCCTCGGCCTGCGGTCCGACTACCTTGCCATCGCGACGCTCGGCATTGCCGAGATCATCCTGGCCGTGATGAAGAACGAGGACTGGCTCGCCCGCGGCGTCAAGAACGTGATCGGCATCCCCTCGCCCCTGCCGACCGCAGTGCAGTTGCAGGAGAACCCCGCCTTCGCCGAACGCTTCACGGATACCGTGACCGCCTCCACCATCGCGGTGAAGCTGGGCTATTCGCTGCTGTTCACCGCAGTGCTGCTGATCCTGCTGGTGCTGGCGCAGCTGGCGCTGAACTCTCCCTGGGGGCGGATGATGCGCGCGATCCGCGACAACGAGACCGCCGCCGAGGCCATGGGCAAGGACGTGACCGGACGGCATCTTCAGGTCTTCATCCTCGGCTCCGCCGTCTGCGGGGTGGCCGGGGCGATGATGACCGTGCTCGACGGGCAGCTTGTGCCGGGGACCTACCAGCCGCTGCGTTTCACCTTCCTGATCTGGGTGATGGTGATTGTCGGCGGGTCCGGCAACAACTTCGGCGCGGTGCTCGGCGGGCTGCTGATCTGGTTCCTCTGGGTGCAGGTCGAACCCGTGGGCACCTGGCTGATGTCCGGCATCACCGCCGGGCTGCCGGACGGGGATTTCAAGACCGACCTCATGGACAGCGCCGCCTACATGCGGATGTTCACCATGGGGGTGCTGATGCTTTTGGTGCTGCGGTTCTCTCCGCGCGGCCTGATCCCGGAGCGCTGATCCATGACCCGCCCCCTGCCCCGTACCGCAACGACCTTTGCCCCGCCGGTGATGGAGGCCCGCCGCTGGCTGGCGGAGTCCACCCTGCCCGCGGGGATGGACCTCATCAACGTGTCGCAGGCCGCGCCAGTCGACCCGCCGACCGATGCCCTGCGCCGCGAGATCGCGCGCGTCGCGGTCGAAGACCCGCAGGCCCATCTCTATGGTCCGGTGCTCGGCCTGCCCGCGCTGAGGGAGGAGGTCGCCGGCCAGTGGCTTACGGCGTATGGCGGAGAGATCACCCCCGCCCATGTCGCCATCACCTCCGGCTGCAATGAAGCCTTCTGCGCCACCATCGCCACGCTTTTGGCCGAGGGCGACGAGGTGCTGCTGCCGGTGCCCTGGTACTTCAACCACAAGATGGCGCTGGACATGATCGGCGCGGTCGCGGTGCCCCTGCCGACCGATGCGGCGCTGCTGCCGGACGTCGCGGCGGCCGAGGCGCTTGTCACCGACCGCACCCGCGCCATCGCCGTCGTCAGCCCGAACAATCCGGCGGGGGTCGAATACCCGGCAGAGCTGATCGGCGCGCTTTACGATCTGTGCGAAAGCCGCGGCATCACCCTGATTCTGGACGAAACCTACCGCGATTTCCATTCCTCCGACCTGCCGCTGCACGATCTGTTCACCCGGCCCGACTGGGACCGGACGCTGGTGCAGCTCTATTCCTTCTCCAAGGCCTACCGGCTGACGGGGCACCGGGTTGGCGCAATGCTCGCCTCGCCCGCGCGGCTGGCGGAGGTGGAGAAATACCTCGACACCGTCACCATCTGCCCGGCCCAGATCGGACAGTTCGCTGCGCTCTGGGGGATGCGCAACCTCGGCCAGTGGCTTGCGGGGGAACGGGCGGAAATCCTCGCCCGCGGCGATGCGATCCGCGCCGGCTTTGCCCCGCTGGCACAGAAGGGCTGGAAGCTGCGCGGGGCGGGCGCCTATTTCGCCTATCTGGAACATCCCTTCGACGCGCCGTCGGACGTGATCGCGAAACGGCTGGTGGCGGAAGCCGGGATTCTGATGCTGCCGGGTACCATGTTCACGCCGGAGGGCGACGCCTTCGGGCAGCGCACGATGCGGGTGGCCTTCGCCAATCTCGACGCGGCGGGGATCGCGCGGATGATCGACCGGCTGGCGGGGTTTACGGGCTGACGGCATCGTTCCCCGTGTCCTCCATGCGCCGTTATTCCCCCGCGCTCCGTCATCCTCGGACCTGATCCGAGGATCTCCCGGTCGTGACGCGCCGAAGGGCCGGAGATCCTCCGGTCAAGCCGGAGGATGACGCGGCTCGGGTGTCATCCGATCCGCCTTCCTCCCCCGCCACGCTCCCCGCCGTGTTCCTTCCTTCCCGCACGCTCCGCTCCCCCGCCACGCTCCTCCCTCGCCCCACGCTCCGTCATCCTCGCCCCGCGCTCCGTCATCCTCGGACTTGATCCGAGGATCTCCCCGTCTCGCCCCAAACCACGACATCCTCCGGTCAAGCCGGAGGATGACGCACTACCACAACTCCCTTCACGCACCGGCCGCACTCGCCCCCTCGCCCCGTCATCCCCGGACCCGACCCGACCACCTCCCGCCCCCGGACAGCGAAACATCCGGCACCGCCAGCACCCCCGACCACCGTACGGTGCCCCCCTTGCCCCGCTGCCCCGGGCCCATTAGACACGGACCGCAAGAAAGCCGCATCCAGACGCGGCGCAGACCGGAGGCCCTGGCAGAGATGGCGAAGAAACGCGGCAATACCGCAATGTGGGTCCTCATGGGCCTGCTGATCCTCGGGCTTGGCGGCTTCGGGGCGACCAGCTTTACCGGCTCCCTGCGCTCCGTCGCGTCGGTCGGCAGCCGGGACATCACCCCGAACGAATATGGCCGCGCGCTGCAGAATGAACTGCGCGCGCTCGAGGCGCAGGCGGGTCAGGCGATCTCCTTCGAACAGGCGCAGTCCGCCGGCATCGACCGACAGGTGCTCGCCCGGCTCATCAGCGAGGCCGCCGTCGACGACGAAGCCGACCGCATCGGCCTGTCGGTCGGGGACACGACCGTGGCCAAGCAGGTGCAGGACATTCCCGCCTTCAAGGGTATCGACGGCAAGTTCGACCGGGAAAGCTACAAGTTCGCGCTCGACCGCGTCGGGATGAGCGAATCCGAATTCGAACGCGGGCTGCGCCGCGAAACCTCCCGCGCGCTGGTGCAGGGGGCGGTGGTATCGGGCAAGTCCCTGCCCGACAGCTATATCGACACGATCCTGACCTATGTGTCCGAACGCCGCCGGGTGTCCTGGGTGCGGCTCGACTCCACGCTGCTGCCCGAAGAGACGCTGACGCCGTCGGAAGAGGATCTGAAGGCGCTTTACGACGAACGTATCGCCGATTTCACCCGGCCCGAGATCAAGCGCATCACCTATGCCTGGCTCACCCCCGAGATGATCCTCGACCAGGTCGAGGTGGACGAGGACCTGCTGCGCGCCGAATACGAAGCGCGCGCCGCGGACTACAACCGGCCCGAACGGCGGCTGGTCGAACGGCTTGTCTATGCCGACGAGGGCCGTGCGCAGGCGGCGAAGGACCAGCTTGACAGCGGTGCGTCGGATTTCGAAAAGCTGGTGGCGGACCGTGGGCTCGACCTCAACGACATCGACATGGGCGACGTGTCCAAGGCCGATCTGGGCGCGGCCGGGGAAGAGGTCTTTGCGGCGCAGTCCGGTGACGTGGTCGGCCCGATCGACACCGATCTCGGCCCCGCCTTCTTCCGCGTGAACGGCATTCTCGCTGCCGAAACCACATCCTACGAGGACGCGCTGCCCGAACTGCGGGCAGAGGTCGCCACCGACCGCGCCCGCCGCCGCATCGCCGGTGAGGCGGAACCGGCCGAGGACCTGCTCGCCTCCGGCGCGACGCTGGAAGAACTGGCCGCCGACAGCGACCTGACGCTCGGCACGATCGACTGGGCACCGGGTCAGAACGAAGGTATCGCCGCCTACGAGGGCTTTGACGAGGCCGCCGAGGCGCTTACCCAGGACGACTACCCCGAAATCGCCCAGCTCTCCGATGGCACGATCTACGCCATGCGTCTGGACGAGGTCATCGCCCCCGAACCCGCCCCCTTTGAGGACGTGCGCGAACGGGTCAACGCGATCTGGGAGACCCGTCAGACCATGGAACGGCTGCGCACGCTGGCCGCCGACTACATGGGCAAGCTGGCCGAGGCCGCCGATTTCGCGTCACTCGGGCTCGAGGTCAACACGGAGGAGGCGCTGACCCGCAACGGCACCGTACTTGGCGCGCCGGACGATTTCGCGGCCCGCATCTTCGATATGGAGGAAGGCGACATGGCGGTGATCGACGGCTTCGGCGCCGTGCTGATCGCACGTCTGGACGAAGTGCTGCCGCCCAACCCCGAAGATCCGGAAACCGCAGGCCTGCGCAACAACATCCAGCAGCAGATGCAGAATTCGCTGGCCCAGGACCTCTACCGCGCCTTCGCAGAGGATGTGCGCATCCGGGCCGGGGCCGAAATCGACCAGTCCGCGATCGCCGCGGTCAACGCCAACTTCCAGTAGCGCGGATGCCGGTCCCGGCCCCCGCCGCGTCGCTCTGCGGTCTTTGCGGCGCGACGGGGGCGGCCTAGTCTCGCGCCATCATCGCCCGCGGAGCCGCCATGTCCGATCCGACCGACCAGCCCCTCGTCATCTTCACCCCTTCGGGGAAACGCGGGCGGGTGGCTCCGGGGACCTCGGTGCTCGCCGCGGCGCGCCAGCTCGGTGTCGATCTCGACTCCGTCTGCGGCGGGCGGGGGATCTGTTCCAAATGCCAGGTCACGCCCTCCTACGGGGAGTTCGCCAAGCACGGCGTCACGGTGCGCGAGGGCGCGCTGTCCGACTGGAACGCGGTCGAACAGCGGTATGACGACAAGCGTGGGCTGCCCAAGGGGCGGCGGCTTGGCTGCCAGGCCTGCGTGATGGGCGACGTGGTGCTGGACGTGCCGCCCGAAAGCCAGGTGCACCGGCAGGTCATCCGCAAATCCGCTGACACCCGCCCCATGGTCATGGACCCGGCCACCCGGCTGTTCTTCGTCGAGGTGGCGGAGCCGGACATGCACGAGCCCTCGGGCGATTTCGAACGGCTCTCCGCCGCGCTTGCGGAGCAGTGGGAGGTCACGGGGCTTACCGCCGATCCGTCCTTCCTGCGCAAGCTGCAGGGCGCGCTGCGCAAGGGCGGCTGGCAGGTCACGGTGGCGGTCTACCGCGATCATACCGGCGCGGCACCGCATGCGCTGGAGATCTGGCCGGGGCTGCACGAAGGCGGGCTTTTCGGGCTGGCGATCGATCTCGGCTCCACCACCATCGCGGCGCATCTGACGGATCTGGAGACCGGAGAGGTAAAGGCGGCCTCCGGCCTGATGAACCCGCAGATCCGGTTTGGCGAGGACCTGATGTCCCGCGTTTCCTACGTGATGATGAACCCCGGCGGCGAAAAGGAACTGACCGAAGCCGTGCGCGGCGCGCTGGCCGATCTGGCGGGGGCGCTGGCCGAGGAGGCCGGGATCGACCCGTCGCTGATCGTGGAGGCCGTGGTGGTCTGCAACCCGGTCATGCACCACCTGCTGCTTGGCATCGACCCGACCGAACTGGGTCAGGCGCCCTTCGCGCTGGCGGTGTCCGGGGCGCTGTCCCTGCCCGCCTCGGACCTCGACCTGACGACGATCAACCCGCGTGCCCGCGCCTACCTGCTGCCCTGCATCGCCGGCCATGTCGGCGCGGATGCGGCGGCGGTGTCGCTCGCCACCGCGCCGGAGCTGTCGGAGGAGCTTATGCTGGTCATCGACGTCGGCACGAACGCGGAGATCCTGCTTGGCGACCGGACCCGCGTGCTGGCCTGCTCCTCTCCGACCGGGCCGGCGTTCGAGGGCGCGCAGATCTCCTCGGGCCAGCGCGCCGCGCCCGGGGCCATCGAACGGGTGGAGATTGACCCGGCCACCAAGGAACCGCGGTTCCGCGTGATCGGCAGCGATCTCTGGTCCGACGATCCGGGCTTTGCCGCCGCCATCGCACAGACCGGCGTGACCGGCATCTGCGGCTCGGGCATCATTGAGGCGGTGGCAGAGATGCGCATGGCCGGGCTGCTCGACCCCTCCGGCCTGATCGGATCGGCGGAACAGACCGGCACGCCGCGCAGTCAGCCCGAGGGACGGACCCATGCCTACCTGATCCACGACGGCAGCGCCGAGGGCGGGCCGCGCATCACCGTTACGCAGGGCGACATCCGGGCGATCCAGCTGGCGAAGTCCGCGCTTTACGCAGGCGCGCGGCTGCTGATGGACGAACGCGGGGCCGACCGGGTGGACCGCGTGGTTCTGGCCGGGGCGTTCGGGGCGCATATCTCGCCAAAGCACGCGATGGTGCTGGGGATGATCCCCGACGCGCCGCTGGATCATGTAAGCTCCGCCGGGAACGCCGCCGGGACAGGCGCGCGGATGGCGCTCTGCTCCGTCGCGGCGCGGCGGCAGGTCGAAGAGGGCGTGACGAAGATCACCAAGATCGAGACCGCCATCGCCCCGCGGTTCCAGGAGCATTTCGTCGCCGCCAACGCGATCCCGCATGCGGTCGATGCCTTTCCTGAGCTGTCGAAGATCGTCGACCTGCCCGCGGTGTCGTTCAATTCCGGCGACGGTGCCTCGGGCGGGCGGAGACGCAAACGGCGCTGACCGGAGCCTCCGGCGGGGATATTTGGAGCAAGATGAATGCGATTTCGCCTTGCCATAAATATCCAGAGCCGCAACGTCGCCGCACGAGCTGCGCCGGGGCGGGCCGACGCTGAATGATTTTCCTGTTGCCTGACAGAGGGAAAGCGCGCAGACTTCATTCAGTTTTATCGAAAGTCATTGCCATGCGCCGTTTGCTTCTTGCCCTCGCCCTGATTGCCCTTCCCCATGTCGCCGCCGCGAGCACCGTGTTTCAGGTCGCCAGCGGCAGCGGGTCCCTGTCCTTCGACCGTTTCGATGCCACGCTCGGCACGCTGACTCAGGTCGATCTGGTGCTGACGCGGACGACGCCGGTCGGTTTCACGATGTTTCCGGGCCCGGAGCCGACCCTGCCGACGACTGCAACGTTTTCCCTGGGAGGATTGTCGATTCTCTCTGCCGGAGCGACGCCGCCGGTCGTGGATGTCTACACCGTAAGCGGCACCACCATCCCGCTGGTTCAGGGCGGCTATGGCAGCGCGGTGAGCATGACCATGAACTGGCGCTTCAGCGCGGTCACCGACCTGATCGGCTTTGCCATCGACGTGGAGACTCCGGCGCCGAACCTCCTGATTTTCTCGCCCGTTGTGCAGGATATCGCACTGACGCTGGCCGATTTCACCGGGCCCGGGCAGATGACATGGGCCGACAGCCTGCTTCCGGCCGCGGCCGGTCAGGCGGTCTTCCTGCCCGGCGCGACCAGCCTTGTCGCGCAGGTAACCTATACCTACGACGCCGCCGCGGTGCCGCTTCCGGCCACGGCGCTGCTGCTTGGCGCGGCGGTGGCGGGGTTCGGCGTTCTGGGGCGGCGGCGGGCACGCAAAGCCGCTTGACCGCCCGGCGGGCTTCACCTAAGCGTGGCGGCACCTCGCGGGTGTAGCTCAATGGTAGAGCAGCAGCTTCCCAAGCTGACGACGAGGGTTCGATTCCCTTCACCCGCTCCAATCCGCCCCGGATCGTTTCGCGCGTGATCTCCAGACCGAACATCAACCCGCGACTGATCCTCCTTCACCTCGGCCTGATCCTTCTTGGCGCCCTCGGCGGGCTTGCGGCGCAGGCTGTCGGACTGCCCCTGCCCTTCATCCTCGGCAGCCTGATCGTGGTGGCGCTGGCCACGCAGGTGTCCGAACTTGTGGTGCGCGATCCGCAGCGGGCGCTGCTGCCGCCGGGGTTCAAGTTCAACGACACCTTCCGCGCGATCTTCATCGCGGTGATCGGCATGACCATCGGTACGCGCATCACGACCGAGGTGCTGATGTCCCTGCCCCGCGCCGCGTTTTCCTTCGCCGCGCTGACGCTGTTCGTGCCACTTACCTTCTGGGTGAACTACCTGATCTTCCGCCGGGTCGGCGGGTACGATCATCCGACGGCACTGTTCTCCGCCTCTCCCGGCGGGCTGTACGAGGCGATGCTGTTCGGCGAACAGACCGGCGCTGACATGCGGCAGCTGATGCTTGCGCAGTTCCTGCGGATCATCTTCGTGGTGACCCTGCTGCCGATCGGCATGTCGCTTTATGTCGGCCATCCGGTCGGATCCTCCGGCGGCATGCGTTTCGTGGCCGAGGGCACGGGGCTGGAGCATCTGCCGGTCGCCGCGCTGGTCGTGGGGCTTGGCCTGTATGGCGGGTTCAGGCTGCACCTGCCGGCGGCGCAGCTCATGGGGCCGCTGCTGCTTGGCGCGCTGGTGACGCTGAGCGGGCTGGCGGTGCTGGACCTGCCGAACTGGACCCTCTCGGCGTCGCAGATCGTCATCGGCACCACGCTCGGCACGCGGTTCACCGGCATCCGCCCCGCCATGCTGCTGCGCGGGGCATGGCTTGCGACCCTGACCGTGGGGGCGATGCTTCTGATCGGCACGGCGATGGCACTGGCGCTCCACCCGCTGTCCGGCGAGGCGGTGGACGTGCTGCTGACCTCCTTCGCGCCCGGCGGGGTGACGGAGATGGCGCTGATCGCGCTGTCGCTCAACGCCAACCCGGCCTTCGTGACGCTGCACCACGTCTACCGCATCATCCTGACGGTCTTCGTGCTGACCTGGGCGGCGCGGCGGATGGACAGGGGCTGAACGCGGTCAGGAGGCCTCGGCCTTCTCCTCCAGCATCATCCATTCCTCCTCCGCCGCGGCGAGCGCCTGCTGGCGGTCGGCCAGCGCCTCCGTCCCCTTGGCGAACTTGACGGGTTCCTTCGCATAGAGATCAGGCTGGGAGAGGAACTGCTCCAGCTTCGCGATCTCCGCGCCAAGGCGGTCGATGACACCCGGCAGTTCGGCCAGCCGGTGACGTTCGGTGAAGGAAAGCGCCGCGTCCCGCGCCGGCTTCCGGTCCACCGGGGCGGCAGGTTTCTGCGCCGGTTTCGTTTCTGCCGGACCGGCCTCGGGCGGAGCGGTGCGCTGCGCCTGATAATCGCTCCATCCGCCGGCGTATGGCACGACCCGGCCCTGACCCTCCATCGCGACGGTGGTGGTGGCGACGCGGTCGATGAAGTCCCGGTCGTGGCTGACCAGAAGGACCGTGCCGTCGTAGTCGTCCAGCAGTTCCTGAAGCAGATCCAGCGTCTCGACATCCAGATCGTTTGTCGGTTCGTCGAGGATCAGGAGGTTGCTCTCCTTCGCCATCAGCCGCGCCAGCAGCAGCCGCGCCTTTTCGCCGCCCGAGAGCGAACGGACGGGCGCGCGGGCCTGCCGTTCGTCGAAGAGAAACTCCTTTAGGTAGCCGACCACATGCTTGGGCTGGCCGCGCACCAGCACCTGATCGGCCTGGCCCGACACGCGCATGTCCTTGTCGCCGACGAGGTTCTCCCAGAGGCTCTGGTCGGGGTCGAGCGCGGAGCGGGTCTGATCGAAAACCGCCGTCAGCAGGTTGGTGCCAAGCGTGACGCGGCCCGCATCGGGGGCGATCTCTCCGGTCAGCAGCTTGATGAGGGTGGTCTTGCCGACGCCGTTCGGGCCGACAAAGGCCACTCGGTCACCGCGCATGACACGCAGGTCGAGCCCCTGCACGATGGTCTGGTCTCCGAAACGCTTGGTCAGGCCCTCGGCCTCCATGACGCGACGACCGGATTTCTGGCCCGAGGCGAGGTCCATCGCCGCCGTGCCCTGCCGCCGGATCTGGCCGGCCCGTTCTTCACGCAGGTCCTGCAACGCGCGCACCCGGCCCTGGTTGCGCTTGCGCCGGGCAGAGATGCCCTCGACCGCCCATTTCGCCTCCGCCTTGATCTTGCGGTCCAGCTTGTGGCGGGCGATGTCCTCTTCTTCCCATATCTTGTCGCGCCAGGCCTCGAACCCGGCAAAGCCTTCGTCCTGACGGCGCACCGCGCCCCGGTCGATCCAGAGCGTGCCTTTCGACAGCGCGCGCAGGAAGGCGCGGTCGTGGGAGATCAGGAGGAAGGCGGCGCGGGTCTGGGACAGTTCGGCCTCCAGCCAGGCAATCGCCTCGATATCCAGGTGGTTGGTGGGTTCGTCCAGCAGCATCAGCTCCGGTGCCTCGGCCATCAGCCGGGCCAGCGCGGCGCGGCGGCGTTCACCACCGGAGGCGGTTTCCACAGGGCGCGCGGGGTCGAATTTCAGCCCTTCGGAGGCCATCTCGACACGGTAATGTTCCGACGGGTCCAGCCGGGCGGCGGCGAAATCGCCTAGCGTCGCGAAACCGGTCATGTCCGGCTCCTGCTCCATGTAGCCGACGGAGGTGCCGGGCGTCACGATCCGCTCACCGCTATCGGGTTCGACGAGACCCGCCATGACCTTCATCAGGGTCGACTTGCCCGATCCGTTGCGCCCGACCAGCGCCAGCCGGTCGCCGGGCTGGACGACCAGCGAGAGGTCGGAAAACACGGGATCGCCGCCGAAGGTCAGGGCGATGTCGTTCAACTGGAGAAGGGGTGTGCGGGCCATGGCGCCTCCGCTACGCGGGCGGGTTGGCGGCGTCAAGTGGGGTTTGATGGCAGGGGCTTTGCCCCCGGCCTCCGGCCTCACTCCCAGGCAGCCAGCCGCGGGATTGCGCGTCGTCCGACGGCGTCGAAGACGAAGGCGCTGCGCGTTTCAGCAAAGCGAAATGCATTTCGCCTTGCTCCAAATATCCCCGCCGGAGGCGCCCTCAGCCCGCCGTCGCGCGCAGCAGGCGTTTCCGGGCGGGCGGGATGGCGTTGATCTCCAGTCCCGTAAAGACGTGCAGCGTGTTCATGTGGCTGTCGACCACCGCGTGATCGCTGACCCAGCCCCCCATGAGGAGATAGGTCCGCAGCAGCGGTGGCATCCGCAGCATGGCGAGCTTCGCGTCGGGCTTGCGGCGCAGCTTCTGGGCAAAGCGGAAGACCTTGGGGGCCTTGACCTTGGGCAGCCAGCGTTTCGGCGCGAGGTGACGTTCCTTGAGCATGGCGAAGGCATCGAGGTACTGCTCCGCATCCGTGCCGTGGAACGACGAACAGCCGAACAGCATCTCCACCCCCGTCTCGTCGACATAGGCCGTCATCGCGCCCCAGGCGACGCGCAGGATGTCGGGGTCCTTCAGGGCGGGGTCGATGCAGAAGCGGCCCATTTCGACCATGCGGCCGGTAAAGGATTCGAGCGCGGAGAGTTCGTAATACTGGGCGGAGTAGCTCTTGGCGATCTCGGTCCCGCCGGTCAGCGGCAGGATGCGGAAGCAGCAGACGAGGGCGCCGGTACGGGTGTCCTCCACGAGAATGTGGTCGCAGAGGGCGTCGAAGGCGTCGGCGTCAAGTTCGGCGTCGGCGTCGCCGCGGAAGGCCAGGGTGCGCAGGCGCTGCGCGGCACGGATGTCGTCGTCGGAGTCGGCGGGACGGGCGCGGTAGCGACCTTTCTTGAGCGACAGCATATCGGGCACCTCTCCTGCGCCTGATCCACGGAGATAAGGTAGGTTGCCCGGGTGATGCCCGCAAGATGTATCACTTTGATGACGCGCGCCGGGTCGGCGGCGCGCGCGTGTCGCCGTGGTCTCAGTTCAGGACCGATGCCGGGTCGAAGCGGCCGAGGTTGCGCAGCAGGTTGCGCAGCAGGCCATTGTTGCGTCCGTCGATGTCGGTCACGCGGCGCGACAGGACCACCGTGCGCCCGTCCTGCAGGCCGAAGCGTTCGATGTTCTGCACGACTCCGCCGGAATCGAAGGTGACGGCGACGACCTCGCGCTCGATCACCTTGGGTTCGGTCGGCCCGAAGTGGCGGAAACTGGAGCGGATGTAGTAATAGCCGCTGTCGTCGATCAGGCCGGAGGTCGAGGGCGCGCCCAGCACATCGGAGACGGTATCGCGGGTATCGACACCCACGGTGATCTGGGAAAGCTGTTCTTCGTCAGGGACATAGCCATGGGCGCGGATGCGCTCCACACAGGCGGCCAGCGACAGGAGAGCAAGGCCGAAGACGACGCTCCGGATCGCCCGCGCCGCGTGGCGCGCCACTCCTTCATTCTGCTCGGCCATGTCGCCCCCCGAATTCCCTTGCCGGATCGCCCCTCTTGTCAGCGGCGGGCGCGGCTTCTATCCCGATTACATCAACTTCTTGCCCCGGTTCAAGAAAGGATCGCCGTCATGGCTGATACGCCCGCGCCGCAGACCGTCTACCGGCTGGCCGACCTGAACGACCGGCAGGGTCTGAGCTTTGACCTGCGCCCGGAGGATACGGAGGCGCTGAGGGACCGGCTTGGCCTGTCCGACCTGCGCAAGCTGCGCTTTGCCGGTGCGCTGACGCCCGAGGGAAAGCGCGGCTGGCGGCTCTCGGCGCAGCTTGGCGCGACGGTGGTGCAGCCCTGCGTTGTCACGCTGGCCCCCGTCACCACCCGGATCGAGGAGGAGGTGGTGCGCCGCTATTCCCCCGATTTCGACGCGGCAGAGGCCGAGGCCGCGCGCGACGCCGACGGCGACGGCACCCCGATTCCCGAGGATGACAGCCTCGAACCCCTGCCCGCCGCCGTCGATCTGGCTGAGGTGATGGAGGAGGCGCTGGCGCTTGCCCTGCCGCTCTACCCGCGTGCCGACGGGGTCGGGGCCGGGGACCAGCAGTTCGCCGCGCCCGGTGTGAAACCGCTTGCGGATCAGGATGTGAAGCCCTTCGCCGGCCTTGCCGCCCTGCGCGACAAGCTTGGCAAACCCGGCGACGAAGACTAGGGGCGGGAGAACGAATCGCTTGCGCTTCGGAGATTGTGGAGTATTTTCGCGCGCTCATCCGATTTGACCTTGAATGCGTGGGCCTTCACCGACTATGAGCCTCGCATCAGACGAAACTCGGCCCTGATCCCGTGGCCCGGCCCTGCCGGCTGCGCGCCACCAGGGCCCTAAAACTGCAAAGGTTGCGACATGGCTGTCCAACAGAACAAAGTCTCGAAGTCCCGGCGCAACAACCGTCGCGCCCATGACGCACTCGTGGCTGCCAACCCGAATGAATGCCCGTCCTGCGGTGAGCTGAAGCGCCCGCATCACGTCTGCCCGTCCTGCGGCACCTATGCCGATCGCGAAGTGATCGCGCAGGCCGACGAGATCGACCTGGACGACGACGCGGCGTAAGCCCTCAGAACCTTCGGGCACACCCGCATGAGCGACATAAGTCAGACGCCAGCGGGACCCTCGACCGGAACTTCGGTTCCGGCCAGACCGGGCCGCATTGTCATCTCCGTGGACGCCATGGGGGGTGACCGCGGCCCGAATGCCGTTGTCGCTGGCATCGCGCGGTCGGCCAAGAAGAATCCCGACATCGCCTTCATCCTGCACGGCCCCAAGGCCGAACTGTCGCGGCTGGTCACCCGCCGCAAGCACCTGCGCGGGCGCTGCGAGATTCGCGACGCCACCGGCGTGGTGCGGATGGAGGACAAGCCGAGCCAGGTGATGCGGCACGGCAAGGACACCTCCATGTGGTCGGCGCTGGACTGCGTGCGCGACGGTGAGGCGACGGTGGCCGTGTCCTGCGGCAACACCGGCGCGCTGATGGCGCTGTCGATGATCCGCCTGCGCAAGATCCCCGGCGTGAACCGGCCCGCGATCGCGGTGCTCTGGCCCTCGCGCAATCCGTCCGGGTTCAACGTGATGCTCGACGTGGGCGCGGATGTGCGCGCGGACGAAGAGGACCTGCTGCAATACGCGATCATGGGCGCCTCCTATGCGCGCAATGGCATGCATCTGGAACGGCCCCGTATCGGCCTGCTCAACGTCGGCACCGAAGAGAACAAGGGCCGGGCAGAGCTCAAGGCCGCGCATGACCTGATCGAACAGGCGGCGCCGGGCGGCGGCTTCGACTTCGTCGGTTTTGTCGAAGGCGGGGACATCCCCGGCGACAGCTGCGACGTGATTGTGACCGACGGCTTCACCGGCAACGTGGCGATCAAGACCGGCGAAGGCACCGCGAAGCTGATCGGCGACCTGCTGAAAGAGGCGTTCAAGTTTTCCCCGCTCTCCCGCATCGCGGCGCTGCTGGCGCTGACCTCCATGCGGCGGCTGCAGAAGCGGATCGACCCGCGCCGGGTGAACGGCGGGGTGTTCCTCGGCCTGAACGGAACAGTGGTGAAATCGCACGGGTCGGCCGATGCAACCGGCGTGGCGGCGGCGGTGAAGCTGGCCTTCCAGCTGGCGCAGCAGGACCTGACGTCTAAAATCCGGGCACGGGTTGCATCCGCCGCGATCCCGGAACAGGATGCCGCCGAAGAAACCAAGGTGGCAGAATGACTGTGCGCGCCGTGGCAACCGGGATCGGGCATTACCTGCCCGCGCGGGTTGTCGAAAACAGCGAATTCGAAAAAACCCTCGACACGTCTGACGAATGGATCCGGACCCGCTCGGGGATCGAGCGGCGGCATTTCGCGGCCGAGGGCGAGACGACCAGCCAGATGGCGGTTCACGCGGCCAAGGCCGCGCTGGCCATGGCAGAGCTCAGGCCCGACGACATCGACGCGGTGATCGTGGCGACCTCCACCCCCGACCTCACCTTCCCCTCCGTGGGCACGATGGTGCAGGCGGGCCTCGGCATGACACGGGGATTCGCCTATGACGTGCAGGCGGTCTGCGCCGGGTTCATCTATGCGCTGGCCAATGCCAACGGGATGATCCTGTCGGGTCAGGCCGAACGGGTCCTCGTCATCGGCGCAGAGACGTTTTCGCGCATCATGGACTGGGAAGACCGGTCGACCTGCGTGCTGTTCGGCGACGGCGCGGGTGCGCTGGTGCTGGAGGCGCGGACCGGATCCGGGCATTCCGACGACCGGGGAATCCTCTCCGTCGACCTGAATTCGGACGGGCAGTACCGCGACATGCTCTACGTCGACGGCGGGGTGTCCACCTCGGGCACCGCCGGAAAGCTGCGGATGCAGGGCAATCCGCTGTTCCGGCAGGCGGTCGAAAAACTGGCCGCGACGGCACACAAGGCGCTGGAAAAGGCCAATCTTGGTGCGGAATCGGTCGACTGGATCGTGCCGCATCAGGCCAACATCCGCATCATCCAGGGCACCGCAAAGAAGATGGGCGTCGGGATGGAGAAGGTGATCGTCACCGTTCAGGACCACGGCAACACCTCTGCCGCGTCGATTCCGCTGGCCCTGTCGGTCGGCGTTTCCGAGGGCAGGATCACGCCCGGACAGCTTCTGGTGGCCGAGGCGATCGGCGGCGGACTGGCCTGGGGCGCGGTGGTGCTGCGCTGGTAAGCCGGCCGTTCCGGCACTCCCTGACGTCCCGTCGGCCAAGTGGTTGATATTGACTCGTAAAAATCCCTGCCGCAGGATGCCGGAACGAGAACGGGACCGCGCGCCCAAACGCGCGGCACGAGGGAGAGACTGCCATGGGCGAGAAAACACTGACGCGGCTGGACCTGAGCGAGGCGGTGTTCCGCGAGGTCGGCCTGTCCCGCAACGATTCCGCGCAACTTGTTGAATCCGTTCTCTCGCACATGTCCGACGCGCTTGTGGCGGGGGAACAGGTCAAGATTTCCTCCTTCGGCACCTTTTCGGTGCGCGACAAGGCGGCCCGTGTCGGGCGCAATCCCAAGACCGGCGAAGAAGTGCCGATCAGCCCCCGCCGCGTTCTGACCTTCCGTCCGTCGCACCTGATGAAGGACCGCGTCGCCGACGGCAACCGCGGCTGAGGGGTTCCTCCGGCATGGCCAAATCCGCCGATGCGTTCCGCACCATCTCGGAAGTCTCCGAATGGCTGGACACGCCTGCCCATGTGCTGCGCTTCTGGGAAAGCAAGTTCTCGCAGGTGAAGCCGGTCAAGCGGGCTGGCGGACGGCGCTATTACCGCCCCTCGGACATGGAGTTGCTGGGCGGGATCAAGCGGCTGCTGCATGACGACGGAATGACCATCAAGGGCGTGCAGAAGCTTCTGCGGGACAAGGGGATCGCCCATGTCTCCGCCCTCTCGCAACCGCTGGACGACCTGACCGCCGCCGTGCGCGACGCCATGGACAGCCGGGCACGCGCGAAGGAAGAGGCCGAGGCGTCAGAGGCTGCCCCCGCCGCCGTTTCCGCCCCCGCCGACGGTGCGGCCGCGGCGACAACGGCGCCCGATGTGGCGGCGCCGGCGGCTGCTCCGGTCGCTGTTCCGGCCCCGGTTGCGGCGACCCCTGCACCCGCGGCGGCCCGGGTCCCGCCGGCAAATCGCCCGCTGGTCCTGTCGGCCCTGCTGACCCGCACGGCCCCCCTGCCCGACCCGGCCCGCGCCGAGATTGCCGCGCTGCAACAGCGGCTGTCCGGATGGCTGTCCCGGCAGAACGCCTGAGGCGCGGAAAACGCCGTCTCCGGGCAGATTGCCCCTTGTCCCCGTGTCGAATTGCGGTATGTAGGCCGGACCGTCGGGCTATAGCGCAGCCTGGTAGCGCGTCCGTCTGGGGGACGGAAGGTCGCAGGTTCAAGTCCTGCTAGCCCGACCATTTCATCACATGAAAATCGACGACGGTACCCGTGTCCGGAGGGCGCGGGCGGTGCCTTCGGTCGCCTCCGGCGGGAGTACTTGGAGCAAGATGAAGGGGCGGCGTGCTGCGCCCCTCCACGGGTTTCCGGATCAGACCAGTTGCGCGAACATCATCGGCTTGTCGTCCTTCACCGGGTGGAACATGATCTTCGCCCGCTTGCCGATGGCCAGCGCGTCATGATCCTCGGGCCGGAATTCGACGTAGACACGGGGGCCTTCGTCCAGCTCCAGATAGGCCAGGGCGAAGGGGCCACGCGGCGACTTGCGCATCACCGTCCAGGTGTAGATCGTGCCTTCTCCCGGGCTTTCCTCCCACTCCGTATCCGCCTTGTGGCAGAGCGGGCAGATGGTGCGGGGCCAGAAATGCGCCTCCTTGCAGGCCGGGCAGCGGCGCAGCAGGAACTTCCCCTCGGCGGCGGCGTCCCAGAAGGGCTTGCTCTCGGGGTTGATGGCGGGGGCGGGGATTTGGTCGTAGCTCATGCGATGCGCTCCAGAACGGCGGAGGCGGCACCGTGGCGGACGGCCAGCGTCCCCCCGATGCCGGTGACGAAGGCGAGGTGACAGTCGGGGACCTGGACCCTGGGATGGGCCTCGCCGCGCAGCTGGCGCACGGCCTCGAGCACCTTGGTCAGGCCGCCACGGTTGACGGGGTGATTGTTGCACAGCCCGCCGCCATCTGTGTTGAAGGCCAGCTTCCCCTGCCCCGAGATCAGGTTGCCGTCGGCGACAAACGCCCCGCCCTTGCCCTTCTCGCAGAAGCCGCAGTCCTCGAGCTGCATCAGCACGGTGATTGTGAAGCTGTCGTAGATCGAGGCGTACTTGAAGTCCGACGGCTTCACCCCCGCCTCCTCCATCGCCTTCGGCCCGGTATGGACCGCGCCGGACCAGGTCAGATCGATCTTGCCGCCGTTCTGCCCCTTGATCGCCTGCGCCGCGCCCTGCAGGCGGACGTCGGGCTTGCCCAGGCTTTTCGCGATCTCGGGCGTGGTGACGATGAACGCGCCGCCGCCTTCGGAGACGACGCAGCAGTCCAGCCGGTGCAGCGGATCGGCGACCATGGGGCTGTTCACGACCTCCTCCACCGTCACGACGTTCTGCAGCATGGCATGCGGGTTGTACTGGGCATGATGCGACGCGGCGACCTTGATCCAGGCCAGCTGTTCGGAAGTCGTGCCGAATTCATGCATGTGGCGATGCGCGGCCAGCGCGTAGATGTTGGGCGGGGACCCGCCATAGGGCGTTTCCCACCCGGCTTCGGCGCCCTGCGGGCGGGGCTGCGGTTTCTCGCTGCGGGGTCGGCCGGCCAGCGTGACGAGAACCACCTTGCAGCGGCCCATGGCGATGGCGGCGGCGGCTTCGTTCAGATGCGCGATGTAGGAGGCGCCGCCGATGTCGGTGCCGTTGAAATAGGTCAGGTTCGTCAGCCCCATGTAGTCTGCCATGGACATGACGGCAGGCGCGTCCCCGGCGCAGAAATAGCCGTCCACGTCCTCGAACGTCAGGCCCGCGTCGGCCAGCGCGCCGCGGGCGCATTCATAGTGAAGCTGGGGGGTCGAAGTGTCCGGCGCGATGCGCAGGGGGTGTTCGTAAATGCCGACGATGCTGGCCACGCCCTTGATGGTCAAGGCTGTCTCCTCCTGTTTGTCGAGTTATCTTACCGGCGGGTCAATTGGTGTCCAGCGCATTTGCATGACGAATGCATGTAGTTGTCGGGGGACCGGTGTCCGGGCGCCGTCATCCTCGGGCTTGACCAGGGGAGGTCTATCCACCCCTCCCATCCGTCATCCTCGGACTTGATCCGAGGATCTCTGACCGGGGAGATCCTCGGATCAAGTCCGAGGATGATGCCTTCTGCCACCCAAACCGTCCAACCCGTCTCTCTCCCGCTTGCGGCGCACCGGCGCACCAGCGCATCACCCCGACCCGCCTTCCCTTTGCCACAACCCCGGCGTAACGTGGCCCGCGAGTTTCAGGAGACCCCATGACCGGCATCATTCCCAGCCAGCACCTGCGCGAGATGATTGCGCGTGGCGACATCTCCGGCAGCCCCGCCATCACCGAGGAACAGATCCAGCCGGCGAGCCTCGACCTCAGGATCGGCACGTCGGCTTACCGTGTAAGGGCGTCGTTCCTGACCGGCGCGGGCCGCACGGTGGCGGACCGGCTGGCGGAGTTCGAGATGCACCGCATCGACCTCTCCGACGGGGCGGTGCTGGAAAAGGGCTGCGTCTATGTCGTGCCGCTGATGGAATCGCTGCGCCTGCCGGGCGGCGTGCAGGCGGTCGCTAATGCCAAGAGCTCGACCGGGCGGCTGGACCTGCTGACCCGGACCATCGTCGACGGCGGCACGGAATTCGACCGGATCCCGGGCGGTTACACCGGCCCGCTCTATGCGGAGATCTGCCCGCGCAGCTTCTCTGTCCTCGTCCGGCCTGGCATGCGGCTGAACCAGATCCGGTTCCGCGCCGGGGAGGCGCGGCTGTCGGACAAGGACCTGCGCCTGCTGCATCAGCGGGTGCCGCTGGTGCCGGACATGCCGGTGATCGAGGACGGGCTGGGTTTCTCTGTCGACCTCACGCCGGGAGAGGACGGGCTGGTCGGGTATCGCGCGAAGCCGCATACCGGGGTGATCGACCTTGACCTGATAAACCATTACGATCCCACGGAATACTGGGATCGCGTGCGGACGGACAAAGGGCGGATCATCCTCGACCCCGGCGCCTTCTACATCCTCGTCAGCCGCGAGTCCGTGACCATTCCGCCCGACCATGCGGCAGAGATGTCGCCCTACCTCGCCATGGTCGGCGAATTCCGCGTGCATTACGCCGGGTTCTTCGATCCGGGCTTCGGTCACGACGCGGCCGGCGGCGCCGGATCGCGCGGGGTGCTGGAGGTGCGCTGCCACGAGGCGCCCTTTGTGCTGGAACACGGGCAGATCGTGGGACGTCTGCTCTACGAACGCATGGCACAGCAGCCCGAGACGCTGTACGGCGCGGGCATCGCGTCGAATTATCAGGGTCAGGGGCTCAAGCTGGCGAAGCATTTCCGGAGCGGTTAGAACCTCTCTCACAGCCTGAGCTTTGCCCCCTAACAGACTGATCCGAATTATATGATTTCCAGACCCATCCTCCTGCTGACCGCCGCGATCGCCGTGGTCGGGGCCAATTCCATGGTGCTTGCGCCGATCACCGGGGCGGTTGCGCGCGACCTTGGCGGCGATCCGGCGGACATGGTGCTGGCCGCCGCCGCCTACGGGCTGACGACGGCGATCTCGGCGGTGTTCCTGGCGCCGAGGGCGGACGTGATCGGACCGCACCGGGCGCTCTACCAGTCGGTGCTGATCCTGCTCGGCTCCATGGTGGCGTCGGTGTTCGCCTCCTCGCTGCTGATGCTGGCGCTAGCGCAGGCCTTCGGCGGGATCGGCGCGGGCATGGCGATCCCGTCGATCTACGCCCTGGCCCCGCAACTGGGCCCGAAGGGAGAGGAAAAGCGCACAATGGGCCTTGTCCTGTCGGGCTGGACGCTGGCGCTGGTCGGCGGAGTCGCGGCCTCCGGCTTCCTCGCGGAGTGGGCCGGGTGGCGTTCGGTTTACACTGTACTTGCCGTTGCCCTTGTTGCCGTTTTCATCGCGATGCACCGGATCGACATCACTGTCGACATGTCCCGCGCGCGCCCGACCTCCCCGCTCACGGCGCTGCGCGTACCGGGCATCGGGCGGGGCCTGTTCGCCGCCGGGGCGCTGATGCTCGGCTTCTACGGCACCTACGCCTTCATGGGCGCGCATGTGCATGACGCGCTTGGTCTCGGCACGGACGGCGCGGGGCTGGTCACGCTGCTTTACGGGACCGGGTTCGGGCTGGCGGCGCTGATCGACAGGTATGTCGACCGCCTGCCGGCGCGGGTTGCGGGCATGGTCGCCTTCTCCGGCCTGACGGCGGTCTACCTCGCGCAGGCCGTCGTCGGCACCGTCTTCGTGGCGCTGGTGGTCGTCGCGCTGGTCTGGGGCGTGGCGCAGCACCTCGGGCTGAACTTCGTGGTGTCGCGGCTCGCCGGACTGGACGCGTCGCAGAGGGGCGCGGTGCTGGGCCTGAACTCCGCCGTGACCTACCTGGCTGTGACCGGGGGCGCGCTGGCGTTCCGTCCGGTCTATGACGCGGGCGGTCTGATGCTGTGCAACCTTCTCTCGGCGCTCTGCGTGGCGGCGGCGGTGGTAGAGAGCCTGACCGCGCGGGATGTGGCACCGGCGCGGGGATAGGCGCAACCGGCCCCGTTGACGCGCCGCCCCTCCGTGATAAACCCGCAGCGATCGAAAGGACGGCCCCGATGAACCTGTTTGCCGATATCCGTGGCGCTGTGACCGACGCCCTGAACGCCATGATGGCGGAAGGCGCGCTGCCCGGCGGGCTGGACCTCAGCGCCGTGACCGTGGAACCGCCGCGCGACGCGGGGCATGGCGACATGGCCACCAACGCCGCCATGGTGCTGGCCAAACCCGCCGGCAAGAAGCCCCGCGACATCGCGGAGGCGCTCGCCGCGAAGCTCGGCTCCGACCCGCGCATCACCTCGACGGAGGTCGCCGGACCGGGGTTCCTCAACCTGCGGATCGACCCGAAGGCCTGGGCCGGCGTGATCGCCGCGGTGCTGGCGGACGGACCGCAGTACGGGCGTTCCGACATGGGCCAGGGCCTGAAGGTGAACGTGGAATACGTCTCCGCCAACCCGACCGGCCCGCTTCACGTCGGCCACACGCGGGGCGCGGTGTTCGGCGATGCGCTGGCCTCCCTGCTCGATTACGCGGGTTATGACGTTACGCGCGAATACTACATCAACGACGGCGGCGCGCAGGTCGATGTGCTCGCGCGGTCGGTCTACCTGCGCTATCTCGAAGCCCACGGGCAGGAGGTCGTGTTCGAAGGCGGCACCTATCCCGGCGACTACCTGATCGCGGTCGGCGAGGCGCTGAAGGACAAGGTCGGGGACGAGTTCGTCGACAAGGGCGAACAGTACTGGCTGGCCGAGGTGCGCGACTTCGCGACCGAGGCGATGATGGAGCTGATCCGCGAGGATCTCTCCCTGCTGAACGTGAAGATGGACCGGTTCTTCTCGGAAAAATCGCTTTACGGCACCGGCAAGATCGAGGCCGCGATCGACGACCTGAAGGGCAAGGGCCTGATCTATCGCGGCGTGCTGGAACCGCCCAAGGGCAAGGTGCCCGAGGACTGGGAGCCGCGCGAACAGACGCTGTTCCGCTCAACCGACCACGGCGACGACGTGGACCGCCCGATCATGAAGTCGGACGGCTCCTGGACCTATTTCGCGCCCGACATCGCCTATCATTACGACAAGATCTCGCGCGGGTATGACCTGCTGATCGACGTCTTCGGCGCGGATCACGGCGGCTATGTCAAACGGATGAAGTCGGCGGTCTCGGCCCTGTCGGACGGGCGTGTGCCGGTGGACATCAAGCTCTGCCAGCTGGTGAAGCTGTTCAAGAACGGCGAGCCGTTCAAGATGTCCAAGCGCGCCGGCACCTTCATCACCCTGCGCGACGTGGTGGACGAGGTCGGGCCGGACGTGACCCGTTTCGTCATGCTGACCCGCAAGAACGACGCACCGCTCGACTTCGATTTCGACAAGGTGCTGGAGCAGAGCCGCGAGAACCCGGTGTTCTACGTGCAGTATGCCCATGCCCGCGTCTCCTCTGTCATGCGCAAGGCGGCCGAAGCCGGGATCGCCCATGACGACGCCACGCTTGCCGCGACCGATCTCGCCGCGCTGAGCGACGAGGCGGAGCTTGCAGTCGCCAAGAAGCTGGCCGAATGGCCCCGGCTGGTGGAGATCGCGGCGCGCACGAACGAACCGCACCGGGTGGCCTTCTACCTCTATGAACTGGCCGGCGACTTCCATACCTTGTGGAACCGGGGCAACGAACGTCACGATCTGCGCTTCTTCCAGGAAGGCAACGCAGCCGCGACGCAGGCAAAACTGGCCCTTCCGCGTGCCGTGGCCGTTGTCATTTCCGCTGGTCTTGCTATCCTTGGCGTAACCCCCGTGGACGAGATGCGCTAACCGCACCGCCACGACCGGGTCGAGCAGTCAAGGATCCGCAGCGGGAGAACTCGCGCGGCATGAGGGGCGAAATGGCAGAATTGCAGGCGGAGCCCGGCCGCGCGGAGGCGGTCGCATCCATCAGGACCATCGTGAATCTGAGCGGCGGACTCGTGTCCATCGGTCTCATGGTGGCGGTTGGAGTCTGGGGTTACCGGACCATGGTGCGCGACGTGTCCGACGTGCCGGTGGTCCATGCTGCAAAGGATCCGATGCGGGTCGCGCCTGAGGATCCGGGCGGCGCGCTCGGCGGCAACATGGGTCTCGCCGTGAACAAGGTCGCCGCCGAAGGACTGGCCGAGAAACCCGCCGACCGCCTGATCCTCGCCCCTGCGCCGGTGCGCCTGTCGCCGGAGGATGAATCGAGCCGCGTGATGCAGGAAATCATCGCCGCGGAGGAACGCGCCGCCCGCGCGCAGGAGGCCGCAGATGCCGGTCTGCTGGAAGACGGTGATTCTGCGTCAGAGGCCGAACCCGAGGGCACCGACGCCCTTGTCGCCCGCCTGATGAAGGATGCGGAACCCTTCGCGCCGGAAAAACTTCAGGCCGTCTCCGCCGACACCGACATCGCCCGCGCCCTGCTGCACGCCCAGGAACAGATCGACAGCGAGGCCGTGACCGAAGAGGAACCGACGGAAGCCGCGTTCACCCCGGAAAGCGACGACATCCCCGTGCAGTCCCTCCGCCCGCGCATGCGCCCCGGTGCCAACAGCCCGACCGGGCCGGAGGTCATGATCGCCGCGCCGACCCCGATCCAGCCCTCGCTGGACGTCGATCCCGCGACCATCGAACCGGGCACGCGGCTGGCGCAGCTTGGCGCCTACGACTCGGTCGAGACCGCCAACAAGGAATGGGACCGCTTTGCCTCGCGCTTCCGCGACTACATGACGGACAAGAAACGGGTGATCCAGAAAGCCTCCTCCGGCGGGCGGACCTTCTACCGGCTGCGGGTCATGGGCTTTGACGACATTGCCGAGGCGCGCTATTTCTGCGCCGCCCTGCTGGCCGAGAAGGCGGAGTGCATCCCCGTGGTGTTCAAATGACATTCGGCGCCACGATCCTCGATGCCGAGGGACTGGAGCTCACGCCCGACGAAACCGCCTTCTTCCGCGAGGCCGATCCCTTCGGTTTCATCCTATTCGCCCGCAATATCGACGGGGCCGAACAGCTGCATGCGCTGTGCTCCCAGATGCGCGAGGCCGTCGGCCGCGACGCCCCGATCCTGATCGACCAGGAAGGCGGCCGGGTGCAGCGCCTCCGCCCGCCGCTGGCGCGGGAGTGGGAGCCGCCGCTCGACTTCACCGTTCGTGCCGGGGACAAGGCCGCGCAGGCGATGTACCTGCGCTACCTCATCACGGCGCTCGAACTGCGCAGCTACGGTATCGACGTGAACTGCGCGCCGATGGTTGACGTGCCACGCCCCGACACCCATGCCTTCCTGACGAACCGCTGCTACGGCGGCACCCCTGCCGCCGCCGCCGGACTGGGCCGCGCCGTGGCCATGGGGCTGATGGCGGGCGGCGTGCTGCCGGTGGTCAAGCATATCCCCGGTCACGGCGCCGCCACCGCGGACAGCCATTTCGACCTGCCGGTGGTTCCGGTGCCCGCCGAAACGCTGGATGCCGTCGACTTCGCCCCCTTCAAGGTGCTCAACGACCTGCCCATGGCGATGACCGCTCATGTGGTCTACGAGGCCTTCGACAGCCGCCCCGCCACCCTGTCGCCGCGCATGATCCAGGTGATCCGCAACGATATCGGCTTTGACGGGCTGCTGATGACCGACGACATCTCCATGAAGGCGCTGACGGGCACCAAGGCCGAGATCACGCGGGACTCGCTGGCCGCCGGCTGCGACGTCGTCCTGCTCTGCAACGCCACCCTCGCCGACCGGCAGGAGGTGGCGGAGGCCGCCGGACGCATGGGTCCCTCCGCCCAGGCCCGCGCGGACCGTGCGCTCGCCATGCGCGATCAGGCCGCCGAGGTTGACATTCGCGCCGCCGAAGAGAAGCTTGAGGCTCTCTTGCGCGGCCGGGGTGATGTCTGAAGACCAGGTGAACCAGAACAGCGACCAGATCAGCGTGTCGGAGCGGCTCGCCGCCGAGGCGCTGATCGTCGACGTGGACGGTTTCGAGGGTCCGCTCGACATCCTGCTGACGCTGGCGCGCACGCAGAAGGTCGACCTGCTCAAGATTTCCGTCCTGCACCTTGCCGAACAGTATCTCGTCTTCGTCGAGAAGGCCAAGGAGCTGCGGATCGAGCTGGCCGCAGACTACCTCGTGATGGCCGCCTGGCTGGCGTTCCTGAAGTCGCGCCTCCTCCTCCCCCCCGATCCGGCAGAGGACGGCCCGACCGGCGAAGACCTTGCCGCGCATCTCGCCTTCCAGCTGGAACGGCTGGCCGCGATGCGCGACGTGGCCGCCCGGCTGATGGCCCGCGACCAGCTGGGCCGCGACTTCTTTGCCCGCGGCGTGCCCGAGGGGGTGGAACGGGTGCGGCGGATCGAATATTCCGCGAACCTGCTGGACCTGATGCAGGCCTACGCCCGCATCCGGACCCGCGACGAATTCCGCCCCTTCGTGATGGACCGCGACAATGTCTTCACCATGGAACAGGCGCTCGAGCGCATGCGCCCGATGATCGGGTTCGCCGGGCAGTGGACCGACATCCTGTCCTACCTGCCGCAGGGCTGGGACATGGATCCGGGCCGACGCCGCTCTGCCACCGCCGCCACTTTTGCCGCCGCGCTGGAACTGGTGAAGGAAGGCCATGCGGAGGTGCGCCAGTCCGAAACCTTCGCGCCGATCCAGCTGCGCCACCGGAAACGCGCCGATGACTGAAGAGGCGACGGAAACCGAACCGCTGTTCGACGCGCCCGAGATGGCCGAGCAGGAGCGCATGGTGGAAGCGATCCTCTTCGCCTCGGCAGAGCCGGTGACGGTGGCCGACATGACCGCGCGCATGCCGCATGGCTGCGACGCGGCCGCCGCACTGGCCCTGCTCAGGGCGCGGTACGAGGGGCGCGGCGTGCGGGTCGTGCAGGTCGGGGAAAGCTGGGCAATCCGCACCGCGCCGGACCTCGGCCACCTGCTCCAGAAAGAGACGGTGGAGATGCGAAAGCTCTCCCGCGCCGCGATCGAGACGCTGGCCATCATCGCCTACCACCAGCCCGTCACACGGGCGGAGATCGAGGAAATCCGCGGCGTCTCCGTTTCTCGCGGAACGGTCGATCTGCTGATCGAGATGGAGTGGATCCGCTTCGGCCGCCGCCGCATGACTCCGGGCCGCCCGGTGACCTTCGTGGTGACGCCCGCCTTCCTCGACCACTTCGGGCTCGAGACCGCGCGCGACCTGCCGGGCCTGAAGGAACTGCGCGCCGCCGGCCTGCTGGACAACCGCCCCCCGCCCGGCCTGTCGGAGCTCGACGCGCCGGAAGAAGAGGAAGAGGTCTTCGACGACGAGGGTCAGGAGGACATGTTCGGCGACGGCGAATAGCCCGATGCGCCGTTTCCGGAGGCTTCGGTGTGCCCCGTCGCCATCCCTCTCGGCCCCGTCCCCACGCCCTCGTCAACCTCGCACCTGGTCCGAGGATCTCCCAGACGTCCCGTATCTGCACCGCAGGGCAAGCCTCCTCACCCCACCCCTCTCCCCCGCGGGGGAGAGGGAGCAACGTCGGCGCAGGGCCGGAGAGCGTCGAGCACATTGGACCCTGATACGAGGATCTCTTTTCATGAGGGTACCCGGTACAAGTCCGACGAAGACAGTAATCCGGGAGGTCAGGAGACGCTCGAACAGCGTCCGAGGGTGACAGCGGCACAGCGCGTCAAAGCCCCCCGCGTAAAGGGGGAAGACGGCATCCTGGGGCGACCTCGTCCGGCGCAGCGCCCCGCAGCGCCATCCGGCCCCCTCGCCCCAACCCTCTCCCCCAAGGAGAAGAGGGTGCCACGTCGGCACGGGGCCGGACATCATCCTGCACCTTGGCCGCACCCCATCCCCAGTGCCACAGACCAGCCCCCCTGAAACACGTCATCCTCGGACCTGATCCGAGGATCTCTTGCACGCGTGAACCCGGTCCAATTCCGAGCACGACAGCGTTGCGCAACATCGGCCAACCCTCGGATCACGTCCGGGGGCGACAGCACCACTGAGCCCCCGCCCCCACACCCTCGCCCGCCGGAACGCACCCCGCCATCAGGCGGCCGAGGGTTCGTCCCCGTCCACGGCGTCCTGCTTGGCCTTCCTCGCGTTTTCCCGCGCCTCGGAGCGTTCGCGCGGCGGGGCGAGGTGGAAGAGACGCATCTCGTCCTCGCCCTTCAGGTTCTCGCCCGTGTGCAGCAGCCTGAGGTCGCCGCCCTTCTTCTGGGCCGCGACGAGAATGCTTTCGGGGTTCTCCGCGCGCCAGTCGTCGAGCGTGAATTCCTCTGTCAGGCGGGACATGCGCACGCCCCAGCCCCGGAACATCTGCCGGTCAAGCTCGTCATGGGTCATGTCCGCCACCACCGGCCGTCCGCCCAGGGTCGCGGGGAGCGCGTGGCGGGCGTTCTTCTCCTTCTCGCGGGCCAGCTGGTAGACCGCCTCGCGGCCGAAATGCGGTGCGAAGTCGGTGGCCACGAGGGTGTTGTACGCGTCGTTGTCGGTCGCGGCCATGAGCGTGGCATAGCTGACGAGATCCAGCTTGTGTTCCACCGCCTCGGCGAGGATGTCGCCGTAGTAGGTCGGCACGCCCTCGCGCCGCGGTCCGCGCAGCTTGCCGTGGTTCGGGTCGGCGATCAGCACGGGCAGTTCGTTGTCCGTCAGGCACTTGCCGAAAGAGGTCGTGAAGGGCGATGCCCCGACGATCAGCACGCCGGGCGTCTTCGCGCCGGTCAGGCCAAGCCCGCGCGCCATGGGGCCAAGGGCAAAGCCGTGCACCACCACCGTGACCGCGACCAGCGCAAAGGCCAGCGGGCCGACCAGCGCGCCGTCCTCGACGCCAAGTGCGGCGAGCCGTTCGCCGAACAGGCCCGCCACCGCGACCAGCACCACGCCGCGCGGGCCGGTGAAGGCGATGAGCAGGCGTTCCTTGAACGGAACACTCGTTCCGATGAGCGAGGCGAAGACGGTCAGGGGCCGCGCGACCAGCATCACCGCCCCGACGAACAGCGCCGCCCGCCAGGTCAGGCTCTGCAGTCCGGCGACGTCCAGTCCGGCGGCCAGGATGATGAACACGCCCGACACCAGCAGCACGGTCGCGTGTTCCTTGAACCGGCGCATCTCCTCAAAGCTCGGCAGGTCGGAATTGGCGATGACGATGCCCATGACGGTCACGGCGAGCAGCCCGCTTTCATGCAGCATCAGGTCCGACAGGGCAAAGACGCCAAGCAGGAGGGTGAACAGCACCGGCACCTTCATGTATTCCGGCACCAGCCCGCGCTGGAAGGCCCGTACCAGCCCCATGCCGCCTGCGATGCCGACGGCGATGGCCACGGCGATGCCCAGTACCGTCTCCGCAATCGCGGTGCCGAGCCCGTGGGACGCACGGATGACGCCCACCACCTCGAACGCCAGAACGGCGGCGAGCGCCCCTATGGGATCGTTGACGATGGCCTCCCACTGCAGGATCTGCGCCGGGCGGCGGGCCAGCCGGGCCGACCGCAGCAG
Organism: Primorskyibacter flagellatus; assembly: GCF_014638275.1. Lineage (GTDB taxonomy): Bacteria > Pseudomonadota > Alphaproteobacteria > Rhodobacterales > Rhodobacteraceae > Pseudooceanicola > Pseudooceanicola flagellatus_A. The sequence continues at coordinate 1,334,748 of NZ_BMFJ01000001.1, forward strand.
GGGCGCGATCACCGTGGGGCCGGTGACGATCATGATGCCGCCGAATACGGCGGAGGTCTCCCACCCCAGACCCGCGCCGTAGTGCAGCGCCAGGGCCGAAGTCAGCCAGCCAAGCGGCGCGCCGATCACCACCAGCCGGCGCACCCCGGTTGCGGCGTCCTGCAGGGATTTCACGTTCAGGGTAAGCCCGCCCTCGAACAGGATGATGGCGACGGCGACGGCAATCATCGGTTCGCGCAGCGCCCCGAACTGGGTGGCGGGGTCGAGGATACCCGTGACCGGCCCCGCAAGAATTCCCGCGACCAGCATCAGCACGATGGCCGGCATCTTGAGCCGCCAGGCCAGAAGCTGCGCGCCGACGCCAAGCGTGCCGACCAGGGCAAAGGCGGCGACGGCGGGAAGGGTATCGACGGGAACGCTCATTCCGGGTCCTTGTCTGGACAGGCGCGGGCGTGACCCGCCAGCGCTCTGTCATCCTCGGGCTTGACCCGAGGATCTCTGACCAACCGGGTACGGCGGGTCAAGAGACCCGATGTCGGAATGTGGGCCGGGAGATCCCCGGGTCAAGCCCGGGGATGCCGGACGCGGGGCGGCGGGGGGACGCGCCGGGGCAACCGGAGGCCCTGGGCCTGCGAGCGACGCGGCTGGCGCTAACCCGCAGATTAGGCGCCTCGGCGAACCGTAAGGCGAATGGAGCGATGAAGGGCCAACGTGCCTCCCCCTCCCCGCGGGGGAGAGGGTTGGGGTGAGGGGGGCCGTCCCGGGCGCAAAATGACCAGATGACCAGAATCGTCAATCTGGTCATTTTTGCCGCTCACCCGCGGTTCACCCGTTCCTCAGGCGCTCCTCGTAACGGATATGTCCGGGACCGGAGGCGCGCAGGCCGGGCTCCGGCTCCGACCCCGTGAGGCGCGCGTGCTCGACGATGGCGAAGCGGTCGGTCATGCCGGAGATGTAGTCGCAGACGATCCGGGCGAGCGCGATCTCGTCGCCCGCGATCTCCTCCACATCCTTGCGCCACTGTTTCGGCAGCAGGTCCGGCTGCTGCATGAACAGGGGGAAGAGCTCGCGCACGATTTCCGTTACCTTGCGGCGGGTCTCGATCACCTCGGGCGCGCGGTACATGCGGTGGAACAGGAATTCCCGTATCACCTTGAGATCGCCCCAGATTCCGCCCGAGAAGCGGGCCATCATCACCCCTGCCCCGCGCACGTCCGTCACGCTGGCGGGATCCAGCTGCGCGAGGTTCGCGCGGGTCACATTGATGACGTCCTCGACGAGGATGCCGAAGAAGCGGCGCAGCGCCTCGTGGCGGCGGCGATAGTAGTTCAGTCCGGGATAGCGGCGGTCGACCTCTGCGAAACAGTCGTGCACGATCGGCAGTTCCGCCAGTTCGTCGGTGGAGAACAGTTCGGCCCGCAACCCGTCGTGCAGATCGTGGTTGTTGTAGGCGATGTCGTCGGACAGTGCCGCGACCTGCGCCTCGGCACTGGCGTGGGTGTGCAGTTCGAGGTCGTGAAGCGCGTTGTAGCGGGCCAGCGCGAAGGGAATGTCGCCGGTCACGGGACCGTTGTGCTTGGCGATGCCTTCAAGGCAGTCCCAGGTCAGGTTCAGCCCGTCCCATTCCGCGTAGGTGCGTTCAAGATCCGTAACGATCGCAATGGCCTGCGCGTTGTGGTCGAAGCCGCCATAGGGTGCCATCAGTTCCGACAGCGCGTCCTCTCCGGTGTGGCCGAAGGGCGGGTGGCCGAGGTCATGGGCCAGGGCGACGGCCTCGGTCAGTTCCGGGTTCAGCTTCAGCGCGCCGGCGATGGTGCGGGCGACCTGCGCCACCTCGATCGAATGGGTCAGGCGGGTGCGAAAATAGTCGCCCTCGTGTTCGATGAACACCTGCGTCTTGTGCTTCAGCCTGCGGAAGGCCGAGGCATGGATGATCCGGTCCCGGTCCCGCTGGTAGCAGGAGCGGAAGGTGCTTTCCTCTTCCGGGTAGAGCCGCCCGCGCGACTGGTCCGGATGCGAGGCATAGGGCGCGAGCATGGCGCCTCCTCAGTTCTGGTGCCTTAACGTGTCCCCAAGGCCCCGGCGTTGATCGCCGGTGATCCTTGTCCGATGGTCATGACCTGCATATATTGCGTTGTGATGACAGGCAAACCGCTGTTTGCCCTGCAAAGAGGCCCAAGCAATGCAGATCCCTCCGAAAGTGACCGACCGCGCCTTTGACCGCCTTGCCGAGATCGGCGCAGGTGCCCAGGGTCAGGCCCTGCGGGTTGCCGTCGAGGGCGGCGGCTGTTCGGGCTTTCAGTACGACATCCGGCTGGACGAAGCCGCCGACGGTGATCTGGTGCTGGAAGGGCATGGGGAGCGTGTCGTGGTGGACGACGTGTCCCTCCCCTTCCTGGCTGGTGCGGTGATCGACTTTGCCGACGAACTGATCGGTGCGCGGTTCGTGATCGAAAATCCGAACGCCACCAGCTCCTGCGGGTGCGGGACGTCGTTTTCCATCTGATTTTGCGGGTTATTCCGCCGGCGGCATGACCGGGCGCGCCGGCGTACGACGGCGCTGTGGCACGAACTGCTGGTAGACCAGATAGCAGCCGGAGGCGACGACGATGGCCGCGCCGAGATAGATGTTGGAGCCCGGCACCTCCCCGAAGAAAACCGCGCCGATGATGACCATCCAGACGAACTGCAGGTTCATCAGGGGCGTGGCCGTGTAGGCGGGCAGCAGGCGCAGGGCCACGACAAGCAGCCAGCGTGCCCCGAAGAGCAGCGCGGCATAGGCGACCGCGAGGCCGAGGTCGCCGAGCGGCATCGGCTTGAACACGAAGGGCAGCGCGGCGGCCATGACGATCATGTTGAGGAGGTTCGGGTAGAAGACCAGTGCCAGGGCGTTGGTTTCGAACCGCCCCACATAGCGCGCCATGACCATGGAGAGCGTCCCGAAGAAACAGGCCGACAGGGCCACCGCATGGCCGAGCGTGACGGCAGAGACCCCACTGGGAAACAGGCAGGTGACGCCGACGAAGCCCGCACCAAGCGCCAGCCAGGCGCGCAGCGGCACCCGTTCGCGAAGGATCGGGCCCGACAGCAGCCCGGCCATGATCGGCATCAGGCCGATGAAGACGAAGACTTCGGCAAAGGGCAGAAGGCGGAAGGCGTAGAAGAACGACACCCCTGCGATGACCGTCGCCACCGCGCGCACGGCCATGGCCACGGGTTGCGTGGTGGACAGGCCGCCGGGTGCGGGTTTCACGCGGTTCGCGACAAAGCAGAAGAAAGCCACCAGCCCGCCCGAAATCGCGTAGAGCTGCGGCGCGGCGTATCCGCCCGAAAGCATCTTGGTGATCCCGTCGGCGGAGGAGATCAGCGCCGTGTACACAAGCACCAGCGCCGCCCCGGTAAGGGCGGCGACGGGGGCGGCTTTGGCGGTGAGGCTGCTCATGCGCTGATCGCTCCGGGTAACGAGGCGCGCAGGCCGGTGCGGGCGAACCCGGCGAAGAAGTCCTCGAAGCAGTCGCAGGCGTCTTCGGCGGCCAGCAGGATCCCGGCGCTTTCGGCCGAGACGTTTTCGCAGACGTAGTCGCGCATCAGCTGCCAGTCGGAGGAGCGTCGGGCGCTGAGGCCGTGCATGACCTCGGACAGTTCGCGCAGCGGTGCGGCGGTCTTCGGGTCGGAATGGAAGCTGACGGGGCCGGAACGGGGGGCGATTGCGAAGGGTTTGCCCCCTGCCGCGCTCAACGCCCAGTTGCAAACAAGGTACTCGTGATAGTCGTCTTGGCGCACGGCGTCGTCTCCCTCGGCGACGGCGAAACGGGCCGTCACATCCGCGATTGCGCGGTCCCAGGCCGGGGGCGGCGTGACACCGCAGTAGCGCATGGCCACAAGTACTTCCGCAAGGAGATCCCAATTGCAATCCAAAAATGCCAGCGTTCCCGCGAATTTGAGGCTGCGCAGCACGTCTTCAGAGAGGCCCGGATCGCGACGTCCATATTCCGAAAGGTAAAAAACGATATGGGTGAGTTCGTAGGCGGCTTTCTTGTTCGGGACCGCGAAAGTGGCGGACCGCGCGGCGAAGGCATGCAACCTGTCGTTGATCGGCGTCACATCGATGCCGGGATTGACGCCAATGCGCGTCATGAGTCGGACGGCCTCTCCGCGCTGGAGGTCGGAAAGCTCTGCCCCGATCAGGTCCTGATCGGCGACCCACTGGGCCAGGCGCTGCCCCTTGCCACCGGTCAGACCGAGCGATTCCAGGTCCAGACAGATCGACAGGAAGAAGCGGTAGTATTGCGGAAAGAACTCCAGCCGGTCCTCGATCGTGGCGTAGAGACCGGCGTAGGCGTCCAGCGCCCCTGCCCCGACGTCCTGGCCGGTGCATTCGAGGATGTTCAGGATTTCGGCGTTTTCCTTCAGCCAGAAAACGTCGCCTTCGTCGCGGCGGTGTGTGGCGAAGGTATCCAGCAGGGCCGCGTAGGTCGCGGCCCGCTGTTCGCTGCGGGAGGGGAAGGTGAGGCGGATGACATTGGACATGATAACTCTCCTTTGATCACCGGGGCCTGACCTGCCCCGTCCCGTCAGTGGTCAGGCTCAGCTGCCCGAAGCGAAGGACTGGACCGCGTCGCCGGCCGCTGCTTCGGATTTCACCGGGGCGGAGCCGGATGCGAAAGCTTCGACCGCGTCACCCGAGGTGATGGCGGAGGCCGTCGGAGCGGAACCGGAGGCGAAGGCTTCAACCGCGTCGCCGGTAGCGGTTTCGGAGGTCACCGGAGCGGAGCCCGACGCGAAAGCTTCGACAGCGTCGCCCGTCGAAATGGCGGAGGCGGTCGGTGCGGAGCCCGATGCGAAGGCTTCAACCGCGTCTCCGCTGCCCATTTTGGAAGCAACCGGAGCCGATCCGGAGGCAAACATGCCGGTCACGTCGCCCAGGTCGGTGCGCGAGGCGGTCGGCGCGGAGCCGCTGGCGAACATCTCGACCGCGTCGCCGGACTTGACATCGGATTTTGCAACCGGAGCGGAGCCGCTGGCGAAAAGCGAAACAGCGTCGCCGGTCAGGGCGCGGGTGGCGGTCGCCGGAGCGGAACCGGAGGCGAACATTTCCACCGCGTCGCCGGTCATCGTGGCGGATGCGGAGGGTGCGGAGCCGGACGCGAACATCGACAGGCCCTCACCGTCCAGGATGGAGGAAGTCGTCGCTTTAACAGTTGCTTGCGCGGCGAAGTTCTTACGAATTGCAGTCATTGTCTTGGTTCCCCTGTTGGATGGCTTATGCACATCAGGATTGCCCGCTAACCGCTAGTTACAAAGCACTTTTTCAACCTATACGTGTATCCGGATTTGTGGCACGCGAGGCGATTCGGGATAAATCTTTGAAAGGATTGAAACGCAGCGTTTCGAAATTTTTGGTTAACCCAGACACGATTCAGTCCCCCACTGGCCGATACCGCCATTCTACGGCGTCCGGCCCGCTCGAATCACCTGTCTTGCATGAGTCAACTTGCAGCAACGCAAGGGGCAAAGTGACGCGATTGAGCATATTTCAGACGCGCCTCAGCGTCGCTTGCCCTGCCCTGCGGGATGTCCGATGATCGCGAAAACAGGAGGATCCGGCCCATGCGCGTCGCCACGTTCAACATCAACGGCATCAAGGCGCGGGCGGAGGCGCTGACCAGCTGGCTCGACGAGGCGTCACCGGATGTCGTCGTGCTGCAGGAGATCAAGTCGGTGGACGAAGGGTTTCCGCGCGACCTGTTCGAGGATCGCGGCTACACGGTCGAAACCCACGGGCAGAAAAGCTTCAACGGGGTGGCGATCCTGTCGAAGCTGCCGCTGGAAGACGTCACCCGCGGCCTTCCCGGCGACGACGCGGACGAACAGGCGCGCTGGATCGAGGGCACGGTGATCGGCGATCAGGGCGCGGTGCGGGTCTGCGGGCTGTACCTGCCGAACGGGAACCCCGCGCCGGGGCCGAAGTACGACTACAAGCTGGGCTGGATGGAGCGGATGCGTGCGCGGGCGGCGGAACTGCTGGCGATGGAGGAGCCTGCGCTGATGGCCGGGGACTACAACATCATCCCGCAGGCGGAGGATGCGGCAAAGCCGGATGCCTGGCGGGAGGATGCGCTGTTCCTGCTCTCCAGCCGGGATGCCTACCGGCGGATCCTGAACCTCGGGTTTACCGAGGCGTTCCGGACCCGGCACCCGGAGCCGGGGCACTATTCTTTCTGGGATTACCAGGCCGGCGCGTGGCAGCGGAACAACGGGATCCGGATCGACCATATCCTGATGACGCCGCAATGCGCGGACCTGATGACGGACACCGGGATCGAGAAGGAGGTCCGGGGGCGCGACAAGCCGTCGGATCACGTGCCGGTGTGGGTCGACCTCGACCTGTGACCCCCAGGCTTACTGCGTAAGCATCTCTCCGGCGGTCACGTCGTGATCGTAGAGCCAGGTGTAGCCCCGCGTCAGCACGCCGGGGGCGACGACGCCCAGAGTGCTTAGGGCCAGATGAGCCATGGGGGCGAACGGCGGGCGCAGGTGGTATTTCCAGGCGTTGCCGTTGGCCACGTTCACGGCGCGGGCGACGCGGGCGACGCGAGACGAATGGTAGCGGGCCAGCGCCTCGGGGATCGTCTGCGTTTCGGCCAGAGATGCAGCGAAGGTCCAGGCGTCCTCCAGCCCCATGTTGGCGCCCTGCCCGAGGAAGGGCAGCGTGGGATGGGCGGCGTCTCCGATCAGGGCGACGTTTTCGGCGTGCCAGCGCGCGGCGACCGGGTGGCGGAACAGGCCCCAGAGATGGACCTGTCCGACGCGCGCCAGCAGGTCACGGACGGGCGGCCCCATGGCGGCGAAGGCGCGGCGCAGGTTTTCGGGATCGTCCCGGTGCGACCAGCTTTCCGGGGACCAGGCAGCGCGTTCCTCAACCGCCACGATATTGCGCAGAGTGCCGCCGCGCAGGGGATAGGTGACGAGGTGGCGGCCGGGGCCCATGTGGACATGCACCTCCTCCGGCGCGCCGGCGTCCGGGATTGTGGCGCGCCAGGCGACCTGCCCGGTGAAGGTGGTGCGGTTGCCAGGGTTGAGGGCGGCGGCCAACGTGGAATGCACACCGTCGGCGGCAAGGATGAGATCGGCCGAGACGGTATCACCCTGCTCCGTGACCACCTTTGGCACTGGTCCGGGATGGATCGACGCAACCCGCCGGTTGGTCAACAGGGTCGCCCCGGCGGCGGTGGCGCCGTCAGCCAGAACCGAAATCAGGTCGGCGCGGTGAACCAGCAGAAAATCGTCGGGACGGGCCAGCGCGGAAAGGTCCAGCCGGGTCACCGGGCGCCCGGCGGCGTTGTGCAGGACGATGCGGCGCGCAACCGGGGCATTCGTTCGCAGGGCAGCGTCGAGGCCGAGGGCGCGCAACACGGCCATCCCGTTCGGGCTGACCTGAAGGCCCGCGCCAACCTCTGCGATCGAGGGCGCCTGTTCCAGCACGGTGACCCTGTGGCCGCGCAGCGCAAGGGCCCGTGCGGCGGCGAGGCCGGAGATGCCTGCGCCCGAAATCAGGATGGTCAGCGGAGGAACCGGCATTCAGGGACTTTCAAGCAAAACGCCGGGGACGGGCCCCGGCGCTTTCGATGCGGTCTGGTCCGGGCGATCAGTCGTCCCGGTGGACCTTTTCGCGGCGCTCGTGGCGCTCCTGCGCCTCAAGGCTCATCGTGGCGATCGGGCGGGCGTCGAGCCGCTTGAGGGAGATCGGTTCGCCGGTCACTTCGCAATAGCCGTATTCGCCTTCGTCGATGCGGCGCAGCGCGGAGTCGATCTTGGCGACAAGCTTGCGCTGGCGGTCGCGGGTGCGCAGTTCCAGCGCCCTGTCGGTTTCCTCGGAGGCGCGGTCGGCGACGTCGGGGATGTTGCGGGTGTTTTCCTGAAGACCTTCGACGGTGTCGCGGCTGTCAAGAAGCAGGTCGTCCTTCCATGCCAGCAGCTTGCGTCTGAAGTATTCGGTCTGACGCTCGTTCATGAAGGGTTCGTCCTCGGCGGGACGGTAGTCTTCTGGCAGAAATGTTTCTGCTTTCATTGTTTGCTCCCTAACAATGCCGTGCCAAACCAAAATTTCGCAGCGAGGTTTGTCCACGGGGCCCCTACGGGCGTGCTGTTACCCCGTTTGCAGGGGGTTGTCACTACACATTTCCATATGTTGCGCTGCACTGCGGCCCGGATTGCACGGGTTTGCGGAAACTATTATCGTCCTGCGGAAACGTTACCAAAGAGGCTGTATTTCATGAAATTCGCAGGCACCGACAGCTATGTCGCCACCGAGGACCTGACCGTCGCGGTCAACGCCGCCGTCACGCTGGAGCGGCCCCTGCTGGTCAAGGGCGAACCCGGCACCGGCAAGACGGAGCTGGCGAAGCAGGTGGCCGACAGTCTTGGCCTGAAGATGATCGAGTGGAACATCAAGTCCACCACCAAGGCGCAGCAGGGGCTTTACGAATACGATGCGGTCAGCCGTCTGCGCGACAGCCAGCTTGGCGAGGCCAAGGTGCATGACGTTTCGAACTACATCAAGAAGGGCAAGCTGTGGCAGGCCTTCGAGGCGGACGAGAAGGTCGTGCTGCTGATCGACGAGGTCGATAAGGCGGATATCGAGTTTCCGAATGACCTTTTGCAGGAGCTCGACAAGATGGAGTTCCATGTCTACGAAACCGGCGAGACGATCCGCGCGAAGCATCGCCCGGTGGTCATCATCACCTCCAACAACGAGAAGGAGCTGCCGGACGCCTTCCTGCGCCGCTGCTTCTTCCACTACATCCGCTTCCCGGACATGGAGACGATGAAGAAGATCGTCGCCGTGCATCACCCGAATATCAAGGGAGAGCTGCTGACATCTGCCCTGACGCAGTTCTTCGAGGTGCGGGAGACGAGCGGATTGAAGAAGAAGCCCTCCACCTCCGAGGTGCTGGACTGGCTGAAGCTGCTTTTAGCGGAGGATCTGGAGCCGGGCGATCTGAAGCGGGACGGGGCGAATGCGCTGCCCAAGCTGCACGGGGCGCTGCTGAAGAACGAACAGGACGTGCATCTGTTCGAACGGCTGGCGTTCCTGGCGCGGGGGCAGAGGTAGCGTGCGCGCGCCGGGCTGAAGCCCGGCCCCCGCAGGGCGCTGCCTCAGCCACCATCTTCCACGTCATCCCCGGACTTGATCCGGGGATCTCCGGTTCACAGCCCGCGGGAAATGGCATGAGGTCCTCGGGTCAAGCCTGAGGATGACGATAGACATGACAATTCTTGCGCTTCGCTTGCGCACCGCGCCCAATCCTTCCGTCAAACCTTAACGGAACCTTTCCAAAACACCCGAAACCGCAAGGATCGGCGATTCTTTGCTTTGAACATTGTCCCCCGACAGGCATAGTTCCCTCAGGCCGGTCAACGAACCGGCCCGGATCCCGGATCAACCGGGACCTAACGATAAGACCCGACGGGGGACACATCCCGCGGGACGAGTTGGAGCAGTTTCATGGCGGGACAGGCCTCGGCCGCGTCCCTGCACATCCGGCCGATCGAGCGGGCGGACCGTTCCGAATGGGGACGGTTGTGGCAGGGATATCTGGAATTCTACAAGACCACTCTCCCGAAGGAGATGTACGACCTTGCCTTCGACCGGATGCTGTCCGGCGAGACGGGCGAGTTCGCGGGCTTTCTGGCGCTGGTCGGCGACCGGCCGGTCGGGCTGGTGCATTACCTGTTCCACCGGCACGGCTGGCGGGCAGAGCCGGTGTGCTACCTGCAGGACCTTTATGCCGATCCCGAAGTGCGGGGCATGGGGGTTGGCGCGGCGCTGATCACGGCGGTCTATGCGGCGGCGGACGAAGCCGGTGCGCCTTCGGTCTACTGGATGACGCAGGAGGACAACGCGACCGCGCGCAAACTTTACGACCGGATCGCCGCCAAGACGGATTTCATCAAGTACCAGAGGCCGCTGTGAGGGTGCGCAACGCGCTCCGCCTCGCCCCGCTGGCGCTGGCGGTGTCGGCCTGCATCGGCCCCGTGGACGCCCCTCATTCGCGCCTGCCGGTGTCGGACGAGACGCCGACGCGGATGGCGCAGCCCCCGGCCCCGGCACTGCCGCCGATGAAGGTCTTCGCCGCCCCCCTGCCCGCCGCGCCGACCCGGTCGAACGTGGATATGGCGCGGGATTTCCTCGACCTGTCGTTTCAGCTGGAATCCGGGCGCGACCTGCCCGTCTTCACCCGTTTCGAGGGGCCGATCCGCATTGCGGTGACCGGAGACCCGGCGCCCGGCATGCTGGACGACCTGCGGGCGCTGGTGAAACGGCTGCGGAGCGAGGCCGGGATCGACATCGACTTCGGCACGGGGCCGAACCAGGTCACCGTGAACGCGGTACCGAGCAAGTCGATCCGGGAGTACCTGCCGCAGGCGGCGTGCTTTGTCGTGCCCGGCATCACCAGCCTGAACCAGTATCATCATGCGCGCGCCGCCGGAGAGACCGACTGGGCGCAGCTTCGGGTCCGTGAACGCATCGCCATCTTCGTGCCGAACGACGTCAGCCCGCAGGAAAATCGCGACTGCCTGCACGAGGAACTGGCGCAGTCGCTCGGGCCGCTGAACGACCTGTACCGGCTCCCTGACAGCACCTTCAACGACGACAACATGAATTCGGTGCTGACCGGCTTCGACATGCTGATGCTGCGGGCGACCTATGCGCCGGAACTGCGGTCGGGCATGGGGCGGGAACAGGTGGCGCGGGCCCTGCCCGGCCTGATGGCGCGCCTGAACCCGCGCGGCTCCGGCATGGGCGGCAGTGCAGTCGCGGTGACCCCGGCGGCCTGGGTCGAGGCGGTGCAGAGCGCGCTTGGACCGAAGGGCAGCCTGCGGGCGCGGACCTCGTCGGCCATGGAGGCGCTGCATATCGCACGGCAGGAGGGCTGGCAGGATCACCGGCTGGCCTACAGTCATTTCGTCGTGGCCCGGCTGATCCAGCCCTATGACCGGGAGGCTGCCTATGCGCATCTGACGGTCGCATGGCGGATCTACAACGCGCGTCCGGAAACCGCGCCTCATGCAGCGCAGGTCGCCGCGCAGCTGGCCGCACATGCGCTGCATGCCGGGAACGGAGAGATGGCGCTGCGGCTGCTTCAGGGACAGGACAGGGTGGCGCAGCGCAGTGAGAACGCGGCGCTGCTGGCCTCGATCCAGATGCTGCAGGCGGAGGCGCTGGAGCTGACCGGGCAGACACAGGCGGCCGGAACCGTCCGGCTGGACAGCCTGGGCTGGGCACGCTACGGGTTTGGCCCGGACTGGGCCGTGCGTGCGAAGCTGAACGAGATCTCCGCGCTGCGCCCGGCCCGTATCCAGGGCTGAGCCGCGCGGAGGGACCCAGATGATCGTGATAACAGCCGCCCTCGCAGGTGCGCTTTTCGGAGCCTGGCGCGCCAGATCCCGCAAGGGGCGCCTGGCCGACGTGCTTCAATACGCTGCCGTACATGCCCTGGCGTTTGCCCTGGCGGGTCTGTTCGTGGCCCTGTTCATCGAGCGCGTCCTGCTCTGACCACGCGCGGCCCCGCGCGGGGTTGACGCAGGGGAAGGCAAAGGCGAGAGTCGTGGGCATTCAATGAAACCGACTCAACGCCGACCCCGGTCAAACTTGGGAATTAGATCATGTATTTCAAATCCATCGCCGCTGCGGCGCTGTCTGCCATCCTGTTCGCCGCCCCTGCCCTTGCCGTCCCGCTGGATCCGACTGACATGCGGGGGCTGCGGTCCTTCGGCGGTACGCCGCTGCTTCTCAGCTTCTCGGCCGTCAAGGGCGGGACCGAGGATCGCACCATCGCGCATTTCGACCTGTCCGGTTTTGCCGGGCCCGTGGTCAGTGCCGTCCTTCACCTCAGCATGCAGAACCAGGACCCGACCCTGCCGAGCGTTCTGGACATCTACAACTTTGCCGGGGACGGCACCGTGAGCATCGACGAATTCGACACCGGAACGTTCCATGCCTCGCTCACCGGGCTGGTCGGGTCCGTGGTCAATCCGGTGCTGGACATCACCGCGCTGTTCAACCTGGCGATTGCCAATGGGGACAGCTACCTCTCGTTCAACCTTCGCAACGAAGAGGACGAGGGGCGGTTCTTCCTGAGCGACGTGATCGACGGGGTCTATTCCACCGGGTCTTCTGCCGGACCGACCTACATCGACGTGACCGCGCCTGCCGTTCCGCTGCCTGCCGGCGCGGTTCTGGCCGTGACCGGGCTTGGGGCGCTGACGCTGCTTCGCCGCCGCCGCAGGGTCTGATCCGCCCACTGGCAACGCCGACCCCGGCAGGCTAAGGTCGTGTGCGACAAAGCTTGCTCCGGGGGAGGCCGCCATGTTCATTCCGTTCTTCGAAACCCTGCGCGCCCATGCCGTGCCGGTGTCACTGCGCGAATACCTGTCCTTCCTCGAGGCGATGCGCGCGGACCTCATCACCTATGATCCCGAGGGGTTCTATTACCTCGCCCGCGCCGCGATGGTGAAAGACGAGCGGAACCTCGACAAGTTCGACGTGGCCTTCGCCAAGACTTTCGAGGGGCTGGACGCGATCTCTTTCGAACAGATGCTCGAAAAGGTCGACCTGCCCGCGGACTGGCTGCGCTCGATGGCGGAAAAGCACCTGAGTGAGGAGGAGAAGGCGGAGATCGAGGCGCTTGGCGGATTCGACAAGCTGATGGAGACGCTGAAGAAGCGGCTCGAGGAGCAGAAGGGCCGGCATCAGGGCGGGAACAAGTGGATCGGCACGCAGGGGACATCCCCTTTCGGGGCGGACGGTTACAACCCCGAGGGCGTGCGCATCGGTCAGGAGAAATCCCGGCATCAGCGCGCTGTGAAGGTCTGGGACAAGCGGGAGTTCCGCAACTTCGACGACACGGTCGAACTGGGCACGCGCAACATCAAGGTGGCGCTGAAGCGGCTGCGCAAGTGGGCGCGGACCGGGGCGCATGACGAATTGGACCTCGACGGCACGATCCGGGCGACGGCGGAACACGGCTATCTGGACGTGAAGGTCCGGCCGGAGCGGCGGAACGCGGTGAAGGTGCTGCTGTTCCTCGACGTGGGCGGATCGATGGATCCGCATATCAAGGTGGTGGAGGAGCTGTTTTCGGCCGCGAAGTCCGAGTTCAAGCATCTGGAATACTTCTACTTCCACAACTGCCTGTACGAGGGCGTATGGAAGGACAACCGCCGCCGCTGGACCGAACAGACCCCGACCTGGGAAGTGCTGCGGACCTACGGGCCGGACTACAAGGCGATCTTCGTCGGGGATGCGTCGATGTCGCCCTACGAGGTCGCCTATCCCGGCGGGGCCAACGAACACTGGAACGAGGAATCCGGGCAGGCCTGGCTGGAACGGTGCCGGAACCAGTGGTCCTCCAACCTCTGGATCAATCCGGTGCCCGAGAAGTACTGGAGCTATACGCAGTCCATCAAGCTGATCCGCGACATCTTCGAGGACCGGATGGTGCCCATGACCCTTGCCGGGCTGGAGAAGGGCATGAAGGAACTGACCCGCTGACGGCGGCTCGGTCCATGGCATCGGCGGGTCGGAACTTTCCCGCCGCCGCCCGCGCGGGGGACGCGGATGCCGCTGGCAAAAACCGCGGCGCAAGATAGGATCCGGGAAGCCCCGCCAGTCCGGCGGACATGATGCGAGCCCCGCGATGCTGCGACCCCTGCTGTCCTTCTGTGCCCTGCCTGTCCTTTCCGTCATGACCGCCCTGCCCGCTCAGCCGCAGGATGGTCCCGCCTTCGATTGTGCCAAGGCCGACGGCCGGATCGAGGAGATGATCTGCGCCGACAGCGCGCTCGCCGCGCTCGACCGGCTGGTGACGCAGCGCTACGAGGGGGCGGTTTCCATGATGAAGGCGATCGATGCCGGATCGGACACCGCGGTGAACGACCTGCGCGCGCTGCAGCGAGGCTGGATCGAGGGGCGCAACGATTGCTGGAAGGCCACTGATCCGCGCGCCTGTACCGAGGCCGCCTATCTTCGACGCGAAGGCGAACTGGTGGCCGGTTACATGCTGACCAAGCCCGCCTCCCGGACGCGCTGGCAGTGCGACGGGGCTGCTGCTGACGAGATTGTGACCGATTTCTTCTCCACCACGCAGCCCAGTCTGCGGCTGGAGCGGGGCGACCGGGTCGCGACGGCATCGCTCACCTCCAGCGCGTCGGGGGCGCGGTACGACGGGGCGTTCGGCGAATTCCTCTGGATCAAGGGCGACGAGGCCACCTACCGAAGCCCGGACCCCGAGGGTCAGGAGACGACCTGCACCGTTGCCGGGTAGGCGCGTCCTGTCCGCGCCGGAACCGGCGCGCGCGCGCCCCGGCCGCGCGGCGACCCGCGCGCGTTCTCTGGCGGGGGATTGAAATTCCGGACCCGAGCACTCCCTTCAGCGGGACCTCAAAAACAGGAGACGACGATGATCAAGAAACACGGTTCTGCCATCTGGAACGGCACGATCAAGGGCGGCTCGGGCAAGGTCTCGACCGAATCCGGCGTTCTCGACAATGCGCCTTATGGCTTCAAGCAGCGGTTCGAGGGCGAGAAAGGGACCAACCCGGAAGAGCTTGCCGGGGCGGCCCACGCGGCCTGCTTCTCCATGGCGCTGTCGCTGCAGCTGGAACAGGCCGGCATGGAGGCCGAGGAGATTTCGACCAAGGCGACGGTGTCGCTGGACAAGGTCGAGGGCGGGTTCGAGATTTCCAAGGTGCATCTCGACCTGACCGCGAAGATCCCCGGCGCGGACGAGGCGAAGTTCCAGGAGGCCGCGGCCAACGCCAAGGCGGGCTGCCCGATCTCCAAGCTGTTCAAGGGGGCAGAGATCACGCTGGACGCAAAGCTGGCGTAACGCCGATCGGGGCGCGGGCGGCTTGCCGCGGCCCGCGCCCTGCCCCATATCGGGGACATGCTCCGGTTTACCCCGATCCTTCTGGCCATCCTCTATGGCATCCTCATGTGGCACTTCTCTGCCTGGCGGATGAAGAAGGAGCTCGACCGGTCCTCCACCGAACTGGCGGATGCGAAGATCGCGTCCCTGACCGCCCGCATGGCGCAGGCGCTTGACCTGCCCCGCATCCGGGTGCACGTGCACGAGATCGCGCCGGTCAACGGAATGGCGGTGCCGGATGGCCGGATTTTCCTGACGCGCGGGTTTCTCGACAAATACCACGGCAGCGAGGTGACGGCCGAAGAACTGGCCTCCGTCATCGCGCATGAGCTGGGCCATGTCGCGCTGAACCACACGCGGCGGCGGCTGATCGACTTTTCCGGCCAGAACGCGATGCGCACCGCGCTTGGCATGGTGCTGTCCCGCATCCTGCCTGGGATCGGCGGGTGGATCGCGGGCATGCTGACCTCCCTTCTGGCGGCGCGGCTGTCCCGGTCGGACGAATACGAAGCGGACGCCTATGCCGCCGCCCTGCTGACCAAGTCGGGCATCGGTGTCGCGCCGCAGATCAGCCTGTTCGAAAAGCTGGCCCGCCTGACGCAGAGCAACCACGGCGCCGCCCCCGCCTGGCTGCTGAGCCATCCGAAACCCGAAGAGCGCATCGCCGCCATTCGCCGCCTGTCGGACGGATGGGGAACGGCCTGAGCGCGGAGACCTTCATGAAATACTCCCTCCTCGACCTCGCCCCCATCCCCGAGGGGCACAGCGCCCGCGACGCCATCGCCAACTCCGTCTCTCTGGCGCAGTTCGCGGAGACGCAGGGCTACAACCGGCACTGGCTGGCCGAACATCACAACATGCCGGGGATCGCGTCCTCGGCCACCTCCGTTCTGATCGGGCATATCGCCGGGGCGACCTCGTGCATCCGGGTCGGGTCCGGGGGGGTCATGCTGCCGAACCATGCGCCGCTGGTGATCGCGGAACAGTTCGGCACGCTGGCAGAGATCTACGGCGACCGCATCGACCTTGGGCTGGGGCGTGCTCCGGGCACGGACATGGAAACCGCGCGGGCGCTGCGGCGGCACATGTCGATGCAGGACACCTTTCCGCAGGACGTGGTGGAGCTGCTTGGCTTTCTCGGCCCCGCCGATCCTGAGGTGCGGGTGCGGGCGGTGCCCGGCGTCGACACGGGGGTGCCGATCTGGATCCTCGGCTCCTCTCTCTACGGGGCGCAGCTGGCGGCGCATTTGGGGCTTCCCTACGCCTTCGCCTCGCATTTCGCGCCGGAGATGCTTGAGGAGGCCGGAGAGGTCTATCGCCGGACGTTCCGCCCGTCGGTCTACCTTGCGAAACCGCATTTCATGGTGGCGATGAACGTCTTCGCGGCAGAGACGGAAGAGGAAGCGCTGTTCGCCCAGTCCTCTGCCGTGCTCGGCTTCGCCAAGCTGCGTTCGGGCATGCCGGGACCGTTGCCGAAACCGGTGGAGCGGCTTGAGGACCATCTGGATCCGAGCTGGATCGCCGCCGCGCAGACGCGCTTCACCGTCAGCGCCATCGGGTCGGAGGAGATGGTGAAACGCCAGCTGGCCGACCTGCTTGAGCGGTACCAGCCGGACGAGGTCATCGTGAACGCGCAGATATGGGACCACGCGACCCGGCTGAAAAGCGTCGGCATCGCCGCGAAGGTGCTGCGAGAGCTTGGCGCGGAGGCTGCCTGACCCCTAGAGCGTGCCCTTGGTCGAGGGCACGGCATCGGCCTTCCGCGGATCGGTCTCCACCGCCTCGCGCAGGGCGCGGGCGACGGATTTGAACGCGGCCTCGGCGATATGGTGGGAGTTCAGCCCGTGCAGAAGGTCGACATGCAGGGTGATCCCGGCATGGGTCGACAGCGCCTGGAAGAATTCGCGTACCAGTTCGGTGTCGAAAGTGCCTATCTTGGGCGACGGCAGGTCAAGGTTCCAGATCAGGAACGGCCGCCCCGACAGGTCGAGCGCCGTGCGGACCAGTGCGTCATCCATCGGCAGCAGGCAAGAGCCGTAGCGCCGGATGCCCTTCTTGTCGCCAAGTGCCTTCGCGATGGCCTGACCGAGCGCGATGCCGCAGTCCTCGACCGTGTGGTGGTCGTCGATGTGCAAGTCGCCCTTACAGTGTATATCCATGTCGATCAGCGAGTGCCGGGCCAGCTGGTCGAGCATATGGTCGAAGAAGCCGATACCGGTCTTCATGTCGTAGAGGCCCGTGCCGTCGAGGCTCAGGCTGACGGTGATCTCGGTCTCGGCGGTCTTGCGTTTGATCGTGGCGCTGCGCATGTCGGGCTCCCGGCGGTGTTGGCGGGGTGTATAGGGGGGCGCGCGGTGTGGGGAAAGGGAAAGCAGGCCGGAGCGGGAAAATCGTTTCGGATGCGCGGCTTCCGTGCATCGGGGGGGTGGTGATCCCCGGACCTGATCTATCGGTCGTGTGGTCGGGACGCGCGCGAGGTGGCTGGGAGATCCTCGGATCAAGTCCGAGGATGACGGCTCTCTCGGCGGGTATTGGGGGCGGCGTTCCCCAGGCTCACACCAGCGCCGCCGCCTCCCGCGCCAACGCTTCGATCCCCGCCCAGTCACCGGCGACGACCTTGTCCTTCGGGGCCACCCAGGACCCGCCGACACAGGCGGTGTTGGGCAGCGCCAGATAGTCCGTGGCATTGCCGGGTGTCACCCCGCCGGTCGGGCAGAAGAGGATCTGCGGGATCGGAGAGGCAAGCGATTTCAGTGCCTTCGCCCCGCCCGCCGATTCCGCCGGGAAGAATTTCTGCACCCGGTAGCCGCGTTCCAGCAGGCGCATCGCCTCGGACGCCGTGGCCGCGCCGGGGAGCATGGGCAGGCCCATCTCCTCCGCCGCGTCGAGCAGGCGGTCGGTCGCGCCGGGGGAGACGCCGAAGGTCGCCCCGGCCTCAAGCGCCGCCTCGATGTCCTTGGGGGTGAGCAGCGTGCCCGCGCCGACGATGCCGCCCGCGACCAACGCCATCTCCCGGATCACGTCGAGCGCGGCGGGGGTGCGCAGCGTGACCTCGAGCACGGGCAGACCACCGGCAACCAGCGCGGTGGCCAGAGGGCGGGCGTGGGCGACCTCCTCCACCACCAGAACCGGGATGACCGGGGCGGTGCGGCAGAGTTTTTCGCTTGCGATACTCGCGGCTTCCGGGGTGATGCTCATGTGGGCCTCTCAGACGACGTTGGCGGCGCCCGACGTGGCGGGTCCGGCGTTCTGGCGGAAAATCTCGAAGAGTTCACGGCCGATGCCGTGGCTGTTCGCACTCAGGTCCGGGGTGACGGGCGCGCGGTCGAGGGCGCCTTCGGTCAGCACCTCGATCACGCCCGCCACCGCATCGACGCGGATCAGGTCGCCGTCGCGCAGGCGGGAGAGCGGTCCGCCCTCTGCTGCCTCGGGCGCGACATGGATCGCCGCCGGAACCTTGCCAGACGCGCCGGACATGCGCCCGTCGGTCAACAGCGCGACCTTGAGGCCACGGTCCTGGAGGACGGAGAGCGTCGGTGTCAGGGAATGCAGTTCGGGCATGCCATTGGCCTTGGGCCCCTGGAACCGGACGATTACCACGGTGTCGGAGGTGAATTCACCCGCCTTGAACGCCGCCTTCACCGCCTCCTGATCCTCGAACACCCGTGCGGGCGCTTCGATCACATGGCGTTCCGGCGCGACGGCGGACACCTTCATGATGCCCGAGCCGAGGTTGCCCGACAGACGTTTCAGCCCGCCCGTCGCCTGGAACGGGTCGGAGGCCGGGCGCACGATGCGGTCGTTTTCGGATTTCCGCGCGCCCTCGCCATACACCAGCCGTCCGTCGACCAGCTTCGGTTCACGGGCATACGCCGTAAGTCCGTTGCCCTGAATGGTGAGTGTGTCGTCGTGCAACAAGCCTTCGGAGAGCAGTTCACCGATCAGATAACCCAGGCCGCCTGCGGCGTGGAAGTGGTTCACATCGGCCAGGCCGTTCGGATAAACCTTTGCCATCAGGGGGGTGGCGGCTGAGATGTCGTCGAAATCCTCAAGTTCAAGCAACACGCCCGCCGCCCGCGCCATGGCGGGCATGTGCAGGACGAGGTTCGTCGACCCGCCCGTCGCCATCAGCCCGACGATGCCGTTCACAAAGGCCTTTTCGTCCAGCACTTTCCCGGCGGGGCGGTAGTCGTTGCCAAGAGCGGTGATCTCCATTGCCCGTTCGACGCCCGCCACGGTCAGCGCGTCGCGCAGGGGGGTGCCGGGGTTCACGAAGGAGGCGCCTGGCAGATGCAGGCCCATGAATTCCATCAGCATCTGATTGGAATTGGCGGTGCCGTAGAATGTGCAGGTGCCGGGCGAATGATAGGAGGCCATCTCGGCCTCCATCAGCTTGTCGCGTCCGATCTCTCCGGTGGCGAATTGCTGGCGCACCTTGGCCTTCTCGTCGTTTGGCAGGCCAGACGGCATGGGACCGGCAGGCAGGAAGACCGCCGGGATATGACCGAAGGTGGCGGCAGCGATGACGAGGCCGGGGACGATCTTGTCACATACACCGAGGTAAAGCGCTGCATCAAAACAGTTGTGGGAGAGCGCAACTCCGGCCGCCATCGCTATGACATCGCGGGAAAAAAGCGACAGCTCCATCCCCGGCTGGCCCTGCGTGACCCCGTCGCACATGGCCGGAACGCCGCCCGCCACCTGCGCCGTCGCGCCGCGCGCGCGGGCGGTGTCGCGGATCAGGGTCGGATAGGTCTCGAACGGCTGATGCGCGGAGAGCATGTCGTTGTAGGCCGTCACGATCCCGAGGTTCGCCGCCGTCCCTTTCGACAGCGCCTCCTGATCCTGCGGCACGCCGGCATAGGCATGGGCCTGGTTACCGCAGGTCAGATGGGCGCGCACCGGTCCGGCCTCGGCCGCGCGGTTCATCCGGTCGAGATAGCGGCCGCGGGTCTCGGCGGAGCGTGCGACGATCCGGTCGGTCACGGCGGCGATTGCGGGGTTCAGCGGCATGGCTTTCTCCTGTGGCGTGACGTCAGTCTATCAGCCCGCGTTAGCGGTAACAATCCGCGGAAAACGCTTACTTGGGGCCCCGCTGCGTGATCTTGTGCGGTGTTCCAGTGCGGTCATACGTGATCCATTCGCCCACGGGCTCGCCCCTGTCGAAGTGGCCCGAGCGCATCTTGCTGCCGTCCCTGCGGAACCATTCCCAGTATCCCGTCAGTTCGCCGTCTTCGGTCTGGCCCACGGCCTTGACCGATCCGTCCTTGTGAAGGTCCCTGCGAGGCTCTGGCATATCCCGAAGCTAGTCCTGCCCCCGGGGCAGTGCAAGGCCACCTCTTCCGGGGGGCGCGGGAACGGGGTAGACGGGGCCATGATCGATCTGCCGACTCTCCGCCTCAAGCCCAAGATGGACCCGCGCCGCCTGCGCCACGGCTACCCTTGGGTCTACGACAACGAACTGGTGCTGGACCGCCGCAGCAAGGCGATCGCGCCGGGCTCGCTGGCCGTTCTGGCCGACGCCGATCACACGCCGATCGCGCTGGTTGCCGCCAATCCCGGATCGCGCATCGCGGGCCGGGTGCTGGACGTGGCCGGGTTGACGGAGCTGACGGAGGACTGGTTCGCCGCCCGCCTGACCCGCGCGCTGGACCTGCGCGAGCGGCTGTATCCGGACCCGTTCTATCGGCTGGTCCATGCGGAGGCCGACGGATTTCCCGGTGTCGTCATCGACCGGTTCGGCGACACCTGTGTCGTGCAGCCCAATGCGGCCTGGGCGGAGGTGCATCTGGACCTGCTCGTCGCCGCCCTGCGCCGCGTCACGGGCGCAACGAACGTTCTGAAAAGTGCCGGAGGACGCGCACGCGGGCTGGAGGGGCTGGACGACGTTGATCTGGTACTGGCCGGTTCCGCGCCGGATGCGCCTGTCCCGGTGCCGATGAATGGGGCGGTCTACATGGCGGATCTGACCGGGGGACAGAAGACGGGTCTGTTCTTCGACCAGCGTCCGAACCACGCCTTCACCGCCGCGCTCGCCGGGGGACGGCGGGTGCTGGACGTCTTTTCTCACGTCGGAGGCTTTGCCCTGGCCGCGCTCGCAGCCGGAGCGGAGTCGGCGCTGGCCGTGGACGGATCGCAGCCGGCGCTGGACCTCGCGTCGGAGGGCGCCACGCGGTCGGGCGTGGCGGATCGGTTCTCCACCCGCAAGGGCGATGCCTTTGATGTGCTGACCACGCTCGGAGCCGAGGGCGAGACCTTCGGCGCCGTCATCTGCGACCCGCCCGCCTTTGCCCCATCCAAGCCGGCGCTCGACGCCGGTCTGCGGGCCTATGAGCGGATCGCCCGACTTGCCGCACCTCTGGTGGAACCGGGCGGCACGCTGACGCTCTGCTCCTGTTCCCATGCGGCGGATCTGGAGAAATTCCGCACCGCCTGCATCCGCGGGATCGGGCGCGGGCTGTACCAGACCGGTCGTTCCGCGCAACTGATCCACACCGGTTTCGCCGGGCCGGACCATCCGGTGCATCCGCAACTTGCCGAGACCGGCTATCTCAAGGCGCTGGTGTTCCGCCTGTGAAGCTGGTGCTGGACGCCTGCGTGCTTTACCCGACCGTGATGCGGGAGGTCCTGCTTGGTGCGGCCGCCGCAGGGTTCTACCAGCCGCTCTGGTCCGAGCGGATTCTCGAGGAATGGGCGCGCGCGGCCGCCCGCAACGAACCGCTGCACGAGGCGCAGGCGCGCGGCGAGATCGCCATGCTGTCGGCGCGCTGGCCCCGCGCCAGGGTCGCGGTGGCAGAGGCGCAGACCGCCCGGTTCTGGCTGCCCGATCCGGCGGATGTGCATGTTCTGGCCGCCGGGGTCCTTGGCCATGCGGACGGGATCGTGACCATGAACGCCAAGGACTTCCCGCGCCACATCCTCGCCGAAGAGGGGCTGACGCGAGCCGATCCGGACACCCTGCTGCTTGGCTTCTTCGAAGCGCGACCGGATGCGATGCGTGCGGCGGCGGAGACGGTGCTGGCCGAGGCGCGGCGTCTGTCGGATGGCGACTGGACCATGCGGGCGCTTATGAAGAAGGCCCGCCTGCCCCGGCTTGGCAAGGCGCTGGAACGTCCGGCCTCTTGACCTTCGCGGGGATAGCGGGCAGTCGGACGGGGCTTCACCGACCCGGATTTGTGCCATGCTGACCGTGCTGATCGACTATGAAAGCGGCAACCTGCATTCCGCCGAAAAGGCCTTTCAGCGCATGGCGCGGGAGGTCGGCGGCGGTGAGGTGCTGGTGTCTGACCGGGCCGAGGACGTGCGGCGCGCCGACCGGATCGTGCTGCCGGGTGACGGAGCCTTCCCGGCCTGCGCCAGAGCGTTGAAGGGGCGCGAAAACCTGTTCGACGCCCTGCGCGAGATGGTGGAGGAGAAGGCGCGTCCTTTCCTCGGCATCTGCGTCGGCATGCAGCTTATGGCGCGGATCGGGCATGAGTACGAGGACACCGAAGGGCTCGGCTGGATCGACGGTGAGGTGTCGCGGATCGAGGCGGCGGGCCTCAAGGTGCCGCATATGGGCTGGAACGATCTCGTGGTGGACCGCTCGCATCCGGTGCTTGACGGGATCGAGACGGGGCAGCACGCCTATTTCGTGCATTCCTATCACATGGCGGTTTCCGCGCCGGACCAGCTGCTTGCCCATGTGGACTACGGCGGGCCGGTCACGGCGATTGTCGGACGCGACACGATGGTCGGCATGCAGTTTCACCCGGAAAAGAGCCAGGCGACGGGGCTGCGGCTGATCGCGAACTTTCTGACATGGGCGCCGTGAGCGGCCCCATCCCCGGCCTCACAGACGTCATCCTCGGGCTGGACCCGAGGATCTCTGTGGCTTGAGGTCCTCGGACCAGGTCCGAGGATGACGGCGGCGCGGGGCCGGCGTTACTTGACCCGCTGCCAGGTCTGTTTCTTGCAGATCGGCCCGACGCAGCCCGAGACGCTCAGCGCGTTTCCGGACAGCGCCATCTTGGACTTGTAGACCTTGCCGCTGGAGGGCTGCCAGATCTTGCCGCCGGAATAGGATCCGCCCCCTCCCGGTGCCATGTCCCAGACGATCGGCTTGCCGATGTTGGGGCTCTTGTATTCGCTGTTGTCGCGGAAAGTCCGCGTGATCGTCCCGCAGAGGTTCGCCCCGCAGGGTTTGAAGGTGACATGGGCATAGGCCCCGTCGTCCACCTGCGTCTGCCAGACCCCCTCCACCGGATCGGCCACGGCCGTCCCGGCGCTCAAAACCAATGCAGCCATCGTCAGAATGAGCTTGTTCATTCTCTCTCCTCCTCTTCCTGATCCGGATGCTACGCCAGTTCCACCGCCCCGCAAGGGTGCGTTGCAATTCCCGTTGCGTCATGCAAGACCGCGCCCGATCCAGGAAAGGGAAGCCATGATCCTCTACCCCGCCATCGACCTCAAGGACGGCAAGGCCGTGCGCCTGTTCAAGGGTGACATGGACAAGGCGACCGTGTTCAACGACGACCCCGCCGCGCAGGCGATGGAGTTCGTGGCGGCGGGCTGCGAATGGCTGCACCTGGTCGATCTGAACGGGGCCTTCGCGGGCGAACCCGTCAACGCCGCGCCGGTCGAGTCGATCCTCGCGCGCACGAAGGTCCCCGCCCAGCTTGGCGGGGGGATCCGCGACATGGCAACCATTGCCATGTGGCTGGAGAAGGGGTTGGCGCGGGTGATCCTGGGCACCGTGGCGGTAGAGAACCCGGCGCTGGTGCGGGAGGCGGCAAGGGCTTTCCCCGGACAGGTCGCCGTCGGCATCGATGCGCGCGAGGGACGGGTCGCCACCAAGGGCTGGGCGACCGAAACCGACGTGATGGTGACCGACCTCGCCCGCAGCTTCGAGGACGCAGGGGTCGCCGCGATCATCTACACCGACATCAACCGCGACGGCGCGATGCAGGGCCCGAACGTGGCGGCCACAGCCGCGCTCGCCCGCGCGGTGACGATCCCGGTGATCGCCTCGGGCGGCGTGTCCTCGCTGGACGACCTGATCGCGCTCAGGGACTGCGGCGTGGCGCTGAACGGGGCGATTTCGGGCCGGGCGCTCTATGACGGGGCGCTGGACCTTGGCGCGGCGCTGGCGGCGCTTAAGGGCTGAACCGGAACGCAGACCAGAACGACAGGCACGGAGACACGCAATGCCCAGTGAAGTCATCGCCATCCTGATGATCCTGCTGCCGTTCGGCGCCCTTCTCCTGTCCGGCCGGGCCGTCAGCCGCCCCGCCTACTGGATCCTGCGTGTCGGCGGGCTCTACTTCGCCGTGACGATGGCGCTGACGGTCATCATCGACAATTTGTGCGGCGGCGACCTGCTGAAGGGGCTCACCCAGTGCCTCGGCGGAACCGAAGTCGTGTTCCGCCCGCTCGCCCCGCTGCTGCTGCTGTCGGTCGCGGCTCTGCTGATCGCCGGCCCCGTCCTGCTGGTGATTGCCGCCGTGCTCGAAGCGCTGGCCCGCAGGCGCGGAGCCTGAGCGCGACGGCTGTTGCCGATTGCGCGACCGTCCTGCCCGGCTTATGAGACCCACATGCTCAAGACCCGCATCATTCCCTGTCTCGATGTCGCCGACGGCCGCGTGGTCAAGGGCGTGAACTTCGTCGACCTGCGCGACGCGGGCGACCCGGTGGATGCCGCGCGGGCCTATGATGCGGCGGGGGCGGACGAGCTCTGCTTTCTCGACATCCACGCCACGCATGAAAACCGCGGTACCATGTTCGATGTCGTCACGCGGACGGCGGAACAGTGCTACATCCCGCTGACCGTGGGCGGCGGCGTGCGGACCACGAAGGACGTGCGGGACCTGCTGCTTGCCGGGGCGGACAAGGTGTCGTTCAACTCGGCCGCCGTGGCCAACCCGGATGTCATTGCCGAGGCCGCCGACCACTTCGGATCCCAGTGCATCGTCTGCGCCATCGACGCCAAGACCGTCAGCCCCGGCAAGTGGGAGATCTTTACCCATGGGGGCCGCAAACCCACGGGCATCGACGCGGTGGAGTTCGCGCGCACGGTGGCTGCGAAGGGCGCAGGGGAGATCCTGCTGACCTCCATGGATCGTGACGGGACGCGGTCGGGGTTCAACCTGCCGCTGACCCGCGCGATTTCGGACGCGGTGGAGGTTCCGGTCATCGCCTCCGGCGGCGTCGGCACGCTGGATCATCTGGTCGAGGGCGTGACAGAGGGCGGCGCCTCGGCCGTGCTGGCCGCGTCGATCTTCCACTTCGGCGAATTCACCATCCGCGAGGCCAAGGACCACATGGCCGCCGCCGGCATCCCGATGAGGCTGGAATGAATATTCTGGAACAACTCGCCGCCACCGTCGAGGCCCGGAAGTCCGCCGATCCCGAAAGCTCCTGGACCGCCAAGCTGCTGGCCAAGGGGCCCGAGAAATGCGCCGAGAAATTCGGCGAGGAAGCCGTCGAGGCAATCATTGAGGCCGTGAAGGGCGACCGCGCCGCCCTGACCTCCGAGGCCGCCGACGTGCTCTATCACCTGCTCGTCATGCTGGCCGCGCGGGATGTGCCCCTGTCAGACGTGCTGGCGGAACTGGAGCGGCGCGAGGGTACGTCGGGCATCGCCGAAAAGGCCGCACGCGGCGCCGACTGAGCTTCATCTTGCCGGCAAAATCCCGGGGAGCCGCCCGCAGGGCGGCGGGGCAGCACCCCTAGGCGCGACGTCAGAGCTTTGACGAAATCACCCCGGTGTTGAAACCACCCATGCGCAGTTCACCGAACAGTCGCTGGTATTCGATCTTCGGGCAGCGGTTCATCACCACGTCCACGCCCCGCGCCCGGGCGACCCTTGCCGCCTCCTCGTGCATCACGCCGATCTGCATCCAGATGGTGCGCAGATCCGGGAAGGCCTCGAGCGCTTCGTCCACGATCGGTGGAACGGCATCCGATCGGCGGAAGATATCGACCATGTCCACCGGTTCCATGATGTCGGACAGGGCCGCGCGGACGGTCTGTCCGAAGAGTTTTTCCCCCGCGTGACCCGGATTGACCGGAATAACGGTGAACCCCTTCAGGGAAAGGTAACGGGCGACGTAGTAACTTGGACGCACGGGATTCATCGACACGCCGACAACGGCGATGACGCTGGTGCGTGTCAGGATATCCCTGAGATGGCTGTCGGAGTAGGTTTCTTCCATGGCGCAAGACTATGACAAAGGCCCGGATCCGCAACAGGAATCACGGGCGGTCCAGCGACGAAAAAACGCCCGGGCGGGGGCCCGGGCGCAGTACGGAACGAGGGACAGTGAAAGGAAATACGAGAGTTCCGGTCTCGTACCTCAGGACTCCAGATAGGAAGCCACGCTCAGCGTAGGAAGAGGTTGTAATACGAATGTGAACGATCGGTTAAAGCCGCAAATCCATCCACAGGAAATTTGCGCCTCCCGCAGGCATGCTATCGCGGGCGTACCGCGTAGAGCGCGACGGCCGCGGCGTTGGAGACGTTCAGCGACCCGAAGGACCCGGCAAAATCGATGCGGACAAGCTGGTCGCAGGTCTCCTTGGTCTTGTCGCGCAGGCCCGGCCCCTCGGCGCCCAGCACCAGGGCAACCGGACGGTCCAGCCGGCCCTCGACGGCCTGCTCCAGCGTGACCTCCGCCTCTCCGTCCAGGCCGAGGAGGATGTAGCCCATGGCGCGAAGCTCCTCCATCGTGTCGGCAAGGTTCCTGACCCGAAGATAGGGCTGCCGCTCCAGCGCACCCGAAGCCGTCTTGGCCAGTGCCCCGGTTTCGGGTGCCGCGTGATGGCGCATGCCGATGACGGCCACGGCGCCGAACACCTCGGCCGAGCGCAGGATCGCGCCGACGTTGTGCGGATCGGTCACACGGTCCAGAAGCACCACCCGCGGCGGACGCACCCCGTCGCCAAGGCAGCGGTCCGCCACCGCGCCCCAGTCCAGCGGCTTCACCTCGAGCGCCGCGCCCTGGTGCACCGACTGCGGGTCGAGCGGGGCGGGAAACTTGCGCGGGTCGGCCAGTTCCGGTTCGATCCCGGCCTCCGCAATCGCGTCGGACAGCTTGTCGGCGGCGTTCTTCGTCACGATCAGGCGCAGGCGGTCGCGCGCCGGGTTCATCAGCGCATCGCGCACCGCATGAAGCCCGAAAAGCCAGACGGTCTCCTCGGCCGCGGCCTTGCGGCTGCGCTCCTTGTCCACGACCCACTTGGGTTTCTTCATGACACTCTCCGGCGCGGTGATGCCGCCTGCCCTACCACCCCCGCCCGCCGGAAGCGAGAGCGCGCGCGGATTTCCTGTTGACGCCTCCGGGGGGGCTTAGTAATGACCCCCTCACGATCCGCGCCGGGCTTCCCGGCGCCCGGTCGGGCGACGAGCTGCAAGGTGCGGCAGCGGACTGTAACTCCGCCGGGGAGACCCATGCCTGGTTCGATTCCAGGGTCGCCCACCATTCTCCATTCCCTTCCCCATTGCCTCCCCCCGCCCCTGCGCGCATCCTGACGCAAAGGGAGGACATTCGATGAGCGAAACGATGATGGCTGCCGTGCAGGAAGGCAGGGGTGTCCAGATCCGCGAGGTGGCGCGCCCTGTGCCCGGTCCACGCGAGATTTTGACGCGAAACCATGCGGCCTCGCTGAACCGTGCCGATCTGGGCATGGCGGCGGGACATGCGCACGGGGCGGCGGGCGGTGCCGGGTCGCTGATCGGGCTGGAATGGGCCGGAGAGGTGGTGGCAACCGGAGCGGAGGTCACGCGGTTCAGGGTCGGCGACCGGGTCATGTGCGGCGGGCTGGGAGGCTATGCGCAATACGGCAAGGTGGACGAGCGGCGGGCGATGGCCCTGCCCTCCTCCGGCATGGGCTGGCAGGAGGCAGCGACGCTGACGATTGCGCTCAGGACCATGCATGACGCGCTGCGGCTGAACGGCGGGCTCAAGGCGGGCGAGTCGGTGCTGATCCTCGGGGCAAGTTCCGGCGTGGGGCTCATGGGGCTTCAGATCGCGCGGCTGCTCAGCGCTTCGGTGGTGCTCGGATCCTCCACGACACAGGAAAAGCGCGGACGGCTGGCGGAGTTCGGGGCGACGGGGACGGTCGACACCTCTGCCCCCGACTGGTCGGCGCAGGTGCTTGACGCGACGGGCGGGCGCGGTGTGGACCTGGTGGTCGACATGCTTTCTGGCCCCGGTACAAACGAGACGATGCGCGCCACGGCGATCACGGGGCGGATCGTCAACGTCGGGCGTCTGGCCGGGGCGCGGGCGGAGTTCGACTTTGACCTGCACGCGCTGCGCCGCATC
Organism: Primorskyibacter flagellatus; assembly: GCF_014638275.1. Classification (GTDB taxonomy): domain Bacteria; phylum Pseudomonadota; class Alphaproteobacteria; order Rhodobacterales; family Rhodobacteraceae; genus Pseudooceanicola; species Pseudooceanicola flagellatus_A. The sequence continues at coordinate 1,362,985 of NZ_BMFJ01000001.1, forward strand.
CGCTATATCGGCGTCACGTTCCGCACCCGCAGCGACGATGAGGTCGGCGGGATCATCTCGGCCGTGGAGCGGGATCTTGGCCCTGCGCTGGCGGAAGGCAAGCTGCGGCTGCCGATCGACCGGGTCCTGCCCCTGTCCAGCGCGCAGGAGGCGCTGGACGAGATGAAGGCGAACCGGCATTTCGGAAAGATCGTTCTGGACTGTAGCTGACCGCCGTCAGGGCATGAGCACCTGCGGCCGGGTGAAGGTCGCGCTGTCGGTGGTACGGTCGTCGTAGAACAGTTCGACCAGCACCGACTGCAGTGATCCGAGCGGATAGCTGCGGAACGGCAGGCCGTCGTCGTCGGTGATCGCATTGGGCTGGGCGGTGTTTTCGTGACAGGGCGGCAGGTCCCAGGGTTCGGGTGCGCCGCCGTTCACCGCGACGCGCATGGCGACGAGGCCGCAGCGCCAGGACCAGATCTGCGTGACGTACAGCAGGTCCTGCCCGTCGTATTCGCGGATTGCGATCCAGGAGGATTTCGTCGCGGTCAGGATCGGCTTGACCTCCGTCGCCGTGGTGAAGCGTCCGGTGACGGTCTGCGGTTCGGCCGGAGCGGACGGGCTGGCGGGGGACGCAGGGCTGGCCGGCGCCGCCGGGCTGGCAGGGCTTTCGGCGATGGCCGGCGCCGCGGCGAGGAGGATGGCAAATGCAAGGCGGGACAGACAGGTCATAGGCAAAAATCCGTTCATGCGCGACGGCGGAAAATGCCGTCTTTATTTCGCCAGTATGTTTGCTAGGGTCGCTCAGGCCAAGGGCGCAAAATTTCCGAATGTCATCAAGGGTATCCAGAGTGCAGCAGGCAGAAGACACGGGCCAGGCGGTCAATATCGCGACCGTCGGCCAGTCCGGACGGCTGCAGTATGAGGCGCTGATCTTCGCCGCCTCGCTCTTCGCCAACAGCCCCGCCACGCCGCGCCTGTTCGTGGCGGAACCGGCACAGGGTCCGCTCTGGCCCGGCAACGTCGCGATGCAGGGCGCGGTGCGTGAACTTCTGGAGGACATGGGCGCGCGGATCGTCAGCTTCGAGGCTAACCATTTCGGGCAGGCCTATCCCTATGGCAACAAGATCGAGGCGCTTTTCGCCCTGCCGGAAGGCGAACCCTTTGTGTTCTTCGATACCGATACGATCGTTCTGGAAAGCCTGACCCGCGTTCCCTTCGACTTCGACCGTCCCGGCGCGTCGCTTCGGGTGGAGGGGACATGGCCGCAGATCGAGCTTTACGGACCGGGATACGGGGCGATCTGGAAATCGCTCTACGACCGGTTCGGGCTGGACTACGACAGTTCCCTGGACCTCACGCAGCCGGATGAGTACTGGCGGCGATACCTCTACTTCAACGCCGGGTATTTCTTCTATCGCTGCCCGCATGAATTCGGGCGGCGGTTCCTGGACTATGCGCTGGCGATCCGGGACGACCCGCCGCGCGAACTGGCCTGTCAGGTGATGGACCCCTGGCTGGACCAGGTGGCGCTGCCGCTGGTGATCCATTCGTTTGGCGGGGGCCGTGACGTGCTGCCCGACGGCCTGCTGGACGGCGATGTCACCTGCCACTACCGCGTGCTGCCCCTGCTTTATGCGCGGGAAAGCGACCGCGTGGTGGAGGTGCTGGAGGACGTGACGGCGCCGCAGAAGATCAAGAAGGTACTGAAGACCTACGACCCGATGAAGCGGATGATCTATCAGGGACGCGGTCAGAAAGTGCGGGCGCTGTTCGACCGGAACAATCTTCCGCGTAGGGAACAGGCCATCCGCAACCGCATCAAACGCGAAGGGTTCTGGATGCGGTGAGGCGCGACAAAGGGCGGCCTTGGGGGCCGCCCTTCGTTTTCCGCGTTAGGTGGCGTCAGCCCTTGCGGCGACGCGACGCCAGACCCAATGCGCCGAGCCCGGCCGCCAGCAGCGGCAGGCCCGCCGGCAGCGGAACCGCCGGCGTGTCGGCCTCGACCGTGAAGACCGCGTTCCAGTACAGACCGAAGGTCCCGGCTTCCTGCGTGCTGGCGCCGTAGACCGAGAAGGCATAGGTGCCCGCCCCCAGTTCACCGGTCCAGAGCGTGCCCGAGGTGTTCACCGACTGAGGCGCATTGAACAGGCTTGCGGAGTTCACAGGGTACAGGGAAATGGAGTAGCGGATCTGCATCCCTGCCGGGCCAAATCCTTCGTTCTGCCCCCAGACCTCGGTCAGTTTGAAGCCGTCGGCGATGGTGATGAAGAAGCTGTCCTGACTGTCGGGCCCGACCCCGTTACAGTCAAAGCTGTCACACTCGCCGTTCAGGTTGCCGAAGGCCTCGCTGGTGCCAGCGGTTGCGGTCCCGATGTTGAACATCGAGGGGGAATTCGCATTGGCAAAATCCCCGCCCGGGGCATTCAGATCACCGACGAAAAAAGTCGCGGCGTGAACCGGTGCCGCAAGCAGAAGGGCGGCTGCAAAGAGTGCGATGCGTTTCATTCTAACCTCTGTTTTTCAATGAAATTGACTATCTATGGTGACCCTGCGTAACACGACATCCATCGGCTGACAATTTCTCAGGTGAAAACAGATTTTTCGTTCTGTAAATTGATCTGCTTCATGCGGTGATCTCTGCGGCGTCGAGTATGGCGGCCCAATGCGTCCGCCTTTCCCTGATCGCCTCCGCGCGGGCCAGCGGGCCGAGGTCGGGATCGAGTTTTTCCAAAGCCTCAAGGCTAAGTGTTCCGTCCCAGGCGGATTGCATTCCCTTTGCCCGGCAGCTTCCCGTCTTCAGGGTGAAGGCCAGCCGGTTCTCCATCGCTGATAGGTCCGCGCTGACACCGACCCAGGTGCGGCCCCCGGTGCGGGCGGCAAAAACCGTCCATTCATCTTGCCGCTGCTTCCAGGCTTCACGTGCGGCGCGTTTGTCGATGCTCATATCGTTGTATCCCCGTTTTTCGGCCGATTGACATATTTTTACCCGGGTGTAAATAGCGTGACATGAGCGAGACATTCTCCGCCTTTGCTGTCTCTTCCTTTCCCCGGATCGTCGCGCGCGGCACGCGGGCCGAAATTGCGCATGCCCTACTGGCGCAGGCCGATCCGCAGGTGCTGATCTTTTCCGACGAGACGGGGCGCGAGACGGACCTCGACCTGTCGGGCGGGGCGGAGGCCGTTGCGGCGCGCTATGATGAGGCCCCCCGACGCGGTCGGCCCAGACTTGGGGTGACCGCGCGGGAGGTCACGCTGCTGCCACGTCACTGGGACTGGCTCGCAACGCAGCGCGGCGGGGCCTCGGCCACCTTGCGGCGGTTGGTGGAAGCGGCGAGCAAGGGCGATGACGCGCCGCGCCGCCGGGATGCGTGCTACCGCTTCTGTTCGGCGCTGGCGGGAAACCTGCCGGGGTTCGAAGAGGCGATGCGCGCGCTGTATGCCGGGGACCCTGCGGCCTTCCGGGCTCATGCCGCCCGCTGGCCCGAAGACCTGCGCGCCCACGCCCTGAGCCTGTGGAGCCCGGAATGACCTACCTCGCCCCAACCGAAGCCTCCGCCCGCGCCCTGATCGCGCGGGGCATGGACCGCCCCGTCGTCATGCTGAATCTGCTACGTTTTCATGCGGTTGCCGACTACAACGCCGATCCGGACATGGCCCCCGACACGCCGGTGAGCGGGGCGGAGGCCTATGAGCTTTACGTCGACGGCATCGCGCCTCTGCTGACGGAGAGCGGTGGCGCGGTGCTGTTCCGGGGCGACGCGGGGGGCTGGCTTATCGGACCGGAAGGTGACGGCTGGGATCACGTCATGCTGGTCCGGCAGGCCTCCGTCCGGTCCTTCCTGTCGTTTGCCCAAGACCCGGCAGCGCAGCGGTACGGTGCGCATCGCACCGCCGCCCTGCTGGACAGCCGCCTACTGCCGGTTTCGGTGGCGGACTGATCGTTCCGGACAGGTATCAGATCCTGCGGGACCTGCGCCTTAGCCCCAGTACCGCCATCGCCGCCGCCAGAAGCGGCATGCCGGCGGGGAGCGGAACGGAAGGTGCGGGTATCTCGGACACCGTCAGGGTCAGCGTGTAGGACGCCGCGGTCAGTTCGTTAAGCAACAGGTCCCTGGCGCTCAGATGGACATAGTAGCTGAGACTGCCGCGCAGAGGTGTTCCGCCCAGAATGTCATAGGTGCCGTCGGCTGTGGCAAACAGGTCCGCCAGACCGCCCGGGTCGGGCAAGAAGCCGGGCTCCGTGTCGCCGAAGGCGTAGGTTTCGACGTTCTGCAGTTCCATCGTGGCGGCGGTGAGTTCGTGCCCCGGCGACATCCTGAAGGAGAAGAAGTCCCCGTCGTCGCCGGAAAGCTGGAAGCACCCTTCGCCAAACAGCGGGTGGTCCTGGTAAAGGGAACAGGTGGCGGAGACGAAACCGGAAATCCTGTTCTCACCCAGCTCAAGCGTACCGACGAAGGTGGGCGGGTCAAGGTCGTCCCAGTCGATATGCCCCTCGGTGACGGTCAGGGCGGCGGCGGGGGCGGCAAGACCGAATACGGTCAGGAAGGCGGCTGCAAATTGCTTCATGGGAACCTCGGACGCTGATAATACAGGGTCCGGGCGCTGGAAATTCACGCAACAGACCCAGCTTCAGCATGACCGGACATGACCCTGCGTCAACCCTGTCGGCGGGATTTTCTGACCGTAGGGACGTATCGCGCCGGGTTCATCCGGAATCCTGGCCGGGCCAACGCCCTGAGGTCAGGGTAAGAATACCGCCCCTGCCCTCATCCGGTCAGATTGTGCTCATCCCTTGGCAAAGACCCCGGCCAGATCGCGGAACCCCTTGATCTCGATCGGGTTGCCCGAGGGGTCGCGGAAGAACATGGTCCATTGCTCGCCCGGCTGGCCCTCGAACCGGACGGAGGGGGGCAGGACGAAGTCGACCCCGGCGCCGGTCAGCCGGTCTGCCATGGCGCGCCAGTCGTCATAGCCCAGCACCATGCCGAGGTGCGGCATCGGCACCATGTGATCGCCGACCTTGCCGGTATTCGTGGTGGCGAACGGTGTGCCGAGGTGCAGCGACAACTGGTGCCCGAAGAAATCGAAATCCACCCAGGTCTCGGTGCTTCGCCCTTCTTCCGCGCCGAGGATGCCGCCGTAGAAGGCGCGCGCCTCGTCCAGATCGGTGACGTGATAGGCTAGGTGAAACGGCGGGATCATGCAGGGACCTTTCGGAGGGAACTTGAGCGGGACGCTGCTATCCCTTACTCCGAAAGGCAAGCCCGCAGGGGGCGCGACAGGGAGGATAATCATGGCTTACGGTTTCGACACATTGCAAATCCACGCGGGCGCGCGGCCCGATCCGGCGACCGGCGCACGGCAGACACCGATCTACCAGAGCACGGCCTACGTGTTCCGGGACGCGGATCACGCGGCGGCGCTCTTCAACCTGCAGGAGGTCGGCTACATCTATTCCCGCCTGACCAACCCGACCGTCGCCGTCCTTCAGGAACGTATCGCGACGCTCGAGGGCGGTCAGGGCGCGGTCTGCTGTTCCTCGGGCCATGCGGCGCAGATCATGGCGCTGTTCCCGCTCATGGCGCCGGGGCGGAATGTGGTCGCGTCGACACGGCTTTACGGCGGCACGATCACGCAGTTTTCGCAGACCATCAAACGTTTCGGCTGGTCGGCGAAGTTTGTCGATTTCGACGACCTCGATGCGGTGGCGGCGGCCATCGACGATGACACCCGGGCGGTGTTCTGCGAATCTGTCGCCAACCCGGGCGGCTACATCACCGATCTCGATGCGATCTCGGCGATCTCGGACAAGGCGGGGGTGCCGCTGATCGTCGACAACACCTCGGCCACGCCCTACCTCTGCCGCCCGATCGAACACGGGGCAACGCTGGTCGTGCACTCCACGACCAAATACCTTACCGGCAACGGCACCGTGACCGGCGGCTGCATCGTGGATTCCGGGAAATTCGACTGGTCGGCGTCGGACAAGTTCCCCTCGCTTTCCCAACCCGAGCCCGCCTATCACGGGCTGAAGTTCCACGAGACCTTCGGCCCCCTCGCCTTCACCTTCCACGGCATCGCCATCGGACTGCGCGACCTTGGCATGACGATGAACCCGCAGGCGGCGCATTACACGCTCATGGGGATCGAGACGCTTTCGCTGCGCATGGCGCGCCATGTTGAGAACGCGGTGACGGTCGCCAGCTGGCTGGAGAAGGACCCGCGCGTCGCCTACGTGACCTATGCGGGGCTGGAAAGCTCCGCCTACCACGACCGCATCGCGCGCATCTGTCCGAGGGGCGCAGGCGGGCTGTTCACGTTCGCGTTGAAGGCGGGCTACGAGGCCTGCGTGAAATTCGTCGACTCGGTGGAGATCTTCTCGCATGTCGCCAACCTCGGGGACACGCGGTCGCTGGTGATCCATTCGGCGTCGACCACGCACCGGCAGCTTTCCCCCGAACAGCAGAAGGCCGCGGGGGCCGCGCCGGAGGTGGTGCGTGTCTCCATCGGGATCGAGGATCCGGCGGATCTGATCGCCGATCTGGATCAGGCGCTGACGAAGGCCTGCGGGTGATTGCCGGGGGCGGACCGCACGGTCGGTTCGCCTTTTCCTGACGTTAACGGTGTTATAGCATCCTGCGGAAATACAGAGGATCGCCGGATTCTCTGCCAGACCTTTGCCAACGGGCCCATGAGACCGAATTTTGCACTGATCTTGTCGATGGAGGGGATTGCGCTTCTGCAGCGATCCGCGCCCGGCTGGTCCTTTGTCGGAGAGGCGAATCCGGAAAGCCCCAGGCTGGCGGAGGAGATGTCCGCGCTGCGCCGCGCGGCCGACCGGCTCGCGCCGGAGGGGGCGACGTTCAAGGTCGTGGTTCCGAACGACCAGATCCGCTTTGTGACCATCCCCGCCGGTGTGCCCGACCCCAAGGTGCGGCAGAAGGCAATCGAAGGCGCGCTGGACGGGGCGACGCCCTACGCGCTCGACGAACTGGCCATCGACAGCACGGTGTCGGGCGAAACCCTGCAGATCGCCGCCGTAGCGCTGGAAACCCTTCAGGAGGCGGATGATTTCGCCCGCGGCTACGGATTCAAGCCGGTGTCCTTCGTCGCCCTGCCCGAACCCCGCGATTTCGGGGGGGAACCGTTCTTCGGCACCGCCCACGACGTACCGGATTCCGCCCAGGTCGAACGCGACCGCATCGCGATGCGCATCACCGGCCGGATCACCCCTCCGCCCGAAGACGAACCGGCCGAAGAGGCTTCGCCGACGGTGTCCGAGAAAGACGACACCCCGGTCGCCTTTTCCAGCGTACGGTCCCGCCGCGACCCTGCGCCGAAAGCTCCCCCGAAAGGGCCGGACGCGGAGGCCGAGGGGGCCGCTCCCGATCCGGAGCCCCTGCCCGATCCCAAAGTCACCAGCCCGCGGATCGCACGGGATGAGGAGATCCCCGCCCCCGCCTCCCTGTCCGACACCATGCGTTCGCCGGAGACCGAGGCGGAGCCGCAGGGCGCCGGAGACAGGCCCCGGTCGCTGCTGTCGCGTTTTTTCGGGCGGATCGCTGGCGGAAAGACGCGCGCAGCGGTGGCAGAGAGTTCACCGGCCGAGCCAGGCGATGAGGAATCCGACAAGGCCGACAGTTCGGCGGGCAAGGACACGGTTGCCCCGCTGACCCTGCCCGAGACGGCTGTCGGCATCACCCGGCCGGAGCAGTCGGCCAAACCGGCGGAAGAGCCCGCCCCCGCACCAAAGCCGGCGAAGCGCAAACGGAAGGCCAAAGCCCCGGCGAAACCCGCGCTGGCCCCGGTCGCACCTGACCCGATTGCCGAACCGGTCGCCCCGGTGCTGTCGGCCAGGCCACGCACCTCCGGCGCCCTGAGCGCAGAAGAACGGCGGGCGGAGGAAGAGCGACTGACCGTATTCGGCGCGCGGGGCGGTGTGCTGCCCCTGACCGCGCAGGGGCGCCCCTGGGTCGCGGTGACGCTTGTGGTCGCTCTGTTCCTCGCAGGAACCGCCGCCTGGTCGATGCTGTTCTCGGGGCCGAACATGGCCGCCCTGCTGCGCAGCGATACGGAAGAAACCGCGCCCGATTCCGTTCCAGACAATGGGGGGGAAGAACAGGCGCTTGTCGCCCCTGCCCCGCTGGCCCCGGCCGAGGAGACGCCGGAGGAGCAGGCCGCGGCGGAGCCGATTCCCGAGGACACCCCGGTCCCGGAAGAGGTGACCCCGGCAGAACCGGAGGAGACACCCGAACCGGTCTCTCCCCTCATCGTCACCGAAGCCGCGCCCGAAGTCAGCCCCGAGGCAGTGGAGGAAACCGTGCCGCCCGCCGCGACCGAGCCGGCAGAGGACGGCACGCAACCCGCCGCGCTGGCCGAGGAACGTGCACCCGGAACGCCGGACACCCCGCCGCGCCGCAACCCGGAGGTCGAACTGGCCGTCCTTCTGCCGGACACACGACCGGGCGTGCCGCCGGGGCCGCCTGTTCCCGGGCAACGGTTCGACATGGACGACCGCGGCCTTGTGATCGCGACCCCGGACGGGGCGGAAACGCCGTCGGGCACCGTGGTCTTCGCCGGACGGCCGCCGGTCGTGCAGCCCGCCCGCCCCGGTGAGCCGGAGCGCGCACCTGCCGCCCCCCCCGCGCCTGCGACGGAGACTCAGGACAGCGGGGCCGCCGGGTCGGATGCTTCGCTCCAGCCCGGTGACCTGCCCGATCCGGTGCGTCCGCGGGTGCGCCCCGGTACGACCGAAACCGCCGTCGCCGAAGCCGGAGCAGAAGACGCCGCCCCTGCCGATGTCGGTGCGGGCGACGCTACGGGCACGCCTACCGGGGCGTCGCTGGCCAGCGGCGTGATTGAACCGGGGGCGAACGTCACCGCCTTCGTGGAGATCGCGGCGCAGCGGAGTTCCGTCGCCGCCGGTCTTGCCGCAGCCGTTCGCAACGGTGCCGTGGACCCGGACACCGCCGAGGTCATCGAAGCGGAGCCGGAACTGGAGCCGACCTTCGTCGCCCTGCGTCCACGCCAGAGGCCCGGCAATATCGGGGAACTGGCAGCAGCGGCGGCCTTGGTGCAGGAACCTCCGCCCTCGGTCACGCCGGTGGCACCGACGCGCGCCTCTGTCGCGCGAGAGGCGACGCTGAGCAATGCCATCGACCTCAGCCAGATCAACCTGATCGGCGTCTACGGACAGCAGAGCGACCGGCGAGCCCTGGTCCGGCTGTCCAATGGCCGGTATCGCAAGGTCAAGGTCGGAGACCGCATCGACGGCGGGCGGGTGCTGGCGATTGGTCAGGACACGCTGCGGTATCAGAAGAACGGGCGGAACGTGACGCTCGACATGCCAAGCGGCTGAGCATGCCTTCGACGTGAGACCGCCGGGGGCGGTCTGCCTCCGGCGGGAGTATTTTCCGGCAAGATGAAGCGGAGGTGGCCTTATTCGGCGGCAATTTCGCCGTTTGCGATCTGCTCCGCCTCGATGGATTCGAAGAGCGCCTTGAAATTGCCCTCGCCGAACCCGTCGTCGCCCTTGCGTTGGATGAATTCGAAGAAGATCGGGCCGATCACGGTTTTCGAGAAGATCTGGAGCAGGATCCGCGTCTCCCCCCCGTCAACCACGCCTTCGCCGTCGATCAGGATGCCGTGTTTCTTCATGCGGTCGATCGGCTCTTCGTGGCCGGTCACGCGGTCATGGGACATGGTGTAGTAGGCATCCGGCGGTCCCGGCATGTACTGAATGCCGCGCTCCGCGATCTGGTCCGTCGCAGAGTAGATGTCGCGCGCGCCGACGGCGATGTGCTGGATGCCCTCGCCGTTGTATTTCTTGAGATAGGCAACGATCTGGCCGGTCTCGCCCCGGTCCTCGTTGATCGGGATGCGGATGCGGCCGCAGGGCGAGGTCAGGGCGCGGGAATAGAGGCCGGTGAATTTGCCCTGGATGTCGAAGAAGCGGATTTCGCGGAAATTGAACAGGTCGCCGTAGAAGCGGAACCAGGTGTCCATGTTGCCCTTGTGGACGTTGTGAGTGAGGTGGTCGAGGTAGTAGAACCCGACACCGCGCGGCTTGGACTGGGCGAGCCACTGGAATTCCGCGTTGTAGGGCGAGGTGTCGTAGTAATCCTCGATGAAGTAGATGAGCGAGCCGCCGATGCCGACAATCGCGGGCACGTCCATCGTCTTGCCATCGCCTTCATAGGGCGTCGCGCCCTTTGCGACGGCATGCTCGAACGCCTGCTGCGCATCAACCACCCGCCAGCCCATGGAGGGGGCGCAGGGGCCGTGTTCTTCGATGAATTTTGCGGCATGGGAGCCCGGTTCGGCGTTCACGATGTAGGTGATGTCCCCCTGCTGCCAGAGTTCGATATCCTTGCTCCGGTGCCGGCCGACGCGTTCGTATCCCATCTTCGCGAAGAGCGTGCGCAGTTGCTCGGGTTCGGGGTGGGCAAATTCGACGAATTCGAAGCCGTCTGTGCCGGCCGGGTTTTCGGGGGAGATGACGGATTTCGGGGCGTCGTGCGGGAAAGGTCCCATGGTGGCCTCCTGCTGGTGGCGGGTTTGAGGGCAGGATACGCGCATGCCTGCCGGAAGTTTGCGCATTCTGCGGGTGCTGTTGCCGGAAGGGTGCGGCTGTTTTACGGTAATCCCGCCGTTTCATGCGAGAATTACGCACATGCTTGATTCCACCGATCTACGACTGCTGACCCTGTTGCAGCGCAATGCGCATCTGACCGCGCAGGACCTAGGAGAGAAGCTGAACCTCTCGCCTTCCCAGGCCGGGCGGCGGAGGCAGCGGCTTGAGGCGGAGGGTTATATCTCGGCCTATGTCGCGCGGCTGGATCCCGGCCGGCTTGGCCTGGCCATACAGGCCTTCGTGCAGGTGCAGCTGGCGACGCACGGTCCCGAACAGTCGCGCGATTTCGCCGCGCTCGTCGCCTCGCGCGGAGAGATCACGTCTGCGTGGACCCTGACCGGCGAAGCGGATTATCTGCTCAGGGTCTATTGCGAAGACCTCTCTGCCCTGCACAAGCTGATCCATGACGTTCTGCTGCCGCATCCGGCAATCCTGCGGGTGCAGAGCCAGATCGTCATGGACCAGTTCAAGCAGGACAGCCCCCTGCCGACGCGCCCGATGTGAAGGAATTTTGATGGAAGGCTTCCTCTACCAGGCCACGATCTACCTGGCCGCCGCGGTGATCGCGGTGCCGATTGCGGCGCGGCTCGGGCTCGGCTCCGTGCTCGGATACCTGGCGGCGGGGATCCTGATCGGGCCGGTGTTCGGCCTGGTCGGGCACGAGACGCATGATCTGCAGCATTTCGCTGAATTCGGCGTGGTGATGATGCTGTTCCTGATCGGGCTCGAGCTTGAGCCGCGGGCGCTCTGGGACATGCGGCACAGGCTGCTCGGGCTGGGCGGGCTGCAGGTGGCGGTGACGACGCTGGCGGTCATGCTCGGGTTCATGGCGCTTGGCTATGCCTGGTCGGTGTCGCTGGCGGCGGGGATGATCCTCGCGCTGTCCTCTACCGCGATCGTGCTGCAGACCCTGTCGGAGAAAGGGCTGATGCAGACACCGGGCGGACGGTCGGCCTTTTCGGTGCTGCTGACGCAGGACATCGCGGTGATCCCGATGCTGGCGCTGCTGCCGCTGCTGGCGCTGCCCTCGCTCGGGCTGACGGCGAACCCGGACGGGTCCATCACCCGGGCCGTCGCGGAGGAGGCGGAGCACGGGTTTTCTCTGGTCGAGGGGCTGCCGGGCTGGGGCGTCACGCTGGTCACCCTTGGCGCGGTGGCGGCGGTGATCCTGACAGGAGTCTACCTGACGGCGCCGGTGTTCCGCTTCATCCACGCCGCCAAGCTGCGCGAGATGTACACGGCGCTGGCGCTGGTCATCGTCGTCGGAATCGCCTTCCTGATGAACCTCGTCGGCCTGTCCCCCGCGCTTGGTACTTTCCTCGCCGGGGTGGTTCTGGCGAACAGCGAATTCCGGCACGAGCTGGAATCCGACATCGAGCCGTTCAAGGGTCTGCTTCTGGGGCTGTTCTTCATCACGGTCGGCGCGGGCATCGACTTTGCCGTGCTGGTGAAGGCGCCGGTGACCATCGTGGGCATGGCGGTCGGGCTGATCCTGGTCAAGGGCGTGATCCTGTTCCTGATCGGGCGTGCGTTCAAGTTGCGGCGGCGACGGCTGATGCTGTTCACCCTGTCGCTGAGCCAGGCGGGGGAGTTCGGGTTTGTCCTGCTGTCCTTTTCCAACGCGCAGAACGTGATCCCCCCGGTTCTGGGTGAGCGGCTGCTGCTGGTGATTGCGCTGACGATGCTCATCACGCCGCTGCTGTTCCTGTTCTACGACTGGATGTCCAAGAAGATGGGCGATCCGGCGACGGAGGCGCAGGAGGCGGACGAGATCGACGACGAAGGTCCGGTCATCATCGCCGGGATCGGGCGGTTCGGGCAGATCGTGAACCGGCTGGTACAGTCCTCGGGCGTCAGAACGGTAGTTCTGGACCACGACATGCGGACGATCGAACTGATGCGGCGCTTCGGGTTCAAGGGATACTTCGGAGATCCGACTCGGCCGGACATCCTGCGTGCGGCGGGGCTTGAAAAGGCGCGCGTTCTGGTGGCGGCGATGGACAACCCGGCGATGGTGACCCAGCTGGTCGCCTATGCACGCAAGCAGCGCCCAGACCTGCACATCGTGGCGCGGGCGTATGACCGGCGGCATGTGTACGAACTCTACCAGGCCGGGGCGGATGACATCGTGCGCGAGACCTTCGATTCATCGCTCCGCGCGGGGCGGTATGTACTCGAGAACGCCGGGTTCTCGGAGTTCGAAGCCTCGCGGATGGAGGATGCCTTCTACCACCACGACCGCCACAGCATCCGCGAGCTGGCGGAGTTGTGGGACCCGGCGGTTTCGGCGGACCAGAACGCGGATTACGTGGCGCGGTCGAAGGAACTGGACAAGGACCTTGAGGCCGCGCTTCAGGCGCTGATCCGGAAGGACAGCGAGGCGGCCTAGCGGGATCAGCCCCCGCTGACCCCCGCCTCGGCAAAGGTCGCCATGCCGGAGTGGCAGGCGATGGCGCCTTTCAGCACGCCGATGGCCAGGGCGGCGCCGGACCCTTCGCCAAGGCGCAGGCCAAGGTTGAGCAGCGGATTTTGTCCCAGCTTTGCCAGCAGCGCGGGATGCGCGGATTCCGCACTGACATGTCCCGCGACACAGTGGTCCAGCGCATCCCGGCTGATGGCGTGCAGGCAGGCAGCGGCAGAGCAGCAGATGAAACCGTCGAGGATCACGGGGATCCGCAGCGTCCGCGCCCGCAGGATCGCCCCGGCCATGGCTGCGATCTCGCGTCCCCCGAGCCGGGCCAGCGTGTCGAGCGCGTCTCCGGGCACCTTGTTATGCAGGGCAACACCGTCACTGACGACCTGCGCCTTGAGCGTCAGCCCCGCGTCGTCGACCCCGGTCCCGCGCCCGACCCAGTCCTGTGCGGTGCCGCCATACAGGGCATGGGCGATGGCGGCGGCGGAGGTGGTGTTGCCGATGCCCATCTCTCCGGTCACGAGCAGGTCGGTATCGGGGTCGACAGCGTTCCAGCCGGTGGAGAGCGCGGTCAGCACCTCGGCCTCCGTCATGGCGGCGCGTTCGGTGAAATCGGCGGTCGGTGTGTCGAGGTCGATCGCGTGGACATCCATCTTCGCGCCGAATGCGCCGGAGAGCTGGTTGATCGCCGCGCCGCCGTGCTGGAAGTTTGCGACCATCTGCACCGTGACCTCGGGCGGAAAGGCAGAGACCCCGCGCGCCGCGACCCCATGGTTTCCGGCAAAGATCACCACCTGCGGCTGCTGCAGAACGGGCCGGCCGTTCGCGCGCCAGCCCGCGTACCAGCGCGCCAGCGACTCAAGCCGGCCAAGTGCGGCGGGGGGCTTGGTGAGCTGGGCATTGCGCTCCTCAGCCGCGAGAAGCGCTTCGGCGTCGGGTCCGGGCAGCGCCTTGAGGAGGCTGCGGTAGTCGTCAAGCGTTGCGGGGGCCTCGGTCATGTCTGTCCTCGTTGTGCAGGTCTTCGTCATGGTGTCTAACCCATGGCGCAACAGGAGCAACCCATGCCACACCCGCTTGACGATCTGCTGACCGGCTTCGCCCTTCTGACCCGGCTGCCCCTGCCCGACCACGTGTCCCGCGGCGCGGCGGCGGCGTGGAGCTGGCCGGTTGTCGGGCTGGTGGTCGGCGGCCTGGCGGCGCTTTCCGGATGGCTGGTGGTCACGGCGGGGCTCTCTGCGGCCCCGGCTGCGGTTCTGGTGCTGGCAGTGCAGGTGCTGCTGACCGGAGGGCTGCATGAGGACGGGCTGGCGGACACGGCAGACGGGCTCTGGGGCGGGCGCACGAAGGAGCGCCGGCTGGAGATCATGCGGGATTCGCGGATCGGATCTTACGGGGTGGTCGCGCTGGTTCTGGCGCTGTTGGCGCGCTGGTCGGTCATGGTTCAGGTGCTGGCCTACGGTAGCTGGGGGGCGTTAGTGGCGGCAGCGGTGCTGTCCCGCGGGGTCCTGCCCGGCGTCATGGCGCTGGTCGGCCCCGCGCGTCAGGACGGGTTGTCACGCGGGGTCGGACGGCCTTCGGTCGCGGTCGCGGCGGCGGCGGCAGGGCTTGCCGTGTTGATCGGGGTGCTGGTGGCGGGTTGGGGTGTTTTGCCTGCGGTGGTGGCGTGTGGCGTCGTGGCGGTCGGGATGGGGCGGATCGCAGTGGCGCGGATTGGCGGGCAGACGGGCGACATCCTCGGCGCGGTGCAGGTGCTGGCGGAGATTGGCGTGCTGTTCGTTCTGGTCGGGTGAAGGTTGCGGAGTGCCTATTCTACGCGAGGCGGTGTCACGCAATCGGCGAGGCCGGACAATGGACATGCCCGGAACAAGGCACAAAGTGCCGCCGGGCAGCGACCGACCGCCCCCCGGGCGGCCGCTACGTTTCCGCCTGCGCGATGATTGATCTGACGGCTTTTACGATCACATAAATCGGCGACCAGAATCCGAGCACGCGGCCCCCCACGGTCGGCCCCTGCCCTCGGTCGCAACGGTTTGCGATGTCCAAAGTTAAAGCCGCCCCGGTCTCCCGGAGCGGCCCTAGATTCCCGTTGGCGTCGGCCTTACGCGGCGCGCGACACCAGAACCTCGTCCACCTTGCGGGCGGCATCGACCTCGTCCGCGCCGGAGACAGCGGCGACTTCGCGGGTCAGACGCTCGAGTGCGGCTTCGTAAAGCTGACGCTCGGAGTAGGACTGTTCGCGCTGGTCGTCGTTGCGGTGCAGGTCGCGCACGACCTCGGCAATGGCAACCAGATCACCGGAGTTGATCTTCTGTTCATATTCCTGGGCGCGGCGCGACCACATGGCGCGCTTCACCTTGGCCTTGCCCTTGAGCGTGGACATCGCCTTGGTCACGACATCGGGGGTCGAGAGGGAGCGCATGCCCACCTCGGTCGCCTTGTTGGTCGGGACGCGAAGGGTCATCTTGTCCTTCTCGAAGGAGATAACGAAAAGCTCGAGAGAAATCCCGGCGATCTCCTGGCTTTCGATCGACACGATCTGGCCAACGCCGTGTGCGGGGTACACGACGTAATCATTCGGGCTGAATTCGGCTTTTTTCGTCTTGGTCATTATTTGATCCTCACAAGGCCCCCACGGGACAGGCGACACGTATCCGGGCGCGGCTGGCAAGGCCCCGTCCGGCACAGTGCAAACTGTCAGAGTGTCAAGCAGCGGGTGGCAGCCGCAGCTTCATGGCAGGCAGTCTTCATCATACGTAGGATAAGGGTATACCACGAATCAGCCCGAATCGGAAGGACCATGTTGTCACGGACCCGGGGATTCGGCGGAGAACGGCCTGACGTAAGGTCAGCCGCCAGTGCCCGGTTTTTCCGAGAAATACTTCTCGAGCTTGCCGGATTCGCCGTCCCGTTCCTCGGCCTCGGGGAGTGGATCCTTGCGGGTGATGATGACCGGCCAGAGTTCGGAGTACTTGCGGTTGAACTCAACCCATTTCTCCATGTCCGGCTCGGTATCCGGGCGGATTGCATCGGCGGGGCATTCGGGTTCGCAGACGCCGCAGTCGATGCATTCGTCGGGGTGGATCACCAGCATGTTCTCGCCCTCGTAGAAGCAGTCCACGGGGCAGACTTCCACGCAGTCGGTGTATTTGCAGGCGATGCAGGCGTCGTTGACGATATAGGTCATGCAGGCGGGTCCCGGAGTTCGGTCTTCAGTCGGCTAGCTAACCCGCTGGCCGGGATCATTCAAGCGCCCGGCGGCGATCAAGATCGAGTTTCCTGCGGTCGCGCTTCGTCGGGCGCGCATTTCCCTCGATCCGTTCAATGGGTGCGACATTTTCCTGCGGTTTTTCTGCGCCTGCCGGTTCCAGATCGTCGTAGAGCGCCTGCGCCTCGCTCGCCGGTCCGCGCCGGGTGGCGGCCGAGAGGATGCGCACGACACGGATCCGGTCGCCCTGCGGGAAGGTCAGCACGTCGCCCGGATGCACCCCCTGCGCCGGCTTGGCGACGCGCTGGCCGTTGACGCGGACATGCCCGCCCTCGACCAATGCGGCTGCGAGACTGCGCGACTTCACGAAGCGGGCCTGCCAGATCCACTTGTCGAGCCGGAACTTCTCCGCGCTGCCGGACACGCTGGCCCGCGCCCCTCAGTCGGTCTTCAGGCCGCGCAGCGCCTGCGCAAACGGATTGTCCGGGTCGATGGCCTTTTCCTTGCGCGGCGGGCGGGATTCGAAGTTCTTCGGCCCCTCGTCGCGGCGTGGCTTGCCCTTGCCGTGCGGCTTGTCGCCACGGGGCTTGTCGCCGCGGGTTTTGCCATCGCGCGGACCGTCGGCGCGCTTGCCGTCGCGCTGACCCTGCGGCCTGCCACGGCCCCGGTCGCCCTGGCGGTTCGGACGGTTGCCGCCCCAGGTGAAGGTGTAGAAGCTTTCGGTTTCGGCCGGTTCGGCCGGTTCCACCGGATCGGCCGAGGGAGCGGGATCGGTGCCGCCCTCGACCGGGGCGGGAATACCGGCTTCGGCCAGTACCTCCCCGGTCGACTGACCGGCAGTGGTTTCGTCGCTTTCCAGCTTCTCCGGTGTCCCGTCCGGCGACACGCCCTCGATCGCGGGTTCGGCGGGGGCGGCGCTGATCGCGCTGTCGTCGCCGGGGCCGGCCTCGTGGGGCGCATGTTCCGCCGGGGCCGGCGGTTCGGCCGAGGCCGCGCCGGTGTCATGCGGGACCTCTCCGTCCGCCGTGGCCTGCTGACCGTCGGGCGTGGTCGTCGCGGGGCGGGTCTTGGCGCGTTCACCCTTCTCCGCCTTATAGCCGAGGCCCTGCATCAGGTCGGCGAACTGGTCCAGCGTCATGCCGGTGATCGAGAGCATGTCCGCCTTCGCCTCGAACCCGCCGCGCGTGTCTTCGGAGCGCAGCATGTCCGCCAGACGTTCCAGCATGTCGATACGGATCGAACGGTCTCCGGCCACGCGGTAGCCTGCCATGGCGGCGTAGCCCTCGGGCGCGGAGGTGTCGGTCGGGACGGTGACCAGCCCCGGCGGCGGGGCCTCGGGAAATTCCTGATGACCCTTCGCCAGCGACCAGAGCACAAGGCGCAGGCGTGTCGGGGCGGGTTTCAGCAGCAGCGGCATGAAGATGGTGAACTGACCGAAGCGGATGCCATGCTTGCGCAGGACGCCGCGGGCCTCCTGATCCAGCTGCTTGACCTCATCGGCGACCTCTGCGCGGGGGAGGATGCCGAGGCCCTCGACCAAGCGGAAGGCAAAGCCGCGCGCGAGCCCGGTCAGCGCCTCGTCCCGGCCCAGTGCCAGCAGGGGTTCGAACAGGGCCGCGACCTTGCGGTCGATGAAATGCTGCAGGCGGCGCTGCACCTTCTGGGCGACGTCCGGCCCGGCCTCGTCGTCGACAAAGACCTGCACCTGCGGCTTCAGCGGCTCGGACCCCGCGATCAGCTTGCCGACGGCCTCGCTGCCCCACATCAGGCCACCCTGTTCGGTGAAGTCGATTTCGGTATCCGGCGCATTGTAGAACCGGTCGGCGCGCAGGTGGAAATGCGGCGTGAGCGCCTGCAGGGCGGCGCGGGCGATGGTTTTCGCCTCCTCCCCGCTCGCCTTGGCATCCTGACGGAAGCGGAACCCCTCCAGACGGCCGACGAATTCGCCCTCGACCGTCACATCCCCGGTATCACTGACTTCGGCCAAGAGGGCCTCCTTCTGCTTGAGCCGCCGCAGCAATACGCTGGTGCGCCGGTCCACAAATCTCTGGGTCAGACGTTCATGCAGGGCGTCCGACAGGCGATCTTCTACAGCGCGGGTCTCGTCGCGCCAATGACTTTCGTCGCCGACCCAGCCCCGTCTCTGGGCGACATAGGTCCAAGTGCGGATGAACGCCAGCCGTTTCGACAGGGTGTCGATATCCCCCTCGATCCGGTCTATCCGCTTGATCTGGCGGGCCAACCAGTCGTCCGGAATGCGTCCTGACTGGTGGAGATAGGCGAAAATCTGCGTCAGCAGCGCGGCGTGCTCGGCATGGCTGATCCCGCGGAAGTCGGGAATGCGGCAGACATCCCACAGCAGACGGACCGACTCCACGCTGGTGGCGCGGGCACGGGTTTCGGCATCCAGGGCGAGGGTACGCAGGGCCATCAGGTCGTCGGCCTCCCGCGCGCGGTGCAGGCCCGGGGCCTGCGGGACCTCTTCCAGCGAGGCGATGAGCGCCTCGGGGCTGGCGAAATTCAGCGCGGGATTGCGCCATTGCAGGTGGCGGACGGGGGCGAAGCGGTGCTCCATGATCGCCTCTGCCACTTCATCATCCAGCGGCGGCGCCTCTCCGGTCACGCCGAAAGATCCGTCGGCCATGCCCCGCCCTGCCCGTCCGGCGATCTGGGCGAGCTCGTTCGGGGCCAGCATCCGCATCCGCCGCCCGTCGAACTTGGTGAGCGAAGAGAAGGCGACGTGGTTGATGTCGAGGTTCAGCCCCATGCCGATGGCGTCCGTCGCCACGAGGTAATCGACGTCGCCGTTCTGGTAGAGCGCAACCTGAGCGTTGCGAGTACGGGGGGAAAGGGCGCCCATCACCACCGCCGCCCCGCCCTTCTGACGGCGGATCAGTTCGGCGATGGCATAGACATTGTCAACCGAAAAGCCGACGATAGCGCTGCGTGGCGGCATACGACTTATCTTTTTCGAACCAGCATAGGAAAGATGCGACATCCGCTCGCGCCGCATGAACTGCGCCTCCGGCACCAGCTGCGCGATCATGCCCCGCATCGTGTCGGAACCGAGGAACAGCGTCTCGTGGGTGCCCCGCGCGCGCAGCAGGCGATCGGTAAAGACGTGCCCCCGCTCCGGGTCGGCGCAAAGCTGGATTTCGTCAATGGCAAGGAAATCCGGGCCGGTGCCCTCGGGCATCGCCTCAACCGTGCAGACCCAGTACTGGGTGCGGGGCGGCACGATCCGCTCCTCCCCCGTCACGAGAGCGACGACCGAAGGGCCGCGGATCGCGACGATCTTGTCATAGACCTCTCGCGCGAGCAGGCGCAAAGGCAGGCCGATGATCCCGCTGCGGTAGCCCAGCATCCGGTCGATGGCATAGTGGGTCTTGCCGGTGTTGGTCGGCCCCAGAACAGCCGTGATCCTGCCGTTTCCGGCCATGTCAGCCACTTTCCCTGCGGATCAGATCTTCTGGCCCGTCGCCTGGGCGCGCAAGCGTTCCTCGGCCTCCAGCGCGCGCTCATGCGTCGGGTAGAGGTCGAGCACCTTCTCGTAGACGCGGAAGGCCTCCTGCGGGCGGTCAAGCGTTTCAAGGATCACGGCAAGGCCGAACATGGCATTAAAATGATTGGGGTTCAGCGTCAGTACATGGCCCAGATCGGCGAGGGCGAGGCCGAACTCCTCCTCCCGGTAGAAGGCGGTGGCGCGGCGGTGCCAGGCTTCGGCGAACTCCGGCGCATGGTCGATCAGGGCGGAGAAATGTCCGATGGCGGTCTGCACCTCTCCTGCCTCCAGAGCGTCCTGGCCTCGGGTCAGCAGCAGATCCATCGACGGCGAACCGGAGCGGCCCCAGATGAGCGAGATCTCGCGCTCTATCTTCTTGGCATCGGTCGGATCGGCCTCATGCAACTGTTGCAATAGCGTGGTAGCTTGGTCACTCTGATCCTGGGCGGTGGCGAGGACCGGTGTCAGGAACAGAACTGCCGCTACGACAAGTTTGAGATTGTGCATTGAGACGCCCATAACACCTCAGAGTGTAACCGCAGTATCGGGATTTGTTAGGCCCGATGTAACCCCCCTTGGGTCAATATTCCGGAAAGGTGAAGCATGAGTGATGTGATCAACGCCGCCGTGGCGGCGCTTCAGGCAAAGATGGACGGCGGATTCGACGGCACCGCGAAGTTCGTGATCGAAGGCGAAGGCGCGATCATGATCGACGGCAACGGCGTGCATGCGGGCGATGAAGAGGCCGATGTGACGCTCACCGCCGACGCCGAGACGTTTCAGGAGATTCTGTCTGGCGACCTGAACCCCACCTCCGCCTTCATGACCGGCAAGCTGTCGGTGGACGGGGACATGGGCAAGGCGATGGCGCTCGGCTCGGTCCTGGCGTAACGGACCCGGTGGATGGAACAGGCCCCCTTCTTCGCGGATGTGGCCGACGGGCCCGATGGCGGCCAGGCCGCCTGGGCCGTCGGTTCGGACGGCGTGCGCGTGCGCGCCGGATGGTGGTTGCCCGAGGGCGACGCGAAGGGCACGGTCCTGATCTTCCCCGGCCGGACCGAGTATGTCGAAAAATACGGCCGCGATGCGCGGGTCCTGACGGCAGGCGGCTATGCCGTTCTGGCGATCGACTGGCGCGGACAGGGCATCGCGGACCGGCTGACCGACAATGCCCGCGTCGGTCACGTGGGACTGTTCACCGATTACCAGCACGATGTCGTCGCCGTGCTGGCGCTGGCCGAAGAGGCCGGGCTGCCGCGTCCATGGCACCTGCTGGCGCATTCCATGGGCGGCTGCATCGGCCTGCGTGCGCTGATGGAGGGGATGGCGGTCAACTCCGCCGTGTTCTCCGCGCCGATGTGGGGCATCCGGTTGGCCGCGCCCGCGCGTCCCGCCGCCTGGGCCCTGTCGTGGAGCGGGTCGCGCCTTGGCCTCGGCCATCTTCTGGCGCCGGGGACGGGTGAAACGCCCTACCCGCTCGATTCCGACTTCGCGGACAACAAGCTGACCACCGATGCGGAGATGTACGACTACATGCGCCGGCAGCTGACCGGTCAGCCGGACCTGTCGCTTGGCGGTCCCTCGCTGCACTGGCTGAACCAGGCGCTCGGGGAAACGCTGCAGCTGGCGCGCCGGCCCTCGCCCTCCTATCCCTGCCTGACCTTCCTTGGCGCAGAGGAAGGGATCGTCGATACCGGACGCATCCACGCCCGCATGGCCAACTGGCCGGGAGGGGAGCTTGTATTGCTGCCCGGCGCCCGTCACGAAGTCCTGATGGAAACGCCGCAGACGCGGGAGGCGGTGTTTTCGCGCATGATCCCCTTCCTCAATGCCCATGAAACAGCGCCGGAGGCCCCTGCCCGCAGCGCCTGATTGCCGCGGTCGGTATACAGGGTTGCCCCTTCGGCAAGTGCCACATATGTCTGCCCCGACCAGACAACAGGAGTGACCATGATCGCAGCGCCCCGTCCCGTTTTCGACGCCAACGCCTCTGCCGGGGGCAAGGACCTGGGCAAGCTTCCGGACTGGGACCTGAGCGATCTCTACGCCGCCCCCGACGCGCCGGAAATCAAGCGCGATCTGGACTGGTTGCAGAAGGAATGCGCCGCCTTTGCCGCGGATTACGAGGGCAAGCTCGGCACTCTGGACGCGGCGGGCATGCTGGAATGTATCCGGCGGGACGAGGAACTGACCAATATCTCTGGCCGGATCATGTCCTACGCGGGCCTGCGCTATTACCAGCAGACCACGGACGGGTCGCGGGCCAAGTTCATGTCCGACATGCAGGATAAGATCACGACCTACACGACTCCGCTGGTCTTCTTCACGCTGGAAATCAACCGCCTGCCCGACGATTTCCTCGACGGGCTGTTCGCGCAGAACGCCGACCTCGCCCGGTACAAGCCGATCTTCGACCGCATCCGCACGATGAAGCCCTACCAGCTGTCGGACGAGATGGAGAAATTCCTGCACGACATGGGTGTGGTCGGGGATGCCTGGGAAAAGCTGTTCGACGAAACCGTGGCGGGGCTGACCTTCTGCGTGAACGGCGACGAACTGGGGCTAGAGGCGACGACAACGCTGCTGACCGAACCCGACCGCGACCTGCGGGAAGCCGCCGCGCGCGAGATCGCGGCGGTTCTGGGCGACAACATCCGGACCTTCGCGCGGGTGCACAACACCCAGGCCAAGGAGAAGGAGGTCATGGACCGCTGGCGCGGCATGCCGACGGCCCAGACCGGGCGGCATCTGTCCAACCATGTCGAGCCCGAGGTCGTGGAGGCGCTGCGCAACGCCGTCGTCGCCGCCTATCCCCGCCTGTCGCACCGCTACTACGAGCTCAAGCGCAAGTGGCTGGGGCTGGACCGCATGCAGGTCTGGGACCGCAACGCGCCCCTTCCGATCGAACCCGCGAAAACCGTCGACTGGCCGACCGCGCAGGAGATGGTGATGTCCGCCTATGCCGGCTTCGATCCCCGCATGGCCGAAATCGCGGAGCCGTTCTTCAGCAAGGGCTGGATCGACGCGGGCGTGAAACCGGGCAAGGCGCCGGGTGCCTTCGCGCATCCGACCGTGACGACCGTGCATCCCTACGTGATGCTCAACTATCTCGGCAAACCGCGCGACGTGATGACGCTGGCGCATGAGCTTGGCCACGGCGTGCACCAGGTGCTGGCGGCGGAACAGGGGGAGCTGCTCTCCTCCACCCCGCTGACGCTGGCCGAAACGGCGTCGGTGTTCGGTGAGATGCTGACCTTCCGCAAGCTGCTGGACGGGGCGAAGACCCAAAGCGAACGCACGACCCTGCTCGCCGGCAAGGTCGAGGACATGATCAACACGGTCGTGCGCCAGATCGCCTTCTACGACTTCGAGTGCAAGCTGCACGCCGCCCGGCGCGAGGGGGAACTGACGCCCGAGGATATCAATGCGCTCTGGATGTCGGTGCAGTCGGAGTCGCTCGGCCCCGCCTTCGACTTCATGGAGGGGTACGAGGTCTTCTGGTCCTACATCCCCCATTTCATCCACTCGCCCTTCTACGTCTACGCCTATGCCTTCGGGGACGGGCTGGTGAACGCGCTCTACGCCGCGTATCAGGAGGCGCCGGAGGGCTTTCAGGACAAGTATTTCGCCATGCTGCGCGCAGGCGGGTCGATGCACCACAAGGAACTGCTGGCGCCCTTCGGGCTCGACGCCTCCGACCCGACGTTCTGGGACAAGGGCCTGTCGATGATCGAGGGCTTCATCGACGAACTGGAGGCGATGGAGGACTGATCCTTCCGTCCGGAATGAAAAAGGCCGCCGCGAGCGATCGCGGCGGCCTTTTCGTTTGCTTCGACGTCGGTTCAGTCCTTGCGGCGGCGGAAGGCGGCCATGGCGCCCAGACCACCAACCAGCAGCAGTGCGGGTGCGGGCAGCGGGACCGCGGGGGCCGACTCGGCGATGCCGTAGCCACCGTAGGTCTTGGTGGTGGCATTGGTATCGAGGTTGTAATAGGCGCCGCCGGCTTCCATCGACCCGATGTAAGGGCTGTAGACATATGTTTGCCGTGCCTCACCGAGCGTGGCGCTCTGCAGCACCAAGGTCACGTCGCCGTTCGTCGGGAAGTGCGTGACGACGAGCTGAAAGTTCGCCAGGTACTGCGGCATGCTGTTCTGCGATCCCGACACGTAGGACACGAAGTTCAGAGTCGGTCCGTAGGCTCTCTGGAAGTTCAGAACCACCTGGTCCACGCCGGTTCCGTAGTCGGGAAAATGGGGCGCACCGGCATAGTCTGCCTGCGTGTACGTGATCTGCGTGGCGCCGTTCATGTAGTCAACGGTGACATCGACATCCGACACCGAACCGGTGTCCCAGTCGAGCGTCACGGACCCCCGGACATATTCGAATGCCGAGGGGTCTGCATCGACAGCCGCCTGCCGGTTGGCCTGCCACTGATCCGTCCCGATAGCACCGTGAACGGAGACGAGGTACTGGCCCCAGAAGGCCTGATCGATGTCATAGGTGACAGGGGCGGCGACAGCGGCACCAGAAAGGGCGAGCGCAACGGCAGACGCGGCGAGCCCCGAATTCAGAAAGTTCATTGTGGTAAATCCGTACCGTGGAATGCGTTGGTGCCGCAAACCTACGATCGGTATACCTGTGCGTCCACTGAAAAATCGGAGCAATAAAAGTGGATTAACCGGAATTGGCGGATCGTTTCCGTGGTCCCGCCAATCCCGTCATATTGATGTGGATCGTTACGCCGCGGGCAACATTCCCTTGCCCGCCGCCAGTTCCCGCATCCGCAGCTGCAGCTTCTCGAACGCGCGGACCTCGATCTGGCGGATGCGCTCGCGGCTGACGCCGTACTGTTCGGACAGGTCCTCCAGTGTGATCGTCTCTTCGCTGAGACGGCGCTGCGTGAGAATGTCCTTCTCCCGGTCGTTCAGGACTTCAAGCGCCTCTGCCAGCAGTTCCCGGCGGGTGTCCATCTCGTCCCGCTCGGCATAGTCGCCAGCCTGGTCGGCATCTTCGTCCTCCAGCCAGTCCTGCCATTGCATCGTGCCTTCGCCCTCGGCCCCGACAGTGGCGTTCAAAGAGGCATCCCCGCCCGACATCCGCCGGTTCATGGAGATCACCTCATCCTCCGTCACACCGAGGTCATGGGCGATCTGCTTGACATTGTCCGGGTGCAGGTCGCCGTCCTCCAGCGCGCCGATGCGGGCCTTGGCCTTGCGCAGGTTGAAGAAAAGTTTCTTCTGGGCAGAGGTCGTGCCAAGTTTCACCAGCGACCAGGACCGCAGGATGTATTCCTGGATCGAGGCACGGATCCACCACATCGCATAGGTGGCAAGGCGGAAGCCCTTTTCCGGGTCGAACCGTTTGACAGCCTGCATCAGGCCGACGTTGGCCTCCGATATGACCTCCGCCTGCGGCAGGCCGTAACCGCGGTAGCCCATGGCGATCTTGGCGGCAAGTCGCAGATGAGAGGTGACCATCTTGTGGGCGGCCTCCGTATCCTGTTCCTCAACCCACCTCTTGGCGAGCATGTACTCCTCCTCCGGCTCCAGAAGCGGGAACTTCCGGATTTCCTGAAGATAGCGGTTGAGACCGCCTTCCGGCGTCGGTGCCGGGAGATTTCCATAGTTGCTCATGGCCCTGTCCTTCGTTTTTCGAACCCTGATGTTTAAGGGATTAACATGGCAGATAGGGACGCGGCAGATCGCGTTCAAGATCAATACGTCTGATTTCCTAACGCATGATGAAGCCCGTTCCGTCGCAAGCGCATCCACATTTCGTCGATGTCACGCGCTTGTGTCGGTGCGGTGATCGGGCGTGCGCGGGCTGATACATATTCGCATGGAACCTCTGCCAATACCGGGAATTCCGTCGCGACGGCAGAACGGCTATCTGCAGGCAACCCGTCTGAAAGGAGCCGATACCGATGCACTTTCCCTCCGCCACCGCCCGCCTGGCAGGTCTCTCCTACCTTGGGCTGATCGCCGCGGGCATCACCGCAGAATTCGTTCTTCGCGCGCCGCTGATTACCTCCGACCCCGCCGGGACGGCGGCGGCCATCGCCGGGAACGAAACGCTCTGGCGGTTGTCGATCGTCGCCGACCTCGTCATGGCCACGCTCGACGTCGCCCTCGCGTTGCTGCTCTTCCTGCTGTTCCGGCCGGTCGGCGAACCCCTCGCCCTTACCGCTCTGATCCTGCGGTTGCTGCAGATGGCCGTGATCGTCGCGCAGCTGCCGCTGCTGCTGGCGGCACTCACGGCGGCCGATCCCCTGCCCCTGATCGAACGGCATGCGGCGGGATACGACCTCGGTCTCTGGTTTTTCGGGCTGAACGGGTTGGTCATGGCGGTGCTGCTCCGCCGGGCCGGGGCACCGCGCGGGATGCCGGTGCTGATCGGTCTTGGCGGTGTGGTCTATCTGCTCGGCACGGCAACGCTGGTCCTGGCACCATCCGTCAACAGCGCCCTGGAGGCGGTCTACCTGCTCCCCTTCGCCGCGGAGCTGTGGTTCGCAGGGTGGCTGCTGCGCGGGGCGCGGGCCAAGGTCCGCGGCTAACCTCGCAGGGAGGCGAGCAGCGCGGTCATGTCGTCGGGCAACGGCGCCTCGAACCGCAGCGCCCGCCCGTCGTCAGGATGGGCAAACCCGAGAACGGCGGCATGCAGGGCCTGTCGCGGGAACGCATTGACCGCTTCGGCCGCGCCCTCCCCGATGACCGCCGGAGAGGCCTTGCGCCGCCCGCCATAGACCGGGTCTCCGACCAGCGCATGCCCGGCATGGGCCAAGTGCACCCTGATCTGATGCGTGCGGCCGGTCTCAAGCCGGCATTCGATCAGCGCAACCGCGTCGCCGAAGCGTTCCAGCACCCGTGCCCGGGTAACCGCGTGCCGCCCGCCCTCGAAGGTCACCGCCTGACGCTGCCGGTCGGTGCGGTGCCGCGCCAGGCCGGTCTGCAGCTTCAGCACGCCGCCAGCCTCGAAACTCGCGCCCTTCACGCCCTTAAGCCGCGGATCGCCCCCGTCCGGCACGCCGTGGCAGAGCGCAAGATACGCGCGTTCAGCCGTGTGTTTCTCGAACTGCGCGGCGAGGGCGTGATGCGCATGATCCGACTTGGCCACCACCAGCAGACCCGAGGTCTCCTTGTCGATGCGGTGCACGATGCCGGGCCGCCGCTCTCCTCCGATGCCGGACAGGCTGTCGCCGCAGTGATGCAGAAGCGCGTTCACAAGGGTCCCGTCCGGAGAGCCCGGCGCGGGATGCACCACCATCCCGGCGGGCTTGTTCACGACGATCAGCGCGGCGTCCTCGTAGACGACATCCAGCGCGATGCTCTGGGCGACGGTTTCCACCACCTCCGGCGGGCCGAGGGCGATCTCGATCACCTGCCCCTCCTCCACCTTTGCCTTGGGGTCGCCCAGCACCGCGCCGCCGCTGCTCACGGCGCCCTCGGCGATCAGCCGGGCGAGGCGGGTGCGCGACAGGGCGGCTGCCTCTGGCACATCCCGCGCAAGCGCCTTATCAAGGCGGGCGGGGGGACTGGCCCCGATGCGGACGGAGAGCAGGCTCTCAGTGGACACGAACACTCCTCAGAACGAAGACCCCGACATTCCCCATATCCGCTTTCTGCGCGGGCTGGTCACGGTGCTGGCGGGCGTGATGATCCTGGGGCTTCTAGTCCTGATCGTGCTGATTGTCATCCGTTTCCGAACGCCCCCTCTTCCCGCCTTTCCCGCGCTGCCCGCCGCCATCGCCCTGCCCGACGGCGCCGATGCGCAGGCCGTCACCGCCGGCCCCGGCTGGTACCTCGTGGTCACGCAGGACGGGCGTGCCCTGGTCTACGCCTCCGACGGCAAACTCGTGTCGGACACGGCGCTTGACCTGCCCTGATCTTCATCTTGCCCGAAATATCCCGGGGTAGCCGCGGCACGCGGCGCAGGGGCAGCGCCCCTGTCCAGCGGGTCCCGTCTGGCGGCTCCGGTCCTGAAAGGAGGGATGGTACCGCCTCCCTGGCTTGAACAGGGGACCTCTGGATCCACAATCCAGCGCTCTAACCAACTGAGCTAAGGCGGCACGTGCAGGGGCAATTACCGTCACCGATCCGCGATTGCAAGTCCGCCGTCGCAGGAAAATGGCTCCGGCCCGGGCGCCAGGGCGCGGCGGGCTTGAATCTTTGTTCCGGGCGCGCTAGCCACCGCCATCGCGACAGGGAATGACCGCCATGGGTATCGACACCGAACGGGACGTGGAAGCCAACCTTCAGATCGGGCCGACCGATCAGGGGATGGTACGCCTGTTCATCGAATCCGGCCGGATGGAGATCCCGATGGATTTCGACCCCGACGAGGCCCGCGAGATCGCGGAGGAAATCCTCGCCGCCGCCAAGGCCGCCGAACAGCTTGGCCGCAAGTCGCGCTGACCCCGCCCTCCTGACCGGACCTCAGAACAGCGCGGCCGGACCGCCGGGATCGCGCATCGCCGTCAGGCGGCGGGCCGTGTCGCGGGCCAGCTTCTGCGTCATCGCCTTTCGACGTGCCCCTGCGAGCCGGGTTTCCCCGGGCATGCGAACGATCTCTCCGCCCCAGGCATCGGCAAGGATCAGACCGGTTTCGTCCGGCAGCAGTTCGACCGGGAAGTCGGGTCCGACGGCCCAGAAGAAACGGTCGCAGAATTCAAGATAGCCCTGCCATTTGCTGTCAGTCATGTAGTCGGCGCGGCTCGACTTGCATTCGATGCACCAGAGTTCTCCCTTCGGACCAACCGCCATGACATCCATGCGCAGGCCCCGGGCGGGCACGAACTCCTCCAGCCCCCAGAAATCATGGCTGGCCAGCAAGCGGCATACCCCCCGCGCGATTAGCTGGCCAGGCTGATGGAGCGCGGGATCGAAGGCGGTATCGTGGCTGACATCGGACATGCCCGGATCATGAACATTTCGTGAACAGATGCAAGAGCCGCCTGTCCCGACTGGCACAACCACCCGCTCGGACCTATTTTTCAATGGTTTGACCACAGGGGGACGGGAATGAGCGGCAGGACGGATCGCGGCGCGCGGATGGCGCGGGAGCTCGAGGGACACCTTGCCTGGCTCGACAGCTTTACCGGCGCGGCGCTTGGCGTGCTGGCGGTGGCCTCGGGAATTTACACCTATCTCGGCGTGTCGACCCTGCTGGACGGGGATGGCGCGATGAAGGCCTTTGCCGCGATCGCCTATTCGGTCGCCGTGTCGACCGGGATTTTTGTCTTCTGGTCCTACCTGATGCGCCTGTTTCCGGCGATGCAGACGGCGCGGGCCCGGATGGGGCTTCTGGGGGCCATGGGGCTCGGATCGCTGGCCATCATCGCCATGTCCTCCTGGCTGAACGCGGCGGCACTTGCCGGTGCGGCGGCGGTGGAACAGCACCTCGCGGAGACCGTGCAGGGCTACCAGGGATCGCTGGAACGCGCGAACGAGATCGCGATTTCCGCGCAGGGGCTGGAGCGGGACGTCGCGCGGGTCCGCCAGTCGTTCGAGGACCTGTCGGAGCAGGAGGCGGCGGGCACGCTGTCGGGTCTCGCCGGCCGAGGGGCGGTGTTCCGGGTGCTGCGGCAGAAATCGGCGGAGCTCACCGGGCTGGAGAGCCAGATCGCCGCGCAGGGACCGCTGGTGAGTGCGGCCTTTGCCGAAGGCAACGCGCTGTTGTCACGCATGCGGGCGCTCACGGTGGAGCCGGGGCCGGTCGAGGCGCGCTCTGTCGAGTTTTCGGAACAGGCGGTGCAGCTGGCGGGGATCATCACGCGCCTCAGGCAGCTGTCGGTGGCTCCGCTTGTGCAGCGGGCGGCGCAGGATCTGGCGGCATCGGTCGTGCTGCCGGAACTGGACGGGCGGACGGAAACCGATCGGAACGATCAGTCTGCCACGATCTCATCGGTCCTTGAGGTGCTCCAGCAGCGGGCTCAGACGCTGGAAAGCGCGGCGGAGGAGGTCCTCGCCATGCCGCCGCCGGTGGAGGCGACCTATACGCCGATCTCCGCCGCGGACGCGGTGATCCTTTATGCGCGGAACTTCGTCCCGTCCTGGGCGGGCGCCATCGCCATCGACCTGCTGCCCGGAGTGCTGGTCCTGATCGTGTCGATCACGCAGGGGCTGATCCGTCACGGTCGGGAAGGTGCGCCGATCGAGGACACGATGACCATTGCGGAACTGCGCGCGGCCTTGCATGCGGCGCGGGACGTGGACCGGGCGCTGCTGACACCGGACCTGCAGGACACCCCCGAGGTCCGCCGGACGGCAGAGGGCGACACAACCACGGGCGGGCCCGCAGCATGATGAGCGATCAGGAAAAGCTGCGTCCGATCCGGCGGATGCTGACCGGGGTCCTTGCGTTCCAGCTTGTGCTGGCGGCTGTTCTGTTCCTGGGCGATCTGGGGCGGGACTTCACCCTGCCCGCCTCCGGCCCCGAGGCGCCGGGGCTCGACCGTCCGACGCGGCCGGGCGACCAGACGCGGCACTACGATCCGACGATGCCCGGGGTGCCGGGCACGCAGATCGACACCGGCCCGATGCCGGAACGAATGGTCCTGGAACCGCTCGACGGGGATCGCGTGCTGCTGACCGGGCGGATCGGGGACGGCGACGGGGCACGTATCGCCACGCAACTGGCAGCGAATGACGCGGCGCAGGTCGTGCTGCATTCCCCCGGCGGTTCCGTCAGCGACGCGCTCGAAATCGGGCGGGCGCTGCGCCGGGCGGGCAAGACCACCCTGCTGCGCGGGCAGGATGTCTGCCTGTCGGCCTGCCCGTACATCTTCGCCGCCGGAACGGAACGGCAGGTCGAAGACGGCGGCCGGGTCGGGCTGCACCAGCACTATTTCGGCGAGAACACGCTGTTGCCGGCCTTCCTTGCGGTGAAGGGCGTGCAGCAGGGCCAGGCGGAGGTGATGCGCTTTCTCGACGACATGGGCGTGGACCCGAGGGTGGTGGTCCACGGCCTGTCGACCCCGCCGGAGTCGATCTACATCCTGACTGCGGATGAACTGGCGGACTATCGCATGGTGACAGAGTAAGGGTCCGACCCTCCGGTTACGGCCCTTGTTTTCAGGCGAAGCCGCGTATTTCCGGGCCCTTATTTCTCCGCGCCGAACACTTAGCCGTTGATCTTACCCAAGCACGTCGTAACTTAGCCCCATGGCTAACATGAATCCCAGGCTAGACCTCCTGTTCCAGGCCCTGTCCGATCCGACGCGGCGGGCGGTTCTGGAACAGCTGGCAGGCGGTCCGGCTTCGGTCGGCGATCTGGCGCAGCCGCACGACATGGCCCTGCCCTCCTTCACCAAGCATATCGCGATGCTGGAACAGGCCGGGCTGATCCGCAGCTCCAAGCAGGGGCGCGTCAGGATGTGTCAGCTGGTCGGCGCGCGGCTGAAACCGGCGGAGGCGTGGTTCGCCCGGCAGCGGGGCAAGAGCGCGGAGGCGGAGACCGAACGGCTCGCCACGCTGGTCACCTCGCTCTACCGCACGGGCTGATCCGATGCCTGTCTTTCGGTCGTGGGGAGGCGCATCGCTGCCATCTTCACAGGCGGCTGCGCGTGACCCCTTGTCGGATGGCGGGCAACCCACTATCTCCTGCCGAGGCGGGTGCTGCCCTTCTCGTGAACGGTAACATTCCGGTGGCCTTAAGCAAATCCGAGGGAGCTGGCTCTGTCCGGACCGTGGTCTGGTTACCCGGCGCCCACCTGTAGATACAGGTCCTCGGGAATGCGTCTACCAAACGGTCGCGTGCGGGCCCGCCACTTTTCCTCCCTCTCCAGTGACTTGTGCGACGAAGTTGACGCAGTCAGTGCGGCCGGCGCCCCGCCCGGCCGCCCCGGCGTCCGGCTGTGGGGATGGATTGCAGACCGTCGCGCATCAGGCGTGTCATCGGATGATCCGCCTCGGCCCCGTAGCGATCCAGCAGGGCCGACAGCGCCTGACCCGGTGTCAGGCCGTCCGGAAGGCTCAGCGCCCAGTCCATGAGGATGGAGCGGCATTCCGCATCGGAAATCCGGTCGATCCGGTAGGATTCCCGGATCAGCCCCTTGGGATCGTTCGGGTCGCGCTGGTCGGTCATTCCGTATCCTCCGTCTCGATGGCAGCATCCACCAGTGCCGCGGCCGAGGCAATGCGGGTCGACAGCATGTCCTGCAACGCCTGCCAGCTGTCCACCCCGAGGTTGCGCAACACGAAGTCGCGACCTCCCAGACCGATCGTTTCGGGATCGGGCGCGGCATCGCTCAGCAGCTTCAGGGTCAGGTTAAGGCGGCGCAGCATGTGCCAGGTCTCGGACAGCTCCGCAGCGGAATCCGGATCGGTCCAGCCACAGGCCGCCGCCGCATCCAGTCCGGCGCGGATCCCCGGATCGGCCGAGCCCGTCGCCAGTAACCCGGCCTGCGACAGCAATTCGATGTCCTGCATCCGGCCGCGTCCCAGTTTCAGGTCCCAGTCGGCGGGCGGTTTCGCGGCGGCCAGCCGGGCACGCATGTCCGACACGTCGCGGCGCAGGGCATCGCGGTCACGCTTGCGGGCCAGCAGGTCGCGGCGGAAGGCCTGCACGTCGCGGCTCAGCGCCTCACCGCCCGCGATAGGCCGGGCTGAGGTCAGCGCCATGTGTTCCCAGGTCCAGGCCTCGCCGTCCTGGTAGTTGCGGAAGGCCCCGAAAGAGGTGGCGACCGGCCCCTGGTTGCCCGAGGGGCGCAGGCGCATGTCGACCTCGTAGAGCCGCCCTTCCGCCGTCGGAGCGGAGAGCGCGGTGACCAGCGCCTGCGTGAGCCGCGCGTAGTAAGTCCTTGACGGCAGGGGTTTCCGGCCCGACGACATGTCGTCCTCACCGGGGTCGTAGATCACGATCAGGTCGAGGTCGGAGCGTGCGTTCAGGCGGGCGGTGCCAAGCGACCCCATGCCCAGCACAATCGCACCGCGCCCCGGCGGAGGGCCATGCCGTCGGGAGAAATTGCCAATGACCACGGGCCAGAGTCCGCACAGTACAGCGTCGGCAAGGTCGGAATACTGGGCAGAGGCCTCTTCAGGCGAAATCAGGCCGCGCAGGTGGTGCACGCCGATCCGGAAATGCCAGTCCTTCTGCCAGCGGCGGGCGGCGTCAAGCTGCGCTTCGTAGTCCGGTTCGGCCTTCAGAGCGTCGGTCAGCCGCGCAATGAGCGCGTCGGCCCCCGGCCAGGCTGAAAAGAAGGTCCCTGCGATGACCGCGTCGAACACCCCGGCATTGCGCGACAGGTACAGCGCGAGGTCGGGTGCGGTGCCGGTGATGTCGCCAAGCAGGTCGATCAGCTGCGGATTGGCCTCGAACAGCGAAAACAGCTGTACCCCGGCGGGCAGGCCCGAAAGGAACCCGTCGAAGGCCATCAGCGCCTCCTCCGGCCGCGCGGCGCGAGACAGGGCCTGCAGAAGACGGGGACGGAGGCGGGCAAAAATCTCCTGCGCGCGGGCGGAGCGCAGGGCGGGATAGCTGCGCCAGCGGGCGACCAGTGCGGCGTCGACCTCGGGTGCGTCCTCCGGCAAATCCGGCTCTTCCGTCTGTTCGTTGGCGAAGAAATTCTCGCAAGTGGTGTGAACCTCTTCCAGCCGCTCCCGGAGTGTCAGCCGGAACTCTTTCGGATCGGTGCCGGAGAGGGCGGCGATGCGGTCAATCCCCTCTTCCGACTGCGGCAGGGCGTGGGTCTGGGCGTCGTTCACCATCTGGATCCGGTGCTCCACTTCCCGCAAGGCGCGGTAGTGGCCGGACAGACGATCCGCTGCCTCTGCGGCGGCCCAGTTGCGCTGCGCCAGCAGGCCTAGCGCCTCCACTGTGCCGCGGACGCGCAGCGCGGGATCGCGGCCGCCGGCGACGATCTGGTGGAACTGGGCGAAGAACTCGATCTCCCGTATGCCGCCGCGCCCGAGTTTCATGTCGTGGCCCGGCAGGGTGATCGCGCCGTGGTGGCCCTTGTGGTCGCGGATGGCCTGTCGCATGTCGTGGGCGTCGCGGATGGCGGCATAATCCAGGTGACGCCGCCAGACGAAGGGCTTCAGCGCGGTCAGGAACCGGTCCCCCGCGGCGATGTCCCCGGCACAGGGGCGGGCCTTGATATAGGCGGCGCGCTCCCACGTCCGGCCGAGGCTTTCGTAGTACCGCTCCGCCGCCTCCATCGACACGCAGACCGGCGTGACCGAAGGGTCCGGTCGCAGGCGAAGGTCGGTGCGGAAGACGTAACCATCTTCCGTGATGTCCGACAGGGTGGCGGCCATGGTCCGGGTGGCGCGGATATAGGCGGGACGCGCCTCGGCGTAGCCGTCGGCGTCGAAGCGGGTTTCGTCGAACAGGCAGATCAGGTCGATGTCGGAAGAGTAGTTGAGCTCTCCGGCGCCCATCTTTCCCATTGCGAGAACGGTCATTCCGGCCCCGGTCGCGAGGTCCTCCTCCGCCATGCCGGGCAGCTTGCCGCGCCGGATCAGAGGGGCCAGCGCGTCCTTCAGGGCCAGGTCGGTGGCGAGGTCGGCAAAGCGGGTCAGCGTGCCGGTCACCTCCTCCAGAGGCCATACACCGCCAAGGTCAGCCAACGCGGCAAGAAGGGCGACCCGCCGCTTGCCCTGCCGCAGGCCGGAGCGGAGCGTATCGGGGTCGAGGGCGCGCAGGCGGTCGAACTCCTGCTCCAGCGCCTGTTCTGGGGCGTCGAGCGCGTCGGCGACCCAGTCGGCCTCTTTCTGGATCAGGCTCAGAAGATAGGGGCTGGACCCGCCTGCCCCGGCAATCAGGTCGCCTGCAGGCCCCGTCAGCGGCAGTGCCTCGCGCGCATCGGCGGCGCGGTCCGCATCGTGCGGGCGCGGCAGGCGGGTCAGTCGGGCTGCGATTGTCATGGGCGGAGATTCCACGTCACGAGGGGTCTGGTCAATGTCCCTGCTCTCGGCCAGATTGCCGCCATGAGCAAGAGCATGAAACGCGTGATCCGCGCCCTCGAAGAGGCCGGGATCGAGACCGAGATCGTCGAACTGGGCACGGCCCGCACCGCGCAGGAAGCGGCGGACGGGGTCGGCTGCGCGCTGGACCAGATCGCCAAGTCCATCATCTTTGCCGGGGCGGAGAGCGGCGCGGCGCTGCTGTTCCTGACAGCAGGGGGAAACCAGGTGGATGCGGACAAGGCCTCTGCCCTGGCCGGGGAACCGCTGGCCAAAGCCGATGCGGCGCTGATCCGGGAGCAGACCGGTTTCGCCATCGGCGGGGTCGCCCCGGTCGGTCACCTGAACCCGATCCGGGCCTGGGTCGACCCGCGGCTGATGGAGTTCGACCGGGTCTGGGCGGCGGCGGGCACGCCGCATCACGTGTTTGCGCTGAATCCGGCCGATCTCCCCCGGATTTCGGGGGCGCAAGCGGCTGATTTCGTTAATACTCCGTCGTAAATGTAAATTTCTTTCACATCGCCCCTTGCGAAGCGGCGATGCAGTTCCGATCTTGGTGATGTGAAAGGAATTCACATTGAACCACGAACACGGAGCACTGACATGACCCCCGCCACCGCCACTGCCTATACCGGACAGGATGCCCCCCATATGGGCTGGCTGTCCCGGTCCGAGGCCTGGCTCGACAGCAAAGGCAAAGGGGCCTGGATCGCCGCAATGGTCCTCGGCTTTGTCTTCTTCTGGCCTGTCGGCCTCGCCCTTCTTGCCTACATGATCTGGAGCAAACGCATGTTTTCGAAATCCTGCCGCCGTCATGGCCGCCACAACGAAATGCGCCGCGCCGGCTACGCCGCGATGAAAAACTCCGGCAACACTGCCTTCGACGCCTACAAGGCCGACACGCTGCGCCGCCTGGAAGAGGAACAGGAACAGTTCGAAGCCTTCCTGGAACGACTGCGTGAAGCCAAGGACAAGGCCGAATTCGATCAGTTCATGGACGACCGCGCGAAACGCCGCGAGGAAAACGTCCGCGAAGACGAAGACGCCTGATCGACCCCGACCCTGACGGGGGGCCATTCCGGCCCCCTGCCCTGCCCCGATACGGAGACCCCGATGACCGCCCAGACCTGGACCATTCCCGACCCGCAGGTCCAACCCGAATTCTACGCCGACATTCCGCTCAAGCGCCTGCTGGCCTGGGTGGTGGACTGCGTACTGATCGGGTTGACGGTGGCGCTGATCGTGCCCTTCACCGCCTTCGTGGGCCTGTTCTTCCTGCCTTTGATGTTCCTGGTGATCGGGTTTCTGTACCGCTGGATGACCCTGGCGGGCGGATCGGCAACCTGGGGCATGCGCCTGATGTCGGTTGAGATGCGGGACGGCTACGGGCGGCGCTTTGACGGCGGCACGGCGTTCCTGCACACGCTCGGCTATTCGGTCTCGCTGGCCTTCCCGGTGCTGCAGGTCATCTCCGTCATCATGATGCTGACCGGATCGCGGGCGCAGGGCCTGACGGACAATGTCCTCGGCACGGTCGCAATCAACCGAAGCGCCGCATTTTGATGCGAATCTGAGAACAGTTCATTGCCCGCCGGCCCGGAACAGCTCCGGGCCGTTTTGCGTTTTCCGGGTCGGGAGGCGCGGACAATGACGGATGGCGGTGCAAGCAGGCAGGGTGGCGGGGCAGGCAAAGACCCCGACACGGGCAGGTCCGGCAGGTTTGCGAGGGCGAGACGGCGGCGCTGGCCTCTTCCTTTGACAACTGCGCCGGCTTATGTATCGTCTCCTCTCAACAAGCCCGACAAAAACACACGACCCATGCGCCACACCCTTCCGCTGACGCCGCAATTCTATGTGACGGCCCCCCAGCCCTGCCCCTATCTCGAGGGCCGGATGGAGCGGAAGCTTTTCACGTCCCTTTCCGGCGACGGCGCGATGCAGCTGAATGATTCCCTCTCCAAGCAGGGGTTCCGGCGGTCGCAGAACGTGCTGTACCGGCCCTCCTGCGCGGATTGTGCGGCCTGCCTGTCGGCACGGATCGACGTCGCGGCCTTTGCACCGACCCGCAGCCAGCGCCGCACGCTGAACCGCAATGCGGAACTGTCGCGCCGCGCGACTTCGCCCTGGGCGACGGAGGATCAGTACGAACTGTTCCGCGATTACCTGGATGAGCGGCACGCGGATGGCGGCATGGCGGACATGGACGTCTTCGAATTCGCCGCGATGATCGAGGAAACCCCGATCCGGTCGCGTGTCATCGAATACGTACATCCCGAACGCGGGCTGACCGGCGTGGCGCTGACCGACGTGCTCGATGACGGGCTGTCGATGGTCTATTCCTTCTACGACCCGGACCGTCAGGGTGACAGTCTCGGCACCTACATGATCCTCGATCACATAGAGATCGCGCGGGAGGCCGGGCTGCCCTACGTCTACCTCGGCTACTGGGTGCCGGGATCGCCCAAGATGGGGTACAAGGCCAAGTTCAAGGGGGTCGAACTGTATGTCGGCGGCAAATGGGCCCCGATGCGCGACCCCTCGGACTATGATGCGGAACGGCATCCGCTGAAGACCGACCCGATCGCGGAGCAGGTCGCGAATATCTCCCTGCCGGACCTGCGCTCTCCGCGCGGGTGATCTAGCGCGCCATCAGTTTGAGAAGCGTCGGCTGGTCCGGCAGACCCGTGGGCGTCAGCCCGTTGGCGTTCTGGTAGGCCTGAAGCGCCTGCGAAAGCTTGTCCGGCCCTCCGGAGGGGAAGCCAGCCGCCGCGAGCCTTGCGTGAACGTCAGAAAGCAGCGGGGCGTAGATCATCGTGACCTTGCCGTCATGCTTCACCGCAACCGCATCCGCCCGGTCTCGCAGCCTCGCGTCGGCAAGGTAATTGACCAGTTCGGTCGCCCCCTTCTCGACCACCTCGTCACCATTGGCGGCGCAGAACTGCGCCAGAAGCCCGGTCAGGGTGCCGGGGGTCTGCCAGGGGGTCAGGTCAAAGGTCCCGGTCAGCAGCCGGTTGTGCGCGGTCATGTAGCCCGAGAGCCAGACCGCGACGTCGCGCGCCCGCGGTTCGTCGGGGGACAAGGCTGCGAAATCGGCGCAGATCATGCGCCCCGGCCCTTCGACCGCGTAGCTGCCGTTTCCATCGGCCGCGGTCAGAGGAGGCGCGGCAAGCGCGGCACAGACCGCGCCCGCCAGGATCGCCCGGTCAGGCCGCACGTTTGCGCAGGCGGGCCAGGCCAAGACCACCAAGGCCGGAGAGCAGCAGCACCATGCCCGCGGGCAGTGGGACCGCCGGGTAGTCCGTGACAATGGCCGTCTGGGTCACCGCCGACCCGGTGCCAAGACCCGAGAAGCCGAGCCCGATGACAAAGGTGGTCTGATCCTCGGGCAGGATGCCGAGTTCAGGGTCGATGCCGGTCAGTTCAAAGCCGGTGACGGCCTCTGACAGCACCACGGTCTCGCCCGGGTCGATTGTGAAGGTGGTGCCGTCCGGCAGGCGGACGACGTAGCCGTCGGCGTCGTTCACGGCGGCAAGGGTCGGGGCGACGATCGTGGTGATCTCACCCGGGCCGACCATTTCGTAGACGTAGCCAGTGGCGATTTCCGGATCGATGAAGACGATGTCGTTGCCCGAGATACTGACCTCTTCAAGCGAGAATTCGTAGGTCGGCACGCCGCCTTCGTCCTCCACCGACACGAGCGTCGGCAGCAGCGGCGTCTCTTCCGAGGTGCCGTCCGCCGCGCCGAAGTTGCGCAGTTCGATCTGGTCGGAGGATGTCAGCTCACCGCTGATGAATTCGGAGAACCGGACATAGTCTGTCTCCAGGTCCTCGAACTCCATGTATTCGTATTCCACCACGGCGCGTTCCAGGTCGGTCAGGTCGGGCACATCGCCCGCCGCGTCCTCGAACCAGTTGGAGCCGCCGGAGAACAGAAGCATGATGCCGCTGTTCATATGCTCTGGATCCTCTTCCGGAAGGAAGGCGCGCAGCCCGATGACATCCAGCGTCTCACCGCCCTCGCCCACGACGAGGTTGTTGGCCACCAGCACATCCGTCCGCGCTGTCACGGCCTGACCGACGATGTCGCCGCCGTAGAAGACCCGAAAGCTGGAGGAGAGACCGAAGCTTCCGATCTGGGTCCCCTCCTGATCGGTAAATCCGGTGAGGTCCTGCGCCAGCACGTCGGTATTAAAGGTCCAGATACCGGAGAGGAAGCCTTCGCTTTCGATGTATGTCGGCGCGTTGGTCGGCGAGATCGACAGCTCGTCCCGGCTCCAGATACCCGCG
This sequence comes from Primorskyibacter flagellatus, assembly GCF_014638275.1. GTDB lineage: Bacteria > Pseudomonadota > Alphaproteobacteria > Rhodobacterales > Rhodobacteraceae > Pseudooceanicola > Pseudooceanicola flagellatus_A. The sequence goes on from NZ_BMFJ01000001.1 coordinate 1,401,910, forward strand.
TTGTTCACGGTCTGGAGGTATTCGTCGTAGAAGCAGTAGTTGCAATATTCGTCGTAAGAATCCGGAGATGGACCGGAGTAGTAGAACTCCTGCACGACGGGGACATTGACGCTGAACTGAACGACATCTGCGTGGGCGGCAGAGGCCAGGGCACTCATGACCAGGGCTGGCAGGACGCGGTTTTTCATGGTGTTCCCTCGAAATATCATGACTTGTGAATACCTTCGGTCTAAACGACCGGTGCCTACGCCTCAAGGAAACGGGCTGTTCTTGACGCAACGTCAATCAATCCTCGCACCGTCAGCCTGTCGATAGGGACCAGCGACCGCCGTCGGGTCACGGGACATTTCATGACGTTACAGCGGCTCACGTCCTTACGCGGAGGCGCATGTCCGTATCGGCGCTCCGCCGCTCTTTTCGCCCGTTCGCGGGACCCGGCAGCAGGGTTGGGTGTTGTGTCTGCACAATCAGGCTCCGGCACTGTCGGGGTCGCAAGCAACCGAAAGGACATCAGATGTTCAGAACCGCACTCATCGCCGCCGCCGCAGGCTCGGCCCTTCTTGCCACTGCCGCCGTGGCCGAGACCACCGTCTACACCCAGAATGGCGCGACCGTGTACACCGAGAAGAACACCGAGGAGAAGGCCGGCAACGCCCGTGCCGGTGCCGTTGCGGGTGCCACCGCAGGCGCCATCGTCGGCGGGCCGGTCGGTGCCGTCGTCGGGGCCGCCATCGGCGCCACGGGCGGCAATGCCGCCACGCCGGACCGCGAAGTCGTGACCTATGTCCAGACCAACCCGGTCGCCCCCGTCATCATCGACGGCCAGGTCGCCGCGGGCTACATCGTTCCGGAAACGGTCGTGCTGACCCCGGTGCCGGAGACCGAATACGCCTATGTCTACACGGACTCCAACCCGATCATCGTGGACGCGCAGACCCGCCAGGTGATCGAGGTCGTTCCGGTCAACTGACCGGCGTCCCCGCAAAGCGAAACGGCCCGGGTTGCTCCGGGCCGTTTTCCTGTGTGGTGTTACCTGCCAAGCAGGTCCGGAACGATGGTCACGATCGAGGGCACGAACCACAGCAGCGCAAGCCCGGCCACCTGGATCAGCACGAAGGGAATGATCCCCCGGTAGATGTGCCCGGTGGTGACGGACGGCGGGGCGACCCCGCGCAGGTAGAACAGCGCGAAACCGAAGGGCGGCGTCAGGAACGAGGTCTGCAGGTTCACCGCGATCATGATCGTCACCCATTTCGGATCGAAGCTGCCGCCGTAGATGACGGGGCCGACGATCGGGACGACGATGTAGATGATTTCGAGGAAATCCAGCACGAAGCCGAGGATGAAGAGCACCAGCATCACCAGCAGGAAGACCGTGAACTCGTTGTCGAACGAGCGCAGGAAATCCTGGATGTAGTGCTCCCCTCCGAACGAGATGACGACGAGGTTCAGCAGCTGAGAGCCGATGAGGATGGTGAAGACCATCGATGTCACCTTCGCCGTCTCGCGCACGATTGGTGTGAGGACTCCGTTCCGGTAGAGCACCATGCAGGCATAGATCAGCGACAGCCCGGCCAGCATGTAGGAGAAGAGCGCGAAGACATAGCCGACGCGGTTCTCGAAGGTCACGACCTCCTGGTTCATGCGCAGGTCGAAGTTGATGCCGATCAGGATGAGCGCGGCCAGCGCCAGCGTCGCCCAGATGATGATCTTGCCGGAGTTCCCCTCGTCCTTCAGCTTGCGATAGGCCGCCAGCATGATCGCCCCGCCCGCGCCAAGTGCCGCCGCCGGGGTCGGGTTGGTGATCCCGCCGAGGATCGAGCCAAGCACCGCGACGATCAGAACCAACGGCGGGAAGACCACACGGATCAGGTCGTTCTCGGCCATGCGCTCGACCGCGTGGCGCAGTGACCAGAGGCAGATCAGCAGCGGGATCATCAGGATCGCCACCTTGGTGCCGCCGGACATGCCCGGTCCGATCAGCACGACATCCAGCGCAAAGGCCAGAACGACGCCAAGCAGGCCGATGCCAAGCGGGCCGAACGGCGCGCTCGGCTTCACGCCGCGCGCAATGGCCAGCGTCAGCAGGACCATGCCGAACAGCGTCGCGACACCGGAGCCGACGGGCGCGATGGAGGACAGCTTGGCCGCCATCTTTTCGTTCAGCTCGTCCTGGGTCAGTTCGCGGGTCTCCTCCGTACCGCCGCTTTCGGCTAGGGCCGTGCGCGCCGCAACGGAGTCATCCCAACGGGACTGGCCGTGCAGGTCGATCATCGCCTGCTGGCATTCGGGAGAGACGTTGGTGCGCAGGGCGTCCAGCCGCTCCACTTCGGTATAGTGCGAAACGGTGATGTCCTGCGGGCCGATCAGCCGCATCTCGTAGGCTGCGAACAGGCCGCCGATGATGATGACCGGCACGGCAACGAACCAGGTCAGTGCCTCGTTGCGGGAGATGTATTCGCCGTCCGCCTCCTCGATATGCACCGCGGGGGCCTTCTTGGGGTTCAGCAGCGCGTAGACAAAGGCGTAGCCCGCATAGAGCACGGCGAGCAGGATCCCCGGCAGCAGCGCCGACTGGAACAGCGTGCCGACCGAAACGACCGCCGGACGGCCGAGGTAGGTCAGCGCGTCCGTGCAGCCGAAGTTCTGGGCGCGGGTTTCCTGCGCGGCGGAATAGAGGTCACCCGCGAGCGTGCCAAGGAGCACGATCACGATGGAAGGCGGGATGATCTGACCAAGCGTGCCGGAGGCCGCGATGACCCCTGTCGACAACTCTGGCGAATAGCCGTTCCTGAGCATGGTCGGCAGGGACAGCAGACCCATGGTCACCACGGTTGCGCCGACGATCCCGGTGGAGGCGGCGAGGAAGGCGCCCACGACCACGACCGACACGGCCAGACCGCCCGGCAGCGGACCGAAGACGCGCGCCATGGTGGTCAGCAGGTCGTTGGCGATCTTGGAGCGTTCCAGCGTGATGCCCATGAGGACGAACATCAGCACGGCCAGCAGCGTCTCGATCGACTGGCCGGCAAAGACGCGTTCGTTCATCCGGTTCACGATGAAGGACAGGTTCCGGTCCGCCGCCAGTTCCCAGCCCCGGTCGAAGACGGGCTGTGCGACCCTTGGCAGGTCGGGGTATCGGAAGATTGAGATCGTCTCCCGTTTCACGCCCGAGTTGACGAGGTCCCGGAAGGCCTGCGACCCGGTGTCGATCGCCTGATGGATCAGCAGGCCCTGGGTATCCAGCCAGGCGATGACCGCGAAGGAGATGACCCCCGCGCCCGGAATGGCGAAGGCCACCGGAAAGCCCGAGAGGATCCCGCCGAACAGGGCGAGGAATACGATGATGAGGCCGACTTCGACGCCGTCTAGTCCGAAAAACATATCCCGCGATCCCTCAGTGCGTGCCTTCGTAGAGTTCTTCACCTTCGCCGAGCGTATCCCGGTCGAGGTACTTATCCTGGCTCTCCGGCCCCTCCACGAATTCGAGGTAGGAGCGCCAGAAGAAGGCCACCGCGTGCACGAAGACCAGCGCGATGAAGGCCAGGATGAGGATCTTGAACAGGAAGTAGGCGTCGAACCCGTCGGGGCTGAAGCCGATGGTTTCCACGTTCCACTTCACGATCATCGCCTTCTTGAGCATCAGGTCCAGCTTGTCGGAGGCCGAGACCTTGGGCGTGATCAGGTGCCGCCAGAGGAAGTACCAGGAGTACATCCAGGCCACGACCGCAAAGGGGATCATGAAGAACAGCGATCCGAACATGTCGATCAGCTTCTTCACGCGGTGGCTGACGCCGGCGTAGATCAGGTCGACCCGGACGTGGCTGCCCTGCACGAAGGCGTAGGAGACGCAGAGCGCGACGACGATGGCGTTCCAGAGCTTCAGCCCCTCGGCATACCAGGTGACCGAATAGGTCATGCCGATGCCGAGCGGGGCGAGCGTGATCTCTCCGAGGCGGAAGATCGACTGGAGGAAGATGATGATGATCTGCTGGCCGACCATGATGAGGCCCGCCCATGCGGCGGTGCGTCCGACGAAGTTGGCAAAGCCCTCGAGCCCGCGCACCATGCGCCACATCACGGGGCGGAAGATCATGCCGATGACCGTGAGGACCAGGACGATGTCGATCACCGCGAAGAAGAACTGCACCGACCCGCCGTAGTAGACGACGCGCAGCAGTGCTTCCTTGTCGGACCAGTCAAGCCAGAGCGACGGGTTCGTGACCGCAAAGAAGATATTGTAGAAGCCGAGGCCGATCTGCGTGGCCACCCAGGCCAGTCCGTCCAGCATGTTTCATCCCCCCGAACGAAAGATGCGCGCGGATACCGCGCGCATCGGTTGTTATCAAGCCATGTCCTGGCTCAGGCGCCGGTGACCCGTGCGCGCTGACGGGTGTAGGCACCGTCCGACACGGAGACCCAGCCTGCAGTCGCCGCCATGGAGCTGTCCACGGAGTTGCGGATCTTGGCGAAGATCTCGTCGCCCATGAAGCCGTCGAGCACCTTCTTGGACGCCGAACCGAAGGCATCCCACACGTCGTCGGAGAATTCGTGCACCTGGGTGCCGCCGTCCTTCAGACGCTTGAGAGCCGGGCCGTTGTTGGCGATGAACACCGCGTAGTTGTGCTGGTGCGCGTCGGCCGCGGCCTTTTCGATGATCTTCTGATGCTCGGGCGTGAGGTTGTTGAAGACCTCGAGGTTGCAGCCGACGGAAAGGGCCGCGCCCGGCTCGTGGAAGCCGGCGGGGTAGTAGTGGTCGCAGACCTCCTGCAGGCCGAGCTTCTCGTCCGACCAGGGGCCGATCCATTCGGTGCCGTCCAGAGCGCCGGTGGACAGCGCCTGGTAGATTTCGCCGCCCGGAATGTTCTGCACCGAGGCGCCGAGTTCGGCGAGCGCCTGGCCGCCGAGGCCCGGCATGCGGAACTTGAGGCCCTTGAAGTCGTCGGCGGAGTTGATTTCCTTGCGGTACCAGCCGCCACCCTGCGCCGCGGTCTGTCCGGCGATGAACGGCTTGATGCCGAAGACTTCGCCCAGTTCGTGGTGCAGCGCCATGCCGTCCTGCGCATAGTACCACACCATGATTTCCGGTGCGGTCATGCCGAAGGGAACGGCGGTGAAGAAGGCCCATGCGGGATGCTGGCCGACCCAGTAGTAGTCCGCGCCGTGGTACATGTCCGCCTGACCCGAGGTCGCCGCGTCGAAGCTTTCCAGCGCACCGACGAGTTCGCCCGCACCCTTTGCGTCAATGACCAGCGAACCGCCGGACATTTCGCTCACGTTGTTGCTGAACCGCTCGACCGAGTCCCAGACACCGGCAAGGCCGCGCGGCCAGGTGGTGACCATGGTCAAGGTGGTGGTGCCCTGCGCGACGGCCGGGGCTGCCAGGGACGTGGCCGCAACGGCGGAACCGCCCAGTGCGGACGTCTTCAGAAAAGAGCGACGATCCATTTGTTTCCTCCCAACAGATCAATCTTGCCGGACCGGAATTCCCAAGCAGCCCGGCGATTTGAGTGTGCCACAACCTACATACAGCGGACGAGAGCGCAAACATTTTCTTTGACGGTTCCGTATGGTTCCCTGCAATCTCGGCGGCCTGACGCAACTGCGCCTTTGCATTGTTGACCCTGCGCCCGGCGGCGCCCGATTTCCTTTACGCTTCGGTAACTTGCCCAACCTGAGGGACAGTCGGCCCGGTGCGGGCTCCGGCCCCCTCAGGACGACGGGTGAGTCGGCCTCTCACCCGTCCGGACGGTCAATCCATTTCCATAACGGAAAGAATTCGGACCCGCCTCGCAACTTTCGGAAAGATTTCCACCGCTCCGCGACATTTTATCTGCGGAATAGCGGTTGACCTCGGGGACGGGACTGCCTAATGCTCCGTTAGCAATTCGAAAGGGCCCTTGGGCATGACCACGCTAGTCGTCATCGTAGGAGAAAGGCGCATGGGCCGGTAGAACCGGAACCTGTTCAGGACCCCATGCGCCCCCGGAAAACCGCCGGGGGCTTTTTTGTTGTCGAATGGCCGGGCAAGGCCGCAAAACGGAGAAAGACGATGGCACGTCAGATGACTGGTGCGAGAATGGTGGTGCAGGCTCTGAAGGATCAGGGTGTCGACACCGTATTCGGCTATCCGGGCGGGGCGGTGCTGCCGATCTATGACGAAATCTTCCAGCAGAACGACATCCAGCACATTCTGGTGCGCCACGAACAGGGCGCGGTTCACGCGGCCGAAGGCTATGCCCGGTCGACCGGCAAGCCGGGCGTGGTGCTCGTCACCTCGGGCCCCGGCGCGACCAATGCTGTGACGGGGCTGGCGGACGCGCTGCTCGACTCCATCCCGATCGTGGTGCTGACCGGGCAGGTTCCGACCTTCCTCATCGGCACCGACGGCTTCCAGGAGGCGGACACGGTCGGCATCACCCGCCCCTGCACCAAGCACAACTGGCTGGTGAAGGAAACCGACAGGCTGCCCGGCATTCTGCACGAGGCCTTCCACGTCGCCACCGCCGGCCGCCCCGGCCCGGTGCTGGTCGACATCCCCAAGGACGTGCAGTTCGCCACCGGCACCTACACCGCTCCGGTCAAGGGCGGGTCGAAGCGGTATCAGCCGCAGGTCAAGGGCGACATGACCGAGATCAACGAACTGGTGGAGGCGCTGGAGTCCGCCAAGAAGCCTATCTTCTACACGGGCGGCGGGGTGATCAACTCCGGCGGCGCGGCCTCGCAGCTGCTGCGGGAACTGGTTGAAGCGACCGGGGCTCCGATCACCTCCACCCTCATGGGGCTGGGCGCCTATCCGGGCACGGGCAAGAACTGGCTCGGCATGCTCGGGATGCACGGGCTTTACGAGGCGAACATGGCGATGCACGACTGCGACCTGCTGATCGCCGTCGGCGCGCGGTTCGACGACCGGATCACCGGGCGCACGGACGCCTTCAGCCCGCATTCGGTCAAGGCGCATATCGACATCGACCCGTCGTCCATCAACAAGGTGATCCGCGTCGACATCCCGATCGTCGGGGACGTGGCGCATGTGCTCGAGGACATGCTCAAGGTCTGGAAGTCGCGCGGGCGCAAGATGAACCGCGAGGCGCTGACGAAATGGTGGGCGCAGATCGACAAGTGGCGCGCGGTGGACTGCCTGCAATTCCGCAACTCCGACAAGATCATCAAGCCGCAGCATGCGCTGCAGCGGTTGGAGGCACTGACAAAGGACCGCGACCGCTACATCACGACCGAGGTCGGGCAGCACCAGATGTGGGCCGCGCAGTACCTGACATTCGACGAGCCGAAGCGCTGGATGACCTCTGGCGGGCTCGGCACCATGGGATACGGTTTCCCGGCCTCCATCGGCGTGCAGATGGCGCATCGCGACGCGCTCGTCATCAACGTGGCCGGAGAGGCGTCGTGGATGATGAACATGCAGGAACTCGGCACCGCGATGCAGTTCCGCCTGCCCGTCAAGCAGTTCATCCTGAACAACGAACGCCTTGGCATGGTGCGTCAGTGGCAGCAGCTTCTGCATGGGGAGCGGTATTCGTCGTCGTGGTCGGAATCCCTGCCCGATTTCGTCAAGCTGGCAGAGGCGTTCGGGGCCAAGGGGATCCAGTGTTCGGATCCCGCCGACCTCGACGACGCAATCATGGAGATGGTGAACCACGACGGTCCGGTGGTCTTCGACTGCCTTGTCGAGAAGCACGAAAACTGCTTCCCGATGATCCCGTCGGGCGAACCGCACAACAAGATGCTTCTTGGCGATGCCGCTGCAACGGATGCCATTCAGGGGGCCGGCGCGGCGCTGGTTTGAACGGGGCCGAACGGCGGGCCGAAGCCCGCCCTACCCCGCCACGCCGGACCGACGCAGGCCGGGCTTCAGCCCGGCACCGCTAGAAAATCAAGGAACCAACCCGATGAACGCACTTCAGATCAAAAAAGGCTCCACCAAGCATTCGGCCTACAACCTGCGTCCGACCTTTTCCGATGTGGAAGAGGCGCATACCCTTGCGGTACTGGTCGACAACGAAGCGGGTGTCCTGGCCCGCGTCATCGGGCTTTTCTCGGGGCGCGGCTACAATATCGACAGCCTCACGGTGGCCGAGGTCGACCACACCGGGCATTTGTCCCGCATCACCATCGTCACGCGCGGCACGCCGCAGGTGATCGAACAGATCAAGGCGCAGCTTGGCCGCATCGTGCCGGTGCACCGGGTGCATGACCTGACCGTGGAAGGCCCGGCAGTGGAACGGGAACTGGCGCTGCTGAAGGTCGCGGGCGCGGGCGACAAGCGGGTCGAGGCGCTGCGGCTGGCGGATATCTTCCGCGCCAGCGTGGTGGACAGCACGCTCGACAGCTTTGTCTTCGAGATCACCGGCGCGCCGGAAAAAATTGACGCCTTCGCCGATCTCATGCGCCCTCTCGGGCTGATCGAAATGGCGCGGACCGGGGTTGCGGCCCTGTCGCGCGGGTCTGATGCCTATCGCCAGGGCGGCTGACGTGTCGTCATCCGCCGGTGGCCGACAGGGCTCCGGAGTGGTGTTCGCTGGTGCTCTTCGGCGTCGTCTGAGGCTGCCGGAACGGTAGTACCCTGTTACCGTGCGTACAGGCATTCGGCATGGTCGTTGCGCAGGCCCCGGTCAGAGCCGCGACCAGGTTCGGATAAAGCTCCGGAGCCACGACGCTGGCATTCCGCGCCCGCCGCACCGTACTATCCCATTGAATTTCAAAGCGGACCAGATCGCCCGGTTCCGGCAGCCCCTGTGCGTCACTCTCGCCGCCCGTTTCATCCAGAAACGCGAGGTCGCCGTGATCCTCACACCATATGACCGCTTTCAAAACCTCGCGGCTGCTCCACAGTACGACACCGAACATCATGGTCTCCGTACGCAAATCCGTTCTGTTAACAGTCTGTGGAAAGAACCAGAGTCCGCATATTCCCAATCCTGTACCGGGTTCCAGCAATTTGTGGCGTGCATTCTCCGGAATGTCGCTATAGAGTTGCAAATATGACGCTATTTAACGTCTAACTAGTGAAATTTTGTCTCTGTATAGCGTCAGACAGGAAGGTAAAACAGAATAAGCGGAGCCCCGGAACTTGCCCCGATCTGCCAAGAACGTGAGTCAGGCACCAACTGACCCGGCTGGAATTCGAAACATCTTTGGCGCGAACCTGCGCCAGCTCAGTTCAGATTTTCCTTCGATTGCGGGACTTTGCCGCGACCTCGGGATCAACCGGACGCAGTTCAACCGTTACCTGTCGGGGGAAAGCTTTCCCCGGCCCGACGTGCTGCACCGGATCTGTGCCTTCTTCGGAAAGGACGCGCGGATCCTGCTGGAGCCTGTCGACTCCGTACCCGACGGCAATGCGGAACTGCTGAACCACCCCGCCATCCGGGACTTCATCGGCGCCAATTCGACCAAGGTGCCCGAGGAGATCGTGCCCTCCGGCCTCTACCGCTTCTCGCGCCGCTCCTTCGTCGACGACACGATGGCTGTGCTTGGCATGCTGCTGGTCTTCCGCGAGGACGGCTACACCTTCCTGCGCGGCTACGAGGCGAAGGATGCGATGGAACAGCAGGGCCTGCCGACCGATGGCCCGTCACGCGAATTCCGCGGGATTTTCCTGCTGCAGGAAGAAGGCGTCGCCAATATCGCGGCGCGGCGGGGGTCGATCACCTGCTCCTACCAGTTCCTGTCGCGCTTCCCCGCGATGGATGGACACTTCCTCGAAGGCTATTCGGCGCGGTCGGTGCGCGAAACCATACGCAGCCGCAGGGTAGAGCGGACGGTGTACGAACATATCGGGCACAACCGCCAGTCCATCCGCTGGACCGCACGCGAAGGCGGGCTGATCCCGGCGGAGAAACTGCCGCGCTTCCATCAGCGCCTGCTGCGCATGGACGAAGCGTTCCGGTAAAGCCGGACGGGCGGGCCGGACGGTCCGCCCTCAGCCGCGTGCAGCGCAGAACCGGGCGATGCGGCGCATGCCTTCCGCGATGTCATCCGGAGCACCGGCATAGGACAGGCGCCAGCTGCGCCCGCCCCGCGTGGCGTCGAAATCATAGCCGGGGGTGACCGCGACCCCCTCCTCCCGCATCAGCGCCTCGGCCAGGTCGAGACTGTCGGCGCCGAGGTGCGAAATATCCGCGTAGATATAGAAACCGCCATCGGGGGGCGCGTAGCGGGTGATGCCCGCGGCCTCCAGACCCGCGATCATCGTCCGGCGGTTGCCGGCATAGGTGGCATGGTTCGCGGCCAGTTCCTCCGTCGCCCCGAGCGCGCCGATGGCGGCGATCTGGCTGACGTGCGGGGCGCAGATGAACATGTGCTGGACCAGCTTTTCCACCGCGGCGACCCGGTCCGGCGGCACGACCATCCAGCCGATGCGCCAGCCGGTCATGGAGAAATACTTGGAGAAGGAGTTGATGACAAAAGCCTCGTCCCCGATCTCCAGCGCCGAGACGCCGCGCGCGCCGTAGTGCAGCCCGTGGTAGATTTCGTCCGAGATGAAGGCGGTGCCGCTGTCGCGTGCCGCCGCCATCAGGCTCTCCATCCGGGGCCGGTCCAGCATGGTTCCGGCGGGGTTGGAGGGCGAGGCGACCAGCACCCCGTCCAGCCCCGCCCCGGCGATCTGGTCCGCGCGTGGCTGATAGCCGTCCTGCAGTTCGGTGTCGATCAGGACCGGCTCCAGCCCCTGCGACTTCAGGATCTGGCGGTAGGCCGGGTAGCCGGGATTGGCGATGCCGACCTTCGCGCCCAGATCGAACAGGGCGGTGAAGGCCAGGATGAACCCGCCCGAGGACCCCGGCGTCACCACCACCCGCCCCGGATCGAGGTCGATGCCGTACCAGTCGCGATAAAGCCCGGCGATCCGCTCCCGCAGCTCCGGCAGGCCTAGCGAAACGGTGTAGCCAAGCGCATCGCTGTCCAGCATGTCGCGGACGCGGGCGCGGGCACTGGCGGGGGCGGGCGTCGCGGGCTGGCCGATCTCCATGTGGATGATGCTGCGGCCCTCGGCCTCCAGGTCTTCGGCCATCTTCAGGATGGACATCACAATGAAGGGATCGACATCCCCGCGCCTTGAAACCAGTGTCTGCATATCCGACAACCTATCCACCCTGCCCCGCCAGCACAACGTGAGGTCCCACATCCGCCCCGTCCTGCTGATCCTCGCGCTCGTTTTTGCGACGTTTCCGCGCAATCTGCCCGCCGCATCCCTGATCCGGGACGCGGACATTGAACATGCGCTCGGCGAATTGGCCAGCCCCATCCTGCGGGCGGCCGGGCTCAGCACCTCGCGGGTCGGCGTCTATGTCGTCAACGACAACAACATGAACGCCTTCGTCCTGGACCCGACGGCGATCTACATCCATTCCGGCATGATCCTTCGGCTGACCTCCGCCGCCGAACTGCAGTCCGTCATCGCGCACGAGGCCGCGCATATTGCCAACGGGCATCTGGTGCGCCGCGCGACCAATATGCAGGCGACGAAGAACGTGATGATGCTGGGCATGGCGCTGTCGGCGGTTGCCGGCGTCGCCTCCGGGCGCGGGGACGTGGCCAGCGGGGTGGCGATCGGCATGACCTCTTCCGCGCAGCGGGTGTTCTTCGGGCATACGCGGGCCGAGGAAAGCGCCGCCGACCAGTCTGGCGTGCGCTTCATGGCCGTCGCCGGCGTGGACCCGCAGGGTGCCGTCAAGGTCATGGAGCTGTTCGCCGGGCAGGAGGCGTTGCCCGCGTCGCGCCAGGACGTCTACGCGCAGTCGCATCCCCTGTCGCGCGACCGGCTGCGTCAGCTGAAGGTGCTGGCGACGAAGTATTCCAAGGGACCGCGCCCCGATCCGCAGGCGGACTACTGGTTCGACCGCGCCAAGGGCAAGCTGTCAGCCTTCATCCGCAATCCCAAGTGGACCTTCCAGCGTCTGAACGACAGCCCGGCCCCGGACGTGCGTGCCATGCGCGAGGCGGTGGCCCATCACCGGCAGAACCAGACGAAGAAGGCACTGGCCGCGATGGACCGCGCCCGCGCCGCGCGGCCCGGCGATCCCTATTACGAGGAATTGCGGGGCCAGATCCTGCTGGAGTCGCGCAATTGGGGGGCCGCCGCCAATGCCTATGCCGCCGCGATGAAAGGCGATCCGCGCAATCCACTGATCCAGGCCGGGTACGGGCACGCCCTGCTGGCGCTTGGCGGGGCGGACCGGACCCGGCAGGCGATCCCCTATCTCGAACGCGCGGTGGCGTCCGACTGGCGCAACAGCATGGCACTGCGCGATCTCGGAACGGCCTATGCCAAGTCCGGCAACCCCGGCATGGGCGCGCTGGTCACGGCGGATGCGCATGCGATGAACGGGCGCACGAAAGAGGCGCGGATCCTCGCCAAGCGCGCCGCAGACCTGCTGCCGAACGGGTCCGCCGGTTGGCAACGCGCGCAGGATGTGCTGAATGCCGTGGAAGACGCCGAATGACCCCGAGACCGACACCCGTCCCCTGCCCCGGAGGCCCCAGATGACCCGACTTGTCCCCCTTGCCCTGATGGGCCTGCTGGCCGCACCGGCGCAGGCGCTTGACCTGACCGCGATGAGCGAGGCCGAACGCAAGGCCTTCCGCGAGGAGGTCCGCGCCTACCTGCTCGACAATCCGGAGGTCATCATGGAAGCGGTCGCCGTGCTGGAGGAACGCAAGGCCGCCGCGCAGGAAACCGACGACCTGAGCCTCGTGCGGGCGCATGCGGAGGCGATCTTCAACGACGGCTTCTCCTGGGTCGGCGGCAACCCCGAAGGCGACGTGACGGTGGTGGAATTCCTCGACTACCGCTGCGGCTACTGCCGCAAGGCATTTCAGGAGGTCAAGGAACTGGTCGAGGCGGATGGCAACATCCGCTTCGTGGTCAAGGAATTCCCCATCCTCGGCCAGGAGTCGCTCGACTCCTCGCGCTTTGCCATCGCGACGCGGCAGGCGGCCGGGGACGAGGCCTATGCGCTGATCCACGATGCGCTGATGGACTATCGCGGGGCCACCGACGAAGCGGCGCTGTCGCGTCTGGCCGAGGGGCTGGGCATCGATCCGGCTCCGGTCGTGGCCCGGCTGGAGGACCCCTCCGTGGACGAGGAGATTCGGCAGACCCGCGCGCTGGCGCAGGCGCTGCAGATCAACGGCACGCCGACCTTCGTCTTCGATGAGCAGATGATCCGGGGCTATGTGCCGCTCGACGCGATGACCGAAATCGTGTCGGAGCAGCGGGACGGGTGATCCGCGCCGCTCTCCCGGCGCTGCTGCTTGCCGGACCTGTCGCGGCGGCCGGGCTGGACCTGAGCGAGGACCAGCGCGCGGCCTTCGGGAAGGAGGTCCGCGCGGCGCTGCTGGCCGATCCGGACCCGGTTGCGCGCGCCCTCGAGATCGATGCGCCGGACCTCTACGCCGAGGAGGCACAGCAGGACCTGGACCGGATCGACGACCTTGCGGCGCTGTTTGCGCCGACGCCGCGCGGCATCGGGTCGGACACGCCGCGCCTGACCATCGTCTTCTTCGAAACCTATCCCTGCGCGGCCTGCGGTACGGCCTGGGCAGAGCTGGAGGCGCTTGTCGCCCGCCATCCCGACCTCCGCGTCGAACCGCGCTTTGCCGAAAGCTCCGGGGCGGCTCGATTGCTGCTTTCCCTCCTCGATCATCAGGGTGCCGGGGCCTATCACGCGGCGCGGGCAGAGATGCTGGCGGCCGGGGATGCCGAAGGGTTGCGGGCGCTGCTGGAGACGCGGGGATGGGTTCAGGACCGCATGCTGCGCCCTGCTCCGCAGGCAGAGGCCGGGGCGTTCCGGCGGCTGGAATTCACGGAAACGCCCGCCTACGTCTTCCCGCGCATGATGCTGCAGGGCGCGATGCCGGGGGTTGTACTGGAGAAATACGTGACGGATTAGGCGGTTGGCGGAGGGATGACGGCGCTCGGTAGTCCGATCCTCCGCCGGGTCACAGTTGGGATTGATCCGTGGGTCTCCCTGCGCGCTGTCATCCTCGGGTCAAGTCCGAGGATGACCGTGTGAGGGGTGGCGGGTTGAAAACCCGCCCTACGAAAGACGACGACGTCCGGACCGGCAACATCCCTGACCATCCCTGCGCAACAGGCCCCCTCCCCGCAGGGGAGAGGGTCAGGGTGAGGGGGCCGCGCCGGCCCCGGTACAAGTCCCCTACTCCGCCGCTTCTTTCGCCCCCTGCGCCTCGATCTCCGCGGCCCGTTTTTCGACCTGCTCGACGATGTGGTCGATCATCCGGTCATTGCCCAGCTTGTGGCTCTGCTGTCCCGCCAGGTAGACCATGCCGGACCCGGCCCCGCCGCCGGTGAAGCCGACGTCGGTCATCAGGGCCTCTCCGGGGCCGTTGACGACGCAGCCGATGATCGACAGGGACATCGGCGTCTTGATGTGCTCCAGCCGCTTTTCCAGCGTCTCGACCGTCTTGATGACGTCGAACCCCTGCCTCGCGCATGAAGGGCAGGAGATGATGTTGACCCCCCGGTGACGCAGGCCCAGAGACTTCAGCATCTCGAACCCGACTTTCACTTCCTCAACAGGATCCGCGGAAAGTGACACTCTGAGCGTGTCTCCGATACCCATCCACAACAAATTGCCCATGCCGATGGCCGACTTGATGGTGCCGGACATGAGCCCCCCGGCCTCCGTTATCCCAAGGTGGATCGGGGCGTCCGTTGCCTCGGCCAGCTGCTGGTAGGCGGCGGCGGCCATGAAGACGTCCGAAGCCTTCACGGAGATCTTGAACTCGTGAAAATCGTGATCCTGAAGGATGCGGATGTGGTCCAGCCCGGATTCCACCATCGCGTCGGGACACGGCTCGCCGTACTTCTCCAGCAGGTGCTTCTCCAGCGATCCGGCGTTCACGCCGATCCGGATCGAACAGCCATGGTCCTTCGCGGCCTGCACGACCTCCGCCACCCGCTTCGCGTCGCCGATATTGCCCGGGTTGATGCGCAGGCAGGCAGCGCCGGCCTCTGCGGCCTCGATCGCACGCTTGTAGTGGAAATGGATGTCCGCAACGACCGGCACCGGGCTTTCGCGCACGATCTCCTTCAGCGCCCGGGTCGCCGCCTGATCGGGGGTGGAGACGCGCACGATATCCGCCCCCGCATCCGCCGCCCGCTGAATCTGTGCCACCGTCGCCGCGACGTCCGACGTATCGGTGTTGGTCATCGTCTGGACGGAAATCGGGGCGCCGCCGCCGACCGGCACGCTGCCGACCATGATCCGGCGGCTTTGGCGGCGGTCGATGTTGCGCCAGGGGCGGACGGGATTGTGCGACATGGGGACCTCTGCGGCATTCGCTCGGGCGCAGGCATACTATGGCAAACGGCCCGGAGCAATGCGTCGGGCCGGTCGGGCCGCATCACGGGCCCGCGATCAGTCGCCAGGGATCAGTCGGAAGGGCCGTCCAGCAGTTTCGCCTTGGCGAGCATCACCTCTTCGGCCACCGGATCGGCGGTCAGGTCGGCGACCGCGTAGGCATCCTTCATCGCCGTGCTGTCGAGCGCGATGTTGCGGATCGTCTGGGTGCCGGGGCCAAGCGGGCCACGGAGCTGTCCTTCGACCGAAACATAAAGCGACCCGGACATGCCGGCGCGCAGCAGCGGCGGCTCTTCGGTCAGCGGAACCTGGTATTCCTCACCCGCGTCGAGGATCTTTTCGAAGACGACAGTGCCGTCCGCGGCGCTGACACGAACCCAGGCGGGGCGCACGGCAACGAGCGTGACTCCGGGACCGACGTTTTCGGTGACCCGCGGGGTGGTCTGGGTGGCATCCTCTGCCGCAAGTCCCGCAAGTGCGGCGGCAACGGCACGGTCCTCGGCGGTTCCGGCCAGGGTGACCTCACCCTCGGAGCGTTCCGCGATGGTGCCGACCTCGGACGGGTTCAGCGTGGAAATCGGCGCGTCGCGCGCAACCAGAACCGGGATGTCCAGCGCCTCGGGACGGTACAGACGGTCGAGCCCTTCGCTTGCCCGCGCGGAGGTCGAGACGCGCTCGGGCGACTCGGGCAGCGTGCCACCGGGCACGGCCTGGATCGGATCAAGATCGCTCAGCACGTCGGGGGCCTGTTCGACGGGTGCGAACTGGACGCGCTGCACCTCGGTCAGGATGGACCAGCCGCCGTAGCCAAGTACGCCGATCAGGGCGACCAGCACCGCGACGGAACCAAGGGCACCGGGTTCGATCCGCGCGAAAATGCTCTCCCGTTCCGGCAGGAAGGGGGTGGCGGAGGCCAGCGGATCGCCGGATTTCTTCGCCTGTACCGGGGCCGCAACGCGCGGCTTGCGCACGCCGGAGGCCGCTTCGGACATGCCGTGCGCGGTGGCAAAGCCGCTTTCGGCGCAGAACTGCGCGAAGGCGCGGTCCGGGTCGATGTTCAGGTAACGCGCGTAGGAGCGGACGTAGCCGGCAATGAATCCGGGCGTTTCGAATGCGTCGGGATCGCAGTTTTCGATCGCGGAAATATAGGAGGCCTTGATGCGGAGTTCGCGCTGCACGTCGAGCAGCGACTTGCCCATGGTAGCGCGTTCGCCGCGCATCATGTCGCCAAGTCTCAGCTCGTAATCGTCAAATCCCTTCGGCTGGTCCTCTTCCAGACCCAGCTTGGGTTTTGCCTTGCGCCGTATCATGCAGCTGCCCCGTCCGCGAGTGTGCCGACTCGATTTCACCCCGATTCGAGTCCGGCTCTTTGTTTACAAGAGCCTAACACGATTCAAGGAGTAATCCAGAAAAACGCGCCGTCCCCGGCCGTGTTTCGCGCTATCGCGCCGATTCCCTTTGCAACAGGGTTACCACAAGGGGTTGTGGTGTTGGCTGAGACGACCCACAAGCGGAGGTCCGCCGATCCCCCCTCCTCAGCCGGCCAGTTCCTGCCGGTTCAGGGCGCAGTGCGACCAGAGCGCATCCATCGCGCGCACCAGCGCGTCGATCTCTTTCGGGCCGTGCACGGGGGACGGGGTAAAGCGCAGTCGCTCCGTCCCGCGGGGCACGGTCGGGTAGTTGATCGGCTGGACGTAGATGCCGTGGTCTTCCAGCAGCATGTCCGACAGCATCTTGGTATGCACCGGATTGCCGACCGTCACCGGGACGATATGACTGCCGTGGTCGATCAGCGGAAGGCCAAGCGCCTTGAACCGGGTCTTGAGGATCGACGCCTGCTGCTGATGCAGATCGCGCAGCGCCTGGTCAGTCTTCAGATGCCGGACAGAAGCCGCCGCCCCCGCCGCGACCGCGGGCGGCAGCGAGGTGGTGAAGATGAAGCCCGGCGCATAGGACCGGATCGCGTCGCACATCTTTTCCGATGCCGCGATGTAGCCGCCCATGACGCCGTAGGCTTTGGCGAGCGTGCCGTTGATGATGTCGATGCGGTGCGCCAGCCGGTCGCGTTCGCTGACCCCGCCGCCGCGCGGGCCGTACATGCCGACGGCGTGGACCTCGTCGATATAGGTCAGCGCGTTGAATTCGTCGGCCAGGTCACAGAAGGCCTCCGTCGGGCCGAAATCCCCGTCCATGGAGTAGATGGATTCGAAGGCGATAAGCTTGGGCGCGGCGGGATCGTCCGCCTCCAGCAGTTCACGCAGGTGGTCGACGTCGTTGTGGCGGAAGATCCGCTTGGCCCCGCCGTTGCGGCGCACGCCCTCGATCATGGAGGCGTGGTTGAGCGCGTCGGAATAGATGATGAGGCCGGGGAACAGCTTGGGCAGCGTCGACAGAGTCGCGTCGTTGGCGATGTAGGCCGAGGTGAACAGCAGCGCCGCTTCCTTGCCGTGCAGATCCGCCAGCTCCGTCTCGAGCGCCTTGTGGTAGAGCGTCGTGCCCGAGATGTTGCGCGTCCCGCCGGAGCCCGCGCCGACCTCGTCGATGGCGTCGTGCATCGCGGACAGGACGACCGGGTGCTGCCCCATGCCGAGATAGTCGTTGCCGCACCAGACCGTCACCGGCTTCTGGCTGCCGTCGGGGCGGGACCAGGTGGCGTGGGGGAACTGCCCCTTGTGGCGCACGATGTCGATGAAGGTCCGGTAACGGCCTTCTTCATGCAACTGGCCGAGGGCCTGGTCGAGCTGAGCCTCGTAGGTCACGGGCGGTCCTCCTTGGTCTTCGCGCGGCCCCGAACCGGGGGGCGGCGGTCCGGTGCTAGCACCGTCGGGTCGGAATTGGAACGGTTTTAAGTCCGTACCGGCTTCACGGGCAGGTTACAAATTGCCGCCCCCCTCTGCCCTTGATCCACGTCAAACCCGCGCGGGTTCCGCACCTGTGGCGTTGCAAAAACATTTCAGTATGGTTTCCAGACGGTTAGCGAATACGCCCCGTGCGACCGCGTGCCGCGCAGCAAAGGCCGCTGGACACCGCCCGGCCCGCTGCTAGGGTCGCGCGGCTGAGAAAGGCCCCTGCCCCATGACGCTTCCCGCCCAGACCGACACGGCGCCCGCCGTCCCCGCGCTGCGTGCGGCGCTCTGGATGCTGGGGGCCATCGGGTGCTTCCTGACCATGGCCGTGGCCGGGCGGGTGCTGGCGGCGGAACTCGACACGTTCGAGATCATGACATGGCGCAGCCTGACCGGCGTGGTCATCATCTGCCTCGTCATCACCGCCCGGTCGGCCTGGGGACAGGTCAGCACGCACCGGTTCGGGCTGCACGTTCTGCGCAACGTGGCGCATTTCACCGGGCAGAACCTCTGGTTCTACGCCATCACGGTGATCCCGCTGGCACAGGTCTTCGCGCTGGAATTCACCTCTCCGCTCTGGGTGCTGATGCTGTCACCCCTGCTGCTCGGAGAGCGGATGACGCGGCGGCGGATGCTCAGCGGACTGGTCGGGTTCGCCGGGATCCTGCTGATTACCCGGCCGGGCGCGCAGGCGCTGTCACCGGGGCTGATCGCGGCGGCGCTCTGCGCCATCGGGTTTGCCGGGACGATCATGTCGACCAAGCGGCTGACGCGCGACGTTTCCACCATGAACATCCTGTTCTGGCTGACGGTGATGCAGGCCGTCTTCGGTCTGGTCTGCGGCGGGATCGACGGGGATTTCGCGCATCCCTCCGCCGCGCTCTGGCCTGCCGCCGTGCTTGTCGGGGTCGCGGGGCTCGCCGCGCATTTCTGCGTGACGACGGCGCTGTCGATCGCGCCCGCATCCATCGTCGCGCCGATGGACTTCCTGCGGCTTCCGGCAGCGGCGGTGCTGGGCCTGCTGGTCTACGGAGAGGCGCTGGACCCGCTGGTGCTGATCGGCGCGGCGGTGATCTTCGGTGCGAATTACGCCAATATCCGGGGCGAGCGACGTGCATGATTGCACATATTCCGGGTTGCCTGTCCCGTGGCGCGGGACGCTAATGCGCCCATGACACAGCAGAAATCCATGTCCGGCGTGGCCTGGGCGCAGCTTCTCCTCCTGGCGCTGATCTGGGGCGGGTCCTTCCTGTCCACCCGCATCGCGCTGGACGAGATCGGGCCGTTCACCGCCGTGATGCACCGCTGCCTCTGGGCGATGCTGGTGCTCTGGGCGGCGGTGCTGCTGTCGGGCAAGGCGATCCCGAGGGAGCCGCGGGTCTGGGGCGCCTTCCTTGTCATGGGCGTGCTGAACAACGTCCTGCCCTTCTTCTTCCTGGCCTGGGGACAGCTGCATATCGAAAGCGGGCTGACGGCGATCTTCAACTCCTTCACCGCCGTCTTCGGGGTGGTGATCGCGGCCATCGCCTTTGCGGACGAGAAACTGACCGGACGCAAGCTGGCAGGCGTCGCCTTTGGCGTGACCGGGGTGGCGGTGGCCATGGGGCTGGATACGCTGCGCCATATCGACCTGCGCTCGCTCGGCCAGCTGTCGGTGCTTTGCGCGACGCTGTGCTACGCGCTCGGGGGCAGCTACGGGCGGGCGAAGCTGTCGCATCTGCCACCGCAGGTTGCGGCGGCGGGCATGCTGACCGGGTCCACGCTGGTCATGATCCCGCTGGCCTGGGCGACCGAGGGCGCGCCGACCCTGGCGCTGGAACCGCGGACCTGGGCGGCGATCGCCTACTACAGCATGTTCGCGACGGCGGTGGCCTATCTCCTTTACTACTCCATCCTCGCCAAGGCGGGCAGCGGCAACCTGATGCTGGTGACGCTTCTTCTGGTGCCCGTGGCGGTCCTGCTGGGCCATTTCGTGCTGGGAGAGGTGCTGATGCCGCGCCATCTGATCGGCTTCGCAATCATCGCGGCCGGGCTGGTGGTGATCGACGGTCGGCTGGTCCGAAGGCTGCGCGGCCGGGTCTGACAGACCCGGGCCATCCGGTGCCGTAGGGTTACGTAAACATGCCGCCACGTCAACTTGCTGTAACAGATTGACGACAACCTTGGCGTGTCGTCACCATGGCAGAACCCCTCGCGGGGTGTCACATCCATGGGAGGTAAGGATCGTGAACAAGACCTTCTGGCCCGCCGCAACCGCGGCGACCATCTGCCTTGCCGGCGCCGCTCAGGCCGGCGGCATCGAACGCACCACGCAGTCCAGCGCCATTCTCTTTGCCCAGGGCAACCGGGTGGAGCTGAGCTATGCTGTAGTCACCCCGTCGATCTCCGGTACGGCGATCACCGCCATCCCGAACGTCGCGGACCGCTACGGGCTGCCGGGGCTGGCGATGAAGATGGACATCAACGAACAGCTGTCCTTTGCGCTGATCTACGACCGGCCCTTCGGCGCGGACGTGGTCTATGACGCGGCCAACCCGATGTTCGGGGGCACGCTCGCCAAGGCCGAAACCCACGCCCTGACCGCGCTCGCCCGCTACAAGTTCGACGACCGCATCAGCGTCTTCGGCGGCCTGCGCGCGCAGCGGGCCGAGGGGCAGATCCACCTGCAGGGCGCCGCCTATGGCGCGGCGAGCGGCTATGACGCGCAACTCGCCTCCGACTGGGGTGTCGGTTACGTCGTGGGCGCGGCCTATGAAATTCCGGACATCGCGCTCCGCGTCGCGCTGACCTACAACTCCGCCATCAAGCACGACTTCGACACGCGCGAGAACATCGCGCCGGGCGTCGTCTCCACCACCGAGGTGAAGACCCCGCAGAGCATCAACCTCGACTTCCAGACCGGGATCGCGAAGGACACGCTGCTCATGGCGTCGATCAGATGGGCCGAACATTCGGCCTTCCGGATCAAGCCGACCGCGATCAACACCGACCTCGTGTCGCTGGACGACACCACGACCTATTCGCTTGGCGTCGCACGCCGGTTCACCCCGGAATTCGCCGCCTCGCTCACCGTCGGCTACGAGAAGGAGGGCGACCCGCTCGTCAGCCCGCTGGCCCCGACGAACGGGCGCAAGTCGATCACGCTCGGCGCCAGCTACAAGCTGTCGGACACGGTCGAACTGTCGGGCGGGATCAGCAAGATCTGGGTCGGCGACGCACAGCCCGCGACGGGCGGTGTGGGCCGGGGGCTGTTCACCGACAACTCCGTCACCGCCGTCGGGCTGAAGATCGCCTATACGTTCTGACCTCGGCTCCCCCGCTCCGGCGGGGGGACGCCATTCCCCATTTGACCCTGCCCCCGCCGCCCCTTAGCTAGGGGCGGACAAGTGGCAGAGGGGTCGCATGGGCCTGATCTACGAAACACCAGACGACTGGGACCGCGCCGCGCAGAAGCGCGTGGTGCTGTTCGGCATGTCCGGGCTGGGCAAGACCCACGTGTCCAACATGTTGCGCGACGCCGGGTCGTGGTTCCACTACTCCATCGATTACCGCATCGGCACCCGCTACATGGGCGAACTGATCGCCGACAATGCCAAGGCGCATGCGATGCAGGTGCCCTTCCTGCGCGACCTGTTGATGACGGATTCGATCTACATCGGGTCCAACATCACCTTCAACAACCTCGCACCGCTGTCGACCTACCTCGGCAAGCCCGGCGATCCGGAAAAGGGCGGCCTGCCCTTCGCGCTCTACCAGGTGCGCCAGCGCGAACACCAGGCGGCGGAGATTGCTGCACTGCTGGACACCGAACGGTTTGCGGAACGGGCGTTCCGACTCTATGGCTATCCGAATTTCGTCTGCGACAGCGGCGGGTCGATCTGCGAGGTGGTGGACCCCTGGGACGACGACGACCCGGTGCTCGGCACGCTGGAGGACATGGCGCTCATGATCTGGCTCAAGGGCGACGAGGCGCACAAGCAGGAGCTTGTCCGCCGCTTCGACCGCGCCCCCAAGCCGATGTACTACCAGCCGGAGTTCCTGCTGGCCGCCTGGGACGACTACCGCCTCGAGACCGGCCTGTCCGACGACAAGGTCGACCCGGACGACTTCGTGCGCTGGACCTATGCCCGCGCGCTCGACCACCGGCAGCCGCGTTACGAGGCGATGGCGAAACGCGGGCTCACCATCACCGCCGACGACGTCGCGCGAGTGCATGACGAGGCCGGATTCAACGCGATGATCGCCCGCGCGCTCGCCGCCCGCTGACCCTTTCCGACCCGACAGACCCCGAGAGGCCAAGATGCCCATCAAGATCCCCGCCGACCTGCCCGCCTACGCCGTTCTCACGCGCGAGGGTGTCATGGTCATGGACGAGGATCACGCCGCCCGGCAGGATATCCGCCCGCTGCGCATCGCCCTGCTCAACCTGATGCCGAAGAAGATCCAGACGGAGAACCAGTTCGCCCGGCTGATCGGGGCGACGCCGCTGCAGATCGAATTCTCCCTGATCCGGATGACGGAGCATCAGACCAAGAACACCGCGGCCGAGCATATGGAAACCTTCTACCGCTCCTTCGCGGAGGTGAAGGCGAGCGGTGAGAAATACGACGGGCTCATCATCACCGGTGCCCCGATCGAACATCTTGAGTTCGAGCAGGTCACCTACTGGGACGAGATGCTCGAAGTCATGGCGTGGACCCAGACCCATGTGCATTCGACCTTCGGAGTGTGCTGGGGCGCGATGGCGATGATCCACCATTTCCACGGCGTGCCGAAGCGGATCCTGCCGAAGAAGCTGTTCGGCTGCTACCCCCAGAAGAACCTCGCCCGGCCCTCGCCGTTCCTGCGCGGTTTTTCCGACGTCTGCGTCGTGCCGGTGTCACGCTGGACAGAGAACACGCAGGCGGATGTGGATGCCGCGCCGGGGCTGGTGACCCTGCTTGGCGATGCGACGACGGGGCCCTGCCTGATCGAGGATCCGGCGCACCGGGCGCTCTATGTCTTCAATCATTTCGAATATGACAGCGACACGCTGAAACAGGAATACGATCGGGACGTGTCTCAGGGGACACCCATAGAGATACCGATGAACTATTACCCCGATGACGATCCCACCAAGGCCCCGCTCAACCGGTGGAGAAGCCACGCGCATCTCCTCTACGGCAACTGGATCAACGAGATCTACCAGACCACGCCCTTCGACCTCGATGACATTGGCGCATAGGGCGATGTTCGGATTTCTGGTGCTGCTGGTCGTTCTGGCGACCTTCGTGACGGCGACCGGCTGGCTGGCGCTGAACCGGCAGGCGGCGGGAATGGCCGCCTACCCGCCCGAGGGTCAGTTCGTGCAGGTCGGCGGGCATGACGTGCACTACGTGCAGCGCGGGACCGGGCCGGATCTGGTGCTGATCCACGGTGCCTCGGGCAACACGCGGGATTTCACCTTCTCTCTGGTCGACCGGCTGACGGACCGCTACCGCGTGACGGTGTTCGACCGGCCGGGGCTTGGCTACACCCCCCGGCTCGCACCCCGCGACGTGACGCTTGCGCAGCAGGCGGACCTTCTGGTCGGGGCCGCGCGCGCGCTCGGGGTCGAAAACCCGGTGGTGCTGGGGCAGAGCTTTGGCGGCGCGGTGGCGATGACATGGGCGGTGGAACACCCGGATTACGTCGCCGCCGTCGTCGATGTCTCCGGCGCGACCTATCCCTGGCCCGGAGAGCTGAACAGGCTCTACGCCACCATGGCGCGTCCGGTGATCGGACCCGCGCTGGCCTGGATGATCGGGGCCTGGGTCAGCGACCGCTACATCGAACGCTCCATCGAAGGGGTCTTCGCCCCGCAGAACGCGCCTTCCGGTTACGCGGATGACATCGGCGCGCCGCTGGTGATCCGTCCGCACAGCCTGATGGCCAATGCGCAGCAGCGCACCGACCTGCGGGAGGAACTGCGCGCGCTCTCCCCCCGCTATCCCGCCCTCACCCTGCCGATCGAGATCGTGCACGGCACCGCGGACGACACGGTCAGCCTGCAGATCCACTCCGAAGCGCTGGCGCGGGACGTGGCCTCGGCCCACCTGACGCCCCTGCCCGGCATCGGCCACATGCCGCATCACGTCGCGCAGGACGAGGTCATCGCGGCCATCGACCGTGCGGCACAGCGCGCCGGTCTGCGCTAGCATCCCGTTGCGCGCAGGCCCCCGCACCGCCATATTGGGCAAAAAGGACGACACGACATGGACTTGCCCTTTGGCGGCGCGATCAGCGCCTATCACGACAAGGACGCGCCCAAGGCGATCCGCGAGGCGATCGCCCGCGCCGACAAGGACGACATCCTGAATCCGGACTATCCCTACTCCGAAGAGATGAAGAAGAAGGCCTACGAGAAGGAGCTGCAAGCGCTCCAGATCGAGCTGGCCAAGATGCAGGCCTGGGCACGCGACAGCGGTGCCCGGATCGTCTGCGTCTTCGAAGGACGCGACGCGGCGGGAAAAGGCGGCACGATCAACCGCTTCCGGGCCAATCTCAACCCCCGGAACGCCCGCGTCGTCGCGCTCTCCAAGCCGACGGAGACAGAGCGCGGCCAGTGGTATTTCCAGCGCTACATCGACCACCTGCCGACGGCCGGAGAGATCGTGTTCTACGACCGCAGCTGGTACAACCGGGGCGTGGTCGAAAAGGTCTTCGGCTTCTGCAGCGACGACCAGCGCGAGGCCTTTTTTCGGCAGGTCCCGCAGGTCGAGAAGCTGCTGGTGGACGAGGGCATTCACCTGTTCAAGTTCTGGCTCAACGTCGGGCGGGCCGAACAGCTGCGCCGTTTCATGGACCGTGAGAAGGACCCGCTGAAACAGTGGAAACTGTCCCGGATCGACGTCGACGGCCTGAAGAAGTGGGACGATTATTCCGCCGCCATCAAGGAGACGCTGGAACGCACCCACACCGACCACGCGCCGTGGACGGTCGTGCGGTCGGACGACAAGAAGCGCGCGCGCCTGGAATCGATGCGGCACGTTCTGTCCCACCTCGACTACGCGCTCAAGAAACCCAAGGCCGTGGGCAAATGCGACCCCAAGATCATCGGCGGTCCGGACATCTGGGATGCCTAAGAAAAGGGGCTATCACCACGGCAACCTCCGGCAGGCGCTGGTGGATGCCGCGCTGAAGCTGATCGAGGAGAAGGGGCCGACCGGCTTCACCCTCTCCGAGGCGGCGAAGGAGGCGGGCGTGACTCCCGCCGCCGTCTACCGCCATTTCGAGGGGCGCGAGGACCTGATCGCGGAGGCCGCGCGGCAGGGCTACGAGATCTTCGCCGACGTGATGCAATACGCCTACGAGACCGGCCAGCCTTCCGCCCTTGCGGCGTTCGAGGCCACGGGGCGCGCCTATCTCGCCTTCGCGCGCAAGTATCCCGGCCATTACATCGCGATGTTCGAAAGCGGGATCTCGGTCAACCGCACGCCGGAGCTCGCGGCGGTCTCCAACCGCGCCAGCGGCGTGCTGGAGCGCGCCGCCGCCGACCTGTCGCGGTATATCCCGCCGGACAAACGCCCGCCGGCCTCCATGTTCTCCGCCCATATCTGGGCGCTGTCGCACGGGGTTGTGGAACTCTTCGCGCGGAACTCTCCGGGGCGGCATTCGCCCTTTCCGCCCGAGGACCTGCTGGAATCCGCCATCGGGGTCTACCTGCGCGGGCTTGGCCTGATCGGGCCGGACGGCGGGGGCTCCGGCAGCAAGTAGGTAAAGTTTTATCGGTTAAGCGACGGTCAATGCGAATCTGCGATGTCATGGAAAAGTGACTGAAAACAGGTTCCTCCGTGTCCAGCGACCCGACCCCCGCGAAACGGCCCAGGCCCGACTTCTCTCCCGAAGCGCTTGGTCCGTCCTTCGAAAGGCACCGCAAGAAGGCGCTGCGGATCGTCGCGCTGATCACCATGGCCTCGCCCGTCGTCACGGTGTCCGCCGCGTGGCTCGCGGGCAGCGGAATGGTCGTTCCGGTCCTGATCGTGTCGCTGGTGATGTCCGCCCTGGCCTATTCCGGCCTTATGGTCCCGAACCGCACCGGGCGCATCATCGTGTCCACGGCCCTGATCGGTCAGGTCATGGCGCTGACGGCGGCGCTGCGCGGCCACCCGATGCAGGCGGATATGCACATGGTGTTCTTCGCCGCGCTGCCGGTGATCGCAACTCTGACGTCCCGCTTTGCCCTTGTCGTCGCGGTCGGCGTCATCGCGCTGCACCACCTTTCCGCCACGGTGCTGGCGCCCGAACTGGTGTATCTGACCACCGACCTGTGGTTCAATCTGGGCCGCACCGCCGTGCATGCCGTCGTCGTGGTGCTCGCGGCGGCCAACCTGTTGCAGGTCGTCTATGTCAGGCTGCACCAGACCTCCTCCGCACAGCGCCGTGCCCGTGAACTGCAGGCCGCGATGGAGGAGGCGAAGACCGCGCTCCAAACCGCCGAGGCGAAGACCCGCGATGCGGAGGAGGCCCGCAGCCGCGCCGATCAGGCCCTGGCCGACGCGGCCGCGGCGCGCACCGCGTCGGATGCCGCGCGGGAGGAGGCGGAACGCAATTCCGAGTCCGCCCGCCGGGCTGAGGCAGAGACGGCGGCGATGCGCGAATCCCACGCCCGGGAGGTCGAGGAGATCCTGGTGCTGATCAGCGCGAAGCTCTCCCTCCTCGCCTCGGGCGACCTGCGGGTGCGCATCTCGGAAGACCTGCCCGAAAATTATCGGCGCCTCGGCAATGTCTTCAACGAGGCGGTGGACAGCCTGGAGAAGACCATGCGCGACGTTCTGGCCGAAGCCGCCTCCATCCGGACGCATTCGGACGAGATCGCCAGCACCTCCGACAACCTGTCCCGGCGGATCGAGACGCAGTCGTCGACCCTGACGCAGATCGCCTCCTCCCTGCAGCAGCTGACCTCTCTCATCACGGGCGTGGCAGAGGATACCAACGGCGCGCGCAGCCAGGCGGAGGGGACGCGGAATCAGGCGGAAAGCGGCATGCAGATCATGAGCCGGACGGTCACCGCGATGGATGCGATCGAAACCTCCTCCAGCGAGATCCGGAAGATCATCAGCGTGATCGAAAACATCGCCTTCCAGACCAACCTGCTGGCCCTGAATGCCGGCGTAGAAGCCGCCCGGGCGGGCGAGGCCGGGCGCGGGTTCGCCGTCGTCGCGACAGAGGTGCGGGCGCTTGCACAACGCTCCTCCGACGCGGCGAGCGAGATCGACGGACTCATCAACACCTCCGTCAGCCAGATCACCGACGGGGTCCGGCTGGTGAAGGAGACCGGCACCGCGCTGGACCGTATCCAGAAATCCGTGAACGAAATCGCGGAGCGGATGGAAACCGTCGCCTCGGCCACGACCGAACAGTCGAACGGGCTGCAGGGCGTGCACGGCTCCGTCTCCGACCTCGACTCCGTGACCCAGGAATTCGCCTCCCGGTTCGAGGAGACGACGGCGGCCAACACCGTGCTGTCGGAAAACGCGCGGCGCCTTGGTGAACTTGTCGGGCAGTTCAAGGTCGAAGGCATGGCACGGGCCCTGCCCTCGCGCGGGTCTCACGGCAGCGGCGCATCCGACCACCGTGCCGGTGGCCCATCTCAGATCGGGCGGGCGGGCATGAAAGAGGTGTCGTAACCGAGGGGGCGCGTCAGCGCGTTGGCTGGGAAATAGCCATTCGCGGGGCCGGAACCATCGGCGCCCCGGGCCGACCCGGCGCAAAGCAGAAGGGGCCGCCGTCTGGCAGCCCCCCCCGTTCTGGAAATGGTTCCGGGAATTGTCCCGGGAATAGCTGAAATCAGCGCTTGGAGAACTGGAAGCTCCGGCGCGCTTTCCGGCGACCGTATTTCTTCCGTTCGACCACGCGGCTGTCGCGGGTCAGGAAACCTGCGGCCTTCAGCGCACCGCGCAGGGCGGGATCGTAAAGCTGTAGCGCCTTGGAGATACCGTGCTTCACCGCACCGGCCTGGCCGGACAGGCCACCGCCGGTCACCGTCGCGTAGACGTCGAATTCGCCTTCGACACCGGCCACCTGGAAGGGCTGGCGCAGGATCATCTGCAGAACCGGACGGGCGAAATAGGTGTTGAGCTCCTTGCCGTTCACGGTGACCTTGCCGGAGCCCGGCTTGATCCAGACGCGGGCGGTTGCGTCCTTCCGCTTGCCGGTCGCGTAGGAGCGGCCGAGTTCATCACGGACGGGGTCGCGAGGCGCTTCGGCTTCGGCCATCACGCCACCGATGTTTTCGGTCACGGTGCCCTTCAGCTCTTCGAGCGAGTTGATCTGATCGGCCATTTTCAGCTCCGCGTGTTCTTGGAGTTCATGGATTTGACGTCCAGCACTTCGGGCGACTGCGCCTCGTGCGGATGCTCGGCCCCGGCGTAGACGCGCAGGTTGGTCATCTGCGTGCGGGCCAGGCGGTTGCCCGGCAGCATGCGCTTGACCGCGGCGGTCACGACCCGCTCGGGGTACTTGCCGTCCAGCAGTTCGCCGGCGGTGCGGTGCTTGATGCCGCCCGGGTGGCCGGTGTGCCAGTAGTATTTCTTGTCAGCGCGCTTGTTGCCGGTCATCTGCACCTTGTCGGCGTTGATGATGATGACGTTGTCGCCCATATCCATGTTCGGAGTGAAGGACGGCTTGTGCTTGCCGCGCAGGCGCATGGCGACGATCGAGGCGAGACGGCCCAGAACCACGCCCTCGGCGTCGATCAGGATCCATTTCTTGTCGATGTCTGCCGGAGTAGCAGAGAAGGTTTTCATGTCGGGTGCCCTTGGAATGTGGCAGCCCGGACGGTTCAGGAACCGACCGGGCGGATTGATGGGCGGGTTATACAGCGGCACAACGGCCAGTCAAGACGCAAGCGCCCGAATTTATCAAGCTCTATCAGCAACTTAGAAAATCGGTATTATTATACCCCATAAGCCGGGGCACCCCCGACACAGATCGAAGATTTCCCATGCGTATACTGGATTACCCCCGACGGCCGCGATAGATGCTGTGTGACGTCAACCCCGGTTCCGAAGGCATGCCCCTGCAGTTCCGCCCCTGTCTGATGATCTGCCTGGCCCTGCCGCTCACCGGATGCGGTGCGTTCCGCTATGCGATGGTGCCGCCGGTCCCGACGGTCGAGGCGCGGGTGGCCACGCAGGACGTGGAATCCCGGCGCATCAGTGGCGTGCATGTGTCGGTGGTCACGACCCAAGCGGGGCGGGAGGTGACGGGCGCGGCCTGCCGGCTCAGCTCTCCCGAGATCGACGTCAGCTTTACCACGCCGACCCATGTGAAGCTGCCGGTCTTCAAGCAGCCCCTGCCCCCGGCAGAGCTGACCTGCAGCAAGGGCGCGCTGTCGTTCCGCCAGACGGTGCACGGGCAGAAGGTGCTGGAAAAGCACGACAAACCGGATGGCCAGGTCGGGTTCTTCCTCGCCTCCGTCTCCGACCTGCTGGCCGAGGCGCTGAACCTCTGGAGCTATTATCCTCAGGACGCGGTACTGCGGATCGACCTGAACTGATCCTAGCCCCTGGGCGGGATGGAATAGGTCAGCGTGGCATGGGCGACCGGGGCCTCGACCCCGTCGGAACGGATCAGCAGGTCACCCACGGCCAGAACCCGCCCCAGTTTCAGCAGGGTGCAGTCGGCAATCAGGTCGGTGCCGGCGGCGGGCTTGCGCATGAAGTCGATGGAGCAGTTGGTCGTCACCGCCAGCGCCTGCGGCCCGATCATCGCCAGAATCGCGAGGTAGACCGACACGTCCGCCAGCGAGAACATCGTCGGACCCGAGACGGTGCCGCCGGGGCGCAGGTGCCGCTCCTCCACCTTCAGGCGGACGCGGATGCCCATGTCTCGGACCTCCTCGATGACGAAGTCGCTTTTGACCTGCGGGAATTCCGCCGCAAGAAACGTATGCAGGTCGTCCGCTGTCATCACCGGCATGGTCTTTCCTCCCCTTTTCGCGCGGCGTAGAGTTCCGCGAAACCGCGGGAGGAACAAGATGGCAATTCTGGAACGTCGCGACAGCGGGGCAATTGCGCATCTGCGGATGAACACGCCGGAGTCGCTGAACGCGCTGAGCGATGCGATGCTGGCGGAGCTGCAGGGCGCGCTCGACCGGCTGCGCGGGGACCGTGACATCCGTGCGGTGATCCTGTCGGGCGCGGGCAAGGCGTTCTGCGCGGGGCACAACCTCAAGGAAATGCAGGCGGGTCGGCAGGCGGAGGACGGGGGCGCGGCCTATTTCGCCGACCTCTTCGCGCGGTGCGCCCGGGTGATGCAGTCGATCCGCACCCTGCCCCAGCCCGTCATCGCGCAGGTCCACGGGATCGCCACGGCGGCCGGGTGCCAGCTGGTCGCGACCTGCGACATGGCGGTGGCGGCCGAGGGCACGCGGTTCGGCGTGAACGGGGTGAACATCGGGCTATTCTGTTCCACCCCCATGGTCGCCCTGTCGCGCAACATCCCCCGCAAGCAGGCGTTCGAGATGCTGACCACCGGCGCCTTCATCGGCACCGACCGGGCGCAGGCGCTTGGCCTCATCAACCGCGCCGTGCCCGAGGACCGGCTCGAGGCGGAGACCGCGGAGCTGGCGCAGACCATCGCCGGAAAGCTGTCGGCGGCGGTGCGGATCGGGAAGGAGGCGTTCTATGCCCAGGCCGAAATGCCGATGGACGCGGCCTATGAGTATACCGGGGACGTCATGGTCCGGAACATGATGCTGCGCGACACGGACGAAGGCATTCAGGCCTTCATCGAAAAGCGCCCGCCCGACTGGGCCGATTGAACCGGCATTTTCGCGGCAATTCCAAGGCTCTGTGCCTTGCCCGGGGGCAAATCACCGGGCGCAGGGGCGGCTTTGTTTCCGTATCCGGTTACTATTATTGCCCAATTCGCGGTTTTTCTGCCTTAATCCTTTCTGGTACTCTTTAAACAAGTCGCAGGACGTTTCTTATGCGTTTCCGGGTCACTGCCGCCGGCATATTGTCTCTCCAGGCCACGCTCTCTCTGGCCGCCGATCTGCCAGCCGCGGTGACCCAGGCCGACTTTCCACCGACAGACCATGACCTCGTGATGCTGGGCCGGGACCTGTTCTTCGACCCGATCCTGTCGGGCAACAAGAACATCGCCTGTGCCACCTGCCACCACCCCTCGCTTGCCTCGGCCGACGGGCTTTCGCTTGGGCTGGGGGAAGGCGCGGTGGCGCTTGGGCCGAAGCGGCATGTGGGATCCTACAACGTTCCGCGGAACCGGATCCCGCGCAATGCGCCCGCGCTGTTCAACATCGGGGCCTATGAATTCACCGTGCTGTTCCACGACGGGCGCGTGCAGGCGGACCGGGAGGCGGATTTCGGGTTCAGGATGCCGAAGAACGCGCTGCTGGAACGCCCGGTGCCGACGGCGTTGGCGGCGCAGGCGCTGATGCCGCCGACCAGCCATGACGAGATGGCCGGGCAGGATGAGGAGAACCCGATCGCCGTAGCCTCGGGCGAAGGGCGGTTCGCGGGGAAAGACGGGGTGTGGGACCTGCTCTGCCAGCGGATCGAGGCGATCCCGGAGTATCGCGTGCGGTTCGAGGCGATCTTCGGCAGCGACCGCAAGATGCACTTCACCGACATCGCCCGTGCGATTGCCGAATTCGAGACGTTCGAGTTCCAGTCCTTCAACAGCCCCTTTGACCGTTACCTGCACGGCGACGCCGCCGCGCTGACCGAGCGGCAGGTCGCGGGGATGGAGGTGTTCTACGGTGAGGGCAACTGTTCCTCCTGCCACTCCGGCCCGTTCCAGACCGACCATTCCTTTCATGCCATCGGCCTACCGCAGCTTGGACCCGGCAAGGAACCGGGCAGCTATGCCGACAAGGGGCGTGGCGGGATCACCGGGGCGCCGGACGACCGCTATCGGTTCCGCACGCCGTCGCTGAGAAACGTGGCGATCACCGGGCCTTACGGACACAACGGCGCCTATTCGGACCTTGAGAGCATCGTGCGCCACCACCTCGACCCGATCCGGGCGCTGACGCAGTACGACCGGTCCCAGGCGCGGCTGAGCGACGTTCCGGTGGAGTTCAACGACTGGGGCGCGATGTCGGATCAGGAGGAGATGATCCGCATTGCCGAGGCGACGGAGATCATTCCGGTTTCCCTCAGCGAGGGCCAGATCGCGGACCTTCTTGCATTCCTCGATGCGCTGACGGATCCGGCGGCGGGCCGGGGGCGGCTCGGCGCGCCGCAGAACGTGCCTTCCGGACTGCCGCTGGACCTCGCGGACTGAGGTCTTTTCAAATCCGCGGCGATGCCCTAGATCGCGGGCATGTCTGATCAGGAACTTCACATCGTCGGCGGCGGCATGGCCGGGTCCGAGGCCGCGTGGCAGGCGGCCCGGGCCGGGGTGCGCGTTGTCATCCACGAAATGCGCCCCGATGTCGGGACCTTCGCCCACAAGACCGGCGATCTGGCGGAGATGGTCTGTTCCAATTCCTTCCGCTCGGACGACGACGAACAGAACGCGGTCGGTCTGCTGCATTGGGAGATGCGGCAGGCGGGCGGGCTTATCATGGAGATGGCGGACCGGCATTCCCTGCCTGCGGGCGGTGCGCTTGCGGTTGACCGCGACGGGTTCTCGGCGGCTGTGACGGAGCGGCTGCGCGCGCATCCGCTGGTGCGGGTGGAGGGCGGAGAGATCACCGCCCTACCCGAGGCCGGCCACTGGATCATCGCGACCGGGCCGCTGACCTCCGAAGGGCTGGGACAGGCCATCGCGGCGGAGACGGGGGCGGAGGCGCTGGCCTTCTTCGACGCGATCGCCCCGATCGTCTATGCCGAGAGCATCGACATGGGCACGGTCTGGGCGCAGTCCCGCTACGACAAGGGCGAGACGGACGAGGAGCGGAAGGCCTACCTCAACTGCCCGATGGACAAGGTGCAGTACGAGGCGTTCATCGACGCGCTTCTTGCGGCGGACAAGACGGAGTTTCACGAGGGCGAGACCGCCGGGTATTTCGACGGCTGCCTGCCGATCGAGGTCATGGCGGAACGGGGCCGCGAGACCCTGCGCCACGGGCCGATGAAGCCTGTCGGGCTGACCAACGCGCACCGCCCCGAGGATAAACCTTACGCTGTAGTCCAGCTGCGGCGGGACAATGCCCTGGGGACGCTGTTCAACATCGTCGGCTTCCAGACCAAGATGAAATACGGCGCGCAGACAGAGGTGTTCCGGATGATCCCGGGGCTGGAAAACGCCTCCTTCGCGCGGCTTGGCGGGATTCATCGCAACACCTTCCTGAACTCTCCGACCCTGCTGGACGACCGGATGCGGCTGCGCTCGCGCCCGCATATCCGGTTCGCGGGGCAGATCACCGGGGTCGAGGGGTATGTCGAATCCTCGGCCATGGGGCTGCTGGCTGGCCGGATGGCGGCGGCGGAGATTCTCGGGCGCGACCTGCCCCCGCCTCCGCCCGAGACGGCCATGGGCGCGCTGATCCATCACATCACGGGCGGGGCGGAGGCCAAGACCTTTCAGCCGATGAACGTGAACTTCGGGCTGTTCCCGCCTCTGGACGGGGTCCGGGGCGGTCGCAAGGGGCGCAAGGACCGCTACAAGGGCTACACCGACCGGGCGAAGGAGCTGTGGACGGCCTGGCTGGCCGAAACGCGCGCGGATCTGGCGGCGGAATAGCCATCCGGCGGGATGCGAGGCGGTTGTCTGCGCGTCGGCAAGGCCGTGGTCCGGGGTGTCGGGCCGGGCGGGCATCTTATCCGCGGATAAGGTCGTTAATAATTATTAATCAGGTACTTGGCGGCCGTATTTCAGGGACTTTCTGAGCGTGAAAGGCTAAGCTCAGGTTAAAGACCAGCGGGTCTCTGGGATTAATGAAGTTTAACCTGAGCTTCCTTCACCTGTCGCGTTGCCCGCGAGGCGGCGGCGCCCCCCGGGGAGCCCCGGTCGCGGGTCCAAACCCATTTCTCGTTGTGGCCGCCCGCCGACCTGCGCTAGCCCGCTGGAGGAAGAGGAGATGCGCGATGTTCTGGACGATGCTACGGATCGAACCTGCGGGCCGGGGCGGGTCCCCCCTGGGTCCGGCCACCCGTTCGATGCGAGCGATGCAGTGGCTGGCATCCGTGGCGGCGTGTGGCGCGCCCATCCTTGCTTACAGTGTAATTCCTGTGGGGCGGCCTTCTGACGTCACCGCGCATCGTCCCTCACCAACCTGCAAGACCGCACGGCGCCGACCGGGGTCGGAACAGTCATGATTACCCGTTTCGCCCCCTCTCCGACCGGCCCGCTGCATCTGGGCCATGCCTATGCCGCGCTGGTGGCGTGGGAGCGGACGGGGAGCGGGACCTTCCTGCTCAGGATCGAGGATATCGACCGTGCCCGCGCCCGGCCGGAGTGGGAGGCGCAGATCGGGGAGGACCTGCGCTGGCTTGGCCTGCACTGGCCGGAGCCGGTGATGCGCCAGTCCGACCGGATGGACGCCTACCGGGCGGCGCTGGACCGGCTCTGGGAGATGGGGCTGCTTTATCGCTGCACCTGTCGGCGGCGCGACATCGAAGCCGCATTGTCCGCCCCGCAGGAGGGCGTGCCCCTGCACGGGCCGGACGGGCTGATCTATCCGGGCACCTGCCGGGAGACGGGCCGCCCTGCCCCGGGAGAGCCGCGTCCCGCGGACGCCGTCCTGCGGCTGGACATGGCCCGGGCGGTGGCGCTGACCGGCCCTGTGCGGTTCGTCGAGACCGGCGCGGGTCCGGAGGGCGAAACGGGGGAGATCACGCTGACCCCCGGCGCGATCACGGCCGCGACGGGGGACGTCATTCTGGCGCGGCGGGACATGGGCACCTCCTACCACCTGTCGGTCGTCGTGGACGATGCGGCGCAGGGCATCACGGAGGTCACGCGCGGCCGCGACCTGTTCGGGGCGACGCAGATCCACGTCGTTCTGCAAAAGCTGCTGTCCCTGCCGGTTCCGCAGTACCACCACCACCGCCTGATCCGGGATCAGAACGGCAAGCGGCTGGCCAAGCGGGACGATGCGCGGGCCCTGTCGCTGTACCGTGCCGAGGGGGTCAGCCCGGACGAGGTTCGCGGAATGATCGGTCTCTAGACCATCGGCTTCGTCAGTTCCGTCTCCTCTCCGTCCAGAACGGAGGTGTAGAAACAGCTGCGCCGGTTGGTGTGGCAGGCCGGGCCGGTCTGATCGACGATCAGCAGCAGGCAGTCGCGGTCGCAGTCCACCCGCAGGTCGACCAGATGCTGCACATGGCCGGAGGTTTCGCCCTTGACCCAGAAGGCCGCGCGCGACCGGGACCAGTAGGTGACGCGGCGGGTTTCCAGCGTGCGGGCGACGGCTTCGGCGTTCATCCAGGCCATCATCAGCACCGCGCCGTCCCGGTCCTGCGCGATGGCAGGGATCAGGCCGCGGTCGTCATATTTCAGCGATGCGGGATCGAAGCGCATGGGCCGTCCTTTCCAAATCCGGTTGCGAGCGCTATCTAAGGGGGAACGGCGCACGGCGCCACCCATGGATCGCGGAAGGGACACATGCCATGAGTGCCGAGACCGATCTCGTCAAACTTTATTCCGGGCGCATCCTCGCGCTGACGACGGAGATCCCGCATCAGAAGCGGCTCGAGGCGCCGTCGGCCACGGTGAAGCGCCGGGCCCCGCTGTGCGGATCGACGGTGACCGTGGACGTGGTGGTCGAGGACGGGCGCATCACGGGGTATGGCCAGGACGTGAAGGCCTGCGCGCTTGGACAGGCGGCGGCGGCGATCGTGGGCAAGAACGTGATCGGGACGGACCGGGCGCAGATCGTGGCGGGGCGCGATGCGCTAAAGGCCATGCTGAAGGAGGACGGGCCGACCCCGCCCGCCCCTTTCGAGGAGCTGGAAATCCTGAGGCCGGCCAAGGACTACCGCAATCGCCACGCCTCCATCCTGCTGACGCTCGAGGCGCTGACGGAGGCGATGGACCGGATCGACAGGTCGGACTGCGCTTAACCCTATTTTCGGGTTTCGCGGATAGGCAGGTCCCGTCAGATCGGACGGGGCAGCATGCATCACGAACAGTCAGGATTTTCCGACGCCAGGCAGCCGGAGGTGGTGAACCGCCTCTCGGCCAATGCCTCCACCCTCGGGGCGGAGATCGTGGATATCGCCGGGTTCCTCGACCAGCTTGAACTCGGCACCGAAGACCAGCTGCGGACGCTGCGGCGGCTGAAGGACGGGGCCAGCCACGTGGTGCAGGTCAACGCCACGGTGATGGAGTCGCTGCGCGCGATGTCCGACGGGATCAGTGGTACGCTGGACAAGCTGGTGGCGGCGAATGACAGCCTCGCCACCTCCGACACGCAGTCGGCGCGGCTGGCGGACTGGGTGCAGGGCATCGACGAGCGGTCGCAGAACGTGCAGGGCACGCTCGACGCGGTGCAGGCGTCCAACAACCAGATCGCGGTGATCGCGGCGCAGGTCAACATGCTGGCCATCAACGCAAAGATCGAAGCGGCGCGGGCGGGCGAAACCGGCAAGGGCTTTGCCGTCGTGGCCGATGCGATCAACGAACTGTCACAGCGCACCGGCAAGGCGGCGGAGGAGATCACCCGCAATGTCGCCGCGCTGATCGAATGGATCGCCGCGCTGCAGTCGGAATCCGGCACCGTCAGCCAGGAGGCGCGGGACATGCGCGATTCCGGCAAGGCCAGCCTCAGCGCCCTTGTCGGCGCGGTTGGCGAGATGCGGGCCAATCATGACCGCGCCGGAGAGATTTCCAGGGACGCTGCCGACGCCGACCGGGCGCTGCGCGACTTCCTTCCCAGTATCGAGGATGTCAGCACCTCTGTCACCGCGGGCGTCGACGGGGTTCACGAGGCGCATTCGCGGGTCAGCCGCCTCGTGGATTCCTCGGAACGGCTGGTGCAGGACAGCGTCGCGCTTGGCGGCGACTCCGCGGATTCGCAGTTCATTCAGGCGGTGCGGGACCGGGCGGCGCAGATCCGCGCGCTGTTCGAACAGGGGGTGCGGGACGGGCAGCTTTCCCTCTCGGACCTGTTCGACAGCAGCTATCAGCCGGTCCCCGGCACCAATCCGCAGCAGGTGACGACACGGTTCTCGCGGTTCACCGACCGTGTGCTGCCGGCGGTGCAGGAACCCGTTCTCGACATGGATCGCCGCGTGGTGTTCTGCGCCGCGGTGGACCGGAACGGTTATCTGCCCACACATAACCGGAAATTCTCCCAGCCCCAGACGGCCGATCCGGTGTGGAACACGGCGCATTGCCGCAACCGGCGCATCTTTGACGACCGGGTCGGGCTGAAGGCCGGTCGGAACACGGACCCCTTCCTGCTGCAGGTCTACCGGCGGGACATGGGGGGCGGGAACTTCGTGCTGATGAAGGATGTGTCCGCCCCGATCACGGTGGAGGGGCGGCACTGGGGCGGGCTGCGGCTGGCCTACA
Organism: Primorskyibacter flagellatus; assembly: GCF_014638275.1. Taxonomy (GTDB): domain Bacteria; phylum Pseudomonadota; class Alphaproteobacteria; order Rhodobacterales; family Rhodobacteraceae; genus Pseudooceanicola; species Pseudooceanicola flagellatus_A. The sequence continues at coordinate 1,439,552 of NZ_BMFJ01000001.1, forward strand.
AGCTATGAAAAAACCGCCGCACATCCTTTCGGATGGCGGCGGAGAGGAAGCGGACCCTGGGGACACCGACCTGCCGGGACCGGGGATTGGGGCACCCGGCTATCTGGGACAGGCAATCTCAGCGACGCATGGGGAAATGCGCGACAGGTCGGACAGGGGTCCGCGGGCAGAAGAGGTAAGATCAGGTCAGGCCGGGAAGATGCAGCGCACCCAGGATGAGAACAGTCAGCGCCGCGACGCCGGCAAGGTCTTCGGCCAGGGTTCCGCGGGCGTTCCGGGCAAGGTCGATAATCTGGCGGATCATGGTATGTTCCTTTCGGCGCTGGCTTTGTTGCTCTTTTGTTCTCATATTTACGGGGGTGCTGTAAAGAACTTTTTAAGAACATTTGAGAACAAAATGAGTTATCCGACCGAAATCAACCGGATAGCCTCGTCCTGGCCCATGAGCCAGAGCAGCAGCCGCGCCGCCTTTCCGCGCGGACCTTCCAACCCCGGATCCTTGGCCAGCAGGGTGCGTGCGTCGCTTTGCGCCAAGGCCATAAGGACGGTGTCGCGTTCGAGATCGGCGATTCGGAACCGCGGCAGCCCCGACTGGGCGGTGCCGATCACGTCCCCCGCCCCGCGCATCTGCAGGTCGGTCTCCGCGATGACGAAGCCGTCCTCCGTCTCGCGCATCAGGGTCAGCCGCCTCTCGGCCGTTTCGCCAAGGGGGGCGCGGAACATCAGCAGGCAGGTCGCCTGATCGGAGCCGCGTCCGACCCGCCCGCGCAGCTGGTGGAGCTGCGCAAGGCCGAAGGTCTCTGCCTGTTCGATCACCATGATCGAAGCCTCGGGCACGTTCACGCCCACCTCGATCACCGTGGTGGCGACCAGAACCTGACGGCGACCGGCGACGAAATCGGCCATGGCGGCGTCTTTGTCGGCCGGGGGCATCTGGCCGTGGACCAGCGTGACGACCTCATCCCCGAGGGCGGCGCGCAGATGGCGGAAGCGGACCTCGGCAGCGGTCAGATCGATCGTTTCGCTTTCTTCGACCAGCGGGCAGACCCAGTAGGCGCGCCGCCCCTCGGCCACCGCGCGGCGCAGGTGATCGACCACCTCGTCCATCCGGCCGGAGGAGACAAGCGCGGTCTGCACCGGCTTCCGCCCCGGCGGCTTTTCGTCGAGCACGGAGATGTCCATATCGCCGTATTGCGCCAGCGAGAGGGAGCGCGGGATCGGCGTGGCGGTCATGACCAGCACATCCGCCGAGGCCCCCTTGCGCCCCAGTTCCAGCCGCTGGCGCACGCCGAAACGGTGCTGTTCGTCAACGATGGCGAGCCGCAGGTCATGGAAGGCCACGTCCGCCTGGAACACCGCGTGGGTGCCGACGAGGATGTCGATGCGGCCCTCCGCAAGGTCCGCCAGCTTGGCCGCGCGGTCCGCCCCGCGGTCACGGCCGGTCAGCAGGACAACCCGGACGCCGGCGCTTTCGGCCAGGGGGGTGAGGCTTTCAAGGTGTTGACGCGCAAGGATTTCCGTCGGCGCCATCAGCACGCCCTGCCCGCCCGCCTCGACCGCGATCAGCAGGGCGAGAAAGGCCACGAGCGTCTTGCCCGCGCCGACATCTCCCTGCAACAGGCGGGACATGCGGGTTTCCCTGGCCATGTCCTTCGCGATCTCGGCCACCGCGCGGGTCTGGGCGCCGGTCGGACGGTAGGGCAGCGCGGCGAGCACGCGGTCGCGCAGACGTCCGTCGCCGGAGGTGCCGCGCCCCTTTCCGCGCCGCGCGCGGGACCGGGCCAGCGCAAGCGTCAGCTGATGCGCCAGCAGTTCGTCATAGGCGAGCCGGGTCCGCGCGGCATCCAGAACGTCCGTTTCTTCACCCGGCGCATGGGCCGTGGCGAGCGCGTCGAACCAGCCGGGCCAGTGCCTCTCCGCCTTCAGGCCGGGGTCGATCCATTCGGGAAGGTCACTGGCGCGGGTCAGCGCGGCGGCGGCGGCCTTGCCCATGACCCGCTGCGTCACGCCCTGGGTCAGCGGATAGACCGGTTCGAATTCCGGCAGGTCCGAGGCCTCTTCGGGTGGCAGAACGTGGTCGGGGTGCACCATCTGCGCCATGCCGTCGAACAGCTCCAGCTTGCCCGACACCACGCGCTTTTCGCCTATCGGCATGATTTTCTTCAGGTATTCACCACGGGCGTGGAAGAAGACGATCGGGAAATCTTCCTCCGCGTCGCGCACCATGACCCGGTAGGCTCCGCCGCGACGGGCAGGCGCGCGGTGCGCAAGCGTCTCTACTCCGACCGTCACGATGCCAAGCGGCGCGCCGCGGATCGTGTCGCGGCGGCGGCGGTCGACCACGCCATGAGGCAGCAGGAACAGCAGGTCGCGCGGGGTTTCAATGCCGATCTGGGACAGCGACTTGGCGATCTTGGGGCCGACGCCCGGCAGGGTCTGCACATCGGCGAACAGGGGGAAGAGGATCTCCGGCCGGCCTGCCACCTCAGCCTCCGATCAGGGCCAGCCAGCCGTCTTCGTCAATGATTTCAACGCCCAGTTCCTGTGCCTTGGTGGCCTTGGACCCGGCCCCCGGCCCGGCGACCAGCAGGTCCGTCTTGGCGGACACCGACCCGGCGACCTTGGCGCCAAGCGATTCCGCGCGCGCCTTTGCCTCGGCCCGCGTCATCTTTTCCAGCGTGCCGGTGAAGACGACGGTCTTGCCCGCGACGGGGCTGTCCGAGGTCGCCGGAGCCGCCACGTCCTGCACTTCAAGCTCCTGCGCGAGGCGGTCGATGGAGGCGCGTTCCGCCTTCTGCTGGAAGGTCGTGACCAGCGACACCGCAACCGCCGCGCCGATCCCGTCGATGCCGACCAGATCGTCCCAGGCCGCGCGGGCGGTGTCGGGGACCGGGTCGTTATCCCAGATGGCGGCGCGGGCAGCGGAGATCGACGCGCGGCGTCCCTCCTGTTCGGCGGCGCGGCGTTCGCTGAGCACGGCCTCTTCGGCCATCAGGTGGCGGTGCGCGGCGGGGGCGGCGGCGTCGACGGCATCGAGAAAGGCGATCCAGCTGCCGTAGTGGCGGGCGAGATCTGCGGCGGCGACCTCTCCGACATGGCGGATGCCGAGCGCAAAGATAAGCCGGTTCAAGGGGATACGCCGCTTCTCCTCGATCGCGGCGAACAGTTTGGCCACGCTCTTGTCACCGAAACCGTCGCGGTTCTTCAGCTTCGCGATCGCGCGCGCGTCGCGGGTGGCGAGGGTGAAGATGTCGGCCGGTTCGCGGATCGGGAGCGTGTCGTCTGCATAGAACATCTCGACCTGTTTCGCGCCCAGTCCTTCGATGTCGAAAGCGGCGCGGGAGACGAAATGCTTCAGCTTCTCAACGGCCTGCGCAGGGCAGATCAGGCCTCCGGTGCAGCGGCGGACAGCGTCGCCCTCCTCTCGCACCGCCTCGGACCCGCATTCGGGGCAGGTGTCGGGAAAGACATAGGGCTGCGTACCCTCTGGACGCTGCGACAGGTCCACATCGGCGACCTTGGGGATCACGTCGCCGGCGCGGTAGACCTGCACCCAGTCCCCGACGCGGATGTCCTTGCCGCCGCGAATCTCGGACCCCTTGCTGTCGAGACCGGCGATGTAATCCTCGTTGTGCAGCGTCGCGTTGGACACGACCACCCCGCCGACGGTCACCGGGGTCAGCCGCGCGACGGGGCTGAGCGCGCCGGTGCGGCCGACCTGGATGTCGATCGCCTCGAGCCGGGTCCAGGCGAGTTCCGCGGGAAACTTGTGGGCCATGGCCCATCTGGGCGTGGTGGAGCGGAAGCCAAGCCGCGCCTGCAGGGCCAGATCGTCGACCTTGTAGACGACGCCGTCGATGTCATAGCCAAGCGTGGCGCGCTGCGTTTCGATGGCGCGGTAGTGGTCGAGCATCTCGGCCGGCGTTTCGCAGCGCTTCGTCAGCGGATTGGTCTGAAACCCAAGCGATTTCAGGCGGTCGATGGCAGACCATTGCGTTTCGGCGAGCGGGTCGCTGACCTCTCCCCAGGCGTAGGCGAAGAAGCGAAGCGGACGGTCGCGGGTGATCGTCGCATCAAGCTGGCGGAGGGAGCCGGCGGCGGCGTTGCGCGGGTTGGCGAAGGTCTTGCCACCGCGTTCGGCCTGGCGGGCGTTGAGGGCGGCGAAATCGGCGTGGCTCATGTAGACCTCGCCGCGGACTTCGAGGATTTCGGGTGCGCCGGTCAGTTCTTCCGGGATGTCGGCGATCGTGCGCGCGTTGGCGGTGACGTTTTCGCCGGTTTCGCCGTCGCCGCGCGTGGCGGCCTGCACGAGTTTGCCGTTTTCATAGCGAAGGGAGAGGGAGAGCCCGTCGATCTTGGGTTCGGCGGTATAGGCGAGCGGGGCATCGGCGGGAAGGTTCAGGTAGGAGCGGACGCGGGCGTCGAAATCGGTGACGTCGGATTCCTCGAACGCGTTGGAGAGCGAGAGCATGCGGACCGCGTGGGTCACCTTGCCGAAGCCCTCCGCCGGGGCGGCGCCGACCTGTCCGGTCGGGCTGTCTGGGCTGGCGAGGTCGGGAAAGCGCTGCTCGATCCCGGTCAGGCGCCGCTTGGCCGCGTCATAGTCGGCATCGGAAATTTCCGGAGCGTCTTCGGTATGATAGGCGGTATTGGCGCGGGTGAGCAGGTCGCCGAGGCGAGCGACCTCGTCCGAGGCCTCCTCCTTCGTCAGATCCTTGACGCTTTTGTCGGCCATGACGGCGCCCCCTTCCCCGCGTTTGGCCGGAAATGCGGCCACGCAAAGTGATAGGGGGCGCGTCGGTCAGGGTCCAGCCGTGAGTGATGCCGCCTTGTCGAATTCCGTCTCAGGCACCGACGGCGAGGCGCTGGTCGTCCATTTCCTCGGGCTGCGGATCGCGCAGAACGTAGCCGCGGCCCCAGACGGTTTCGATATAGCTGTCGCCGCCGGTGGCGGTGGAGAGTTTCTTGCGCAGCTTGCAGATGAAGACGTCGATGATCTTGAGTTCGGGTTCGTCCATGCCGCCGTAAAGGTGGTTGAGGAACATCTCTTTCGTGAGCGTGGTGCCCTTCCGCAGGCTCAGCAGTTCGAGCATTTGGTATTCCTTGCCGGTCAGGTGGATCGACTTGCCCCCCGCCTCGACCGTCTTGGCGTCGAGATTGACGGAGATCTTGCCGGTGTTGATGATCGACTGGGAATGCCCCTTGGAGCGGCGGATGATGGCGTGAATGCGCGCGACCAGTTCCTCACGGTGGAAGGGTTTGGTCATGTAGTCGTCGGCGCCGAAGCCGAAGCCGCGGATCTTGTTTTCCGTGTCGTCGGCGCCCGACAGGATCAGGATCGGCGTGTCGATGCGGGAGAGGCGCAGCTGGCGCAGCACCTCGTGTCCGTTCATGTCGGGAAGGCCGAGGTCGAGCAGGATGAGGTCGTAGTCGTAAAGCTTCGCCAGGTCGATCCCCTCCTCCCCCAGGTCCGTCGTGTAGACGTTCAGGTTGGCATGGGTCAGCATCAGTTCGATGCTTTTCGACGTCGTCGGATCGTCTTCCACCAGCAGGACACGCATTACCGATCTCTCCGTTAAGCTAGGTTTACCTCTTCACTTTCGCGTCAAATGGTTAATGACCAATTACCGCAACAGGCAAAAATTCACAACAACTTGACGTTGATCCGATGCAAGGCCCGGCTCAGGAATGGCGGAATCTCTGGAGCGTCGTCGCCTTGAGCGCCTGTTCGCCGTGGCGGCTGACCGCCCAGACCCATTCCTGGAATTCCTCCTCGCTCAGCGCGTAGCGTTCCAGCGCATCTTCCTGCGATACAAGGCCGTTGAGCACCGCCTTCACCACCGCGGCCTTGCGTGACGCGACCCATCTGCGGGTGTCGGCGGGGGGCAGGTCGGCGCGCGTCATCACGGTGCCGTCGGGCAATGTCACGGCCCTTGGCCCGGAGATTTTCTTAAGATACATCGCGGATGATCCCTTTTCGTCCGGGCGCCATGTTTGCCGCTGCGGCTTAACGGGGGGTGAAATCGCGGGCTGTTATTCCGTCGCATTTTCTCTTATTGCATCGGACTTCCCGATTTGGCGCCGGAGACACCAGCATGGCACTCGATCATACCACCGGACTGAACTCCCTCGGCTTTGCCAAGCCGCCGGCCGAGACGCGCGTCGTCGTGGCCATGTCCGGGGGAGTCGACAGCTCTGTCGTGGCGGCGATGCTGGCGGAGGAGGGCTATGACGTCGTCGGGGTCACGCTGCAGCTTTACGATCACGGGGCGGCGCTGGCCAAGAAGGGGGCCTGCTGTGCCGGGCTCGACATCCACGATGCGCGTCGGGTGGCCGAGGAGATGGGGTTCCCGCATTACGTGCTGGACTACGAAAATATCTTCAAGGACGCGGTGATCGACGAATTCGCCGACAGCTATCTGGCCGGAGCGACGCCGGTGCCCTGCATCCGCTGCAACGAGAGGGTGAAGTTCAAGGACCTGCTGCAGACCGCGCGGGAGCTTGACGCCGACTGCATGGCGACCGGCCATTACATCCAGCGCAAGCTCGGCGCGGCGGGGGCGGAGCTGCATTGCGCGGCGGATGCGAACCGCGATCAGAGCTATTTCCTGTTCTCCACGACGCCGGAGCAGCTGTCCTTCCTGCGCTTCCCTCTCGGGCATCTCGGGTCGAAGGCGGAAACGCGGGCCCTGGCGGCGAAATACGGGCTGGCAGTGGCGGACAAGCCGGACAGCCAGGACATCTGTTTCGTGCCGAACGGCAACTACGCGGCGGTGATCGAGAAGCTGCGCCCCGGTGCGGCGGATCCGGGCGATATCGTGGATACCTCGGGCCGGGTCCTCGGGCGGCACGACGGGGTGATCCACTACACGATCGGGCAGCGCCGGGGTCTGGGGATCGGCGGGCTTTCCGATCCGCTCTACGTGGTGAAGCTGGACGTGGAGGCGCGGCAGGTCGTGGTCGGCCCGAAGGAGATGCTCGCAACCCGGCAGGTGCCGGTGCGCGAGATCAACTGGCTTGGCGACGGCGGTTTCGCGGACATGGCGGAGCGGCACGTGTCGGTCAAGGTCCGCTCCACCCGTCCCCCGCGCGAGGCGATCCTGCGCCCGGTCTCGGCGACGGAGGCGGTGGTGGAACTGCTGACGCCGGAGGAAGGCGTGTCGCCGGGTCAGGCCTGCGTGTTCTACGAGACGGGCGGGTCACGGATCCTGGGCGGCGGGTGGATCTGGCGCGGCTACTGAATGGCGTCTGAGGGGGGCTGTCTGCCCCCCGGCGCTGATGCGCCTCCCCCCGAGGATACTTCCGGCAAGAAGAAAGGACCGAGCTTTCATCTTGCCTCAAATATCCCCGCCGGAGGCTTCCGACATCAGAGCCGGGCGATGACCGCCTTTGCGGCGCGCAGGCCGGGGTCCTCTCCGCCCTCGCCGAGCCTTTCCATCGTCAGGGCCATGGCGGCGTCCTGGGCGCGCGGGTCCTTCAGCAGGTTCAGCGCGGCGGGCACGATCAGGTCGGGGCGGCAGTCGGGGCCGAGGAATTCGGGCACGGTGCGGCTGTCGGCCACGAGATTGACCAGCGTCACCGTGTCGGTGATCGCCATGCGCCGGATGATGGCGTAGGTCAGCGGGTTCATCCGGTAAGTGATGACCATGGGCGTGCGCGCCGCCGCCAGTTCCAGAGAGACGGTGCCGGACGCCGCGATGGCCACGTCGGCGGCGCGGAAGGCGGCACGCTTGACCGCGTCGCCCTCTGCCGGGTCGAGCAGGATCGGGGCAATGGTCCAGCCCTTCACCATCTCGCGCAAAAGCTCCGCGACGGGGGCGGCGGCGGGCAGGACAGCGCGCAGGCCGGGTCGGGCTTCGACCATGCGGATCAGGGTTTCGGCGAGCACGGGCGCGATGCGGGTGACCTCTCCGCGCCGCGAGCCGGGGAGGAGCAGCGCGAGGGGGGCGTCGCCGATGCCCCTGGCCTCGCGGAAGGCCCTTGCCTCGGCTTCGGTCGCGCGGGGCTGGGTGGCTATGGGGTGGCCGACGAAATCGCAGTCCATGCCCGCGGCCTGCATCAGCGGCGGTTCAAACGGGAAGAGCGCGAGGACGTGGTCGATCACCTCGGCCATCTTTGCCGCGCGCCCCGGGCGCCAGGCCCAGACGGTCGGGGCGACGTAGTGGACGGTTCGGATCGTGCTGGCCGCCTTCACCAGACGGGCGACGCGCAGGCAGAAGTCCGGGCTGTCGATGGTAATCAGCATGTCGGGTTTCAGGGCCAGCACGGCCTCGGCGCATTCGCGGATGCGGCGTTTCAGGTGAAAGTACTTCGGCAGGACCTCGGCGATCCCCATGACGGAGAGTTCGTCCATGGGAAAGCGGCTCTCCAGCCCTTCGGATGCCATGCGGGGTCCGCCGACACCGTGGAATTCCACGTCCGGCACCAGCGTCTTCAGCCCGGCCATGAGCGACTGGCCTAGCGCGTCGCCCGAGGGTTCGCCGGCGATCAGGAAGACTCGCATCAGGGTTCTGCCAGAAGGAAGAGGCCGTTGGCCTCAGCGGCGGCCAGCAGCGCGGGACGGTCGAGCAGCATGACGCCCCCGGCAGCGATGGCGATGCCGTCGAGGCCTGCGCGGGCGGCGGCCTGAACCGTGGCGGGGCCGATGGCGGGCATGTCGACGCGCAGGTCCTGACCCAGCTTGGGGCGTTTGACCAGCACGCCGCCCCTGCCCCGCAGATGCCGCGGGGTCGCGGCGACGAAGCCAAGCAGCGCATCGGTGCCCTGCAGCGTTTCGACCCCCAGGCAAAGCCCGGAGGCCACCACGCAGCCCTGCCCCACGTCGACCGGCGACAGCGCGTCGAGGATCGCGCGGGCGCGGGCGATGTCGGCGCGCGCGGTGTCGGAGGGTTCGGGGCCGGTCAGCAGGCCGGGGGTCGCGGTCAGGTCGGGGAGGAGGTCGTGGGCGCCAGTGACGGCAAAGCCCTGTTCCTCGAAAATCGCGATGACAAGGCGCAGGAGGCCGTCATCCCCGCCCTGCATCGCTGCCATGATGCGCGGGGCAAGTGCGGTCATCACCGGGTCCAGCGCGGCGGGGTCGAGCGCCGGGCGGCTCATCGCGCCGGCAAGGACGACGCGGGTCACGCCCGCGGCGCGCAGGGCGGAGAAGAGCGCGCCGAGGTGTTCCATACGGTGGCGTTGGATGCGGGCTTCCGGCACGGCGACCTCTGCCCCGGCGAAGGCGATGCAGAGCGCGTCCGGGTCCGCCGCGGCGAGGGCTGCGGGCAGCGCGCCGCCCCCGGCGATGATGCCGAGGCGGGACATGTCAGTGCTTGCCCGGCGTCAGGAAGGAGCGGTCGCTGTCGGCCATGACGAAATCGACGATCTCGCGCACGTAGTCGCTTTCGGTTTCCTGCCCGAGCCGGCGGGCACGGTCCTGAAAGGCGCCCTCGCCCTGTGCCAGCATCTGGAAGGCGGCGCGCAGGGCGGTGATGTCGGACCGCGCCACGCCGCGCCGTTTCAGGCCGACGAGGTTCAGCCCGTCCAGCACGCCGCGCGGGGCCTGAACAAGCCCGTGCGGGATCACGTCGTTCGTCACCATGGTCACCGCCCCGATGATCGCGCCGCGCCCGATGCGGACGAACTGGTGCACGCCGGAGAGGCCGCCGATGATGACTTCGTCCTCAATGATGCAATGCCCGGCCAGCGCGGCGTTGTTCACCACGATGACGTGGTCGCCGAGCTGGCAGTCGTGCGCGATGTGGCAGCCCGCCATGAACAGCCCGTCATCGCCGACGCGGGTCACGCCGCCGCCGCCGCCGGTGCCGGTGTTCATGGTGACGTGTTCGCGGATACGGTTGCGTTTGCCAACGATGAGCGAGGTCTCCTCGCCCTTGAATTTCAGGTCCTGCGGGATGCCGCCGAGAACGGCGAAGGGATGGACCAGCGTGTCCTCTCCGATCTCGGTCACGCCCTGGACGACGACATGGGACATCAGGGTGACGCGCGGTTTCAGCACGACCTTGGGGCCGATGTGGCAGAAGGGGCCGATGCGCACCCCTGCCCCGATCTGCGCGCCCTCCTCCACGATGGCGGAGGGGTGGATGTCTGCCGTGGGATCGATCGCCATGGCTTACTCCTTGGGAAGGTCCATCATCGCGGTGAACTCCGCCTCGCAGGCCATTTCGCCGTCCACCTCGGCCACGCCGGAGAATTTCCAGACCTTGCCGCCGGGTTTGCCGCGCAGGGTGGTCAGGCGCATCCTCAGAACGTCGCCGGGGACGACCATGCGGCGGAACTTGCAGCTGTCGATGGCCATGAAATAGACCAGCATGTTGCGGTCCTCCATGCCGAGGTCGACGCCGACCATGACGGCGGCGGTCTGGGCCATGGCCTCGACAATGGTGACGCCCGGCATGATCGGCTTTCCGGGGAAATGGCCCAGGAAATGCGGTTCGTTCATGGTGACGTTCTTGATGCCGAGCGCGGTCTGGTAGCCGTCGATCTCCTCCACCCGATCGACCAGCAGGAAGGGGTAGCGATGCGGGATGATCCGCTGGATCAGCGCGATGTCGGCTGTCTTCAGGGTGTCGCTCATGGGCCTTCCTTTCCTTTTCGCCTCGGGTCCGTCGGCTGAGGCGTGCCTAGCAAGCCGGGTCACGGCGGGCAAGATACGGTGGCGTCAGTCCGACCCGGTCGGCGGTGTCGGGTCCTGCGCGGGGGCCGGGGTCCCGGTGTCGTCGGCGGGGCTGTCCGGCGCCGGGTCCGGGGTCACGGTGTCGATACCGGGCACGGGGGCACCGGCGGCCATCGCCGCGTCCAGCCGTTCGATCGCCAGCGCGGTGATGTCGATGGACTGGAGGGAGGCCAGAACGGTCGCCTTTTCCAGCACCACGACGGCACCGGATTCCTCCATTATGCCGATCAGGACCGGATCGACGGAGCTGAGGATTTCGCGGCGCGCGGCATTGGCACGGTCCTGCAGGCGGCGCAGCTTGGCGTCCTGTTCGGTGCGGAAGGTCTGGACACGTTCGTCGAAGGCGGCCGCGGCGGCGCGGAAATCCTCGGTCGAGAGGGTGGCGCGGCGTTCCGTCAGGTCCTTTTCCTCGGCGGTCAGTTCACCTTCGATGCGCCGGTTCTCAGCCGCCAGTTCGCCGGACAGGTCGGCGATCTGCTGTTCCAGCGCGCGTCCCGCGGCGCTTTCGGTGACGAGGCGTTCGCTGTCGATTGTGAGGATCGGGCTGGTGACGGCGGTGAAGTCAGACTGGGGGCCGGACTGGGCACCTGACTGCGGAGCCGACTGGGCGAGGGCCGGTGACGCGGTCAGCGTCCCGGCCAGCGCCAGTGTCACCACCAGTAGTGAGGCCCCGGTGAAGCGGCTGCGCGGCAAGCCGTCCTCAGAACTGCGACCGGATGGAGACGTTGAACGTCTGCTCGCGGTCGAAGCTTTCCTTCTTCAGCGCCTTGGAGAAGTTGAAGCGCAGCGGCCCGATCGGCGTGTCCCAGAACAGCGACAGGCCGACGACATGGCGGAAGGCCCCGCTGTCGTCGCCGACAACACCGGCCGCACCGGCCGAGGACGCGCCCACATCCCAGACGTTGGCGATGTCGTAGAAAGCACCGCCGGAGACGCCGTATTCCTCGGGCAGGCCAAGGGGGAATTCCGCCTCGAAGCTGGCCACCGCGTAGATGTTGCCGCCAAGCGCGTTGTCGAAGGCGGCCCCGCCCCCGGTCGTGCCGATCTGGCGCGGGCCGAAGCCATCGGGTTCAAAGCCGCGCACATAGTCGCTGAGGATCGCGAGGCGGTCCATCGTGCGGCTGGAGCCCTTGGTGTAGTTCAGCATCCCGCCACGGACGGAGGCGCGCAGGGTCACTTCCTCGTTCAGGATGCGGGTCTGGGCGACGGCGCGGGTCTTGGTGTGGACGTACTGCACATCGCCGCCGATCCCGGCGAAGTCCTGGCCGAATTCGAACAGAACGCCCTTGTTCGGGTCCAGCCCGGTTTCCCGGCTGTCGTAGCTGAAGTTGTAGCCGATGGTACCCGCGCCGATCTTGCCCTGCGCGACTTCGCCGGTGATGACGCTGCCGATGGTGGCGTTTGTCGACGCCTTCATTTCGGATTCCTTGTATCCGAAATTCAGGTTCAGCTTGGTCCGGTCGGTGAGCGGGAAGGTCAGGCCGGTGGAGAAGGCCAAGACCTCCGTGTCGTAATCGACGTTGTCCGCCTCCGTCTCCGTGTAGCCGAGCGCGAAGTCGAAGGCGACGTCGCGGCCCAGGAAGGCGGGTTCGGTGAACTTGATGCCGTAGGTCTGGTTGGCCTCTGCCCCGGAGAAGGTCAGGTTCAGGCGCTGGCCCCGGCCGAGGAAGTTGGTTTCCGCGAAGGACACGGCGATGCCGAAGCCGGAGTTGGTCGAATAGGTGCCCCCGAAGGCGAGCGAGCCCGTGGGCTTTTCCACCACGTCGACGTCCACGACCACCTGATCGGCGGTGGAGCCTTCGCGCGCGTTCACGTCGGCGCTTTCGAAGAAGTCGAGCGCGCGGATGCGTTCTGCGGCCTCGCGGATCTGGCGCGGGTTGAAGGGGTCGCCTTCGACCGTGCGGAACTGGCGGCGGATCACGGCGTCGAGCGTCGTGGTATTGCCTTCAACGTCGATGCGTTCGACGAAGATGCGGGGCCCGCGGGTCAGCACGAATTCCACGTCCAGCGTCAGGTCGCGGTCGTTGCGGGTCACACGCGGTTCGACGCGCAGGAAGTCGAGCCCTTCGCGGATGGCGAGGTTTTCCATCCGGGCGATGGCGTTCTCGACCAGCGTCGGGGAATAGACCACGCCGGGGCGCAGCTTGATGACCGACTCGTAGAGTTCGGCGTCGGCCTGCGGGTAATCGCTGACCACGGTGATCGCGCCGAACCTGAACTGCTGGCCTTCCTGCACGTTGAAGGTGACGAAATAGCCGTCACGTTCGCGCGCCAGTTCGGCGTTCACGGCGGTGGTGCGGAAGTCGATGTAGCCGCGGGACAGGTAGAAGTCGCGCAGAAGCTGTTCGTCGAACTGCAACCGGTCCTCGACCAGGGTGTCGCGGCCGATGATCTGGCGGAACAGACCGGCCTGCTTGGTGCCGAGCACGCGGCGCAGGCGGCGGTCGGAATAGACGGTGTTACCGACGAAACCGATGCGGTTGACCTCGGAGTTGCGGCCCTCGAACACCTCGTAGACGAGGTCGACGCGGTTGTCGGACTGGCGGATGATCTTGGGCGTCACGCGGGCCGAGATACGACCCTGCTGCGAATAGGTCTCCGCGATCGCCTCGGCGTCGGACTGGGCGCGGGTCGGGGAGAAGACGAGCCGCGGCTTGGACTGGATGATCTCGGCCAGATCCTCGTCCTTGAGCTTGCGGTTGCCCTCGAACCGGATGCGGTTGACCGTCGGATATTCCGTGACCGCGATGACCAGCGTACCGCCGCGCGGCGTGACCTCGACGCTTTCGAAGAGGCCGGAGGCGACGAGGCGCTGGTAGGCGTCGTTCAGCTGCGCCGCCGAGACGGCCTCACCACGGGCGATTCCCGCGTAGCTCAGCACGGTGCCGGTTTCGATTCGGGCGTTGCCGTCGACCTGCACGGAATTGAAACGGTAGCTTTGTGCCTGCGTCATGTCCGGCGCGGTGACGATGGTCGTCCCGGCCAGCAGTGCGGCGATGACGGTCCTGTTTGCTCGGCCCCGTCGCGACGAGGTGCGTGCCCCGTACGGCGTTGTTTTCTTCATTGCTCAGACCCGGTCCGATGTCCCCTATTGCATCGTGAGTAACCCGTCGCCGGGGGCTTGTCAAAATCAAGTGACGGCAAAAAGAAAAAGGTGCGCGATCCGTGTGGAAAGCGCACCGCCAAGTTTGGCGGACCGGACCCGACTGCCTGCCGGAAACCGATCCCGAGGTCGGGCCGCTGCCACGGCCCTGGGGGAAACTGTCAGTGTAGGAGAGAGCCGATCCAGCTTCCGGCGGCCAGCGCCAGGAGGACGGTTCCGATGGTGAAAAGACGGTCCCGGTTGATGTCGACGAGAAGCGACATGCCCGTGTAACCCTGCTGAATCATTTGCATCTGTTCTACCCACTTGGTCGGTTCTGTGTCGCGGTTCGCCCCGCGGTCTGATCCGAAACTGGCGGCGAATTGGGGCGGAATTCCGACGTCAATTGTGGCCATTTCGCGGCGGAGCGGAAAATCCGCCTTACAGTGTCAGGGGCAGAAGACGTCGTTCCGCAGCGCAAAGAGCATCACGCCGAGGATCAGCGTCAGCCCCGCCCCCATGAGCACACGCAGCGCCCCGTCGGAGGGCGGACGGCCCGCGACGGCCTCGTAAGCGAAGAAAACAAGGTGGCCGCCGTCAAGCACCGGGATCGGAAACAGGTTCAGCAGCCCGACGGCGGTGGAGAGCGCGGCGACGAACCAGATGAAGCTGACCGCCCCTTGGCTCGCCATGGCGCCGGAGGTCTGGGCGATGCCGATCGGGCCGGTCATGTTGCAGGTGGAGATCGCCCCGGTAATCATGTGCCAGAGCCCGGAGACGGAGCTTTCCGCGATCCGCCAGGTCTGCGCCACGCCATCCCGCAGGGCCGGCAGCGCGCCCATGCGTTCGGTCGCCGGTTCGAAAGCCATGCCGCCGGCGATGCCGATGCGCCATTCGGTGCGGAATCCGCCCTCCGGGTTGGGTTCGTCGACACGGCGGGGGGCCAGGGCGAAGTCCAGCGGGTCCGCCAGCCCCTCGCGCCAGACTTTCAGCGCCAGCACGCGGCCGTCCGAGGCCTCCACGATCTCCTTCAGCTCCGCGAAGGCGGTGATGGGGGTGCCGTCGACCGTCTCGATCACGTCGCCGACCTTGAGACCGATGTCATAGGCGGCGGAGTTCGGGGCAAGCTGGGTAATCAGCGGCGGATAGGGATAGGGGCCGGGCACGGTGAGCTCGGCGCCGTCGCGCAGGACGCGGTACTCAACCGTCGCTTCGCGGGGGAGCTCCGCTTCCAGCCCGGTGAAGGAGGGCCCGGTATCCTCGGGCAGGTCGATGCCGCCGATGGCGAGCAGGCGGTCGCCGGGTTCGAGCGTGGCGTAAGCGGCGGGGAGCGGGCGCATCTCGGCCACCGCCAGCGGGCGGGCGACGTCACCCTGCACGAAGAACAGCGTCCCGAAGACCAGTACCGACAGGATGAAGTTGAAGACAGGCCCCGCCGCAACCGTCGCCGTCCGTGCCCAGAGCGGTGCGCCATGCATGGTCATGCGCCGGTCCGCGTCCGACAGGGTGGAGATCGCCGCGCCGTCCTTGCCCGAGGCCGCATCGCTGTCGCCGAGGAACTTGACGTAGCCGCCGAAGGGCAGCGCCGCCAGTTGCCAGCGGGTGCCGTGCCGGTCGGTGCGGGCGAAAAGGACGGGGCCGAAGCCGAGCGAGAAGACCTCTGCCCGGATGCCGGAGAGGCGGCCGATGATGTAATGCCCGTATTCATGGATCGCCACGATGATCGACAGCGCCACCACAAAGGCCACGAGGGTCATGAAGATGCTGCCGAACTGGGGAAGGAAATCCATATGCTGCCCTTACTGCTGCCTCTGCGCCATTACCCTGTCGGCCTCACACCGGGCGAGATGGTCTATTGCGACGATGTTATCAAGCTCGAACGGGGCATCAATAGGTACCGGTGCCGCATCCAGACGATCAAGAACCCGTGCAACCACCTCTGCCATGTCCATGAAGCCGATCCGGCGCGCGATGAAGGCGTCCAGCGCGCGTTCCTTGGCCGCGTTGAATGCCGCCCCGGCGAGGCCGCCGCGCGCGATGACCCGGTAGGCGAGGCCGAGGGCGGGATAGCGGTCGGCCTCGGGCGCGCGGAAGGTCAGCCGGCCAAGCGCGGCGAGGTCGAGCCGGTCGACCGGCAGGTCCCGGCGTTCCGGCCAGTGCAGGGCATAGCCGATGGCGTGACGCATGTCGTGCACGCCGAGATGGGCCATGATCGCCCCGTCGGTGAAGCCGACCAGCGCGTGCACGCAGCTTTCGGGATGGATCAGCACCTCTATCTGGTCGGCGGCAAGGTGGAACAGTTCCTTCGCCTCGATCACCTCCAGCGCCTTGTTGAACATGGAGGCGGAGTCGATGGTGATCCGTTGTCCCATGTCCCAGGTCGGATGGGTCGCGGCCTCTTCCGGGGTGGCAGACCGAAGCTTCTGCATGGGCCAGTCGCGGAAGGCGCCACCGCTGGCGGTCAGGGTGACGCGTTCGACCGCGCGCCGGTCTTCCCCCGTCAGGGCCTGAAAGACGGCGGAATGCTCGCTATCCACCGGAATGATCGTTCCGCCATTGGCCTGCGCCGTGCGCAGGGCCAGCGGACCGGCGGCGACCAGCGTTTCCTTGTTGGCGAGGGCGAGGGTCGCGCCCTGCTCCAGCGCCTTCAGCCCCGGCACCAGACCGGCGGCGCCGACAATGGCGGACATGACCCAGTCGGCGGGGCGGCAGGCGGCCTCGGCCAGCGCGGCCGCCCCGGCGGCGGCCTCAACCCCCGACCCGGCAAGGGCGTCGCGCAGGTCGTCGAGCCTGTCTACATCCGCGGTGACGGCAATCTCCGCGTTCAGACGGCGGGCATCGGACGCCAGCTGCGCGATGTTCTGTCCGCCGGTCAGGGCCACGACCCGGTAGGCGTCGGGGGCGCGGGCGATCAGGTCAATCGTGTTCTGCCCGATCGACCCCGTCGCCCCGAAGACCGACACGCGCCGCATCAGGGCGTGCCCACGGGCAGCCCCGCCCAGGGGCCGATCAGCAGCAGGAAGACCGCGCCGCCGAGCATCCCGTCGAACCGGTCGAGCAGACCGCCGTGCCCCGGGATCAGCGCAGAGCTGTCCTTGGCCCCGACCCGGCGTTTCATCGCGGATTCCGCCATGTCGCCCATCTGGGAGGCCATGGAAACCGCGACAGACAGCCCGATCAGGCCGTATCCGGCCTCCGTGCTGCGGGAAAAGGCAAGGCCGACGAGGGCGGCGGCGATCCATCCCGCGACCGTCCCGGCCCAGGTCTTCTTGGGGCTGACGCGCGGCCAGAACTTCGGTCCGCCGATGGCGCGCCCGGCGAAATAGCCGGCGATGTCGGTGGCCACGATCACCAGCACCAGCCAGAGCAGCCAGACCATGCCCGAAACCTCGCGCAGCTGCACCATTCCGAAGACGGCGACGATGATCGCGGCGGTGAAGGTGAGGTAGAGCACCCGGTGACGCGGCACCCAGGCGATCCCGGCCATGGCGGGTGCCAGCAGCAAGGGCAGCGCCAGCAGCGGCGGGAGGTAGAGCGCGCCGAGCAGCGCCGTCCCCGCCGCGCCCGCCATGGCGAGCGCGGATTTACGGGCTTCGGGTGTCAGCAGGCGGACCAGTTCCCAGACCATGCCAGCGGCGACACCGGCAAAGGCGACCCGCAGCACATGGCCACCAATCCAGATCACCAGCAGCCCCGCGGCGACAAGGCCAAGGCCGGAGATCACCCGCGCCGTCAGATCCTCCCACGAGCGTGCCATGTCAGGCCTTCACGCCCCCGTAGCGGCGGTCGCGGCTGGCATAGGAGCGCAGGACCTCGGCAAAGACGGCCGGGGTGAAATCGGGCCAGAGCGTGTCGATGAATTCATATTCCGCATAGGCCGACTGCCAGAGCAGGAAGTTGGAGATGCGGGCCTCTCCGGAGGTGCGGATGACAAGGTCGGGATCGGGCAGGACATGGGTGTCGAGGTAGTGCGGCAGGGTCTCCTCGTCCACGTCGTCTGGGCTGAGACGCCCGGCGGCGACATCCTCGGCCAGGCGACGGGTGGCGCGGGCGACCTCGTCCCGGCCGCCATAGTTCAGCGCGATGGTGAGATTGGTGCCGTCGCAGTCCTTCGTGACCTCTTCAAGTTCGTCCATCAGGTTCTGCAGCTTGATGTCGAGCCCCGGCCGGTCGCCGATGAAACGGACGCGCACGTTGTTGGCCTTGAGCGCGCGCGCCTCCTTCTGGATGTAGCGGCGGAACAGGCTCATGAGACCGGCGACCTCGATCTGGGTGCGCTTCCAGTTCTCGGTCGAAAAGCCGAATATCGTCAGGTACTTGACCCCCTGATCCGGGCAGGCCTCGACGATCTCGCGCACCCGCTTGGCCCCGGCGTGGTGGCCGAACAGGCGGGGACGGCCGCGCATGGTGGCCCATCTGCCGTTGCCGTCCATGATGATGGCGACATGGCGGGGGGCCCGCCGGATATGCTCCGCATTGGTCATCGGGCGGGCGCAGGATCAGACCTGCATGATCTCTTCCTGCTTGGTCTCGAGCGCGGCGTCGACCTTCTTGATATAAGTGTCGGTCAGGTCCTGAACCTCGGATTCCCAGAACTTCTGGTCATCTTCGGACAGGCCGTCACCCTTGGCCTTCTTGATCTGATCCATGCCGTCGCGACGCACGTTGCGCACAGAAACGCGGGCGCTTTCGGCATATTGCGCGGCGACCTTCGACAGTTCACGACGGCGCTCCTCGTTCAGCTCGGGGATGGGCAGCATGATGATGGTGCCGTTGAGCTGCGGGTTGATGCCGAGCCCGCTTTCGCGGATCGCCTTCTCCACCTTGTTCACGAGACCCTTGTCCCAGACGTTCACGGTGACCATGCGCGGTTCCGGCACGTTCACGGTGCCGACCTGGTTGATCGGGGTCATGGCGCCGTAGGCATCGACCATCACAGGCTCCAGCATGGAGGCGGAGGCGCGCCCCGTCCGCAGCGATGCGAATTCCGTGCGCAGGTTGCTCATCGCGCCGTCCATGCGGCGTTTCAGATCGTCTGTGTCCAGCTCGAAGTCGTCAGACATGGGCTTACCCCGTTCTTGAAATTGGTGAGGGGGTTCTAAGCCAGAGGTCGCGCGATGTATAGGCGTCGCGTTTGCCCAAGCCGCGGCGCCCCGGTCGCGCCGCTCCTGCGGAGCGTCAAGCCGTTTGTGCCGCGCCGCTCCTGCGGAGCGTCACGAGACCTCCGGCGGGGATATTTCCGAAACCAAAGAAGGGTTTCGCCTTGCCGGAAATATCCTCGGGGGGCCCGGGGGGCGAAGCGCCCCCGGCGCGCCGGGTCAGTCGCGCACGAGGGTATAGGTGCCCTGCCCCGCCAGGATCCCGCGGAAGCCGCCGGGTTCGTCGAGCGAGAAGACGATGATCGGCTTGCGGTTGTCCCGTGCCAGGGCGATGGCAGAGGCGTCCATGACGTTGAGATGCTGGGCGAGCACCTCGTCATAGGTGACCGTGTCGAAGCGCTTGGCGTCGTCGTGCTTCATCGGGTCCTTGTCATAGACGCCGTCGACCTTGGTGCCCTTGAAGATCGCCTCGCAGGCCATTTCGTTGGCGCGCAGCGTGGCGGCGGTGTCGGTGGTGAAATAGGGGTTGCCGGTACCGGCGGCAAAGATCACCACGCGGTTCTTCTCCAGGTGCCGGACGGCGCGGCGGCGGATGTAGGGTTCGCAGACCTGATCCATCGGGATCGCGCTGACCACGCGGGTGTGGATGCCCTGCCCTTCCAGCGCGGACTGCATGGCGAGCGCGTTCATCACCGTGGCCAGCATGCCCATGTAGTCGGCGGTGGTGCGTTCCATCCCCTGGGCGCTGCCCGCAAGGCCGCGGAAGATGTTGCCGCCGCCGATCACCATGCAGATCTGCACGCCGAGGTCGTGGACCGACTTCACCTCCTGCGCGATGCGTTCGACCGTGGGGGGGTTGAGCCCGTATCCGCGGTCTCCCATCAGCGCCTCCCCCGAGATCTTGAGCAAAACGCGCTTGTAGGTGGTCTTGGGCTGGTCTGCGGCCATGTTGCGCTCCGTCTGTCCGGGGGGGTAAACTGGCGGCAAAATGGTCGAAAACAGACGGCAGTTCAATGCACCAATCCCGGAAATCGCAGGCATCGGCGGGATGATCCCCGAGGGGCTCTCCGCAGGGCGTCATGTGCTGATTGCCGGGCCGACCGCGTCGGGCAAATCGGCACTGGCGACAGAGATCGCGGCTCGGCAGGGCGGGGTCGTGGTGAATGCCGATGCGCTTCAGGTCTACGGCAACTGGCGCGTGCTGAGCGCGCGCCCTTCTGCCGAGGAGGAAGCGCTGGTGCCGCACCGGCTGTACGGCCATGTCGCGCGGGAGCGGGCCTATTCGGTCGGGGACTGGCTGCGCGAGGTCGCGGCGCTGTTGCAGAACGACCGGTTGATCATCGTCGGGGGGACCGGGCTCTATTTCTCTGCCCTCACGGAGGGGCTGGCAGCGATCCCGCCGGTGCCGCCGGAGGTCCGGGCCGAGGGCGACCGGCTTCGGGCGGCGGAGGGGCTGGCGGGCATGCTGGCGGAACTGGATGCGCAGACGCTGGCGCGGATCGACCGGGCCAACCCGATGCGGGTGCAGCGCGCGTGGGAGGTCTGGCGCGCCACCGGGCGGCCGTTATCCGCCTGGCAGGACGACACACCGCCCCCCCTGCTCGCGGCGGAGGACGCGGCCTGTTACGTTATGGACGCGCCGAAGGACTGGCTGACACCCCGGATCGAACGGAGGTTCGACGCGATGCTGGCCGACGGCGCGCTGGAGGAGGCGCGCGCCAATCTGGCGGCCTGGGATCCCGCCCTGCCCTCGTCCAAGGCGATCGGCGCGCCCGAGCTGATCGCGCATCTGCGCGGCGGGTCAACGCTGGACGAGGCGCGGGCGCAGGCCATCGTGGCCACGCGGCAATTCGCCAAGCGGCAGCGCAGCTGGTTCCGGAGCCGGATGAGTCGGTGGATGAAACTGGCACCTTCCGGTTGAAACCCGACGGCGCACAGTCGTTTGGCGATCACATCTCCACATTTCATCCACAGGCGCGCTCCGGATCGGCGAAACTGGGGGAAAAATCTGTGGATAAGTCACGACACACTTTACCATATGCGACATCGGCCTCAGCATCGGGACAAACGGAGAGGACCCGACATGCAGATACAGAACATTCATGCGCAGTCGCCTCACGAGGCTTCGGTCGCCGCGGCCCGGGTGCGCAGCTTTGGTCAGCTGAGCATGGGGTCGTCCTGGCGGCTTGAACTGCAGCACGCGCGCGCCTCGCATCTGTTCCTCTGGATCACCAAGGGTCAGGGGCGTGCGACGATCCTCGGCAAGCGGCGGGGCATCGGGGCGCATAACGCGCTGTATATCCCGGCGGGGACGCTGATGTCGCTGGACCTCGGCAAGCAGGTCTACGGGATTGCCGTGGATCTTCCTGCGCACGAGGCGGGGATCATGCCGAAGGACGTGCAGCATATCCGCGTGCGGGACGTGATGGCGCAGAACGAGGTCACCGCGATCCTCGACAACATGCAGCGCGAACAGTCCACGCACCGCGCCTTCGGCGACGAGGCCGCGCGGGCCCATGCCGGGCTGCTGGCGGTCTGGATGCGGCGTACCCTCACCCAGTCCGAGAACCAGCCGGCGCCGCGCATCCCGGCGGCGGAGCGGCTGACCGCGTCGTTCTGCGGTCTGGTCGAGAAACAGTACCGTTCGGGCAAGCCGATGGCGGACTATGCGGAGGCGCTTGGCGTCACGCCGACCCACCTGAGCCGCGCCTGCCGGCAGGTCGCGGGGCTGACGGCGGCGGACATGATCACGCAGCGGGTGCTGTACGCGGCCCGCGACATGCTGGAACGGGGCGACCTACCGATCCGGCTGATCGCGGAAATGCTTGGCTTTTCCTCCGCGGCCTATTTCACCCGGTTCATCCAGAATCAGACGCATCAGACCCCGTCCGCCCTGCGTCAGGCGGTGCGCGGCTAACGCAACGTCACCGGACACCCCGGATTTGCCTAAATCGGCAGCAGATGTCGCCGGAACCCTACGTCACGGTCGCCTCTGGCGGCCGTCACATTCCCGCGTTTTGTTCAGCTTTATGGTTGCATTGCAGGGTCATGTCGTCTCTGACTGGGGTCAATGTCGCAAACAGAGCAAATTGTGTCGATCACAGACCTAAGCCCGGCGGGGTTTCTGTTTCGCTATCGGAAAACCCGGTCAGCAGGCCACCGCGGGCGACAGGATCGTGTGCGACACTGCGATACCGGACAACAACAAGGGGCCGTCGGGTCCCGGACCAACATTGTGTCACAGGGAGAATAAGATGACGCGAATGGAAAAGTTCACCACGGCCGTGCATCCGGCGGCGGAGATGTATGCGGAGGAATTAAAGGCGGGCAAGATGAGCCGCCGCGAGTTCATCACCCGCGCCTCGGCTCTTGGCGTCGGGACGGCGGCGATCTACGGGCTGGGCGGGATCACCCCGGCACAGGCCGAAAGCCACATGACACCCCAGATGGGTGGCACTCTGCGGGTCCAGATGGAGACCAAGGCGCTCAAGGATCCGCGCAACTACGACTGGTCGCAGATGGCCAACTTCAGCCGTGGCTGGCTGGAGTACCTGATCGAGTATCAGGCGGACGGGTCGTTCAAGGGCATGCTGCTGGAAAGCTGGGACGCCAATGACGACGCAACCGAATACACGCTGCATGTCCGCCAGGGCGTGAAGTGGAACAACGGCGACGATTTCACCGCCGATGACGTGATCTTCAACATCAAGCGCTGGTGCGAGAAGAACGTCGAGGGGAACTCCATGGCCTCGCGCATGGCGAACCTGATCGACGAAGGCACCGGGATGGCGCGCGAGGATGCGATCACCAAGGTGGACGATCACACCGTGGTGCTGAAGACCTCCGTGCCCGACATCACCATCGTCGCCGGTTTCGCGGACTATCCGGCGCAGATCGTGCATTCGTCCTTCGACGGCACCGACCCGTACACCAACCCGATCGGCACCGGACCCTTCAAGCCGGTGGAGAACGAGGTCGGCGTGCGCCAGGTTCTGGAGAAGAACACCGATCACGAATGGTGGGGCGAAGGCGCGTATCTCGACCGGATCGAGTTTATCGACTTCGGCACCGACATGGCGGCCTGGGTCGCGGCGGCGGATGCGGACGAGGTCGACATGACCTACCAGTCCACCGGCGAGTTCATCGAAGTGCTCGACGCTATGGAATGGGTGAAGTCCGAGGCGGTCACGGCCGCGACGCTCTGCGTCCGGTTCAACCAGAAGCAGGAGCCGTTTACCGACGTCAACGTCCGCAAGGCGCTTGTCATGGCGGTTGACCCGGCGGTGATCCTCGAACTGGGCTATGCCGGTTACGGCACCGTCGCGGAACATCACCACGTCTGCCCGATCCATCCGGAATATGCCGAAATCCCGAAGGTTCCGGTCGATCCGGCCGCCGCGAAGAAGATGATCGAGGATGCGGGTCACGCCGACACCACCTTCGAACTGATCTCCATCGATGACCAGTGGCAGGCGGAAACCTGCGACGCCGTGGCTGCCCAGGTCCGCGATGCGGGTATCAAGATCGAACGCAAGATCCTGCCCGGTTCGACCTTCTGGAACGACTGGCTGGTCTATCCCTGGTCCGCGACCGAGTGGAACCAGCGCCCGCTTGGCGTCCAGGTGCTCGCGCTTGCCTACAAGTCCGGCGTGGCGTGGAACGAATCCGCCATGGCGAACGAGGAGTTCGACAAGCTGCTCGACGAGGCGCTGGCGATCAACGACGCCGACAAGCGCTCCGAGGTCATGGCGAAGATCGAACAGATCATGCTGGACGACGGCGTGATGATCCAGCCCTACTGGCGGTCGCTCTTCCGGCACTACAAGCCGACGGTGCACGGGACGGAGATGCACCCGACCTTCGAAATGCACCACTACAAGTGGTGGGTGGAAAGCTGATCCACCTCCGGCGCCCCTCCCACGCGGGGGGCGCCGCTTTCGTTCCGGCCGGTCCCTTCCGGGGCCAGCCTCCCGGCCAGCAAGCGCCCGCAAGCGGCGCGACGGCCAGCCAACGGGGATAGTCCATGCTCCTTTTCCTCCTGAAACGGATCGGGACCATGCTTCTGACGGCCTTGTGCCTGAGTTTCATGGTGTTCTTCCTGACCAACCAGCCCTCCATGCTGGAGAAGGTTGCCAAGTACGAAGGCAACTCCCGCATGTCGGACGAGGAGGTCGCGCGCTTCCTGACCAACAACGGCTATGACCGGCCCATGTTCATCCGCTACGGCGAATGGCTGGGCGTCGTACCCGGCTGGACGCGCGAGACGGAGGAACGGACGACCGGGCGCTGCATCACCTCGGGCATGGACCCGGCAGAGGCGCCGACCTACTGCGGCGTGCTGCAGGGCGACTGGGGTGTTTCGCGGGTGTTCCGGGACGAGGTGTCGGCCATCGTCGGCACACGGCTGGCCCTGACCGGCAAGATGATGTTCTGGGTTATGCTGCTGATGGTGCCCGCCGCGCTCATCATCGGGGTGCTGGCGGGGATGCGCGAAGGCTCCAAGCTGGACCGGACCCTGTCGACCTTCTCCATCGCGTCCACGGCGACGCCGGAATATGTCTCGGGCGTCATCCTGATCTCGGTCTTCGCGTCGTCGGTGATGGGCCTGCAATGGTTCAAGGGCACCGCGACGGCCGCCATGGAAAACGCGACGTTCGAGAATTTCTTCCTGCCGGTACTGACCATCGCGCTCTACGGCGTCGGCTATATCGCGCGGATGACCCGCGCCTCGATGGCCGAGGTGATGACGGCGCAGTATATCCGCACCGCGCGGCTCAAGGGCGTGTCCTTCCGCAACATCGTGATGAAGCACGCGCTCAGGAATGCGCTGATCGCCCCCTTTACCGTCATCATGCTGCAGTTTCCGTGGCTGCTGAACGGCGTGGTCATCGTGGAGACCCTGTTCAACTACAAGGGCCTGGGCTGGGCGCTGGTGCAGGCGGCCGGGAACAATGACGTCGATCTGCTCATGGGCATTTCGGTCGTGTCGGTCTTCGTGGTGCTGGTGACGCAGCTGATTTCCGACATCGGCTACGTCTACCTCAACCCGCGCATCCGCATTTCGTAAGGAGGAGGACCCATGGACCCGCTTTCCTGGGGAGAAATCCTCGCCCGCCTCGCATATCAGTTCATTCCGGTCTGGATCGCGCTGGTCGTCACCTTCGCGCTGTCGATCATGTACAAGCGGAAGCTCGGCCTCTACGGCAAGCTGTTCGACAACGTGATCGGCATGATCGGGTTCGGCATCGTCATGTTCTGGATCTACACCGCGCTCTTCGCCGGGCTGTTCGACTGGATCGTGACCCATGACCCGCTCGCCGCCGTGTCGGGTATGAAGAACAAGGTCCCCGGCACGCCGCTGTCCGGCGCGGGGGAAGGCGACTACCCCTATTATCTGCTTGGCGGGGACACGCTGGCGCGGGATGCCTTCTCGCGCATGGTGCAGGGGTCTTGGGTGGTGATCCGCATCGCCCCGCTCGCCACGCTCTTCGCCTTCATGGCCGGCATCACGCTTGGCCTGCCGGCGGGGTATTTCGGCGGACGGCTCGATACGGTGCTGTCCTTCCTCGCCAACCTGATCCTCGCCTTCCCGGTGATCCTGCTGTTCTACCTGCTGGTCACCCCCGAGATGGTGACGTCCGGCATCCCCTCCTACATGGCCATCGTGCTGTTCGTGCTGCCGATCCTGTTCATCTGCGTGATGATCAATTCGCGCTATCACACGCAGCCGCAGCGGCGGAACGTCATGATCGCCGTGGCCCTGTTCGTGCTGGGCTGGCTCTACCTTTCGCTCATCAATGACCGGGGAACGCCGGTGAATTTCCTGCCCACGGATCTCGACCTGTTCGACATCCCGGGCGGCATTCTCGTGGTCTTCGTCTCGGTGGTCTTCGTGAACGCTCCGACCGTGTTCCGCATCGTGCGCGGCCTCACGCTCGACATCCAGACGCGCGACTATGTGGCGGCGGCGCAGACCCGGGGCGAAGGCCCGTGGTACATCATGCTGTGGGAAATCCTGCCAAACGCGCGCGGGCCGCTGATCGTCGATTTCTGCCTGCGGATCGGCTACACCACGATCCTGCTCGGCACGCTCGGCTTCTTCGGCCTTGGCCTGCCCTCGGACAGTCCGGACTGGGGGACGACGATCAACCAGGGGCGCAAGCTGCTCTCGATCTACCCGCATCCGGCCATCGTGCCCGCTTTCGCACTGCTCTCGCTCGTGCTCGGGCTCAACCTGCTCGCCGACGGGCTGCGCGAAGAAAGCCTGAAGGACTGACATGAGCCCCGATGCCCTCCTCTTTGGTTTTCCAAATATCCCGGGGGTCCGGGGGCAGCGCCCCCGGCTCCGCCACATGAAACGGAGACCGACATGACCGACTACTCCGGCCCCATCCTCGAGATCGACAAGCTCTCGATCTCCTTCTTCACCCGGCTCCGGGAAATCCCCGCCGTCATGGACTTCTCCGTCGCCGTGCAACCCGGAGAGGCGGTTGGCCTTGTCGGGGAATCCGGCTGCGGCAAGTCGACCGTGGCGCTTGGCGTGATGCAGGACCTCGGCGTCAACGGGCGCATCGTTGGCGGGTCGATCAAGTTCAAGGGACGCGATCTCGGGGCCATGTCCGCCGAGGAACTGCGTCAGATCCGAGGCTCCGAAATCGCGATGATCTATCAGGAGCCGATGGCGTCGCTGAACCCGGCGATGAAGATCGGCAAGCAGCTGATGGAAGTGCCGATGATCCACGAGGGCATCGGCGAAAAAGAGGCTTACGCGCGGGCGCTGCAGGTTGTCACCGACGTGAAGCTGCCCGATCCGAAACGGATGCTCGACGCCTTCCCGCACCAGCTTTCCGGCGGACAGCAGCAGCGCATCGTGATCGCCATGGCGCTGATGTCCAAACCCGCGTTGCTGATCCTAGACGAACCGACCACCGCGCTCGACGTGACGGTCGAAGCGGCGATTGTCGAACTGGTGAAGGACCTCGGCAAGAAATACGGCACCTCGATGCTGTTCATCTCGCACAACCTCGGGCTGGTGCTGGAGACCTGCGACCGCATCTGCGTCATGTATTCCGGCGAGGCGGTCGAACGCGGCTCCATCGAGGACGTCTTCGACCAGATGCGCCACCCCTATACGCAGGCCCTGTTCCGGTCGATCCCCCTGCCCGGCGCGGACAAGACCTCGCGCCCGCTCAAGGCAATCCCCGGCAATTTCCCCCTGCCCCACGAACGGCCCCGGGGCTGCAACTTCGGGCCCCGCTGCGATTACTTCGAACCGGGGCGCTGCGATGCGAAGGACATTCCGATGTTCAACATCGCGGGCGACGACCGGCACACGACCCGCTGTCTGCGCCATGACGAAATCGACTGGGACGCACCGATGGCGGCGCAGGAACAGAAGGGCAAGACGGAGATCGGCAAGGTCGTCCTGAAGATCGAGGACCTTCGGAAATACTACGAGGTCGCCGCCTCCGCCCTGTTCTCCTCCGGCCCGAAGAAGGTGGTGAAG
Source organism: Primorskyibacter flagellatus (assembly GCF_014638275.1). Classification (GTDB taxonomy): domain Bacteria; phylum Pseudomonadota; class Alphaproteobacteria; order Rhodobacterales; family Rhodobacteraceae; genus Pseudooceanicola; species Pseudooceanicola flagellatus_A. Next base: position 1,466,914 of record NZ_BMFJ01000001.1, read on the forward strand.
GCGAACGAGACGCTGTCGTTCGAGGCGCGGGAGGGCGAGACGCTCGCCATCGTCGGGGAGTCCGGATGCGGCAAGTCGACCTTCGCGAAGGTCCTCATGGGGCTGGAGACCGCGACGGACGGGAACATCCTGCTCAACAGCAAGGAGATCCAGAACACCCCGATCGAGAAGCGCAAGACTGAGACGATCTCCTCCGTCCAGATGGTGTTCCAGAACCCGTTCGATACGCTCAACCCTTCTATGACCGTGGGCCGCCAGATCATCCGCGCGCTTGAAGTCTTCGGCATCGGCAAGACCGAGGCCGAGCGGCGGGAGAAGATGCTGAACCTGCTCGACCTCGTGAAGCTGCCGCGCGCCTTCGCCGATCGGATGCCGCGCCAGCTGTCGGGCGGGCAGAAGCAGCGGGTCGGGATCGCGCGTGCCTTCGCCGGCGGGGCGAAGATCGTGGTGGCGGACGAACCGGTGTCAGCGCTCGACGTGTCGGTGCAGGCCGCCGTGACGGACCTGCTGATGGACATCCAGCGAGAGGAGAAGACGACGCTGCTCTTCATCTCCCACGACCTGTCCATCGTGCGCTATCTCAGCGACCGGGTCATGGTGATGTATCTCGGGCATGTGGTGGAACTGGGGACGACCGATCAGGTCTTTTCCCCGCCCTATCATCCTTACACGGAGGCGCTGCTCTCGGCGGTTCCGATCGCGGATACCTCCGTCCAGAAGAAGCACATCGTGCTGGAGGGCGACATCCCATCGGCCATGAACCCGCCGCCGGGCTGTCCGTTCCAGACACGCTGCCGGTGGAAATCCGAAGTGCCGGGCGGGCTCTGCGAGACAGAGGTGCCACCGATGCGCAAGAAGGACGGGCACCAGATCAAGTGTCACCTCTCCGAAGATCAGCTTGCCGGGATGGAGCCGGTCATCAAGATCGCGGCGGAGTAACCGGCGCAGAAACGCAGAAGCCCCCGGTCATGGGACCGGGGGCTTTGCCATTCAGACAGCGGCAGCGTTACTTGCTGGCGTTGTTCTCGGTGTCCGGCAGGTAATCCACGCCGCTCACGATCTCGGCCGTCTTGTCGGCGAAAGCGTCGACCATGGCGATGTAGAAGTCGCGGTTGTCCGGAGAGAAGGCCGGCATCGCAGTCGGCATTTCCTCGGCGCGCAGGATGATCGCCTCGTTCTTCAGCGGGGAGTCGCCTTCCTTGTCATAGACGACAACGACGCCTTCCATGATGTTGAACTTGCCGTCATCGGTCAGCACCGGGTTGTCGTTCAGGCGCAGTGCGGTGACCTTGATCGACAGGGCAAGCGAGTGATCCGCATCTTCGGGCGCTGCGTCGACCTTTGCGGCCACGGCTGCGGCGACGTCAGCGGCGACGTCCGGATAGTAGTCGAGCGCGTTCGGGTTCTCGAATGCCTCGAGGTGGGTGGAGGCGTCGACCTCGCGCACGGGGAACGGGCCTTCGACGGCGAGAACCGGGGTGGCGACGATCAGGGCAAGACCAACGGCGGTCATGGTTTTCTTAAACATATCAATGTCCTTTCCACCTGCGCGTCCCAGTGGCCCATGGCCGCACGCGTCAGGCAATCGCGTTCAGTTGCGTTGTGAGCAAACAACACGGTTGCGCGAGAAAGGTTCCGGCAGATCAACTTTGCGCAGACGGACGTGACGGAAAGGGCTCAGCTGCCCCAGATGATCCGCACGTAGTTCTGGGTTTCCTTGTAAGGCGGAATCCCGTCGTATTTCTGCACCGCCTGCGGGCCGGCGTTGTAGGCGGCAAGCGCCAGACGCCAGGACTTGAAGGTGCGGTACTGCTGCGCGAGGTAGCGCGCGCCGCCCTCGAGGTTCTGCTGCGGATCGTGCGGGTCGACGCCCAGCACCTTGGCAGTGCCCGGCATCAGCTGCGCCAGCCCGATCGCCCCCTTGTGCGAGCGCGCCTTGTCGTTCCATCCGCTTTCCTGCTGGACGAGACGGAGGAACAGGTCCTCGGGCACGCCATGGCGGCGGGCGGCGGCGCGGGCGGTGGCCAGGTGCGGGCCATTGTAGCGGCCGCGGAAGGCCTTGACCGATTCATCGCCCCACTTGGACGGGGTCACGACGCGGGTCGGCTGCAGGCGGACGGAGTTGTTGTACTGCTGAGAAGCGCGGCTATCGAGCACGCGGGTTTGGGACCCGAAGACCTTGCTGCGGCTGGAGGTGGACACGGACTGCGCAAGGGCGAGGTCCGCAATTCCCGTGACAGCCAGCGCCAGGGCGGCGGCGCGCACAAACTTCCGATGTCCCAAGAGGATCTTCCCGTAACCTGTCCCTTGCGGCGCACCCTACATAAATTCAAAGGCTTTTGGCCAGCCAATTGTGCTTTCTCGCGGCGTGGCGGCCCATGTCGGCAAAGCCCCGCGCATGGGCGGCGCGGGCTCTGACGTCGGGGAAAAGGGCGCAATCGATTCAATTCCCGCGAAAACTTTACCTTTTGGCGACACTCTGATGTAACCGTCGGAACCTGAGGACTCATGCTATAGGGGGCAGTCATGGCCGGATCCGTGAACAAGGTCATCATCGTCGGAAACCTGGGGCGCGACCCCGAGGTCCGGTCGTTCCAGAACGGTGGCAAGGTGTGCAACCTGCGCATCGCCACGTCGGAAAACTGGAAGGACCGCAATACCGGCGAACGGCGTGAGCGCACCGAATGGCATTCGGTCGCCATCTTCTCCGAACCGCTCGCCAAGATCGCGGAACAGTATCTGCGCAAGGGCTCCAAGGTCTACATCGAGGGGCAGCTCGAAACCCGCAAATGGCAGGACCAGTCCGGCCAGGACCGCTATTCCACCGAGGTGGTGCTGCGCCCCTATCGCGGCGAACTCACCCTGCTTGACGGGCGTGGCGAAGGCGGCGGTGGTGGTGGTGGCTATGGCGGCGGCTCCTCGGGCGGATACGACGACCGGGACGGCGGCTACGGTGCCGGCTATGACGACCGGGGCGGCAGCAGCTCCGGCGGTGGCGGCGGCGGGTCGAACCGCGACCTTGACGATGAAATCCCGTTCTGAATTCTGACTGCGCGGGGGGCGCTGCCCCCCGGTCCTGCGGACCTCCCCCCGGAGTATTTGCCGGCAAGATGAAGGAGGACGGGTTTCATCTTGCCCGAAATACTCTCGCCGGAAGGCGAAATCCGCCTCCTCTGCGCGTCGTCGGTCAACCGCCTGTGGCCAGCACGGCCAAGCGTACCAGCCCAACCCCCGCCGACCAGCACAGGGACAGCAGGATGGCGAGGAGGAGCATCGCCTGCCTGGTCGGGCGAGGAGGTGGCGCGGGCGGGTGTCGACTGGATCGCATGATGGCAGGTTAGACGCTGCCGATTACCGAAAGATTTGCCATTCGGCACCGGAATGGTGAGGCGCTGTTAACCGGATCCCGCGTCTGATCGGAGGATGTCCGAAACCCCGCGTCCGCTGCAGCAGTCAGTCACCTACGCCCGCGCCCTGCGGCGCATGGGCCGGGAGGTCATCCGGATCGGTCCGTCCTGTGCCCCCTGCCAGTTCGCGATCGTCCGGCGCGCGGGCCCCCTTCGCCTTGCCTATCTGCCGCGCGGGGCCGTGCCAGACTGGCGCGACGTGTTCTGCGGGGGCGGGCCGGGGCTCTGCTTGGTCATTCCGGACACCGCGCCGACCGATGCTCCGGGTTGTCCGTTTCTGACACCGCAGCATGTCGCGGAGCTTGACCTCGGACCGGACACGGAAGCCCTGTGGAACGGGCTGCACGGGAAATGGCGCAACCGGCTCAGACGGGGACTGGAGGGGCCGGTCGTCGTCGTGCAGGAGCGTTTCGACCTGGCGCGCCATGCCGGTCTGCTCGGCCGGGAGGAGGCACAGCGGAAGCAACGCAGCTACCGCACCTGGCCGCGGAGCTTCCTGACCGCCTTCGCCGCGACCAGTCCGGATGACACGATCCTGTTGCGGGCGGTGCTTGGGGGCGAGACGGTGGCCTTCGTCCTTCTGCTGGTCCACGGTACCGCCGCGACCTATGCCGTCGGCTGGAGCGGGCCAACGGGCCGCAGCCACCAAGCCCATACCCGGCTGCTCTGGGAGGCCGCGCTGCATCTTAGGGCGCGCGGCGTTATCCGCTTCGACCTCGGCCCGGTCGACAGCGAAGCCGGTGCCCCCCGCGCCCGGTTCAAGCTGGGATGTGGCGCAAAGGCGCGCCCGCTTGGCCCGACTCTGCTGGTGCCGCGTTTCCCCCTAGCCTTTTCTGCGGGTGCAGTGTAGGCGGGCGCCAAGCTGAACAAGGACGCCCCATGGACCTGCGCAACATCGCCATCATCGCCCACGTCGACCACGGCAAGACGACCCTCGTGGACGAGTTGCTCAAGCAGTCCGGCGCCTTCCGCGAAAATCAGGCGGTGGCGGAACGCGCCATGGACTCCAATGATCTGGAGCGCGAACGCGGGATCACCATCCTGGCCAAATGTACCTCGGTCGAGTGGAAGGGCACGCGGATCAACATCGTGGACACCCCCGGCCACGCCGATTTCGGCGGCGAGGTCGAGCGGATCCTGTCCATGGTCGACGGCGTCGTGCTGCTGGTGGACGCGGCCGAGGGGCCGATGCCGCAGACCAAGTTCGTGACCTCCAAGGCGCTGGCGCTTGGCCTGCGTCCGATCGTGGTGCTGAACAAGGTGGACAAGCCGGATGCCGAACCTGACCGGGCGCTGGACGAATGCTTCGACCTGTTCGCCAACCTCGGCGCCGACGACGACCAGCTGGATTTCCCGCACATGTACGCCTCTGGCCGGTCGGGCTGGGCGGATGCGGAGCTGGACGGGCCGCGCAAGGATCTCTCGGCCCTGTTCCGGCTGATCGTGGACCATGTGCCCGCGCCGAAACAGCAGAAGAAGCAGGACGACGATTTCCGGATGCTGGCCACCACGCTCGGCTCCGACCCCTTTGTGGGGCGCATCCTGACGGGCCGGATCGAGACGGGCCGCGTCAAGGTCGGCCAGACGGTGCAGGCGATCTCGCGCATCGGGCAGAAGATCGAACAGTTCCGCGTCACCAAGGTCCGCGCCTTCCGCGGCCTGATGCAGCAGGATATCGAGGAAGGCGTCGCGGGCGACATCGTCTCGCTTGCCGGGATGACCAAGGCGACCGTCGCCGACACGATCTGCGCGCTGGCGGTGGACGAGGCGCTGGAGGCGCGGCCGATCGACCCGCCGACCATCACCGTGACCTTCGGCATCAACGACAGCCCCCTTGCGGGCCGCGACGGCAAGAAAGTGCAGTCCCGCGTCATCCGCGAGCGGCTGATGAAAGAGGCGGAGTCCAACGTCGCCATCAAGATCAAGGACACGCCGGGCGGCGAGGCCTTCGAGGTGTCGGGGCGCGGCGAACTCCAGATGGGCGTGCTGATCGAGAACATGCGCCGCGAGGGTTTCGAACTGTCGGTCTCCCGCCCGCAGGTCATCATGCGCGACGGTGAAAATGGTCGTGAAGAACCGGTCGAGGAAGTCACCATCGACGTGGACGACGAATACACCGGCGCGGTCATCGAAAAGATCACCGGCCCCCGCAAGGGCGACCTGGTGGAGATGAAGCCGGCCGGCGCGGGCAAGACCCGCATCGTGGCGCATGTGCCGTCGCGCGGGTTGATCGGGTACCACGGGGAATTCCTTACCGACACGCGCGGAACAGGCGTTCTGAACCGCGTCTTCCACGGATGGACCCCGCACAAGGGTACAATCGAGGGGCGGCGCGCGGGTGTGCTGATCTCCATGGAGAACGGGGAGACGGTGGCCTATGCGCTCTGGAACCTTGAGGATCGCGGCAAGATGTTCCTCGGCGCACAGGCTCCGGTCTACACCGGCATGATCATCGGCGAGCATTCGCGCGACAACGATCTTGAGGTGAACCCGCTGAAAGGCAAGAAGCTGACCAACGTGCGCGCCTCCGGTACGGACGAGGCGGTGCGGCTGACGACGCCGGTCACGCTGACGCTGGAAGAGGCGATTGCCTATATCAACGACGACGAACTGGTCGAAGTGACGCCGAACGCGATCCGCCTGCGCAAGCGCTACCTCGACCCGCATGAGCGCAAGCGGATGAGCAAGGCGGGCTGACTTCCCGCTTCCCATCCCTCCCCCGGACAGGGGGAGGGAGACGCGCAAACCCGTCGGGCGAAACCGGGACACAGAGAGGGTCCGCACAGACCCCATGCATCGGCGCACGATGCAGACAGGTGCCAAACCGCGCCAGACCGCCTATCTTCCCGGTCAGACCAAGGAGGATATCATGCGCAAGCTACAGACACAGGGCGTGCATCACATCACCCTGACCGGCGCGGACCGGCAGACCAGCATCGACTTCTGGGAAGGCGTGCTTGGCATGCCGTTCGTCTTCGACCAGCCCAACCTGGACGACCCGGACGAAGGGCATCTCTACTTCGATCCCGGTGACGGGCGGCTGATCACCGTCTTCACCAACGAAAACCGCAGGCCCGATCCGCGCCGCACACCAACCGATCCTGGCTGCGTGCATCACCTGGCGTTCAACGTCTCCAAGGCGACGTTCTCACAGGCGGTGGAGCGGCTCAAGGAACGCGGTATTGGCAATTCGGGACCGAAGGACCGGGGTTTCATGGACTCGATCTATTTCAAGGATCCCATGGGCTTGCTGATCGAACTGGCCTGCTACCGGTTCGAGCCGCCCGTCGGCTGTACCCATGCCGATGTAATGATCGAGGCGCACCGCATCCGGGTGGAACGCGGCGACTACAACATCGCCGAAGAGCATCTGGCGGACGCGATCGAGCTGCTTGTCAAGCGGAGGCAGCAGACGTTGTCGGCGGATCGGGGGGCGAAGGACCCGTACTGAGGGGCGCGCCTTCGCGGGATCACCCCCTCCCCGGCCCTCCCCCTCGCGAGGGGGAGGGAGCTGTACCGTGCAGCATTAGCGAAATCCCGGTTCTGCCTGGAGCTACAGGTCCCCTCCCCCTGAGGGGGGAGGGTTAGGGAGGGGGTCTACAGGAAAGGGTCAGGGTGAGGGAGTCTACCCTACTCCGTCGTCTCGATGACCATCAGTTCCCGCTCGCTCGCGCCCCGTGCGTGATCGAGCGCCGCCTGGTACTCCGGCGAATTGTAACAGGCCACCGCCGCCTCGACCGTGTCGAAGCGGGCGACGACGTTGCGCGGACGCTCACGGCCTTCAAGCTGCACGAACCGCGCGGCGCGGGCGATGAACTTGCCTCCGTGCTTGGCGATCGCAGGGCCGGCGAGCTCCGCGTATTTCGCGTAGGAGTCGGGGTCAGTGACCGTGACGTTGGCGATCCAGAGTGCGGGCATGTCAGCCTCCCAGTACGGCCTCGGCGGCCTTGATTGCTTCTCCGGCGGCCGATGCATCCGCCCCGCCGCCCTGCGCCATGTCGGGACGGCCACCGCCGCCCTTGCCGCCCAGCTTCTCCACTGCCGCACGGACGAGGTCCACGGCCGAGACGCGGGCGGTCATGTCTTCGGTCACCCCCGCCGCCACGGCAGCCTTGCCGCCGGTGTCGGCAATCAGCAGCACCGCGCCGGACCCGATCTGTGCCTTGAACTGGTCGATCAACGCCGGGAGGTCCTTGCCCGACACGCCGGTCAGGGACTGGGCCAGGAACTTCACGCCATTGATGTCACGCGCCTCGGCACCACCGCCCTGCCCTGTGCCGCCGGAACCTGCCCCTGCCATTGCGAGGTCGCGGCGCAGCTGCGCGACTTCGTTCTGCAGCGCGCGGCGTTCTTCCATCATCGCCTTCACGCGGGCGACGGCATCCTCGCCGGTCGCCTTGAGCATGCCTTCGATGGCGCTCAGCGCCCTGTCGCGACCGCGCAGTTCGGCCATGGCCGCCTGCCCCGTCAGCGCCTCGATCCGGCGGACCCCGGCGGAGGAGGCGGTTTCCGAGGTCAGCGCAAAAGCCCCGATGTCGCCGGTGCGGGTGACATGGGTGCCGCCGCAGAGTTCCAGCGAATAGGTATTCCCGTCCGCCCCCTTTCCGGTGTCCTTTCGGCCCATGGAGACAACGCGGACCTCGTCGCCGTATTTCTCACCAAACAGTGCCTGAGCGCCAAGGGCGCGGGCGTCATCGGGCGTCATGATGCGGGTGTCGACGGCGGAGTTCTGGCGGATGAAGGCGTTCACCTCGCGTTCGACCTGTGCGATCTGGTCGGCTGTCAGGGCCTGCGAATGCGAGAAGTCAAAGCGCAGCCGGTCCGGCGCGTTGAGCGAACCGCGCTGCGCGACGTGATCGCCAAGGGCCTCGCGCAGGGCTTCGTGCAGCAGGTGCGTGGCGGAGTGGTTGGCACGGATGGTGGACCGGCGGGCATGATCGACCTCAAGCGCGACGGGGTCGCCGACCCTGAATGCGCCGGTGCCAAGCGTGACGTTATGCGCGAAGACCTTCCCGCCGCCCATTTTCTGGGTGTCGGTGACCGTGGCGATGTGGTCCTCATCCTCAAGCCGCCGCAACCAGCCGGTGTCTCCGACCTGACCGCCGGACTCTCCGTAGAACGGAGTCTGGTTGGCGATGATCCAGCCACTTTCACCGGGTTCCAGCGCCTTGACCTCTGCGCCGTCCTTCACGATGGCGAGAACGACGCCCTCGGCCTGTTCCGTATCGTAGCCGAGGAAATCGGTCGCTCCATGCTGGTCGGCAATGTCGAACCAGACGGAGAGGTCCGCGGATTCGCCCGTTCCCGCCCAGGCCGCGCGGGCCTTGGCCTTCTGTTCGGCCATGGCGGCGTCGAAGCCGTCGGTGTCCACAGTGCGGCCCTTTTCCCGCAGTGCGTCCTGCGTCAGGTCGAGCGGGAAGCCATAGGTGTCGTAAAGCTTGAAGGCCGCCTCTCCGGGTAGCGCCGCCCCTTCGGCCAGCCCGCCGAGTTCGTCATCCAGCAGCTTCAGCCCGCGGTCGAGCGTGGTGCGGAAGCGGGTTTCCTCAAGCTTCAGCGTCTCCTCGATCAGCGCTCTGGCGGCACGCAGTTCGGGATAGGCCTCACCCATCTGGCGGACCAGTTCGGGAACCAGCCGGTACATCAGCGGGTCCTTTGCGCCCAGAAGATGAGCGTGGCGCATGGCGCGGCGCATGATCCGGCGCAGCACGTAGCCGCGACCGTCGTTGGACGGCATCACCCCGTCCGCGATCAGGAAGGACGTCGAGCGCAGATGGTCCGCGATCACCCGGTGGTGGGTCTTGCCGGGGCCGTCAGGTTCGGTGCTGGTGGCGTGGGCCGAAGCCTCGATCAGCGCGCGCATCAGGTCGGTGGCGTAGTTGTCGTTGGTCCCCTGCAGCAGCGCGGCGACGCGTTCGATGCCCATGCCGGTGTCGATCGACTGCGCCTCGAGATCCCGGCGCGATCCGTCCTCGAACTGTTCGAACTGCATGAAGACGAGGTTCCAGATCTCGATGAACCGGTCGCCGTCCTCCTCAGGGCTGCCCGGAGGGCCGCCCCAGTATTTGTCGCCGTGGTCGTAGAAGATCTCGGTGCAGGGGCCGCAGGGGCCGGTCGGTCCCATCTGCCAGAAGTTGTCGCTGCCCCCGCCCGGCTTGTCGCCGATGCGGATGATGCGGTCGTCGGTCAGGCCCGCGACCTTCTTCCAGATCTCCGCCGCCTCGTCGTCCGTCTTGTAGACGGTGACCAGCAGCTTGTCCTTCGGGATGCCCAGTTCCTTCGTCACCAGTTCCCAGGCAAAGGGGATGGCATCCGATTTGAAATAGTCGCCGAAGCTGAAATTCCCCAGCATTTCGAAGAAGGTATGGTGGCGCGCGGTATAGCCGACGTTGTCGAGGTCATTGTGCTTGCCCCCGGCGCGCACGCATTTCTGCGCGGTGGTGGCGCGGGTGTAGTCGCGGGTTTCGACCCCGGTGAACAGGTTCTTGAACTGCACCATGCCGGAGTTCGCGAACATCAGCGTGGGATCGTTGCGCGGCACGAGCGGAGAGGAGGGAACGACCCGGTGGCCCTGCTTCTCGAAGTAGCCAAGGAAGGTCGAGCGGATATCGGCGAGGCCAGTCATGGTCGGCGCGGTCTTTCGGTCTGAATTCCGGTTGGAGCGGGGATAAACCTTGTGGCGCAGGTGGTAAAGGAGAATGAGGGGGCGCGGGCGGTTCGCCGTAGGGGGGCATCCTCCGACCTGACCGGGGATCGCCTGCACGCCTCTGCGCCCGGAGAGGGGAGATCCTCTGATCAAGTCAGAGGATGACGGGCGGGGAGGTGACAGGCCCGATGGTGACGGACAGGACAAGCGCGGGGCGCAAAGCAAAAGGCCCGGCTCTGCGGCCGGGCCTTCTGTCAGCGGGTCAGAGGATCACGCGTCGAGCACGTCGTCGGTGCTGTCCTCATCGCTCGACCCGAAGTCGAGGCCGTGAGAGGCGCGGATCTTGTCCTCGATCTGATAGGCGATGTCGGGGTTTTCCTTGAGGAAGACCTTGGCGTTCTCCCTCCCCTGCCCGATGCGGTCGTCGCCGTAGGAATACCAGGAACCGGACTTGTCCACGACACCGGCCTTCACGCCGAGGTCGAGCAGTTCGCCGGTCTTGGAGATCCCCTCGCCATACATGATGTCGAATTCCACCTGCTTGAACGGCGGGGCGACCTTGTTCTTGACCACTTTCACACGGGTCTGGTTGCCGACGATTTCGTCACGCTCCTTGATCGCACCGATGCGGCGGATGTCGAGGCGGACGGAAGAGTAGAATTTCAGCGCGTTGCCGCCCGTGGTGGTTTCGGGAGAGCCGAACATCACGCCGATCTTCATCCGGATCTGGTTGATGAAGATCACCATGCAGTTCGACCGGGCGATGGAGCCGGTCAGCTTGCGCATGGCCTGGGACATCAGGCGGGCATGCACGCCGACTGAACTGTCGCCCATGTCGCCCTCAAGCTCGGACTTGGGGGTCAGGGCGGCGACCGAATCGACGATGACCATGGAGACGGCGCCGGAGCGGACAAGCGTGTCGGTGATTTCGAGTGCCTGTTCACCTGTGTCGGGCTGGGAGATCAGCAGTTCGTCAAGGTCGACACCAAGCTTGCGGGCGTACTGCGGGTCGAGCGCGTGTTCGGCGTCGACAAAGGCGCAGACACCTCCCTTTTTCTGTTCCTCGGCGACGCAGTGCAGGGTCAGCGTGGTCTTGCCCGAGGATTCCGGTCCGTAAATCTCGATGATCCGGCCCTTGGGCAGACCGCCGATGCCAAGCGCGATGTCGAGGCCGAGCGACCCTGTCGAGGTCGCCTCGATCTGCTGGATGGCGTCCTTGCCGCCCAGTTTCATGATCGATCCCTTGCCGAACTGCCGTTCGATCTGGGCCAGCGCCGAGTCGAGCGCCTTCTGCTTGTTCTCGTCGCGCTTGCTGTCCATTGAAAGAAGATCTGCCGTTGCCATTGTTTCAGCCCCTTATTCCATACCCGTTTATCGGCGGCAATCACCGCCCTTTGTTCTACTCTTGTTCCAATATGGACCAAAAGAGGAACATTTCAATCGAAATCTTTCCGACTGACACTCTTTCCGAGTCTGGTTAAGAAGTGGTTAGCGGCGGCGGGTCCTTGCCGCCGCGCGGTCCGGAGGCGGTAAATGCTTGTTTTTGCGAAGGCCAGGCTGGTGTTCCTGTCGGTGCCCAAGACCGGCACGACCGCCTGGGAAAAAGCGCTGGCCCCTGTGGCGGACATCGTCGTGAACGACCCGCCCGAGCTCAAACATGCGCCGGTGTTCCGCTACAACCGCTTCTTCCGGCCGATGCTGGAGAAGTTCATCGCCGAGGATCTGGAAGTGCTTGCCGTGATCCGGGAGCCGGTGTCCTGGCTTGGCAGCTGGTACAGGTACCGGCGGCGGCCGTTCATGCAGGGGCGGCCGAACAATACTTGCGATGTAAGCTTTGACACGTTCATCGACGGCTACTGCCGTGGGGACCAGCCGGGCTATGCCAATGTGGGCAGCCAGGCGAAGTTCGTGGAGCCGGCCGGAAACGGTACCTCCGTCACCCGGTTCTACCGCTACGAGGATCAGGACGGGCTGCGGCGCTTCCTGGAAGACCGGCTCGGACAGGATATCGCGCTGACCCGCGAGAACGTCTCGCCCGAGATGCCGCTGGAACTCAGCCCGGAGGTCGAGGCAAAGCTGCGGCGCAAATGCGCGGCGGAGTTCGCGCTGTACGACTCCATCCCCGTGGGCGGGGACTGAGCCGGTTCAGCTGGCCACGCCCTGCACCGTCTGCGTCAGTTCGCTGAGCGAGAACGGCTTGGGCAGGAAGACGGAATTGGGGAACCTCGTCTGTTCCTCGCCAAAGTGCTCCTCCGCATAGCCGGAGACGAAGATGATCTGTACATTCGGGCGGGTTTCCAGTGCCTTGCGCACCCAGGTCGGTCCATCCATTCCGGGCATGACGACATCGGTGACAAAGATGTCCACGCGGGTGTCGGGGTTTTCCAGCAGCGCCAGCGCCTCCTCTCCGCTTTCGGCCTCGAGCACGGTGTAACCGCGCAGGCGCAGCGCGCGGGAGGCGAAGGCGCGCACGGGGGCTTCGTCCTCCACCAGCAGAACAACCCCGTCGGCGTGCCGGGCCGAGGGGCGTGTGGCGGCGCGCAGGTCCTCCATCACCTTTCGGTCGTTCCTGAAGGCGCGGAACAGGAGGGTGAAGCAGGTCCCCTCCCCCACGGTGCTGTCGACGAAGATGTAGCCGCCGGTCTGCTTGATGATGCCATAGGCGGTCGAGAGGCCGAGCCCGGTGCCCTCTCCGACGCGCTTGGTGGTGTAGAAGGGTTCGAAGACCTTGGTCAGCTTGTCGGGCGGGATGCCGCAGCCGGTGTCGATCACCTTCACAGCCACGTAGTCTCCGGGCGGCACGGTGGCGCGGTCGCGGCTGTGGGCGGCTGAATAGGTCACGCCCTCGGTCACGATGCGGATCTCTCCGCCGCCGGGGATGGCATCGCGGGCGTTCACGACGAGGTTCATCAGGACCTGTTCCAGCTGCCTTTTATCGGCACGGACCGCGTTCAGGACGGGATCGTGACTGAAGGAGAGCGTGACCTTTTCCCCGACCAGACGGTTCAGAAGATGCGTGAGGTCGGAAATCGTCTCGCGCAGGTCGATCTCCTCCGGGCGCAGCGTCTGCTTGCGGGAAAAGGCGAGCAGCTGGCTGACCAGCGCGGCGGCACGGTTGGCGTTCTGGTTGATCTGCATCAGGTCGGCATAGTCCTGATCGCCCTGATCGTGACGCAGCAGCAGCAGATCGCAATGGCCCGAGATCGCGGTGAGCAGGTTGTTGAAGTCATGTGCCACACCGCCCGCAAGCTGACCGATGGCCTGCATCTTCTGGCTCTGCACGAACTGGGCCTCGAGCGTCTTGAGCTCTGTCGCGTCGTTCAGGACAGCCAGCAGGGAGGTTTCGCCGCCGTCGTTTACCGGTTTCAGGGAGATCTGAACGAAGGTCTCCTGATCGGAAGCGGTGACGCGCAGGAATTCGGGGCTGTTGGTGCGGTGGCCGGCCACGGCTTCGTCCAGCCAGTCGCTGATCGGGCGGCCAAGGCCTTCGGTCAGGTCGCCGAGATGGGCACCGGCGCGGCAGCCGGGGCCGATCAGATCCACCGCGTTGCGGTTGGCCTTCTGCACCCGCCCGTCGGAACTGAGCCAGAGGAGCGGGACCGGCAGGTTGTCGAACCGGTCCCAGTCACGGTTGCCGGTATCGGGGGCACCTGCGTCGGACGGACCGGTCTGCGCGGTCAGGGGGATCAGCGCGATCTGTCGGTGGCGGCCGGCGGCTGGCAGATCGACGACCAGAACGGGGGTTTCGCCCCCGCCGACGCGGGCGGTGGCGGTGGTGCCGGAGGTCACGGGCGCGTCGCCGAAGATGTCGGACATGCGGCGCGGGCGGCGGCCGAGGCAGGCAATTGCGGCAGCATTGACATTGGCGATCCGGCCGTCCGGTCCGATGGCCAGCACTGGCAGCTGCGCGTCACGCATGGCGGCGCTGCCCTCCATCACCGGGTCGATCTGCCAGAGCAGCCGGTCCTCGGACACCGCGCGGCCCGTGATGTCCCAGGTCTCCCCTCCGACGACGAGGCTGGCGCGGAGGGGCACGCCGACCCCCGCTTCCGCAATGCGGGCAGAGAGGTCGCGCAGACCTTCGGCAAGGTCGTCCGGCACATGGGCACTGGTCAGCCAGCGGTCCTGGTCGGGTGTGGAAAAAAGGTCGCGGGCGATCCCGTTCGCCTCGATCGGGAGGAGATCGCGGGAGGTCAGCAGGGCCGCGAAGGGCATGGCGTCGAGAAGGCTGTTCATGGCGGGTTCAGGGCTGGTGTCGCCTTCTTCCGGCGCCAGCAGGATCGGCCAGAGTTCGACCCCGACGGCAGTCAGGAACAGCGTTGCCGCAGCGGCGGCAAAAGACAAGGTCATAATCGGCTGGCCCGGCGTGCCGCCGGTCATCCAGGCCAGCACCAGCAGCCCGAGGGCCAGCCCGATCAGGGTGACGGCGGCGCGGCGGCGGGCCGGTTCGGCGCGGGTGTCGGAGCGAAGCGCGCGGGCGTCGCGGGGTGCACGGGAGGTGGTGAACCCTGTTTCGGCCGTGTGGTTGAACATGATGCGCGCTGTCCCCGTTGCGGAAATCGGACCGGCTGGCGCGGTTGCGCCCCCTCGTCGGCCCATTAGAGGATGCGAGTGTTAATCAATGGTTAATGGCGCTGACCGCACGCCATGCGCAGGTCAGCCGCGGCGTTTCAGGCAGGACAGAAAGAAACCATCGCCGCCGTCTCCGGGCAGCCACTGGTGACGCGCGGCCTGCCGCCAGCCGGGATGCGCCGACAGGAAATCGGCCACGCGGTCGTCGTTTTCGCAGTTCAGGACGGAGCAGGTGACATAGGCCAGCGTCCCACCCTCCGCGACCATGGGGGCGGTGCGGTCGAGGATCGCGGACTGCACCTCGCAAAGGTGATCCAGCCCGTCGCGATCCAGCAGCCACTTGCCCTCGGGCGCGCGCCGCCAGGACCCGCTGCCGGAACAGGGCACGTCGCAGAGCACCAGGTCGAAGCGGCCCTCGGGGCGGGCCGTGACGGTCACGGGCACGCCGGCGCGGGCGGCACGGGGTTTCAGGTCGTTCAGGCGGGCGGGATTGGCGTCGTGTGCGGTGAAACCGGCACGGACGCGGCCCGCCATGGCCAGAGTCTTGCCGCCACCGCCGGCGCAGTAGTCCAGTACGCGCATGCCGTCCGCGAGCGGAAGCGCGGCGGTGACGGCCTGGGAGGCAGCGTCCTGAAGTTCGACCAGACCCTCGCGATAGGCGGCGGATCCGGCGATGCGGCGGGCCCCCTCCGTAACCTCTAGCGCGGTATCGGCAAGGGGGTGGGGAATGGCGACGATCCCCTCATCCGCCAGCGCGCGGGTCGCTGCGGCGGGGGAGGTGCGGCGCAGGTTGACGCGCAGGAACACCGGGGCGCGGCTGCGCTGCAGTTTCGCGGTTTCTGCCGCCCGGTCGCCAAGGGACGCCTGCCATTGCGGCCAGAGCCAGTCGGGGATGTCGCAGGCCTCCGCCTCCGTCATCGCGGCGCTAAGGGTGTCCGGCGCAGTGGCGGCACGTCCGGCTTCGGCGGCGGAAAGCGGCGCGGGCGCATGGCCCTGCCCGGTGAAGACCCCTGCCGGGTCCTGACCGGCGGCGATCAGCGCGCCCAGCATCAGCCCGCGCCCCGTTTCCGCCCCGCCGAGCGCGGCGTGGCTGCGGCGGCAGCGCAGGGCGTCAAAGACGTGGTCGCGGATCGTCGCACGGTCCCCCGACCCGGCAAACCGGCTGCGCCGTGCCCAGGCGGTCAGTGCCTTTTCCGCCGGTTCCCCGCCGAGGATCAGGTCGAGGATGTCGATTGCGGCGGCCACACGGGCTTCGGGGGTCATCGGCGTCTCCTTTCTCCCCGGATAACCGGCGGAAACGGCGAGGGAAAGGGCATGACGCCGGTAATCAGCCGGCGCGGATGGCGTCGAGCACAGGGCGAAGATGGGTCAGGAACCGCTCCGGGTCCTCCGACATCGGGAAATGGCCGAGACCGGGCATCACGGTCAGGCCGATGCCAAGCGTATCGGCCAGTTGCCGGCTGTCCGCGGGCGTGCAGGAATAGTCGTATTCCCCGGTGAGAAGATGGATCGGTACGGCGGAGGTGTCGATTTCGGCCAGTTCATCCCGCATGTCGCCGTCGAACTTGTAGAACCACAGGTCGCCCTTGAACACGCCCGGCCCGCCCTGCATGTAGTGCCACCTCGTTTCATCGCGGTGCTCCGCCGGACTGGTCGGCGACATCAGACCATAGGCCATTGCGCCGCAGAGCCGGCTGCCGTTCACGTCCGGCCGGTCCAGCCACGACGTGTCGTAATAAGGTTCGACATGGGCGGAGCTTTGCAGGCCGATGAGGGCGCGGAATGCCTCCGGGTGCCGGCGCGCGAGGTAAAGAACGATCCTTCCGCCAATCGAGCATCCCATGACGACCGGGCGATCCAGCTCCATCGCGGTGCAAAAAGTCATGATCTGGATGACGTAGTCTTCAGAGGTCAGGCGGTAGTCCTCATCCACCGTTCCGGCGGGGGGAGAGGACTTGCCGTGGCGCGGCATGTCAAAGGCCATGACCCGGAAATGGCGGGTTATTTCCGGGTCGTTCAGTACCGCGCGATATTGCCGCCCGTCGCTGCCGGCGGTGTGCAGGCAGACAAGCGGAATACCCGTTCCGGCTTCTTCCCAGTAGATGCGGTGCGGGGTGCCGTCGATCTCGATGTGGGCATACCGGCCGGTGACAGGTTCGATGTGCACGGTCATGCCGCCACCTGTTCCGGTCGGAGGGATTCCAGCAGCTTCTTGACGTAATACATGTTGGCCATGAGAGGATGCAGGTCGCCGTCAAAGGTGATCGCCCTGCGTCGCAGCAGGGCAATGATGTCGTGATGGCCGGGGCGCGGGACGGGGGCGAGGAAGGCCTGCCACTCGGTCTCCGGCGCGGTCAGCCGGGTCTGCCAGGAGGGCAGCAGGAAGGGGCCGGTTCGCACGGCGGTCACCGCGCCATTGCGGATCGTCACGGCATGGTCGGTCTCACCGCTTCTCAGCATCAGGTCCCAGTCCACTCCGGGGGCCAGGACGGCCAATGGCGTGCCGGCGGCGGCGGTGCGCGTCAGGGGCTGGAACATTTTGGTCTCCTCCTGCCCCGCGATGCTAGTGACACGTGGCCACGATGCAAGCGGGATTTTGGCATACCATATAGATAAGCATTGTCAGAAGTATCCATCGAACCTATGCATCGTTGAGCATTTGGCTTTTCCTTTCGTCTCCATACGGTATGGTAGACTTGGATCGTCCACAGGAAGACCCCACATGAGCGACCTCGACGCCCTGATCTCTCCCCGCCGTGTCGCGCTGGTCGGGGCCTCCGATACGGCGGGGCGGCTGACAGCGCGACCGCAGGCCTTTCTCGCCGCGAACGGCTTCAAGGGTGAGGTCGTGCCGGTCAATCCGCGCCGCGACACGGTGCAGGGACTGCCGGCAGCGAAATCGGTGGCGGAGGCCGGGGCGGTGGATCACGCCTACATCCTCCTTGACGCCGATCCGGCGCTGGAGGCTCTGGCCGACTGCGCGGCGGCCGGGGTGCGCGTGGTGTCGATGTTGGCGGACGGCTTTGCCGAGGCCGGGCCCGACGGCGCTGCCCGGCAGGCGCGCGCGACCGCCATCGCGCGGGAAGCCGGGATCAGGCTGATCGGACCCAATTCGACCGGGGTTGTGCACATGCCCTCGGGCTTCGTCTGCACGGCCAATGCCGCCTTCGCCGCGCGGGACATCGAAAGCGGCGGACTGAGCGTTCTGTCCCAGTCGGGCAGCATGATCGGCACCCTTGCCTCGCGCGGGGCGCCGCGGGGGATCGGGTTTGCCGCGTTGGTGTCGCTTGGGAACGAGGCGGCGACGGATGTCGGGACCCTCGGGTCGGTCCTGCTGGACGATCCGGCGACGCAGAGTTTTGCGCTGTTCCTTGAGACGTTGCGCGACCCGGCGGCGCTGGAACGGTTCGCCCGCGACGCCCACGCCCGTGGCAAGCCGGTGGTGGCCTATGTCATCGGCCAGTCGGACGAGGGGCGGGAGCTGGCGGTTTCCCATACCGGTGCGATTGCAGGGGCGAAGGGGGCGCTGTCGGCGCTCCTGCGTGACATCGGGATCGTCGAGGTGACGATGCTCGACGCGCTGCTGGAGACGCCGGGCGCGCTGGTACAGGCGGCGCTTCCCCCGGCCCGACCCAGGACAGCGACGGTGCTGACCACGACGGGCGGCGGCGGGGGCATGGTGCTGGACCGGATCAGCGCGGCGGGCGCGACGATTGCGGGCTGCGGGGCAAAGGCGCGTGCGGCGCTGGAGCCGCGGGGCGTGCCGCTCGGCTCCGGCAAGCTGATCGACGTGACGATGGCGGGGGCCAAGGCGGACGTGATGCAGGCGGTGGTCGCGGCGCTTCTGGCGGATCCGGAGACGGGGCTGCTGGTGGTGGCCCCCGGATCCTCCGCCCAGACCCGGCCCGACCTGACTGTGGAGCCACTGGTCGCCGCCCTGCGTGCCGCGCCCGAGGGCCACGCGCCGATGGTGGCGATGCCCCTGCCCCATGCGCCCGACGCGCTGCGGCTTCTGTCGGCCAGCGGCATCCCCGCCTTCGCCACACCGGAGTCGGTGGCGGAAGCCGTGGCCGCGATCCTTTCCCGCCCTGCCCCGGCAGAGCGGGACATGACGCCCCTGCCCGATGCCGTGACCGCGCTTCTGGATGCCGCACCGGACGGGGTGATGGACGAGGTCGCGGCGGGGGCGGTGTTCGACGCGCTCGGCATCCGCGGGCCGGCGCAGGTGGTGCTGCCTGTCGACGGGCGGGCGCGGGATATCCCGCTGCGCTTTCCGGTAGTGGCCAAGCTCGTCTCCTCCGCCCTGCCCCACAAGACGGAGGCCGGAGCGATCCGACTGAACCTGCCGGATACGGAGGCCGTTGCCAGCGCCGTGCAGGAGATGCTGGCACGGGTCGAGGTTCCGGTCTCCGGCGTTCTGGTGCAGGAAATGGCGCATGGGCTGGGCGAGGCGCTGATCGGCCTGACCCGCGACCCCTGCACCGGACCGATGGTGACGCTTGCCGCCGGGGGCGTTCTGGCAGAGGTGCTGGGCGACGCGGCCCTGCGTCCTGCTCCCGCGACCGCGGAGGCGGCGCGGGCGATGACGGAGGAGATACGCTCCTTCGCCCCGCTGCGTGGCTACCGGGGATATCCGACCGGCGATCTGGGCGCGCTGGCGAATGCGGTCGCCGCCCTGTCCCGGCTGGCGCTGCACCCCCGCGTACAGGAGGCCGAGATCAACCCGGCGCTGATCGGGGCCGACGGCGTGCTGCGTCTGGATGCGCTGGTGCGTCTCGGCCCGTCCGGGGACGGGGAACCGCATCGCCCGGCTTGACGCCGCCGAACGGCTCTGCCCCAATCCGGGCCAGCCAACACCGGAGACACCGATGCCAGCCATTCCCCGTATCGAAGCCTATGCCGACGACCTGACCGCGCTGCGCCGCGATTTCCACCAGCACCCGGAGATCGGGTTCGAGGAGGTCCGCACCGCCGGCATCGTGGCCGACCTTCTTGAAAGCTGGGGTGTCACCGTCACGCGCGGGATCGGGAGGACCGGGGTCGTCGGCGTTCTGGAAGGGCGCGGACCGGGGCGGAGCATCGGGCTGCGCGCCGACATGGACGCCCTGCCGATGGATGAACTGACGAACCTTCCCTATGCCTCCAGGACCGAAGGCGTATTCCATGGCTGCGGCCACGACGGCCACACGACCATGCTGCTTGGCGCGGCCCGCTATCTGGCAGAGACGCGGGACTTCGACGGGCGGGCGGTGTTCATCTTCCAGCCGGCCGAGGAAGGTCTGGGCGGCGCGCGGGCGATGATCGCGGAGGGTCTGTTCGAAAGGTTTCCGGTGGACGAGATCTACGGCCTCCACAACTCTCCCTACCATGCGCCCGGGGAGGTCCGGATCAAGCCGGGTGTCGCGATGGCGGGGGCGGAGTTTTTCGACATCGACATCCGCGGCAAGGGCAGCCACGGCGCGGCGCCGCACATGGGGCGCGATCCGGTGGTGATCGGGTCCGCTCTGGTCGGAGAGCTGCAGACCATCGTGTCGCGCAACATGGTGCCGACCCACGCCGCGGTGCTGTCGGTGACGCAGTTCCACGGCGGCAGCGCCTATAACGTCATCCCCGACACGGTGCGCCTGTCCGGCACGGTGCGCTATTTCGAACGCGCCGACAGGGATCTGGTGGCGGAACGGATGCAGATGCTCTGCGACGGGTTCGCGATGGCGCATGGCTGCGAGATCACGCTCGATATCCGCAACGTTTTCGACGTGCTGGTGAACGACGACGCGCGGTCGGAGAACCTGCTGGTCGCCGCCGCAGACGTGGTGGGTGCAGCGCATGTCGACAAGGGGACGGAGGCCGTCATGGGCAGCGAGGACATGGCCGACATGCTGGCCCTGGTGCCGGGGGCCTATTTCACGCTCGGCCATGCCGGAGAGGTGCCGCTGCACAATCCGGGCTTCGTCTTCGACGACTCCGTTCTGCCTATTGGCGCCAGCGTCTTTGCGCGGCTGGTGGAGCGGCGCGGGACGGCCTGAGGCGGCTCAGAGCGATTTCTTGATGAGCTTCTGCAGAACCCCGATGATGCCCTCGCGGAACAGCAGCACGCCGATCACGAAGATGCAGCCCTGGATGACCGTGACCCAGGCGCCGAGGTAGGCGAGGTAGTTCTGCATGGTTACCACGATGACCGCGCCCACGATCGGGCCGAGCACCGTGCCCATGCCGCCGAGCAGGGTCATCAGCACGACCTCACCCGACATGGTCCAGTGCACGTCGGTCAGGGAGGCGAGGTGGAACACCTGGCTCTTGGTCGCCCCGGCGAGGCCCGCGAAAGTGGCCGAGAGCACGAAGACCATCAGCTTGTAGCGGTTGACGTGGTAGCCAAGCGACACGGCACGCGGCTCGTTCTCGCGGATCGACTTCAGCACCTGGCCGAAGGGCGAATGGGTGATGCGGTAGATGAAGAGGATGCCTCCGAAGGTGATCGCGAGGACGACGAAGTAGAACGAGGTGTCGTCGCGCATCGGGATCAGGCCGAACAGATCCTGACGCGGGACGGACTGGATCCCATCCTCGCCGCCGGTGAACTTGGCCTGCAGAGCGAAGAAATAGACCATCTGCGCGAAGGCCAGCGTGACCATGGCAAAGTAGATGCCCTGCCTGCGGATCGCCAGCGACCCGATGGCAAGCCCCAGAACAGCGGCCGTCAGCGTGCCAAGCAGGATCGCGAGTTCCGGCGTCAGGCCCCAGACCTTGGCGGCATGGGCGCAGACATAGCTTGCCATGCCGAAGTAGGCGGCGTGACCGAAGCTCAGCAGCCCGCCGAAGCCGAGCAGCAGGTTGAAAGCGCAGGCGAAGAGCGCGAAGCACATCAGCTTCATGGCGAAGACGGGATAGACCATGAAGGGCAGAATCAGCAGGACGGCGAAGAGTCCGACGAAGATGATCTTGTGATGTGTCGGCATGCCCACGGTATGGGTCATGGCGGGCAGCGCGGCTTTGGGGGTCTCGGTGCTGGACATCAGGCGTTATTTCCAAACAGGCCTTCGGGTTTGATCATCAGCACGATGGCCATGATGACGAAGATGACGACGGCGGAGCCCTCGGGGTAGAAGACGCGGGTCAGGCCCTCGATCACGCCGAGGCCGAAGCCGGTGAGGATCGCCCCCATGATGGACCCCATGCCGCCGATGACCACCACGGCGAAGACGACGATGATCAGGTCCGCGCCCATGTTCGGGTTGACCGAATAGATCGGTGCGGCCAGCACCCCGGCGAATGCGGCGAGGCCGACGCCGAAGCCGTAGGTGAGGGTGATCATGCGCGGCACGTTGATGCCGAAGGCGCCGACGAGTTCCGGGTTTTCAGTTGCGGCGCGCAGGTAGGCGCCAAGCCGGGTGCGTTCGATCATGAACCAGGTGGAGAAGCATACGATGACGGAGGCGACGATGACCCAGCCCCGGTAGTTCGGCAGGAACATGAAGCCAAGGTTCTGGCCCCCCTGAAGCGCGGGCGGAATGGCGTAGGGAAGACCGCTGACGCCGTAGTAGTTGCGGAACAGCCCCTGGATGATGAGCGCGAGGCCGAAGGTCAGCAGCAGCCCGTAGAGGTGATCGAGCTTGTAGAGCCGCGATATCATGGTCCGTTCAAGGGCGATGCCGATTGCCCCGACCACGATCGGGGCGAGGATCAGCGCGGGCCAGTAGCCGATGCCGGTGTAGTTCAGCAGCATCCAGGCGACGAAGGCCCCCATCATGTACTGTGCGCCATGGGCGAAGTTGATGATGTTGAGCAGGCCGAAGATGACGGCCAGGCCAAGCGAGAGCACGGCATAGAAGGAGCCGTTGATCAGCCCGATCAGCAGCTGTCCCATCAGGACCTGCGGCGGTACGCCCAGTAGTTCGAACATGCGTCAGTCTCTCGGCTGGTGGAGCGGGCGCGGCAGCCGGTGCCGCCGCGCCCGGTTTCGGATCAGTTGGCGAGCGCGAAGGCGCAGCCGCCGTCTTCCATCGGCAGGAAGGCTTCCTCGCCCGGGATGGTGGCGACCAGTTTCAGCAGATCCCAGTCGTTCTCGGATTCGTCCGGGGTCTTCACTTCCATCAGGTACATGTCGTGGATGACGCGGCCGTCCTTGCGGATGTAGCCCTTTCCGAAGAGCGGATCGTCGGTCTCCATCTCCTTCATCTTGGCGACGATGGCTTCCGCGTCATCGCTGCCGACGGCCTCCACGGCCTTGAGGTAGTGCAGCGTGCCCGCGTAGACACCCGCCTGAACCATGGACGGCGGCGCGCCGGCCTCGGCCCGGAAACGTTCGGAGAAGGCGCGGGTGTCGTCGTTCATGTCCCAGTAGAAGGCGGTGGTCATCTGAAGACCCTGCGCCGTCTGGGTGCCGAGCGAATGCACGTTGTTGATGAACAGCAGCAGACCGGCCAGCTTCTGACCCGCCTGGACGATACCGAATTCCGCCGCCTGCTTGATGGAGTTCACGGTGTCCGCACCGGCGTTCGCCAGACCGATCACCTTCGCGCCCGAGGCCTGTGCCTGAAGCAGGAAGGAGGAGAAGTCGGTGCCCGGGAACGGATGCGCCACCGCGCCGAGGACCTGCCCGCCGTTGGCTTCGACAACCGCCTTGGTGTCCCGCTCAAGCGCGTGGCCGAAGGCGTAGTCCGCGGTCAGGAAGAACCAGGTGTCGCCGCCCGCTTCGGTCACGGCCTTGCCGGTACCGTTGGCGAGCGCCGCGGTGTCGTAGGTCCAGTGGATCGTGGTCGGCTGGCAGTTGCCACGGGTCAGGTCCGAAGTCGCCGCGCCGGAGTTGATGAAGACCTTCTTGAACTCGGCGGTCACGTCGGCCACGGCCAGCGCGGTGGACGAGGTCGGCACGTCGAGGATCGCATCCACGCCATCCTGGTCATACCACTGGCGCGCGATGTTGGACGCGATGTCCGGCTTGTTCTGATGGTCGGCGGAGATGATGTTGACGTTGATCCCCTTCCCGGCGGCGTCGAAATCTGCAACCGCCATCTGTGCGGCGATCACCGATCCCTTGCCCGACAGGTCGGCATAGACGCCGGACTGGTCGTTGAGCACGCCAAGCGTGATGTCGGTGGCCAGCGCCGGGGTCGCCAGAAGCGCCGATGCGGCCACGGTCGAAAGTGCAAACTTCCTGAGCATGTTGTTTTCCTCCCTTTGGACGCGGAGCATCCGCGCCCTTTTTCTGAACCGTCACACGCCGAGATAGGCGTGCAGCTTGTCGATATTGGCGTCGAGGTCGGCATTCGGGATCATGTCCACGACCCTGCCCTGTTCCACGACGTAATGCCGGTCCGCGACAGAGGCCGCGAAACGGAAATTCTGTTCCACCAAAATGATGGTGAAACCTTCGTCCTTGAGCGCCTGGATGGTGCGCCCGATCTGCTGAACGATGACGGGGGCGAGCCCCTCGGTCGGTTCGTCGAGCAGCAGGAAGCGCGACCCGGTGCGCAGGATGCGCGCGATGGCGAGCATCTGCTGTTCGCCGCCGGATAGCTTCGTGCCCTGGCTGCGGCGGCGTTCCTTCAGGTTGGGGAACAGGTCGTAGATGCGCTCGACCGTCAGCCCGCCTTCGGACAGCTTCGGCGGCAGGTGCAGGTTCTCCTCGACCGAGAGGGAGGAGAAGATGCCGCGTTCCTCGGGGCAGATCGCGATGCCAAGCCGGGCAATGTGCCGGGCCTGAAGGCCGATCGTTTCGGTGCCCTCAAGCTTCACGGAGCCCTTGCGCTTGCCCAGAAGGCCCATGATCGCCTTGATCGTGGTGGTCTTCCCGGCTCCGTTCCGCCCCAGGAGAGTGACGACCTCACCCCGCCTGACCTCGAAGTCGATGCCGTGCAGGACGTGGCTTTCGCCGTACCAGCCCTCGAGCCCCGATACGGTCAGCAGCGCCTCTCCGGTGGTGGCGGTTCTGGGCATCGTTGCCGCGTCAGTCATGGCCCGCTCCGATATAGGCGTCGATGACGGCGGGGGATTTGGACACGGTGGCATAGTCGCCTTCTGCCAGAACCTCGCCGCGCGCTAGCACAGTGATCCGGTCGGACAGGTTTGCAACCACCGACAGGTTGTGTTCCACCATCAGGATCGTGCGCCCCTCGCTGATGCGCTTGATGAGCGCCGAGATGCGTTCGACATCCTCCTGCCCCATGCCCGCCATTGGTTCGTCGAGCAGCAGCATCGCCGGTTCCAGCGCCAGCGTCGTCGCGATTTCCAGCGCGCGCTTGCGTCCGTAGGACAGTTCCGCCGCGCGGTGATTGAGGAATTCGCCGAGTCCGACGCTTTCCACGTAGCCGCGCGCTTCGTCGTCATACTGGGCCAGAACGACTTCCGACCGCCAGAAATCATAGCTGTC
Organism: Primorskyibacter flagellatus; assembly: GCF_014638275.1. Lineage (GTDB taxonomy): Bacteria > Pseudomonadota > Alphaproteobacteria > Rhodobacterales > Rhodobacteraceae > Pseudooceanicola > Pseudooceanicola flagellatus_A. The sequence continues at coordinate 1,491,905 of NZ_BMFJ01000001.1, forward strand.
TCCGCGCCGACGCTGCATGGCGATGCGGACGTTTTCCAGCACGGTCAGGTCGTCAAACACGGCCGAAATCTGGAAGGAGCGCACAAGCCCGAGGCGTGCGATGTCGGCGGCAGACAGGGAGGTGATATCCTTGCCGTCGTAGGTGATCGTCCCACGGGTCGGCTGGAGAAACTTGGTCAGCAGGTTGAAACAGGTGGTCTTGCCGGCGCCGTTCGGTCCGATAAGGGCATGGATCGTGCCGCGCTCGACCGTCAGATCGACGTTGTTCACGGCCACGAAGCCCTTGAACTCCTTCGTCAGACCCGAGGCCTGAAGCATCGCGGTCATGCGGTCACCCGCCGATCGTTTCGCTTAGTCTGTCCGGTATTCAATCGGTGACCTCCCCCAGGCCGAAAATCATACTAAGAAGTATGTTTCAGCGGACGTTATGCATCCGCATTTAACATGTCAACTCATTGCATATTTGATTGCAGCTAGGACGTTTAGTTGAAAGTCCAGCATGTGAAAACATGGGTTTGCACGAAATTGCACCGACCGGCCGGACCGGCGGCACCCCTCATCCCGCTGCGAGTGCAGCCGGCGGGCCGACACTATCGCGACGGATGAATTCCACCTCGATCAGGTCGGAAGGACCGGTGCGGGTGCCGGTCTCGATCATGTCCAGCAGCAGTTCCGCCGCGCGCACGCCGATCAGCGTCCGCGGCTGCCGGATCGTGGTCAGTGCGGGGCTGAGGTGCTGGGCGATCTCGATATTGTCGAACCCGACGACGGAGAGGTCTCCGGGCACGGAAACCCCCGCCCTCTGCACCGCGCCCATGAAGCCGACCGCCATCTCGTCGGAAGCGAGGAACAGGGCCGTCGGACGCTCCGCCAGCGCGAGCCACTGGCGGGCGGCGGCGGCCCCGGAGTCCATGCTGAAATCGCCCTCCAGCACCCAGTCGTCGCGCAGCGGCAGGCCCATGGAGGCAAGGCCCTCGCGGAAGCCGTCCAGCCGGGATTCCGTCAGCACGTTGCCGCGCGGGCCGGTTACGTGGCCGATCGCCCGATGCCCGAGCCGCGCCAGATGCGCCACTGCCGTCGCCGCGCCGCGCCCGTTCTCGACGCGAACGGAGGGAAGGTCGCCCCCCATCCATTCGCAGGCCATGACGACGGGCGGGCGGCCCGGTGTCGCCAGCACTTCGGGAGAGAGCGACCCGTCGAGCAAGACCAGACCGTCGGCCTGCCCCGAGGTCAGATAGTCGCCAAGCAGCTGGTCCGGATCGGGGCCGGACTGGGTGTCGGCGATCAGCATGCCATATTGCGCCGGCGTCAGCACCGACGCCAGCCCGGCGAGGATCTGGGAAAAGAACGGGTTGGCGATGTTGGGCAGCAGCACGATGATCGACCCGGTGCGCTGGCGGCGCAGGTTGGAGGCGGTGGCGTTGACGCGATACCCGGTCTCGGCAACCGCGCTCAGCACGGCCTCCCGAGTCGTCGCGGCAACAACGGAGGGCTTGGACAGCGTCCGGCTGACGGTGGCGGTCGATACCCCCGCCACCCTGGCAACATCCTGAATCGTGGCGGTTTTCCGGTCCATTCCTGCCTCTCCTGCGGGATGTACCATGGCCTGAAAGAAAGATCTTGTAAACGATTTCATTCTTTGTCACGCTGGATTGCAAACGATTACATATACAATGTGTGCCGATACCGGGCGGAGGGTGCCGGCGCACCGGGAGGATGACGTGAAGACGATCAAGGGCCCTGCCCTCTTCCTTGCGCAGTTCGCGGGGGACGCGGCGCCGTTCGATAGCTGGGACGGGATCACCGCCTGGGCGGCGGGGCTGGGCTATCGCGGCGTGCAGGTGCCAAGCTGGGACAAGCGGCTGATCGACCTCGACCGCGCGGCGGACAGCAAGGGGTATGCGGAGGACTGGGCCGGTCAGGCGCGCGAGAACGGCGTCGAGGTGACAGAACTGTCCTGCCATCTTCAGGGGCAGCTGGTCGCGGTCCATCCGGCCTATGATGCGGCCTTCGACGGGTTTGCCGATGCGTCTGTCCGAGGCAACCCGGCGGCGCGGCAGCAATGGGCCGTGGCGCAGGTGGAAAAGGCGATCCGGGCTTCGGCCAACCTCGGCCTCACCGCCCTGCCGACGTTTTCCGGTGCGCTGGCCTGGCCCTATCTCTACCCCTGGCCGCAGCGTCCCGCCGGGCTGGTGGAAACCGCTTTCGACGAACTGGCAAAACGCTGGCTTCCGCTGCTGGACATGGCCGACGCGCATGGCATCGACCTGTGCTACGAAATCCATCCGGGAGAGGACCTGCACGACGGCGTGAGCTACGAGATGTTCCTCGACCGGGTGAACGGGCACGCGCGGGCGAAGATGCTCTACGATCCGAGCCATTACGTCCTGCAATGCCTGGATTACCTCGACAATCTCGACATCTATGCCGAACGCATCGGGGCCTTCCACGTCAAGGATGCGGAGTTCAATCCGACCGGGCGGCAAGGCGTTTACGGCGGGTTCCAGTCCTGGGTGGACCGGGCGGGCCGGTTCCGGTCCCTCGGCGACGGGCAGGTGGATTTCAAGGCGGTGTTCGCCAAGCTTGCGGCGATGGATTTCGATGGCTGGGCGGTGGTCGAATGGGAATGCGCGCTCAAGCACCCCGAGGACGGGGCGCGGGAGGGGGCGCAGTTCGTCAAGGATCACATCATCCGGGTGACGCCGCATGCGTTCGACGACTTTGCCGACGGCGGGGCGGATGATGCGGCGAACCGCAAGATGCTGGGGCTGACATGAGCCGCTTTGCCGACAGGACGGGCCCGATCCGGCTTGGCATGGTCGGCGGCGGCCAGGGGGCGATGATCGGCGCGGTGCACCGGATCGCGGCGCGGCTCGACGGGGAATTTACTCTGGTGGCGGGGGCGCTGTCCTCGACCCCGGAAAAGGCCGGGGCCTCGGCCAGCGCCGTCGGGCTGCCGCCCGACCGCGCCTATGCCGACTATGCGGAAATGGCCAAGCGCGAGGCGCGGCTGAAGGACGGGATCGAAGCGGTGGCCGTCGTCACGCCGAACCACCTGCACCTGCCGGTAGCGCGGGAATTCCTGAAGCGCGGCATCCATGTGATCTGCGACAAGCCGCTGACCGGAACACTGGCGGACGCGAAGAAACTGGCGGCTGCGGCGGAGAAGTCGGAGGCGCTGTTCTTCCTGACCCACAACTACACCGGCTATCCGCTGGTGCGCGAGGCCCGTGCGCGCGTGGCCCGGGGCGATCTGGGCGACATCCGTCTGGTTCAGGTCGAATACGCGCAGGACTGGCTGGCCGAGGCCCCTGCCCCGGACAACAAGCAGGCAGACTGGCGGACCGACCCGGCCCGTGCGGGCCTTGGCGGGGCCACCGGGGACATCGGCACCCATGCCTGGAACCTGATGCGGTTCGTGACGGGGCTGGAAGTGGAGGCGCTGGCGGCGGAGCTGACCAGCTTCGTTCCCGGCCGGGCGCTGGACGACAATGCCCATGTGATGCTGCGTTTCCGGGGCGGCGCGAAAGGGATGCTCTGGTGTTCGCAGGTCGCCGCCGGAGAGGAGAATGCGCTGAGCCTCCGTATCTACGGCACGAAGGCGGGGATCGAATGGCGGCAGGAAGATCCAAACCGTCTGCTCGTCACCCCCCTGGGTGGCACAACGGAAATCGTGACCCGTGCCTCTGTGGCGACCACCGAGGGATCGCGCCGCCTGACGCGGGTGCCCCCCGGCCATCCGGAGGGGTTTCTGGAGGCCTTCGCCAATCTTTACGGAGAGGCGGCGGAGGCGATCCGGGCCGCCCGCACCGGCGCGGCGCTGCCCGAGGGCGTCACATGGCCCTCCGCCGCCGACGGGCTGGAAGGCGTCGCGTTTGTCGAGGCCTGTGTTCGGTCGTCCCGGCGCAATGCCGCATGGGTGAGCCTATGATGGCCGCGCTTGAAGCCCGCGGCGTGACACGGTCCTTCGGCCCGATCCGGGTGCTGCACGGGGTCGATTTCTCGCTGATCCCCGGTGAGGTGCATGCGCTGATCGGGGAAAACGGCGCCGGCAAATCGACGACGATGAAGATCCTCGGCGGGTATCTTTCTCCGACCGAAGGCGCGCTTCTGCTGGACGGCCAGCCGGTCAGTTTCGCCGACCAGCGGCAGGCCGAGGACGCCGGGATCCTGATGATCCATCAGGAATTCAACCTCGCCCTGCAACTGACGGTGGAAGAGAACATCTTCCTCGGCCGGGAAAAGCGGCGCGGCCCGTTCCTCGACCAGAAGGCGATGCGGGCAGAGGCGCGCGACCTGCTCTCCCGTCTTGACTGCCATGTCGATCCGCGCACCCCGATCCGCGACCTCTCCGTTCCCAACCGCCAGATGGTGGAGATCGCCCGCGCCCTTGGCCGCAAGGCCCGCGTTCTGATCATGGACGAACCGACTGCCGTGCTGACCGGACGCGAAACCGACGTGCTGCTGGAGCAGATCGCGCGGCTGAAGGCGCAGGGGACGGCGATCCTCTACACCTCGCACAAGCTGGACGAGATCGCGCGCATCTCCGACCGGGTCACCGTGCTGCGCGACGGGGCGCATATCGTGACCCGCACGGCCGAGGGGTTCAGCGAACATGCCATGGCCGAAGCGATGGTGGGCCGCGACCTGACGGACCTCTATCCCGCGAAGTCACAGGCACAGGACGACGTGGTGCTCGAGGTCGAGGGGCTGACGGTGCCGGGCCGCGTGCGCGATGCATCGTTCACGCTCAGGCGCGGCGAGGTGCTGGGGTTTGCCGGGCTGGTCGGCGCGGGCCGGACGGAACTGATGGAAGGCATCGCCGGACTGCGGCCTGCCACCGGGACCGTGCGCGTGAACGGCAAGACGATCCGACTGGGATCCGTGCTGGCCGCGCGCGAGGCGGGGCTGGTGTACCTGACCGAGGATCGCAAGGAAAAGGGCCTGCTGCTTGGCAAGTCGCTGACCGAAAACCTGACGCTGCTGGCGCTGGACCGGTTCGGGCGGCTCTCCATCGACAAGCGGGCGGAGGACGCGGCGCTGACGCAGGCGATCGCGGATTTCGACATCCGCGTGAAGGACCGCGCCATGGTCGCGGGCAGCCTGTCGGGCGGAAACCAGCAGAAGCTGCTGCTGGCGAAGACCATGCTGGCAGAGCCGCAGATCGTCATCATCGACGAACCGACCCGCGGCATCGATATCGGCACCAAGCAGCAGATCTATACTTTCATCGCCGCGCTGGCGGCCGAGGGGAAGAGCGTGATCGTCGTCTCCTCCGAACTGCCCGAGGTGATCGGCCTGTCGACCCGCGTGGTCGTGATGGGCCGGGGACATATCGCCGGAGAACTGACGGGCGATCAGATCACCGAAGACGCCATCCTGCGCCGTGCCATGGGCGTGAAAGAAATGACCGGAGCCGAGGCATGACCGATACCGCCGCCCCCGCCGCAAGACCGCGCCGCCGCCTGCCGCTGCATGCGCTTGGCCCGCTGCTGGCCCTGATCGCGCTGATCATCCTTGGCGCATCGCTGAATTCCAACTTCCTGAGCGCTGGCAACGTGACCAACGTGCTGGCCCGGTCGGCCTTCATCGGCATCATCGCGGTCGGCATGACCTTCGTCATCACCGCCGGGGGGATCGACCTGTCGGTCGGCTCCATGGCGGCCTTTGTGGCCGGGGTAATGATCATGGCGATGAACGCGATGATCCCGGCGCTTGGAATCGGGGTGCCGCTGATCCTCGCCGGGATGCTGGTGGCGCTGGCGGCGGGGCTGGCCGCCGGGCTGGTCAACGGGTTCCTGATATCCAAGGTCGGGATCGAGGCCTTCATCGTCACGCTCGGCTCCATGGGCATCTACCGGTCGCTCACCACATGGCTGGCGGACGGGGGCACGCTGTCGCTCGACTACGAGGCGCGGACCTTCTACCGACCCGTCTACTACGACGGTCTGTTCGGCATCGCCTGGCCGATCATCGTCTTTGCGCTGGTCGCGATCCTCGGGGAACTGGCGATGCGCAAGACCCCCTTCGGCCGACACTGCGCGGCGCTTGGTGCCAACGAACAGGTGGCGAAGTATTCCGCCGTCAAGGTCGACAGGGTGCGCATGGCCACCTACGTGCTGCTTGGCGGGCTCGTCGGGCTCGCGACGATCATGTATGTGCCGCGCCTCGGCTCCGCCTCCGGGTCCACCGGGGTGCTGTGGGAGCTTGAGGCGATCGCCGCCGTCATCATCGGGGGCACCGTGCTCAAGGGCGGGTCGGGCCGGGTCTGGGGCACCGTGGTCGGCGTCCTGATCCTGAGCCTGATCGACAACATCCTGAACCTCGCCTCGATCGTGTCGCCGTATCTTAACGGCGCGATCCAGGGCGTCATCGTCATCCTGGCTGTGGTCTTGCAGCGGGAAGGAAAGTCCGCCGACTGAGCGGCAAACTGGTCCGCCGCACAGGCGGCTTATTGGGAGGAAATCCATATGAAACGCAGAGACATCTTCAAGGGCACCGCACTCGCCCTCGTGCTGGCGGCGACGCCGGCCTTCGCGCAGGACACCAAGGTGATCGGGGTCGCGATCCCCTCGGCCACGCATGGCTTCATGGGCGGGCTGAACTACCACGCCCAGGCCGCCATCGAACGGCTCGAGGCGACTTACCCCTCGCTCGACTTCGTGCTGGCGACCGCCGGGGACGCGGGCAAGATGGTCAACGACATCGAGGACATGGTGGCGACGCGCAACATCTCCGCCCTCGTCGTGCTGCCGTTCGAATCCGAACCGCTGACCGCTCCGGTGCAGGCGGTGAAGGACGCGGGCATCTGGGTCACGGTCGTGGACCGCGGCCTCTCGGTCGAGGGGATCGAGGACCTGTACGTCGCGGGTGACAACACCGGTTTCGGCCGCGTGGCGGGTGAATACTTCGCCGAGGCCCTGAAGGAAGGCGACAACATCGTGGTCCTGCGCGGGATCCCGACAACGCTCGACAACGAACGGGTGGACGCCTTTACCGCAGCCATCGACGGGACGGGGATCAACGTGCTGGACATGCAGCACGGCAACTGGAACCGCGACGACGCGTTCAACGTGATGCAGGACTTCCTGTCCAAGTACGACGACATCGACGCGGTCTGGGCGGCGGATGACGACATGGCGACCGGCGCTCTCGAGGCGATCAGCCAGGCGGGCCGCGATGGTGAGATGTGGGTGGTCGGCGGTGCCGGCATGAAGCAGATCATCAAGCGGATGATGGACGGCGACCCGATGCTGCCCGTCAACGTGACCTACCCGCCCGCGCAGATCGCCACGGCAATCGAACTGACGGCGCTTGGCCAGGTCTCCCCCACGCCGGTGTCGGGGCGCTTTATCATCGGCAGCCAGCGTATCACGCCGGAGAACGCGGAACAGTTCTACTTCCCCGACAGCCCGTTCTGACTATATCGAGGCTGACAGGACGGCCCGGCGTTCCGCGCCGGGCCGTCCGCATTTCTGGCTGAACGGAGAGCTCCATGACCCGTCTCGTGGCCGATATCGGCGGCACCAACACCCGGCTGGCCCTGGCCGAGGGCGGCGCGGTGATCGCCGATACGCAGCGGCGCTTTGCCAACGACGACTTCCCGGAATTTGCGGCGGTGGTCGCGGCCTATGTCTCCGACACCACGCCCGGCCCGCTGGCTGAAATCGTGGCCGCGCTTGCCGGTCCCACCACGCCGCGCTCGGGCCGCCTGACCAACCGGGACTGGGTGCTTGACGCCGACGCGCTGGCAACGCGGTTCGGGGCCGGCCGGGCGCTGCTGTTCAACGACCTCACCGCCCTTGGCCAGGCCGTGCCGACGCTTGGCGCCGATGGCGTCCTGACCGTTCATGAGGGACCTGTCCCGGCGGGCGCGGATCAGGCGCTGGTGGCGGGAATCGGCACCGGGTGCAACGTCTGCCAGGTGCTGCTGCGCCCCTCCGGTGCCGTCTGCACACGGGCGGAGTTCGGCCATGTCACCCTGCCCTCCTCCGTCGCCGGGCTGCTGCGCGCGCGGTTCGGCGACACGGCAGGATTCACGACGGTGGAGGACTGCTTTTCCGGCCGCGGCCACGCGGTGCTGGCAAAGCGCGGGACGGACAATATCTTCTTCGCCGGTCTCGTCGGTGCCCTGGCCCGCGATCTGCGGATGGCCTTCGTGCCGGACGCGGGTCTCTACCTGGCCGGCAGCGTGGCGCGGGCGGTGCTGGAGGGCGGCGGGACCGCCGCCTTCCGCACGGAATATACGGCGGCCACGCAGGTCGATCTGCCACCGCCGCCGGTGCGGATCATCCGCGACGACATGGCGGCGCTGCGCGGCTGTGCACGGGTCGTTCTGGACTGACCCGGCGCCGCGCAAGCCTTCAACGGAATTCGATGTTCACCGTGAAGCTGCGCTGCGCCCCGGCGGGCGGCTTCGGAAAAGGTGCGGCGCGGCGGATCATCGTGGCGGCGGCCTGGTCCATCTGCGCCGAACCCGATGAGCGGGCAACAGACACGCCGGACAATCCGCCGGAGGGCGCGATGGCAAAGGACATGCGCACCACTCCGCGCCGGTTCATCGAGGGCTTGCGGATCCGGGCAAGATGCCGGTTGACCAGCCCCGGGTAGTTTGAGGCCGCTGCATTGCCTGCCTGCTTGCCCGCGTTGCCGGACCCCGACCGTGTATCCGCCATCCTGGCCGATCCCTGCGCCGAACCGGCGCGGGCGTTCTGGTTGCTGTTGCCCTTCTTCGGCGCGGCGTCGGGCGCCTTTTTCTGCGCGGTCTTCTGCACGGGCTTGGGGGGCGCGGCCTTCTGCACCGGCGTTTCCATCGCCGGGTCGCGCAGGACCGGACGTTTGGAGATCTGAGGCACGGCGCTGTCCGGATTGATCGCGGCAATCGTGTCATCGGGCACGACCGGGCGCGCGGCCTCCGGTTCCGTCCGCTGCGGCGCGGCAGGTTCAGCATCTGCGGAAAGCGTCTCGGGCGGTGCGGAGCGCAGGGCCAGCATGCCGTCGGGCGTTTCGGGGGCGAGCGCGGCAAGCGTGTCGGCCTCCGGCGTGGCGTCAGCCTCGCTGACCGGCGGCAGGGGGATGGCCGTGTCGGGCGTTACGGGCTCCGCCTGCGCCAATTCATCGGGGGCGGGTTCAGGTTCGGCGGCGGTCAGAACCTCCGGCTCGGGTTCGGCGGTCAGTGTTTCCGGCTCCGCCTCCGTCACGGTTTCCGTGGGCCGGTCTGGTTCCGTCACCTCTTCGGTCACGTCCTCCGGCTCTTCCGCCGTCAGTGTGCCCGCGGCCATGTCGGCAAAGCTCGACCCGATCTGCGCGGCCTGCGTCCCGCCGCCTTCGACCTGCACCGGTTCGTCCCGGATCAGCGCGACGGCCAGGGCGGCGTGAAGCGCCACGGCCCCGGCCAGGGCCACCAGTTTCAGCGGACGGGAGGTCGCAATCATTCCAGCCCCCGTTCGGTCACGATAACCACACGTCCGGCCCCGGCGGCGCGCAGGTCGCGGGCGATGGCCACCAGCCGATCCGCCGGAAGGTCCCTGTCCGGGACGAGCCGCACCTTGCCATCCTCCGCCGCATTGGCCGCCAGCCAGGCGGCGGCGGAACCGACGTCTTCCCCCCGGTAGGCCAGCCGCCCGTCCGGATGCACCACCAGCGCATCGGGCGGGGGCACGGTGTCGATGTCGGCGGTCTTCACCAGTGTCAGCGCGGGATCGAGGGGCGGCGCCAGCGCGCCCGCGACCATGAAGAAGACCAGCATCAGGAAGACGATGTTGATCAGCGCGATGGTCGGTTCGCGCCCGCTTTTCGTGCGCGCGCGTCTCACCGTGCGGTCCCCAGCACGGACGGTGCGATGCCCGGAATTCCCCTGAGCGCAACCAGAAGATCGGTGAGCCGCTGCGCGGTGACATCGGTCGCGAGGGCGACGATCACGGGGCGCGGGCGGTCGGCATCGGCCTCGGGCTCCAGCGCGCCGCGCAGGTCGGTGAGCGCCAGCCCCTGCCCGTTCAGGCTCAGCTCCCCGGGCGAGAGGCGCAGGAACAGCGGCGGGCGGTCGGAAGCCGCGCCTGCCGACGATCCAGCCGCCATCAGGTCCAGTTCGGAGAACCGCGAGAAGGTGGAGGAGAGCATGAAGAACAGCAGCAGCAGGAAAATCACGTCGATGAGCGAGGTCATCGACATCCGGCTGGCCCGGCGGGCCCTACGCATGGACCGGCGCGGCCCCGGGCGCAGGCGCCTCTGCCACACCAAGCGGGCGGAGCGAGGCCTGGATCGCCCGGCCTGCAATGACCCGTTCGGCGTCCATCCGGCCTTCGAACCAGTTCAGCACGACGGATGTGGGCATGGCCACGACCAGACCGACCGCCGTGGTCAGCAGCGCCACCCAGATACCGCCCGCGAGTACCGACGGATCGACCTGGGAGCCCGCGTCCTGAAGCGCCTGGAATGCCTCGATCATGCCGAGAACGGTGCCGAAAAGGCCGAGCAGCGGCGCCAGTTGCGCCACGCTGTCAAGGTAGCGCAGGCCACGTTCCAGCCGGGCAAAGCGGGTCTCCGCCTCTGCCTCCAGCCGGGGGCCGTCGTCCGGGCCGGCGGCGAAGGCCATGCCGATCACCGGGGCAAGGTAGCTGGTCGACCGGTCCAGCGCCGCGCGCGCCGTGGTCCGGTCGCCCGCGTCCCAGGCCTGCACCGCCGCGCTCAGTTCGACATGCCGCCCGACGCCGGAGGAGGAGAACTGCCAGAGCTTGTAGAGCACCACCGCCAGCGTCACCACCGACACGGCGATCAGGATCATCACGACGGGGCCGCCGGTTTCGGCGATGCGGGTCAGCGCGTCGAACATGTCGGTCATCCCGTCACCTCGATGTCGGTACGCGTGGCAAGGGTCAGGTTGGTCGTGCAGGCCCCCTCCCCGCCGCCGTCACAGGTGTCGGCACCGTTGAACAGGACCTGTCCAATGCCCTCGCAGGCGGTGCCGGGGATGACGAACTGGCGCACCCTGGGCCGTCCGGAGGGCAGCGCGCCGAAGTCGAACAGAGTCAGCCGGGAGACCTGCCCCGCTGAATCGAAGATCACCGTTTCGAACACCGCCTTGGCGATGTCTCCGGGGTGCGCATTGGTCACGACGAAGGACAGTTTGCAGCCCTGCTCCTGCTGTTGCGCAGCGTTCAGTTCGACGGTCAGGCGTGCATCGGTGGCGGGATCAGCCGACTGGGCCTGTGACTGGGCCCGCACCGCCCCGGTTCCGGCAAGCGACAGGAAGATCAGGGCCAGCAGCGTCTTGCGTTCCATCATGTCCTGTTCCTTCCGTCGGCTTGTCATGGCTTCGGAACGGCGGAGCCGGGGCCCCGGCTCGCGTCCCTGACCAGACGGATAGCCGGGCGCCAAAGGGAGGTCAACAGAATACCTTATGATTTAACTCGGATTAGTGTTGTGCGCCCTGGCGTTGCCTTTTCCCGTGATGGCGCGGGCCTAAGACGTGTTCCTCCGGACGCCGGTGATGCGGTCGTGCATGACCACCATCAGTCGCACCAGCACCAGTTTGGCCAGCATCGCCACGGCCATGCCCGCGACGGTCCAGAAGGCGTCCAGCCGGATCAATCCCCATGCCATCGCCAGCGCGCCGAGTGCGGACAGGACCGTGAGCGCGTGGCAGGCGGCGACCAGCCGGGGCGGCAGGGGGTGGGCGGCACGGTCCAGCCAGATCCGCTCGCCCAGAACGCCGCGCGTCATCCAGGACGACCGATCGCGTGGCGGCGGGAACACGCGCGGGTTCAGCCAGACCCAGGCCAGCGTCAGGGCCAGCGGCAGCAGCGCACCCCAGCCCAGCCAGACCCGGCTCCAGAGGCTCAGCGCCAGCAGCGGCAGAATGGTCAGCCGTGACCAGCCGCTCCACGGATTGGCGTGGCGGGCCCAGACCTCGTCAGACATGGACATCAGGCGTTCGGACCATGCGGCGAAGGTCATCGGCACCTCCCATCGCGGGCGTGACCGGGCCTCGCCCACGACTACCCGCCATGGCAAAGTTGTAGCGTCGCGGCCATCCGCGATCAATCCGCGCGGCCCCCGTTGACCGGGTTAGGCGGCTGCGAACCGGAAGACACGCAGATCGCCCTTCCGGTCGATCCGTCCGGCACGTCCGACCAGTGCATCGCCAGAGATCATCTCCGCGATGGTCGCGGTATCGTCGGGCGGGACGAGCGCCAGCGTGCGCATCCCGTCCGGCAGGCGGGCCACGATGACGCCGCGCAGGAGCGCCCCGTCGCGGTCGTAGTGCACCGTCCAGCTTTCCACGCTCACCGGGCCGGTGTGACTGTCCGACACGCCGGGGGGCGGGCCGCGCAGGGCGTCGGCATCGGCCTGCACGTCGAAATCCTGCGGGAACACCGCGTCCGCGAGCGGCGCGCCGGACAGCAGAATGGCATGGTTGGTCGTCACGATACCGCCGTTTCCGTAGACCAATCCCTTCGTTCCGGTCCCGCGCAGCCGGTCTGTCATGCAGACGATCGCGTGACCCATGTAGTTCGCGACAGGCGCGCCGCCGAAGGTCAGACCGCCAAAGACGGTGACGGGCCGGTCCTCGGGCCAGCCGATGATACGGCGCGCCATCTTGGGTACGCAGGGAAAACAGGAGTAGAGCTCTACATGCGCCAGATCCGCGGCGGTGACGGCATTGCGGGCCAGCGTCGCCGTCAAAACAGCCTGCATGGAGGGCGAGCGGGTGTAGCCTTCGCGATCGAGCAGTTCGGCGGGCTCTTTCGCCGCCGCGCCGAGGCCGACATGCACCGTACGGCTGTCCGGGAGGCCACGGCGGCGGGCCTCGGCCAGCGAGGTCACGATGAACCCGGCCCCCTGATTGACGGAGGCATTGGCGACCATGAACTTCGTATAGGGATGGGCAATCGGACGGTTGGCGGGGGACGGGGTGACGATCTCCTCCGCATCCGGAGCGCTGCGGATCCAGGCGCCTTCGGTGTCGGCGGCGACCTTCGCCATGCGCGACCAGATCGCGCCGGTTTCGCCCTGCCCCGCGGCGAGCGTCTGGCCCCAGGCTTCGCGGGTGGCGTTTTCGTAAAGGGGGTACATGTCGGTCGGCGCGTTCAGACCATGTGCGGCGCGAAACGGATTGGCAAGCCGCTTGGGAGAGCCGCGCAGGATGTCGCCGGGGCGCTTGCCGGGGTCCCCGGCGCGGGCGCGGGCGGCAGAGGTGCGCAGGGACTCGCCACCCACGATGGCGGCGATGCGGATCTCACCCGCACCGATGCGGTTGGCGGCCTCGTTCAGAAGGCGGACAGGGCTGTCGCCATGGGGCATGTCGGTTGTCTCGGTCCTTGCCCGCGTCGCGCCAAGCCGGGCGGCGAGGTCGTCGGCGATGGTTGTCAGGTCGGGACAGGAGATCTGGTCGACCGTCGCCAGCGTGTCCAGGTCGGACAGCCAGCCGCCGCCCGCATCCGCGTCGGCGCGGCGCAGCGCCGCCTCCATCAGGCCAAGACTGTCGAGCCCGTCCTGCCAGTGGTCCGGCCGGTCGGCGATCTGCCCGACGCCGACGATGACGGGAATGCGCTCCGGGTCCCTCATGCCGCCGCCCGCGCCGCGGCGACCTCTGCCGGGTCCAGTTCCATGGCGAGGAAGACGGAGCTCAGCGATTTGCCATGCGCATCCAGTGCCAGCGACCGGGTCACGCCCCCCGCCAGCGCGTTCTTCATGACGAAGTTCATGGCCGAGAGGCCAGGCAGGTCATGGCGGGTCACCTCCGTCACGCCGAGGGCGGCGAAATGGGCCTTCACCCGGTCCGGCGTGATGAGCGTGCGCAGGGCGACATAGTCGGCGGGGTCGTAGGCGATCAGCGAAAGGCTGGAGGTGTTGCCCTTGTCCCCGGCGCGGGAATGGGCGAGGTCGCGCAGGATCATCTCAGTTCTCCATCATCTCGATTTCCGGGGTGACCAGCGCCTCGGGCACATAGACCGATCCGATGCCGATCATCTCGCGCACCGTGGCCGTCACGCCGCCGCCGCCCGCCGGACCGGCGAGGTACAGCCCGTCGACCTCTGCCGCGATCATCTGCGCGGTTTCCGCATCCTCGCAGCGCGCGGCAAGGCGCACGCGGACTTCGGGCGCGTCCCCCTGCCGCGAGGGATAGGCGCTGTCGATGCCGATCAGTTCGGCGCGGACCTCCTGCACCGGCAGGCCGAGCCGGGCGAGCCGGCTTTCCAGCACTTCCAGTGCCAGCCGCCCGCGCGCCTGCGCACCGGGTCCAGAGTAACTGATCTGACCCTCGCCGATGAAACTGTCGACGTAGCCGACGGAAGCCTTGAGCAGCCCGGTCCTCTCACGCCCTGTTCCGCCTTCGACCCGCACCTCGTCGGGGGCGGTTTCGGTCAGGGTCACGGCCGAGAAATCGGCGATGACGTCGGGCTGCAGGTAACGCGCGGGGTCGTGCAGTTCGTAAAGCAGCTGTTCGGTGCAGGTCCGCCGGTCCAGCCGCCCGCCGGTGCCGGGCAGCTTGGACAGGGTGAGGTTGCCCTCCGAGTCGATCTCTCCGATCGGGTAGCCGATATTGGCGAGGTCGGGCACATCCTTCACGCCGGGGTCGGCGAAGTAGCCGCCGGTCACCTGGCAGGAACATTCCAGCAGGTGCCCGGCGATGGTGCCGCGACCCAGCTTCGGCCAGTCCTGCATCGACCAGCCGAATTCATGGATCAGCGGGCCGAGGAACATCGCCGGATCCGCCGCCCGCCCGCAGAGCACCACGTCCGCCCCCTGCCCGAGCGCCGTCACGATGGCCCCGGCCCCGGTATAGGCGTTGGCCGACACGACGCGGTTGCCGAGCCGGTCGAGCGGATGGCCCAGTTCCTCGACTTCGGGGTTCAGGTCCTGGACGCGGGCAAGGATATCGTCCCCGGTTACCGCCGCGATCTTCATCCCCTTCAGGCCGAGGTCGCGGGCGATGGCATGGGTTGCCCTGGCAGCGGCGCGGGGGTTGGCGGCGCCCATGTTCGACACGATCCGGGTGCCGTTTCGCGCGCAATGCGGCAGCACCGCCTGCATCCTTCGTTCCAGCCAGGGATCGTAGCCCTTGTCCGGGTCCAGCCGCCGCGCCTTCTGCGCCAGCGCCACGGTGCGTTCGCCGAGGCACTCGAAGACGAGGTAGTCGAGCCTGCCGTCGCGGGCCAGCGCCTCTGCCGGGTCGATACGGTCGCCGGAGAAGCCCGCGCCGCCGCCGATGCGGAGTGTGCGTGTCGTGTCGGTCATGGGCGTGCGCCCTCCATGTTGCGGGTGCGGCGACCCAGGATCAGGCCGCCAGCGATCAGCGCCGCGCCAAGCGGCGGCAGTGCCCAGTAGGGGGCGATGGCGCAGGCGATGGCGAGGATGCAGATCGCCCCGTCCAGCGCCCGGTTGCCGGTCAGCGCCATGCCGGCCAGCAACGCTGGAACCGCCACCACCAGCACCGCACCGGAAATCGCGGCCTCAGCCACCGCGGCGAGCCCGTCCTGCCCGATCAGGCCGGGATAGATCAGGATGAGGAAGGGGACGAGGTAGACCAGCGCGGCCAGCCGCACCGCCTCGAACGCCGCGGTCAGCCAGTTGGTCTGCGCGATCCCGGCGGCGACGAAGACCGCGACGCACACCGGCGGCGTGATGACGGAGAGCGTGGCGAAGTAGAAGACGAACATGTGTGCGGCCAGCGGTTCGATCCCGACGTCGGTCATCGCGGGAGCGAGCACGGCGGCGACCAGCACGTAAGCGGCGGTCGTCGGCAGGCCCATCCCCATGATGAGGCAGACCAGACCGACGATCACCGCGACCAGCACCACGTTGTCCCCCGCCAGCGTGACGATGAGTGAGGACAGCGTGACCCCGACCCCGGTCATGTTGACCATGGAGACCAGCACCTGCGCCCCCGCCAGCAGCACGCCGATGATGACCATGCCGCGCCCTGCATCGCCCAGCCCGTCAAGCAGCTTGCGCCCCATTTCCCGCGGCGTGCGCGGGCCGAAGCCGGTCAGCAGGAAGGCGACGATGAGGCCGACGATGCCGTAGAAGGCCGCCGTGGTGATCGACCGCCCCATGAGGATGCCGCCCATGAGCCCGCCGATGGCCGCAAGCACGGGCAGCGAACGGCGCGGGGCGACGATCTGCGACCAGGGCGGCATCTCTTCGTCCGGGGCGTGGCGCAGGCCGTTGCGGATGGCGATGATGTGGACCGTCACGAAGACGGAGACATAGAAAAGCAGCGCCGGCATGATCGCGGCGACCATGACCGTGAGGTAGCTGATGCCGAGGATCTCGGCCATGACGAAGGCGGCGGCCCCCATGATCGGCGGGGCGATCTGGCCCCCGGTGGAGGCGACGGCCTCTACCGCAGCGGCGAAGGGCGCCGGGTAATTCAGGCGGCGCATCATCGGAATCGTGAAGTTGCCGGTGGTCGCCACATTGGCAACGGCAGAGCCCGATACGATCCCGAAAAGGCCCGAGGCGATGGTGGCGATCTTTGCTGCGCCGCCGGGGCTGCGCCCGCCGAGGCGGGTGGCGAGGTCCATGAAGGCCTGCCCGCCGCCGGTGTGCAGCAGGAGCGAACCGAAGAGCACGAAGGCGGCGATCACGGTGGCGGCGACACCAAGCAGCATGCCCCAGATGCCGAGATCGCCGAGCAGCAGGGTTTCGGTGACGAAGTAGACGTCGAAGCCGCGGTGGCCAAGCGCTCCGGGGATGTACTTCCCCAGAAGCGCATAGGCCAGTCCGGCCCCGACCAGCACCGGGAAGATGCCGCCGACGGCGCGTCGGCCCAGTTCCAGAGTCGACAGGACCAGCCCCGCGGTCAGCGCGATGTCCCATGGGGTCGCCCAGGGCAGGCTGGTCATGATCTCCTCGTACCGCCAGATGACGCTGGCGCAGGCGGCCACCGCCGCCGCGCCGAGCAGGAGATCGATGCCAAGCCCCATCCAGCGCCAGGACGTCCCCGCCCCGAGCGGGTAGAGCGCGTAGCCCAGTACCGTGACCAGGGCGAGGAAGATCGCCCTCTGAATCATGCTCTCGAAGGGTCCGGCACCGGCGGTCCAGAGGACGAAGAGTCCCAGGATGACCGCCAGTACCGCCGCGAACCGTTCCCGCATCATGTGCCCGTCAGCTGGCGTCCGGCTTCAGGCGGTCGGGCACGGTGCGGCCTGACTCCTCGAAGTAGCGCAGGGCGCCGGGGTGCAGGGGAACCGTTGAATAGTCGATTGTCAGCTGCCCGAGGTCCACGCCCTTGACCGAGGCCATGGCTGCACCCTGGATCTTGTCGTCCTCCAGAATGGCCTTGGTGATCTGGTAGGCCAGCTCCTCGTCCATCGTGGCGGGCACGACGACTCCGACGGCAAAGCTCCAGGTATCGCGGGCGGGAACCTCGCCCTCGCCTGCAATTTCCACGACGGAAATGTCGGGCATCTTCTCGCGCAGGGTGGCCTTCTGCTCCTCTGTCAGGGAGAGGACGCGGATCGGGGTGAAAGTCTGGATGTCGAGCGTGGAACTGTCGAGCTTTTCGCCCACGCCGGACTTGATGTAGCCGGCGATGCGGTTGTCCTTGACCAGCCCCACCACGTCGGTGGTCGATCCGCGCACCATTTCAGGTTCGATGCCGAGCGTCCTGAGGACCGCTTCGGCAGTGCTTTCGGTGCCCGACCCCTTGATGCCGGGGTTGAAGCGTTTGCCGTTCAGGTCGGAGAGGGACTCGATCCCGGAATCCTCGCGCACGATGACGTTCTGGATCACGTTGGAATAGACCCAGAGCATGCGCAGGTCATAGGGCTTGCCCTCCTCGCTCTGCGTCCCGGTCAGGGCGTGCTGCGCGAGGTTGGTGGTCAGCAGGCCCATGTCGATCTGGTTGCGCTCCAGCCGGCGCAGATTGTCGAAGGAAGCGCCGGTTTCCACGACGGAGGCCGATGCGCCGTCCACCTGTTCGTTGATGACCTTGGCGACGGCGACGAAATAGCCGTAGTGGCTGGACGACGCGGATGTGGACCCGATCAGCAGGTCCTTGGCCGCGACCGGCGCGGTGCCCAGAGTGGCCGCAAATGCGGCGAGGCCGAGCAGTTTGCCCAGATTCATGATGTTTCCTCCCTTTGGTCGACCGCCTGCGCCGAAAAGCCGGGGCGCGGGGTCTGTCCTGACCGGGTCTCCCGTCCCGGACCGCCGACCGTTGCGGCCGGGGCAGTTGACAGTCTCCGCAGGGGTGATTGATAAGTGAAGTGAAAAGTTTGCAGCGACTATTGCATGAAACGACTCAATCTTGACCTGGCCGACATGCAGGCCTTCCTCTGGCTGGCGGAAAGCGGCAGCTTCCGCATGGCGGCGGAACAGGCCGGTCTGTCCGGTCCGGCGATGAGCCGACTGATCGCACGGATCGAGGACCGCATCGGCGCGCGGCTGTTCGATCGGGACACGCGCAACGTCTCGCTCACCCCGCAGGGCCACAGGTTCCGCGCGCTCGCCGACCGGCTGGTGACCGAGGCGCAGACGGCAATGGCGGATTTCGACGGCTACCTGGACGCGCGCCGCGGTCAGGTAACGATCGCGGGGCTGCCCTCCACCGTGGCGGGGTTGCTGTCACCGGTGGTGTCGCAGTTCGCCGACTCCCGCACCGGCGTGCAGCTGAAGATCTTCGACGCGCTGGCCGAACAGGTGGCGGAGGCGGTGATTTCCGGCAAGGCGGACCTCGGCTTCTGCGCAATGCCGGTTCAGAACGCGGACAGCCTCGAATTCCACACCCTGATCGAGGACGACTTCATGGCGGTCGGGGCCCCCGGCGGCCCGCTCGAGGAAGACCGGGCGTACACCTGGACCGAACTGACGGCGAACGATTTCATCGCGATTTCGCCGGGCACGAGCGTTCGCACGCTGATGGAGGCCGCTCTGACCCAGAACGGCATCAATCTGGTGCCGAGGATCGAGGTCACGCATGTCGCCACCGCGTTGACCCTCGTGATCCGCCGTATGGGCGTGACCGCCCTGCCCTATCTGGCGCTGCACCTGATCGGCAACGTGCCGATGACCGTGCGGCCGCTGGTGGCGCCCAGCCTGACGCGGCGGATCGGGATGATCCGGCTGCGCGACCGCACCCTGTCCCCGGCTGCCACGGCTTTCATGAAGGCGGTCCTGGCCTATGATTTTTCCATGGCATCGCCCTGGCCCGCGCCTTTCACCAGGTCTGGCTGAGCGGCCGTTACCACCAGCGCATCGACCGCGCAGCCCCCGTCGGGCGTGACGCGGAGGGGGTTGAGGTCGACCGAGTGGACGCCGCCGTCCGCCAGCATCGTCGCCACCCCCTGCGCGGCGCGGATCAACGGGGCGGCACCCAGCGGGCGGCGTCCACGGAACCCGCGGAACAGCGGAGCGATGCGCAGTGAGTCGAGCGCCTGCCGCACCGCGTCATCGCTGAATGGCGGAAGGAGAAGTGCGGTGTCCGGCATCGCCTCGACCGCGATGCCGCCGTCGCCGACC
Source organism: Primorskyibacter flagellatus (assembly GCF_014638275.1). Classification (GTDB taxonomy): domain Bacteria; phylum Pseudomonadota; class Alphaproteobacteria; order Rhodobacterales; family Rhodobacteraceae; genus Pseudooceanicola; species Pseudooceanicola flagellatus_A. Next base: position 1,511,372 of record NZ_BMFJ01000001.1, read on the forward strand.
ATCACCACGGGGCCGAAGACCGGGTCGACGTGACCGCCGACGACGATCTCCCGCTCTGCCGGGACCATGGGGGCGGCAAGCACGCCTTCGAAGGGGTGGCCGAGCGCCTCCATCCGTTCCTTCAGCGTGGCGAGGACCGTCTCCGGATCACGGCCTGCGTCGATGTGGGTGAGGACAAGGCCATGGTCCGACTTATGGGCTACGGCGGCCGAGATCGCCTTGACCACAACCGGCCCGTCCTGCGTTGCGATGAACGCCTTCAGGTCTGCAGCCGTCGTGCAGCGCCGATGCGGAACGACCGGCACGCCATGGCGCGCGGCAATGGCGAGCGAATCCGGTTCGCTGAGCGTTCGCCCCTGCCCGCCACCCGCGTCACGTTCGACGGGTCCGGCCCCGGCGGCATCGGCGGCGGCGATCAGGGCACGGTGACGGGCGACCTGGGACAGGGCGCGGATGGCGGCGTGATCCGTCTCGAACACCGGAACACCCTTGGCGGCGAAGGCAGCGCGGATGCGGGGCTGCGCGGCGGAAAGCACCACGGGCTTGCCAGAGGTCCGGCTTATCGCTGCCGCGCCCGCGGCCATGCCCTCCACATCATATCCCTTGCCCGACACCGGCAGCCCGACCAGCAGCGCGCCGACCCCGGCGTCGTCTGCGGCGATTTTCGCGGCGCGCGGCAGAAGCGTGCTGTCGGACAGGATCGCGCCGGTCAGGTCGATCGGGTTCTCGATCCCTGCAAAGGCCGGAAGAGTGTCGCGCAGCGCGGAGAGGCTGGCGGGAGACAGATCGGCCACCGGGTGCCCGGCAAGGTCGGCGGCGTCCACCGCCAGCACCCCGCTCGCCCCGCTTGAGGAGATGACGCACAACCCGCCCTCCGTCCCTCCCGTCCCGGCCAGGTAGAGGTCGGCCGCGTGTACCAGCTCCGCCATGCTGTCCGCCCGCCAGATGCCGTGTTTCGCAAAGAAGGCGTCCACCACCCGATCCGGCGTGGCAATCGCCCCGGTGTGGGAGGCGGCGGCGCGGCGTCCCCGTTCCGACCGGCCCGCCTTGAGCGCGACCACCGGCACCCCGCGCGCCCGTGCCAGCGCCGCCGCGCGCGCCAGCATGGCCGGGTCCCCAAGGCTTTCCAGGTAGAGCAGCAGCAGCCTCACCTCCGGATCGTCCAGCACCGCGCAGGCCAGTTCCGACACCGTCACGTCGCAGTCGTTGCCGGTCGCGTGGACATGGCGCACGCCGATTCCCCGGCCCCTCAGCAGGCCATAGGGCACCCCGCTCATCGCGCCGCTCTGCGAGATGATGGCGACGGGGCCGTCCTGCGGGTCGGCCTCGGAGAACATGGTGGAAAAGGACAGGATCGCTCCGGTGCCGAAATTCGCGAGGCCCTGGCTGTTCGGCCCGATCAGGCGCATGTTGCCGGCACGCGCGATGTCGCGCAGCCGGACTTCCGCGGCCTTGCCCTCGGGCCCCGTCTCGCCGAAGCCCGAGGCGATGATGACGGCGGCACCAACTCCCATTTCCGCGCTCTGCGTCACCGCGTCGATGGCCGCCTGTCCGGGAACCGCGACGACCACCGCGTCGGGAACACCGGGCAGCGCGTCCAGCGCTGGAAAGGCGGGCAGACCCTGCACCCGGTCGCGCCCCGGATTGATCGGCCAGAGCGCCCCGGCATAGCCCTGCCGCTTCATGTAGTAGATCGGCCTTCCGCCGATCTTGTCGGTGTTGTCCGAAGCGCCGACAATCGCGACGCTCCGGGGGGACAGGACCGAAGTCAGTGTCATTGCGGGGCCTCCTCGCTCTCCTCCGGCGGCTAGGGTGCGCAGCCGCGATCAGGAACTGAAGTGCAAAATTTTCAGGAAATGGTGCGCCAGACGCATCAGTTGAATGGGCCTCCCGACGACTTCGCCCGATAAGCAGCGGAGTCTCACCTGACGATACTTTTGAACCCGGCCCGTCCCTCCGACGGTTGACAGTGCGGGTCAGGGCGGCAGACATCTCCGCCATGGTGACCCAAGCCGATGCCGAAAACGAAGACCGCAGCGGAGCCTCCAGCATACGCCGGACCGTGATCCTGCTGCGGGCCGTCGCACAGGGTGGCGACCGGGGCCGGAGGCTGTCGGACCTGGCGCGCGAGACCGGGCTTCACAAGGCCACCGCCTCGCGCATCCTCGGCCATCTGGTCGAGGAGCAGGCGGTCGTGCGCGGCGCGGACAAGCACTTTGCCCTGTCTCGCGACATGCAACACGCCATGGGACTGCCGCATTCAATTTCCCACCTCCGGGCGCAGGCGCGTCCCCTGCTGGCGGACCTGACCGACCAGCTGGAGGATGTGACCCTGCTGTCGGTGCGCAGCGGATATGACTCGCTCTGCATCGACCGGCATGTGGGGCGCTGGCCCTTGCAGGCGCTGTCGCTGGATGTCGGGCGGCGGCGGCCGCTTGGCGTCGGGGCGGGCAGTCTCAGCCTTTACTCATGGCTCGACGATGCGGAGCGCGCGCAGATCCGCAGCGCAATCGCGGAGGAAATGTCGGCCTTCCCCAAGGCCGGGCCGGAACGGATCGAGGAGCTTGCCGCGCAGTCCCGCGCGCAGGGCTTCACCTACCTGCCGGATTTCGTCGTGCCCGGCATGACCGGGATCGGCGCACCGGTGCGCGACCGCAACGGCGCGGTGATCGCGGCGATCAGCATCGCGGCGGTCGGCGACCGTCTGAAGGGAGAGCGGGGCGGCAAGGCCACGGCCCTGCTGCTGGAGACACGGGACAGGCTGGAAGCGCGGCTGAAAGGCACGCCGCTGGCGGCAACGGGAGAGGAGAGCACATGACGCGGACGGGGACGGCGGCACGGATCAGCGGCATCGGGGGCACGGCCTTCGGGCGGCACGAAGGGGCGGACACGCTGGCGCTGATGGCGCGGGCCGCGAACGCCGCGATCGCCGATGCGGGCGTGGCGCGGGGCGAGGTGGACGGCATCCTCGTCGGCTATTCCACCGCGATGCCGCACCTGATGCTGGCGTCGGTCCTGGCCGAACACCTCGGCATACAGCCGGGCTACGCCCATGCTGTCCAGATGGGCGGGGCAACGGGCTGCGGCATGGTGATGCTGGCACGGCTGCTGGTCGCCTCGGGCCAGTGCAACGCGGTGCTTGTTGTCGGCGGAGAGAACCGGCTGACCGGGCAGCGGTCGCGCGACGACGTGATCCAGACGCTCGCCCAGGTCGGCCACCCGGTCTACGAGGTGCCCTACGGCACGACGATCCCCGGCTACTACGCCCTGCTCGCGTCGCAATACATGCACCGCTACGGACTGACAGAGGCCGATCTGGCAGAGATGGCCGTCCTGATGCGCGACCACGCGGCGGCGCATCCGGACGCGCAGTTCCGCGATCCGATCACGGTGGACGACGTGATGGCGTCGCGTCCGATTGCCGAACCGCTCAAGCTGCTGGACTGCTGCCCGATCTCGGACGGATCACAGGCGGTGCTGGTGACGCGGCCGGGGCTGGGCCGGACCGGGCCGGTGATTGCGGGAACGGGTCAGGCGCATATGGCGCAACACCTGTCGATGATGACCGATATCGACGACATGGGCGCGGCACGCTCGGCGCAACAGGCCTTCGGCGAGGCCGGTCTCACGGTGCGAGACGTCGGGGTGCTTGGCGTCTACGACAGCTTCACCATCACCGTGACCATGCTGCTCGAGGAAATCGGGTTCTCGGCCCGCGGCGCCGCGCCGGCAGAGGCAAAGGCGGGGCGGTACGGAACCGGGGGGCTCGCGCTCAATACCCATGGGGGACTGTTGTCCTATGGGCACCCGGGCGTTGCGGGCGGCATGGCGCATCTGGCGGAGGTCGTGGCCCAGATGCGCGGCGAGGCCGGGGCGCGACAGAAGGCAGAGGTGCCGGAGGTCGGCTTCGTGCATGGCGACGGCGGTGTGCTGTCGGCCCATGTGAGCCTTGTCCTGACGGCGGAGGAATGACCATGCATTACCAGCACTGCACCGCCTGCGGGCAGATCCAGTATTTCGACCGGCCCTTCTGCGCCGCCTGCGGTAGCAGCGACGTGGCGCAGCGCGATGCCCGCGGCACCGGCGCGGTGGCGGCGGCGACCATGCTGCACCGGGCCCCGTCGAAGGAGATGGCGCATCTCGTTCCATACGAAATCCTGCTGGTCGACATGGACGAGGGGTTCCGCGCCATGGCGCGCGGCCCCGGCGGATCTGTCATCGGGCAGCGGGTCCGGCTGACCCGCGCGGAGGACGGCCTGTTGCACGCAACGGCGGAGGGCACGGCATGAACCCCCTGCTCAACCCGAAAAGCGTCGCGATCCTCGGGGCCTCCGACAATCCCGACAAGATCGGCGGGCGTCCGATCCGGTTCATGCGGGAATTCGGCTTTGCCGGCACGATCTACCCGGTCAATCCGGGCCGCGACATGGTGCAGGGGTTGAAGAGCTATCCCTCCCTCGCCGATCTGCCCGAAGCGCCGGAGGCGGTGATCGTCGCCGTCGCGGGGGATGCGGTGGAACCGGCCGTGGCAGAATGCGCGCGCATCGGCGTGAAACTTGCGGTCATCATGGCCAGCGGATTTGGCGAGACGGGGCCCGAGGGCAAGGCGACGGAGGCGCGGATGCGCGCCACGGCGCATGCGGCGGGCATGCGGCTGATCGGGCCCAACAGCCAGGGGGTCGCGAATTTCGGCTCCGGCGCGATCCTGTCGTTTTCGACCATGTTCGTGGAGACGCCGCCGATGGACGGCCCCGTCGCGTCAATCAGCCAGAGCGGGGGGATGAGCGTCGTCCCCTACGGGCTGCTGCGCGACAAGGGGATCGGGCTGCGCTATGTGAACGCGACCGGGAACGACTGCGACATCTCGGCGGCGGAGATGGTGTCGATGGTGCTGGACGACCCGGAGATCCGGCTGATCCTGCTCTACATCGAAAACCTCGCGGACCCCGAGGCAATGGCGCAGGCAGCGATCAAGGCACGGAACCGGGGCGTGCCGATCGTGGCGCTGAAACCGGGGGAGTCCGAAACCGGCAAGCGCGCGGCGGAGAGCCATACCGGGGCTATCGCGACCTCTCACCGGGTGGTGGAGGCGTTCTTCCGCAAATACGGCATCTGGCGCGCGCGGGGCACGCGGGATCTGGTGCATGCGGCGGAGATGTACCTGCACGGCTGGCAGCCGAGTGGCGAGAACCTCGCCGTGATCTCCAACTCCGGCGCGGTCTGCGTGCTGGCCTCGGATGCGGCAGAGCGGGAAGGGCTTAAGGTCCCTGCCCTGACGACCGAGACAGAGGCGAAGCTGACCGCGATCCTTCCGGCCTTCGCTTCTCCGCGAAACCCGGTGGACATCACGGCGGCGCTGCTTTCCAACAGCGGGCTTTTCGGTGAGGCGCTGCCGGTCGCCGGGTCCGATCCGAACGTGGACATGTTCCTCGTCGGGCTGCCGGTGACGGGCCAGGGCTATGACTATCCCCGTTTCGCGCGCGATACGGGGGCCTTCCTGAAAGCAAGCGGCAAGCCGACCGCCGTGGCGAACATCCAGCCCCATGTGCGCGCGGTGTTCCGGGCCGAAGGCGTGCCGGCCTTCGACAGCGAGGATGATGCGGTCGCCGCCATGGCGCAGTTTGCCCACCATCACCGCCTGATGCGGGAGGCCGCGCCTGCGCCCTTCGACCGTACCATGCGGCCCGCCGGGGGAAAGCGGGAGGTGCGGGACGAATTCGCCTCTCTCTCCCTGCTCGACGCAGCGGGGATCGCGACACCGCGCCGGGTGCTGTGCGGCACGGCGGAGGAAGCGATCGCGCTGCTGGCCGATGTGCCTGCGGGTATCGTGCTCAAGGCCTGTTCTGGGGCGATCCCGCACAAGTCCGACCACGGGCTTGTCCGGGTCGGGTTGCGGGATGCCGATGCCGTCCGCGCCGCATGGGCCGGAATCCGCGCCGCGCTGGAGCGGATCGGCCACCCGGAGGCGGGCATGCTGGCGGCAGAGATGATCCCGGCCCGGCATGAAATGATCGTCGGCGGCCATCACGACCCGCATTTCGGACCCGTGGTGGTGATCGGCGACGGCGGCATCGCGGTTGAGGCGATGCCGGACAACCAGCTGCTCCTCCCGCCGTTTTCGGACGCTGAGGTGCACCGCGCGCTCGACCGGCTGCGCATCGCGCCGCTGTTCCGGGGCTTCCGGGGCCAGGGTGCACTGGATGCCGATGCGGTGGCGCGGGCGGCGCAGGGTGTTGCGCGGTTGCTGCGGGAGGATCCCGCCGTCGCGTCCGTCGAGGTCAATCCGCTGATGGTGGCCGAACGCGGGGCCTGGGCGGTGGATGCGCTGGTCGAGGTCGTCGCGGAGGAAGAGGTCGGCCTTACCGCCTGAACCGGAACAGAGGGGGGAGCAGGATGATACGGATGAACCAACTGGCCGGAGGGCTTTGTCTTTTGGCGGGCCTTGTGCTGGCGGCACTGGCCATGGCGATGCCGGTCGGCAGCCTGTCCCGGATGGGACCGGGATTCCTGCCGCTGGCGATTGCGGGCGGGCTCTGCATGATCGGGGTCTGCATCGCGCTGTTCGACCGGGACGCGACCGGCATCGCCCGGCCGGCGGAGATCCGGTCCCAGCTGAGGGCGCTGGCCGCTGTTCTGGGTGCCGTCGCGCTGTTCGCGCTGCTGGTCGACCGGGCCGGACTGGTGCCGACCAGCGCGCTGTCGGCCTTCGCGGCGTCCTTTGCGATGCGCGACATCTCGTGGACCGCACGGGTGACGCTTTCGGCGGTCATCGCCGTGATCTGCATCGCCATCTTCCATTTCGGGCTGCGCCTGCCCGTCCCCCTGATCGGCGCCTGAGATGGGTTTGATCGACGGCCTCTCTCTCGGCATCGACGTGGCGCTCAGCCGGGTCAACGTGGCCTACTGCTTCCTCGGCGTGCTGATCGGCACCTTCGTCGGCGTCATTCCGGGCGTGGGTGCGCTGGCGGCGATCTCCATGATCCTGCCGCTGTCCTTCTACCTCGACCCGACGACGGCGATCGTCCTGCTGGCGGGCATCTACTACGGAACCGTTTACGGAGGATCGACCGCAGCGATCCTGCTGAACCTGCCCGGCGTACCTTCCGCCGCCGTCGCCTGTCTCGACGGCTATCCGATGACCAGGCAGGGACGCGGCGGGGTGGCGCTGTTCCTCACCACGATGGCGAGTTTCGTGGGCTCCATGCTCGGACTGGCGGCGCTGGTGTTCTTTGCCGACGCGATCTCCGACATCGGACTGTCGCTGCGGCCGGCGGACTATTTCCTGCTGATGACGCTTGGCCTTGTCGCGGCGGCGGCGATCCCGACGGGGTCCCCGCTCAAGGGTCTGGCGATGGTGTTCATCGGGCTGGCAATGGGCACGGTCGGGACGGACATCGCCACCGGCATGGCGCGCTTCACCTTCGGGGTGCCGGAGCTGCTGGACGGTCTGAGCCTGGTCGCGCTCGCCATGGGGCTGTTCGGGATTTCCGAGGTCATCGTCACCTCCTCCCTGCCCCGCCGGCGCGCCAGTGCGGGCGGCATCACCCTGCGCAGCATGATCCCGACGCGGCAGGACCTGCGCGAAGGGGCGATGCCGATGGCGCGGGGCGCGGGGATCGGCGGGCTGTTCGGCGCCCTGCCCGGCGTCGGAGGGACCATCGCCTGCTTCATCTCCTACGCTGTCGAAAAACGTCTGTCGCGGCATCCGGAGAAATTCGGCCACGGCGCGGTCGAAGGCATCTGCGCGTCTGAATCGGCCAACAACTCCGCCGTTCAGACCGCCTTCATCCCCTCCCTGACGCTCGGCATTCCCGGCGATGCGGTGATGGCGCTGATGCTTGGCGCGCTCATCATCCACGGGATCACGCCGGGGCCGCTGCTGATCGAACAGCAGCCGGGCATGTTCTGGGGGCTGGTCGTCAGCTTCATCCTCGGCAACATCTTCCTCGTGATCCTCAACATCCCGCTGATCGGCATCTGGCTGAAGCTGCTGTCGATCCCGTATCATTTCATGTTCCCGGCGATCATCGTCTTCATCTGCTTCGGGGCGTTTTCGGTAAACGGCAACGCCTTCGACGTCTGGGCCCTCGGAGCACTCGGCGCGCTTGGCTGGATGCTGTCGCTGTTCGGCTTCCAGCCCGCGCCCCTGCTGCTCGGCTTCATCCTTGGCCCGATGATCGAGGAGAACCTGCGCCGCGCTCTGCAACTGTCGCGCGGGGATTTCGGGACGTTCGTGAATGACGGGCTGTCGGTGTCGCTGACCGCGCTGATCGTGGTACTGGTGCTACTGGCGGTGCTGAAGCCGGTGCTGGGGCGGCGGGGGTGAGGGGCCGGGCGGAGACGGACAGCATTTGCCCATGCCAACTGCGGAAAGGCAGAGCGTCAGGCGCAGACCCGCGAGTCCACGCCTGACAGAGGTCAGGCGCCGTAGCGCTCTATGACTTCGGAAATTGGCACGTGCCCCTTGAACGCCCCTGCTCCCGGTGCCTCTTCGCCGTTTTCCAGTGCCATCGCAAACCGGACGGCGGGGTCTTGTTCGAGGCGTTTTCGGACGTCCGCCAGCTTCGGCCAGCGACCGGCGTCGGCGACCTCATGAAAGTCCAGCCATCGCGCGATGCCGATCAGGAACCCGTCCGCGAGCGTCGGCCGGTCGCCGATCAGGAAGCGCGCGTCGCCGATCATTTCTTCGAGCCGGTCATGACGTTCGATGACGGCGTCGGAGCCGAGCTGTCGCAGAGTGGCATTTTTTGCTGGATCGTCTTCTTCCATTTCGAAGGCGGTCCAAAGCGGTCCGAACGCACCGGTCAGGCCCGTGTTGATGAACGCCATCAGCTGATGCATCCGGTCGGCCTGCGATGACAGCGGATCGAAGCTGATACGTCGCTCCCGGTCACGCGCTGCCAGCCACAGTGCGATGGCCATGCTTTCGGTCAGCACTCTGCCCTCATCCGTGATGAAGACGGGTGTTTCGACCCGAGGGTTGAGGCGCTTGTAGGCCGGTTGCTGCATTTCGCCCAACATATCGACGCGGCTCAACCTGTAGGGTTTGCCCAGCCATTCCAGGGCGGCCACGAGGCCCATCGAACTTCCCGAGGGAAATCCGTATATGAGGATAGGTTCCATTTTCCGTTCTCCGTGATTTGAACTGATCACGCTGCGCAGCTGGACCGGACCCTATGGATCCCCCGATCCATGTAAATTACGCACCTTTTTGTAACCACGAGACGCCCATGAAGACCCTGGTTTCGCGCTGTCCCATCGAAGAAGTCATGCAGGTTCTCAGCGGACGCTGGCCCACCTTGCTGATCTATTACCTGCAGGACGGCACAAAACGGTTCAGCGACCTGCGCCGGGACAATCCGACGATCTCGCACAAGATGCTGACGCTAGAACTGCGCAAACTGGAGGACGCGGGCATTGTCCGCCGCACGGAGTTCGGGGGGTATCCGCTGCGCGTGGAATACGACCTCACCGTTTCGGGGGAACGTCTGATGCCGCTCATCGACGCGCTCGGGGAGTGGTGGGAAGCGAGCGAGAATTTTCAGGAGGCGGGGAACACGCCGGAGGCCGCGGCGGAATAGCCCTGTGCTGTCGGGCTCATGGGCGAATCTGGCCAAGGCCCCGGCGACGACCGCGACGGCCTCCGCCGCGATCGCCCCTGCATCCGGCCGGGAGCAACGCGCCCCTTGCCGTCTTACTGCGTGGTGATGCCGACCTCTTCGATCAGCTTGCCGTAGACGCCCTGTTCCTTCTCGAACCGCGCCTTGATGTCTGCGGCGGGCACCATGGTCTTGACCATGCCGAGCTTCTTCATCTCCGCCGTCAGGGCGTCGTCGGCGGCCATGGCGTCGACCGCCTCGCCCAGCCTGGCTTTCACGTCCTCGGGTAGACCGGCGGGGGCGGCGAGCGCCATCCAGTAGGTCGCGGAGAAGCCGTCGAGACCGGCGGCCTCGGCCACCGTCGGCAGGTCGGGAAGCTCCTCGAGCCGGTCGGCGGAGGTGACGGCGATGCCGGTGGTCTTGCCCGCCTCGATCAGCGGGGCGGCGGCGGTCACGGCGGTGAAAGACATCTGGATGTTGCCGGCCATCAGGTCCTGCCGCGCGGGCGCGTCGCCCTGGTAGTGGATGATGATCGCGTCCAGCCCGAGCGCGTCCTTCCAGTATTCCGCGATCAGGTGATTGATCGCCCCCGCGCCCGAGGTCCCGATGGCCAGTTCGCCGGGCCGGTCCTTGATCGCCTGGATCAGCCCGGCCATGTTCGACACGCCGAGGTCGTTGTTCACATGCAGCACGAAGGGCACGTCCGCCATGCCGGAGAGGTAGTCGAAATCCGACATCTCGTAGGCGACGGAGGGCTGGAGGTAGCCGTTCAGCGCCAGCGAAACGGCCGCAGCGTAAAGGGTGTAGCCGTCGGCGGGCTGTTCCCTGACATAATTGCTCGCGATGGTGGTGGCCGCGCCGGGCTTGTTCTCGACCACGACGGGCTGACCAAGCTGTTTCGACAGCGCATCCGCCGTCACCCGCGCGGCGGTGTCGCTGGTGCCCCCCGCGGCATAACCGACGATCATGGTGATCGGCTTTTCAGGATAGTCGGCCCGGGCCGCGGTCGCGCTGAGCGCGATGGCCGACGCAAACAGAAGTGCAAGTCTTTTCATGGTAAATTCCTCCTCTGAACCCTCACGATGTTCGCCGTCCCCTGCCCCGTCAACGCACGCCCCGGCGCGGAGTCTCTCTGGGCGAGACTGCGGGCGAAAAGGTCGGTTCCGGGGCGCCTGCGCGCCCCTGTGGATGCCGATGCAACAGAACCGTTGACCTTCCGCCCCGGTGCGGATCAGAACGGGAGCATGACCGGCAAGGACAAGACCCTCAGGCAGAACCCGCATGCGGTGCGCGAGACCCGCGAACGCAATCTCGAGGTCGCGATTGGCCGGCAGGTGCGCGAGCTGCGCAAGCGCCAGCGCCTGACCGGAGCCGAACTCGCGGCGCAGACCGGGCTGTCGGTCGGGATGCTCTCAAAGATCGAAAACGGCGTGATCTCACCCTCGCTCGGCACGATCTCCGCGCTGGCGCATGCGCTGAAGGTGCCGCTGGTTCAGCTGTTCAGCGGCTATGAAGAGGAACGCGGCTGCATGCTGGTCAAGTCCGGCGAAGGGGTGGAAATCGACCGCGCCGGAACCCGTGCGGGTCACCAGTATCACCTGCTCGGCCATATCGGATCGAATAATTCCGGTGTGGTTGTCGAACCCTACATGATCACGCTCGACAGCGCCTCCGACACCTTCCCGGTGTTCCAGCACGAGGGGATCGAGATGCTCTACATGCTGGAGGGCGAGATGGGCTACCGCCACGGCGACACGCTCTACCGGATGGAGGCAGGCGATACGCTGATCTTCGACGCGGACGCCCCGCACGGCCCCGAGGATCTGGTGCGCCTGCCGATCCGCTACCTGTCGGTCATCACCTATCCGCAAAACCGCTGAACAGCCCCGCACAGGCCGCGGATGCACAGGAAGCAGGCAATGGACACAGGCGGCAGCCCGCTTTCGCGCGCCATGCGTAATTTTCTTTTCAGGAATATTTTTTTCCTCACAATTTGAGGTAAGCCAAACCCGACCCTGATTCCCCGGAGGACACATGTGCGGCATCGTTGGACTGTTCCTGAAGCGTGACGAACTGCGGCCGCAGCTTGGCGACATGCTGACGGACATGCTGGTCAAGCTGACCGACCGCGGCCCCGACAGCGCCGGCATCGCGATCTATTCACAGCCGGGGGAGGACATGAAGATCACCGTGCAATCGGATACGCCGGAAGCTGACTTCGACGGTCTGGATGGCACGCTTTCCGATGCGCTTGGCACCGGCGTGACGATGCGGGTTGTCGGCAACCACGCCGTCATCCGGGTGCCCGCCGCATCCGGAGCGGCGGCCGTGGCCCATCTTGAGACCCGCGGCCTGCGGATCATGAGCGCCGGGACCAGCATCGAGATCTTCAAGGATGTCGGCCTGCCGCGCGACGTCGCCGAACGGTTCGGTATCCGGGGGATGGGCGGCTCCCACGCGATCGGCCACACCCGGATGGCGACGGAATCCGCAGTGACGACGCTTGGCGCGCATCCCTTCTCCACCGCGCCGGACCAGTGCCTCGTGCACAACGGATCGCTGTCGAACCACAACAACGTCCGCCGCCGGCTGGCGAAGAAGGGCGTCCGCACCCGGACCGACAACGATACGGAGGTCGGCGCGGCCTATATCTCCTCCCGCATCTCGGAGGGGGCGAGCCTGGGGGAGGCGCTGGAGGGCACGCTGTCGGATCTCGACGGGTTCTTCACCTTCGTCACCGGCACCCGCGACGGATTTGGCGTTGTGCGCGATCCGATCGCCTGCAAGCCCGCGGTGATGGCCGAAACGGACGATTACGTCGCCTTCGGGTCGGAATACCGCGCCTTCGCGGACCTGCCCGGAATCGACACCGCGCGGGTCTGGGAACCGGAACCCGCCACCGTCTATTTCTGGGAGCGCTGAGATGCAGAGCCTCGACATGGCCACCACGGACCTGCGGGAGGTCAACGCGACGTTACAGGCGCAGACCTCCGCGTCCAACCAGACCGAATGGGTGATCGACAACCCGCGCGGCGCGCATGCGGTGGCGGTCGGACTGGACACGCCGATCTCGGTCACGGTGCGGGGATCGACCGGGTATTACTGCGCCGGGATGAATGCCGGGGCGACCATCCACGTACAGGGGTCCGTCGGTCCCGGCGTGGCGGAAAACATGATGTCCGGAACCGTCATCGTCGACGGCGACGCCAGCCAGTACGCGGGGGCCACCGGCCATGGCGGGCTGCTGGTGATCCGGGGCAACGCCTCTTCGCGCTGCGGGATCTCGATGAAGGGGATCGACATCGTGGTGCAGGGCTCCGTCGGGCATATGTCCGCCTTCATGGCGCAGAAGGGCACTCTCGTCGTGCTCGGCGATGCGGGCGACGCGCTCGGCGACAGCCTTTACGAGGCGCGGCTCTTCGTGCGCGGATCGGTGAAATCGCTTGGCGCGGACTGCGTGGAAAAGGAGATGCGGGCAGAGCATCTCGACCGGCTCGCCGACCTGCTGGAACGCGCCGGGGCCGATGCGAAACCCTCGGAGTTCCGGCGTTACGGATCGGCCCGCAGGCTCTATCACTTCAACATCGACCACGCGGACCAGTACTGATGACCAAGACCCCGACCACCGAACCGCGCCAGTCCTGGACCTTTTCCCGCGAGGTGAATGCCGAAATCCGGCGCGCCGCCGCGACCGGCATCTACGACATCCGGGGCGGCGGGGCGAAACGGCGGGTGCCGCATTTCGACGACCTGCTGTTCCTCGGCGCGTCGATCTCGCGCTATCCGCTCGAAGGCTACCGGGAGAAATGCGACACCGCCGTGACCCTCGGCACCCGCTTCGCCAAGAAACCGATAGAGCTGAAGATCCCGATCACCATCGCGGGCATGTCCTTCGGCTCTCTCTCCGGCCCGGCGAAAGAGGCCCTGGGGCGCGGCGCATCCATGGCCGGGACCTCCACCACCACCGGCGACGGCGGCATGACGGAAGAAGAGCGCGGCCATTCCGAGAAGCTGGTCTACCAGTACCTGCCCTCGCGCTACGGGATGAACCTCACCGACCTGCGCCGCGCCGACGCGATCGAGGTGGTGGTCGGTCAGGGTGCCAAGCCCGGCGGCGGCGGCATGCTTCTGGGCCAGAAGATCACCGAACGGGTGGCGGGCATGCGCGATCTGCCGGTCGGGATCGACCAGCGGTCGGCCTGCCGCCACCCGGACTGGACCGGGCCGGACGATCTTGAGATCAAGATCCTCGAACTGCGCGAGATCACGGGCTGGGAGAAACCGATCTATGTCAAGATCGGCGGCGCCCGGCCCTATTACGATACGGCGCTGGCGGTGAAATCCGGGGCGGATGTCGTGGTGCTCGACGGGATGCAGGGCGGGACGGCGGCGACGCAGGACGTCTTCATCGAACATGTCGGCCAGCCCACGCTCGCCTGTATCCGTCCCGCCGTGCAGGCGCTTCAGGACCTCGGCCTGCATCGGGAGGTGCAGCTTGTCGTCTCCGGCGGCATCCGCACCGGCGCGGACGTGGCCAAGGCGCTGGCGCTCGGGGCGGACGCTGTCTCCATCGGGACCGCCGCGCTGATCGCGCTTGGCGACAACGACCCGAAGTGGGAAGCCGAATACAACGCCCTCGGCACCACCGCCGGGGCCTATGACGACTGGCACGAGGGGCGCGATCCGGCCGGCATCACCACCCAGGATCCGGACCTGATGAAGCGCCTCGATCCGGAGGCCGCCGGACGCCGCCTGCGCAACTACCTCAACGTCATGACGCTGGAATGCCAGACCATCGCGCGGGCCTGCGGCAAGAGCCATGTGCACAATCTGGAACCAGAAGACCTCTGCGCGCTGACGATGGAGGCCGCGGCCATGGCCAGGGTGCCCCTTGCCGGGACAGACTGGTGGCCGGGAAAAGGACAGTTCTGAAACGACCGGAGAGCCGCCCTCTTCTTTGGTTTCGAAAATATCCTGGGGGTCCGGGGGCAAGGCCCCCGGTTCTGACAGACACGAAAGGGACCGGACCGATGAGCAAGCTCGCCACATTCGCCGCCGAACGCGGCGTGAAATACTTCATGATCTCCTACACCGACCTCTTCGGCGGGCAGCGGGCGAAACTCGTCCCCGCCCAGGCGATCGCGGAGATGGAGACCGAAGGTGCCGCCTTCGCCGGTTTCGCCACCTGGCTCGACCTGACGCCCGCGCATCCCGACATGCTCGCCGTGCCCGACCCCGCCGCCGCGATCCAGTTGCCCTGGAAACCCGAGGTCGCCTGGGTCCCGGCGAACTGCGTCATGGACGGAGGCGAGGTCGCGCAGGCGCCGCGCAACGTGCTCCGCCGCATGGTCGCCGCCGCCGCCGATCAGGGTCTGCGGGTGAAGACCGGGGTAGAGGCCGAATTCTTCCTGCTCACCCCCGAGGGCGATGCGATCTCGGACGGTTTCGACACAGCGGAAAAGCCCTGCTACGACCAGCAGGCGGTGATGCGGCGCTATGACGTGATCGCGGAGGTCTGCGACTACATGCTGGGCCTTGGCTGGGGCCCCTACCAGAACGACCACGAAGACGCGAACGGCCAGTTCGAGATGAACTGGGAATATGACGATGCGCTCGTGACCGCCGACCGCCACAGCTTCTTCAAGTTCATGGTGAAATCCGTCGCGGAAAAGCACGGACTGCGCGCGACCTTCATGCCCAAGCCGGTAGAGGGGCTGACCGGAAACGGCTGTCACACCCATATCTCTGTCTGGGACATGGACGGCAAGACCAATGCCTTCGCGGGCAAGGGCAAGGGGCCGACCGGAGAGGTCGGGCTGTCGAAACAGGGGGCGCATTTCCTCGGCGGGATCATGGCGCACGGGGAGGCGCTGCCCGCCATTACCAACCCCACTGTGAACAGCTACAAGCGGATCAACGCGCCGCGCACCGTTTCGGGCGCGACCTGGGCGCCGAACACGCTGACCTGGACCGGCAACAACCGCACCCACATGGTCCGCGTCCCCGGTCCGGGGAGGTTCGAACTGCGCCTGCCGGACGGAGCGGCCAACCCCTATCTGCTGCAGGCGGCGATCATTGCCGCCGGACTGTCGGGGCTGAAGTCGAAGGCCGACCCCGGCCCGCGGCTGGATATCGACATGTACGCGGAGGGGCATACGGTGACGGACGCCAAGCGCCTGCCGCTGAACCTGCTCGACGCGATCCGCGCGTTCGAGGCGGACACGGCCTTCGGAGAGATGCTCGGCACAGGCTTCGCGGCCTCCTATGCGAAGCTGAAGCATCGGGAGTGGCTGTCCTACACCGCACATTTCTCCCAGTGGGAGAAGGACACGACGCTGGACATCTGACCGTCGCCGGCCGCCTGTGTGCCGTCAGTCGCCTCGCAACGCGTCTCGCAGGTGCGGGGGGCGATCGTGCAGGATCGCCTCCATCACGAAATGGCCGGTGACCCGTTCGAGGTCATAGCCGCGGATCAGCGCCTGGTAGAGTCGGTCGTACCCCTGCACCCCGCGGCATTCGGCGCGGATAAGGTAGTCCCATTCGCCGCCGATCCGGCAGAACTCCGTCACCTCGGGCAGCGCTTCGACATGGGCTCGGAAGGCTCTGGACCAGTCCCCCGAGTGATGCCGGGTGCGCACCATCATGTAGACCGTCAGGTCGAGACCAAGCGCAGGCAGATTCACCATGGCCCGCGTACCCGTCAGGACACCCTGCGCCTGCAATGCGTTCAACCGGCGCCAACAGGCGTTCTGCGACAGGCCCACCCTCTCGGCCAGGTCGCGCTGAGAGAGGGAACCATCGTGAGCCAGCGC
Source organism: Primorskyibacter flagellatus (assembly GCF_014638275.1). Classification (GTDB taxonomy): domain Bacteria; phylum Pseudomonadota; class Alphaproteobacteria; order Rhodobacterales; family Rhodobacteraceae; genus Pseudooceanicola; species Pseudooceanicola flagellatus_A. The sequence continues at coordinate 1,527,783 of NZ_BMFJ01000001.1, forward strand.
TTCGATCAGTGCAATATCAATTCTGTCCATCCAGGCACCTTATGGCGATCACATGACCCATGAATGATGCCTGAACGAGTAATATGAAAGTCAAATCCGCGCAGTCACGATGGTAATCTGGGTCACCGCATTGGACAGGACCCCGCATGACCACACTAACCGACCCCAACTACTTCGCCGATTTCGCCAGGGCCCTTGCCCGTTCCGGGCCCGGGGCGATCCATGCGGGGGAAATCGGGCGCGACCTCCGCGTGGCGACGCGCGACGGCGCGATGCCTATGCTCTACGCGGATTATACGGCCACCGGGCGGGCGCTGCGGCAGGTGGAGGAGGCGGTGATGACCGACGTGCTGCCCTGGTACGCCAATTCCCATTCGCGCCAGTCGCTCTGCGGGCGGATGATGAACGCGGGGCGTGCCGCCGCGCGGGCCTACGTGGCGGAACAGATCGGCGCCGGAACGGACTGCGCGGTGATCTTCACCGGGTCCGGAGCAACCGCCGGGATCAACCGGCTGGTGCACCTGTTCGGCCTGCCCGAAGCGGTCGCAGCGGGTCGGCCGGTGCGGGTGATCCTTGGTCCGTGGGAGCATCACTCCAACATCCTGCCGTGGCGCGAAAGCGGGGCGGAGGTGATTGCCCTTCCCGAGGCCCGCACCGGCGGTCCTTGCGCCGAGACACTCGACCGCCTGCTCTCCGGCACCCCTGCTGGTGCGCTGGCGGTGGTCGCCCTGTCCGCCGGGTCCAACGTGACCGGCGAACTGGCGGATGTCCCGGCCCTCACCGCAATTGCCCGCCGGCACGACGCGCGGACGGTCTGGGATTACGCCGCCTGCGCGCCCTACGTCCCGGTCGACATGACCCCGGGCGGACATCCGGTCGACGCGATCGTCCTGTCGCCCCACAAGTTTGTGGGCGGGCCGGGCGCGTCGGGTGTTCTGTGCCTCCGCCGGTCCTCCGTGGCGGTTACAAGGCCGACCTTTCCCGGTGGCGGCAGCGTGTCCTTTGTGTCGCCCTGGGCGCATGTCTACAGCACTGATCTGTGTGAACGTGAGGAAGCCGGAACGCCAAACGTCATCGGCGACCTCCGCGCGGCCTATGCCTTTGCGGTGAAATCGGCCATCGGGGCCGATCTGCCGTCTCATCGCCTTCCCGCGCTGGTCAGACAGGCGGAGGAGGCGCTGGATGACATACCGGGCCTGACGCCGCTAGGCCGCCGGTCGGGGCCGCGTCTGCCGATCCTGTCGTTTCTGGTGCACGCTCCGGACGGCGCACCGGTCTCCTCCGGCCATGCGGTGCGGGTGCTGTCGGACCAGTTCGGTATCCAGGCCCGCAGTGGCTGGGCCTGCGCCGGTCCCTTCGCGCATCGCCTGCTCGACATCGACGCCCCGGAGTCCCATGCCATCGCGGAGCGGATCGCCGCCGGAGACGACACCGCCCGCCCCGGTTTCGTGCGTCTCAACCTCAGCGCGCTGATGACCGATGCGGAGGTGGACCGCATCCTCGCCGCCCTGCGCGCCCTGCCCGCCTGCGCGGCGGGAACTGGATCCTCCCGGCAGGTCGCCTGAGCGAAGGGGCCCGGGATCAGGCCGGCGGCGTGCTGTGCCCCGTGGCGGGATCGAAGCGCCCGCCGCCCAGATTGGCGTGACCCCAGGACATCAGGCCCAGAAGGACGGGTTCAAGGCTGCGGCCCTGCGTCGTCAGGTCGTAGCGGTAGCGCACGGGGCGTTCCTGATAAGGCTCTTTCCGCACAAGACCGAGGTCGATCAACAACCTGAGCCGGTCGCTGAGGATATTGGTGGGAACATGCTCCTCGCTCGCCTGCAATGCGCTGAAGTGGTGTTTGCCGTGCCACATCAGGTCCCGAACGATCAGCAGCGTCCAGCGGTCGCCGAACAGGTCCAGCGTGCGGGCGATCGAACAGCGGGAACGGTGATCCCTTGGCATGGAAATGGCCTCCCGGTCGGGTTTCGTGGCTCTACCATAACCCCTGACGGAGCAACTTGCGAATCGAAAGTCACCTGTCTACCAAGTAACTTGCAAAATTAAAGCCACCGGAGACCCGACATGCTTGCCATCGGCAACACCCCCCTGCTCAGGCTGACGGCCCTGACCACACCGGACATGGCCGATGTCTATGTGAAATGGGAAGGCGCGAACCCGACCGGAAGCATGAAGGACCGCATGGCCCTGTCGATGATCCGCGGCGCGGAGGCGCGCGGGGAGCTGGGGCCCGGCGGGCGGGTTGTCGAATACACCGGCGGCTCGACCGGGTCCTCACTGGCGATGGTCTGTGCGACGCGGGGGTATTGGGCGCATTTCGTCAGCTCCGACGGGTTTGCGGAGGAAAAGCTGCAGACCATGCGCGCTTTCGGAGCGGAGGTCGAGATCGTGCCGGCGACCGGGGGCGTGCTGACCGCCGGCGTGATCGACCGCATGATCGCCCGCGCGAAAGAACTGGCCGGTCAGCCCGGCACCTTCTGGCCCGATCAGGTGAACAACCCCGACAACCGGCGCGGCTATCATCCCATGGGGGAGGAGATCCTCGACCAGATCGCGCGGCAGACCGGGGGCGGAGTGAGCGAATTCGTCTGCGCCGTCGGCGGTGGCGGCTGTATCTCGGGCAATGCGGAGGTGCTGAAGGATCGCGACGCCTCAACCCGCGTGATCGGGGTGGAGCCGTGGAACGTGCGCAATGTCTCGGGCGGGGATACCTCCGGCACGCATGTGCTCGAGGGGATCGGCCTGTCCTTCGTGCCGAATGCCTTCCGCCGTGACCTTGTCGACGACGTGGTCGCGGTGAGGGACGAGGATGCGGTGAGGACGACCCGCCTGCTGGCCCGGAAGGAGGGGATCTTCGGCGGTATCACCTCCGGCGCAAAGGTATTCGCGGCGCTTGAGCGGGCGCGGGCGGTCGGTCCGGGCGGGACCATCGTTACGGTGATCATCGACTCCGGGCTGCGGTACCTCAGGAACCCGGTGTACCTGTGACCGCAGTCGGGGCCGGGTCAGAGTCGGCGCGGTCCAGAACGGCGGCAAAGAAGCCGTCGGTGCCGTGTCGCGCCGGGGTGAGAGACAGGTAGCCGGAAGGATCCGCGGCAACTTCAGGCGGAAGGTCGGGCGCGGCGTCCCGCAGGGGGACAGGGTGAAAGGCGGGATGGGCGGCGAGGAAGGCCGCGACCTGCGCACCGTTCTCCTCCTCCAGCAGGGAACAGGTCGCGTAGACCAGCCGCCCGCCCGGTTTCACCAGACGCGCCGCGCTGGCGAGGATACGGGCCTGCAACGCGACAAGGGCCTCCAGGCCCTGTTCTTCCTCAGGGCGCCAGCGGGCGTCGGGGTTGCGCCGCCAGGTGCCGGTGCCGCTGCAGGGCGCGTCGACCAGCACGCGGTCGAAGCCCGCCTTGTGGCGTTTGACCCATTTGTCCGTCTCGCTCGACAACAGCCGGGTTTCGGCGTTGTGAACCCCGGCCCGGCGGAACCGTTCGGCGGCGCGTTTCAGCCGCCCTTCGCTGACATCGCAGGCGACGATACGCCCGCGGTTCTGCATCTGGGCGGCGATGGCAAGGGTCTTGCCCCCAGCCCCGGCGCAGAAATCGGCCACACGGTCGCCGGGACGGGCACCGACCAGCCGCGCGACAAGCTGGGAACCTTCGTCCTGGATCTCCACCTCTCCGGTCTTCAGCCCCGGCAGGCGGGAGAGCGACAGGCTTTGCGCGATCCGGATCCCCTCGGGCGCGATCTCCGACGCCTCTGCCGGGAGGTCGCGGCGCTTCATGTCCCGCAACACCGCGTCGCGGGCCGCCTTGATCGTGTTGACGCGCAGGTCCAGCGGCGGCGGGGTCAGCAGCGCCTGCATCTCGGTGGCGAAGGCCTCTCCGAACCGCCGCCGCAACGGGGCCAGCGCCCAGTCGGGGCATTCCAGCCGAACCGCCTCGGGCATGTCGGGATGCTCCACCGTGTGCCCCCTGAGTTTCGCCAGCAGCGCGGCGTCACCCTCGTCCAGCGTCGCGGGCGCGCCTTTCGGTCCGCCGAACAACCGGCTCACCTGCTCCGGCCGGCGGCGTTCGGCCAGAACCAGCCAGGCGAGCAGGCGGTTGCGGGGCGTGTCACTCTGGCCCAGGCGATCCAGCCACCAGCCAAGCCGCGCGCGGTGGCGCAGCAGCGCACCGGTCAGGTCCAGCACCGTTCCACGATCGTCGTCCTGCATCCGGCGGCGGGCGCGGAAGAAGGCGGCAATGACGGCATCGGCGGGGCGCGCGGTGCGGTCGATCTCTTCGGTCAGGTCAAGGACGGCTTGCAGGCGGGCGGCGGGGGTCATGGGCAGCGGGTCGGCTCCGGGTCGGGGCGTCGGGGGCGCGGACGGCAGGCTCTCCGGCCGCAACGGGGTGTCTTTACCCCCGCCGCGCGCCTTTGGGAACCGGCTTTCCCGGAACGGAAGCGCGGGCAACAGTGTCATCAGCCTGTCATGGGATCGTGACATTGTACCGGGCGTGGACGGATTCCAGTCAGACACCCCCGCACGGCTGATCGACGCGGCAGAGCATGTGATCTGCCACGCCTCAGGGTTTTCCGAGGTGACGGTGCGGCGGATCGCGGCACGCGCGGGCGCGCCGGTCTCGGCCATCTCCTACCATTTCGGATCGCTGGAGGAGCTGGGGATCGCCGTCGCCACGCGGCTGTACCGGCGTCTGAACGCGGCGCGCCTGACGGAGCTTCAGCGCGCACTCGACCGGGCGCAGCCGGGGCCCGCGCGGATCGAGGATCTCGTCTCCGCGCTCATCGCCCCCTCGATCCGGTGGAGCCTCGACCGCAGCAGCGGCTATCCGGTCTTCGACTACTTCAACCGGATGCGCATCATGACCGCCCGCCCGGAACGCTTTGCGGGCTTCGTGTCCAGCGTCGAACATCACCGCATCTTTGCCGATCACCTGCACCGCGCCGCACCCTGGTTCAGCGAAAGGGAGATCGCATGGCGGATCAATGCCGCGCTCGGCATCCGCAGCCAGATCACGCAGGGACGGTCGCGCATCGAACTGCTGACCGGCGCGCCGCTGAACCAGCAGGACCCGGAGGCGGTTGTGCGGGAGGCGGTTCGCATGGCCTCCGCCCTGTTCGCCCGGCCCGTTGCACCCGCCGTCACGCGCACCGTCGAACGGCGTTCGAGGGCTGTCATCCGTCCGTGACCGACTCAGACCAGTGTCCGGCGGAAACGGACACGGGGCACGCGCGCAGAGATGAACGGAATAGACCTGTCGGCCATCCGGAAACGGTTCGGCGAAACCGAAGTGGTCAAGGGGCTGGACCTGACCATCGCGGAGGGCGAGTTCCTTGTCATCCTCGGCCCGTCCGGCTGCGGCAAGTCCACCCTGCTGCGGCTGATCGCCGGGCTCGAGGACGTCACGCAGGGACGGATCCGGATCGGCGGGCGCGACGTGACGCATGAGGAGCCGGGCAGGCGCGGCTGTGCCATGGTGTTCCAGAACTACGCGCTCTACCCGCACATGACCGTGGCGGGAAACATGGCCTACGGGCTGAAGGTGGCGGGTGTGCCGCGCCGCGAACGCGCCGAACGGGTGGCGCGGATCGCCGGGATGCTGGAACTTGGCGCGCTGCTCGACCGCAGGCCGCACGAACTGTCGGGCGGGCAGCGGCAGCGGGTGGCCATGGGGCGGGCGATGATCCGGTCGCCGCGCGTGTTCCTGTTCGACGAACCGCTGTCGAACCTCGACGCGAAGCTGCGCGCGCAGCTCCGGCTGGACATCAAGCGGCTTCACCGGGATCTCGGCACGACCTCCGTCTTCGTCACGCATGATCAGCTCGAAGCGATGACGATGGCGGACCGGATGGTGGTGATGAACGGAGGCCGCATCGAACAGGCCGGCACCCCGCAGGAGATCTACCGCCGCCCCGCGACCCGCTTTGTCGCCGGGTTCATCGGCGCGCCCGCGATGAACATCTTCCCCGCCCTGATCGACGAGGCCGGGCGCGCGATGGTGTCGGGCGGGTGGTACCCCTGCCCCGATGCGGTCTGGGCGCTGCCGCCGGGTACGGAGGTCGATCTGGGCGTGCGCCCCGCCGATGTCCTGCCCGGCGCGCCAGCACCCGGGCGCCCCGCCTTCACCCCCGACGTGAGCGAAGATGTCGGGACAGAGGTTCACCTGCATGCGCGCGGCGCGGGGCTGGACCTGACGCTGTCCGCGCCCGCCGGCGCGGCCCTGCCGCAGAACGACTTCTCAGTCAGTTTTCCCGCCGCCGCCGCGCACTGCTTTGCCGGGGAAAGCGGCCAGCGCGCCGCGCTCCGCCCCACCCAGAAACCCGAAAGGACCGACGAGACATGGACCGCGACATCACTTTCCTTCACCTGACCGACCTGCATTTCGGCGATGCGGCGGATCCGCACCTGCATTCCGACACGGAGGCAACGATGCAGCAGATCCTCGCCGAGATGGCGCGCGTCACCCCCCGCCCGGATTTCGTCGTGGCCAGCGGCGACCTGTCCAACGCCGGGGATGCGGAGAGCTACCGGCGGCTCAGGGCGATGCTCGACCCCTACGGCGTGCCGGTGATCTACGCACTTGGCAACCACGACACGCGCGAAGGGTTCTACGAGGGGATGCTGGGGCGCACCACCAACCTCTCCGCCCCCTATGACCACGATACGGTCATTGCCGGGCTGCACATCATCACGCTGGACAGCACCACGCCGGGCGCGATCGGCGGCGCGATCGAACCCGAGCAGTTCGACTGGCTTCAGGCGCGGCTCTCCGCCCATCCCGACCTGCGCAAGCTGATCGTCGTGCATCACGCGCCCGCGCTTGGCGAGGCAGAGGGCGATGCGCCCTGGCGGGAGATCCGCTTTGCCGACAGCCAGCGGCTGGCCGCGATGCTGCGCGGGCATGACGTGGTCGGGATGCTCTGCGGACATATCCACCACGACCGGTTCTCCTGCTGGCATGGCATTCCGGTGATTGTCGGGCAAGGACAGCACGCCGCCACCGACATCCTGGCGACCGAGGAGCTGCGCATGGTACGCGGCGGGTCCTTCGGGATCGGCACACTGCGCCCTTCGGGTCTGACCATGGCGCTGGTGCCGCTGCCCTCCGACCGGGCCGTGCTGAACGTCTATCCGCTGGCGATGCTGCGCGAACGCGCGATGGCGAAGGACGCCGACGCCATGGCCGCCTTCCGCGCCCCCGAAACGACCGAGGCGCACTAGCGCCGCCCCTTCCCCTCCACCCAAACCAGACGAGGACACCCATGTTCCGCAGACAGTTCATGACCACCGCCCTGGCCGCGACGATGCTGACCGCGCCCGCCGCCATGGCAGAGATGGCCGCGAAGATCACCGAACCGGTCACCATCACCTTCTATTCCTACAACCTCGCCTCCGCCGGGCTGGGCAAGGACACGACCGAGGGGCTGATCGCCGACTTCATGGCCGAGAACCCGATGGTCAAGGTCGAAGCCGTCGCCGCGCCCTCCAACGAGATCCTCAGCCGGGTGCAGGCCGACATCGTCGCCGGCCAGCAGCCCGACGTGGCGCAGCTGGTGTTCCGCGACCTGATCTACGCTGCGAAGGACCTGGGCGCTCAGCCGCTCGAAGACCTTGCAGGTGACGAGTTGAAGGCGCATTCCGAAGGCATGGTGCCGAACGGGCTGGCGCTTGGCCGGGTGGACGACAAGACCTACGGGCTGGCCTATACCTTCTCCACCCCGGTGATGTTCATCAACGCCGACCTGTTCCGCGCCGCCGGGCTCGACCCCGACCAGCCGCCGCGGACCTGGGCAGAGGTGAAGGCCGCAGGCATCGCCATCCACGAGGCGACCGGCAAGCACGGCTTCTTCCCCGGCGCCTTCGGCCCGATCGACGGCACATTCGTCTACCAGTCGCTAGTCATGTCGAACGGCGGACAGGTGCGCGAAGGCAACAAACTGACCTATGCCGATCCCGCCGCCGCCGAGGCGGTGACCATGCTGCGCGACCTCAGGGACTCCGGCGCCTATGCCGACATCGACGTGGCGGCGCATATGGACACCTTCGCCTCGGGCGATCTGGCGATGTTCCTCTTCACCTCCGCCATCCAGTCGCGGATGGTGAAGGCCGCCGACGGAAACTTCGAACTGCGTGTGGTGGCCATGCCCTCCTTCGGGGACAAGCCGACCGCGCCGACCAACTCCGGCTCCGCCCTCTTCGTGCTGAGCCAGGACCCGGTGAAACAGCGCGCGGCGTGGGAACTGACAAAGTTCCTGACCTCGAAGCATGCCTATACGCAGATCACGTCTAAGATCGGCTACCTGCCGCTGCGGCTCGATATCGTCGATGATCCGAAATACCTGAAGGACTGGGTCGAGGCGAACCCGATGATCCGCCCGAACCTGGAACAGCTGACCCGCCTGACGCCGAACGTTGCCTTTCCGGGGCCGAACTACCGGCAGGTGGAAAGCATGATGAAGGACGCCGCCGCCGAGGCGGTGCTCGGCACCGGCGACCCGGTCGAAGTGCTGAAGGCCGCGCAGGAACGCGGTCAGGCGCTGATGCCGGCCGACGGCTGATCCCACGGCCCAAGGGCGCGGACCATCCCCGGTCCGCGCCACCCTTTACCGGAAAACCCCATGGTCCAGACACTCGACGCCACCTTCGCCCTGCCCGCCCGCGCGCCGTCCCGCCGGGTCCTCTGGCAACCCTGGGTCTACCTTGCCCCGACGCTCGCCACCCTGGTCGTCTGGATTTACTGGCCGCTGATCGAGGCCGCCTATCTGTCGTTCTTCCAGTGGAACATGCTGCCGACCGCCACGCCGCGCTACGTGGGGGTGGAGAACTACGCCAACCTCCTCACCCTGCCCGAGATGGGGCGCGCGGTTCGGAACACGGTGCTTTACATCCTCGGCCTGCTGCCGCTGTCGGTGGTGCTGCCGACGGCCATTGCGATCCTGACGCAGGACCTTTCGGGACCCTTCCGCAGCCTGTACCGCAGCCTGATCTTCATCCCCATGATCATCGCTCCGATCGTCGCCGCCGTACTCTGGCGCTGGTTGCTAAACGAGGACCACGGGCTGGTGAACGCGGGGATCGAGGTGCTTGGCCTTACCCCGGTCGGGTTCCTGAAGGATCCCTCCATCGCGCTCTGGACGCTGGTCTGGATCACCGGGTGGAAGCTGATCGGCTTTGCCACGCTGCTGCTGTCGGCGGCAAACGGCACCATCGATCCGGGCTATGTGGAGGCTGCGCGGATGGACGGCGCATCCCGCTGGCAGGTGATCCGCGACATCCGCCTGCCGCTGCTGTCGCCCACCATCCTGCTGCTGACGATGATGACCATCCTGTTCGGTGCGCAGTGGAGCTTTGTCTACATCAACGCCCTGACCGGGGGCGGGCCGCTGCAGTCGACCACCAACGTCTTCTACCTGATGTGGGATTACGGCTTCCAGTCCTACTCCGCCGGGTGGAGCGCCACCGCCGGGATGCTGACCTTCGCCGGCTTCGGGGTGATCGCGATGCTCTGCCTCCGGCTCATGAAAAGGTTTGCCGTCCATGAAGGCTGATACCCGCCGCCTCGTCGTGCACGCGCCGATGATCGTGCTCTCGCTGCTCGCGGTCTTCCCGGTGTGGTGGATGGTCGTGACATCGCTCAAGCCCGAGAACGAGATCTTCTCGACCCGGCTCTGGCCCGCCTCTCCCAGCCTGGAAAACTACGCCTATGTGCTGGACGCGATCCCGATGATCCGCATCCTCTGGAACACCTTCGCGATGGCCGCCGCCACGGCGCTGGCGCAGGTGCTGACCGGGCTTTGCGCGGCCTATGCGCTGACACGGTGGCGGTTCCGGGGATCGGGGATCGCGCAGGGGCTGATCGCGCTCAGCTGGCTGGTGCCGTTCCAGCTGACGATGATCCCGAACTACGTGCTCGCGACCAAGTTGGGGATGCTGAACACCATCGCCGGGCTGGTGATCCCGAACGCGGCGGCGGCCTTCGCTGTGCTGGTGCTGACCAACGCGATGCGCAGCTTCCCCAAGGATCTGATCGACGCGGCGCGGATGGACGGCGCGGGGCATCTCCGCGTCCTGTGCGAGGTCGTGGTGCCGAACCTGCGCGCGCCGCTCGCCTCGCTTGGCGTTCTGGCCTTCATCTCGGCCTGGAACGAATACTTCTGGCCGCTGCTGCTGACCCGCCGGATCGAGGATACCGTTGTCCAGATCGGACTGCAGATGTTCATGACGCAGGAGGGCAACCAGTGGGGCGCGATGATGGCGGCGGCGACGCTGGCCTCCCTGCCGATCCTGCTGCTTTATCTTGTGCTGCACCGGCAGATCATCGACAGCTTCATGCGGTCGGGGATCCGGTAGGCCGGTTCAGGACGCAAGCTCCAACTCAGGCCCGTCGTAGGTGGTCGGCACGGGCAGCGCGCCTGACGCGATCCGGTCGGCAATGGTGGCAAGCTCACCCGCCAGGGCGGCATCGACATCGGGGGCCAGCGCCAGTTGGACCGCTCCTTCCGCCACACCGAGGTGCTCCACCGCCGCCGGTGTCTGCCCGGCCAGAAGATCGGTGACCGCGCGCCGCACGCCTAGGTCGATCCGGGCCACGGCAGAGGCGATGTAGACCTCCGGGTCCGCAAGGGTCCAGTCGCCGACATTGCCGATCTGCCGGATGCCGGTGGCCCTGCACGCATGGGTGGCACCATCGCGGGCAGCGTTGAGCATGGTGAACAGCACGTCCGCCCCCTGCCCGGCGATGGCTCTCGCCCAGGCCTCCGTCACCGCGCCGTCGTCCTGTGTGCCGCAGAAGCCGGTGACAAGGCGCACGGCGGGATCGGTATGGGCCACCCCGGCGGCAAAGGCGGCGCGGCCCTTCAGCCCCGGCGTGACCCGGTGCCCGGAGAGGTGCCCGACCGTGCCCGTGCGCGTCACCTTCGCGGCCAGGCACCCGGCGAGGAAGGCGGAGTGTTCCTGCAACACGTCATAGCTCGCGATGTTCGGGGCCGTGACCTCTCCCTGCACGATGGCGAAGGCGCGGTCGGGAAAGCGGGCGGCGACCTCGGGCGTGACCCGGTTGCCCTGCCCGCCGATGAAGACGACGGCATCGCTGCGGTCGGCGGCGGCGGTCAGGGCGGAGGTCATGGCGGCGGGGTCGAAGGGCGTGCCATGCACGATCTCGATCTCCGCTCCGGGCAGGTCACGGGCCGCCTCCGCCCCCTCAAGTGCGCAGGCGTTGAAACCGGTGTCGTGCAGGGCACCCACGAAGAAGACGGCGATTTTCATGTGGGTGCTCCGTTGGCTGGCATGCGGGCGCGGTCGGCGACGGGGGGCAGGAAGCGACGGTCGAAGATCTCTTCCGGCGCGGGCGTGCGGGCGTATCCCTTGGCGGCCACGATCAGGCGGGCGATTTCGGCCAGCCGGGCGTCGTCGATGTCGCCTAGCCCCCCCTGCGCGGCGGCGTCCCCCATTTCAAGCGCGAGCGTACCGGCCAGGCGCGCGCGATTGGCGGCGCGGTCCAGCGCGGGATTGCGGCGGGCGACGGCCTCTATGGCGGCGTCGATGTCGGCCACGCAGTCCTTCAGCCCGGCGGTGACGGCCCGGCAGAGCCCGGCCACAGCCTCCGGATGCCGGTCGCGGAACGCGCGCGTGACCATCAGAGCGCCACCGCCAAACGCGGGCGCGTGGTCGATCCAGGTGATATGGCGAAGGGCCTTCGGCGCATCGACCCCGGCCTCCAGCGCCTGCGCCGCGACGGTGTTGACGAAGCCGAAAATGCCATCCCATTCGCCCGCCAGCATCTGCGGGACCATCTCTGTGTGCGGCGCGTCCGATATGGTGATCTTCACGCTCTCAGGGTCGAGACCGGTGGCGCGGCAGAACTCCGGAAACAGCAGCATCGCGGCATCCTGCGGGTGAGAGATCAGATGCTTCCCCTGCAGATCGGCGGGGCTGCGGATCGGCCCGGCGGCGTCGACGGCGATGGTGTAGGGCGGGCGGTTGTGGATGGCCATGACCGCGACGGGCGTATCGGCGCGCCCCTCGGCAACCATGCGCACCAGTTCGTTGAGGTCGCCGTAGCCCGCGTCATAGTCCCCGGTTGTCATCGTGTCGACGGCACGGGCGAGAGAGGTGCCCTCGGTGAAGGTGACCTCCAGCCCCTCGGCCGCGAAATGGCCGTTGTCGGCGGCGAGGAAGAACCACGCCTGCGGGCCGGAATAGAAGGTGTTCAGGATGAAGCGGAGGGGGAGGAGGTCGGTCATGGTCCGGTTGCCTTGTTCTGCTCGACAGGATTTCTTCACCTGTCCTGTTTTTCCCGAAAATGTTGGCGCATCGACCATTTGCCCCGCCCGCCGGGCTGCGCCGGCCCGGCCCACTGGAGCCGCGCGATTGCGCCACCCTGCGGGTCGGCTCGGCCCTCGGCGCGTATCGGCGATGGCAGGTCCGTCAGGAGCCGGATCGGCCGGGGTTCGCCCCCGGCCGTCCGCCCCGCCCGATCACCCGCCGTTGACGTTGGCCGCCTTGATCAGCGGCGCCCAGGTGTCGATCGTGCCGCCGACGAAGGTGGTGAATTCCTCGGACGTCATCTCCGTATGGCTGATGCCCCACTGAGCCAGCTGGTCGATGACCGGCTGCATGTCCATGATCGCCTCGACCGTGTCGTGGATCGTCTGGACCATGGCCGGATCCATGCCTGCCGGGCCGGAAAGGCCGGTCCAGTTCTCCACCACGATATCGTGGCCCAGTTCCCGGAACGTCGGGATTTCGGGGAACAGGGGCGAGCGTTCGGGCGCGGCGAGCGCGATCGGCAGCGTCTCGCCCCCGGTGATCAGGTCGCGATTCTGGGCGAGCATGTCGTAGTAGGCTTCGAGCACGCCGGCGCGGAAATCCTGGATGGCGGGGGCCGATCCCTGGTAGGGCACGTGGATCTGCTCGATCCCCAGTTCGATGTCCACGGCCTTGCCGAGGATATGCGTGATCGACCCGACGCCGGAGGACCCGTAGGTGATCCCGTCGCCCTTCACCTTCTCGATATACTCGTCAAGCGTGGTGATGCCCGAGTCCGGCTGCACGAACAAGGCGGGCGTCGAAGCGCCGAGGTAGGCGATGTGCGTGAATCCGTCGAGCGGCTTGTAGGGCAGCGTTTCGAACTGGGTCGGTGCGATGGTGAAAGGCGCATTGTTGCCAAGGATCAGCGTCGTGCCGTCCGGAGCCTGCTGCGCGACGTAATCGGCAGCCACGGTGCCACCCGCGCCGGGGCGGTTGTCGACGACGGCTTTCTGGCCGTACTCGCTTTCGAAATACTGCGCCAGGATGCGCGCGATCAGGTCGGATGTCCCGCCCGGCGGGAAGGTGACGACGATGCGCACGGGCTCATCGGTCCATTTGCCCGGTTCGGCGATGGCGGCGGTAGTGGCCAGAAGAATGGCGGCGGCGGACAGGGGAACGAGGTGTTTCACGGGTAAGGGCTCCTTCTTGTTAAGGGGTTATTCGTCGGAAAGCATGGGCATCGCGCGGCCCTGACGGCGGGCTTTAAGCGCGGACCGGATCGACCAGGCCAGCAGCAGCACGGTGATGACGATCAGGGTTCCGCTGATCGGCCGGGTCAGGAAGGTCGTGGGGTCTCCGCGGGACAGCAGCATGGCGCGGCGCAGCTGCTCCTCCATCATCGGCCCCAGGACAAAGCCGATGAGGAACGGCGCGGGTTCGAAGCGGAAGAGTTTCATCAGGTAGCCGGCCCAGCCGAAGGCCAGCGTCAGCCAGATGTCGAAGACGTTGTTGTTGAGCGAATAGACCCCCATGCAGATCAGCACGATGATCGTGGGGTACATGTACTTGTAAGGGATCCTGAGCAGCCGCACCCAGAGCCCGATCATCGGGATGTTGAGGATCAGCAGCAGGATGTTCCCGATCAGGAAGCTGGCGACGAGGCCCCAGAACAGATCCGCATGATCGACCAGCAGGCGGGGGCCGGGCACGATGCCGTACATCATCAGCGCCCCGATCACGAGCGCCATGGAGGCGGAGCCGGGCACGCCAAGCGTCAGCGTCGGGATAAAGGCTGTCTGGGTGGCGGAGTTGTTGGCGGATTCAGGTACCGCGACGCCCTCGACCGCGCCCTTGCCGAAGTTCGCCCGGTTCGGGCTGACCTTCTTTTCGACCGCATAGGCCACGGCAGAGGCAACGGTCTGGCCGGTGCCCGGAAGGGCGCCGAAGAAGCTGCCGATGCCCGCACCGCGCCAGATCGGGCCGAACATGGATTTCCACTCGGCGCGTGTCGGATAGAACTTCTTGTAGTCGATGTCGTTCTGATGCGCCCCGGTGGCATTGGCGCGGATGGAGGTGATCAGCTCTCCGACCCCGAAAAGACCCATGGCGACGATGACCAGATGAACGCCATCGCGCATCTCGGGAATGCCCATGGTGAAGCGTTCCGCCCCCGTCGTGATGTCGACACCGACGGTGCCCAGCATCAGACCCGCCGCGACCATGGCGACGCCCTTGACCGGCGAGCCGTTGGACACGGCCGACGCGGCGACCAGCCCGAGGAGGATGACGGCAAAATATTCCGTCGGACCGAAATTCAGCGCCAGCGTCGCCAGCGCCGGGGCCAGCACCGCCATGACCACCATACCGATGATCCCGCCCCCGAAGGACGCGATGGCCGAGGTGAAGAGCGCAATGCCCGCCCTGCCCTCGCGCGCCATGGGATAGCCGTCGATGCAGGTGATGGACGAGGACGGCGTGCCGGGGATGTTCATCAGGATCGACGCGATCGACCCGCCGTATTCCGCGCCGTAGTAGACGCCTGCGATCATGACGATGGCCGCCGTCGGGTCGAGGTAGAAGGTCAGCGGCAGCAGCATCGAAATGGCGGCCATGGACCCGATGCCCGGCAGGACCCCGATAAAGGTGCCGAGGAAGACCCCGACAAAGCAGTAGAGCAGGTTCTCGGGCTGCATCGCGACCATCAGGCCCTGGCTGAAACCGGTGATGATATCCATCTCTCAGAGCCCCATGAACGGTTTGAAGGGAAGGTTGATGACCTCGATGAACAGGCCCCAGCACCCCAAGGCGACGATGGCGCCCAGAAGCACCTTGCCGGGAAATTTCAGTGCCGGGTCGGGCAGGCTGGCGGTGATCGTGGTCAGGAACACGCCGGGCACCAGCCCGATACGTCCCACGGTCAGGGCAAAGACCACCAGCGCCCCGCCTATCGCGGCAAAGCTGATCCAGTCGGGTTTCTCGAGGTCCGTCTTGTCGGCAAGGTCCCCGGCAATGACGGCCAGCGACAGCACGGCCAGCGCAAAGCCGGTGATGACCGGGAAAGCCCCGGTGCCGAGACGGCGGGTGGAGCCGAAGCCGAGCTCATAGCCCCCGACGATGAAGATGACGGCAAGGATCAGCAGCGCCGCGCCGCCAAGCGCGCCCAGCCAGGCATGGGGCGGGCGGGCGGCGTCTTCGGATCGGCGGAGCCTGAGGAGGAGGTCTCTCATGGGCGGGTGTCTCCGGTCATGGTGGCAGGGGCGCCGGCCGCTTCTGCCCTCCCCTGCATGACGGATGTGTCCCCGGTCAGACGAGCCAAGCGCGCTTTCATCACCGACACAACTTCGCGCAGCGACCGGGGCAGCTCTTCTGCGGTCGCCGCGGCCAACCTGCCCCGGAATTGGGCAAGAACCGCCTCCATGTCCGGCTGCGCGTGCAGGGCGATGACAAAGGGGAAACCGTGCTTGTCGCGGTATTCGGCGTTCAGCGCGGCCAGCGCGTCCGCCAGGGCGGGCGCGGGATCGAGAAGGCGCATACGGCCCTGCTCGCTCTGCGAAGCCTCGGTCATCTCGGCGGGTGCGGCGGGGGCCAGTTCGGGATGCGCCTGCAGCAGAAGGATCGCATCCTGACGCGGCAGGCCTGTGACCTGCTCTTCCAGCCAACCGGCCAGTGCGGCGGCGTCGGCGAAGGGGCGCGCGGTGACCGCCCGGGCCGCAAGCCAGTCGGAGCGTTCGACGATGCGATCCATCATATCAAGCGCTTCCGGCGCCGCCGCACGGTTCAGGGTCGCGATCGAAAATGGGTTGTCTGCCGAAACGGGCACCGAGTCGCCTCCTTGGGTTTCCCCTGACCGTAGCGCCGCATTGCGTTGCCAAATATTTCAAAATGGGTCACGCTGCATACGCAAAATGGCAATGCTGAGGGCAACCCGAATGGCGCTCCACATCCTTCCCCGCCCGCTCCAGTACCTTGAGGCCGTCGCGCGCACCGGCTCCATCCAGGCGGCTTCGCGCAGTCTTGGCATCGCCGCCTCGGCCATCGACCGGCAGATCATCGCGCTGGAGGACAGCTGCCAGACGCCGCTGTTCGAGCGCCACGCGCGGGGGATGCGGCTGACGGCCGCGGGGGAGACCGCGCTGCAGATGGCACGGCGCTGGCGGGCGGACGAAGACCGGCTGGAAACTGAACTGCGCAACATGCGCGGAGAGCAGCACGGCACCGTGCGTCTCGCCGCGATGGACAGCATGGCCAACACGATCCTGCCCGCTCTGGTCGACGATTTCGCCCTGCGCTATCCCCGCATCAACCTGTCCATCGACATCATGACCCCGCGCGAGGCGGGGCGCGAACTGGACAACGGCAGTATCGACCTGGCCATTGCCTTCAACCTGCCGAACGACCGGAACCGCCACGTGCTCTGGTCCTCCCCCCTGCCGTTCGGATGCGTGGTCGGGCGCGGGCATCCGCTCTGGGGGCGGGAGGGCGTGGCGCTGACCGAGGCCGCGCAGCACCCGATCGCGGCGCAGAGCCGGGTCCTGCCCTCACGCGAATACCTCGACCAGCGCTATGGCTGGCTGTTCGACCCGGTCGAACCGGCGCTGGTGACGAATTCGCTGCAACTGCTCAAGCAGATCCTTGCGCAGGGGCGGCTGATGGCCCTGTCCTCACGGCTCGACATGCTGGCGGAACTCGAAACCGGCGTGCTGAGCTTCGTGCCCCTCACCGACAAGCGGCTGCGGCCACAGTCGATCAGCGTGGTGGTGGATGCGCGCCGGATGATGCCCCGCGCCGCCCGGCTGGTCGGAGAGGCGCTGGCAACCACGGTCCCGCAACGGCTCGCCGCGCTGGATGCAGCGGTCTCCGATCAGGCGGATCCGCCCCTCCGGTAGGTCAACGGTTCCGGCGTGGAGTGGTGTCCTGCTTATGGTTCGAAGCGCTGCCAAGACCCCCTGCTTCGCCGCCTTCACCCGGTCGTCGTGAAGAATGCCTCCGGCGTAGGCGTCACCCGTTCGAACTGATCCCCCTGCCGGGCATACAGATACCCGCCCAGGCGACCGATCGCGTCGAAAGCCTCCTGATCGATGTACATCGTCGCGGGGTCGAGCAGGCTTTCGCGCAGAAACATCTTCTTCACCTGCCCCAGCACGATCACCCGCGCCGGACTGACCGGGATCGACTGGAGCAGGGTGCATTCCAGCGCCGCCGGGGCGGCCAGGATGCGCGGGCTCCGCACTGTTTCGCCGGCGGCAGTCTCCAGCCCCGCGAGTTCCAGCTCGTCCACTTCGGGCGCGAACTTGATCGAGCAGATTTCCATCTGGTCGACCAGCGCGTAGTCGGCGATGTGGACCGTGAACTCTCCGGTATCGAGGATGTTGCGGGCGGTGTCCTTGGGCGTGCCATCCGGCTTGTACTCGACCCCGAGCGCGAGGATCGCGGGATCATGGGTCAGGACGTTGAAAAAGCTGAACGCCCCGGCATTGGCCTGTCCCGAAGGCGACCGGGTCGTGACCAGCGCGACAGGGCGCGGGATCACGGTTCCGATCAGGAGCTTGTAGCGTTCCTTCGGGGTCAGGCTGTCGAAATCGAAGCTGACGGTCGTCATGCGGTCTCCCGATGCAGTCCGGGAGCACGCGCGCCAGTGGTGGCGATCCGGGCGCAGGATTGGCCGGGGTTCGGGGGACAGGTCCCGGCTGTCATGGGGCAGAGGTGCATCAGTCCGTGTCCTTGTTCTTTCTCGCGGTTTCCGGTGACAGATTCGCGCCCGTTCCCGCCGGTTTTCACGCCAGGCTCACAAGCCTCGCATGGCATGTTCCGGAACCCTTCAAAGGTCAGCATGCCGGCAGCGGCGCAGGCCGCAGAAGCGCCGGCCGGGGCGCGTCGAAGGTCAGCCGCCCCGCCTTCATCCCCCAGAGAGGCCGCGTGATTTCGGACACCGCCGCGACCGCGTCGCCGCAGGACAGTAGGACGAGATCGGCGGTGTCCCCTTCTGCGATCCGGTCATCCCGGCCCAGCAGGCGGTTCGGCGCGGTGGTGATCATGTCAAAACAGGCGCTCAACCCCGCGCGGTCCCCAATCTGGGAAATATTCGCATACAGGTTCGCGATGCGCGGCAGAGAACAGTCGCCATAGGGCGTGAAGGGGTTCAGCACGTTGTTGGTCGCGACCGTGCAGCACACCCCTGCCGCGTGGAACCTGTGCGCCGGGGCAACGCCGCGCGGGATCGCCTCGGTATGTTCGCGGCCCATCATGAAGAGGTCGGTGGCGGGCAGAACGGTCAGGGCAATCCCGGCGTCTCGCATCAGGGCGATGGTCTGCTCCAGCGCGGGTCGCGGCAGCATCGAAAGCTTGGTCACATGCCCGACCGCGACCCTGCCCTGCATGCCATGCGCGATGGTCTGGCGCGCCACCTCGTCCAGATGACGCCAGCCGGTGTCGAGGTCGAAGTCGAGATGGAAGTCGAGATCGACGTCATACTCCCGCGCCATGTCGAACAGGCGCGCGATTTGGCCGTTCGGATCGGTGTCCGTGTAAGGGCAGCCGCCCAGAAGGTCCGCCCCCTGATCGAGCGCCCGGCGCAGCAGCTCTTCGGTGCCGGGAAGGTTCAGCAGCCCCTCCTGCGGGAAGACGCAGATCTGCAGGTCCAGCGCCCAGGCGTAGTCGGCCTTGAGCTGGCGTACAGCGTCGAACCCGGCGAGGCCGATCACCGGATCGATCTCGGTCTGCGCGCGGACGAGGTTGGTCCCCTGACAGATCGCCTTTTCAAGCACGCGGGCGCCGCGGGCATAGATATCCTCTGTCGTGAAGTCGCGCTTGGCGGCGCTCACGGCCGCTATCGCACCCTTCAGCGTGCCGGAGGGGTTGGAGGTCCGGTCCAGCAGGCATGCCTTGTCGAGATGCAGGTGGCTGTCGGCAAAGCCCCGGATCAGGCGGTCGCCAGCTGCGTCCAGCACCCGCGCATCCGTGCTGATGTCTGCGGCGATGGCCGCGATGCGGCCGCTTGCGATGCCGATGTCGACGGGGGACGCGCCGTCCGCGAGGCGGGCGTTCCGAATGACGAGGTCCAGCGTCACTGGGCCGCCTCCGCCCTGCTCTCTCCGCCGCCGAGATAGGCCGAGATCAGCGCGTCATCGGCCAGTAGCGCCGCGGCGCTGCCCTCGGCGACGATGCGGCCCTGCTCGAGGATGTAGCCCCGGTCGGACGCGGCGAGGGCAAGGGAGGCCATCTGGTCGACCAGCAGGATGGTGATGCCGTCGTCGCGCAGTTCGGCGAGGATGGCGTAAAGCTCCTCGATCATCGCGGGGGCGAGGCCGAGAGACGGCTCATCCAGCAGCAGCAGGCGCGGCTGCGACATCAGCCCGCGGGCGACGGCCATCATCTGCTGCTCTCCGCCCGACAGCAGCCCCGCCGGATGGTGGAGCCGGTCGCGCAGGCGCGGGAAGCGGGTCAGCAGCGCTTCAAGCTCCGCCGGATCGGGGCGCGTCCTGCGGCGATAGGCGCCAAGTTCGATGTTCTGGGCAACGGTCAGTTCGGGGAAGACCTGCCGCCCCTCGGGAACGAGGACGAGGCCACGGTCGACGATCTGATACGGCGGAAGGCCGTGGATGTCGGCGTTGTCCATCACGATCTGACCCGAGGTCGGGGCCATCAGCCCGGCCACCGTCCGCAGGAATGTCGACTTGCCCGCGCCATTGGCCCCGAGCAGCGCGACCATCTCTCCCTGCCGGACGTTCAGGCTGACCGATTGCAGCACATCCGCCGCGCCGTATCCCGCGCAGAGGTTGCGCGTGACAAGCCGGTCGATGGCCCCCGGTTCATGGGCCAGCGTCCGGCCCGGCACGCTGAGCGTGCCCTCGCCCAGATAGGCGGCGATCACGCGGGCGTCGCTGCGGATGACTGCGGGCGTGTCGAAGGCGATCGGTTCGCCCGCATCCAGCGCGAGGATGCGGTCCGATATGCCCATGACCAGTTCCATGTCATGTTCGACCAGCACGACGGCGATGCCGGTGTCCGCCAGTCTCCGCAGAAGATCGGCCAGCGCGCGTTTGTCCCCCTGCATCAGCCCCGCGGCGGGTTCGTCCAGCAGAAGAACGCCCGGTCGCATGGCCAGCGCACGCGCGATCTCGATCAGGCGGCGGTCGACATGGGGCAGGTCCGATGCGCGGGCACCCGGTTCCCCGCGATAGCCGACAAGCGCCAGAAGCCCCCGCGCCATGGACCGGCGTTCCGGTGTGCCGAGGGCGGTGAAGATGCCGCCGAAGGTGCCGCGCGGGAAGCCCGCGATGACGTTCTCCTCCGCCGTCAGGGCGCCGAACAGACGGGTGGCCTGATAGGTGCGGGCGATGCCGATACGGGCCGTCGCATGCATGCTCCAGCCTGCAATGTCCCGGCCCGCTGTCTCGATCCGCCCCGCGCCCGGACGGTAGAAGCCCGACACCATGTTCAGCAGCGTGGTCTTGCCCGCGCCATTGGGACCGATCACGGCGGTAACATCGCCCGGCCTTGCCTCGAACGTCGCGCCGTTGACCGCCCGGACGCCGCCGAAGGTGATGCCGAGGTCGGTGACCGTCAGCGTCTGACGCTCTGCCGGGGTGATGAACGCCATGACGTCGGCCGGGTCGGCGGGGGTCACATCCCCTGCCCTGCGCGGCAGGACCGCCGCGACCGTGCCGACAATCCCGCGCGGGGCGATCAGCAGGACGGCGACGAGAAGGGCTCCGAAGAACAGCAGACGGTATTCGGCAAGGCCCGACAGGAACTCCGGAAGCATGACCGCGACCGCCGCGCCGACGAGCGGTCCCAGCACCGTCCCCGCCCCGCCGAGGATTACCGCGAAGAGGAAGAGGATCGACTGCGACAGCACGAAGTTCGACGGGGCGATGAACTGCATGAGCTGCGCGAAGAGACCGCCCGCCAGACCCGCCGCGCCCGCCGCAATGGCAAAGGCGGCGAGTTTCGTGCGGATCGGGTCATAGCCAAGCGACCCGGCCGAGATCTCCTGATCCCTCAGCGCCGCCATGGCGATGCCCCAGCCACTGACGGCCAGCCGGCGGTAGGCCAGAAGCCCTGCGGCGGCGAGAATGATCGACAGGCTCACGAGGTTGGGTTCGGTGAAGCCATGGCCCAACAGGCGCGGCTGCGTGAAACCGAAAAGGCCGTTCTGCCCGCCGGTCAGCGTCCTCCATTCGATAGCGAGGTGTTCGATGATGAAGGCAAAGGCAATCGTCACCATCGCAAGGAACGGACCGCCCATGCGCACCGCCGGGATGGCCAGCACGCAGCCGATCAGCGCAGCCACGACAGCTCCGGCCGGAAGCGCCAGCCAGAAGCTGACCCCCGACTGGATCAGGATCGCATGGGCATAGGCGCCAGCCGCGAAGAACCCGACCTGGCCGAGTGAGACGAGACCGGTCAGGCCGTAGTAGACATTGAGGCCG
The DNA here is from genome assembly GCF_014638275.1 of Primorskyibacter flagellatus. Classification (GTDB taxonomy): domain Bacteria; phylum Pseudomonadota; class Alphaproteobacteria; order Rhodobacterales; family Rhodobacteraceae; genus Pseudooceanicola; species Pseudooceanicola flagellatus_A. Next base: position 1,549,455 of record NZ_BMFJ01000001.1, read on the forward strand.
GTGCAGAGGATGGTCCAGACCGCGACAAGGCCGAAGACGAACTGCATGTAGCCGTTGAGCAGGCCGAGCGCGGCAAGCGCGACCGCCGCAACAAGGATGATCGTCAGGTCGAGGAGGCGGGCTTCGGTAAGTCGCATCGGTTCAGACCTTCCGGAGCGCGGCCCGGCCGAACAGGCCGTTCGGCTTGGCCGCGAGGACCACGATCAACAGGGCAAAGACCGCGATATAGGTGTAGGAGGAGCCGAGGTAGGTGGTCACCAGCGCCTCCACCAGCCCGTAGATGAACCCGGCAAGCATCACGCCCGAGGCAGAAGTCATGCCGCCCAGGATCGCCACCGCGAAGGCCTTTATGCCGAAGAGCGTACCCATGTCGGAATGCACCGAGAAAAGCGGCGCGATCAGCAGGCCCGCGACCCCCGCCAGCACCGCCGACAGGGCGAAGGAGCCGGAGATCATCGCCGTGGTGTTGATCCCCATGAGCCGCGCCGCCTCGGGGTTCTGCACCACGGCGAGAAGCGCCCTGCCCTGACGCGTCTTGCGGAAAAGCACATGCAGCGCCACGGCAAGGCCCACGGCCACCACGGGTATCAGCAGCTGCTGCGGATAGACGCCGGTGCCAAGGATCTGCCAGGTCTGGCCGACCAGCGGCGACGGCAGGCTGCGCGGTTCGTTCCCGAAGGTGAAGAGAACCGCGTTGTCCAGCAGGATGCCCCCGGCGACGGTGGCCATCAGCCAGGCCTCCGACCCGCGGTTCGCGAAGGGGCGGACCAGAAGCAGTTCGACCAGCATGCCCATGAGCGCGCAGCCCGCCAGCGCCAGCGGATAGGCCACGATCACCGGCAGGCCCGCACGCTGCGTCAGCACATAGCCCAGCACCGCGCCCAGCATGACAATGGAGCCCTGCGCGAAGTTCACCCGGGAGCAGACGGAATAGGTGATCTGGAAGCCGAGGGCGATCAGCCCGTACATCGCACCAAGGCCGAGGCCGGTCACGAGGGCGGTGACAAGGAGGGTCATTTCGGCTCCGTCGTTCTTCTGGGGCGTGCGGTCGGGAAAGGCCCCCCGCCCGTCGGGCAGGAGGCCGGGGGTATCAGTCGGCGATCGGGATGATCTCGCCCTTCACGAACTGGGACATGATGTAGTCGTTCGGGCCAAGCGCATCGTGATTCTCGGGCGTGAACGGGGTGTCGTAGGTCTTGATGACCCCCTCGACGCCGGTGATGGTGTACATCGCCTCCCGGATGGCCGGCCCCTCGGTCGACCCGGCGGCCTCGATCGCGGCCGCCAGCAGCAGCGTCGCGTCATAGGCGTTGCCGATGCCCGTGGCCGGCGTCACGTCGGCGAGGCTCTCCACCTCCGGGAACTTCTCGGTCAGCTTCATGTAGAGCGGGTGCTCGGCGCTGTCGAACAGGAAGGTCTGGATGAAGTGCACCTTCTCGCCGCTGTCTCCGGCCAGTTCGGTAAAGCGCCCGCCCGCCGGGCCCCAGTGCGACGCGACCGGCACGTCCCAGCCCATCTTGTCGAGCGATTTCACCACCTGCGCGGAGGGCGCGACGTTGGCGACAAGGAACAGCCCGTCGGCGCCGTTCTCCTTCAGGCGGGTCAGCTGCGGGACGACGTCGACGTCGTTGTTTTCGAACTTCTCGATGCCCGCATGTTCCATGCCGCGCTTTTCCAGCGCCTTCATCAGGCCCTTCTCGTTGGATTCGCCCCAGGGGTTGTTGATGAGGATCATGCCCGGCTTCTTTGCGCCGTACTTGGAGACGAGGTATTCGGTGATAGCCTCGTCCACGATCTCGTCCACGGCCGAGACGCGGAAGACATAGTTCTCTTCCGCCCCGTTCATGGTGATCGGAGTGCCGGCGGCCCAGGGCCCCATGAACGGCACCTTGGCCTCGTTCGCGAAGGGCACGATGGCCAGCGACACCGGCGTGTCGAGACCGCCGATCAGGGCGGCGACGCCTTCGCGCTGCACCAGTTCACGCGCGGCGACCAGACCCTTGCCGGGGTTGCTTTCGTCGTCACGGCTGACAAGCTCCAGCTGCCGGCCCATCACGCCGCCCTCGGCGTTGATCTTGTCCATGGCCAGGGTGATGCCGCGGGTGATGGCCTCGCCGGACTTGGCCGACTGGCCGGACAGCGCGGCCACAAGGCCGATCTTGATCGGACCGTCCTGTGCGGTGGCGGGAAATGCGGTGGCAAGCCCGAGCGCGGTGGCGCCGGCAAGCAGGGTGCGTCGTGTCAGGGGAAGTCGGCGGGGCATTGTCGGTTTCTCCGGTTTGGGACGTTATTGACACCCCCATGGCGCGGGAGCGGACCCCGCCTGTCAAAGAGTCCGATGTCCGGGAACGCCTCCGGACCCCGATAAATCACCCTGCTGCACAAGGTTTCATCGGATTGCATGCATTTTTTGTATGAAGTGTTTGCATGCAACTGGGCCGGACCGCCGCGAAATGCGACATACGAATCATGTTCACCACGAAAGGACCCGCCATGACCGCCACGGAAACCGACGGGCACACCCTGCCCGAAGAGGCCCGGATCGTTCGCGACTACCTCGAAGCTTCGATGGTACCCGACCCGGAGCGCGCGGCGACCTACATGGCCGACGAGGTCACAATCACCTTCACCGGAGGCCGCGTGTACCATCACCCCTCCGGCCCCGCCGGATTCAACGCGGGCCGCTACGCATGGGTCAAGAAGGATATGCGTCAGTTCGACGTGGCGCAGGGGGACGAGGGGACGGTGGTCTATTCCACCGGCTATCTTTACGGCGCCTGGCCGGACGGGACACCGTTCGAAGGCAACCGCTATGTTGACCGGTTCGTCGTCAGGGACGGCAGGATCGTGAAAATGGACGTCTGGAACGACAGCGCCGAACGTATCCTGACCGCACGCGGGATCGAGGCCTGAGCCGCCCGTCTCAGGATGCCTCGCGGACCTGGCTGGCGTAGGGTTCCAGCGCGTCGAGGTAGGAAAACGTCCCGGCCTCGGCATCCCGGAACTGCGCGCGCGAGGACACGGACTCAAGATGGTCCCGCGCGATCTGCTTTGCGCGGGTCACGTCCCCGGACCGCAGCACGCTCAGGATTTCACGGTGTTCCTGAATGCCGCAGGCCGTCGAATGCGGCCGCGAGAACTGCGACAGGGTCAGGCCGCAGCGGTAGGCGATTTCGTTGACGTAGCGGACGAGCACCGGGCTCCCCGTCAGCTCCGCCATCAGGATGTGGAATTCGGTTGCCAGACGGATCGAGATCGTCTCGGGCCCCGCCTGCGCCTCTTCCTCCCGCCTGATATGGTCTTCAAGCTCCTGCGCCTGTTCCGCGGTCAGACCGGCGGCGAGACGGGCGATCACCATATCCTCGATCTGGACCCGCAGCTCGAACAGGTCCCGTGCCTCGTCCAGACTGGGCGAGGCGACGGCCGCGCCGCGGTTGTGCCGCAGCTCCACCAGACCTTCCGCAGCCAGACGCTCCAGCGCCTGCCTGACGATCGTGCGGCTTGCCCCGAACCGTTCGCCAAGGGAATCCTCCGGAAGTTTCATGCCCGGCAGCAGGGCCCGCTCCAGAATGGCGGACCGAAGTGCGGAGCAGATCAGTTCCGACCGGTTCTTCAACGGTTTCTTCGTCAAGGTTCAGCCCTGCGTTGATTGCCCGCGTTCCAAGCTGACACGCCGCCCGGTTTCCCGCAACCCCGACGCGGCGGCCGCGGCCCGGCCCTCTCAGGGTGACGTTCGATCGCCGGATTCCGGCGTGTGCGGCACGATCCCCGTCAGGTTGGCCCCGGACGGGCGACACGGCCGGACGTCGGTCCGCTCAGACCAACCCGGTCATCACGGCCCCCGACGCCATTGCCGGTAAGGCGGCTTACCCGATCCGGTAGTTCGGGCTCTCCCGCGTGATCTGAACGTCGTGCACGTGGCTTTCCGCCAGCCCGGCGTTGGTGATCTTCACGAACTGGCAGCCCTTGCGCATCTGTTCCACCGTGGCGCAGCCGGTATACCCCATGGCGGCGCGCAGGCCTCCGACCAGCTGATGCACCACTGTCGCGGCGGATCCCTTGTAGGGCACCTGGCCCTCGATTCCCTCCGGCACCAGCTTGTCCGAGGCCGCGTCCTTCTGGAAATACCGGTCCGCCGACCCCCGCGCCATTGCGCCAAGCGACCCCATGCCGCGATACGACTTGAACGACCGGCCCTGGTAGAGAATGACCTCGCCCGGGCTCTCGTCCGTTCCGGCGATCATCGACCCGACCATGGCGACCGAGGCGCCCGCCGCAATCGCCTTGGCGAAATCGCCCGAGAACTTGATGCCCCCGTCCGCGATCACCGGCACGTCCCCGGCGGCCCCGGCGCAGTCCATGATTGCCGTCAGCTGTGGCACGCCGACACCGGCCACCATGCGCGTGGTGCAGATCGACCCGGGGCCGATCCCGACCTTGATCGCATCCGCCCCGGCGCCGATCAGGGCGCGCGTGGCCTCTCCGGTGGCGACGTTCCCGGCTACGACCTGCACCTCGTTCGACAGCATCTTGACCCGCTCGACCGCCTTCGCGACGCCCTCGGAATGGCCATGGGCGGTGTCGATCACGATCAGGTCGCAGCCCGCATCCACCAGCGCCTCCGACCTCTCGAACCCCGCATCGCCCACGGTGGTGGCGGCGGCGACGCGCAGCCGGCCCAGCTGGTCCTTGCAGGCGGTCGGGTTCAGCACGGCCTGCTGGCTGTCCTTCAGCGTCAGCAGCCCGGTCAGCTTGCCCGCCTTGTCGGTGATGAGCAGCTTCTCGATCCGGCGCGCCTTCATCAGCGAAATCGCCTCGTCCCGGTCGGCGGGTTCGGTGAGGATGGCGAGGTCCTTCGACGTCATCATCGCGCTGACCGGCGTGCGGTCGTCGCTGGCAAAGCGCATGTCGCGGTTGGTCAGGATGCCGACAACCCGCCCCCCGCCGTCCACCACCGGAAAGCCCGAGATGTTGTAGCGCCCGATCATCTCCTTCGCGTCGGCCAGCGTCTGGTCGGGGCTCAGGGTGATCGGCTTGTAGACGATACCGCTCTCAAAGCGCTTGACCCGGCGGACCTCGTCGCTCTGCTGCTGGATGTCGAGATTGCGATGGATGACCCCCATGCCCCCCGCCTGCGCCATGCAGATCGCCATGCGAGCCTCCGTTACCGTATCCATGGCCGAAGACAGCAGCGGAATGTTCAGGGAGATCGACTTCGTCACCTTCGTACGCGTGTCCGCCGTCGAGGGCAGCACCGAGGAAGCTGCGGGAACAAGCAGGACGTCATCGAAGGTCAGGGCCTCGCGAATCTCCATGGGACATCTCCTTGGATGGGATCACTTGGCGCTTCCCTATTGCATGGATGCGGGATGGGGGAAAGGGCTAAATCTGGTGGAACCGGGTATGCGCCGGGGCAGATGGTGCGGGGGCTGTCAGGACCGCACCCGTCACACCCGGGAAACCGTCTTCCCCGGACTGGACCCGGGGATCGCGTCGGCATGAGATCCTCCGGTCGAGCCGGAGGATGACCGCTTCTCCCGGAACGCCCCCTACTCCGTCGGCTTCCCCGCCAGCCGTGCCAGCACCGGGAAGTACTCTTCCGCGAACCCCGCCGCCTTAGCCATCCTCATGCGCGCCTCGGCCAGTTCCGCCCCGGGCGCGGCCAGACCGGCATCCCGCGCCAGTTCCAGCGCGTATGACACGTCCTTCAGCGCGTAATCCGTCGGGAAGGCCTGCTTCGGAAAGGTATCCGGGATCATCGCCTTCATGCCGTGGTTGCGCAGGGCAAAGCTGTCCCCCGAGCCCTGCGAGATGATGTCGAACAGCCGCCCGCCGTCCATGCCCGCCGCGGTGCCGAGCGCAAGCGCCTCGGACATGGCGACGACGTTCTGGAACAGCACCATGTTGTTGAGGATCTTCGCCACCTGCCCGCAACCGACAGGCCCGCAGTGCAGGATGGTATCCCCGGCATGGGACAGCACCGGCTCCACCTGCGAAAACGTCTCCTCCTCCGCTCCGACCATGATCGCCAGCGTCCCGGCCTCGGCGGCGGCGCGGGTGCGCGCGACCGGTGCGTCCGCATACCGGGCCCCGGCGGCTTCGGCACGGGCGGCGAGGTCCCGGGTCAGGCCGACCGGAGCGGTCGACATGTCCACCAGCACCTGCCCCGCCCGCAGCATCGGGATCAGCGTCCCGGCCACCGCCTCCACCTGCGGACCGCCGGGAAGGGACAGGAAGATCATGTCGGCCCGCGCCGCGATCTCCTCCGGCGCGGCCTGCTCCGCACTAAGGGCAGTCAGGCGGGCGACGGGGGCGGCGCTCAGGTCCGACACCAGCATCGGCGCGCCCGATTTCACCATCATGTTCCGGCATATGGGCTCGCCCATGACGCCCAGACCGATGAATCCCAGAACCGGCTGTCCGCTCATGTCTCCCCCCATGGCCGCGATCAATGTGCAAGGTCTAGCCCGCCGCGCCCGGCCCCGCAATGCCGCCCGGAAATGCCACCGCTTTCATCTTGCCGGAAATATCCCCGCCGGAGGCACCGGCCCGCCAGAGCCGGCCCCTACTCGGCCTTCAGCGCATGGGACACGGGGGCCAGGGCCACCCGGCCCGCACGATCCGCAAGCCCCCAGACCAGCAGCGCCTGCAGGGTCTCGGGGCGCAGGCGGGCGACGAGGATCACCGCCCCCTCCTGCCCCGCGCGGAAGGCGGAGTTGTCGAGGAACCGGCGGATGACCGACTCTCCCTGCCCCTCCGCGTCGAGATCGCGGAAGACGGTGGCGGCGGGCACGCCGCGGCGCTCGGCCAGTTTGCGCGCGGTATCCAGCCCCTCGGGATACAGCAGCAGGCCGTGGCCGGTTTCGGCGAGAACGGCGGCCAGCTGTTCGCCAAGCGCGCGGCCGGACTGCAGCGGGCGCTCCGGCGGCTCCATCACCGCAACCGCCTCGGGCAGCGCGGCGAACCAGGCGGCGGCGCTGGTCTCAAGGTCCTGCGGCGTGGCCCCGCGCGGCAGGTCGGCCAGCGCCAGCACCTCGAAACCGGCGGCACGGGCGCGGGCCATGGCCTCTGCCGCATCGGGCCGGGCGGCGGGAATGGCGATGGAAATCGGATAGGGGAAGCGATCCGGCAGTTCCGCCCCGCCCGTGCCGTCGTCGATCAGCACGATGGACAGCAGGGGCTGCCCCTCCGGGTTCTCGAATGGCGCGGCAAAGCGGTCGATCGGGGGCCGTGTGTCCTCGACCTCCGGGTCCGCGGCGGGGTCCGCGGGCGGCCCGGCCTCTGCGGTGTCGGATGCGGTGTCGGGCGCGGTCTCGGTGAGCCGTGCGGCAGGCTGACCGGGTAGCGCGCGCGGGGCGGCGTCCCCCGTCTCATCGGCGCGCGGCAGGGCCGAGGTGCGGGGGCGCAGGGGGTCGGAAGGGGTCGGCGTCGCGATTTCGGGTGCGGGAGCCTCCGCTACGATGGTGTCGCTCTCGGGCGCCTCAGCTTCAGGTGCAACGGAGTCCGTTGCCGTGGTCTCGGCGGTTGATGGTTCGGGCGCAGTCGCTTCCGCCCCGGACCTTTCCGGCGCGGCATTTTCTGTAACGACCGTCCCTGTCGCGCTTTTTTCGGGCATGCTCGCCCCGGACGCGACAGTGCCGGATGTCGCATCGGACGCAGAGGTCCCCTGCGCGGCGACGTCCGCCTCAGGATCCACAGCGCTGTCGCTCCCCTCGGACACGGAAACACCCGGCGCAACGCCGCCCGCATCCGCCAGACCGTCCTCGTCAGGCACAGCCGCCGCACCGGGAACCGCACCCTCCGCCACATCCGTGTCCCCGCCCGCAGCACCGGACGCGTCGCGCACCGGTTCCGGTGCATCCGCCGCCTCCGTCAGGTCGCCGGTCGGGAAGCCGGTGACCTCCTCTCCCGGTGCGGCGCGGGGCGGCAGGGCCGGCTCCGTCGCAATCTCCGGGGCGGGTTCGGGGAGCGGCTCTCCGGGCGCGCGCGCCAGCGGGCTCGGCAACACGGGCGCGACCGGGGCGACCTCCGGCATATCCGCCAGGGGCTCCGCGTCCGGGGCTTCGGGCTGCCCGGCGGCGGCATCTGGGGACGGGGCGGCGGCGGTGTCGCGCGTCTCGGGCGTCAGGGCGGCCAGACCGTCGGCTCCCGGCGCATCGCCACGCACCGCGTCGCCCTGCACCCCGGCGCGTTCAGGCGCGGGCTGCGACAGGGGAAGCCTATCCGGCAGACCGGCGGCACCGTCCGGATCGGCGGGGCCATAGCTCTCGGGTACCTCCGCCGTACCCAGTTCGGGCGGCGGTCCGGGGGGAAGGGCGGTGCTCAGCGACAGGACGGCAAGCGCGGTGGAGCCCAGAACAAGGCCGTAGGCCGCCCCAAGGATGATACCGCGTAGCAAGGTGCCGCTCTCCTGTCCGCCGGGTTCGAACCCGGTCTTCTGCCCTTGTCCCGACGTGCCATCAGACCCGTCTTTTGCCTGCCCCGCCCCTTGACGCTGGCGGCGCGCGTGGCTCATCTAGGCCCGATCCGGGCCAGCGACAAGCCGGAAGCCCCAAGGGCTGTATCCCGGCGACATGTTACCACAAGAGAGGCCCCGTTCCAGTGGCCAGCGACGCGACAGCGCGGAAAGGGACCAAAGATGAGCGACGCGCTGAAACCGATGATCGCCGCGGCGGCAGAACGCCCCCTGACCCGCGCCGAGGCCGAGACCGCCTTTGACATCCTGTTCGAAGGCCAGGCGACCCCGGCGCAGATCGGCGGGCTGCTGATGGCCATGCGCACGCGGGGCGAGACGGTGGATGAATACGCCGCCGCCTCGGGCGTGATGCGGGCCAAGTGCCTGCCGGTCCGCGCCCCCGCGGGCGCGATCGACATCGTCGGCACCGGCGGGGACGGCAAGGGCACGCTCAACATCTCCACCGCGACGGCCTTCGTCGTGGCGGGCGCGGGGGTGGTGGTGGCCAAGCACGGCAACCGCAACCTGTCGTCCAAGTCCGGGGCGGCGGACGCGCTTGGCCAGATGGGGATCGAGGTCATGGTGGGCCCCGAGGTGGTCGAAAAGGCGCTGGCGGAGGTCGGCATCGGCTTCATGATGGCGCCCATGCACCACCCCGCGATCCGCCACGTCATGCCCGCGCGGACAGAGCTCGGCACCCGAACGATCTTCAACATTCTCGGGCCCCTGACGAACCCGGCCGGGGTGAAACGGCAGCTGACCGGCGCGTTTTCCCGCGCGCTGATCCGCCCGATGGCCGAAACCCTGCGCGCGCTCGGCGCCGACCGCGCGTGGCTGGTGCACGGATCGGACGGGACGGACGAGCTGACGATCACCGGCACAAGCTGGATCGCCGCACTGGAAGAGGACGGCACGATCCGCGAGGTGGAAATCCACCCCGAGGACGCGGGCCTTCCGGTGCATCCGTTCGAGTCGATCCTCGGCGGCACGCCAGAGGAAAACGGCAAGGCGTTCAAGGCCCTGCTTGCCGGCGAAGCCTCCGCCTACCGCGACGCGGTCCTGCTGAACGCGGCCGCCGCACTGGTGGTGTCGGGCAAGGTGGCGGACCTGCGCGACGGCGTCTCGCTCGCCGCGGACAGCATCGACAGCGGCGCGGCGCAGGGCAAGGTCGACGGGCTGGCCCGGCTCACCTCTGCGTAAGATGGACGGCTGGCGCGACCTGCCCTTCTTCGCGACCGACTACCCCCGGATCGCCGCCGAACTGGCGCGTTCCGACACCCCGGTCCTGCCGCCCGAGGCACAGCGCTTTGCCGCGCTCGACATGGTCCCGCCCGAGGCCGCGCGCGTCGTCATCCTTGGTCAGGATCCCTATCCGACCCCCGGCCACGCGCACGGGCTGGCCTTTTCCGTCGACCCCGGCGTGACACCCCTGCCCCGATCCTTGTCCAATATCTTCAAGGAGATGGAGACGGACCTCGGGACCCGCCCCGCGACCGGAGACCTGCGGTTCTGGGCGCGGCAGGGCGTGCTGCTGCTGAACACCGCGCTCTCCGTCCCTGCGGGTCAGGCCGGGGGGCATGCGCGGCTCGGCTGGTCCGCCCTGACCCGGCAGGTGCTGGCGCGTCTGTCCGACCGGCCCCGCGCCTTCGTGCTCTGGGGCGGCCATGCGCAGGGGTTCCGGGACCAGATCACCGCGGCGGATCACCTGATCCACGCCTCCGCCCATCCCTCGCCGCTCTCCGCGCGCCGGGGTTTTTTCGGCTCCCGCCCATTTTCAACCGTAAACAACTGGCTTAAGTCACGGGGGGACACCCCGATCAACTGGACAACGCCCGAATGAGTACCGTTCTTGACCGCATAAAGGCCTACAAGCTCGAGGAGATCGCCGCCGACAAGGCCGCGAAGCCCCTTGCGGATGTGGAGTCCGAGGCCCGCAACGCCCCCGCTGTCCGGCCCTTCGGTGCGGCCCTGCACGAGGCGGCGCGCGAAGGCTACGGGCTGATCGCCGAAGTCAAGAAAGCCTCTCCCTCCAAGGGGTTGATCCGCGCGGACTTCGATCCCGCCACGCTCGCCGCGGCCTATGCCACGGGTGGCGCGGCCTGTCTTTCGGTGCTGACCGACACCCCCAGTTTCCAGGGCGCCAAATCCTACCTGAGCGAGGCCCGCGCCGCCTGCGACCTGCCCGTCCTGCGCAAGGATTTCATGTACGATCCCTATCAGGTGGCCGAGGCGCGTGCGCTCGGCGCCGACTGCATCCTGCTGATCCTCGCTTCGCTCGACGACACGCTCGCGGCAGAGCTGGAGGCCTCCGCGACGGACTGGGGCATGGACGTGCTGATCGAGGTCCACGACGAGGCGGAGCTTGAACGCGCGACCCGCCTCTCCTCTCCCCTGGTCGGGATAAACAACCGTAATCTGAAGACCTTCGAGACCACTCTTGACACAACCCGACGGCTGGCGCGGATGACGCCGGCGGACCGGACCATCGTGTCGGAAAGCGGCCTTTCGACCCCGCAGGACCTCGCCGACATGGCGGAATACGGCGCGCGCTGTTTCCTGATCGGCGAAAGCCTCATGCGCCAGCAGGATGTCGCCGCCGCCACCCGCGCGCTGCTTACCAATCCGGCGGGCGGTCTCGGACAGGGGGTCGGGCTGTGAGCCTGACCCATTTCGACAAGGCCGGGCAGGCCCATATGGTCGATGTCTCGGACAAGGCGGATACGGACCGGATCGCCGTCGCCTCCTGCGTTATCAGGATGTTGCCGGACACTCTTCACCTGATCGAAAGCGGGACGGCAAAGAAGGGCGACGTTCTGGGCATCGCGCGCCTGGCGGGGATCATGGGGGCCAAGAAGACCTCCGACCTGATCCCCCTCTGCCACCCCCTGCCGATCACCAAGGTCACGGTCGACCTGACGCCGGACGCCACGCTCCCCGGTGTGCGGATCGAAGCGACGGTGAAGACCACGGGCAAGACCGGAGTGGAGATGGAGGCGCTCACCGCTGCCTCCACCGCCGCGCTGACGGTGTACGATATGTGCAAGGCTGTGGATCGCGGCATGGAGATATCTGACCTGAAAGTCGTTCTGAAAGATGGCGGTAAATCAGGTCGCTACGAGGCGAAGCTGTGATAACCGTCAACGAGGCGCTGGCGCATCTCTTCGCGCTGACCTCTCCGCTTTCGGTTGAAGAAGTGAAACTTTCGGAATCCTCGTTCCGGACCCTCTCCCGCCCGGTCAAGGCCCTGCGCGACCAGCCTCCGTTCTCTGCCTCCGCCATGGACGGCTATGCCGTACGCGAGGACGACGCCCGCCCCGGCGCCACGCTCACCGTCGTCGGAGAGGCCGCCGCCGGCCGCGCCTGGTCCGGCACCGTGTCCGCCGGTCAGGCCGTGCGTATCTTTACCGGCGCGCCTGTCCCCGAAGGTGCCGCCCGCGTCGTGATACAGGAGGACGTCACCCGCAACGCAGACCGCATCACCATCGCGGCGGACTATTCCGACAGCACCAACATCCGCCCCCTCGGCGCCGATTTCCGCATTGGCGATCAGATAGATAGCCCCCGCGTGATCTCTCCGTCCGACGTCGCGCTGATGGCGGCGATGAACATCGCCCGCGTGCCCGTCGCCCGCCGTCCCCGCGTCGCGCTGATCCCTACGGGGGACGAACTGGTCCAGCCCGGTGAGGCCCCCGGCCCCGACCAGATCGTCGCGTCGAATTCCTACGGGCTGCATGCCCTGCTCACCGCCGCCGGGGCGGAGGCGCGGCTGATGCCGATCGCCCGCGACCGGATCGACAGCCTGCAGACCATCCTCTCCCTCGCCTCGGACGCCGACCTGATCCTCACCATCGGCGGGGCCTCCGTGGGGGATCACGATCTCGTCGCGCAGGCCGCCGCCGACCTGGGGATGGAGCGGGCGTTCTACAAAGTCGCGATGCGCCCCGGAAAGCCGCTGATGGCCGGGCGTCTGGGCGATGCCGCGATGATCGGGCTGCCGGGCAACCCGGTCTCTGCCATGGTCTGCGGGCATATCTTCGTGGTGCCGGTGATCCGCCACATGCTTGGCCTTGGCTCGGCCCCCGCCCCCCGCCTGCGCGCGCCTCTGGCACAGGATGTCGAGGCAAACGGCCCCCGCGAACACTACATGCGCGCCCGCCTCACGCCCGAGGGGCTGGTTCCCGACGCCCGTCAGGACTCCGCCCTGCTTTCCGTCCTCGCCGGGTCCGGGGCGCTACTGGTGCGCGCGCCGAACGCTCCGGCCGCCAAAGCCGGAGAGATCGCCGACTACCTCCCCCTCTGACTGCCTCACAGCGCTTTTGACTCTCCCGCCAAGCCGGCTTACCAATCGGTAAGGAGGCGGCCGGGACGGGCCGCGGGAGGACAGACAATGAACCCAGCCCTGCCGCTGAAAGGGGTGCGCGTGGTCGACCTGACGCGCGTCTATTCCGGACCCTACTGCACCTTCATGATGGCCCGCGCCGGGGCAGAGGTCATCAAGATCGAACCGCCCGAGGGCGACAGCGTGCGCAAGCGTGACGGCGCGGGCGGGGCCAACCTGCCCTTCGCGCTGCTCAACGCCAACAAGACGCTGATGACGCTCGACATGAAGGCCCCCGGCGCGGCAGAGGTGCTGGAACGCCTGCTCAATACCGCCGACGTGCTGGTCGAGAACTTCCGCCCCGGCGTGCTGTCCCGCCTCGGCCTCACGCCGGAACGGCTGGCTGCGATCAACCCCCGCCTGATCGTCGCGCGCAATTCGGGTTACGGGCAAAGCGGGCTCTACCGCGATTTCCTGGCCATGGATCTCACCGTGCAGGCCGCCGCCGGCATCATCGACGCGACCGGCTTTGCCGACGGCCCGCCGGTCAAGGCCGGGCCGCAGATCGTGGATTTCCTTGCCGGCACGCACCTTTACGGCGCCATCGTCACCGCGCTGCGCCACCGCGACCTGACCGGAGAGGTGCTGTCCCCCGACATTTCCATGATGGATGCCGCCGTGCCCTCGCTCATGTCCAACATCGCCGCCGCCTGGGCCAACCGCGACGATCCCGGCTTCGTGTCGCGCACCGGCAGCCGCCACGGAGGGATGAGCCTCGCGCCCTACAACATCTACCCCGCTGCCGACGGCTATGTCGCGATCATCGCGGTGACCGAAAAGCACTGGCTCGCCACCGCAAAGGTTCTGGGACGCGAAGACATGCTGACCGATCCGCGGTTCGCCACCCTGCGCCTGCGCTGCGACAACATGGATGCCTTCGACGAGGAGCTCGGCCGCGAAACGGTGAAACACGGGCGCGAGGCGCTGCGCCGGATGCTGTCGGACAACGGCGCGGTCTGCGCGCCGGTGATGACGCTGGCCGAGGTGCTCGCCGATCCGCATCTGCACGACCGGGGCATGCTGCATCCCGTCGACCATCCGACATATGGCCAGATCGTCGTCATGGGCACGCCGCTGCGCTTTGCTGGCAAGGACCCCGCGCCCTACGCACCCTCCCGCGCGCTCGGAGAGGACAATGACCGGATCCTCGCCTCCCTCGGCTTCACCGACACCGAAATCGCCCGCCTTCACGCGGACAGGGTGCTCTGACCCTCCCCTTTCGCCTTGCCCGAAATATCCCGGGGTGAGCCCCGCGAGGGGCGAGGGGCAGCGCCCCTCTCCGTCCCCGCCTCCTGACACCTCCCGCCAGACCCGTTGACACAAAACGTGAACACGTGTAGAACAAAAGTTAACAAAAGCCGCGCGAGGGAGTAGTGCCGTGCTGACCAAGAAACAACTCGACCTGCTGGAGTTCATCCACAAGCGCGTGCAGCGCGACGGGGTGCCGCCCTCCTTCGACGAGATGAAGGAGGCGCTCGACCTCAGGTCGAAGTCCGGCATCCACCGGCTCATCACGGCGCTGGAGGAGCGCGGGTTCATCCGCCGGCTCGCGCATCGCGCCCGCGCCATCGAAATCGTCAAGCTGCCCGACAGTATGGCCTCCGGCATGACAACCGACACCGGCTTCACCCCCCGCGTGATCGAGGGCGGGGCGGTGCCGAAGACACCGCAGCTCAGCCCCTCCATGCCGGTCGAGGCGGTGCATGCGATCGAACTGCCCGTCATGGGCCGCATCGCCGCCGGTGTCCCGATCGAGGCGATCAATCAGGTCTCTCACCATGTCGCCGTGCCGGGGTCCATGCTCTCGGGTCGCGGAGAGCATTTCGCGCTCGAGGTCCGGGGCGACTCCATGATCGACGCCGGTATCAACGACGGCGACGTCGTGGTGATCCGCGAGACGACAACGGCGGACAATGGCGACATCGTCGTGGCACTGGTCGACGAACAGGAGGCGACGCTGAAGCGGTTCTTCAAGCGCTCTGGCCAGATCGAACTGGTGGCAGCCAACCCGGCCTATGAAACCCGCGTTCTGCCCGACAACCGGGTCAAGGTGCAGGGGCGTCTGGTCGGGCTGATCCGCACCTACTAGGGCCCCGCCGCGCGCCACAGCCGGTCGGTCCGCACCCCGGCATCGTTCCACAACCTCCGGCCCGTCAGTGCGCGGGCCGTTGTCACGTCCATCCCCTCCGGTCCGAACCGCAGCGCCACCGCCCCGGTGGTGCGCAGGCGTTTCGGGGCAAAGACCTCGCAGGGCAGCGGCCGGGGCGGGTCGTGCGTCAGGACCAGTACCTCCCCCGGCGCGCAGCCGGCGGCAGCGGCGGCCCGCTTGCCGGTCAGGTGGCGCAGCGGGACGGCCCCTCTGTCGGGCGGGGCGATGGTTCCGTCGGGGCGAGCGGCGGGCCAGAGTGCGGCGGCCTTCTCCTGATCCAGCGCCGATCCGTCGTTCTCGAGCCAGACGCCGGCGACGAACCCGGCCCCGCGCGGGCGGGACAGGGCGCGCCCTTCGGGGCCTAGGATGCCGACGATCTGCCCGGCGTCCTCGATCAGGACCTGCGGCCGCTCCGCCTGCGTCCAGAGCCATGCCGCCGCAAGCACCGGCACCACCCCCGCCACCCGTCCCCGCCCCTGCCAAAGCGCGACCAGAAGCCCGCCCGCCGCGAACAGCGGCAGTACCCATGGCCCCGGCGCGGGCACCTGTCCGACGGCGCCGGGCCAGGCCTCCACCGTGCGGGCGACCAGCAGGATCCAGTCCAGCCCCCAGCCCATGACGATCAGCGCCAGCGGCTCCAGCCCGAGCGGCATGAACAGCAGCGCCACCACCCCGGCGGGCATCACGAACAGCCCCATGAGCGGCACGGCGGCCAGGTTTGCGATCAGCCCGTAGTGGGAGACCATGTTGAAATGCGCCGCCCCGACCGGCGCGGTCGCCAGCCCCGCGACGGTCGAGGTCAGCACAACCGTCAGCGTGCCGGTCACTAGCTTCGGCCAGCCGCGCCCCTGTCCCCGCAGCGCGGCAAAGACCGCGACAAGGGCGGTGGTTGCGGCGAAAGACATCTGGAACCCGGGCGACAACAGCGCCTCGGGTCTCAGGACCAGCACCACCAGCGCGGCGATGGCCAGCGCGCGCAGGGATATCGCCCGCCGGTCGGCCACCAGCGCCAGCAGGGCCACGGCGGCCATGACAAACGCACGCTCCGTCGCGATGGAGCCTCCGGACAGCGCCAGGTAGCCCGCCGCCGCGGTCAGCGCGGCCGGCGCGGCGATGGACCGGACCGGCCAGTTCAGCGCGACATGGGGGATCGCCGCCCCCGCAAGGCGCAGCGCGGCAAAGACGAACCCCGCCACCAGCCCCATGTGCAGCCCGGAAATCGCCAGCAGATGCGCCAGGTTGGTACGGCGCAGGGCCTGCGTGATCTCCTCCGTCAGGGCCGACCTGTCGCCGGTCATCACGGCCGTCGCAAAGGCCCCGGTGTCGCCTGGCAGCACGGCGCGGATCCGGTCGGACAGGGCCATGCGCAGGGTGAAGACCGGGGTCGCGCCGGGGCGGGGCGGCAGCAATTCCAGCAGCGGCGTCCGGGTGTAGCCGATGCCGCCAAGCCGGTGGAACCAGCTGTGGCGCTGGAAGTCGAAGCCGCCCGGCTCCACCGGGCCTCCGGGCGGGGAAAGGTGGGCGGTGGTAATGACGGTCATGCCGGGTGCCGGGTCGATGAAACCCTGCTCTCCGTGCAGGGAAATACGGACCCGCGCCGGGGTCCGGTCCGGGGGCACGTCGTCCAGCCGCACGCGGTCCAGCGTCAGCCGCAGCGCGTCCGAGGCGGAGCGGTCGATGCCGATCACCCGTCCCTCTACCGCGCCGTAGTAGCGCCAGCCCAGCACCGGCGCGGCGGTGGTCTGTGCCCGCGCCGCCGCCAGCACCAGCCCCGCCGCCGCCAGCGCCAGCCCCCAGATCAGAGGGGACACCGCGGGTGGCAGCCGGAACGCCAGCACCGCCAGCAGCAGCGCCAGAAGGGCGACACCCAGCACCACCTGCCCCGCGGGTTCCACCCTCAGCGAGAAGTAGAGCCCGATGCCGCAGGCCAGTGCCACCGGTGCCCAGGGAAACAGATGTCCGCGCTGGCGCAACAGCAGCCCGCCGGGACCGGACTGCCACGCCCCCGGTATCGGGCCCGCCCCCGGTATCGGGCCCGCAAGGGGACCTGCCCCGCCGTCAGCCTGCGCCTCCGCCCGCTGCCGCACTTGTCACCCCCGTTTCCGACAGATAGACACCTCTCAGATTGGGCACGACCCGGTAAACGCCCGGTAAACGAAAGGCTGCTTCTCCCCGTGACATCCGAGGTTGTTACCCGTTTCGCCCCCTCCCCGACCGGCTACTTGCATATCGGCGGCGCGCGGACCGCGCTGTTCAACTGGCTTTATGCGCGCGGGCGCGGCGGGAAATTCCTGCTCAGGATCGAGGATACGGACCGCGAACGCTCCACGCCCGAGGCGACGGCGGCGATCCTTGCGGGGATGGAGTGGCTCGGGCTCGACCATGACGGCGAAGTCGTGTCGCAGTTCGACCGCGCCGACCGGCACCGCGCCGTGGCGCTTGACCTGCTGGAGACGGGCCGCGCCTACAAGTGCTTTGCCACGCAGGACGAAATCCAGGCCTTCCGCGATGCCGCCAAGGCCGAGGGGCGCTCGACCCTCTACCAGTCTCCCTGGCGCGACGCCGATCCGGCCACCCACCCCGACGCGCCTTACGTCGTAAGGCTGAAGGCCCCGCGCGAAGGCGCTACGGTCATCCGCGACGAGGTGCAGGGCGACGTGACCATCCGGAACGACCAGCTCGACGACCTCGTGCTGCTGCGCTCGGACGGGAACCCGGTCTACATGCTCGCCGTTGTGGTGGACGATCACGACATGGGGGTCACGCATGTGATCCGGGGCGACGACCATCTCAACAACGCGGCGCGCCAGATGGCGATCATCGAGGCCATGGGCTGGCCCGTGCCGGTCTATGCCCATATCCCGCTGATCCACGGGCCTGACGGCAAGAAGCTGTCCAAGCGGCACGGCGCGCTCGGGGTCGAGGAATATCGCGACATGGGCTACCCGGCGTCCGGCATGCGCAACTACCTCGCCCGGCTCGGATGGAGCCATGGCGACGACGAGGTCTTTACCGACGCGCAGGCGAAGGACTGGTTCGACCTGACGGGCATCGGCAAGTCCCCCGCGCGGCTCGACTTCAAGAAGCTGGAAAACGTCTGCGGCCAGCATATCGCCATGACCGACGATGCTGCGCTGCTGCATGAGCTGTCTGACTTTCTGAACGCCTCAGGCCAGACCGCCCTGCCGCCCGCCAAGGCCGCGCTGGTCGGACAGGCCATGCCGGTGCTGAAAGAACGCGCCAAAACCTACCCGGAACTGCTTGAAAAGGCGCACTTCTGCCTGACGGACCGGCCGCTGGACATCGAAGACAAGGCGGCAAAGGCCCTGACCGACGAGGCGCGGCAAATGTTAACGGATTTGACGCCGCAGCTGCAAACTGCTACTTGGGAGCGTCACGATCTGGAGGTCCTCTTGAACAGCTTTGCCGAGCAGCGGGGACTGAAGTTCGGGCAGATGGCCGGCCCTCTCAGGGCCGCCCTGGCCGGACGGGCCGCGACGCCCAGTGTTTTCGACATGATGCTTGTTCTGGGACGCGAGGAAACCATCCTCCGGCTCGATGACGCGGGGGTGGCGGCGTAACGTTCTCGTCACACCTCATGAATAAGAAGGGGCGCGCGGCTGCGGTCACGCGCGGGAATAGAAAGGGAAGAGTATGTCAGATACGAACAAAACGGCAACGCTGACCATCGACGGCAAGAGCTACGACCTGCCGATCCTGTCGCCAAGCGCGGGCCCCGACGTGATCGACATCCGCAAGCTGTACGGCCAGGCGGATGTGTTCACCTACGACCCCGGTTTCACCTCCACCGCCTCCTGCGACAGCTCCATCACCTATATCGACGGTGAGGAAGGCGTGCTGCTGCACCGCGGTTACCCGATCGACCAGCTGGCCGGCAAATCGCATTTCCTCGAGGTCTGCTACCTGCTGCTCTACGGCGAACTGCCCTCTTCCGCCCAGCTCGAGGATTTCGAGAAGCGCGTTACCATGCACACCATGGTGCACGAACAGATGCACCGCTTCTTCACCGGCTTCCGCCGCGACGCGCATCCGATGGCGGTCATGGTCGGCGTGGTCGGCGCGATGTCGGCCTTCTACCACGACAGCACCGACATCCACGATCCCTGGCAGCGCGAGGTCGCCTCGATCCGCCTGATCGCCAAGATGCCGACCATCGCGGCCATGGCCTACAAGTACAACATCGGCCAGCCCTTCGTGTACCCGCGCAACGACCTCGACTACGCGTCGAACTTCCTGCGCATGTGCTTCTCCGTCCCGG
This sequence comes from Primorskyibacter flagellatus, assembly GCF_014638275.1. GTDB lineage: Bacteria > Pseudomonadota > Alphaproteobacteria > Rhodobacterales > Rhodobacteraceae > Pseudooceanicola > Pseudooceanicola flagellatus_A. The sequence goes on from NZ_BMFJ01000001.1 coordinate 1,568,716, forward strand.
CCGAGGAATATGTGCCCGACCCGATCCTGTCCCGCGCGATGGACCGGATCTTCACGCTGCATGCGGATCACGAACAGAACGCGTCGACGTCGACCGTGCGTCTGGCGTCGTCTTCCGGCGCGAACCCCTTTGCCTGCATCGCCGCCGGCATCGCCTGCCTCTGGGGCCCGGCACATGGCGGCGCGAACCAGGCGGCGCTGGAATGCCTCAAGGAAATCGGCTCCGTCGACCGCATCCCGGAATTCATCGCCAAGGCGAAGGACCCGGACGACAACTTCCGTCTCATGGGCTTCGGCCACCGGGTCTACAAGAACTTCGACCCGCGCGCGAAGGTGATGAAGCAGTCCGCGGACGAGGTTCTCGACCTGCTCGGCGTGGAAAACAACCCGATCCTCGCGGTCGCCAAGGAACTGGAAAAGCAGGCGCTGGAGGACGAGTACTTCATCAAGCGCAAGCTGTTCCCGAACGTCGACTTCTACTCCGGCATCATTCTTGAGGCCATGGGCTTCCCGACCTCCATGTTCACCCCGATCTTCGCGCTCTCGCGCACCGTCGGCTGGATTTCCCAGTGGAAGGAAATGATTGAGGATCCGAGCATGAAGATCGGCCGCCCGCGTCAGCTTTACACCGGCGCGACGCTGCGGGACTACGTGGACGTGGAAAAGCGCTGATTTTCCGGTATGTTAAGATGAACCGCCGGTCCGAAAAGGCCGGCGGTTTTCGTATGCATGAAGGTCGGAGATCCCGGGTCGAGCCCGGGTATGACGCCCCTCAACAGAACCGCCCCCGGACACACGCGTCCCCTCCCCTGACAGTGGGAGGGCCAGGGAGGGGGTAACATCATCGCCCACCCATCCCGCCGATAATCAGATGCGCCACTCCCTCTCCCCCCGGGGGAGAGGGCCGGGGTGAGGGGAAACCGCCCTCACCGCCCCTCGAACTTCGCCGCCCGCTTCTCGACAAACGCCAGCACGCCCTCCTTGAAGTCGCGCGACTGGCCGCAGGCACCCTGTGCCTTGCCCTCGAGATCCAGCTGCTGCTGAAGGTCGTTGTGCCAGGAGGCGCGGACCGCCTCCTTGATCTTGCCGAAGGCCACCGTCGGCCCCTTGGCGAGATAGGCGGCGCGGGCCTTCCAGCGGGTCTCGAACTCCGCATCCGGCACGGCTTCCCAGATCATGCCCCAGGCGTCTGCATCCTTCGCGCTGATCTTCTCGGCGAAGAGCGCGGCGCCCATGGCCTTCGGCCCGCCGACCGAGCGCGGCAGGGTGTAGGTCCCGGCAGCATCAGGCAGCAGGCCGATGCGGGAAAAGGCCTGGAGGAAATAGGCGCTCTCCGTCGCGATCACGACGTCACAGGCGAGCGCGATATTAGCCCCCGCCCCGGCGGCGGGGCCGTTCACGGCGGCGATCACCGGCACCGGGCTGTCCACGATCGCACGCACCAGCGGCTGATATTCGTCGCGCAGGGTCCGTTCGAGATCGGGGTTGGCGATGTCTCCGCTGTCGCTCAGGTCCTGGCCGGAGCAGAAGGCGGCGCCGCTGCCGGTCAGCACGATCACCCGCGCCTCTCGGCCCGCGTTGCGCACGGCGTCGGTCAGTTCCGCCCGCATCAGCCCGTTCAGGGCGTTGTACTTGTCGGGGCGGTTCAGGCAGATGACGGCGGTGTCGTCGGCGATGTCGAGCGTGATGGTCTGGTAGGTCATGGGGGGCTCCCTTTTCGTCGCGCGTCACTCCATCCGCGATGCGGAGGGGACGCAAGGGAAACCATGCGTCACCGGTCGAGAATCTGCCGCAGCCGTTCTTCTTCCTCCGCGCTCAGCCCGGCCTCCGTCGCGCGGGTGCGGCGGCGGATGAAAACCGCGCCAATGCCCAGCCCCGCGACCAGCATCGCCGGACCGGCCGCCCAGAGCAGCCAGTTCGACCCGCCCGTGCGCGGGGTCAGCAGCACGTATTCGCCGTAGCGGTCGGTGATGAAGTCCAGAACCTCTTCATCCGTATCGCCCGCCACCAGCCGTTCGCGCACCAGCAGGCGCAGGTCGCGGGCGAGGTCTGCGTTTGAGTCGTCGATGTTCTCGTTCCGGCAGACCAGACAGCGCAGGCCCTTGGACAGGTCGCGGGCCCGTTGTTCCAGCGCAGGGTCTGGGAGGATCTCGTCCGGCTGCACGGCATGGGCGGAGGTGGCGACGAGCAGCGCCAGCACCGCGGGATGGGCGGCTCCCGCGATAGTCCGAAGCCCCTGCCGCAGACCCCCGGTCATTCCGCCGCCACCGCGTCCGGCACCTTCCGCGCCCCGGCAGCAACGCGATAGCGCCGGTCGGACAGGCTCAGCGCGCCGCCGATCGCCATGAGGATCGCGCCGCCCCAGATCCAGTTGGCCAGCGGTTTGACATAGCTGCGCACGGCCCAGCCCCCGCCCTCCTGCGGGTCGCCGATGACGACGTAGATGTCGCGCAGGATGCCGTTGTCGATCGCGGCCTCGGTCGTGGGCATGCGGGCGACGGGGTAGAAACGCTTTTCCGGATAGAGCGTCGCGATGGTGCGGGTACCGCGCGACAGGGCAAAGCTGCCGGTGGTGGAGATGTAGTTGGGGCCCTGCACCCGCTCCACCCCGTCGAGGCTGAGCGTGTAGCCCGCCAGCGTGACGCTGTCGCCCTCCTGCATGACGCGGATGTCCTCGCTCTGCCAGGCGAGCATGCCCGCGATGCCGATGATCGTCACGCCAAGCCCCGCATGCGCCGTGGCCCGGCCATAGTCGGACCGCTGCAGACGCAGCAGCCGCGCCGCCCCGCTTGTCCCCGTGCGTGCCCAGAGATCCGCCGCCGCCCCGGCCACCAGCCACGTGCCGAGCATCAGCCCCACGGGCGCAAGGGCGGACCGGCCGGTCTGGATCGCGAAGGTCAGCGCCAGCACCGCCAGCGCCAGCACGCACGCCGGGATCAGCAGGCGGACGGGACGGGCCAGTTTCGCGCGCTTCCAGGGGAGCAGCGCGCCAAGCGGCAGGACGAGACCGAGCAGGACGAAGAACGGCGTGAAGGCCATGTCGAAAAAGGGCGCGCCGACCGAGAGCTTGCGGTCGAACAGCAGTTCGCTGACCAGCGGCCAGATCGTTCCGATGAAGACCACAAACGCCGCGACCGCCAGCAGGATGTTGTTCAGCACCAGCATGGATTCCCGGCTGAGGAGGGAGAAGACCCCGCGCGAGGACAGCGCCTCGGCCCGCGCGGCGAAAAGGGTGAGCGCGCCGCCCATGAACAGCGCGGTGATGGCCAGCAGGAAGACCCCGCGCTCCGGATCCGTGGCGAAGGCGTGCACGGAGGTGATGATGCCCGAGCGGGTGATGAAGGCCCCGATCAGCGAAAAGCCGAAGGCGGTGATGGCCAGAAGCACCGTCCAGGCCTTCAGGCTTTCGCGCTTCTCCACGACCACGGCGGAATGCAGCAGCGCGGCGGCGATCAGCCAGGGCATGAACGACGCGTTTTCGACCGGGTCCCAGAACCAGAACCCGCCCCAGCCCAGTTCGTAATAGGCCCACCACGAGCCGAGCGCGATGCCGATGGTCAGGAAGACCCAGGCCGCCAGCGTCCAGGGGCGGACCCAACGGCCCCATGCGGCGTCCACGCGGCCTTCGATCAGGGCGGCGACGGCGAAGGAGAAGGCCATGGAGAGGCCGACGTAGCCCAGATAGAGGAACGGTGGATGGAAGGCGAGGCCGGGGTCCTGGAGCAGCGGGTTGAGGTCGCCCCCGTCCAGCGGCGGCACGGCGAGGCGCAGGAACGGGTTGGAGGTGAAGAGCAGGAAAGCCAGGAAGGCCAGCCCGATGGAGCCCTGCACCGCGATCACCCGGGCCCTGAGCGTCGGCGGCAGGGCCTGGCCGAACCACGCGGCGGAGGCGCCGAACAGGGCGAGGATCAGGATCCAGAGGAGCATGGAGCCTTCGTGGTTCCCCCAGACTCCGGTGACCTTGTAGAGCATCGGTTTGAGCGAATGGGAGTTCTCCGTCACCAGTTTCAGCGAGAAATCCGAGGTGACGAAGCCGTGGGTCAGCGCGGCGAAGGCGAAGCCGACGAGCAGGAGCTGGGCATTCGCGGCCGGCTCCGCCACGGCCATCCATCCCGGCCAGCGGTTGTGCGCGCCGATCAGCGGCACGACGGTCTGGACGAGCGCCACGGCGAGCGCGAGGACAAGGGCAAAGTGGCCAAGTTCGTTCAACATGATCGGGTTATACTCCGGGCTTCGGGGTTGGGCCAACGGGATTGCGGGGTCGAAGGGGTTCACGTTGTCGCGGGGCGTGGGACGCCCCCCTCCCTGGCCCTCCCCCGGCCCGGGGGGAGGGGAACGCGTGTGGATGCGGGCGGGACAGGTTCCCTCCACCTGAAAGGGGGAGGGTCAGGGAGGGGGTCACGCCGCGCGCGCCGCCCGCCAGTCGTCCAGCGCCGCGTTGCGTTCGCCATTCTGGGTGTCGGGAGTGTCGTCTGTTTCCAGCGACCTCAGCGCACGGGTGTTTTCCACCACCGTCGGCACGCGGGCGAGGGTCTGCGCGATCTCGCGCTGGAACTCCTGACCCTTCAGCTGGTGGCGCGCGCCGAAGTAGAAGCTGACCACCGCGCCCATGAGCCACCAGAGCGCCTCGGGCACCAGAGCGAGGCCCTGCATGCGTTCGGCAAACCAGACCGGGCTTGTCATGGCGGAGATGAACAGACCGATCGTTCCGAACGCCAGGAGCGGGCGCGGGAGACGGTTCAGCCCGTCCATCAGGCTGTCGAACCAGCTGCGGGGTGTGCGGAATTCGGCCCCGTGCTGGAGCAGCGCGGCGGAGAGCCGGTCGAGGTCGCGGCCGCCTGCGGATTCGGCGTTTTCACGAAAGACCTCAACGGTTTCGCGCAGCGCGTTGCGATTGCCGCCGAAGAGGGTGTTCAGAAGTCCGGTCATCAGTCCCATGCGGCAGTCCTCTGACGGAATTGTTGTTCTGTGAGGTGGTACCGGGGGGAGAGGAAGGATTCCGCCCGGGTGATCCAACCGCCCTTTCCGCCTGCGCGGGAGCGGGCGTATTTGCGCGACGCCGGGCGGCGGTCGGCCAGCGCGAAATAGTAGTTGCGCCGCGCGATGCCGTAGGCGTCGGCGAGGTGGTCGGGCGCGGCCTGTGCGGCGGCATGGGCCGCGGCGATGGTGCGGGGGCCGATCAGGCCGTCCACCGTCACCTCCTGCCCCATGGAGCGGAGCAGGCGCTGAAGGATCTTGATCGCGTTGGAGCCAGCGTTGACCTGCATGTCAAAGACGGTTTCCCACAGGATGTCAGGCAGTTCCGCTATGCGCGGGGCGTGGAAGTAGCGGTCGATGAAGATGTCGACCGCCTTGTCCCGGCTGAGCGCGCGGACATCGCGGGAGGTCACCTGCCCGTCGCCGTCGAGGTCGAGTCCAAGCTGGCGCATGGTGCCGATGGTGACACCGAAATTGGTCGCCCCGCCGGGATCGTCGGGGTCGTTCACGTAGCCGCCTTCGCGGGTGACGATGGTCTCTGCCATCTGCCGGATCGTCTGCATCGAGTCCTCGCGTTTCTTGTTGTGCGGGAAGGATGCGCGGGGGTGGTTAAGGATTTGTTAGGGGTGCGTACGGTGGGATTGGACGGGTATGACGGAGGGCCGCGCATGTCCGCGGAGGGGCGCAGATACGGCTGTGGTCGCCGCTTTATTTCGTCGTGGTAGCCGTCGGGCCGATCGTCGCGCAAATGGAGACGAAGCGCCCGTCCGGGGGGCGGACGCGCGCTGCCCGGACCGCTCCGCGGTCGTATCGGGCCAGGCGCGCATCGTCGACTGGAGTTTGTTGCAGGGAGGTCGGCTGAAGCCTACCCTACCCCTCGGGCTTCCACTCGCCCTGTTCCTTGAGCGCGTCCACGACCTCTTTCGGCATGTAGCTCTCATCGTGTTTGGCAAGGATTTCAGAGGCTTCGAAGATGCCGTCCACGAGCCGGCCGGTGCCGATCATGCCCTGGTTCTCCGCGAACAGGTCGGGGAGGATGCCGGTGAAGACAACCGGCACCTCGGCATTGTTGTCGGTGACGGAAAAGCGCACGGATTCCCCCTGCCCGCGTTCGAGCGAGCCGGCGACGACGAGCCCGCCGAGGCGGAAGACCTCGGTCGGAGGCGGCGGGGCCTCGGTCACCTGGGTGGGCGACCGGAAGAAATTGATGCCGTCGCGCATGGCATAGCCGATCAGGCCGGTGGCGAGGGCCAGGGCGACGAAGGCCAGGACGATGACCTGGATGCGGCGCTTTTTCTTCAGCCCCCGCATCGGCTTATGGGAAGAGGGGCGCGAGCATCAGCCCCTCGGTCTCGGGCAGGCCGAGCATGAGGTTGGCGTTCTGCACCGCCTGGCCGGACGAGCCCTTGCAGAGGTTGTCGAGCACGGTGACCACGATGGCGCGGCCCTCGATCCGGTCTCCGGTGACGCCGATATGCACGAAGTTCGACCCCCGCACGTCATGGGTGGAGGGCGTCTGGCCGAAGGGCAGCACCTGCACGAAGGGTTCGTCCGCGTAGGCCTTTTCCAGCGTCGCGTGGATCGTCCTGGCGTCGCCCGAGACATAGCCGGTGGAGAGGATGCCCCGGTTCACCGGCAGCAGGTGCGGGGTGAACTGGATGCGGACCTCGCGCCCTGCGAGCAGGGAGAATTCCTGATCGAATTCACCGAGGTGCCGGTGCGTGCCGCCGACGGAATAGGCGTTGTACCCCTCGGAGAGTTCGGCGTGCAGGAGGTTCTCCTTCAGCGACCGGCCTGCCCCGGAGACCGCGCATTTCATGTCGAGGATGATGTCGTCGAGCCCGATCACCCCGGCGGAGATCAGCGGGCGCAGGGTGAACTGGCCGGTGGCCGCGTTGCATCCGGTGCCTGCGACGAGACGGGCGCTGGCGATCTGGTCGCGGTAGAATTCGGTCAGGCCATAGACGGCCTCCTCCTGCATCTCGAGCGCGGCGTGGTCGTTGCCGTACCATGTCTTGTAGGCGGCGGCGTCGCGCAGTCGGAAGTCGGCGGAGAGGTCGACGATCTTCAGCGTTTTCGGAAGCTGGGAGATGACCTCCTGGCTGGTCTTGTGCGGAAGGGCGCAGAAGCAGAGATCGATGGCGGAAAAGTCGATCTGTTCCCAGGTTACCAGTTCCGGCAGGTCGAGGTGGCGCAGGAAGGGGAAGACGGCGGACATTTTCTGCCCGGCCTTGGAATTGGCGGCCAGCGCGGCGATGCGCATGCCGGGGTGCGTCGCGATCAGGCGGATCAGTTCGGCCCCGGTGTAGCCCGATGCCCCGATGATGGCGATGTTCTTCATGGCGTTCCCCTGCCGTGGCGGGGGCATCACGCCCCCGGAGTCCGGCGGAGAGTTAGCGCAAAGCCGCGCCCGCGTCTAACCCGATTGCCGGTGCTGACGGAATTGTGGCTTTCCCGTCGTATCCGGGCCGGGCCCGGTCAGGCCGGTTCAGGCCCGGCGGCGGGCGGCGAAGCCAAGCGCGCCGAGCGCCGAGAGGCCGAGCAGCAGGCCCGCGGGCAGCGGCACGGCGGGGGTTTCCACGGGGAAGCCGGTGCCGGTGATGTTGTAGGTGATGTTGGTGCCGCTGTAGAACATCAGGCCGAGGTAGAGGTCGCCCGCGAAGCTGTCGCCCAGGGAGAGGGTGAGCGTCGTGGTCGGGTTGCCGGGATGCAGGGAGATCGACCCGCCGTAAGTGCCCCATTCGCCCATGAAGGGCTGGTCGCGCCAGATCAGGTTGGCGGTCCGCCCGTCGGTCGTGCCGTCGGGGATGTAGCCGAAATCGATGGTGACGGTCTGCGCGCCGGTGGCGAGACCGGAGAAGTGCAGGAAATCGAAGTGGTTCGCCCTGCCGGTGCCGGAGACCGCGCTGACGTCATCGCCGAAGACGGTCGGGGCGTTGTAGATTTTGGAATATTCGCCGTGCTCCGGCTCGGACACCGTGATCGCCTGCGCCGGGCTTGCGGCAAGGGCGGCGAGAGAGACGAGGGCGGCGGAAACAGTCGTTTTCATTTCGGAAACAATCTCTTGTCGGTGGCGGGACGCGATACGGCGCGGGCGCTGTGCATATGCGCTCGCCCGGCTTCTCCGCCAAGGGGTATACAGGTGATCTGACGCCGCGTTACGTTGACGTTAACGTAAGGTTAGCCGTTCAGGCGGCGGTGAAGGTGATCTTGCGGCGCAGGAAGCGTGTGGCGCTGTCGGAGACGCGGGTCGGGTTGCCGGACGTGAGGAACAGCGACTCCCTGCCCTTGCCGATGAACTCGGGCCGGCGGGAGAGGTAGTCGGCGAGGCTGTCGGCGACCAGCCGGGCCTGGGAGTAGACGTTGACCTCTGGTCCAAGCGCGTCCTGAAAGGTTTCGGCCAGCAGCGGGTAATGGGTGCAGCCGAGGATCGCGGCCTCCGGGTGCGGCATCTTGCGTTTCAGCGCGTCGACGTGGGAGCGGACGAGCGCCTCCGCCAGGATCATGTCGCCCTCCTCGATCGCGTCGACGACGCCGCCGCAGGCCTGCGCCTCCACGTCCACGCCGATGGCGCGGAAGGCCAGTTCGCGCTGGAAGGCGCGGGAGGCAACGGTGGCGGGGGTGGCGAACAGCGCGACATGCTTGACCGCAACCTCACGCGGCGGGGAGTTGTCGCCCCACTGGCGTTCGGTCAGCGCCTCGATCAGCGGGACCATGACGCCGAGCACGCGTTTGCCCTCGGGCACCCAGTTCTCCTGCATCCGGCGCAGGGCGGCGGCGGCGGCGGTGTTACAGGCGAGCACGACGAGGTCGCAGCCATGATCGAACATCCTGCCGACGGCGGTGCAGGTCAGGTCGTAGATGTCGTCGGCGGTGCGCACGCCATAGGGGGCGTGGCCGTTGTCGCCATAATAGACGAAGGGCACCTCGGGCAGGCGTTTTTCCACTGCGTCAAGCACGGTCAGGCCGCCGAGGCCGGAATCGAAGATGCCTACTGCCATTGTCCTGCCTTCGGATCCGGGGCCTCAGTACACGCGGCGGGGTTCTTCGCCGGTGCGGTGCTTATCCTCGAATTCGAAACCGTATTCAAAGGATTTGAGAGGTTCGGGCGAAAGCTCGTAGGTGCGGTGACGCAGGAAGTCCATCAGGGCGCGGGTGTCCTTGGCGAGCGGCGCGATGACCTCGCGCGGGATCGGGTCGCCGATGACGACCTCAACGGGCGTGCCGACGCGGGATTTGAATTCCTTGATGAGCAGGCCCATGCGGAGGGTCGAGTGCAGGTGCGAGGCCAGCTGGAACAGGCGGGAGGTGTGGCCGGCGAAGAACATCGGCACGACCGTCGCCTCGGACTTGGCGATCATGCGGGCGGTGAAGCCGCGCCAGCCCGGATCCATCGGCCGGGAAAAGGGTTTCAGGCCTGTGGAGACCGTGCCGCCGGGGAAGACGCCGATCGCGCCACCGTCCGCGAGATAGCGGAGCGATTCCTTGCGGGTTTCGATGTTCTGCTGCACCGCCTCCTTGGTTTCGTCGAAGGAGATGGGGAGGATGATGCGATTGATGTCCTCCGCCTTGCGGAAGACGCGATGCGCGAGGATGCGGAAATCGCCGCGCCGCTGGTGCAGGACGTGGCCCATCATCAGCCCGTCGAGAATGCCGTAGGGGTGGTTGGAGATCAAGATGAGCGGGCCGGTTGCGGGGATGTTTTCCATGCTGCCGCCGGTGACCGACAGGCTGAGGCCGTAGCGTTCGACCATGACGGACCAGAAATCGCGGCCCGAGGCGATTTCGCGGTCATACCCGTCGGCGCGCCGGATGAGGCCGGGGCGGCCGGTGACGTTTTCCATCACGCGGATCAGCGCGCGGCCGCCCTTGGTCGCGGCGGAATGGGCGTAAGAGATGTCGCGGGCGATCTGCCGGTTGGTCGGGGACTGCGGGGTCTGGGCTGTCATCGGCGGGGCCTTTGCAGGGTTTCGATGAATATAGCGCCTGCGGGGGAGCGGTTCCAGATGGTCGGGGGCGAGCCACCCTCCCCGGCCCTCTCCCCCTCCCCGGCCCTCTCCCCCTCCCCGGCCCTCTCCCCCTCCCCGGCCCTCTCCCCCTCCCCGGCCCTCCCCCTGTCAGGGGGAGGGGGTTGCGTGGCACGGGGATGGCCTGGCGGGGATTCCCTCCCCCTGCGAGGGGGAGGGTCAGGGAGGGGGTATTGGCGCTTCCGCTCAGGACCGGCGGGACAGCTTGTGCCTGGCCTGCTGACCGTTGCCGGACCATGTATAGCTGACCGATCCGTCCTTGTTCGGCGTGATCCAGACTGTCGCGCCTTCCTTGTGGCGGATGCCGACGTGATCGGGCTTTACCTCTGCGGCGTCTATGGGCTGGGCGGTGCCGTTGGAATGCCAGCTCACCACCTTGCCCTTGGCGATGGTGATGACGGTTTCGCGCTTGTTCTTCGGGTTGGTGCCGGCCCAGACACCGTTCCAGTTGAAATCGGCGGCGGAGGCGGCGGAGAGGGAAATCAGGGGAAACAGGGCAATCGAGACCAACAGGGTTCTGCGCAGGACTGATGCGGCCATGAATGAGCTCCGGGAAAAGGGGCCGGGGCAATCCTGGCCCTGAGAGCGGAGATTATGGGGCGGACGGATTCGCGCAATGGTCATGCGCGGGCCGTGCGGAAGGAGGGTGCGGGCAGACCGGGGTCTGCCCGCTTTGCGGACGCGGCGTTATTCGGCCGCCTGTCGCATGCCGCCGCCGGCCCGGAAGCTGGCCAGCAGTGCCTCGCGCTCCTTAGCGGCCTTTGCCTCGTTCGCGGCCTTCACGGGACCGAAGCCGCGGATCTTCAGTGGCAGTTCGGCCAGGGCGACGGCGATGTCGCGGGTGTCCGGGGTCACCTTCGCCAGCACCTCGGCCATGTCGGTTTCGTACTGCCGGATCAGGGCGCGTTCCATCCTGCGCTCCTCTGTCCGGCCGAAGGGGTCAAACGGGGTGCCACGCAGCACCCTGAGCCGGGCAAGGACGGAGAGCGGGGTCTTCAGCCACGCGCCGAACTTGCGCTTGCCGGGGCGGCCGTCCGCGCCCTTCTTCGCGACCACGGGGGCGGCGAGGTGGTAGGACATGCGGAAATCGCCGTCGAACTGTTCGCGGGCCTTCTTCTCGGTCGAGAGCAGGAGGCGGGCGGTTTCGTATTCGTCCTTGTACGCCAGCAGCTTGTGATACCCCCTGGCAACGGCGAGTTTCAGGTCGTCGCCCTCGGCCCTGTCGACCAGCTTGCGGAAGCGTTTGGCCAGCCGCTTGCCCTGATAGTCGATCAGCCGGTCGGCACGGAAGTCGATCTTTTCCTGTAGCGACAGGGGTTTGGAGACGACCTTGGCGGTGGCGCGGCGCGCCGCGTCCTCGGGATGAAGGGCGGCCCATCTGCCGATGGCAAAGGCCCGCAGGTTCTTGTCCACCGCCGCGCCGTTCAGGCGGATCGCCTCTTCCAGCGACGCCAGCGACAGGGGCAGCAACCCGTTCTGCCACGCGGCCCCCAGCACCATCATGTTGGAGAAGATGGAGTCGCCCATTACCGCGCGGGCCAGTTCGGAGGCGTCGAAGAGCGCGACCCGGTCCTTCAGCCGCGCCTCCAGCTGCATTTCCAGACGGTCGAAGGGGATCTGGAATTCTGTGTCGCGGGTGAAGTCGCCGGTGATGATCTGGTGGGAGTTGATGACCGCGCCGGTCTGCCCCGGTTTCGTCAGGCCAAGCGTCTTGGAGCCCGCGCTGACCACCAAGTCGCCGCCGATAAGGGCATGGGCCTCTCCGGTGGCGACGCGGATGGCGGAGATGTCCTCCGGACGGTTGGCAAGGCGGACGTGGATGTGCACCGCGCCGCCCTTCTGGGCGAGTCCGGCCATTTCCATCATGCCCGCGCCCTTGCCGTCGATCTGGGCGGCCTGGGCCAGCAGGGCGCCGATGGTGACGACGCCGGTGCCGCCGACGCCGGTGATGACGACGTTATGGGTGCCGTTGATCGCGGGAAGCTGCGGTGCGGGCAGATCAGGCAGGTCGATGCCCTGCCCTGTCGCCTTTTTCACCGTCGCGCCTTCAAGCGTCACGAAGGAGGGGCAGAAGCCCTTGAGGCAGGAGAAGTCCTTGTTGCACGACGACTGGTCGATCGCGCGCTTGCGGCCGAGTTCGGTTTCCACCGGTACGATGGAGACGCAGTTGGACTGCACGCCGCAGTCGCCGCAGCCTTCGCATACGTCGGTGTTGATGAACACGCGCTGGTCCGGATCGGGAAACTGGCCGCGCTTGCGGCGGCGGCGTTTCTCGGCGGCGCAGGTCTGGATGTAGAGGATGGCCGAGACGCCTTCGACCGAGGTGAGGGACTTCTGCACCGCATCCATCTCGGCGCGTTCGTGCCAGCCGACGTCTTTGGGGAAGTCCTCGCGACGCGGTTCTTCCTTTTCGTCGAACACAACCTCGATGCGTTTCACGCCCATGGCCCTGAGTTCGGCGGCGATGCGGTCGGGGGTCAGGCCGCCTTCGTTCTTCTGGCCGCCGGTCATGGCCACGGCGTCGTTGAAGAGGATCTTGTAGGTGATGTTCACCCCGCCCGCCAGCGCGGCGCGGATCGCCTGCACGCCGGAATGGTTGTAGGTGCCGTCGCCGAGGTTCTGGAAAATGTGACCGGTCTGGCTGAACGGCGCCTCCCCGATCCAGTTCGCGCCCTCGCCCCCCATGTGGGTGAAGCCCTGGGTGGAGCGGTCCATCCACTGGACCATGTAGTGACAGCCGATGCCAGCATAGGCACGCGATCCCTCGGGCACCTTGGTAGAGGTGTTGTGCGGGCAGCCGGAGCAGAAATAGGGCAGGCGCGCGGCGATCTCGGGGGCGTTGTCGTTGCGCTTGGCTTCCTCCAGCGCGGCGAGGCCGGACTTGATCCTGTCGGTGTCGCGCCCCTCTTCGATCAGGATGGCGCCCAGTTTCTGCGCGATCCAGATCGGGTCCAGCGCGCCGCGGGTCGGGAAGAGTTCCTCGCGGTGCAGGCCGCCTGCCCCGCCCTTGTACCAGCCCCAGACGCGGTAGCGGTTGTCGTCGAACAGCGCCTCCTTGATCTGGATTTCGATCAGCTTGCGCTTTTCCTCGACCACCACGATCAGGTCGAGCCCCTCGGCCCATTCGTGAAAGGTGAGCATGTCGAGCGGGAAGGTCTGCGCGACCTTGTAGGTGGTGATGCCAAGACGTTCGGCCTCGGCCTCGTCGATGCCGAGAAGGGCGAGCGCGTGCTGGAGGTCCAGCCAGTTCTTGCCCGCCGCGACGAAACCGATCTTGGCGCCGGGCTTGCCCCAGACGCGCTTGTCGATGCGATTGGCGCGGGCAAAGGCCTCGGCCGCGAAACGCTTGTGGTCGATCATCCGCGTTTCCTGTTCGGTCGGCGTGTCGACCAGGCGGATGTTCAGGCCGCCCGGAGGCATCGGGAAGTCCTGCGGCGTGACGATCTGCATGCGGTCGGGGCGACCGTCGACGACCGAGGTCGCCTCGACCGTGTCCTTCATCGTCTTGAGCCCGACCCAGACCCCGGCAAAGCGCGACAGGGCGTAGCCGTAGACGCCGAGGTCCAGAATCTCCTGCACGCCTGCCGGAGAGACGACGGGCATGTAGGCGTCCACCAGCGCCCATTCGGACTGGTGCAGCACGGTGGACGACTCGCCTGTGTGGTCGTCGCCCATGGCCATGAGCACGCCGCCGTTCGGCGAAGTTCCGGCCATGTTGGCGTGTTTCATCGCGTCGCCGGAGCGGTCGACGCCAGGCCCCTTGCCGTACCAGAGGCCGAAGACGCCGTCGAACCTGCCCTCGCCCCGCAGTTCCGCCTGCTGGGAGCCCCAGATCGCGGTGGCGGCGAGGTCTTCGTTCAGACCTTCCTGAAAGGTGACGTCGGCGGCGGCCAGGAACTTGGCCGCGCGGTTCATCTGCATGTCCACCGCGCCGAGCGGTGAGCCGCGGTATCCGGTGACATATCCGGCGGTGTTCAGCCCGGCGGCCGTGTCGCGGGCTTTCTGCATCAGCATCAGGCGGACGAGGGCCTGTGTGCCGTTAAGTAGGATCGGTGACTTGGCGAGGTCGAAGCGGTCGTTGAGCGAGATCTCTGGCTTGGTCATGTGATTGTCTCCCTTCCCGCATGATAGCGCAGAAATGGGTCAATGAATATGACCAATCGGAAAAGATTAACTGAAACCACTTAACCTGAGAGTGCATAGCAGCTATGTGCGGAATGATTGCGTAAGTGGTGCCTTCGGACGGCGGAAAGTTATTGAGATGGACTGGGACAAGCTAAGAATATTCCATGCGGTTGCCGATGCGGGCAGCCTGACCCATGCGGGAGACTCGCTTCACCTGTCGCAGTCGGCGGTGTCCCGCCAGATCCGCGGGCTTGAGGAATCGCTCAACACCACGCTGTTCCACCGCCATGCACGCGGGCTGATTCTGACCGAACAGGGGGAACTGCTGTTCGACGCCACGCGGGCCATGGTCAAGCGGCTGGATACGGCGACGGCGCGGATCCGGGACAGCGAGGAAGAGGTGTTCGGTGAGCTGCGGGTCACGACGACGACCGGCTTCGGATCGCTCTGGCTGGCCCCGCGCCTGACGAAGTTCTACGAGAAGTTTCCCGATCTGAGGATCGACCTGATCCTTGAAGAACGCGTGCTGGACCTGCCGATGCGGGAGGCCGACGTGGCGATCCGGCTGAAGGAGCCGTCGCAGGCCGACCTGATCCGCAAGCGGCTGATGTCGGTGCGGATGCGGATGTACGGCAGCCCGGACTACCTGGACCGCACCGGGCGGCTGGAGACGATCAAGGATATCAGCAAGCACCGGCTGATCTGTCAGAATCCGTCGGCGCCGCAGGTCTCTGCCGGCGCGAGCCTCGTACAGGAGGTGCTGAGCCACGAGGTCGCGTCCCTGCTGACGGTGAACAGCTATTTCGGGGTGTTGCAGGCGGTCATCAACGGGCTGGGGATCGGCGTGCTGCCGGATTACCTGGTGGAGGATTTCCCGACGCTGGAGCGGGTCCTGCCGGAAATCGAGAGCCAGGAAGTGCCGGTCTTTCTCGCCTTTCCGGAGGAGCTGCGGCATTCCAAGCGGATCGCGGCCTTCCGCGACTTCGTGCAGGAGGAGATCATCACGCATCGCCGCCGCCTGCGCGAACAGCGCCCGGACGAAGCCGGGGACCAGCACTGAGCGGCGTTCCCGGCCGGTCGTTCCGAGGGTTGCATGCAACGCATATCCGCAATGCCGCACCTGCGTCACTTTGGAACTTGTCCGACTCGAATCCGCCCCTTATGTCCACCCTCGACGGTGATGCTGCTTAACGCTTCATCATCTTCATACCTCCCTGTTGGACTTGGCCGGACTTTATGTCCGGCCTTTTTTCTTTTCGCTTGCCAAGTCCGCGGAAACATGAGTCGCGCCATAGGGCGGTTGCGGTGCAGGGCAAGTGACACAAGCGTGACCCCGCAAACCCGATCCGGGACGGAACCGATCCCGCCCGCCGATGCTTGTCCACCCAATCGCCGCAACGAAGCGGCACGAAAGGAGAGCATCATGCTTACGAAGACAAAAACGCTCCTCAGCGCATCCGTTATCGCCCTTATGGCCGTTCCGGCCGTCGCACAGACGCAGCAGCCGGACACGAAGCTCGGCACCGTCGAAGCGCAGACCAATGACGCGTCGGACAACTTTGCCGAAAGCGGCACCATCAACGTGGACGAGCCGCGCGGTTCCGGCCTGTCGGCTTCGGGTGAGACCGGCAACAAGACCGTCGACGTGGACAGCACGAACCGCCAGATGGGCATCATGAAGGTTTCCGACTACGAATCCTACATGCGTGACGACATGAAACTGTCGGACAGCCCGCTGATCGGCACCGCGATCTACGCCTCCGACGATTCGCGTGTCGGCATCATCAACGAGGTCTACAAGACCCCGGAAGGTGACCAGCTGGCCTTTGCAACCGTCGAAGAACAGCTTGGCACCGTGGAAGACACCTTCGCCGTGCGCGTCGCGGAAGGCCAAACCTCGGTGAAGCTGCAGATGAGCGAACTGGAATTCCAGAACGCGCTGCAGTCCGTCAAAGGTGGCGAAGCGCCGATGAAGTAATCCCCTGCGGATTGACTGAGAAGGGCCGGAGCGAAAGCTCCGGTCCTTTTCGTTTGGCGGTACACTTGCAGGGCCGCGGCGTTCTGCCCGCCTCCCCTTCCCCCCTGCCCGGCCATGGCGTAAAGGGGGCGGGACGCCAGACGGGGGACAGACATGCAGGAACCGGCCATCACCGAAGAGCTGATCGCGAGCCACGGGATCAAGCCCGACGAATATGCCGAAATCCTCAAGATCCTGAACCGGGAGCCCACATTCACCGAACTCGGCATCTTTTCGGCGATGTGGAACGAGCATTGTTCCTACAAATCCTCGAAGAAATGGCTGCGGACCCTGCCGACCAAGGGCCCGCAGGTGATCTGCGGGCCGGGCGAAAACGCGGGCGTCGTGGATATCGGCGACGGTCAGGCCGTTGTCTTCAAGATGGAGAGCCATAACCATCCGTCGTATATCGAGCCCTACCAGGGCGCGGCGACCGGCGTGGGCGGCATCCTGCGCGACGTCTTCACCATGGGCGCGCGGCCCGTCGCGGCGATGAACGCGCTGAGCTTTGGTGAGGTGAGCCATCCGAAGACCCGCCAGCTGGTGCATGGCGTGGTCGAGGGCGTGGGCGGCTACGGCAACTGTTTCGGCGTGCCGACGGTCGGCGGCGAGGTGCGGTTCGACCCGGCCTATAACGGCAACTGTCTGGTGAACGCCTTTGCGGCCGGTCTGGCCGATGCGGACGGGATTTTCTACTCCGCCGCGTCGGGTGTGGGCATGCCGGTGGTCTATCTTGGAGCCAAGACCGGGCGCGACGGGGTTGGCGGGGCGACAATGGCCTCTGCCGAGTTCGACGAAACCATCGAGGAAAAGCGCCCGACCGTGCAGGTCGGCGATCCCTTCACTGAAAAGCGGCTGATGGAAGCCTGCATGGAGCTGATGGCGACGGGTGCCGTGATCTCCATCCAGGACATGGGGGCCGCGGGCCTGACCTGTTCGGCGGTGGAAATGGGCGACAAGGGGAGCCTTGGCATCCGGCTGGACCTCGACCGCGTGCCCTGCCGGGAAAAGGCGATGACGGCCTATGAAATGATGCTGTCGGAAAGCCAGGAGCGGATGCTCATGGTGCTGCGCCCCGAGAAGGAGGCCGAGGCCAAGGCGGTGTTCGACAAGTGGGACCTCGACTTCGCGATCGTGGGCGAGACCATCGCCGAGGATCGCTTCCTGATCCAGTACCAGGGGAAGACCTGGGCCGACCTGCCGCTGTCGAAACTGTCGTCCATGGCGCCGGAATACGACCGCCCCTGGGAGCCGACGCCGGAGGCCGCGCCGCTTGAGGACGTGGCGGCCGTCGATCCCGTGGACGGTCTGAAAGCGCTCATCGGATCGGTGAATTACTGTTCGCGCCAGTGGGTCTATGAGCAGTATGACAGCCAGGTGATGGCGGACACGATGCGGATCCCGGGCTACGGCGCGGGGATCATCCGGGTCCACGGGACGGGCAAGGCGCTGGCCTTCACCAGCGACGTGACGCCGCGCTACGTCAAGGCGAACCCGGTGGAGGGGGGCAAGCAGGCGGTGGCCGAGGCTTATCGTAACCTCGTCGCGTCGGGTGCGCGTCCGCTGGCGGCGACGGACAACCTGAACTTCGGCAACCCGGAAAAGCCCGAGATCATGGGGCAGTTCGTCGGTGCCATTCAAGGGATCGGTGCGGCCTGTGAGGCGCTGGACATGCCGATCGTGTCCGGAAACGTGTCGCTTTACAACGAAACCGACGGCAAGGGGATCCTGCCGACGCCGACGATCGGCGCGGTTGGCCTGATCGCCGATCTGGAACAGGCGCTGACGGGCATCGCGCGCGACGGCCACGTCGCGCTGCTGGTCGGGGATACGGCCGGGCATCTGGGCCAGTCCGCCCTGCTGGCCGAGGTCTTTAACCGGGTCGAGGGCGACGCGCCCCCGGTCGACCTCGTGGCAGAGCGGCGGAACGGGGACTTCATCCTCGACAACATCGCGCTGATCCGGGCCTGCACCGATCTGGGCGACGGCGGGCTGGCACTGGCGGCGTTCGAGATGGCGGAGGCCTCCGGTGTCGGCGTGCATCTGGACGTCACCGATCAGGCTCAGCTGTTCGGCGAGGATCAGGGCCGCTACCTGATCGCCTGCAACTTCGACGCGGCAGAGGCGCTGATGGTCGCTGCGGGCAAGGCCGGGGTGCCGCTGCACACGGTCGGCAAGTTCGGCGGGGATACGGTTGCGTTCGGTGCGGCGTCGGCCCCGCTGGAGGAACTGTCTGCGCTTTATCGCGGGGCGTTCGGGGCGACATTCGGCTGATCCGGCAGAGGTCTTCGCAGTGTCGCGGAGACCCTGTTGTCACAGGCTTCATGCATGTTTGCTGGCGCGGCGGTCGCGTGCGGCCTGTTCTTCCGCGTTGATCCCCGAACCCTCCGCATCGGTAGGTTTCCGCCTACGCCGCAGCGCGGCAGACATCTGCCGATCACGCGGGTGTCAGATCGTGTTACCGTTGCGTCAACGCTCCTGACAAAACGGAATTGGATCTCCGAAGACACGTACAAAGACGAGTTGAAAGGACAGACGATGATTTCAAGGTCCCTCGCCGCCGCCCTCGGGCTGGCCGTCCTGTTGATTGCCGCGCTGCCAGCCCAGGCGACCCCGCTGCTGTTCAAGACGCTGGTGAGCAATGAGCCCGCCGCCAATCCGCTGATGATCTTCGGCTTCAACCCGCAGCCGGAACCGCCGCCCGCAGACGCCCCGATCGAAGAGGTCGCGTTCACCTATGCAAAGATCGACTGGACCTTCGACCGTGTCGATCCGGGCCAGACCTTCGTGCTTTATTTCGGCGGGCCGGGGCTGGTGCCGCCACGGCTGGACCCGGCGGTGGAATATGAAACCATGCGGTTCGAGATGCTGGCAGGGATCGAACTGCTGTATTTCGACCTGACCTTCGACACCTCAAGCGGCGGGGTCGGGACCGGGTTCGACGCGGTTGCGTTCAACCCGCAGCCGGAGCCGCCGGCGGACTGGGATTTCTTTGCCTGGGAATTTGCCTTCACCTCCTATTCCAGCGTGGGCGTGTCGATGGCGGTTTCCGCCGCCTCCGGTGCGGAGGTCGGGTTCGGCCCGGCGCCCGCGGTGCCGCTGCCTGCCGGACTTCCCCTGCTGGCCGCCGGACTGGCCGGCGCGGGGGTCCTGCGTCGGCGCTATCGCATCCGGTTCTGACGCCGCGGCGCGGAGGTGCTGTCCCTGCGAGCATCTTGCAACGGGGCGGGCCGGGGTCTACATCTTGGGGAACGCAACCGGACGAGGGTTTCCCCATGGCCATCCAGGCCCGAGACATCGAGGACCTGATCCGCGAAAGCTTTCCCAATGCCCGGATCGAGGTCCAGGGCGACGACGGGCAGCATTTCGCAGCGACGGTCGTGGACGAAAGCTTCCGCGGCCAGAACCGCGTGCAGCAGCAGCGGGCGGTCTATTCCGCGCTGAAGGGAAAGATGGACGGCCCCGCCGGAGAACTGCACGCGCTGGCCCTGACAACGAGAGCCCCATGACCCTGACATCCGCCATCCTGGCCGCACTGGCCGCCCTCAGCCTTCTTGCCGCACAGCGCCCGGCGCCGCGCCCGCTGCGCGCCAAGGCCCTGGCCCCGAAAGGAAAATCCAGATGAGTGACGTGAAGACCTCGATCGACGAAACCGTGAAAAGCAACGACGTCGTGCTGTTCATGAAAGGCACCAAGTCGATGCCGCAATGCGGGTTCTCCTCGCGCGTGGCCGGTGTGCTGAACTACATGGGCGTGGAGTTTGCCGATGTGAACGTGCTGGCGGATGACGAGATCCGGCAGGGTATCAAGGAATACTCCGACTGGCCGACGATCCCGCAGCTTTACGTGAAGGGCGAATTCGTCGGCGGCTGCGACATCGTGACGGAGATGACGCTGTCGGGTGAACTCGACACTCTGTTCGAAGCGAACGGTGTCACCTTCGACAAGGACGCGGCGGAGAAGATCCGGGCAGCAAACGCCTGACCCCTCGATCTTGCGCGGAACGGAAGGCCGGGGCGACCCGGCCTTTTTCGTGCTCGGCAGTGCTGTTCGGATCGGGAGGGGCCGCTGCCTCTGCCGCGAAGGCGCGCGCGGTCCCCGGTGTGTATCGGCAATATCGGATGGTCAGGCGGAGAGGTGGTCGATCAGGATCATCGTGCCAAGGGCGACGAGTGCCAGTCCGCCCGCGGTTTCCGCCATGCGGCCGATGCGATGGCCAAGCACGCGGCCAAGATAAAGGCCTGTAGTACTCATCATCGCGGTGGTCAGTCCGATCGCGGCGGCGACGGTCAGGATGTTAACAGGCAGCAAGGCGAGCGAAACGCCGACGGCCATCGCATCTATGGATGTGCCGACGGCGGTCAGCAGCGTCGCCCACAGTGTCAGCCCGGGCGCTGCGGCATCACGGGGCGGCGACTGCAGGATCATTCGCAGGCCGACTCCCGCAAGCAGGCCGAAAGCGATCCAGTGGTCGATGGCGGTGATGAAGCGCGCGGCGGCCATTCCGGCGGTCCAGCCGATAAGAGGGGTCAGCGCCTCTACCGCGCCGAAGACGGCGCCGGTGCGCAGGGCGAGGGCGGGGCTGATCCGCGAGGCCATGGCACCGCGCCCGAGGGCGGCGATGAAAGCGTCGACGGACATGGAGACGGCCAGCAGGCCGATGGCGATCGGGGACATGGTGGGGATCCTTCGCGGGCAGGCCGGACACGTCGCGGATCCCGCCCGCAGGATCGCCGTGCCACGGTCTTGCAAGGCCCGAAGGTCCGGTCACGCCACGCGGAGGCCCCGCGGGTCTGTTGACGTGCCGCCGCCGCTTTGGCGGATGCTACTCCCCGATGCGGGAGAGATAAGGCGGAGCGCCGTTTATGTCAATAAAATCAGAAAGATGGAAATGCGAGGCATATGCAACAGGATGGATCGGAGCGCCTTACCCTGCCTTTGTCTCCACCTCGGCGGCCAGCTTTTCGGCCTTGTCGGCCAACTGCGCGAGCTGCTCCGTCACCTCCGCAGGGACGACCGGCACCTCGACACGCTCGGCGGTGCGCGCCTCCGCCCGCTTGAGCGCGCTGGTCAGGCGGTCGATTTCGGCGCGGAAGGCGTCGGCCTCGTCCTCCATGATCTTCAGCCGGTCCTCGACCCCCGCGGTGCGGTCGGCCAGCATCAGGCCGGACATCAGCAGCATGCGCGCCTCGGGGATGCGGCCGGTCTGGGCGATCAGGGTCTGGGCCTCGACGTTCAACATCTCGGCGGCGGACTGGAGGTAGTGTTCCTCTCCCTCCTGGCAGGCGACTTCGAAGGCGCGGCCGCCGATGAGGATTTCCAGTTCGGGCATCAGTGGTCCTCCGGTCCGGGCGTGGCGGGGGCGATGGAGGCGCCGACCAGCGGGGTCAGCGCGTCGAGGATCGCGCGCACCTCGGCCTCGTTCGCGGACTGGGTGGCGCGGAAGGCTTCGAGTTCGGCGGCCAGCGCGACGTTGATCGATTCCGGGTCCGAGAGACCGGATTCGTTGGACGCGCGCAGCGACTGGCTGACCGCGCGGAGCTGTTCGTTGCTTTGCCGCAGGCGGGCGAGTTCGGCGTCAAGTTCGGCCATCCGGGTTTCCAGGCGGGTCTTCGCGGCGATGGCGTCGTCAAGAGATTTGCGAATGGCGTCAACGTCCTGACCCGCATCCTTCGGAGCCGCAGCCATGGCGGCCACACCCTGCCCGATCCGGTCCAGCGCGGCGCTCAGACGCCGCTGAAGATCGTCGATATCACTCATGCCCTCGGCCGCCCCCTTGGTCGTCCCTTGTGCGGTCCTTGCCCGGACCTCTTGTTTCGGACCGGCGAATCACCCCCCGGACCCCGATATTGCCCAAGTCTATCCAAAACATGAAGGATTGCCCAAAGCTGTCTGGAACCATGGGATAATTCTTGAAAGGCGGTGTCGCCGTGCATCGACGCGCAACAGCCGTCGCTTGCAACTGTCGGTTCGGCTGCTATTCAGCGCTGACACTGCCCCCTGCGCCCAAAGGAGCCGTCTGCCCGTGGATATCGCCGCTCTCCGTACCGCCCATCCCGAACACTGGTCCAAGGCCACCGCGATCCGCGCCCTGACGCTGGATGCCGTCGCCGCCGCGAATTCCGGGCATTCCGGCATGCCCATGGGCATGGCCGACGTCGCCACGGTGCTGTTCTCGAACCACCTGAAATTCGACGCCTCCGCCCCGCTGTGGCCGGACCGGGACCGCTTCATCCTGTCGGCCGGGCACGGGTCGATGCTGCTGTATTCGCTGCTGCACCTGACCGGCTACGAAGACTTCCCGATCGAGGAGATCCGGAACTTCCGCCAGCTCGGTGCGAAGACCGCCGGGCATCCGGAAAACTTCCTCGCCCACGGGATCGAGACGACGACCGGCCCCCTTGGCCAGGGCATCGCCAACGCCGTCGGATTCGCGATCGCGGAGGAGATCCTGCGCGCCCGCTTCGGCAAGAAACTGGCCGATCACCACACCTATGTCATTGCTGGCGACGGCTGCCTGATGGAGGGCGTGAGCCAGGAGGCGATTTCCCTCGCCGGGCGGCTGGAACTGTCGCAACTGGTGGTATTCTGGGACAACAACAACATCACCATCGACGGCACGGTGGACCTCGCCGACCGCACGGACCAGGTGGCGCGGTTCAAGGCCTCTGGCTGGGACGTGCAGGAAATCGACGGCCACGACCCGGTGGCCATCGACGCGGCCATCGCGAAGGCGAAGAAGGGCAAGCGGCCCCAAATGATCGCCTGCAAGACGCATATCGCGCTTGGTCATGCGGCGCAGGACACGTCCAAGGGGCACGGCGCGCTGACCGACAAGGATCAGATGCAGGCCGCGAAGGAGGCCTATGGCTGGACCACCGGCCCGTTCGAGGTCCCGGCGGAGGTCAAGTCCGCCTGGGAAGAGGTCGGACGGCGCGGCGCGGAAGAGCGGTTCGCCTGGGAGGGCCGGCTGGCCGATGTCTCGGACCGCAAGCGCGAGGAATTCGAACGTACGATGGCGGGCACGGCGCCCAAGAAGCTAGCCTCCGTCATCCGGGCGCTGAAGAAGCAGGCGAGCGAGGCGGGCCATTCCGTCGCCACCCGCAAGGCATCCGAGATGGTGCTTGAGGTGGTGAACCCGGTGCTGCCGGAAACCGTCGGCGGTTCGGCGGACCTGACGGGGTCGAACAATACCAAGACCGGGGATCTCGGCGTCTTTGACACGGACAACCGCGAGGGGCGGTTCATTCACTACGGCATCCGCGAACACGGCATGGCGGCGGCGATGAACGGCATGGCGCTGCACGGGGGCATCCGGCCCTACTCAGGCACCTTCATGTGCTTCACCGACTATGCCCGGCCCGCGATGCGGCTCTCGGCACTGATGCAGCAGCCGGTGGTCTACGTGATGACGCATGACTCCATCGGCCTGGGCGAGGACGGGCCGACGCACCAGCCGGTCGAACACCTTGCCATTTCGCGCGCGACGCCGAACACGCTCGTGTTCCGTCCCGCCGATGTGGTCGAGACGGCGGAAGCGTGGGAGATCGCGCTGACCCAGTCGGGCACGCCTTCAGTGCTCTCGCTCACCCGGCAGAACACGCCGGCGGTGCGGCGGGATCACAAGACGCGCAACCTGACGGAACAGGGCGCCTACGTGCTGGCGGAAGCCGGATCGAAACGGCAGGCGATCCTGATCGCCACCGGGTCCGAGGTCGGCATCGCGATGGAAGCGCGCGACATGCTGGAGGCCGAGGGCATCGGCACCCGCGTCGTCTCCATGCCCTGCATGGAACTGTTCGCGGCGCAGGACGACGCCTATCGCAAGCGCATCCTGCCCGCCGGGCCTGTGCGTGTGGCGGTCGAGGCCGGGGTGCGCATGGGCTGGGACCGCTGGCTTATGGGCGAACGCGGGCGCGAGGCGAAGGCGGCTTTCGTCGGCATGTCCTCCTTCGGGGCCTCCGCGCCGGCAGAGGTACTTTACGATCATTTCGGCATCACGGCAGAGGCGGTGGCAGCGCAGGCGAAGGCGCTGCTCTGATCTTCATCTTGCCATAAACATCCCGGGGGAAGTCCCGTCAGGGACGGGGGGCAGAGCCCCCCTCCCCCCGGCCATCGCGGGAAGACGCCCCTGACCCGGCTCAACATCGAACAGCTCCGCACCTTTCTCGAAGTCGTCCGGCTTGGCGGAGTGCGGCGCGCGGCGCAGAGCCTGAACGTCACGCAGCCCGCGGTCAGCGCGCGGATCAAGGGGCTGGAGGAGTCGCTCGGCGTCGCCCTGTTCGAGCGGCGCGGCGCAGGGCTGACCCTGACCAAGCGGGGCGACATGTTGGTGCGCTACGCGGAGCAGTTCGAAACCCTCGCCGAACAGGTCACCGCCACGATCATCGCGCCCGAGGGGATCGAGCGACAGCTGCGGCTCGGCGTTGCCGAAACCGTGGCGCAGTCCTGGCTGCCGGATTTCGTCGCCGCGCTGCACCAGCATTTCCCGAAGGTGGGGATCGAGATGAATGTCGACGTCTCGACCAACCTGCGCGAGCAGCTTCTGGACCGGGAGATCGACCTTGCCGTGCTGCTTGGCCCCGTGTCGGAAGCCTCGGTCGCCAATATCCTCCTGCCGGGGTTCGAGATGGCCTGGTACGTCGCCGCCGGCGTGACCATGCCCGACGATCCGGCGGCATTGATCGGGGCGCATCCCGTCATCACCTACGCCCGCAACACCCGCCCGCACCGGGAGCTGAAACAGGCGCTGTTCGACCGGGTTGGTCCGGGGGTGCAGGTGTTCACCTCCTCCTCGCTCTCCGCCTGTTTCCGGATGGTTGAGGCCGGGCTTGGCGTTGCCGCCCTGCCGCGCGCCCTTGGCACGGATGCGGAGCGGCGCGGGCTGCTGCGGACCTTCGATCCGGGCTGGCTGCCGGTGCCGCTGCAGTTCACGGCCTCCTACGTCGGCGATCCCAAGAGCCATGTTGTCGAAACTGCCGCGCGGCTGGCGCTCGAAGTGGCGGTCCGGCATGGCGGACGATAAAAATACCTGATCGAAACTCGTAAAAATTACGAGTTTGATTTTATGAATTTCCGGCGCGAGGCTTCATGAAAGTTTTGCAACCGGATGACCTGCCTCATGACCACGCCCCGGATCACCATCGCCGTCGACATCGGCGGGACCTTCACCGATCTGGAATTCCGCGACGCGGTCTCGGGCCGGTCCCACAGCCTGAAGTCGCCGACCACGCCGGACAATCCGGCGCGCGGACTGACCGATGCGATTGAACAGGCCGGGGCGCGGTTCGGTTTTGCCAATGACGACATCGCACTGATCCTGCACGGCACGACCATCGCGACCAATGCCGTGCTGACCCGCGACCTGCCCGCCGGTGCGCTGATCACCACCGAAGGGTTCGAGGACGTGCTGGAAATCGGCCGCCACGCCCGCGGCGACATCTATGCGCTGAAGGGGCCCGACCGGTCAGTGCTGATCCCCCGTCGC
Organism: Primorskyibacter flagellatus; assembly: GCF_014638275.1. Taxonomy (GTDB): domain Bacteria; phylum Pseudomonadota; class Alphaproteobacteria; order Rhodobacterales; family Rhodobacteraceae; genus Pseudooceanicola; species Pseudooceanicola flagellatus_A. The sequence goes on from NZ_BMFJ01000001.1 coordinate 1,594,348, forward strand.
CACCGGTTCGGTGCATCAGGGCGGATCGGCGCGGGGGGTGAAGAGGTGCGCGCGATCGACTTCGACGCGCTGGACGCCGTGATCGAACGGGTGGCGGCGTCGGGCGTCATGGCCACCGCCATCTGCCTGCTGAACGCCTTTGCCAACCCGGCGCATGAAATCGCGATCCGCGACCGGCTGCTGGCGCGCTGCCCGGATATGGCGGTGTCCTGCAGTCACGAGGTGTCGCCGGAAATCCGCGAATTCGAACGCACCGCCACCACCGTACTGAACGCCCTGCTGGTGCCGGTGATCGCCCGTTACGTCGACGCCCTGCGCCTGCGCCTGGCGGAGGCCGGGATCGGCGCGCCGCTTTACCTCATCCAGTCGAACGGCGGGGCGATCGGGCTGGACGCGGCGGTGAAAACCCCGGTCAAGCTGCTGCTCTCCGGTCCCTCAGGCGGGGTGCTTGCGGCGCAGAAGCTGGCGCGGCGGCTCGACACTCCGGACGTGGTCGGCGTGGACATGGGCGGGACCAGCTACGACGTCGCCGTGGTGTCGGGCGGGGTCCGGTCGGTTGTCACGCAGGGAGAGATCGACGGTCTGCCGGTGCGCGTGCCTATGGTGGAGATGCATACGATTGGTGCTGGCGGCGGCTCGATCGCCTTCGTCGATCCCTCGGGGCGGCTTCAGGTCGGCCCGCGCAGTGCGGGGGCGGTGCCGGGTCCGGTCTGCTACGGGCGCGGCGGGACGGAGCCGACGGTGACGGACGTCAACCTGATCCTCGGACGGCTGGATGCGGCGACCTTCCTTGGCGGGCGGTTCGCACTGGACCTAGACGGGGCGCGCTCCGCGCTGAGGGACCGGATCGAAACGCCGCTGGCGCTGGACCCGGATCATGCGGCTTCGGGGATCCTTGCAGTCGTCAACGCCAAGCTGGCGGCGTCGATCAAGTTCTCGCTCTTCGCCAAGGGGCTGGACCCGCGCGACTTTGCGCTGATGAGCTTTGGCGGCGCGGGCGGGCTGCACGCGGTCGAGGTGGCGGAGGAACTGGGCATCACCCGCGTGATCTTCCCGCGCGACCCGTCGACCTTCTCGGCCCATGGCATCCTGTTTTCCGACATCCGCCACGACCTGTCGCGGACGGAGATCCTGCCGCTTCTGCCCGAGAGTGCCGATGCACTTGCCGCGATGGCGGCGGAGCTGAGCGCGCAGGGTACGGCGCTGCTGGACGCGGACGGCATGGCCGCCGGCCGCCGCCGTCTGATCCTGACGGCCGACCTGCGTTACGCGGGACAGGCCTTCGAACTGACGATCCCCCTGCCCGACGGCCACATCACTGCCGGGACGCTGGCCGAGATGCGCAGGCGGTTCGAGGAGGAGCATCGCCAGCGGTTCTCCTTCGACGATCCGGAAGAAGAGGCGGAGCTTGTTACCCTGCGCCTGACTGCGGTTGGCGTCCTGGGCGACGGCGGGGATGCGGCGCCTGACTACGCGACCTCGGAAACCGCTGTGGCGAAGACCCGGCAGGTGCATGTGAACGGCGCCTGGACCGAAACGCCGGTGCATCGTCAGCTCGCCCTGCCTCCGGGAGCGGAGGTCGCGGGACCGGCGATCATCGAACAGGAATACACCACCATGCTGCTGCCTGCGGGCTGGGTTCTGACCATGACCCCCTCGGGCGACATGACCGCGAGGAAAGACACATGAGCCGCCCCGATCCCGTCCTGCTGGAAATCGTCTCTGCCGCGCTGGTGTCGGTGGCGGAAGAGATGTCGGTGACCGTCTGGCGCACGTCGCGATCGACCACGGTGCGCGAACTGCTCGACTACTCCACCGCCGTGTTTGACGCCGAGGGGCGCAACGTGGCGCAGGCGGCGCGGATGCCGGTGCACCTCAATTCGATGGAGCTGTGCCTGCAGCATGTCATCGCGCATCACATCCCGCTGGAGGACTGGCGCGACGGCGACGTGATCGTCACGAACGATCCCTATTGCGGCGGGCAGCACCTGCCCGATTTCATCGCCTTCAAGCCGGTGTTCCGGGACGGCAGGCGCATCGCCATCACCTGCGTGCTGATCCACCATGTCGACGTGGGCGGCGGGGCGGCGGGGGGCTACACCGCTTCGGCCGTCGAGGTGTTTCAGGAGGGGCTGCGCCTGCCGCCTGTGCGGATCGTGAAGGACGGGGCGATGCAGGAGGACCTGTTCGCAACCATCCTCCAGAACGTGCGGGAACCGGAGACGTTTCGCGGCGACTTCCTGAGCCAGATCGCCGCGCTCGACGTCGGCGCGCGGGCGATGCTGCGGCTGGCGGACCGCTACGGAGTGGAGACGCTGGAAGAAATCGGCGCGGCCCTGCTGGATCATGCGGAGCACGAGATGCGGGCGGCCATCGCGGCCCTGCCCGACGGGACATGGCAGGCGGAGGATTATACCGACCCCGAAGTGCCGGGCGGCGAGCCGCTGAAGATCGCGGTCACGCTGACGGTGGCGGGCGACGCCATCGCCATCGACTTCACCGGCACGGCCCCGCAGGCGCGCGGGCCGATCAATGCAACCATGGCGACGACGACCTCTGCCGTCTATTACGCGGTGATCGCCGCCTGCGGGGTGACGGCGACGGTGAACGCGGGCTGTTATCGCCCGATCACGGTCACGGCGCCGGAGGGCACGCTGGTCAACGCCTCCTTTCCTGCGCCGGTCGCGATGCGGATGCTGCCGGGGCACAAGACGGCGACGGCGGTGCTGAAGGCCTTCGCCAAGGTGATCCCCGAGAGGATCCCGGCCAGTTACTACGGCACGACCTTCAACCACGCGGTCAACATCCGGCATGCGGACGGGCGGCGGCAGGTCTATTTCGATGCAGAGCTCGGGGGCTGGGGCGCGCATCCCGAAAAGGACGGGCCGAACGGGCTTGCCGCCGGGTTCCACAACGGGCAGAACACCCCGGTCGAGATGATCGAGGCCCTGTTTCCGCTGCGCTTCCTGCGCTACGGGCTGGCCTCCGGCTCGGGCGGCGCGGGGAAGATGCGGGGCGGTCTGGGGATCGTCAGGGAGTGGGAATTCCTGGCCGAGGCGGGGCTGCTGAATTCCGCGTTCGACGTTTTCGACACCCGGCCCTACGGGCTGGACGGCGGGGCGGAGGGCGCGGGCGGATCGCTGTCGGTGACCCGCGACGGAGAGACGGTGCAACTGGCCGCCAAGACCGTGGGTCATCCGCTGAAGGCGGGCGACGTGGTGCGGATGCAGACGCCCGGCGGCGGCGGACATGGCGATCCGGCGGCGCGCGCGCCCGAGGCGGTCGCAGAGGACAAGGCGGACGGCTATGTCTGACAACGCCCTGCCCCGCGTCTGGTCGGAAACCGGGCAGATGCGCCGGAGCGGGCGGAATCGCCCTTCGGCGGCGGTCGCGGGTTGGACAGGGGCGGCGAAGCGTGGTCGGCTGGCACGAGGTGAGGTGCCCGCATGACAGATACGCTGATCGAAAACGTTTCGCGCTGGCTGGCCTGGGCTGCCGGAGCGGTTATCCTGTTCGGCTGCGCGCTGCCGATCACGGTGGACGTGCTGTCGCGCTATTTCCTGAACCGGTCGGCGGTGGAAAGCTTTGAAATCTCGGGCTTCGGACTGGCGGCCTGCATCGGCCTGGGCATGGCGCATACGGTGACGACCAAGGCGCATATCCGGGTGGATTTCGCCGTCGCCCGCCTGCCCTTTCCGCTGCGTGCCGCCTGCGACCTGCTGGCGGCCTGCGTTCTGGCGGTGGTGGCGGGGGCGCTGGCCTGGTTCGCCTGGAAGACCGCCGCGCAGTCCTATGCCATGGGGGCGCAGTCGATGTCGCTGCTGCGGATCCCCATGGTGATCCCCCAGGGCATCTGGTGGGTCGGGCTGTTCTGGTTCGCCTTCGTCGCCGTGCTTGCCCCCCTGCGCGCCGTGCTGCGGCTGGTCCGGGGCGACAGAGAGGGGTTCAACGAACTGGTCGGATCCGCCGACATCAACGCCGAGATCGACGAGGCCGTGCATGCGGCGGAGGGGCGGACATGATCGCGACGGCGCTCTCGCTCCTCCTCGGCCTGATCGCGCTGAGCCTGCCGGTCGCGGCGGTGCTGGCACTGGTCGGCTACATCCTGTCGGAAAACTACGCCTTCTTCCCGATGACCGGGGCGGCGGGGGAACTGGCCTGGAACGCGTCGGAGGACTTCATCCTCGTCGCGGCGCCGATGTTCATCATGATGGGCGAACTGATGCACCGCTCGGGCGTGTCGGGGCGGCTGTTCGATGCGCTGACACCGTGGTTTGCAAGGCTGCCGGGGCGGCTGATGCACACCAACATCGCGTCCTCGGCCGTGTTCGCGGCGACCTCCGGGTCCTCGCTCGCGACGGCGGCGACGATCGGGACGGTGGCGATCCCGAACATGGACAAGGGCGGGTACAACCGGCCGCTGTTCCTCGGCTCCATCGCCGCCGGGGGGACGCTCGGCATCCTGATCCCGCCGTCGATCAACATGATCATCTACGCGGTGCTGACCGATACCTCCGTCACCGACCTTTACGCCGCCGGGTTCCTGCCGGGCTTCGTGCTGGCGGCGCTGTTCTCCGGCATCGTGCTGGTGTTGGTGCTGTGGCGGCCGGAGTGGGGCGGGCCGAAGATCGCGGCAGAGGGGCTCTGGCGCGCGCGGCTGCGCGGGCTGCCGCAGCTGATCCCCCCGATCGGGCTTTTCGCCATCGTCGTCGGATCGATCTATGCCGGGATCGCCACCCCGACCGAGGCCGCCGCGCTTGGCCTGATCGCCACCGTCGGGCTGGTGGCGGTGAACCGGCAGCTGACCCTTGGTGTGCTGCTGGCGGCCTTCGAGGGGACGGCGCGGACCACCTGCATGATCATGCTGATCGTGATCGCCGCGTCCTTCCTGAACTTCGTCATGGTCTCCATCGGGCTCGTGCAGGCGATTTCCGACGCGGTGCTGGGTCTGGGGTTCAGCCCGCTTGGCATGCTGTTTGCGATCATCTGTTTCTACCTCGTGCTTGGCTGCTTCATGGAGACGCTGTCGATGATGATCGCCACCACACCGATCATCGCCCCCGTCGTCATCTCGCTCGGCTATTCGCCGGTGTGGTGGGGCGTCGTCTTCGTCATCCTGATCGAGGCGGCGCTGATCACGCCCCCCGTGGGGATGAACCTTTACGTCGTGCAGGCCGTGCGGAAGGGCGGCGGCGCGTTCAGCGACCTCTTCAAGGGGGCCGCACCTTTCCTGATCGCGATGATGATCCTGATCGGGATCCTGATTGCCTTCCCGCAGCTGGCGCTCTGGCTGCCCTCCATACTCAATCCGAAAACCGGCGGATAACGCCGGACCAACCAACTGGGAGACCACCAATGAAGACACTGATAGCAACCGCCCTCGCCGGGCTGATCGCCCTGCCGGTCGCCGCGCAGGACATGCCGGAGACCGAATTCAACGTCGTAGGGTCAATCGGCACGCTGTCGATGTACACCGACAAGGAACTGCCGTTCTGGAGCGAACAGGTCCCGGCGGAGACCGGCGGCAAGGTGAAGGCCAACGTGAAGCCCTTCACCGAACTGGGGTTCAAGGGCGGTGAGATCTTCCGCCTTGTCAGCACCGGCACGTTGCATATGGCGACGACCGTTCTGGCCTACAACTCCGGCGAGGTGCCGATGAACGAAAGTGCCGACCTCGTTGGGCTGCTCGGCTCGGTCGAGGAGCTGGCGGATGCGGTCGACGCCTGGCGCCCGGCCTTCGCGGAGTTCCTGGAGACCCAGCACAACATCAAGCTTCTGGGCTTCGGCACCTACCAGGCGCAGGTGATTTACTGCCGCGACGAGTTCACCGCCATCGCCGATCTGGCGGGGCGCAAGGTGCGTGCCTCGGGCGCGTCGCAGCAGGCGTTTGTCAGCAGCCTTGGCGGTTCGCCGGTGTCCATCGCCTTTGCCGAGGTGTCGTCCTCTCTCGCCTCCGGGGTCGTCGACTGCGCGATCACCGGGGCGCTGTCGGGCTACAAGGCGAAGTGGAGCGAGAGCGCGCGTTTCATCTCTCCGATGCCGGTCAACTTCGGACTGGCGGCACAGCTGGCGAACCTCGACTGGTGGAACGGGCTGGATGCCTCCGTGCAGGAGTACCTGACGACGGGGCTCGCGGGGCTGGAGACGTCGATCTTCGAGCTGGCGGCGACGGAGACAGAGACGGGCCTCGCCTGCAACACCTCCGGCCCCTGCCCGCACGGCGATCCGGCCGGCATGACGCTGGTCCCACTGACGGAGGCGGACGAGACGCTGGTGGCGGAAAGCGTCGCTTCGGCCATCCTGCCGGCCTTCGCGGAACGCTGCGGGGCGGAATGCGTTGCGACCTGGAACGAGACGATCGGCGCGTCGCTTGGCGTGACGATCGAGTGAATTAGACGAGGCGCGGCGGCTTGGGTCGCCGCGCTTTTTCACTTTCCCTCGATCAATAAGCGGAGGGCTGCGCCGACCCGCCCCGTCGCACCAGAGGTGCGCCGTTATTTGCTGGCCCGCCTCTGGCGTGACCGGCGGCGCTGCCCTCGTTTCTAACCACAGGCGTTGCTTCGCGGCGTCTAGCCCGCGATCCCCTCCGGCAGCTCCTCCAGCGGCGTCTGGATAAACGCCCGGCTCCCGTCGACATGCCAGGCCTGCGCGATGTCCTCCCTCAGAAGTTCCAGCCGGAAGCCGTTCCGCTCCCCTCCCCGGAACTGGTCGTAGCGGGTCCAGTAGGTGTCACCCTCCAGACCCCAGATGCCGCCCTCCTCCGCCCCGTCGGCGAAGCGCAGGGCGCAGGTGCCGTCGGGGCGATAGGTCACGGCAGCCGCCCGCGCCCCGGTCGCGGGGTCGAAGGCGTTGAGCGTGCGGCCCATGAGGAACCGGTGAACATCGTCAGGCGTCATCATGGCCCGAGCCTACCCCAAGCCGGGGCCACCGCAATGGGTCACAGCCCGAGGATCCCCGGCAGGCGCAGCCCGTGGTCCTTTGCGCATGCAATCGCATCCTCATAGCCCGCATCCGCATGGCGCCAGACCCCCGAGGCCGGGTCGTTCCACAGAACGCGTTCCAGACGGCGGGCGGCATCCTCTGTCCCGTCGGCGACGATGACCATACCGGCGTGCTGGGAAAAGCCCATGCCGACGCCGCCGCCGTGGTGCAGCGACACCCAGGTCGCCCCGCTCGCCGTGTTGATCAGCGCGTTCAGCAGCGGCCAGTCGGACACCGCATCCGATCCGTCCTTCATCGCCTCCGTCTCGCGGTTCGGGGAGGCGACGGAGCCGGAATCCAGATGGTCGCGGCCGATGACCACCGGGGCCTTCAGCTCTCCGGACGCGACCATCTCGTTGAACTTCAGCCCGGCGCGGTGCCGGTCGCCAAGGCCGATCCAGCAGATGCGGGCGGGCAGGCCCTGAAAGGCGATCCGCTCGCGCGCCATGTCGAGCCATGTGTGAAGATGAGTGTTGTCGGGGAACAGCTCCTTCATCGCCTGATCGGTCTTGTAGATATCCTCCGGATCGCCGGAGAGGGCACACCAGCGGAAGGGACCGATCCCCTTGCAGAACAGGGGCCGGATATAGGCGGGCACGAAACCGGGGAAGGCAAAGGCGTTTTCCAGCCCCTCGTCCTTGGCGACCTGCCGGATGTTGTTGCCGTAGTCGAGCACCGGAACACCGTCGTTCCAGAAGTCGACCATCGCGGCGACATGCACCTTCATCGAGGCGCGGGCGGCCTTTTCGACGGCCTTCGGATCGCTCTCCCGCTTCCCGCGCCATTCGGCCATGCTCCAGCCCTGCGGCAGGTAGCCGTTCACCGGGTCGTGGGCGGAGGTCTGGTCGGTCACGATATCGGGGCGGATGCCGCGCCGGTGGATTTCCGGGAAGATATCGGCGGCGTTGCCGAGCAGGCCGACGGATTTCGCCTCTCCGGCCTTTGTCCAGCGGGAGATCATCTCCATCGCCTCGTCCAGCGTTTCGGCCTTTTCGTCGAGGTATCTGGTGCGCAGCCGGAAGTCGATGCTGTCGGGGTTGCATTCGACCGCAAGGCAGCAGGCCCCGGCGAAGACAGCGGCGAGCGGCTGTGCACCGCCCATGCCGCCAAGGCCCCCGGTCAGGATCCAGCGGCCCTTGAGGTCGCCGCCGTAGTGCTGGCGTCCGGCCTCGGCGAACGTCTCGTAGGTGCCCTGAACGATGCCCTGCGTGCCGATGTAGATCCAGGACCCGGCGGTCATCTGGCCGTACATCATCAGGCCCTTCCTATCGAGTTCAGAGAAATGGTCCCATGTCGCCCAGTGCGGCACGAGGTTGGAGTTGGCGATCAGCACGCGCGGGGCGTCGGCATGGGTGCGGATGATGGCGACGGGCTTACCGGACTGTACAATGAGCGTCTCGTCCCCCTCCAGATCCTTCAGCCCAGCGACGATCCGGTCGAAGTCGGCCCAGGTCCGGGCCGCCCGCCCGATACCGCCGTAGACGACCAGTTCATGCGGGTTCTCGGCCACGTCCGGGTGCAGGTTGTTCATCAGCATCCGCATCGGCGCCTCCGTCAGCCAGCTTTTCGCGGTGATCTCGGACCCGGTCGGGGGGAAGACGTCACGGGTGTTCTTGCGCGGATCGCTCATGCGGGTCTCCAGCGGGTCAGGGTGTCGAGGATGGTTTTCAGGTGCGGACGCAGGCGGTCGGCCTTTTCGGTGTCGTAGTTCCAAGGCGGGCTTTTGGTCATGTAGGCGTCCTGCGACAGCTCCATCTGGATGGCGTGCCAGCCGTCAGCGGGGCGGCCATAGTGGCGCGTGGTCCAGCCGCCGGTGAAGCGGCCGTTCAGGACCATGGAATATCCCGCCGCCCCGGCGCAGATCGCCGTCACCGTCTGTTCGATGGAGGGGGCGCAGGTCGTGCCCTTCGAGGTGCCGATGTTGAAATCGGGCAGCGTGCCGTCGAAGAGAAAGGGGATGACGGACCGGATGGAGTGGCAGTCGTAGAGCAGCGCGAAACCGTGAACGGCGCGGATACGGGTCAGTTCAGCCTCGAGCGCCGTATGGTAGGGGATGTGATACGCAAGGCGGCGTCGTTCGATTTCGTCGGCGTCCGGCGCGTCGCCTTCGTCGTAAAGCGGGCGGCCGTCGAAATCGGTGAGCGGACAGAGGCCAGTGGTGTTCTGGCCGGGATAGAGGCTGGCCCCGGTCGGGTCCCGGTTCACGTCGATGGCGTAGCGGTGGATCGTGGTGCGGACGGTGGTGATGCCCTCCGCCAGCCCCGCATAAAGGTCGTGGATGTGCCAGTCGGTATCGGCAATCGCGCGGCCCGTGGCATTCAGGCGGGCGGCGACATCGGGCGGCAGGGTGGTCCCGGTGTGCGGCAGGCCAAGGATCAATGGACTGTCGCCACGGGTGATTTCGAGGAAGTCCGTCATACCAATTCCACCTTTCCGGCCTGTGCCAGCGCGTCCGCCTCGACCAGGGCGGCGGCGGCTTCGATGTCGGGCGCGAGGTAGCGGTCCTGATCGAGCCTCGGTATCTTTGCCCGGATCGTGTCCAGCACCGCCTGCAGGGGCGCGGAGGTCTTCAGCGGCGCGCGCGTCTCGATCCCCTGCGCGGCGCAGAGCGCCTCAACCCCGAGGATGACCGACAGGTTGTCGGTCATGCGGGACAGGCGGCGGGCCCCGTGGGCGGCCATGGAGACGTGATCCTCCTGGTTGGCGGAGGTCGGGGTGCTGTCGGTCGAACAGGGATTGGCGAGGTGCTTGTTCTCGCTCATCAGGGCCGCCGTCGTGACCTCGGCGATCATGAAGCCGGAGTTCAGCCCCGGCGCGGGGGTCAGGAAAGGCGGCAGGTCGTGGCTGAGCGTCGGGTCCACCATCAGGGCGACGCGGCGCTGCGCAATCGCCCCGACCTCGGCCAGGGCCAATGCAATCTGATCGGCGGCAAAGGCGACCGGTTCGGCGTGGAAATTGCCGCCGGAGAAGATGCCCTCGGGGGTGACAAGCGGGTTGTCGGTGACGGCGTTCGCCTCGACCTCAAGCGTCCGCCCGGCGAAGCGGAGCAGGTCAAGCGCCGCGCCCGCCACCTGAGGCTGACAGCGGATGCAGTAGGGATCCTGCACGCGGGTGTCGCCCTCTCGGTGGCTTTCGCGGATCTCGCTGCCCTCCATCAGTGCCGACATGGCGGCGGCGGTGTCGATCTGCCCGGCGTGGCCGCGCAGGGCGTGGATTGCCGGTTGCAAGGGCTGGGTGGAGCCCATGATCGCGTCGGTCGACAGGCAGGAGGTCACGACGGCGGCGCGCAGCAAAGTCATGGCGCGGAACAGGCCGGTGAGCGCGCAGGCGGTGGAAAACTGGGTGCCGTTGATGAGCGCGAGCCCTTCTTTCGGGCCTAGGATCACGGGGGTCAGCCCGGCCTGCGCCAAGGCCTGCCCGCCGGACATGCGGTCGGCACCGATCATCGCCTCTCCCTCCCCAATCATGACGGCGGCGAGGTGGGCAAGCGGGGCGAGGTCTCCGGATGCGCCGACCGAGCCCTGAGACGGGATCACGGGGGTGACGCCGGCGGCGAGCATGGCTTCGATCTGGGCGCAGATTTCCCACCTCACGCCCGATGCGCCGCGCCCGAGGGAGAGGAGCTTGAGCGCCATCATCAGACGGGTCGTGGCGGGGTCCAGCGGCTCTCCGACCCCGCAGCAGTGCGACAGGATCAGGTTGCGCTGGAGCATTTCCGTGTCGTCCGGCGCGATGCGGACCGAGGCGAGCTTGCCGAAGCCGGTGTTGACCCCGTAGACCGGTGCGCTGCCCCGCGCGGCGTCGCGCACGATCCGCGCAGCGGCTTCCACGGCAGGGCGCGCGGCGGGGTCCAGGGTGGCGGGGCCCTGCCCTCTCCAGAGCGTTTCTAGCGTGGCGAGGGTGGTGGTGCCGGGGGTCAGGATCATGCGCGGCCTCCGAACAGGCGCTGGTGGAGCGGCGTGATGCCAATGGTATAGGAGAGTTCCGCCGGGTCGCTGACGTCCCAGACGGCAAGGTCGGCACGGTTGCCGGGCGCGATGGCGCCGCAGTCGGTCAGGCCAAGGGCGCGGGCGGCGTTTTTCGTGGTGCCCGCCAAGGCCTCGGCCGGGGTGAGGCCGAAGAGGGTGCAGCCCATGTTCATCGCCAGCAGCAGCGATCCTAGCGGGGAGGACCCGGGGTTCCAGTCGGTCGCCAGCGCCATGGGCACACCGTGCTGCCGGAAGGCGGCAACGGGGGGCTTCTGCGTTTCGTGCAGGGTGTAGAAGGCACCGGGGAGGAGCACGGCGACGGAGCCGGAGGCGGCGAGCGCGGCGGCGTCCTCCTCCGTCGCGTATTCGACGTGATCGGCGGAGAGGGCGTCGTAGTGCGCAGCAAGCCGCGTGCCGCCGAGGCTGGAAAGCTGTTCGGCGTGCAGCTTGACCGGCAGGCCGAGGTCGCGGGCCACATCGAAGACGCGGGCGATCTGGGCGGGGGTGAAGGCGATGCCTTCGCAGAAACCGTCGACCGCATCGACCAGACCCTCAGCATGGGCGGCTTTCAGCGCGGGGATGCAGGTGTCATCAATGTATGCGTCGGGGTCGGTGCCCTTGGGCGTGGCATGGGCGCCGAGGAAAGTGGTCTTCACCCGGATTGGTCGGAGGTCGGCGATCCGGCGGGCCACACGCAGCATCCGCAGTTCGGTGTCGCGGTCGAGGCCATAGCCCGACTTGATCTCTACCGTGGTAACGCCCCCGGCGATCAGGGTGTCGGCACGGCAGAGGGCGGTTTGCAGCAACTCGTCCTCGGATGCCGCGCGGGTTGCGGTGACGGTGGAGACGATGCCGCCCCCTGCCCGCGCGATCTGTTCGTAACTCGCTCCTTCCAGCCGCATCTCGAATTCGCGGGCGCGGTTGCCGCCGAAGACGAGATGCGTGTGGCAGTCGATCAGGCCGGGGGTCGTGAGCCGTCCGCCGAGGTCGCGAGTTGGCAGCGCCGCATATTGCCCGGGCAGGTCGGCGGCGGGACCCGTCCAGGCGATCCGGCCGTCCTTTACCGCTATGGCGGCGTCTTCGATCAGGCCATAACCCTCGCCCCTCATGGTGGCGGCGGTGGTGTTGGTGAGGAGGAAGCTGTCCGACATGCCCTGCCCTTGCGGAACCCGTGTCAGATTCTTAATATGTACGTACTTATTATGTCAACCGAGGTCGGGTGATGCAGAAAATCCATGCGAAAGAGGTGCTCACCCCGAAGGGGTGGCAGGCCGACGTGACGGTGAGCATCGGGGCGGACGGTCGAATCGCGGGGATCGAGGCCGGATGCGCGCCGGATGCGCAGGGCGTTGACCTCCTCCTTCCCGCGCCGGTGAACCTGCACAGCCATGCCTTTCAGCGGGCCATGGCCGGGCTGACGGAAACGCGGGGACCGGACCCGCGCGACAGCTTCTGGACCTGGCGACGGCTGATGTACCGCTTCCTCGACCGGCTGACACCGGATCAGGTTGAGGCGATCGCCGCGCAGGTCTTCATGGAGATGCTGGAGTCCGGTTACGGAGCGGTCGCGGAGTTTCATTACCTTCACCACGGGCCGGACGGACAGCCCTACGACGACCTCGGCGAGATGGCGGGAAGGATCGCGGCGGCGGCGCAGGCAACGGGGATCGGACTGACGCTGCTGCCGGTTCTCTACATGCACGGGGGCTGCGACGGGCGTGCGCTGGCCGGGGGACAGCGGCGGTTCGGCAATGATTTCAACCAGTTCGCGCGGTTGCATGAGATGTCCGGCGGGCTGGTCCGGTCGGGTCCGCCTGATTTCGCTCTTGGGCTTGCGCCGCACAGCCTCAGGGCGGTGGACCGCGATGCGCTGCGCGAGGCCGTGACGCTGTCGGGGGATGGCGTGATCCATATGCACCTTGCCGAACAGGTGGCCGAGGTGGAGGAAGTGGAGGCCGCATGGGGCGCGCGTCCGGTACGCTGGCTGCTGGACAACCATCTCGTGACCGACCGCTGGTGCCTGATCCACTGCACGCAGATGACGCTGGAGGAGACGGCCGCACTGGCCGCAACCGGGGCCGTCGCGGGGCTTTGCCCGATCACGGAGAGCAACCTTGGCGACGGAATATTCAACGGCACGGATTACGCGGCGGCGGGCGGGCGGTTCGGGGTCGGGTCGGATTCCAACGTGCACATCGCCCTGTTCGAGGAGCTTTGCACCCTGGATTATTCGCAGCGCCTGCGCGACCGGAGCCGGGCCGCGATGGCGGTGCCGGGGCGATCCTCGGGCCGGGTGCTGTTCGACGCGGCGGCGCAGGGCGGGGCACAGGCGGCGGGGCGGAATTCCGGGCGGATCGTGGCGGGGGCCTGGGCCGATCTGGTGGCGGTCTCGACGGACAATGACAGGGTCTGCGGGCGGCGGGGGGACACGGCGCTGGACACGCTGATCTTTGCCGGTCAGGGGCGGCAGAGCATATGCGACGTGTGGAGCGCAGGACGGCATGTGGTCCGGGAGGGGCGGCACGTGGCGCGCGACAGGGTGTCGGCGCGGTTCCGTGGCGTGATTGCCGAACTCGGGCAGGACATATGACGGAAGACCAGCGACTTGGCTGGCGCGAGGTGCGCGACACGATTCACGACTGGATCCTGTCGGGGCGCTATGGCGCGGGGGACAAGCTGCCGCGCGATGCGGATATCGCGGGCGATCTGGACTGCGCCCGGTCAACCGTCGTGCGGGCGATGCAGGACCTGTCGGACGCGGGCGTGGTGGACCGGCGGCGCCGGGGCGGCACGCGGGTGCGGCCAGACCCGGTGGTGCGTGCGACGCTCGACATCCCGATCACGCGGGCAGAGATCGAGGGAAAGGGCGGGCGATATGGCTACCGGCTGGTCCGGCAGGCGCGCGCCCTGCCCCCTGCCCCGGTTCTGGAAGCGGTCGGATGGGACGCGCCGCACGAGATGCTGCAGGTGGAGGCGCTGCACCTCTCCGACAACGTCCCGCATATGTTCGAGGACCGGTGGATAAGCCTTGAGACGGCGCCGGAAATTCTCTCGGTCGACCTGGCGGTGCAGAACGCCAACGAGTGGCTGGTCCTGAACAAGCCCTATTCCCGGTTCGAAGTGCGGTTCTATGCCGTCGCCGCCGATCCGCGTCTCGCCGTGCTGATGCAGGTGGCGGAAGGCGCGCCGATGCTGGTGATCGAGCGCACGACATGGATCGCGGAGCAGCCGATCACCACCGTCAAATCCGTCGCCCGCCCCGGTTTCCAGCTGCTGAGCCGGAGCTGAGTGCGGGCTGATTCTGCCCCGTGCGATCGGAGATTGTCGCTCCGCCCGCAACCCGGCGCATGTGTTAGCGCGAACCGTCCCCGAGGTTAGCGCCACCAACGCGAAACCCTGCTGAGTTATCGCTAACACTTTGGTCAAATTCGGTTTTCCGACTTATGATCCGCGCGACATCCGGCTATAGACCGGGCAAAATCAATCAGGAGTAGCCCCCATGACCGTCACCGTCGGGATCAACGGATTTGGCCGCATCGGCCGCTGCACGCTCGCCCATATCGCGGAGAGCGCGCGCAACGACGTGCAGGTCGTGAAGATGAACGCGACGGGGCCGATCGAGACCAATGCGCATCTGCTGAAATACGACAGCGTGCACGGGCGCTTTGGCGGAGACGTCAAGGTCGCGGGCAACACCATGGACATCGGACGCGGGCCGATGGAGGTGTTTTCGACCTACAATCCCGAAGAACTCGACTGGTCGGGCGTGGATGTGGTGCTGGAATGCACCGGCAAGTTCAACGACGGCGAGAAGGCGAAGGTGCATCTGGAGCGCGGCGCCAAGAAGGTGCTGATCTCGGCGCCCGCGAAGAATGTGCAGAAGACCATCGTCTACGGCGTGAACCACCGCGATCTGGTGGCCTCTGACACCATGATCTCCAATGGATCCTGCACGACAAACTGCCTGGCCCCGCTGGCCAAGGTGCTGAACGACGCGATCGGGATCGAGAGCGGGATCATGACGACGATCCATTCCTATACCGGTGACCAGCCGACGCTGGACCGTCGCCACAAGGACCTGTACCGCGCGCGGGCGGCGGCGATGTCGATGATCCCGACCTCGACCGGCGCGGCGAAGGCGCTTGGCGAAGTGCTGCCGGAGTTGAAGGGCAAGCTGGACGGATCGGCGATCCGGGTGCCGACGCCGAACGTGTCCGCGGTCGACCTGACCTTCGTCGCCATGAAGGACGTGACCGAGGCGGACGTGAACGAGGTGGTGCGCGAAGCGGTCGCCGGCCACATGGGCGCGGTGATGGGCTATGACCCGGAACCGAAGGTCTCCATCGACTTCACCCATACGGAGCAGTCGTCGATCTTTGCCCCCGACCAGACCAAGGTCATAGGAAAGCGGCTGGTGCGGGTGCTGGCGTGGTATGACAACGAATGGGGCTTCTCGGCACGGATGGCCGATGTTGCGGCGGCCATGGGGCGGCTGGTCTGACCCTGCGCACGGGACCGGAGGCCCTGCTTCCGGACCTCCGGGATATTTCGGGCAAGATGAAGGGGACGGGCCGGCGGCCCGCCCTTGATCCGTGCGATGCGCTTTGGCATAGGCTGGTGCCGGGGCCGCACGGAGGACGACCGATGACAAACACGCTTTCGGTTGCGCTTGCGGCGATCATCATCGGGTTGCTGGTGGCGGACTGGCAGATGGCAGACTGGGCCAACAGTCTGTTTCTTGCCCGAAAATTTGCCGAACTGCTGGAATGGGTCGCCTTTTGGCGCTAAGGCTTTTCAAACATTCCGACCGAAGCCATGCCCGATCTCATTCCGACCATCCTTCTTATCCTGTTCGGGTTCAGCCTGTTCGTCCTTCTGGGCAACATCGCCTATTCCTGGCGCCACAAGGTGACGGTCGAACGGGCTGTCCCGCCGCGCGGGGCCTTCACCACGATCTCGACCGGGCGGCTGCACTACGTGGATTGCGGCACCGGTCAGGCGATCCTGATGATCCACGGGCTTGGCGGGAACCTCGGGCATTTCGACTGCGGACTGATCGACGATCTGGCGCGGGATTTCCGGGTGGTGGCGATCGACCGGCCGGGGTCCGGCTATTCCGAACGCTCTCCGGGTGCGCCGGCGAATATCCGCGCGCAGGCGCGGCAGGTGGCCGAGGTCATCGAAAAGCTGGAGATCGACAATCCGCTGGTGGTCGGCCATTCGCTTGGCGGAGCGGTAGCCCTGGCCCTGGCGCTGGAAAAGCCGGAACTGGTGCGCGGGCTGGCGCTGCTTGCGCCGCTGTCTCTGCCGCCCAAGGAGAAGCTGGAGATCTTCGAGGACTGCCGGATCAATTCCGACCTGCAGCGCTGGATCACATCCTGGACCACCGCGATCCCGCGGATGCTGCGGCACCCCGAACCCGTGCGGCAGGAGGTCTTCGGCCCTGACCCCATGCCTGCCGACTATGCCGTGCGCGGGGG
This sequence comes from Primorskyibacter flagellatus, assembly GCF_014638275.1. Taxonomy (GTDB): domain Bacteria; phylum Pseudomonadota; class Alphaproteobacteria; order Rhodobacterales; family Rhodobacteraceae; genus Pseudooceanicola; species Pseudooceanicola flagellatus_A. Next base: position 1,610,777 of record NZ_BMFJ01000001.1, read on the forward strand.
CGGGCTGCTGGCGCTGCGGCCGGGGGCCTTCTACAACGCCAGTCGCGACTTCATGGCCATGGGCGAGGACATGGCCGGCATGTCGCGGGAATACGCGCGGCTCGCCGTGCCGGTGCGGGTGCTCTACGGCAAGGAGGACAGGGTGCTGGATCACATGCACCATGGCGAGGTGCTGGTGCGCCGCTATCCGCAGATCGGGCTGAAACTGATCGAGGGCGGGCACATGCTGCCGATCACGCGCACCGCCGACTGCGCCGGTTTCATCCGGCGCGCCGCCGAGGCGATGAAGGACCGGAAGTTTATTTCCCGAGCTTCGCCAGAAGTTTATCGTTGACCGCCGGGGTCACGAATTTCCTGACATCCCCGTCGAGCCGGGCGATTTCCTTGACCAGCTTGGACGCGATGGCCTGATGCTTGGCATCGGCCATGAGGAAGACGGTTTCCACCGAATTGTTCAGAGAGCGGTTCATTCCGACCATCTGGTATTCGTATTCGAAATCCGCCACGGCCCGCAGCCCGCGCACGATGATCGAGGCGCCGACGTCCTGCGCGCAGTGGATCAGAAGGTTCTCGAACGGATGCGCGACGATCTCGGTCCCGGTTTCGTCGGAGAGCTTGACACATTCGGCCTCGATCATGCCGACGCGTTCCTCGAGCGAGAAGAGCGGGCCCTTGTCGCGGTTGATCGCCACGCCGATGACAAGCCGGTCCACCAGCGCCGTGGCGCGGCGGATGATGTCCACGTGGCCGAGGGTGATCGGGTCGAAGGTGCCGGGGTAAAGACCAATGCGCATGGCGTCCTCTCGTCATCGCGTTTCTGCGCACGCAACATTATTGCGCGGGGGAATGCAAGGGCTTGCCGGAATTATCCCGCGCGAGGGTTGCCGTGAGGGGTGTCGCCATCGGATGTGTTGGCCCGTTGTCCCAGTGCGGAGCGACCGTCACCCCCGGACTTGATCCGGGGATTTCTGACCGGGGAGATCCTCGGATCAAGTCCGAGGATGACCACCGCATGAGGGATGACGGCTCTCGGGGTGGCTTCCGGGCTGGTTCAGTGCCCGGCGATCATGCCTTCCAGCGCGTCGCGTTCCATGGACAGCTGGTTGAGCCGCGCCTTGACCACGTCGCCGATGGTTACGATGCCGATCAGCGTGTCGTTTTCGACAACCGGCATGTGGCGGAAGCGGCCGTCGGTCATGCGGCGCAGCACTTCGTCGGCGGTGTCGCGGCGTTCGCAGCAGACGGGATCACGGGTCATCAGCGCGTCGGCCCTGTCCTCCATGATGCCGGGTCCCCTGCGTGACAGGGCGCGCACGATGTCGCGTTCCGACAGGATGCCGTCCGCCGTATCGCCGGTCGCCGACACCACCACGCCGCCGATGCGGTTTTCGGTCAGGATGCGCGTGACCTCGGACACCGGGACGTCCGGCTTCACGGTCACCACACCCTCGGCGCCCTTGGATTGCAGGATCTGCTGCACGATCATGGCCATTCCTCCTCTGGCTATGTGTGCGCTTCAGCGTCCGCCCCCTGCGACATTTTGTCAAGCGCGCCCTCCAACCGCGCCACTTCGGTCCGCAGACCTTCGCCGAGCAGCGCGGCAAACCGGTTCATGCGTTCGAGCCGGGCGTCGTCTTCGTGGCGAACCAGGTAGAAGCTGCGGGTGAGCGAGAAGGCGTCCGTGAGGATGCGCCGCAGTTCCGCAGCGGACGGCAGGGCAAAGTCGTGGACGATGCCGACCCCTGCCCCCTGCCGCAGCCAGTTCAACTGCACCACGACGGAGTTGGAGGCGAGCGGCACACGCCCCGTGCCAAGATCGCCGAGGTAGTCGAGTTCCTTGTCGAAGATCATGTCGGGGATATAGCCTGTCATGCGGTGATGGCGCAGGTCGCGCAGGTCGGTAAGCGGCGCGTGGCGGGAGAGATAGCTGTGCGCGGCGGCAAGGTGCAGGTGATAGTCGCTGATCTTCTGCACCAGCAGGCGCCCGGCCGTCGGGCGGCTGACGGTGACGGCCATGTCGGCCTCGCGCCGCGACAGGTTGAACAGGCGGGGGAGCGCGACGATCTGGAGTTCAAGCTCGGGGTTATCGTCGAGGATCGCGGCACAGACCTGCGGCAGGAGGAAGTTCGCCACCCCGTCCGGCGCACCGATGCGGATCTGGCCAGAGAGGCGGCCCGCCTGCCCCGCGATCTCCTCACCAGCGGCCATGACAGCCTGTTCGGCGCGCAGGGCGTGGTCCATCAGGCGCTGGCCGGCGTCGGTCAGGGCGTAGCCCTGCGGCGACTTGGCGAAGAGCGCGGCGCCGATCTGTTCCTCCAGCCGGCCGACGCGTCGCCCCACTGTTGCGGGGTCGATGCGCAGGCGACGGCCCGCACCCGAAAGGCTTTCGTCGCGCGCCACGGCAAGGAAAATCCGCAGGTCATCCCAGTGCATCCGGCCCTCGTCCGTATATTTTTGCAAAACCTATTTGCCCTATTTCCCCTTTCGGATGCAATTCCGCAAGTCTATCGTCCGCGCCAAACGGATGGAGGATCCCATGCAAGAGCTTTCCCACTATATCGACGGCGCCCATGTCAAAGGCACCTCCGGTCGCTTTGCCGACGTGATGAACCCGGCAACAGGCGAGGTTCAGGCCAAGGTGCCGCTCGCCTCGGTCGAGGAGATGGACCACGCGGTCGCAGTAGCCGCGAAGGCGCAGCCCGCCTGGGCCGCCGTGAACCCGCAGCGTCGCGCGCGCGTGCTGATGAAGTTCGTCGATCTGCTGAATCGCGACATGGACAAGCTGGCCGAGGCGCTGTCCCGCGAGCATGGCAAGACCTTCCCGGATGCGAAGGGCGACGTGCAGCGCGGGCTCGAGGTCGTGGAGTACTGCATCGGCGCGCCCCAGATGCTGAAGGGCGAATACACCGACGGCGCGGGTCCGGGCATCGACATCTATTCCATGCGCCAGCCGCTTGGCGTGACCGCGGGGATCACCCCGTTCAACTTTCCCGCAATGATCCCGATGTGGATGTTCGCCCCGGCCATCGCCTGCGGTAACGCCTTTATCCTGAAGCCGTCCGAACGTGACCCCTCGGTCCCGCTGATGCTGGCGGAGCTGCTTGAGGAAGCCGGTCTGCCCAAGGGAATCCTGCAGGTCGTGAACGGGGACAAGGGCGCAGTGGACGCGATCCTCGACAACCCGGTGATCCAGTCGATCGGCTTCGTCGGATCGACGCCGATTGCGGAATACATCTACGGGCGTGGCTGTTCGAACGGCAAGCGGGTGCAGTGCTTTGGCGGTGCGAAGAACCACATGATCGTCATGCCGGACGCCGACATGGACCAAGCGGCGGATGCGCTGGTCGGCGCTGGCTACGGCGCGGCGGGCGAACGCTGCATGGCGATCTCGGTCGCGGTGCCCGTCGGGGACGAGACCGCAGACCGGCTGATCGAAAAGCTGGTGCCGCGGATCGAGAAGCTGAAGGTAGGACCCTACACCGCCGGCGATGACGTGGACTACGGTCCGGTCGTCACCAAGGCGGCGAAGGAGAACATCCTGCGGCTGGTGCAGACCGGGATCGACCAGGGCGCGAAACTGGTAGTCGACGGGCGCGACTTCAAACTGCAGGGCTACGAGGACGGGTTCTTCGTCGGGGCGCATCTGTTCGACAACGTCACCACCGACATGGACATCTACAAGACGGAGATCTTCGGCCCGGTCCTGTCCACCGTCCGCGCCAAGACCTACGAAGAGGCGCTTGGCTATGCCATGGACCACGAATACGGCAACGGCACCGCGATCTTCACCCGCGACGGCGACACGGCGCGGGACTTTGCCAGCCGGATCAACATCGGCATGGTCGGGATCAACGTGCCGATCCCGGTGCCGCTGGCCTATCATACCTTCGGCGGCTGGAAGAAGTCCGCTTTCGGCGACCTGAACCAGCATGGGCCCGACGCGTTCAAATTCTACACGCGGACCAAGACGGTCACGGCGCGCTGGCCGTCGGGGCTGAAAGAGGGCGGCGAGTTCCATTTCAAGCCAATGGATTGATCTGGTTTACCACCTTGACGCCGCGGACGGAGCAAGGATTGAACCGATCGGTCAAATATGCTGAAGTGCGGGGCCGGAGAGAAATCTCCGGCCAACCCAAGCATTTGACCGGCAGAATTCATGTCCCTGACTTACACGATTATCCCGGAATACGGACTAGTCTATGTCCGGTATGTCGGCACGGCACGGCTGGCCGAGACGATGGAGGTCTTTGGCCGCTACGCGCAGGACCCGGCCTATCGCCCCGGGCAAAAGCAGCTGGTCGATCTGTCGGGGATCACGGATTACGAGCGCGACTTCCTCGAAATGGTAAAGTTGCAGGCCCGCAAGGCGGAGGCCATGTCGACGAACGGGGCACAGTCCCTCGCCGTCTACCATGCGCCGACTCCGGTGTCGCTGGAGATGGCGCGGCTGGTCGCGCGGTCCTGGGAAGGGCTGGAGAAGGTCGTGGTCCGCGTCGCGCAGAGCGAAGATCAGGCGCTAGAGATGCTGGGCGTTCCGGGCGCGCGCTTTGCCGATCTGCCGATGAAGGACGCCTGAACGGCGGCTTCGGGTGCGACATGAAAAACGGGCCCCGCATCGGGGGCCCGTCCAGCGTCATCCTGACCGTATCAGAAGCGGCGGGATTTACGCCGCGCGACAACGGCCGCGCCAAGCGCCGTGACCAGCAGCACGCCGCCCGCGGGCAGCGGAACGGCCGGGGTGGAAACGGGGTAGCCTATGATCTTGTTGCTCTCGTCGGTGAAGGCGCCCATGGTCACGTCCTTGAACCGCAGGCCGACGCGTTCGAAATCCGCGGCGGTCAGACCGGTCAGGCTGAAGGAGTAGGCCGTCGGGGTGACGAGCACCTTGTTGAACGCAACGCCGAAGTCAAAGTTGCCGGCGGACTGGTTGCCTGGCGTCAGGTAATCCATGTCGCCGTTCATCGGGTTGCCGCCGCCAACGTCGTTGGTGTTGGTCTTCAGCACGAAGGGGCTGGCGATCCCGACGGTCGGCGTTCCCGCGACGTCAAAATAGAAGGCCGACAGCTTGCCGGTCGTGGTGCCGGTCAGGCCGACGGAGATGTCGACGCCGGTTGCCGTGTCCATGATCGTCACGACCGGGGAGACGTAGGCCCCCTTGTCGTTTTCGTTCCAGGTGTAGTTGCCGATGGTGACGGTGGCGGCCTGAGCCGACGCGCCGCCGAGGACAAGCGCAGCAGCAACTGCGGCAGCCTTGAGTCCGATATGCATTTTCAGGGTTCTCCCGGAGTGAGGGGTAACGTGAGGGGTCAATGGCATCTGGTCCGCGGCGCGGTCTTGGGCAACGGACGAAACAAGAATGAGTGGGAACAACGCGCCTGCAGCAGCCCCACGTCAAACAGGATTGCCACAATTTTGCCAAATCAAAAATGTTTGACCGCCATGATTGAAACTTTCCGCCGCCACAATCGTAGCGTGGCCAGATCAACCGGAGCGTTATCCGGAACAGTGCGGCCGGGCGGGGCCGGTGACAGGACACGACCGCAAGGGGGGATTCGACCGTGAACTTCGGACTGACAGAGGAACAGCAGGCCATCTTCGACATGGCCCATGCCTTCGGACAGGAGCGCATCGCGCCGCATGCACGGGAGTGGGAGGCCGCCGGCACGATCCCCAAGGAGCTCTGGCCCGAAATCGGTGCGCTCGGCTTCGGCGGACTCTACGTGAGCGAGGAGAACGGCGGCGCGGGGCTGGGCCGGCTCGATGCGACGCTGGTGTTCGAGGCGCTGTCTATGGCCTGCCCCTCTGTCGCGGCGTTCCTGTCGATCCACAACATGTGCGCACGAATGATCGACGCCTTCGCCTCGGAAGAGTTGCGCGCGCGGGTGCTGCCCGGCGTGATTTCCATGGATACGGTGCTGTCCTACTGCCTGACCGAGCCCGGGTCAGGGTCCGATGCGGTTGCCCTGCGCACGCGGGCGGAGCGGACGAACGAGGGATACCGGCTGAACGGGACCAAGGCCTTCATCTCGGGCGGGGGCTATTCGGACGCCTATGTCGTGATGGTCAGGACCGGAGACGCGGGCCCCAAGGGTGTATCGACAGTCTATGTCGAGGACGGCACGGAGGGGCTTTCCTTCGGCAAGCTGGAAGATAAAATGGGCTGGCGCAGTCAGCCGACCCGGCAGGTCCAGTTCGACAATTGCGATATTTCTTCAGACAACCTAGTTGGCGAGGAGGGTCAGGGATTCACTTATGCGATGAAGGGGCTGGACGGCGGGCGCCTGAACATCGCCGCCTGTTCGCTTGGTGCCGCCCAGACCGCGCTGAACCTGACGCTGGCTTACATGGCGGAACGCGAGGCCTTCGGAAAGCCGATCAACCAGTTTCAGGCTCTGCAGTTCCGGCTGGCGGACATGGAGATAGAGCTTCAGGCCGCCCGCACCTTCCTACGCCAGGCGGCGTGGAAGCTGGATCAGGGCGCGCCGGATGCCACCAAGTTCTGTGCCATGGCGAAGAAGTTCGTGACCGAGGCGGGGTCGCATGTGGTCAACGACTGCCTGCAGATGCATGGCGGCTATGGCTATCTGGCGGATTACGGAATCGAGAAGCTCGTGCGCGACCTTCGCGTGCACGAGATCCTTGAAGGCACCAACGAGATCATGCGCCTGATCGTCGCCCGCCAGTTGATCGCGGCATGAGCGGGGACATCCATATCCGGCGCAGCGGCGTCGCAGGGCGGATCACGCTGACACGGGCCAAGGCGCTGAACGCGCTGACCTATGACATGGTCCTGTCGATGGACGCGGCGTTGAAGGACTGGGCCGCGGATCCGTCCGTCGCTCTGGTTATAATCGACGCGGAAGGGGACAAGGCCTTCTGCGCCGGCGGGGACATCCAGAAACTCTACGAGACCGGGCTGGCAGGAGATTTTGCCTATGGCCGGCAGTTCTGGCAGGACGAATACCGGATGAACGCGCGGCTGGCGGAATATCCCAAGCCGGTCGTCAGCTTCCTGCAGGGGTTCGTGATGGGCGGCGGTGTCGGTGTCGGCTGCCACGCGTCGCATCGCGTCGTCTGCGACAGCACGCAGATCGCCATGCCGGAGTGCGGCATCGGTCTGGTGCCGGACGTGGGCGGGTCGCTGCTGCTGGCGCGTGCGCCGGGATGGCTTGGCGCCTATCTCGGCCTGACGGCGGCGCGCATGGGTCCCGGGGACGCGATCCGGGCGGGTTTCGCGGATGTGTTCATTCCTCAGAACGAATGGTCTGGCGTGATCTCCGACCTGGAAACGTCCGCGGATGTCAGTGCCTTGACCTACCGCGCAACGACTGCGCCTGCCGCAGAGTTCGCGGCGCAGGCCGAGGCAATTGACGATGCGTTCTGCAACGATCTGGCCGGAGTGGTGCAGGCCCTTGAAGGGCGGGAAGACGCATTCTCCGCCGCCGCGCAGAAGGCGATCCGGCGCAATTCTCCGCTTGCCATGGCGACTACGCTGGCGCTGCTGTCCAGACTGGGTGACGGTGCGACGATCCGGGATGCGCTCCGGCTGGAGTACCGCGTGACGAGCCGGGCGATGCAGCACGGAGATTTCCTTGAGGGCATCCGCGCGCAGATCATCGACAAGGACCGCAATCCACGCTGGAAAAACGCGCTGAGCGACGTCTCCGCGACGGAGGCAGAGGCAATGCTGGCCCCCGCAGAGGGGGGAGAACTGACATTCGAGGAGGAGAGATCATGAACATCGGATTCATCGGGCTTGGAAACATGGGCGGGCCGATGGCGGCCAATCTCGCCAAGGCGGGACATGTGGTGACGGGCTATGATACCGCCAGTGTCGCCATTGACGGCGTCACACTTGCAGAAAGCGCGGCGGCGGCTGCGGCGGAACAGGACGTGGTCATCACCATGCTTCCGAACGGGGCCATCCTGCGCGCCGTCGCGGCCGAGATCGTACCGGCGATGAAACAGGGCGCGGTCTTCCTCGACTGTTCGACGGTGGATGTGGACAGCGCACGGTTCGTTGCACAGGCGGCCGAGGACGCGGGGTTGCTGGCGCTGGATGCGCCGGTCTCGGGCGGGATCGGCGGGGCGCAGGGCGGCACGCTGACCTTCATGGTTGGCGGCAGCGAGGCCGCCTTCGGCAAGGCCAAGCCGCTGTTCGACATCATGGGGCAGAAGGCAGTGCACTGCGGGCCATCGGGCAACGGGCAGGCGGCGAAGATCTGCAACAACATGATCCTCGGCGTGACCATGATCGCCACCTGCGAGGCCTTCGCACTGGCCGACAAGCTGGGCCTGGACCGACAGGCGATGTTCGACGTGGTCTCGACCTCCTCGGGCTATTCCTGGTCGATGAATGCCTATTGCCCTGCCCCTGGCATCGGGCCGAAATCCCCGGCGGACAACGACTACAAGCCCGGCTTCGCGGCGGACCTGATGCTGAAGGACCTGCGGCTGTCCCAGCAGGCGGCGGAGGCGGCGGATGCCGACACGCCCATGGGCCAGGCGGCGACGGCGCTTTATGCGCGGTTTGTCGAAGACGAGGATGGAAAAGGTATGGATTTCAGTGCTATGCTGCCCCGGTTCGAGAAGCGCGGACGGGGCTGAGGCGTGACCTGAGCGCAACGCCGCTCAGGCGGCACAAGGCTGATGATGGAACCTCCGGAGGGTGCGGGCGCTTTATTCCGCAAAGACGGAGGTTTCTCATGAAACGCATCATCCTGCCCCTCACGGTCGCCCTTCTCGCGGTTCCCGGCCTTGCGATTGCCAAGAACGATCACGGCAACAAGGCCAAATCCTTCCGCGGCCATCAGGCTGTCCATGCCTCTGCCGGTTGCCCCCCGGGTCTGGCCAAGAAGTCCCCGGCCTGTGTGCCGCCGGGCCTTGCGAAGAAACAGGTGCTTGGCGATGACCACCGGCATGACCATGACCATGTGATCCGCGTGGGCGAATATCTCGACCCGGCGTATTACGGGGATCGCTACGTGCTGGTGCGCGACCCGGGCCGCTACGGGCTTGATCCCTACGGGACCTACTACCGGATCGACGGAAATGTCTTTCAGGTGAACCGGGAAACGCAGGAAGTGCTGGCGCTGATCGGTGCGGTTTCGGCAATCCTCAACTGACTGTTTCCCTGTCGCATGGGTTTTTGCCCTTTTTTCAAGGGCTCGGCCCGTGCGACACTGGCCCGTGCGATGCTTGACGACGCCGATGTTGGACGACGCCACTGGGGGATGAGCGATGACACGAACGGCCCTGCTTTCCCTGCTGCTGACCTTTGCAGCCCTGCCCGCCGTTGCCGACTGCGCAACCGCGGGTCTTCGCGTGCGCTGCATCTACGTCGGGCCGGACCCGGATCAGCAGCGCGGTGATATCGGGGCACGGTTCGTCACCGCCTCACCCGAAATCAATATCGTGATCGCCGGACCCCGCCACCGCGACCCGCGGCCGCATTTCCGACCGGACCGGCGGCTCCGGAACGGGGTCCCGGCGCGCAATGTCTATGGGTCGCGTCACGACATCATCGCGCGCGGCGATCGTCTTCCCGATGACAGCCTGATCCTGATGAACCCGACCCGCTACGGCCTGCCCCGGCCCCGCGATGGCTGGACCTATTTCGCGGTCGACAGGGACATCTACCGGGCAGAGCTACGCTCGCGCCGGGTGCTGGACTACGTAAATCCACATATCACCCGGCGCTGAGCTGCTTTAGTAGTTTCCGGGCGGATCGCTGGCGGGGAAACTTTCGTCGTTGGCCTCGTCCACGTCGTCCCAATTGGCGGGCGGTTCCTTTTGCTCCTCCGGTCCGGCGTTGCGCACCTGCTGCGGCGGCGGGTTCTGTTCCGCGCCCGCTGCGGGGGCAAGGGCGGGCTCTAGCGGAGGGGCGGGTGGCAGGGGTTCGGCGGCACGGGCGGACTGCTCCAGCCACTGCGACACCTGGCGGGTTACGAGGGCGATGACGACGCCATAGGCGACGGTTCTGACCAGGCTGACAGCCATGGCGGGCTCCTTTGCTGTTGTATGACCTTCAACGCGCAAGGGGTCGGCCCGGTTCACGCCGGGCGGCGGTGCGGCAGGCGCTATTCCGCCGCCACCCGACCCGCCTTCAGCATCGGGATGAGGTATCGTCCGGTGTGGCTCCGCTCCACCTCTGCGACTTCTTCCGGGGTGCCGGTAGCCACGATCTCTCCGCCGCCGTCGCCGCCCTCGGGACCGATGTCGATCAGCCAGTCGGCGGTCTTGATGACGTCGAGGTTGTGTTCGATCACGATGACCGAATTCCCCTGATCCACCAATTCGTGCAACACCTCGAGCAGCTTGCGCACGTCCTCGAAATGCAGCCCCGTGGTCGGTTCGTCGAGGATGTAGAGCGTGCGGCCGGTGGACCGTTTGGACAGCTCTTTCGAGAGCTTGACCCGCTGCGCTTCCCCGCCCGACAGCGTCGTCGCCTGCTGGCCCACCTTGATATAGCCGAGGCCAACGCGGACCAGCGCATCCATCTTCTCGCGAATCGACGGGACGGCGGCGAAGAAGTCCTGCGCGTCCTCGACGGTCATGTCGAGCACGTCGGCGATGGACTTTCCCTTGAACCTGATCTCGAGCGTTTCGCGGTTGTAACGCTTGCCCTGGCAGGTTTCGCACGTGACGTAAACGTCGGGCAGGAAGTGCATTTCGATCTTGATGACGCCGTCGCCCTGGCAGGCCTCGCACCGGCCGCCCTTCACGTTGAAGCTGAACCGCCCGGCCTTGTACCCGCGCGCCTTCGCCTCGGGCAGGCCTGCGAACCAGTCGCGGATCGGGGTGAAGGCGCCGGTGTAGGTGGCGGGGTTGGACCGGGGCGTCCGGCCAATCGGGCGCTGGTCGATGTCGATGACCTTGTCGAGGTGTTCGAGACCTTTGATCGTTTCGCAGGGGGCCGGGGTCTGGCGGGCACCGTTCAGCCGCATCGACGCGGTCTTGAACAGCGTCTCGATCGTCAGCGTGGACTTGCCCCCGCCGGAGACGCCAGTGACGCAGACGAACTTGCCAAGCGGGAAGTCGGCGGTCACGTCCTTGAGGTTGTTGCCGGTCGCCTTCACCACGGTCAGCTTCTTCTTGTTGCCCTTGCGGCGTTCCGCGGGCACGGCGATCTCGCGCGTGCCGGCAAGATACTGTCCGGTCAGGCTGGCCGGGTCGGCGGCAATCGCCTCCGGCGTGCCGTGAGAGACGACGTTGCCGCCGTGCACCCCCGCCCCGGGGCCGATGTCGAAAACATAGTCAGCCTCGCGGATGGCCTCTTCGTCATGTTCGACGACGATCACCGTGTTGCCCTGATCGCGCAGGTTCTTCAGCGTGGTCAGAAGCCGCCCGTTGTCGCGCTGGTGCAGGCCGATGGAGGGTTCGTCCAGCACGTAGAGCACCCCGGTCAGCCCCGAGCCGATCTGCGAGGCAAGGCGGATGCGCTGGCTTTCCCCGCCCGACAGCGTGCCGGAGTTGCGGGACAGCGTGAGGTATTCCAGCCCGACGTTGTTGAGGAAGCCGAGCCGCTCGCGGATCTCCTTCAGGATGGCGCGGGCGATTTCGTTCTTCTGGTTGGTCAGGTTGTCCGGGACGGTCTGGCACCAGTCATAGGCCTCACGGATGGACATCTGCACGACCTGACCGATGTGCAGCAGTTTCGCCTTGTCCTTCGCGGGGCCGATTTTGACCGCCAGCGCCTCCTGCTTGAGCCGGTAGCCGTGGCAGGTGCCGCAGGGGCGGTTGTTCTGGTATTGCTCGAACTCCTCGCGGACCCAGTTGCTGTCGGTCTCGCGGTAACGGCGTTCCATGTTGGGGATGACGCCTTCGAAGGTCCGGGAGACCTGATAGACCCGGCCGCCCTCGTCATAGCGGAACTGGATTTCCTCGTCGCCCGAGCCGCGCAGGAAGACCTCATGTACCTTTTCGGGCAGGTCCTTCCAGCGGGCCTTCTTGTCGAAGTCGTAGTGCTTCGCGATGGCCTCGATGGTCTGGAGGAAATACGGGGATTTCCCCTTGCGCCACGGGGCAAGCGCGCCGTCGGCGATGCGCAGGGTGGCGTCGGGCACGACAAGGCGGTCGTCGAAGAACAGCTCAACCCCAAGGCCGCCGCAGTCCGGGCAGGCCCCGAACGGGGCGTTGAAGGAAAAAAGGCGCGGCTCGATCTCGGGGATTGTAAAGCCGCTGACCGGGCAGGCGAATTTTTCCGAGAAGGTGATGCGTTCGGACGCTGCGTCGCTGTCGTCGCGCGGGGCGGTTTCCAGGATCGCGATGCCGTCGGCAAGGTCCAGCGCGGTGCGGAAGCTGTCGGCCAGCCGCGTCTCCATCCCCTCGCGCACCACAAGCCTGTCGACCACCACGTCGATGTCATGGCGCAGCTTCTTGTCGAGCGTGGGCGGTTCGTCCAGTTCGTAGAACGCGCCGTCGACCTTCACCCGCTGGAAGCCCTGCTTGCGGAGTTCGAGGAACTCCTTGCGGTACTCCCCCTTCCGGTCGCGGATGATCGGGGCGAGGAGATAGCCGCGCGTGCCTTCCTCCATTCCCATGACGCGGTCGACCATGTCCTGCACCTGCTGCGCCTCGATCGGGTCGCCGGTGGCGGGGCTGTAGGGCGTGCCGACGCGGGCGAAGAGCAGGCGGAGGTAGTCGTAAATCTCTGTCACCGTGCCGACGGTGGAACGGGGGTTCTTGGACGTGGTCTTCTGTTCGATGGAAATGGCGGGGCTGAGGCCGGAGATGTGATCCACATCCGGCTTTTCCATCATGTCGAGGAACTGGCGGGCATAGGCGGACAGCGATTCCACATAGCGGCGCTGGCCTTCGGCATAGATGGTGTCGAAGGCGAGAGAGGACTTCCCGGATCCGGAAAGCCCCGTGATAACAACAAGTTCGTTACGCGGAATATCGACGTCGATATTCTTGAGGTTATGTTCGCGCGCGCCGCGCACCTCGATGTTCTTCAGCTCGGCCATGTGCCCCCCGGCGATCAGTGCCTAAGAGATAGTTTACGAGCCGGGCGCTTCCAAGTGAAAAATGAGAACATTAGCGGAACATGAAGTACGCCGCCGATGCACAAGGCTCCAGCGGCGCGGGGATGGGCGGTTGAACCGCGCTCAGGCCTTGCGGCGGCGCAGCAGGGCGGCGGCCCCGAAGGCGGTTAGCAGAAGCGGCAGACCGGCGGGCAGCGGAACGGCGGGGGCGCTCAGGTTGGTCGCGTTGACCTCGAAGCTGCCGGTGTTGTTGTACCAGCCGAAGCCGTCCATGCCGCCCATGAACAGACGGGTTGCGCCGACAGGTACGACAAATTCCTGCACGCCACCGGTGCCCATGCCGTCACCGATGAAGAACACCTGCTTGAGCAGCGGGCTGAGGCTGGTGAAGTCCAGACCGCCGACGAAATCGAGGTCGGCCGGAGCGGCCGTTCCGTCCGGTTGGTCGTCCCCTAGAAAGACGGCGACCAGGCCGTTGATCGGCGCGCGGGCACCCGAAATGCCGAACACGGCACCGCCGGAATGATAGGTGAAGGAGGCACTGCCATCGGGGCCGGTGGACGGGGTGCCGCCGCTGAAGCTGACGCCGCCGGTCACGGAAAACGTCAGGATGTCGCCGGCGCTGAAGGCGGGACCTGAGTATTGTGTCGGGCTTTGGTCCGGAACGGAGTCGCCCAGATGCGACGTTCCCGCCGGCATGCCGGAGAGCCAGACATTGCCATTTCCGGCGACGGTGAAGGCGGATGCGGGAACTGCGCCGAGGAGTGCGAGGAGGGCAGCTGCAATCAGGGATTTCATGGTAACTGATCCTATAATAACTGGAAAATATGCGGCACATTCTACCGAAGGCTGCCCCTCCGTCAAATGAATTGATCGAGGCTCGCAGAGGCCGTCAGGGGACCGCAGGGCCATCGCTACTTTCTTGCAATCGCCCAGGCCACCATAGGGAAATCGGGATCATTCTTGATATCCTCGCCATGTTGGTATTCCGGCGGCCAGGGAGATTCGAGATTGCGGGCCGCGGCGTGACGATTGCCCCATTGATCCGCGCGGATGCCGTCCTCGGGAAAGCCGCCTTCGATCAGCAGGTTCGTCAGGCCGCGGGCCGACCAGCGGGAACAGTCGATCGGCGCGCCGTGATAGGGGATGAAGAAGGGCGTGGCGATGTAGAAATGCCCGCCCCTGCGCAACATCCGGTACACGTTCTTCAGCGCGGCATAGGGCCGGTCGAGATGTTCCCAGACCTGATCGGCGATGATGAGGTCGAATTTCAGCGGCCTGCCGTCCGCCCCCGCGAAAGGCCCGGCGCAGATGTCGTATTCTGGATAGCGGAAGGCGCTGTAGTCGCGGAAGGGGAACTGTTCGCCCCATTTGCCGCTGATCTCGGCCACGCTCAGCGACCCGGGGTCGAGATCGTTGATCCAGCGGCGGCTGGACTGGCGCATGACGATGCGGTTGATGCTGGGCATGGATCCTCCCTCCGGGGCATTCAACCCCGGCGGGCGGGTGCTGGAAAGGGCAAAAGCGCCCTGCCCCGATCAGCCGGTGAAGACGCCGGCGAACTGGTCGCGCAGGAGGTTCTTCTGCACCTTGCCCATGGTGTTGCGGGGAAGCTCGGGCACGACCTCGATCACTTTGGGCTGCTTGAACTTGGCCAGCCGGTCCGAGGCGACAGAGCGGATCGCGTCGGCGTCGATGCTCTGCCCCGGCGCGGCGACGAGAACCGCGACGACCCCTTCCCCGAAATCCGGATGGGGCACGCCGATCACTGCGCTTTCCAGAACGCCGGGCTGTTCGTCGAGCAGCAGCTCGATCTCCTTCGGGTAGATGTTGTAACCGCCCGAGATAATCAGGTCCTTGGCCCGGCCGACGATGTGGACATAACCGTCGCCGTCCACCGTGCCGATGTCGCCGGTGATGAAGAAACCGTCGGCGCGCAGTTCGGCGGCCGTCTTTTCCGGCATGCGCCAGTAACCCTGAAAAACGTTGTCGCCGCGCACCTCGATCAGCCCGGCCTCGCCGTCCGGCAGGGTCGCGCCGGTCTCGGGGTCGGTGATCTTCAGCTCCACCCCCGGCAGCGGGAAGCCGACAGTGCCGGCGCGGCGGTCGCCGTCGTATGGATTGGAGGTGTTCATGTTGGTTTCGGTCATCCCGTAGCGTTCAAGGATGCGGTGGCCGGTGCGCGCCTCGAACTCGCGGTGCGTCTCGGCCAGCAGGGGCGCGGAGCCGGAGGTGAAGAGCCGCATGTTCGCGGTCAGGTCTTTCGTGAAGCGCGCGTCTGACAGGAGCCGGGTGTAGAAGGTCGGCACGCCCATCATGGAAGTCACCCGGGGCAGCCATTTGATGACCGTGTCGGCATCGAACCTGGGCAGGAATACCATCGTCCCGCCAGAGGCCAGCACGACGTTGGAGGCCACGAACAGCCCGTGCGTGTGGAATATCGGCAGGGCGTGCAGCAGGATGTCGGCCTCGGTGAACCGCCATTCGGTCACGAGGACTTCGGTGTTGGAGAGCAGGTTCCACTGGCTCAGCATCGCGCCCTTGGACCGCCCCGTGGTGCCGGACGTGTAAAGCAGCGCGGCAAGGTCGTCGCGGGCGCGGTCCACGGGAGCGAAGCTGTCGGCGGCCCTGTCGGCGGCGTCGGTCAGCGTGCCCTGCCCCGCGGCGTCCAGCGTCAGTACGGGGACGGAGGTGATGCCGCGTACGGTCGTTTCGGCGGCGGGGCCGCAGACCACGGCGCCGGCCTCGCTGTCGGTGATGAAATACTCAAGTTCCGCTGCCGTGTAAGCGGTGTTGAGCGGCAGAAAGACCACCCCGGCGGCGACGCAGGCCCCGTAGAGCGCCAGCGCCTCGGGCGACTTTTCGACCTGCACCGCCAGCCGGTCGCCGGGCTTCAGGCCCGCGCCGGTCAGGGCATTGGCCAGCCGGTGCACGCGGGACAGGAAGGCCCGCCCCGAGATCGCGGTGCCGTCTGCGAGCAGCAGCAGGTCGGAGTCGCGGCTGGCAAGCGGCGCAAACAGGCGGTCGTAAAGGGGGTTGGTCATGGTCTTCCTGGTCCTCAGGCCGCGGCGGCGGATTGCAGCAGGGCACGGACATCGCGCGCCGCCACAACCTCTTTCGCCCCGGCAAAGCGTTCGTGGTTTTCAACAAATGTATCAGGGTCGTAGCGGTAGTTCACCATGGCCCCGGCGCTTTCCGCCAGGCCCTTGGGTGAAGTATCGGCCTCTGCGTGTACCGCGTGGACATAGGCCCCGTTGCCAAGATGGAAGCGGGTGACCGGATCGTAGGGCATGCCGTCGCCGCGCTTGGCCGTCAGCAGGAAGCGCGCGGCGGTCGCGCGCAGGGCGTCGGCGTCCAGCGTCGCCGGGTCGATGCCCTCTTCCTTCATCCAGCGGGTCAGGGTCGGGATGGGCGACAGGGTGACGAAGGTGTCGATGTTGGGCAGCTCGGCGGAGAGATCCTCCGCCACCTGCTTGATGAGCGAGTTGCCGAAGGAGATCCCCGCGAGCCCCGCCTGACAGTTGGAGATGGAATAGAAGACGGCGGTGTCGGCCTCCTCGGCGGCAAGGGGCTGGCGATCCTCGGCCAGAAGACGCTGGACCGAACCGGGAATGCCGCGGGTCAAGGCGACCTCGACGAAGATCAGCGGTTCGTCCGGCATGGCGGGGTGGAAGAAAGCGAAACAGCGTCGGTCGGTCGGTTCGACCCGTCGGCGCAGGTCGTCCCAGCTGTCGATGGCGTGGACGGCTTCGTAGGCGATGATCTTCTCCAGGATATAGGCCGGGCTCTGCCAGCTGATCGGACGCAGAACAAGGAAACCCCGGTTGAACCACGAGGCGAAGAGGTGCTGGAAGTCCAGGTCGATGCGCGCGCGGGGATCGTTGCGCGGGATCAGGCGCAGCAGGTCGGAACGCATCGCGACAAGCTGCGGCGTCGCGCCCGGCACGCGATTCAGCCGGCGGGCCAGTTCCTGTCGGGCGGGTTCGGCCGTGGCGAGGAAGGCGGCGTAGTTCTTCTGGGACGGCTCGCCTTCGAACGCATCCAGCGCAGCGCGCACCTTTGCCGGGTCGATGCCGAGGTCGCCTGCCAGATGGTCGAAGAAGGCCAGCTTGGCCGCATCGTCCATCCCCGCGAACCTGTCGAGGATCTGCGCGGCAGCGGTCATGCCGGAGACTTCGCCCTGCGTGGACAGAAGCTCCTCGATCAGGGCCTCCGTCGTCTGCTTGGAGGGCGGTGGCAGGGCCTTGCGGGACTGGCGGGCGAAGATGGTGGCAAGGACATCGGACAGAAGGCTCATAAAGCGACTCCCATGACGGCGGTTGGCAACCAGGTGGCGAGGGCGGGGAACATCGAGAGGATCACGATGGCCACGATCATGCAACCGACGAAGGGCAGCGACCCCAGCAGAACCTGCTTGAGACTGATGTCAGGTGCTATGCCGTTAATCACATAGAGGTTCAGCCCGACCGGCGGAGTGATGAGCCCGATCTCCATGTTGATCGTGACGATGACCGCGAACCAGTAGGGATCGAACCCGGCGGCGGTGATGATCGGCAGCAGGATCGGCGCCGACATCAGGATCACCGCTACGGGGGGCAGGAAGAAGCCTGCGACCAGCAGGAACAGGTTGATGATCGCCATCAGCACCCATTTGTTCACCGACAGCGCCGCGATCCACTGGGCAACGGACTGCGTCACCAGAAGCGAAGACAGCATGAAGGAGAAGACCCCTGCCGCGCCGATGATGAAAAGGATCATCACGGATTCCTTGGTGGAATCGCGCAGCACCATCCACAGTTCCTGCCCCGAGAACATGCGGTAGATCACCATGGCCGCGACGATGCAGAGCAGCGCCCCGACAGCGGCGGTCTCCGACGGCGTGGCGATGCCGCCGTAGAGCGCGACCAGAACGCCGACGATGATCAGCAGGAAGGGGATGACCCGGGGCAGGATCTCGACCTTCTGGCGCCACGTGTAGCGCATGCCGGCGAGGGCCGAGGTGGCCGCACCGCGCCGCCAGGTGTCGAAGATCGCCCATGCGATGAACAGACCCGTCAGCAGCAGGCCGGGGATCACCCCGGCCAGAAACAGCCGCCCGATCGAGGTTTCGGTGGCGATGCCGTAGACGATCATGGTCACCGAGGGCGGGATGAGGATGCCAAGCGTACCGCCTGCGGCGATGGATCCCGCGGCGACCTCGGCCGGATAGCCACGGCGGCGCATCTCTGGGATACCCATCTTGCCGATGGCGGCGCAGGTGGCGGGCGACGATCCGGACATGGCAGCGAAAAGCGCGCAGGCGCCGAGGTTGGACACCAGCAGCCCGCCGGGCACCCGCGTCAGCCAGCGTTCAAGCGCCTCGTACAGATCGGGCCCTGCGCGGGTGGATGCGATTGAGGCCCCCATGATGATGAACATCGGGATCGACAGCAGGGCGAAGGAGTTGAGCTCGCCGTAGAACAGCTCCGGCAGGGCCTGAAGGGACCGCGGCCCGTCGAAGACCAGCAGGAACAGCGTGGCGACCAGCAGCAGGCCAACGGCGACGGAGACGCCGGAGAAGAGCACGATCACGGTGACAATGGCGATCAGCGCTCCGGTCAGAAGGGGATCCATCAGTCGGGACTCCGTTCGGGATGAGGCACGGGCAGAGCTTCCGGCGGGGCGAAGGCCGCCAGCCAGAGGTCCGCGAGCAGTTGAATCAGGTAGAGGCCGAAGCCGAGCGGGACGGTCAGATAGGTGATCCAGAGCGGGAATTTCCAGACGGATTCCGATTTCCAGTTCCGCTCCCAGGACATGTGGAACATCTCCCACCCGTACCAGAGCATCGCGGCGGCCATGGCGATGGTCAGGGCCATGACGATCACCGCCAGCACCCGGCGCGCGCCGACGGGCAGCAGGCCCGGCAGCAGGTCGACGCCGACATGGCCGCGCAGCTTCTGCACGTAGGACAGCCCCAGAAGGGTCGCGCCGATGACAAGGTAGATCACGGCCTCGGTCTGCCAGATCGTCGACTGGCCAAGGACCGAGCGGACGAAGATCATGTGACAGGTGATAAGCACCGCCGCCAGGATCATGAAGGCGGCGGCGATGCCAAAGGCGGTCGACACCGCCGCCAGTGCGCGAAGCACCAGCGGCGGGCGATATGCGGTCGGGTCGCTCATTCGACGCTCAGCGCCATATCGAGCAGTTCCTGCCCGTTGCCGACCTCTTTCACGAACTCCGGGTAGGAGGTCGTCTTGGCCAGCTCGCGCCAGGCATCAAAGTCGGCCTGGGACATTTCGGCGATTTCCACACCCGCATCAGCGAAGGCCTTTGTCGTGATGGCGTCGCCGTCCTTGGCCTGCTCCAGGTACCAGGCCTCGGCCTTGGCGGAGGCGTCCATGAGCGCCTTCTGCTGCGCTTCGTTCAGCCCGTCGAAGGTGGTCTTGTTGATCAGCATGGGCTGGTACATGAACCACAGCGCGGTTTCGCCCGCGGGGGTGTAGCACTTCAGCTGTTCATAAAGCCGATAGCTCAGGAAGCTTTCGGAGGAGGTGTTGGTCGCGTCCAGCACCCCGGTCTGAAGGGCCGAGTAGATCTCGGACGAGGCCATGGAGGAGATCGACGCCCCTGCCCCGGCCAGCATCTGCTCAAAGCTCGACCCGGCAGCGCGGATGGTCACGCCCTGCACGTCCTCGGGCTTCGTGATGCAACCCTTGTTGGATCCGAAGCCCCCGGCGAGGTAGCCGTGCACAAGGGTCTTCACGTCGTCACCTGCGAGGATCTCCTCGATCTTCTCCATGAAGGGCGACGCCGACAGCCGCGCGCCGTGGTCGTGGTTCTTCACCAGACCGGGCATGAGCGTCAGGTTGTAGGCCGGCTGCTGGCCGCCTGCATAGGACAGCGGAAAGACGGTCATGTCGAGCTGGCCGCGCGACAGGGGCGTGTACTGCTCCCGCGCCTTGAACAGCGTCTGGTTGGGGTAGATCTGGATTTCCAGATCGACATTGGCGGCCTTCACCTCATCAGCGACCATCTGGGCCACCTTGTGGCGGACATCGCCTTCGGACCACTGGTGGGACAGCTTCAGGCTTTCGGCATGCAGGGTGCCGGCGGCCGTGATGGCGAGCACGCTCGCCGCAAGAATGCGTTTCATTGGTTCTCCTCCCATGGCGCGGTCCCGCTCCGGGCCACGCTCTGGCCAATCAGGCAGGGGATTGCACACCTTGTCAACCTTCTTGTATACAATAAGTATGAACGAGCATACGCCTCATCCGGAGTCCGGCGGGCAGCCAAGCCGGTCCGACCGCATCGCCGCCATGCTGGAGGAGCAGATCCTCACCGGCCGGTTTGCGCCGGGCAGCCGTCTGGACGAGGTGTCGCTGGCGGAAGAACACCGGGTATCCCGCACCCCGATCCGTGAAGCATTCCAGAAGCTTGCGCAATCCGGACTGGTCGAGCACGCGCCCCGGCGCGGGGTCTTCGTGCGCCAGGCCAGCCCGATCGAGATCATGGAGATGTTCGAGGTCATGGCGGAAATGGAGGCGGTCTGCGGTAGGCTTGCCGCGCTGCGGTCCGCCGAAGGTGCAGTCGACCAGCTGCGTACCGCCAATGCGGCCTGCCGCGCGGCGCTGGAGGCCGGGGATGTCGATGCCTACTACGTTGAGAATGGTACCTTCCACCACCTGATCTATGCCCAGTCCGGCAACCGATTCCTCGAACAGGAAGCGTCGCGCCTGCACCGGCGATTGAAGCCATACCGGCGCATGCAGCTGTTTCTGCGCGGTCGGCTGGCGCAGTCCATGGGCGAACACGAAGCGATCGTGGAAGCGATTTCCCGGGGTGACGCGGCGGAGGCATCGGACCTGTTGCGCCGGCATGTCGCCGTGCAGGGAGAGAAATTCCACCACCTGCTGACGCAGCTCCGGCCCGACGCGGCGGGCTGACCCCGCCGGAAGCCGCACCGCGACCTGTCCAGATCAAGGTCCAACCGTCATTCCGGCGTCTGGAAGACACGCCTCCCGCGGACGGATAGTTTCACCTTTCCGAAAAAATATTCTTCTCGCAACTCATTGTTTTCAAATTACTATCTTTGGCGCGACGTTACCAATCCCTGTCATTTCAACAAAGGATCCCTCGATGAAGACACTAGTGATTTCCGCCGTTCTCACCGCCTCTGCCGCCCTGCCCGCCGTTGCGGGTACGCTGACCAACAGCACCGGCTACGGCCTGTCCGGCGACGGCATGACCCTGACCGTCATCGGCAGCCTCGGCTCGCCCATGACCTCCTCCACCATCGCGCTCGACACCAAGCTCGACGCGATCGCCTACCGCCCCGTGACCGGGAAGCTTTATGGCTATGCCAACGGGGTCGGAGGCGCGCAGGACGTGGTCTATGTCATCGACACGATGACCGGCATGACCACCAGCGCCGGAGCGGCGTTCGACACCGATGCCAACGTGCCCGCGGGCGCGAAGGTCGGTTTCGACTTCAACAACCAGATCGACGCGGCGCGGGTCGTGTCGACGCAAAACGAC
The DNA here is from genome assembly GCF_014638275.1 of Primorskyibacter flagellatus. Taxonomy (GTDB): domain Bacteria; phylum Pseudomonadota; class Alphaproteobacteria; order Rhodobacterales; family Rhodobacteraceae; genus Pseudooceanicola; species Pseudooceanicola flagellatus_A. Next base: position 1,632,280 of record NZ_BMFJ01000001.1, read on the forward strand.
AACCTCGTCTTCTTTCCTGACACCTTTGCCGGGCCGAACAACAACACGGTGAAACGCTTCACCGCGCTGAACTATGCCGCGGCCGACGTGAACTTCGGGCTGGAAAGCGCGGTTTTCGCCAATGCTTACACAAACGCGATCAACGGGATGGTGGCCACCACGACGGCGCAATTCGCGCTGGATGCGGGGACCGACTCCCTCGTGACGCTGGCAAACAATGCCGGCACGCTGGCGACTGTGGCCAAGATCACGCTCGGTGGCGCGGCGCTCGACTTCAGCGAATTCGGCGGCTTCGACATCATCTCTCCGATGGAGGGCGACAACACGGCCGTCGCACTGCTGAACGTCGGCGGGATGTCGGGGCTTTACGAGATCGACCTGACGACCGGCGCGGCGACGATGTTCGCCGATTTCGGCGCATCGACCTACACCGGCTTCGCGGCCTCCTACGCGCCGCCGGCGGTTCCCCTGCCCGCGAGCGCGCTGCTGCTGCTGGCCGGCATCGGCGGGTTCGCAGGGCTGAAACAGCTGCGTCGCCGCGCGTGACGCAAACGGGCGGGGCCTATCGGGACCCCGTCCGACCCTTCACATGTGGATCTGTCGCCCGTAGGCCGCAAGGACGGATTCGTGCATCATCTCGGACAGGGTGGGATGGGGGAAGACCGTCTCCATCAGTTCCTGTTCCGTGGTTTCGAGCGTGCGCGCGACGACGTACCCCTGGATCAGTTCCGTCACCTCCGCGCCGACCATGTGGGCGCCCAGAAGCTCTCCGGTCTTCGCGTCGAAGACGGTCTTGATCATCCCTTCCGGTTCGCCAAGCGCCACGGCCTTGCCGTTGCCGATGAAGGGGAACTTGCCGACCTTGACCTCGTAGCCCTGCTCCTTCGCCCTGGCCTCGGTCAGCCCGACAGAGGCGACCTGCGGATGGCAGTAGGTGCAGCCCGCGATGGCTGACGGCTTGACCGGGTGCGGATGCTGTCCGGCTGCGAGTTCGGCCACCATGACGCCTTCGTGGCTCGCCTTGTGGGCAAGCCAGGGGGCGCCGGCCACGTCGCCGATGGCATAAAGCCCGTCGACCCCGGTCCGGCAGTACTCATCTGTCACGACATGGGTGCGATCGACCTTGACGCCGGCCTTCTCGAGATTCAGATTCTCGACATTTCCGACGATGCCGACGGCGGAAATCACCGTGTCGAATTCCATTTTCTCAACCTTTCCGCCTGTTTCGATATTGGCGGTCACCTTTCCCTTGGCGCGGTCGAGTTGCTTGACCATGGACTTCTCCATGATCTTCATGCCCTGCTTTTCGAACTGCTTCCTGGCGAAGGCAGAGATTTCCGCATCCTCGACCGGCAGGACGCGATCCAGCACCTCAACCACAGTCGTTTCGGCCCCGAGAGTATTGAAGAAGCTGGCAAATTCTATTCCGATGGCCCCCGACCCGATGACCAGCAGCTTCTTGGGCATGCGGGGCGGATTCAGGGCGTGCTTGTAGGTCCATACCAGATCACCGTCCGCCTCCAGCCCCGGCAGTTCGCGGGCGCGGGCGCCGGTAGCGATGACGATATGACGGGCCGAAATCTCCTCCGTCCCCTTGTCGGTCTTGACGGAGACCGTGCCCTTCCCGGCGAGCGCGGCCTCACCCATCACCACGTCGACCTTGTTCTTCTTGAGCAGGTGCTTCACCCCGCCTTCCATCTGCTTCGCGACACCGCGGGAGCGTTTGACGACCGCAGGCAGGTCGTATCCGATCTTGTCAGCGGACAGACCGAATTCCGCGGCGCGGTGCATCAGGTGAAAGACTTCGGACGATCGCAGCAGCGCCTTGGTCGGGATGCAGCCCCAGTTGAGGCAGATGCCGCCGAGGTGTTCGCGTTCGATGACGCAGGCCTTCAGGCCAAGCTGGGCCGCGCGGATGGCGGCGACATAGCCACCGGGGCCGGAGCCGATCACCAGGAAATCATAGGTTGCGGCCATGGGGTGTCCTCCGTCTCGCGAGATAGTTTGACGTTAAACTATATTTTCGGGCGCCACAATCCACCTCTCCCCCGCGTGCCGGCAACGGGGCGTACCGGGCGCCACTTACCCTTTAGATACCGCTGCGCGGTCCGGTGTCAAAGGGAAGCACGGCATGCCCGGCGATGGCCTCCCGCCCGCTCCGCTTCAGCCCGCCGCCTGCAGTTCGCGAACGGTGTGACCGTAGCCGCCCTTGTCCAGATAGTCGGCCTCGTTGCTGGTGATGCGGCGCGACAGGGCCTCGTTCCGGTAGGGGAAACGGCCGAATTCGCGGATCACCTGCCGGTGCGCCTTGGCGTGCAGCAGGTTGTCGCCGTCGGTCATGCGGTCCTTCATCAGGCGCACGCAACGGTCCTGGTCGGCAAGGTTTTCCGAATGCATCAGCGGCAGGTAGAAGAACTGACGCGCCGGTTCGTCGATCCTCAGGTCCCAGTCCCGGTCGATGGCGCGCTTGGCCACAGCGCGGGACAGGTGGTCGCTGGCAAAGGCCCGCCCCGATCCGCGGAACATGTTGCGCGGGAACTGGTCGGTCAGGATGATGTAGGCCAGTGCGCCCGTGGGATAGGTCAGCCAGAGCCCGTAGGAGCCCTCCATCGCCGCCTCCCACGCCTTGCCAAAGCGGTCGCGGATCGCGGTGTCGAGCGCATCCTCGGCCTTGTACCAGCCTTCGGGGCCTGTTTCGTCCAGCCAGAAGGCCAGGATGTCTTCGGGGCGTACCATGTTCTCCTCCGGGGTGCGCGCGTTTGTGTCAGTGTCGCAAAACCGGCATCGGACGCAATCGGAATTGCATCAGGTTTGGGCGCTATCATGCCGGGGGAGTGTCGTTTTCCTCGTTCTCAGCCGCCTCGACGGCCCATTCCTGCGCGGCCTCCAGAGCAACGGGCGTGGCGGACATCAGCACGGGCGCGTAGCTGCCCGTGTCGTCCGTCTTGGGTGCGGGGCGCTGCGTCATCCGGTAGAGCGCGTAGCCCGTCAGGAGCGCCAGCAGGACGGCGTTGAAGATCCAGAAGCCGGACGGGCCGAAGGCGGTCATCAGCCAGCCGGTCGCCAGCGGTCCGGAGATCGCGCCAAGACCGTTCAGGAACAGCATCCCGCCCGAGACGGAGGCCATTTCCGAGGGTTCAAGAAAGTCGTTGGCGTGGGAGATCAGCAGCGAATACAGCGGGTTGGACATCCCGCCAAGGAAGAATGCCGCGACAAGGATGCCGTAAAAGGACCCAAAGAGCGCGCCGACAATCGCACCGCCCGTGCCGACGGCCGAGACGATCATGATAAGCCGGCGCCGGTCCATGCGGTCGGAAATCCAGCCCACTGGGAACTGGAACAGCGTCGCACCGATGTAGAACATCGCGATAAAGGTGGAAATCTGCACCAGCGTCAGCCCCGCCTGCCCGCCGTAGACAGCCGCCATGCCGAACTGGGCCGAGAAGGCGCCGCCCAGGATGAAGACCCCGACGCAGGCGAGCGGCGACACCCGGAACAGCTGGCGCAGGTTCATCGGTGCCGTACGTTCGAAGGCCGGGGTCGGCTGGACCGACAACAGGATCGGCGCGAAGGCGATGGAGACGAGGACTGAAGGGATGACAAACAGAACGAAGCCCGCCGGATCCGCGACCAGCAGCAGACCCTGCGCCATGATGATGCCAAGCACCTGAACCAGCATGTAAAGCGACAGCGCCTTGCCCCGGTTTTCGTTCGTGGCGGCGTTGTTCAGCCAGCTCTCCGCCGTGACGTAGACACCGGAGAAGCAGAAGCCGATGCAGATCCGTCCGATGGTCCAGGCCACCGGATGCGCGATGGTGGGATAGAGAATCAGGATGGCAGAGATGAAGCTGCCGAGCGCGGCGAATACGCGGACGTGACCGACGCGGCGGATCATCTCGGGCGCGGCGCGCGATCCGCCGAGGAAGCCGAGGAAGTAGCCGGACATGACGATGGACATCTCGAAGGTCGTGAACCCCTCGATCTGACCGCGCACGCCAAGCAGGGTGCCCTGAAGCCCGTTGCCCACCATCAGCAGCATGAGACCAAGCAGCAGTGCCCAGGCCGATCCGAGTACCTGCATCATGGCGAATTTCCCCTGTCCGTTGCGGCGCGCGGCCCGTTTCGGCCCGGCGCTCTGCGGGCGTAAGTTCTGCCCCCTGCTGTCATGACTGCCCTACGGGATCAACAGGGAGGCGTCGCCGTAAGAGAAAAAGCGGTAGTTCTCCGCCACGGCATGATCGTAGACGGCCCGGATCCGGTCCTGACCGATCAGGGCCGACACCAGCATGAGCAAAGTCGACTTCGGCAGGTGGAAATTGGTCATCAGCGCGTCGGTCACGTGGAAAGTGAAACCGGGGTAGATGAAGATGTCCGTCTCTCCGCGCCAGGGTTCGATCGTGCCGGAGCGGGCGGCGCTTTCGATCAGGCGCAGGGCGGTCGTGCCGACGGGGATGACCCGGTGACCGGCGGCCTTCGTCGCGGCAATCTCTGCGGCGGCGGCGGGCGTGACCTCTCCCCATTCGGCATGCATCCTGTGGGTGGTGACGTCGTCGACCTTGACCGGCAGGAAGGTGCCCGCGCCGACATGCAGGGTCACGCGGGTGGTATTCACACCCATGGTGGCGATCCGGTCCAGCAGCGGCTGGTCGAAGTGGAGCGAAGCCGTCGGCGCGGCGACGGCGCCCGACTTCTCGGCCCAGACGGTCTGGTAGTCGGCCTTGTCCTGATCGTCGGGCGCGCGCAGGGCGGCGATGTAGGGTGGCAGGGGCATCGCTCCGGCCTCGGCCAAGGCGGCATCGAAATCGTCGCCGGTCAGGTTGAACTCCAGCACGCCCTGCCCGTCCTCTTTCGCCATCAGCCGGGCGGAGAGGTCGGGGGAAAAGCGGATCACCTCCCCTTCCCGCACCTTCTTCAGGGGTTTGAGGAGCGCGGACCAGAGCCCGCCGGGCTTCGGCTCAAGCAGCGTGACCTCGATCCGGGCCTCGGTCTCGCCCTCCGCCCCGGTGCGGGCGCGGGTGCCAGAGAGCCGGGCGGGGATCACGCGCGTGTCGTTCAGGACCAGACGGTCGCCGGGGCGCAGCCAGTCCGTCAGGTCGCGCACGACCGCATCGCGGATCGCGCCGGGTTCGGCCACCAGCAGGCGGGCGGAAGACCGGGGTCGCGCGGGGCGGGTGGCGATCAGCCGCTCGGGCAGGTCGAAATCGAAATCGGAAAGCTGCATCGCGCCTCGGTTGTTGGCTCTGTCCGCCGCTCAGTTCGTCGTGGGGGCCGGGCGGCGGAAAATGTCGCGGAACATGCCGGGGGTAAAGAGCGAAAGCGGATTGACCTGCACCTTCGGCTGTTTCGCGGGCCCGGTCAGGCGATAGTTGAAGCCGACCAGCCCTTCCCCCTTGCGGCTGAAGATCTGGCCGATGCCGTTCAGTGCGTAGAGCGGAGAGATCACGCCCTGCATGTCCATCTGTTCGCCCTTCACGTCATAGTACCCGTCCATCGACACCCCCATGGAAGCCCCGACCGCGCTGGAGGAGCGAAGGATCACCTGCGACGGTGTGAGACGGAAGTTTGCTTCCACGTTGTTGAAGAGGATACCGCCGCCCGACATCTGTTCAAGCAGACCGACGATGGACAGCGCGGAGAGCAGGGATGCCATGGCGGGCGCGTCCTGGATCCACAGGCCGGAGACCTTGAGCAGCCCGTCATAGCTGCCCGCCGTGCCGACGGGGTTGAGTGTCAGATCCAGCGCACCTTCCCTGCCCTGCTTCATCAGCCCGGCAGCGGACAGCACGGCCCCGGCCTGCTCCGAGGTTATGCGCACCGCGCTGCGCCCGCCCCGTGGCACGATGGTGCCCGCGACAGGCGCGCGGCCGTTGACCGACCCGGCGAACTTGCCCGACAGCCCGCCTCTGGTGGTGAATTCGCCGCGCATTCCGCGGATGGCAATGGAGTCGGACACCTGCAGCCGGTCCAGCGTCAGGGTGAGCGGTCCGCCCTCGCCCCCGCCTTTACCGAGATTCAGGCTGCGCAGGTCCACCGATCCGCCGCTGACCACGACCTTGGGGGCCGCGCCCTTGCCGCGCCCGTTCAGCACCACGGGGGCGTCCAGCCACGACCCGATGCGCACCCTGTCGAAGCGCGCGGTGTCGAGCCCGCCCCCCGCCTGCAGGCTAACTGTGCCGGTCGCCGCCAGTCCCGGCGCGTCGAGGGCGAGCCGGTCGATCCGGGGCGGCGTCCCGAGGGCACCAGTGATTTCCAGCGTTCCGCTCTGATCGCGGCCGAGGCTCCACGCCAGACTGTCAAGCCGCACGGACAGCCCCCGGAGGTCGCTGGTCAGACGGAACTCCGGGGCCCGGTCCCTGGCGATGTCGAGCCGGATCTGCGCGCGCGTGCTGCCGCCGATCGACCCGGGCGGCAGGCCGAGGTTCAACTGCTTCGCCGCCGCTTCGGAGAAATTGAGCCAGCCCTCCACCCGGCTGCGCCCGCCACTGTCGGGGCCAAGCGCCGCGCTCCACGTCCCGCCGATGTCCAGCCCGCCAAGCTGTGCGTCCCCGGCAATGGCGATGTCGCTTGAGGTGCCGGTCACGTCCAGCGCGGCGGAGGTAAAGGTCTGGTTCGGCACGACGGTTTCACTGCGCACATCCGTCAGGCGCGCGCTGTAGGCGACCCCGATCTCTTCCGGAGGGAGGTTCTTTTTCAGATCGAAGTTGAGCGTTGCGGTCACGTCGGCCCGGCCGCTGGCCATGTCCGGCGTGCGTCCTGCCTTACTCAGCAGGTTCAGCGGCTCCTCGTCGATCAAGCGCAGCACGTCGCCAAGCGCGCCCTTCGCGCGCAGCCGCACCTCAGCCGGGCCGCCCTTCTGCGTCGTGTCGCGATAGATGAAGGAAGTCCCGGCGATGTCGAGCCCCTCTCCCCCCGGCACATAGACACGGCCGCTGTCGGCGGTCACCACGAACCGGTTGTCGCGCAGTTCGGCATGGCCGCTGGCGGCTTCCAGTGGTGGCAGGGTCTTCATGTAGGTGGTGATGAGGTCCTCGAAATCGAAAGAGAGCAGCACGTCGGGGCGGCTGTCAGGTTCCGACCGCAGGCCGAACTGGACGTTCTGCAGCACCCCGTCCAGCACGTTCTTCGCAACCCAGTCGCGGGTCTTTTCCAGCGCGGCGGGCGGCCAGAGTTCCAGCAGGGCGTCGGCGGTGATCTCGGGCACGCGGGCGGTCATGCTGACATCCCAGCCCTTGGGTTGCGCCGCGATGCGTCCCGCCAACGACAGGGTTTCGTCGCGGTCGCGGATGTCGAGCCGCCCGACCTCGAGCCGGAAGGGGTTCAGTTCGACCCGCATCTCCGTCTCCGCCCCGGCAAGGAACAGCGGGTTCGGATAGATACCGGCAGGGTTGGCGACCAGTTCGCTCAGCCGCAGCTGGCCGGTCATGGCGCCGGGGATACCACCCTCGATCCGGTCCAGTACGATGCGGCCGTCGGCGGTGGCCTCAACCCAGGCGCTCTTGACGGAGAGTTCGTCGAACCGCAGGGACAGGGTCGCGGGATCGTACTGGAAATAGCTGCGGGCGGACTGGAAGGGCACCGGATCGCCGGTTTCGTCCGGGGCCAGCGCCCCGGCCCCGATCTGGAGCGTGCCGTTCAGCGGGCCTATGGTCCCGTCCTCTCCGGTGGCGACGCGGATCGCGCCCGAGATCGGCGCATCCAGTACGCCAAGCCACGCCAGGCCGGCGCTCTGCGTGGCGATGTCGCGGGCGGGCGCGTCCTCCACCTTCAGAGACAGGGCGACGGCGCGGCTGTACATCGCACCTTCCAACCCGATTTCGACCGTGGTGGCATAGGCATGCCCTCCGAGGAGGGAGAAATCGCCGCGCAGGCCAAGCTGGTCGCCGTCGCGCGACAGCACAAGGTGGCCGCCGTCGACGGTCCAGGCCCGGCCCGAGCGATGGTCCTCGTAGCGCATGGTCAGGCCCGTGCCCTCTATCTGACGCAGCGCGGAGAAGGACGGCGTGTCGAGCAGCGTGCTGAGGCTGGTGAGGTTCTGTCCGATCTCGGGCGCTGTCCCCCCCGTGTCGGACCTTGCGGCGGCTTCGCCAAGCGCGACGCCGAAGGTGCCGTCGGCGGCGCGGTTCAGGTGAATGCTGGCCCCGGCGATGGTGATCACACGCGGGCGCAACTGGCCGTTCAGCATCGCCTGCCGGTCGAAGGACCCGGTGACGTCTGACAGGGTGACGGGATCGCCGCGGCCAAGCGGGGTCAGGCTGACCTCGGTCAGGTGCAGGCTCGGCTGCCAGTCCTTCGACACGGTGAGCGTCAGGTCGGCGAAACGCAGGCCCAGATCCGGCATGGCGAGGGCGAGCCGCGTCTCGATCCTCTCTTTCAGCCAGACAGGGGCGGCAAAGTCCTGGCCCCGCGCGTACCAGAGCGCGCCGATGCCGGCGAGAGCTGTCAAAAGCGCCGGAACAAGGATCAGCAGGGCGAGGACGCGCAGCGCACGGTGCTGCCGCGGCGGGCGGGGCCGCGCGGTCTGGCTGGGCTGCGTATCGGCGTCCTTCGTCACGTTTCCCCGTTTCGCGGGCTTTCCGCCCGCCGTGCCCGGTCTATTATCCGGCCTGTCAACCGGTTCACTATACCGGATATCACAGGACAGACAGAGGGATGCCATCACGATGACGCAAACCATGCCGGAGGCCGGCCAGCCCGCGCCCGACTTCACCCTGCCGCAAGACGGCGGCGACCCCGTGACCCTGTCCGCCCTGCGGCCGAAACCGGTGGTGCTGTTCTTCTACCCGAAGGACGACACGCCCGGCTGCACGATCGAAAACAAGGACTTCACCGCCATGCGCGCCGACTTCGACGCCGCCGGTGCAGTGGTTCTGGGGGTGTCCAAGGACAGCGTGGACAAGCACGCGAAGTTCCGGGGCAAGCATGACCTGTCGGTGATCCTTCTGTCGGATGCGGAGGGCGATGTCTGTGAAAGCTACGGCGTCTGGGGTGAAAAGAAGATGTACGGAAAGACCTTCATGGGCATCACCCGCGCGACGTTCCTGATAGGACCTGACGGCAAGGTGGCGCAGGTCTGGCCCAAGGTGAAGGTAGAGGGCCACGCGGAAGAAGTTCTGGCGGTCGTCAAGGCGCTCTGACACCGGCAGATTTCCGCCGGGCGGCGGCTGGCGTGAAACCCGAAGCGGGGCACGGGCGTTGGTCGAGTGCCGTGTAGTTCGGGTGGGGGCTCTGTGGAGGAGTACCCAAATGTCACGGAATGCAAGTTTTGCCCTAACGCTGCTCGTTACCGGCTGCGCGAACGCCGCCTATGCCACTGACGGCATCGGACTTGGCGTCGGCGTGTCGCTCGGAGGCGGCTCCGTCGCGGAGGCTGGTGTCGGCGCGTCTGTCGGCGGAGGATCGGTCGCCGGTGTCGGCGTCGGCGCCTCGGTCGGCGACGGCTCTGTCGCCGAAGCGGGAGTCGGGGCGTCTGTCGGAGGAGGATCGGTTGCCGATGTCGGTGTCGGCGCGACGGTCGGGGGCGGATCGGTCGCGGATGTGGGCGTCGGTGCGACTGTCGGCGGCGGGACGGTCGCCGGTGTGGATGTCGGCGCCACCGTCGGCGGCGGATCGGTCGCCAGTGTCGGAACCGATGTCACGGTCGGCGGATCGCAGGGCAGTGGCACCGCGACCGGCACCTCCGGCAGTTCAGGAACCTCCCGCGCGGCCGGAACACAGCGAAACGGCGCTGGCGTGACGCTGATCGGCCAACCGCTGATCAGCCGGGACGGCGAGAATGTCGGCCTGATCGCCAGCGTGACCGGCACGCTGATCTGTACGCAGGATGTCTGCGTTCAGCCCCGCACGCGTCCACTGCTGACCGCCGAAGGTCTTGTCGTGAACATCGACAGCGCGCGTCTTCGCTGACGCGCCGTGGGCCGTGCGTCCTTCATGACGCTCACCGGCCGGGGCGGGTCCAACCTGCCCCGGCCCTTACATGCGGCGGCCAATTCCGGTACTTCGTCCGGAAGACGACGTAACGGGGCAGACATGACGACACTGGCGGAAATGGCGGTCGAGGTCCTTACTACGGCCGACGGACGGGCAAAGACCGCGCTGGCGCACCGCCATGCCGCGTCGTGGCGTGACGCACGCGCCGGGGAGGCACCGGAGATCGCCATCGGCGTCGCCACGCCGCCCCTCAGACCCGCCCGCCCCGACCGCCCTGAGCTGCTCCCCCCGCGCGAGGTGCCGCGCCGTCGCCCCGGATCGGAGCAGGGGCGGATCGCACTTTTGCACGCCGTCGCCCATATCGAACTGAATGCCGTCGACCTGCACTGGGATATCGTCGCACGTTTCACCGACGCCGGGTTCCCGCCCGGCTTCTACGACGACTGGGTTCAGGCCGCGGACGAGGAAGCCAAGCATTTCAACCTTGTCTGCGATTGTCTTGAAGCGCTCGGCTCACACTACGGCGCTTTGCCGGCCCATGCCGGGATGTGGCGCGCGGCAGAAGACACGGTCGACGACATCTTCGGCCGGCTCGCGGTGGTGCCGATGGTGCTGGAGGCGCGCGGACTGGACGTGACGCCCGGGATGATCGGGATTTTCGAAAAGGCCGGGGTCGATCACGCCGTCGCCGCGCTCAGGACAATATACGCGGAAGAGGTGCATCACGTCGCCTATGGGTCGAAGTGGTTTCACTGGCTCTGCGGGCGCGACGGGCTGGACCCCAAACCGGTCTTCCACGACCTTGTCCGGCGTTATTTCCACGGCGCGCTGAAACCGCCGTTCAACGAGGAAAAACGCGCCGAGGCGGGGTTGCCGCCGGATTTCTACTGGCCGCTGGCCGAGGAAACCTCTCCGAAAGCATAGGTCAAAAGCGTGTCCTAAGGGTCTCAATATCGGCGATATTTCGCCTAATCGGCGCGAAATCTCCGGTTTTCCGAATCGCCGGGCCAAAAAACTTGCCGCTCGGGGCCTCCGACGGTAACACCTTTGCAAACGATGTCAGGGGACAATGGACATCGCTTTCTTGGGGACTGGGACAGAGGACGCGACATTTGCGGACACGACTGGCTATCCGTGCGAACGCTCTGCTTGAGCGACATTTTCCCGAACGCAGGCTTTTCCTGAGGTCGGACACCGACACCCGCTTCATCCGGCTCAAGCCCGCCACGCAGCTGATCGCCTTTTCCGGTTCCGCCGCCATCGTCGCCTGGTCGATCATCGCCACCGCCGTGCTTCTGATGGACTCCATCGGCTCCGGCAACTTCCGCGAACAGGCCAAACGCGACCAGCACATCTACCAGGACCGGCTGAACGCCATGGCCGCGCAGCGCGACATGCGGGCGGAGGAGGCGCTGGCCGCTCAGGAACGGTTCAATTCCGCGCTCGAACAGATCTCCGTCATGCAATCCCAGCTTCTGGCCGCCGAAACCCGGCTGCGGGAGGCCGAGACGGGTCTCAGCGTCGTACAGGCCACGCTGCGCCGCACGATGACCGAACGTGACACGGCCCGGAAGGATGCGGCGGTGCTGTCGGCCCAGCTTGGCGACAGCGAAACCGCCCTGCCCGGCACCGTCGCGGCGGAGACCAACGAAAAGGCGCTCGACTTCATGACCGCGGCGCTGGCGCAGACGGCGGCGGAACGCGATCAGGTGACCTCGGACGCGCAGGATGCCTTCGACCATGCCGAAGAGCTGACGCAGCGCATCGCGGAAATGCATGACCAGAACGACCAGATCTTCCGTCAGCTCGAAGAAGCCATGACAGTGTCGATCAAGCCGCTGGACAAGATGTTCCGCGCCGCGGGGATGAGCACGGACCGCATCATCTCCCAGGTCCGGCGCGGCTATTCCGGCCAGGGCGGCCCGATGTCGCCGATCACGCTGTCGACCATGGGGTCGGAACCGTCGCTCGACGCAAGCCGCGCGAACCGCATCCTGAACCAGCTCGACCGGCTGAACCTCTATCGGATCGCGGCCGAAAAAGCGCCTTTCGCAGTTCCGGTGCACCAGAATTTCCGTTTCACCAGTGGCTTCGGCTACCGGCGCGACCCCAAAAACGGCGGGCGGCGGATGCATTCCGGGCTGGACCTGGCAGGGCCCGTCGGCACGCCGCTCTATGCCTCCGGCGACGGCGTGGTGATCCATGCCGGCTGGCTGTCGGGCTATGGCCGTCTGGTCAAGATCCAGCACGATTTCGGGATCGAGACGCGCTATGCCCACATGTCGCGCATTCGCGTGAACGTGGGACAAAGAGTCTCGCGCGGGGACAGGATCGGTGATATGGGAGCATCCGGACGGGTGACCGGGCCTCATCTCCATTACGAAGTCCGGGTCGGTGGCAAGGCCGTGAACCCGATGATCTATATCAAGGCTGCAAACAATGTTTTCTAAGAGCAAAATCAACGAACCGGGTCCCAAGACCAGCGAAACGACGACTCCGCCGACCGGGTCCTTCGACACCGGCGCAGCCAAGACCTCAGGCATGGGCGATTACAAGCCGGCCGCCCCCAAGGCGAAGCCCGCCGCTTCGGTGCTGTCCTCCGACCTGCACGTGACCGGCAACCTGAAGACCACCGGCGACATCAATGTCGAGGGCACGGTCGACGGCGACATCCGCGCGCATCTGCTGACGGTTGGCGAAACCGCGACGATCCGGGGCGAGGTGATCGCCGACGACGTCGTCATCAACGGCCGCATCGTGGGCCGGGTGCGTGGCCTGAAGGTCCGCCTGACCTCCACCGCGCGGGTCGAAGGCGATATCATCCACAAGACCATCGCGATCGAGAGCGGCGCGCATTTCGAAGGCTCTGTGCAGCGCCAGGACGATCCGCTGTCGGGCAACAAGACGGCGGCCAAGCCTGCCGCTGCGGCACCGGCTGCCAACGCGGCTCCGGCCGCCGCCCCCGCAACCAGCGGCACCGGCAACAGCTGAGCCATCGGACATTCGGAAACGCGGACCCCGGCCCATGTGCCGGGGTTTTGTTTTGGGCCTGGCCTCCGTAGCGCCCTGCCCCGAAGCGCCCCCTTATCCGCATCATGCGAGGCCCTTATGCAGCATCCCACTGCACGACAGATCATAATGTCCGGCTGCTCCGGCGGCGGGAAATCGACCCTGCTGGCAGAACTGGTCGCGCGGGGCTACCGGACGGTCGCGGAGCCCGGGCGCAGGATCGTGACTGAGGAATTGAAGGGCTCCGGTGCCTCTCTGCCCTGGGCCGATCCTGAGGCCTTTGCCCGCCGCGCCGTCGAGATGGCACTGGCAGATCGCGCCGCGCTGGAGCCGGACGGCGATATCTTCTTCGACCGCGGGCTCATCGACGCCGCAGCCGCGCTGGAGCATTCTGCGGGCGTCCCGGTGGAACGAACGCTTGCGGGACAGGCGCGGTTTCACCAGCAAGTGTTCCTGGTGCCCCCATGGCCCGAGATCTACGAAACCGATCCGGATCGCCGCCATGGTTACGACGCAGCGGTCGATGAGCATGATCGTCTTCTGGCTGTTTACGAGAGGCTCGGCTACACCGCCGTCCTGCTGCCGAAGACCGGCGTCGCGGCACGCGCGGATTTCGTCCTGTCCCGCCTCGCCTGACGCGTCACGCCTCCAGTTCGGCGTCCCAGTAGAGGTAGTCGATCCAGCTTTCGTGCAGGTGGCCGGGCGGGAACTTCCGGCCCATGTTGCGCAGTTCTTCCGCCCCCGGAGCACGAGGCGGTTTGCGCAGGGACATGTTCGCGCGGCGCAGGGATTTGGAGCCCTTTTTCAGGTTGCAGGGCGAACAGGCGGCGACGACGTTTTCCCAGGAGGTGATGCCGCCGGACGCGCGCGGGACCACATGGTCGAACGTCAGGTCGCCCTTGGCGCCGCAATACTGGCAGCGGAATTCGTCCCGCAGAAAAAGATTAAAGCGCGTGAAGGCCACGCGCTTTTGAGGTTTTACATAATCTTTCAGAACGACGACGGAGGGTATTCGTATCTCCGTACTCGGGCTGCGGACCCAGGCGTCGTATTCGGCGACGATGTCCACCCTGTCCAGCCAGGCCGCCTTCACCGCCTCCTGCCAGGGCCAGAGGCTGAGCGGGTAGTAGGAGAGCGGCCTGTAATCCGCGTTGAGTACCAGTGCCGGATGCTGTTTCAGCGCCGCCGGTTCCCGCACGAATTCGGTTCTGAAATCCCCGTCCATAGTCGACTCGGCCCTCGTCCTGTCTGCCCTTGCCGGCACCAGGGCGGGAGACCCGCCCCATCCGTCATTTGACTATATATCGCGGCTTCCCCATGGCAAGCCCCCGACATGCTGCTTATCCACAGGGCTAGCCGGATTCGGTGACAACGCCGTGACATTGGGCATGCGGCTCACCGATCATGGCGCAGGCGCGCGGATGTGCAACGGGTGTTTGATGCGGAGCAGTGACGCGGGCCGGACAGGCGTCTCATCCGGCGGACGTCATCCTCGGGGCTGATCCGTGGATCTTCCGGTTACTGGCGGAGCTGCAGGTAAGACACCCCGACCGGTGTCGGGGACATTTGCGCCACCAGCCCTGTGGGGTGGCGGGCTGAAGCCCGCCCTACGCCTTCCATTTCCGGCCCCGCCTCAAAGATCCTTGATCCGTCCCGGTTCGATCATCTTCAGCTTGCGGTTGGTCACGCCAAGCGGTGCCATCCTGTCCGCATGGGCCTGGAAATTGGGATGGGCGGAGTGTTCGCGCAGACAATCCTTGTCCTCCCATTCCTCGTAGACGCGGAACAGGGTCGGCTGGTCGACGCTCTGCCAGAACCGATACTCGATGCAGCCGCGTTCGGATTTGCACTTTTCGGCGGCGAGGGCGAAGTTTGCCTTCGCCTGGTCTTCGTTGCCCGGCGCAACTTCCATGGTTCCGGTGACTATGATCATCTGCGTCCTCCCTGGTGATCCGCCGGAAACGGTTCCACGTTCCGGGCGCGGGGTAAAGACCCCCTGCCCCTCACAGCCCCAGCTTGTCCCGCATGAAGGCCAGCGCCACCGACAGGCCATCCGGTGCGATTCCGTGGCCGGTGCCCTTCATGACATGGGCGTAGACCTCTTTCCAGCCGGCGCCCTGCAGGGCCTCTGCGGCGGCGGGCAGGCTCTGGGGCGGGACGACCTCGTCCGCGTCGCCGTGCACCAGCAGGACGGGCGGGCGGCTGACGGCCTCTTCCGCCAGGTCCTCGGGCTTCAGGAGACGACCGGAGAAGGCGACGATCCCGGCCAGTTCGTCCTCCCGCCGCGGTCCGACATGCAGCGACATCATGGAGCCCTGTGAGAAGCCGAAGAGCACGACCTGCTCGGGCAGCACGTCCTCGTCCACCATCAGCGCGTCGAGAAAGGCGTCGAGGTCGTCGAAGGCGGCGGTCATGCCACGCTCGGCCTCCTCCTCCGACGAACCGTCGAGCCAGGGGATCGGGAACCACTGAAAGCCGAAGGGCGCGCCGGGCACGGATTCGGGGGCGTCCGGAGCAACGAAAAGCGTGTCCGGCAGGTGTTCGCCCAGCACGTCCGCCAGCCCCAGTAGGTCCGCTCCGTTCGCGCCATAGCCATGCAGGAAGACCACGACAGAGCGCGTCTCGCCCGAGACAGGATCCTTGCGGCCTGCGTTGAGTACCCGTGTCATAGTGTTCCTTCCCTCTGTTTCCGTTCGCGGTAGTGGTCCCAGAGCAGCCGCGCGGCCACGGCCCGCCACGGGCTCCACCGCTCCGCCATTGCGCGCATGGTGCGTTCGTCCGGCCGGTCGTCAAGGTCGTAGAGGATACGCGCGGCCTCCTGCAAGGCCAGATCTCCGGCCGGGAAGACATCGGCACGGCCAAGCGCGGTCAGGGCATAGATCTCCGCCGTCCAGCGACCGATGCCGGGGAGTGCAACCAGTTCGGCGATCACCGCATCGTCCGGCAGGGAGTCGAGTGCGGCAAAATCCAGACCCGCACCGGCGAGCGCGAGGGCATAGCGGATCTTGGGGCGAGAGAGACCGGCGGCGCGCAGGCCGTCCTCTCCGGCAGAGGCTACGGCGGCGGGATGGTGCAGGCCAGCGGCCTCCACCCGCGCCCAGATCGCGGCGGCGGAAGCGGTGGAGACCTGCTGGCCGACGATGGCCTGGAACAGGGTGGCAAACCCCGCCGGGCGGCGGCGCAGCGGCGGCACGAGATGCGCGATCCGGGCAAGGGCGGGATCCATCCGGGCAAGAGCGGCGGTGCCCTCGGCGATATCTTCGGGTGTGTCGATGCGGCGGGCGGCAGTCATCGGGCGGCGACCCAGTCCAGCGCCTCGGGGACCGTGCGCAGGACCGTGCAGCCTTCGGGGTCCGGCGGGCGGGCGATCATCGCGACGTCGAGGCCAAGCGCGCGGGCGGCGTCGAGCTTCGGGCGCGCGCCCTGCCCGCCCGCGTTCTTGGTGACGATCCAGGTGATGCCGAGGCGGCGGAACAGCGCGGTTTCCGAGGCCAGGTCGAAGGGCCCCCGCCCGGTCAGCCAGCTGCCGCCCGCGAAGGGAAAGGGCCGGTCATCGGGGTCGATCCGGCGGCAATGGACGCGCGTCCGCCCGGCTAGTCCGGCGTAACGGTCAAGGGTCCCGATCCCGGTGGCCAGCAGGACGGTGGCCCCGTCAGGGACAAGGGCTGCGGCCTCTTCCGCCGTGACGGCGGTGTGCCAGCGATCCCCCGGCCCGGCCTGCCATGCGGGCCGGGACAGCCGCGCGTAGGGAAGCCCACGCTCGCGGCAGAGACGCGCGGTGCGGATCGTGATGCGGGTGGCGAAGGGGTGCGTCGCGTCCAGCACGGCGGTAATCCCGTGGCCGGCAAGCGCAGCAATGAACCCCTCTGCCCCGCCGAAGCCGCCGGTGCGCAGCGGCACGGGGTAGTCGGCCCCGGAGCGCAGCGCGCCCGCGAGGGAGGCCAGCACAGGGGTGCCTTGCGCGGCGAGAGCGCGGGCGAGCGCATGCGCCTCTCCGGTTCCGGAGAGCAGGAGCAGCGTCATGGGCGGGGGCGGGACGGCGTCGGCATGGGCGCACCATAGCGGGGCCGGTGCGCTTGGCCAGCGGGGGATGCCTCCGGCGGGGATATTTCGGGCAAGGCGAAGACCTGAGGGTCGTGTCGGCCTGGCGGCGCGAGGCTCAGAGCGGGGGGATGTCGCCCTCTGCGCGGGTCGCATGGAAGCGCGTCTCCCAGTCGGCAAAGCTGCCTTCGGCGATGGCGGCACGCATTCCGGCCATGATCTGCTGGTAGTAATGCAGGTTGTGCCAGGTGAGCAGCATGCCGGAGATCATCTCCTGTGCGCGGAAGACATGGTGCAGGTAGGCGCGGGAATAGTTACGGCAGGCCGGACATGTGCAATCCTCGTCCAGCGGGCGAGGGTCGTCGGCGTGGCGGGCGTTCTTGATATTGACCTGACCGCGGCGCGTCCAGGCCTGCCCCGTGCGCCCAGAGCGGGAGGGCAGTACGCAGTCCATCATGTCCACGCCGCGCTTCACCGCACCGACAATATCGTCGGGCTTGCCGACGCCCATGAGATACCGGGGCCGGTCCTGCGGCAGCTGGTCGGGGGCGTAGTCGAGACAGGCGAACATGGCCTCCTGCCCCTCTCCGACGGCAAGGCCCCCGATCGCGTAGCCCTCGAAGCCGATGTCGGTCAGGGCCTTCGCGCTTTCGGCGCGCAGGTCCTGTTCCAGCCCGCCCTGCTGGATGCCGAAGAGCGCGTGGCCGGGACGGTCGCCGAAGGCATCGCGGGACCGCGCAGCCCATCTCATCGACAGGCGCATCGACTCCTCGATCCGTTTGCGATCTGCGGGCAGCGCCGGGCATTCGTCGAAGCACATCACGATGTCGGAGCCGAGCAGGCGCTGGATCTCCATCGACCGCTCTGGGGTGAGTTCATGCTTGGACCCGTCGACATGGGATCGGAAGGTCACGCCCTTTTCGGTCAGCTTGCGCAGGTCGGCCAGCGACATGACCTGAAAGCCGCCGCTGTCGGTCAGGATCGGCCGGTCCCAGTTCATGAACCTGTGCAAACCGCCAAGCCGGTCGATGCGCTCTGCCGTCGGTCGCAGCATCAGGTGGTAGGTATTGCCGAGCAGGATGTCGGCCCCGGTCTCCCGCACGCTTTCGGGCATCATCGCCTTGACCGTCGCCGCCGTGCCGACGGGCATGAAGGCGGGGGTTCGGATCTCTCCCCTCGGGGTGGAGATCACGCCCGTACGCGCCTTGCCGTCCGTGGCGGAGAGAGTGAAGGAGAAGCGGGTCATCGGCCCCTCCTATGTCAGAAGGGCCGATGAGGGAAGTGGCCGCTTACCGGCGGCGAAGCATGGCCAGCGCGCCGAGACCGGCGAGCAGCAGCGGAAGACCTGCGGGTAGCGGAACCGCGGGTGCGTCGTGCTCCAGCCTGACGAAATCCAGCAGCAGGCCGAAGTTGTCCCCGCCGTCGTGGTCGAGGAACAGCTTGTCCGCCGTGGTCGTACCGTAGGTGAAGCTGGTGGTCAGCGTCACCGGCGACCCGGCGCCGGCCAGAGACGTGTAGGTCGTCATGGCGTAACCGACTGTGCCGAATGTCAGGTTTTCCAGACCACCGCCGTTCTTGCCGGACAGGCCGAGCGTGAGGGTGTAGGTGATCCCCGCCATGAAGATCGTTTCGTATTTCAGTTCGAGACGCGCGGCGTTGCCGGTTGAGCCGTCGAGGTCGAGACAGCCTGTCGATCCGCAGGGAAGGCCGAAACCGCCGCTGGTGAAAAGGTCGACCGTGCCGTCGACGATGTCCCAGTTGGCAAGCGGCGAGAAGTTGATGGTCTGTACGGTGCCCGGCGCACCGGCCACTTCGGCGGCAAAGTCATCGTAGAAGATTTCGACCGGGGCTGCGGCGGCAAAGCCGGGTGCGAGGCCTGCTAGGGCGGCGAGAAGGAAGGCGCGAAAAGACATGGATTCCTCATAAAACTGAACAAGAATACGGCGAAGCATACTGTATTTGCCCTTTTTTTTCGCCAGATGGCGCGGTGCTGCCAATCGTGGGAAGCGTTCGCCCCGCGGCCCTGCCCGCGTTCTCAACGGATGGTGGACCCGGGACGGCGGCGGGCTATCTCTCGGGCGGCGGGCACGCGCCCTCATCGCGCCATGTCGCCGGTCGCGGCTGTTACGATTTCTTTGCTGGACGGCGCTAGTGGAATCGAAGAGGCATCGGCGCGACCGGCGGCGACCGATTCTCCCCCGACCCGACCCCCAGCGGAGCCAGTCATGATCCACGACACCCCATCCAGAGACGACAGTGCCCCGATGCTCCGGCTGGGATGGGAGGAATGGGTCTCGCTGCCCGATCTGGGCCTGCCGACGCTGCGGGTGAAGGTGGATACGGGGGCCAAGACCTCCGCCCTGCACGCGACGGAGATCGAGACGTTCGGCCGGGCCGAGAAGCCGCAGGTGCGTTTCACCGTTCATCCGATCCCGGGGCGCGAGGATCTGGAAATCCCCTGTTCCGCCGACATCGTGGACCGGCGCGAAGTCACCTCGTCGAATGGCGAGACCGAACACCGTTACGTCATCCGCACCCCGCTCGAGATCGCCGGCCAGACCTGGCCGATCGAGATCACGCTGACCGACCGGCGGGGCATGCAGTCGCACATGCTGCTTGGTCGTCAGGCGCTGGTGGATCGGGTCACGGTCGCGCCCGGCGAACGCTTCTGCCAGCCGGAACTGAGCTATGAGGTCTATCATTCCGCTCATGTCCGCACCGCCGCGCCGAACCGCGCCCTGCGCATCGCCGTGCTGAGCCGGGAGGACAACTATTCCACCCGCCGCCTCGTCTCGGTCGGGGAGGAGCGCGGCCATACGGTAGAGGTGATCGACACGGCCCGCTGCTACATGGCGATCAACGCGCTCGCCCCCGAGGTGCATTACGACGGCAAGCGCCTGCCCCGCTACGATGCGGTGATCCCGCGCATCGGGGCCTCCATCACGCCCTACGGAACGGCGGTAATCCGGCAGTTCGAAACCATCGGGACGTGGTGCGTGAACGGGTCTGCCGGGATCACCGCCAGCCGGGACAAGCTGCACGCGCATCAGGTGCTGGCGCGCAACCGGATCGGGATGCCGGCCACGGCCTTCGCGTCGTCGCCCAAGGACACGGGCAACCTGATCGGGCTGGTCGGTTCGGCCCCGCTGATCGTGAAGCTGCTGGAATCGACCCAGGGACGCGGCGTGGTTCTGGCCGAAACGCGCAAGGCGGCGGAGTCGGTGATTTCCGCTTTCCGGGGACTCAAGGCAAATTTCCTCGTGCAGCATTTCGTGAAGGAAGCAGCCGGAGAGGACATCCGCTGCCTCGTCATCGGCAACAAGGTGGTTGCCGCAATCAAACGCACGGCAGAGGGCGGGGATTTCCGGTCCAACCTGCACCTTGGCGGCAAGGCGACCCCGGTGAAGATCACGAAGGAAGAGCGCGAGACCGCCCTCCGCGCCGCACGGGCCTTTGGTCTCAACATGGCCGGGGTGGACCTGCTGCGATCAGAGACCGGGCCGAAGGTGCTCGAGGTCAACTCGTCTCCGGGGTTCGAGGGGGTGGAAACCGCATCCGGCAAGGATGTGGTCGGGCGGCTGTACGACGAGGTGGAGGCGCAGGTGCGCCCGGCTCCGGTGCGGCGGCGCAGGGGCGCGCAGGCCTCGGAAAGTTAACTGGATCAACGTTCTGACATATTCGTGAAGCCTGATACAAAATCGCGGGTTCTCCCGCGCTTTACTTTTTCGTAAACACGTCAGTGCAAAAAGCGCATGGGGTGAGTTTAGCGAGTCTTTAGGCGTGGCTCGTCATGGTTCATGTCACGTTGCACGGATCGGCTTTCTCCCCCGCAAATAACAATATGCCGGTACTCCGGCAGAGCAGTTGGAACACCTCCGGCCATGCCGGAGCGGAACTAAGACGGTGCACTCCGGCGGATGCGGGGCGGTGCCGGTGAATGCAGGCAGGTCATGGCGCGCACCGTCGACTGGGACAATTCGACTACGGTCACCACGGGGGATGCATCCTACGACCCGGTGACGGGTGTCTATACCCTCACGCCGGACCAGCAGTGGCAGGCCGGGTTGGTCAGTTCCACCTCCGCCTATTCGATCAACTACGATTTCTCCTTCGTCTACGAAGCTTACTACGGGGCCAACGATGCCGGGGCCGATGGCATCACCTGGATGTTCCACAATGACCCGGACGGCAACGTCATCACGCCGAGCACTGGTGGCGAATACTTTGGCACGGGCCATGTCGAAAACGCCTGGGTCCTGGAATACGACACCTATCAGAACGGCACCGAGGCCGCATACGACCACATCCAGCTGCGCGCACAGTCGGATGCGGGCGGGACCTTCTCGTCGTCCTACATGTCCACGCCGGAGATCGCCTTCCCCTCGACCATGAATATCGAGGACGGCGCCTGGCATCTCAATGAAATCACCTGGACCGCGGCGACCAAGACGCTGACCGTCGCTTTCGACGGCGTCACGCTCGGCTCCGCCGTGTTCGATCCGGGCGACGCCAACGGCGACGGGTTCTCTGAAGACGACCTGACCACCGTGCTGGGCGGCGACAGGGTTTTCTTTGCCGTAGGGGCAGCCACGGGCGGGGCGTCGAACGAACAGGCCATCCGCACCATGCAGATGGAGGGCACGATCTGCTTCACCCGCGGCACCCGTATCCTGACCCCGGAGGGAGACGTACCCGTGCACCGCCTGAAGGTGGGCGACCTCGTGACGACGCTGGAGGGCGCGGCGCGCCCGATCCGGTGGATCGGCTGCACGGAGGTCGAGGCGCGCGGCAGGCTGGCTCCGGTGCGCTTTGCCCCCGGCATTGTCGGCAACCGGCGGCCGCTTGTCGTATCTCCGCAGCACCGGATCTATGTGGCGGGCTGGCAGGCGCAGCTGTTCCTCGGGCTCGACCATTGCCTTGTCCCGGCGCATGGTTTCGTGAACGGCCGCTCTGTCCGGCGCGTCGACGACGGGCGGCGCGTGCAATACTGGCACGTCATGCTCGACACCCACGAGGTGATCCTGGCAGAGGGCGCCCCGACGGAAACACTGCTGCCCGGACCCGTTGCGCTCTCCACCCTCGCCCCGCCGCATCGGAAAGAGATCCTGACCCTGTTCCCCGACCTCGCCCGCGGCACCTTCGCAAGTGCGGCCCCCTGTGTGCCAGCGAACCTCGCCCATGCCTTCGCACCGCCGGCCCGCCGGGCGTGGGCAAGTTAGTCCGCGACAGCTGCCGAAGCGACCCGCCTTTGCAGACTGGTGAGGAATTCGGCCAGCGCCGCCGCCTGCTCCGGCGCACGACACATCGCGCCTATCTCCTCCGGCGTTTTCCTGAGAACGGGGACAGTCAGGAAGACATCTGTCCAGAAATGCTCCGTCACCGTTGCCAGCACGCGACGCAGATCCGCCAGAACGTCCTCACCGCGATGCGAGGCATGAAGAAGGGCGACAGGCTTGCCGATGATCTCCTCGCGCGAGACGAGCCAGTCGATCGCGTTCTTGAACCCGCCGGGCAGCGCATGGACATATTCCGGGCAGGACACGACAATCGCATCCGCCGCGGCGACCTGCGCCGCGAATTCCCGCACCGGGACAGGCGTCCTGTCGCCCTCCTCGTCAGGGTTGAAGACCGGCAGGCCGGCTACTCCGGCCCAGACTTCGACCCGGACCCCGTCCGGGGCACAGGCGGCGAGGCCGTGCAACAGCGCGGTGTTGGTCGAAGCGCGCCGCGCGGATCCGGAGATGGCAAGAACCTTCATGCGCCGGACCCTGCACCCGCCCGCCCTGCCCGCCAAGTGTGTCGCAGCGAAACTGCGGATTTGCCGTCCCGCCGACCTCTGGATCTTGCCGCTGCAAAACCCTATATATTCGCTCAGGAACAAGGCAGGACGACATGACTGACGCAACTGAGCCATTGGAGGGCACGCCGCTGATCGCGCCCTCGACCACCGATCATCCGCTTTACGACGCGGTGACGGAGGCCTGCCGCACGGTCTACGACCCGGAAATCCCGGTGAACATCTATGACCTGGGCCTGATCTATACCGTCGACATCTCTCCGGAGAACGAGGTGAAGATCGTCATGACCCTCACCGCGCCGGGCTGTCCGGTGGCGGGCGACATGCCTGGATGGGTCGCGGATGCGGTCGAACCGCTGGACGGGGTCAAGCAGGTCGACGTGGCGCTGACTTGGGAACCGCCCTGGGGCATGGACATGATGTCCGACGAGGCGCGGCTGGAACTGGGGTTCATGTGACCCTTGGTTTCGGACGCCTGACGCATTAGATTCACGGGCAAAGGAGCCCAGAGATGTTCGGCATTCCCGGCAAACAGGCCGTATCCATCACCCCCCGCGCCGCGGCGCAGATCGTCAAGCTGATGCAGCGCGACGGGCATGAGGGTCTGCGCATCGGCGTCAAGAAGGGCGGCTGCGCGGGCATGGAATACACCATGGACTACGTCGACGAGGTCAATACGCTTGACGAAGTGGTGGAACAGGACGGTGCGCGGGTCATGATCGCCCCGATGGCGCAGATGTTCCTGTTCGGGACCGAGATCGACTACGAGACCTCGCTGCTCGAATCCGGCTTCAGGTTCAACAACCCGAATGTCGTCGAAGCCTGCGGCTGCGGCGAGTCGATCAAGTTCGCGGAAAACTGATGGCCGTCTCGGAAGAGGTGCTCGAGCATGCGCTCGACCTCTTCCGCGGGCTCGGCCCCATCCGGACCGGGCGTATGTTCTCGGGCGTGGCGCTCTATGTCGAGGATGACGTGATGTTCGCCATGATCGCCTCCTCCGGCACGATCTACATGAAATCTGACGATGAGACCGGCGCGCGCTACCGCGAGGCTGGCTCCGAACCCTTCACCTATTCCCGCGCCAATGGCGAGCGCATGGTCACATCGCTGATGACCCTGCCCGATAGCGCCGCCGACGATCCCGACGAGGCGGCGGACTGGGCGCGCCTGTCGCTTGGCCCGGCACGGGCGGCGGCGGAAAAGAAGCGGGCGGAGAAGGCGCGGAAAGCTGCACGGACCGCGCGCGGCTAGGCGACGGAGGCCGCTTCCCTTCGGACCTGCCGGGATATTTGCAAGAGCGAAGACATAGGTCACGGATGGAGCGGAGATGTGCGTCCGCGCATCGGTTCCGCCCGATCCGGACGCGTGCGCCCTGTCGGGTCAGCCGGAAGGCATGCCGCACCTTGACGCGCCGGGGCAATCCCCGATGATGCGCCGGACCAATGGAACGGGAGACGGGCATGCGGCGGAAACTGGCGGCGGGCAACTGGAAGATGAACGGCACCTCCGCCGCCCTCGGGGAACTGGATATGCTGGCCACTTCCCATCCCGCCCCGGGCGTCGATATTTTGGTCTGCCCGCCCGCCACGCTTGTGTCCGCTGCCGTGCGCACCGTGGACAACCGGTCCATCCGCATCGGCGGGCAGGACTGCCATTCGGAAACCAACGGGGCGCATACCGGTGACATCTCGGCGGCGATGCTGCGCGATGCAGGGGCAACGGCGGTGATCCTCGGCCATTCCGAACGCCGCGCCAGCCACCACGAAACCTCCGAAGACGTGCGGGCCAAGGCACGCAGCGCACAGAAGGCGGGGCTGATGACAGTCATCTGCCTTGGCGAAAGTCTGTTGCAGCGGCAGGCGACGAACACGCTCGATATCATCGGCGCGCAGCTTTCGCTGTCCGTACCGGACAGTTCCAACGGACAGAACCTGGTGATCGCTTACGAACCAATCTGGGCCATCGGGTCGGGCATGACGCCCACGCCCGACCAGATCGGAGAGGTGCATGACTTCATGCGCGACCGGCTGGAACAGCGCTTCGGGTCAGGCGTCGGCCGCTCTGTCCGGCTGCTGTATGGAGGATCGGTCAAGGCGGCCAATGCGGCGGAGATCTTCGGCATCTCCAACGTCGACGGGGCGCTGGTCGGCGGAGCCTCCCTCACGGCGGCGGATTTCGGGCCGATCATCGCCGCGCTGGAAGCGGCCTGATCTTCATCTTGCCATAAATACTCACGGCGCGACCGCGCCAAAGGAAACGGCGCCCAGAGGTCCGGACGCCGCTTCACATCACCTCAGACCGGGATCACTTCACGATCATTTCCGGGCCCATCACCAGCGTCGGCAGCCAGGTCGAGATGATCGGCACGTAGGTCACGAGGATCAGGAACAGGAAGAGCACGCCGAGGAACGGCAGCGCCGCCTTGACCACGCGCATCATCGGCATGCCCGCCACGCCGGAGGTGACGAAGAGGTTCAGGCCGACCGGCGGGGTGATCATGCCGATCTCCATGTTCACGACCATGATGATGCCCAGGTGGATCGGGTCGATCCCGAGCTCCAGCGCGATCGGGAAGACCAGAGGAGCGACGATGACCAGCAGGCCCGAGGGCTCCATGAACTGGCCGCCGATCAGCAGGATCACGTTGACAACCACCAGGAACATGACGGGACCGAAGCCCGCGTCCAGCATGGCAGAGGCGACCGACTGCGGTACCTGTTCGTCGGTCAGGACGTGCTTCAGGATCAGGGCGTTTGCGATGATGAACATCAGCGTGACGGTCAGCTTGCCCGCCTCGAACAGGGTCTTCTGGGTGTCGCGGTGGAACCAGGCCGTGACCAGCGCGTAGGGCTTGCGGTAAAGCGGCAGGTTCGGCGCATCGCCCTCCGTGGCCAGCGGACCCATGTCGCGATAGATGAAGACCGCCGCGATGAAGGCATAGACCGATGCGACGGCGGCGGCTTCGGTCGGCGTGAAGATCGCGCCGGTGATGCCCGGGATGCCGTAGATGCCGACCATGATGATGACGATCAGCATCAGGCCCCAGAACGCATCCTTGAAGGACAGCCAGATCTCTCCGAAGCCCTTCCATTCACCCTTGGGCATGCCCTTGATGCGGGCCATGATGTAGATCGCGGCCATCAGCATGCCGCCCGCCATCAGCCCCGGAATGACGCCGGCCAGGAACATCCGGCCGACAGACACGTCCGTGGCGGTGGCATAGACCACCATCACGATGGAGGGCGGGATCAGGATGCCGAGCGTGCCCGCGTTGCAGATCACGCCGGCGGCGAAGTCCTTGGTGTATCCCGCCTGGGTCATCGCGCCGATCACGATGGACCCGATCGCAACCACGGTGGCAGGCGACGACCCGGACAGGGCGGCGAAGATCATGCAGGCAAAGACGCCCGCAATCGCCAGCCCGCCGCGCAGGTGGCCGACGCAGGCGATGGAGAAGCGGATGATCCGCTTGGCCACGCCGCCCGTCGACATGAACGACGAGGCGAGGATGAAGAAGGGGATCGCCAGCAGCGTGTAGTGACCCACGAAGGCCTGCATCAGAGTCTGCGCGATGGAGGCGAGCGAGGTGTCCGAGAACCACAGCAGGAACAGGACGGAGGACATGCCGAGCGAGACGGCAATCGGCACGCCGATCAGCATCAGGCCGATGACCATCACAAAAAGAAGGACAACTTCCATGGCTCAGTTCTCTCCCCGTGCGGCCTGCACTTCGGCCAGTTCATCCTCGACCTCGTGGCTGGCCACGATGCGGTCGCTCTTCCCGGTCCAGATACGGACACCGGCCATGACAAAGCGGTAGAGCAGCAGCGCCATGGTGAAGGGCAGGATCGCGTAGGGGATGAAACGCGGCATCTTCTCGTACTTGTCGCCGTCGTTCATCAGCGGTTCGATGAACCGCAGGAAGTCCGGCATGTTGATGTCGTTGACTTCGTACCAGGCCTTGGGGCGGAACTTCTCCTCGAAGCCGAGCGGGAACCAGCGGCCCTCCGTCTGCGGCAGGTTGGCGAAGTTTGCCCAATAATCCCAGGCACCCTTGAGCAGCAGGAAGGAGAAGATCACGCAGACCGCCACGGCGACCAGCCCGACAATGCGGCGCGCGGTGGCGGGCAGCAGCGCGATGATCGCGTCGACCCCAAGGTGCGCGCCCTTCTTGACGGCATAGGCCGCGCCCAGAAGCGACATCCAGGCGAAGAGGAAAACCGTCGCTTCCAGCGCCCAGAGGATGTTGGAGTTGAACACGTAGCGCGCCACGACGTTGGCGAATGTGATGAGTGTCATCAGCCCGAGGATGAACGCGATTGCGGTCTCCTCGATCCGGTCGATGACGCCGGAACCCTGGCCGGTCTGCATGTCTGTCCCCTTCCCTGCCCCGCCCGTGCGGCGGGTGCGCCAAGGGGCGCGGACGACATGGCCCGCGCCCCCGATTGCGACCTTGCGGTCCGCTTACATCTTGGCGTTGATCGCCTGTGCGGCGTCGATGTTTTCCTGACCGACGTCTTCCAGGAACTGATCCCAGACCGGCTTCATCGCATCGACCCAGGCCTGGCGCTGCTCGGGCGTCAGTTCGACGATCTTGCCGCCGGCGTCGAGGATGGCCTGACGGGCTTCCATGTCGACCTTGCCGACCTCTGCGTTCCGCTCGGTGGTGACTTCGTCCATGATGGTCAGGAACTGGTCGCGCACGCCTTCGTCCAGGCTGTCGAGCCAGTCGACGGAGGCCACGACGAGGTAGTCGAGCGCGCCATGGTTGGTTTCGGTCGTGCCGTCCTGAACTTCGAAGAACTTCTGGCCGTAGACGTTGGACCAGGTGTTTTCCTGCCCGTCCACAACGCCCTGCTGCAGCGCGCCGTAGACTTCGGAGAAGGCCATTTTCTGCGGGTTCGCGCCAAGCGCCTCGAACTGCGCCTGCAGCACTTCGGAGGGCTGGATGCGGAACTTCAGGCCCTTAGCATCGCCCGGCTCAAGCAGCGGCTTGTTGGCGGACATCTGCTTCATGCCGTTGTGCCAGAAGGCCAGCCCCTGCAGGCCGCGCTTGGTCATGGAGTCCATCATCTCCTGACCGGCGTCAGAGGCCTGGAACGCGTCCACGGCTTCGACGTTCTTGAACATGAAAGGCAGGTCGAACAGGCGGAAGACCTTGGTGAAGGTCTCGAACTTCGACAGGGAGGGCGCAGCCAGCTGAACGTCGCCCTGCAGCATCGCCTCGAGAACCTTGTCGTCGTCGTAGAGGGTGGAGTTCGGGTAGACCTCCATGCACATCTTGCCGTCCATCTCGGCGTTGACGCGGGTCTTCAGCAGCTCGGCCGCGATGCCCTTGGGGTGCTTGTCGGTGTTCGTGACGTGGGCGAACTTTACGACGATCTCGCCGTCGTCGCAGCCCTCGGAGGCGAATGCGCCGGTGGCGGTCAGGGCCAGGGCCATTGCGGCGGTGGTCAGAAGCTTCATGTCGGGTCTCCTCCCGTTGAGTGATTCGAGTTGACGTATCGTCTGGTCCGGAGGATTGCGGGGGAGGCGACTGACGCTCAAGTGTGGTGGCGCGATTGCGCCAGATGCCATTTTTTTTGTTTTAATTCCGACTCTTGTGTCAGGCGAATAGCCGCTCCGCAAATGCTGCATGGCGGCATCGTGCGGGATTTCACACAAGGCGTCGCGTGGTTTGTGCGGTTTTTCGCACAAGGTACAGAGTGGTAATCCGAGAAGGCGTCATCCTAAGGCTTCAACCCGGTTAGCATCCCACCTCCCGCCCCGCCGTCATCCTCTGACTTGATCCGAGGATCTTCCCTGTCAGGGATCCTCAGCTCAGGTCCGAGGATGACTGTGACGTCAGGGGTCCAGTTACAGGCAGAACGCCCTGACCCTTAACGGAAATCCTCCGCCCTCAGACCGTGCTTCGTCAGCTTGTCGTAAAAGGTCTTGCGCGGCAGTTTCAGGGCTGCCGCCGCTGCCGTGGCCTGTCCCGCGTGGCGTTTCAGCGCCGCGACCAGAAGGGACCGTTCCACCTGCGCCATCTGCTCCGCCAGGCCGAGGTCGCCCTCGGCAGGCGCGTTGTCGCCGACGCCAAGAACAAAGCGCATCGCCTCGGACATCAGCGCCCGGGCATTGCCGGGCCAGTCGCGGGCCATCAGACCCGCGATGATGTCCGGCGTGATCTCGGGCGGCCTGAGACCGGCCTGCTCGGCCGCCTGTGCGGCATACTGGCGGAACATGACTGCGATGTCCTCGGGCCGCTCGGCGATGGCGGGGATGCGCACGCGCATCACGTCGAGCCGGTAGAACAGATCGGGGTGAAAGCCGCCAGTCTGGGCCGCCTGCTGAAGGTCCCCGGTGCATCCGGCGATCAGGCGTGCACCCGGCCCCTGTTCCAACAGGTCGGACAGGGCGAACTGGGTCTCACGCGGAAGCGCGGCGATCTCGTCTATGAACAGGGTTCCCGATGCGGCCTCGGCGGCGGCGGCCAGAAGGCCCTCCGGCGTCAGCCCCGCGGCGGCGCGCTTCACGAAGGGCATGCGGGACTGGGCGGAGGTCAGGTGGATGACCTCGGACACCTTGGAGATGCCGGTGCCGGGGGCGCCTGTCACCAGCACCTCTGCCGTGGTGCGCGCGACCTGACGCACCCGGTCGCGCAGGGCGTGGCTGGCAGCGGAAGAGCCGAAGATCAGCCGGGCCGCGGGATCGCCCGCTTCGAGCTGCGCCTTCAGGCGGCGGTTCTCCAGCACGAGCCGCCGGGTCGTCAGGGCGCGTTCCAGCACCGACAGCATGTCGCGGGAGGCGCAGGGCTTTTCCAGGAACCCGAACGCCCCGCGATCCATGGCGGACACGGCCATGGGGATGTCGCCCTCTCCGGTCAGCAGGATCACCGGAAGCTCCGGATCCACCTTCTGCGCGTGGTCCAGAAGGAAGAACCCGTCACGCCCCGGCATGCGGATATCCGACAGGACGACGCCGGGGAAATCAGGTGAGATATGGTCCTTTGCCTCGATGAAGCTGCCGGCGGTCACCGGTGTCAGGTCGGCCAGGTCCAGCGTCTGCGCCAGCGCCTCCCGCACGGCCGCGTCGTCATCGACAAGCAGGACGCGGGTGGTGGCAGAGGCAGGCATGGGGCGGGGTTCCCGTTATCAGAAGGCCTCGGGCCGGGCCTCGCGTGCCATGTGGTCGAGCACGGCGTTGACGAAGCGCGGTTCCTTGCCATCGGGGAAGAAGGCGGCGGTGACCTCGACATATTCCGAAATGACGACCTTGGGCGGCGTGTCGGAATTCACCAGTTCCGCCCCGGCGGCGCGGAAAAGGGCGCGCAGGGTCGGGTCGATGCGGGCGATCGGCCATTTGGCGACCAACGCGCGGTCGGTCATCTGGTCGATCTTCGCCTGATAATTCACCGCGTCGGTCATGGTGTGGCGGAAATGGTCGGGGTCGCCCTCCTGCATCTCGTCGCCGTCGTAGACCGCGCCGAAGCGGTGATCCTCGAACTCCGCGATGACACGCTCGACGGTCTGACCGGACTGCTCCATCTGGAACAGCGCCTGCACGGCGTAGAGCCGGGAGGCGCTTTTCATCTTGCGCCGCTGGTTGCCCGACAGGGGCAGCGGGGCCTGGGGTTTCGGCAGGTCGTCGGTCATCGGGGCCTCGTATCGGGCAGGGTCGGCGCTCAGGCCAGCTTGATTTCCTCGGCCGCGGGCTTGAAGCCGACCGCGCCTTTCGGAGCGCCCCATTTGCGCGAAAGCGTCAGCAGATGCAAGGCCGCCGCCGCGGCACCGCCGCCCTTGTTCTGATCCTTGGTATCGGCACGGACCTCGGCCTGCTTGCGGTTCTCGACCGTCAGGATGCCGTTGCCGATGCAGAGCCCCTGAAGGCCCAGCAGGGTGATCCCGCGCGAGCTGTCGTTGCAGACCGTGTCGTAATGCGTCGTCTCGCCCCGGATCACGCAGCCAAGCGCGACGAAGGCGTCGTAGTTCGACATGCGGGCGGCCATGGCGATCGCGGTCGGGACCTCCAGCGCGCCGGGCACCTCGATCAGGTCGTGGGTCGCGCCCCAGGCCTCGATCTCGGCCGTTGCGCCGGCAATCAGGTTGTCGGCTATGTCGCGGTAATAGGGCGCGACCACGATCAGCGCCTTCGCCGGCCGGTCAAAGCTGCCGCGCGGCATGGTGTAGTGCTGTTCGGCCTTTGCCATCAGTTGGTCCCTCCGATCTTGCGGGTCGCCGTGATCTCCAGCCCGTAGGCGTCGAGCCCGATGATATGCGGCCGCGGGGAGTTGGTCAGAAGCACCAGCTTGTGCAGTCCGAGGGAGGAGAGGATCTGTGCGCCAAGCCCGTATTGCCTGAGCGTCTGCGGAGAGACCTCGGCCCCCGTGGCGATCTTCATATGGGTGTCGCGCAGCAGAACGACGACGCCCCTGCCCTCCTCCGCCACCGTCTTCATCGCGTTGCGGAACAGGTCGGCGCGGGCGGTACCGCCCGATCCCACGACGTCCTTCATCGGGTCCATCGCGTGCATCCGCACCAGCACCGGATCGTCGCCCGCCACGTCGCCCTTGATGAGAACGATATGTTCCGCGCCCTGGGTTTCGTCGGTGTAGATCCGCATGGTCCAGTCGCCGCCGAATTCGGTCTTCACCGTCTCCTCGGACCGGACGCGGACAAGGTTGTCGTGGCGGCGGCGGTAGGAGATCAGGTCGGAGATCGTCCCGATCTTGAGGTTGTGCTTCTGGGCGAAGGCGATCAGTTCCGGCAGGCGCGACATGGTGCCGTCCTCGTTCATGATCTCGCAGATCACGCCGGAGGGGTTAAGCCCGGCAAGGCGGGAGACATCGACCGCGGCCTCTGTATGGCCCGCGCGGACCAGCACACCGCCGTCCTTGGCACGCAGGGGGAAGACGTGGCCCGGCGTGGCGATGTCCTGCGGGCCCTTTCCGGCATCGATGGCAACGGCGACGGTGCGGGCGCGGTCATGGGCGGAGATGCCGGTCGACACGCCCTCGCGCGCCTCGATCGAGACGGTGAAGGCGGTTTCGTGACGGGAGGAGTTCTGCGAGGCCATCAGCGGCAGGCCAAGCTGGTCGACCCGGGTGCCGGTCATCGACAGGCAGATCAGCCCGCGCCCATGGGTGGCCATGAAGTTGATCGCCTCGGGCGTGGCCATCTGGGCCGGGATGACCAGATCGCCCTCGTTCTCGCGGTCCTCATGATCGACGAGGATGAACATGCGGCCGTTGCGCGCGTCCTCGATGATTTCCTCGATGGAGCTGATGGCGTCGGACCATTCGGATTCGACCGGTCCGGGCTTTTCGTAGGTGGTGGTATCCATGGCGCACTCCTGTCTCCCCCCGCCAGATAAGCAAAGCGAAGCGGAAAGGCCAGTGCGGTGCGGCGTCAGATGCGCAGGGCGGGTGTGCGGAGGTGCGGGGTGTTGGCGGTGACCGCTTCCCTCTCCAGGTCCCCCTCCCTCTCCCTCCCCCGGTTCGGGGGAGGGGAACGCATCTGGGGAGGGCGGTCGTTGTCCGACCCGCGCGACAGGTTCCCTCTCCCCGAAAGGGGGGAGGGTTAGGGAGGGGGAGAGCCAGAGGGAAGCGGACGCCCTAACGCGCGAAATAGGTCTCGGCGGGGACAAACGCCCCGAGGCGTCCGGCGGCGACCCAGTCGGCCTCAAGCCCCATGCCGACGACAACCAGCCCGCTGGCGGGGAGACGGCCCTGCACCTCGGTCAGCGCCTCGCGGATCTTCGGGTATGACGACAGGACATGCGGGGCGCGATGCGCGGTGTCGAGTTCGGGATTGGTCTGCTCAACAGTCTCGACAGGCAGCGGGGCGTGGACCAATGCGATGCGCCCGGCGTGGCGGATCGCGGCCACCTGCCCTGCCTTGTCCTCAGGCATACGGTGACGCCCGAAGGCAAGATCCAGCGCGTTGGAGGAAAAGAGGAATCCGCAGACGTCCCGCCCGGCCGAGGCATGGATCGCGGCGTAGTCCCGGTAGCTGAGGCCAAGTTCCTTCGCCCGCGCGATATGGCGGCGCACGGTCGCGGGATTGAGCCGGGCGGCGGCCATGTTCGCCTTTGCGCGGCGCCACTGATGCACCCGAAAGGTGCGGCCGGCGTCCATGGCGGGGCCATTGTTGTGCCCGATCCCCTCGGTCATGCCTGCCACTCCTGCAGACGCGCGACGTATCGTGCAAGCGTGTCGATTTCCAGGTTGATGCGGTCTCCGACCTTTGCCTGCCCCCAGGTGGTGACGGCCTTGGTATGCGGGATCATGTTGATGCCGAAGGTCGCGCCGTCGACCTCGTTCACGGTCAGCGAGGTCCCGTTGAGCGCGACAGACCCCTTGGGCGCGATGAACTTCGCCAGCGCCTCGGGCGCGCGGAAGGTGGCGCGGGTGCTGTCGCCCTCTTCTTCCAGCGCGATGAGTTCCGCCACGCCGTCGACGTGGCCCGACACGATATGCCCGCCCAGTTCGTCCCCGACCTTGAGGGCGCGTTCGAGGTTGATCCGCCGCCCCTCCGCCCAGGTGTTGTGGGAGATGTTTGTCTTGCTCACCGTCTCGGCGCTGATTTCCACGTCGAACCAGTCGGGGCCGGTTTCGACGACCGTCAGGCAGCAGCCGTCGCAGGCGATCGAGGCACCCATGTCGATGCCGTCGGTGTCGTAGGCGGTGGCGATGCGGGCGCGGAGGTCTCCGCGTTTCTCGACGGCGCGGACGGTGCCGATGTCTGTGATGATGCCGGTGAACATAGGTGCAGCTCCTTGACACACAGGGCTAACGGGGTGCGGGAGGGGATGCAATCCCCAGAGGTGGGTCCCCGCACCCATCCGGCGGAGATGACGCCTTAATTTCGCCGGGTTAACGGTATACCAGCCACCCCGGAGAGACAGAGGCAGAGACCAGAGGCACCGAAAGAGATGCCCGCAGATATCGCAGCAAACCGCGTCTTCCTGTTCCTGCAGGGACCGCACGGGCCGTTCTTTCACCGGCTCGGCAAGATGTTGCGCCTTGCGGGGGCCGAGGTCTGGCGCGTCGGCTTCAACGCCGGGGACCGCGCCTTCTGGTTTCACCCGAAAAGCTACCTGCCCTATCGCGGCACGCCCGCGGAATGGCCCGACCGCTTTGCCCGGCTGGTGTCGGAGAAGAAGGTCACCGACATCGTACTCTATGGCGACGTGCGGGCGATCCATGCCGAGGCGGTGGCGCGCGCGAAGGCCATGGGCCTGACCGTGCATGTGTTTGAGGAAGGCTACATCCGCCCCTACTGGGTCACCTATGAACGTGGCGGCGCGAACGGGCATTCGCGGCTGATGAAGATGTCGGTGGCCGAGATGCGCAAGACGCTGGAACAGTCGGACCTTGATACCGCCCTGCCCCCGGCGAAATGGGGCGACACGCGGCAGCATGTGTTCTACGGCGCGCTCTACCACTGGTTCGTGATGTTCCGGAACGGGGATTACCGAAATTTCGCGCCGCACCGGGCGCTGACGGTCGCGAAGGAATTCCAGCTGTATCTCAAACGTCTGCTGCTGATGCCCGCGCACGGGGTCGAACGCTGGCTGGCGACGATGCGGATCCGGCATGGCGGGTTCCCCTATCATCTGGCGCTGCTGCAACTGGAACATGACGCGTCGTTCCAGGCGCACAGCCCGTTTACGACGATGACCGAATTCCTTGACGTGGTGATCCGCGGCTTTGCCGAAGGCGCGCCGCGTCACCATCACCTTGTCTTCAAGGCGCACCCGCTGGAGGACGGCCGTGTACCCGTCCGCCGCGAAATCCGGCGCCTTGCGCGGGAAGCCGGGGTGGCGAAGCGGGTGCATTTCGTGCGCGGCGGCAAGCTGGCGCAGCTTCTCGCCGACACCCGCACCGCCGTCACCGTCAACTCCACCGCCGCGCAGCAGGCGCTGTTCCGGGGCATTCCGCTCAAGACCTTCGGGTCGGCGGTCTATGCCAAGCCGGAGTTCGTTTCGACCCAGGCCCTGCCCGAATTCTTCGCCGCCCCGGCGCGGCCCGACCGCAAGGCCTATCAGGATTACCGGCGTTTCCTGCTGGAGACCTCGCAGATTGCGGGCGGCTTCTATTCCTCGCGGGGGCGGCGGCAGCTGCTGCGGACGGTGGTCGACATGATGCTCGCCCCCGAAGACCCCTATGACGCGCTGAAGTCCGGCACCGCGACACCACGGCAACAGTTGCGGGTGGTTCACTAGGCACGCGCGCAAAGCAGGACTAGCGTTATCCACAGGATTCCGCTAGTTTAACGAAAAAGACCGAGGCAGAAAAACAGGTCGAGGAGACCGAGCAGTGAATTCCCCCATGTCCAGATGGGCAAGGCCCGTTGCGATTCTGGCGGCCGTTTCGATGGTTTCCGCCTGTAATGTGTTGCCCCGTGTCGGCCCGAACAAGCGCGAGATATTCGCAGGCTCCGTCCAGCAGCAGGGCGATGCTTTCGTCGTATCGGTCAACGACCGGGTGACGCGGGCGACGGCGGTTGCCCCCGCGCTCGGATTTTCCTCGGGCTTCATCAATGCCTCCGAACTCGGGTCGGACACGATCCGGCCCGGCGACACGCTTGGCCTGACGATCTGGGAAAACGTCGACGACGGGCTGCTGGCCGCCGAAGGGGCCAACGCCACCCTGCTGGAAGAAGTGCAGGTGGACGGCGCGGGCTTTATCTTCGTGCCCTACGCGGGCCGCATCCGCGCCGCTGGCAACAACCCGGAGGCGATCCGCCGCATCATCACCGCCAAGCTGGAAGAGCAGACGCCGGACCCGCAGGTGCAGGTGCGCCGCCTCGCAGGTGACGGTTCGACTGTGTCGCTGGTCGGGGCCATTGGGGCGCAGGGGGTCTTTGCCATCGAACGCCCGACCCGGACGCTGGCCGCGATGATCGCACGGGCCGGCGGGGTCACGATCAATCCGGAAATCGCCCGCGTCTCGGTCATCCGGGGCGGGCAGACCGGCACGATCTGGTTCCAGGACCTTTTCAAGAACCCGCAGCTCGACATCGCGCTGCGTGGCGGGGACAAGGTGCTGGTCGAAGAGGACACGCGCAAGTTCACCGCGCTTGGCGCGACGGGTTCGCAGTCGCTGGTGCCGTTCGAAACGCAAACATTGTCGGGGCTTGAGGCGATCGCGCAGGTCGGCGGCCTGCTGTCCAACGCCGCCGATCCCACGGGCGTCTTCGTGCTGCGGAATGAACCGGCGGAGATCGCCAATCAGGTGCTGGGCCGGGGCGATCTGATCGGCGCGCAGCGCATGGTCTACGTGCTGGACCTGACGCAGCCGAACGGGATGTTCCATGCCCGCGACTTCGCGATCCGCGACGGCGACACACTCTACGTCACCGAAGCGCCGTTCACCCAGTGGGACAAGGCGATTTCGGCACTGACCGGCACGCTGTCCTCGGTCAACACGGTGTCCACCGCCGCAGGGGGCTGACGCCGTGGCCTTCGGGTCCGATCCTGACGACGCCGCCGGAGACCACCTCCGGCGGCTTCGCTATTTCAACGCGGGGTTCCTGAAACAGGGCCGCGTGCGGCGCATCCTGTCGCTGGCCGGGTACGATCTGCGGCTTGGCCGGGTGCGTGACGGGGACGGCGTGGCGGTCTGGGGCCGATCCCCCTATGCCGGTCGGGGCGAGGCGGTGGCGGAGGCGACCGGCGCGCCGCTGGTCCGGGTCGAGGACGCTTTCCTGCGGTCAATCCATCCGGGGCGTGAGGGGGAGCCGCCGCTTGGCCTGGTGGCCGACACGCGGGGGATCTATTTCGACGCTGCGACGCCCTCGGACCTCGAAGTGCTGCTGAAAGAGCATCCGCTGGACGACACCGCCCTGCTGGATCGCGCCCGCGGCGGTATCGCGCGGCTGAAGGAAGGGCGGCTGTCCAAGTACAACTGTCACGACACGAACGCAGAGGCCCCTGCCCCCGGCTACGTGCTGGTGATCGACCAGACGCGGGGCGATGCCTCTGTCACCCACGGGGGCGCGGATGCGAATTCGTTCCGGGAAATGCTCTACTGGGCGCAGGAAGATCACCCCGCCGCCCGCATCGTCATCAAGACCCATCCCGAAAGCGGAGCCGGGCATCGTCCGGGCTATTTCGGCGCAGAGGACGAGACGGACAAGGTCACGCTCGTTTCCGGCCCCGTCGATCCCTGGACCCTGCTGGAGGGGGCGGCCGCTGTCTATTGCGTGACCTCCCAGATGGGCTTCGAGGCGATCCTTGCGGGACACCGTCCGGTGGTCTTCGGCCAGCCCTTCTATGCCGGCTGGGGCCTGACCGACGACCGCCACCCGATCCGGTTTCCGATGGCGCGGCGCGGGCGAAGCCTGACGCGGGTACAGATGTTCGCCTGCGCGATGCTGCTTTATCCCCACTGGTATCACCCCTGCGAGGATCGGCTGTGTTCCTTCGAGGAGGCATTGGACTGGCTGGAGGCCCGTGTCAGGGCATGGCGAGAGGACCAATCCGGCTGGCAGGCCGGGGGGATGCGCCTGTGGAAGCGTGGCGTGATGCAGCAATTCTTTGGCGCGGAACGGCGGGTGGTGTTTTCCGACGATCCACCGCAGGACGGGCGGCGGGTGATGGTCTGGGCAGGCAAGGCCGCCCCTGAGGCCGACGTGATGCGGGTTGAGGACGGATTCCTGCGCTCGCGCGGCCTTGGGGCGGCGCTGGTGCCGCCGCTGTCGCTGGCCTGTGACGACCTCGGCATCTATTACGATCCGACGCGGGAGAGCCGGCTGGAGCGGATGATCGCCGCCCGCGCCACCCTGCGCCCCGACCAGCAGTTGCGGGCTGAGGCTCTGGTGGCCGACCTGATCCGGCTTGGCCTGACCAAATATACTCTGGGCGGCGCTTTGCCCGCCCTGCCCGAAGGGCGGCGGATCCTCGTGCCCGGACAGGTGGAGGACGATGCCTCCATCCGGCTCGGCGCGGGGGATGTGGCAACCAACCTCGTCCTGCTTCGGGTGGTGCGGGAGGCCAATCCCGGCGCGGTGATCCTCTACAAGCCGCATCCGGATGTGGAGGCAGGGCTGCGCGACGGCGCGGTCGCGCGGGCGGAGGACTGGGCGGACATGGTGCTGCCGGGCGCGGATACGGCGGCGCTGCTGGATCAGGTGGAGGAGGTCTGGACGATGACCTCCCTCATGGGGTTCGAAGCCTTGTTGCGCGGGCTCAAGGTGACCGTCACGGGCACGCCCTTCTATGCGGGATGGGGCCTGACGACGGACCTTGGCCGGGTCCCGGTCCGGCGGCAGGCGCGCCCGACGATGCCGGGGCTCGCCCATGCGGCGCTGATCGACTACCCACGGTATTTCGATCCTGTTACGCGGCAGGCCTGTTCGGTCGAGACGGCGGTAAGGCGGCTCGCCGCGGCGGAGGTTTCGCGCGGGGGGCCGGGGCTTCGACTGCTGGCGAAGGCACAGGGGCTGGCGGCGGGGATGAGCTGGGTCTGGCGGTAGCTCGATCCGGCGTCCCGCCATCCGTAATCTTCGGTTGGATTGCCGGCATGGGGACAAACTGATCGGGCGGCCCCCCTCCCCCTTGAAGGCGAATACCAAGGGGGGGTCAGTCCCCCGCCCTCTCCCACATATGCAGCACGTCGCCGCCCAGTGGCCGGGCCTCGCGCAGGCGGAACCTCGGCGCCGCGGCCAGACGCCCCAGACCAAGCGCTCCGATCGCGGGAAGACCATCGGCACCGATGGTGACTCCGGCCGTCATGCCGACCAGTTCGTCCACCAGATCGGCGCCGAGCAATGCCGCGGCAAGCGCGCCGCCACCTTCGCAGAAGACCCGCGTCAGACCGGCCCCGCCAAGCGCCTGAAGCACCGAGGCGGGATCGAGCTGACCACCCTTCACGTCGCAGGCAAACAGCCGCGCGCCCAGCCCCTCCCACGTCCGGCGTAGCGTCGGATCGGTGTCGGGGCCATGGCAGAGCCAGACCGGCACCTGCTTTGCCGTGCGCGCCAGCGTGCTCATCAGCGGCAGGTCCAGCCGGCGGGAAACGACCACGCGCACCGGCTGCCGCGCGACGCCGAGATCCCGCACGGTCAGCGAAGGATCGTCCGCCCGCGCCGTTCCCGCCCCGACCATCACTGCGTCGTGGCGCAGGCGCATGGCGTGCACCAGACGACGTGCCTCCGGTCCGGTGATCCACTGGCTTTCCCCGGTCGCGGTGGCAATGCGGCCGTCGAAGGATGACGCCAGTTTCAGCGTCACGAAGGGGCGGCCAAGTTCGGTCTTCATGAAGAACCCGGCGTGGTCGCGCTCTGCCTCGTCCACCATCAGCCCGGTTGTGACCGCGATCCCGGCGGCGCGCAGTCGGTCAAAGCCCTGACCCGAGACGCGCGGATCGGTATCGGCCATCGGCGCGACGACGCGGGCGATCCCCGCGGCGATCAGCGCGTCGGTGCAGGGCGGCGTCTTGCCGTGATGCGAGCAGGGTTCGAGGGAGACGTAAGCGGTCGCGCCGCGCGCGGCTTCCCCGGCGTGTGCCAATGCCTGCGGTTCTGCGTGGGGGCGACCGCCCGGTGCCGTCCAGCCGCGCCCGAGGACGCGGCCATCTTTGACGATCACGCAGCCAACGGAGGGGTTGGGCCAGGTGGCCCCCTGCCCGCGCCGCCCGAGGGACAGCGCAAGCGCAAGATAGCGGCGGTCGTCGGAGGCGGTCATGGGGCCGCGCTCACCGGATCACTCTTCGGTCTGATTTTCCGGACGCAGTTCGCTGACGAACTTGTCGAAGTCATCGGCGGCCTGGAAGTTCTTGTAAACGCTGGCGAAGCGCACGTAGGCGACGGTATCGATCCGGGCCAGCGCCTCCATCACGATCTCACCGATGGCCTTGGAGGAAATGTCAGTCTCCCCCATGCTTTCGAGCCGACGCACGATGCCGGAGATCATCTGGTCGATCCGTTCGGGTTCGACCGGGCGTTTCTGCATGGAGATCCGGATGGAGCGTTCCAGTTTGTCGCGGTCGAAATCCTCGCGACGGCCGGAGGACTTGATGACGACGAGATCGCGCAGCTGCACGCGTTCGTAGGTCGTGAAGCGGCCCCCGCAGGCCGGGCAGAAGCGGCGGCGGCGAATCGAGACGTGGTCCTCGGCAGGCCGGGAGTCTTTCACCTGAGTGTCGATATTTCCGCAAAACGGGCAACGCATCGTGCTAGAATCCCCTTGAGTCCGCCGTCTTCATGGGGTTGGTCCCCCATTGTCCACAGCCACTATAGGACAGCCGCAAGAGATTGGGTAGGCCCGAATTCAGCCAGCGAAATGTGCTGCAATTTCGCGTCTGTGCGGGGCGGTCCGGTGTTCGACCACGAAAATTCCCTGCCATGTACCCAGACACGGGCGCCCGTCTGCCACCGGAATCGACAGGCTGACCGGCAGCAGCGCCGCCTTGATGTGGGCGGGCATGTCGTCGGGGCCTTCGTAGGTGTGGGTCAGATGTGCCATGGCGGGGTCGGTGGTGGGCGGGACAAGCCGGTGCAGGTCGTTGGTCAGGTCCGTCTGCACCTCAGGGTCGGCGTTTTCCATCACAAGCAGACTGGCAGAGGTATGACGGATGAAGAGTGTCAACAGTCCGTCGCCCTGCCCCGTCGTCCATCGCAGGACGTCGGGGGTGAATTCGTATAGGCCGGGGCCTTTCGTGGCGATGGTGAAGGTGGTCTGCATGGGCCGACCCTCGCCCGGAGGCATTGCAGGCGCAAGGCTCAGTCGTTCAGGGCGGAGGTGAACGGGGCGTCTTTCCCGACGACGGTGCAGCGGGGATCATAGTTCAGGCTGCCTTCCGGGAGGTTGAAGGCGCGGATGACGGCGAGTGCGCACTGAGCGGGATCGTCAGAGGCAACTTCGATCCGGATGGCGTCGGTGAGGATCACATCGGGAGCGGAGACTGCGACCGGCGTCGCAACGGTCTGCTCGGCGAACGCCGGGAATGCTGCCCCGCCAATGGCGGCGAAAAGTGCGACGGTTTTGATTGCGGCGGTTTTCATGGCAGCCTCCCTTGACCTGAGGGAGGAACGCACGGCCCGCGCGTCTGGTTTCGCTAACTGGTTAAACTTTACGCCATCCGGGCGAATTTTCGCTCGTGAGTGCGGTGCGGAGGGTCGGACCAATGCCGATCGTCTGCCAGAGGCGCGCGGATCCCGCGCGCCCCGGTTCCGGGGTTTATTGATCCAGGAACGACCGCAGCTTGCGCGACCGGCTCGGATGTTTCAGCTTTCTCAGTGCCTTTGCCTCGATCTGGCGGATGCGTTCACGGGTGACGGAGAACTGCTGACCGACCTCTTCGAGCGTGTGGTCGGTATTCATGCCGATGCCGAAGCGCATGCGCAGAACCCGCTCCTCCCGCGGGGTGAGGGAAGCGAGGACGCGCGTCGTCGTCTCCTTCAGGTTTTCCTGAATGGCGGAGTCCAGCGGCAGGATGGCGTTCTTGTCCTCGATGAAATCGCCAAGCTGGCTGTCTTCCTCGTCCCCGATCGGGGTTTCGAGGGAGATCGGCTCCTTCGCGATCTTCATGACCTTGCGCACCTTCTCCAGCGGCATCTGGAGCTTTTCGGCCAGTTCCTCGGGCGTGGGTTCGCGGCCTATCTCGTGCAGCATCTGGCGACCGGTGCGGACCAGCTTGTTGATCGTCTCGATCATATGGACCGGGATGCGGATCGTGCGCGCCTGATCGGCGATGGAGCGGGTGATCGCCTGACGGATCCACCACGTCGCGTAGGTCGAGAACTTGTAGCCGCGGCGGTATTCGAACTTGTCCACCGCCTTCATCAGGCCGATGTTGCCTTCCTGAATGAGATCAAGGAATTGCAGACCACGGTTGGTGTATTTCTTGGCGATGGAGATGACGAGGCGGAGGTTGGCTTCGACCATTTCCTTCTTGGCCTGCCGCGCTTCCTTTTCACCCTTCTGAACCTGGTTCACGATGCGGCGGAATTCGGAGATGTCGAGCCCGACGTACTGACCGACCTGCGCCATGTCGGTGCGCAGTTCCTCGACCTTCTCGGCAGAGCGTTCGATGAACATCTGCCAGCCCCGGCCCGGCTTTTCGCCCATG
Source organism: Primorskyibacter flagellatus (assembly GCF_014638275.1). Taxonomy (GTDB): domain Bacteria; phylum Pseudomonadota; class Alphaproteobacteria; order Rhodobacterales; family Rhodobacteraceae; genus Pseudooceanicola; species Pseudooceanicola flagellatus_A. Next base: position 1,674,111 of record NZ_BMFJ01000001.1, read on the forward strand.
CGGTCCAGCCAGTTCGGATCCAGTTCGTGACCGCGGTATTCGTCGATGAATTCCTTGCGGTTGATGCGGGCCTGGTCGGCCAGCTTCACCATCGCGGAGTCGATCTGCATGATCCGGCGGTTGATGCCGTAGAGCTGGTCGATCAGCGCTTCGATCCGGTTGTTGTGCAGGTGCAGGCCGTTCACCAGTTCAACGATTTCCGAGCGCAGCTTCTGGTACTTCGCCTCGTCGGCGTCGTTGAAGCTGTTGTCCTCGTTCAGCGTGGCGGAGATTCGGCTGTCCTGAATTTCCGACAGAACGGAATAGTCGTGCGCGATGCGGTCCAGCGTTTCCAGCACGCGGGGCTTCAGCGCGGTTTCCATCGCGGCGAGGGACATGGAGGCCTGATCGTCCTCGTCCTCGTCGTCATCGCTCTGGATCGGGTTGCCGTCGGCATCGTATTCGGGATCGCTTTCGCCGGACTTCGCGGCGGGCGCGGCGCCGGAGTCGACAACGGGCGTGTCCTCGTCCCCTTCCATCGAGTCGCCGAAGGTGGTCTCAAGGTCGATCACGTCGCGCAGCAGAATGTCTTCGGACAGAAGTTCGTCGCGCCAGATCGTGATCGCCTGGAAGGTCAGCGGGCTTTCGCAGAGCCCGAGGATCATTGTGTTGCGCCCGGCCTCGATCCGCTTGGCGATGGCGATTTCGCCCTCCCGCGACAGGAGTTCGACGGACCCCATTTCGCGCAGGTACATGCGCACCGGGTCGTCGGTACGGTCCAGCTTCTCGCCGGTACCGGAGGACAGGGCGACATCGCGGTTGGACGAGGTTTCGACGACGGCGGTGGATTTCGCCTCCTCCTCCTCGACCTCGTCATCCTCGATGATGTTGATGCCCATTTCCGACAGCATGGACATCACGTCCTCGATCTGTTCGGAGGACGCCTGATCGGGCGGGAGCACCTGGTTGAGCTGGTCGTAGGTGATGAACCCGCGCTCGCGCGCCTCGGCGATCATCTTCTTGATCTGCGCCTGGCTGAGGTCGAGGGAAACTTCCTGTTCCTGCTCTTCCTCGTGCTGCTGCTCGTCGTCAGTGTCCTTGGGGGCCATGCTCTGCTCCTGTCTCTCGCGCCAGCTTCTGCCAGTCACGGGTCGGGCGTGATTCGCTTGGAACGAATCAATAGCGCGATTCGCGCCCTTGCACACCCGGTTAGCGTTAATTCTTTAGGGATCCGTTACCCAAATCGTTCACTTCTGGCGCTTGTCGAAGCGAATCGATCCCAGGATTGCCTCGAATGCGCCCTTCTCCTCCCGGCTGATTCGCGCCCCGTTGTCGCCGAGGTCGAAATCGCCCTTGTCCTTGCTTGGCGGCCGGGCCGCGCGTTCGACCGCGTCAGTTGCCGCGGTCAGGCGGTGCGTCACGGCTTCGTCCGCGGTGCCGGAAAGCTCCTCCTCCGCCTCGGCGATCTCGTCCTCCAGCCCGCGGCGGGCCTTCAGCTTGGCCAGTTCCTCCGCCAGCGTCATGCGGGCCAGGTCGACCTCTCCGGGACGGCGGACCGTCGGACAGATGGCCACATGGGGATGGGAGAACAGACGGTCAAGCGCCTCCGGACCCAGAGTATCGACAATTGTCTCTTTCATCGCCTCGGTGCCGTCGTGATACCGGCGCAGCACGATGTCGCGGATGGCGGAGTTGAGCGGGTCGTGACACTCCATCAGTTCAAGCTGGCCTTCGAAGGCGGGCACGGCCGAGGGAGTGGAGATCGCAGTGGCAAGGATCACCGCCTCGCGCAGGATCAGGTCCGCATCCGGTCCGGCGGCGGAGAGGTAGGAGGCGCGGGTTGTCGGGCGGGCGGCCTGCAGTTTCTGCTTGATCGACCACTTGCCGTTGGACCGGCCGAACTCGGTGCGCTGCGGGCGGAACAGCTGATAGCGCATCTCCTTGATTGCGTCGCCGTAGTGGCGGCGGAGCGAGAGGTCGGGGATCTTCCGGATCGCCTCGCGCAGGTCGCGGTCAAGCGCGGCGCGGCGTTCGGGGCTGTCGAAGCTCCTGCCCTCCGTCGCCTCGCGCCAGAGCAGATCAACCAGCGGGAAGGCGCGGTCCAGCACCTCCTGCATGGCGGCGGGCCCGCTGGCGCGGATCAGGTCGTCGGGGTCCTTGCCCTCGGGCAGCAGGGCAAAGCGCAGGGATTTGCCCGCCTCCATCAGCGGCAGGGCGACGTGCATGGTACGCATTGCGGCGCGCAGGCCCGCCTTGTCGCCGTCGAGCGCGATGACCGGTTCGGACGTGATCTGCCAGAGCATGGCAAGCTGGTGTTCGGTCACTGCCGTGCCAAGCGGGGCCACCGCGCCGCCGAACCCGGCAGAGGCCAGCGCGATCACGTCCATGTAGCCCTCGGCCACGATCAACGGCTGGCCCTTGCCCACGGCTTCGCGCGCGGGGCCGTGGTTGTAGAGACTGCGCCCCTTGTCGAAGAGCTCCGTTTCCGGAGAGTTGAGGTATTTCGCGTTGTCGTTCGGATCCATCGCCCGCCCGCCGAAGGCAATGCAGCGGCCGCGGGCGTCGCGGATCGGAAACATGATGCGGTTGCGGAACACGTCGTAGGGCTTCTTGCCCTTGTCCGAGGGCTTGGCGAGCCCTGCCTTGAGGATCATCTCCTCCGGCACGTCCTTGCCGCGCAGATGGTCCCAGAGCCCTTGCCAGCCCGCCGGGGCAAAGCCGATCTCGAACCGGTCTCGCATCTCTGCCGTCATGCCGCGCTTGTCGAGATAGGCGCGCGCATCGGCGGCGGCACCGGCGTTCAGCATCATGCGGTAGTGGCGCAGGGCCATCTCCATGACCTCGGCCAGCCCCTTGCGCTTTTCCGCCTGCTGCGCGGCGCGCGGGTCGCGGGCGGGCATTGGCATCCCGGCCTCCTGCGCCAGCGCTTCCACCGCCTCCATGAAGCCGAGGTTTTCGGATTGCATGAGAAAGTCGAAATGGCTGCCCTTGGCGTGGCAGCCGAAGCAGTAGAAGAACCCCTTGCGGTCGTCGACGTGGAAGGAGGCGGATTTCTCCTGGTGGAAGGGGCACGGAGCCCACCAGTCGCCCTTGCCCTGGTTGGACTTGCGCATGTCCCACATGACCTTTTTCCCGACAACCTGCGAAAGGCTGACGCGGGTGCGCAATTCGTCGAGGAAACCGGGCGGGAGACTCATGGAGCGATTATCCGGGGTCGGTCGCAGGGTGTCCAGCAGGTAGGGCGGGCGATCGGCGCACGGGTGCCGGGGGTGAGCCCCGGATCAGATCTGGGGATGACGCAGCGTGGAGAGGACCCGTCATCCCCGGGCTCGACCCACGGATATGGGGGGCCATGTCGATGTGCCGGGCTGAAGCCCGGCCTTCGCATTGCACGATCCAATGCCGTGGCCGTAGGCCGAGCTTCAGCCCGGCACACCGCTTACATGCCCACCACCGTCTCCATCGCCTCACTGACGGCATGCACCAATGTTCCGGCCATGGAGCGGAAGCCCATGATGCGCAGCGTCTCCGGGCCGGTCCGGGCGACGGCAACCATCATCGTGTGCAGCTCCGTCCGCACCGCCGCCCCCTCCGGGAAGGCCGCGTCGCGCAGATCGACGGGGACAAGGCGCGCCATGACTTCGGCGGCGCGGGGGCCAGTCAGGTCCAGAGCGACCCAGCTGTCCGACTGATCGGTGAGCGCGGCGGGCATCTCTGGCGCTTCTGTCCCGCTCAGCAGCCAAAGATCGCGCCCGAACCACTGGAGCGCCACGTCACCCGACACGACGCGCTGGCCGGTCGGCGGCAGAGCCAGACCGGTCGCAGCCTTCAGCGCCGCCGAGACCGCGGGCCCCTGCCCCGCGAACGGCGCGACGGAGGTCAGCGGGCCGGGATCGGCCAGCGTCAGTGTCATCCCGCCGTTCCGGACCGGCAGGGCACCGGTCAGCGGGGCGGAGGCGGCAAGAGAAAGTTTACCCACGGACACGCCCTCCCTCGGGATCGAAGAACACCGGATCACAGACCTCACAAAGCGTTTCGATCCCGCGCAGGTGATCAACCATGCGCACGGTGTCGCCATGCCGCTCCGGCCCCTCCTTCAGCAGGGCGAGGCCGACGAAATGGCCAAGGGTCGGGGAATAGGCGACCGAACTGACGGTGCCCTGCGCATTGGGGCGGGTCTTTTCCGCATCCGGTTCGAACAGGAAAGCGCCGGCGGTCAGCTGTTTCACCGCGCCGACGGGCCGGATGCCGACAAGGCGGGGGCGGTCCGGGTCGAGCAGCCCGTCGCGCTGTGCCGCCGCGCGGCCCACGAAATCCTTCTTCTTCGACATCATGCCCTGAAGGTTCAGGTCGTAGGCTGTCGTGCGTCCGTCCAGTTCTGCATGGGTCAGCAGGCCCTTTTCGACCCGCAGGACGTTCAGCGCCTCCATCCCGTAGGCCCCGCCGCCGCGCGCCTCTGCCTTTGCGACCAACTGCCGGAACAGGCTTTCGCCATAACGGGCGGGCACGGCGATCTCGTAGGCATGTTCGCCCGAGAAGGAAATGCGGAACAGCCGCGCCGGGATGCCCCCGACCGAGACCGCGCCACAGGACATGAAGGGCCAGGCGCCGTCGGCCATGGGTTCGTCGAGCACCTCGTTCAACAGAGCTCTTGCCTCCGGTCCGGCGACCGCAGTCTGCGCCCATTGCTCGGTGACCGAGATCATGCGGACATCGAGATCGGGGCGCAGCACCTGCGCGGCGAATTCCATCTGCTTCATCACCAGCCCGGCGGCGGCGGTGGTCGTGGTGACGACGAACTGCGTCTCGCCGATCCGGGCGCAGGTGCCGTCGTCCATGACATGCCCGTCCTCGCGCAGCATCAGGCCGTACCGGACCTTGCCGACCGGCAGCGTGGACATGGTGTTGGTGTAGACGAAATCGAGGAAGGCGGCGGCATCCGGCCCCTGCACGTCGATCTTGCCGAGGGTGGAGACGTCGCAGACCCCGACCCTCGTCCGAACCATACCGACCTCGCGGTCGCAGGATTGCCGCCAGGTGGTTTCGCCTGCGCGCGGGTAATAGGACGGGCGATACCACAGACCCGCCTCAATCAGCGGCGCGCCCATTGAAAGCGTGACGGCGTGCGAGGCGGTAAAGCGTTCGGGCGCAAAGCCCTTGCCCTGCCCCCCGGCGCCGAGCGCGGCGATGTGGATCGGCGCAAAGGGCGGGCGGAAGGTTGTCGTGCCGGTGCCGGGGATACTGCGCCCGGTCGCGTCGGCCAATACCGACAGGGCCGTCACGTTGCCCATGCGCCCCTGATCGGTCGCCATGCCCTGCGTGGTGTAGCGTTTCATATGCTCGACAGAGCGGAAGTTCTCCCGCGCCGCCTGGGCAATGTCCTTCACGGTCACGTCGTTCTGGAAATCGACCCACTTTCGCCCCTTGCCCGGAACGACCCAGAGCGGCATGGCCCCGGCGTCCGCTCCGTCCGCCTCCGGCAGATCGGGCAGCGCGCCGGTCAGGCCAAGCGACTCTGCCGCCGCCTGCCCCGCCGCCCGGCCCGCCGCGAGGCAGGCCGCCGTGGTCAGATCGCCGTTGCAGGCTCCGGTCGCGGTCATGCCCGGCACCGCCTCCGGAGCGGGAACAAAGGCGGCGACATCGTCGCGCCAGACCGGTCGTCCGTTCAGGTGGCAGGTCAGGTGCAGCGTGGGGTTCCAGCCGCCTGAAAGCGCAAGAAGATCGGCCTGCACCCGCTCCTCCCGTCCGTCGGCATGGCGGATCACCACGCCCTCGACCTCCCGGCCAAGGACACGTTCCACCACCGCGCCGGAGCGGAGCGGCATATCCTGCCCCCCCGTCACCGGGCGCGCATCGACTACGGCGGCAAGATGAACGCCCGCATCGCGCAGATCGGCGGCGGTGCGCATCACCTCGTCCGAGGCGCCGAAGACCACTGCGGTCTTGCCCGGCGCAACGGCAAAGCGGTTGAGATAGCTCCGCACCGCCCCCGCCATCATCACGCCCGGACGATCGTTGTTCGCCAGGGCGACGGGCCGTTCCGTCGCGCCCGCGGCAAGGACCGAGCGTTTCGCGACGATCCGCCAGAAGGTTTCCTGCATCCGGGCGCCCGGGGCATGACGCTGCAACGCGCCGAAGGTGCCCTGATCGTAGACGCCCGTGACCGTGGTCCGCGTCATCACCCGCACGTTCGGCATGGCCGAAAGCCGCGCCGCGATGTCCGCCGCCCAGCCCGCGCCGGACTGGCCGCCGACCCCCGCGCGTTCGGCATTCAGCCGTCCGCCCGGCAGGAAATCCTCATCGGCTAGGATCACGTCGGCCCCGGCTTCCGCCGCGGTCCACGCCGCCATCAGGCCCGTCGGCCCCGCGCCGATCACCAGCAGGTCGCAGAAGGCGAAGGCCTTGTCGAAGCGCAGGTCCGCGACTTCCTTCGACAACTGCCCGAGACCCGCTGCGCGCCGGATCACGGGTTCGAACACCCGCTCCCAGATCCGCGCCGGACCCATGAAGGTCTTGTAGTAGAAGCCCGCCCCGAGGAACGGCGAAAGCCAGTCATTGACCTCCATCACGTCAAAGCCGACAGAGGGCCAGGCGTTCTGACTGCGTGCGTCGAGCCCCTGATGCAGTTCCACCGTGGTGGCCCGTGCGTTCGGCTCCTGCCCCGCGCCGCGGCCAAGCGTGACCAGCGCGTTCGGCTCCTCGCTGCCCGCCGTAAGGATGCCGCGCGGGCGGTGGTACTTGAACGACCGCGCCACGGTGCGCAGACCGTTCGCCAGCAGGGCGGAGGCCAGCGTGTCGCCCTCCATGCCCGTGTAACCGTGCCCGTCGAACCGGAAACCAAGCTGCCGGTCGCGGTCGATCAGCCCGCCCTTCGCCAGTCTCATCGCGACACCTCCGCCACGGCAACGACCTCGTGGGTCCGGGTGTCCCGTTCCACCACCAGCCAGGCAGAGCAGCCCTTTTCGTGATACCACCACTCCCGCGACAGGCCCGCCGGGTTGTCGCGCAGGTGGATGAAGGCGTCCCATTCCGGTCCCCAGTCCCCCTCGGGCCGGTCGAGCACAGCGCCGCCATAAGTGAATTCGCGCAGGTCGCGCGCACCGCAATGAGGACAGGTCAGTCGCATGTGTTCTTCATCTTGCTAAAAATATCCCCGCCGGAGGCTCCTGTCCCCGCCATGACGCGCTAGTGCAGGTTGTGCTGCGCGCCCTTGCCTTCCTCGTCCATGATGCCGCGCCCGGTGAGGAACCGGTCCAGCCGGAAGCCCGTGGCACTGTCGTGATACCGGTCCGTCGCCAGCAGATGTGCCAGTGCGAAGCCAGATCCCGGCACCGCCTTGAAACCGCCGTAGCACCAGCCGCAGTCGAGATAGAGCCCCTCGATCGGGGCGCGGTCGATGATGGGTGAACCGTCCGGCGTCATATCCATGATCCCGCCCCAGCTTCGCAGCATCTTGGCGCGGCCGATCATCGGCATGAGCGTCATGCCGGCCTCCATCACGTGCTCGACCGTCGGCAGGTTGCCGCGCTGCGCATAGCTCGGGTAGAAATCCAGGTCGCCGCCGAATACCAGACCGCCCTTGTCGGACTGGCTGATATAGAAGTGACCCATGCCGAAGGTGACGACATTGTCGATCACCGGTTTCAGTCCCTCCGTGACGAATGCCTGAAGGATATGGCTCTCGATCGGCAGGCGCAGCCCGGCCAGCGCGGCGACCTGGCCGGAGCGACCCGCCGTGACGATGGCCACCTTGCGCGCGCGGATGGCGCCGCGGGTGGTCTGCACGCCGGTCACGCGCCCGCCCTCGCGGTCGATGCCGGTGACTTCGCAGTTCTGGATGATGTCGACGCCCCGGTCCGACGCCCCGCGCGCGAAGCCCCAGGCGACGGCATCGTGGCGGGCGGTGCCGCCGCGCGGATGGTAGAGACCGCCGTGGATCGGGAAGCGTCCGTTGTCGTGGTCGAGGTAGGGGAGCATCTTGCGCAGCTCCTCCCGCCCGAGGAGGATCGCGTCGTCGCCCTGGTTGATCATTGCGTTGCCGCGCCGGACAGCGGCATCGCGCTGGCCGTCGGAGTGGAACAGGTTGATGATGCCGCGCTGCGAATGCATCACATTATAGTTGAGATCGTCCTCCATCCGCTCCCACAGCTTGAGCGAGTGGGAATAAAATTCGGAATTGCCCGGCAGGAAGTAGTTGGCGCGCACGATTGTGGTGTTGCGCCCGACGTTGCCGCCGCCGATGTAGCCCTTTTCCAGCACCGCGACATTGGTGATCCCGTGCTGCTGCGCGAGGTAGAAGGCGGTGGCAAGGCCGTGGCCGCCGCCGCCGATGATGACGATGTCATAGGCGGGCTTGGGTTCGGGGTCCCGCCAGTGCGGGCCCCAGCCCTTGTTGCCGGTCAGCCCTTCCCTGAGAATCCGCAGTGCATTGAAGCGCATGATACCTCCGCCGTCGCGGGCGACCAAAGCAGGGCGCGCGGGGGATTGCAACGGGCGGCGGCGACACGAAAGCGTCGGTTCACGACGTGCCCAAGGATTGACCGGATCGATGCTTTGCGGGGGTGGGTTCGGGCTTCGGTGACCCGGCGCCTTTCAAGACGCTGTCATCCTCGGGCTTGACCCGAGGATCTTCCCGGCACGAGATCCTCGGATCAAGCCCGAGGATGACGGTGGTGCGAAGTGGCCAGGGTCCGCCGGGCCAAGCCCGAGTATGACGGTAAGCCCGCAACGGCAGTTACAGCCCCTTCGCGCGGTAGCTTGCCGCGACGCGGCCGATGGCGACGAGGTAGGCGGCGGTGCGGTAGTCGTGCACGTCCTCGCGCGTGTTCATCACCGCACGCATCGACTGGAAGGCGGTGCGCATCGTGTCGTCGAGGCCGGAGCGGACCAGTTCCAGTTCGTCCGCCCCGCGCAGGTACTTCTTCTTGAAGTCCGGAGAGATCGACCAGGCGTTGCCGAGGTAGCGGTCGAGCCGTTCGAGTTCGGCGACGATCAGTTCATGCCGCGCCTCCTCCTGCCGGCGCTGCATCCGGCCGAACCGGATGTGCGACAGGTTCTTGACCCATTCGAAATAGGATACCGTCACCCCGCCCGCGTTGGCGTAGAGGTCGGGGATGATGACGACCCCGCGTTTCTTCAGCACGTCGTCCGCACCGGCGGTTACTGGGCCGTTCGCGGCCTCGATGATGAGCCTGGCAGAGATTCGTTCGGCGTTGCCGAGGTTTATGACCCCCTCCATCGCCGCCGGGATGAGGATGTCGCAGTCCTGCTCCAGAAGCGCCGCGCCGTCATCGTGATAGCGCGCACCGGGATAGCCGGTGACGCCGCCATGGCGGGTGATCCATGCCTTGAGGTCTTCCACGTCGATGCCGTCGTTGTTGAAGACCGCGCCGTCATGTTCGATCACGGCGGTGATGTAGCAGCCGTCCTCCTCGCTCAGGAATTTGGCGGCGTGATAGCCGACGTTTCCGAGACCCTGCACGATCACCGTCTTGCGGTCGAGCGTGCCTTCGAGCCCCGCGCGCTTCACATCCGCCGGGTCGCGGAAGAATTCGCGCAGGGCGTATTGCACGCCCCTGCCCGTCGCCTCCGTCCGGCCCGCGATGCCGCCGCCGTTGATCGGCTTGCCGGTGACGCAGGCGTTGCCGTTTATGTCGGTGGTGTTCATCCGCTTGTACTGGTCGGCGATCCAGGCCATCTCCCGCTCCCCAGTGCCCATGTCGGGCGCGGGGACGTTCTGGGCGGGGTTGATCATGTCGCGCTTGATCAGCTCGTAGGCGAAGCGGCGGGTGATCTGCTCCAGCTCATGCTCCTCCCACTCCCTCGGGTCGATGCAGAGACCGCCCTTGGAGCCGCCGAAGGGCGTTTCCACCAGCGCGCACTTGTAGGTCATGAGGGAGGCCAGCGCCTCGACCTCGTTCTGATTGACCGAGAGCGCGTAGCGGATGCCTCCCTTCACGGGCTCCATATGTTCGGAATGAACGGAGCGGTAGCCGGTGAAAGTGTGGATCTGGCCGCGCAGCCGGACGCCGAAGCGCACGGTATAGGTGGCGTTGCAGACGCGGATCTTTTCCTCCAGTCCGGGCGAAAGGTCCATCAGGGCCACCGCGCGGTTGAACATCATGTCGACGCTCTCGCGGAAGCTCGGCTCCTGGATCGGCAGGGTCTGGGTCATGGGGGATCCTCCTTTTACCCGGGACACTAGCACCGGCCCGGCATCTGTAACCCGCAATTTCTGACTTTTTTGCAAAAGCACCTGAACCCGTTTCGCCCGCCGCAGCGCGGCACAGAGACAATCCCCGCGATCCCGGCGGAGACGTTGCCGGAAAAGGCCTTTTCCACGCGGGTTCCGCAATACGGACAAATTTCAGCCCGATTCCGGCGCTATTCCCGATCTGCAAAGGCCGAAATCCGCCTATCGCCACCGCGCCGCCCCGGCGTGGCGGCCAGACGCGGCCCAAGAGGTGAACCATGAACGGTACGTTCCGACCGACCCCGAGGATCACGCAGATCCGGACCCGGCTTCGCGGGCAGATGACCCGCTTCGTCACCCGCTTCGTCCGGGCCGAGGACGGGGTGATGCTGTCGCTCGTCGTGTTCATGCTTCTCATCATGATGGTGGTGGCCGGCATCGGCGTCGAGATCATGCGCACCGAGATGGAGCGCACCCGCCTTCAACAGACGATCGACAGCGCCACGCTCGCGGCGGCGCACAAGGACAACACGCTGGACCCGAAGGCGGTTGTTAAGGACTATTTCGCCAAGGCCAAGCTGGCCTCCTACATCAACGACAGCGACATCAAGGTCGAAGGCGCCGGCACCGCCCGCGCGGTCGAGGTGCGCCTGCAGGCGAATGTGAAAACGCCGTTCCTGAAACCGCTTGGCTATGACACCTTCTCCGTTCCCGCGGCAGGTCGGGCGGAACAGGCCATGGGCAACTCCGAAGTGTCGCTCGTGCTCGATATCTCGGGCTCCATGGACGAGAACTCCAAGATGACGCGCCTGCACAAGGCGGCGAAGGAATTCGTCGACACCGTGCTGATCGACGACGCGAAGGACCGGGTGTCCCTGTCCGTCGTGCCCTATACCGGCGACGTGAACGCGGGCTGGGAAATCTTCCGCCGCATGAACGTGCGCCAGCTGCACAACTATTCCTACTGTGTGCAGTTCACGCAGCCCGACTTCTCGACCACCACGATCGACCCGTCCAAGGCCTACCTGCAGGGACAGTACTTCAGCCACGTCGACCGCGACTTCAAGTTCATCTCCTGCCCGACCAACGACTACGAACGGATCACCCCGTTCAGCCAGAACCGGACCGCGCTGAAGGCCCAGATCGACAAGATGACGGGGCGCGAGCGGACGTCGATCCATATCGGGATGAAGTGGGGCGCCGGGCTGCTCGACCCCGCTTTCAGGCCGCTCATCAACGGCCTTGTCGACAACGGCATCGTCGACACCGCCTTCCGCGACCGTCCTTCGGACTTTGGCGGGCAGACCACAAAGATCATCGTGGTGATGACCGACGGGTACAACACGGAATCCAACCGGATCAAGGACTTTGCCTACGACACGCCGGACATGCGCGCCTTCTTCGCGAAGTATCCCCTGAACGATCTTGACGGGGTTATCGACAGCAGCGTCCGGTCCTCACTCTACGAGGTCTACTACACCGGGACCCTGGCCGACCAGATGATGAAGAACATCTGCACCGCCGCGAAGAACAACGGGATATTCATCTATTCCATCGGGTTCGAGATCGACAACACCTCGGCCGGGAAGATGCAGGCCTGCGCATCCTCGCCCAACCACTTCTACCGGGTGGAGGGGGTGCAGATCTCGGACGCCTTCTCCTCCATCGCACGGCAACTCAAACAGTTGAGGCTGACCTTCTGATGCGTTTCCTTCCCAAACTCTTCCCGCGCCGCTGGCTGAAGGATGAGTCGGGCGCCGTGGTCGTGGACTTCGCGATCATGCTGCCGGTCTTCCTGATGCTGATGCTCTCCTCCGTCGAGATGGGGATGATGACCTTCCGCCAGACGATGCTGGAGCGCGGGCTGGACATGGCCGTGCGGAACCTGCGGCTCGGGCTCTATTCCTCACCGACCCATGCGGCGATGAAGAAAGAGATCTGCCGTTTCGCAGGGTTTCTGCCGGACTGCGAAGACAGTCTGCGGCTGGAGATGCGGCCGCTGAACCTGCGCAGCTACACGACCATCCCGAAGGAAGCCGACTGCATCGACAAGTCCGAAGAGATCAAACCGGTGCGCCAGTTCACCAACGGCGGCGCCAACCAGCTGATGATCATGCGCGCCTGCATCAAGATTTCGCCGGTCTTCCCGGCGGTCGGGCTGGGCGGGCAGGTCCAGAAGGACGGCAATGGCGACTATTCGCTGTTCTCCGTCTCCGCCTTCGTGAACGAACCGACGTGAGCGCCATGACACAGATCCGTCCCTCCGCCCTACGCCTTGCCCGGCTGCGCCTGCGCTTCGCCGCCAGGGATTTTGCCCGCGACACCCGCGGTATCGTGGCCGTGGAGTCGATCATCCTGCTGCCGATCCTGATCTGGGGCTACGTGGCAATGTTCAGCTTCTTCGACATGCTCCGGATGAAGAGCATCAACCAGAAGGCCGCCTTCACCATCGCGGATGCCTATTCGCGTGAATCGGCGCTGATCACGGAAACCTATGTCGACAGCTCCTTCTCCCTGTTCAAGGAATTGACGCGCACCAACAACCCGACGGTCCGCGTGTCGGTGCTGACCTACGACGAGACGACGGACAAGTACGGCGTGGTGTGGTCCAAGCGGCGCGGGTCCTCCTCGGTCACAGCGCTGAACGACAACACGGTGAACACGATCCGGACGCAGCTGCCGGTGGTGGCCTCGGGGGACCAGTTCATCTTCATGGAGACCTGGAACGACTATGTCATCCCGTTCAAGATCGGCATGGACAACTTCAAGATGAAGGCGCAGGTCATCATGAACCCGCGCATCACCGGTCAGCTCAAGTTCGACGACGGTTCGGGCGGGACGAGCTAACCGGCGGACTGTTCCGCCTGACGCTCTGCCAGCCGCACCGCGATGATGTCGGCCATCAGTTTGGCCTCTGCCGCGCGGGTAATGCCGCCGACACCGATCCTCCGGCCCATGCGCCAGTAAAGCCCCGGCTTCCAGAGCCGGGGCTGTTTCGTCGCGGTGCGCAGGAGGAACCCGTTGGAGGGCTTGAAGGCGAAGGTGCCGCGGTCCACCGACAGGATGTCGTCGGCCCGTGCAAGGCAGGTGCCGTCGGCGTCGAACAGGCCGTCCCCGGTCAGGCGCAGGCCGTGGCGGGTGGCGCGATACATGGCCCAGGCGGCTGCCAGCGAGGCCAGCCCCATGACCAGCACCATCGCGTCCAGCCAGCTGCCTCCGGCCCCGGCCAGCGCCATGCGCAGCAGCAGCACGCCCAGACCCGCCAGCACGCCGACCCCGAAGACCCGCCGCGCGGGAGAGACCGTGAGTTCGGCCAGGCTGTCGTTCATCGCGTCCTCCGTCATGACCGGGCCGGGTTAGGCGAGGGCCGCGCCCATGGCAAGCCCGTCCTTGCCCCGGGCACCCTGCTGTGAGCGGGCGCACAGACCCCCTGCCCGCGCGAACCGTTCGCCATCTTCCGCCCGGCGCGGTGCATCCCTAGATTGACGGCAACGAAAGGAGGTGGCCCATGTCCATCCGACCGACACTCGAAACCCGCCGCGCCCAGCCCACGATGGAGGGCGCCGGGGTCAAACTGCACCGCGCCTTCGGCTTCCATGATCCGAGCGAGCTGGATCCGTTCCTGCTGTTCGACGATTTCCGCAACGAGAACCCGCGCGACTACCAGGCCGGTTTTCCCTGGCACCCGCACCGGGGGATCGAGACGATCACCTATGTGCTGTCGGGCACGGTGGATCATGCGGACAGCCTGGGCAATACCGGGTCTCTCGGTGCCGGTGACGTGCAGTGGATGACCGCCGGGTCCGGGATCCTGCATCAGGAAATGCCGCAGGGGAACCTGTCGGGGCAGATGCACGGTTTCCAGCTCTGGGCGAACCTTCCGGGCGATCTGAAGATGACCGCGCCGCGGTATCAGGACGTCGAGGCCAAGGAGATCCCCGAGATCATCGACGACGACGGCACCGCCGTGCGCGTCGTGGTCGGATCGTTCTGGGGCAAGCGCGGGCCGGTGGACGGAATCGCGGCGGATCCGCAGTACCTCGACATCTGGGTGCCGCCGGGGGTGAAGAAGACCCTTCCGGTCGACACCTACCGCCGCGCCTTCGCTTATGTATTCGAAGGGTCGGCGGCCTTCGTCGATGCCTCCGCCCCGACCGGCGTGCTGCTGGAGAAGGAAGTGAAAGGCCAGGAAGTCAACATTCGCGACATGTCCGGCGACCGGACGCTGGTGCGGTTCGGAACCGGCGACGCGATCACGGTGCAGGCCGGGGAACAGGGCGTCCGCTTCCTGCTCATCTCTGGTGCGCCGATCCAGGAGCCGGTGGCCTGGCACGGACCGATCGTCATGAACACGGAGGCCGAGCTTCAACAGGCCTTTCGTGAGCTTCGGAACGGGACGTTCATCAAACCCGCACACTGAGGCGGGGAGTCCCCCTCGCCCCACCCCTCTCCCCTCGGGTGAGAGGATTGGGGTGAGGGGGCTGTCCGCCCCTACCCCGTCACCAGCCGCCGCGTCATGTCCCAGTAGACATCTTCGACCTCCGACAGGCTCAGCCGGCCGCTCTGGCGGAACCAGGTGTTCACCCCGGTGAGCATGGCGATGATCGCCATCGTGGCGATGCGCGGCTCCGCGATGCGAAACGCCCCCGCCGCCTGCCCTGCGGAAAGGATCGCGCTCAACCGGTCTTCGTAGCGATGCCGCAGGGTTTCCACTGTCGCAAAGTTGTCGGGCGTGAGGTTGCGCAGCTCCATGTAGGCGATGAAGACCGCGTCGGGGCGTTCGGCGTGATAGCGGATGTGGAACCGGGCAAAGGCCTCGAGCGCCTGCATCGGGTCCGCGGGCCTGTCCTCTGCCGCCTGCGCGGCGAGCAGGGCGTCGAGATGCGCGGTCATCAGGTCGAACAGCAGGCTCTGCTTGTCCGGCGTATAGTTGTAGAGCGCGCCGACCTGCACCCCCACCTCAGCCGCGATCTGGCGCATCGACACCGCCGCGTATCCGTGGCGGGCAAACAGTTCCTGCGCGGCCTCGCGGATCCGGGGCGCGGTCAGGGCGGAGTGGGATCCTGCGGTGCGGGCCATGCCCCGTTGTAACTGAACGCATGTTCAGATCAAGGCGCGATCGGGGCCGCTTGCCCTGCCCCGGCGGATCCGTCAGGGTCGGCCGCAACGTGACGGGAGATGCAAGATGAGGCGACGGTTCATGCTGCCGGGCATATTGCTGGCAACGCTCTGCGCCTGCGCGGAGTTTCCCGACCTTGGCCGCACGGTGCCCGAGGCTGAGCTGGACGGGGCCTATCCCCCTCTGGTTCCGGTGCAGGGACTGCTGGCGCAGGGAGAGCAGACGCGCATCGCCGAGGGCGAGGACGCCGCGCTCGAGGCGCGGGCGGCGGCGCTCAGGGCACGGGCGGCGCGGCTGCGTAACCGCTGAGCGCGGGACGCACCGGGGCCAGCCGCGTTGCATGGCCCCCGCGAAACCGCTAGAGCCGCGTCAGGTACAGGAACGGAGTTTTGGGCATGAGCGGCACTTTGCGTCTGGGGATCGCCGGGCTGGGAACGGTTGGCGTCGGAGTGGTGAAGATCATCCGGCGCGAGGCGGCGCTGCTGACTGCCCGCACCGGAACCGAGATCACGATTTCCGCCGTGTCCGCCCGGACCCGCGACAAGGATCGCGGCGTGTCGCTGTCGGGCTACGACTGGGAAGACGATCCGGTCCGGCTGGCGACACGGGACGACGTGGATGTCTTTGTCGAACTCATGGGCGGGTCGGACGGCCCTGCAAAGGCGGCGACCGAGGCCGCGCTGAAGGCGGGCAAGGACGTGGTGACCGCCAACAAGGCGATGCTGGCCGTGCATGGTCAGGCGCTGGCCGAACTGGCCGAGGCACAGGGCCGCGTGATCCGCTACGAAGCCGCCGTCGCGGGGGGGATCCCGGTCATCAAGTCGCTGGTCGAGGGGCTGGCGGGCAACGAGATCACCCGCGTCATGGGCGTGATGAACGGCACCTGCAACTATATCCTCACGCGCATGGAGGAGGCCGGGCTGCCCTACGAGACCGTGTTCGAGGAGGCGAACCAGTTGGGCTACCTCGAGGCCGATCCGGAGCTGGACGTGGGCGGCATCGACGCCGGGCACAAGCTTGCGATCCTCGCGGCCGCCGCCTTCGGCACGCGGGTCAATTTCGACGCGATCGAGCTTGAGGGCATCGGCCGGCTGACGATCGAGGATATTCGCGCGGCGGGCGACATGGGCTACCGGATCAAGCTGCTTGGCGTGGCACGGATGACCGGGCGCGGGCTGGAACAGCGGATGTCGCCCTGCCTCGTGCCGATGACCTCTCCGCTCGGTCAGCTGCGCGGCGGAACGAACATGGTGGTGCTGGAGGGCAAGGCGGTGGAGCAGATCGTGTTGCGCGGCCCCGGCGCGGGTGAAGGCCCGACGGCCAGCGCGGTGATGGCGGATGTCTGCGACATCGCGCGAGGCATCCGGCTGCCGGTGTTCGGCCAGCCCGCAACGACGCTTGCCGACGCCGTGCCGGCGCGGTCGGTAACGCCGGCGGCCTATTACCTGCGGATGACGCTTCAGGACAAGCCCGGCGCGCTGGCCAAGGTCGCGGCGGTGCTGGGCGAGGCCGGGGTGTCGATCAACCGCATGCGCCAGTACGACCACGAGGGCGACGGCGCGCCGGTGCTGATCGTGACGCATCGGACCTCGCGCATGGCGCTGGACGAAGCCCTGGCGGCGATGGACCGGACCGGGGTCGTGGACGGGACACCCGTGGCCATCCGCATCGAGGAAGTCTGAGGTCCGGTCTTCTTGCTGGCGTCGAATGCCTCGCGCGGGAGTAATTCCGGCGAGATGAAGTTGGGGGTCGGGCCCTTGCCTTCGGGCGGTGCGGCGCGGCATGTAGCGGGCATGGATTTCCTTGATGTCTCCTCCTCCCTCACCGGGCGCAGATGGGTCGGGCCTGCTGCCGAGATCGACCGCGCGGCCGAGGCTCTGACGCAGGCGACCGGGCTGGATCGCGCCCTCGCGCAGGTATTGGCGCGGCGCGGGGTCGGGGCGCCGGAGGCGGAGGGGTTCCTCGCGCCTTCCCTGCGCGATCTGCTGCCCGATCCCCGGTCGCTCCGGGACATGGAGGTTGCGGCGGCGCGGGTGCTCCGGGCCGTGCGCGGGCGCGAGCGGATCTGCATCTTTGCCGATTACGACGTGGATGGCGGGACCTCTGCCGCGCTGCTGGTGGACTGGCTGCGCCAGATGGGGCGTGAGGCGACGGTCTATGTGCCCGACCGGATCGACGAGGGATACGGCCCGAACGTGCCGGCGATGGCGGAGCTTGGGGCGCGGCATGACCTGATCATCTGCGTCGACTGCGGCACGCTGAGCCATGAGCCGGTCACGGCGGCGGCCTGCGACGTGGTGATCCTCGACCACCACCTTGGCGGAGAGACCCTGCCCGACTGTGTGGCCTGCGTGAACCCGAACCGGCAGGACGAGAACGGGGCGCTGGCGCATCTCTGCGCGGCGGCGGTGGTCTTCCTGATGCTGGTGGAGGCGAACCGGCAGGCGCGGGAGGACGGGGCGACGGGGCTTCCGGACCTGATGGCGATGCTCGACCTCGTGGCGCTGGCGACGGTGGCGGATGTGGCGCCGCTGATCGGGGTCAACCGGGCCTTCGTGCGGCAGGGGCTGGTGGTCATGGCGCGGCGGGCGCGCCCCGGCCTGGCCGCGCTGGCGGATGCGGCTAAGATGGATACCGCGCCGACCGCCTATCATCTGGGCTATCTCCTGGGACCACGGATCAATGCCGGGGGGCGGATCGGCAAGGCGGACTTGGGCGCGCGGCTTCTGTCCTGCACCGACCCGCACGAGGCGCGGGCGATGGCGGACCGGCTGAACGCGCTGAATGCGGAACGACGGGAGATCGAGTCGGCGGTGCAGGCGGCGGCGCTGGCGCAGGCAGAAGCGCGGGGGCTGAACGGTCCGCTGGTCTGGGCTGCCGGAGAGGGCTGGCATCCGGGCGTAGTGGGCATTGTCGCCTCACGGCTGAAGGAAGCGACGAACCGCCCCGCCGTCGTGATCGGGCTGGACGGGGACGAGGGCAAGGGATCGGGGCGGTCGGTGGCGGGCGTGGACCTCGGCGCAGCGGTGCAGCGGCTGGCGGCCGAAGGGCTGCTGGTCAAGGGCGGCGGGCATCGCATGGCCGCGGGGCTGACCGTGGCGCGAGACGGCGTGGAGGCGGCGATGGAACGGCTGGCGGAACTGCTGGCGAAACAGGGGGCCGGAGAGGGCGGTGCGGCGGACCTGCGGCTGGACGGGCTGCTCATGCCGGGCGGCGCGACAGTGGCCCTGGTGGAACGGCTGGAGGCTGCTGGTCCCTTCGGCGCCAGCGCCCCTGCCCCTCGTTTTGCCTTTCCGGACGTGACGGTGAGCTTTGCGAAGCGGGTCGGCGAAAGCCATCTCAAGTTCCGCTTCGGCGACGGCATGGGCGGGTCGATCGACGCCATCGCGTTCTCCGCCTACGACGGGCCGCTTGGCCCGGCCCTGACCGAACGGTCCGGGGCGCGATTTCACCTTGCCGGGCGGCTTGAAATCAACAGTTGGGGCGGGCGCCGGACGGTCCAGATGCGGCTGGAGGATGCTGCTTTGGCCGGGGTGTCCTGAAGCCATTTCGCGCCGCCGAGAATTTGTTTGCGGGGGTGCAAAAATCCCCTTGCGCCCGTGACGGGGTTTCCCTAAAAGCCCCCTCACGCCAAGCGCGGCCCGTTCGTCTATCGGTTAGGACGCCAGGTTTTCAACCTGGAAAGAGGGGTTCGATTCCCCTACGGGCTGCCACTTTTCCCGCAGCACACCTTGTTTTGTTGACGCTCGATGGTCCAATTGTGGACCACGTTTCGGAGCGTGGTCCACCTTTAGGGCGAAAGCGATTTGTGCAGGAAGCTTCCTTGGTTCTGGTCCTGATGGAGTGAACGGTGAAGTCGGCGACGGGACGAAGTCGAACTTCATCTGATGAATTTACGTCGGAGCTGAGCCATACAGTGAAGCCCTGCGCTGATCGGCACCGAAAAAAAGAGGATGGCGCGCCACGATCCTCGGGCGCGCCATGCAGTGGTGCTGTGTGTTGGTAGATGACCTAAGCGATCGCCCAATAGAGTCTTACGTCAGGTCTTGCGCATTCGCTTTTGCGCTGCGGAGATTGCCATGCGCTCACGTTCGGCATCCTTAGTATAGATCCTTGTTGTTCGCGGATCAGAATGTCCGAGGGTCGTCATGATTTCGTATTCAGTAGCTCCCAGCTTCGCCAACAATTTCGCTACACCCTTCCGGATCCCATGTTGGGAACGGTTGGCCTTGCCGTTCTTTCCGGTGATTTTCGCCTGAACAATCCATTCACGAACACGATTATCCAACGAGCCAGACGAGGCGAACGGCTTGCCGTATACGGTCGTCAGAAACGTCCCGCGGTCCACGTCGTGGTTATCCAGCTCGGTCAGCAGCATCTCGGTTATCAGCACTGTTACCTCGCTGGATCCTTTCTTCTTCGGCTGCCACGTGATCGCAGGCTTTCCATCAACCTCGGTTACATGAGGAGGCCCCATATCAGGCATATCGCCGATACGGCCTGCTGTGCAGTCAGCCAAAGCAAACCAGAGACGAGCCATGGTCCCTGGGCCGTGCCTTGTTAGAAATTTCTCAACATCTTTGTCGTTCCAGGCGACCGCGCCACCTTTGGACTTGTGCTTGCTTTTCATAGTGAGGATGTCACTATGCTTCGGATACCCGCGGTCAGCGCCCCAGGAATAGGCGGCACGGAGCGCTTTGAAACACGTTTCAGCGGCGCCTGTCTTCACACCGAAACTGTCCCAAATGAAGGTGAACGCGTCTCCGGGCAGGTGGACGCTTAGAGAACCGAACCGGTCCTGATCGATGTCTCGGAGCTCGCGGGCATAATCGAGACCACGGCGCCTACTTTCAAATGTCGACATGGAATAGTTGCCGCCTTCCGCTTGGACCTTCAGCCACGCGATGTAGTTTTCGCAGAGTTCATCGAAGGTCCCTTTCGTGGGCTTTTTCGGCCTAACTTGTTCGATGACTTCGCCTCTGCGAGCCGCACGGTAGTAGGCATCGAAGCCGGACTCGCCCGGCCCCATGGGGATCGTGATTTTGCGGTTCCGCTGACCCTCTACACGCACGCGCCACCGAGTATTTCCAGACTTCATGCGATCAGACAGCAGGCCCTTGTATTCGTATTTCATTTCGGCTCACCGTAAGTTTTGGGGCCGCTGCGGCGGGCGGAATGGGCAGCTGTCGCTACAGCGATCTCTGCCGGAGTGAGTTCGACACGGAAGCCACCGTCTGAAGTAAAGTGCAGTGCGTGCGCGATAAGGCCTTGGGAATGAACCGCTGCGATCGCGTTCTGGATCTGGGCCTTGGTCGGTCTCTTGGTTTTCATTGAGTGATCCTCTTGTGTGTGAGGAGGACTTCAGGTCGTCGAACCCAATCGAGATGAATTTCCTCAAGGGGGTTCACCGCCCCACCCGGCCTCGAGCGCTCGAAGCCAGGCGCGTGCCAAACGGCGGCTGTCCGGGCCCGCCCGGCGGGGAGCTCTGCGACGGGTCAGCGATGTGTAGAGGGCATCGAGCGCGTCAGCGTTGAAGTGCCTGATAGCCGTCGCATCGTAGTCGAGGATTGGGGAGGCCCGTGTCTGCTCGACAGTTGCGAGTAGCTGATCAAGCCAGCGCGCGTCCGCGGTGCGACCGTCCGAAATCATCAGACGGTCTGCTATCATGGCGTTGGCTTCAGCTGCGACATCCTCTGCTGGACGCGCGCTCAGAAGGTCCGCCTGACTCAGCTGATGGATTGCTTCGGCATCAGCGCACCAGGCGGCACTGCTCCAGTTCGGATGCGGGCGGATCAGGCTCGACCAGGTGACGAGTTCATCCAGTTCGTCGATCCATGTCAGCCCGATTTCAATCGGCCAGCCGTCCGGCGCGAGCGAACTCGCCTCGAAGTCGAGAAAGACGACCTCGCTCAATAAGTCTGCCATTGTGGGTATCCTTAGAGGGTTCGGGCGCACCGGCTATTGCAGCAGAAAGGGTGTTTCCGGGCCGGTGCGCCCTGACGACGGGGATCCAATCCCGCCGATCTCGGTGTCAGCTGTGGTGCCCGCGGCTCCGGGCGATCTCTTGCTCCGCGGCGAGGAGATCCGTGACACGGTGCGAGGCTTCGAGCGCGTCACGCAGGTTGCGCATGGCGCTGTCGATCGGCCCCGAAGCCATTTCAGGCTCCAGCTTTGCCAGTTCACGCAATGCGGAACGCGCAGCATGCCGGTAGTCATCAGTGAGGAACCGGCGGCGCTCGGAGTGTTTCTCGAGGTCGCGGGCCCAGCCCTGAATAGGCTTCAACGCTTCGTAAGGGAGTTGCGCCAGCGCCTCGCTTGCCGCGCGCGTGTGGCGAGCTGCATTGGCGAGAATGTCCTCGATGCGCTCGTAGTCGCCATGCAGCTGATGGTCGAGGAACAGCACCATCCGGTGCGTGTTGTTGGTCGGGAATGTCTGGGGTATCGGGAACATCTGTCTCTCCATCTCTGCGAACCGGAGTGGGACCGGCCCTCGTCACGAAGGGCCGGTCACTCGGCCGGTCGTCAGGCTGCCGTCGGGAATTCGGCTGTGACCTTCGGAAGCGGCCGCCGTTCCACGGTGACGGGCGTTTCGCTTCGTTCCCGGCGACGGTCTGCGGCGATGTCGTGCTCTGCATGGAGACGCGCCCGGACCGCTTGCATCCGTTCCAGACGGCTACCAGTGAGATGGCCGACAACTGGAGCGCTCGAACCGCCGACATCGAACCCGGAGTGGTGCGGGCTGACGAAGAGCAGTCGCGTGCCGATAAACCTCGTCGCTCTGCGCAGTCCCGCCATTTGCAGGTCGGCAACGTGGGTGACGGCGATGTCGTAGCCGCCGTTCGATCTGGTGGTCGCGGTTGTGCTGTAGGCAAGCACGAGCCGCCGCTCCTCGCCGTGGTCGTCGACTTCGACAACCAGGCAGGGGCGGATACCGGGCTTGCCGTCCCGCGTTTGCGGGAACGGGACGGGGAATCTGAACAGCACGATATCGCCGGGCCGAACGTGATCGGCCCAGTGGGCCAGTTTCTGGGTCATTTGATCGAACATCGACCTCTCCTCTTGTGGATGATCGACGCGACCCGACCTCCCACTCCTTCTCCGAG
Source organism: Primorskyibacter flagellatus (assembly GCF_014638275.1). GTDB lineage: Bacteria > Pseudomonadota > Alphaproteobacteria > Rhodobacterales > Rhodobacteraceae > Pseudooceanicola > Pseudooceanicola flagellatus_A. The sequence continues at coordinate 1,696,504 of NZ_BMFJ01000001.1, forward strand.
GGCTGGCCCGGGTTGCGCGTCACGAGACGCGCGCAACCCGGACCGGGCGTCATGCCTGGGAGGTCCAGGAGGGGTGGCCAACGCCCTCCGGTCCCGCAGACGGCGGTCTACAGGTGCAGGGAACGGCCAGTATCCCTGCTCCGCGAAAGACTCGTCACGCGAGGGGAATAGGTCGTAAATACTTAGAGCGTGTTCACGCATACATCTGAGATACTATCGCACTCGTTGACGTGGCCCTGTAACAGTGCGCTTCACCGGCTTCATGATCCTCGGTGGCTCTTCTGCCGACGGCAATTCATAGGTTTCTGGGTCGATGACTTCGTCAAACTCATCGGCAAACTCTCTCGCCGCCCTACCCGATGCCAGATCACGTATCGCTACGACATATGCATCGAGCTTTCGGCCCATGCCGTGCGCCACAGCCAGATCGGAGTCCTCTCCATTCTGTTTCGAAACCTGTCGTGACGAAGGTTTTTCAACTGCATCTTCCCGCTGAACATCAATATCAGCAGCCTCGGACAGCCGCTGGAGCTCATCCCTACGGGCAGCCTCCCGTTCCGCTGCAATTCTGGCGGAAGTTCCGTCCTCACGCGCCTTCGCGCGATCGAGCGCGCGCGCTTGCTCCCAAGCGGTCCATAGCCGCTCATTTTCGAAATTCTGACCGATGCGCGCTATCTCGGCGGCCCCCAAGTCAGAAACATCATCCAACGATTTTCGGCGCAGTTCCGCCATCTGCTTTCGCTCAATCGCAGAGCGTTTCGGACCAGAGTGCCGTTGCGCTTTGAGACCGGAAGGTGCGTCGCCTGCGGCGGCCAAGTCCTCATAAGACCGCAAGTCAATTCGAGCCGAAGAACCTACTTTCGCAAGGGCCGCATTAACCCGCTTTTCCCATTCTTCACGAATAGCAACCACACAAGCCGAGCCCCATTTTTTATCATCGAGTTCCCGTGTCTTGATACCAAAGGCACCTGTGTCTCGGTCGACCACGCGAACGGTGAACCTGAGATGCACATGGAAATTCTTGTTCGTAACATCTGGATCGAACAACTCATCAAACGTTTCACTGTCTGACAGGGGTGATGACTTTTTTCTCCATAGCTTTTTGCCCTGTTCTGTGTCGTGGAATTTGGGACCATGAATGCAATAGTGGCTCGCAACTCCGAACCTGTCGCGCAACCAGCAGGCCATACCATGAACAAGCCGACGTTGTTGGTCGAGCGGCAGCTCGGCCGGCAGCGCAGGGCGCAGTTCCCTTGCGACCCTCGCGTTGGACCTGGTTTCGGCCATCTCTGCTGAATTCCACAATTCCTCAGCCGAGCCAGACCAACCGACCAGACCTTCTGCGATCAGGCCAGTGACATTTTTGTAGTTGTAGATCAGGCCAGTTCGCTCATCGACCATGCGAGTTCGCGCGGCATAGGCGGCGGCCGCAACCGAGGACCGCCCATCAGCACGGGACAGCACAAGCAGCGGACAGTGACTGGCGGGATGGAGGTGAGACTGTTTCATGAGTTGTAGATCGTGCCCGACTAAACTCACCGCTCCTCCAAAGCCCGCCGCAGGCGCGCGGCAAACGACAGTTTGCGTAATTGCGCCCTTGCCTTCAGGCGTCGGGTTGGCCGGCGCTCATACTTCGCAGCTAAAAGAAAAATTTCGAAACGTGAGCGAAAAGCAGGCTCAAGCGCAATCTCCCGTGCAGGACAACAGAAACCTGGAGATGAAAATGGCCACACTTGAAGATCGAATTGTCCGTCAAGAAAAGCTGCTCGAGCCCCAGTTGAACCGCCTTCGGGACATGAAAGCGGTCCAGTCGAAACAGAGGCGCAAAGATGATACGAGGCGCAAGATCCTCTATGGAGCCGCGTTTCTTCTAAGCCTTGACGGACTGAGCGAGACTGCCCGCACACGAAAAATCGCCGAGGTAGAACGACAGATCAAAGCACCGCGAGATCGGAAATTTCTTGGGTTGTCAGAAAGCGTCGAAGAGGCGCAGAAAGAGATGGCTTCGCGCGATACTCAACATCCTGGGCTACCCTTCGATTTCGGCGGTTGACGCACTGGCGCCACGGTTTTTCTTTTGGCGCCGGAATGCTGGAATGTTTTTTCCGTTTAGACATAATAGCTTGGCAGAACCCTGACATGCGGCGAAACTAAGCGACCGGCCTGCCCTCCTTGCCCGGCTTCAGGACGAACGGATCTTGAGCTTCCGCGAACTTCGATGCTGTCATGCCTTTGCGCTCCCCCTGACCAAGAAGGAACACCCGAAAAATTCAACTTCAAAAGACCCAGTTTTCAGGGGGCGGAAGCGCTTGAACTCAGCAGCGAGTGCTCTCGTTTTTCTGGTGAAATGAAGCCACCAAGCGCATAATACCTCGACAGGTTGACGAGCGTATCGTTTCATTATCGTGTAGGCTGCGCACTAAAATCCTGATCGTTCTGAAAGGAAGTAATTGCTTCTTCGTATCGTTGTTCCCCTCATAGCATATCTCCTTCCATCTGCGCTCTATGCTATGGATTTCACTATTGAGCGCCTTGATCTCCGGCCTATCCGACCGCCGACGCTGCACATCACTGCCAATGGCGAAATTCGCAACGGCGACACGGAGAGATTGAGAGCGCTTGTCGATGCCGCTGACACCAGTGAAGTGCGTGACGTGCTATTTCTGTTCGACAGCCCCGGCGGTTCGCTGATGGAGGGCGTTCGGATGGGCAGATACATTGCTGACATCCCAGCGATTGTTTCCGCCCAAGTGGGAAGCACAGCTGCTCCCGAAGCGATCTGCGCCAGTGCTTGCGTTTACGCCTATATCGGCGCGGACTACCGCTACCTGCACGGTTCGGGACGCATTGGCATCCACCAATTCAGCATTTCAGGTGGCACGCTCGACGGCGAGGAAGGGCTGGCCATTGGACAATCGTTGTCAGGGCTGCTGTCTGAATACATCCGCGCAAACCGGGCCGAACCAGAGCTGTTCGAGGCGATCTCGGCTATCGAACACGACGATATCCTGTGGGTGCCACGTCGCAAGCTCGAGGACTGGCGGGTCGTGACTAACGACATCTACGAAGAGCGGGCTGGCTATATCAATCTTAATGGCAAGATCGCGCTGCGCATGAAGCAAGCCTCGATCAACGGCGACAGCTTTCTGACCTTGTTCTGCTCCGGTAACGGCATTGCTGGGCTTGCCGACCTGCACGAGCCTGATCTGGCTGCCTATGGCCGGTTTGACCTCGGCATCGACGGCGAATGGGTCTCGATCAATATTTGGGACGTCGTTGACCGCAGCGAGGGCCGCGGCAGGATTGTCTTCGAGATGCCCGCCGAGTTTGCTCGTGCCGCACTCACAGCGCAGAAGATCGGTGCGCGTGTAGTCACCCCCAGGGGCGACCTTTTCTTTGGCTTTCAGCAAACCCTTCGGGACGGCCTGGTCACCGAAATGATACGCGGCTGCCCCGGCGCAACCGAAGAGGCCTCGTATACAATGATCGACCGTCAGGGCACAGATCTTCCCGGCAACGATCTTACGAATAAGGGTATTCGAAACATCAGCTTTGCAGAATGCAAGGCGATCTGCCTCCAGCATAGCGAGTGCCGTGCTGTCTCTTACGTGCAGAGCAAGGCTTGGTGCTGGCCGAAGTCACGAATGGGCACCCCCATTAACGCCGCGGGACTGATTAGCGCCGTGAAGCGTTAGATCGTCAAACCTTCACTGGCTCACTACCCGTCCGGTCCCAGAGCACTCAGTTGGGCCCACACTGGCACTCGCGGCCAGAGTGACAGCTGTTTTGAATGGCCGACTTTTGGTGACTCCCGCAGCGGAGGGCCACTCTCCCTGACTGTCGGGCGGTTGCGACCGGCCGAGGCTGTGTGGAAACGCGCCGGCAGGGGCTGTCGGCTGCTGGTTGGTCGCGCTGCTCGCTTTCAGCCGCCTCTGGCACTCTTTTGCGCGTGGCGCGCGTGGCGGCGTGGTGATCCTTTTCAGGCAAGGCGTGGCGTCTGCGCTTGAGGCGCGGCAGTTCCCGATCAGGCGGCAATGGCCCGCATCAGGCCCCGAATGCCGATCAACGCGACCACCCGCTTGATGTTGTAGGCGAGGACATTCAGCGCCATTTCGGTGCCGACGTTCTTCAGCCTCCGCGTCAGGAAATGGGTGTGCCCCATCCAGGCCTTGAGGGTGCCAAACGGGTGTTCGACCGTGCAGCGGCGCAGGGTCATCGGATCGGCCTCCCCACCCAGTCTTTCGCGCATCGCATCGACCAGGTGCTCGTGGTCCCAGCGGGTGATCCGGCGTTCTTTGCCACTGGTGCAGCGGTGACGAACCGGACAGCTCTGACATTCATTGGTCCAGTAACGGCCAACCCGCAGGCCATCCTCTTCGCGCGTGTAGCGGTAGGTCAGCTCTTCGCCTGCCGGGCAGAGATAGGCATCGCGGGCCGGGTCATAGGCAAAGTCAGCCTTCACATACATGCCCTTGCCCCGGTTGCCGGATGTCTCGGGGCGCGGCACGGTCGTGGTGATCCCCGCCTGATGGCAGGCCAGGATCTGAGACCCGCTGAAGTATCCCTTGTCGGCGATGGCGTGGAGGTCATCGCGCTGAAGGGCCTCCTTGGCCGCAGCCGCCATCGGGCTCAGCTGGTCGCGGTCAAAGCCCTGATTGGTCACGTCATGCGCCACGATCAGATGCGTCTCGGTATCGACCGCGGTCTGGACGTTGTAGCCGACCATGCCGCTGTGCCGGGCGCTGGTCGCCATGGCGCGGGCATCGGGATCCGTCAGCGAGATCTGCCCGTCGGGCGCCTCGACCAAGGCCTGTTCCATTGCCTTCAGCCGAGCGATCTCCTGCCGGATACGGCCATAACGACGGGCGAGATGCGCGACCTTGTCAGCCCGTGCCTCGCCCTCTTCCTGGCGGTCGATACGGGCCATGTCATCGACATACCGCGAGACATCGGCCTCCAGATGCGCCAGGCGGCTGGCGATCTTGTTCTTTGTGAAGTTCTTGTCGCGATTGTTGACCGCCTTGAACTTGCTGCCGTCGATGGCAACGCAATCGCCCCTCAACACCCCGATCCGCCGACAAAGCTCCACGAACTGCGCGCAAGTCTTGCGGATCGCCGCGCCGTTATCGCGCCGGAAATCGGCGATGGTCTTGTGGTCGGGAACCAGGCGGCTGGTCAGCCACATCAGCTCGACATTGCGACCCGCCTCACGCTCCAGGCGACGGCTGGACGGGATACGGTTCAGATAGCCGTAGATGAAGAGCTTCAACAGCACAGCCGGATGGTAGCCCGGGCGCCCGGTTCGGGCGGGCACACAACGCTCGAAGCCGAGCGCCGAAAGATCCAGCTCGTCCACGAAGAGGTCAACGACACGGACCAGGTGATCCTCGCCGATCCAGTCCTCAAGACGATCAGGGAAAAGCGTGACCTGTTCCCGGTCGATGCCATCGATGAAACCCGCCATCTTGGTCTCCCGCTACCTTGCGGAAGTTTACCATAGGACAGCGTTTCCACACAGCCTCGGCCCTAACCTGCCGTTGGCTTCATCATCGAACGCTGCGGCGCAGCTTCACGAGACCCGCAGCCCTTCCATCGCGCAGCTTTTTCGAAGGGTGTAGGTCGGCAGAACGGACGAATCTGACCTTTAGCCAACGGCTGGGTATGGTTCATCATTGGCCGCGCGCCCTCAAAAGGGTAAGCTCAACGAATATTGGTCTTTGGGGAGAAAAAAGCGTTGGCCGGTGATGATAATTCCAAAGTTCGGACTGTCAGCGTCCATTTTGAAGAATTTCGCATGTATTTGGATACAGCGGAACGGATTACTGATCGAAGGTTGGAGCTTAACAAGAGCAACGCCGCTACCTCGCTACTTATAATGGCGGGTATAGGTGCAATATCCTCATGGTCGTTCGGGAAACCAGACGTGCAAGCTTACGCTGTCTTTGTCGTGGGCTCAATCTCGGTTTTGGCAGCTATATTTTGCAGATGGTGGTGGCAACAAATCGTGTCCTACAAAGACCTCAATGGTGCAAAGTTCGAAGTGTTGAACGAGATGGCTCCGCTTATCGTGTTTCCCGACGAAACATCATGTAGGTCATTCGAGCCATTTTCAAAAGAATGGAGAGCGATGGAAAATAAAATGGCTCTTCAGAAATACAAGAGCAGGCTTGCACTTGGCGCGTCGCTTTCAGAGCTCACTGTGCCGATCACTTTTATGACTGCATTCTGCGCAATATTTTTGATTACAGTGGTGGTTTCGATGGTTAGTAGATACGACTTGGTCCTTGTGAGGGTTCTCGGATTTTAATGGAAAAATTGGTTTTCGTTGTCATGCCCATAGGTGGTATTGAGACCGCATCAGATAAGTTAAGGATCGTCAAGGAAGTGGCTAATGAGCAGCGCTGGTCCGCTCACCTGCCTTCCTACAATCCAGACGCCCCGGTGTTCAACCTCAATGAAACGATTCGCGAGATGCGGGCGAGCAGTCTGGTAGTCGCTGATCTCACTGCCGAGCGCCCCAGTTGCTACTACGAGCTTGGCCTTGCTGAGGCATTACGTCTACCAGTCTTCGCTATTGCTGAGAAGCACACCGATATTCATCAGACTTCCATTAGAGGGGAGGTCCGAACCTACGAAACCATTGAAGAGTTCAGACAGCTTATCAAGCGAGCCTTGGCTGCTCATTAAACCTCTGGGGATATCGCCTCTCTGAGAGGCTAAACTTATGCTTGCCACAAAGGCCATTAGTGTCTTACGTTGGAGAGCCAAATGCTTTTCAATCAAGGTCGTAGCGGAGCTGCTCGTGGGATACCGTAACAAGACATATGTAATTTTCGATGGTGACAATGATATCTGGTCGTATCGATATATGAAGGGCTGGAAGCAGAATAAGAACGTTGACTTCAATTTCCATGATGCTCACGACCTAAATACGATTACAAACTCGTCAAGTGAAGAAAATACCAAGCGAAAATTGCGTGAGCGATTTTCGAGCGCAAAGCAAGCGATTGTCTTGATAGGAGATTCGACTAAGAACCTCTATCGATTTGTGCGTTGGGAGATTGAGATTTGCCAGACACTTGGATTACCAATCGTTGCCGTCAATCTCAATAAGAAACGGCGATTAGACACCAATCTCTGTCCCGCGATACTTCGCGATGCTGACGCTGTTCACGTCTCCTATAACGCGCGTATCATCAAGCACGCGCTGGATAACTTCTGCGACAACTATGCTTCTTATAAAGGTCAGGGCGATAATTGGCACTATGAAGATAAGGTTTATAAGGATCTCGGCCTTTGACGCACGATGATTACCCCGCACTTTATCAGTCGGCGGATGAGTCCTCGGGCGCCGCTCAGTCGAGTTACTTGTGGCTGGTCCGGCTTCAATATGGGTTGCTACTCGCCGCATCGACGGTCGCACTCTGGTTCGACAACTCGCCCAGAGTGTTGCTCGCATATTCGTTCATCATTTTTGCTTCAACTGCTTTGCTGATTTTCATGTCAGTGAGAAAGCCGGAGAAAGACTGGTATGGATGTCGTGCTCTTTCCGAGTCCATTAAGACAACAACTTGGCGCTATATGATGCGCGCAGAGCCATTCAAAAATACCTCGCATCTCCGAGAGGTCAAAAATACTTTTGCGGAATACCTGCAAGAGATTTTGGATGCGAACGGTCACGTTCGTGATACCATAAGCCGGAGACCTAAGTCGGGCGACCAGATCACGCCAATGATGAATGAGGTTCGTGCTCTTACCTTTGATGAACGTCGAAATTTCTACCGAGTGGAAAGAATTGATCAGCAGCGTGCTTGGTATGTTTCGAAGGTTAAATTGAACCGCCGGCACTTCGTAGCTTGGATAGTGTTTTGTGTAACTGTTCAAAGTAGCGCCATCATCTTGGCGCTTGCTCGTGCGAGCAACCCTGAAATACTATCGATATGGCCAATGGAGCCACTTCTGGTGGCGGCTTCGGCGGCAATTGGTTGGATACAAATAAAAAAATTTAATGAATTGGCGTCGGCCTACAGTCTTACTGCTCACGAGATTGGGATCATACAAACTCGAATTCAGGATGTGGAGACGGATGACGATTTTTCTGATTTCGTTAATGAGGCTGAACTTGCATTTTCTCGTGAGCACACGCAGTGGGTCGCACGCCAACATGAATAAGTAACACCTGCTTCGGAATCTTCACCGGGCGATGCGCCTGGCCACGTAACCAAATGTGCATACACCAGCCAATTTTTGTGCTTCTAAACGTCGTTATGAAGATACGCCGAAGACGCCATTTTGGGAAGTCTGATGCGCTTATTCGCGCTACGAAAGTGCGTTTGCGGCGAATGACGGCTTTCCGCCCTATCTTCCCAGGTCGTTTCTCGGCCCATGGCGGCCTTTCACAATGGCAACCAGCGCCGCACCGCAGCTTCGCCAAACTCGACATTCGTGCATGCCGCAGCATTTCGGGTGGCCGGATATCAACTTTGCGGAATCTACTGCCTTTGCTTTGCGAGCTCTCCCGGTATCTCTATGATCGATGAAGTTGCGGTGCCGAGCGCCTAATAGTTGATAGAGCGTGGTGACGTTTCGCCCGCCTCAAATACTGCAATCATTCGCCAAGTGCGATATGGCATCCAAAAACCTAAGGCGTATGCAGATGTATAACCCTCGTGATGAAAAAGGCGACGAACTCGACGCGAAGTTTTCAGTTGAATCCCTCAAAGACGGTTTTGACCTTATTATCGAGTCTCGAGGTGGGTCCACTGGCGGACGCGCGCCTCGAAATACTGACTACGCGCCTGCTCTGGTAATGCACCTACGCCGAATGGCACAGGTAGGCATGGTGCTGGACGATCTTCAAGTTGCCAGCTCCGAGGCGATGCGGTTGCCAGAGAGCATGCGCCAAATTCAGCCATTAGGCTACACGCTGCCGCTCGAACTTGCGTCAGTATCAGACTTCGACGAACTCCGGCTGGCTATTGGGCGGGCGACCGGCGAGCATCGGACAAAGTCAAAAAAAGGGGGCAATCGGACAAAGAGGCTAAGATTGCGGATACGCTGGCCTGATGCATCCAGCATGTCAGCGGATTTCACAGCTAAAATGTTAGCCAATCCTGATGCTTCCGAAGTTCCGACGGGAGACCCGAGAGAGCTGTCCGAGCGTGTCGAACGCGCACGCAAGCGAATGCGCTTGACAGGGGCGACTCCCCCAAAAGGCCAAGAGAAGGTTCGAAGAACTTCTGCTACATCTGACCGATATATCCGCGATCCGGAAGTCATAGCTTGGGTGCTGGAGGAGTCAGCTGGTATTTGCGAAAACTGCGGTTCCCCGGCGCCGTTCAAACGCATTGACGGCGAAGCGTTCTTAGAGGTGCATCACGTCAGGCCGCTTGGAGAAGGTGGCCCGGACGTGATCGAAAACGCGGCCGCCTGCTGCCCAAATTGTCACCGTCGACTACATCACGACCCATCAAGAGACAGCCTCCGCAGCAAGCTGATTGCGTCTATCAATCGCCTCAAGGACTTCCCGGCCAAGAAATAGCTTCAGCCCGTTCATTTGCTTGAACGCGAACATCGGCCCAAAGCTGCCGTCGACGCAGCGCGCAGAGAACGGCGGCATAGCGCCCATTTTAACCGACGGCTTTGATGTCAGATCGAAGGTTCGAGTTCTGCCCTGCAAACGATCTCGACGCAATATGCCGTGTCGCTTGCTGTCCCGAAGGCAGAACTGACCGAGAGTTTTAGGTAACAAGGTCGTCGGCCGTCAGACCAGTCGGTTCAATAGCGCCGAAACCTCGATCTCGAACTGTGCCGGTGCACCCTTATCGCCCCTGAGATACGCCTGAAGGTGGAAGCGGAAAAAGCTGTCCAGCACCAGATAAGTAGGTCGAGCCTGTTCCGGTGAGACGCCAGACCTGGAGAGAAAAGTCGCGACAAGGTCTCGCAGACCGTCTTCGATGTCCGCCACGACCTCTTCGAACGCGGGGTCGAACATTGCTTGAGTGCGAATGTCATACCAGAGCCGATGGGTTTCGGCTTCACGACGGATCGACAGTGATAGACCCTTGATGAACCGGTCTGCGAGTTGCTCAGGTTCGACATCGGCTTTCAGAATTGATCCCATGTCCGCCACGAACCCCACCTTATAGCGGCGCACGCAATAGGTGATGAGGTCGACCTTGTCTTCGAAATAGTAATGCAGCGTGCCGACCGCGACCCCCGACATTTCGGCGATGTCGCGCAGGCTGGTGCGTGCATAGCCAAGTTGCTTCAACGCTGTAATCGCGTGATCGGCAAGCTCATCCTTCTTGCGCGCCCGCTTCGCGGATTTGGCTTCGGCCTTTTCCGCAAGGCGGGCGATTTTGTCGAGTTTGGTCACGTCCGGCTGGCCTTTGTTTTAACCACGCAAGGCATTGGCGAATATACGCGGCAATTTCAACCAGCTTGGCTTGTGCTGGAAATGGGTCAACAGCCGGCCAACCACATGCTGCCGCCGATTTGTGACGAACCACGGGGGACGGGGCAGGAGTGTGAACTGACCCGACAACACCCCGCGCGGGAAGGGTCGCCACGGCGCGGTCACGACCACCCGCTCGGGTTTGTCGAACATGAAGGTGTTATGCGCAAAGCCGATCCCGCTCCCCACATCGTCCAGCGTATGACCAGGAAACGCACCCCACGGGCAAGCGGTAGCAAGGAAGGCGAGGCCAGTCCACGCATTCACCGCGATGGTTCCGTAGTGCAAATCGGCGATGATCTCTTCGAAGCGTTTGCGCCCGATCTGCCGAATGGTGCGCGGGTGAATGACGATATTCGCGCCCAAGGTGCCGTGCAGCGTTTCGTTGGCGTATCGGATCGCCTCGATCAGATAGGTTTCGGCGTCCTCTGCCTCGATCTCAAAGGTCGACAGAGCAGGGGCGAACACCTCGTTTTGGGTGAACCAGTTCTCCCCTTCGTTCACCGGGGCGAAGATCAGCGCAGGTGCTTCGCCACGGTCGAATGACGTCGCATTCGCCGACTGATCCGCGAAACCGGCCATTCGGTCCGCGGCACCCGGGTAATAGGCCTGACGCGCATCCATGTCGCGCATCACGCCTCGAATCGCATCGATCAACGCGTCTTTCTGACCCCACGACTTCGGCAGCACCAACATCTGACAGGCCACGCAGTTGAAGCCCGAATTGTGGAGCTTTTGGGTCGCCAGGTGCTCGGCCTGAAACTTGATGTCGGCCTCTGACCAGTTCCCCGGCACAACGATGGTCGGACAGACCGCACCCAGTTCAGATGTGATCGGCTTGGTCAACTTCGGCGTGTTTGCGGCCTTGTTCTTGGCCCCTTCCTCGCCCGGACCCCAGACAATCGCATCATGCGAGGCGGCAGCCCCGGTGATATGCACCTCGTCCACCGCGGCGTGATTGCACAGGTAGCTCCCAACCTCGGCCCCGCCTTTCACGATCCGAAGCGCATCGCGCTCGATCAGCGGCTTCAACGCGGCTTCCAGAAACGGCGTTAGATATTCGTTCACGGGGTTCATCTTCAGGATGACCGCTTTATGCGCACCAAAAGCTTTCTCGAACACGTCCAGCGGCGCGATCGAGGCGATGTTGCCCGCGCCCAGCACCAATGACACGCCACCGTCTCGCGCATCCACCGGGGTGTCATAGGCGCACGCTGTATGTGCCGCCAGATTCGCTTCATCTACCTGCGGTTGCATCCAGGCATCCGCAGAGACGCCTGACAACAGCAGCCGATCCCAGATCGAATGGGGCAGGACGCGCACGGCCAATTGCCCATTCGCCGTGGTGCGTTTCGACAGATGGTCGAGGAACGCTTTTCCGTTCATACCTGCCAAAGTCTGCATCAACCCGTTACAGGCAGACATGACCGCATAAGGTCCAGAAATCCATTCTTCGCCCGCCAAAGGCGACCCCGCCGGGATCAGCTTTCGCCGCGCCGCGGTCTCGGCCCAGCCTTCGGCGACCTCCAGCAGCCGGTCCTTGATCTCGGCCAGAACCGCGATGCGTTCGGCGTTCGATGTCCGCGCCCAAGCCTCAGCCCCTGACCGCAATGCCTCAAGGTCGCGATCCAGCGCTGAAAAATCAGGTGTAATATCCGTTGCAATCTGGTTCATGGCTCACGCCTCCTCCAAAAGCACGTTGCCATAGGCCTCGCGCAGCTTGTTTTTCAGGACCTTGCCCGTGGCCCCCAGCGGCAGATCGTCGACAAAGATGACCCGATCCGGCACCTGCCATTGCGCGACCTTGCCCTCATAGCTGGCCAGCACGTCCGCCTCGTCCGGGGTTTCGCCTTCGGCAGCCACGGCAACGATCACCGGGCGCTCATCCCACTTCGGATGATGCGCGGCGATGGCGGCGGCATTGGCAATCTTGGGATGTGCGATGGCGATGTTCTCAAGCTCGACGGTCGAAATCCACTCGCCGCCCGACTTGATGATGTCCTTGGACCGATCCCGGATCACCATGTATCCGTCACCGTCCAGCGTGGCGACGTCGCCCGTGTCGAACCATCCATTGGAGGTCAGAGCGGACCCCTCCTGCCCGAAATAGCTTTCGACAACCCAATGCCCGCGAATTTGCAATTCACCTTGCGTCTCGCCGTCGCAGGGCAGTTCGGCCCCGTCCTCATCCACAATGCGAAGCTCTACGCCCCACGGCGGGCGCCCCTGACCTTCGCGCAACTTGGCCTGCGCGTCCTCGCTCAACCCGTCATGCTTTTGCAGAAGCTGGTTCAAAGTGCCCAAAGGCGACGTCTCAGTCATGCCCCAGGCATGGATCAACTCAACCCCATAGCCATCGCGGAAGTCGCGGATCATCGAGGGCGGCAGGGCAGAACCGCCCACCACCGTGCGCTTCATCGAGGTCGGGTTGATGCCAGTGGTTTTCAATGCGGCCAGAAGGCCCATCCAAATCGTCGGCACACCCAAGGATAGCGTGACCTGCTCGGCGTCGATCAACCGCGCAAGGCTTTCGCCATCAAGGTTCGGCCCCGGCATCACCAGCTTGGACCCAACGGAGGCCGCGATATACGGGACACCCCAAGCGTTCACATGAAACATCGGCACGACCGGCATCACCGTGTCCCGCGCCGCGATGTTCAATCCGTCCGGCTGGTTGCCCCCGATGGAATGCAGCACCAGCGATCGATGCGAATACTGCACGCCTTTCGGGTTCCCCGTGGTGCCGGACGTGTAACACAGCGCGGCGGGCGCGTATTCATCCAGGTCGGGCCAGCCGGCGGCAGGATCGGCCGCAGCCACCAGTTCGTCATAAAACAATAGCCCTTCGACCTGCGCGGCGGCGTCCTCATCGCGCGACCCCATCAGGACATAGTGCTTCACCGTTTTCAGGTGTTCGCCCAGTTTGGCCGCGACGGGCAGGAAGGTGCGATCCAGAAACAGCACCTCGTCGGCGGCATGGTTGAGGATATAGATCATCTGTTCGGGCGTCAGGCGCGGGTTGATCGTGTGCGTCACACGCCCCCCCGCGCCGATCCCGAAATACAGCTCCAGATGCCGCCGATTGTTCCACGCGATGGTGGCGCAACGCGCGCCGCCAGACACGCCCAGACCATCCAGCGCCGCTTTGATCCGCCGCGCATTGGCACCGACCGCGCCCCACGTGGTGCGGGCCTTGGTCCCGTCTGTCTCGACCGAGACGATCTCGGTGCCTGCATGGTATTTCTCAGCATGCGCAATCAGGGAGCCTGTGGTCAGTGCCTGCGTCATCATCGTGCCGAACATGATGTCTTCCTTCTTTCTGCCGTGTCGCGCGGCGATCTTCATTCTGCTGCGATTGCAGCGGGCTTGATGCCCCGGATCATGTCGGCGGCGCGTTCCGCGATCATGATAGTAGGCGCATTGGTGTTCCCGCCGATAAGGGTCGGCATGACCGAGGCATCGATCACGCGAAGCCCTTCCATGCCGTGCACCTTCAACTCGGGGTCCACTACTGCCATGTCGTCGACGCCCATCTTACAGGTCCCGACGGGGTGATAGATCGTATCGGCCCGCGCACGAATGTGCGTTTCCCATTCGGCGTCGCTCATCCCGTCCTTGGTGCCGAACAACTCCTTGTGGCGGTATTTCTTCATCGCCGGAGCTTGCAGGATTTCGCGCGTCATTTTCGCGCCCTTGATCGTGGTTTCCAAATCGCGCGGATCGGTCAGAAACTGCGGGTCGATCCCCGGCGCAGCCATGGGATCACCGCTTTCAAGGAACACTTCGCCACGGGAATAGGGGCGCAGCGCACAGACGTGGCATGAAAAGCCGTAACCCATGTGTAGTTTGCGGGCGTGGTCGTCCACGATGGAGATCACGAAGTGAAGCTGGATGTCCGGTCTGTCCAACGCGGGATCTGTTTTCAGGAACCCGGCACCTTCGGCGAAGGGCGTTGCGATCATGGAGTTCCCATGCTTGCGCCATTTCAGAATGTGCTTCGTTAATCCGATTGTGCCTGCCAGCCCGATCCCGAAATTGTCGGTATCCTTCGACTTGTAGGCGAGGATGAAATCGAGGTGATCCTGAAGGTTCTTGCCCACACCCGGCAATTCGTGGACCATTTCGATCCCATGGCGCTGGATGTCCTCCGCAACGCCGATGCCGGACAGTTGCAGGAGTTGCGGGGAGTTGAATGCGCCCCCGCACAGGAGCACTTCCTTGTTGGCCCTCACTTGATGATCCGCGCGCCTCTTGCGATAGGCGACGCCGGTTGCGCGTTTGCCTTCGGTCAGGATCTTAGTCGCATGGGCACCGGTGATTATCGTCAGGTTCTTTCGCGTCTTCTGAATGGGGTGAAGATATGCTGCCGCGGCCGAGCATCGCTCACCGTTGCGGGCCTCATCATGAAACTGCGTGACCTGATACAGCCCGACGCCCTCGTTGTCGCCGGTATTGAAATCCGCGATCTCGCGGTGCTGGCATTCGGTGGCGGCCTCGACGAAGGCGCGACTTATCGGGCGCGGCGCTTTCTGATGCGAGACATGCAGAGGACCGGATGCACCGTGGAATTCTCCCGCTCCATCTTCGTTGTTTTCGGCACGCTTGAAATAAGGAAGACACTCGTTCCAAGACCAGCCATCACACCCAAGATCTGCCCAGCCGTCGTAGTCGGATTTGTGCCCACGGACGTAGAGCATTGCGTTGATCGCGCTCGACCCACCTAATGCTTTGCCGCGCGGTTGATAGCCTTTGCGTCCGTTCAGTCCGGGTTGAGCCGTGGTCTCGTAGGCCCAGTTCGAGATCTTCCCATGTCCCGGCAGGATCGCAACCGTGCCGGCGGGCGCGCGGATGAGAATGTGATCACCGTCCCCACCTGCTTCCAAGAGGCACACGGACACCGCGGGATCCTCGGTCAAACGAGCAGCAAGGGTCGATCCCGCAGAACCGCCTCCCACGATAACGTAATCAAAAGCCGACTTATCGGGCATATCAAATCCTCCCTGAACAGAGCCTCCTCGCTCTGTCTCCATGCGAGCATAAAATCTGAACACTTGTCCAGAAAAAATGTTCAGAATAGTTCTGTGCTTAGAATACTATTTTGAATCAGATATTTGGGGGCGTATGCCGCCCCTTAATCGCTCTTCGAAAGAAGCGTCGTAGAAACCACGGAGTTGCATCGAGGCGATTCTGAGTGGCAGATTTCGCGCCGTTTCGTAGTGGCTATTGGAGCGGTTCGTCAGAATGTTCTTCCAGAGCGCAACGGCAATTCGCCAAAGTCCAAACCCTGCAACCGCAACCAAGAACTCACATCATGAAATAATCCGGCCAATATGCGTCGCACATGCCAAGTGTAGGCACTGGCGCCATTTCTTCAGCGACAATTTGATTCGGGGTTTGATGTTCTGGATTAGAAGAAGACACCCGTTTCGAACCAGAGCGAAACCAGCGAACGGCCATAGCGGTCGTTCACGCAGTGCGCAGCGAAGGACCGCTTTCCGCCCATATTGCTATGCCGTGGGCCTCATCTTGTGACATCACCTCTTGGCAGCAAGAGACGAGTGCCTCATCGTTTACATGATGCTCTACAAAGACCTGATATCGACCTATGGCTCATCGTTTGCAGGGAAGTCCAAGCCCCAAGATGATCCCGTGTGGAACTTGGCTTGGTCGGAAGCTCTACAAGACTTCCGAAGTAACGCCCTGGACGCTCTTCAGCAGGCGAAAGTCTTTCTACTCGACCACGCGGCGGCGGCGTATGCGGATACGCTCCATGATACGATCAAAGATGAGTTCCGTGCCACGGGTCAGGCCGCGATGTCGTATCTCGGTGAAATCACACTGCCCGCAAAGGTCACTTGGGTCGAGTTCGACAGTGGTGCACTTGGCAGGTCTCGATACGAACGAGGGTCTTCAGTGACGGTTCACGACGACGGACCAGTGGGGTCAGGACTACGCGGCTACCTCATTGATGACCGCAATCCTGATCACCTTCGGATCACCATGTTTAATCCGCGCGAGGATTCAAAAATCATGGATCCTATCAGCGCATTGTTGGTGAAACGAACACCAATCGGTCGTCTCGACTACGACAATGTGTCCGAGGATTTGAGCAGATCAATGGTCGATTTCCGTGTGCGCATCGGCGACCCAATCGAAAAGATTGAGGCACTTCGACATATACACTTCGTCGACGCCGGTTACGATCTGTTTCTCCCTTTCGCGCTCTTTGCGATGCTGAACTCTCCTGACTTGGGCGGGATCATTCCGACACCGGAAGAAACGTTCACGGCGAAGGAAGGCAAAACCGCGCGCAAATTCGGAAAGTCGTGGCTGCTTGGCGCTCAGAAGTCGCATCTAACTATCAGGATTGGACCGAAAGCCGCAGCTCACATGAAAGAGCGGCAAGCCAGGCGTGATTTCGAACGCGAAATGCAAGCAGCCCGGACCGGGCCTGTGCGCCATTGGGTGAGCGAACACGAAAGACGCTACAAGAGCGGAAAGGTCGTCTTGGTCAAGGGACACCAAAGGGGGCACGAGCCCCCTCCCGGTCTTGCAACGCGCGTCATGGGCCCGAGAGACGACGCGATCGTCTCTGGGTTTCACCTGCCTTCCTGCCCTGAAAAGGAATGAAGCTGAAGTCAGCATTCTCCGCTTTCGTCGCCACCCTTGCGGCGATCGGGTGCACCATCCCTCTTCACACACCAAACAACCGCTCGCCCTTACCTTCTTTGGGGGTTCTTGAGGTTCCCCGAGGTTCCAAGAGGTTCCCACGCTGTTTGTGGCGGTGATCTCAATCACTTGCCGACATGCGAGGGACGGCACGACGGGGAAGCTGGTCATTATTGCGGCGAAGCTGGACGGATGTGCGCCGACTTCTACCAAAATGACCGTATAACGATCCCAGTTCTGAGGCCGGATTGGTCAAAGTTCCGGGTGCTTTAGTCAAGTCTGCGCTTCTTGTGGTCAGATCTGCGGGTGTTTCGACCTGCAACGCTCGCTGTCCCCGATCGAACCAATTTCCGCGGCCAGTTCCACAGCACCATGTTCCCTCCGAAACGACGGAGAGAACAAATGTCCTTGCCCACAGAATACAAACTAAGCGCCAGATTGGTCTACCAAATCGAGAAAGCCGGCCTCAGCCTTCAGCAACTGCGACTCCTGCATGCCTGCCTCGCCTACGTCGACCGTCAGCATCAACTCCAAATCTTGGCGTTGTCGCAAGAGCACGGAAGAAACTGCATCGCCGCCAAGGCCGAACTGGCAGCGATAACTGGCAGTCCAGGACAAAAAAGCGCGGCTTGGGTTGAAGAGGCCGTAGCATCGGGCGGTCTTAGGCGCTTCTTCCGTCACCTCGAAATCGTAGGCGGAGGTCGGTTACTGTCCTTCAAGTTCCAGCGGATGGTCGGCGATGCCTGTGTCGCAAACGATGCGGACCAGTTCGTCATCCTAAACACTGACGAGATCGCTAAGATAAGTTCTGCGGGAGAGCTTCATTTCTACACGCGGGCGGTGATGTGCGCTCGTGCGGACCATATGACTTTCGCGCTGCCCATGGGTGACACCAGTTGGAATGCTCGAACCAAGAAAATGTGGCTCCGAATTGCCGCCAGGGTGAGCAAGCGACTCGGTCAAGAATACCTACTTGTTCCGAAGCGGGATGCCATGACGAGGCAGATCACAAAGGTGATCGTCAAGGTGAGCTCACCGACGACCAAATGGTCGGCGGGTCTTCTATATCCTCGGCTGCCCTGTCCTCCTGTAAGTATCGCTCATGGCGGAGAATTTCAGTGCCTGTCGCACCCCGAGCTGAAGGCACGTCATGCATGGACCCGCGTGACAGGCCCGTAGAAGGTCTTCAACAATTCTTCGCCGCAACGTTTCTGCCGTTCGTCACTCGGCCCCACCTACTGATCTCACAAACACAGATAGGTATTACCATGCTAATCACCCCGCTCCCAATTTCCTCCAATCTGCCGGCTCGCATGCGTTCGGCTTTGAACCCCATACTTGACGAGCTTGAAAGCATGACGCTCAAGCAGGTAAAAGAACGGTGCGGCGTATTTGGGCAACGCGGTCTTAAAATGGCGGCGGAGGGCACAATTTCCAGACACCAAAGTGGTGGAATCAAATCGATCGCACTGGAAACCTACACACCCGACGATTCCAATTTATTCCTTCTACCCGGCTATCTTAGCCAAAATCGATTTCATTGCGAATTTACTATCGATAGTGGCATGCTGGGTGCACTTGTTGGTTTGGGCCATGGCCTGTCAAAATATATATTGGATGAGGAAGTCAAAAGGCGCATTGATGCTGGTTTTCGGGAACTCATATTTTTGACAGACGACCATCTCAAATCACTCAGTTCGGAACTGAAAGCAGCGGCCAATTGGCATTGGGGCTATTGCAATGTCGCTCTTGAAGAGAAATTTCTTTTGAAAATGGTAGACCATGAACAGTCTACGCGAAATAGTGAATCCGCGCATTCCCGGCTAAAGGCCATTCGGAGGATGAAACCGCTCATCGATAAATCGCAACGGCATCTCCGGAACGAGATGGAACGCGTTACCGGGGAAGTCTCAGGCCACGTGAGACGCGCAATGCATGCGAGTATTAGCGACGCCGAAGCCCTTGCCCTTGAGTGCCGTCACCAATCGTTTTTTAAGGCGATCGACGGACTTTAGTCCCGGGCCCGGGTCCTTTAACCCGCCTATGATCAGAGATCCAGAAATCTTGCCGAAGGCTGAAGACGTTTGGCTCAAATGTGGGGCTTTGAGACCTAATGGCGTCTAAAAAATCGACATATCGGTCTGTGCCTCGGTCAGGTCGAAAGCCACGGTGACACAGTGCGGCGCCTGTAGATAACGAGAACGGACAACAGGCTGATTTGAAGAACGAGGAACGCCGCCATGGCGGGAACCAGTCCGAACCGATCTGCGAGCACTCCTGCAAGGATCACGGGTATCGAGAAACCACAGTAGGCGTATGCAAAGAGGCCGGCGGTGGCCCGAGCGCGGTTATCTGGAGAGAGCATTGCAACTTCGGAAAGAGCGGCAAGGTAGGCGAACCCGTAGCTCGACGCGCTGGTGAGAGCCGTGCCCAACAGTATCAGGATAATCGACTGAAACGCGGCTCCCAAAAACAGTCCGCCGAACCCCAATGGGATAAGCCATAGCCCGATGCGAAGCGCTTGCGCATTGCGCATGCGCCGGGCCACTGGTTGGCAGAGGAAGCCCACGAACAGCGCCAGGAAGATTACGAACCCGGACCATCCCCCGAGGCCATTCTGCGCAAGCAGGAGAGGCACCACGGCAATCGTCATTCCGGTCGATGCCCACGTCAGCGCCAGGGCTACCCCATACTGTGCGCCGCCTACCGGAAAAACCGGAAGCCTGACAAGCGGCACCCGCCGAGGGCGTCCAACCCTTGGTAGCAGAACGCAGGTCAACACAAGCACAGGCACGGCCGATAGAAGGACCCAGAAGCTGATCGGCGTAAGGCTGGGCCCCTGCACTGTCAAGCTCAGCCCAGTTGCCAGTGCGCCACCACCGAAGCCCATCGATGTCGAAGAGGTGACAGTGAGCGCAGCCTGCTTCGTTCGTGCCTCGCCCATCAACTCAATCATGTAGGCGGTGCCCGAAGTGGTCGCTAAGCCGGTGCCGATCCCCAACATGACCCTTGCGAGCACAAGCTGCGTCCAGCCCGGCGACAGCGTGAGCAGAAGGGTGGCCCCTCCGCTCAGCAGTAGCGCCATCGCGATTGGCCCACGACGCCCGACCCGATCAGACAACCCCCCGAGGAAGATTAGCGTTGGCATGAGACCACCAACATACGCCGCAAAAGCAACCGTTGCCGCCGTGGCCCCGAGCCTGCTGTCGGCGACGTAGACGGGATAAAGCGGCGCCTGGAGATTGACTGCGAAGGTGACGGCGAAAAGGCAGAGCGCCAGGATCGGGGCGGAAATTCGATGCATGGTGTCCTCTGGAAGAATAGTCCGGTCCGAAATGCACCGGCGGGTCTGGTCGCAACAGGCACGCACCATTACAGTTTCGACAAACTGTATTGGATAAATGAGCAGCACAGATGGATTCAGAGATCCTCTCCCGCACCGGTGAGATGACCCTGGTTGAACAGGTGATGGATGCGCTGCGGACCCGTATTGCGGGCCGCAAAGCGGCGCCGGGCGCAAAACTTCCCTCGATCCGACGTCTTTCAGAACAACTCGGGGTCTCACGCTCGACTGTGGTCGAGGCTTACGACCGGCTAACGGCGGAGGGCCTGGTGCAGTCGCGGCGCGGATCGGGATTCTATGTCTCCCGGCATCTGCCCCCCTTCTCGCTTCGTGAAAGCAGCCCCCAAGTGGCTCGTGAAATCGATCCGTTCCGGATTACTCGGCAGGCGCTCGACAGCCGCCACATCCGGGCGAACCCGGGCTGCGGCTGGTTGCCCGAAAGCTGGATGCCACAGGACGAGATCCGCCGTGCGTTGCGAAGCTTGGCCCGCAAGACGGACGCTGGCTTGACTGACTACAGCACGCCCTTGGGCCTGCCCGAATTGCGTAGCATACTGGGCGTCCGGATGGCAGACGCCGGGGTCGAGGCGCACCCAGATCAGATCATGCTGACCGAAAGCGGCACGCAGGCTCTTGATCTCGTCTGCCGACTTCTGCTGGAACCCGGAGACCGCGTGCTGGTGGACGACCCGTGTTACTTCAACTTCCTCGCCCTCTTCCGTGCGCACCGCGTCGAAGCGATCAGCATTCCGCGCACGCCTGTCGGTCCGGATGTCGAAGCGATGGAGGCGGCACTCCAAGAACATCGCCCGCGCCTCTACATCACAAATTCCGGCCCACACAATCCGACCGGAACCGTGATGTCGCCGGTGACATGCCACCGGCTTCTCCGGCTTGCAGAACGGCACGACTTGCTGATCGTTGAAGACGACATCCTTTCCGATTTCGAAGAGCGCCCCTCCCCAAGGCTGGCGGCCTTCGACGGTTTCGAGAGGGTGATTCAGATCGGCAGCTTCTCGAAGACCCTCTCTGCGTCAATACGTTGCGGATACATCGCCGCGCGCCCGGATTGGATCGACCCGCTGGTCGACCTGAAACTCGCGACCTCCTTTGGCGGGGGGGCGATGTCAGCTGAACTCGTGCTGCATTTGCTGAAGGAGGGAAGTTATCGCCGCCATGTGCAGGGCCTGCGAACACGCCTGGTCGAGGCCACCGGCGCGATCATCCCGCAGTTGGCCCGCCTTGGCATCACGCCTTGGCACAGACCCGAGTCCGGACTATTTCTTTGGTGTCGGCTGCCTGAAGGCGTAGACGGTGCGGCCATGACCCGCTTGGCTTGGGAGAAGGGGATCGTTCTGGCGCCGGGCAACGCGTTCAGCGCCTCGTTGAACTGCGGTTCGTTCATGCGCTTCAATACGGCTCAGATGTGGGGCATGGACGTCGAAGGGCAAATTAGAGAGCTTCTGGATCGTTTGTCATAGAGACCCTGCCTTTGTTGACCGCAGCAGCCAAGGCGAAATCGCATTATGAGGCCATACGAATTTGGCTCAGCACCGTGGTCCACATTGTCCGTAACCTACTGAACTTTATCGAGCGAATTGAGGCCGTCGTGGTCCACATCACCCCTTATTTTGTTGAGCTTTCCGCCACTTCTGGCAGTCCCCTACGGGCTGCCATTTTCCCCGCAGCACACCTTGTTTTGTTGACGCTCGATGGTCCGGTTGCTGACCACTCTTTGGCGCGTGGGACACCTTGAGCGTGGCAGCGGTTGGCGCCGGAGAATTCCTCGGTTCAGGTGTTTATTGAGTGGACGGAGCAGGGCGGGTCTCGGGCGTCTGCCGCGCAAACACGACGCGGATTATGAATGCGGCGACCTGTGGATCAGGGCGACACGTCCCGCTGGAAGGTTTCGTTCCAGAAGTCCAGCAGAAGTGTTCGTCGATTGGCGTCGCGCGCGACGAGAAGGGTGGGCGACAGCGGAATGAATCGGAGGGCGCTGCCGGACAGCCCGGTTTCCCCGACCTCGAGTTCTGAGAAGAGGCCTGCGCGTGACAGCAGCGACCGTGCCTCGGGTGTGAGCAGGAATTCGAGAAAGTCGATGGCCTCGGCCTTTTGGGCCGCACCGCGCGGGATCATGTAGGCGCGCGACAGCAGGAGAGTGTAATCTTCGGGCATGATCAGTCCGACCTCAGGCGCGCCGGAGTTCAGGATGTAGGACCCGAGCACGTTGTAGGCGATGACGAAGCGGCCTTCGGCCACGCCTGCGATGATCTCCGCCGAACAGCAGGTGGCGATAGCATCGACGCGGGAAAAGCCTTCGAGCAAAGCACCGAATGTGGTGGCTTCCAGACTGTCGCTGTGAGCGAACAGGTAGCCCAGCCCCGACTCCGCTATGTCGTATGTGGCGATCCGGCTCCGGAAGAAACGGGGCCGGTTTCGCATTGCGTCGAGCAACGCGAAACGGCTGCGCGGTATGTCGTCTCCTTTGACGAGGGTCTTGTTGTAGGCGATGACCGCCGGTTCGATCGTGACGCCCCACAATTCGTCGCGCCAGCGGCGCGTGGCGGGCAGGGCCAGGGTTGCGGCCGAGCGATGCGGATGCGCGCAGGCCGCGTTTGCCAGCCAGACCATCTGCTGGACCGCCGAGGAGAGGATCGCGTCGGCCTGCGGCCCTCTGCCACGGCAGTCGTCGCGGCTGCGGTCGAACAAGGCGTTGGAGCCCCATTGCTCGTAACTGATGGCGAGATGGGGATTGAGTTCTGCGAACCGCTCCATCACGGGCCGGAAGATGCCGATGTCCGTTGTTGAACGCACCAGGATCTCCGTCTCGCCGTCGCCGAACCGTGTGACCGCCTCCTGGGCAGGCGCAGGGGATGTCAGGGGTAACAGCAGCAGAACGGCCTGCAGAAACCGGATCATGACGGCACCCGGGCGGAGGGAAAGACGAGAGCGGCGCGGAAACCCGTCTCGTCCTGTGTCATTGTCACGCGGCCGGCGAAGGCCGCCGCGACGGACGTCACGATCGAGAGGCCGATCCCGGTGCTGTTCTCATGCGAGCCGGCGGTGCGATTGAAGCGGTCGCCAAGTCGGGCGATCACGCCCTCGGCGGGTCCCGCGCCGCAGTCGTGGACCCAGAGGATCACCTCACCCCCCTCCTGACTGGCCCCGATCGACACCGGCGGCTTGCCGTATTTCAATGCGTTGCCGAGCAGGTTCCGCGCGGCCTCCTGCAGAGAGAAGGCATCAGCCAGCACGATCACCGGCTCTTCGCCGATGACCAGCCGCAGCTCCGTTTCGGGTGCCAGCGCCAGGCTGTCGTCCCGTTCCATGACCTCGAGAGCCACTTCGCGCAGATCGACCGGGGTACGCGCGACGCTGTCGGTCCGGTGGACCACCAGAGCCCGGCTGAGGAGCTGGTCCAGCAGCTTGCTTAGCGAGCGCGTGCGTATGAGCAGCCGATCGAGCGCCCGGCGGCGTGACACCCCGTCAGTCTCGACCGTGGCGCTTTCCGCATGGATCTGGATCGCGGCGACCGGCGTGCGCAACTGGTGCGCGGTGTCCGAGATCAGGTTGCGCATAGCCTCGACCTGGCCGTCCAGCCGCGCCATGAAGCGGTTCATCGCGCCCAGCATGACCTGCAGTTCGCGCGGCAGGTTGTCCGTGGGCATGGGCGTCAGATCGTAGGGGTCCCGCCCGGTGAGGTCGCTGACCAGGGCGTCCAGCGGTCGCAGGGCGGACCGCACCACGAGAACGGCGATGGCCATCAACAGGATCCCGGCGGCCGCCATCGGCAGCAATGCGTTCAGCATCAGTTCCGTGGTCATCGCCTGTCGGGCGCGCAGAGTCTGGCCGACGATGACGTCGACCGCCCCCGAGAAATCCCTTTCGGTGAAGCGGCGGGTGACCTGAACGAAACGGGCTGGTTCGCCGTCCAGCTCCGCATCGAAAAACCGCGCCGGATCGGCGCTGCGCGGCGGAGGCACGATCCTCTGCTGCGGGTCTACGCTGGTGATGATCTCCCTCCCCGGGTCGAGAATGGCGTAGTAGATCCGGTCTTCCGGCGCCTGGGCGAGCAGTTCGAAGGCCGAGACGGGAAGATCGACCAGCGGCGCCCCCTGCTGGATGCGGATCGACTCGGCGATGTCGCTTGCCGCGCCGAACAGGATGCGGTCATAGGATTGCCGTGCCGCCTGTCGTCCGTTCCACAGGATCGAGATCGCGACCAGCACCCCGCCCAGCACGAGGATGGCGAGGACCGTTCCGAACACGCGGGCCGTCAGGCTCTGCATCGCGCGGGCCTCAGGCATCGACGTCGATCCGGTAGCCGATCCCGCGGCTGGTTACGATGCTCACCCCGCTGCCCGCGAACTTCTTGCGCAGCCGCGCGATATAGAGCTCGATGGCATTCACGCCGACGTCGGCATCCTCGAACCCGTAGAGGGAATCGTAGAGCCGCGCCTTCGACAGGTACTGCCCGCGATAGCGGATCAGCATGTCGAGCAGCGCCGCCTCACGCCGCGTGAGGTCCAGGTGGCGCCCGTTCAGCACCGCACTGCGGTCCTTCGGCGCGTACTGCAGCGTGCCGAGCGTGATCTGCTCTTCCTTGCGATCAGCCTCGCGCCGGACCAGCGCCCGCAACCGAGCCTCCAGTTCCCGCTGGTCGAAGGGTTTGCCGAGGTAATCGTCCGCGCCCTGATCAAGCGCCTCGACCCGGTCCTCGACCGAGGTCAGCGCCGTCAGCATCAGGACCGGCGTCCGGTCGGCCCGGGCGCGCATTTCGCGCAGAAGGGTGATGCCGGAGCCATCGGGGAGATTGATGTCGAGCAGGATCGCCTCGTAGCGCTGAACGGCAAGACAGTCGCGGGCGTCATCGACGCTGGACGCAAGATCGCAGGCGACCCCCGACCGTGCCAGATGCGCCATCACGCCCTCGGCCAGATCCTCAGCGTCCTCCACCATCAGGATACGCATGACACCCGCTCCTGCTGTTCTGTCGGGCTGACAGGTTCATGACAGGAACATTGGTTACACATCCTCAATCCGCAGGAAAGGGCCAAGCGCCCTGCCCTGCCGGGAAAGACCCGGCGCGAGGGAGTGCGCCGGAGAAGAATCTGAGGAGGACCTCCATGACAATTTCCGCAACCCGCGGCGCGCTTGCTGCCGTCGCCCTGTCGCTGTCCGCCTTCGCGGCCTCGGCGCAGGAAAACCCCGAATGCATCGCTCCGGCCAACCCGGGCGGGGGCTGGGACTTCACCTGCCGCCAGGTGGGCAAGTCGCTGCAGGACCTCGGCCTGATCGACCAGACCATGCAGGTCGTGAACCTTGCCGGTGGCGGCGGTGGCGTGGCCTTTGCCGAAGTGGTCAACAAGCGCAACGACGCCGACAACCTGATCGTCGCCGCCTCGTCCGCAACCGCTACCCGTCTGGCGCAGGGTGCCTATCCGGGCAACACTATGGACCAGGTCCGCTGGCTGGCCTCGGTCGGCGCGGACTATGGCGTGATCGCCGTGGCCGCCGACAGCGAAATCGAGACGCTGCCGCAGCTTCTGGATCAGATCAAGGCGGATCCGACCTCGGTCTCTATCGCCGGCGGTTCCGCCGTGGGTGGCTGGGACCATCTCAAGGTGCTGATCGCTGCCGACGCCTATGGCATCGAGGACGTGCGCTCGGTCAAGTACATCGCCTTCGACGGCGGCGGCGAGGCGGTGACCCAGCTTCTGGCGGGTTCCGTTCAGGGCTTCACGGGCGACATCTCCGAGGCCAAGGGCTTTGTCGACTCCGGTGACATCAAGGTGATCGCGGTCCTGGCCCCGGAGCGTCTGGAAGGCGAATTCTCGTCCTTTCCGACGGCCACTGAACAGGGTGTGGAGGCCATCGGCGCCAACTGGCGCGGCTTCTATGCCCCGGGCGGGATGTCGGACGAAGCCTACGACGCCTGGGTGTCCAAGATCGGCGAACTTTATGCCTCGGACGCATGGAAAGAGGTGATGGCGGCCAACGGTCTCGCACCGCTCGACCTGCAGGGCGAGGAATTCCAGAGCTTCGTGTCCGACAGCGTCGCACGGATCCAGTCGATCTCCAAAGAAATCGGCATCATCAAGTAGGGCCCCCGGGCCCGACCTGCCGGACGTCGCCCTGGGCGGCGCCCGGCCTTTTCCTGACAGTCACTCACTGAGCACCCAGAGAAAGGATCCGCCATGAGCGATCGCATCTTCGGTGTCGTCGGCGTTCTCCTCTCCATTGGGTACATATTCGCGGCCCTTGCGATCGAGGAGAGCTTCCTTTCGGATGCCGTCGGCCCCAAAGCCTTTCCCCTGATCATCGCCGGCATCCTCGGGATTTCGAGCCTGGTCATCGCCCTGCGCCCCGATCCCGAACCGCATTGGCCCTCCCTTGCCCGGCTGGTCGAGATCGCCGCCGCGGTGGTCGTTCTGATCCTCTACGCCGAACTTCTGCCGGTGCTGGGCTTCGTCATCGCCACCGCTTTCGCGGCCGGCTACCTGGCCTGGCGCCTCGGTTCCTCGGCTCTCGAGGCCGTGCTGACCGGCATCGGCACCTCGGTCGGTATCTATGTCATCTTCCACCTCGTGCTGGGCCTCTCGCTCGCGCGCGGTCCCTTCGGGTTCTGAGGAGAGTTCCATGGAAACCCTTGCAAACCTCGGCGACGGCTTTGCCATCGCGATCACATGGCAGAACCTGCTGCTGGCCCTCCTCGGCTGCTTCCTGGGCACCATCATGGGCGCGCTGCCCGGCCTCGGCCCGTCGAACGGCGTGGCCATCCTGATCCCGCTTGCCTTCACGCTCGGCCTCGGCGCGACGCCCTCGCTGATCCTGCTGACCTCGGTCTATTACGGCGCAATGTACGGCGGGCGGATCTCGTCGATCCTGCTGGGAATCCCGGGCGACGAACCGGCGATGATGACCGTGCTCGACGGCCACCCTATGGCCAGGAAAGGCCTCGCGGGCGAGGCGTTGTCGCTGTCCGGCGTCGCCTCCTTCGTCGGTGCCTTCTTTGCCACCTGCGGCCTGATCTTCCTGGCCCCGCAGCTGGTCAAGGTCGCACTGCTGTTCGGGCCGGCAGAGTACTTCGCGCTGTTCGCACTGGCCTTCATGACCCTGGGCGGCGTATCGTCGACGAACCAGGCCAAGTCGGCCTTTGCCGCGGCTCTCGGCCTTGGCCTTGCCACCATCGGCGTCGACACCCAGACCGGCGTGCCGCGCTTCACCTTTGGCGAGGTGCACCTGTACGACGGGCTCGATTTCCTTGTCGCCATCGTCGGGCTCTTCGCGCTGTCCGAGGTTTTCATCTTCCTGGAAACCCGCCACGGCGGATCCGATGCCGAGGGCAGCAAGATGAAGATCGGCAGGCTCTACCCGCCGCTGTCGATGCTGAAGCAATGTACGCCGACCATGCTGCGCACGTCTTTCCTTGGCTTTCTCGCCGGCGTGCTGCCGGGTGCGGGCGCCTCACTGGGGTCGTTCATCTCCTACTCGATGGAAAAGCGCCTGGTGGACAAGGAGGGCACCTTCGGCACCGGGGACCCGCGCGGCGTCGCGGCACCCGAGGCGGGCAACAACGCCGCCGCCGGGGGCGCGCTGGTGCCGATGCTGGCGCTTGGCGTGCCAGGGTCGGGGACCACGGCGGTCCTGCTGGCCGTGCTGCTCGCCCTGAACATCACGCCCGGCCCGCTGCTCTTCACCCAGAACCCCGACGTGGTCTGGGGGCTGATCGCCGCGCTCTTCATCGCGAACTTCATGCTGCTGGCCATGAACATCCCGATGGTGGGTCTGTTCACCCGCGTTCTGATGATCCCCTCGCGCATCCTGATGCCGATCGTGGCGATGGTCAGCTTCGTCGGCATCTACGGCATCTCGGGCTCGACCTTCGACCTGCTGGTGATGATCGGCTTCGGGGTGATGGGCTGGGGCCTCCGAAAGCTGGACGTGCCGCTGGTGCCGATCATCCTCGGCACGCTGCTCGGCAACGCGATGGAGAACAACCTGCGCCGCGCCGTCACCATCGACAACGGCAACTGGCTGACCCTGATCGACAGCCCTCTTGCGATCACGCTCTGGGTCATCGCGATCATCGGTTTCATCCTGCCGCTGATCGTCGGTGCAAGGGTCAAGGCGCGGATGCACGCGCGTCGCGACGAAGAAGGGTCGATCAGCGACTGATCCGACACGGCAGCCGTTCGAAAGGAAGCGTTCGAACGGCTGTCAGGGGCCATTCCCGGCCGGCGGTACTGCGATTGCTCCTGGTGAAATGGCGGACACGGATAGCTGGCAACGACCGTATCGGATTAAGGCATCCACTCCGCACTTCCGCTATCCCCCGGTGCCGCCTCCCGACGCCTGAGGTCGTGCGGGGCAATACTTGTGACCACGGCACCTGGAACCACCAAGTCACTCTACGACCGCGAACTTCTACCTTGGGGTCAGAGCCGGTCGTGAACCGGTCGCTGTTCGAGCCGGTCTGCAAGTCGTCCGAGGAAGGTCTCCAGCTCCCGAATCTGGTTCAGTTCGATGAATTCGTCCGGCTGGTGCCCCTGCGCCATGGAGCCGGGGCCGCAGACGAGGGAGGTTATGCCCGCCCGGTGAGTGAAGGCACCGGCTTCGGTCCCGAAATCCACCTTGACCGGCGAATGCTGCGGCAGCAGGGACGCGAGGAAACGGACCGCGGGGTCGGTCCGGTCCGTCGTGAGGCCATGCACGCGGACGATCTCTTCGATCCCGACGGCACAGCCCGGATGCCGGCGAAGCATGTCCGGCAGCAGCACGCTACCAATGAAAGTGCGGATGCGGGTCATCAGGGTGTCGAGGGTCAGGTCCGCCGGCGCGCGGATATCGAGGCCGAGGGTGCAGGTCGCCGGCACGATGTTGAGGGCGGTCCCGCCATCCATCGTGTTGACCGAAAGGGTCGCGCCGGGGAATTCGTAATCCGGGTCGGGCTCCGCATCGCGCCGCATCTCGGCGGCGAGATCGTCGACGAACAGCACAAGGCGGGCGGCGGCTGCGATTGCGTTGACGCCCTCGGGCGCGCGGGCGGAATGGGCGGCGGCACCCGTCAGCGTGATCCGGTACATGCCGGCGCATTTGTGACCGGTCGCGATCTGCATGGAGGTCGGCTCTCCGACGATGCAGAGCGCGGGTTTCACGGGCAGTTCCGCAAGCCGGTCGAGCAGGCTGGTGACGCCGGTGCAGCCGACTTCCTCATCGTAGGACAGCGCGATGTGAAGGGGCGCCTTCAGGCGCCGCATCACCAGATCGGGCACGGCTGCCAGCCCGGTGCCGATGAAACCCTTCATGTCCGCGGTGCCGCGACCATAAAGCCGCCCGCCGGCCTCGCGCGTCACGAAGGGGTCACTCTGCCACGGCTGGCCGTCCACCGGGACCACATCCGTGTGCCCGGAGAGGATCACGCCGGGCTGGTCGTCGGGGCCGATCGTGGCCCAGAGATTGCCCTTGGTGCGGGTGTCGTTCCAGATGATCTCGCTCTTCACGCCGTGGCGGGAGAGCCAGCGGGTGACATAAGTCAGCAGATCGCGGTTGGAATCGCGGGACACGGTCGGAAATGCGACGAGGTCCCGGATCAGGTCGATGCTGCCGGTCATCCCCTGCCCGGCGCCGCCGCCAGAATGTCGCGGGCCATGCGATCGGCGGTGACGCCGCTCGGCTCCCCGGACCGGCGGGCGGCCTGCAGGACCTGTGCCGTGCGGGGGCCGATGGCATCGATCATTGCGTCGATGGTGGCGCGGTCCGCGTTGCGGAAGTATTCGGCGCAGACGATGATGATCCCGCCCGCGTTGATAACGTAGTCCGGTGCGTAGGTGATGCCCCGGTCGAACAGGATCTGTCCTGCGGCGGCGTCGGAGAGCTGATTGTTTGCACCGCCCGCGACGACCCTCGCAGTGATGCGGCGCGCGACATCGGGCGTGATGACCGCGCCAAGTGCGCAGGGGGCGACAACGTCGACGTCGGAGAGCAGCACGGTGTCGACCGGGGCGGCCTCGGCGGCAAAGCGGTCGCGTGCCTCTTCGACACGTGCCTCGGACAGGTCCGCGACGACAAGGGTGGCACCACGGTCGTACAGCAGCCGGGCGAGGTTCATTCCGACCCCGCCGAGGCCCTGAACGGCGATCCTGAGACCGGCGATGTCCGACCGGTCGAAAGCGAAGCGCGCCGCCGATTCAAGCCCCAGGCAAACGCCTTTTGCGGTGAAGGGTGAAGGGTTGCCGCCGACGCCGTCGAGCGTCTCGATCCCCGAGATGTAGGCGGTATGCCTTGCCGCCGTCTGCAGGTCCGAGGGCGACACGCCGACATCCTCGGCGGTCATGTAGGCACCGCCGAGCGTTTCGACGGCCCGGCCGAAGGCCGCAAAGACCTCATCCCTGCGGTCGTCGGGAACCGGGCCGAGGATCACGGCCTTGCCCCCGCCCATGGGCAATCCGGCCATGGCGTTCTTGTAGGACATTCCGCGCGACAGGCGCAGCACGTCGGTCACCGCATCGGCGGGATCGGGATAGGACCAGAGCCGGCAGCCGCCGCCCGCGGGACCAAGCGCCGTGGAATGGACCGCGATAACGGCTTTCAGACCGGAGGCCGCGTCGTTGAAGAACACGATGCGTTCGTGGGCGTCGAATGAGGGATGCTCGAACATGAACCTGTTCCTTTTCAGCGCGTCACAGCGAAATCTTCAGGACCTTCGCCAGTTCTCCCACGATCCCCCGGCGGAACGCCACGACACAGGCAATGAAGATCGCACCCTGTAGGACCGTAACCCACTGACCGAATTCCGCCAGATGATGTTGCGAGGAAATGATGACGAAAGCTCCGGCGAGCGGGCCAAGGAGGGTTCCGAGCCCGCCGAGCAGGGTGATGAGAACGATCTCTCCGGACATGCTCCAATGCACGTCGGTAAGAGAGGCGTTCTGCACGACGAAGACCTTCAGCGATCCGGCAAACCCGGCCAGAGTTCCGGAAAGGATGAAGGCCACGTATTTGTAGAGCGTCGTGCGATAGCCGAGGGAAATCGCGCGCGGTTCATTCTCACGGATGGACTTCAGCACCTGGCCGAAGGGGGAGTTGATGGTGCGGTAGATGGCGAGCGTGCCGAGGATGAAGCCCGCAAGAACGACGTAGTAGAGGACGGTCGTGTCTGCCAGGTCCAGCACACCGAACATCCGGTCCTTGGGTATGCTCTGGATCCCGTCCTCGCCATTGGTGAAAGGCGCGCGGAGATAGACGAAGTAGAGCATTTGCGAAATCGCCAGCGTGATCATCGCGAAGTAGATGCCCTGCCTGCGGATGGAGATGGCACCGGCAAGCGCCGCCAGCCCGGCGCAGGCCGCGACACCGGCGAGGATGCCCAGTTCCGGCGGCAGGCCCCAGACCTTGACCGCGTGAGCCGTGATGTAGCCGGCAGAGCCGAAGAACATCGCATGCCCGAAGGACAGCAGCCCGCCGTGCCCGATCAGCAGGTTGAAGGCCCCCGCGACCAAAGCAAAGCACAGGATTTGCATGATGAAATAGGGGTAGACCGACGTCAGCGGCAACAGCGCCAGACCGATCACCACCACGCCGAAGACCATCAGGGCCACCCGCTCGCGCCCCTGCGCGCTCGCGGGTTCGGGCGCCACGGCGGATTGCGTCGCCTCGATCCCGCGGCCGGTCAGGCCGGTCGGCTTGACGAGTAGGATCAGGACCATGAGCACGAAGATCACCGTACTGGACGCTTCGGGGTAGAAGTACTTCGTCAGCCCCTCGACCACGCCGACGGCGAACCCGGTGATGACGGAGCCGAGGATCGAGCCCATGCCGCCGATCACCACCACCGCAAAGACGACGATGATGAGGTCCGCGCCCATGAGTGGCCGGACGGAGTTGATCGGCGCGGACAGCACCCCCGCCAGCGCCGCCAGCGCCACGCCGAAGCCGTAGGTCACGGTAATCATCAGCGGTACGTTGATCCCGAAGGCCCGCACGAGCGACGGGTTTTCGGTCGCCGCGCGCAGATAGGCGCCAAGTCGGGTGCGTTCGATGAGGTACCAGGTCGCGATGCAGGCGACGAGAGAGAACACGACCACCCATCCCCGGTAGAGCGGCAGGAACATGAAGCCGAGGTTCACGCCGCCGGTCAGCGCTTCGGGGATCGGATAGGGCAGACCGGAGGAGCCGAAGGCCACCTGGAAAACCCCCTGCAGCACCAGCGCCAGCCCGAAGGTCATGAGCAGCCCGTAGAGGTGATCCATCTTTGCCAGCCGACGCAGGAGCAACCGTTCCGTCGCCATGCCCGCAAGTCCGACCATGACCGGTGCGAGGATCAGCGCGCCCCAGTAACCGATTCCGGCGCTGGCCATCAGGAAATAGGCCGCGAAAGCCCCGATCATGTAGAAGGCGCCATGGGCGAAGTTGATGATGTTCAGCATCCCGAAGATCACCGCCAGCCCGAGGCTAAGCAGCGCGTAGAAGGAGCCGTTGATCAACCCGATCAGCAGTTGCGAGAAAAGAGCATTTAGGGCCAAGGGGTCAGTCCTGTCGGTTCTTGGGCGTTCAGACGCCGAGGTAGCTGTTCAGTTTGGCGGTGCTGGCATCGACGTCGGCCCGCGTCAGGGTGTCGATGACCTGCCCGTGTTCGACCACGCAGAACCGGTCGGCGACCGACGTTGCGAAGCGCAGGTTCTGTTCGACCAGAAGGATGGTGAACCCCTTCTGACGCAGCCTTTCGATGGTACGTCCGATCTGCTGGACGATGACCGGGGCCAGGCCTTCGGTCGGTTCGTCCAGCACGATGAACTGCGCGCCAGTTCTGAGGATGCGGGCAATGGCCAGCATCTGCTGTTCCCCGCCCGACAGCTTCGTGCCCTGGCTGTACAGCCGCTCGAGGAGATTGGGGAACAGGTCGAAGATGTCTTCCGTCGTCAGACCGCCTCTGCGGACAACCGGCGGGAGCAGGAGATTTTCCTCTACATTGAGGCTTGAGAAGATACCGCGTTCCTCGGGGCAGTAACCGATGCCGAGCCGTCCGATGCGGTTGGCGGGCAGGTTGATGGTCTCGACGCCGCCGAATTCCACCGATCCGCTGCGCTTTTCCATCAGGCCCATGATCGCCTTGAGCGTCGTGGTCTTGCCCGCGCCGTTGCGGCCCAGAAGGGTGACAACCTCCCCCTCCGCGACATCGAAGTCCATGCCGTGCAGAACGTGGGATTCGCCGTACCAGGCGTTCAGTACGCCGACCTTCAGCGCGGTCCGGGTCATGGTGTCGTGTTCCGCCGTCATCTCAGACCCCCAGGTAGGCTTCGCGCACGCCGGGATGATCCGCGATGTCCCGGTAACTGCCTTGGGCGAGGATCTCTCCGCGTGCCAGCACCGTGATCTCGTCGGACAGGTCAGCGACGACGTTCAGGTTGTGCTCGACCATCAGGATCGTTCGGTTTTTCCCGATGCGGCGGATCAGGGCAGAGATGCGGTCGATCTCCTCATGCGCCATGCCCGCCATGGGTTCGTCGAGCAGGAGCATGTCCGGATCAAGCGCAAGGGTGGTCGCGATTTCAAGCGCGCGCTTCCGGCCGTAGGGCATTTCAGCCGCCATGGTCCCGGCAAAATCGCCAAGGCCGACATCGTCCAAAAGCTCCCGCGCCCGTGTGTCGTAGGCCCGCAGCGCGGACCGCGACCGCCAGAAATCGAAGGATCCTCCGCGCGCCCGCTGCAACGCCAGCTTGACGTTCTCCAGCGCTGTCATGCCGGGAAAGACGGCGGAGATCTGGAAGGACCGGACCATCCCCCGCCGAGCGACATCGGTCGGCGGCAGGTCGGTGATGTCCTGCCCCCTGTAGCGGATCGTGCCCGCCGTCGGTTTCAGGAACTTGGTCAGAAGGTTGAAGCAGGTGGTTTTGCCTGCTCCGTTCGGTCCGATCAGGGCGTGAATGCTGCCGGTCCGGACCTTGAGCGTCACGTTGCTGACTGCGGCGAAGCCCTTGAATTCCTTGCACAGGTTTTCTGTCTCGACCAGATATTCGCTCATGTCTTTTCTTTCCGGGCAAGGCCGGTCACGCGGGACCGCCGCAGTCTCTTCACCGCTTGTTATTTCTGGACCAGAGGACAGGCGCTGTTCTCCAGCGGCAGATAGGCCTCGGCTGCCGGGATCGTCTTCACCACGTCGTAGTAGGCCCAGTCCTTCGTCATCTCGTCGGGCTTCTTGGCCTGCACGAGGTAGAAGTCATGCACCAGCTTGCCGTCCGCGCGGATCGTGCCGCCGGGGGCAAAGAAATCGTCCACCGGAGTCTCGATCATCTTCGCAAGCGCCGCGTCCGTGTCGTCCGACCCGGCTGCCGCGACCGATTTCAGGTAGTGGAAAACCGAGGAATAGACCGACGCCTGCGGCGCCGTCGGAGCGCGGCCATGCCTGGCCATGAAGCGTTCGCCGAAGGCACGGGTTTCATCGTTGAGGTCCCAGTACCAGGCGGTCACCGTTGACAGGCCCTGCGCGGTCTTCAGTCCCATGGAATGCACGTCGGTCAGGAACATCAGTTCGGCCACCGGTTTCTGGCCGGCCTCCGTCATCCCGAATTCGTTCCACTGCTTCATCGCGGTCACCAACTGGCTGCCCGCGTTGCCGAACGCCACGACCTTGGCGCCCGAACTCTGGGCCTGAAGCAGGAAAGAGGCGTAGTCGGAGTTGCCAAGCGGATGGAAGACCGACCCGGCGGAGGTGCCGCCGGCCGCGGCGAGGATGGTTTCGGATTCCGCCACCATGTTGTGTCCGAAGGCATAGTCCGCCGCGATGAAGAACCAGGTGTCGAGCCCCTGCCCGACGTATTCGCGGACCGGCCCTGAGACGAGGTTGTAGTTGTCGTGCAGCCAGGCCAGCCCGGTCTTGGCACATTGCGCCCCGCTCAGTTCCGTGGTGCCGATGACGGCGAAACCGACGATCTTGTTGGCCTCTTTCGCCAGGGCGTTGACGGCCAGCCCGACGGCGGAATTGGACACGTCCGCGACCATGTCCACGCCATCGACGTCAAACCATTTCCGCACGATCTGTGCGCCGATGTCCGGCTTGTTCTGGTGGTCGGCCGAGACCAGATCAACCTCGATCTCGGGGTGCATCGCCTTGAAGTCTTCGATGGCCAGTTCTGCCGCCACGACCGAGCCGGGGCCGGAAAGGTCCGCCAGCGGGCCAGATTGGTCATTGATGACCCCGACCCGGACGACCCCGCCCGAAATTTCGGCGAGGGTCGCGGTCGGCAGGGACATTGCGGTGACAACGGCCACCGCGGCCGTCGCTTGCAATAGCGGGCCGCGCAGGGCGGTCTTGCGGGTGGTGTTTCGTTCCATGTCTTACCCCTGTTGGAAGGTGCTGGCCCGGTCCGTCGACGGGGTGTCGCCCCCGTTCGCCGTGCCAGTGTTGTTGATCGTGGATAAACGCTACCCACGCCCGTCCATGTCCGACAATGCCGTTTATCCGGCAATTTCGGACTCCGGCTTTGACCGTCCGTGTCGGGCCGTTTCGCAGGCCTGTCGGTCATGCGAGTCGTCCTTGTGCGTGTTGGAAATTGGCGTTCGAGCTTGTGAGGCAAGGCTCTGGCGGCCATTGCGACAGGCGGGAACAAGGCGCGTCAGGTGTCACGAATGGTGGGATCGACCACGATGGTTTCGGGCATTAAACCCGCAAATCAGGACATCCGCCGGCCTTGTGTCCGGGCCGGTCAGGCCTCTGCGCCCTTGGCAAGCCGGGCAGCCCGACGCATTGCCTGGGGCGGTTGACCATAGGCCCGGATGAAGGACCGGCGCATCCTCTCCGGGTCGCGGAACCCGGTGCCAGTGGCAATGATTTCAATGAGATCGCCCGAAGACTCGATCCGTTCACGCGCGACCTCCAGCCGCAGCCGTTCGATAGCCTTTGCGGGGGTCGTGCCGGTCTCATTGGTGAAAATTCGGGCAAAGTGGCGCGCGCTGAGGCCCGCACGGTCTGCCAGCATCTCGACCGTCAGGGGTTTGTCGAGGTTTTCGCGGATCCAGGTCAGCAGCGCACTGAACCGGCCATTCGGCGATTTCAGCTCCAGCAGGGTGGAGAACTGGGTCTGCCCGCCGCTGCGGCGGTGATAGAGCACCAGCTGTCGGGCCGTGGCCATGGCGATCTCTTCGCCATGCGTGTCGGCGACCATCGCGAGCGCGAGATCGATCCCGGCGGTCACCCCGGCCGAGGTCCAGACATTGCCCTCACGGTGGAAGATGCGGTCGGGCTCGAGCCGGACCTTCGGAAAACGCGCCGCGAAGTTGGAGGTCTCCTGCCAGTGCGTGGTCGCCTTGCGCCCGTCCAGAAGCCCCGTGCGGGCAAGGATATATGCGCCGGTACAGACGCTTGCGACCAGCCGCTTCTGTCTGGCCATGGTCCGGAACAGGGTCTGGGTCCGCTTGCATTCCATCGCATCCTCGACACCAAGCCCCCCGGCGGTGATCAGCGCGGACATGCCGCGTTCCTTCGCCACGTCCGAGGCCATGACCTCCACCCCGCAGGAGGACCGGACGAGGCCGGGGTCGATGGCAACCATCCTCACCTCGGGCGCGGTCGGGACAAGGCGGCGGGCGATCTCGAAGACAGCGGCGGGGCCCGTGACGTCGAGGATCTGGAAGCGTGGGAAGATGAAGAGTCCGATCATGGCCTGTCAGAGAATGTCAGAAAAAGTGGGAACTACGCCATTTTGGCGGAAAGCTGACCATGCCAGATTGCACCCGTCAAGTCAGTTCACCAAAGGCGTATCCATGTCTCAGAAAAAGCAGATCGGGCTGCTCGTCTTCCCGAACATCACGCAGCTGGACATGACCGGCCCGCTTCAGGTCTTCGGCAGCGTGGCCGATGCGGATGTCCATCTTATCTGGAAAACACTCGACCCGGTGCCAAGCGATACGCCCCTGATGATCGCGCCGACCGTCACGCTGGACGACTGCCCGCAGCTCGACCTGATCTGCGTGCCCGGCGGGCTTGGAACGGACGCGCTGATGGAGGACCCGGAGGTTCTGGACTTTCTCCGGCGGCAGGCCGAAGGTGCGGGATATGTCACTTCCGTCTGCACCGGCGCGCTGGTTCTCGGGGCGGCGGGGCTGCTCAAGGGCTATCGGGCGACGACACATTGGAATGCACTCTCCACCCTCCCCCTGCTTGGCGCCGAAGTTGTCAAGGAACGCGTGGTCGTGGACCGCAACCGGATCACCGGCGGCGGCGTCACGGCGGGCATCGACCTTGGCCTGATGGTCGTGGCCGAGATGTTCGGCAAACCGGTGGCGGAGTTCGTGCAGCTTCGGCTGGAATACAATCCGCAGCCCCCGTTCAATGCCGGATCGCCCGACACGGCCCCGGCAGAGGTGCTGGCCTCCACGCAGGCGAGAATGGCCGCGCCGCAGAAGAAGCGGATCGAGATCGCCGAAAGGATCGCACCGAACCTCTGATGCGGTCCGCATGACGACAATTGCCATTCTCGGGGCCGGCATGGTCGGCACGACAACGGCCCTCGCGCTGCAGGCGCGGGGGCATGACTGCGTTCTGATCGACCGCAAGCCGCCGGGACGCGAGACAAGCTACGGCAACGCAGGGATCCTCCAGGCAGAGGCAATGCTGCCCTATGCGCTGCCGTATCGTCCGTTCGACCTGTTGCGCATGGCGCTTGGCCACCGCAACGCAGTGCGGCTGAACTGGCGCGGTCTGGGAGGCCAATTGCCTGGCCTGTTGCGCTATCTACATGCGTCCCTGCCCGCCAACATGGCCCGTATCGGTCCGCTCTGGCGCGAGATGATCGCGGAAGCGATGGCAGGTCATGACCTGCTGGCTCGGGACGCCGGCGCCGAGGGCCTGATCCGGGCAACGGGCTATTGGGAGGTTTTCGCAACCCCTGCCACCTTCGCCGAAGGTGTTGCTCGGGCCAAGGCGCTGCGGGACGAATACGGCGTCGCGTCCGAAATCCTCGACCCCGCCGGTTTTGCCCGGGCCGAACCGGCGGTGACCGGGGAAACCGCCGGTGCCGTGCTCTGGGCCGGGCCGCGCAGCTGCTCCGATCCGGGCGGGCTTGTGGCGGCCTATGCCAGGATGTTCCAAGACAGGGGCGGACGGCTGGTCCAGGCCGACGCCGACGATCTTTCGCCTGACGGGTCCGGATGGCGGGTTGCCAGAGAGCGCGCGGAACGGGTGGTGCTGTCGCTTGGCCCCTGGTCGCCGGGTGTCCTCGCCAGCTTCGGCTACCGGGTGCCGATGGTGCGCAAGCAGGGATACCACCGGCATTTCAGGGCCGCCGCGATGCCAACCCGCCCGGTCATGCTGTCGCACCAGTCCGCGGTGCTTTCACCGATGAGCGCGGGCCTGCGCATTGCCACGGCGGTGGAACTGCCCGGTCGCCCGTTGCCCGATCATCGCCAGTTGCGCCGGGCGGAGGCCGCGGCCAGACGCCTGATGGACATAGGCGCGCCGGTCGAGGAAACACCCTGGACCGGCACCCGCCCCTGCCTTCCGGGGATGCTGCCGCTGGTCATGCAGGCCCCGCGTCACCGCGGTCTCTGGCTGAACTTCGGGCACGGGCATCAGGGCTTCACCCTCGGCCCGGCTACTGCCGACCGCCTGGCGCGTGCGATGGAGGGCGACACCGCGGCGATTGCCGGACTGGACCGGGGGCTCTGGTAACGAGTCAGCCCTCGCTCAGCCCGGCAAGCAGTCGGCGGGCCGCGTCGGGGTCGAAGACGTCGCGCTCTCCGATCAGGATCAGGGCGCAGCCGTCCTTTTGCAGGGCGGCGGGCATCACGCTGGCGCGGCGACCGACCATCTGGAACAGCAGATGCCGGGTGGAGGCGCCGGTCACGGTCAGGAACCCCTTGGCGCGCAGCAGAGAGGGGGCGAGGCTCTGGATAGCTGCCTGAAAGGCCCGCATGTCGATGGCACCTGCGCAGCTCCATTCCAGCGAAGCAAAGCGCCTGTCCGCCGGAGTGGTGCCGATACTGGCAACGGGCCGAGTCCGGACCGCGCCGACAAGTTCGGCGATCTCGACCACATCGCCTGCGGTTCCGAAGACGGGCCGTCTGGCGACTGTGGCCAGCCGCGTGGCAAGTGCGTTGACCCGGTTCGCCTGCGCCGGGACCTTGGACAATTGGATCATGTCGCTGCCGCGCAGTTGCGCCAGCCACAGCGGATCGCTCCAGCGGGTTTCGCCGTCCTGGAGGTCCTCGGCGTCGGCAATGCAGACCACAGCGTCGAGCGAGGCCACCCGCGCGACCACAGGGTCCATCAGGGCCTGAACGATACCGCCGGGATCGGCGACACCGCTGGCTTCAATGACGATGAGATCGGGCGGACGACCATCCAGGACATTGCGAAGGGTGCGCAGCAGATCGCCCTGAAGCGAACAGCAGATGCAGCCGTTCTTCAGGCCGATGACCTCCTCCGTCGCATTGCTCAGCAGGGCGGCGTCGATGTTGATGCTGCCGAAATCGTTGACGACCGCCGCGATCCTCTGCCCGTCCGCGCGAAGGAGCATGTCGTTGATGAATGTCGTCTTGCCGGCGCCGAGGAACCCGGTGACGACCACGACCGGGACGCTTATCGCGCCCGCCTCCGCAGGGGTCACCGCGGCGGGCATCGCACGGGCCGTCCGGGTGCCGCCCCGGTGTCGAGCAGGCCGTCACGAATGACCGGGACGCCGCCAACGAACAGGTGCCGCACCCCCTCGGAGGCGCGGTTCATCGCGGAAAAGGTGGCGCGGTCGGTGAGGGTTTCGGGGTCGAACACCACGATGTCCGCGTCGAACCCTTCACGCAGCCGCGCCTTGCGGGCGATCTGGGGAACGCTGTCGCCGATCACGCGGGCCGGGTAGATGGTGCATTTCGCCAGCGCCTCGCCCAACGGGATGACCGGGCGGTCCAGCGCATAATCGCGCAGAAACTTCGCGAAAGTCCCGGAGGAGCGCGGGTGCGCCGAAACATCTTCCGGAAGCGGCCAGTCCATGCCCTGGTAGATGGAACCGTCCGGCCGCACCCAGGGCATCGCATCCGACGCGATGGACCCGCCGGGATAGGTCACGGACTGATCCAGCATCCTGCGATGATCCGTGTTCACCTCCACATCCAGGTAGTGCCACATGACAAGGTCCGTCGGGGCTTCGTTCGCGGCACGCAGAAGGTCGGGCCGGTCGGCAAAACGATGCCGGTTCTTCACCAGTTCGATGGAATTGTAACCGGTGCCCGTACGTTCCGGGAATGCCGGATCGGCAAAGAAACCCGCCGCGACGACAGTCGATCCGGAGCCGTAAGGATAGGCCTCCGTTGTGACCTTCAGGCCCTGCGCCTGCGCCTTGGCAATCACCTCCACCGCGCGGTCGATGTCCTGAAGGCTGGTGGAGTTCAGGTGGCAGATGTGCATGTGCGCGCCCGTGGCCCCGGCCAGGCCAATCAGCCGGATATAGCTGTCGACAGAGGAGTTGGGATCGACATTCGCCATATAGGCGAGGTGGGTATAGGTCGGGCGGTCGAATTCGGCGGCGAGATCGCAGATCAGCGACAGTTCCTTCATGCCAGCGCCGGTAAGGTAGCCGTTCGGCATTCCGATGCCGATCCCGCCCTCCTCCAGCCCCTGACGGGTCGCCGCGACGATTTCGGCGGTCTGTTCGGGAGAGGCAGTGTCCGTACTCCACCGGTTGTCGTTGGAACTGCCCATGTGGCTGAGCGCATTGCGCGTGCCATCCGGAGAGAAGCCGCCGAACACGGCCCGCCGGGCAAAGGCCCAGGCTGCCGCCGCACCGTAATTGAGCACCCGCGCCTCGCCCGCCTGAGCCTCGTACCATTCGGCGACGGGCAGCACGCCGATCTCAAGTTCGAGCGTCGTTGTCACACCGTCGAAAGCCTGCATCCGGTCGGCGGCCACGGACTGGCCATGTGCGTGCAGGTCGATGAAGCCCGGTGCAACAACCAATCCCGACGCATCGATTTCCGTGGCGGCCGGACCAAGCCCGGTTCCGATGGCGGCGATGGTGTCCCCGGCGATGGCGATGTCGCAGACGCGGTCAAAGCCGGTTTCGGGGTCGATCACCCGGCCGTTCCGGATCAGCAGGTCATGGGTCATTGTCGGGGCTCCGGTCAGGGTCTTCGGGGTCGGTCGCGCAGCGTACGGTGACGCGGGTCACAGGCGACCGCCGCAACCATGGTGGATCGCGCCGGAAAGGCCAAGCGGGGCAGCGGCAACTCTCGGGTCAAGGCGGGATTGCAGGGGGTTACGCTTTTCGGGAGTGCGACCAACGAAGAACGTGTTCCCCAATTGTTCCGGATCGGTTAACCTGTGCCCTCACCCAGTCACAAGGGAACCGGGACCATGCAGGCGACCTATCTCGACAAGCTCAACCCCGACCAGCGCGCCGCCGTGGTGCATGGCGTGGGCGGCGCGGACATACCGCCGCCTCTTCTGGTGATCGCGGGGGCCGGGTCGGGAAAGACCAGCACGCTGGCGCATCGGGTGGCACATCTGCTGGTGAACGGGGCCGATCCACGGCGCATCCTGCTGATGACCTTCTCGCGCCGTGCCGCGACGGAACTGACGCGGCGGGTCGAACGGATCACCACGCAGGCCATGGGCACGGGCTACGCGGCAGAGGCGCTGACCTGGGCCGGGACCTTCCACGCCATCGGAGCGCGACTGCTGCGAGAGCACGCGGCGGGCATCGGACTGAGCCCGGACTTCACCATCCACGACCGGGAAGACAGCGCCGACCTGATGAACCTCTGCCGTCATGGGCTGGGATTTTCAAAGACGGAACAGCGTTTTCCGGCCAAGGGCACCTGTCTTGCGATCTATTCCCGCGTCGTGAATGCGGAGGAGCCGCTGGCCGAGGCGCTGAAGGCGCATTTTCCCTGGTGCCAGAGCTGGGAGGCGGAGCTCAAACAGTTGTTCGGGGCCTATGTCCGCGCCAAGCGGGACCAGAACGTGCTGGACTATGACGATCTGCTGCTGGCCTGGGCGCAGGTGATGTCGGATGCCGATTTCGCGGCGCATATCGGGGGCCAGTGGGATCATGTGTTGATAGACGAATACCAGGACACCAACCGGCTGCAGGCGCGGATCCTGCGGGCGATGAAGCCGGACGGGCGCGGGCTTACGGTGGTCGGGGATGATGCGCAGTCGATCTACGCCTTCCGGGCGGCGACGGTGCGCAATATCCTCGACTTTCCCGACAGTTACGCGCCCGCGGCGGATGTTTTTACGCTGGACCGGAACTACCGCTCCACCCGGCCGATCCTGACGGCCGCCAACGCGGTGATCGGGGCGGCGCGGGAGAGGTTCACAAAGGACCTCTGGACAGAGCGGGAGTCGGCCGAGAAACCGCGCATCGTCACGCTGGCGACGGAAGCCGATCAGGCGCGTTACATCGTGGACCGGGTGCTTGAGGACCGCGAGGCCGGCACCGCGCTCAGGGACCAGGCCGTGCTGTTCCGCACCGCCAGCCATTCCGGCCAGCTGGAGGTGGAACTGACCCGGCGCAACGTGCCCTTCGTAAAATTCGGCGGGCTGAAGTTCCTCGACTCCGCGCATGTGAAGGACCTGCTGGCGATGCTGCGC
This sequence comes from Primorskyibacter flagellatus, assembly GCF_014638275.1. Taxonomy (GTDB): domain Bacteria; phylum Pseudomonadota; class Alphaproteobacteria; order Rhodobacterales; family Rhodobacteraceae; genus Pseudooceanicola; species Pseudooceanicola flagellatus_A. The sequence continues at coordinate 1,739,554 of NZ_BMFJ01000001.1, forward strand.
TTTGCCCAGAACCCGCGTGACCGCGTGGCGGGGTTCCGGGTGCTGCACCTGCTGCCGGGCGTGGGGCCGGTGGCAGCGGGCCGGATCCTCGACGCGCTGGACCTGTCGCCGCAGCCCGCTCTGGCGCTTGAGGCGGTGGCGCCTCCGGCGCGGGCCGCCGCCGACTGGCCGGGATTCGTTGCCGCCATGACCTCGGGCGCGGGCTGGCCGGAAGAGATCAGCATGATCCGAGCCTGGTACGACCCGCAACTTGACCGGATCCACGAGGATGCGGAGGCGCGGCGGGCGGACCTGCTCCAGCTGGAACAGATCGCGGCGGGCTATCCGTCGCGCGAAAAGTTCCTGACGGAGCTGACGCTCGACCCGCCGGATGCCACCAGCGACCGGTCGGGCGTGCCGCTGAAGGACGAGGATTATCTGATCCTGTCGACCATACATTCCGCCAAGGGGCAGGAGTGGAAATCGGTTTATCTGCTGAATGCGGTGGACGGCTGCATCCCCTCGGACCTCGGCACCGGTTCGACGGAGGAGATCGAGGAGGAGCGCCGCCTGCTCTACGTCGCCATGACCCGCGCGAAGGACCGGCTGACGCTTGGCGTGCCGCTCAGGTTCTACGTGACGCAGCAGACGCGGAACGGCGACCGCCACGTCTATGCGATGCGCACCCGGTTCATTCCGAAAGAGATGCTCGGGCATTTCGAGACGACAAGCTGGTCGCCGCCGCAGCCGGCCGGAACAAGACCGGCGCCGGTGCACCGGATCGATGTGGGTGCGCAGATGCTGTCGATGTGGGACTAGAGGGTCGCCGCGCAGGGGCTTGCGGATTCGGACCCCGGCGACGCGGACAGGGGCATGGGCACATGTTCGACCATGACGCCCGACACCTCCTCCGGCAGCGCCGCGCCGGGGCCCGCACGCAGCCAGACCACCTGCCTGTCCGTGCCCGCTTCGGCCGCGATGGCGGCAAGGCGGCGTTCGGCGGGCCAGACGCCGGAGCCATCACCGGAAGGCGCGGTCAGGCGGTGCGCATCACGGCGGGCGAGTTCCAGCACCTCAGCTGACAGGCCCGCGTCGGTGACGATCAGGTCAGCCTCCTGCAGGCGGCGGACGGCGCGCAGGGTCAACAGGTCGGCCCCGCCCTCGGGAACGTCGATAACCGACAGGCGGCCGGGGGCGGTGTCACCGGGCACCCTGCCCTCCTGCACGGCCTGCTTGATCGCGGCGCTTGCGGCGCGTTCCCCGCCCCGGTCCCATGCGGCGCGGGGCGCGCCCCTGAAGACCCAGGACCAGAAGCGGCGGCGCTGATCCTGCGGGATCGACTGCGCGACGGCGGGACGGAGCCTGCCAGCCAGCGCCGCCAGCGCACCGAGCCGCGGGGCCAGCATGGTTTCCAGCGCGACCTTGATCTCCCGCGTCAGGACGGGGGCGGTGCCTTCGCTGCCGATGGCGATCACCACCGGGTCGCGGTCGACAAGCGCCGGGGTCGTGATGTCACACATCTCGGGCCGGTCCACGACGTTGACCGGGCAGCGCACCGCGCGGGCCAGCGCCTGCGCCGAGGCGTCGAGCCCCGGGCAGCCTGTTCCGACAAAGGCCATGGCGGCGTTGTCGAAACAGGCGGCGGTGAGCGTGGTTTCGTGCCGCGCCAGCCCCTCCGCCACCAGCCCGGCGAGTTCGTCGTCGAGGTCGGGAGCGACAAGCACGATTTCCGCATCGGTCTTGAGCATCAGGCGGGCCTTCTGTGCCGCCGTCTCTCCGCCCCCGACGATGACGACGCGGCGGCCGGTGGTGCGGATGAACATCGGAAAGCTTTTCATTCGGCGGCTCCTGCCAGCGGCGGCTGCCCGAGAGTTTCAAAGGCCAGATCCGCGGTGCCCGCGACGATGGCGGATTCGAAATCCCCGTCGGTCGCGTCTTCCTTCAGTCGGCGGGTTTCGTCACTCAGTGCGGGGAAAGCCTGCTGCCAAGGCTGACCATTGCGCAGGCCGAAGGCGGCGATGTCCTTGCCGGGGTGGCGTTCGAACTCTCCGCCGCCGCCTTTGATGACTGTCAGCGACCGCCAGCCAAGCAGTTGCGCCGCATCCGCCTGCAACAGCCGGTAGGAGGGATGAAACACCCCCTGAACGCTGGCAGTTGCACGTCCGGGGTTCAGCATTCTGCAGACCGTGTTGATGCAGGAGCGCAGGCCAAGCACCGCGCGCAGGCGCAGCAGGGCGTAAAGGGCGGGATGCGCGGTTTCCAACGCCATGTAGACAATGCCGTCGCGGGCGAGGACCTCGGTCGCCTGATCCGCTGTGTTCGCCATGGCGATACCGGCGGCGGGCAGTCCGGCGCGCACCGTGTCATCGCCGCCGTTCCAGCCGTGCAGCAGAACCGGGTGCCCCGCATCGGCCACCTGCCGGGCGGCGTTCAGGAACCAGGGCGCACCGCGCGTGCGGCCTGCGGCATAGCTGGGCCAGTCCAGCGCGACACCCGCGACTTCCGGCATCGCGGACTGGGCGGCGTGGGCGAAGCCGGCTATCTCTTCGGCAGTTTCGCCCTTCATGCGCATGAGCATCAGCAACGCGCCAACCGCCTGCGGGGCCGCGTCACCCGAGAGCATGAGGCGCATGGCGTCCTCCGCCTCCTCCTGCGTGAGGGAACGGGACCTGCCCGGGCCGCGCCCGAGCGTCCGGACATGGATAGCCAGAGTCATTCAGCTGCCTCGCGCTGGCGGATGCGGGTCAGAAGGGCGGCGATCTCGGGCCGGCAGGACCCGCAGTTGGTCCCGGCCTGCAGTGCGGCGCCGACGGCCTCGACCGTGGCGAGCCCTTCGCCCTCCACCGCCTGAACGATGGTGTTCACACCCACGTTGAAGCAGGCGCAAAGCGTCGGGCCGGGATCAGGGCGATCGGCCGGCGGACGCCCCGAAAGAACGGCGGTGTCCGCGGTGCCGGGCAGTTGTGTGAGGTAGTCACGCATCACCGCCACGGGTTCCGGCGCGACAAAGAGTGCGCCGATCAGGCGGCCCTGATCGAACAGGGCGACGCGGGCGGTGCCGCGGGCGGTGTCGATGACGGTCATGGCCTCGGCCTCCGATGCCTGGAACAATTGTCGGGCGGCTGTCTCCCAGTTGTCAACGGGGGCGCGTCCGGCGAGTTCCATGCGGTAACCGGTGGTGGTGCGGGCCAGCGCCCAGTAATCGGCATCGGGTGACATCGGGGCGGCGGAGACCGCAAAACCATACCATGCGGCGTCGAACCGGGTCACAGCCGCCACGGCGGCCTTGCTTTCCGGCTGGCCGGAGACCGGGTCCGTCACCGCGGCGACCAGCGTGTCGATGCGGGCGGAGGGGGCGGTTTCGCCGGTCCAGTGCATCGGGGCAAACACATCGCCGGGGCGCTGCGCGTCGGTGATGCGGGCACGCAGGATAGCGCTGCCGGTCGGGCTGGTGACCTTTACCAGATCGGCGGCGGAGAGGCCGAGGCGCGCCGCGTCCTCCGGATGTATGTCGAGGAAGGGTTCGGCCAGATGCGCGGAGAGACGGGCGCTGAGCGCGGTGCGCGTCATCGTGTGCCACTGGTCACGCAACCGGCCGGTGTTCAGCCGGAAAGGATAACGGGGACCGGTGCGGGCGGCGGGGGCGCGATGCGTCACCGGTAGCATCCGGGCCTTTCCGTCGGGGTGGTAGAACTGACCATCTGCGAAAAACCGGCCGCCTTCGCGCGTGGCACTGACGGGCCAGCGGGTCGGGGCGAGCGTGGCGTAAGCGTCGTCATCCAGCCCGCCAAGGCCGGAGATGTCGAAATCCCGGCCGAACTGCCCGGCAATCCCCGAGAGCGCGGCGTATTCGCGGAAGATCTCGGCCGGGCTCTCGTAGTCGAAGGCAGCGGTCCAGCCCATGCGGCGCCCGACCTCGGCCAGCATTGCCCAGTCCGGGCGGCTGTGCCCCGGCGCGGGCAGTACCGCACGCTGCCGGCTGATCGTCCGGTCGGAGTTGGTGACGGTGCCCTCCTTCTCCGCCCAGGCGGTCGCGGGGAGGAGCACATGCGCCAGCCGCGCGGTGTCGGTCTGCCCGGTCACGTCGCTGACCACCACGAAATCGCATCCACGGATCGCCGCGCGCACGGCGTCGGCGTCGGGCATGGTAACCGCCGGGTTGGTGTGGATGATCCACAGCGCCTTGATCCGCCCCTCCCCGACCGCGCGGAACATGTCGACGGCCTTCAGCCCCGGACGGTCGGGCGCCGTCGGGGCCTGCCAGAAATCGCGCACCGCCGTACGATGATCGGCGTTTTCCAGGTCGAGGTGGCAGGCGAGCATGTTCGCCAGCCCGCCGACCTCGCGCCCCCCCATGGCATTGGGCTGGCCGGTGACGGAGAAAGGCCCCATGCCCGGTTTGCCGATCCGGCCCGTCGCGAGGTGGCAGTTGAGGATCGCATTGACCTTGTCGCTGCCTGACGACGACTGGTTCACGCCCTGGCTGAAGACGGTGACGACCTTTTCCGTGCCGATCCAGAGCCGGGTGAACGCCTCGATCTCCGCCTCGGTCAGTCCTGTGACGGAGGCGTCGGTCGTCGATGCGGCCTCCAGCGTGGGGACGAAGCCCTCGGTATGGGTCAGGTATGCGCTGTCGACCGCGCCGCTGTCGTGGATGGCGGAGAAGAGGCGGTTGAACAGGGCGACGTCGCTGCCGGGGGCCAAAGCGAGATGCAGGTCGGCTTCGTCGCAGGTGGCGGTGCGGCGGGGGTCGATGACGACGATCTTCGTGCCCCGCGCCTGACGGGCGGCCAGCAGACGCTGGTAGAGCACCGGATGGCACCATGCGAGGTTGGAGCCGACGAGCACGACGAGGTCCGCCTCCTCCAGATCCTCGTAGGTGCCCGGCACGGTGTCGGTGCCGAAAGCGCGGCGGTGCCCGGCGACGGTGGAGGCCATGCAAAGGCGGGAGTTGGTGTCGATGTTAGCCGAGCCGATGAAACCCTTCATCAGCTTGTTCGCGACGTAGTAGTCCTCCGTCAGCAGCTGGCCGGAGACGTAGAAGGCCGCCGCGTCGGGCCCGTGTTCGTCAATGGTGGCGCGGAAGCGGTCCGCGACCAGTTGCAGGGCGTCGTCCCAAGGGGTTTCTGTCCCGTTCACAAGCGGCGCGGTCAGGCGGTGACCAAGACCGACGGTTTCCGCCAGCGCGGACCCCTTGGAGCAGAGCCGTCCGCGGTTCGCCGGATGGTCGGGATCGCCGCGCACGGACAACCCCCCTGCCCCGTCGGGCCGCAGAAGCACGCCGCAGCCGACCCCGCAATAAGGGCAGGTGGAGCGTGTTTCCGGCAGACCCGACCCGTCCATCACGCGACCTTCCGGGCTGTCAGACGGCTGGCGTCGATCAGCACGCGTCCGGCTTCGATCCTGACCGGGTAAGTCGGGATGGCGGCGTCCTCTCCGATCGCCTGGCCGGTGTTGAGGTCGAAGACCCAGTTGTGCAGAGGGCAGGTGATGCGCTGGCCGTGCACGATCCCGTCCGACAGGGGGCCGGCCTTGTGCGGGCACGTGTCCGACGCGGCAAAGACTTCTTCCTCTGCCGTCCGGAAGATGGCCACGCAACCAAGCGCAGTGCGGATCTTGCGGGCGCCGCGCAGGGGGATGTCCTCAACGGATGCGATGTCGATCCAGCTCATTCTGCGGCCTCCAGGGTCAGGTCGGCAAGGGGCTGGTAGGCGGCGGGCTTCGCCGCGTGTTCCGCCCAGGGGTCCTTGCGGTAGATGGATTGCGACAGCTCGAACCGTTCGATCAGGGCTGCGCGGGACTCGCGATCGGTGACAACCTTCTCCTTCACCCAGTCGAGACCAACCTTCGCGACCCACTTGTAGGGCCGGTCGAGGTACTTGGCGTTCTCGCGGTAGAGCTGGACGAAGGCGATGGTGAGGTCGATGGCCTCCTGCTCCGTCGGGACATCGGCCAGCCGCTCGGTCTCCTTCAGGTCCATGCCCGCCGCCCCGGCGACGCCGACCTGATAACCGGAGTCCACGCAGATCACGCCCACGTCCTTGCAGGTCGCCTCCGCACAGTTCCTCGGGCAACCGGACACGGCCAGCTTGACCTTGTGCGGCGTCCACGATCCCCAGAGCGCCTTTTCCAGCTTGATCCCGAGACCGGTCGAATCCTGCGTGCCAAATCGGCAATGATCCGATCCGACACAGGTCTTCACCGTGCGCAGACCCTTGGAGTAAGCATGGCCGGACACAAGCCCCGCCTCGTTCAGATCGGCCCAGATCGCGGGCAGGTCCTCTCCCCGGATGCCAAGCAGGTCGATGCGCTGGCCGCCGGTGACCTTGACGGTCTTTGCATTGTATTTCTCCGCCGCGTCGGCGATGGCGCGCAGTTCACCGGCGGTGGTCACGCCGCCCCACATGCGCGGCACGACGGAGAAGGTGCCGTCCTTCTGGATGTTGGCGTGCTTGCGTTCGTTAACAAAGCGGCTCTGCGGGTCGTCGCGGTATTCCAGCGGCCAGTCGGCGAGCAGGTAGAAGTTGACCGCGGGACGGCAGGAATGGCAGCCGTTGCGAGTCTTCCAGCCCAGCTCCTGCCAGACGGCCTCCTGCGATTTCAGGGGCTTGGTCTTGATCAGGCGGCGGACGTCCTCATGCGTCAGATCGGTGCAGCCGCACATGGGCTGCGCGGTCGGTGCGGCATAGTCGTCGCCAAGCGTGACCTGAAGCAGTTGTTCGACCAACCCGGTGCATGTCCCGCAGGACGCGCTTGCCTTTGTTTTGGCCCTGACCGCGCCAAGGTCGGGTGCACCGCCCTGAATTGCCTCGACGATAGTACCCTTGCAGACGCCGTTGCAGCCACAGATCTCCGCATCAGGCGGCAAGGCTGCAACGGCTGACAGAGGGTCCGCGGAGGCGCCCCCCTGAGCCGCCGGACCGAAGATCAGCGTATCGCGCATCTCCTCGATGGACGATCCGTCCTTGATGAGGCTGTAGAACCATGCGCCATCGGCGGTGTCGCCGTACATGACGGCACCGATCAGGCGGTCGCCCTCGATCACCAGACGCTTGTAAACGCCCCGGGCCGGATCGCGGAAGACGATATCCTCGCGCCCCTCCCCTTCGGCAAAATCACCAGCGGAGAACAGGTCGCAGCCCGTCACCTTCAACTTGGTCGACACCTCGCGGTTGACGAATGCCGCCTCCTCGCCCGCCAGCGTCCTCGCCAGCACCTTCGCCTGATCGTAAAGCGGGGCGACGAGGCCAAAGATCGCGCCGTCGAATTCCACGCATTCCCCGAGCGCGAGGATATCCGGGTCCGAGGTCACCATCTGCGCGTCGACGTGGATGCCCTTGCCGACCGCCAGCCCGGCTTCCTGCGCCAGCTTCACGTTCGGACGGATGCCGACGGCCATGACCAGCAGGTCGCAGGGCAGTTCGGTGCCGTCATCCAGCAGCAGCGCGCGGGCGTGGCCCTGATCGTCGGCAAGGATCTCCTTGGAATTCGCGCGGCAGAGGACCTTGATCCCCTTCGCCTCGAGCGACTTCTTCAGCAGGTAGCCGGCCGCTTCGTCCAGCTGACGTTCCATCAGGTGGCCCATGATGTGCACCACGGTGACGTCGACGCCCTGCGCCGCCATGCCCGCCGCCGCCTCCAGTCCTAGCAGGCCGCCGCCGATCACCACGGCCTTCGCACCGGGGCGCGCGCCGAGGGACATCATGCGTTCTGTATCCTCGAGGTCGCGGTAGGGGATCACGCCGGGAAGGTCGTGCCCCGGAAGCGGGATCATGAAGGGGTTGGACCCGGTGCCGAAGACCAGCTTGTCATAGGGAACTTCGCCCTTCTCGCCAACGACGACCTTCCGGGCCCGATCCACGGCGATCACCTTTTCCCCGAACCGGCAGTTGATGCCGTTGTCGGTGTAGAAGGCGTCGTCGTGGGTCACGATCTGTTCGTAGGTCTTTTCGCCTGCCAGAACCGGGGACAGCATGAGGCGGTTGTAGTTGCCCCGTGGTTCCGCGTTGAACAGGGTGATGTTCCAGTTATCGGGCGCTGTGTCGAGCAGATGCTCGATCGCCCGGCCCGAGGCCATGCCGGCCCCGATGATGACGAGGTTGCGGGTCATGCCTTTTCCTCCCCGTAGGCGGCCGAGATCATGGCGCCGGACAGGGCGCCGTAGGCGGTGAGCCAGGCGGAGCGGACGTCCGGCGTGAAGGCATCACCCAGGCCCTTCTCAAGCGTGCGGATGAGGGAGGCGCCGACGGCTCCGTAGTGCTCCGGCTCAACCCCGTAGGTGACATGCTTGCGGGCAAGGTCCTCGGCCGCAGGAAGGATCGCGGGCAGATCGCGCAGGCCGTTCACGACCACAGCGAGCGTGCCCATGAGCTTGATCCCCTGCTCTTTCATGTCCGTCTTCGCAAACAGCGGCTGCACTTCGGGTGCGGTTTCGAACAGGTCGGCGTAGAAGATCTCCGCCGCGGCTTCGCGGATCGGGACAACCTGGTTGAAGCTGTCCTGAACGCGGGAAATGGTCGTGTCGTCCATACCTCTCACTCCGCTGCAATCGCCCGGGGGGCGGTTTTCGGTTTCGGCTTTGCGCCGTGCTCGTATTCCTCCAGGAAATCGAGAACCTCCTGGCGGTAGGCGTAGTAATCGGGGTGCTCCAGCAGCGCCTTGCGGGTGCGCGGGCGCGGCAGGTCGACGTCGACGATCTTGCCGATCGTGGCCTGCGGTCCGTTGGTCATCATGACCACGCGGTCGGCCAGCAGGATCGCCTCGTCGACATCATGGGTGACGCAGATCGCGGTGACCTTGGTGCGGGACCAGACCTCCATGAGCACCTCCTGAAGCTCCCATCTCGTCAGGCTGTCCAGCATGCCGAAGGGTTCGTCCAGCAGCAGCAGTTTCGGGGACAGGGAGAAGGCGCGCGCGATGCCGACGCGCTGCTTCATGCCGTTCGACATATCGGCCGCCGACTTGTCCATCGCGTCGCCGAGGCCGACCCGTTCGAGGTAGTAGTCCACAACATCCTGACGTTCAGCGCGGGAGGCGCGGGGATAAACCTTTTCGACACCGATCGCGACATTTTCGCGGGCTGTCAGCCAGGGGAAGAGGTTGGGCGACTGGAAGACCACCGCGCGTTCCGGGTCGGCGCCCTGCACGTCGTACCCGTCGAGCTTGATGACGCCCTGAGAGATGTCGTTCAGACCAGCGACCATGGTCAGCACGGTGGACTTGCCGCAGCCGGAGTGACCGATGAGCGAGATGAATTCGCCCCGGTCGAGCTTGATGTTGAAGTCCTCCACCACGGTCAGCGGGCCCTTCGGCGTCGGGTAGACCTTGTGCAGGTTCTCGAAGCTCAGATAGCGCTGGTCGATCAGTCCCTTCTGGGCGTCCGCCACGGCGGCGGGCAGCGCGGGGTCGGTGTCGTGGGTGTGCTGCGGGCGGATGTCCGGCAGGCGGCGCGATCCTTCGGGGCGTGCGCCGATGCCGACGTCCATCAGGTAGTTGGTGACGCGGGCACGCAGGGCCTTGAACGTGTCGTCGTGGTTCATCGCGGAGCGGTCGCGCGGGCGGGACATGGAGACGCGGAATTCCTCGCCCAGGGACCCGTCGGGGTTCAGCGCGATGATCCGGTCGGCCAGCAGGATCGCCTCGTCCACGTCATTGGTGATGAGAACGCAGGTCTTGCGGTCGGCTTCCCAGATGCGTTCGATCTCCTCCGCCAGGTTGGCGCGGGTCAGCGCGTCGAGCGCGGAGAGCGGTTCGTCCAGCAGCAGGACCTCGGGGTTCATGGCCAGCGCGCGGGCGACGTTGACGCGCTGGCGCATCCCGCCCGACAGTTCCGCCGGACGGCGGGCGGTGGCATGGGACAGGCCAACCATGTCGATGTAGTGCGCGACCTTCGCGGCCCGCTCGTCCCTGGACAGGCCGGGGAAGAGGGTATCCACGGCCAGCCCGACATTGCCGGCCACGGTCAACCAAGGCATGAGGGAATAGTTCTGGAAGATCACCCCCCGCTCCGGCCCCGGCCCGGCGACGGGCTTGCCGCGAAAGACGACTTCACCCTTCGTCGGCGCGGTCAGACCTGCCATCAGGTTGATGAGCGTGGTCTTCCCGGTGCCCGAAAAGCCCAGCACGACGAGGAATTCCCCCTCCTCCACCTTCAGGTCGATGTCCCTGAGCACGTGGGACGCGGAGGTGCCCTGGCCGTAGGACTTCGAAACGGATTTGAATTCGATCACTGACATGGCGTGTCCTTTCTGCGCGACCGCCTGGCCGGCGTGGGGCCGGTTAGCGGTTGTTGGAGAAGGTGAAGAGCGATTGCAGCGCGAACATCACCCGGTCGAGCAGGAAGCCGATGATGCCGATGGTGAAGACGGCGACCATGATCCGCGCGAGCGAGGAGGAGGAGCCGTTCTGGAATTCGTCCCAGACGAATTTCCCGAGGCCCGGGTTCTGCGCCAGCATCTCGGCGGCGATCAGCACCATCCAGCCCACGCCGAGCGACAGGCGCAGACCGGTGAAGATCAGCGGCAGGGCGGAGGGTAGGACCAGCCGGGTGATCTTGGTCCAGGTGGTCATCTTCAGCACCTTGGAGACGTTGACGAGATCCTTGTCGATAGAGGCCACGCCAAGCGCGGTGTTGATGAGCGTCGGCCAGAGGGAGCAGAGCGTGACGGTGATCGCGGAGATCAGGAAGGACTTGGCGAACCAGCCGTCGTTGGTGACGTAGACGGCAGACACGACCATGGTCACGATCGGCAGCCAGGCCAGCGGGCTGACCGGCTTGAAGATCTGGATCAGCGGGTTCAGCGCGGCGTTGGCGGTCTGCGACAGACCCGCGGCGATGCCAAGCGGGACCGCGACGGCGGTGGCGATCACGAAGCCGAAGAAAACCGTCTTGATGGAGGTCCAGATCTGTTCGTAGTAGCTCGGCGCGCCGGTGTAGGCGACAGTCTTGACCTCGTCCGCGCGGCCGGCGTCGATCAGCTTCTGGTTGCGCTGCGCGACCATGGCGTCGAACTTGGCGCGTTTCTCGCCCTTGGCGATGGCGTCCCGGTGCAGGTTCTCCATCTCCGTCCAGACCTCGGCCGGGCCGGGTACGGCACCGAGAGATGTCTGCACGCGCGGGGCCAGCGAGGCCCAGAGCATCAGGAAAATGGCGATGGCGATCAGCGGCACGGCAAGCAGGCGCCAGACCTCTTTCATCTGGGTGCGGGGGTTGTCACCGGCGGCGGCCTTGACGAGGGGCGTCACCCAGGGAAGGCCCAGGACCTGCAGCCATTTGTCGGCGGCATTGATCCGGGTGAAGAGCCGCGCGCGACGCGCTTCGCGGTCGGCAGAGGCGGCGAAATTCGGGTCGACGGTGGTCATTCGGTTGCTCCTAAGCGGTTCAGGCCCCTCACCCCGGCCCTCTCATCCGGGGGGAGAGGGGGCGGCAGCGTGGCCGCCAGTGCCCTTGCCGGGCGAAGGTGAAAGCGTTCGTGTTCAGTGCGAGGCCCTCTCCCCCGCGGGGCAGAGGGGTGGGGTGAGATGCGTCAGCCCTTGACTTCGCTGCCTTCGACAGTCTGCGCGCCCTTCAGCCCGATCGGCAGGCTATCGAGATAGGCGTTCGGGGCCTTACCGTCGTAGGGAATGCCGTCGATGATGTCGGCGGCCGGGGTCGGCGCCTTGTAGCCGTCGCTGTCCCAGGGGAAGTCGGCCTCATTCGCGTTGCCTTCCTCGACCAGAATCTTGGCGGCGGCGAGATAGATGTCCGGGCGGTAGACCTTCTTCGCGGTCTCGTCATACCAGGCGTCATCCTTCGCCTCGGCGATCTGGCCCCAGCGGCGCATCTGAGTCAGGTACCAGACGGCGTCCGAATAGAAGGGATAGGTCGCGTTGTGGCGGAAGAAGGTGTTGAAGTCGGGGATGTCCCGCTTGTCGCCCTTTTCGAATTCGAAGAAGCCGGTCATGGAGTTGGCGATCACCTCGGCATCCGCGCCGACATATTCGGGGCGCGACAGGATCTCGACCGCTTCCTGGCGGTTGGCGTTGTCGTTCTCGTCCAGCCAGATGGCGGCGCGGATCAGCGCCTTGGTCACGGCAAGGGTGGTGTTCGGGTATTCCTGCGCGAATTCCGCGGTGATGCCGAAGACCTTTTCCGGGTTGTTCTTCCAGAGCTGGTAGTCGGTGATGACCGGAACGCCGATGCCCTTGAAGACCGCCTGCTGGTTCCAGGGCTCACCGACGCAGTAGCCATTGATCGTGCCGGCCTCGAGCGTGGCGGGCATCTGGGGCGGCGGCGTGACCGAAAGGAAGACATCGGCGTTGATCTGGCCGGTGACGTTTTCCGGGCTGTAGTAGCCGGGGTTCAGACCACCGGCAGCCAGCCAGTAGCGCAGTTCGTAGTTGTGGGTGGAGACCGGAAAAACCATGCCCATGTTGAAGGGCTTGCCCTCGGCCCGGAACTCCTCGACCACGGGGGCGAGGGCCGCGGCGGAGATCGGGTGCTGCGGACGGCCGTCGTCCATCTTGGCGACGTGGGGCAGCATCTTTTCCCAGACCTCGTTGGACACGGTGATGCCGTTGCCGTTCAGGTCCATGGAGAAAGGAGTGACGATATGCGCCTCAGTACCGTAGCCGATGGTGGCGGCGAGCGGCTGACCTGCGAGCATGTGCGCGCCGTCCAGTTTGCCGTCGATCACGCCGTCGAGCAGGACCTTCCAGTTGGCCTGAGCCTCCAGCGTGACGAAAAGACCTTCGTCGAGGAAGTAGCCGCGTTCGTAAGCCACGGCGAGCGGGGCCATGTCGGTCAGCTTGATGAAGCCGAAGGTCAGCTGGTCCTTCTCCAGCTCCAGCATCTCGGCATGGGCCGGGCTGACCAAGGCGGTGGTCAGGGCAAGGAAGGCAAAGGTCTGTTTCATCGTTGGTCTCCTTTGGCCCGGCTGGAAGGGGTCGACCGGGCAAACACAGAAAAAGCCGCTGCACATGCCGCTGTGAGACAGCGGTGCGCGAGCGGCTTTGCTCAGGGATTTCCCAGTCATCGGGAGAATTCGGTACGATCTGCGCCATTGCAGAGCGATGCAGTGTTAATGCCCGCTGCCGGACACTGAAGAAAGAAAAAATCCGGGTGATTTGCGTTTTTAGCCGCGCCGCAGCGTCCAAAGCCGGAAAGTTGCGCTAAATTTCATCACTTCCGGGCGCTCGGGTCAAAAACCGTGCCGTCGAAGAACAGATCGGGTTCCAAGATCAGCCGCCCCTGTTGCGAAGGGACGGCGGTCTGGTGGGGAATCGACCCCTCCAGCTTTTCCGAAGCACCAGGCAGTTCCGCTCCGGTGCCGCGCATGTGCTGGCGGTACAGGTCGCTGCGGAAGACGCCTCCGGCGGCCTGCTGCGCGTCCTGCGGATCCAGCCCATTGGTGCGGGCCATGCGGTCGGCGATCCACCGGGCCTGACTGCGCCAGGGGAAGTTGGCGGCGCCGCGATGGAATTCGACAAAACCCGGCGTCTCGCGCTGTTCGGCGCGGCCCGAGATGGTGAACCGCCCGCTGAGCGCCCGGTCGATCAGTTCGGCAGGCACGCCGAGCCAGGCGGGCCGGGCGAGGATCTCGGCCGCGGTGGTGCGGCTGTCGGGCTGGGCCAGCCAGCGCCCGGCGCGCCAGACCGCCTGCATCAGGCGGCGCAGCAGCAGCGGTTCGGTTTCCGCCCAGACCGTGCGCACGGCCAGCACCTTTTCGGGCGAGAAGGACCAGATCGCCTTGCCCGGCAGGATCAGCGCCCCGGCCCCGCGGTCCACGGCAACCGATCCCCAGGGTTCGCCTACGCTGAAGGCATCGACGTCGCCCTCGGCCAGCGCCTCGGCCATCAGCGGCGGGGGGACGGTGCGGATGTCGATCCGGATGTCCTTCAGCGCGGTGCGGGAAAACCAGTAGCGCAGCAGTTCGGCGTGCATGGAAAAGGGGAACGGGGCGCCGAAGGTGATCCGGTCGCCCGCGACGGCGGCCAGCGCTGCGGCGGCGGCGACCGGATCGGCGAAGTCGAAGCCATAACCATGCGCCCGCAGGCGGGACTCAAGCTCTAACCCGACGCCGATGATATTGCCATTGACCGACAGGACGGAGACCGCGGACAGCCTGGTGGTCACACCGCCGAGGCCAAGGCCCATTGCGATCGGCACCGGGGACAGAAGGTGCGCCGCGTCGACACGTCCGAAGGCCAGCATGTCGCGGACAGAGGACCAGGACGGCGCGGCGATCAGGTCGAGGTCCAGCCCCTCGGCCGCGGCGAACCCCATCTCCTGCGCGACGATCAGCGGGGCCGCGTCGACCAGCGGCATGTAGGCGACCGGGAAAGAGACCAGCTTCATCTGAGCAGCCCCGAGGCGGTGACCAGCGCCTCCGCCACCTCGGCGACGCGACGGCCCTGATCCATCGCGGTCTTGCGCAACAAGGCATAGGCGGCGTCTTCGTCGATGCCCTTGGCCTTCATCAGCAGACCCTTTGCGCGGTCGATGACCTTGCGTTCCTCAAGCGCGCGGCGGGTTTCGGCAAGTTCGGTCCGCATCTGGCGGAACATGCGGAAGCGGGCGATGGCCGTGTCGATCACCGGCTTGACGCGGTCGGGGTTCAGCCCGTTGACGACATAGGCCGACACCCCGGCTTCCACCGCCGTCTGCGCCAGACCCTCGCTGTCGCCCGAGACGAACATGGCCACGGGTCGGTCGAGCGGGCCGGAGGCGAGGGTCAGTTCCTCGAGCATGTCGCGGGTCGGGTTGTCGATGTCGATCAGCACCACGTCGGGCGCGAAGGCGGCAATCTTGCGGGCAAGTCCGATCGGGCTGCCGATCACATGCACCTCGTGATCGCCGCTGTCCATCAGGGCGTTGACGATGCCGATGGCCCGGTCCCGGTCTTCCTCGACCACCACGATGGAGAGTTTTCCGCTCATGTCTCAGCACTGCTCCATGTCGCGCGGCGGGGGACAAGCGGCGGATACATGGTGTCACGAAGATCGGCAAGCGGCCCGCGTGTCGCGCCCAAAATCTGTGCGCGGCGGTTGTCTTGGCGGCTATTGCCCCAGGATCGGGCCGCCCGAGACATGCCCGCCCGCGACATGGAACCGGTGCTGAGACCGTCCTGCGCGCTTTGCCGCGTAAAGCGCCGCGTCGGCGTCGGACAGCATCTGCTCCGCCGTTGGCGACTGATAATCGGTGGAGAGCGTGGTGCCGAGAGAGGCGGAGACGCGACAGGTTTCCCCCTGCCATGGCATCGGCTGACCAAGCCGGCGGATCATGCGCTGCGCGATATCCTCGATCCCCGGACGGTGGCAGAGATTGTGGAAGAGCAGCACGAATTCGTCGCCGCCGACGCGGGTGACGACATCTTCCGCCCGGGTTTCCTCCGTCATGATGCGGGCGGCCTGTTCCAGCACGTGATCGCCCGCCGCATGGCCAAGCGTGTCGTTCACCGCCTTGAAGAAGTCGAGGTCCAGGTGCATCAGCGCGAATTCCTGCCCGGATTCGATCATCCGCCGCAGCATCTGGTCCAACGCCCGCCGGTTGCCCAGCCCGGTCAGCGTGTCCGTATAGGCCTGCTCCTCAGCCGCGACGCGGGCAAGGTCGAGCTGGTGTGTCAGCTTGCGCGATGCTTCCATCGCTGCGGACTTGGCTTCAACCAAGAAAAGCATTTCCATCGTCGGGTCGGTGGCGGCGAAATCGGTGTTGGTCAGGGAATAGTCGCGCAGCGCCTCAAGCAGGGAGAGGCCGAAGCCGAGGTTTACCAGCGCCCCGCCCTGCCCGTGCGGCACCAGCACGCCCAGGAGGTCCGTATGGGGCGGATCGCGGAACCGCAGGCGCATCCGCGCGCGATCCCCCGTCGCGGCGCGCAGGTCCTGTATTCCGTGTATGTTGCGCGGATGAACCATGCGGAACAGATCCAGGAAACCGAGCCCAGGCATGGGCCTGTGCGGGCGCAGTTTCTGCAGCGTCGGACCGGCGTGGGTGATACGGCCCTGATCGTCGAGCAGCAGGTGCATCGGACAGATCGCGTCCAGGCCCGGGGGAAAGTCCGGTGCTGCCGTGACGCCGTCGGTCGCACCCCCGGTCATTCCACCGCCGCGCCGAGGTCGAAGACGCGGCCGGAGGCATAGGCTGCCTCTACCATGGTGATCCCGATCTCCTCCGCCCGCTTGCGGGTGCCGTGGTGGTCCAGCATGACCAGCGCACCGTAATCGTCCGCCATCGCGCGCAGGATGCCGACCATCACATGCCCGAACCCCGCCGGACCGCCGGAGACGCGCAGGACGTAGCATCCGTCCGCCACCGCCCGCAGGTCGAGGCGGGGCAGGATCAGGTCGGATACAGCAAGCCTTGCACGGCCCGGCAGATCCTCGAGCGACAGAAGAAAGTCCTCGTAGCTGATGCCGGCAAAGCGCAGCAGGCGGCGCAGGGCTTCGACGTTCGGGTCGGAGACAAGGTAGGTCCCGATGTCTTCGAGGATCACTGCGAGCGGCTTGCCCAGTTCGGCGCTGATCGCCGTTAGCAGCGCGTCGGCCAGCGCATCGTCATAGTTCAGCATCGCCTCGAAATCGGAAACACCCTGGCGGCTGCGCGCGATGACAGAGGCCCAGGCCCGCGGGCCGTAGGTGTCGCGCATGAAGCATTGTACTGCCCTGAGCATCAGCCCGTGTGTTGCCACCTGCCCCGTTCCCCGGCCCTGCGTTGCGTTGCCGGTCCGTCCCGGCCGCTCCACTATGACTCAGGGGCCTTAACAAGGGCCGAAGATCGGGAGGAAAGGCGTACTACGGTATCAGAAATCGGTCGGGGCCCCGCCCTCGGCCCGGCGGCGTTCGACGAATTCCGTCAGTTCGGCCCGGATGTCCGGGTCCATCGGAGGTTCCTCGTAATCCTCGAGGATACGCTTGTAGAGCAGATGCGCGCGCTCCGCCGTCCAGACCCCGCCCTGCGCCTGCCAGCCTTCGAAGTTCTTCCAGTCCGAGAGGGAGGGCTGCCAGAACGCGGTTTCGTAGCGGTCCTGCGTATGCTGGATGCCGAAGAAGTGGCCGTTGTGGCGCACCTCATCCATCGCCTCGTAGGCAAGGTCGCCGGGGTCGGTGCGCCAGAGCACGGGTTCGAAATAACGCAGGATCTGCGACAGGACCTCGCAGTCCATCACGAATTTCTCGGGGGATGCGATCAGTCCGCCCTCAAGCCATCCGGCGGCGTGGTAGATGATGTGACTGCCCGACTGCACCCCGGCCCAGAGGCTGTTTGAAGTCTCCCACATCGCCTGACCGTCCGGCACGTTGGCGGCGCAGGCCCCGGAAGAGCGCATCGGCAGCTTGTAGTAGCGGCACATCTGCCCGGTGATCTGGGTCGCGCGCATGTATTCCGGCGTGCCGAAGGCGGGGGCGCCGGTCTTCATGTCGACGTTGGAGGTGAAGGTGCCGAAGGCGCAGGGCACGCCGGGATTGATGTACTGCGCCAGCGCGATGGCCGACAGGCCCTCTGCCAGCGACTGCGCGACCGCACCAACCATGGTGACGGGTGCCATCGCACCCGCCAAGGTGAAGGGCGACACCAGCAGCCCCTGCCCCCGCCGCGCCATGCGCATCCAGCCGTCCAGCATCGGCCAGTCGTGTTTCAGCGGAGAGGTGGAGTTGATGTTGGTGAACATCCGCGGGGTTGCGTCGAATTCCTCGTGGCTGATCCCGGCGGCGATGCGCACCATCTCCATCCCGTCCTCGATCCGTTCGGGGCCGAGCGAATAGGCATGCGGGGCCTTGTCGGTCAGTGTCAGCTTGTCGAACAGCGCGTCGAGGTGCCGGGTCGAGGGGTGCAGGTCCACGGGTTCGACGGAATAGCCGCCGATGAAGTGGATACAGTTGTAGTACTGGGACAGCCGCAGGAAGTTCGCGTAATACTGGCGGGTGCCCGGGATCTTCCGGTCGATCTCCATGTCCCAGTAGTTCGGCGGAGAAGAGACGTTGCCGAAGAGGATATGGTTACCGCCCACGGTGATCTTGCGGTCGGGGTTGCGGGGGGTGATCGTCCACTGCTCGGGCGCGTGGGACAGCATCTCCATGACAAAGTCGCGGCCCATGTAGACGATCTCTCCGTCCACGCGGCAACCGGCGTGTTTGAGGATCGCGACGGCCTCGGGGTTGAGGAAGGCGACGCCGATCTCCTCCAGCACGCGCATGGCGGTGTCATGGATCGCCTCCACCCCCTTCCATCGGCATGGGTTCAGTCGGGCGGTCGGGGTTCACCGGCACGCACCAGGGCGCCTGGTTGATGACCGCCGGACCACGCCGTTTCGCATGGCCCGCCCGGCCGCCACCGCGTTTGCGCTTCATCAGATCGGTCGTCATGTCCGGGCCCTCCGTCCGGCCCAGAAAAGGACGCAGGCGGCGCATCGGCTGGTCCGTTCACGACAGATGCCGTCGCAAACGGGCCAGCGGGCGAAATTTACCCGCGCAGTGAGGTCACGGCCTCCGGCAGCCAGTCCGGCAGGTGGCCGATATGCGGCAGCACGACGTCGGCATGGGGGGCAAGTTCCGCCGTCCTGGCGGGCCCGGACAGGACCGCAACCGTTACCATACCTGCCGCGCGCCCCGCGATCAGGTCATGGGTGCTGTCGCCGATCATGGCCACGCGCGCGGGCTCGATCCCCTCGGCCTCCGCAAAGGCGAGCAGAGGCGCTGGCGACGGTTTGGCGCCGTGGCCGCTGTCGAAGCCGGCGACAAAGGTGAAGCGGTCCAGAACGCCGGCCTTTTCGAGGTGCTGGCGGGCGACCGACTCGGCATCGTTGGTCATCACGCCAAGGCGCAGACCCCGGCCCGCGAGCGTATCGAGCAGCGGGACAAGGGGCACAGGCGGCTGCAGCGGCGCGCGGGCGGCACGGGTGGCGAGCAGCGTTTCCAGGTCATCGACGGGAATATGCGGCAGGGCGCGGGCGAAACATATGGCGGCCTCCCGGTTGGTGCCGGCGATAATCGGGCTGGTCGGTCGGAAAGCCCCGGCGAAAAGGTCGAAATGGACGGCCTCCGCGATGCGTTCCGCCAGTTCCGGGTCGCCTTCGGACAGGTCGCGGATCAACGCCCCGGCCCAGGCGTTCCACGTCGCGCCGAAGTCGAACAGCGTGCCGTCCTTGTCGAAGAGTAGCCCCTGCAGTTCCATCCGCCCCCGCCCCCGCCTTCACCATATCCCGGCCTGCCATCGCCTGCCGAATGCGCGCCTTCGATACTGGCAAACGCCCCGCTGCGTTCGGCCGCACCATCGCGGCCCGCCGCCCGCTTGACAAGGGCGTCGGGCTGCGGCCCTGTCGGCGCATGACCGACACGCCTTCCTCTCCTGCCTCTTCCCCATCCACACCCTATCGCCTGCACGAATCGCTTGGCTACAACCTCACCCTTGCCGCCCGGCGGCAGGAGCGGCGGCTGGACGAGAAACTGCGGCTGATCGGGCTGACCCGCACCACATGGTGTATCCTTCTGGCCGTCGGCAACGAGGGGATGACCCAGCCCTCGGACATCGCGGCCTTTGTCGGGATCGACCGCACGGCGACCTCGCGGGCGCTGCGCAGCATGGAATCGGACGGCCTGCTGGCGCGCCATTCGGGAACGGAGGACCGGCGCACCCGGCAGATCGTGCTGACCGAAAAGGGCGAAAGGGTGCTGCTGAAGGGCACGCCTTTCGCGCGTGAGAACGGGCGGCTGCTGCGGGAACTTCTGACGCAGGAGGAACAGGCGGAACTGACCCGTCTGCTCGCCGTGCTGATCGAAGGCACCCCGGCCGAGCTTCAGTCGATCTGATCAGGTCCAGTGCACCTGCTGGCCGCCGGGCAGCGCGGCACGGGCCAGCATTGGCTGATCATAGGCCAGACCGTTCGCATCGCAGCAGGCCACGACCCAGGCATCGTCGTTCAGGATGAAATCGAGCACGGAGGCCAGCAGGTCGGGTTCTGCCGCGCGGGTCCTGAGGTCCTGTTCGGACAGGCCGCTCGCGCCCATGAAGACGCCGCGCAGATCGTCATTCGCCACCAGCCAGGTCAGGCAGGTCAGCGCCACGGTTTCGGCTGTCTGCGGAGTCATCTCGGGTCCTTTCCGTCCTGCCCGGACCGGGAGTGGTGGGAAACCGCCGATGCGGGAGGCCACGACGCTCCGGGAAACACTTTGTTAACCACTTTGGCGAAAACTCTCCGGCAGGCAAGCGACCGGAGGACCCGAGGGGTATGCCAGGACGGATTCTGATTGCGGATGACAGGTTCGCCAGCCGGCTGATGCTGACGGCGCTGTTCGGCGGGGCGTATTACGACATCCTCCAGGTCGATCACGGGTCGCGGGTGCTGCAGGTCGCGCGGTCGGAACGGCCCGGCGCGGTCATCATCTCGGACCGGATCGCAGGCGACGGAGCGGTGGCGCTCTGTTCCAGGCTCCGGGCGGATCCGGTTGCGGGCGAAGCGCTGCGCATCGTCATCACCGACCGCGCCGATCCGGCGCGCGCGGCGCTGCTGATCGATGCAGGGGCCGACGACGTCATGTCCCGATCCTGCCGCGACGAGGAAGTGCTGGCGCGGCTGCACAGCCTCCTCGACTACAAGTCGCGGGTCGCCGAACTGGCGCTGCGCGAGGCCGGGCCACGGGCACAGGGGCTGGCTGAACCGGTGGTGCCCTTTGCCCGTCGGACGCGCGTCGACATCGTTTCCAACCGGGGGGAGGCGCAGGACTGGGCGACCCAGCTTGGCCGGATGCTTCCCGGGCGGCTGTCGGCCCGCGTCTTCACCTGCGAGGGGATCGCGGACGGGACCGGAACAGGCGGCGGCGAGGAACCGGACGTGGTGATCCTGGATGCCGACGGGCTGGGGATCGACGGCACGCTCCGGGCCACGGCAAAGCTGTCGCGGCGCGCGGGCGGGCGGGCCCCGCAGATCATCGTCGCGCGCGGCATGGCGGCGCCGGGGCTGGGTGCGAGGGCGCTGCAACTTGGGGCCAGCGGGCTGCTCGCCCTGCCCTTCGATCCACCGGAAGCGACGGCGCGGGTTGCCCTGCACATTGACCGGAAGCTCGAGATCGACCGGCTGCACGCGCGTCTCAGGAACGGCCTGACCTCGGCGATGACGGATCCGCTGACCGGGCTGTTCAACCGGCGTTACGCCCTGCCCCGCATCGACACGTTCATGCGTCAGGCGCGGGAGAGCGGGCGGCCGGCGGCGCTGATCATGGCGGATCTCGACCGGTTCAAATGGGTCAACGACACGCACGGCCACCTCGCAGGCGATGCTGTGCTGACCGCCGTGGCGGAGGAGTTTCGCCGGCAGACGCCCGGCACCGGCTTTGCCTCCCGTATCGGGGGGGAGGAATTCCTGATCGCAGTGCCGGACTGCAACCGGACCGCCGCCTCGGTCCTGGCAGAGGATATTCGTCACGCGGTGGCAGAGGCGGTCATTCCGGCAACCACGGTGCCCGCCGGTTTGCGGGTGACGCTGTCGCTTGGCGTGGCAGTGTGCGATCCGACCCGAATGCCCGCGCGCGCCAGCCTGTCGGAGGACACGGCGCTGGTGATGGCCCGGGCGGACCGGGCGCTCTACCGAGCGAAGGCAAGCGGGCGGAACAGGGTTGTCAGCGATCCGGGGCTGGTGTCCGTCGCGCCGCCGCCGGCGCGGCGGCAGGCGTTGTAACTTGGACGTTGAGGCCGCTCCGCTGCAGGTTCTGCCATGTCCCGGCGGAAAGTTCCGCGACCGGGGACTGCAAGCACTGTCCTGTTTGAGGTCGTCACATCGGTCCCAATGGTCCGGAACCGGAGAGGCGCGGATCAGTCTTTCCCTTCCCCATCCCGTTCCGGGCGGTCATGGTCCGGGCGGTCGCGGTCGTTCCGGCGGTTCAGGCCCTCTTCCAGACGGTCGGCAAAGGCGGCGCGGTCGGGTGCGGACATGGCCGATATACGCTCCAGCAGCAGGCGATGACCAAGGGCGATCCGCTCCTCCGCGTCCTTGCGCTGAGCGGTGAGCAGGTCCGCCAGCTGCCCGGCGTCGTAGGGGTCGGAGCGCAGGGCCGATATGAAGGCGCGGTACTGGGCATCGCGGTCGCCGCGCGGGCGGCCGTTCTCGCGATACTCCTTCCGCAGCGCGTCGCCGATGGCGCGCCGGTCCTCGTGGCTCAGCGCGAAGGTCATCGGCCCGCCCATGCGGTCGACACGCGGCACCCGGCGGTCCGGCCCGTCGCCCATCATATGCCCGATCACCAGCCCGGCGACGAGCAGGTTCAGCGCCAGCGACAGGAAGAAGGTGATCCGGAGCCAGAGCGGCGTGCGCGCCGAAGCGGATTTGTCCGGTGCCATGTTATCCGGGGTCTGGGTCATGAACCCTCCGTCAGGTCAAGGGACAGCACGTAGGCGGGCTGCGTGTCCACGAGGTACAGGTCGTCTTCGGCGGTGTCGGAGACCGCGCCGACATCCACGGCAATGTTGATCAGCATCGCGGGCGGGGTCGCGCCGATCCAGATGCCCGCCACCCCGGCAGTCGCCAATCCGGCAACCGCCGGCCAGCCGCCAAGGGTGGCGAGCAACTGCCCCAGCAGGCCACGCCGGGGCGCGCGGCGCGCAACGGGCGGCGCGGCAAATTCCTTCTGCACCGCAAGGGCCTGGGCGGTCATGCGGTCGAGCGCGGCGGGGGAGAGCGCCGGGGCCGCAGAGCGGGCCGCGTCGAAATAGATATCCAGGTCGTCCGGTTTGCGGTCGTGATCAGTCATCGTTGTACCCCAGGCTTTCCTTCATCCCCGACAGGGCGGCGGCCAGTCCGCGCTTGCCACGCGCCACCAGACTTTCCACCGCTTCGACGCCAAGGTCCATGATCGCGGCAATGTCCGGGTTGGCCAGCCCGTCCAGATGCCTCAGGACCACGGCCTGCCGCTGCCGATCCGGCAGGGTGGCCAGTGCCTCCTGCAAAGCCGCCGCGCGGTCGGCCTCCTGCATCCGGGCTTCGGCGGAGGGCTGGCCGTCCTCCGGCTCCGGAATAGCGTCCAGCGCCACCCCGCGTCCCCTTCCCCGCCGCAGCCGGTCGGTGGCGAGATTGGCGGTCACGCGGTAAAGCCAGGTGGTCACCTTGGCCTCCCCCTGCCGCCAGTCCGGCGCGATCTTCCAGAGCCGGAGCAGCGCCTCCTGCGTCACGTCCTCGGCTTCGGCCGCATCGCCAAGAAGCCGCCAGGCATGGGCATGCACGCGCGGCGCCAACCGTTCCGTGAGAATCCGCGCAGCCGCGGGATCCCCGGCCGAATAGAGCAGCAGCAGGGCATCGTCGTCCAGAAGCGTCAGATCGTCGAAGGGCATGTCCGTCATGTCCGGCCGGCGTAACCTTTTGCATCATGGCAGTCCATCCTGCCCGTTCGCCCCCCGGCGATCAGGCCGGAGGGCGGGGCGCATCACTCGGATTTGTCGCGCTTCATCCAGCGCTTTCCGTGGTCTCCGTCATGGCCGCCACGGTGTTCGCGCATGGCTTTCCGGGCAAGATCCATCTCGGTCTTCGTGACCGATCCGTCCTCGTCCAGGTCCATGCGGGCAAACATCTCGCCGCGGTTCTTCGGCATCATCTCCTCGGCCGACAGCTTGCCGTCGTCGTTGGTGTCGCGGCGTTCGATCATCCGCTCCGCGCCGCGCTTCATGCGTTCTGCGCGCTGCGTTTCCATGCGGGCGATCATCTCTTCGGCGGAGAGGGCGCCGTCTCCGTCTGTATCGGCTTCGGCGAATTTCGCGGCGGCGTGCGCCTCGATCTCCTCCTGGGTGAGCTTGCCGTCGCCGTTGGTGTCCATCTCTTCGAAGTTGAACATAGGGCCACGCGGCCCGCGCGGGCCGTCGCCCCGGTCCTGTGCCGCGGCCGGCAGGGCGGTGGCGCCAAGCGCCGCGATCAGGGCGGCGGTAAGGGCTGTCGTGCGTTTCATCGTGAGGTCTCCGTCTTGTTGACTGCCAGATCGAAGGCGGTGTGTGTGTGAGCCTTCTGGAGACTGTTACGGGCCGGTTCCGGATTTCCGTCGCCGGGTGGCAAGATTTTTTCGCCGGTTCGCGCGACATCCCGCCGCAAGGACATTCCGTCCCCTTTCGCCCGCGCGTCCCGCAGTCCACGTTATCGGGAAACAGACACCATCAAGCGGAACCGGAGATGCAGCTGATGACCGAACCTCCTGTCGCCCCGGCCAGCGACGCGGAGAGAGAGACCTGGAATGCGCTCTGGCGCGGCTTCCGGGGCAAATGCCCGAACTGCGGGTCCGGGCCGATGCTCAAGGGCTATCTCAAGGTGCGCGACCATTGCCCCGTCTGCCGTGAGGAATTTCACCATCACCGCGCCGACGACGGTCCGGCCTACCTGACGATCCTGATCGTCGGGCATCTGATGGCGCCGATGCTGGGGTTCGTCTTCTTCCAGTGGCAGCCCGAACCGCTGGTGCTGTTCACCGGTTTCGCTATTGGCACCATCGCCTTGTCGCTTTACCTTCTGCCCAGACTGAAGGGGGCGCTGGTCGGGTTTCAGTGGGCCCGGCGCATGCACGGGTTCGGGGCCCGGCGATAGCTCCCCCGGCGCCGTTCCGCGCCAGAGGGAGGACCGAACCGAATGACCATGGAATCCGCCGCGCCTGCGGTCGACAAGTCGCAGATCCGCAATGCCGCTACCGTGATCGCCCTGCGCGACCGGGCGACGGCGCCCAAGGTCCTGATGGGGCAGCGCGGCGCCGGCGCGGTGTTCATGCCGAACAAGGTGGTGTTTCCCGGCGGCGCGGTCGATCCGGGCGACGCGGACGTGCCGCTGGCAGGCGCGATTCCGGATCCCTGCGCGTCGCGCCTGGCCGAGGAATCCACCGGCGACCTGGTCCACGCGCTTGGCGTCGCCGCGATCCGGGAGCTGTGGGAAGAGACCGGGCTGATCCTTGGCCGTCCCGGCACCTGGGACATGACTCCGCCACCGGACTGGGAGACGTTTGCCGCGACGGGTCACGTACCCGATGCCTCCGCCTTGCGGTTCGTGTTCCGCGCGATCACCCCGCCGGGCCGTCCGCGCCGCTTCGATGCGCGGTTCTTCGTGGTGGATGCGGATGAATCCGTGGTGTCGGACCTCGACGATTTCGGCGCGGCCTGTGACGAACTGTCGGCGCTGCAGTGGATCCCGCTGGAGGAGGCGCGCAGCTTCGACCTGCCCTTCATCACGGAGGTCGTGCTGGCCGAGGTGCAGCAACGCGCTGCCGATCCGCGCCCGCCGGCCTCTGTCCCGTTCTTCGCCAACAACAACGAAAACCGCGCCTTCATGCGGCTGCGCGGGCTGGTCGATGCCCGGGGGCGCGACGACTAGGTCACCGCGATCAGCGCGGCGACAGACACGGTGATGAGCGCGATTCCGACCGCCTCTTTCCGGCTGATGGTTTCGTGAAAGAAGAAGACGGAGGCGAGCAGGGAGAGGATCACCTCGACCTGCCCGACCGCAAAGACGTAGCCCGCGTTTTCCAGCGTGAAGGCGACGAACCAGCAGTAGCTGCCGCCAAGCGAGGTCAGGCCGATCCAGACCGCGCGTTTCCAGGCACGGGCGACGCGCGGGATCTCTCCCGGTTCGCGGATCAGCAGCCAGGTGCCGAGCGCGACGACCTGTACGAGCAGCACGCAGGCCAGCGTTGCCAGCGCGCGGATGGCAGGATCCGCGGATACTTCGAGTGAGGCGCCGCGATAGGTAACTGCCGAGATCCCGAAAAAGATGCCGGAGGTGAGGCCAAGCACGACCGCACGGCTTTTCAGCAGGCCAAGCAGCCCCTGCCCCTCGACCTTCGGCGGGTCCGACAGCAGCAGCACCCCGGCGACGCCCAGCACCATGGCGGCGAAGGCGGTCCAGGACACGCCCTCTCCCAGGATGACGATGCCGACAAGCACGGTCAGCAGCACCTCGGTCTTCTTGAGCGTGATGCCGACGGCGAAGTTGCGCGTCTGGAACAGCAGCACGACGCAGACCGTCGCCATGATCTGACTGATCCCCCCGGCGATGGCATATGGCCAGAACTTCGGCCCCATGTCAGGCCAGTCCGGCAGGATCAGGAACGCGGCGAGCCAGACGATCGGGGCGGAGTAGAAGAAGCGTGCAAAAGTTGCCCCGGCGGCGGACAGTCCGCCGGTCGCCAGCACTTTCTGCAACATGAAGCGGGCGGTCTGGAAGACCGTGGCCGCGAGGGTGACCCAAATCCATGATTCCATCATGGATTTAGCATTGGCCTATTCCGCGGGGGGCTGCCAGAGGGGATGCGGCACCGGATCCTTGGCGCGGGTAAGGTAACGCGCGAAGACCTCGGCATAGGACCGGTAGCGGTAACCGTCGTTGCGACGCAGGAAGTTGTCCCTGTTGCGGGCGTAGAGCGCGGGCAGTTCGTACCAGGGCCGGTTGGGATGGGCGTGGTGTACCAGATGCAGGTTATTGTTCAGGAACAGCCAGGCCAGCGGTCCGCGGTCTTCCACGATCACGGTGCGACCGCGGGCGCGCTCATGGGCCCGGTGTTCCAGGAAGGTGCGGATCTTCTGGAGTGCGTGGGACAGATAGGCGGCAAGCAGGTAGGCCCAGACCGGCATCTCGGCGACAAGCGCCAGCCAGAGCGCAACCGGCACCAGCGCCGGGATGTGCCAGAGCCAGCCCTGCCGCACCCGCGCGTCCCCTGCCCGCGCGGCACGCAGTTCAAGGCGCAGGAAGCAGAAGGTGCCGACCAGCGGACCAAGGATCATGCGCCCGGCCAGCGTGTTGTTGGCGAGCATCAGACGCTGCTGCCACCGGGGCATGCGCGACCAGACCGCCGGATCCCAGAAGTTGCTTTCGGGGTCGTCGTAGGGGTCGGTCAGGTTTTCGTCGCGGTGATGGGCGAGATGGGTGTCGCGGAAGCGCAGGTAGGGCACGATCAGGCCGACGGCCGGAAGGACCAGCGCCTCGTTCAGCCGGCGCGAGCGGAAGGGATGGTTGTGAATGATCTCGTGACAGAGCGAACTGTGCAGGGAAATCGCGATGCCGGTGAGCACGATCGCCAGCGGCAGGCTGAGCGTTGCCAGCCATGTCGTGCCCAGTGCGATGCAGCCGTAGGTGGCAACCAGCAGGCCGAGCGTCGGCCATTCGACCTTACGCATCGCGGCCCCATCCGATATTGGCCCAGACCCGTTCGTAGATTGCGTAAGTGACGAAGCCGAGCGCCGCGTTGATCACCGCCATCGCCCCTCCAGTGGTGAACGACCCGGTGAAGATCGCGCCGACCACCACCATCACCACCAGCCCGATAAGCGTCCAGACGACCGACTTCACAAGCGTGCGCGCCCGTGTCTCCATGTTCCGTAACCCGTTGCCTTGGCCGCGTTTTCGCGGTCCGTGTCCCATGTCCCGACCCTACGCTCCGCCCTCTGGGGGCGAACATTCTGAATGTGATTAACAAAACTCCCGATTGGTGATATTTTTCCGCACATGGCGGAAAACATCGACAAACGCGTCCGAGCGCAGCAGTTCCGGGATCGTCTCAAACAGGCGATGCAGCGGCAGGGGGAAACCCAGTCGGGGCTGGCACGTGCGATCGGGGTGGACCGGTCGACGATCTCTCAATTGCTGACCGGCGGCGGGGCGCGGCTGCCGAATGCACAGGTTGTCGGGGAATGCGCCTCCGCGCTCGGCGTGTCGGCGGACTGGCTGCTCTCCCTGTCGGAGCGGCCCGAGACAGCGGCGAACCTGCTGGCGACCTCCCTGTCGATCACCGCCGCGCCGCGCGCATTGGTGGACGAACAGATCTTTGCCTGGCACAGGGAGGCTGCGGGCTACAAGATCCGCCACGTGCCGGCCGCCCTGCCCGACATGCTCAAGACGACGGAGTTCCTGCAGTGGGAATACACGCCGCATCTGGGCCGGACAACGGAACAGGCGATCAACGCGTCGGAGGATCGGCTGGCCTGGATGCGCCGCGCGAATTCGGACTACGAAATGGCCATGCCGCTTCACGAAATGGAAAGCTTTGCCCGCGCGGAGGGGTATTACCGCGGGCTTCCCGCCCGTATCCGGCTGGCCCAGATCGATCGCTTTGCAGAGCTGTCGCAGACGCTTTACCCCCGGTTGAGGATGTATCTGTTCGACGCACGCCGGATCTTCTCGGCCCCGGTGACGGTATTCGGGCCCCTGATGGCGGTGCTGTATTCCGGGCGCCATTACATCGTGTTCCGTGACCGGGAGCGGGTGCAGGCGCTGACAGAGGACTTCGACGCACTCGTGCGGGAGGCCACGGTCACTGCGCGCGTCCTACCCGACATGCTGGCGCGGCTGCGCTCTGAGGTGTCCTAAAGCGCGTCGCCGATCGCGCGCGACAGCCCCTCGGGCGCGGGAAGCCTCGACTGCGCCTTGACCAGCACGCCAAGCCGTTCGGCCAGCACCTGCGTCAGCGCGACGGACCGCCGGGTCTTCAGGTCGACATGCAGCAGCATATGCTCGGCCGTGGCCAGCAGGCGGTCGCCGGAGCGGAGTTCATGCCAGAGGTGCATCTTCTTGCCGCCCCCCGCGATCACCCGCGTGTCCACCACCAGTGGCGCCCCGGCGGTAACCTCGTCCAGGTGCCGGATGTGGGTTTCGACGGTGAAGAAGCTTTTGCCGGCGGCGATGTAATCCCGGTCGCATCCGATCAGGGTCATCATCCGGTCGGTGGCATCGCCGAAGACATGGAGATAGCGCGCTTCGGTCATGTGGCCGTTGTAGTCGAGCCAGTCCAGCGGCACAGCGCGGTGAACGGTGCGGGTCGGGGCCGCGGGATCGGCTATGTCGTCAAAGGTCGCGGGCACCCCTGCGGCGGAGAGGTTCCGGTCGTCCGCGGCGCGCAGCACGTTTCCCGCACCCCAGCCCTGCTGGCCAAGAACGCGGAGAAAGCCGGTCAGGTTGCGGTCGCGCTGTGCCTCGAGCTCTCGGATCGACAGGGCGCCGGACTGGGTGTCGGACTGGCTGGCGATGTTGCGGACCAGTTCGGCGTCCATCTCGGGCACGTCGGTCAGCTTGGTCCAGGGCCATTTCAGGGCGGGGCCGAACTGGCCGAGGAAATGCTCCATCCCGCCGTCGCCGCCAGCAATGCGGTAGGTTTCGAACAGCCCCATCTGCGCCCACCTCAGGCCAAAGCCCATGCGGATCGCGTCGTCGATCTCTCCGGTCGTGGCCACGCCGTCCTTCACCAGCCACAACGCCTCGCGCCAGACCGCTTCGAGCAATCGGTCGGCGACATGGGCGGGGACCTCCGCGCGCACCGTCAGGGGGAACATGCCAATGGCGTTCAGCGTGTCCTGCGCGCGCGCCACCAGGTCGGGCGCCGTCCGGTCAGAGGCCACGAGTTCGACCAGCGGCAGCAGGTAGACCGGGTTGAAGGGATGGGCGACAATGATCTGGCCGGGGCTCGCAGAGCTGACCTGAAGCTCCGTCGGAGTGAAGCCCGAGGTCGAGGATGCGAGGATTGCGTCTTCCTCCATGTGCAGCTGGATCGCCTGGTAGATCTTCTGTTTCAGTTCAATGCGTTCGGGCACGCTTTCCTGCACCCATTCAGCGCCGCGCACGGATTCCGAGATCAGGCCGGGGAAGCTCAGTTCTCCCTCAGGCGGCAAGGCCACATCGCCCAGCCCCGGCAGTGCGAGACGGGCGGCATCGAGGACCGCATGCACCCTCTCGCGGGCCGATGGCTCCGGGTCGAAGACGCGGACATTCCAGCCGTTCAGAAGAAACCGGGCCGCCCAGCCCGCGCCGATGACTCCTCCGCCGATGATCGCTGCCGTGCGGGTCACTGGTTACTCTCCCGGTGCGCGTTTCGAGAGCCCGAGGGTCTCGCGCATCTGCTGCGGCCCCATCACGCGGGCACCGAGCGCCTCGATGATGGTTACGGCCCGTTCGACAAGCTGGGCATTGGTTGCGAGCTGGCCGCGGGCGAGCCACAGGTTGTCCTCCAGCCCGACACGGACGTGGCCACCGGCCAGAACAGACGCGGCCACATATGGCATCTGGTGGCGGCCCAGCCCAAATGCCGAAAACTTCCAGCCCGCTGGAAGGTTTGCAACCATCGTGTGAAAGGTTTGCAAATCGTCGGGTGCGCCCCAGGGCACGCCCATACACAGTTGCACCAGTGCGGGGGATTTCAGAATACCTTCGTCCACCAGCTGCCGGGCGAACCAGAGGTGGCCGGTGTCGAAGCATTCGATCTCGGGCACGACACCAAGTGCGGTAATGCGCGCGCCCATGTCGCGCAGCATGCCCGGCGTGTTGGTCATGACATAGTCGTTTTCGGCGAAGTTCATGGTGCCGCAGTCAAGGGTGCAGATCTCCGGGCGGCAGTCGGCGATATGGATCAGCCGTTCCTCTGCCCCGACCATGTCGGTGCCGGGACCTGGGGGCAGCGGACGGTCGGTTCCGCCGAGAATCAGGTCGCCGCCCATTCCGGCGGTCAGGTTGATGACCACGTCGGTCCCGGAGTCGCGGATGCGATCCACGGTTTCGCGATAGAGCGCGGGGTTGCGTGAGGGTGCGCCGCTGTCGGGGTCGCGGACGTGAAGATGCACGGCGGCCGCCCCGGCCCTTGCAGCGGCGATGGCGCTGTCGGCGATCTGCTTCGGGCTGCGCGGAACATGCGGGGACCTGTCCTGTGTCTGACCCGATCCGGTCACGGCACAGGTAATGAAGACCTCCGACGACATCGAAAGCGGCATGACATCCCTCCGGTGCTCAGCAATGCGCGGAAGGCGCGGGGGCGCAAGCGGCAAGGGGGGACCGCGCATTCAGGCTGGGGATGTGTTGTATACGGGCAACCTTGGTCGCGCCGGTCTGCCCGCGAAGGGATCAGAAGGGCCGCGCACGGTCGCGGTAGACATCTTCAATATCGGCGAGCACCTCGTCGGTCAGCACCGTGTCCGCGCCGTCGAGGATGTGGCGGATCTGGTCCGTCGAACTGGCCCCGAAGACGGCAGAGGCGACAAAGGGGCGGGACATGACCCAGGCGAGCGCCATGCGCACCGGGTCGAGCCCGTGTTTCTGCGCCACCTCGAGATAGCCGTCGACCGCAGTGAAGGCCCGGTCCCCGGCGCGGCCGTTCAGGTCGGGCATCCGCTCCATCCGCGATCCGTTCGGAATCACGCGATCCTGGTACTTCCCCGTCAGCAGGCCGGAGGCGAGCGGCGCGCTGGCGATCAGGCTGATGCGGTCATAGAGGCACAGTTCGGCCAGATCGGTTTCAAACCCGCGGCAGAGCAATGAATATTCGTTCTGGACGCTGACCGGCCCGCGGATGTCGCGGCTGCGGGCGAGATCGCGCCAGCGCGCGGTGCCCCAGGCGGTTTCGTTGCAGAGACCGAAGGCGCGGATCGTGCCGCGCCGCTGTTCCGCTTCAAGCGCGTTTAGGCAATCGGCCATGTTGTCCAGCACCGCCTCCGCCGTCTGGCGCGGTGCTGCGCGGCGGCCGCCGAACCGGCTGGACCTGCGGTTCGGCCAATGGAACTGGAACAGGTCGATATAGTCCGTCTTGAGCCGGCGCAGGGATCCTTCGACAGCCTGCCGCACCGTGTCGCCTTTGATCGGCGCGCCGCCGCGGACATGGCGCAGCCCCTGCCCCGCCTGCTTGGTGGAGAGGATGATGTCAGCGCGGTTGCGTACGCTTTTCTCCAGCCAGAGGCCGATGATCCTTTCGGTACGGCCAAGCGTTTCGGGGCGTATCGGGTCCATCGGGTAGATTTCCGACGTGTCGATCAGGTTCACGCCATGATCCAGCGCCAGGTCGATCTGCGCATGTGCCGGGCGGGTATCAAGCTGGCTTCCCCAGCCCATCGTCCCGAGCGCGAGCGGCGAAACCTTGATCCCGGTCCGGCCGAGTTGGCGAGTCTTCATCCGGTGTCCCTCTGTCCCGGACCTGATAGCCGAAAGAGATTACCGAAATGCTGTCACGCATCTTGAGAACATTTAGCGAACATTTTATCCTTCAGACATGTCCGTCACCCATCCCCTGCTGTCGCGCCGTCCGCTTCGGGCCGCGCCCGCACTGACCCTGACCGAAGGCGCGACCCTGTCGCTTGGCCGGCTGCACGAAGGCTGCGGCGGCGCGCGGCGGAGCTTTGCGATGCTGGTGGCGGCCCGGCTGGCGGCGGGCGGGGATCGCGGCCCGATCTGGTGGATCGCCCCGGCCTGGCAGGCGGAACAACTGCATGCCGAGGGGGTGGCGGAGCTGATCGGCCCGGAACGGCTGATCTTCGTGCGGCCGAAACGGGCGGAGGACGTGCTCTGGACGCTGGAAGAGGTCCTGCGCAGTGGGACGGCGGCGCTGGCCGTGGCCGATATCCCCGGCCTGCCGGGGCTGACTGCCGTGCGCCGGCTGCATCTGGCCGCCGAAACCGGGGCGGAGGGCGGGAGGCTGGCGCCTCTCGGGCTGATCCTGACACCGGGTCCGGGGGGCGCGCAGGGAGTCGAAAGCCGCTGGCGGACAGAGGCGGAACACAGGGGACAGGCGCAGCGCTGGCGGCTGGAACGGATGCGCGCCCGGATGGATCCGCCAAAGCTATGGCAGATGCAGCGGGCGGAGGGCGAGGGGTTCACCCTGACGCCGGGCCGGTCCGAACCGCACGATGTCCGCGCCCCCTGCCCCATGTCCTGACCGGGTCCGCGACCGGCATCTGGTGGCTTCTGCACAATCGCCCCTGCATGTCGCTTCGGGGCTGGCGAATTCCCTGCCGCCGGGGCAATGAAGGGCCATGCAGCTCCTGTTCTCACTTGCCCCGCTGTTCCTGTCGGTGGTCCTGCTCCAGCTCTCCTCGGGCGGGCTCGGGCCGCTCGACGCGCTGTCGGGGCTGGCGGAGGGATTTTCAAGCCAGCAGATCGGCCTGCTCGGTTCTGCGCATTTCCTGGGGTTCTTCCTGGGATGTTGGTGGGCGCCGCGGCTCATGGGCGCGGTCGGTCACGCGCGGGCCTTTGCCGCCTTCGTGGTGTTCGGGGTGATCGGGCTGCTCGCGCACATGCTATGGGTGGAGCCCTATTTCTGGGCGCTGCTGCGCATCCTCTCAGGTCTTTGCATCGCGGGCAGCTACACCGTGATCGAGGGCTGGCTCATGGTGCGCATCACCAAGGAGACGCGCGGCCGGCTCACCGGCATGTACCGGATGGCCGACATGGGCGCGGCACTGGTGTCGCAGTTGCTGATCGGGTTCCTGACGCCGGCGAGCTACGCCTCCTACAACCTGCTGGCGCTGGTGTGCTGCGCCGCGATCCTGCCGCTGACCCTGTCCACCGCGGTGCAACCCGCGATGCCGGAGACGCCGAGGCTGAGGCCGATCATCGCGTGGAAAAGCTCCCCGCTCGCGGCGGTGGCCGTAATCGTATCTGCGCTGTCGGCGGCGACCTTCCGGATGATCGGGCCGCTCTACGGTCAGGCCGTCGGGCTGGACGCACGGCAGATCGCGTGGTTCCTGGCGCTATTCGTGCTGGGCGGGGCGCTGGCGCAGATCCCCGTGGGCTGGCTGGCCGACCGGTATGACCGGCGCAAGGTGCTTCTCGTGGTCTCTCTGGCGACAATCGCCAGTTGCGCGGCCTCGGCCGCCATTGGCGGAATGTCCGCGGCGAGCGCGCAGATCAACGCATTCTTCTTCGGCATCGCGACCTACCCGGTCTATTCGATCGCCGCCGCGCATGCACACGACTTCGTCACCGACGACGAACGGGCCGAGCTGTCCGCGGCCCTACTGTTCTACTACGCCATCGGCGCGATTTTCGCCCCCTATGTCGCGGCCTGGCTGGTCACGGCCTTTGGCCCGCCCGCAATTTTCGGGATGGTCGCGGCCGGTCACATCTTCCTGCTGGCCTTCTCTGTCGGACGGATGCGAGTCGGCCGGAAACCCCGCGAACGCACCGCCTATGTCTACGCGCCGCGCACAAGCTTCGTCATCGGGCGACTCCTGCGGCGCAACTGACGCGGGTGCGCACCAGAGGCGATTCCGGTCTGCAAACAGAAAATGCCCAAAAAACAGGCTAAAGTTGGATACAATAACCCGGAGACACCGGGGATTATCCCGATTGTGTGAACTGGGGCAATCTCAAGGCGGAAAAGTGTCAAGAATTGTTGAAAGTTCGTTGGGATGGTGAGAATATGGACGCACCAAACCGCATGGCGTTAGTCGTGCGCAGACGACCACTGACGAAGATCACCGCCCAAAATGTAACCGCGCATTAGGAACAAGATCAAAAGCTGAACGTTTGACCCCAATCCTAGTAGCATTTCACCTTATTTTTGCAGGACTGACATGACCCTCAACATTCGCAACATCCTCGCATCGGCCGCCGTCGCAGTGACGCTGCCCCTTGCAGCCGGCGCAGTGCCGGTTTCCCCCGGCTCCGAAATCGGTGAGGGCTTTGCGCTCGCTCCGAACGGCAGCGCGGTGTTCAACTACGAAGTGTCCGGCCCGGTGCGTGTCAGCATCGTGTCGATCAGCGGTTCGGGCTTCTCCGGCGGCGACGACCTGTACAAGGTTCTGTTCGGTGTGGGCGCGACCGATACCGGGTTCACTACCGTGAACTCCAACGGGTCCACCGGCAACGCGACCGGCACGCTGCCGACTTTCGTGACCAGCAACGACTTCTCGCTGAACTTCTTCGCGGATGGCACCGCCAAGACCGTGATCATGGGCTACACGTTCACCGTGTCTGCCGTTCCGGTTCCAGCAGCCGGCGCGCTGCTGCTCGGCGCCATGGGTGGCCTCGCCGCTCTGGGCCGTCGCAAGAAGAAAAACGCCTGATCGTCTGATCCGTCCAGGACCAAATGCTGAGGCAACGCCCCCGTCGGGCGTTGCCTTTTTCTTGTCCGCATACTAGGCAGCGACTGGCCCGAAACCGGCCGGCCCGCCCGGTTCTCCGGTGACAGGCCTCTCAACTCCGCCAGCGCAGGGTGACCATGGCCCGACATCTCATTACCTCCGCCATCCCCTATATCAATGGGATCAAGCACCTCGGAAACCTGGTCGGGTCGCAGCTGCCCGCTGACCTGTTTGCGCGCTACCAGCGGGCGCGCGGGCACGAGGTGCTGTTTCTCTGCGCCACCGACGAACACGGCACACCGGCAGAGCTGGCGGCGGCCAAGGCCGGCAAGCCGGTGGCCGAATACTGCGCGGAAATGCACGAGGTGCAGGCCCGGATTGCGGACGGGTTCCGCCTGTCCTTCGACCATTTCGGCCGGTCGTCCGGCCCGCAGAACCACCGGCTGACCCAGCATTTTGCCGCACGTCTGTTCGATGCGGGCCTGATCGAGGAGGTGGTCGAGCAGCAGATGTACTCTCATGCGGACGGACGTTTTCTGCCCGATCGGTACATCGAGGGCACCTGCCCCAACTGTGGCTTCGACTCCGCCCGTGGAGACCAGTGCGACAATTGCACCAAGCAGCTCGATCCTGTGGACCTGATCAATCCGCATTCGACCATTTCCGGTTCGACCGATCTGGAGATGCGCGAGACCAAGCATCTCTACCTCCGTCAGTCCGTGATGAAGGATCAGCTCGAGTCCTGGATCGACAGCAAGACGGACTGGCCGGTCCTGACGACGTCGATCGCACGAAAATGGCTGCACGATGGAGACGGGCTGCAGGACCGGGGGATCACGCGGGACCTGGACTGGGGGATCCCCGTGCGTCGCGGCGATGAAGACTGGCCGGGTATGGAGGGCAAGGTCTTCTACGTCTGGTTCGACGCACCGATCGAATATATCGCATGCGCAGAGGAATGGGTCGACGCCGGCAAGGGCACGGACTGGGAACGCTGGTGGCGGACCGACAAGGGTGCGGCGGACGTCCGCTACACCCAATTCATGGGCAAGGACAACGTGCCCTTCCACACCCTGACCTTCCCGGCAACCATCCTCGGGTCCGGCGAGCCGTGGAAGGTGGTCGATTACATCAAGTCCTTCAATTACCTCAATTACGAAGGCGGCCAGTTCTCCACCTCGCGCGGGCGCGGCGTATTCATGGACCAAGCGTTGAGCCTGCTTCCGTCGGACTACTGGCGCTGGTGGCTGCTGAGCCACGCGCCGGAAAGTTCCGACTCTGAATTCACCTGGGAGAATTTCCAGTCGTCCGTGAACAAGGACCTGGCCGACGTGCTTGGCAACTTCGTGTCGCGGGTCACGAAATTCTGCCGATCCAAGTTCGGGGAAACCGTGCCTTCGGGCGGGACCTTTGGCGCGACGGAGGAGGCGCTGATTACGGATCTTTCGGCGCGAGTCGAGACTTATGCCGCGATGATGGAGGCGATGGAGGTGCGAAAGGCCTCCCAGGAGTTGCGGGCGATCTGGGTGGTCGGGAACGAATATCTTCAGACTGCCGCACCGTGGAGCGTCTATAAGGAGGATCCGCAGGCCGCGGCGGGAATCGTCCGGCTGTCGCTCAACCTCGCGGCGCTTTATGCGGTGCTCTCCGCTCCGTTCATTCCCGACGCCGCGTCGGAAATTGCGACCGCAATGGGGCTGGGCGATCTGTCCTGGCCGGACGATGTCCCCTCGGCACTGAACCGGTTGTCGGAGGGGGACAGTTTTGCCGTGCCGGACAACCTGTTCCGGAAAATCACCGACGATGAGTTGGCGGAGTGGAAGCAGCGCTTCGCCGGGGTACGCGACTGACCATTCCCGTCGGCTGACGATCCGGGCGCGGGGATCATGGCTGCGCGCCCAGGACATGCCCTGCAGAACCTTCCGGTTCCCGAAGCCGGCAGCGCTGGAACGGTCCCGAGTTGGCATTCAGAATTCCTCCCATCCCTGCTGGTCCGCAGCGGTCTGAGCCGCCCCGACGGCAGCGCGGCCTGGTGAGGGGGATTGCGGCTGGTGCGGCCGGGCCTGGACCGGGCGTTTAGGGCGTGTCGCAGCGGGGGTTCTGGCCAGCCGAAACCGTTCGGCGGCGGCCACGAGCGCAGTCGCCTCCTGTGTCAGGGCATGGCTCGCCGCGTTGGTTTCCTCGAACATTGCTGCGTTCTGCTGGGTGACGTGGTCGAGATCGTTCATCGCCGTGTTGATTTCGCCGAGACCGGCCGACTGTTCCCGCGCGGACGCCGCGATGTCCGATACCCGCTTCGAAATGTCGGAGACAGCTTCGACAATATGGGAGAGGGCCTGTCCGGTCTGATCCACGAGGTCCACGCCGGATCGCACCTGATTGCCGGAGGCGGAAATCAGGTCATTGATTTCCCGCGCGGCGTCTGACGATCTCTGCGCAAGTGCGCGAACCTCTGTTGCGACAACGGCAAAACCGCGCCCTGCTTCGCCGGCGCGCGCGGCCTCGACACCGGCATTCAGAGCCAGGAGGTTGGTCTGGAAAGCGATATCATCGATGACCGTCGTGATCTTGGAGATTTCCTGGCTGGAGACCCGGATCGCGTCCATGGCATCGACGGCGCGTTTTGCGACCTCCCCCCCGGTTCGGGCACGCTCAAGCGCCGTCAGGGAAATCCCGCTGGCCTCATCTGCACCTTCCGCTGCCGATCGGACAGACGCCGTCAGTTCGTCGAGCGCGGCTGCCGTTTCCTCCAGCGTCGCCGCCTGGCGTTCGGTTCGCCGGGCGAGATCGTCAGCAGCGCTGGTGATTTCGCCCGCCTCGCCAGAGATCGACTCCGCATTGCTTACAACTGCTTCCATGGCGGAGTGCAGAGACTGGACGGCCTGGTTGAAATTGACCCGCAACTGGTCGTAGGCCGGGCCGAACTGGGCGTCGATCGTTGCTGTCAGGTCCCCGTCGGCGAGCCGGCCGAGACCGGTCTTCAGGGTGCTGACCACGCTCTGCTGTTCCTCCGCAATGGATGTTCTGTCGGTTTCGGCGGCCAGCATCGTGTAGTGGGGGCGGGTCACATCCGTCCCGATGAAGACGACCCGTTCCACGTGGCCTTCGGCATCCACAACCGGCGTCAGGGAGCCATCGACCACGGGGGCGCGGCCGGAACCGAGCGACACTTCGAACTTTCCGGTGAGGACCCGTCCGGATCGCAGGGCCTCTTCCACGAGTTCCACCTTCGTCCCGTCGGTTCCCAAAGCCGTCAACGGTCGCGTTCCCGGCACCGCCCGAAGCGCAGCGGCATCGCCCCCAGCCACTGAGAGAAAACCATCGTTGAAGCCGGTCACGCTGCCATCGCGATCCAGGTCCAGTCGAAGCTGATTACGGTCAATCGCCCCTAGCAATGCTGCGTTCAGGGCTTCGTCAGAGACATCCTTCAGTTCGAGCACATATCCGATCGCGTCGCCTTCGGGCCCGTTGACCGACTGGCCGTAGATGGAGAGACGGTGGTGGCCATAACGCAGTTCGAAACGCAGTGGCGGAGACAGCTTTCCAGACGCCACTTCATCCAGTCTCTCGGCCAGTCCGGGAATGTCCTGGGCCGGCTGACCGGGCTGGCAGAGATCGTCGCAATCCGTCCAGGCGCCCCCGAAATGTGCCGTCGCGTGGCGCAGCAGGTCCGCGCAGGCGCCGTTTGCAGTCCGGATCCGGAAATCCCGATGCAGCAGCAGCAGCGCCGAGCCGGCGCTGTCGACGGCCGCGCTGCGGAACGCCTGATCCTCTTCCTTCTCGCGAGCGGTGCGGAGCCGGTCCTGCAGGTCGGCGAGCGACCGCGCGATACTGCCGATTTCATCGCCCCGGTCGCGGGCGGGGACCTCGGTTTCATAATCGCCATGCGACACCAGCCAGATCGCGCGCTGAGTCGCCCGCAAAGGACGCGACATCCGGACCCAGAAAAACAAAGCCGACAGGGCAAGCGCGACAACGCAGACCAAACCTGCGAGGAGGATCGTTCTACCGGTGACAGCCCGCGCCTCCTCCAGCCTCCGTTCCGGCGACCAGACCGTGACAACCGCCCCGATGGCCTGCCTGTCCTGTCCGAAGGTCGCGGGAGTGGCGACAGAGAACCCGTCCAGGCCAGATACGGGCCCGCCCGAGGCCAGGGCCTGCCGCGCAAGGGACCGGGCGGCGTTCATGTCCAGCGCTGCACCGGAGTTATGCAGTGTCTCACCGTCGGCGGAGAAGACGGCAGCTCCCGTGACCTCCCCGTCCGTCCGGGTCCGCAGATCGTCGATGGCAGCAGAGATCTGGTCGGTCTTTCCGAACCGGATCATCCCGCCCATTCGATCAGCGAGGAACGCGGTATATTCCCGGGCCCGCTCTGCCACACCCTGTTCGAAGGTCTGTGCGAACTGCCTGTGTGCGAAAACCTGCGACACGGCAACAACCGCGAGAATGCAGACGGCCACCATCAGAGTGCTGACAACGAATGTGGATTTCAACCGGGCAACCGCCGCGGTTTGGGTCTGGGGGTCGGTCATCCGCGCGCCTTTCTTGCTGCGCGCCGGCGCGGGTCCGGCGCGGTTTCCCAGTGTCAGAACAGCATCTCTGCGTTCAGACCGACGGTGATGGCCCCGATCGGCAGCCCGGAGTCGGGATCGGTGACAGCGACGGAGACCTGGCCCTGATAGGTCTGGGTGGAGTCATCGAATTCGATCTCGCCCACATGAACTGCCCCTGCCCCCCGGCCAAAGGATTGGCTGAACTTGGCCTCGTCCCCCTGCCAGTAGTCCGAGGTCACCGCAGATGACGCGACGTTGAGGCCGCGGGCGTCCATGATGAAGACCTCTGTCACCACGCCGCCGGACTCCGCCACCCGCGCCCGCAGCATGTCAGAGACAGGGTTTGTGAGAACCGTGTCGATCGTCGGATGCGTGCCTTTACCGACCTCCTGCTGCCAAGTCTGGTCAAGCGAGTCGATATCCTGCTGTGCCAGCCCGGCGGTCCGGTCATTCTGCGCCCGGATCGCGGCGACGATGGCGGGATCGGCCGCCCAGGTCATCACGTGGTCATGGGCGTAGCCGCCCATGACTTCCGCATATCGGTCGGAAAATGCGGCCGTGGCCAAGGGGATCAGGCCGGCAGCCAGTAGAAGGGATTTCATGTCATCTGCTCCGCTCACGATGTCGGCGCCACGATGACAGGCAAGGATTGCAGATGGCTTAATGAGGAAAACATTCCGCGACCGGCACATGCAATGGCACTTCGGTTGTCCGGCTGCACCGCCGCCCATTCTCAATGTGCGACATTGTGGTACCCGCGGCCGGATTCGAACCGGCACGGCCTAGGCCTAGGGATTTTAAGTTCCTGAAATCGTCAATGAAATCAGCGCCCCGGTTCTCATGGCCGGGGCGCTGGTACACAAACCCACGGCCATGATAAATTCCGGCCAGACCATAGAGGGCGATCACATGCCAATCTACACCTCCGATCAAATTCTACGCCGTGTTGACGGGACCGAGCATCCGGTCACCCTGACCTCGACCGATGGCATCATCTGGCGGAGCGAATGGCAGACGATCTGCATACCGCCGGGAGAGGAATTCACCATCGGCCCGAAGGAGCGAACCGCTGACCTGATCGACGCGGTGCTGTTTCCGAAGCCCGCGAACTTCTTCTAGCGCCCCGGCGTGAACAGCAACTGATACCCGACCCCGTAGACGGTCCTGATCCCGCAGCCCATGGCACGCAGCCGCTTGATCTGCGTCTTGAGCGACTGCACCTCGAAATCCCGCCCGAGAAGTTCCCCGGCGCGATCTGCTATGGTGCCGCTGGATAGCGCCCTGCCCCCTGCCATGGCCACCAGAACGCAGGCCCCGGTGCGATCCGTGCCGAGGTCCGCCATGATGTTGGCCACGTCGTCCAGCGGAGCGAGCGGTGTCCGCCAGACGAAGTTTTCCGGCATGGTCATTTGACGGTGATGCCGCCGGGCTGCACGCCGACCGGGTTAAGGGTCTGCGCGTCTTCCAGATCACCGAGGGCGCGCATGACCAGCGTAACCGCGTGATCCGTCGTTCCGGCGATTTCAAAGGATCGGGTATCCATCCGCCCTGTCTTGGCCGGCGCGTAGATGAAATAGGCCCCGCTCTCCCGCACCACAGAGACGCAGTTGCGCGGGTCGCCCGGCGTGAGATCGGCAAGGGTCTGGCGCAGCGCCTCCTTCACCTCTTCCACCGTATCAGCCCGCCGGTATTCGAGGCCGACAGGCACATGGGTCACGGTCAGGGGGCCGAACACGGCCAGCCCGGCGCTGGTCGTGTCCTTGACGATGCTGAGGGCGTTCTTGGCCATGGTCACAGCCCCAGCGCAGCCGCGTCACCGGCCCAGGGCGCCATCGGCCCCAACCCGAAGATGCTGCGGTCGATCAGGTTCCGCTGGCGCATGAGAGCGTAGCCGACAGCATTCGGGTGCAGGCCCGTCGGAGTGTCGCAGATCGGACCGGAGAAGGCCGGATCAGCGTGCCAGATTGCCTCGCGCCCCGGTGCACAGAAGCTGAGAGCCGCCTCGATGTATCCGGGGTTGAAGCCGTTGACTCCGCGGCGCCGCTCAGCGTTGAACTCCTCTTTCAGAGTCTCTGCCGCCGCGCCAGTGGTGCTGCTGAACTTCGCCGATTGG
This sequence comes from Primorskyibacter flagellatus, assembly GCF_014638275.1. Taxonomy (GTDB): domain Bacteria; phylum Pseudomonadota; class Alphaproteobacteria; order Rhodobacterales; family Rhodobacteraceae; genus Pseudooceanicola; species Pseudooceanicola flagellatus_A. The sequence continues at coordinate 1,780,952 of NZ_BMFJ01000001.1, forward strand.
CCTGCGATAGTCGTGTGTCCGTCCGATGTGCTCGTGTTCGGCGTGACCGTAGTCGGAATGAACGGCACGTCAGGACGGGCAAGCGACCGCAGGTAGTTGACCAGTGTTGCCATGTTCGCGCGGATGGTGACGGGCTGAGCGGGGGTGGTTGCCGAGATGTCGTTCACACCGAAACCCACGACGCCAAGGGTCACGTACTGCATCAGCGTAGCGAGGGCGGTCGTGTTCATCTGGGCCAACCACGTCCCTGCCGTCGTGCCGTTATAGCCGAGATTCAGGAAACCGATGTCCGGTGCCAAAACGTTGCCGATGACGCCGCGTTCGCGGGTGTCGGGGTGCAAGCCGGTAGCCACGTTGTTGCCGCCGTAATAGGTGCTGTCGCCGCACGCGACGGGGCTGCAATGGTCTCCGGGGCAAGTGCCGACAATGGCGGTCGGGAAGTAGCAGTTCTTGACGGTGCCCGTACCGACAACAGTCCACGTCCGGTTGAAAGCCGTTCCGCCCGGAGCGCCGTTCAGGTGCCCGTCGCCAAAGGTTTCGATATTGGCGGAGAAGCCCGGCCCCTGCGCGACCTCGTTGGTCGGGGAGTTCTGCCACGTCCAGAGCCAGAAGATTTCGCCTTTCGGGATATTGATGGTGACCGTGTTGGCCTTCTGGATCGTGCCGCGCAGGATCGTCGTGCCTTCGGTATTCCCGCCGCCCCAGGTGAAGGGCGTGAACACGCCGACCGGGTATTCGATCGCGCAGGCCGAAAGCGTGACATCGAACCCCCACGGCGCGGAAATGCCATACTCGAACCCGCCGTAGATCGGGGCCAGGTCGGTGATGTTGACCGTCGCGCGGTGCCCAGTGCGGCTCACCCAGTTCGCATAGTTCCCGGCTGCGCCGCTCATCGTCAGGGACAGACGGTTGGCCACCCATCCCTGATAGGTGGCATCTGTGTAGAACGGCGTGGAACCTTCCGCGATGGTGTGCGCGTGATAACGGACGCCTGCGGTAAGTCCGTCATGGGTCTTTCCGACGACGAACCGGCCGAGGTTGGTATTGACCCGCTCTCTGTAAGGGTCGCCGGTGTAGGGAGTAACGATTTGTGCCATTGGGCAGTCCTTTAGACGAAGGTGACGGAGGTTGCCCCGGTGGAGGCGACTACGGGGGCGGAGGGGGCCGAGGGTACGGAGAGGAAAATCACCTCGTCCCCTTCGGTCGGGTGCTGCGCGATCCGCCAGCCGTTCCCCGTGAACAGGTTCTCGGGATCGAAGGCGCGGGTCACACTGGCGCTCCGATCACCGAACAACAGGTCGATGAAAATGTCGGCGTCCAACGCGGTGTAGGTGTCCTGCGTGACGGCCGACCCGCCGTTGATCGAAAACTGGCGGTCGGCATCGCGATTGCCGAGCGTCAGGAGCATTTCATCCGAGAAGCTGATGACATCGCCGGGGCTGTACTCGTAACTCCGTTCACCGTTGACCAGCGGAATCGGATTGAGGTTTACGCCGCCTGAGGGGTTGTGCGCGGTGGCCATTATTCGACCTCCGTGCGGGAAACGATGGCGGTGTTGCCGCTACAACGTCGCCAGTAGACCGTGACACCAGCGGCAATACCCAGGCTGTCCTCGAAATTGAGGAGAACACCGTCGCATTCGTGGGTCGGCGCCGTCGAGCCAGTGGCGATCGCGATCTTGCTACCGATCTGCCTGTTCTGGAACAGCGTGCGGACGGTCAAGATTTCACCATCGGACCAGTCGTATTCGATGTCGTTGTCGTCCAGAACGGCCATGTTTTTCCTCTTTCAGCGCAATACCTCGGGCGTGACCGCTACTGCGGCCCCACGATCCGGGCGATGGTTTCGATTTTGGTGGCGTTGCAGAGCCGGCCGCGCTTCTCCGCGGCGGCTGCGTCAATGAACCCGCCGATGGTCTCAGGCCTTGGGCCGGTCCATCCGGGGCATGTCGTCAGGAGGTCAGCAGGAACGTAGGTGCGGACGGGAACCGTTCTGGTCTGCTTACGGCCACAGGCGGGAAGCTGCGTCACGCAGAGCATCAGGCAGAGGAACATCGCGACCTTCGAGGCCCCGCAGTTCCCGCTCGATGAGTTCCCACTCCGCATTTTCCCGTTCGACCCTCTCAAGGTGGGCCCGGTGGACCCTCGCAGCCTCAGCGTGTTGCTCCGCAACCGCCTTCTGGGCCGCGAGCTCTGCCTGAGTTGTCGTCAATTCTTGAGAAAGGTCCGATGCACGGCGCATCTGCCATGCACCGAAGATGACGCCGGCGGCCGCCACAAGCGCGAGGATGGGGGTGATAAAGCGTGAGATCACCGCACGCCCTTCATGCAGAGGCGGTACTCATCCTGCCGGCGCAAAACCAGTCCGCGGATCACACGGCCGCCCGCCTTGTTCCACCAGGTGATCGCAGTGCAGCCGCCGGCGATGTCGCCCGCGTTCAGCCGGCGGGTCGCGGTCGACTTCCCGGTCCCGGCGATCCCGACGTTCCATGCGAGCGACACATAGGCGGTATCCCGTTCCGGCGTCAGGCGGCGCTGGATCGTCTCCGGCGTGAAGTAGCGATGCAGGCCGGCGCGGTATTCCAGCAGGCCCTTCGCCAGCATGTCCGCGCATTCGGCATCGGTGCGGTAGTCGCCCGGCTTCACCCCGCGCGTTTCGCCGTAGCAGATCGTCCAGACCGGCGGCTTGGCGATGCGGTCGAGGTAGGCGTGGTTCTCCTTGCCTTCTTTGAGCCCCACAAAAGCGACGGCGATCGCGAGGAAGGTGGCGGCCGAGGAGGACCGCATTTTCAGCCGGTCAGTCAGCGCGAACCAGATCAGCCGCAGGACGCCGACCAGGAACAGCAGGAGACGCCCCAGATTACCCAGAACACCGCCGTCGCGCTGGTCGATCAGGCGACCGACGATGCCGTAGATCAGCAGGGCCAGCGCGATGAACCACCACAGCCGCGGGTTCGAATCCCGCCCGGCCAGCAGGTAGATGGCGTCAGGCGCGATCAAGGCCACAGCCGACAGGTAGAATGCCCACATCGAATAGGCGCGGGTGGCGACCCTTTTCCAGTCTTCAATCAGGCGCATGGTCACTTCTCCAATAGGCGATAAGTCACGGTGTCGGTCTTGTCGGGGACGCGGGCGCCGGCGCAGTCGTAGTCGAGCACCAGGTACAGTTCGATCCGACCGGGGATCAGGCCTTTCGGCGGTATCATTTCAATCCTCAGTTTATCGGACTTGTCGCTGATCTGGCGCCGCACCCCGTTGTGGATCTTCGACCCGGCGAAAGGGACGTTCTGCGCGTCCACGAACAGCGGCGTCCAATCGACAAGGCGGCAGTCCTTACCGAGCCGTGTGCGTGCGACACGCAGCCAGAGGATGACGTTCTGACCGGGGCTGACCGGCTCCTCGACATAGGACAGCCCCGGCTCCTGGCGGATCACCTTGTCGTCCCCGGTGGCGCGCCTCACATCGGTCGCCACGTCGTTCAGCTTGTTCGCCATGCTGTTGCTCAGGTTCTCGACCTTCTGCGACACCGCCTCGACTGACTCCTGCGTGGCCAGTTTCTCGATCCCGAGTTCCTTGCGCACGGTCCCGACGATCCAGTCCTTGTTGAGCGAATAGAGCCCGTAGAGCATCAGAAGCATCATCGGCGTGACGATGGTGACGAGCCAGAACATGTCCCTCATCAATCCGATGAAGGTGCGGGTGCGGGGGAGGAAATCTTCCTTGGTCATCTCACCCCTCACGACGCCGCGATTACGAGCGCAAGGAGTTCATCCTTCCGAACACCGTATCGGTCGCATCGTTGCACGGTCTCCGGATCGTAGGTGGCCTCAAGCGCCTGCGCTTCGGTGGTGAACGTCATCCGGACGATCACCTCAGGTTCGACAAGCACCTCGTCCGGCTCATCGTCATCCTGTTCTTCGAGGATCATGTCGTAGATCGGCAGGGTCCGGACATCAGCCTCCCACCACTCATCGAAGGTGAAGACCCCGTATTCCCGCCAGTCGAGACCTGCATCGGTGAAAACCTGAATGGCTTCCTGGGCGATCCAGCCGAAGTGCCAGCGCGCGTCGTCACCCTTCTCTGCGACGGCGCTGCGCCACTTCCACCGCTTCATGAGAGTCTTGAGGGTGGCGGCGACCTGCATAAGCACGTCGTCGAGTTCTTCGATCTGCTCCTTCAACCGTCCGTCAGAGGTCGTGGAGACGCCGTTCTGCGAGAAGATGTCTTCGAAGCGATGGGAAGATCTGCCGAGATCGACGCCGCCATCACTGGCGGGGTGCAGAACGCCGTTCTTGTCGATACTGAGACGATGCACGCTGTCCATGTGGATTTGCGCGATCGGGGCGAAGCCGGTGCCTGTGAGACCCGTGCCGAGCAGCTTGATGTCGAAGTTCCGTGACCCTCCGATGTCCGTGGTGGCGGTCGACATCCTGAACAGCGCCGCTGCTACACCGTCACGCGCCCGAACATGAACCGCCGGAATGGAGGCCTCGCTCCATGCCGTCAGAGTTTCGCCGCGAAGGTTGCAGCCGATCTCAACGTCGGTCTTCACCCACCAGCTCTGGTCGGCATCAACCACGGAGAGCGTGCCGTAGGGGTCGTAGATCGGTCCCGCATAAAGGCTATCCAGATGGAAGCCGATAATCATGTTTTTGCGGAGCGTGTTGTTCGACTGGTTCTCGACGGAGTGCTCGTAGGTGCCCTCGACATACAGTCCGAAGACGTGGTTGGAGCCGGAGATCACATCGAAAACGAAACCGGACCCACCGATGTTCTCGGTCGATTGACCCAGGCGGACTCGCGACCAGGTGTTGCCGTACCCACCCACCTTGATGCCGATCCGATCAGCAACAAACAGGTTCCAGAGCCCGACATCGTTGATGTTGATTTTGTCGAACCAGTTGCCGTTCGGCGAAGTCCCGTCGTTTTCATTGATGATGCCGATCAGGCAGGTGCGGGACTCGTAATTGTGGACATAGTTGAAGAAGACGGCCGACGCATCGACCCGGTTCATCGACATCCCTTGGCGGAAGTTCGAGTTCCCGCAATTCAGGAATGTGCTCAGCGTCGTCTTGTCGAAGTTGAAGGCGAGACGGTCATCCGTGCTACTACCTCGGGTGACCCAGAGGTTTTCGATATGGACGCGGGACGCCGCCAGGCCATCCTTGCTCCTGATCGCAGGCGTCACGTCATTGGCGAAGACAATCCAACCCGTTTCATGGGGCGGTAGGAGGATCGTCTGGTTCGAGCGATACTCGAGTCTGGCCGTGGAGTAGTGGTGCCCGACGCCGAATTCGATGTTCCCGGCCGCCCAGATCGCCTGAATTTTCGCGTAGTCGTCAGTTCGGTCGATGACCTCAGATAGGTGTCCGTTCTTCGCGGGGGCGAGAGCGTCTACGTGGCGGCACCCGTTGGTCTCCGGGTCGACGTAGAATTTGACACCGCCTGCGGTCGCCCACTGGTGATCGGTGGCGGTGTCCAGCGCCATTGTGTAGGTGAACCGGCCTGCGCGAAAGCGGGTCGACACGGAAACGGTCGGAGCGGACTCGAAGAAGGTGGAGACCCGAGGGTCCATCATGAATTCGAGCGGGGTCTTGAACCAGTGCCGGGTCGAGATGAATTGGCCGGACACGCCGCCGGTCGCATCGAAGACCTCGCGGCCGTTCTCCGTGTAGGAAGTCCCGGTATCGAACAGGAACGACTCGGGCTCGCCGTTGTAGCCACTGTCGACTGAGACGTAGGCACCGTTGACCATGCCGGGCGCCGAAACCATCGCGGCCAGAGAGGGGAAACGCCGCGGCATCGTGCGGCCGATCTCAACCGCGACACCGCCGTCGTTCTCGTAGGTGATGATGGAGAGGCCATCGGCGACCATGAAGATGTCGCCATCGGACGTACTCGCGAGACCGTCCGTGGTATCCGCGTAGATATGCGCGCCAGCAGACACGGCCGCGAGGATCGTCGCTTCCAGCAGAGCGCGGCCCGAGGCGGCGTCGGCGGCGGCGTTCGCTTCCGAGACCGCGGCGGCGGCGGCTGACGCTGCGGCGGATTCGGCCCCGGCGCCCAGGTCCGCGACGGTCGGCCCAAATTCCAGAGCGTCACCAGCGAGGTTTCCGACGAGCACCTTTCCGGGGGAGATTTTAAGAGGCGACAGGGGCTGGAAGAACCTGACGGAGTTCCGGATGCTCCTGCGGTTGTCTGCGGTGGCCGACCAAAGCCGGGCGAGTTCGATGTTCAGTTTGGCAGTGAGGCCGGGGCCGTCGAGGTAATCCGATGCCCGTGACGGGTTCAGGTTCGACTCGATCCAGATGTTGTCTCCGATCTCCAATGGCGCGTCGAAAGTGATCGAGGCATTGTCGTCGAAGCCGTCGACGAAGTTCGCCGAGAGCGTCCAGTTGGTCGCCGGGACGGAGTTGACGAAGACATCCACACTGTCCGCGTCGAAAAGCCGGAATGACAGGTCGAACGGCCCCGCAGTCGCAGAGGCGAGCGTTACGACAGTGAAGCGGGGTGCGGTTGAGAGCGTTGCCATGCGAGAGACTTCGCTCAGCCCCTGCACAACCCCAATGCACAGTGGTCAGACCGACCGGAACGCCAAGATTTTGATGGTATAGGTGTCGGACCCGATTGCGCCGCCCGACATGTTGAAGAAGCGGATCGTGACGGTATCGGCGGCAGAAATCCACGCCTGCCAGGTCAGGCCGTCAGGAAGAAGCTCAGCGAACGAGACCGCGAGGTAATCCCCGGCGACGATACCTGTGACGGTGGCGGTCAGGTTTTCCCCGGCTCCGTCTGCGGTCCCTACCGTCGTGAGGTCTGCCGTTGCGCGATAGACCTTCTGGATCTTCCCGGCCTCATCGAACGACAACTCCGTGGTGATCTTGGCGCTCACCAGCGTCGCAGTGCTCACGGTCAGGTCGTTGATTTCCGATGTGCTGAAATTGTGGTTCCCGCCCTCGCGCGCGACACCTTGGAGAACCTGGGCGCGGGTGGCGCGCCTGGCCGGCGTCGACGCGGCCGAGTTGTCGTAGATCAGCAGGAAGTCGTCGTCGGTGACATCCGCCGGTTCGATCGCAGGGAGTTCGTTCAGTTCGGCCATTGGCTCCTCGGAGGTAGGACGGCCCAACCATCCACCCGAGGAGCCTCAGACCCAATGCACTAAGTCATCGATGATTCAGATAAACCGTGGTTAGCATGAAAGCCATGATGCTCCTCCGCTCGCCACCTTGCGGCAATCGCTTCTGATTTCGTATCAAATCTTCCGAGATGGTATCTCGTCCCTTTCGCTGTGATGTACGCCAACCAGAGCGATCTTTTCTTGTCGAAATGAACCCCACAAACACCCGTTGTGTTGGTACTTGATAGTTTAAGATTTCTGCAATTTTCTGCGCGAGACGAAATCCGCAAGTTCGACAGTTTATTGTTTTTCCTATCGTGGTCTTCGTGATCGACTTCTTCTGGCCATTCACCTGTGACCATGACGGCTATGACGCGGTGAGCATATAGCCTGTGTTCAAAGACACACCCTTGAAGATAGCCGTTACCTCTGTCGGCCGTGAAGGCCTCTTTGCCTGCCCATCGAGCGTTCCAAGCTCTCGCCGCTTCATGCGCTGACCTGTAGCCACCTGAAAACATTTCAGGTGAACGGTGTCTCCAAAACAATTTACCCGTCAAAGGATCGTATTTCAGAAGTCGCCGGAGTTCGCGTTGATCAGGTAGCGGTCGCATCGTCAAACGATACCGTTTTCCCGATTATGATCCACCAAAAATTCCGCTCAAGTTCGGGCCTCTATGAGGAAGAGGGCTTCCGGGCATCCAAAAAGACCCGTTCCCGGTCGAGTTCTGTTGCAGGGTGGCCTTCTTCTTGAAGTCCTTCTCCGCGTCCGGGTCGAGAAGCCGAACCATCTGGTCGGCGACGAGCCTGTCGAAGGCGGGCCCGATCAGCGGCGTCTGACCCATCGGCGCGTACCGCTTTACCGCGGTCCCGAGCTCCTTGCCGAAGTTGGTGTCCTCGCCGGTCGCAAACTGGTAGGCGTTCTTGATCGTGAGGTTCCAGGCGTCCTGCGCGAGCTGCGGCATCGGGCCGGAGATGTAGGAGGCGAAGCCGCCACCCCAATTCGTCTGACCGGCTGCGATGATGTCGCCCATGATTGCGAGACCGCCGCCTTTGAGCGCGGCCTTCGCCATGAACATCGGGTCATCCATAGGCATCGGGTCGTTGCCCTTGATGAGTTCCCCGAGTTGGAGAGCGATGGCGCCCATAGCCGTGGCGCCCGCGACCATGTTGGCGGCATAGCCGATCTTGCCGGCAATCGTCGGCTGTTCGGCGATGCGGCGGTACTGGCCGACCATGAACGTCATCGTGAAGGACTTGAACATCAGCCCGGATTTCCAAACTTCGTAAACGAGCGTTCCCGGAGGCGCGTCATAGGCGGCTGCATCAAATCGACCTCGCGCCATGAGGTTCTGTGTCGGCACCGCGTATTCGGTCTGTTCTTCGATCATCCCTTGGATTTTGAAGAACAATTCATCAGCCAATTCGGGCTTCATCGAGGTGGTCTCGCGCCACCAGAGGGGGTCAACGAAGGTGGCGCCGTTGCCAGCCGTGAACATGTTGGCGGGGTCGGTGAGATCGGCCCATTCCCGCTCCGTTACCTTCGCATCCCTGAGCAGCTTGCCGATCGGGTGATCCACCTCAGCGAGAGGGCGGCCGGAGAAGCTGGCCATGACACCCTGCATCTCCCATTGGAAGGCCATGCGCCCGGCATCCGTCCATCCGGACAGTCCCTGAATTCGCATCGAGGCGCTGGACAGGCGTTCAGCGATCTCCGCCGGCGGCACCTCGCTCTGGAACCGCGCCAGAGCGATACCGGGATCAGCCAGGGTCTCCGCGATCCAGTGCGCCCGAAGCGCGTCGGCGCCGGTCAACTCGGTCTTCATCAGTTCGACGTGCCGGGAGAGGACGTTAACGGGGTTCATCCCGATCGCCTGTGCCGCCATCCGCATGGTGTTGAGGTCCGATACCGAGGCCACGATTGCGCGGTCGAGAAAGGCCGAAGTCAGGATGTGCCGGGTGCTGGACATGAAGACGGAGACGTACTCCTGCCAGAGCGATTCCGGGGCGCCGCCGCCGCTCTGAACCCGGAACATGCGCTGCGCGAGATTGCCGTCTCCTGACACCCGGTCCCCGTCCATCCCCTCCTTGCGCGCGCGCTCCATCGCAAGCTGCTGCTGATACTCGACACCCATGCCGGGGTTCGGCCCGAATTCCCGCATCGACACGATGTCCCGCGCCATCTTGTGAACGTGGCCCATCAGGCTCTTGAAGGGATCACCCGTACCGTACCGCTGGTTGTAGTCGATCCAGGCGTCGGCATCGACGAAATGCAGGTAGCGATGCTCCGCCCGGCGCTTGTAGAGGGCCGAACCCTGCGGCCTGCCATAGACGGCCTCGCGGCTGTTCTTGCCATAGGTGATGTTGTCGAAAATCTCCCGCAGAAACTCCCGTTTCACCCGGTCGCTCGGGGGAGGTCCGCCTTCCTGCTGGAACGGCTTGCCGGTGAGGTGATCTTCGATCTGGTCCCATTTGAGCAGGCCCTCGACATCGCCATACCACCGTTCGAAACCAGCCTTCACGATCGCACGGCGGCTGTGGGAATGGGGGAGGCCCCAATTGTCCAGCTTGCCGATGGTCCCGCCGGCGGCGTTGAACATCAGGCGCATGTCTTCCAGCGCCTCGCGGATTCCTTCCGCCAGTGCCGCGGCGCTGGCGTCTCCGGTCGGCTGGCCATGCATCTCTCGCACCAAGTTCTTCATCTGCGCGGGGTTGGTCACGCTGCCAAGGAGGTTCCGGTGATGCTGCCGGAGAAAGTCTGCCAGCCGCGAGTTGAACCGGCGGACGAGCGCACGGCTCTGGTAGTCCAAGGATTCGACAGTGCGTGACTGGTGCTTGGATAGATCGGTGGCTGCGTTGACGCCGCGAGCCAGCTTCCGGTTGTTCGCGATCCGCGCCATGTAGACGTGCCGCTTCTCACCGAATTCCTTCCGAAAGGCCTCTTTGACATCCTCCGCCGCCATGCTTTCGGCGTCGTGCCGGCCGTAGCCCTGCCGCTCATAGCGGTCGGACATGTCCCGCCACATCCGCTGCGCCCGCTCGCCGCGTTCGCGATCCGCTTCACCGCCGCCCATGGCGGTCTCCATGCAGTTGAAGAAACTCATTCCGTCTCCCTCTTGCGGCCGCACCAGTTCATGATCTCAAGGAAGTCGTCATCCGCGTCGAGTTCGTCGAGGACCGCAGAGGCTGACCGTGAACCTTTCCCATCGCCAACATCGACTCCGATGTCACCTTCCTCAGCGATCTCCTCCCGCATGTAGGTGGAGACCGTCTCCCGGTAATCCTTGGTCTTGGGATCGGAAGGATCGGAGAACAGGTCGGATTGGAGGCGGGCCCCGGTGTCGAACAGGCCCTCATCCGCCGCCGCGTTGCCGCCGCGCATCGGGGCGTTCTGTCGGGCTTCCAGGCGATCACGGTCGGAGACCGGCGCCACGCCGTCGATCAGGGTTTGGTCGCCTGCTGCCGTGCGCTCCGAAGCTCTTTCAGGCGCGCGATCCCCTTCGCCGCCCGCTCCCCGGCCGCCCGCTTCTCCGGCGTCAGGTCCGGGTTCTGCATCGCCTTGTCCAGCCGCCCTTGCAGGCTGTCCAGACGGCTGATCTGCTGTTCTGCCTTCGACATGATCGACCTCGCGTTCGAGTGCCCGTTCTATCAGATATTCAGGATCACCGCCACGCTCTTGAAGAACGCCGACGATTTCCCTGATTTCGGCCTCCGTGAGGATGTCCGCGAATTCGTTGTCGCGCATCCATTCGTAGAAGCCTGCCTCGATGTCTGCCTGATAGGTCTCTGGATTGTTGGCTTTGTGCGCCTCGATGTCCACGAAATAGCGGCCTTCCGGCTCCATGTCGTAGTAGTCGTCGAGGGCAGACCGATCCGCCCACTTGTCCAGCTTTGCCTGATCGCTGTCGGCTTGCTGCCGATAGACCAGCCAAGAGTCGTCACCGTTGATGTCGCGGGCGAGGACATCGAGAAACCCGTCCCGGTCGAGATACATCCCATCGTCCGAGATTCCGGCGGCCGCGCTGATCCCAGGGAAGTCCTCCTCCCACTCGGATGCGACCAGATTGTCGAAGTCCTTGCGGCCTTTCCGGGAGAACAGGCCAGGTGAGCTCTTGTGGGTGATCCCCCTGTGCCGGAGTTCGGCGGCGGCGAACCCATCGGGGTGAACCTGCATACTCTCTTTCCCGAGACCGAGATGCCGGTTCGGATCGGTCTTGTTGGGTCGTCCGGACTGCTTGAGGCGCGTTGAGAGAGGCTTTCGGGCGCTCGAAACCGGGATGTCGTCGATCTGTTGTTGAGCGCGCGCGACTTCCGCGGCCTTGCCTTCCTCCATCTCGCGCTCATATGCGAACCGCTCCTCCTCGCTGATCCCGTCAGGAAGGTCTTCCAGAGGATCAGTGAGAAGCAGGGGTTCCCGCGTCGGGTTTAGCGGGTTCTCAAGGATGTAGGGCGGCTCAGCCTCCGCCTCATCCATCAGGCGTTCGATCTGACCGAAGGGTTGAGAGGTGTCGCTGGTGATGATGTCTTCGACCTCATCTACCATGGCCTGCGCCCGGATATCGGTCATTCCGGGCACAGCGGTCTGGTTCCTGCCGCGCCAGTAGACGTAGCCGCGCCGCGCACCCTCGACGGCTCCGCCAAGGATTCCGCCGGCCGCCGCCGCCATCGCGAGTTGCGAGACCACATCCGGATCGGGGATGTCCAGCCGCTCCGCCATGGAAAACTGAGACGGCATGAACGCGGCCTCCGCCGCCATGTTGATCGCAGCCTCGCGCCCCATAACCCGCACCAGAGACCCGGAACCGCCGCCGAAGAACATGAATGGCAGGTTCTTCACGTCCGCCGTGATCCCGACCATGCCACCAAGAAACTCTGCGGCGCCGCGACCGGACGGCATCATGTCGAGGATCTGCTGCGCCTCCTCGTATTCGGCTTGCAGCCTGGCATTCACCTTGGCCTCTATCGCCTCATCGGTGATCTCGAATCCGGTCCAGTCGCCCGGTGCCGCGGTCTTCGCCTCATCAGCCATCTTGAACAGCATGTCCTCGAAGGACCGCAGCATGTGGGCGGATCGGCGTTCGTAGAGCATCGGGAGGTTGGAGATCAGGTTCTCGGACAAACCCTCTCGCTCAGCCCGCTCGGCCACCGCGTCAACTCCGAGACGGTCGACGATCTCCCACCCGGTCTCGGCGCGGACAGAAGATGTCTCGCGAAAAGCCCGGAAGTTGGCGTCGTTCTCCATTGCGGCGGAGGAGGTCGCGGCGCCAAGGCCGTCCCAGAGGTCGGGGAGGTCAGCCTTAGGATTGTTGGCCTTGATCTGGGGCGGTGTTGCGGGGCCGTTGAGGAAGAAGGTCATTCAGCCAGACCTCCTGTGGATGCTCCTCCTCTGGCAGACCTTTTTTTCGCGTAGTCCTCGGCCTCTTTTACCGTGGCAAACCTCGGGAACTTCTTCCCACTGACCTCCTCGTATTTCTTTGCGAAAATTTGGGCTTGCTCATCCGTCATCTGTACAGACGTTCCGTCCTTACGAAACCACAGAGAAGGGATGTTCCAATACCCACCGTCAGGAGCATCATTCGTGATCTCGATCTCAGTCGAGAAAGTGCCGTCCTTGTTGTCGCGTGGTTGGTGTTTTGCAGAATCAAACGGTTCCAAAGGTAAGGAGGTCTTAGGTCGCGAAGAATTCTCAGCCTCCATCAGTTTCTTGGGATCGAAGAAGAAGACGTTACCGTCTGCATCCTCAGCGTTCAGGACCGACGAGCCCGAGATGATTTCCATGCGGTAGAGATTGCCGGCCGCCGGCACGATGCGGATGTTTCCGTCGCCCACGTATTTCGGAGGGATCGGCTTTCCATTGTAGAGCGGAGGCCCGCCCTCGAACCCTTCTCGGGCGGTCGCGGCCGTCCATGCGGCATCGTCAGTCGTGAACGAACCGAGCAGCGCGGCGCCCATATTCGCCATGCCCGCAGCAAAACCCTTACCCTCATGCGGGAGGCCCCGCATGGATTTCCGGATCGCAGCGTCAAGGTCTTCCCCGGAAACACCGATGGGAAGAAGGGTGTCGTGATCCATCACCTTCTGCACGCCACCGGTGAGCTGACCGCGCTTGTTCTTGGCCTGTCCCAGTGCAGTCTGCACCGCCTTTGCCATCAGTTCCGTCGCCGCGTCCGACGTGGGCTCGATCGTGCGCGCCGCGGGATCAGCCGCGTAGATCGCCTGCGCCGCCGCCATGACCTCCGATTGGGCGGCAATCGCGCCGGGGACACCCTTGAAGGCGTTGGCGGCCGCTCTGCTGAATTGCCCGACCTGATCGGCCTTGGGAGGCACCCGGACCAACCCCTCGGCCATCATCTGCTGACCGCGCAGGATGGTGGCAGCGAGGGTCGGGTTTCCACCCAGGGACATCATCTTGCCAACGAACATGGTCACGTCGTCCGCGTCGATCTCATCGAAGACCCGGACGGCATCCTCTCCGAAGCCACCGACGATTGCGTCGGCCATGGCGGCGCGCAGTTCAGGGGGAGTTTCAGCCCCCATGAAGGACTGGATGCTCTCCGCCTCCTCCTTGGTGAGGTAGGCGCGGGTGTCGGTGTAGCCCTTCTCGAACAGGTCGTTCATGTAGTCGCGCCGGTCAGTCAGGGCCCGGACGAATTTCTCCGGCTCATCGGGTGTCAGGTTCGGCAGCGCCGGCGGCGGATCGGACTTCATCACTTCGAAGGCGCGCGCCGCGGGGTCATCGTCCCATGCCTTCTGGTTGGCGGCGGCGACGGTGCGCGCGGCGTCCACGATGTCGAGTTGCCATTCCTCGGCGACCTCCTCTGCCGCCATGCGCGCGACCGCCTGGGCCTGTTCTGAGGGGGTCATCTCAAGGAATTCCGGCATATCGTCGCGCAGAGCGAGGAATGCTTGCGCCTCGCGCGCGAGTTCCGGGTGATCCGCCATGACCTGCGGATCGAACGCCATCTCCTCATCCTTGACCGACGCGCCGTTCTTGGCGCCCCTGATGATGAGGTTGAGATGGTCGCGGGACTCGGCGGTCGCTTCGCGGCGCTTGCGTTCCCGCGAGGCCTCGGCCGCCCGGCGGGTCTTGATGAAGACGTTTGCGGACTGTTCCTCGGTCCAGTGGACGCCGGGAAGCGCCTCACGCGCCTGCAAGACGCCATCGAGAGCGGCCTCGGCCTCCTTGATCGCGGTCTCGTCGCCGGACACGATCGCGTCTTCCAGGGTGGTCGACCAGCGTTCGACAAGCGCGGCGGAGGAGTTGTTCGCCCGGTTCCGGATGTCGCGCTGTTTCTCCTCCATGATCCCGAGTTGCCGGCGGACCATCTCCTTTTCCAGAACCCCCCTGATCTCGGACTTGTAGTCCTGCGGCGCCGCGTCGACGATCTGGTCGACGTAGCTTTGCGCGGCCGCGGCGAAGCCCTCGGGGTTGGCGATGTACTGCGACGACATCTGCATGATGTCGGAGAGGCCCTTGTTGTAGACCTCCGAGACGTAGGCGACCTGCGCCGCCGCGTTGTGGGCTTGGAGAATTTCGCCCGAGTACGGGGAGTAGAGCCTGGCTTCGAGTTCGCCATTCGAGCCGCGGATCATGACGGAGGGTTCAGAATTGCCCTGCGTCGATACGGTCCCGGACTGCCCCATGGCCGCCATGAATTTCTGACCGTAGACTCCCACGGTGGTCCCGTGGACATCCTTCCGGCTGTTTTTTCCCACGCCGCCCGGCCCGGCGAACCATGCCTGTGCGGCACCCGCTTCACCGAACCGCTCGACATACCCGCCGAACTTGGCGTCGAAAATCTGGTCCTGAATGTCGTCGCTGGCCAGGAACTCATCGGCTGAGACGGTTCGACCAAGAACCTCCTGCGACCATGGGCCGATGTTGGCCTCCATGATCTGATACTTGCCAAGGGCCCGACCGAGTTTCGGGTGACGAGCGCCGATTGCGCGGTATCCGCCACTGCCGGCGCTCTCGATGGAAGCAATAGCCTCCCGGTATTGGAGGTTCTTCCCCTTGCCGATCGCGGACATCGCGTCGTTGGCGATCTGCTGGCTTTCCGAGATCGGCTCGGAAACAAGACCTTTCGTCTCCCCGAACCGCTTCCGGGCTTCCTGGCGTCCAGCTTCGGCGCCCCGCTCCGTCATGATGTCGGTGGCGACCGGCGCGACCCGATCATAGAGCGCGTTCAAACCCTGGGCGAGAAAGCGGAAGGCCCCTCCCCCATCCGGTGCGACCTGACGGAAGTTGGAGAGCGGGTTCTCCCGGACGATCTTGCGGATTTGCGCCATCAGGTTTTTCTCTTGTACTGGTAGAGGTCGAACAGCGAAGGACCGGCCTGCACCAGCCCGCCGGCGAACCCCCATTTTCCGGCCGACGCTGCATTCTTCCCGGCCATCCGCCAGTCAGCGGCTTCCGACATCCTGTTGCCGAAGTTGATCCGGCGTTCCCGGTCGCGAGTGGCGCGGAGTTCGTTGACCATCTCGAAGGTTCCGACGCTTGGTGCCTGACCGTTCGCCCCCATCGCGGCCCGGAGCGACCCGAGTTCAGACTCGAGCCCCTGCCGGGACGCGGTATCGGTCTGGATTGCGCGGGTCCGCCCGGTGAAGGCGTTGATCTCCGCCTGTTCCTTCTCGCCGCGAGACTTCGCGAGGGCGGAGGCGCCCGCTGCGATCCCGGCACCGGCTTTTGCTGCGAGGGAGAGACTGACCGGGTCCATTATGCCTGCACCTTCTGACCGAGAGCGAGAATCCGAAACTTGCCTGGGCGAACCCGCCGGACTTCAAGGTCCGGGTGGTCGCGGTTGCCAAAGACGGTGAAGTGGCGGACTTCCGTGCGCGCCTTGGGCGGCGCAGTCAGATCATCGCCGAAGTGGTAGGCGCCGACCTTGTTGACGACGCCGTTGCAGACCACCTCATATCCGTGCGTGTTCTGGACGGAGACGTTCAGTTCCATCACGCGCGCCTTGAGTGAACCGGCTCGCTCGCTTTCGATGATCTCGATTGGCCATGGCTTCACGGAGCAGCGGAAATTGAGCCCGACCTGCCGGACGCCTGCTACGTCAGGTTCGTCGGTGATCGTGCCGTCATCGTTGACCTCGAATGAACCGGCGTCCCACCCTTCGATGTAGTAGTCGACCGTCTCGCCGGCGAGGTGCATCGTGGAAGGTGTTCCGACCAGAAGCGGTTCCCCGTTGACCGTCAGGCCCTCCCCGTTGGCGTCCAGTTCCATCGGAATGGATAGGTCTTCGCCGATGGAGGCGCAGTCCAGAACAAGGGTTTCGTCGAACGCCTCGAAGAACCTCACGGTGCTGGCGAAATCGCGTTCCACGATCGCCCAATACCCACCGAAGATCGGTGCGACACTGACAAACCGTCCCTGCGTCTCCCACGGGGTGAAGCCAACAGTTTCGTCTTTCAGGCTGGATTGCCAGGACACCGCTGCGATGGTGCCGTCGCCGTTGATGATGAGGACGAATTTTTCGACCTCGCGCGAGTCCAGAGACGGGCCGCAGAGCCGCCGCGGGGACTTCACCAAATGCTTGTGGTAGGTGGTGATAGAGCGCACCGACCATTTCAGGTAGATGTTCCCGTCGAGCACCACGGCCGCCACGTTCTCACCGGAGGAATCGACGAAGACCGCGCCTTCGCCAAACTTCACCGGCTTGATCTCGCTGCATCCGGTCTCGTCGATGAAGACCGGGTTGAACGTGGTCGGGGAGATCACGCCATTCTCGCGCGTCGGGACGTTGTAGATCCCCGAGTCCGAGAACAGGATGAGGTCGCCGATGTCGAGCGCGTGCAGCCAGCGCGGCGCTCCATTGCCGACCTGGCGGACAATCGCGTCGTCATCTTCTGTCCCCACGTCGAAATCGTTGATCGACCTGGAGGAGGAAAGGGCGATCAGATCGGGGATGCTCTCGAAGTCCAGAAACACCAACCGGGAGGAGACGCCGGCGGCGGCGCGGGGGTATCCGCGGAGCGGCGACATCAGGGGTTCATCCCAGATCGGCGAGGACAGCGGAGGGATGGTGGTAACGGCCGTGACTTTGGAGGTGCCGCTCGATGTGCTGTTCGGCGCGCTCAGTTCCTCGCCGACATCGGGCCCCTCGTAGAACGACTGCGTGACCACATCGAGGTTCAGCCCGTCGATCCCCAGAACGACGCCCTGAAAGTTGGTGTCGGCACCCACAACAGCGTCTCCGACCCGGTACTCGGTCGAGTTCTCGACTGCGATGCGGAAACTCGGGGGGAGTTCGTTGACGACGGTGCCGCGCACCACCGACCCGCTGATCCGGTGGGTGATCTCGATTTCGCGCAGTCCATATCGAATCCGCTGACCGACATAGGCCTCCACCCAGATCGGCGTGCTGGCCTCGACGAGGATATTTCCGTTAAGGCCGGAGGGCTTGATGGTGACCGCCTGTTCGTAGGCCCAATAGGGCTGCGCGAGTTCTCCGCCGGGCGCGCTGGAAAACGCGAAGTTTCCAAAGGACCAGACGCCCTTGTCGTAGTTGAGCTCATGGATGCCGCCTGAGCCGGAACCGATGATCGTCTTCTTGCGCATCGGGGTCACCCAGACCTCATCCGTGTCATCCCATGTGACGGAGGTGTGCTCGAAAACGAGATCGCCCGTGGCGTCGACCACCTCCAACGATGCGTCCTTGATGATGAGACCGAATTTCAGGCCGGAGGTCGGGCGGATTTCGATGATGTCATCCGCCATGCCCGCGGCCCTGACCTTCCGGAGGCCCGGCCGCGCCTCGATGGTCTGGGTGGCCAGCGCCTTCATGTTGAGGGCACCTCGCAGGGCTTGCTGCCGCGCTTCGAGATCGTCGCGTTCCAGAAAGTCCTCGCGGGTCTCCATGAACGGAAACGCCCGCTGCGTCACGGTTTTCTTGATCCTAGCCACGCCGGTGTCTCGCGCTCGCGATCGGTCCCTTGCGATAGAACGGCTGTGCGCTCCTCGCCTTGGAGGAGTTCGTCCTGGCGCGCTGGAAATAGACTTCGGCCGCCTGATCGAGGCCTTCCGCTTCCCGGTACTCCTCGCGCACCGCGCGCGCGATGATCGCCTCGCATCGTTTCTGGACACCCATGCAGAAGTTGGCGGACCAGAGGTTCTGCGCGCCAACCTCGACGTATTCGATCCAGCAGCCGTCCGGGTTGTTCAGGTGGACATGGGTGCCGTCCTGAATCCAGTCGACGTTGATGTCGTGGCCCTGGCTGTTTCGAAGCCAGCAGCGGCGGACATGGATCGCAGCGGAGGGGGTCAGATAGGCGTCGTCGTAACCGAATTTCCCCGGCGCGCGGGTGACGAGATTCTGCTCGACGCGGGTGAAATAGTAGGCGCCGTCTTCGAGTTCGGATTCCACGATGCCCGGCCAATTCCGGAACAGGGTCCGATATTCCATGGACCCGTCGTTTTCCGCGACGATTTCAAGCTGACCCTGGGCCAGCAGGGCGGCGTTCATGATGCCGAGCATGGAGAATTCTGTTGCCATGCGGCGGATATTCCCCACGACCACGGGCCGACCAAATGCACAACGAAAAACGGGCGACCCGAAGGCCGCCCGTTCCCCAACCCGTCCGCTCTCTTAGGAGGTCCGCCGCGGAGGGTTATTCCTCGTCGTCATCCTCGTCGTCGTCATCCTCGATGACCAGCTTTTCGAGTTCGCGCTTGATGAGCATGACGACATCATCGCGCTTCATCCGCTTCTTCTGGGTCCGGATGCCGAGTTTCAGCATGAGGATCTTGAGTTCGTCGCCGTCCATCTCGTCGAGGTCGACGGACATCCGGTCCAGCGGCGTCAGGTTCAGCACATCCTTGGCCGTCGAGACATCGCGGATCATCCACTCGCTCGAAAAGGCGTCCTTGTGGACGACGTGCTTGGTCTTGGGATGGACCAGCCCGACGCCGGCGATGGTGCCGAAGTCGGTGGTGATGATCCGGAAATACTCCGATTCCCTGGGGGCGCCCTCGACTTCGACCTCACTCGCGTCGACCCCGAGCGCCTCGCGGATTTTCTCGCGCAGGGTCTCATCCTTCCAGGAGGAGGAGGCGCCGGCGATTTCGAGTTCCGAAGCCTTCTTGACGAGGGCTTCGGTGTCCGCGGTGGCTAGGTTGAATTCGGCGTCCGTCACGAATTCACCTGCGTTGCCACGGCCGCCGTGATCTTGCCGGCGGTGGCGTTGGAGCCGCCCACGGTGAAGCGCAGCCCGAAGTAGTCGAGCATGGTCGCATCCGGGACAAAGCGGGTGAATGCCGGACGGAACCCGGCGATGAGGGATGCCAGCGGGATCGCGCCGGAGGAGGCGAGGACCGTGGACGAGGTGAGGTCGGCCGCGTCCGAGGTTTCGATAGTAATCGTCAGCGAGGTCAGCGTCAGGAAGGTCTGCGTGACCTGAATCAGCAGCGGGACTTCGGTGCCGGAGCCGATGTTGCGAACGATCTGACCGGCTTCGAGCGGGACCACGCCGGTTTCGTTCCAGCGGATGACGTTCTGGGAGATCGCGGTCGCGGTGATCGCCTGGTTCTCTGCCAGGATCAGGTTCTTGTTCAGGATCATGTGGGGTTCCTTGTTTGCGGCGGGGTGGAGAGTCCACGCCCGCCAATGTGTTCCGGATCAGACGACGCGGGCTTCGGTGTTGAGGATCGCGTCGGTCTCGCGCAGCGGGAAACCGCGATAGGTCTCCACCTCCTTGCCCTGGATTTCCATGAGGCGCAGGCGGGTGAAGTTGTCGTTGGCGCCGGAGTTCGTGCCAAGGGCGTCGAGGGCTTCCAGCACGTCGCGGTTACAGTAGATCGCGATGCGGCCGGGCGAGGACTGGTTGGCGACCTTGCGGACGCGCCGCGATTTCAGCTTCCAGTAGGCCTTGCGCATGTACGCGTAGATGTCGACGTTGCCTGCGGCGAGTTCGGACGCGTCGATGTTGCGGATCGCCGCACACCGCTGCCAGTCGCCGAGGGTGAACCCGCATTGCGCGGAGAACATCTCCTCCTCGACGAAGTACGGGTTTCCGTTGGCGTCGAGAACACGCTGTTCGCCCTTGTTCTCGCGCTGGATGCCGCCGACCGTGCCCTTGGGGTAAATCACGGAGAGCCCGTCGTAACTCCATTCGACCATATAGATCGACGTGTTGTCGGAGCCGGTTCCGCCGGCGTCGACGATCTGAGCGCCTGCGCCCGATGTTGCTTTCTTGGAGAAACGCGCACCGAGACCTTTCGGGTGACGGGCGTTGGTCGCCGGATCGTAGTAGAACAGCGCGCGCATGAGTTCCTGAGACATGCTTTCGATATGGGTGCGTGCTTCGGCCTGCCGGAACGCGGTGGCGTTTTCGGCGTAGAGCTTGATCTGGCGCTTATCGACATCGGCCAGGGATTCCACGAAGCCGGTGGTGTCGTCGACGGTCTGCTTGGACGACTTCGACTGCGGGATACCCTCATAGAGGGCGCCCCATGCGACGGTGGGGAGACCGGTGCGGATCGAGCGGGTGTGCTTCTGACCGGAGTTGCATTCCATCCACGACCAGTCGTCGAGAATGTCCTGCGAGGTGTCGTTCATAGTCTCGATCGTGTCGATATAGCGCCCGTAGCCGTCAAGCTGCTTGTAGGCGTCGACCATATCCTGCGTCGATTGGGTAAGCGTTGCCATTCAGATTGTCCTTATTTCGTGGGGTTGGCGTAGTAGTTGTCGAGGTCGGCCTTGGTCGGATCACCCGACTTCGGAACCGGGTCCGACGTTTTGAGGGCGCGGGGGTTCAGCAGCTTTTCGAGCGCCTTCACCCCGGCGGCGGTGTTGATGGCGACCGTGAGGCCGGGCACGAGTTCGGCGGGGAGCCGGGCTTCCAGAGCGCGCGTGACCGCATCTACCCGCGACTGCGCGGCAGTGCCGAGGGAGGCGAATTCCTCTTTGGATTTCACGAAGAGCGGCGAGAACGAGGCGGCCTCGTATTTGGCGAGCAGCCCTATGAATTCCCCGGCGGCACCTTTGGGGATGTTGTGCTTGTGGAGTAGGCCGCCGAATTCTTCGAAGAGCGGGGCCATGGCGGGATCGTCAAGCAGGAGCTTTGGATTGAAGTCCTCGGGAAGATCGAGGTCGCCGTAGTCGATGTTGTCGGGGATCGCAAACTCGTAGCCCTTGCCGTCTTCCGGCACTTCCGCCAGTTCCTCGCCGCGGCGGGCGTGGAAGGACGCGAGTTCGTCGTAGTGGGCTTTGAAGCCGTCGATGTCGGCTTTGCCTTCCGGCCGGAATTGCTCGGGCAGGAACGAATAGTCGGCTTCGGTGGAAATCGTGTCGTCGCCGGTCGATACGGTATCGTCGCCACCAGCGGGAGCGGTGTCGTCACCGCCTCCGGGGTTGCCCTCGTCCGCTGGCGCGAACAGCCTGATTTTCCACCACGGGTTCTGCATCAAATTCATCGCTCAAGATCCTCCTAAGATCGAGGGCGATGAAACTCTGGGCATTGATCGCATCCAATGCACGGGGGTCCGCCGTGATCGGGATGCTCCGGAGAAGGGTGGCTTTTTCCAGCAAATCCAGAAGGATGGACCCATCGGGGGTTCTGAGTGTCGCGCGGATCGCGTCGATCAGTTCCTTGGCTTCCTTGCGCTTGGCGGGGAGGCGCCGGAGCTCTGAGATATATTCGATGAGGGGGCCGGGCTCACTCAGTCGGCGGGGTAGTTCCATCCGGATTTCCTTGCGCGGGTTCGTCGCGGACCACGGTGAGTTCGTCACCGGATGCCTTCACGATGTTCTTGAAGCTGCCGATCACGTCGATCGCCTGGCCGAAGGCTTCACCGAAGACGCCGGCGCCGAGCTCGAGGTTGGATCGGGAGACCATCACCTTGTCCTGGTTCTGGGCTTTTTGGAGGGGCGAGACGGGCTGAACGGTGATCGCCTGTTCGTTGAGGGTGATCGCCTCCTGCATCAGCGACTTCTCGATCGCGATGTATTCGACCCTCTGGATGAAGGGCAGGAAGAATTCTTTCCAGAGCGGGGCCGAGGGTTTGCCGATGCGCTGCTGGACGCGGCGGCGTTCGTCGATCCATTGGGAGGCGGTCGGGGGGGTCTCGCCGCGCTGGCGGGGGCCGTCCTGATACCAGCGCGCGCGGAGACGGTCTTCGAGGCGGTCTTCGGAGAAGAAACCGAGGTCCAGCTTGGTCCCCTTCTGCAACTCGTAAATCTGGTCGCGGGTGAAGCCGCGGTTGGCGGGATACGAGCGGCCGGCGTCGACGCCATCGGAGAGGTCGAGGAACCCGTCATCCGCGTAGATCAGGGTGTTGCGGAGGGATTGGTCGAGACCGTCGAGGACGGCTTCATCGACGGCGTTGTAGACGCGCATGTCCGGCAGGGATTTCCAGCCGGGGCCCCTGCCCCACGGTTTGCCGGGCTGCGGATTGAAGCGACCGACCATGAGCGGGCAGGCCCCGGCGAAGGGACCGATGGTTTCCGGCGTCTCCGGGGTGATCCGCTTGCCGTCCGCGGTGATCTCCATCTTCCACATCGGATTGCCGGGGTCCGACCAATCCAGCCAGAATCCCCAACAGACTTTGACCGTGGCTCCGGGCCGGGTGATCTTGCGCTGCAATGCCGGGTCGGAGAGGTCGACATCCCAACCGGAGAACAGGGCTTCGAGGGAGGATGCGAGGACGGGTTTCTCGCGGAAGCGGTCGAGGATCCCGAGGTGTCCGGGGGTAATCAGGAGTTCGTGCGGCGGCACGGTCTCGCAGAAGATGGGTTGCGAGAAGTGCGCGGATTCCACCCACATCGCGATGGTGCCATGCCCGGCCTCGAACATCACCTGCGGGGAGATGTCGTTGTAGTTGGAGCCGGTGATGAGGTCGAACAGATCGTCCTCGCGCGCGCTGACGAGGGCGGTGACCTGATCGACATTATCCGGATGGATGGGCGCAGTGACCATGTAGTCCGTCCATTTCGCCTCGGACGGGGTGTAGTAGGTGACCAGATCGGAAGCGAAGTCGCCGGCGAGGTCTTCGGGCAAGGAGATGAAGGTTTCGGCGTCGTTGTCGCGGGGATTGCGGAGGAGGTCTCCGTCGAAGTCCCATTCGCGGCCCGGACAGATGAAGGAATAGATTTCCTCGATGGTGGGACGCACGACATCCCGCCACCGCTTCGCCATGTCGTAGCGGGTGGAGAATTCCTTGGACGGCTTACCTGTCATTGGTCACGATCGGGGCGGTTGTGGCCTTCGGCTTTGCCTTGGCGGTTCCGGGGGTTCCGAACATCGAGAGGTTTCCGAGGCCGTAGACGGCGCGGAGGTCGGAGGTGAGCCCGGCGGCGGTTTGGGAGGCGGCGTCCCGGCGCTCAAGCAGGGAGAGACGGCGCTCCCGCATCCGTGTCTTCCTGTCCTCCGGGTCTTCCTTCGGTCCCATGTATTCGCGCTCCTCTGGTTTCCAGCAACTTCTTGCGGAGGCCTCGCGGGGTAAATGCACGGATGCCGGCGAGGGCCGCGCATTGGGTGACGCAGTTCATGGGCATGTGGAGGGGGAGACGGAAGGTGGCGACCGGTTCTATGGAGATGACCTCCTCGGATCGCTGGAACACGTCGGCCATGAGATCGGTGACCTCATCGTGGAGGTGGGTGATGACGAGCGAGGTGGTCAGGCGGCCGGGGTCGAAGAAGAACCAGGTGTCGTCCACGGTGTAGCCGAAGCATTCGACGTGCCCGAATACCGATGTGATCCGGGCGCCGGTGCGGAGATCGGCGAGGCGTGCGGGGCGATGGAAGGCGAAGTAGATTTCAACGGGAAGCACGGCGGAGGGACACCTTCCGGGGTTTGATGGGCGAGGGCTGGCGTCGTTCGCGGTTGGGGTTGTCGACCAGCGCATATCCTTCGCCGCCGCCGATCAGGGCGTTCTCGACGGCCTCGATGACGTGGGAGTAGGAATTTTTCATGGGCTGCGGTGCGAACATGCCGACGACGCCCTTGATCTTGCGGTAGTGGTAGCCGCCGGCGAACCCGCGCTTGATGGTGATGCAGGAGGGGTTCACGCGGAGGCCGTTGCGCCGTTCCAGCACCATTTCGACGGTGGAGCGGCGGAGCTCCGGGTCGTTGTCGTTGGTCGCGGGGATGATGGGCATCCCGTGGTTTTCGAAGACCAGATAGGCGGTGGTTTCGGTGGCCTGGGTGCCGTCCTTGCCGCGGGGATCACCCCAGAATGTGACCTTGTGTTCCGGGTAGAATTTCTTGAGGTGGCGCTTGACGCGGGGCGCAAACAGTTCCGCGCTCTCGTTTTCGCCGATCAGTTCCGAATGGATGGTCCAGAGGCCGTTGACGTTTTGCAGGAACGCGGCGGCTGGCTCCCGGCCGAAGTCCAGACCGACGACGATCGGGATTCCTTCCTTGGCTTCGACATCCTCGGGATGGATGTGGTCGACCTCGGAGAAGGTGGGATAGACCGGCTTGCCTTCCATGTGGAGGCCGACCTTGTTGAGTACCCGCCGGTCGATCCAAGAGCGTTTCTTGCCCTTGATCTTCTCCATGTAGGATTCACGGAGGTTCTTCTGGTTCTCGGCCTTGGGGTTCGGATGGTAGACGGGGCGACCGTCGACGATCTCCTCGATGAGCCCCGGCGGCTGCACGAAGAACACCCAATCGTCGGGTTTGACGTAGGCGAGACGTTCATCTTCATCCATCTCCGGCGGCAGGGGGATGTCGCCACGCATGTAGGGCACCCAATGGCCCTCGGTTGGCGCGTTCATGTCCATCCAGCCGCCGAACCATGTGGCGCCCGAACCGTTCTTCATCGAGGGGTATCGCGAGCACCGCGACAGCAACTCGTCGACGATCTCCTTCTGCGCGAACTGGCCTTCGTTCATGAAGAACCCGGTGATCTCGTAGGAGGCGAGGACGGCCTCGGCGACCTCCGGATCGGGCAAGGCCAGGAAGATGACCTCGCAGTCGATCTTGGTGCCATCCCCGGAGGGGTGATCGCGCTTCAAATGGTGGAACATCGGCTCCGACCGGATGAACTGACCCCAATCCTCCTCGGGGAACCATTCCAGCCAGGTCTTCACGGTGGTCTCGCGCAGGCTCTTGTAGGTGTCGCGGGTGATGATCCACCGGGTCCGGCGCACCTTGTCGAAGTCCGGGGCCTGATCCATGGCCAGCGTCCAGATCTTGTGGCAGCTCGCCGTCGATGTCCCGGACCCGATCGGCCCCTGAATGCAGGCGAACTTGCTCCGATCCCAGAAGAACCGCGTCAGCACCTCGCCATCGGTCTCGTACAGGAAATTCCCGCGTTCGGTGACCCTCAGCATGACGATCTCACCGTCACGATCCGCTGCGCCGTCCGGAACCGCTTCCGGTACTTGTGACCGCGCTTCTTGTTCCGCATCATCTCCTGCGTCAGAACCGTCCGCGGCGAACTCTCACCGAGCCCGGTGACGCAGTAGAAAATCCCGTCCTCGCACCGGAACCGATAATACTCGGCGCTATCCGTCCGCAGAACCATGTCGATCAGGTCGAACCTCTTGTCGCGGATCGCGATCCCCAAACTGACGCGCAGGGCCTCCGCATCGGTCTTCACGATCCCGCGCTGCCTGCACCTCTCATGGAAATGGCCCATCACCCACTCTCGCCGCGAATGATCATTCGGTGGACATGCGCCTTGGCAAACTCAAGCGCCCCGAGAACCCGCCATCCGTTCCCGAAATTCGATTGCGCGACGTAAACGCCGTCAGAAGCGACCTCAGCCACAACAACGATGTCGACCACCTCGCCACGCTCCGCACGTTCCAGAAGGTCCCGGATGTCGTCGATGACGACCTGATCAATCACCTGGCGCCGGGCAACCGAAGACACGCTCATGGGGAAATCCTCCTAAGAAACCCGGAGCCAGCATCCCCACAACCCACGCATTCCAGAATGCACCGCTACGCTGCCACCAGAACCCCATCCACAACCATCACAGCACCGGACTCCAAAAGACGCTTCTCAGCCTTCGAATACCGGAGACCCATCCACCCAATCCGCTTCTCAACATCCCGAGACGAAAATCTGCCTCCGCGGATCACATCCAGAACAGCCGCATCATCGGCCGCCCATCGCGAGGACTTTTCCGAAGAATTTTTTTTCGAAGCAGAAGGCGCAGCCGGGCGTTTGACAGGAGAAGCCACAAGCGCAGCCTCAACAGCCTCCCGGATAAACTCCGATCGACCAACACCACTCGCATCAACGCGAGCCATCAGATCAGGGTCAAACCGTATGGAATAAATTTTGGTCGCCATCGCATACCTCCGCTGTATTACACAGAGCGTATTACGAGGCCGAAAACGTATTACACATGCACGGTGTATTACGGGGTGTATTACGATTTGTATTACAAAATTCGAGAGGTCGCCCGAGGGGGAGGGGGACGACTACCCTATCCAGGCGCGCGATTTTACCCCCGGCCCCCCTCGATCAGACCCCCCTACCCCCTCGCTATGGGTGCAGCTCTATCCGGGCGGAGGGGGCGCAGAACCTTGGAACAAAGGGCGAATATGGGGCTGGTACTCACGCGCATGAGTACCGCACGCAATCAATCATCAACGATTTCAGCATCTTGTACGTCGGACGCAGGGGATTGCCCATCCCTGCGCGCGGGTCGCAGGGTGACAACCTCCTGACCGGGGCGGGCATACTCATACCCACGCGGCCCGGAATTGTTGTTGTTTATCTGCACATTGACTGTCGGACCAGACCGCTCGCCCGCGAAGAACTCCACCATCCTTGCCCTTACGGCCTCTGACTTTGCGGTGTCCATCAGCTCCCTGCCGACCTCGAGGGCGCGAGCTTTGTGCGGCGCCTTAAGTGCTTCGACCTCCTGCACATATTCGGATTGTATCTCTAACAGGCGTGCTTTGACCTCATCGCGCAGGCGGGCTTTGTATACGCCAGCGGGGGAGAGGCCTGCGGCCTTTGCTGCGTCATCCCATGTCATCCCGTCCCTAACCCTAGCTTGTAGTGCGGCCTCCACTTGTTTGGAGATCGGGCGGGGTTTGCGGGTGTTCTGGGGCTGAATTGCGGGTGTTTGGTCGGACATGGGGCGAGGGTATGCCGGGGGGCGGGGCTGCGCCCTATGCACTGTGGGGAGGAGGGGAGAGGGGGAGCGTCCAAGGTGTCACCTGGTAGGCGTCTGGGCGGGTGTTTCGGGCTTGCGGTGCGGATCGGGCAATAATTTCTCGCAATGCGTTTCTTTTTTCTCTTGATTGTCACGCAATGCGGTTTATATTGAGAGTCGCACCACACACCGAGGATCCACTATGGCACGTCAATTCCACATCACCAGTTCGCCAGAAGCCGCTTGGCGGTTCGATGGCATCTACTTCGCCCCGCGCAATCGCCTGTTCGGCCTGCGTGACGATGACGGTATCCTCTGCACCCTGCCGACCCTGCTTGCCTCTCCGCATCTCTACGATGTTGAGGAGATGACGCCGGAGTCGGAAGCATGGCACCGTGAGCGCCTTTGTCTGGCAGTTTCCGAGTCGACCTATCGCCGGATCGCGCGGCTGTACGTGGCTATGGTCGGATACGACGCCTTGGCCGAAGGTGTCCCGCCCCGTGACGCGCTGGTGATCCTGCGGGAATACCGGGCCGAGATGAGGGGCGCAGCATGACCCGCCCCTTGCGCGTTCTGATCGGCTGCGAACAGTCTGGTGTTGTCCGTGACGCCTTCAATGATCTCGGGCATGACGCATGGTCCTGCGACCTGCTGGCGGCGGAGACGCCGAGCAATCGGCATATCGTCGGGGACGTGCGCGACGTGATGTATTGGGACCAGTGGGATATTCTGGCCGTCATGCATCCGCCCTGCACCCGCCTTTGCAACAGCGGCGTGCGTTGGCTCTCCGTCCCTCCTCCGGGGCGCACCCTGCCGGAGATGTGGGCGGAACTGGATGAAGGCGCGGAGCTGTTCTCCGATGTGTGGAATGTCGAGCATATCCCGCACGTCGCCGTTGAGAATCCGGTGATGCACAAGCACGCCAAAGAGCGGATCCACAACTACCAGCCACCCGCCCAGACCTTCCAGCCGTGGCAGTTTGCGACCGATCCGGCGAGCGCGGACAACGTGAAAAAGCGGACGTGCCTTTGGCTGCGCGACCTGCCCGCCCTGACCCCTACCGGCACTCTGGACGGCACCACAGCACGCGCGGACGTTCACAACGCCTCACCGGGGCCGGATCGTTGGAAAGAGCGGAGCCGGTTTTTCCCCGGCGTGGCGGCGGCCATGGCTGACCAGTGGGCGCGCTATGCCACGGCCGCCCTGCCTCAACCCAAGCAGCTTGAGCTGTTCTGACCCATCGGTGAGCGGGTCCGAGCGGCCCGCCATCCCATGCGCCAGAGCATGACCCGCAGCACCACACAGGCGGGACAACCCCAGAGAAGGAAAGAGAAAATGAACATGCAGACCGAAATGAAACTACCGGCGAAGCTGCGCCCATTGCGCGAGATCGTCGAGGAATACGAGACGAAAAAGGCGGCGGCTGTCGATGTCGCGGCGGCGTTTGGTGACGCGATCAAGGCGACCGAACTAGCAGCCAATATCGGCGGCACATATGGCGGCCAGATTTGGGACCGGTACGCGCCGCGCATCGGTGATGCAAAGATCGTCGAAGTGCTGCGCAAGAGTGCATGGCTTCATGTCTACAACGGGCTGAACATCAAAACCATCGCACCGGCCGCAGACCGCAAGCGGTTCGATTTAGCGATGGAAAACCCGCCCGAATTCACGCTGGACAACATCGCGGCGACCTTTGGTCAGTATCTCAAGGATCCGCGTCACCACATCTTGCGCGGGCTGGCCGAAGCATTCTGCAAACTCGATCCGGCCTATAAGTCACACAGCAAGGTCAAGATCGGCGTGGAGGGCCTGCCTAAGCGCGTGATCCTCTCCGGCTTCGGTGAGTATGGCTATGGCAGTTGGGGGCAGGAAACCATGCTCGACATGCTTAACGCTCTCGCCAACTACACCAAGACCGAACAACTGCATCGCGGACATATCGACCAGATGGCACGTGATGCCCGCAAGAACGGTTCCGCGATGTGGTGGGGTGGTGAACTGCGCGTCTTCAAGAACGGCAACGCGCACGTGATTTTCGACAAATGGGCGTTGAAGGAAATCAACCGCGCACTGGCTGAATTCTATGGCGATGTCCTACCAGATGTCGAAGTCAGCGACGAGGATCGACCCAAGGCACAGTCAACGGCTGTTTCCAAAGACCTGCAATTCTATTGGACGCCGCCAGCCGTTGCAAATTCACTGATCCGTGAAATCCATTGGGGCCGGTACGATGAGACCGCACCCATGGATATCCTTGAACCGTCCTGCGGTAACGGGCGCATCATGGAAGCCATCGCCGCACACATCCGCAAGGAGAGCCACAGCATCCGGCGGCCGGTCCAGATGGCCGGGATCGAATACAACGCGGAGCGCGCAGCGCAGGCACGGGCGAAGGGGTTTAGCGTCCTTTGCAGAAATTTCCTCGAATGTGCTCCTGATCCGCGCTTTGATCTCGTGATCATGAACCCGCCTTTCTATGGGCTGCACTGGCAGAAGCACCTAACCCATGCCCGGAAATTCTTGAAGGCGTCCCCGACCGACCGGCGCGGCATGGGTGGTCAACTGATCTGCGTGCTTCCTGCAACGGCGTTCTATGACGGCCACCTTGGTAAGATGGGGTTGGTTCGGGCTGACGCCCACACGGCAGAGCGCGGTCATCTCGATAGCGGATGGCATGACCTGCCTGTCGCCAGCTTCTCGGAGAGCGGGACCAACGTTCCCACCGGTTACATCGTCCTGCACGCCTGACGCATCGTCCCTGTCCTCCCGAGCGGAGGGCAGCACCATGCGCCAGCATGACAACCCCCAGATATGGAGCACCACACCATGAACACCAAGCTTTACCGGATCGCCGTAGTCGGCACCAAAGGCGGAGACCGCCGCTACATCTCAGGCACTGCCGATCAGGTCGAAATCAGCGACCGCGCGAACGCCCTTCACTGGAACAAGCGCGAGGCGTCAATTCTCGCCCGAGCCTTCACCGAACATTTCCTTGAAATCGGACGCACCGAGCGTTTCCAGATCGAGGCCGAGGCATGATCACCCTTTCCCTCCGCAGCGGTTCCAACTGGTCCGCGCCGGTCTACGTCGCCGGCATCATCCTGACGCCGCGCCCCTGCATCGCGATCCGGCCTGAGCCTGTCCCCACGGGCGAGGGCTGCACGCTCGACATGGTGGCGGCCGTCCTTGACGAGATCGTCAGCCAGTCCGGCACATGGGACGGCTACAGGCTCACCCAGGCCGCTTTTGTGCGGGAGGTCGCGGCGTGACCATATGGGATGCAATGGCCGATAGACTTGGCCGTCAGCCGACGAATGCAGAGGCTGCGGCCGAGGTAAAACGCATATTGCGCGAGGCACGGGAGGAGCGAGATGCAACTTGAACTGTTCGCGCTTCCCCCGACCAAAAAGCACATGCACGGCGCGACCTGGCGCGTCGGCGCCTATGAATGCCGCAACTGGCACGGTTGGTTTCAAAGCCGGGAAGGAGGGAAAGGCAATTGGCTGTTCCAAATCCACGGCTTTTCTGGACCGGAGGACGGCAACGGCATCGCCCATGTCTACCGGGTCGGGACTGACGGCGACCTTTACGACTCCCCTGTCCCTATCGACGGGCCGGGCCGGATCACGATCAACGGTCGGAAATATGGCCGCGACCATTGGAACCACTGAGAGCGAGAGGCCGGGAACAAGCCCCGGCCTCCGCCCGACACCAAGCACCACACAAGGCGCCGGGGTTGTCCCCAGATAAGGACTTTTCCGGAATATCGCTTGCCGGATGCGATGACAATCCCGCGGGTTCGGTCTATCCCGGTTCCAACTGACCAGCCCAGCACCACAGAGAGGCAGACCCATGGCAGACATCGCGGATATGAGCCCCGAGGAGCGGTTCCAACTGTTGGACCAGATGGCCACCGACTACTTCGGCACGGCCCGCTGGAAAGCTGCGTTCGCGCGGAAGTACGGTCTCAGATCCTCAACGCCTGTCGACTGGATGAATGGGCGCCAGGCAACTCCTGACTGGACCTTTGCGGCGATGCGTGACGCCATGGACCTCAAGAAGCTGGACGCCGTGCGCCGTGCGATCGAGGCGGCCAGCGGTTCCAACTAGGCCATCTCGACCTCCAGCTCCTTCGCAATGGACTTGAGGAGGGCGAGAGCGCGGGGCTTGTGGATGCGGTAGCGGATGATGCGGTCACCCAACGACCGGCACATAGGATGGTCCCAAATCCACCCCCACGGTTCGCCGTAATCGGGAATTATTTTGCACCCGAAGGCCGAAGTGCCACACCGCCCCTCTATCCCAATAAATTCGTCGCCGTCGTCAAAAACGATGTGGATAAACGTCCCTTCAACGACCGGAACGCACTTGCCGTTATGCTCGATCCACGGGCCCCATTCGTCGCTCACGCCTTACCCCTCCTCCGGCTCTCGATTGTGAACCGATTGGTCCTGCGCTCGACTTGGGCGCGCGTCTCGCAGATCGTCCGGATCGCGTAGGGGGTCATCTCGGTCGGTCGGAAAACCATCTCGAACCCGAGCGCCTGCGCCCATTCGATGACGTGCTGCACGTTCGGGGTCTTAGAGGGGTTGTCCTTCTCCATCTTGGCGAGATGATCCTGGGCGAACCCGGCCAGGTCTTCGACTTCGCGGATCGTCAGGGACAGCCCTTCGCGCCGGTCTCGCAGGATTTCCCGGATGTCGTCATAGGTTTCAACTTTGCGGTCGATCCGGTCACGCTGGCGGCCAGGATCGACGCCGGGGATGTGCCCACGCTCCGAGATCGCGGCGAACAGCCCGCAGCCCACCGCCGGGCACTTGACGATCACTTCGTCCTCCGTGACCGAGGTGATGTGCCACCCCTTGTCCTGCACTGCCTTCAAAAACTTGGGGTCCATCTTACTCATCCCTCTGATTTTTAATGCAATCCAGCGTGTATGCTTTCAGGTTCGCAATCTGGATCGCCTGCGTTTTCCCCTCCGGTGTCTTCGCCATTTCCAAGACGGTTTCGCGCTCCTCGTCCGCGACGTTCCGCACCTCGTCCGCCGTCCGGCAGGCCCGAAGCCGGTCCTTGATGCGGTTCGCCTCCTCAAGCATCAGAAATCCACCTCCGTCTGGGTTTGCAGATCCCAGAACCTGTTGGTGGCGAGATCGCAGCCAACCCGCACGGTGCCGAGAGGCCCCATGCGCTGCTTGGCAACGATGATGTCCATGGTCCCCTTGGACGCGGAGATCGAGTCTTCCCAATCCGCCCGATCATCGGCCCGCTCCGGCGGCTCCATGCGTTCGAGATAGTAGGACGGCCGATGGCAGAAGATCACGTTGTCCGCGTCGTTTTCGAGATCGCCCGAGCCTCTGAGGTCGCCCAGGTGCGGCACCTTGCTTTCCCGCTTGGACATGTCCCGGCTGACCTGAGCCAGAGCCACGACCGGGATGTTCAGCATCTTGGCGATGGACTTGGTATCACGGGAAACCTGCGTCAGCACCTCGAACGCATTCCCCCGGCCCCGGACCAGTTGAAGGTAGTCGATCACCAGCATTCCGAGGCCCTTGAAATCCCCTTCCGGTTTCCACTTCGCTTGCAGGCGCCGGGTCTCGGAGAGGATCGCGGGGATGTCCCTGACCCGATCCGACATGATCTCGATCGGCAGGGCCTCTTGCTTTTTGGCGGCTTCAACCACCTTGCGGAACAGGGTCTCGGAGAGCGGGCGGTCCATCGCCTGATAGGGAACACGGGAGTCGATGGAGTTGATCCGGTTCGCCAAGTCCTCCTCGCCCATTTCGAGGGAGACGAAACCTACCCCGTATCCCGTCTTCGCGGCATGGTAGGAGAGCCAGGTGGCGAGGGAGGTCTTTCCCATGGAGGTAGCGCCGGCCAGCACCGTAGACCGCTTGGGTTTGAGGAGCAGCAGCTCGTCGAGGTCGCGGAGACCGGATGACACGCCAACCGCGCCATTCTGATAGGCGTCGTTGATCGCCGTGATGCTCTTGGTATGAGCGGAGAGCAGCGACATCGACCGGGCAACGGGCGCGTTCTCCGCCACCGACATTGCCGCCAATTCCATCGCCGCCGCCGCGTCCGAGGATGTGCCACCGGAATTGATCGCTCCGACGATCTCCTCCGCCACTTCCAGCAGCCGCCGGCGCTCCGCGGTCTCGATGAGTTCCCGCACGTAGTCCGCCAGCGCGAAGGACGCCACAGCGGCGCCGGAGAGCCGCGCGAGGTAGGAGACGCCGCCCAGGTCTTTGAGGCCAGGATCGTTTTCGAGCTCACCCTTCAAGACGACGGGTGAAGCGATGTGATCCTTGAGGATGCGGCCAGCCATCAGGGTCCAGATGCGGCCGTGGGTCGGTTCGTAGAAATGCTCCGCCCTCACAGGCCCGCAGTGGATGTGGAAAAGATTGTTGTTGTTCAGCACCGCGCCGAGGATCTGCTGTTCCAGCGCGACGTTGTGCGGGACCGTTTTCTCGGTCTCTCGTTGCTGCCCGGAAACCCTCATTCCTTGACGCGCTCCCGCTCATCGAGGGAGACGGGGATACCCATTCCCACGAAATCCGCGTTGATCTGGCGATAGTTCGAGTCGAGTGCGGCCGCGATCTGCGCCACAGACAGCCCGAGACCGGCCAAGTGTTTGACCTTGGCCCTGCGCTCCGCGCGCTCCTCTGACTGCTGCGTCTTTCTCGATGACCGCTTGGACTTGCGAAGGTTCATCGGATTGTAGAGCCCGCCTCCGTCAGTGTTGCGCTTCACCTTCGAGATCAGGTGCTCGCCCTTCCAATCGTCGGTCATACCAGCCTCCCGGACTTCTGCGCTTCGAGAACACGCCGGGCGTAACTCTTGGGTCTGTCAGGTTCGTCGGCGGAGAGGAACGGCTCCCAACCCGGCTGACGCAGCCAGGGAAGTGGCCCCTTGAGGTACTGGCGATCCTGCACCGAGGAGACGTAGCGGCGGGTGGCCGCGTTCAGATCGGCCGGCGAAACCTTCTCAGCTTTGGGATGCTTCCCTTCGCAAGCCTGCCGATAGACCTTCTCGCAGTCCCTCCGCCCGGTCTTGCGCTGGTGGCTTGGCCAGATGGTTTCCCAGAATTCCTTGAAGCCGTCTCCGATCAGGTCGGGTTCCGGCCTGCGATCTTTGGATTCGGCTGAGAATAAATCCCCCTCTGGGGGTATGGGGGTCTTATCTTTGGTTTCTCTTAGAAGATTGGTTTCTCTTATGTGTGCGGTTTTTCCGGAGTCCGGCTCACCCGTATCCGGCTCACCCGTATACGGGTTTTCAGGACACGGGTTGTCATTTATCTCCCAATACGTGCCAAGGAACTCACCTTTCTCCGTCTTTGTTTGGACAACCGAGACATACCCAAGATCCTTCAACTCCCCCACCATCCGGTAATATTTGTCCCGGCCGACCCGGCATTGTTCCATCAGGTGATTTGGCCTGAAAACCCATCCCTCCCTGAATGTCATCAACAGAGCCAATAGGCCTCTGGCTTCGATAGATAGCCTTGTGTCCGACATCACTGCGTTCGGAACCGAGGTGTATCCGGAGCGACGGCGCACACAGGTTGCTTGATCGACAGGTGAATTGCTCATTTCTGCCCCCTAAATATTTCTGTCAGTTGATTTTTTTCTCTGAGTTCCGCGACGGTCGCGCGGATGTCGTCGACCGGAACATCGAGGCTCCGGGAGATGTCCTCGACACCCAGGCCAGAGGCGAGGGCGAGCCGGACAACTGCCGGTAAATCGACCGACCGCATTTCAAAACAGCCCTCCGACCATAAGCGGAGGTTGCCCGGCGAATTCGGTGCAGGCCCAATTCCACGTCGCCGCCGCATCGGCCGCATCGAGGTCGGGAATGTCCCACCCGTAGGCCTCGCACTGGCGCTTGACGACGCGCTTGATTTCCAGCTTCGCATCCTCGCGCTTGAGGTGCGGAAAATCCTTGGAGGTGTATGCCTTACCGAGGAAATGCTTCCGAACGGTCGCCGGGAACACCATCTCGACCTTGACGCCGCGGTTGAAAGCGCAGCCTCGCACGCAGGCAACCAGCCCGATTAGGTAGGCGGAGGCGTTCTTGCCGCCAATGAAGGCCTCGACCACGATCAGGTCGGGATCATGGGTCTCGATCAGCCCATGCGTAAGCCTGAGCACATTGGAAAAGCGTTCAGCTTCGGAACGTCCCTGTCCGAGTCCAACGCTCCACGCCTTCGGATTGTCACCCGACTTGCCGACTGCCAAACCACATTGGGTTGCCACGTCCATCGCTACAATTTTCATGTGACGTGCGCCCACCTGCGCCTCTTTGCGATTGCGCAAATCTGGGATTGATCGACACCGAACTTCTTGCCGAGGCTAGTGAGGCTGGCACCCTTCCTTCGAAGTTTCCGTATCTCCCTCACATCATCTTCGGTGAGTCTGGCTTGGCCGAGTTTTGATTCACCGCGCGGAAAAGTTCCGGCAGCCATCGAATCCTCAACATTTTCTCGACGTGTCGCCCATCGGAGATGATTGGGATTGGTGCAGCCCAATGCTCCGTTGCCACAGCTATGCGCTGCGTCCAAATTGGGCATCGGCGGTTCGCCGTGAGCAAGAATGCACATGACCCTAGAAGCAAACTGCGTTCGACCCTCGAACCAAACAGACCCATATCCGGCAATGGTCGAGAACGGCCAAAGCAGGCAGTTATCTCCCGAATAATCGACGTGTTCATGGAGCCACGCCATCGGCTTGCCACGCTCAGTACCGCCGCCCAAAGGATCTCCGTGCCTTTGAAAGCGCCGATAGTGCGCATTGCAGTAACCCCGGATGTATTTTTCCGGTCGGTCACAACCGACGACGTGGCAGCCGCTCATTACGACTTCCCGCCGAAATCGAGCGGGGTGACGACGCCCTTCTTGGGCTCAGGCGCAGCCTCGGGCTGTTCCTCGGTGTCGCCCTGCCCCTCCGGCGCCTTGCCGTCGAACATGTCCTCCGACGACTGGCCGGTGATGTGGTTCTCCAACATCGGGATCGCCCGCTTGAGCGACCGGATGATGTCCATCGCCTTGTGCGCGCCGTCCTTCTTCGGCAGCTTCTTGAGGATCGACTTCGACCAGGAGAACGCCTGTGAGTTCATCCCGGTCTTCTCGATGAATTCCTTGGTCTTGGCCGCGCTCTCGCCGGCGTCGGAGCCGCGCTCGTATTCTTCTTTGGCCCGCGCCTCGATCTGGTCGATCAGCGCGTCGTGTTCGAACGTCGGGCCATCCATTGCTTCACGGACCTTCTGGCCCTCGCTTTTCTTGGGTTTCGCCATTGCTGTTCCTTCGGCAAAAAAGGGGCGGAGCACGAAGGCCCCGCCCTAGTTCAACAGGGAGGTTGGAGGCTTTGCAGGACACCCTGCCCCCGGTTCAGGTTGGTTGGCGCGAGGGACCGCGCCGCCCTGCAAATCTCTTGAAATACCCCGAGGATCCGATTGAATGCCCCTGCACAGATGGAGGGACGACGATGTGGGATCGGATTGTTGAGGTTTTCGCCATCTATGGGGCGTTGGTGCTGCTGTTCTACGTAGCAGCCAGTTTCACGCGAAGCGCACGCAACATTCGATCCGACTTCTTTGCGATTCTCACCGGCTGGACCCTGATGACGTTTATCCTTGGGGCGATTTACGTGCTCATGGGACTGACCATCGCTTACTGACAGGAGAGACACATGAGGCTCATCACCAGCTTTGCAATCGTGCTCAGCGGAACGGCCGCGCAACCACAAGACGCACGGCCCTTGCCGGAAACATTCTTTTCCGCTGGTGAAGAGCTTTGTGGTCACCTCATCGAAAGCGCAAAGATCAGCGAGTGTATGTATCGCCAGACCCTCTCGGTGTTGATCCTCAGGTGTGACCACAGCTTCCCGCTGCGTTACGACCTCCGCTTCAAGTGCTTCGATGAAGCGATCGCGCGATGGAGAGCGTTGCCAAAGGATTGAATCCGAGCACATCCACGGCCTCACAGAAAAAAATAATTTGTTTTCGCCACTTGTGGAAAACGCAGCGCAAACACAGGTTTATGCTTGAGGCACCCTTCGAGCGACATCAGTCAGCCCTCTCAGAACGGGCGGCGTCTGACGAAGGAGACGAACCATGATCGACCCATGCGGAGACCGGGACATCACCATCGGTTTCGCGCTCAATCCGAACCATCAGATCGAAGCCTGGTCGCTTCGTTCCGCTCAGGATTTGGCTGAGGTATGCCGGAACGATACCGACTTTAGCTGCAAACGCGGACTTGCGACGTCCCGCGAGATACTTTTTCAGGGGTTCCATGCCCCGGAATTTATCCAATAGATAACTTTATGCAAGCACAACTTTCCCATTCGCAAATACCGCCCACCCTGCCCGGCTGCTACGAGTTTTCCATGCAGCTAAACTTGCGGATCAGGGACTTGAGGAAAGCCAAAGGCTTGAGCATCGCCGATCTGGCGGGCAAAGTCGGTGTATCCACACCCCATTTGTCTCAAGTGGAGCGCGGCCTAAAGAACCTCAACAATCACTTGTTGGTTCGGATCGCGGCAGCACTAGAAGTTGAGCCTGACGCCCTTATCGCAAGTCAGAACCGTGAAGACATAGGCGATCTTTTGGACGCAGTTTCAGACCTTTCGGCGGAAGATGTAGAACGAGTGCGCCAGTTCGCTGATGCGTTGAGGCTCTCCCGCCCAGGCGAGTAGCGTAGCTCACAACTCGCCGCCTGTCGGATTCGTCCAGCTCCAAAAATATAGCTGTAAGACTCTCTTTTCTTTTCATCCACCGTACCCCCTTTGTTCACGCTAACGCGAAGCCTGTATACTGTCTAGCGTCAGGCATCGTTTATCCATTGGCTAAATTTTTGTTTGACGAACTTTTGTCTATTGGATAACTTTCCATCACCGCCGAAGACGCCGCCCGGCTGATCGCGGAAAACCGATGGAGTTGAAGATGCCCACCTACATCCCGGACCCAGATGATTTCTGCCGGACCTGCAAGGGCCGCGGCTGGTTCGGCGCGGATCGCTGCGACATGTGCGGCGGCTCCGGCCACAAAAGCGTGAGGGTGTGTTGATGCCCGTCATGGACTTCGCGGACGATCTGGCGGAGGCGCGCAAGGTGCTGCACCAGCAGTCCAGCCACCCGGTCAGTACCATCATCGACGCGGCGGAGGCGCTGTCGCTGTACTCGCCCGACAAGGCGGAACGCCTGATGGCCGGTACCGTCGTGAACGTGGCGAGGCGGTCTTCTGGCATCTGGTCGCAGCGTGAAGCCGCGAAATCCGTGGCCGCCTGCATCGCCATCGCGATCATCGTAATCGCTCTGCTTTCCCTCTCCGGATAGCGCGCTGCCTGTCGCGCTGTTCCCCCGGTCGGCACCGCCTATGCTCGCCCGCCGGCCGGGGTCGAAATACTCCCGCAACCCGTCCCGACCCTTGCGGGAGTAGAGCCGGGGCTTTGTCCCCAGATTGCCCCGGCTCACCCATTCACACCTGACAGAAGATTGGAGGCCAACATGGCAAAAACGGTTCAAGAGCACTTCGAGGAGTGCAAGCAGATCGACCAGATCGTCGATCAGGCGAATGCCCTTCTGACAAAGGTTCGCAACGAACTCGTGATCGCGCGCGCAGTTCTGGAAGCCCTGAGCGAATATCAGCACCCCAAGCTGGCAATGGCCGTGCCCTACCAGTTCCGGCAAGACCTGGGCGACAAGCACGTCACCCCTCGCACCGTCATCGACGCCGAGATCACCCGCATCAACGCGCTTCTGGGGGATCGGGCATGACCACCACCGACATCATCGAGATCGACATCCCGCACAAGACGGACGTACCCGCGCTGTTCGAAACTAAGGACGGGGTTCCCAATCTTGTCGCCAAGATCGAGAAGCAGGCGCGTTCGTTCGCCATCGACTACACGACCGAGGCGGGCCGCAAGGAAGCGAAGTCGCTGGCCGCCAAGGTTTCCCGCTCAAAGACGCTGATCGACGAGGTTGGCAAGGAACAGAACGAGGAGCGCAACCGGCTCAACAAGGAGGTCAACGCCCTCCGGAACCTCGCGACCTCGCGTCTCGATGCCCTCCGCGATGAGATCAAGGCGCCTGTCGTCGAATGGGAGAAGAAGGAGGCCGAGCGGGTCCGTCTTCACATGCTGGCCATGGATGCGTTCGATCTTGGGCGCGTGTCGTCCAACAACTCCTCGATCGACATTCAGGGGGTCATCAATTCCATCCGCGACACCAAGATCGACGAGACGTGGGAGGAATACGAGGCCGACGCCAAAGCCGCCAAGGCCGAGGCGCTGGTCAAGTTTCAGGCCGATCTCGGGATCGCCCGCCAGCGCGAGGATCAGGAGAAGGAGCTCGAGGCCCTGCGCGCGGAGAAAGCGAAGCGCGAGGCCGAGGATGCCGAACGCGCCGAGAAGGAGGCCTCTGAGAAGGCCGAGCAGGAGCGCAAGGCCGAGGCCGAGCGCCAGTCCAAGGAAGCCGCTGCTGCTGCGGAAGCGAAGGCCAAGGCAGATGCGGAAGCCGCCGAGCGCCGCCACAAGGAGGAACTGGCAGCGGCACAGCGCCGCGCCGATGAGGCCGCAGCCGCCGAGCGCGCCCAGATCGAGGCCGAGAAGAAAGCCGAGGCCGAGGCCGAGGAGAAACGCCGGTCGGACAAGCTGCACCGGATGCAGATCACGACCGAGATCGTCGTCGCGATGAAGGCACTCAAGCCCGAGGGCTACGAGGACATCGTGGACGCCATGATCGACGGGAAAATCCCTCATGTGAAAGTGTCGCTCTGATGAACCGTCGCTCGATCCTGCGCGGCATTCTCGCGTCCCCGATCATCGGCAAAAAGGTAGTGGAGGAAGGTGTGAAGGTGATGGCCTCGAACATGGCGTCCGGCGTATATGTCGGTTCAGAAGCTAGACCGGATGTAGATCCGGAATACCGCGATCCACTGCCGAAGTGGATGCGGTCGGCGTTGAGCGACTACGATCAGAAGCTGGACCGTCCGGGCTTCCAAGACCCACTGCCAGAAGTCCGACAGATGAAATCGTGGTCTGCGGTCTTCAAGCGCCACGTCACCTTTCAGATCATAGAGGAACGCCAAAAACTCCGTCGAGAGTTCTGGGACTTTGACCACAGTGACCCGGTGGCGGTCCTGAAATTCCTCCGAGACAAGGGGGTGGTCTGATGATCCGCTTCGCATTCATCATCATCGTCGGATACGCCTGCGCCGCCATGGTATCGTCCCATGTGTCCATGGACCTCGCGCAGACCCACTGGTCGAGCCTCTGGACCTACTTCTGGTGGGTCATGGCTGCACCGCTGCTCTTAGGCCTATGGTTTGCGGTATCGGCAGCATTCATTGCGTGGTGGGCGCGATGAGCCACGAAATCCGCACCCTGGCTGACGACGAACAGATCACAGAGCCCGGATTTTACCGGATCAGCCTGGATCGCCACCACTCACAACCATGCGACGGCCCGAGTGTCACGTCCGGGGTTCTTCGGACCATGGAGAAAAAAGGCCCCTCCAAGGTCTGGGCCTACCA
This sequence comes from Primorskyibacter flagellatus, assembly GCF_014638275.1. Lineage (GTDB taxonomy): Bacteria > Pseudomonadota > Alphaproteobacteria > Rhodobacterales > Rhodobacteraceae > Pseudooceanicola > Pseudooceanicola flagellatus_A. Next base: position 1,821,658 of record NZ_BMFJ01000001.1, read on the forward strand.
CCAGTTGAACCCCAATCGGTTCGAGGAGAAGCGTTCGGATGCGCTTCGCATGGGCACCGCCATGGCCGCCTACATCGAGGGCGGATTGGCGGGGCTCGAGGCCGAATTCCAGATCCTGCCGGAGAACGCTCCGAGCAGGCCGACCGCCGCGCAGATAAACGCCTTGAAGGAGGGCCGTGAGACCGAGACTGCGCGGCGGTCCATCACCTTCTGGTCGAACGTCAGGAAGGATGGCCGCGAGATCGTCAGCCAAGGCGAATTCGACCTGCTGGCCGCAATGGGTGCCGCTCTCGCCGCCGACCCGGCCGCCGCAGCCGTTCTGGGCGGAGAGCCGGAGATCACCATGGCCGCGTTCGACGAGCGCACCGGCCTGTGGATGCTGGCCCGGCCCGATAACATGAACTTCGACGGCACCCTCAGCGACTACAAGAAGGTGAACACTCAGGGCAGGCCGTTCAATCAGACCCTGTGCAGCCACCGCACCGAAGACCACGAATACACGATGCAGATGGCTTTCGCCGCGGACGTGTTCGAGCGGTTGACCGGCATCTGGTCGGACCAGTGCGGTCTGGTGTTCCAGGAGGATGAGCCTCCGCACGATGTCATCCTTCTGCCGATCCCCGAGGAAGACCTCCGGATCGGGCAGTTTCTCAACCGTCAGGCGATGACCCGCTTCCGGGAGTGTCTGGACGCAAACCATTGGCCCGGCCCCGGCGAGGTCATCACCCCCTTTCACCGCAACCCAGAGCGCCGCGAAGCCTTGCTTGAGCGGATGCAAACGGCAGGAGCCGCACCATGACAGAGCACCAAGAACGGGGCCCCGACCTGATCCTCCGCGAGAAGCGCCGGCAGGAACTTGGCGAGACCGAATTTCAATCCGGTTCGCAGGGTGGCGCCCTGATGCAGCCGCGGAACGGCCGCGAACTGATGGACATGGCCAACATGATGGCCGGATGTGGAACGATGGTCCGCGACTTCTACCGCAACAGCCCCGGTGACTGCGCGGCGCTTATCATGATTTGCCAGCCCTACGGCTTCAACCCGTACCAGGTGAGCTGGAAGACGTACAAGGCCAGCAAGAACGCCGACGCGCCGGTGTCGTTCGAGGGACAGCTTGTCAACGCGATGGTCAACATGAGCGCGCCGGTCAAAGGCCGTCTGCGGTATCGGTTCGAGAAGGAAGGTACGCCTGATCTGACCTGCACCGTCAGCGGCATCGACCGGGAGACCGGCGAGGAGATCACCTACACGTCGCCGCCGCTCAAAGACATCCCGGTGAAGAACAGCCCGCTCTGGAAGGGCGATCCGCAGCAGCAGCTTGGCTACTACAGCGCGCGCGCATGGGCCCGCCGCCATTTCCCGGAACTCCTTCTTGGTGTCTACACCCGCGAGGAGATCGAGGAAGCCCCGATGCGGGATGTCAGCCAGAAGCCCGAGGCAACCGGCGGATGGGCGGACAAGGCCCGCGCCGCGCGAGGACCGTCCAAGGAGCAAACCGAGGCGGACCAGATCGACGGGGTGAAGGACCGACACGCACCCGAGCCCGAGGACATCCCTGATGCGGAGGTGATCCCGGAATTCGACGAGGATGCCGTCGATCCGATGACCGACGAATACGACGAGGGGGTCACCGCCGCCAATCAGGATGCCCCGGAAACCGACTGCCCGCACGATCCCGGCACCTTCGAGTGGAACAACTGGATCGGCGGCCACCGCTTCTGCACAGCGCAGAAGGAGGGTGAGTGATGGACGACGTTGAACTGGAAGATATGAAAAAGGCCTTGGATCAGGTCATCATCGACACCGTCTCAAGCATTCCCGACGAAACCGGCATACATCCGGTTTCAGTCTGGACTGCCACGATGTCGAGAGCCATGGGCGTCCTTCACAAAGTTTCCCCAGAAGGAACGATGCAAATCATCGGATGCGCTCTGGCACATATGAAGGGCGAAATCACTCTCGAAGAACTGTCCGAAAGGAACGTGGCCGCTTTCAAGGTGGTCGCCGACGCCTGGATGGAATGGGAAACCAACGGGAGGACTATCCAATGACCGGCCCGTTCGAAGGAAAGAAGAACGTTTATCTGTGCCCTGACTGCGGCCACGGGTTCGTCACAATGGATAGCGTCGAAGGGGTGACGCCGTTCATGACGGGGTGCCTGAACTGCCAGAGCATGGCGCAGTCCCTGATGTATAAAATCCCGCAGCAGGTACTTGGAAACCCCGCTGTCTATTGGATCAGACCGCCGATGGACGAATGGGACAAGTACAGCGTCCACGTCCGGGATCACCTGTCACGCGGCGGGCTCATCAGAGATGACCATGGCGCCAAAGACATCAAGAAAAGAAAGCGGAGTGTCCGGCATTGACCTTCATTACCCCAGAACTGGCGCGCACCACCTACGCCTGCCCCCTTGCCCGCGTTTTCGTGGAGAAGGTCGGCCCGAACTGTGACGCCAACCAGTGCATCATGTGGCGCTGGCAAGCCCTCAGCGCCGAAACCCTGAAACCTGCGGTCTCCGCCGAGATGAAGCGCATCGGCAAGGGTCCGGCCGGCCACAAGGAGGCCGTGGCGAACGTCATGGCCGATCCCGAGTCTCATGGCGTCCAAATCGAGCCGACGCATGGCTACTGCGGACTGGCTGGAAAGCCGGAGGTCTGAGATGGAAGCCTACCGCCCCCACATGAACGTCAAGATGAGGTCGGAGAAGGTCACCGATCACGCCAAGGGCCAGCCGTGCACCATCCGGATCGCGAGCTTCGTGCCTGGCCGGCAGTGTTCCGGGCAGGACACGACGGTCTTCACCCACTTCGGCGGACCCACGAAAGGAACCTCCACCAAGGTATCTGATTTCGATGGCGGTTTCGGGTGCGCGGTCTGCCATAGCATCATCGACGGGCCGGACAAGAAAGCCCGCGAATATCTGTTCGAGAGATACCCGGCCGCCGTGGAAAACCGGATGCGCCTCTCCGTCAGCGAGACGCTTTCGATCCTGTTCCGCGACGGGATCATCACGGTCGACGGCGCCGAGATAGTAGGGAAACTCTGATGGGGTCCGGCGTCTTCTACCACGAACAGGCCAGGTTCGATGGAGAGTGGATCTCCGTCAAGTGCAACGGCCGTCCGGAGACCAAGAAGATCAACGGTGTCCTGCGCCTGAAAAACTCTGACGGTCTGGGCCCCCGATTGCGTTTCGAACCGATCGAGGTCGCCCGCGGCCATGCCGACCTGTCACTGGACCAGCTCCGCCAGTGCTACTCGCCGGATGGGAAGTTTCGGGCGGCCACCCGTACACCCGAGGAGACCGACAATGACCAAGACTGACGCAGAGGCGGTGGGGTTGCTGCCGTGCCCGTTTTGCGGATCAAGTCGCGTACACGCAACCCATTCACCAACCTGCCACGCCGGGTGGGAATACTGCGTCGAATGCCTCAATTGTGGCACTGACGGTCCGTATGCCGGAAACGAATATAACGCCATATTCAAATGGAATGATGATCGCGCCGAACGTGACGCCCTGCAAGCCAAGCTGGATGCGCTGACGGCGGCCCTGCGGTGTGTTCGTGAGGAAATCTGCACTGGCCCTGTGGATGATGTTCTATGGCACCGTGAAATCCCGGCTGAAACCACAGTCGATTTCATATGCAACACGTTGAACGACGATTGGGACTACGACGACTGGTTGGCCAGACAGTCAACCGCCCTCACCCCCGCTCCGCAGACCTACGATGACGGGATACGGGAGGCTGTCGAGGCAGAGGAAAAGACGCTTCTACACTTCTGCAATCTGGTGAACGCAGGGGATGCCCAAGGCGGCGGCAGGGAGTTTCAACGCCAGATTGGTTTTGCGTTCGACCGTCTGAAATCCGCCCTCCTCAAGGAACCCAAGCCATGACTAACAAACTGAAATTCATCACTGCTCACGGCGTCTGCGGACTGACCTGCGAATGGGACCCGACCTCGAATGGTTGCTCTTGGGATGCAGAGGGCTGGCTGGACCATTTCGGGACGCGTATCGGCAGCGGAGCAGCGCCTCTACCCGATGGTTCCGGGTGGGTCGATCTGGCGCAGTTTGCCTCCGTTGTTCAGGAGTCCAAGCCATGACCCACGACCCGAAAACGCTGAGAGCGGCGGCGGAAGCTAGACCGGACGCCTATGCCGTTTATGGAGCGGATCGAACTGACGCCTATGCGAAGGGCTATTGTGCTGGCGTAGAGGCTTATCGGAAGTCCATCCTCGCCCTTGCCGACACCCCGCCCGAGCCTGTGTCGGTGGAGGATGCGGCGCGGGTGTTGAGATGCATCGAAGCGAACTGGCGCAAGCGTATGGGGTATCCGGACGGCTACGGTAACACGCTAAATATGAGTTCCGAATGGGCGCTAGGCGAACTTCGCGCCATCGCCGGAGACCAGGAGCCTCACCATGACTGACACCGCCGATCCGCAGCTTCTGCCTTGCCCGTTCTGTGGGGGTGAGGCGAGATACCAAGCGCAGCAGGGCGACAACACGAACCCTTATGCGTGGCACGTCATCCACCACTGCAAAACGCGCGGCTTCATCCGTATCGAGCCGATCAAATGGTACGGGAATAAGGAAGAGGTCGCTGCACTTTGGAACGCAAGGCCAGAGGTCGAGCGACTGAAAGACGGTATCACCCTGATCGAGCGAGCCTACTACATGGAGGGCAAGGGCAAAGAGACCCGCGCCTCCACCATGAACAGCATCGCCCGCGACCTTCAAGACGGCAAAGACCTTGCATGGGCGCGCCGACTGTTCCCGAGAGGAGAGGCCCTATGACTATCACGCTCTACTGGTGGATGCTTCCCTTGGCGATCACCATCATCGCCTTCATTCCAGCATCCCTTCATCAGCAACGCGGCGATTACGATTTCGGCGGGGCCATTTTGGGCTTCATCGGACTGGTCGCAACCGCTGTCGCTTGGATCGTTGCTATCATCATGAGGCTGGCTCAATGACTGACACCACCGTCCGTGTCGATCCACTGCCGACCTTAGCTCGCGAATGGTCGGCGCTTGGGTTCGACAATGACCGCAAACAGCTTCGGTTCAATGAGATCGTGGAAACCGCCAAGACGTTTTACAACGACCCGGCTGAGGGCGTGAAGGAGATGATCGAGGCGTGTGACAAGAACAGCCCGCTCTACGTCAAGGGTCGCCCAATGTGGCAGGTTCTCCGAGAGGAATATGGGTGGATGCTCGATCATGACGACTGACACCGCCGCACTGGACGCGCTGATAGAGGCTGTGGAGGCGGGCGGTTACGTCTCATTCGACATGACCGATCCTGTGGCCGCGAAAATGTTCAAGGGCTGTACCTTCGTAGATGCGGGCCTGCTTAACAAGGCCTGCCAAGGCGACGACATGAACGCCGCCCTTGAGCTGTTTAAGGCGCTACTACCGAGGTGGAAATGGGTCATCGCCTCTGACGGTTCAGTCGTTTTGACGGGACCGAAGGACCAATCCGTTATCGTGGCTAGGCGATTCAATCTACTCCCTGTCCGCGCCTTCCTTCTGGCCACCCTGCGGGCGTATCGGGCGGAGGTGGCGGGATGAGCCGGATGGAGAGTTTTCCGTGTGCCTGCGCCTTTGCGAAAAGCGTTAACGACCGCAGCCCATTCAATTTCCCGCGCATCGGAATGGCAGACACTGTGCTGTATCGAGGCTACTGGATCAACCGCCATACGACAACTGGCCGAACCGCCGTAATCATGCGGATCGGTGAAGGCCCTCTGCACCCAGAGGCGAGACAGTGTTGTTTCGAATGGTTTGACCAGAAAGCCCGCCCCACCAACAGCCCGGAGAGGGAGGAGTAGACCATGATAGTATTCGATCTGGACGGCACACTGGCTGACCCCAAGTTCCGGGAACACTATGTTCGCAGGCCTGTGGGGCAGAAAGATTGGGACCGCTTCCACGCAGAGGCTGCAAGAGATTTGCCAAAAGCGTGGATCGTGAGGGCGTACCTTGCGTTTGAAGCCACCGGGCATGAAGTCCAAATCTGGACGGGGCGCGATGAGAAGTACCGCCAGTCAACCCTAGAGTGGTTGGCCAAGCAGGGCATCCACTCCCCGGAACTCAAGATGCGCCAGACTGGCGACCATACACCTGACGATGAAATGAAATCGGCATGGGCGGATGAGGCGGATCGCCATGTGCAACTAGTCTTCGAGGACCGTCAGCGGGTCGTTGATATGTGGCGGTCGCGAGGCGTGACGTGCTGCCAAGTTGCCCCCGGTGATTTCTGATGACCCGCCCCGACCCCTACGCCCGCAAGCGCGCCATGAAGCGTCAAATCCAGATCGTCGGCTATCAGTGGATCGGCAGAGGTCGGGAGAAGCGGCTCTACGGCCCCGATCACGCCGTCCTCAGCAAGATGAACCGTTTCGGCAAGCTGTTGACGGCAGCAAACGAACAGGCCGCACGAATGTCAGGTAACCGTCGCCTTTACCGCAACCACAAGACCCCCGCCGGATCGCAGGAGTAGACCATGGGAGCGCACGTCACGCCGCTGTTCATCAAGGAGGAGGATGTAGCCAAGCTGCTAGGCCACAACATCACCTGGCTCCGGCAGCGTGCGGCTCTGCTGGAAGAAAGCTACGGCCTTCCCAAGATAGACCCGGCGACCCAACTCAGGCATCGTGAGGCGGTCGAGGTCTGGGCGAGGAAGCGAAACATCCGTCACGCCGAAGACCTCGCTGGCAAAAGAGGAGTGAACTTCGATGCAATATGAGCCGTCCCTATGGGACGATAGCGACCCCGGATACGCGCCGGGGATGAAGCACCGGAAGGACAGGGGAACCTACTTCTGGACCCCGCCGAAGAAGTACAAGGAAGCGGGATACATCATCAAGACCGTCCCTCTGGATCAATCCTCGCATGAGGCGCGCGCCGCCAAGTGCCGGGAGCTCACCCGCGAGATGCTGGAATGGTACAAGGGCCAGACTGCCGGCCGCCAGGCGGGGACATGGGGCTACGTCATCGGCCGCTATCTCGCCGACGATTTCAGCGCGATCTGGGATGTCCGCCCGCAGACCAGAGCCGACTACCGGAAGGAACTCGGTCTGGTGGAGGCCGTGATCGGCGATGTCCGGGTTCTCGACACCGACTACGAGATGCTGGCGACCATCAAGAAGGCGATGGAGACCAAGGGACGATCGACACACTACATCAAGAAGTGGTTCACCCATTTCAGACTGGCGGTTTCCCATGGGATCAAGATCGGCGAGCCGGGGTGCCGGGAGGTCAAGGCGGTCAGGTCGGAGATGCGGATCAAGAACCCGCCGCGGCGCTCCAAATTCATCACCTTCGAGCAGGTCGACAAGATCGTCGCGGAGGCCGACGCCCGCGGATGGCACCAGCTATCCCTGTCTGTCCTGATCCGGTTCGAGTACATGCTTCGCGGAGTCGATGTCTACGGGGACTGGTCGCCGGCGGAGAACCGCGAGGGCGGCATCAGGCATGGCGATCTCCTCTGGGATGGCGGGCTCACCTGGGAGATGTTCGACAAGGACATCACGCAGTTCGAGAAGGTCATCAGCAAGACCCGCGACAGCCTGCCCGAGCCCTACGTGTTCGCGCTGATCCCTTCGATCAGAGAGCGCCTGCTGAGGATCCCCGAGGATCAGCGGATTGGCCCGGTCATCGTGATGGAGGACGGTCTCCCGCCGCGCTACGGCCGCATGTCCCACCAGTTCCGGAGGGTCAGGCACCACCTCAAACTCCCGGACTACCTACAGATCAGGGACACCCGATCCGGCGGCATCACAGAAGCCAAGCAGATGGTCGACGGGTTCGCGCTCAGGGATGCGGCGCAGCACACCCAGATCACGACCACCGACACATACGTTAGAGGTCGGTCGGAGACCGCAAACAACGTCGTCCAGATGCGGCAGAAAGCGAGGAAGTGATGTACCTCGATGTACATCATGGTACGGACGGCGGGACTCGAACCCGCACTCCAGGGGAAGGCGATTTTAAGTCGCCCGCGTCTACCGATTCCGCCACGTCCGCGAACAAGACGAGTACCGCGTGAGTACCCGATGAGTACCGCTTTCAGAAATTTCCTTTTCCACCAATAGCATGGACCACATGCCAACGGGATTTTAAGTCCCCTGTGTCTACCATTCCACCACGCGGGCACGCGGTGGTGCGGACCTTATCCCTCCTGATGACGCTCCGGAAGCCCGCCGGCTCGGTGCCTTAGCGTCACAACTTCTGTCCCTGGCGCGGAATCTGATCTTCGGGAATCAGGTGGCCACGTTCGGGCAGCCAGGGGTGGCGGGCAAGAACCTCGCGCAGGGCCGCCTGGCCCTCCGCGATCTCTCCCATGCCAAGCAGGGTCAGGGCGCGCCCCGCGGCAGCTGCGACATGATCGGGCGACAGGGCGATCGCGCGGTCGAGATCGTCCAGGGCAACGCCATAGTCGCCGCGGATGAAGTTCACGAAGGCGCGCTGGTTGTAACCCTCTGCATAGGCGGGGCAATAGGCGGTGAGCCGGTCGAAGGCATCCAGCGCCTCGGTGAAATTGTAGGAGGCACGCGCCGTCATCCCCCGGTCCAGAAGCGCCTGAGCCTGGTCGTCCGGGGCCGAGGACCAGATTTCCCACATCCGGTTTGTCAGGGCGCGGCCTTCCATCTCGGTCCCCGCAGCGCGGGCTTGAGCCAGCAGATTGCGGATTTCCGGGCCGGTGTCCGGCGACGGCGGACAATCGGCCAGAACCGGAGCAGCCAGAACCGGGGCGGACAGGAGAAGGGCGATCAGGACAGGTGCGCGGCGCATGGGACAAGGCTGGACCCGCCCGCGCATCAAATCAAGCGGCGCTGTGCCGCGCGGCATCACAGGAGCGCGATCCCCGCGATCAGCTTGACCTTCCCGCGCAGGCGCAGCAGCGTTGGCGCATGTTTCCGTTGCGCGATCACAACCCCTCAGGGCGACGGCCCTATGTCACCTGGCTGCTGATCGTGGTCAATGTGGCGGTCTTCATCTCCTACGCCGGGATGGATCCACGGGCGCTGGATGCCTTCTTCGACAACTACGCCCTGTTCCCGGCGCGGGTAACGTCGGGGGAGGGCTTTGGCGGCATCCTCACGTCCATGTTCCTGCACGGCGGATTCATGCACATTGCCGGCAACATGCTGTTCCTGTGGATTTTCGGCGACAACATGGAGGACAAGCTCGGCCATCTCGGATTCCTGGGCTTCTACCTCGCGTCCGGAGTTGCGGCAGCGGTTGCGCAGATCCTGGCGGACCCGTCCTCCGGTGTGCCGATGGTCGGCGCTTCGGGGGCCATCGCGGGAGTGATGGGGGGCTACCTGCTGCTCTTCCCGAAGGCGCGGGTCGATATCCTGTTCATCTTCATCGTGTTCTTCAAGGTCTTCCCGGTCCCGGCCTGGGTGATGCTCGGCATCTGGTTCGGGCTGCAGTTCTTCAGCGGTCTCACCGCCGACCTGACGGCGGGCGGGGTGGCCTACTGGGCGCATGCGGGCGGGTTCATCGCCGGCTTCCTGCTGACGGTACCGGTGTTCCGGCGGCTCGGTGGGACGGCGTTCTGGAACCGCACACACGGACATCCGGACCATCCGCCGGCGCAGTACCAGTTCTCCCGATCCAACGTGCCAACCGTGAGACGCCGCCGATGAGCGGGGAAAAGCGGCTCAGCTGCCATTGCGGCGCGGTGGAACTGACCGTGCGGCTGGCCGACGGGCTGTTCGGGGCGCGGCGCTGCAACTGCTCCTTCTGCCGGCGACGCGGCGCGGTCACCGTCACTGCCGCTCCGGGCGGGATCGAGGTGACACGCGGGGCCGACAACCTCACGCTCTACCAGTGGGGATCGCTGTCGGCGCAGCACTACTTCTGCCGGACCTGCGGCATCTACACCCATCACCGCCGGCGCGGGGATTCCGAAGAATGGGCGGTGAACATGGGCGCGCTGGAAGATGTCGATCCCTCCGACCACGGCCCCTTCCCGTGGTTTCCGGGCCGCGACGTCCCGCTCTGACGCGCGCTTTCATCTTGCCTGAAATATCCTGGGGAGCCGCCCGGAGGGCGGCGGGGCAACGCCCCTTCCCCGGCGGGCTCAGCGGTTGCGGATGACCTTGGAGAACTGATCGAAGATGACTTCGTTCGATCCGATGATCTCACCGCTCGACAGGATGTCCTCCCCCGGGACCAGCGGTTCGACGAAGCCGCCCGCCTCGCGCAGGATGACGATCCCGGCGGCCATGTCCCAGGCGTTCAGGCGGCGTTCCCAGAAACCTTCGTAGCGGCCCGCCGCCACGTAGGCGAGATCGAGCGCGGCAGAACCGAAACGCCGCACCCCGGCGCAGGCGGGCATGAGCCGCGCGAGGTCCTGCAGGGTCGCGGGCAGGTCCGACCGGCCGCCGAAGGGCACGCCGGTGGCAAAGATCGACTCGATCATACGGCCGCGGCCCGAGACCCGGATCCGTGTCTCGTTCATCCAGGCGCCCTCGCCCTTTTCGGCAAAGAACATCTCGTCCTTGGCGGGGTCGTAGATCACCCCGGCGATAATCTGGCCCTTGTGTTCCAGCGCGATGGAGACCGCCCAGTGCGGCAGCCCGTGCAGGAAGTTCGTCGTGCCGTCCAGCGGATCGACGATCCAGCGGCGGGTCGGATCCGATCCGGTCTCCGCGCCGCCCTCTTCGCCGACCCAGCCGTAGGTCGGGCGGGCGTCCATCAGTTCCGACTTGATGATCTCTTCTGCGGCGACATCCGCTCGGGATACGAAATCGCCGGCGCCCTTCATGGAGACCTGCAGGTTCTCGACCTCGCGGAAGTCCTTCACCAGCGACCGGCCCGCCTTGCGGGCGGCCTTCTTCATGATGTTCATATTTGCGCTGAGCGACATGGCGGGGCTCCTGATGACAGGTGGCGCGTATAGACACTGCAGGATGAGTTGTGAAGGGGGGCGGTGAACGGGCAGGCCCGCGGCCGTGAGTTCACCCTGCCTCCCGCACTCCGATCAATGCATTTCCGAACGGCTCCCATACGAATTTGGAAGATCGCCCGGCGCGCCTCAGGCTGCTACCCATCCTGTCAGGCAGAAGAGCGCGGAAAAGACCGCGGATGCCTTTCATCTCTGCTCCGACCGGATGCCGTTTCCGAAAGTTCCCGGCATTCCAACTACATGCACATGATGCGTGGCCATCCCCGATCGGCCCCGGTCCGGAGTGTTTTGTTTTGAGGAAAGCAAATGAAGTATCTGTTCCCCCTGCTGGCCCTCGGCCTCACCGCCGCTCCGGCCCACGCCGCCAGCGTTTCGACGACGGACATCATCGCCACACCCGATTTCAGCTACGGGTTCGAGGATCTGCCGCAGTCCTCCGCCTTCGGGTCCGTCGTCATCAGCGGCAATATCACCGTGATGCAGGTCCTTGGCGATCCGAATGGCATCTGGACCAGCTTCCCCTTCCCCGGACAGGAGGGCAGCCGGTCATGGTATCCGATCGGCGGCGATCTGGGCTATACGGTCATCAAGACGACCGACGGCGCGGACCTCAGCGCGTTCGGCTTCCTGTCGGGTAACGGAGAGGCGCTTGGCACCGTCCGGACCGCGCATTACAGCCTGCGCCGCGACGGGGTTGAGGTCGCCTCGGGCAGTTACGCCAATTCGGCGGAGATGAGCTATATCGGCTTTTCGGACGCGATCTTTGACGAGATCTACCTGATGAGCACCTCGGGCCCGACCGACAGTTTTTCTTTCTTCGGGGACCGGACGCGCAACACGCTGGCCATCGACGCCATCGAGATGAAGCTGGCCGATGCTCCGGCGGTTCCGCTACCGGCGGGCGGTCTGCTCCTGCTGTCGGGCCTCGCCGCGGCGGGGCTGCTGCGCCGCCGGGGCTGAGTCCGCCCCGACACGGTCGGTCTGCGGGTGGCACACCGCCCGCGCCGACCTATGACATGCGCCGGTCCCCGGCTCCGGCGCATGTCGGCCAAACCGGGACACCAGAGGTCATGGCAGGCGCTTGCCCCCAAAGGGAACTTGGCAGAAAATTTCCCTGCCTGGGCCACCGAACGGGGACGTCATGCTGTACATGGTTATCGAACATTTCCAGGGGAGTGATCCCCTGCCCGTCTACCGGCGGCTCCGCGACGCCGGACGTGACCTGCCTGACGGGTTGCGTTACGTGGACAGCTGGATGGAGGTTGGCCTTGGCCGCTGCTTTCAGCTGATGGAGACCGACGATCCGGCCCTGTTTCAGACCTGGGCACTGCACAGGACAGGCTGCGGGGTGACCTTCGAGGTCGTTCCAGTCATAACTTCGGCCCGAACCCAGGCCGCTGTCGCGCCGCTGCGGTCGGCGAACCGGACCTAACAGCATCCGTTAACGGCAGCCTTCCCACCCCCCGTGCGCAAGCAGACGGGCGACGTCTTGCGTGAATCGCGGGGACGTCCAGTAATCCGTGTCGGGGATCAGCGACTGCGCCGGGCTTGCGAAGGGCCAGGGGAAGGCTCCGGCAGCGGAGAGCGCGTATGCACCTTCGGCGAGGCAGAGTTCCTGTTCGTCGGGTGAGCAGGTATTTTCGCAATGGACCAGAAGCGGGCGCAGGGCGGGCAGGTCGCGGGCGGCGGCGGCCAGCGCCTGCCGCCCTTCCGATGTGGCGGGCACGGCGAGGTTGCCGGAGGGCAGCGGGTACTGGCCAATCGCGGCGAACCGGTTCGACGCGCTGCGAAGAGATGCGACGTAGTCCGCCGCCGTGTCCCTCGAGACCGCCGCGGCAGGCGGGACAGGCATGCTCTGCCCCCGCTGCGACAGCAGGATCAGCGCCATGCCGAGCAGGTCCCGCCCCGGCAGGCCGAAGGCTTCGGGCGCGGCGTTGACCACGTCGGCGACCGGGCGCGCATCGCCCCGGGCAAGCAGCCAGTGGAGCACGCGCCAGGCCGGGCGGATCTCTCCGTTTCGGGCGAGGGTCCGGGCGGCGGCGGCAAGGTTCCCGCGTTCGTCCCGCATCGGGGTCGCGGCCATCAGGGCGGCGGCAAGGTCGCTCTCCTTGGCGGCAGACACCAGCCAGTCCCGGCCCGAGAGCCCGACCGGTTCGCGCAGCAGATCGATCCGGGCGCGGCGGTCCATGCTTGCGGTCACCGTTTCGGCGAGGTGCGGGGTGGCGGCGATACGGGACAGCAGGATACGGGCCGGGATACTGCCCGCGCGGGACAGGTCGGCGAACTGGTCGAGAGCGGCGCGGTCGTCCCCCGCCAGCCACGCCGCCCGCGCCGCGAGGAAGGCCGGATCATCGACGCCGGGCACCTGTTGCGCCGCGACGGTCACCGGGATCGCGCCAAGAGCGAAAGCCAGACCAAGACACCAGATAACCAACCGTTTCATGGTCCCCCGGATACCAGATGCGCACGCGCCGGACTACCCGCGCTGCAACTTCACCGCCTCCGTCCGGGCAAGCCGAACAAAATGGGCGAGGTAGGGCTTGCCCGCATCCTCGCGCCGCGACGCTGCGTACATCCTCCGGGTCATGCCTTTGGCCGTCAGCGGACGGGACACCAGTTCGGAACGCGTCCGTTGGCTGTTCAGCACCCAGTCCGGCAACACCGTCACCCCGCGTCCGGAGGCGACCAGCATCAGGATCATCGGCGTCAGTTCCACCTGGCGCATCGCCGCGGGTTCCACGCCCGCGGGCTGCAGCAACAACTTGTAGATGTCGAGCCGGGTGCGGTCGACCGGATAGGTCAGCAGGGTTTCACCGCGGAAATCCTCGGCCTCCACGTAGGATTTGGCAGCCAAGGGATGGGACGCGGCGGCGATCATGACCGGGGAATAGTCGAAGAGCGGGGCAAAGACGGCATCATCGTCCTCTTCCGGGTCGGAGGAGATGACAAGGTCGACCTCTTCCTTCCGAAGCGCGGAAAGCGCGTCAAAGGCCCTTCCCGCCCTGATGTCGACGTCGACATCGGGCCAGGCGCGGCGGAACTGTTCCAGCACCGGGAACAGCCAGTCGTAGCAGGCGTGACATTCCATCGCGATGTGCATGCGACCGGCGGAGCCTTCCTCCAGCGCCTCAAACTCGGCCTGGAGGGCGTCGATTTCCGGCAGGATCTTTTCGGCGAGGCGCAGCATGCGCTGGCCAGCGGCGGACAGCTTCAGCGGCTTGGAGCGACGCACGAAGAGTTCTACCCCCGCCTGATCCTCCAACCCCTTGATCTGGTGGGACAAGGCGGACTGGGTGATGTGAAGGATGTCAGCGGCGCGCTGCAGTCCGCCCGCATCGTGAATCGCCTTGATGGTGCGGAGGTGGCGGAACTCGATATGCATATGTGAGTTCGTCTCATGATGTTCGTGAATTCTATGAGCTTGTCTCACATCAGGGGTTTTGCGACAAGAGGGGAACACCAAGGGGAATCCTATGACCACGCCGTCCGTTTCGTTCGAATTCTTTCCGCCCAAGAACCTGGAAGCCTCGTTCCGGCTCTGGGATACGGTGCAGGTGCTGTCTCCGCTGGCGCCGCGCTTCGTTTCGGTCACCTACGGGGCGGGCGGCACGACGCGCGATCTGACGCGGGACGCGGTGGCGACGCTGCACAAGAACGCCGGGCTGAACGTCGCGGCGCATCTGACCTGTGTGAATGCCACGCGGGAGGAAACGCTCGCCATTGCCGACAGCTTTGGCGAGGCAGGAGTGACCGAGATCGTGGCACTCCGGGGCGATCCGCCGAAGGGCGAAGGCCGCTTCACGCCGCATCCCGAGGGCTTTGCGAATTCCGTAGAGCTGATCGCGGCGCTGGCGGCGACCGGCAAGTTCACCATCCGCGTCGGCGCCTACCCCGAGAAGCATCCCGAAGGTGCCTCCGAAGCTGCGGACATCGACTGGCTGAAGCGCAAGCTGGAAGCGGGCGCGGCAGAGGCGATCACCCAGTTCTTCTTCGAAACCGAGACCTTCCTGCGCTTCCGCGACCGCTGTGCCGCTGCAGGGATTACCGCGCCGATCGTGCCGGGCATTCTGCCGATCGAAAACTGGACCGGCATGCGCAAGTTTGCCGTCGGCTGTGGCACCGCGATCCCGGCCTGGCTGGACGACGCGTTTGACAAGGCCGCGCGCGACAACCGGACGGACCTGCTGGCCACGGCGCTCTGCACGGAGATGTGCACTGACCTTCTGGCCGAGGGTGTCGAGAGCCTGCACTTCTACACTCTGAACAAGCCGGAGCTGACGCGCGACGTCTGCCACGCGCTTGGCGTGACGCCCGAGGTGAAGCTGGAGAACGTGGCTTAAAGCGTTCGGGGGGGC
This sequence comes from Primorskyibacter flagellatus, assembly GCF_014638275.1. GTDB lineage: Bacteria > Pseudomonadota > Alphaproteobacteria > Rhodobacterales > Rhodobacteraceae > Pseudooceanicola > Pseudooceanicola flagellatus_A. Next base: position 1,836,936 of record NZ_BMFJ01000001.1, read on the forward strand.
TTGAAAGCCCACCCTACGCCGAACCCCGAAGTCAGCGCGCGCGCCGTAGGCCGGGCTTCAGCCCGGCGCGCCTCCTCAGGCCTGACGCAACGGCTGCTCCAACGGGAAATCCAGCCCGCGCGCAATGGCGCTTTCGTGGATCCGTTCGGACGGGTCGGCGCCCATTACCCTGCGGTGGCGGATGAGGAACAGCTTGCTCCACCCCTGCCACATGCCGACAGAAGGGGCGTCGGGGTCCAGCGGGAAGCCTGTGCGCCAGCCCTCCGGCAGCGGCAGGCCGCGCAGTTCCGCTTGCAGCAGCATCCAGACCAGCGGGATGTTCGACAACGGCCGCGCCTCACTGAATCCGCCGAGCTGGCCACCGACGTCGCCATGGGTGCCGCCGAACCAGACCTGTTCCAGCCGCCCGGACCAGTCGGGATCGCTGTGCCACATGACCGGTGTGTAGACCGCGCGGCGTTCTTCAAGGGCAAGCGCGTGGAACCCGGCTTTCACGCAGCGCGACAGGGCATGGTTGTGGAACGAATGGCGCGGTTCGGTCAGCCGCCAGACCAGCGGCAGGCGCAGGCCAAGCGACTTGACCGTATCGAAGGCGCCGATCATTTCGATCACCGCGTCCTCATGGCAGAATTCGCGGGCGAAGGCGTGGGCCGCAGGGCCCTGGCCGCCGTTCTGGTAGTGTCGGTACGCCTGCTGCACGTTGCGTTCGGTGGCGTGTTCCGTCTTCAACAGACCCACCTTGTCGAGGATCCCGGCGAGGGATCGGACGGCATAGGCGCCACGGGAGTAGCCAAAGAAATAGATGCGATCGCCGGGGCGGTAACGTGAGGCGAGATAACCGTAGGCGCGGCGGATCTGGCGGTTGATGCCCCGGCCCATCAGGACTTCGTGCGTATTCTGCCAGCTGGTCCACTGGATCCCGGCCTCGTAATAGACCGACAGCTCCGGGCCGGAGAGGTCAGACAGCAGGCGGTAGATCAGACCCGCGTTGCTCTCCTCTCCGGGTTCCATCGAGGACATGGTGCCGTCGAGGATGATGACATGGGTGACCGGCCCGCGCCGGACCGACGGAACGCTGCGCCGCGCCCGGAACAGCCATCGCGGTCGGATCGCGCGGAGGAGTCCGTCACTCAGCCGGTCGAACATCGCCCAGCATCTCCCACACCCGCATCGGTGTGAAGGGCATGTCACCGCGCGCAACCCCGCGCGCAGCCAGCGCATCCATTACCGCGTTGGCCGTCGCGGCCATGGAGCCGACGGTTCCTGCCTCCCCGCAGCCCTTCATGCCCATGGGGTTGGCAGTGGATGGCACCGGTTCGGTATGGAAACCGACAAAGGGCATGTCGGCGGCGCGCGGCATCGCGTAGTCCATGAACGACGCAGTCAGAAGCTGGCCGTCCTCGTCATAGGTCACATCCTCGATCAGCGCCTGGCCAAGCCCCTGTGCAACGCCGCCATGCACCTGCCCGGCGGCCAGCATCGGGTTGATAAGATTGCCGAAATCGTCGACCACGGTGTAGGCCACTACCTCCACCTTACCGGTGTCCGGGTCGACCTCGACCTCCGCCACATGCGCGCCGTTCGGATAGGACCGGCCGGGCAGCTTCGCGCGTTCCTCGTGAACCAGCAGGTCGTCGCGCCCGGCCTCGCGCGCCATGTCGGCCACGTCAACCATGGTGGGGGAAGCGTTGGAACCCTTGATCCGGAAGCTTTCGTCGTCAAAGGACACGTCCTCTGCGTCCACCTTCATTTTCTCCGCCAGGAAGGCGGTGAACTTTTCCACAATCGTTCCGACCACGGCGAGGGTCGCGTTGGACTGGGTGGTGACGGAGCGTGAACCGCCGGTCCCCCCGCCCTGGGCGATCAGGTCGCTATCGCCCTGGACGACGCGGATCATGTCCATAGGGATGCCGGTCTGGTCGGAGAGGAACTTGGCGTACACCGTCTCGTGCCCCTGCCCGTTGGACTGGGTGCCGACGTAAATGCTGACCGTGCCATCCTTCATGAATTCGACCTTCGCGCCCTCGGACGGGTCTCCGAGGATACTCTCGATGTAATAACAAAGTCCCAAACCGCGCAGCTTGTTCCGCCCTGCGGCGTCCTGCCGCCGCGCCTCGAAACCCCCGCGCCCGGCGAGATCGGCGGCGCGATCAAGGAGGCGTTCGAAATCGCCGACATCGTAGAGTTCGTCGGTGACGGTCTTGTAGGGGAAGCTGGCGGGCTTGATGAAGTTCTTCCGCCGCAATTCCCATGGGTCCACGCCCAGTTCGCGGGCGGCGTAGTCCATCGTTCGTTCCAGCAGGTAGTTCGCCTCGGGCCGCCCCGCCCCGCGATAGGCGTCGGTCGGGGTGGTGTTGGTGTAATAGCCCTCGACCTCCAGCAGCGCGTTCTGGCAGTCGTAGACGCCCATGAGAACGCGTCCGAACAGGTAGGTCTGGATCAACTGGCCAAAGTTCGAATTGAACGCGCCAAGGTTGGATTTCGTCTTCACGTGATATCCGGTCAGGCGGTGATCGGCGTCGAAGGCCATCGCGACCTCATGGGTCAGGTCGCGGGCACCGTTGTCAGAGAGCATCGCCTCTGTCCGGTCGGACATCCAGCGCACCGGCCGGTCGAGAAAGCGGGCAGCATAGGCGGCCATGACGTATTCGGGATAGAGCTTGGCCTTCATGCCGAACCCGCCGCCGACGTCCGGGGTGGTGACACGGACCTGCGCCTCCTCCAGCCCCATGAGCCGGGCGAGTTCACGCTTCGGCCCCCAGACCCCTTGCCCGTTCACGGCGAGGTGGATGCGGTCCTTCTCCCACTCCGCAAAGCAGCCGCGCGGTTCGAGGGAGGCGACCATGACGCGGTTGTCGCCGACCTCGGCGCGCACGACATGGGCGGCCTCCGCAAAGGCGGCCCTGGTTTCCGCCTCTCGGCCGAGCAGGTAGTCGATGGCGAGGTTGCCGGGTGCCTCGGAGTGCAGCTCCGTCTCGCCCTTCTCCAGCGCGGTGACGGCGGGCAGTTCGTCATAGTCGAATTCGATCAGTTCCGCGGCGTCGCGGGCGGCCTCGTAGGTTTCGGCCACGATCATGGCGACGGGCTGGCCGACCCAAAGCACCTTGCCCTCTGCCAGGATCGGATGCTTGGGATTGGCGGCGTCGGACCCGTCGCGGTTTTTCACGGTGACGCAGCTCAGACCGTCGGCAATGCCCGAAGCATGCAGGTCCTCTGCCACGGCGACAAGATGAACCCCCTCGGCCTCGCGCGCCGCCGTCAGGTCCAGTGCCGTGATCGTGGCGTGGGCGACTGAGGAGCGCAGGACATAGAGGTGCAGCGCGTTTTCCGGAGCGATGTCATCAACATAGCGGCCATGCCCCGTCAGCAGGCGAAGGTCCTCGACCCGGGTGGTGGACTGGCTCTTGCCGAATTTCTCCATGACGCATCCCCTTCGTGCCGTTCAGGGCGACACTAGCGGGAGTTGTCGGGGTGTCCAGAGCCGGTTCAGAGTGCTGCGACGGAAACCGGGCGATCCAGCCCGTATCCGTTGAAGCGGGTGGCGATGCTAAGCGAATAGGCCCCCATGCCGCCGAATATGACATAGTCGTCTTCGGCCAGGTCACCCGGCAGCGGAACCGGCGCGGGCAGGCGGTCGAGGGAATCGCAGGTCGGACCGAAAACGGTGCGGGCCACCCGGTCCGCGGTACGGTGCGTACCGTCGGAGGCGATCACCCGAATGCGGTCGGTCGGCCCGATGTCGCGCAGTTCGGACAGGCCGCCGTATATACCGTCGTTCAGGACGACCGCGCCCGAGCCGCGGATCGCCTTGACGCGGGTGGCGAGGCAAAAGGCATCGGCCACCATCGCTCGCCCCGGTTCGCAGACCAGCGCGGGCGCTTCGGAACCAAAGGCGGCGCGGGTGGCGTCGGCGATACGGGCGAAGATGCGGTCCAGATCAGGGGCCGTACCATTGCGATGCGCCGGGAAACCGCCGCCGACGTTCAGGCGGGAAAGGCGAACGCCCGCGCGGGTGGCGATGGCGGCGGCCTCGCGGATATAGGCGACCCAGGCCTCCGGATCGGTGCACTGGGTGCCGGGGTGAAAGGTCATCGCCAGCGGCAGGTTCAGCGCGTCGGCGCGGCGCAGCAGGGCTTCGGCCTCGTCCGGTGTGGCGCCGAACTTGGAACCGAAATCATAAGCCGCGCCCTTCACCGGCAACTTGAAGCGCACCGCGACCTCGCAGCCGAGCGGCGCAATCCGGTCAAGCCCGGCCATGTCGTCGACGGAGGCGGAGGCGATACCGTAGGTCCGCGCGGCCACTACTTCCGCGGCAGACCGGACGGGGTTGTTGTAATGTAACACCGCGTCGGGGTTCGCGGCGCGGACCGCCGTCATCTCTGCCGGCGACGCGACATCGAAGGCGGTCACCCCTGCGGCGGTCAGGTTGTCGAGGACGACCGGATCGGGATTTGCCTTGACCGCGTAGGTGACCAGACCGGGAAAGCCGGTGAGGAACCGGCCGGCGCTGGCGTGCAGGCGTTCGGGACAGAAGAAAAGCACCGGCTGATCGGGGCGGAGGCCGCGGAGATAGGCGTCTGCGCTGGTCAGGGGGGTGTGCTTCATGTCTGGGCCTTTCTGCCTGTTCAGTGCCCGCGCGGGTGCCGTCGAATCCGATTGGGCTTTGTGTGTTGCTCCACCGTCATCGCCGGATTTGCTCCGGAGATCTCGGACCGGGAGATCAAGTCCGATTGTGACGGTGCCGCCTGATCACAAGTATTCCGCCCATTCCGGTCGCTTTCACCCGTTACTTCGACTAAACTGGGCATCATTTCCCCGGAAACGACGACGCGAACATGCAGATTGACGAAATCGACCAACGGATCCTCACCCTGCTCTCTGACGACGCCCGCCGTTCTCTGGCCGACCTCGCCAGATCGCTCGGTCTGGCCCGCTCTACCGTCCAGGCGCGTCTGGAGCGGCTGGAGCGCTCGGGCGCAATTGCCGGGTACACCCTGCGGCTTGGGGCAAGAGTCCGGCCTGCAGTCCGGGCGACAGTGCTTCTGACGCTGGAACCGAGGAGCGAGCCAGAGGTGCTGAAACGCCTGACCGCCCTGAGGGAGGTGGATGTGGTGACGACGACTTCCGGGCGCTACGACCTTATGGTGCAAATGTCCGCGGACACGACGGAGCGGATCAACGACGCGCTCGACCAGATCGTCGTGGCGCGCGGGGTCCGTTCGACGGAAAGCCTGATCCACCTGGCGCAGAAACTGGACCGGGGGCGGTAGAGGCAGGTTGGCAAAGCGATCGGCCAACCGGACCGCACCGTCCTCAGCACCTGCCCGCGCGAAACAGCGGCGAAGCCGCCGCGCCGTCCCCTCCCCTTCCCCTCCCCGCCCGGATTGGCTATTCCGGCGCGGACGAACGAAAGGCGCAGACCATGGCGATGGAAAAGACCTTCAACGCGGCCGAGGCCGAGGACCGGATCTACAGGGCGTGGGAGGAGAGCGGCGCGTTCAAGGCCGGCGCAAATGCCTCGCGCGCAGATGCGTTCTCGATCATGATCCCGCCGCCGAACGTGACCGGGTCTCTTCACGTCGGCCATGCCTTCAACAACACGCTTCAGGACATCCTGATCCGGTGGAAGCGGATGCAGGGCTACGACACGCTCTGGCAGCCGGGCACCGACCACGCGGGCATCGCGACGCAACTGGTGACCGAACGCGAGATGGCGGCCAATCAGGAACCCTCGCGGCGCGAAATGGGCCGCGAGGCCTTCATCGAACGTGTGTGGCAGCAGAAGGTGAAGACGCGCGGCACGATCATCGGGCAGCTCAAGCGGCTCGGTGCCTCCTGCGACTGGTCACGCGAAGCCTTCACCATGGGCGGCGCGGCGGGTGATCCGGACCGTGAGACGGTCACGGCGAATTTCCACGACGCCGTCATAAAGGTCTTTGTCGACATGTACGACAAGGGTCTGATCTATCGCGGCAAGCGGCTGGTGAACTGGGACCCGCATTTCGAGACGGCGATCTCCGACCTCGAGGTCGAGAATGTGGATACCGCCGGGCACATGTGGCACTTCAAGTACCCCTTGGCGAATGGTGCGACCTACGAATATCTTGAGAAGGACGACGACGGAAACGTCACGGTCCGGGAGACGCGGGACTATATCTCCATCGCCACCACGCGGCCCGAAACGATGCTGGGCGACGGGGCTGTGGCGGTGCATCCCTCGGACGAACGCTATGCGCCGATCGTGGGCATGCTCTGCGAAATCCCCGTCGGTCCGAAGGAACACCGGCGGCTGATCCCGATCATCACCGACGAGTATCCCGATCCGACCTTCGGCTCGGGCGCGGTCAAGATCACCGGGGCGCATGACTTCAACGACTACGGCGTGGCGCAGCGGGGGGGCATTCCGCTCTACCGGCTGATGGACACGCGGGCGCAGATGCGCGACGACGGTGCACCCTATGCAGACTGCGCGGCCCGGGCGCAGGAGATCGCCGGGGGCGCGGAATTCGACCCGGCAGAGGTCGATACGCTGAACCTCGTGCCCGATCACCTGCGGGGCCTCGACCGGATGGAGGCGCGCGCGAAGGTGGTCGAGGAGATCACCGGCGAGGGTCTGGCGGTTATGACGCGGGCGGATGACCCGCGGCTCGGCAAGGCGGCGGTGAAACCTGACGCCGAGGGCGCGGCGGCTTCGGTCCCCCTGGTCGAGGCAAAGTCGATCATGCAGCCCTTCGGTGACCGCTCCAAGGTCGTCATCGAACCGATGCTGACGGACCAGTGGTTCGTCGATGCAGAGAAGATCGTCGGACCGGCTCTCGACGCGGTGCGCAGCGGCGCGGTGCGGATCATGCCCGAGTCGGGCGAGAAGACCTATTACCACTGGCTGGAGAATATCGAACCCTGGTGCATTTCCCGCCAGCTGTGGTGGGGACATCAGATCCCGGTCTGGTACGGCTTCGACCTGGCCCGCGAAGGGTTCCGCGACGACGAGGCGGACGGTGCGCTCGACATGGTCGAGATCACCCGCCTGCTGTCGGATCAGCACCTGCTGCGCGGAGAGGAGCATCTGCACTGCGCCCATGACTTCGACACGGTGAAGGGCAAGTTCCACGACGTGCTGGACGGGCTGCCGACCCCGCTTTCACACGCCCGCGTGACCGAAGTCGCCGACCGCGCGACCGCACGCGAAGCGCTGGCGGCATCGCTGGCGAAGTACACGGCCAGCCAGAACCCGACGGACCTGATCTACCCGGTCTGGCGGGATGCGGATGTGCTGGACACATGGTTCTCCTCCGGGCTCTGGCCAATCGGAACGCTCGGCTGGCCGGACCAGACGGAAGCGCTGATGAAGTACTTCCCGACCTCTGTGCTGGTCACCGGGCAGGACATCCTGTTCTTCTGGGTCGCGCGGATGATGATGATGCAGCTGGCGGTGGTCGGGCAGATCCCGTTCCACGACGTCTACCTGCACGGGCTTGTGCGCGACGCGAAGGGCAAGAAGATGTCCAAGACCGTCGGCAACGTGATCGACCCGCTCGAGATCATCGACGAATACGGGGCGGATGCGCTGCGGTTCGCCAATGCCGCCATGGCGTCGCTCGGCGGTGTGCTGAAGCTCGACCAGCAGCGGATCGCGGGGTATCGCAACTTCGGCACAAAGCTGTGGAATGCCACACGCTTTGCCGAGATGAACGGGGTCTATGAAAGCTATCGGACCGACAACCCTAGTAATCTTCCGCCAATGACGCTCGGAGGAGAATATAAGGGCGAGAGTTTACAGGCAAATTCTTGGATTATTGGGGAGACCGCACGAGTTCGAGAGGCCGTGGATTTGGCGTTAAACTCATATCGATTCGACGATGCAGCCGCGGCCATTTACCGTTTCGTCTGGGGCAAGGTCTGCGATTGGTACGTTGAATTTTCAAAACCGCTGTTGGCTAGCGAAAATTCTTCAGTGGTAGAGGAAACGCGGCAAACTTTGGGCTGGGTTCTCGACCAGTGCATGATCCTGCTGCACCCGATCATGCCCTTCGTGACCGAAGAGCTCTGGGCGGCCACCGGGGCGCGGCCGAAGATGCTGGTGCATGCGGACTGGCCGACCTACGGCGCCGACCTGATCGACGCGCAGGCGGACCGGGAAATGAACTGGGTCACCTCGCTGATCGAGGACATCCGCTCCGCCCGCGCACAGATGCATGTGCCGGCGGGTCTGCACGTGCCGCTGGTCGTGACCGACTGGGACGAGGTCGCACAGGGGGCCTGGGCGCGCAACGAGACGCTGATCAAGCGGCTGGCGCGGGTCGACAGCCTGACCTGGGTGGAGACCTTCCCCAAGGGCTGCATCACCGTCGCCGCCGAAGGCGCGACCTTTGGCCTGCCGCTGGCCGACATCATCGACGTGGGCGAGGAAAAGGCGCGTCTGGAGAAGACGCTCGGCAAGCTGGCGAAAGAGATCGGCGGGCTGTCGGGGCGTCTGAACAACCCCAATTTCGTCGCCTCTGCGCCGGAAGACGTGGTGGAGGAAGTGCGCGAGAACCTCGCCGCACGGCAGGAGGAGGAGGCCAAGCTCAGGGCCGCGCTGGAGCGGATGGCAGAGCTGGGCTGACACGGCTGCGCGCCTGCTTGACACGGGCCGTAGAACGGGTAATCGGCGCGGGCCGGGCGGATTGCGCCCGGCCTTTTTCGTGGTGCTTCCGTGATCCCCCTCCAGCTGACCTCCGGCGACCTGATCGCCGACCGCCGCGCCGCCTATGCCGAAGCCCTGGCCGAGTCCGATCCGGGCGCGGCCTGCGATCTGTACGCGCAGACCCTTGAACTCGTTCCGAGCTGGGCGGCGGGCTGGTTCCGGCTTGGCGACCTGCGCGCCGAAGCCGGGCTGGACGGCGCGGCAGAGGCCTTTGCGGCGGCGCTTGCGGCAGACCCTGCGGACCGGCTCGGCGCCTCCCTGCGGATCGACATGCTGCGCGATCGGTCGCTGGCGGACACGATGCCTGCCGCCTTCGTGGAGGCGCTGTTCGACCAGTATGCGCCCGATTTCGACGCGGCGCTGGTGGACCGGCTGGACTACCGCGCGCCTCAGCTCTTGCGCGCCGGTCTGACGGGGTCTTACGCGCGTGTGCTGGACCTCGGCTGCGGTACCGGGCTCATGGGGGCGCAGCTGCGCGGCATATCGGAGGCGCTTGAGGGCTGGGACATCTCTTCGGAAATGCTGCGGCTGGCGGGGGAGAAGGGGCTGTATGACCGGCTGGAGAAGCAGGACCTCTCGGCCCTGCCGCCGGCCATGGCGGCGTGGGACCTTGTCACCGCGGCGGATGTCTTTGCCTATCTCGGCGCGCTGGAGGGCGTGGTCGCCTGGGTGTCGCGCGCCTTGCGGGCCGGCGGTGGCTTTGCCTTTACGGTCGAGGCCCACGAGGGACCGGAGGCCTGGATCCTGCGCGACAGCCGTCGCTATGCCCATGCCCTGCCCTACCTGGAGGACCTGCTGGATCGCGCCGGTTTCTCGGCGCGGATCACGCAGGCCGTGCTTCGCACCGACGGCGGTACGCCCGTTGAGGGGCATGTGGTGCAGGCGGTCCGGACGGACGGCGTGCTCAGACGGCAGGGCGACGGGGAAGACGCAGTCTTCGCCTAGCGGGTCAGGTGCCGCGCGCCTCGCGCCGGTCGATGATGCGCACGAGCAGGGCGCAGCCAAGGCCGATCAGGCTGGCCAGGCACATCAGGAACGGCAGGGCAAAGGCGCCGTTGGTTTCCGTGACGACCGCGCCGGTGATCGTCGTCGTAAAGGCCCCGACCAGCACGATCAGCGCAGCCGAGAGGCCGGAGGCGCTGCCGGCGATATGCGGCCGGATCGACATCACACCGACGGAGGCATTCGGCGTGGTCATCCCGTTGCCCATCCCGGACAGGACCATGGCCCCGAAGAACAGCGGGACGGAAAGCTGACCAGCCAGGATGAACAGCGCCGCGATCCCGAGGCCAAGCGCGGCCAGCAGCCGCCCTGCGATCATCATCGTGCTGAGCTGGAAGCGGCGGGACACTCGGCTCGATATCGCTGAGCCGATGATGAAGCCAAGCGTGATGGTGCCCATGTAGACGCCCAGTTCCGCCGGACTCATCCCGAAGGCGGCGGCGGCGACAAGCGGCGCGCCGGAGACGAAGATGTGGAAGGTCGACACCGAGAAGGCGGCGCAGAGCGCGTAGCCCCAGAAGCGGCGCGACCGGAACAGTTCGGGATATTCGCGGAACTGAGCCCCGAAGGTGGCAGAGCGCTTCAGATGCGTTTCGCCCAGGTCCAGGTAGGTCAGCACGAAGAGAGCCACGCCGGAAAAAGCGTAGAAGCCGAAGCTGGCGCGCCAGCCCAGAAACGCATCCATCAGCCCGCCGAAACTGGGCCCCAGCATCGGGGCAATGGCCATGATCATCGCGACGGTGGCCATCTTGGTCGCGGCCTCCCGGTCGTCGAACTGGTCGCGGATGATCGCGCGGGACAGGGCCATTCCGGTGGCAGAGGCGCTCTGCATCATGCGCGCGGCGAGGAAGATCACGATGTCCTGGGTCAGCGCACAGATCACGGAGGCGACGGTGAATATCGCCAGACCCGACAGGATCACCGGCCTCCGCCCGTAGCGATCCGCAAGCGGCCCCATCAGGAGCTGCGTGACTGCCGTCATCAGCAGATACCCCCCGACGGCGAGGCTCATCACCGCATAATCGACCCCGAAATCCTCGGCCATATGCGCCAGCGACGGCACGAACATGTTCAGCGTCAGCACCGAATTGGCGGTCAGCAGGATCAGGGTCAGAAGATGCGGCGGGGACGCGGCGGGGCGCATATGAAACGTTTCCGGAATATCTTTCCGCATCTAGACGCCGCAGACTGGGAAAGGCAAACCGATAGTCAGCCGGAGCGGTCCTCGGCCTCCGGGTCCTCTTTGCCGACGCCCTTGAACACTGCCTTGAACGGCAGCGCCCAGAGCAGTCCAAGCACGATGTAGACCAGAAGCTCCACAAGTATCGGCGGGCGATCGAACAGGCCGACCACCAGCACCGCCGCGACGATATAGACCGGCAGGCCGATCACCAGGATCACCAGAGACCAGCGGCGGCGCGCCTTGTAGCTGAGGGCCATGTCCGTCGTTCCTTCATCTTGCCGGAAATATCCCGGGGTGAACTGAGCCCCGGAGGGGCTCAGGAGGGGCAGCGCCCCTTTTCCTTCCGATCAGTCCGCGAAGGGGTCGGTGACGAGGATCGTATCCTCCCGCTCCGGCGAGGTGGAAAGCAGCGCGACGGGGCACTCGATCAGTTCCTCCACCCGGCGGACATACTTGATCGCGTTGGCAGGCAGGTCGGCCCAGCTCCGCGCGCCTTCGGTGGATTCCGACCAGCCCGGCAGTTCCTCGTAGACCGGCACGCAGCGGCGCTGCTGTTCGGCGGCGGTCGGGAGATAGTCGAGACGTTCTCCGTCCAGGTCGTAGGCGACGCAGACCTTGAGCGTCTCGAACCCGTCGAGCACGTCGAGCTTGGTCAGCGCGATGCCGTTCATGCCGGAGGTCGCGCAGGTCTGGCGCAGAAGGGCTGCGTCGAACCAGCCGCAGCGGCGCTTGCGGCCTGTCACGGTGCCGAATTCGCGGCCCCGTTCGCCGAGGCGCTGGCCATCGGCATCGGTCAGTTCGGTCGGAAAGGGGCCTTCGCCGACGCGGGTGGTATAGGCCTTCACGATGCCCAGCACGTAGTCGATGGAACCGGGCCCGATACCCACCCCCGTCGCTGCCTGACCGGCAATGACGTTGGAGGAGGTGACGAAGGGATAGGTGCCGAAGTCGATGTCCAGCAGTGCGCCCTGCGCCCCTTCGAAGAGGATACGCTTGCCGGATTTGCGCTGCTCGTTCAGCACCTTCCAGACCGGGGCGGCATAGGGCAGGATCTGCTGTGCAATCTCGTTGAGTTGGGCGATGAGGGCGTCGCGGTCGACCTCAGCGATCCCGAGGCCCCGGCGCAGCGGGTTGTGGTGCTGGAGCGCGCGGTCGACGCGGCTGGCGAGCGTGGTCGCGTCCGCGAGGTCGGCGACGCGGACGGACCGGCGGCCGACCTTGTCCTCGTAAGCCGGGCCGATGCCGCGCCCCGTCGTGCCGATCTTGGTCCCGGCCGAGGCGGCTTCTTCCCGCGCGCGGTCCAGTTCTCCATGGATCGGCAGGATCAGCGGCGTGTTCTCGGCGATCATCAGTGTCTCGGGCGTGATCTCCACGCCCTGATCGCGGATCGCGGCGATTTCCCTGACCAGATGCCATGGGTCCAGGACCACGCCGTTGCCGATGACCGACAGCTTACCGCCGCGCACCACGCCCGAGGGCAGCGCATTCAGCTTGTAGACCTTGCCGTCAATGACCAGCGTGTGACCGGCGTTATGGCCGCCCTGGAAGCGGGCGATGACATCGGCGCGCTCGGAGAGCCAGTCGACGATCTTTCCCTTCCCCTCGTCGCCCCACTGGGCTCCGACGACAACGACATTGGCCATGTGCTTCCCTCCGGCTCTTGTCCAAACCGCGCCCTTTTAGCCAAAGCCCGGCAGGACCGAAACCGGAATCTCCTCCTCCATGTCCCGCTGCGGCGGCAGAGCGCACTGGACAGGGAGGGGGCGGAGCGGGCTAAGGTTCCCCCCGCAACCGACCGGAGCATCACATGGGTTTCCTCCTCCGCTGGCTGATCGCCTTCGTGCTGATCGCGCTGACCTACAATCCGACCCGGTGGAACTATGCCGCGTGGGTGGCCGGGACGTACCCGGACCAACTGCCGCTGATGGTGCTGGCGGGGCTGCTGCTGTTCCTCGGTTACGTGATCTACCTGCGCGCAACGTTGCGGTCGATCGGGGCCTTCGGGATGATCATGGTCATCTCCATCTTCGCGGCGCTGATCTGGGTGCTGACCGACCTCGGCTGGATCCGGCTGAGCGATCCGGGCATCAACACCTGGCTTGCCATCGTTGCGCTGTCGCTGGTGCTGGGGATCGGGCTGGGCTGGTCGATCGTGCGCCGGCGGCTGTCGGGCCAGGCGGATGTGGATGACGTGGAGGACTAGCCCGCGCGTCGGTTCGGGGCAAAAGCCTTGCGGCGCGGGACCGAAAGGCCTATCTAGCCGCGAAACACGTTCCGGGCGCGGGTCCGGAGCCCTGCTGACCTGTCGACCCGAAGGCCCGAAGTCATGGAAAACGTCGTCCTCATCATCCACCTGCTGCTGGCGCTGTCGCTGATCGCCGTGGTGCTGCTCCAGCGCTCGGAAGGCGGCGGGCTTGGCATGGGCGGCGGTGGCGGGGCGATGTCCGGCCGCGCGGCGGCAACGGCGCTTGGCAAGGTGACCTGGATACTCGCGGCGGCCTTCATCGTGACCTCGATCGCGCTGACCGTGATCGCGGCAGAAAAATCCGCCGGGGCCTCCGTGCTGGACCGCCTGGCGCCCGCCAGCGTCCCCGCTCCGTCCGAAAGCGATGCCCCCGCCCTGCCGGGTGGCGGTTCGCTGCTGCCGCCGTCGCCGACCGCGGACGGCGATCTGGCACCCAAGGCGGACTGAGGCCGGACGGCCTGACGCCACGGAATTTTTGCCCGCACGACATGGGGTCGCAGCTACTACAGCTTGCGAACAGTATGAATTTCGGCCCCGGATGTTGCGTATCCCAGTTGCCAGCGGGGACCGAATCTCCTATACGTTAAATCCCGTGGCGATGGTCAGCTCAGACCGTCGATTCCAGCTATTCCGGGTCCCGAACAAAGCTGCTAGGGACCCCAAAACACCACGGGAGCCCAACGAATGGCGCGCTACATCTTCATTACCGGCGGCGTTGTCTCGTCCCTTGGCAAGGGGCTGGCCTCGGCCGCGCTTGGCGCGTTGCTGCAGGCACGGGGCTACTCGGTCCGGCTGCGCAAGCTGGACCCCTACCTGAACGTCGACCCCGGCACGATGAGCCCGTTTGAACATGGCGAGGTCTTCGTGACCGACGACGGGGCGGAAACGGACCTCGATCTCGGCCACTATGAACGCTTCACCGGGGTGGCAGCGCGGCAGTCGGATTCTATCTCCTCCGGCCGGGTCTATTCCAACGTGCTGGAGAAGGAGCGGCGGGGCGACTACCTGGGCAAAACGATCCAGGTGATTCCGCACGTCACCAACGAAATCAAGGACTTCATCAATATCGGCGACGACGAGGTCGACTTCATGCTGTGCGAGATCGGCGGCACGGTCGGCGACATCGAAGGCCTGCCCTTCTTCGAGGCGATCCGTCAGTTCGCGCAGGACAAGCCGCGCGGCCAGTGCATCTTCATGCACCTGACCCTGCTGCCCTGGTTGGCCGCGTCCGGAGAGCTGAAAACCAAGCCAACGCAACACTCGGTCAAGGAACTGCGGTCGATCGGACTGCAGCCGGACATCCTCGTCTGCCGCTCCGAACAGCCGATCCCTGAGAAGGAACGCGAGAAGCTGGCGCTGTTCTGCAACGTGCGCCCCGATGCGGTGATCGCCGCCTATGACCTCAAGTCGATCTACGAGGCGCCGCTGGCCTATCATCGCGAGGGGCTGGACCAGGCCGTGCTGGACGCGTTCCAGATCGCCCCTGCCCCGCGCCCGGACCTGTCGGTCTGGCAGGACGTCTACGACCGCATCCACAACACCGACGGGTCGGTGAACATCGCGGTGGTGGGCAAGTACACGCAGCTTGAGGACGCCTACAAGTCGATCAAGGAGGCGCTGATCCACGGCGGCATGGCCAACCGGATCCGGGTCAACGTGGAATGGGTCGACGCAGAGGTTTTCGACAAGGCCGACGCCGCGCCGTTCCTCGAGGGGTATCACGCCATTCTGGTGCCCGGCGGCTTTGGAGAGCGCGGGACGGAGGGCAAGATCAAGGCGGCGCAGTTCGCGCGGGAACGGAAAATCCCCTACCTGGGGATATGTCTGGGGATGCAGATGGCGGTGATCGAGGCCGCGCGCAACCTCGCCGGGCTCGACAAGGCCGGCTCGGAGGAGTTCGACCACGAGAAGGGCGAAAAGCGGTTCGAGCCCGTCGTCTACCATCTCAAGGAATGGGTGCAGGGCAATCATGCAGTGAAGCGCAAGGTCGACGACGACAAGGGCGGCACGATGCGTCTTGGCGCCTACACTGCGTCACTCGCCGAAGGGTCGAAGGTGGCCGAGGTCTATGGCGCGACCACGATCGAGGAACGACACCGGCATCGTTACGAGGTCGACGTGAAGTACCGAGACAAGCTGGAAGCCTGCGGCCTCTGGTTCTCGGGCATGTCGCCGGACGGGCGCCTGCCGGAGATCGTGGAGGTCCGCGACCATCCGTGGTTCATCGGCGTGCAGTTCCACCCGGAGCTGAAGTCAAAACCCTTCGTGCCGCACCCCTTGTTCAAGGATTTTGTGCGCGCGGCGAAAGAGGTGTCGCGACTGGTCTGACAGAGCTTGCATCCGCCCGTTATCGCTATCAGGGTTGACTGACGTCACGTGAACACGTTTTTTGGACGCCATTAATCAATTTTTAATGCGTTTAAGGGGGAATTCATGAAACGTGTCTTAAGCACTATTGGACTGACCACCCTGCTGCTAAGCGGCTCAAGCGCCTTCGCACTTGGCGTAAGCCCGTCCACTGATGCCTTTGGCCTGGCACAGACCCTGTTCCTGAACCTGCCCGGACTGAATCTTACCGGCGCAAGCCTGTCCGGGACGGCGGATCAGTCGGGGACCTTCACCAACGCCAGCGGGACCTACGGCCTGCCCAACAACGGCATCGTGCTGTCGACCGGGCGCGTGCAGGACTATGCGGACGGTCCCAACACCTCGACCGGGTTCACAAACGGGTTCGGTGACGGAGACGGCGGAGATGATGGAGGCGAGGGCCCGCCGGACGTGGCCTTCCTGACCAGCAACGCGATCCTGCCCGACTTCGGAACGCCGGCGACACCGGATCAGGAAACGCTGCTCAAACCGATTTCGGGGGCTGCATACGACCACTTTGACGTCGTGCAACTGGACATCACGTTCCAGACCTCGGCGAACATCAGTTCGGTCAGCTTCTTCGCAACCTTCGGCTCCGAAGAATTCCCGGAATTCGTGGGCAGCCAGTATGTCGATGCCTTCGGTCTGTACGTGAACGGCGTCAACGTCGCGCATGCCGGCGGCTTCGCCATAAACATCGACCATCCCGACATGTCCGGCAACTTCGCTGGAACCGAACTCGACGGTATCCTTGCGCCGAACGGCAGCCCGGTGATGCGCTTCGATGTTCCGATCAATCCGGGGGTGGAGAACACCTTCACCATGATCCTCGGCGATACCTCCGACGACGCGCTGGACACGACTGTGTACCTGTCAAGCTTCGGCGCCGTGGGAACTCCGGGCGACACCGGCGGGCCGGCCTCGGACGGGTTGACGGAATTCTCGCCGCTTCTGCCCGTGAACCCTCCCGACCCTGTCACAGGTGCGTTCGAAATCGCGCTGGTCCCGACCGGCAGCACGGTCTGGGTCGATCCGCCGGTTTCCGTCGGCTACGAATATTCGATCGACGCGGGTACGTTCCTGACGATTCAGGCCCCGTCGCTTGCCACCATCGCCGATCTCAGCGGGTACGAGGTCACCTTCATTGACGCGCTGCTGAACGAATACACCTTCGCGCTGGCCGCGGGGGCGACACTGGATGTGTCGTCCTACGGAATCAGTTCATTCACGCTGTCGGGGATCGACCCGGAGCTGATGGTGAACCCGTTCGCCTCGGACGCCTTCCCGCTCGGGATCACGTTCACCAACATCGCCACGCTGTCGATCACCCCGGTCATCGAGGACTATACCCCGGCGGTTCCGCTGCCAGCCGGCATGGTGCTGTACCTCGGGGGGCTTCTGGTGTCGCTGCGTGCATTGCGGCGGCGCGGGACGCACGCCCGGCTCGCGGCATGACAGCAGGACGTGCCGACACAGGTTCAAAAAAGGGCGCCGCGACAGCGGCGCTCTTCTTTTGCTGGTTCCTGGCCGCACCTGTGACGGCGGCGGATTCGGATGGCTCCTTCGCCATCAAGGGTGCAGGCCTGCAAAGCTGCAAAGCCTATCTGAACGCCGCGAACAACGCGCCGACGGATCTGCAGCTCTATGCCGGATGGATCGACGGCTACGTAACGGCGCTGAACCAGTTCCAGCCCGACACCTTCGACATCCTGCCCTGGCAGAACACGCAGAGCGCGCTTGGCCTCATGCAGTCGGTCTGCGCCCAGCTACCCGAAGACACGCGGTTCATGGATGCGTTTCACCAGCTGAACCTGCGGCTGAAGGACCAGCGCCTGACCAAGCTGTCCGATGCCACCGCTTTCCGGACGGACAGAGGCTTGGCCGTCATCTACAAGTCGGTCTACCAGATGATGCTCGACAAGCTTGTGGACAAGGATTTTCTGCATGTCGCGCAGCGCGGTGACGACGCGGCGGTGTCGGATGCGCTGTCGGCCTTTCAGAATGCCAGCGGTCTGACAGTGACCGGTTTGCCGGATCAGCCGACGCTGTTTCAGATGTTCTACAAGGCCCCCTGATCGGCAGGTCCGTTGCAGGTGAGTCAGGTTGGCGGGCCGGGTCGTAGGTGCTCTGCGCGGGAGTATTTCCGGCAAGATGAAGCCGCGTGTTCAAGAGGGTACGGGTATGAGTGCGGCAGAAAACAAGGCCCTGATGCAGCGGATCTTTGCGCGGCTGGCAGAGGGGGACGGATCGCTGTACGTTCAGCATCTGGCAGAGGATGCGGTGATGACTGTGACCGGGTCCTATTCCTGGTCGCGACAGTTCCACGGCAGGGAGTCGATTCTGCGGGACCTTTACGGGCACGTCCGGTCCGTCACCACTGGCACGGGCCGCACCATCGCGGAGCGGTTCCTGGCCGACGACGACTGGGTGGTCGTGGAAGCGCGGGGCGACATGACAGCCGCGGACGGCACGCCCTACCGCAACAGCTACTGTCTGATGTACCGGATCGCCGGAGGCATGATTGTGGAGGCCAAGGAATATCAGGATTCCGCGCTTTGCGAGCGGGTTCTGGGCCCCTTCCCCGGTTAGGGGTTTTCATCCGGTCCGTCGGGTTCTTTGAGCTCGGCGTTTTCCTTTTCCAGCGCCTCGATCCGTTCGGCCTGTTCCTTCTGGACCGCCACCAGCCCGGCCACGGTTTCGCGCAGGGCGGCCAGATCTGCGGCCTGGGCGTTGCGTTCGGCGCGCAGGCTGCGGAGTTCCGAAGCGAGGAGCGAGATCTCGCGCGAGGCGGAGCGGGACATCATGATCGCGTCGCGGGCGCACTGGGCCGGGTCAAAGCAGCTTTGCGCGGCGACAGGGGCCGGGGCGACGAGGATCAGCAGGGCGGCGAGGGTCTGGCGCATGTGCGGGCTCCGGTTTGCGTTGTACGACATAGGGCGCGGGCGGCGGGTGTCAGCCTCGCCCGGCCCTTACAAAACCGTTACAGTGGCGTGGTTAAACCGCCCCGAGCGCCGGCTCAAAAGATCCGCCCGACCCCCTTCTTTCGCAGGAGTTTCCCATGTCGCCCGACGATTTCAAGGATGCAGAAGACTGGTTGATGGCCGAGCTCGAGGATTCGCTGGACGAAGAGCACGAGCTTGAGATGGAAGACGCGGTCCTGTCGATGAAGATCCGCGAGATCTATCGCAAGGCCCACGGCGCCTCGATCCCGCGGGCGGATTATTTCCGGACCCTGCTACGGCTGCAGTCCGAACTGATCAAGCTGCAGGACTGGGTGGTGCACAGCAAGGAAAAGGTCGTCGTGATCTTCGAGGGACGCGACTCTGCCGGCAAGGGCGGTGTCATCAAGCGGATCACGCAGCGGCTCAACCCCCGGGTCGTGCGGACGGTCGCCCTGCCCGCGCCGTCGGACCGGGAAAAGACGCAGTGGTATTTCCAGCGCTACGTGCCACATCTGCCGGCGGGAGGGGAGATCGTCCTCTTCGACCGGTCCTGGTACAACCGCGCCGGAGTGGAACGGGTGATGGGCTTTGCCGACGAGGATCAGGTGGAACAGTTCTTCCAGGACGTTCCGGAGTTCGAACGGATGCTGGTGCGTTCAGGCATCCGGGTGGTGAAATACTGGTTCTCCATCACCGACGAGGAACAACAGATGCGCTTCCTGATCCGGATTCACGATCCGCTGAAGCAGTGGAAGCTGTCGCCGATGGACCTGCAGAGCCGGATCAAGTGGGAAAACTACACCGCCGCCAAGGAAGACATGTTCGCCCGGACCAATATTCCGGAGGCGCCGTGGTATATCGTGCCGGGCAATGACAAGAAGCGCGCGCGGCTCAACTGCATCGACCATCTGCTCACGCTGTTTCCGTATACCGACGTGCCGAGCGAGGAGATCGCCCTGCCCGACCGGGTCTACAACAGCAATTACGAGCGGCATGTGCTGCCGCCCGAATTGTACGTGCCGTCGAAGTACTGACCCGCTTCAGGAGCGGTTGGAGACGTAGAGCGGCGTGAAGAGGCCCTGGATGAAACCGGGGCGAGCGCCGATGCGGCCGCCTGTCGGGCGATCCTTCTTGGCCGCGGTCATCGGGGCAAGGATGGCCGCGTCAAAGACCCAGCGACCGCGGCGGCCGATTCCGGCGTCGTCGCGCTGCTTCTTCAGCCAGTCCGTCACAACCGTGGGATCGTCCATCCGGCGCGTGGCGATCGGCAGGTAGAAGCCGCAGTTGATCCGCTGGCAGAGGACGTCGATGACGGCGCACCGGGCGCGGATGTCTTCGGGGAAGCTGTCCCGAGGCAGCAGGTTCCAGCGTCCGGGCTGGAAGGCGAAGAACAGGGTCAGGGCGGTGCCGAGGTCGAGTTCCTGGCGGGCTGCGATCCAGCGCACGACGGAAATGTCGATATTCGCGGGATCAATGCGCCGGACAAAGCTGCACAGCATTTCCGGCTTCAGTTTCTTCAGTAACGTGATCTGGCGCTCCGGCGCCATCGCGATCCAGTCTTTGTGTACTATGGCAAGCATGAGCCCCGCCTTTCCCCTTTGGGTTCTTGTTCTTGTCTGCTCACGACGCTTCCGGCCGCAATATTGAAGATACATCGAATTGAGGCGAAACTTTGACAGCGCAACCAATAGGCGAGCCGCCTATCCAAAAGAATGCCCATTATTTCTGCAATCCTAACTTTGCGAATTTTATTGCCCGTTGTCGTGCAATCGGCACCGCGGCAGCGCGATGTCGTGATTGGCGCGACGATCAAAGGTGACTATATCGAGCAAATGTTTTCCGAATTCCTAACGCGGCTGGTCCGCCCCGCTCCCGAACCGCTGGCGGATGCCGATGCGCGGCTGGCCCTGACCGCGCTTCTGGTCCGTATCGCGCGCAGCGACGGTTCCTACGACCGGGCAGAGCGTGACACGATCATGCGCATCTGTTCCGGTCGTTACGCGATGAATACCGGCGAGGCCTCGGCGCTGGTGGCGGAGGCTGAGCAACTGGAGGGCGAGGCGCCGGACACTGTCCGTTTTACCCGCGCGATCAAGGATGCGGTGGCCTACGAGGACCGGCTCGGCGTGATCGAGGCGATGTGGACCGTGGTGATGGCCGACGGTACGCGCGATCCGGAAGAGGACGCGCTGCTGCGGCTCGCGGCCTCTCTGCTTGGCGTGACGGATCAGGACAGCAACGCCGCGCGGCTGAGAGTCAGCCGGTGATTGCCAGCCTGCCGATGTACGACCGGCCCGAGACGGCTGCGGCCAACGACAGGCTCTGGGCCGGGGTACGCGAGCGGCTGCGCGATGCCGGGGTTGACGCGCCTGATGCGCTCACCCGCGAAGGAGAGCTCTGGGATCACTGGGAAGCGCCCGACCTCCTCCTCTCGCAGACCTGCGGCCTGCCCTACCGGTCGCGGCTGAAGGGCACCGTCACCATTGTCGGCAGTCCGGACTACGGGCTGGAGAGCTGTCCGCCGGGCTACTATGCCTCCTACGTGGTGGTGCGCGGCGATGACATGGACATCGCGCCCGAGGACTGGCCGGGAAAGCGGCTGGTCTACAATGAAGGGCGGTCGCAGTCGGGATGGGCGGCGGCGCTGAACCATGCGGCGCGGCTCGGCACATCCTTCGGGCCCTCCTTCGCCTCGGGCGGGCACCGGCTGTCGGCGCTGGCGCTGGCGGAGGGGCGGGCCGACATCTCCGTGATCGACGCGCAGACCTGGCGGATGATCCGGAGGTGGGACGACTGGGCCGCCGGGCTGAAGGTCATCGGGCTGACGGATCCGACCCCGGCCACGCCCTTCATCACCTCTGCCCGAAATACGCCGGAGACCGCCGCGGCCGTGGCCCTTGCCCTGCGCGAGGCGGTGGCGGGGATGAGCGCGGAGGATCGCGACATCCTCAGCCTCAGAGGGATCGCCACTGTGGACGAGGCCGCTTACCTGTCCGTGCCCACGCCGGACTGAGGCGACTTCAGCGCGGGACATATGCCCATTTTCCGGGCATTTCGTTGCGTCACCCCTGCCGAACCCGTTGCATTCGCCCAAAATCTGCGCCCTACTCCGGACATTCACCACCGGAGAAGCCTGGGTTTGCAGCAACCGCCCGTCATCGAGATCCGCGACCTGCACAAGAGCTATGGCAGCCTCGAGGTGCTCAAGGGCGTGAGCCTGACCGCGCGCCGGGGCGAGGTGGTGTCGATGATCGGGTCTTCCGGATCGGGGAAATCCACGCTCCTGCGCTGCGCCAACCTGCTGGAGGACAGCCAGCAGGGCGACATCCTTTTCAAGGGCGAGGCGGTGCACTGGCGCGGAACAGGGATGCACCGGCGTCCGGGAGATGCGAAACAGGTGCTGCGGATCCGCACGAACCTGTCGATGGTGTTCCAGCAGTTCAACCTCTGGTCCCACATGACGATACTTCAGAACGTGATGGAAGCCCCGCTCACCGTGCTCGGCCGCGACCGCGCCGAAGTCGAGGAGAAGGCGCGGGCCTACCTTGCCAAGGTGGGGATCGGCGACAAGGCCGACGCCTGGCCCGCGCAGCTATCGGGCGGCCAGCAGCAGCGGGCGGCCATTGCGCGCGGGCTCTGCATGGAGCCCGAGGCGCTTCTGTTCGACGAACCGACCTCCGCGCTCGACCCGGAGCTGGAGCAGGAGGTCGTCAAGGTCATCAAGGACCTTGCAAACGAGGGGCGGACGATGATCCTCGTCACCCATGACATGCGGCTGGCGGCGGACGTTTCCGACACCGTCGTCTTCCTTCACCAGGGACTGGTGGAGGAAATGGGGCCGCCTGCAGACGTGTTCGGCGCTCCGAAATCAGAGCGGCTGAAGCAATTCCTCAGCGCGACGCAGACCGCGTGAGGCACCGGAACCGGGACACCCGGCCAAGTTCAACAAGGGAGACTCCTATGAAAAAACTGATCCTGACCACCGCGGCGCTTGCGCTTTCCGCCGGGATGGGCGTGGCGGAAAGCCACATGAAGACCGTGCGCCTCGGGACCGAGGGCGCCTACGCCCCGTTCAACTTCATCAACGACAAGGGTGAAGTCGACGGATTCGAGCGGGAGCTGGGCGACGAGTTGTGCAAGCGCGCCGAACTGACCTGCGAATGGGTGACGAACGACTGGGATTCGATCATCCCGAACCTCGTCTCCGGCAACTACGACGTCATCATCGCCGGCATGTCGATCACCGACGAACGCGACAAGGTCATCGACTTCACCCAGAACTACACCCCGCCGTCGAACTCTGCCTTCATGGCGCTGTCGGAGGATGTTGATCTGGAAGGCGGCGTGATCGCGGCGCAGACGGCAACCATTCAGGCGGCCCATATCGCGGAAACCGGCGCGACGCTGGTCGAGTTCGCAACCCCCGACGAAACCATCGCCGCAGTCAAGAACGGCGAGGCCGACGCGGTGTTTGCCGATCTCGACTACCTCAAACCCTTCGTCGAGGAATCCGGCGGCGAATATGTCTTCGTCGGCGACAACATCCCGCTTGGCGGCGGCGTCGGCATGGGCCTGCGCGAATCCGACACCGAGCTGAAGGAAAAGTTTGATGCGGCCATCCAGTCCATGAAGGACGACGGCACGCTGAACCCGCTGATCATCAAGTGGTTTGGCGACGACGCCCAGACCTACTGACATGACGGCCGGACCGGGCGGTGCGTCCGCCCGGTTCCCATTGCCTATGTGGTCGCTCGACGAAACAGTGGACAGCTCCGTCGGACCGCTCGCCGCAGGTCATGCGGGCGACGGGCCGGATCTCGTGCTCGCGCATGGCTGGCCCTGGTCGTCCTACAGCTGGCACCGGGTGATCCCCGCACTCGCCACCCGATTCCGCGTGCACTGGTACGACATGCCGGGCTTCGGCCGCTCTACCCTCACGCCATCGCAGCCGCCTTCACTCGGTCTTCAGGGCCGGGTCTGTGCCGAGATGCTGGAACACTGGGGGCTCAGTGCGCCATTGGTGATCGCCCATGACTTTGGCGGGGCGACGACGCTCAGGGCGCATCTGCTGCATGGTGCCGACTATGCCGGATTGGTGCTGATGAACGTGGTCGCCATGCGCCCCTGGGGGTCGGAGTTCTTCGACCACGTGGCGCGACACCCAGATGCCTTTTCGGCACTGCCGCCACATATCCACGCGGCCGTGGTGCACGCCTATATCGGCGGCGCGCTGGCCCATCCCCTGACCGACGAGGACCGGGTCGGGCTTGCGGCGCCATGGCTGTCGGGCGACGGGCCGCAGGCGTTCTGGCGTCAGTTCGCCCTTGCCGACGAAGCCTTCACCGCCGAGATCGAACCGCTCTATTCCCGCATCCGCTGCCCCGTGACCGTGCTCTGGGGGGAGGACGATCCGTGGATTCCGCTGGAGCGCGGGCAGGCGCTGGCCCGTGCCGCCGGAACGACGCTTCACCCCCTGCCCGGTCTCGGCCACCTGCCGCAGCTGGAAGACCCGGCCGCCGTTACCGCCGCCCTGCAACCCGCGCTTGCCGCCTGACCGCCGAGGACCGATGTTCGACTTCTGCGCCGATCCCAAGAGCCTCGAAGGTTTCCGGTGGCTGGTCTGCTACCTGACCACCGGCAAACACCTGCTGTTTTACCAGAGCTTCTTCTTCGTCATCGCGCTGATGCTGGTGACGGCACCGGTCGCGCTTGGCGTCGGGTTTCTTGGCGCGCTGGCGTCGCGATCGCGGATCCTGCCGGTGAAGTGGATCGGACTCGGCTATACCTCCATCGTGCGCGGGGTGCCGGACATCGCCTTCTTCCTGTTCATGCCGCTGGCGCTGGATCAGGGGCTGGAATGGCTGCGTCACAAGACACGCTGCCCGGACTGGGACCAGCCGGTCCGGCAGGGCAACGATTTCGTCGTCTGCGCACAAGCCAAGCTGCCGCTGTCGAGCGCGCCGCAATGGGTGCACGAATACTACGGCGTCGCGCTTGGCATCGGGGCCTTCGCCTTCGTCTTCGGTGCCTTCGCGGCCTATGTGCTGGCGGGCGCGATGAACGCCGTGCCGCGCGCGCAAATGGAAACCGCAGAGGCCTATGGCATGACCCGCCGGCAGGCCACCCGGCGCATCCTGATCCCGCAGATGTGGGTCTATGCCCTGCCCGGCCTGTCGAACCTGTGGATGATCCTCATCAAGGCGACGCCGCTGCTGTTCCTGCTCGGCATTACCGATGTGGTCTACTGGGCGCGCGAACTGGGCGGGCGCAAGACCTCGGCCTTCGACTACCCGCACCCGGACTGGCGGCTGTGGTACTTCCTAGCCCTGCTGGTGTTCTACCTGACGCTGACCAAGGTCTCGCAGCTTGGCTTCGACCGGCTGGCGCGGCGGCTGTCGCGCGGACAGGCGACGCTTGGCGGGATGCAGGAGGCCAAGGGATGAGCTGCCTCCAGACCATCGCGGATTACGGCCTGCGCTCCCTCGGGATCGGAGAGAGGCTGCTGCCCAAGACCGACTTCACGCTCTGCCAGCAGTTCACGCTGATCGGGTCGGGGCTGATCTGGAACGTGTATTTCGCCATCCTCGCCCTGTCGCTCGGCTTCTTCCTGTCGATCTCCGTGGCGCTCGCGCGCAACTCCACTGCCCTGGCGGTGCGCAAACCGGCGGAGTGGTTTACTTTCGTGTTCCGCGGCTCGCCGCTCTTTATCCAGTTCTTCCTGTTCTACGAGGCCTTCACGCTCCTGCCCAAGAACGGGATCGAGCTGAACCTGGGCTTCGTGGAGATCACCGCCGGCACGCGCTGGCTGACCCGGGCCTGGGCGGGGGCGCTGATCGTACTGTTTCTCAACACCTCGGCCTATGCGGGGGAAATCTTCTACGGCGCGCTGCGGTCCGTCCCGAAGGGCGATCTGGAGGCCGCGGATGCCTATGGCTTTTCGGGCTGGAAGAAGTTCCGCAAGATCACCTTCCCGACGATGCTGCGGCTCGGCTGGCCGGCCTATACCAATGAATCTATCTTCCTGTTCCACGCCACCACGCTGGTCTACTTCTCCTCCTTCCCGGCGTGGCAGCAATCGGGCGATGCGCTCTATTACGCGAGCTATTTCGCGGACAAGACCTTCAACCCCTTCATCCCCTACCCGATCCTCGCCTTCTATTTCATCCTGCTGAGCCTCGCGATCATACTGGTTTACGGACGCATCTACCGGTATCTCAACCGGCACCTGCCGCAGGACAAAAGACCCAGATTCCGGGTCCGGCCGCAATTGGTGAGATAAATGAGCCTTGGAAATATCCGGACCTTCCGCGTCGCGGCGGTCGATCTGAACGGGCAGATGAGGGGCAAGCGCCTGCCGCGATCCGCCTTCGACAAGCTGCGCGAAGGATCTGTCCGGATGCCGCTGTCGGTAATGAACGTCGATATCTGGGGTGCGGATATCGAGAATTCTCCACTGGTCTTCGACAGCGGCGACGCGGACGGGGTGCTTCTGCCGACAGACCGGGGGCCGGTGCCGCTGCCCTGGCTCGACACGCCCTCTGCACTTGTGCCGATGGAAATGTATTACGATACCGGCGCCCCCTTCCCCGGTGACCCGCGCCATGCGCTGCGCGAAGTGCTGGACCGTTATGCGTCGCGCGGGTGGACGGTGCATGCGGGGATCGAGATGGAGTTCTACCTCGTCGATGATTCCGGCGATGACCTCCAGCCGCCCGAGAACCCGCATTCCGGCCGCCCGATCCAGGCCAACGCGATCCTGTCGCTGCGCCAGATCGACGCCTTCGACAATTTCCTGTCCGATGTCTACGCAGCCTGCGACGACATGGATATCCCGGCGCAATCGACGATCTCCGAGGCTGGGCTCGGCCAGTTCGAGATCGACCTCGAACACCGCGAGGCGATGCGCGCCGCCGACGATGCCTGGCTTTTCAAGGCGCTCATCAAGGGCATGGCGCGCAAGCACGGCATGGCGGGGACCTTCATGTCCAAGCCGCTGGCGGACGAGGCCGGGACGGGCATGCATGTCCACTTCTCCGTCACCGACCGCGAGGGAAAGAACGTCTTCGACAACGGCGGGCCGGAGGGCACGGCGCAGATGCACCACGCAGTCGCCGGCTGCCTTGAGGCGCTGCCCGCCTCCACCCTGATCTTCGCGCCGCACGGACCCAGCTACAACCGCTTCGTCCCCGGTGCCCATGCCCCCACGGGGGCTTGCTGGGCGTATGAAAACCGCACCGCTGCCCTGCGCATACCCGGTGGACATCCGGCCGCGCGACGGATCGAACACCGGGTCGCAGGCGGCGACATCAATCCCTACCTTGCGCTCGCCGCCATCCTCGGCGCGGCCTACGCGGGGATCGAGGAACGGATGATCGCCCCGCCCCCGATCACCGGCAATGCCTATGACATGGATCTGCCGCAGATGCGCAAGGACTGGGCCTCTGCCATCGACCTGTTCGAAAGCGATCCGCTGATCGGGCGCATCTTCCCCGAGATGCTGGTGCGCAACCTGATCCTGACCAAGCGTCAGGAACTGGCTCGGCTGGCCGAGATCCCGGCCGATCAACACTGGTTCACCTATCTCGAAACCGTCTGAGCCCGGCCTCTCTCCTCTTTGGTCTGGCAAATTCCCCTGCCGGAGGCGTCCGCCAAGGGCGGACACCCGCGCCCCCTTGCCGCCCCCGCGCGGCTCCTCTACCCTCGGCTCATCCGAAACAACCCGGTGTTCCATGCTGATCGGCATCCTTCAATGCGGCCACTTTCCCGATGAACTTCAGGCGGAAAGCGGCGACTACGGCGCGCTTTACCAATCCTTCCTTGACGGCCAGGGCTTCGACTTCGCGGTCTACCCGGTGGTCGACGGCGTGTTTCCCGAAGGTCCGGAGGCCTGCGATGGCTGGCTGATCTCCGGCTCCAAGTTCGGCGCCTACGAGGACTTGCCCTGGATCCCGCCGCTGGAGGACCTGATCCGCGCGATCCGCGATTCCGGTCGCCCATTGGTCGGCATTTGCTTTGGCCATCAGATCATCGCCCAGGCCCTCGGCGGCAAGGTCGAGAAGTGGCCCGGCGGCTGGAACGTTGGCCCGCAGACCTACCATTTCGCCGAAGGCGACGCGGAGCTGACCGCCTGGCATCAGGACCAGGTGACGCAGGTGCCGCCGGGGGCCAGGGTTCTCGCTTCCTCCGACCACTGCGCCAATGCCGCGCTGGCCTATGGCGACCGGATCTATTCGATCCAGCCGCATCCCGAATTCAACGCGCGCGAGATCGCCGGGCTGATCCGCACCCGCGGCGGCGCCCTGCCCGACAATCTTAAGGCGGAGGCTACTGCGAAAATGCACACCCCCCTGGCCAACCGGGCCGAAGCGGACAAGATCGCCGCCCATTTCCGCAAGGTGCATGCATGAGCGACGACTGGACCACGCAGATCCCCCAGGCCGCGCAGGATTACCTCACCGACCGCCGCCTGGACGAGGTCGAATGCATCATCGCCGACCTGCCCGGCATCGCACGCGGCAAGGCCGTGCCCGCATCGAAATTTGCGCGGCAGAGCTATTTCCACCTGCCGAACTCAATCTTCTTCCAGACCATCACCGGCGACTGGGGCGAAGCTGCGGGCGACGAGGGCTTCATCGAACCCGACATGATCCTGCGCCCGGACTATTCGACGGCGACCGCCGCCCCCTGGACCGGCGACTGGACGTTGCAGGTGATCCACGACGCCTATGACCGCAAGGGCAACCCGATCCCCTTCAGCCCCCGCAATGTGCTCAAGCGGGTCTGCAAGCTCTATGAGGAACAGGGCTGGAAACCTGTCGTCGCGCCCGAGATGGAATTCTACCTCGTCGCCCGCAACCTCGACCCGGCCAAGCCGATCGAGCCGATGATGGGCCGGTCGGGCCGCCCCGCCGCCGCCCGCCAGGCCTATTCGATGACCGCCGTCGACGAATTCGGCCCGGTGATCGACGACATCTACGACTTCGCCGAGGCCCAGGGCTTCGAAATCGACGGCATCACCCAGGAAGGCGGCGCCGGCCAGCTGGAAATCAACCTGCGCCACGGCAACCCGGTGAAGCTGGCGGACGAGGTGTTCTACTTCAAGCGGCTGATCCGCGAGGCCGCGCTGCGCCACAACTGTTTTGCCACCTTCATGGCCAAGCCGATCGGCGACGAACCCGGGTCGGCCATGCACATCCACCACTCGATCATCGACATGGAGACCGGCAAGAACATCTTCACCGGCCCCCAGGGTGGGGAGACGGATGCCTTCTACAACTTCATCGGCGGCCTGCAGCATCACCTGCCGCAGGTGATCCCTCTGCTCGCGCCCTATGTGAACAGCTATCGCCGCTACGTGAAGGACCACGCCGCGCCGATCAACCTGGAATGGGGCCGCGACAACCGGACGACGGGCATCCGCGTGCCGATCTCCGACCCTGCCTCGCGCCGGGTGGAAAACCGCGTCGCGGGCATGGACTGCAACCCGTACCTCGGCATCGCCGCCTCCCTCGCCGCGGGTTATCTCGGCCTGATGCGGGAGGAACGGGCGGAGAAGCAGTTCCGCGGCGACGCCTACGAGGGCGAGGGCGATTTCCCGAGGACACTGGGCGAAGCGCTGGACGAAATGGACGATGCCACCGGCATCAACGAAATCCTCGGGCAGGAGTTCTGCCGGGTCTATTCCATCGTGAAGCGCACGGAATACGAAGAATTCCTCGGCGTCATCAGCCCGTGGGAGCGGGAACACCTGCTCCTCAACGTCTGATGCCGCGCCGCCGCCCCGGCTTCACCTTGCCCCAAATATCCCTGCCAGAGGCATCGCCCGAAAGGGCGATCCCCCGCACCGCATGAACCTTCTGCACGCCAATGACCAACCCGGCGCGTACCCGCAAAGCTGGTACGCCGCGACCGCCCCCCTGCCCGACCCGTTCCCGGTACTGAAAGGCGCGCAGCGGGCCGATCTCTGCGTTATCGGCGGCGGCTACACCGGGCTCTCCACCGCGCTGCATGCGGCGGAGGCCGGGCTATCGGTCATCCTGCTGGAGGCGCAGCGCGTCGGGTTCGGGGCCTCGGGACGCAATGGCGGGCAACTCGGTTCCGGCCAGCGGCAGGACCAGATGACGCTGGAAAAGATGGTGGGGCCGGAAAACGCGCGGCTCTACTGGCGGCTTGGGGAAGAGGCCAAGCAGCATACCAAGGACCTGATCGCCCGCCTGAAGATCGACGCTGACCTGAAGCCCGGCATCGCCTGGACGGGGTCAAACAGGGCGGAGGTGCAGGAGCTGCACGACTACGCCGCCCATCTGAACGCGCGATATGACTACCCGCATGTGGAAATCCCCGACGACGACAGCTTCCGACGTATCATCCCCTCCCCCGCCTATGCGGGCGGGGTGATCGACCGGGACGGGGCGCATCTGCATCCGCTGAAGTACGCCCTGGGTCTGGCCAGGGCGGCACAGGCGGCGGGGGTGCGGATTTTCGAACGTTCCGAGGTGCACCGCATCGACCCCGGCGCCGCGACCTCCATACGGACCGGGGCGGGACAGGTGACGGCGGCGCATGTGGTTCTGGCCTGCAACGGCTATCTCGGCGGGCTCGACAGGACGGTCGCTGCGCGGGTCATGCCGATCAACAACTTCGTGGTGGCGACCGAACCGCTCGGGGACGACGCGGCGAAGGTGCTGGGCGAGGATATCGCCGTGGCCGATTCCAAGTTCGTGGTGAACTATTACCGGCTATCGGCGGACCGGCGGCTGATCTTCGGTGGCGGGGAAAGCTACGGCTATCGCTTCCCGAAGGACATCGCCGCCAAGGTGCGCAGGCCGATGACCGAGGTCTATCCGCATCTGCGCGACGTCCGCATTGACTACGCATGGGGCGGGACGCTGGCGATCACCATGAAACGGCTGCCCTTTTTCCGGCGGCTGGCACCGAACATCCTGACCGCCTCGGGTTATTCCGGCCACGGGGTCGGGACGGCGACCCATGCGGGCTGGCTCATGGCGCAGGCGGTGCAGGGACAGGCGGCGGGATTTGACGCGATGGCGGGCATGCCCTCCGTCCCCTTCCCCGGCGGCCCTGCGCTCCGCTCCCCCCTGCTGGTCGCGGCGATGAGCTGGTACGCGCTGCGCGACCGGCTCGGGGTTTAGACAGGCGTATCTCCCGCATCTGTCATCCAGAATTCATTTGGCTGTCATCGCGGCATCGTTTAGGTTTTCCAAAAATGCAGTTCAGGAATCCCGAAAAGATGACTCTCCCGCCGAATGTCTACGACGCCGAACCGATCCCCGAAACCGCCCGCGTTGAGATCGAACGGCTCCTGAGTTCCGGCGACCTGTTCCGCTACACTGCCAGCGAAGACGCTCCGGTCACCCTGCTGGAAACCGAGTTTGCCGAGATGATGGGCGTGCGTTACGCGCTCGCCGTATCCTCCTGCTCCGCCGCGCTGTTCCTGTCGCTCAGGGCGCTGGATCTGCCGCGGGGTGCGCGGGTGCTCATACCGGCGTTCACATTCGCCGCCGTACCGTCCTCCATCGTGCATGCGGACTGCGTGCCGGTGCTGTGCGAATGCGGCGACAACTACCGGATCGATCTTGAGGATTTCCACGCCAAGCTGCCGGGCGTCGACGCGGTTCTGATCAGCCACATGCGCGGGCACACCTCGGACATGGACGCGATAATGGCGGCCTGCGAAATGGCGGGCGTTCCGGTGATCGAGGACGCGGCGCATTCGCTCGGCACCCTCTGGAACGGGCGCAAGATCGGGACCATCGGCAGGATCGGCTGCTTCTCCTTCCAGTCCTACAAGCTGGTGAACTCCGGCGAAGGCGGGATCCTGATCACCGACGACGCCGACCTGGTGGCGCGGGCCATCATCATGTCCGGCGCATACGAGCACATGTGGAAGAAGCACAAGGCCCGGCGCGGCGAGAATTCCAACGATCTGGTCGAGGCGCTGGAGCGCTGGCAGAACAGGCTGCCGCTCTACAACCTGCGCCTGTCGAACATGTCCGCCGCGATTGCGCGAGCGCAGCTGCCCGAGGTGGCACGGCGGGTGCGGGACGGACGGCGCAACCACGACCTCGTCGCGTCGCTGATCGAAGGCTCGCCCTGGATGACCGTCCCCGCGAAGCTGGAGGCGGAGAAGCGCGCGCCGGATTCACTGCAGTTCAACCTCGTCGGTCTGTCGGATGACGAAACCCGTGCGTTCCAGGACGCGGCGGCGGCGCGCGGCGTGAAGGTCCAGGTGTTCGGCATGTCGACCGACAACGCGCGGGCCTTCTGGAACTGGCAGTTCCTGGGCGATCTGCCGGATCTGCCGAAGACGAAGGCGATGCTCATGCGGGCGTGTGATACCCGGCTGCCCGCCCGTCTGACCCCCGATCAGTGCGAAACGGTGGCGGCGGCTCTGATCGCCGCAGCCGAGGACGTCATGGGCGAGGTAATGGTCTACGGGACGTGAGGCTTTGTGGGTTGGGAACCGACCCTGCGGGATAAGGAGCGGTGCGACCGGTTGCTGGAACGATGGGTTTGCCACCCCTCCGACGGGAACTGCTTAGGGCGGGTTTGTAACCCGCCAGGTTCGGCCTGAAAGATGTCATCCACTCTGCTGTCGTTTTCGGTCCGGACCCGAAGCTCTCCCCGGCCAGAGATCCTCGGCTCAAGTCCGACGATGAGGCCAAGATATTACCCGGTGCAGGCGCGGGGCGGGCTTCAGCCAGCCGTCGCCGCTGCACCGCTCTCACATCAATCCACGAACGCCTTCTCGACCACGTATTCCTTCGGTTCGGAATTCGCACCCTCGCGCAGACCGAAGCCTTCCAGCAGTTCCTTGATCTCAAGGTTGAAGGCCAGGTTGCCGCAGACCATGGCACGGTCCGTATCCGGGTTGATCGGCTCGATCCCGAGGTCCGAGAACACTTCGCCCGAGCGCAGCAGGTCGGTGATCCGCCCCATCTTCGCGCTCTCTTCCCGCGTTGTCGTCGGGTAGTAGCGCAGCTTGGCGAGGTTTTCCTCCCCGATCAGTTCCACCAGCATCTCGTCGGTGCGGATGCTTTCGATCAGGTCGGCGCCGTAGGTCAGTTCCCCGACCTCGCGGCAGGTGTGGGTGATGATGACCTCGTCATAATCCTCGAAGGTCTGCGGATCGCGCAGGAGGGAGGCGAAGGGCGCGAAACCCGTGCCGGTGGCGAAGAACCACAGCCGCTTGCCCGGCAGGATCGCGTCATGCACCAGCGTGCCGACGGGCTTGGGCCGCAGGATGATCTCGTCCCCGACCTGGATGTTCTGCAGGCGGGAGGTCAGCGGGCCGTCCTGCACCTTGATCGAGTAGAACTCAAGCTCCTCGTCCCAGGAAGGCGAGGCGATGGAATAGGCGCGCAGCAGCGGGCGGCCATTGTCGCCCATGAGGCCGATCATCACGAACTCCCCCGACCGGAAGCGGAGCGAGGCCGGCCGCGTGCAGCGGAAGGAAAACAGCCGGTCGGTCCAGTGCTTCACGAAGGTCACGGTCTGCGCGTCCGGCAACGCAGGGGCCTTGGGGGCCTGCGCAACGGGTTGCGGGTCGGATTGTTGGTTATGCTGTTCGGGCACGAGGGTCTCGGTCATATGTCACAAGGGCGTCTGTCGCCCCTCCTCTAGCGTTCCGGTCGGGTTTGTGAAAGCCTTTCAGCCCGCGCGCAGGCGCGACTGATAGTCGTGGGCGCGCCAGTCGGCACGGAATTTCCACTGGTCTGCGGGCTGGCGGGCGGCAAGGTCATCGGAAATCTCGACCTCGTCGAACCCGGATCGCCGCGCCATCGCATATTGGTCTGCGATGACATGGCCCTTTGCCCGCAGTTTGCCGCCAAAACCGCGGCGGCGCAGGACGCGGGCGATGGTAAAGCCGCGCCCGTCGGAGAAGCTGGGGAACTCCACCCGGATCAGTTCCGCCCCGGCGAAATCGACGGTCTCCGGGTCGATGTCCGAGGGCAGGTCCAGCGATGCAAGCCCCTCTGCCCAGTCAGTCGTGGCAAATCCTTCATCGGTGACGATCACGCTCATGCTGCCGGTCCTCTCACCATTTTTCCGTTCACGAAATGAATGCCGCATTCTTCCTTGTCCTGGCCGCGCCAGCGTCCGGCGCGCGGGTCCTCACCCGGCTTGACCGGAGAGGTGCAGGGCGCGCAGCCGATGGAGGGATAGCCCTTCGCCACCAGCGGATGACGCGGGAGGCGGTTGTCCTCCATGTAGGTGCGGATGTCCTCGGGCGCCCAGTGGGCCAGCGGGTTGACCTTGATGCGATGCGGGCCGTCGGCCTCGAAGAACTCGAGCGCGGCGCGGGTCGATCCCTGGAAGCGTTTGCGCCCGGTGATCCATCCGTCGAACTGCGACAGGGCCTTCTGCAACGGCCGCGTCTTGCGCAGGTCGCAGCAGCTGTCGGTGTCGCGCAGGTGCAGCGTGTCGTCGGGGTCTTCCTTCGCCAGCTCCAGAGGATTGGCGCGGATGACGCGCAGGTCCTTCAGGTGCAGGCGTTCGGCCAGTTCCCTCTGATAATCCAGCGTTTCCTGGAAAAGCATCTGCGTGTCGATGAACAGAACCGGCGTTCCGGGGTCGACCATGGACACAAGGTGTAGCAGAACGACCGATTCAGCGCCGAAGGAGGAGACGAGTGCGATACGTCCCGCCTCCGGGTCGCGCAGGGCACCCTCCAGCACCGCCGTCGCGCCGTGGTGGCGGTAGCGATCGTTCAGCGCCCGCACCCGGTCGGCCTGTTCGGGCAGGACCGGGGCGGCGAAATCCATTGCGGCTTCAGGCATGGGCCTCGGCCTTCTCTTTTTTCGCCGCCTTGTCCTCGGGGTAGAGGGCGGCCTTGAAGGGATCGGCACCGACGCGACGGTAGGCCATGAGGAAGGTTTCGTCCTCGTCCTCGCGCAGATCGAGGTAGGCGCGCACGATGCGTTCGATGGCGTCGGTGATTTCGTCGTAAGCGAAGCCGGGGCCGGTGCGTTCGCCAAGCGATGCCTCTTCCGTGCCATCGCCGCCGAGGGTGATCTGGTAATTTTCGACCCCCGCCCTGTCGAGCCCGAGAATACCGATATGGCCGACATGGTGGTGCCCGCAGGCGTTGATGCAGCCCGAGATCTTGAGCTTCAGCGGGCCGATGTCGTGTTCCAGCTTCAGGTCCTCGAACCGCTGCGCGATCTCCTGCGCAACGGGGATCGACCGGGCCGTCGCCAGCGCGCAGTAGTCCATGCCCGGGCAGGCGATGATGTCCGAGATCAGGCCGACATTTGCGGTTGCCAGGTCAGCGGCTTTCAGCGCGGCATGGATCGCTGGCAGGTCGGAGCGGTGGACATGCGGCAGGATGACGTTCTGCTCATGGCTGATGCGCAGTTCGTCATGGCCGTACTTTTCGGCCAGATCGGCCAGCAGCCGCATCTGGTCAGAGGTCGCGTCGCCCGGCGTGTCCCCGTGCTTCTTGAGCGAAACGGTGACGATCGCATAGCCCTCCGCCCGGTGCAGGGCGAGGTTGGTGTCGGCCCAGGCGCGGAACACGGGGTCGGCCTTTCGCGCCTCGTCATAGGCGGTGACAGGGGCGTTGCGGAAGGCGGGCGGGGCGAACTGCGCCTCGATCCCGGCCAGCATCTGCTGATCGACACCGGTGAACAGCGGGCGGATCTCGGCAAATCGCGCCTCGACCTTCTCGCGCATGGTGTCGATCCCGTTTTCGTGCACGGTGATCTTGATGCGGGCCTTGTACTTGTTGTCGCGGCGGCCAAGCGTGTTGTAGACGCTGACGATGGCCTCCATGTA
The DNA here is from genome assembly GCF_014638275.1 of Primorskyibacter flagellatus. Classification (GTDB taxonomy): domain Bacteria; phylum Pseudomonadota; class Alphaproteobacteria; order Rhodobacterales; family Rhodobacteraceae; genus Pseudooceanicola; species Pseudooceanicola flagellatus_A. Next base: position 1,872,158 of record NZ_BMFJ01000001.1, read on the forward strand.
GGGCAGCAGGTCCTCTTTGGGCAGGAAATCCCGGATGACCTTGCCAATCATCGGGGTCCGGCCAAGACCGCCGCCGACAAGTACCTCGTAGCCGGGTTCCCCGGCGGCATTGCGGATCATGCGCACGCCGATGTCATGGGCGCGGGTCACGGCGCGGTCGTTCGGCGACCCGGTGACCGCGAACTTGAACTTGCGCGGCAGGAACTGGAATTCGGGGTGATCGGTGGACCACTGGCGCAGCAGTTCTGCCACGGGGCGCGGATCGGCGATCTCGTCCGCCGCGGCCCCGGCGAAGTGGTCGGCTGTCACGTTGCGGATGGTGTTGCCGGAGGTCTGGATGGCGTGAAGCTCCACCTCCGCCAGCGCGTCGAGAATGTCGGGCACGTCCGGCAGCTTGGGCCAGTTGTACTGGATGTTCTGACGGGTGGTGAAATGGCCGTAGCCCTTGTCCCACTTGTCCGCGATCATCGCCAGCTGCCGCATCTGGGCCGACCGCAGGGTGCCGTAGGGAATGGCGACGCGCAGCATGTAGGCGTGCAGTTGCAGGTAAAGGCCGTTCATCAGGCGCAGCGGGCGGAATTCGTCCTCGGTCAGCGATCCGTCGATGCGGCGGGCGACCTGGGCGCGGAACTGGGCGTTGCGCTCGGCCAGGAAGGCGGTGTCAAAGTCGTTGTAGCGGTACATGTGCGGGCTCCTTGGCGGCTGGCTTGGGGCGGTTGTCCCGGATCAGGTCCGGGACAGGTCTTCGACCTGCTTGCCGTGGAAATAGTTGGAGGGGCCGGTGCGCCGGAAATCCTCGCGGAAGTGGGTGGGTTCCGGGCCGTTGTCGCCGGCGACCATGTCGACCAGGTAGGCGCCGACGATCTCGGACTGGCGGCGGGAGGCGTCGAGCAGCCGGACCTCGGCGATGGCCTCATCGGTGATGAGTTCGGCCTCGGAAAGGTTGCGGGTCCAGCGATCGTCCTCGGTCAGATAGACGACGTCGCCCTCAAGCAGGGCGTTGGCGGTGACGACTTTGGGAGTGAAGGTGCGGGGCATCAGGCCTGCTCCTGTCTTGGCATGGCGGGGTCGGCGGGAAGGCCGGGGATCAGGGTCACATCGGGGCCGGCGGCACGGATGGCCGCGGCAAGGGCATCGCTACAGGGCCGACATGACAGATAGAGGACATGGCGCCCCCCGGCGGCCCGCTGCGCAAGAAGCTGCGGAAGCGGCGGCACGGTCGCGGTGTCGTGCAGTGTCAGGATGTCGGCCTCGCGCCGGGCGAGCTCAAGGACGGCGGGCGCAATGGCGGCGTCATGCACCACCACATCAACCTGATCGAGCGCGCGGCGGGTCTTCATCACGAGCAGGTCGGGATCGTCTGACCCGGTCCAGGCGAGCGTGACGCGCGCCCGCGTCCCCTGCCCCGCGAGATGCCGGTCGAGCAGAGCGGAGAGCGCCGTTTCGGGATTGGTCTGCTCCGCATGGGCTTTCGGGCCGGCGCGGTCAAACCAATCCGCCCAGAAGGCGCGGCGGGCCTCGCCATGCGGGAGCGCCTCGGCGCGGGTGCGGAACGCGGCAGCGGCCCTGGCCAGCGGCCCGGTCGAGGCGGGCAACTGTTCCTCGAGCGCCGCCTTGATCCTGCGGGCCAGCACGGGCGCGGCGCCTTCGGTACCGATGGCGACGGTAACGGGCGCGCGATCCACCATGGCGGGCGTGATGAAGGCAGAGGCCGCGAGGTTGTCGACCACGTTGACCAGAACGCCGGCGGCGCGGGCGAAGGCCTCTGTCCGGGCGTCCATCGCGTCGTCCTCGTCCGCCGCATAAACCAGCGTCGCGCCGGTCAGGTCGCCGGGGCGCAGGGCGCGGCGGATCAGCACCAGACGCCGCTGGCGGGCCCAGGTCTCGATCTCGGGCGCGGGGGCGTCGGCGTAGACCTCGATCCGGGCCGGGGTCTTCATCAGCAGCCGCAACTTGGCCAGCGCCGCAGCCCCGCCGCCCGACAGCAGGACACGGGTGCCCGCCATGGAGAGGAAGATCGGAAAGTGCTGCATCTGGCGGGCCTTCTTGCGCAGGATTGACTTCCCTAGAAGATAGAAAATAATTCCCCCTTGGCACCAGTATGCTGCCCGAATAAGGACAGCGTTCCGGACAGGCGGATCAATCGGGTCGGAATCCCGTGAAGCAAAGGGAAATCGGAATGGCGGACCGGATGGACGAACTCGACCGGAAAATCCTTTTGCAGCTGCAGAAGGACACCACCCCGTCGATCGAGGAAATCGCCCGCTCCGTCGGGTCTTCGAAGACGCCGGTCTGGAACCGGATCCGGAAGATGCGCGAGAAGGGAATCATTACGAGGGAGGTGGCGATCCTCGACGCCGACGCGCTTGGGTTCGAGGCCTGTTTCTTCGTTCTGATCCGCACGTCCGAGCATGACGCCGGGTGGCAGAAAGCCTTCCTGAAGGCGCTGCGCGAACGGGCAGAAGTGCAGGAGGCGCATCGGCTGGCGGGCGACATCGACTACATCCTGAAAGTCCGGGTTCCGAATGCGCGCGCCTATGACGTGTTCTACCAGGCTCTGATCTCGGAGGTGAAAATCCACAACGTGACGGCGCTGCTGTCGATGGAGGAGATCAAGTCGACCACGGCTCTGCCGTTGTAGCCCCCCCGACCGCAGCCAGAAAAGCTGACCCTGTGGCGCGGGGCGGGCGTTGGCGCAATGCGGGGCTATTTCACCGGCACCGGCTCCAGCCGGAGGGGACCGCCCGGTTCCTCGCTTCGCGCAGGAGGGCGGTCGGCGGCGATGGCGCGTGGGTCGCCGGGGCGATGGTCGGGCGTTTCACCGGCCGAAAAGACGGCCGCGCCAAGGGCCCTGCGGATCCGCTCCGCGTCCTCGGGTACGCCGGGCGCGGTCTCTGCCGGGCGGGTCGCGTGTCGCATCGGGGCGGGCAGCAGCGTCGCGGCCAGCACGCCGGCGGCCAGCGTCAGCACCATGAGAACCATCCAGTTGCGATCCATCCCGGTCCTCCTGCCGCCGAGGGTCGCGCCCGATTCCGGACACTGCGGGAGGCTAGCGGATTTTCCGGCGGCAGACGAGCTTTCCCCGATTTGCCGCTTGAAAGAAGGCCTTCCCGGCACTAATTTGCACGCTCACGAAACATTGGCCATAAGAGGACCAGAAACATAGCTCGCAGACCCCACAACGCGCCGCCGACCCGCGACACCGGCCCCCGCGTCAACGACCGAATCCGCGCCCCCGAAATCCGGCTGATCGGCGCGGAAGGCGAAAACCTCGGCGTCGTCACGCCCGAACGGGCCATGGAACTGGCCGACCAGGCCGAGCTCGACCTTGTCGAGATTTCCCCGAACGCGACGCCGCCCGTCTGCAAGATCATGGACTTCGGCAAGTTCAAGTATGAACAGCAGAAGCGCGAATCCGAAGCCCGCAAGAACCAGAAGGTCATCGAGGTGAAGGAGGTGAAGTTCCGCCCCAACACCGACACACATGACTATCAGGTCAAGATGCGCTCGGTCGAGAAATTCCTCGGCAATGGCGACAAGGTGAAGGTCACCCTGCGCTTCCGGGGCCGCGAGATGGCCCACCTGAACCTCGGTCGCGAACTGCTTGAACGGGTGGCGGAAGACATCAAGGAAATAGGCAAGGTCGAGAACATGCCGAAGATGGAAGGCCGTCAGATGATCATGATGATCGGGCCGATGTCGAAGTAAACGGCACGGGCTTGTTCAGCCCCGTCTGACACGAGCCGGCCCCTGGGCCGGCTCTTTGCTTTTGCGGGGATCGGTCCACCTGGAGGGGATCACGTCCGCTGGCGCGTCCTCGGCTGCGGGCGGGTCGGAATCTCCTTGAGCAGCCCGCCGACTCCCATTCCCGCAATGTCGTCGGCGGTCACCGCCACCCCGCAGACCACGCGCGACAGAACCCAGTCGGCCCCGTTCAGAGCGGGGGAGCGGGCGCATCCCGGCAGGCCGATCACCGGCCTTTCGCCAAGTGCACCGATGAACAGCAGGTTGCCCGGGTCCACCGGCATGCCGAAACGGTCCACCCTGCCCCCGGCGTCCCGCAGGGCCTCCGGCGCGACATCGTGCGGGTCTGAGGTGGCGGAACCGGTCAGGATCAGCGTCAGGTCCGCCTGTGACGGAGTGGCAAGCGCCTGCCGGATCGCGTCCTGCCGGTGCGCCACGGTCAGGACCTCCTCCAGCGTCAGGCCAAGCGCGTTCAGGCGGGTGCGGATGGCATCCACGCCCTTCTCCCCGGCCCCGCCGGGTATCTCGGTGACGATCAGCTGGGCCGTTTGCAACACCGGTGGCAGCAGGCGGATCGCGGACGCTCCGCTCAGAAGCGCCTCTGCCTGTTCCACGGCCTCGCCGGGAAGGGCGTAGGCGATGATCTTGACGGTCGCGACCATCCCGCCAGGCGTCATCTGCTGGAAGGGCGGAACAGTGGCGAGGGTGAGCATGGGATCGATGCGGTTCAACGTATCCAGCCGGGCGCGGTCCAACATCACAACCCCCGGACCGCGCGCGATCAGGTTGACGCGGCCGGTGAAGGGGGCCGTGACCTCCAGCCCCGCGTCCGACCCCGGAACCAGCGCGGCGGCAATACGCGCGGCGGCCTCGTCCTCGCCGATGTCGCCGGGCTCCGGGCGGGCGACGATGACCTCGGACAGACCGATGGCGCTGAGCGATGCGACATGCGCCGCGTCCAGCCGCTGCCCCTTGCGCAGGCGGCCCTTCTGCAGGGCGACCGAATGGGCCAGCACAGCGCCCTCCGCTTCCGCCAGCGGGACGGGGCCGAATTTCACCTCAGGCTCCCTTGCGCAGGACGCGGGTGATCTCCGCCATCACGGCAACGGCGATCTCGGACGGGGTGGCGGCGCCGATGTCGAGCCCGACCGGGGCGTGGATGCGGGCGATTTCGTCCTCCGTGAACCCCTTCTGCGACAGCCGCTGGACCCGTTTGGCGTGGGTCCGGGTGGAGCCGAGCGCGCCGATGTAGAAGACGCCTGACCGAAGGCCGATCTCGAGCGCCGGGTCGTCGATCTTGGGGTCGTGAGTCAGCAGGACCAGCGCCGTGCGACTGTCGAGCTTGTCGCTTAACACCTCATCCGGATAGGCGTCCATCACCGTGTCGCCCGGAAAACGCGCCTGTGTCGCGAAGGCCGGGCGCGGGTCCACGATCAGCGGGTCGTAGCCCGCCAGCCGGGCGATCGGCGACAGGGCCTGCGCGATATGGACCGCGCCGACGATGGCCATGCGCAAGGGCGGGTTGTGGATGGCTACGAATGTTGCGCCATCCTCGTCAAAGCCGGAGCGGTCCATGCGGAAACGTTCGGGATAAGCCTCTGCCCCGACGACGCGCCGTTCCCAGGTCTTCGTGTCCACGACATAGGCGACGGGGCGACGGGCGGCGCGCGCGGCGACGAGATCGGCGAGAACCGACTCGGGCAGACCATGTTCCGCTCCAATCGGCTGAAGCTTGATGCTGATGGTGCCGCCACAGGCCAGCCCGACAGCAAAGGCGTCGTCGTCGGACACGCCATAGGTCAGCAGGCGGCTCTCTCCGGTTTCCAGCGCCTCGAAAGCCTCGGTCACCACGGCGCCTTCGACACAACCTCCGGAGACGGAGCCGGCCAGGTCACCATCCCCCGACACAGCGAGAACCGCGCCGACGCGGCGGGGGGCGGAGCCCCAGGTCTCCACCACCGTCGCAAGGGCCGCGCCCTTGCCGGCGCGATGCCATTCCAGCGCCTTTTCGAGTGTGCCGTCCATGCCGGGGTCTCCTTCCTGCGCAGACCCGCGGAAGGGCCGCATGGCCCATATGTCGGGTTTCCGTCCGGCGGGTTCAAGGAAATCTTGACCAGTTTGCCCGAGGATGGAGTCGCGGCCCCGGCTTCACCCTTTCCGGAGCATCTTTCCCCAGAGGGGTCGCGCCTAGGCCGGACAGGACCCCCTGCCCGGCCATTTCGCCGCCCTGCGTGACGCGGGGCGGAGGGGGCGGAAGCCTCCGGCGGGGATATTTTCAAAACCAAAGAAGGGCGGACGACTCCACCCTTCTTTGGTTTTGAAAATATCCCGGGGGAGCCCGCAGGGCGGGGGCAGAGCCCCGATCCGGCGCGAGCCGGACCGGAGCGCTGCGGGTCGGGGTCAGCTGTCGGTCAGCAGATCGGTAATGCGGCGCACGGCGGCGCGGCGGTTCTCGCGTTCCGCGCTGGCGGTCCGGACTTTCAGATCGGCCTCGCCGTAGCCCTGCACCACCATGTTTTCCGGCGGCACGTCGAAGTATTCGCTCAGCGCCAGAGCCACGCTTTCCGCGCGCCGGTCCGACAGGGCGAGGTTGTAGCTGGCGGAGCCGACGGCATCGGTGTGGCCCTCGATCAGAAAGACCTCGCGCGGGTTTGCCTCGATCCGTTCGCGCATCAGGGTGCCGAGCGTGGCAAGGTCCTGCGCTTCCTCGGGGCGGATGACGGCGGAACCGGTTTCGAAGTTGATGCTGTCGACGTCGATTTCAGGCACCAGCTGGCGCACCGCATTGATGTTGCGAACCTGGCTGAGCGAGAAGCGGCGGTCGACCTGTTCGGGCAGGCGCGCTTCGAGCGCGGCGCGCAGTTCGTCTTCCTGCGCCTGCTGGAAGTTGATCGAATTGCGCGACTGCGTGACCTGCGGCAGGGTATTCACGTCGACCTGCTGCGCAACCTGCGTGTCGTCGAACAGGATCACGGCGGAGCCATCCGGCAGGATGCGCGTACGACGCAGCACGGTGCCGTCGGCGGCACGGATCGTTTCGATCTGCACGCCGTTCTCGCGGGTTGCCACGGTGCGGGTGGAGCCGTCGCTGAAGGCATAGGTCTTCACGTCGGTGCCCGGCTGGAACATCAGCGTGTCGTCGTTTTTCAGCACCTTGTAGCTGCCGTCCTGCTGCTGCACGACCACCCGGTCACCGGAGTTGGAGACAACCTGGCTGCCGTTCTTCAGCATGGAGCCGACAGCCAACGCACCAAGGCCGATCAGGGCCGCGCGGCCGAATTCGTCGAGCCCGGATTTCTGCTGCGTCTGTGCAGTCGTGGCTGACTCCGCACCGGCTGTCGTCGCGAATTCCTCCGAGGACGACCGCGCGGTGTCTTCGGTCACGGTTTGCTCGACGACCTCCGCGGCTTCGGCGTCGGCCTCGCTGGCGGTGGCGGCCATGCTGGTGGTCTGCGCCTCGGCCGATGCGGCTTCGGTCGCGGCCTGGCGGGCGGCCTTTTCCTCGGCGCTTTCAGAGCTCAGGGCGTCCAGTTTCTTCTGCAGCTCCTGCACCTGGGCTTCGAGCTGGTTCTGGTCGCCCGTCCCGGCCGCGGGGGCGGTTTCGGCAGTTGCGGTGTCCGGCGTCTGGTTACCCGACACCTCCGCCTCGGTCCGCGCGGAGGCCTCGGCTTCGGTCGTGGGCTGCGTCTCGGGCGCGGCTTCGGTCGTGGCCGCACTTTGCGTATCCGTCGAGGCCTCTGCCTGCGGGGCGGGCGCTTCGGCCTGCGCGTCACCCTGGGCCGTGGTTCCGGCGGTGGCCTCCGGTGCCGGTTTCGGCACGGCAGCTTCGCCCTGTTCGCCGCCCTGCGCGGGGGCCTCGGCAGTGGCTTCGGTGTTGGCTTCGGTGTTGGCCTGCGCGTTGGCTTCGGCTTCGTCCGCGCCGGTCAGTTTCTCGATACCGCCGGTCACTGCGCCGACGGCGCGGCCGAGCATGGACTTGTCTTCTGCCGTGGCTTCGGGTGCGGCAGCTTCGGGCGCAACCTGGGCTTCGGCCTGCGCTTCGGGCGCAGCTTCCTGCTGCACAGGGGCTTCGGCCTCAGCTTCCGCGGTCGCGGTGGTCGCAGCCTCTGCCTGGGCCTTCTGGTCCGCCAGCTGCTTGCGCAGGGTGTCGAGTTCGGCCTCGGTCATGCCGGAAGTGTCGACGTTCAGTTCTGCCTCAAGCTCGGCTGCAGTCTGGGCGAGGGCCATGTGGGGCACGGCGAGGCTGAGGCTCAGCACGATGGCTGTGGTCGATTTCAGGAAATTGGGTGTCATAGTCTTGGTCCTTTCCATGCCGCGAACACGCGGGATTGAAAGGGCAACGCCGGGTCGGGCCGGGAAGTTCAATGTTATCGGATAGCGGCCGCGATTTCATGACCTTAGGGCGGCGATCAGGCGGTCCCTCTCGCCCCTGTCGTCGGGGCGGGAGAGGGCGGCGGCAAGGTCTTCGATCGCGGCGACGGAATGCCCGGCGCGGAAGCTGTCGACATGGGGCAGCATGGCAGCGATGCCGCGGGCCCGGGGCGCGAAGCCGTCCCACCTGAGCAGCGGGTTCAGCCAGATCAGGTGGCGGGCGGAGAGTTGGAGGCGCTGCATTTCGTGTGCGAGCGCGCCCGGATCGCCGCGGTCGAGCCCGTCGGTAATCAGCAGCACCACCGCCCCCTGCCCCATGACCCGACGGGACCAGTCGCGGTTGAAGCTGTGCAGGCAGTCGCCGATGCGGGTGCCGCCTTCCCAGTCCTGCGCCTCCGCCCCGGCAGCGGCGAGGGCCTGATCGACATCGCGGGTGCGCAGGTGGCGGGTGATGTTGGTCAGGCGGGTACCGAAGGTGAAGGCATGGACCTTGGCCCATCCCGCGCCCTTTTCGTTAGCGACGGCGTGCAGGAAATGCAGCACCATGCGGGAATATTGCGACATTGAGCCGGAGATGTCGCAGAGCGTGACCAGCGCGGGCCAGCGGTCGCGCGGCTTCGACCGGACGAGCGTGCGGAGGTCGCCGCCCTGGCGCATGGCTGCGCGCAGGGTGCGGGCGGCGTCGATACGCGCGCCGCGGGGGGAGGCCAGGCGGCGACGGGTCTTCAGCGGCTGCACCGGCAGGGTCAGCTTGGCCAGCATGCGTCTGGCGCGGGCGATCTCTTCGGTCGACATCTGTTCGAAGTCGAGCGAGCGGAGGCGCTCCTCCTCGGACATGGTGAGGGAGGCGTCGATTTCGATCCGGGTCTCTTCCTCGGGCGCCTCACGCTCCGGCGCGGGCTGGTCGGCACCGTCGAGCAGAGCCTCGGCGGCGCGCTTCTCTCCGGCTTCGGCGATGCGCTCTTCCTGCACGCCGCGGATGGCGGGCAGCATCATGGACATCATCTGCTCCATGTAACGCGGGTCGCGCCAGTAGAGCCGGAAGAGTTGAGAAAAGACCTGGCGGTGTTCCGGGCGGGAGACGAAGCAGGCGTGCAGGGTCCAGTAGAAGTCGCGTTTTTCCGTAAACCCCGCGGCCTCGACCGCGCGGATGGCGTCGAGCGTGCGGCCGGGGCCTATGGGCAGGCCGGCCTTGCGCAGGGCGCGGGCGAAATGGGTGATGTTGTCGGCGAGCTTCGGATTGTCCGGCAGGTCGAGGTCGGGATATTCAGGCATCGGCGCGCCGCGGGGGATTTTGCATCCCCCGCACCCCCAGCAGAGTATTTGCCGCAAGATGAAGGGTCATGGGTAGCGCGAGATCTCGATCAGGTTTCCGTCGGGGTCGTTGAAGTAGACCGAGGTGAAGGGACCGCGCGCGCCAGTCTTCTCAACCGGACCTTCGGTAATTGCGACGCCGGCGGCGGATAGGCGGGCGACGGTGTCTTCGGGGGCGAGATCGGTCAACAGGCAGAGGTCGCCGCAGCCGATGGCGGCGTGGTTTCGCGTTTCCTGTCCCAGGGACTGGAGGTTGATCTTCTGATCCCCGCATTGGAGCGCGATGCGGCCCTTTCCGAAGCGGACGATGTCGAGACCGAGCACGCGGTTGTAGAAGACGGCGGCGGTTTCGGGGTCGCGCACGGTCAGAACGAGGTGGTCGATGCCGAGGATCATGCGGGAGCCAGGGTGGCGCGGGCCTCGTCCAACAGGCGCTTGGCTTCCGACCCTTCGAGTTTCGCAATATCGTCCTGGTATTTCAGCACCGCACCTAGCGTATCGGCGATGGTCTGAGGCGAAAGCGAAATGACGTCGAGCGCCAGCAGGCATTTCGCCCAGTCGATCGTTTCGGCCACGCCGGGCTTCTTGAACAGGTCCTCTGTACGCAGGCGCTGGACGAAGGCGACGACTTCGCGGGAGAGCGCGGCGGAGGCTTCGGGGGCGCGGGCGGTCAGGATCTCCATCTCGCGGGCGAAGTCGGGGTAGTCGACCCAGTGGTAGAGGCACCGGCGTTTCAGGGCATCGTGCACCTCGCGCGTGCGGTTGGAGGTGACGATGACGATCGGCGGTTCGGGGGCGTGGATAGTGCCGATTTCGGGGATGGTGACCTGGAAGTCGGACAGCGCCTCCAGCAGGAACGCCTCGAAGGGTTCGTCGGTACGGTCGAGTTCGTCGATCAAGAGGACCGGAGGGCCTTCGGGATGGGGCCGCATGGCCTGCAGGAGCGGGCGTTCGGTCAGGTAGCGGTCAGAGAACAGATCGGTCTGCAGCGCATCGCGGTCGGCACTGCCGGCGGCCTCGGCGGTGCGGATGGCAATCATCTGCGCCGGGAAATTCCATTCGTAGACGGCGGACGCGGCATCCAGCCCCTCGTAGCATTGCAGGCGGATCAGGCGCCGGTTCAGCCCGGCGGCGATGGCCTTGGCGATTTCGGTCTTGCCGGTGCCGGGCTCGCCTTCCAGGAACAGCGGCTTTCCGAGGCGCAGCGCCAGGAACACAACCGTCGAAAGGGCGCGTCCGGCGACATAATTCTGCCGCGAGAGCATGGTCTGGACGGCCTCGATGGAACTGGGCTGGGTCATGTGGTCCTCCGCTCCTGCAGGATCTGCACGGGCGGGCGGCGTGGTCAAGGGCGCGAGATGTTGCGCCCCGGCGCGGCGCGGGGCCGAATGATTGACGAGGGGTGAGGCAAGTGCGAAAGTCCTTGCAACGAAACAAGGATGTTCCGGGCCATCGGCCGACCGGGGCGCAGGCGCGGCCGGGCAGGTCGGGTACAGATGCGAATGACCAGACCACGACGGGCGGGGATGCCGCCATGCGCATAACCGCCGTGACATGTGTGAAGAACGAAGGCCCCTTCCTGATCGAATGGGTCGCGTTCAACCGTGTCATCGGGGTGACAGATTTCCTGTTCTATTCCAACGACTGTTCGGACGGCACCGACCGGCTGCTGGATGCGCTGGCGGCTGCGGGGGTGGTGCAGCACCTGCCGAACCCGGCGCAGGGGCGCAACTACCAGATGGAGGCGCTGAAGGACGCGCGCAATCATCCGGTGGTGAGCGAGGCCGACTGGGTCTGGATCGCCGACGTGGACGAATTCCTGAACATCCATGTGGATGACAACACCCTGCCCGCGCTGATCGCGGCCTGCGGCAACCCGCAGACGATTTCGGTGCATTTCCAGTTCTTCGCCAATGCCGGCGTGACGGCGTTCGAGGACCGGCCCGTGATTGCGCAATTCTCTCGCAGCCACAACCCGGACATCTGGTGCGGTGAGCTGGCAATCGAGGTCAAGAGCCTCGTGCGCAAGGACTTTCCGCTGCAATACTATGGCGCGCACCGGCCGTTCTTCCGGGCCAAGCTGGCGCCGAAGAAGCGACCTGCGTGGACGGACGGATCGGGGCGACCTGTGCCGCACAAGTTCCTCGTCGCCGCCAACGACCGGCGTATCCGCAAGTTTCCGGCGCAGGGTGCGCGGCAGTTCGCGACGCTGAACCATTATGCGCTGCGCTCGCTCGACAGCTATCTCGTCAAGAACGACCGGGGGGACGTGAACCGCGAACACCGGGCCTTTGACGACACCTACTGGCGGGAGCGGAACGACATGTCCTGCGAGGACCTGTCGATCCAGCGCTACCTGCCCTCGCTCGCCGCGGAAACCGCGCGGCTGATGGCCCTGCCGGGAGTTGCCGAGCTTCACGAGGAAGCCTGCGCGCGACACCGGGCGCGACGGGACCAGCTGCTGGAACAGGCGGAGTATCAGGCGATGAGGGCACAGCTGATGAAGGCGGGCACGATGTCCCCGGCGGAGGAGGCGCTGCTGGCGGTGCTTGGCCTGCCGCCCCTGCCCTCTCCGTTTGCGGAGGCGGCGGAATGACTCCGCGCCTGCGCGTCGTGAACCTGGGCCTGCCGAAGTCGGGCACCACCACGCTTGGCCGGGCGCTTGGCCGCGCGGGGCTCAAGACAGTGGACAACCGGGTGCATCACGACATGACCGAGAAGGAAGAGATCAACGGCCTCTTTGTCGGGCATCTGATGTACACGGATTACTACACCTCAGGCGATCCGCTGGCCCAGCTTGAGGAGTTCGACGCGTTTGGCGAAATCTCGGTGCTGCAGGACGGCAATTCCTGCTGGCCGCAGATGGATTTCGGGCTGATCGAGGCGATCCGGACGCACCATCCGGGCGTGAAGTTCGTTGCCAGCTGGCGGGACGCGGCGAAGCTGGCGGAGTCGATGAAGAACTGGAAGAACATGGTCGCGCGGCTCAAGCGGAACGTGGTGCCGGGGCTGCCGACCGGGTTCGGCCGGCCCGAGGGTCAGCGCATCCGCTGGATCGAGGCGCATTACGCCTTTCTCGACCGCATCTTTGCCGGGGACCCGACCTATTTGCGGCTGGACATGGCCGCGCCGGACGCGCCGGCCCAGCTTGGCAGGCACATCGGGCGCGACATCCCGTGGTGGGGTCAGGCGAACCGGAACCGCAAGGCGGGTGTCGCGGGTGACGATGCGGAGCCGACGGACGCCGCATGAAGATCCACCTGCATATCGGGCTGGAAGGCTGCGGCACGATCCGCCTGCAAGAGGTGCTGGCCGAAAAGCGGTCGCAGCTTGAGGGCAAGGGCGTGCTGTTCCCGCGCTCGCCCGGTGCGCGCAACCATACGCGACTGTTCATGGCGGCAAGCGCGCCGGAACAGGTGGATCCGCTGCGGCACAGCCGGGGGTTTGCCGATCCGGCGGCCCAGGCGGCGCTGCGCGATCAGCTGGCGGACGGGCTGGCGAAGGAGGTCGCGAAGGCGAAGCCCGATGTACTGATCCTTTCGGCGGCGCAGTTGGCCTCGGGGCTTGCCACGCGGGCGGAGCTTGAGGGGCTGCGCGATCTGCTGGCCCCGCTTGGCGGCGAGGTCACAGTGACCGCGCATGTGGACGAACCGGCGCGGGTACTGGCGCGGGCCTATGCCGAACAGGTGATGGAGGGGCGCGCGCGCGGGCTGGACCTTGAACTGAAGGCGACGCGGGCGAAGGACTGGTGGCGGGCCTGCCTGTCGGCCACACCGGACCCTGCTCCGGAAAAGGGGTTGTTCCTCAGGACGCAGGCCCCGGCCTTCTGGCTCGACTATCCCGCGCTGGTGGCGCATTGGGACGCTGTTTTCGGTGCCGGATCGACGCGGCTGCGCAGCTATGATCCGCAGGCTTGGGCGCGCGAGGACTTTACGGGTGAGCTGCAGGCCGCCTTCGACATCCGCGACCAGATCGGCAAGGCGCAGCCGTGGGAGCCGCCCGAGGAGCCCTCGGCCGAGTGGCTGGCGCGGGCGCGGCAGATGAACGCGCTTCTGGTGCGGCTGCTGGCGCGCGGAGAGCTGGCGATGCCGCGTCAACTCTGGAAGAAGTTCCTGGACGAGCTGAAGGTGGACGGCCCGCCGGTCGATCCGGCCTCGCTTTTCGCGGTGTCGGCGCATTTCGCGGCGCGAAACCGGGCGCTTTGCGATGCGCATCCGGCGCTCAGCCCCGAACTGATGCATCCGGCCGCACCGGCAGAACCGTGGCGCGAACCGCCGCCCCGCATGGGCTTCCGCGCCTCGCAATACCTTCTCGCCTGGCTCTGGCGGATCGAGCGCGCGACGGCGGAGCAGGCAAAGGCACAACAGGCGCCGGAGTCCGAAGTCGCCCCTGCCCAGGAAGTCGCGGACGGGATCACGCCGGAGGCGCGCAGGGTCATGTCTCCGCAGGCGGTAGAGAAGTTCCGGTCGCTGCAGGGGTCGTCGTTCAAGCCGCACAACCGGATCGGGCGGGTGAACGAGGAAGAGCTGGCCGAAGCCTTCGCCGCAGTCCCGCCACGCGAACTGCCCAAGGGCAGCAGCGGCCGCGTCATCGTGGGCTGCATGAAGAACGAGGCGCCCTACATCGTCGAATGGATCGCCTATCACCGCGCCGTCGGTTTCGACACCTTCCTGATCTACACCAACAACTGCACCGACGGGACGGACGACATCCTCAAGCGGCTCGACGCCATGGGGATCGTGCATCACCGGGACAATGACGGCTGGACGGGGAACTCTCCGCAGCAGTTCGCCCTGGACGCGGCGCTCGAGGAACCGGTGCTGCAACAGGCGGAATGGATCGCGCATATCGACGTGGACGAATTCGTCAACATCCGCTGCGGCAACGGCACACTGGACGATTTCTTTGCGCTGGTCCCGCAGGCGACCAACGTGGCGATGACCTGGCGGCTGTTCGGCCATGGCGGGGTCACGGCGCTGGCCGACCGGCCCGTGATCGAACAGTTCACGCAATGCGCACCGAAATACTGCCCCAAGCCGCATACGGTCTGGGGTTTCAAGACCATGTTCCGCAACATCGGGGCCTATTCCAAGCTGTCCTGCCACCGACCCAACAAGCTGGAAGAGGACCGCGCGGGCGATGTCGTCTGGGTCAACGGCAACGGCATGGTGACGACGAAGGAAATGATCAAGAACGGCTGGCGTAGTTCCAAACGCTCCATCGGATATGATCTGATCCAGTTGAACCACTACGCCCTGCGCTCTGCCGACAGTTACCTGGTGAAACGTCAGCGCGGCCGGGCGCTGCATGTCGATCGCTCCATCGGGCTGAACTACTGGATCCGGATGGACTGGTGCGACCACACCGACGTCACAATCCACCGCAACCTGCCCCGCCTGCGGGCAGAGATGGCGCGGCTGATGGCCGATCCGGAGCTCAAGCGCCTGCATGATGCGGGTTTCGCCTGGCACAGGGCCAAGGCGGAGGAGCTGCACAACACCCCGGAATTCCAGGAGCTTTACGATCAGGCCCTGTCGATCCGGCTGAATGAAACCGAACGCGTCGCCTATGCGCTGGCGCAGGACCTGGAGAGCTGAGCGTGAAATCCGCCTTCCCCGATCATTCCGAACAGTTCCCCGGATCCTCCGACCCGGACCTGCGCGCGCGGCTTGCCAAGGCCGGGCGGCCCAGCCACATCACCAGTTTCGGCGTGACCTTCCCGACCGACCTTCCGCCGATGATCCCGCGCATCCGCCGCGTGCTGGCCGCGAACGAATACGAGGAGAAGGAGACCAAGGCCGCACTGCGTGTCGTGCGGCGCGGCGACAAGGTGGTCGAGCTTGGGGCGGGCATGGGCTACATGTCCTCCATCGTCGCGGTGAACTGCGCGCCGTCAGAGGTGCATGCGTTCGAGGCCAACCCCGGCCTGATCCCCTGCATCCGCCGCGTGCATTCGGAAAACGGCATCGGCAATGCCACGGTGCACCATGCGCTGCTTGGCGATGCGGCGGGGGAAGCGACCTTCTACGTGCGCAAGATCTTTGTCGCCTCCTCCCTCCTGCCCGAGCCCGCGGACGACGTGACCCACACCGCCACCGTGCCCGTCCTGCCCGCGCGCGAGACTATCGCGAAGATCGACCCCGACATCCTGATCTGCGACATCGAGGGGGCGGAGCTGGACGTTCTGCCCATGCTCGACCTGTCGCGGCTCCGCGGGGCGATCGTCGAACTGCATCCGCAGTACATCGGGCTCAAGGGCGTTCAGGTGGTCTTCGACGCGATGAACGCGGCGGGGCTGGTCTACAATCCGAAGCGGTCGATCTCAAAGGTCGTCACCTTCTCCCGGCCCGAGTGAATGCGCTGCCTTGCCGTTCTGACGGTGCGCAACGAGGGCGCCTTCCTGCTGGAATGGCTGGCTCATCACCGCGCCTGCGGATTCACCGATTTCCTCGTCTTCTCAAACGACTGTCAGGACGGCACCGACCGGATGCTCGACAGACTGGAGGAGATGGGTGAGCTGACCCATGTCCGCAATGACGGCCCCTATGATCAGGGCGGAATCCAGTTCACTGCCTACAAGACCGCCGACCAGATGGACATCGTGCAACAGGCCGACTGGATCGCCACGCTCGACGTCGACGAGTTCGTCAACATTCATGCCGGGGACCATACCGTCCCTGCGCTGCTGGCCGCGCTGCCGGAGGCCGACGCGATCACCCTGACGTGGCGGCTGTTCGGCTGCGGCGGCGTCGCGCAATATGTCGACGCGCCGGTGACGCAGGTCTTCACCAGGGCCGCGCCGGCGGTGATGTACTGGCCCTGGCGCTCGGCCATGTTCAAGACGCTCTACCGAAACGACGGAACCTACGGAAAGCTTGGCGTGCACCGCCCCCGCTCTCCCGATCCGGCCCGCGTCGGACAGGCGCGCTGGTTCGATGGCGAGGGGCGGGAACTGGACGACAAGTTCCGCACGCAGCGCATCTTCTCGAACTACGGGCGGTCCAATTATGCGCTCGTGCAGCTGAACCACTACCCGCTTGGCGCGATGGAGAGTTACGTGCTCAAGGCCGACCGGGGGCGCGCGGTGCATTCGGACCACATGCTGGGCGTCGACTACTGGGTGGAGAGGAACTTCGTGCAGGAAGAGGACCGGTCCATCGCCGCCCTCGCCCCGCAGATGAGCGAACGGCTGGCCGCCTACAAGGCCGATACACAGCTTGGCGCACTGCATGACGCCTCCGTGGCATGGCGCAAGACGCGCTTCGACGCGCTGATGCTGCAGGAACCTTTCCGCGCGCTGTTCGGCCGGCTGCTGATGACGCCCCCGACCCGCGCCGTGCCACTGAACGAGGCGCGGTTCCTCGTGCGCTACGCCACCCGCGCCCGCGAGGCAGGGGAGCAGGGCGAAGGCTGAGGCACGCCCCGCGACGGACGTGAAGAACGGACACGGGAAATTGCCCGCTGACGCGGCGGATTGCGGGGATCTTCCGGGCAAAGGTGTTAAGATCCGGCGAAGACTCACCCCGACTCGCGGACCACATGTACAGGGACACCCCATGGACGGCACTTTTCCCCGCAACGACCTCTCCGGACTGGCCAAGCCGGAATGGACCCGGCGCGTGATGGAGCAGGCCGATCTCGAGGGCGCGTCGGACCGGCTTGGCCGGTCGCATTTCGCCGCCTTCATCAAGTCCGGCCCGGTGTTGCTGGTCAGCTTCGAAACCGTGCAGGGGATGCGCGGGCTGACGGACTCCGCGCAGCCGCTTGGATGGCACCTGTCGCGCAAGCTGGGCTGGTCGCACCTTCTGCTGGCCTCGGACGGCGACACCTGGTTCCGGGCGGAGGAGGTCTATGCCTATTTCGACCAGCTGATCGACGAGGGCTTCTTCGAGGAATTCGAAACCGTCCTGTTCTATGGCGCGGGACCCTGCGGCTACGCGGCGGCGGCCTTCTCCGTCGCTGCGCCGGGCAGCACCGTCGTGGCGATCCAGCCGCAGGCCACGCTCGACCCGGATGTCACCGAGTGGGACGACCGCTTCACCCATATGCGGCGCACCGACTTCACCAGCCGCTTCGGTTTCGCACCCGACATGATCGACGCGGCGGCGCAGGTTTTCGTGGTTTACGATCCGCTGGAGTCGCATGACGCGATGCATGCGGCGCTGTTCACCCGGCCGAACGTCACCAAGCTGAGGATGCGCAACATGGGCGAGGCGTTGCAAAGCCACCTGCTGTTCATGAAGCGCCTGTTCCCGATGCTGCACGCCGCAGCCGAGGGGCGACTGACCCCGCAGTATTTCGCGACGCTGTTCCGCGCCCGGCGCAACCACCTGCCCTATCTTCGCCGCCTGCTGACCCGGCTGGAAAACTCGGACCGGCCGGGCCTGACCGCAATGCTCTGCCGCAACGTGACCGCGCGCTACCCGGCACCGCGCTTTGCCCGCAGGCTCAAGGCGCTGGAAAACCCGGAAGAGTAAGCCTGCCCCTTCCCTAAGGGCGCGCAACGGGGTAATCGCGGGGACATGACCCAGAGCCTCACGATCCGCCGCCCCGACGACTGGCACCTGCACCTGCGCGACGGTGCCATGATGCAGGCCGTGCTTCCCGAAACCGCCCGGCATTTTGCCCGCGCCATCGTGATGCCCAACCTCGTGCCGCCGGTGGTGACCGCCGCGCAGGCCGCCGCCTACCGCGACCGGATCCTCTCTGCCCTGCCCGAGGACATGGCCTTCCGGCCGCTGATGACGCTCTACATGACCGAGGACACGGATCCTGCGGATGTTGCTCGCGCCCACGCCGACGGAATCGCCACGGCGGTGAAGCTCTACCCGGCGGGGGCAACGACAAACTCCGCTTCCGGCGTGCGCGACTTCGACAAGGTCCGCGCCGTGCTGGAGAAGATGGCGGAGATCGGCATGCCGCTCTGCATGCACGGAGAGGTCACCACCCACGACGTCGACATCTTCGACCGGGAGGCGGTGTTCATCGAGACGGTTCTCGACCCGCTCCGCCGCGCCACGCCGGGGCTGCGCGTCGTGATGGAGCATATCACCACCGCGCAGGCCGCCGACTACGTCCGCGCGAACGACACCGGCCTCGGCGCCACGATCACCACGCATCACCTGATCATCAACCGCAACCACATCCTCGTCGGCGGGATCAAACCGCACTACTACTGCCTACCCGTCGCCAAGCGGGAGGAGCACCGCAAGGCACTTGTCACCGCCGCCACCTCGGGCGACGCACGTTTCTTCCTGGGCACCGACTCGGCTCCGCATCCGGATCACCTCAAGGAACATGCCTGCGGCTGTGCGGGCTGTTTCACCGCCACCAACACCATGCCCCTGCTTGCCCATGTGTTCGAGGCGGAGGGCGCGCTGGACCGGCTCGAAGCCTTCGCCTCCCTCAACGGCCCCGGTTTCTACGGCCTGCCGGTGAATGACACGACCCTGACGCTCACCAAATCCGATACACCAACAGCCTTCCCCGAGAAGATCGGCAGCGAGGCCGGACCTGTCACCGTTTTCGACCCCGGCTTCCCGGTCTACTGGTCCGTCTGACTTCATCTTGCCCGAAATATCCCCGCCGGAGGCATCGACACCGGCCAACCTGCGAAAGGCCAGATCATGATCCCCTCCAGCTATCCGCCCGCCGACGAAATTGCCCGCCTGAGCGCGGCGATGCTGCTGGACATCGGGGCCGTTCACTTCAACTCCCGCGAGCCCTACATCTACGCCTCCGGTCTGCCGGGGCCGACCTATATCGACTGCCGCAAGCTGATCTCCTATCCGCGCATCCGCTCCACCCTGATGGATTTCCTCACCGCGACGGTCATGCGCAACGCGGGGCTGGAGGCCTTCGACAACATCGCGGGTGGCGAAACGGCAGGCATTCCCTTTGCCGCGCTGGTGGCCGAACGCATGGCCCTGCCAATGACCTATGTGCGCAAGAAGCCCAAGGGCTACGGGCGCAACGCGCGGATCGAGGGGCAGATGACCGAGGGCCAGCGCGTGCTGCTGGTCGAGGATCTGACGACCGACGGGGGCTCCAAGATCTCTTTCGTCGATGCGATCCGCGAGACAGGGGCAAGCTGCGCGCATACGGCGGTCATCTTCTACTATGGCATCTTCCCGGAAACCGAGAAGACGCTCGGCGACCATGGTGTCAGCCTTCACCACCTCTGTACCTGGTGGGACGTTCTGGAGGAAGCGCGACGGCGGCAGGCCTTCGACGCGGAAACGCTTGGGGAGGTCGAATCCTTCCTGCGTGCGCCCCGTGCCTGGCAGGAGGCGCGCAAGGACGCCTGACGATTCGCCCGAAGGTTGGTGCCGCCCGAACGGCCGCTCCGGAAGCGCGCGGGAATTGTTTAACGGCACCTATCCGAATGGAGAGTTTGAGGGATTTTCGGCAGCAGACCGCTTTGCCTCGCGCCGCCAGTCCAATTGGCGCGGAAAGCGGCATCCCGCCGCCAGATCGGGGAAAACGCAGGACATACGCCACCAGATGTGGTAGGGTGGAGGTATACCAGCCTTATCCACAGGTTATACAATTTGCGTCGGAACACACCCGCCGGTATCTCAACTTCTTACCAGGCGGTTAACGGTTCGGCGGACAGACTTGGGGCTGATCGGACAGGGGCCGCCCGGAATGGGGACAGGCAAGGGAACGGGAGTCCGGGTGCGTCGTGAGACGCGCCCCTCTCTCCCGACCAGACAATTCGGGGGCACGCGCAGTCAATGAACGATCTGACCTATTTCAACGCCAGCGGAAAGCCGGCGCCGGATGTGGCACAGGCGGACACCATGCCGCATTCGATCGAGGCGGAGCAGCAGCTTCTGGGTGCGCTGCTGACCAACAACGATGTCTATGACCGCATCGCCAGCCTGATCGGGGCCGAACATTTCTACGAACCCGTGCATGGCCGGATCTTCGAGGTGGCCGCGGCGCGCATCTCGAAAAACGCACTGGCGACGCCGGTGACGCTGAAGGCGTTTCTGGAAGATGACGAGGGGCTGAAGGAACTGGGCGGGCCGGGCTATCTGGCGCGGCTCGCCGGGGCCGCCATCGCCGCCTACGCGGTGCGCGACTATGCCCAGATGATTCACGACCTGGCGATCCGGCGCGAACTGATCCTTCTGGGCCAGGACATCGCCGCCGAAGCGGCGCGGATGGATGTGAAGAACGAACCGAAGGAACAGATCGTCCAGGCGGAGCAAAAGCTATACAAGCTTTCTGAAACCGGGACGTCGGAATCCGGCTTCCAGTCCTTCCTGTCGGCGGTGACAGAGGCGGTGAATGTCGCCAATGCCGCCTACCAACGCGAGGGCGGGCTGGCCGGTGTGTCCACCGGGCTGATCGACATGGACAAGAAACTGGGCGGCCTGCACAAGTCCGACCTTCTGATCCTTGCCGGGCGGCCTTCCATGGGCAAGACCTCACTTGCGACCAACATCGCCTTCAACGTCGCCAAGGCGTACCGGCGCGGGCGGATGCCCGACGGGACCGAGGGCGCGATCGAAGGCGGCGTGGTCGGGTTCTTCTCTCTCGAAATGAGCGCGGAGCAGCTGGCGGCGCGGGTTCTGGCCGAAGCGTCCGAGATTTCGTCCCACAAGATCCGCCAGGGCGACATGACGGAGACGGAGTTCCGCCGCTTTGTCGAGGCCGCGAAGACGCTGGAGGCCTGCCCGCTGTTCATCGACGACACGCCCTCGATCCCGATTGCGCAACTCGCGGCGCGGGCTCGGCGGCTGAAGCGGGTGCACGGGCTCGACCTGCTGATCGTCGACTACCTGCAGCTAGTGCGCGGCACGGCGGAGAACCGGGTGAACGAGATCGCGGAGATCTCCATGGGGCTCAAGGCCATCGCCAAGGAACTGAACATTCCGGTCATCGCCCTGTCGCAGCTGTCGCGTCAGGTGGAAAGCCGCGACGACAAGCGGCCGCAGCTGTCGGACCTGCGGGAATCGGGTTCCATCGAGCAGGACGCGGACTGCGTCATGTTCGTGTTCCGCGAAGAATATTACGTGGAACGGGAAAAGCCCTCGGACGACCGGCTGGACGAGATGGCCACCTGGCAGGACCGCATGGCGGCGCTGCACGGCAAGGCCGAAGTCATCATCGGCAAGCAGCGTCACGGCCCGATCGGCACGGTCGAACTGAGCTTCGAGAGCGAATTTACCCGCTTCGGCAACCTCGTGAAGCCCTGGCAGCAGGGCGGCGGCGAGGGGTATTGAACGCGCGGATCGAACGGATCCGGCCCGAAACGCGTCGTCTGCTGGATCATGTCGCGGCGGAGGTGTTCGACGGGCCGATCCTTCCAGCACGCCTGGATGCGTTGCTCGCGACGGGCACACATGTCCTTCTGGCGGCGATGGAGGGGCCGGTCTGCGTGGGTCAGTGCCTCGGTATGGTGACTCACAATCCGGACGCGGCGCCAGGCCTGTATATCGACAACCTCGGCGTGGCACCGTCGCACCGGCGGCAGGGGATCGGGCGGGCCCTGATCGAAGCGATGCTGGAGCAGGCGCGATCCGAGGGGTGTGACTGGGTCTGGCTCGCCGCCGATCCGGACAGCGACACCGCACTGCCGTTCTACCGGGCACTCGGGTTCACGTTCCAGAGCACTGAGTTCTGCGAGGTTGCTATTTAAGTGGGTGGTGGGCTGAAATCCCACCCTATGTAGATGGCTGCCCCGCCGTGCGGCGGGTTTCAAACCCACCACCGATGCGCCCGCCCTGCCTGCCCGTTCCCGCGCCACATGCCGTTCACAGTCGCGTGCGGTGGCAATCGCGACTCGACAGGTCGCCTGACATGGCGCGACACTGGCACATGCTCCGCATCGCCAGCCTCCTCGGCCTTCTGGCCCTCGCGTCGCCCGCCCTCGCGGAGATGGAGCCCTACGATCCGAATTCCGTCGAGGTGGATGTCGAGCTGCTGCTGCTCGTCGACGTCTCTCGTTCGATGACGCCGAACGAACTGGAGATCCAGCGCCGCGGCTATGCCGAAGCGCTGGTGTCGTCCGAGGTTCTCAAGGCCATCAATTCCGGGATGCTGGGCCATGTTGCGGTGGCTTATGTGGAATGGGCGGGGGTCTATTCGCAGCGCGTGGTGCAGGACTGGGCGATCATCCGGACGCAGGAGGACGCGGATGCTTTTGCCGCCGCGATCTCGGCCCATCTGTCGCCGGGGATGCGGCGGACCTCCATCTCTTCGGCGCTGCGGTCGGGGGCGGCGTATTTCCGTGACAACGGGTTCACGGGGCTGCGTCGGGTCATCGATATCTCGGGCGACGGGCCGAACAACGACGGCGGGCCGGTGCTGGCCGCGCGGGATGACGTGATCGCCGAGGGGATCACGATCAACGGCCTGCCGCTGATGACCCGCGAAGGCATGGGCGGAATGTGGACCATCGAGGCGCTGGACCAGTATTACACCGACTGCGTGGTCGGGGGGCCGGGACATTTCGTGGTGCCTGTGCTCGACTGGTCGGAGTTCGCGGCGGCGGTTCGGAAAAAGCTGGTGCTGGAGATCGCCGGACCGGTGCCGGAACCCGAGCCGGGCCCGATGATCGATCTGGTGCCCGAGGCTCGGGTCGTGCCGGCGCAGGGGACTTCGGACTGTCTGGTCGGTGAGAAGATCTGGGAGCGGTACCGGGACAATTGGGAACCGTAGACCTCATCACAAGAGCGAGCAATGCGAGCGCCGTCCCCCGGGGGGCGCCTCGACCTCAGAACGGACGATCATTGGTGTCGTGGTAGCGGCGACCTCAGCGGTCTGTGCAGATTCCGACGAAGCGCCGCCCGTCGCACCTGAGGTGCGCCGAACTTTCGAACGGAGCCTCGACTCCGGCATGATGCGTGCGGGACCCGCCTGCCTCTCGCGCATCGTCCTCAAAGGTCCGTCTCTCCGCCAATAACCCCCGCGGATGGTTCTGGGATGGCTTTGGGTAGCCAGATGCGCCGTGCATGGGCGGCAGGTATCAGGCCGGTGCCGATGATCAGCGAACCTCCCCTCCCTAGCCTACCGTCCCAATTCCGCTTGCACGCCCCCTGCCCTCCGGTCAAAAGACACCCATGAGTACCGCACGTATGACCGTTGACCTCGATGCGCTTGTTTCCAACTGGCGCTCGCTCGATTCCGCTTCCTCCGACACGACCGAAACCGGCGCCGTCGTGAAGGCCAACGGCTACGGGCTGGGTGTGCAGCCGGTGGTGCGGGCGCTTGCGAAGGCGGGAGTGAAACGCTTCTTCGTCGCCGCGGCGGAAGAAGGCGCGGCAGTGCGCGAGACGCTCGGGCCGAATGTGGAAATCAACGTCTTCTCCGGCCACATGCGGGGCGACACGGACATGATCGGGGATCTGAACCTGATCCCGATGATCAATTCCACCGATCAGCTTCTGCGGCATGTGGAGGCGCTGCCGGGCCACGGGTTCGGCATCCAGCTGGACACCGGCATGAACCGGCTTGGGCTTGAGCCGGAGGAATGGCTGTCGATCCGCGATTTCGCGCTGGACCTCGACCCGACGCTGATCATGTCGCACCTGGCCTGCGCCGACGAACCCGACCATCCGATGAACCTGCACCAGCTGGCCCTGTTCACCGACCTGACCGAAGGGGTCGGCGTGCCGCGTTCGCTGGCGGCTACGGGGGGCATCCTTCTGGGGCCGGAATTCCATTTCGATGTGACCCGCCCCGGCGTCGGCCTCTACGGCGGGCTGCCCTTCGCCGAAGCCTCGCCGGTCGTGCGGCTGGACCTGCCGGTGATCCAGGTGCGCGAGATCGCTGCGGGCGAAACGGTCGGATACGGCAACACCTGGACGGCGGACGAGCCTGCGGTGATCGCCACTGTCGCTGCTGGTTACGCTGACGGGATCCACCGGATCATGGGGCCAAAGACCGTGCTGTTTTCCGGCGACACCCCCTGCCCGGTGCGCGGCCGCATCTCCATGGACATGATCGGGGTCGAGATCACGCATCTGGACGAGGTGCCGCAGGGTCTGACGATCCTTGGCCCGCAGCAGGGTGTGGACGTGCTGGCCGATAATGCCGGGACCATCGGGTACGAGATCCTGACCTCTCTCGGCGGGCGGACGGCGCGCCGGTACAAGGGGGGCTGAGCCCTTGCTGCGTGTCCTGGGCGGCATCGGGGCGCAGGTGCTTGCCATTCTGGCCGCCGTCGGACGGGTGGCCATCTATGCCGGAGACACACTGCGGCATCTGGTGACGCCGCCGTTCTATGGCCGGGAGTTCCTGAACGCGCTGTTGCAGATCGGCTGGCTTTCCCTGCCGGTCGTCGGGCTGACGGCGGTGTTTACCGGGGGCGCGCTGGCCTTGCAGATCTACGCGGGCGGATCGCGCTTCGACGCGGCGGCGGTCGTGCCGCAGATCGTCGCCATCGGCATGGTGCGCGAACTCGGCCCCGTGCTGGTCGGGCTGATGATCGCCGCGCGGGTGACATCCTCCATCGCCGCCGAAATCGCGACGATGAAGGTGACGGAGCAGATCGACGCGCTGGTGACGCTCTCCACCCATCCGATGAAGTACCTCACGGTGCCGCGGGTGTTGGCGGGGCTGGTGACGGTGCCGCTGCTGGTCGGGGTCGGCGACGTGATCGGCATCTTCGGCGGCTATCAGGTGGCGGTCCGGTCGCTTGGCTTCAACGCGGCGACCTACCTCCAGAACACGGTGGATTTCCTTGAACCGCTGGACGTGATCTCTTCGCTGGTGAAGGGCGCGGCCTTTGGCGTAATCGCGACGCTCATGGGCTGCTATTCCGGCATGAACTCGGGACGCGGGGCGCAGGGGGTCGGGGCGGCGACGAAATCCTCGGTCGAGGCGGCGTCGGTGCTGATCCTCGCCGCCAACTTCCTGCTGACGGGGGTGTTCTTCTCGGCATGATCCGCTTCGACGATGTCCACAAGGCCTTCGGGTCCAACCACGTTCTGCGGGGCGTGACGCTGGACGTGCCGAAGGGCGAGTCGATGGTCATCATCGGCGGGTCGGGTACGGGCAAGTCGGTGGCGCTGAAATGCGTGCTGGGGCTTGTGGTGCCGGATTCCGGCGTGATCCTGGTGGACGGGAAACCGGCGGGCGCGGGCGACCGGGAGGCGTTCCTCGCGCGGTTCGGCATGCTGTTCCAGGGGGGCGCGCTGTTTGACTCCCTGCCCGTCTGGCAGAACGTGGCCTTCCGGCTGATGCGCGGGGCGCTGAAGCGTCCGGCGGCAGAAGCGAAGGAGATCGCCATCGAGAAACTCCGCCGCGTCGGGCTGAGCCCCGATGTCGCCGACCGGCTTCCGGCGGAGTTGTCCGGGGGCATGCAGAAACGCGTCGGGCTGGCCCGGGCGATTGCGGCGGAGCCCGAGATCATCTTCTTCGACGAACCGACGACGGGGCTCGACCCCATCATGGCGGGGGTCATCAACGATCTGATCCGCGAGATCGTGGTCGAGATGGGGGCGACGGCGATGACCATCACCCATGACATGAGCTCCGTCCGGGCGATTGCCGACCGGGTGGCGATGCTGCACGGCGGGGTGATCCGCTGGACCGGGCCGGTGGCGGAGATGGACGGGTCGGGCGATCCCTATGTGGATCAGTTCATCCATGGGCGGGCCGAGGGGCCGATTGCGGCGGTGCGGTAGGGACGCTGGTGGTGGGAGGTCCTCCGGTCGAGCCGGAGGATGACCGGCACGCCCGTCGACCGCGCGCGCGTCATCCTCGGGCTTGACCCGAGGATCTCCCGGTCGTCGCGCCGCGCCCCCTCACCCTGACCCTCTCCCCCGGGGGGAGAGGGAAACGGTGCCGGGACCGGGCGGGGTCCGCGTCATCGTGGCCCCCTCCCCGGCCTCCCCCTTCAGGGGAGGGAATCGCGGCAGTGCTGGCGGAGTGGGTCTGCACTCCCCATCTGTCGATGAACCAGACCGGACACAGACATGCGCCTGCCCCTGATCCTCAACCTCTCGCTGCTGATCCTCTTTCCGGTTGCGTGGGCCGCGCCGCTGGTGCGGGCGGGGCTGCTGCCGCTGTTCGGGCTGAAGGAGATCTCCGTCCTCTCCGGCTTCGCCTCCCTCTGGGACAGCGACAAGGCGCTGGCCCTGATCGTCGCGCTTTTCGCGCTGGTCGCTCCGATGGCGAAGACCCTCGCGCTAGCCCTCGTTCAACTGGGACGCGCGCCGACGGGATGGCTCGCCCTGCTCGGCTGGCTTGGCCGGCTGGCGATGGCGGACGTGTTCCTCATCGCGCTCTACGTGACACTGGCCAAGGGGATGGGCGTCGGACGGGTGGAAACGGCCTGGGGCCTGTACCTGTTCACCGGCTGCGTCCTCGCCTCGCTCGGCCTGTCGCTGTGGGAGAAGCGGCGATTGACCGGCGGGGCGGGCTGAGGCACAGATGTAGTATGGCCAAACCCCAGATCTCCTATACCTGCCAGTCCTGTGGTGCCCATTTCACCAAATGGTCCGGTCAGTGCGACTCCTGCGGGGAGTGGAACACGATTGTGGAGGAGGCCCCGCTGTCCCCCGGTCCCGGCAAGGCGCTGAAGGGCGCAAGGGGGCGCAAGCTGGCGCTGACCGACCTGTCGACGAAGGAAGCGCCGCCGCCGCGCAGCGCCTCGGGGATGGAGGAACTGGACCGGGTGCTCGGCGGCGGGCTGGTCCCGGCCTCGGCCATTCTGGTTGGCGGCGATCCCGGGATCGGAAAGTCGACGCTGCTGTTGCAGGCGGCGGCGCGGTTTGCCTCCAACGGGCTGAAAACCTTCTATATATCTGGCGAGGAAGCCTCCGCCCAGGTACGGCTTCGCGCGGCGCGCCTTGGCCTGACGGATGCGCCGGTCCAGCTGGCGACGGAGACCTCGCTTCGCGACATCATGACGACGCTGGACGAGGAGCGGCCCGATCTGGTGGTGATCGATTCGATCCAGACCATGTGGTCGGACAATGTGGAGGCCGCGCCCGGCTCCGTCTCTCAGGTGCGCGCGACGGCGCAGGAGCTGACGACCTTCGCCAAGCGGCGCGGCGCGGCGGTGATCCTGGTGGGGCACGTTACCAAGGAAGGTCAGATCGCCGGCCCGCGCGTGGTCGAGCACATGGTCGACACGGTGCTTTATTTCGAGGGCGAGCGGGGCCACCAGTTCCGCATCCTGCGTTCGGTCAAGAACCGCTTTGGTCCGGCGGATGAAATCGGGGTGTTCGAGATGACCGGCGGCGGGCTGGCCGAGGTCACGAACCCTTCGGCGCTCTTCCTGTCCGAACGCGGCAAGCCCGCGCCGGGATCGGTGGTCTTCGCGGGAATCGAGGGCACGCGGCCGGTGCTGGTCGAATTTCAGGCGCTGGTCGCCCCGACCCCGCACAGCCAGCCGCGCCGGACAGTCGTGGGCTGGGACGGCGGACGGCTGGCGATGATCCTCGCGGTGCTGGAATCGCGCTGCGGCATCCCCTTCACCGGGCTGGACGTCTATCTGAACGTGGCCGGGGGTCTGAAGGTCGGGGAACCGGCGGCGGACCTTGCCGTTGCGGCCGCGATCCTGTCTGCGCGGGAAGACGTGGCGCTTCCCGCCGACTGCGTGGTTTTTGGAGAGATTTCGCTCTCCGGTGCCCTGCGCCCCGTCGGTCAGACGGAAAACAGGTTGAAAGAAGCCGCAAAACTTGGTTTCTCCTCCGCCATAGCTCCGGCGGGCGGCAAGATCTCCGGTCGAGAGGGGATGAGCCTGCGCGAAATGGCCGACTTGACGGCCGTGGTGGGCGAGGTATTCGGCGCGGGATAGCGCTTCGGAAGGACGGGCAGATGGAAGGTTTCACGGTCATCGACGCGGTTGTCGCGGTTGTCGTCGTGCTGTCGGCACTGCTGGCCTATTCGCGCGGCCTCGTGCGCGAGGCGCTGGCCATCGGCGGCTGGATCGCCGCCGGCATCCTCGCCTTCCTCTTCGCGCCGCAGGTGCAGCCGCTCGTGAAGGAGGTGCCGTTCATCGGCCCGTTCATCTCGGACAACTGCGAACTGGCGATGATTACCGCCTTCGCCGCTGTCTTTGCCGTGGTGCTGCTGGTGGCGTCGCTGTTCACGCCGCTGTTCTCCTCGGTCATCCAGCGCTCGGCCATCGGGGGGCTCGACCAGGCGCTCGGCTTCCTGTTCGGGGTCGCACGGGGGCTCTTGCTCGTTGCGATCGCCTTCTTCGTCTACAACACGATCTTCGCGGCACAGCAGACGGCGGTTGTCGACAACTCCCGCTCCGCGCAGGTGTTCGGTCAGCTGACCGGCAAGATCGAACAGGAAAATCCGGAACAGGCGCTTGGCTGGGTCACCCAGCAATACGAGCAGCTGATCGGCACCTGTTCGCAATAATCGGGCAGTCCGATCACGTTTGCTCCGCCCGGCTCAGGGCTTTGTGATCCTTTCGTGACACCGCCCGGTTAACGCCTTATGAGGGTCCGCAGGATGCCTACGGATTCGGAGCACGCCTTGTCCTGCCAGACCCCCTCCTCCCGCCCCGCCGCTGCCGCGGTGCAAAAGGATTTGCCCCAGCTTCCCTGGGATGACGACAAGCTGAAAGAGGAATGCGGGATATTCGGCGTCTTCGGCGTCACGGATGCCGCCAGCTTTGTCGCGCTTGGCCTGCACGCGCTGCAGCACCGCGGGCAGGAGGCCGGCGGGATCGTCTGCCATGACCCCGAACACGGGTTCAACTCCACCCGCCGCTTCGGACTGGTGCGCGACAACTTCACCTCGCAGTCGGTGATCGACGGGCTGCCTGGGCCTATCTCCATCGGGCATGTGCGTTATTCCACCGCAGGATCGAAGGGCGCGACGCAGATCCGCGACGTGCAGCCCTTCTTCGGCGAATTCGCCATGGGCGGGGCGGCGATTGCGCACAACGGCAATATCACCAATGCCGATGCGCTGCGCCGCGAACTGATCGAACGCGGGTCGATCTTCCAGTCCAACTCCGACAGCGAATGCATCATCCACCTGATGGCGCGGTCCCTGCAGAAGGGAATCCCGGAACGGATGGAGGACGCGCTGCGCCGGGTCGAGGGCGCATTTTCCGTCGTTGCGATGACCGACACGCAGCTGATCGGCGTACGCGATCCGCTCGGCGTGCGCCCGCTTGTGCTGGGCAAGGTGGCCGATGGCTGGGCGCTGAGTTCGGAGACCTGCGCGCTCGATATCATCGGCGCGGAATTCGTGCGCGAGATCGAGCCGGGCGAGATGGTCGTCATCACCGAAAAGGGGCTGGAGTCGCGCTTCCCCTTCCGCCGCAAGTCGCCGCGCTTCTGCATCTTCGAACATGTCTATTTCTCCCGTCCCGACTCGCTGATCGGTGGCCGCTCGGTCTACGAAACCCGCCGCCAGATCGGTGTGGAACTGGCCCGCGAAGCGCCGATGGACGCCGACCTCGTCTGCCCGGTGCCCGACAGCGGGACCCCGGCGGCGATCGGCTATTCGCAGGAATCGGGCATTCCCTATGCCATGGGGATCATCCGCAACCAGTACATGGGCCGGACCTTCATCGAACCGACCGAACAGATCCGCAACATGGGCGTGCGGCTGAAGCTGAACGTCAACCGGGCCCTGATCCAGGGCAAGCGGGTGATCCTGGTGGACGACTCCGTGGTGCGGGGCACGACCTCTCGCAAGATCAAGGAGATGATCCTCGACGCCGGCGCGGCCGAGGTGCATTTCCGCATCGCCTCCCCGCCGACGGCCTGGCCCTGTTTCTACGGGGTGGATACGCCGAACCGGGAAAAGCTGCTGGCCGCGACCATGTCCGAGGACGAGATGCGCGACCATCTGGGCGTCGACAGTCTCAAGTTCATCTCGCTGGACGGGCTCTACCGCGCGGTCGGCGCGGTGGAGGGACGCAACGACAAGTGCCCGCAGTATTGCGACGCGTGCTTCTCGGGCGAATATCCGGTGGCGCCCTCGGACATGATCGAAAAGGGTTTCGAACTGAAAGCGGCGGAATAGCGTCCGCAAGAGCCCCGCGCTTCACAGCTTCGGGATCGGCTCGCAGTTGCCATCGTGTTCGGCCGTCCTGAGCACGACCCGGCCGATGCCGTTGCGTCAGCCGGCGCCCTGCTTTCCATTGGCTGCGTCGTGCCTCATTGCCCCTCTTCCGCGCCCCTCGGGGCGTCAGGCAGAAGGACATGGGGCCGGAATGGCAGGAACACCGGGAAAGGTCGCCGAACTGGCGACAGAAGAAAACGCGCTCGACCTCGGCGGGGTCGCGTTGCTTGGCACGATGGTGGACGGGGCGCGGCGGAGCGCTTTGCTGAGGCTCGCCGGCGGGTCGGTGCAGAAGGTCGCGCCGGGGGACCGGATCGGGCTGGTGAAGGTGCAGGCGATCGGCGAAGGCGTGGTCGTCATCAGCGGGTTCGGCGGGACGGAAACGCTGCGGATGCCCGAGGGCTGAGGCCCGCGCGCACGGCTCCATCTTGACGGGTTGCGGCAAAGGCGGCACACCCGCCGCCATGACTGACCAGATTGCCATCATCACCGGCGCGTCGCGGGGCCTCGGGGCCGCGCTCGCCAGGGCGCTCGCGCCGACTCACCACATCGTTGCCGTCGCCCGCACGGTCGGCGCGCTCGAGGAACTGGACGACGCGATCCGCGCGGCCGGAGGGGCGGCGACGCTGGCCCCGATGGACGTCACCAAGGCGGATGCCATGGCGCAGCTGTGCCGGTCGGTGCATGACAGATGGGGCGGCGCCGCGCTCTGGCTGCACACGGCGGTTCATGCCGCACCGCTGTCGCCGGTGGCGCATATCGACAGCCGGGACTGGGCAAAGTCAGTCGAGGTCAACGTCACCGCCATGGGTCACCTGATCCCCTATTTCGCCGCGCTTCTGGGCAACGACGGTCAGGCGGTGTTCTTCGACGACCCGGCCGCGCAGTCCAAGTTCCACGGCGCCTACGGGGCCACAAAGACCGCGCAGATCACCTTGGCACGCACCTTTGCCACCGAGAACACCAAGACCGGGCCGAAGGTGCATGTGCTGACGCCCGCACCGATGCCGACGGCCACCCGCGCGCGGTTCCACCCTGGAGAGGACCGCTCCGCCCTTGCCCACCCCGACGCCGAGGCCGCACGGCTTCTGGCTCTCATCATGTGACATCATGGCAGACGACCCCGCAGGCTACATCGCCGAACAGTCCGAAACACAGGCCAGGGCGCTGAAGGCGCTGCGGAAGTTCCTTGCCGCACGGATCGCCCATGCCGGGATCGCGGTGGAGGAGGTGATGTCCTACGGCATGCCGGGATACCGCATCCTTTCGGGGCGCGGACAGGGGAAGATGCTGCTTGGCTATGCCGGGTGGAAGGGGCATCTGGCGATCTATCCGCATTCGGGATCGGTTCTGGGCAAGATGGCCAAGGAGACGCGCGGGATGAGCCAGACCAAGAGCGCGCTGCACATCGGTGTCGGGACCCTGCCGGACGAGAAGGTCGTGGACCGGATGATCCACCTGCGGCTGGACGAACTGCACTGACCTGAGCGCTGTACGGGGCCTGCGCCATGCGGCTTCCTTTGGTCTCAGCTATCCCTGCACTCCGTCATCCTCGGACTTGATCCGAGGGTCTCCCCGGCAAGAAATCCTCTGATCAAGTCCGAAGATGACGGCGTGCGGGATTGGGGGTCGTTCTGCCCAGTTCTCATGGATACCGCAGTGTGCCGGGCTGGAAGCCCGGCCTGCGCGTCCGGCAACCGTGGCCCGTAGGCCGGACTTCCGGCCCGGCTCGCTCCCCGTACCAATTTCGTCGCCACTTCACCGCACGCAACCTCGCCCCTCGGTGCCTTCCGCAACGCTCTCCGCCTTTCCCCCGCCTTGCCCGTCCGGTCCCCCGGCGCTATGCAGGGAAAAACGGGCAGGACGGGGCGGATCATGCGTATTCTCATCACCAACGACGACGGCATCAACGCGCCCGGCCTGAAGGTGATGGAGGCCATCGCCGCCGACATCGCCGGCCCGGGCGGAGAGGTCTGGATCGTCGCCCCCGCCTTCGAACAGTCGGGCGTGGGGCACATGATTTCCTACACCCATCCCTTCATGATCTCCGAAATGGGCGAGCGCCGGTTTGCGGCCGAAGGATCCCCCGCCGACTGCGTCATGGCGGGGCTGCACGAGGTGCTGGCCGGGAAACAGGTCGACCTGGTGCTTTCAGGGGTGAACCGGGGCAACAACTCTGCCGAGAACGCGCTTTATTCCGGCACGCTTGGCGGCGCGATGGAAGGGGCGTTGCAGGGCATTCCGGCGTTCGCGCTGTCGCAATACCTCGGCCCCGACAACTTCCGCATTCCGGAGGCATTCGACTGCGCCGCGACCCACGGTGCATCTGTCATCCGCAAGGTGCTGGACACGGGGCTGGCGGACGACGCGCCCTACCGGCTGTTCTACAACATCAATTTTCCGCCCTGCCCCGCCGATGCGGTGAAGGGCATGAAGGTCGCGCCGCAGGGCATCCGGCCTGACACGACCTTTTCGGTGGAGCCGCATGAATCCCCCTCCGGCCGCCGCTTCCTGTGGAGCCGGGGCACCGACCAGCGGAAGCCTTCCGCGCCGGGCACGGATGCGGCGGCGAACCTCGACAACTACGTCTCCGTCACGCCGATGCGGGCGGACCTGACGGCGCATGACATGCTGGAGGCCCTCAAGGTCATCGAATGAGCGACGACGCCGACCTCGCCGAACGCAAGATGCAGTTTCTGTTCGCCCTGCGCTCGCGCGGGGTGACGGACCGGCGCACGCTGGCGGCGATGGAGGCCGTGGACCGGGGCGATTTCGTGCGCGGCCTGTTCGCTGAACGCGCGTATGAGGACATGCCGCTGCCGATTGCCTGCGGGCAGACGATCTCCCAGCCCTCCATCGTCGGGCTGATGACGCAGGCACTTGACGTGGACCCGCGCCACCGGGTGCTGGAGGTCGGGACCGGATCGGGTTACCAGGCGGCGGTGCTGGCGCATATGGCGCGGCGCGTCTACACCATCGACCGGCACCAGCGGCTGGTAAAGGACGCGCAGGCGCTGTTCGAACGCATGGGGCTGGGCAACATCACCACCTTCGTCGCCGACGGCAGCCACGGGCTGGCCGATCAGGCGCCGTTTGATCGTATCATCGTGACCGCCGCGGCAGAGGATGCGCCGGGGCCGCTCTTGGCTCAGTTGAAGATTGGCGGTATCATGGTATTGCCCGTCGGACAGTCGGATACGGTGCAGAGCCTGATCCGGGTCAGGCGGGAAGAGACGGGCTACGACTACGAGGAACTTCGCCCGGTGCGTTTCGTGCCGCTGGTGGAGGGGATCGGAAAGGACGACTGAGGCGCCGCGGGCGCCGGACGGGTAGACGAGACCCCGGTCAACGGGGTGCAGCGAGGGATCGACAGATGCAGGACATGGCAGCGAAACGCGGTGCCGGGACGGGCAGCGGCCGGGCGTCTCTGGTGCGGGGGCTTCTTGCGGGCACGGCGGTGCTGGCACTGGCGGCATGCGAAAACGGCATGGACCTAGACCTGCGCGGCGGGCTTGGCGGGTTCTCCACGACCGAGGCGGCGCGCACCGCAACGCTGGACCGGCCGCAGCCGGACGACCGCGGCGTGATCTCCTATCCGAATTACCAGGTGGCCGTCGCGCGGCGGGGCGACACTGTCAGCAGCGTCGCCAGCCGTGTCGGGGTCGCCGCACCCGACCTGGCGTCCTACAACGGACTGCGCGTAGACGACGGGCTGCGCCAGGGCGAGGTTCTGGCGCTGCCGCAGCGGGTGGCCGAACCCTCCCCCGCCACGGGCGCGTCCGGGGTCGGGCCGATCGTGGCACCGGGGGCGGTCGACATCGGCTCCATGGCCGGAGCCGCGATCGACCGCGCCGGCGACCAGCGGGTCGAGGTGACCACCCTGCCCCCCGCCGCCAACCAGCTGCGCGGGCCGGAGCCGGTGCGCCACCAGGTCGTGCGCGGAGAGACCGCCTATACCGTCGCGCGTCTCTACGGTGTGTCGGTCAAGTCGCTGGCGGACTGGAACGGTCTGGACAGCAACTACACCATCCGCGAGGGCCAGTTCCTGCTGATCCCGGTGGCCGAACAGGCGGCCGCCGTTGCCCCCGCAACCACCACCAATCCGCCGGGCGTGGGCACGCCGACCCCGGTGCCGCCCAGCTCCGGCTCTCCGCTTCCGGCAGAGAAGACGGAGCCGGTGAAACCGGCCGCCGCCGCAACCGCCAAGGCGGAGGAGAAACCGACCGTAGCGCCCGACCTCGGCAAGCAGCAGACCGCCGCCCCGAAGACCACCGCGATGGATTACCCCGTTAAGGGCCGCATCATCCGCGAGTACGCCAAGGGCCGGAACGACGGGATCGACATCGCCGCCGATCCCGGCACGGCCGTGCGCGCGGCGCAGGGCGGCACCGTGGCCGCGCTGACGTCGAATTCGGACAACGTGAAGGTGATCGTGGTGCGGCACGAGAACAAGCTGCTGACGGTCTATTCCAACGTCGACCGGATTGCCGTCAAGGAAGGCCAGTCGGTCACCCGCGGTCAGAAGCTGGCGGAGATCCGGTCGGGTGAATCGCCCTACGTGCATTTCGAAGTTCGCAAGGGGCTCGAGGCGACTGATCCCATGGGATACCTGAACTGAGGATATCCGTATGCGGACGTCATCCCCGGACTTGATCCGGAGGTTTCGGTGGCATGGCATCCTCCGGTGAGGCCGAAGGATGACTATGGTACGGGGTGACGGGAGATCCTCCGGTCAAGCCGGAGGATGACGGCTGCGTGGGATGAAGCGTAAGTGTCAGGCGGCTCCGGGTGAGAGCAGCCAGAGCGCGGTGCCACCATTCACGATCAACCCAGCCCCAACCGTACCCCGCAGGAAATGTGCCAAGCCAACGGCCGGCAGCACTGCCAAAAGCATCCCGCGAAAGGTCGATACTCCCGGCAAAGAGACTGTCAGCCGATCCGGACCCCGTGCCGCCCCGCCAGATCGGTAAAGAACTGCCAGGCGACACGGCCCGAGCGGGAGCCACGCGTGGCCTGCCACTCGATCGCCTCGGCCCGGAGCGTTTCGGGATCGACGGCCAGGCCATGGGCGGCGCAGTATCCGTCGATCATGGCGAGGTAGTCGTCCTGGTCGCAGGGGTGGAACCCGAGCCAGAGCCCGAAGCGGTCGGAGAGGGAGACCTTCTCCTCGACCGCCTCGCCGGGATTGATCGCGGTGGAGCGTTCGTTGTCGATCATGTCGCGCGGCATCAGGTGGCGGCGGTTCGACGTGGCGTAGAAAAGCACGTTGTCCGGGCGTCCGGAGATGCCGCCGTCGAGCACGGCCTTCAGGGATTTGTAGTGCTGGTCGTCGTGGCTGAAGGACAGGTCGTCACAGAACAGAAGGAAGCGGTGGTCGGTGGTGCCGAGCAGCTGGAGCAGGCGCTGAACGGTCGGCAGGTCCTCCCGCTGAAGCTCGACGATCTTGAGCGGCAGGCCGCGGGTCAGGATGTCGGCGTGGATCGCCTTGACGAGGCTCGACTTGCCCATCCCCCGCGCGCCCCAGAGCAGGGCGTTGTTGGCCGGGTACCCCTCGGCGAAGCGCAACGTGTTGGCGAGCAGGGTCTCGCGCGACC
This sequence comes from Primorskyibacter flagellatus, assembly GCF_014638275.1. Taxonomy (GTDB): domain Bacteria; phylum Pseudomonadota; class Alphaproteobacteria; order Rhodobacterales; family Rhodobacteraceae; genus Pseudooceanicola; species Pseudooceanicola flagellatus_A. The sequence continues at coordinate 1,908,178 of NZ_BMFJ01000001.1, forward strand.
GGTCGATGCCGACCAGCAGATCCAGCGCCACGCGGGAGACCTTCGCAACGGGTTCCAGCCGCTCCGGGCCGGTGTGCCATATGAAAGCATCCGCAGCATCGAAGTCGGGCGCGGAGAGAGGAGCCGGGGCCATGCGTTCCAGGGCCTCGGCGATGCGGGTCAGGGTCTCTTCTGTCATCCTGTCAGTCTTTGGTGGTGTCTGTGGGCAGGTCGGCCGCGTCGGCCAGATCGGCGTCCGCTTCGTCCTCGTCGTCGTAGTAGCCTTCGGCGCGGAGCTTTTCCTCGCGCTTGGTTTCGACCCGGCGGACGAGGAAAATGGAGATCTCGTAAAGCCCGTAAACCACGGTGAACAGGATCACCTGCGTAATGACATCCGGCGGGGTCACGACGGCGGCCAGCACGAGGATGCCGACGACGGCATACTTGCGCACCGTACGCAGCCCGTCGGACGACACCAGCCCGGCCTTGCCCATGAGGGTCAGAAGGACCGGCAGCTGGAAGCAGAGCCCGAAGGCGACGATGAACTTGATGGTCAGCGACAGGTATTCCTGCGCGGAGCCCTGAAAGGCGATGCCGGCGATGCCGTTGTCGGCGTCACCGTCGCCCAGCACCGACCCCGGCTGCTGGAAGCCAAGGAAGAAGTCGAAGGCCATGGGCGTGACGACGTAATAAGCAAAGGACGCGCCGATGAAAAACATCACCGGGGAGGAGACCAGGAAAGGCAGGAATGCCCCCTTCTCGCTGCGGTAGAGCCCCGGCGCCACGAAACGCCACATCTGGAACGCGATGTAGGGGAAGGACAGGCAGAGCCCGCCAAGCAGCGATATCGAGATCGCGACGAAGAAGCCTTCCTGCAGCTTGATAAGGATCAGGCCGCAGTCCCCGGTCTGGCCACGCGCCGCCATGGCATCGCAGAGCGGCTGCGTCAGGAAATTGAAGATCGGGTTCCACACGGTGAAGCAGATCACCATGCCGATGATGAAGGCGACGGCGGAATGGATCAGCCGGGTGCGCAGTTCGGCCAGATGCTCGATCAGCGGGGCGGAGCTGTCGTCGATCTCGTCCTGGGGCGCGGCGGTCATGCCTTGCCCCCGGTGGATTTGGGCTGTGAGGGTTTGGGCCGGGCCGCCGGACGCGGCTTGGCCGGGACCTTGGCCTTGGCATCCGTCTTGCCATCAGTCTTGGCGGCCGGTTTCGCGGTGGTCTTGGGTGCAGCGGTTTTGGCAGCGGCCGTCTTGGACTTGGCAGCCGGTTTCTTAGCGGCGGGCGTCTTTGCTGCGGCGGTCTTGGCTTCGGCCTTCTGTGCCGGGGTCGCCGCTTCGGCCTTGACCGGTGTGGCAGGATCAGCAGGGGCCTTGGCGGCGGCCTCTTCAGCCGCTTTCGCCGCTGCTTCCGCATCCAGTCGGTTCTGGGCGCGGTCGGCGGTGGCGGCGTGGATCTTCTTGGCGGCCTCGGCGCGTTCGGCGGCCAGCTTGCCGGTGTGGCTGTCCGGGTCCCACTTGGCGAAGTCGGTCGCATCCTTGACCTTGTCCAGCCCGTATTTCGCCGGGTTGGACAGGCCACGCAGGGTTTCGGACGCTTCTTTCACGCCGGCCTGGTCGGCGGCGTCCTCCATTGCGCGGGAAAACTCCCGCGCCATGCCGCGCGCCTTGCCCATGAACCGGCCCATGTTGCGGAAAAGGACCGGCAGGTCCTTTGGGCCGACCACGATCAGGGCGACGACGCCGATGAGCAGCAGCTCGGTCCAGCCCATTCCGAACATGTTGGGGTCAGGCCTTGTCTTTTTCTTCCGGCGTCACGTCGCGCGCGCCTTCGGCATGGGCGTCGTCCAGTTCCTTCTGGCCGTCGGTGACGCCCCGTTTGAACGCGGTGATGCCCTTGCCGACCTCGCCCATGAGCGAGGAGATCTTGCCGCGTCCGAACAGGACCAGCACGACCACGGCGATCAGCAGGAGGCCAGGAAGGCCGATATTGTTGAGCATAGTCTTCTCTCCCCTGGCGCCGGGCTTGTTCGTCCCGCCCGGCTCGAAAGTCCAGACGTATCTAATGGGTCGGGGCCGGAAGGGGAAGGTGCAATCCTTGGATTGTGAGAGAAATTGCCTGTGCGGGAGGAGTCAGCGGCGAAGCGTCGCGGGCGCGGAGACGCCCTCGGTTCGGCGGGGTGTCATCCTCGGACCAGATCCGAGGATCTCCCCGGCCAGAGCTCCTCGGATCTGGTCCGTGGGTGGCGGACAGCCGGGTGACGACTTGGGATCAGCCTATCCTCTACCCCGCCGCCGGAAAGACAAAGCATCTGTCGCGCCGGATCGTCAGCCAGAGCGGCTTGCCCGGTTTCGGCAGGAAAACATTCGGCACCGTCGCCTTGATAAGCGATCCGTCGTGGTCCATCCGGAACTCCACAAGGCTTTCGTTGCCCATGAAGCGCGCACGCACCACGACGCCGCGCGCCGGAGTGCCGTCCTGCACCGTGGCGAGGGGGCCCGAGCCGTTGCGGTCGAAGTCGATCTTCAGATGCTGCGGGCGTATCACGATGTCCACCGCCTGCCCGTCCGCGACACCGGGAGCGAGGAACTGGCCGAAGGGCGTTTCAGTCAGCGCCCCCTGAACGGTTCCGCGTATCACGTTGACATCGCTGAAGAAGGCGACGGCTTCGCGGTCCACCGGGGCATTGTAGATGTTGTAGGGCGCGCCCTGCTGCACGATCTTGCCGTCCCGCATCAGGGCGATGTCGTCGGCCATGCGCATGGCCTCGTCGGGTTCATGGGTCACCAGCAGGACGGCGGTGCCTGAATCCTTGAGCACCGCCAGAGTGGTGTCGCGAATTTCGTCCCGCAGGCGGTTGTCGAGGCCGGAGAAGGGTTCGTCCATCAGCATGATGCGCGGACCCGGTGCCAGGGCCCGGGCCAGGGCGACGCGCTGCTGTTCCCCGCCCGACAACTCATGCGGCCAGGCGTCGATGAAGCGGCGCAGGTTGACACGGTCGAGCATGGTTTCCACCCGCGCCCTCCGCTCCGCCGCCGGGCCGGTCAGTCCGAAGGCGACGTTGTCGGCGACCGACAGGTGCGGAAACAAAGCGAAGTCCTGGAACATCAGACCGATACGGCGGTGTTCGGCGGGGACATGGGTGTGGCTGTCACAGATCACGGCACCGTCGACGAGGATCTCTCCGGCGTCCTGGTTTTCGACCCCGGCAATCATGCGCAGCGTCGTGGATTTGCCACAGCCGGAGGGGCCGAGAAGGCAGGTCACCTGCCCCGGCAGGATCGACAGCGACACGTGATCCACCACCGCGCGGCCCTCGAACCGGCGCGTCAGGTTGCGGATTTCCAGCCTTGGGGTCTGCCCGGTCACGCTCTGCCTTCCTCCCCGAGGGAAACGCTCGGGTTTCGACAGGAGTTATCCCCGGGACGCGCCGGACGCAACCGCGCCGGCGATCAGCAGGTCAGGCGATCAGGTCAAAGGCCGCCTCGGCCCGGATTTCTCCGTTGACCTGAACCAATAGGCGATGCGGGCCGGGATGCAGGCGGAAGGTCGTCGCGTCGCCCTTCAGCGGGTGTCGCTTGGACAGGCGGAGCGGCTTGCCCGGCGGGATTTCGGCCTGCTTCAGCTTGAACACCTTGCGCCCGGGGCGGCCCGACGGGCGGTGGAATTCGATGATGTAGTCGACCAGAACGGGCTGCGCGCCCTCGGCGCGAAGGTCGAGGTCGAAGGTCAGCGCGTCACCAACCGCGACCTTCGCGGCGGCCAGCGTGACATCGACCGCCACCCCTTTGCCGGAGCCGTACCCGAGCAGGGCCAGCGCCTGCGGATCGCCCGCCTTGACGAGGCCGCGGAGGGCATGGCGCGTCATCCAGTCCAGTTCCGCCGGGTCCTGTGCCCCGCCCTGCCACGCCCGAAGGCGGTCAAGCACCGTCGCGGCGTCCTTCTTGGCGATGTCGTTGAGGTGGTTGGCGACGGAGCGGGTGACAAACCGCGTCGGATCGGCGTGCAGGCGGTCCAGCAGCGGCATCGCACGCCCCGGATCGGTGGCGATGCCGACACCCCAGGGCAGCTTGGGCCGCGTGCCTTCGCTGACCAGACGGCGGACGTGATAGCTGGGGTGCCCGGCCCAGTCCGACAGGCGGTCATAGGTCTCGTCCGGCCAGCGGTTCAGGAAATGGCGGATCGCGTATTCCATCGAAAACCGCTGCGTTACCGCCTCGATCAGGTCCAGTGCGCGGTCACGGTGAGCCTCCAGTCCGGCGATCACGGCATAGTCGCCAAGCGGGCAAAAGATGAAGTCGCCGAAATCGTCGTCCCTGAGGGCCGGGTCGAGCGGAGGCGGCAGGGCGGCCTCGATCAGGTCGGCGGCGGCCGGGAAATCGTCGGGCAATGCAGGGCCCAGGCAGTCCGCGATCCAGGCGATGCGCTGCTTCAGCTCGAGTTCGGGGAAGCGGGACAGCACGCGGGATTCAAACCCGGGATCGAAATCCGGATCGGCCGCACGAAAGAGGCCGGCGAGGTAGCCGACCTTTTCCGCGTTAAACAACTGGTCCTTGAGCGAATAGCCCTGTGCCATCGGCCCCGTCTCAGGTGGTGGAGTTGAACGCCCCGCCGTCCAGCAGGATGTTCTGACCGACCATGAACCCGGCATGTGTCGAACACATGAAAGCACAGGTCGCGCCAAATTCCGAGGCAAGCCCGATGCGCCCCGTGGGGTTGGCACCGTCGCGGGCCTTGGTCGCCTGTTCCACCGTGATGCCCTCGCGCTTGGCGGCGGCTTCTGCCAGCGAAACGGCGCGGTCGGTGTCGTGCAGCCCCGGGAGCAGGTTGTTGATCGTCACGCCGTGCTTTGCCACCTGCCGGGCGGTGCCCGCGACATAGCCGGTCAGCCCGGCGCGTGCCGAATTCGACAGGCCAAGCTGCGCGATCGGAGAGCGGACGGAGGCGGAAGTGATATTGACCACCCGGCCCCAGCCCTTTTCGATCATTCCCGGAAGAAGCGCTTTCATCAGCGCGATCGGGGTCAGCATGTTGGCGTCGAGCGCCTTAATGAAATCCTCGCGCTCCCAGTCCGTCCAGAAACCCGGGGGCGGGCCGCCCGCGTTGTTGACAAGAATATCCACCGTTCCGGCGGCGTCGAGCACCTTCGCGCGCCCCTCCTCCGTCGTGATGTCGGCGTCCACGGCGGTCACGTTGACGTTATGGCGGCTGCGGATGTCCTCTGCCGTCTTTTCCAGCGCCTCCGCCCCGCGGGCGTTCAGCACAAGGTCAACGCCGGCCTCGGCCAGCGCCATCGCGCAGCCCCTGCCCAGCCCCTTCGACGACGCGCAGACCACTGCGCGCTTGCCTGCGATACCCAGGTCCATGTACTCTCCCTTCCGGGCCGGGGGGCCCGTTATCTGTCTGTTTGCAATCGGATGTTATCCTGATTGCCTGTGAACACCGCAACAATGACGGCAAATGACCCGGTACCCGCCCGGATGCCGCCACAATCGACGCCTAGACCTCTTTGTGCCGGAGCCATCCGGCGGAGGAAAGGTGCAAAGAGTCATGATATCCGCCATCGCCAAGCCTGCAGCCTCGATCCCGGTGTTCCGCGCCAGGGATCTGACCTGCGTGCACGGCGCGAACGAAGGCGATGAACTGACCTTTGCGGACGAACTGATGCTCGACGATACCTACTGGTTCGCGGACCACGCACGCCAGACCCGGCTCGGGCTGGAAAGCGCGGATAACGGCGACATCTCCATCGGTGAGGACACCGGCGCGGGAACCCCCGGCGCCTCCGTCCACCTCGATTCCTGCCTGACCTTCATGTCGCCCGACGGCACCACCACCGAGATTCTCGTGTTGGTAGAGGTCGACATGTTCGGCGACGCGGCCAATGTCTACGCCCTGCCGCTGGCCCCGCTTGTCGCGCGCACCGACTACACGCTGGTCGGGGTCGATACGGAAACCGCCTCGCGCAAGTTCGCCGAGGTCGCCTGCGTGTCCTTCACCCGCGGCACCCGTATCACGCTGGCCTCGGGGGCACAGAAGACAATCGAATCGCTGAAGGTTGGCGACCGCGTCCTGACCCGCGACAACGGGGTACAGGCGGTGCGCTGGATCGGTCATTCCACCGTGCGCGCCGTCGGGGACTTCGCCCCGATCGTGATCCGCGCCGGCGCTTTGAACAACGACCGCGACCTTGTCGTCAGCCCCGACCACCGGCTGTTCATCTACCAGCGCGAGGACGCCATCGGCGCAGGCCGACGCGAGGTTCTGGTCAAGGCCCGTCATCTGGTAAACGGTGGCTCCGTCGTGCAGCAGGACGGCGGGTTCGTAGAATACTTCCAGCTGCTCTTTGACGGGCATGAAATCATCTATGCCGAAGGAATCGCAGCGGAAACCCTGCTGGTCGACACCCGGACCCGCGCCGCGCTGCCGCCCGAACTCGACGAGGTACTGGCGCGCGCCCTGCCCGGCCACTCCGACCGCGCGCACCTGAACTACGAGGTGCAGCAGACCCTGCTCGACAAGCCCGACGCGGCCGATCTGCTGCGCGCCGCCTCCGGCCGCCCCGGTACGCGCTAGAGGCGCGCCGATTGACGGCTCCGGCCGGCCGTGCCTAACCTCCGGCAGTTCCGGAGGTTCGCGAATGTTCCGTTCCATCTGTCTGCTCTCGCTGCTCGCCCCGCCCGCGCTGGCGGAGGTCATCGTACGTACAGACGCCCCCGCGCCGGTGACCGCCGTGCTTCAGGCGCAGGCCGACGCCAATGGCGAAAGCTTCGAGGGGGCCTATGGCTGGGAACTCGACCTTGAAGGGGACGGTACGACGGAATGGCTGGTGCAGGGCATCTATCCGTTCACCGGCGGCAACTCCTTCTACGTGCGCACCTATCTCTTCGACGGCGCGGACACCGGATTTGGTGCGCATCAGGACATCGGCATGGACCGGTCGCTGAAACGGGTGGAGCGGGAGGGGCGGATGATATCCCTCGTCATCTACGAAATGCTGGCCAACGACGCCCGCTGCTGTCCGAGCGGGGAGAGCGTGCGCCTGCTGGAGATCGGCAACTAGCCCGGCTTGCCGTTTCTTGCCGGGCTGTTATATCCGCGCCATGCTGGACACGCCCACCAACCGCCCCGACCTGCCGCCGGAAATCGCCCGGCGCCGTACCTTCGCGATCATCTCGCATCCCGATGCGGGCAAGACGACGCTGACGGAAAAGTTCCTGCTGTTCGGCGGCGCGATCCAGATGGCCGGACAGGTGCGCGCCAAGGGCGAGGCGCGACGCACGCGGTCCGACTTCATGCAGATGGAGAAGGACCGGGGCATTTCCGTCTCCGCCTCTGCAATGTCCTTCGATTACAAGACGTTCCGGTTCAATCTTGTCGATACGCCCGGCCACTCGGATTTCTCCGAGGACACGTACCGGACCCTCACCGCCGTCGACGCCGCCGTGATGGTGATCGACGGGGCCAAGGGGGTGGAGAGCCAGACCCGGAAACTGTTCGAAGTCTGCCGCCTGCGCGACCTGCCGATCCTGACATTCTGCAACAAGATGGACCGGGAAAGTCGGGATACTTTCGACATTATTGACGAAATACAGGAAAACCTTGCGATCGACGTGACTCCGGCCTCCTGGCCAATCGGTGTCGGGTCGGATTTCATTGGCTGCTACGACATCCTGCGCGACCGGCTGGAGCTGATGGACCGGAAGGACCGCAACCGTGTGTCCGAAACGGTAGAGATCAATGGCCTGGACGATCCGAAGCTGGCGGAGCACGTTCCAGCCGCGCTGCTCGACAAGCTGCGTGAGGAGCTGGAGATGGCGAAGGAGCTGCTGCCCACGCTCGACCCGCAGGCGGTACTCGAAGGGCATATGACGCCGATCTGGTTCGGCTCTGCCATCAACTCCTTCGGGGTCAAGGAACTGATGGAGGGTATCTCGAAATACGGGCCCGAGCCGCAGGTGCAGTCGGCCGAACCGCGGCAGATCTCTCCGGAAGAAACCAAGGTTTCCGGCTTTGTTTTCAAGGTACAAGCCAACATGGACCCGAAACACCGGGACCGCGTGGCATTCGTCCGCCTCGCCTCCGGACACTTTGAGCGCGGGATGAAATTGACGCATGTGCGCAGCAAGAAGCCCATGGCGATTTCCAACCCCGTGCTGTTCCTCGCCGCCGACCGTGAACTGGCCGAGGAAGCCTGGGCCGGTGACATCATCGGCATCCCGAACCACGGCCAGCTGCGCATCGGCGACACGCTGACGGAGGGCGAGGCGCTGCGCGTGACCGGCATTCCGTCCTTCGCGCCTGAGCTGCTGCAATCGGTGCGTGCGGGGGACCCGATGAAGGCGAAGCACCTCGAGAAAGCGCTGATGCAGTTCGCGGAGGAAGGCGCGGCCAAGGTCTTCAAGCCCTCCTTCGGCTCCGGCTTTATCGTCGGCGTCGTTGGTGCGCTGCAGTTCGAGGTTCTCGGCAGCCGGATCGAGCTGGAATACGGCCTGCCGGTGCGGTTCGAGACGTCGCAGTTTACCTCTGCGAGATGGGTAAAGGGAGAGCGGCAAGCTGTTGATAAGTTTGTGAATGCAAACAAACAGCATATCGCCACCGATCATGACGGCGACGTCGTTTACCTGACGCGTCTGCAATGGGACATCGACCGCGTCGAAAGAGATTACCCGGACGTGAAGCTGACCGCGACCAAGGAAATGATGGTCTGACGGGGCTGCGGCTCTCTTGCCAGACCTGCGTGATGCGGCCAGTCTGCGGGGATGGTTCATATCGTAACGTCAAATTCCTACCTGCCCGGGAAACCTGTGGATAACAATAGGTACCGTCCGGGAGTCAGGGGCTTGGAACTTGACGTTGACGTCAGGGGACTGTGCCTCGCATGACGACCTGGGGGATTGTCAGCACGATCAAGGCGCCCCTGCGCGCAGTGCTCGACTTTGCCGCGTGGCACCTCGAACTCGGCGCGCATCGCCTTTACCTGCATCTCGACGAACCGGATGACGCGACCTTTGCGGTGCTCAAGTCCCATCCCCGGATCCGCCCTGTGGTCACGGACGACGCCTATTGGATCAAATCCGGCCGCCCCCGTCCCCGCAAGCACCAGCCGCGCCAGACCTACAACGCCTCTCTCACCTATGCGAAGCGGGCGGATGTCGATTGGTTGGGGCATCTGGATGCCGATGAATTCCTTGTGCTTTCCGGTCGTCTTTCCGACCATCTTGCGGTGCTGCCAAGCGGTTGCCACGTCGCGCGCATCCGCCCGATGGAGGCGCTGGCCGACGCGAAGGGTCCCCTTTTGCCGTTCAAGACGCTGGTGCTGAATCGGGCGGAGCGGCGCAGACTCGCGCAAGAGGTCTGGCCGACCTATGGCCCCTATCTCAACGGCGGATTCCTGAGCCATGTGGCGGGGAAGATATTCGTTCGCACCGGCCTGCGGGACGCCGACTTCCGGATACACAATTTCTACACCGGAGGTGTGGAGAACCCGGGGGCGGAGGAACTCGACACGGTTAACCTCGCGCATCTGCACGCAAAGTCCTGGGAACAATGGCTCGCAAGCTACCGATATCGCCACGAAAACGGGTCCTACCGTGCGGAGCTGAAACCGGAGCGGCCGCGCGACAAGGGCGGATTAACGCTTAACGAGCTGTTCGCCACGATCGAGGCGGAGGGGGGCGAAACGGCGCTGATGACGTTCTTCGATGAGGTCTGTGCAGCAACACCCGATCACCTTTCGCGCCTGTCTCGCGCGGAGCTGCTGCGCGAGGTTTCCCTGCCGCTCGATGCCGTAAGGGAAAAACACTTTCCCGGATTTGTCTGACACTTAAGCCGTTACAGATTTGACGAAACAGGATTTTTCCGTTATCTCCGCGTCAGTTGGGCCAGTCTGATCACTCTCAGTGCCATCCGGGCAACCGGCCCTCCCTGCTGCGCGGGCCAAGACGTGTCCGCAACTGACGGATACGCATGACAAAATTTACCGATCTGAACCTGGACCCGAAGGTCCTGAAAGCCATTTCCGAGGCCGGCTACGAATCGCCCACGCCGATCCAGGCCGGGGCGATCCCCCCCGCGCTGGAGGGCCGCGACGTCCTGGGCATCGCCCAGACCGGCACCGGCAAGACGGCGAGTTTCACGCTGCCGATGATCACGCTGCTGGCCAAGGGCCGGGCGCGGGCACGGATGCCACGGAGCCTCGTGCTCTGCCCGACGCGGGAACTGGCGGCACAAGTTGCCGAGAACTTCGACACTTACACGAAGCACTTGAAGCTTACCAAAGCGTTGCTGATTGGTGGGGTGTCGTTCAAGGAACAGGACCAACTCATCGACCGTGGGGTCGACGTCCTGATCGCGACGCCGGGTCGCCTGCTTGACCATTTCGAACGGGGCAAGCTTCTGCTGACCGGCGTGCAGATCATGGTGGTGGACGAAGCCGACCGCATGCTGGACATGGGCTTTATCCCTGATATCGAACGCATTTTCTCTCTCACCCCGTTTACGCGCCAGACGCTGTTCTTTTCGGCCACCATGGCGCCGGAGATCGAGCGGATTACCAATACCTTCCTTTCCGCCCCTGCCCGCATCGAAGTGGCACGGCAGGCGACGACCTCCGAGACGATCGAGCAGGGCGTGGTCATGTTCAAGGGCTCCCGCAAGGATCGCGAGGGGACGGAGAAGCGTAAACTGCTGCGCGATCTGATCGAGGCAGAGGGCGCCGACTGCCGCAACGCGATCATCTTCTGCAACCGCAAGACCGATGTGGACGTGACCGCGACCTCGCTGAAGAAATACGGCTATGACGCCGCGCCGATCCATGGGGATCTTGACCAGTCGCAACGGATGAAGACGCTCGAGGGCTTTCGTGACGGCACACTGCGTTTCCTCGTCGCGTCAGACGTGGCGGCGCGCGGGCTCGATATTCCGAACGTGAGCCACGTGTTCAACTTCGACGTGCCATCCCATGCCGAGGACTATGTGCACCGGATCGGCCGCACCGGGCGGGCCGGACGCAAGGGCAAGACGATCATGATCTGCGTGCCCCGCGACGAGAAGAACCTCGCCGATATCGAGGCGCTGGTCGAAAAGGCGATCCCCCGGATGGATCTGCCTGACGGTTACGGCGCTTCTCCGGAAGCCGCTGAAACAGCGGAGGAAAAGCCGGCGCGTTCCCGTAGCCGGTCGCGGAGCCGGTCGCGCGGGGAGGAACGGAAGACGGAAGAGACCGTCGCCGAACCCGAAGTCGCAGCAGAATCCCCGGTGGAAGAGGAACGCCCCGCACGCCGGGAGCGGAATCAGGACCGTGAGCGGGACAACCGCCGCCGCGATCGCAAAGACGACAACAAGGTCGTGGGCATGGGCGATCACATGCCCAGCTTCATCGCGCTGAGCTTCGAGGAACGCCGCGCGGGCTGAAACGCGTCAGTTAAGGATGATAACGCCCCGGAGTCCGGGGCGTTTTTCTTTTGGCAGGACTGGTGATCGAGAAATAAATCTTGGGGTTCAGGTCAGCCGGCTGACCACCACCGTGACCTCGGGCTTCTTGCCGATCTCGTCCTGCGCAGACTGACGGACGACACGGCGCAGGGCCTCTTCGATCTTCTCGTCGTCAGACAGCGTCTTCTGTCCCGCGCGGTTCAGGAACTGGCTCAGGTCTTCCTCCAGCACCTCCTGGAGCGCGGCACGGGAGCGTCCGACCTCGGGCAGGCCCATGATGTCGCACCACGGGTCTCCGAGCGGTTCGTCCTCTTCGTCCAGCACGACGGTCACGGTGACATGGCCGTTCAGGGCCATCCGGATGCGGTCGCGGACGATGCCGTCCAACGCACCGATCTGCACCGATCCGTCGAGGTAAGTCCTTCCGGTTTCGACATATTCCACGACTTCCGGCGCATTGCCCGACAGCGAAACCATGGTTCCGTTGACTGCCAGCACGCCCCTGCGCCGCTTTTCTTCGGCCAGCTTGGTGTGCTCACGCAGGTGGCGGTGTTCGCCGTGCATCGGAACGACGATCTGCGGGTTCACGATGTCATGCATCCGCTCGAGGTCCGGGCGGTTGGCGTGACCCGAAACGTGGTAGAGGCCATCGTTGTCGTCCACCACGTCCACGCCCATCTCGGAGAAGGAGTTGATGATGTGGATCACGCCCTTCTCGTTGCCCGGGATCGTCTTGGAGGAGAAGAGGAAGGTGTCCCCCTCCTTCATCGACAGCCCCATATGCTTGCCCCGCGCCAATTGGGCGGAGGCCGCGCGGCGTTCGCCCTGGCTGCCGGTCACGATCAGCATGAGGTTTTCACGCGGAATGTCCTTGGCGTCCTCGGGCGGGACGACGGGCGGGAAACTGGAGAGCACGCCGGTCTTGATCGACGCCTCGATCATCCGACGCATGGCCCGACCAAGCAGGACGATGGAGCGCCCCGCCGCCTCGCCCGCATCGGCGAGGGTCTTCACGCGTGCGACGTTCGACGCAAAGGTCGTAGCCACGAACATGCCGGAGGACTGGTTTACCAGGCGCGTGATCTCGGGCCCGACGACGGCCTCGGACCGGCCGGGGTGTTTCGAGAAGACGTTGGTGGAATCGCAGACCAGCGCGCGCACACCGGGGGCGGCGACCTCGCGCCAGAGGTCTTCGTCAAACGCCTCGCCGACCAGCGGGGTGGCGTCGAGCTTGAAGTCGCCGGTGTGGATCACCCGGCCTTCGGGGCTGTCGATGACCAGTGCGGAACTTTCCGGAATCGAATGGGAAATCGGCAGAAAGCCTACGCGGAACGGTCCGGCCATGACCTGTTCGGTCCAGGGCGAGACGACCGTGACCGCGCTGTCTCCGACCCCGTATTCCGCCAGCTTGCCGCGTGCGATATTGGCGGTGAACGCGCGGGCATAGACCTTGGGCATCCCGAGCCGTTCGTAGAGGTGACCGATCGCGCCGACGTGGTCCTCGTGGGCGTGAGTGATGAAGACCGCTTCCAGCTGTTCTTTCCGCTCCTCCAGCCAGGAGATGTCGGCGAAGATCAGGTCGACGCCGGGCGTCGTGTCCATGTCCGGAAAGGCGACACCGATGTCGACGAGGATCAGCCTCTCCTCCCCTGGCTTCCCATATCCGTAGACATAGGCGTTCATGCCGATTTCCCCGGCACCGCCGAGGGGGAGATAGATCAGCCGGTCTGTGGTCATACGTTGCCCTGCTCTCGGTTGTAATCGTAAATGATCCTGAGCCCGTGGATTGTCAGGAATTCATCAAATTCATCGTAGAGCGTATCGCCCTGCGCGAAGAGCGGTGCAAGGCCTCCGGTCGAAATAACCTTCATCGGGCGGTCATATTCGCCTTTGATCCGCGCGGTGATTTCCCGGACCAGCCCGACATAGCCCCAGAAGACCCCGGCCTGCATGCAGGCGACGGTGTTGGTGCCGATGACCTTCTGCGGCTTGGTCACGTCGACATGGGGCAGTGCGGCGGCGGCCTCGTGCAGGGCCTGGAGCGACAGGTTCACGCCGGGCGCGATGACCCCGCCGACATAGGCGCCGTCATCGGCCACCACGTCGAAGGTGGTGGCGGTGCCGAAGTCGACCACGATCAGGTTACCGCCGTAGCGGTCGAAGCCGCCGACTGCGTTGACCAGCCGGTCGGGGCCGACAACGGTGCCTTCGTCCACGCGAGGGGCGCGGGGCAGCAGGCATTCGGGCTTGCCGACAACCAGCGGGCGGCAGTTGAAATACCGGTCGGCCAGGACGCGCAGGTTGAAGACGACGCGCGGCACGGTGGTGGAGATGATGACCGCGTCGATGTCCAGCGGGATCCGGTGGTGCTCGAGCAGGGTGGAGAGCCAGACATAGTACTGGTCCGCGGTGCGCTGATGTTCGGTTGAGGTCCGCAGGGTGCAGAGGAACTTCTCTCCGTCATGGATGGAGAAGACGGTGTTGGTATTGCCGCAGTCGATGGCGAGGAGCATGTTGGCCTCCCTCAGGGGTCAGGTCTGGAAATAGATGTCGGCGGCGGCGATGGCCTGCCGGCCCTTGTCGGTGGTCAGGATCAACTGGCCGGTGTCGTCGAGCGTGTCGAAGGTGCCTGTCGTCTCGCTCGTCCCGGTGCGGGCGGTGATCGTCTGGCCAAGGTGCGCGGCGCGGTTCAGCCATTCGGTCCGGATCGGGGCGAAGCCGTAGGTGGTCAGTTGGGTTTCATATCGCGCGAAGGCGGGGGCGAGCAGGTCGAGGAAATCTTCGGGCGCCGGGCTGGCCCCGGCTTCGGTCAGGGCGACGGGGCGGAGGGCGCGCTCCTCTACTTCTCCGGGTGCGGGGGCGCTGGCGAGGTTCACGCCAATGCCGATGGAGGCGCCGGCCACCCTGCCCCCTATCTGGAGCGTTTCCAGCAGGATACCGGCCAGCTTGCCGCCGTTCAGCAGCACGTCGTTCGGCCACTTGAGGCTCAGCCCCTCCGTCCGGCCCGTGGCGGCCACCACCGCGTCATAGAGCGCGAGCGCAGTGGTGAAGCTGCGCAGGGCGATCCGGTCAGGGGTGTCGTCGGTCGGCAGGACCAGCGTCGCGGCGAAATTGCCCGGCGGCATGGACCACGCCCGGCCACGGCGGCCCCGCGCGGCGGTCTGGTGCAGGGCGAGGATCCAGAGCGGACGGGTGACACCCCCGGCGAAGCGGCGCTGCGCCTCGCTCAGGGTGCTGTCGGTTTCCGCCAGGATGATCTTGTCATGACCGGCGGGCCAGGACGGACCCGCGTCCATGGATCAGTTCACCAAAGACGCCGCTGCCGCCTGCGCCATGCCGTCCACGCCGAACAGGTTCACGATGCCCAGCACCATGACGGCGGCAGAGCCCATGAGCAGCGCCCAGAGCACCGGGGATTTGCCGGAGTCGACCTGCGCGCCCTCGGCCCCGAAGTACATGAAGAAGACGATGCGCAGGTAGTAATAGGCCCCGATGGCCGATGCGACGGCCGACAGCGCGACCAGCCAGACCAGCTCGGCGGCGACACCGGCCTGCCAGACGCCCAGTTTCGCGAAGAAGCCCAGCATCGGCGGCACCCCGGCGAGTGAGAAGAGCAGCACCAGCATCGCCAACGCGCGCGCCGGTTCGGCACGGGCGTAGAGGTTGAGCGAGGCGATGTCGGTCACCGGCTCTCCGTCTCGCTGCATCGAAAGGATGAAGGCGAAGGTGCCGACGTTCATCGTGACGTAGATGGCGAGGTAGGTCAGCATGGCCGACACGCCCTGTTCGGTGCCCGACGCGAGACCGATCAGCGCGTAGCCCATGTGCGCGATCGAGGAATAGGCCATCAGCCGCTTGATGTTGGTCTGGCCGATCGCCGCAATGGCGCCAAGGAACATCGACAGGACCGAGAGGAGCGCCACGATCTGCTGCCAGTCACCCGCGATGCCGCCGAATGCGTCGTACATCACGCGGGCAAACATCCCCATGGCCGCGACCTTGGGGGCGGTGGCGAAGAAGGCGGTGATCGGGGTCGGTGCGCCCTCATAGACGTCCGGGGTCCACATATGGAAGGGAACGGCCGAGACCTTGAACGCCAGGCCCGCGAGCATGAAGACGACGCCAAGCAGCAGGCCGAGCGGCGCCGGGCCCTCCCCGGAGGCCGCGATGATGCCGGAGAACAGCGTCGTGCCGGTGAAGCCGTAGACCAGCGACGCACCGTAGAGCAGCATGCCCGAGGACAGCGCACCCAGGACGAAGTACTTCAGCCCGGCCTCGGTGGAGCGCACGGAGTCGCGGCGCAGGGAGGCGACGACGTAGAGCGCGAGCGACTGGAGTTCGAGCCCCATGTAAAGCGTCATCAGGTCCCCGGCAGAGACCATGACCATCATGCCGACCGCCGACAGGGCGACCAGAACCGGGTATTCGAAGCGCAGGATGCCGCGCCGCTCCATGTACTCCTGCCCCATGACCAGCACGGCGGCGGCGGAGACCAGCAGCGTGACCTTGGCGAAGCGGGCGAAGGCGTCATCGACGAACATGCCGCCGAAGGCCGGGGTGGTCCCCTCTCCGGTCGAGGCGATCCATAGGGCGAGCAGTGCCATGACCGCCGCGGTGACCCAGGTCAGCATCGGGGCCAGCTTGTCCTTGCCGGTATAGACCGCGCCGACCAGCGCCAGCATGGCAAAGACGGACAGCAGGATTTCCGGGAGGATGGTGTTCAGATCGGCCGACATCGGCGGTCCCCCTTAGTGCGACGCGGCGGCGACCTGCGGATCGCCCAGGCGGTCCGCGGCGGCCAGCGCCGTATTGTGATCGGCGATCAGCGCCTCGACAGAGGGGCCGGTCACGTCGGTAACGAGGCTCGGGTAGACGCCGAGCAGCAGGGTCATGACGACGAGCGGGGCGAAGATCCACTTCTCGCGCGCGGTCATGTCGGTGATGGCCTTCAGGCTCTCCTTGATGAGATCGCCCATGACCACCCGCCGGTAGAGGTAGAGCGCATAGGCCGCCGACAGGATCACGCCCGAGGTCGCGACAAGCGCCACCCAGGTGTTGACCTGGAAGATGCCCATGAGCGTCAGGAATTCCCCGACAAACCCGGAGGTTCCCGGCAGGCCGACGTTCGCCATGGTGAAGAGCATGAACAGCATCGCATAGGCGGGCATCCGGTTCACGAGGCCGCCGTAGGCGTCGATCTCGCGCGTGTGCATCCGGTCGTAGATCACCCCGACGCAGAGGAAGAGCGCGCCAGAGATGAACCCGTGGGAGATCATCTGGAAGATCGCCCCGTCCACGCCCTGCTGGTTCATCGCGAAGATCCCCATGGTCACGTAGCCCATGTGGGCGACGGAGGAATAGGCGATCAGCTTCTTCATGTCCTCCTGCACCAGCGCGACGAGGGAGGTGTAGACGATGGCGATGGCCGACATCCACAGCACCAGCGGCGTCATCACGTCCGAGCCCACGGGGAACATCGGCAGAGAGAAACGCAGGAAGCCGTAGCCGCCCATCTTCAGCAGGATCGCCGCCAGCACCACGGACCCGGCAGTCGGGGCCTGAACGTGCGCGTCCGGCAACCAGGTGTGCACCGGCCACATCGGCATCTTCACCGCGAAGGAGGCGAAGAAGGCGATGAACATCAGCGTCTGCATCCCGCCGATGATCTGCACGCCGAGGATCGAGAAGGTCTCGGACGCGAAGTCATGCGCCATCAGGGTCGGGATGTCGGTGGTGCCCGCGTCGGCATACATGGCGACCATGGCCACCAGCATCAGGACGGAGCCGAGGAAGGTGTAGAGGAAGAACTTGAACGATGCGTAGATGCGGTTCGCGCCGCCCCAGATGCCGATGA
Organism: Primorskyibacter flagellatus; assembly: GCF_014638275.1. Classification (GTDB taxonomy): domain Bacteria; phylum Pseudomonadota; class Alphaproteobacteria; order Rhodobacterales; family Rhodobacteraceae; genus Pseudooceanicola; species Pseudooceanicola flagellatus_A. The sequence goes on from NZ_BMFJ01000001.1 coordinate 1,925,450, forward strand.
TGAGGAACATCGGGATCAGCCCGGCCTCGAAGAACAGGTAGAAGAGCACGAGGTCCAGCGCCATGAACACGCCGAGCATCAGCGTCTCGAGCAGCAGGAAGGCGATCATGTATTCCTTGACCCGCGTCTCCACGCCCCAGGACGCGGCGATGGTCAGCGGCATCATGAAGGTGGTCAGCAGCACGAAAAGGACAGAGACCCCGTCGACCCCCATCTTGTACTTCAGCCCCATGAGCCAGTCGCGTTCCTCGACGAACTGGAAGCCGGTGTTGCCGGAGTCGAAGCCCGTCAGGATGAACAGCGAGACGAGGAAGGTCAGCGTCGTCGCGATCAGCGCCACCCACTTTGCATTGCGCTGGCCTGCGGCGTCCTCCCCCCTCAGGAAGATGGCGAGGATCAGGGCCGCAATCGCCGGAAGGAAGGTGACGATCGAGAGAAGGTTGCTCATTATTCCGCCCCTCCGGTCATCGTCATCCAGGTGACGAGCACCGCGATGCCGATCACCATGGCAAATGCGTAGGTGAAGATGTAGCCGGACTGGGCCTTGCCCGCGAGCCGGGTGAAGAAGGGGATGATCCCCATGGCCAGCCCGTTGATGCCGCCGTCGATGGTGCCCTGATCGCCGCGTTTCCAGAGGTTGCGGCCGATCCAGAAGGCCGGGCGGACGAAGATGAAATCGTAGATCTCGTCAAAGTACCACTTGTTCAGGAGGAACAGGTACAACGGCCGGTTCGCCTCGGCCACGCGGGCGGGCATGGCGGGGTTGAGGATGTAGAACCAGAGCGCGGTGACGAAACCGATCAGCATCGCGACGAAGGGGGACACCTTGACCCAGGTCGGGGCATGGTGTGCCTCGTCCATCACGTGGTTTTCCGGGGCCATGAAGATCGCGCCCTGCGGGGCCATCCCGGTATGCGCGTCGCCGTGTGCCGTGGCCGTGCCATGAAAGGCCGCTGCGCCGGCATCGCTGCCGTGGCTGCCGTCGGTCACGGTATCCTCCATCAGCGCTTCGACCGCGCCGTGTCCATCGCCTTCGGCCGCCGCTTCGGTTGCCGCGACGACGCCTTCGCCGTGGTCGCCGTCCGCCGCCTCGTGGTGCGCCGGGATGCCGAAGAAGGCATTGACGCGGTTGTGGTCTCCGAAGAATGACCCGTACCAGATCATTCCGGCAAACACCGCTCCAAGTGCCAGCACGCCAAGCGGGATCAGCATGACGGGCGGGCTTTCATGGGCGTGGTCGTGGGTGTGCTTGTCGCCTCGCGCCTCCCCGTAGAAGGTCAGGAAGATCAGCCGCCAGGAGTAGAAGGAGGTGAACAGCGCCGCGATTACCAGCATCCAGAAGCCGTAGCCGCCCATGGTGCCGGCCCATGCGGATTCGATGATCGCGTCCTTGGACAGGAACCCGGCAAAGCCGATATGGGTCAGCGGGATGCCGACGCCGGTGATGGCCAGCGTGCCGATCATCATGGCCCAGAAGGTCATGGGGATCTTCTTCCGAAGGCCGCCGTAGTTCCGCATATCCTGTTCGTGGTGCATGGCGTGGATCACCGACCCGGCGCCGAGGAACAGCATCGCCTTGAAGAAGGCGTGCGTGAACAGGTGGAACATGGCCGCCGAATAGACCCCGACCCCGGCGGCGACGAACATGTAGCCAAGCTGGGAACAGGTGGAATAGGCGATCACGCGCTTGATGTCGTTCTGGACGAGACCGACGGTCGCCGCGAAGAAGGCGGTGGAGGCACCGATGAAGACGATGATGGACTTCGCATCCGGCGCATATTCGACCAGCGGGGACATGCGGCAGATCATGAAGACCCCCGCCGTCACCATGGTCGCCGCGTGGATCAGCGCCGACACAGGGGTCGGGCCTTCCATCGCGTCCGGAAGCCAGGTGTGCAGCAGCAGTTGCGCCGACTTGCCCATGGCCCCTATGAAAAGCAGCAGCACCAGGATCTCGGTCGCGTCGAAGGACCACGACAGGAACTGCAGGTTCATGCCCGCCAGCCGCGACGCATCTGCGAAGATGTCGTCCAGAATGATGCTGTCGGTCATGTAGTAGAGCCCGAAGATGCCGAGCGCGAAGCCGAAGTCGCCGACCCGGTTGACCACGAAGGCCTTCATGGCGGCGGCGTTGGCCGAGGGCTTGCGGTAGTAGAAGCCGATCAGCAGGTAGGAGGCGACGCCCACCCCTTCCCAGCCGAAGAACATCTGGACGAGGTTGTCCGAGGTCACCAGCATCAGCATGGCGAAAGTGAAGAACGACAGGTAGGCGAAGAAGCGGGCGCGGTAGCTCTCCTCTCCCTCCTTGAAGTTGTCGTCATGGGCCATGTAGCCGAAGCTGTAGAGGTGGACGAGCGCGGAGACCGTCGTGACCACGATCAGCATGGTCGAGGTCAGCCGGTCCAGCCGGATCCCCCAGGAGGTCGAGAGCGACCCGGATTCGATCCAGCGCAGCAGTTCGATGTGCTGTACGGTGTCCGGGGTGGTGAGGAATGTCACCCAGCTCAGGAAGCAGGACAGGAACAGCAGCCCGGTCGTGACCCACTGTGCCCCGCGGATTGAGATGAGACGCCAGCCGAAGCCCGCGATGATCGCGCCGAGCAGAGGTCCGAAGAGAATGATCTGGAGCATCGGTTCAGCCTTTCTTCACGGGTCGGCCCGTTGCATTGGTCTTGGCTCTTTCCGCGCCGGCGCTGTCAGGGTGGAACAGCGCGCAGCCGCAGAAGGGGTTGTAGCGGTTGCGTGACTTCATCTGCGCAATCCGTCCCGCGACATCCGTCGTCGTCTCGTAGCCATGGGAGGCCGCACGGGACTGCAGGCGGGGCACGGTGTCGGTCTTGCGCAGCTGCAGTTTGCCGCGCGGCGCATAGAGGTCCTTGATCTCGCGGTTGTTCGATCCGCCGAAGCTGACCGGCGGATTGCCCTCCGGCGCCTCGATCATCAGGGTTTCCGTCGTGTTGCAGTCGACGACCATCAGGGTCTGGTAGATGCCGCAGGCCTGGTAGACCGTGACGACCTGGCCGAGCAGCCCGTTGCCGATGGCCTGCGCACGCGACGCGGAAATCGTCTGGCCGGGAAATTCGTCCGCATCGGTAAAGCTGCAGTCGGCCGCGACCCGGATAGGGCCGTCCCGCCACTTCGGGTCGTACAGCGGGGCATCGCAGGCCTGCGCGGGCGCGGCCAATGCCGCCGCGGCCAGCATGGGGGCCATCAGGGGCGCATATGTCTGCGCGTGCCGCATCCTCAGCCCTTCATCACGTTGACGTCTTCGACCGCGATGGTGCCGCGGTTGCGGAAGAAGCAGACGAGGATGGCGAGACCGATCGCAGCCTCCGCGGCGGCGACGGTCAGCACGAAGAGGGTGAAGACCTGTCCCGCCAGATCCCCGAGGAAAGAGGAGAAAGCGACCAGGTTGATGTTCACCGCGAGAAGCATCAGCTCGATGCTCATCAGCAGGATGATGATGTTCTTCCGGTTCAGGAAAAGCCCGAAGATGCCGATGACGAAAAGCGTCGCCGCCACCGTCAGATAGTGTTCGATCCCGATCATCCCATGTCCCTCCGGGCGTTGCCCGTCTGTCTTCGTCTCGTCGGCCTTTGCGGCCTTGGTGTCCGTCGGCCGTGGCGGCCAATCGGTCTGTTCAGCCCAGGGGGCCCTTGCGTCGCAGCAGACCAATCCGGGTCAGCTGGTATTCCGTCCATCCGCGCGTGCGTTCCGGCAGCAGCGTCAGGATCTGCCGGATTGCCCAGGCCCCGGCGATGATCTTCACCACCCAGAAGGCGCCATAGGCAACCAGTCCGGCGGGCGAGAAGAGAAAGGCGAAAAAGTCGCTCATGCCCCGCCCCTACCCGAAGATGCCGATCAGGCCCGCGGTCACGACGCCCGCGGTGAGGATCAGCGGCGACACGACCCCCCGGAACCCCATGCGGCGTTCGACCATCATGGCGGCGGGAATGACCCCGCTGATGGAGACTGCGATCCAGCTTGCTATCGGCATCACAGCCCCTGCCCCGGCTTGACGTCCTTCAGTTCCATCGCCTTGGCCGGGTCGCGCCACATCTGGGCAAGCACGTTTTGTCGCTTGACGTCGGTGCGGTGGCGCAGGGTCAGCACGATGGCCCCGATCATCGCAACCAGCAGGACAAGGCCCGCCAGCTGGAACAGCAGGAAGTAACGGTCGTAGATCAGCAGGCCGAGCCCGCCGGTATTGGTCCCCTCGGGCATGACCGCAAGGCGGTTGCCCTCGGCCATTTCCGACGCCTCCCAGGACCCGTAGGCGAGGCCGAACTGCATCAGCAGGATCACCCCGATCAGCAGGGCCAGCGGCATGTACTTCGCCATTTCGGCCTTCAGCGCGGAGAAGTCGATGTCGAGCATCATCACCACGAAGAGGAACAGCACCGCCACCGCGCCGACGTAGACGATGATGAGCAGCATCGCGACGAATTCCGCCCCAAGCAGGACAAACAGCCCGGCGGAGGAGAGGAAGGCCAGGATCAGCCAGAGCACCGAATGCACCGGGTTGCGGCTGACCACGGTGAAGAGCCCGCCCACGAGGGTCGAGACGGCGAACAGGTAGAAGGCCAGGGCTGTGACGGTCATTCCTCTTCTTCTCCTTTGGACGCGGCGTCGTGATCCTTCATCACGTCGTTCGCGATTTCTCCGGCGCGGGTCATGGCCGGGATACCGGCAAACATTGACATCTGCGCGATGCATTCGCCGATTTCCTGCTTTTTCGCGCCCGCTTCCAGCAGGTGGCGGACGGTCATGCGGATCTGCGCCTCGGCCTGCGCGCCCTGCATGGTCAGCCCGGCAAGGGTCAGGAACAGGCGGGTCTTAGCATCCAGCCCGTCCTTGTTGACCGCGTTGCCAAAGGCCATTTCCATCCACTCCTTGGGCATCGTCGGCCAGAGGCTGTCGAACCCCTTGGGCGTGAAGGTTTCCAGCGCGGGGTTCATGGCTTTCACCATCTCCTGCGCCTGCGCCATCATCAGTTCGAACGGAGTCTTTGCGTCGCTCATGCGGCGTACCCTCCGCTCTGCCGGGTTCCTTCCAGGATGCTGACGACGTAGAAGGCCTGCCCCTCGACGCCGGAGGGCATCAGCGACACCAGACCCTGAACCGCGCCGTGGTCGCCGATCGCCGGAATGCCGACCGCTTCGTTGTCGCCGACCGGAACGGTTTCGAAATAGCGGGCAAGTAAGGTCAAAGCCTCTTGCGCCCAGTCAGCGGGGACACGGCCATGGAGTGCAAGCTCGTACCTTTGGCCTTCCCTGCTTCGTGCGCGCTCGGTCCGGTCGCAGAGTTCGGTGGTGACAAAGCTCTGCCCGTCCACCGTCTCGACCATCGAAACGGGACCGCCGGCATCGTAGCCGACGATGCCCATGGTCGTCACAGGTTTCAGACGGCCCAGGCGCAGCTGGAATTCGCGGAACATCTCGGGCCGCACGACCTCCGGCACCGGTTCGGCCAGGGCCGCGCCGGGATCCGGAAGCTTCGGGCCCGGTCCGCCGGTGAGGCGGGATATCCAGCCGGAAAGGCTCATCGGTAGGGTGCGTCCAGTTCGAGGTTGCGGGCGATCTCGGCTTCCCATCTCTCGCCGTTGGCGAGCAGCTTGGCCTTGTCGTAGAAAAGTTCCTCGCGCGTTTCGGTCGCGAATTCGAAGTTCGGCCCCTCGACGATGGCATCGACCGGGCAGGCCTCCTGACAGAAGCCGCAGTAGATGCACTTGGTCATGTCGATGTCGTAGCGCGTGGTGCGGCGGGAGCCGTCCTCGCGCGGTTCGGCGTCGATGGTGATGGCCTGCGCGGGGCAGATCGCCTCGCAAAGCTTGCAGGCGATGCAGCGCTCTTCCCCGTTCGGATAGCGGCGCAGGGCGTGCTCACCGCGGAAGCGCGGGGAGAGCGGGCCCTTTTCGTGCGGATAGTTCACGGTAGCCTTGGGCTTGAAGAAGTACTTCATGCCCATCTTGAACCCCTGCCAGACATCCATCAGCAGGAAGTACTTCGCGGCGCGGGTATAGTCGATCTGGGTCATATCAGCCTCCGATCATCCAGCGGGCATACGCCCCGCCGAAGAGTTCGAATTTCGCAAGGAAGGCAACGATCACCACCCAGACGAGCGACAGCGGCAGGAACACCTTCCAGCCGATCCGCATCAGCTGGTCGTAGCGGTAGCGCGGCACCACGGCCTTTGTCAGGGCGAAGACGAAGAACACGACGACGATCTTCAGCAGGAACCACAGGAACCCGTCTGGCAGGCCCGGGATCGGGGACAGCCAGCCGCCGAAGAACAGCAGCGCGGTCAGGGCGCACATCAGCACGATGGCAAAATATTCGCCGATCATGAACAGCAGGAAGGGGGTGGAGGAGTATTCCACCTGATAGCCCGCGACGAGTTCGGATTCCGCTTCCGGCAGGTCGAAGGGCGGGCGGTTGGTTTCCGCCATGGCCGAGATCAGGAAGAGGAAGAGCATCGGGAAATGCGGCAGCCAGTACCAGGAGAAGATGCCGAAGCGTCCGTCCTGCGCCATGACGATGTCGCCGAAGTTCATCGAGCCGGTGGTGATGATCACCCCGATGATGATGAGGCCGAGCGAGACCTCGTAGGAGATCATCTGCGCGGCGGACCGCAGCGAACCAAGGAACGGGTATTTGGAGTTCGACGCCCAGCCCCCCATGATCACGCCATAGACCTCGAGCGAGGAGATCGCCATGACGTAGAGGATCGCCACGTTGATGTCCGACACGACCCAGGTCGGGTTGAACGGGATCACCGCCCAGGCGATCAGGGCCAGCGTGAAGGACAGCATCGGGGCGAGGAAGAAGACGAACTTGTCCGCGCCTGCCGGTACGATGACCTCTTTGGTGATGTACTTGCCGAAGTCGGCGAAGGACTGGAGCAGACCGAAGGCCCCGACCACGTTCGGCCCCTTGCGCAGCTGCACGGCGGCCCAGATCTTGCGGTCGGCGTAAAGCAGGAATGCCAGCGCGATCAAGAGCGGGACCACCAGCAGCAGGACCTGACCGAGTGTCAGGAGCAGGATGCCTAGGGGGTGAGTGGTAAAGAAGTCAGCCATTGGTCCTCACACCGTGGGTATTCCGTTGATCTTGCAGTTCTCCACCGTCACTTCGGCGTCGATCGTGCGAAATCCGGCGGGGATGGCCGCCGAGATGGTATAAATCGCATCTGCCTGCCAGAGGCCAGAGACTTCGGCAGTTTTTGTGCGCAAATGCCGCGCGAATCCAAAGCCCCGGATCAGCGTGTACTGCGCCGCGGCGCATTCGGCATAGTCGGTCACGTCATCAGGCGAGGTCGCGCCGCGCATCTTGACGTGAAAGGCGACCAGATCGTTGTCCAGCAGCCGTGTCTCGATGCCCTCGTAACTTGCCGTGGCCGGAGGGGCGGTGCGCAGCGGCGCGGCGCGCGTGACCTCCTGTCCCGCGGTGCAGGCGGCCAGCAGGCCCGCCGTTGTTATGAGGGCGAAACGGATCACTCAGCCGCGACCTTCGGAGCGTTGCGGGCCGCCACGTTGGCGGAGAGTTCCGCCATGATGGAGGAGGCGCGGGCGATCGGGTTGGTCAGGTAGTGATCCTTCACCGCCGGGGCGAAGGTCGCGTCGCCGAGGCTCGCGGCAGGCATCGGTGTCCAGTCGTTTTCCGCGACCTTGTCGATGCCCTTGAGGTGCGGAACAGCCTTGATGAGCGCGGTGCGCAGCTGCGCGAGGCTGTCGTAGGGCAGCGCCTCTCCGGTCTCGGCGGACAGGGCGCGCAGGATGGCCCAGTTCTCCTTCGCCTCGCCAGGGGCGAAACCGGCGCGCAGGGCAAGCTGCGGGCGACCCTCGGTGTTCACGAACAGGCCGTTTTCTTCGGTATAGGCGGCACCCGGCAGGATGATGTCGGCGCGATGCGCGCCGCGGTCGCCGTGGCTGCCCTGGTAGATCACCGTCGCGCCGGCGGCGATTTCGACCTCGTCGGCGCCGAGGTTGTAGATGACCTCTGCCCCTTCGATGGCGGCCTTCATCCCGCCCTCGGTCACGGCGCCTACATCCATCGCGCCGACGCGGGAGGCGGCGGTGTGCAGCACCAGCAGCTTGGCCTGACGGGCGGCGGCGATTTCCATGGCGGCGGCCAGAACGGCCTCGCCGTCGGCTTCGCGGATGGCGCCCTGCCCGACGATGACCACGCCGCGTTCGCCTTCGCCGACAGGTTCCGATTTCGCAACCTTGACGTGCTCGGACAGAGCCTTGCGGTCGCTGCCGAAGTGGTGGGTGTCATAGGTCAGGTCAGCCGCCTCGCCGATCACCCCGACAGTTGCGCCGTTCAGCCAGGCCTTGCGGATGCGGGCGTTCAGCACGGGCGCTTCGGCGCGGGGATTGGTGCCGATCAGCAGGATGCCGTTGGCGGCGTCGATATCCTCGATCCGTGCGGTGCCGACATAGGCGGAGCGATTGCCAATTGGCAATTTCGCGCCGTCAGTGCGGCATTCGACAGTGCCGCCAAGGCCTTCGACCAGCTGTTTCAGCGCAAAGGCGGCTTCCACGGGGGCGAGATCGCCGATCAGGCCCGCAACCTTCTTGCCCTTCATCGCCTCGGCAGCCTTGCCCAGAGCTTCCGGCCAGGTGGCGGGGCGCAGCTTGCCGTTCTCACGAACGTAAGGTTTATCAAGCCGTTGGCGGCGTAGGCCGTCCCAGACGAAACGGGTCTTGTCGGAGATCCACTCCTCGTTCACGCCGTCATGGTTGCGGGGCAGGATGCGCATGACCTCGCGACCCTTGGTGTCCACGCGAATGTTGGAGCCGAGCGCGTCCATCACATCGATGGTTTCCGTCTTGGTCAGTTCCCAGGGACGCGCGGTGAAGGCATAGGGCTTGGAGACCAGCGCACCGACCGGGCAGAGGTCGATGATGTTGCCCTGCAGTTCGGAATCGAGCGTCTGGTTGAGGTAGGAGGTGATCTCCGCATCCTCGCCGCGCCCGGTCTGGCCCATCTGGGTGATGCCCGCGACCTCGGTCGTGAAACGCACGCAGCGGGTGCATGAGATGCAGCGCGTCATGTGGGTTTCGACCAGCGGACCGAGGTTCAGGTCATCGGACGCCCGCTTGGGTTCGCGGTAGCGCGAGAAGTCGACGCCATAGGCCATCGCCTGGTCCTGCAGGTCGCATTCCCCGCCCTGATCGCAGATCGGGCAGTCGAGCGGGTGGTTGATGAGCAGGAACTCCATCACCCCCTCGCGGGCCTTCTTCACCATCGGGCTGTTGGTCTTGATGACCGGCGGCGCGCCCTCGGGGCCGGGGCGCAGGTCGCGCACCTGCATGGCGCAGGAGGCGGCGGGCTTCGGCGGGCCGCCGACGACCTCCACCAGGCACATGCGGCAGTTGCCGGCGATGGAGAGCCGTTCGTGATAGCAGAAGCGCGGCACCTCGATCCCCGCCTGTTCGCAGGCCTGGATCAGGGTGAGCTTGGGATCGACCTCGATCTCCTGATCGTCGATGATGATCTTGCGCAGGTCAGACATGGTCTCTCGCTCTTCGTCGCTCTGCCGGGGGTCCGGCGCTTGTCTCGGGCCCCGGCGCGTGGCGCGCACCGGGGCTGAATTGGTCTACTTCAGGAAGGATCCGATCTGGCTGGAGGCGGCCATTTCCATCCGTCCCAGCTTGCACAGGTCTTCCTTCTTCTTCGGATCCAGCCCCTTGTCACGCATGTAGGCTTCGCCCCTCGCGCGCATCCGGGCCTTTTCCGCGTCGCTCTTGCGGTAGGCGTCGATCTCGGCCTCGGTATAGCCCATGGACTTCGCCTGCCCGGCGAGGTCCCAGAGAAAGGCCAGCCCCTTCACGGTGCGCGGCCTGATGTCGTTGCAATTGTCGCTGATCTCGATCGCCATCGCGACGGCGAACATCTGGTTGTCAATCGCGGCGACCTCGCGCAGCGGCGTCTTGGCGGCGCTGGCGGTCGCGGTCAGGGACAGGATCAGGCCAAGCAGGGTGGCGGTGGTCTTCAGGCGCATGCGGGTCTCCCGTTCTTGCGGCGCGGGCGGGCCACGGCGGCCTGCCCATCTGCGCCGCAGATGGGTCCGGAGGGGCTTGTCATGCAATAACATGCCTCCGCAATCGGTTGATATGAGGCAAATCCGCTCATTCCGACGCGCTCCGGGCTGCGAACAGGGTTACCATCCGGCACACTCCCCCCGCACGACGAGATCGCCGTTCACCAGCGGCAGCAGCGCGTCCTCGGTATCGAGGTCCGTCGCCAGGGTATGATCGGACCGTCCGAACTGGCGGATGCAGTATTCGTTGGCGCGGTGACGGGCGGCTTCGCGGGCTCCGGCGAGGCTCTTGCCGGCGTCGTTGACCTGCACGGCGAACTGCGCGCGGTCTGCCTTGTCGCCCGATGCCTTGGACCGGAACACCTGCCCGTCGAACACCATGCGCTGCCCCCAGAGCCGCTGCTTGCCGGGCCCCCGATTGCAGGCCGACAGCACGGTAAGCGCGACAAGGGCAAGGATCAGGGCGCGAGTCATGCCGCATCTCCGAAGTCATGGGCGGCACGGGCCGCGATGTGGGTTCGGGCAAACGTCGTCACGGGAACACTCAAAGGCAGACTCACTGGCACACCCCCAGAAGCGTCCAGGCGCCCTTGTAGAGATAGCCGGTGCCCTTGTGGTCGTTCGGCTTGGTGCCCGGCAGGTTGCGGGCCAGCGCCGTGGCTTTGGCGGTGGTCCAGCCGGGGCGGTCGACACAGCCCTGATTGGCGGCGGCGACGGCCAGCGGATGATCCGCGCGGGTCATCGGCGTGCCGTCGGCGCGGGAGATCTGGATGGCCGGGATGCCGCCCTCCTCCATCGTGAAGGGCACGGAATCGTTCGGGCCGAAGACCCAGGCATCGGCCTCACGCCCCGGAGGCGCGGCGAGCGGCAGGAAGGTCGCGTTGTAGGACGTCCCCTGCACCGCCACCAGCGTGTTGCCGCCAACCCGGTTGACCCAGCTGTCCCGGACGGAACTGGGCGAACAGGCGGACAGCAGCGCCAGCGCGGTCAGGATATGCGCGAAACGGATCAAGGCTTACTCCGCCGCCAGAACGGCCGTGCCGCCCCGCTTGATCTTGATGCGGTCCTCGATCACGTCGCGGAAGTTTCGGATCAGGCCCTGGATCGGCCAGGCGGCCGCGTCGCCGAGGGCGCAGATCGTGTGGCCTTCGACCTGCTTGGTAACGTCGAAGAGCATGTCGATTTCCTCGACCGCGGCCTCGCCTTTCACCAGGCGTTCCATCACCCGCATCATCCAGCCGGTGCCTTCGCGGCAGGGGGTGCACTGGCCGCAGCTCTCGTGCTTGTAGAACTTCGCCAGCCGCCAGATCGCCTTGATGATGTCGGTCTGCTTGTCCATCACGATCACCGCCGCCGTACCGAGGCCGGAGCCCAGTTCGCCGCGCAGGTAGTCGAAGTCCATGATGGCGTCCTTCATCTTTTCCCCGCGCACGCAGGGGACTGAGGAACCGCCGGGGATCACGGCCAGCAGGTTGTCCCAGCCGCCGCGGATGCCGCCGCAATGCTTTTCGATCAGCTCTTCGAACGTGATCGACATGGCCTCTTCCACCACGCAGGGGTTGTTGACGTGGCCTGAGACCGCGAACAGCTTGGTGCCCGCGTTGTTCGCCCGCCCGAAGGAGGAGAACCACTCAGGCCCGCGCCGCAGGATCGTGGGGGCGACGGCGATGGATTCGACATTGTTCACCGTGGTCGGGCAGCCGTAAAGGCCAGCGCCGGCCGGGAACGGCGGCTTCATCCGGGGCATGCCCTTGCGGCCTTCGAGCGATTCCAGCAGGGCGGTTTCCTCACCGCAGATATAGGCCCCTGCCCCGTGGTGCAGGTAGAGGTCGAAGTCCCAGCCCGACTTGGCGGCATTCGGGCCCAGAAGACCGGCGTCGTAGCATTCGTCGATGGCGGCCTGCAGGGCCTCGCGCTCGCGGATATATTCGCCGCGGATGTAGATGTAGCAGGCGTGGGCATTCATCGCGAAGGACGCGATCAGGCAGCCTTCGATCAGCGTGTGCGGATCGTGGCGCATGATCTCCCGGTCCTTGCAGGTGCCGGGTTCGGATTCGTCGGCGTTGACCACCAGATAGGCGGGGCGGCCGTCACTTTCCTTGGGCATGAAGGACCACTTGAGCCCCGTCGGAAAGCCCGCGCCGCCGCGGCCGCGCAGACCGGAGGCCTTCATCTGCTCCACGATCCAGTCGCGGCCCTTGGCGATGATACCGGCCGTGCCGTCCCAGTGACCACGGGCCTGCGCGCCCTTCAGCGTGCGGTCGTGCATCCCGTAGATGTTGGTGAAGATGCGGTCCTGATCCTTGAGCATGCTCTACCCTTCTTGGTCCCGGCTCTGCTGACGCGCGCGCCAGACCTGCGTGGCTACGACCAGCGCCCAGACAAAGGCGGCGATGGCCATGAAATCAATGAGGAAGGCGTAACGCAGCGGCATGTCCAGCGCGGAGCGCAGGGCCTGCCCGCCGATCCAGAGCACCATGGCCCCGGCAACGACAAGCGCCAGCATCCGGCCCTTCCTCGCGATTGCGTCGTCCTGTTTCGTCATCCCCGGTCTCAGTCAACGTTCCTCAGTACACGCCGCCCTTGTCGACGCGCTTGGAAAACTCCGTATCGCCGCCAGTGGCCAGCGTGGCAGCCTGGTCGATCCAGCTGTCGCGGGTCGCGCGGCCCTTGAACCCCTTCAGGTTCTGGTCGACCCAGGCGATTTCATCCGCGCTCCACCCGGCGATCTGGTCGAAATGGTAAAAGCCCATCTCGTTCAGCATGATCTCCAGCTTCGGCCCGACGCCCTTGATCTTCTTGAGGTCGTCGGCCCCGCCGTCCCGCGGCGCCGTCAGGCCGGAAGGGCGGGTGCCCTCGCCCGCATCGGCCCCGGCGAGGGGGGCGGCGACGTTGGCAGTGTTGGTGGCGTTTTCGTCGGCAATCGGCGCGGCGGGTTCGGTGACGGTTTCCGTCGCAGGTGCCGCCGGGGCCGGCGCCACAGCGACCGGTTCGGCGGCGGGCGCGTCGGTGGCGGCGGTGCCGGTCACCGGGGCCGCTGCAGGCGCAGGGGCTGCGGTTGCCGCACCGGCGTTGGCCGGGCGATCGGCTTCGGCTGTTGCGGGCGTCGTGGCGGCGGCACCTGCCATGGGCGCGGCGACCGGCGCGGGGCTCGCACCCGGTGCGGGGGCGGCAGGCGGTGCGGCGACAGCATCGGGCGACTGCGACGATCCGGCGGGGGCGGAGGCAGACAGGTCATCCGCCTTGCAGACATAGGTGACCAGCAGCCAGCCCAGCACAACAGCCGCGACCGCACCGATCACGAAGCCCCAGAAGCCTCCGATGATGCCCAGCCACAGGATCAGCCCCGCTATTGCAGCGGCGATCCAGCAGAACAGCTTGCAGTTCCCGGTCATGGTCCTTGTCCCCCTAAACGTCGGTCATCACTTGTAAACGTCGCCTTTTTCCACGCGACTTGCAAATTCGGTCATCCCGCCACCGGCGAGGATCTTTGCCTGGTCGATCCAGTTGTCACGGCTGGCGCGGCCCTTGAAGCCGTTCAGATGCTGGTCGATCCACGCCAGTTCGTCCCCGCCCCACATCGCGATCTGCGCGAAATGGTAGATGCCGAGGTCGTGGCACATCTCTTCCAGCGCCGGGCCGATCCCCTTGATGAGCTTCAGGTTGTCGGGCTGGTCGTCCAGCGCGCCTTTCAGGGCGCGGGGCTGGGTGCCTTCACCCGTCGACGCGGTGACGGAAGCCGGGCCTTCGGCTGCCCTGACGGCCTGCGCCATAGCGTCGTCAGAGGGTTTTTCGGCATAGCCGCCCTTGGACTTGCGGGCAGGTTTCGCGGCGGGTTTCGCCGCCTTCGGCGATACAGGATCATCGGTGCCGTCGGCCCCTGCCCCGGCGGGTTCGTCCTTGGAGCGCGGCTTCGCATCGGAGGTCGCCCTGGCCTCCTGCACCGACACGCCGGTCTTGTCGGCGGGCTCACCCTTCGCGGGTTTCGGTTCGGTGGCCTTGGCCTTCTTCGCCGCAACCGCCTCGCTCACCTTGGAGGAACCGGAGGCGCCGGATTTCGACGGCTTGCCCTTGTTCTGCCACGGGGTGAGCAACGGCACCTCGGTCCCGTCGATGCGCTTCACCGTGTCGCCGATGTCGGTCGCCAGCGCGACGGAGGCGTTGTACTGCGTCCGGCCGCTGTCATATTCCGTCAGCGAGGTCAGGCCCTTGAGCGGTTCGGCGGCATAGCGGCCGTTCTGCGGGCCGGGCACAGGGACCTCGCCCTTGCCAAGCTGGGTCAGGATCTCGCGCAGACGGTCGGCGGTGAGGTCCTCGTAATAATCCTTGCCGATCTGGGCCATGGGCGCGTTGGCGCAGGCGCCGAGGCATTCGACCTCTTCCCAGGAGAACTTGCCGTCTTCGGAGAGCGCATGCGCCTTGGGCGCGATCATCTCCTGGCAGACGCCGATCAGGTCCTCTGCCCCGCAGATCATGCAGGAGGTGGTGCCGCAGATCTGGATATGCGCGACCGAGCCGACCGGCTGCAGTTGGAACATGAAGTAGAACGTTGCGACTTCGAGAGCGCGGATATAGGCCATGTCCAGCATCGCCGCGATATGTTCGATCGCGGGGCGGGTCAGCCAGCCTTCCTGTTCCTGCGCACGCCACAGCAGCGGGATGATGGCCGAGGCCTGACGCCCCTCGGGATACTTGGTGATCTGCGCTTCGGCCCAGGTCTGGTTGGCGGGCGTGAAGGCAAAGCTTTCGGGTTGCTCTTTGTGCAGTCGGCGCAGCATCAGGCACAGGCCCCCGTCTTGAGTTGCACGGAGCCGTCCTCAAGCTTCACGGCCTGCTTGTTGGCCAGCTTGTATGTTGTCATCTCCAGCACCTGTTCGCGGGTCATGCCGGTCTGGATCTCGATCGGCAGGTAATCCTTCTCGCTGCGCAGGTTGCACCCGACGGAGGCGACGGCGGCGTCATAGGCGGTGACCGCGTCGGCGGGCGCGCCCTGGGGCGGCATGGCGCAGGCGCTCAGCGCGGCAAGGGCCACGGCTGCGGTTAGGATGTTCGACGCACGCTTCATCGGCGCTTTCTCCAGTTTCCGTCCGGCGGTCGGTCCGCCGGGTCTTGATTTCAACAGCCGGCGAGACCGACCAGAGTGACATGCCCGCCCGCGTCGTTCGACCTGACCTTGCCCTCGGTAAAGAGCTGGAGCAGGTCGTAATCCCCGGCGCGTTCGGTGCCGCCGTGATCGGCATAGATCCGGTCCCACTGGGCGGCGGAGACGGTGCATCCGCTTTCGGCCACGGTCTTGACCGTGCCGTGAAGCGCGCTCGACTTCGGCTGCTTCGACAGCCAGTCGGCCTGCGCGATGCCCGGCACGATCAGGAGGGCTGCGGTCAACAGGCTTCTCACCGGTCGATTTCCCCGAACACGATGTCGAGCGTGCCGATGATCGCGGCGACGTCGGCCAACTGGTGGCCGCTGGCGATGTGATCGATGGCGGCAAGGTGCGGATAACCCGGCGCGCGCAGCTTGGCGCGGTAGGGTTTGTTGGAGCCGTCCGAAACGATGTAGACGCCGAATTCACCCTTGGGGGCCTCAACACAGGCATAGACCTGACCGGCGGGCACCTTAAAGCCCTCGGTATAAAGCTTGAAGTGGTGGATCAGCGCCTCCATCGAGGTCTTCATCTCACCGCGTTTCGGCGGGGTAATCTTGCCACGGGCAAGGATATCCCCCTGCCCTTCCGGCGCGCGCAATTTCTCAAGGCATTGCAGGATGATGGCGGTCGACTGGCGCATCTCCTCCACGCGGCAGAGGTAACGGTCGTAGCAGTCGCCGTTCTTGCCCACGGGGATCTGGAAGTCGAACTCGTCGTAGCATTCGTAGGGCTGGGCACGGCGCAGGTCCCATGCGAAGCCCGATCCGCGCACCATCACGCCCGAGAAGCCGTAGTTCTGGATGTCTTCCTCGGTCACGATGCCGATGTCGACGTTGCGCTGCTTGAAGATGCGGTTTTCCGTCAGCAGGTTGCCCAGGTCATCGATGAAGGACAGGAAGCGGCCGGTCCATTCCTCGATATCGTCAAGCAGCTTGGGCGTCAGGTCCTGATGCACGCCGCCGGGGCGGAAATAGGCCGCGTGAAGCCGCGCGCCGCAGGCCCGTTCGTAGAAGATCATCAGTTCTTCGCGATGCTCGAACCCCCAGAGCGGAGGGGTCAGCGCGCCGACGTCCATCGCCTGCGTTGTGACGTTCATCAGGTGGTTCAGGATGCGCCCGATTTCCGAAAAGAGCACCCGGATCAGCGAGGCGCGGCGCGGCACGGGCGTGCCGGTCAGCTTTTCGATGGCGAGACACCAGGCATGTTCCTGGTTCATCGGCGCCACGTAATCGAGCCGGTCGAGATAAGGCAGATTCTGGAGGTAGGTCCGGCTCTCCATCAGCTTTTCGGTGCCGCGGTGGAGCAGGCCGACATGGGGGTCGCAGCGCTCCACCACCTCGCCGTCAAGCTCCAGCACCAGGCGGAGCACGCCGTGCGCCGCAGGGTGCTGCGGGCCGAAGTTGATGTTGAAGTTGCGGATCTTCTGCTCGCCCGTCTGGGCGTCGCCGAACTGGTTCGTGCCGTCCATCATTTCTGGGCTTCCTTCTTCTCATCCCCCGGAAGCACGTATTTCGCGCCTTCCCAGGGGGACATGAAATCGAACTGGCGGTATTCCTGCACCAGCTTCACGGGTTCGTAGACGACGCGCTTGGCGGCCTCGTCATAGCGGACCTCGGTGTATCCGGTGGTCGGGAAATCCTTGCGCAGCGGGTAGCCCCGGAAGCCGTAGTCGGTCAGCAGGCGGCGCAGGTCGGGGTGGCCCGAGAAGATGATGCCGAACATGTCGAACACCTCCCGCTCGAACCAGTTCGCGCTCGGGTGGACGTCGGTGATGGTGGGGACCAGTTCGTCCTCGCGGACCGAGACGCGCAGGCGGATGCGCTGGTTCTGGTACATCGACAGGAAGTGGTAGATCACGTCGAACCGCTTGGCCCGGTCGGGATAGTCCACCGCCGTGATGTCGACGAGGGTGGAGAAGCGGCAGGCGGAGTCGGTGCGCAGGAATTCGACGAAGGCAGAGATGTTGGCGGGGGTGACATCCACCGTCAGCTCTCCGAGCGTGATCTCGTAGCCCAGTACGCAGTCCGGTCGTTTCAGTTCGATATGGGCGCCAAGTTCGTCCATGTGCCGTTACCTCGTGATCGTGCCGGTGCGGCGGATTTTCCGGGCGAGCTGCATGATACCATACAGCAGCGCCTCGGCCGTCGGGGGGCAGCCGGGGACGTAGATGTCGACCGGGACGATCCGGTCGCAGCCACGGACCACGGAATAGCTGTAGTGATAGTAGCCGCCGCCGTTGGCGCAGGAGCCCATGGAGATCACGTAGCGCGGTTCCGGCATCTGGTCGTAGACCTTGCGCAGCGCGGGGGCCATCTTGTTGGTCAGCGTGCCGGCGACGATCATCACGTCGGACTGGCGCGGGGAGGCGCGCGGTGCGATCCCGAAGCGTTCGGCGTCGTAGCGCGGCATGGAGGTGTGCATCATCTCCACCGCGCAGCAGGCGAGCCCGAAGGTCATCCAGTGAAGCGAGCCGGTGCGCGCCCAGTTGATGAGATCTTCGGTCGAGGTCAGCAGGAAGCCCTTGTCCTGGAGTTCGCGGTTCAGGGCCTGCGTCGCATGTTCCTTGTCGCCGCCTGCGGTGTTCGCGCCATAGGGCGCCAGCGCGGAGGGGCCGGACTTGATGCGGTCGGACTGGAGCCCGTCACCCTGCACCTCGGTCACGCGCGGCTGATCGTTCACTGCCATTCCAGCGCCCCTTTCTTCCATTCGTAGGCGAAGCCGATCGTCAGCACCGCAAGGAAGACCATCATCGACCAGAAGCCGACCATGGAGATGTCCTTGAAGGCCACCGCCCAGGGGAAGAGCATCGCGATTTCCAGGTCGAAGATGATGAACAGGATCGAGACGAGGTAGAAGCGCACGTCGAACTTCATCCGGGCATCGTCGAAGGCGTTGAACCCGCATTCATAGGCCGACACCTTCTCCGGGTCCGGGTTGCGGACCGCGATGACGAGGGCGGCGACGATGAAAACAAGGCCCAGTCCGATACCGACGGCAAGGAAAACGAGGATGGGAAGGTATTCCCTGAGCATCACTTCCACGCGGGTGGCTCCTTTCCAGTGGGCGGGACAGGCCGCGGGCGGCGCTGTCACAGGCTGTGAGCGGTTTACTCTCCGCCCATGTCAGGGTCAACCGAAGGCAGACAATTTCACCATTCCCGATGCTGCGGATGCGCGTTTGCGGCCCGGTGGCTTCCTCGTTTAGATTCAAGGGGGTAAACGAAGCGTTACCCAAGTGAAAGACTCAGGAATTACCGCGCTGCAGCATCCGTGCCGCAGGGGTCAGGACTGCCACGACGGCTTGGCCTTGTCGAAGAAGGCGGCGATGCCCTCGGGGGCCTCCGTGCCCTCCCAGCAGGCGGCCAGTTCGCCGATGGAATGGCGGATGATCTCCTCCGTGATCGGCGGTCCGAGATGGCGCAGCAAGGCCTTGGCGCGGGCCACGGCAGCGGGCGCGGTCTGAAGATAGGGGGCGACCTCGGCCTCCACCGCCGCGTCCAGGTCGTCGGGATCCACGGCGCGGGACAGCAGGCCCAACTCCACCGCCTCAGGGCCCTTGAAGGGGCGGCCGGACATGAAGACGCGGCGGGCGTTGGCCTCTCCCATCCTTGCCGCGACGTAAGGGCCGATAGTGGCGGGGATCAGGCCAAGCCGGGTCTCCGTCAGGGCCATGGTGACGGCGGTCGTGCCGATGGCGGAATCGCAGACGGCGGCCATGCCGACCCCGCCGCCGAAGGCATTGCCCTGTACCCGGCCGATCAGCGGCTTGGGCATCAGGTTCAGCGCCTGAAGCATGTAGGCCAGCGCCCCCGCCTGCTCCATCCGCGCGGCGGGCGTCGCGTCGAACTGATCCCGCATCCAGCCAAGATCGCCGCCGGCGCAGAAGCTGCGCCCTTTTGCCGCGAGGATGACGACGCGCACCGCCGGGTCCGAGCCGAGCGCTTCGGCGGCGGCGTGAATCTCTCCGATCATCCGCGCGTTCAGCGCGTTGTGCTTGTCCGACCGGTCGAGCCAGAGCGTCGCGACACCACGGTCATCGGTTTCGATCGAAACGGTTTCGTAGGTCATGGGGTGTCCTTTCCGGTTGGAAGACGGGTATGGGCGGCTCGTCTGCAGCGCATGTTTCAGTGGCGAGGCCGGTGCCGGGCTGAAGCCCGGCCTGCGGCGAAATCCTCCGTCCGGACCCGCGGGCCGGGCTTCAGCCCGGCGCTCCCCGCATCGCCCGTGCCATTGCGCTGGCCTCGACCAGCACCTCCCGGTCCAGCCCGGTCTCGAGTCCAAGCGACACCAGCCGATCATGCACCGCCTCCGTCGCCACGTTCCCGGCGGCCCCCGGCGCGTAGGGGCATCCGCCCAGACCGCCGACCGCCGCGTCGAAGACCTTGATGCCAAGGGCGATCGAGGCCTCGATATTGTCCAGCGCCCGGCCCGAGGTGTCGTGATAGTGACCGGCCAGCCGCCCGGCGGGAACCTCCTCCAGCACCGCCTCCAACATGGCGGTGATGCTCTCGGGCGTGGCCTGGCCGATGGTGTCGCCAAGCGAGATCTCGTAGCACCCCATGTCCCGGAGCGCCGCCGCCACCCGTGCCACCGCCCCCGGAGGCGTCCGCCCGTCATAGGGGCAGTCGGTCACGCAGGAGATATAGCCGCGCACCGGCAGCCCCTCCTGCATCGCGGCCTCGGCCACCGGGGCAAAGCGTTCCAGGCTTTCCGCGATGGACGCGTTGATATTGGCCCTGGAGAACCCTTCGGAGGCGGAGCCAAAGATCGCCACCTCGTCCGCGCCCGCCTTCACGGCATCCTCGAACCCGCGCATGTTCGGGGTCAGCGCGGCAAAGCGCACGCCCCTGGGCCGCGCGATGCCGGCCAGAACCTCTCCCGAACCGGCCATCTGCGGGACCCATTTCGGGCTGACAAAGCTGGCACATTCGATCCGGCGGAACCCGGCGCGCGACAGGGTGTCGGTCAGCGCGATCTTCTCCGACACCGGTATGTCGCGCTTTTCGTTCTGCAGGCCGTCGCGGGGTCCGACCTCGAATATCTCCACGTAGTCGGCCACTCAGCCCTCCCATGCCGGGTAGAAGTCCCTGTCGTAAATCCCCTGCCCCGGCTCAGGAATGGACTGACGGAAGGCGTCGCGCGCGGTGATCCGGTCATACCATTTCCGCGTCTCGGGAAAGTCGTCGAGCGTGGCGAAGAAACGGGACAGGTAGACCGCCTGGCCAACCGCGATGTCGGCGGCGGAGAAGCCCGAGGTCAACAGGTGGTCGCGGTTCTCCACCGGCGTGGAAAGACGCCCCTCGATCGCGGCGTAGCATTTCTTCAGCCGCGCGGCCTCCAGCTTCATCACGACGGGCGAGCGCATGGAATCGTCGCGCAGGGCGATGTGCTGCTGCGTGAGCGCGGCGGAATGCTGGGTGATCGTTTCGGCAAAGTGCAGCCAGACCAGCCAGTCGGGGCGGTCCGGATCGCCGGGCAGACGACCCAGCCCCCTCTGCGGGAAGCGTTCGCAGAGGATTTCGAGGATCGCGCCGGATTCGAAATAGGTCTCTCCGTCCATCTCGACCGAGGGCACGCGCCCGGCCGGGGACACCGACAGATATTCCGGCGATCTCAGCGACTTGTCGAAGGCGTGGGGCACGACGGTGAAGGGTTCGCCCAGTTCGTGCAGCAGCCAGAGCACGCGCATCGACCGGGTCTGGTGACAGTGGTGCAGGACGATCATGCGCCGACCTCGTAGAAATCCCTGGCGGGCAGGTTCGACGGGCCGTCCAGCGCCTTGGCGGCCCTGTGCCCGGGCCGCGCCGCCATGCGGTCGAGATAGGCGAGGATGTTCGGAAAGCGGTCGAACCGGACATAGCGCTGCGACGAGGTCAGCGTGAAGCCCATCATCGTGTCCGCGGCAGAAAACCCGCCCGCCAGCATGTAATCCTGCCGGCCAAGCAGCGCCTCGATCGGGGCGATGGCGCCCTGCAGGCGGCGGGCATCCAGCTTGCAGACGGTGTCGGACCGGTCCTCGGGATTGCGCAGGAAGATCCACTGCAGGTTCAGCCCGCCGATCAGGTGCCCGATGGTTTCGGCGTAGTGCATCATTTCCAGGAAAGGGATCCGCTCCGGATGCCCCGGCGCCCGCCCGAATCCGAATTCGGGCCGCGTCTCGCATAGGTATTCGGTGATCGCGCCGCTCTCGTAGATCACCTCTCCGTCGATCTCCAGCGCCGGGATCCGGCCCGCAGGGGACTTGGCCAGGAAGTCCGGGTGGCGGAGAGACCCGTCCTGGATCGCGTAGGTCCTGATCTCGGGCGTGATGCCCATTTCCTGAAGCAGCCAGAGAATGCGGAAGGACCGCGCTCCTGGTACATGGTGAAGTATTGTCGTCATTCCTCGTCCTCCAGGCGGATCAGTGGCGCACCGGCCTCCACCTGGGCACCTTCCTCCACCAGAACCTCGGCCACAACCCCGTCACGTGGGGCGAGCAGGGCATGTTCCATCTTCATCGCCTCCAGCACCGCCAGGCGCATGCCCGCCGTGACCTCCTGCCCGGCTTTTGCGCTCAGGACCTTCACCAGTCCGGGCATGGGCGCCTCGATCAGGTTGCCCCCTGCCCCGGCGGCGGCGGCGCGGTCGATCGGGTCAACAAGGTCAAAGGCCTGCCCGTAGCCCGCGAAGACCGTGATCCGGTTGCCGGTCCGATGGTGGGCGGGCGCGGCGCGATCGTTCAGCCGCCAGACCGTGTCAAAGACGGCCACGACCGTTTCGCCCGAGGGCAGCGTGATCTCGTGCCGCCGCCCGGAGTGGGAGGCGACGCGGATCGCAATCTCCGCCCCGTCGCGGGTCAGAACCAGCCGGCGCACCTGCACCCCCCAGAGGCTGAAGCCCGTGAGCGCGTCCGGAACGCCGTCCAGCCCAAGCGCCACCATCGCGGCCCAGGCCACAACCTCCGCCGCCGGCTCGGGTGCGGCGGCCAGCGTGTCGATGTCGCGGCCGATCAGTCCGGTATCCACATCGCCCGCGCCAAAGCCCGGATGACCGGCCAGCGCCCCGAGGAAGGCAAGGTTCGTCACCGTCCCCGCCACCTGCGTCGCATCCAGCGCGGCGGAGAGCTTCTTCAGCGCGATCTCCCGCGTCGCCCCGTGGGTGATGATCTTGGCGACCATCGGGTCATAGAACGGGCTGATGACGTCGCCGGAGCGCACGCCGGTATCCGCCCGCGCGCCCTCCGGGAAAGCCAGGTGAGACAGGCGTCCCGTGGCGGGCAGGAAGCCGGCGGGCACATCTTCGGCATAGAGCCGCGCCTCGAAGGCATGGCCGGTGATGGTCAGGTCCTCCTGCCGCGCGGGCAACGGCTCCCCGGAGGCAACACGCAGCTGCCATTCCACCAGATCGACGCCTGTGATCGCCTCCGTCACCGGGTGTTCGACCTGCAGGCGGGTGTTCATCTCCATGAACCAGAAGCCGTCCGGCCGCAGGCCTTGCGATCCGTCGACGATGAACTCGATCGTGCCCGCCCCGCTGTAACCGATGGCCTCCGCCGCCCGGACCGCCGCCGCGCCCATGGCGGCGCGCATCTCTTCTGTCATGCCGGGTGCCGGGGCTTCCTCGATCACCTTCTGGTGGCGGCGCTGCAGCGAACAGTCCCGTTCGAACAGGTGCACGGCGCGGGTGCCGTCGCCAAAGACCTGCACCTCGATATGGCGCGGCTTCTCGACGAATTTCTCCACCAGCACGTCCGGGTTGCCGAAAGCGGTCTTCGCCTCCCCCCGCGCACTTGCCAGCGCATCGGCGAAATCGCCGGGCCGCTCCACCAGCCGCATCCCCTTGCCGCCACCACCGGCGACGGCCTTGATAAGAACGGGATAACCGATCTCCTCCGCCGCCTTCACCAGCACCGCATCCGACTGGTCCGACCCGTGATAGCCCGGCACCACCGGCACCCCGGCCTTCTCCATCAGCGCCTTGGCCGCGTCCTTCAGGCCCATGGCCCGGATCGCCTTCGCGCTTGGTCCGATGAAGGTCAGACCGGCGGCCTCCACCGCCTCCACGAAACCGGGATTTTCGGACAGGAAGCCGTAGCCGGGATGAATGCCCTGTGCGCCCGTCTCCTTCGCGGCGGCGATGATGACATCGCCCTTCAGATAGCTCTCCGCCGGGGCGGAGCCGCCGATATGCACCGCCTCGTCCGCCAGCGCGACATGGCGCGCACCCGCGTCGGCATCGGAATAGACGGCCACCGTCTTCACGCCCATGGCGCGGGCGCTTTCGATCACGCGGCAGGCGATCTCGCCCCGGTTGGCGATCAGTATCTTGTCGAACATGGGGTCCTCCCTCGTGTCGGCGCGGTCATTGGTTCATCTTGCCGCAAATATCCTGGGGGTCCGGGGGTGAAACCCCCGGCACCGGTCACATCCGGAACACGCCGAACTTCGTTTCCTCGACCGGCGCGTTCAGCGCGGCGGACAGGCTCAGCGCCAGGACCTCGCGCGTGCGGCGCGGATCGACGATGCCGTCGTCCCAGAGCCGGGCAGAGGCATAGAGCGGGTGCGACTGGCGCTCGAACATCTCGATTGTGGGGCGCTTGAACTCCGCCTCCTCCTCCGTCGACCACGATCCGCCGGAGCGTTCGATCCCGTCGCGCTTGACTGTCGCCAGAACGCCCGCCGCCTGCTCGCCGCCCATGACGGAGATGCGGGAATTCGGCCAGGTCCAGAGGAACCGCGGCTGGTAGGCCCGCCCGGCCATGCCGTAGTTGCCCGCCCCGAAAGAGCCGCCGACCAGCATGGTGATCTTGGGCACCTTCGTCGTCGCCACCGCCGTCACCAGTTTGGCGCCATGGCGTGCGATGCCCTCGTTCTCGTACTTCCGTCCGACCATGAAGCCGGTGATATTCTGCAGGAAAACCAGTGGGATATTGCGCTGAGAGCAGAGCTCCACGAAATGCGCGCCCTTCTGCGCGGCCTCTGAGAAAAGCACGCCATTGTTGGCGATGATCCCGACCGGCAGACCCATGACATGGGCGAAGCCGGTGACCAGCGTCTCGCCGAACCGCGGCTTGAATTCGTCAAAGCGGGATCCGTCGACCACGCGGGCGATGACCTCGCGGATGTCGTAGGGGGTGCGCAGGTCGGCGGGAACGACGCCGATGATCTCTTCCGGGTCATAGGCGGGCGGGTCGGTGTCGCGCAGGCCGGGCTTGGGTCCGGCAGCGCCCAGGGACCCCACGGCCCGCCGCGCCAGTGCCAGCGCATGCGCGTCGTCCTCTGCCAGGTAGTCAGCCACGCCGGACAGGCGCGTATGTACGTCACCACCGCCAAGGTCCTCTGCCGAAACGATTTCCCCGGTCGCGGCCTTCACCAGCGGGGGCCCGGCGAGGAAGATCGTGCCCTGTTCCTTAACGATGATCGTCACGTCCGACATGGCGGGCACATAGGCCCCCCCGGCGGTGCAGGAACCCATGACCACGGCGATCTGGGGAATGCCCTTCGCGCTCATGTTCGCCTGATTGTAGAAGATGCGGCCGAAGTGGTCGCGGTCGGGGAAGACCTCATCCTGGTTGGGCAGGTTCGCGCCGCCGGAGTCGACGAGGTAGAGGCAGGGGAGATGGTTCTCCTCCGCGATCTCCTGCGCGCGCAGGTGTTTCTTGACCGTCATCGGGTAATAGGTGCCGCCCTTCACGGTGGCGTCGTTGCAGACCACCATGACCTCGCGTCCCATGACGCGACCGATACCGGTGATGAGTCCGGCGCAGGGGGCGGCATCGTCATACATGTCGTGCGCGGCGGTCGCCGACAGTTCAAGGAAAGGTGAGCCCGGGTCCAGCAGCCCCGCAACCCGTTCCCGCGGCAGCATTTTCCCGCGCGAGACGTGACGGTCGCGCGCCTTGTCGCCGCCCCCCGCCGCTGCGGCCTCGGCTGCGGCGCGGATGGTGTCGAGCGCGGCCAGATGGCCGTCGCGGTTCCGGTGGAAGTCTTCCGACGTGGCAATGGCTTGCGAGACGAGTTTCATGCGCGGGTCTCCTCAATTGCGCGGGCCTTCAGTTCCTTGCGGATCACCTTGCCAGTGACGGTCATCGGCAGGGCGTCGACAAAGCTGACCTCGCGCGGGTAATTGTGGCCGGACAGGCGGGATTTGACATAGTTAACAATGTCTTGCTCCGTGTCGCGCGATGGATCAACGCCTTGCTTCAACACGATGTAGGCCTTGACGATTTCGGTTCTTAACGGGTCCGGCTTGCCGACGACTCCGGCGGTTGCGACGGCGGGGTGGGTAAGCAGGCAGTCCTCCACCTCTCCCGGTCCGATGCGATATCCGGCAGAGGTGATGACGTCATCCTCCCGCCCGACGAAGCGGAGGAAGCCGTCCTCGATCACGCCGCGGTCGCCGGTCAGCATCCAGTCGCCGCGGAATTTTTGCGCCGTGGCTTCGGGTTTTTCCCAATATTCCAGCATCATGGAGGCAGAGCCGCGTTTTACTGCGACGTCGCCTTCACCCTCGCAGGGTTCGCCGTCTGCGTCGATCACCGCGACCTCATGGCCCGGTGCGGGACGGCCCGCGCAGCCCGGGCGCGCATCGAAAAGTGCGGCGCAGGACGACACGGTCATGTTGCATTCGGTCTGGCCGTAGAATTCGTTGATCGTGACGCCAAGCGCCTCGCGGCCCCAGGCCAGCATCTCGGCCCCAAGCGGTTCGCCGCCGGACGCGACGGAGCGCAGACCGGGGATCACGGCCCCTTCGGCCCTGAGCATGCGCAGCGCGGTCGGAGGGAAGAAAACGTTGCGAATTCCGCAAGTTGCGATCAGATCCCGGCAGGCGGCGACGGAGAACTTCGGCATCCGCGCCGCCACAACGGGCACGCCAAGCGCCAGCCCCGGCATCAGGACGTCGAACAACCCGCCGATCCAGGCCCAGTCGGCCGGCGTCCACAGCACGTCGCCCGGCTGGCCGAGGAAATCGTGGGACAGCTCCACTCCGGGCAGATGGCCGGTCAGGACGCGGTGCGCGTGCAGCGCGCCCTTTGGCTTGCCCGTGGTGCCGGAGGTGTAGATCAGCACGGCGGGGTCAGAACTGACCAGATTGACGGATCCGGTCATCTGGTCAGGAACGCCGTTCTCGGGCACCAGGGACGGCGAGCCGATGGCGGAGAGCATCGTCGCCCCCTCGGCGTCCGCGACCGACAGGATCAGGCCGGAGTCGCCGACGCGGGATTTCAGCGCCTCCTCCCGGAACAGCTTGAACAGGGGGACGGAGATCGCGCCGAGTTTCCAGATCGCGATATGGGCGGCCGCGCACCACGGGTCCTGCGATCGGAGCACACCGACCCGGTCGCCCTTCTTCACGCCCCGGTCGGCCAGCGCGGTGGCAAGCGACTCCGCCATCGCGCGGAGAGCGGCGTAGGAGACGTCGCGGCGCACCGGGCTGGTCATGTCGATGATCGCGGTGCGGGCAGGTTCGCGCGCGGCCCAGTCGTCACAGACCTGGGTCGCCATGTTGAGGCGATCCGGGATGTCCCAGGTGAAGGTGTCCGGGAAGGGCTGCATGAGGGGTTTCATGACGCCAGCATCCCGATGGTGCGGCAGGCGGGTGAGGGGCCGGCGGCAACGCCCGCCCCCCGGTCGCAGACGAACCGGAAAGACCGGTCGGCCGGAATCAGACGCGGCGGCGACGCCGTGCCAGGCCGATCCCGCCCAGGGCTCCGGCCAGCAGCAGCGAGGCCGCGGGCAGCGGCACGGCGCCATCCGGCGTGGTGACCAGCGCGGTCACGTAACCGGCGTTGTTGCCGTAGTCCCGGTCGAAGATGAAAAGCAGCAGTTCCCCTGGCGTCGCAGCCGTGAAGGTGCCGCCGGCCGCAACCTTGAAGTAGTCGGCGCTGCCGGCGATCTTGCCGACCAGCGTCCCGAACAGCAGGGTTCCGGGAATCCCGGCCAGGGTGTCGGCCCCGTAGGCAGAGGTCCCCTCCGGACCGAAGAAGAAGGCGCTTTCCAGCGACCATGAGCCGGAGGCCGTGATGGAAAACTCCTCCCCTGCGGTCAGGAAGATGCCGGTGCTGCCGCCAAAGGCGCTGGCGGCTGCCCCGGTGCCATTGGTGCTGTCCTCCCGGGCAAAGACGTCGATTGTCACGGTTCCCGCCTGAGCGGCGCCGCTCAGGCAGAGGGCGGTGAGCGCGCCCGTCAGAAGTCCTTTCAACATAATTTTCTCCAGAAAAACACGCATCTCCCGTGGGAATGCGCGATTCCAAATTATCATGGGATAATTCGAAAACAATCCGGATCATCAGCGGTTGCCCATGCTGGCCATCAGTTCCCGCCCGATCAGCATGCGGCGGATTTCCGAGGTGCCGGCGCCGATCTCCATCAGCTTGGCATCGCGGAAGATGCGGCCGACGGGATTGTCGTTGAGGTACCCCGCCCCGCCGAGCGCCTGTACAGCCTGATGCGCCACGACCATCGCCTCTTCGGAGGCGTAGAGCACGCAGGCGGCGGCATCCTGGCGGGTGACCTGACCGCGGTCGCAGGCCTTCGCAACCTCGTAGACGTAGGCGCGGGCGGAATTCATCTTGGTGTACATGTCGGCAATCTTCCCCTGCATCAGCTGGAAGTTCCCGATCGGCTGACCGAACTGCTTGCGTTCGGCCATGTAGGGCATGACCTCGTCCAGGCAGGCGGCCATGATGCCGGTGCCGATGCCCGAGAGCACGACGCGTTCGTAGTCGAGACCGGACATGAGGACAGCGACGCCCCTGCCCTCCTCTCCCAGCACGTTCTCGAAGGGGACCTCGACATCCTCGAACACCAGTTCGGCGGTGTTGGATCCGCGCATGCCGAGCTTGTCGAAATGCGGCGAGGTGGAGAAACCCGTCATGGATTTCTCGATGATGAAGGCGGTGATGCCCTTCGATCCGGCCTCCGGGTCGGTCTTGGCGTAGACGACCAGCGTGTCGGCGTCGGGCCCGTTGGTGATCCAGTACTTGTTGCCGTTCAGCCGGTAGTGATCGTTGCGCTTTTCCGCGCGCAGCTTCATCGACACAACGTCGGACCCGGCAGAGGGTTCGGACATGGCGAGCGCGCCGACATGGTCACCCGAAACGAGGCCGGGGAGGTATTTCGCCTTCTGCTCGTCGGTCCCGTTCAGCTTGATCTGGTTGACGCAGAGGTTGGAATGCGCGCCGTAGGAAAGCGAGACGGAGGCCGAGGCGCGGGCGATCTCCTCGACCACGATGACATGGGCAAGGTAGGACATGCCGACGCCGCCGAACTCCTCGGGCACGGTGATGCCAAGCAGACCGAGGTCGCCCATCTCTTTCCAGAGCGCATGCGGGAAGGTGTTGGTGCGGTCGATCTCTGCCGCCTGCGGCTTGATCCGCTCCTGCGCGAAGCGGTGGACCATGTCGCGCAGGGCGTTCACGTCCTCCCCCAGATCGAAGGTCATGGATGCGGTGAACATGCGGTCTCCTCCCCGTTTATTGAACACCCGTTCATATCTCAATCACAACCCGCTGCGCTGGTCAACAGGCGGGAACCGCCGGGCGGGGGTGAGGCGTTGGATCGACAAGGGGCCGGCGGACGGCCCGCATTGAAAGGAGACAACCATGAAAGATCATGTCAACGACCTCACCGGGACCTTCTGGGACCGCGCCGAGGACCTGAAGACGGTCATGCTCGAGATCGACGGTCGCGCGGTGCCGATGTCGCCCTATGCCGACAAGGACGAACGGGTGATCTGGTTCATCACCGCCGAGGGAACGGAGGCCTACGAGGCCGCCAAGGGATCGGGCCGCGTGCGGCTGATCGTGTCGGACATGAAGGCGAAGCTTTTCGCGGATGTGCACGGCAGCCTGACGGCGGCGGACAATCCGGACAAGCTGGACGAGCTGTGGTCGCCGGTCGCGGCGGCGTGGTTCGAGGACGGGCGCGAGGACGATGACGTCCGCCTGCTGGCCTTCCGTCCGGTGGAAGCAGAAGTCTGGGCCACGGACGGTGCGGCCGGGTTCCTGTACGAGATCGCCAAGGCGAACCTGACGGAGGAGAAGCCGGACATGGGCGACCATGGCCGGGTGACGTTCTGATCCGCAGAGTTTCAGATGAGGGTGACGCGCAGTCGCCTCGCGGCGGCCCTCTCCCCCATTGGGGAGAGGGTTTTGTTTTGCGCGGGGGGAGGTGTGGACCCCCTCCCCGGCCCTCCCCCTGTCCGGGGGAGGGGGTGGCGTTGTGCGGGGATGCGGGGCGTCATCCTCGGGCTTGATCCGGGGAGCTTTGGTCACGGGGCGAGTGGGGCGTCACGGAGATCCTCCGGTCATGCCTGAGGATGACGACAGGCGACAAAGGATGACGAAAAGCAGTGGCCGGTTTAGGCCCCTGCCCCGCCGGCCTGCCAGACCGCGCCGACCTCGGCCCGGATGATGCGGGCGAGCATCGCGCAGTCGTCGAGCGAGAACGTCAGGGGCAGGCGCATGTCGACGATGGCCTTCAGGATGCGGTCGGATTTCGGGAGCCGGTCGGACGGGGCATAGCGCCAGCTGTCGTATCGTGAGGTGAACCCCGTGGGCTCCGCCCCGCCGAACCATTTGAGCTCCACCCCGCGGGCGGCGCAGCGGCGCAGCACCTCATTCACCGCGCGGTCCGACCAGTCGAGCAGCAGGACCTGGATGGAGGAGCCGACATAATGCTCCTGCTCGGGCCGTTCGATCACCGTCAGGCCCGGCGTGCCGCGCAGCCCGGCCTCGACGACCCGGTAGCGGTCGTTCCAGCGGGCGCACTGGTCCTTCAGGCGGCGCAGCTGCGGGCGGAGGATCGCGGCGCGCAGGTTGTCCATGCGGCCCGAGACGTTCGGGGTGCCGTATTTCACCTTTTCAAACACCTCCGGTCCCGGAGCGGCGAGGTGGCGGCCATAGAGCATGTAGCTGCCCGACAGGATCACCGCGCGGGCCATGAGGTCGGGATCGCGGGTGGTCAGGAAACCGCCCTCGCCAGAGTTCATGTGCTTGTAGGTCTGGGTCGAATAGCAGGCGGCGATGCCGTGATTGCCTGAGTTGATGCCGTTCCAGGCGCCACCCATGGTGTGCGCGCAGTCCTCGATCACGCGGATGCCGGCGGCGTCGCAGATTTCCATCAGCCGGTCCATGTCGCAGATATGCCCGCGCATGTGGCTGAGCAGCAGGACGGACGCGTTGCCCTGCCCCGCAAGTTCCGCAAGGTGGTCGAGGTCGATGACGAGGTCTTCGGTCACGCCGACATAGACAGGCACCGCACCGAGCGAGGCGATGGCGCCAGGGACGGGGGCGAGCGTGAAGGCATTGGTCAGGACCGGATCGCCGGGCCCGACGCCAACCGCACGCAGCGCGGTGGCAATGGCGGAACCGCCGGAGGAGGTGGCGAGCGCGAAAGGAACGTCCATGGCAGCGGCGAATTCCTGTTCGAGCAGGGAGACCTCGGCGGTTTCGCCCTCCACCACGTTATAGCGGTGCAGGCGGCCGGAACGGAGGACCCGCAGGGCGGCCTCGATCGCGTCCTCGGGGATCGGTTCCTGCTGCGTGAACGCGCCTTTGAACGTTTCGGACATGCGCGCCTCCTCCCGGTTGCCGGCTCTACCCGACAGTGGCGGGACCGGGCGGTGGCGTCAATGTGGTGCTCCGCGCCCGGACGGAGAGGAACAGCAGGAGCGCGGCGGCGAAGATCACGGAGGCCACGAAGAACGGTGCGCCGGGGGATGGCGACGCGGCCTCCGGACGGACGAACCAGCCGAAGATCTGGGTGAAGAAGATCGCGGCCAGCAGCATCGCGACATTGGCGAGGCTTGAGATGCCGCCCTGCAGTTCGCCCTGCGCGTCATCGGGAACCTCTTTCGTCATCAGGGCGGTCAGGCAGGGATGGACGAGGCCTTCGAAGGCGACCACCACCAGCAGGACAAGCACCGTCGCGGTGGTTCCGGCTAGGCCGAAGCCGATTGCGCCGACTGTGGCGGTCAGCAGGCCCGCGATGACGACACGGGGTTCGCCGAACCAGCGCACCAGCGGACCGGAGAAAACGCCCTCGATCAGAGCGGCGAGGATGCCGAATAGCGCGAGGGTCAGGCCGATGGTGAGTTCGGTCCAGCCGAAGGCGGCGATGCCCCAGAAGGTCCAGAGGGTCGGGTAGATGCTGCCTGCGAAGAGATAGAGCGACATGACGAGCGTCAGCGGCAGGACCGTCGGATAGCCCCGGAAGACCTTGAGCACACCGAAGGGATTGGCGCGGCGCCAGTCGAACCGGCGGCGCTTTTCCTCGGGCAGGGATTCGGGCAGCAGGAACCAGCCGAGCACGAAGTTCGCCCCCGCCAGCACGGCGGCGGCCCAGAATGGCACGCGGGGCCCGAATTCGCCAAGCATGCCGCCGACCGCCGGGCCGATCACGAAGCCCATGCCGAAGGCCGCGCCGATCAGCCCGAAGGCGCGGGCGCGCTGGTCGGGCGCGGTGACGTCGGTCAGGTAGGCGGTCGCGATGACATGCGACGCGCCGCAGAGCCCGGCGATGATCCGCCCGAGGAAGAGCAGCCACAGCGTCGGCGCCAGGGCGGAGAAGACGTAATCCACCGCCAGACCGCCGATGGCGAGCAGCAGCAGCGGGCGGCGGCCGAAGCGGTCGGACAGGTTGCCGATCAGAGGGCCAAAGAGGAACTGGGCAAGGGAATAGGCGGCAAACATCCAGCCGCCGATCTCGCTCGCCCGGCCAAGGTCGACGTGGCCGACATCCTGCAGGAGCGCGGGCATCACGGGCCAGATCAGGCCGACGCCGATCATGTCGATCAGCACGGTGACATAGATGAAGACGGTCGCGGAACGGGTCGCGCCCTGGGGGGCGGTACTGGTCATGGAAAACTCCTTCGCAGCCGGTTAGGGGGCCGGTTGCGAGGGGTCAAGCGAATGTTTGGTGACGGATCAGGACCAGAGGCGGGCGACGGTCGCAGGCAGATCGTCGTAGCGGTGCAGCAGCGCCTCGGGGGCGAGCGCGGCCATGTCCTCTCCGGACGGGCCGAAGGTGACAAGGACGGAGGGCATCCCGGCGGCGCGCGCGGTGATGCGGTCGGTGTCGCTGTCGCCGATCAGGCAGGCGCGGGCGGGGTCGCCGTTTGCGCGGCGCACGGCCTCGCGCAGGGGTTCGGGATCGGGCTTGCGCACCGGCAGCGTGTCGGCCCCGATCAGCGAGGCGAATTCGGAGATCACGCCGAGTTCGGTCAGCAGGACGCGGGCGAGGCCTTCGGGCTTGTTGGTGCAGATGGCGACGGTGTGGCCGTCGGACTTCAGGGCGGCGATGGCCTCCATCGCGCCTGGATAGAGGCGGGTATGCACGGCGATGGCGCCGGCGTAGGCGTCAAGCAGGCTGGGGTAGAGCCGGTCCACCTCCCTCTCGTCCACCTCGGCGATCCGGCCGAGGCCAAGCCGCAGCATCGCCCGCCCGCCGCGCAGCGCGGTGCCGGCGTCGGCCTCTGTCAGGCAAGCACCCGGGCCGTAGGCGGCGAGGCAGGCATTGGCGGCGGCCAGAAGGTCCCCGCTGGTATCGGCAAGCGTGCCGTCGAGGTCGAAAACGATGGTTGCCGGGGTCGCCATGGGGGGCCTTTCGATTGTAACGGGCCGAAACCCAAGTTGATCTGGCCCGCCCTTGCGAAACAGCGTCATCCGGATAAAACGGGCCGCAGCGAAAAACAATGCAGAGGCATGGCACATGAGCATGGCACTCGTCATTCTGGCGGCGGGGCAAGGGACGCGGATGAACTCCGACCTGCCCAAGGTGCTGCATCCGATCGGCGGCGCGCCGATGCTGGTGCATGCGATCCGCTCGGGCGAGGTGCTGGAGCCTGCGCGCATCGTCGTGGTGACCGGCCACGGCGGCGAGGCAGTGGCGCGTGCGGCGGTGGACTATCAGCCGGGCGTGGAGATCGTGGTCCAGGAAGACCGGCTTGGCACGGCGCATGCGGTGGCACAGGCGAAGGGCGCTCTGGCGGGGTTCGACGGCGATGTGATCGTGCTTTACGGCGACACGCCCTTCATCCGGCCCGAGACGCTGGAACGGATGCAGGCGGCGCGGGCGGTGCATGACGTCGTCGTGCTGGGGTTCGAGGCGGCGGATCCGGGGCGATATGGCCGGCTCGTGATGGCGGGCGAGACGCTGGAACGGATCGTCGAATTCAAGGATGCCACGGATGAGGAGCGGTCCATAACGCTTTGCAATTCGGGCGTGGTCGCGGCGAAGGCCTCCGTCCTGTTCGACCTGATCGACGGGGTGGGCAACGATAATGCCGCGGGCGAATACTATCTGACCGACATCGTGGGGCTGGCGCGGGAACGCGGGTTGTCGGCCGGGGCGGTGACCTGCGCGGAGGCGGAGACACTTGGCATCAATTCCCGCGCGGAACTGGCTGGTGCGGAACGGCTTTTCCAGGAACGCATGCGGGCGGAGGCGCTGGAGGACGGGGTCACGCTGGTGGCGCCCGAGACGGTGTTCTTCGCCTTCGACACGGTGGTGGGCCGCGACACGGTGGTGGAGCCGAACGTGGTCTTCGGCCCGGGCGCGAGCGTGGAGTCCGAGGCGCAAATCCGGGCGTTCTCGCACCTCGAGGGCTGCCATGTCAGCCGCGGCGCGGTGGTCGGACCCTATGCCCGCCTGCGTCCCGGCGCGGAACTGGCCGAAGACGTAAGGGTCGGAAACTTCGTGGAAATCAAGGCGTCACGGGTGGATCGCGGGGCCAAGATCAACCATCTCACCTATGTCGGCGACGCCGAGGTCGGTGAGGATGCCAACATCGGCGCGGGCACGGTCACCTGCAACTACGACGGCGTCATGAAGCACACGACCCGGATCGGTGCGCGGGCCTTCATCGGGTCCTCCACCATGCTGGTTGCGCCGGTGTCCGTCGGGGATGACGCAATGACCGGGTCCGGGTCCGTCATCACGCAGGACGTGGAACCGGGCGCGCTGGCCATCGGGAGGGCGCGTCAGGTGACGAAGCCGGGGCTGGCGCGAAAACTGTTCGAAATGCTGAAGGCGCAGAAACAGAAAAAAGATCAAGGGGCGCAGTAAATGTGTGGAATTATCGGGTACCTGGGCAGCCATGAGGCCGCCCCCTTCCTTGTCGAAGCCCTCAAACGGCTGGAATACCGCGGCTATGACAGCGCCGGGATTGCCACGGTGCATGACGGTGTGCTGGACCGCCGCCGCGCGGTCGGCAAGCTGGTGAACCTGTCGGATCTGCTGGTGCACGAACCGCTCGCCGGGAAATCGGGGATCGGACACACAAGGTGGGCGACGCATGGCGAACCCTCCACCCGCAACGCCCATCCCCACAAGGCCGGGCCGGTCGCCGTGGTGCACAACGGGATCATCGAGAACTACCGCGAATTCCGCGCCGAACTGCGGGACCTGGGCGTCATGCCGGCGACGGAGACCGACTCCGAGACGATCGCCCTGATGGTGGAGCACTACATGTCGCGCGGCGACTGCCCGCGCGACGCGGTGGAACGGACCGTCAAGCGGCTGGAGGGGGCCTTCGCGCTCGCCTTCCTGTTCGAGGGCGAGGAGGATCTGATGATCGCCGCCCGCAAGGGCTCTCCGCTCGCCATCGGGCACGGGGACGGCGAGAACTATGTCGGGTCGGACGCAATTGCGCTGGCCCCGCTGACGGACCGGATCACCTATCTCGAAGAAGGTGACATGGCGGTGGTCACACGCACCTCGGTCGAGATCCGCGATGCCTCGGGCGCGCTGGCGAAACGGGAGATGAAGCAGATCAAGACCGATGCGACGCGGGTCGACAAGGCCGGGCACAAGCATTTCATGGCCAAGGAGATCGCGGAGCAGCCGCAGGTGATTTCCGAGGCCATCGGTCATTACTTCGGCGCGGGGCAGAGCGAGATCAGGTTCCCTTCGGACCAGGTTGATTTCACCGGGGTTTCGCGGATGGTCCTGGTGGCCTGCGGGACGGCCTTCTACGCCTGCCTGACCGCGAAATACTGGATCGAAAAGCTTGCCGGGATCCCGGTCGAGGTCGATGTGGCGTCGGAATTCCGGTACAGGGAGCCGCCGGTCGGCCCGGGTACGCTGGCGCTGTTCGTCAGCCAGTCGGGCGAGACGGCGGACACGCTCGCCGCGCTGCGCTACTGCAAGGGCAAGGCCGACCGGATCGTTTCGGTCGTGAACGTCACCGAAAGCTCCATCGCGCGGGAGAGCGACGTGGCGCTGCCGATCCTTGCGGGGACAGAGATCGGCGTGGCCTCGACCAAGGCGTTCTCCTGCCAGCTGCTGGTGCTGTTCGTCACCGCGATGGAGGCGGCGCGGCAGCGGGGGCTGCTGAGCGCGGACCGGCAGGCGGACCTGGTGTCGGCAATGCGCGGCCTGCCTGCACGCATCAACCTCGCGCTCGACGCGGAGCCGGTGATCGAGGCGGTCGCGCAGGAACTGGCGGAGGCGCGGGACGTGCTCTTCCTAGGGCGGGGGCAGATGTATCCCCTGGCGCTGGAAGGGGCGCTGAAGCTGAAGGAAATCAGCTATATCCACGCGGAGGCCTATGCCAGCGGGGAACTGAAACACGGGCCGATCGCGCTGATCGACCAGAACGTGCCGGTGGTGGTGCTGGCCCCGCGGGACGCGCTGTTCGAGAAGAGCATCTCCAACATGCAGGAGGTCATGGCGCGGGCGGGCAAGGTGCTGCTGGTGTCGGATCGTGCCGGTCTGGGCGTTGCCGGTGAGGGGCTGTGGCGCAGTATCGAGATGCCGGGGGTGGAGGACCTGCTGGCCCCGATCCTCTATGCCATTCCGGCGCAGCTTCTGGCCTATCACACCGCCGTGGCCAAGGGCACGGACGTGGACCAGCCGAGAAACCTGGCGAAGTCGGTGACGGTGGAGTGACCCCGGAGGCGGTCATCGCGGACCTGACGGCGGGGGCCGATCCCGGCAAGGCAGCGGAGATGGCCCGCTACCACAAGGCGGAACGGGTCTATCTGGGCGTCGCCAACCCGGTGCTGAACGACGTGGCCAAGGGGTTGCGGCAGGGGCTGGATGTGCCGGAGCGGGTTGCGCTGGCGCGGGGTCTCTGGGACAGCGACATTCACGAGGCGCGGGTCGTTGCGGCGAAGATGCTGGTGCAGGCGCGCATCCGGGAGGACGCGGCGGTCTGGGACCTGATCTGTTCCTGGGTGCCGCAGTTCGATGGCTGGGCTGTGGCGGATCACGTCTGCGAGGCCGGCAACCGCCGGATCATGGCGGACCTGACACGGCTGGACGTGGTGGAGGAGTGGACCACCTCAGGGCATCTTTGGACGAAACGGGCGGCGCTGGTTATGACCCTGCCGCTGACCAAGTCGAACCACCCGTCGCCGGAGGAACGCCGCGCGCGGGAGCGGGTTCTGGGCTGGGCGGCGGAATACGTCGCGGACCCGGAGTGGTTCATCCAGAAGGCCGTGGCCTGGTGGCTGCGTGACCTCTCCAAGCATGACGGGGCGCGGGTGCGCGATTTTCTGGCTGAACATGGGGCCGCGATGAAGGGGTTCGCGCGCAAGGAAGCGGCGAAATACCTTTAGCGGCTGACGGTGACCTCGGGCAGCGCGGTCAGCGGCGCGCCGAGCGCCTGCATCAGTTGCAGGGAGGCACGGGATCCGGCTGTCGCGGGTCCATCCAGCGGGATCAGGTCGGCGGTAACGGTCCTTCCCTGATAGGCGACCGAGCCGGGCGCGCGGGCCTTTACCAGCGGCGTGCGCAGCCAGAGACCGGGTTCTGACGCATCGAGCGAGGCGACGGTGGTGCCAAGCGTGCCGGTCGCGGGTGCCGTCGCGGCTGCGGTTGGAGCGGCGGCGGGTGCCGGGAGTTCTCCCGGCCGGTCGGGCGGGCGGATCGCGGCGGGTTGTGCCACGGGTCCGGTCGGCGTGGCCTCCGGCAGGCCGGCGGGGCGTTTGAGCCCGGCGCAGGCGGACAGGAGGATCAGGGCGGTGACGGCAAGGAGTCTCATGCCGCCGATCATGGAGGGTATCGCGACAAGGTCAATGCATGGCGGCGTCACCGCGCGTTCGGCGGGCGGAACCAAGTCCCCGCCCCTTCCGCCCTTGCCGCGCCCCTTTCCCCGGCTTAAGTTCCGACCATGACGGCCCCGCTCATCGATCCTTTCGCGCGCGCGATCACCTATCTCCGTGTTTCGGTCACGGACCGCTGCGATTTCCGCTGCGTCTACTGCATGGCCGAGAACATGACCTTCCTGCCGAAGAAGGAGCTGCTGACGCTGGAGGAACTGGACCGCATGTGTTCGGCCTTCGTGCGGCTCGGGGTCGAGAAGCTGCGGATCACCGGCGGGGAGCCGCTGGTGCGGCGCGATATCCTGACCTTCTTCCGGTCGATGTCGCGGCATCTCGACTCGGGCGCGCTGAAGGAACTGACGCTGACCACCAACGGGTCACAGCTGGAACGGTTCGCGGGAGATCTTTACGCGGCCGGGGTACGGCGGGTGAACGTATCGCTCGACACCCTGGACGAGGCCAAGTTCGCGCGGGTGACGAGATGGGGCCGCCTTCCGCAGGTGCTGCGCGGGATCGACAAGGCACTGGCGGTTGGCCTGAAGGTGAAGCTGAACGCGGTCGCGCTGAAGGGATTCAACGAGGACGAGCTGTTTACCCTGGCCGAATTCTGCGCCGACCGGGGCATGGACCTGACCTGGATCGAGGTGATGCCAATGGGCGACCTCGGCAACGAGGACCGGATCGGGCAGTATTGGTCGCTGAACGACCTGCGCGCCACCCTCGCGACGCGGTACAGGTTGACTGATCTGCCGGAACGGACAGGCGGCCCCGCACGCTACGTGCGGGTTGAGGAGACCGGGCAGAAGATCGGTTTCATCACGCCGCTCACGCACAATTTCTGCGAAAGCTGCAACCGGGTGCGGGTGACCTGCACCGGCGAGATTTACATGTGCCTCGGTCAGGAGGATGTCGCCGACCTGCGCGCGCCGCTCCGGTCGTCGGAGAGCGACGGGCCCCTGGAGAACGCGATCCGCGCCGCGATCGGGCGTAAGCCCAAGGGTCACGATTTCGATTATTCGCGCCAGCGGGCCGATGGCCAGGTGTCGCGCCACATGAGTCACACGGGCGGCTGATGCAGCCGCAAGGCACTGTCTTCTACCACTTCTACCGGATGGTGGCCGCGCTTGCCGCGCCGGTCATCTGGCTGCGGGTGTCGCGCAAGCTGGCCCGCGCCGGGGTGCCGGCCGCCCGGCAGCGCGAACGGCTTGGCCATGCCACCCTGCCCCGGCCGGAGGGGCGGCTGTTCTGGTTCCATGCCGCCAGCGTCGGGGAAAGTCTGTCGGTCCTCGCGCTCGCCCGGCGGATGATGGAGCGCGAACCGGGGGCCGAGGTTCTCATCACCTCGGGCACCGCGTCCTCGGCGGAGATACTCGACAAGCGGATGCCTGCGGGCTGCCGCCACCAGTTCGCCCCGCTCGACCGGCGGGATGCGCTGTCGCGGTTCCTCGGCCACTGGCGACCCGACGCGGCGATCTTCGTGGAAAGCGAACTCTGGCCGCAGATGCTGGTCGCGACGCATCGGGCGGGGGTGCCGCTGGCGCTGCTGAACGCCCGCATGTCGGCCGCGACGCTGAAGAACTGGGGCCGGTTCGATGCGACGGCGCGCTTCCTTCTGGGGCTGTTCACGCTGATCCGGACGCAGGATCAGCGCACGCTCGACGGGATGCTGGCGCTTGGCGCGGATCCGGACCGAGTGGCGCGGGGGCCGAACCTCAAGGCGATGTCCGATCCGCTGCCGGTGGACGAACGCGCCTACATGGAGATGGAGGACGCGGTGTCCGGCCTGCTCTGGGTTGCGGCCTCGACCCATCCGGGAGAGGAGGCGCAGGTGATCGAGGCGCATCTGAAGCTGCGCGAGACGGTCCGCGACGCCCGGCTGATCCTCGTGCCGCGCCATCCCGAACGGGCGGAGGAGGTCGCCGCGCTGGTCCGCGCACAGGGGCTGAGCGTGGTGCGCCGGTCGGTGCAGCGCGATCCGGACGGGGCGGACGTCTACATCGCCGACACCCTGGGCGAGATGGGGCTGTGGTATCAGCTGGCGCCGGTCGTCTTCCTCGGCGGGTCGCTCGGCCGTGCCGGAGGGCACAACCCGTTCGAACCGGCACAGATGAACTGCGCGCTGATCTCGGGACGGAAGGTGGCGAACTTTGCCGATGTCTATGCGGCCTTTGCCGAAGCCGGGGCGGTGCGCATGGTCAAGAACGCAAGGGAACTGGCCGAGGCGGTCGCCGTTCTGCTGACCGATCCGGAGGAACAGCAGGCGCAGAAGAGCGTCGCCGCCTCGCTCGCCCGTTCGCGGCTCTCGGAGCTCGACGACCTTGCGGACCTGCTGCTGACCGGGCTGGCGGAGGACGCCGCATGACCCGGCCCGACATCAGCCGTCCGGACATAAACGGGATCGACGTGATCGCGCCGAATTTCAAGCGGCGCCTTTCGGGCGTGACCTCGACCGTGGTGCGGCTGGTGCCGCTGCAGGCGCGGCAGATCGCCATTGCCGCCGCCGCCCCCGCCCTGCCGGAGGAGGTGCCGCAGGTCCCGCTTGCCTCGCTCCTCACCATGTCCCGGCGGGGGCCGTCCGGCGCGCGCGTCTGGCACGCACGGCGCAACGTGGAAATGATCGCGGGGCTGGCGCTGAAGCACCTGCTGCGCAAGCGGCTGCGGCTGATGTTCACCTCCGCCTCGCAGCGCGAGCACACCGGGCTGACGAAATGGCTGATCCGGCGGATGGAGGCGGTGGTCGCGACCTCTGCCCGGACCGCCGCCTATCTGGAACGGGACGCGGTGGTGATCCTGCATGGCATCGACACGGATCAGTTCTCTCCGTCCGAGGACCGCGCGGCGCTGCGCCGCCGTCTCGGGCTGCCGGAGGGGGCGGTGATCGCGGGCTGCTACGGGCGGATACGGGCGCAGAAGGGCACCGATGTCTTTGTCGAGGCGCTGCTTCACCGGATGGATCGCGACCCGGACCTCGTCGGCGTGGTCATGGGCCGCGCGACGGAGAAACATCAGGGGTTCGAGCGGGAGCTGAAGGCGCGGATCGCCGCGCGGGGCCATGCGGACCGGCTGCTGTTCAAGCCCGAGGTCCCGGTCTGGGAGATGGCCGACTGGTACCGCGCGCTCGACCTCTACATCGCGCCGCAGAGATGGGAGGGCTTCGGCCTTACTCCGCTGGAGGCCATGTCCTGCGGCGTGCCGGTTCTCGCCACCCGCGTCGGCGCATTCGAGGAACTGGTGAGCGACGGCGAAACCGGGGCGCTGGTTGCGCCGGATGACATTCCGGGGATGACCCGGGCCGCCGATGCGCTGCTGTCCGACCGCGCGGCCCTCGCCGCCCTGGGCCGGAAGGCGCGGGCACAGGCCCTGTCACGCTTCCGGATCGAGGACGAGGCCGCGGCCCTGGTCGCGATCTACCGGAACCTGCTCGCAAAAGGGTGACCGGCCCCGGCTCTTTGGTTTCGCAAATATCCTGGGGGGCGGCGCGCAGCGCCGGGGGGCAAAGCCCCCCTGCCCGACCCCGCCGGGATCAGGCCGCGGGCATGCGCCGTTCCGCCAGTCCGGCCCACCAGGAACAACCGGCGGGGATCGCCTCGTCGTTGAAGTTGTATTCCGGCGTGTGGACGTTGGCGCTGTCTCCGTTGCCGACGAGGATGTAGGCGCCGGGTCGTTCCTCCAGCATGTAGGCAAAGTCCTCTCCGCCCATGGTCAGGTCGGCGAGCTCGCAGGCGCCCGAGACTTCCGTCGCGACGGAGGCGGCGAATTCGGTCTGTTCCTCGGAATTCACCATGGCGGGGTAGCCGGGGATCCAGCGTATGTCGGCCGTGGCACCGAAGGCCGTGCAGGTGGAGGTCGCGATGGCCTTGAGCCGGGTTTCGGCGAGGGCGCGGGTCTCCTTCGACATGGTGCGGATGGTGCCCTTGATGGTCACCGCGTCGGGGATGACGTTGAAGGCCTTGGACGAGCTTTCGATGGAGCAGACGGAGATCACGATCTGTTCGATCGGGTCCACGTTGCGCGAGGCGACGGACTGCAGCGCGGTGACGAGGGAAGAGGTCGTCACGATCGGATCGACGGTCTTGTTGGGCTGGGCCGCGTGGCCGCCCTTGCCGACGATGCGAATCTCGAACTGGTCGGTGGAGGCGAAGAAGCCGCCGGGGCGGATCGCGAACTGCCCCGTGGGGATGCCGGGCCAGTTGTGCATGCCGTAGACCTCCTGGATACCGAAGCGGTCCATCATGCCGTCCTGGCACATCTCCTTGCCGCCGCCGCCGCCTTCCTCTGCGGGCTGGAAGATCACCACGACCGTACCGTCGAAATTCCGCGTCTCCGCCAGATACTTGGCCGCGCCGAGAAGCATCGCGGTGTGGCCGTCATGGCCGCAGGCATGCATCGCACCGGGGGTTTTTGACGCATAGTCGAGGCCGGTGCTTTCCAGGATCGGCAAGGCGTCCATGTCGGCGCGCAGGCCGATCACCTTGCCAGAAGCGGTGGATTTGCCCTTGATCACGCCAACGACCCCGGTGCGGCCGATGCCGGTGGCGACCTCGTCACAGCCGAAGGCCTTCAGCTTGTCCTCCACCACCTTTGCGGTGCGGACGGTGTCGAACAGGATCTCGGGGTTCTCGTGGATGTCCTGCCGCCATTCGGTGATCTCAGGCAGCAGTTCGGCAAAGCGGTTCTTGACCGGCATCTTGATCGTCCTTCTTTTCGCCGGATCAGACCGGCAGGTATTCCATTCGCCGGATCACGCCGGCAGGCGCTTTTCGACAAGCTCCGCGAACCAGCTGCAACCGGCGGGGATGGCATCGTCGTTGAAATCGTATTCGGGGTGGTGGACCGGAGCGGTGTCACCGTTGCCGAGGAAGATGTAGGCGCCAGGGCGTTCCTCCAACATGAAGGAAAAATCCTCTCCGGCCATGATCGGCGGGGTGGCGCGGTCGACATGGCCCGAGACGGCCTCGGCAATGTCGGCGGCGAATTCGGTCTGCTCCGGGGCGTTCATGGTAACGACGCCGATGTTCTTCACCGTGACCTCCGCCTTCGCGTCGAAAGCCTCGGCGGTGGCGGTCGCGATCTCTTTCAGACGGCGTTCGGTCAGGCTGCGCATGTCGGGGTCGAGCGTGCGGAAGGTGCCCATCATGTGCACGGCGTTCGGGATGATGTTGAACGCCTCCGTATCCGGTTTCACCAC
Organism: Primorskyibacter flagellatus; assembly: GCF_014638275.1. GTDB lineage: Bacteria > Pseudomonadota > Alphaproteobacteria > Rhodobacterales > Rhodobacteraceae > Pseudooceanicola > Pseudooceanicola flagellatus_A. Next base: position 1,967,854 of record NZ_BMFJ01000001.1, read on the forward strand.
GCAGACCGACACCACGACCGATTTCACCGGGTCGGCGTTGCGCGAGGCGATGCTTTGCAGGGCCAGGATGATCTGGGCGGAGACCACCACCGGGTCCACCGTGCCATGGGGCTGTGCCGCGTGTCCGCCGCGCCCCGTCACTGTGATGGAGAATTCGTCGGCCGAAGCCAGCAGCGCCCCCGGGCGGATGGCGAAGTGACCGGCGGGAAGGCCGGGCATGTTGTGCAGGCCGTAGACCTCGTCGATATTCCAGCGGTCCATGAGCCCGTCGTCGCACATCGCCTTGGCCCCTGCCCCGCCCTCTTCGGCCGGCTGAAAGATCAGGACGACGGTACCGGAGAAACGGCGGGTTTCGGCGAGGTACTTCGCCGCGCCAAGCAGGATGGAGGTATGGCCGTCGTGGCCGCAGGCATGCATCGCGCCGGGGGTTTTCGACGCATGCGGCAGGCCGGTCCTTTCCGTCATCGGCAGCGCATCCATGTCGGCGCGCAGGCCGAGGGTGCGGGCGGGACCGGTGCCGGTGCCCTTGATGACCGCGACGACGCCGGTGCGGCCGATGCCCTCCACCACCTCGTCACAGCCAAATGCGCGCAGCTTTTCGGCGACAACCCCGGCGGTGCGGTGCACCTCGTACAGGATTTCCGGGTTCTCGTGGAAATCGTGCCGCCAAGCGGTGATCTCGGGCAGCATCTCTGCGAAGCGGTTCTTCACGGGCATGTGTCAGGCCTTCAGATGGTCCAGCAGGCGGCGCATGAAGTCGTGGCCCGCCTCGAACTGGCTGATTTCGATGTATTCGTCGGGCTGGTGCGCCTGCTGGATGTCGCCGGGGCCGCAGACGACGGCGTCGAAACCGTGTTCCTGGAAATACCCGGCCTCCGTCCCGTAGCTGACGACGTGGGAAGCGTTGTCGCCGGTGATCTGGCGCACGAGCGTTTCCGCCACGCCGCCGGGTTCGGCCATGAGACCGGGTCCGGCGAAGCGTTCCGTGACCTCGATCCGGGCGGTCGGCTGGATCGCCTGCATGCCCGCCTCGATCTCTGCGATCTTGTCGAAGATGCGTTTCTTCCATGCCTCGCGGTCGTCGCCCGGGACGACGCGGATGGTGAAGACGAATTCGCAGTCCTTGGCGGTGATGTTGTGGGCGGTGCCGCCCTCGATCATGCCGACGTGCAGGTTGGACCAGGGCGGGTCGAAGGCGGCCGCATGGGCGGGGGGCGTGGCGGCGGCGCTCTGTTCGTTGACCTCGTTCGCCCACTGGATCAGGCGGGCGGCCTCCATGATGGCGGAGACGCCGCGATAGGCCAGGGAGGAATGGATTTCGAAGCCGTGGAAATGCACGTCCCAAGCCATGCCGCCCTTGTGACCGGTGACCGCCTGCATGGTGGTGGGTTCGCCGATGATGGCGGCGGCGGCGCGGGGGAAGTGGGGCACGGCATCGCGCAGCAGCGGGTCGGCCCCGATCAGCCCGACCTCCTCGTCATAGGTGAGGGCAAGCTGCAGGGGGCGCGCGGTGCCGGCGGCCTGCGCCTCTGCCACTGCCCAGATGGCGAGCGCGTCAAAGCCCTTCATGTCGCAGCAGCCGCGCCCGTAGTAGCGCCCGTCCTTCTCGGTCACGGTGAAGGGGTCGGAGTGCCAGTCCTGACCGTCCACGGGCACCACGTCGGTATGGCCCGACAGGATGATCCCGCCCTCCTCCATCGGCCCGGCATGGGCCCAGAGCCCGGCCTTGGGTTCAGAGGCGTGGAGGTGGCGGTAAGTCTTCACCCCGTGGCTGTCGAGGTAATCCTGCACCCAGTCGATCAGGGGCAGGTTGCTATCGCGGGACACCGTGGGGAAGCTGACGAGCTTCTCCATGATCTCGTAGGGCGTCAGTCTTGCGGGCATGTCAGTAGCCGGAGTCGGTCGTCAGGATATAGTGGTCGTCGCCGACCTGCTGGTATTCGGAGGGCTGCGCCGTGTAGTCGAGCCCGTGGATCGGCGAAGGGATGGGCTTGAAGTTCAGTTCATGTTCCAGCTTGCGCCGGTCGGGGTCGGCGATCGGCACGGCCTTCATCAGGGCCTGGGTATAGGGGTGGCGGGGGTCTTCGAACACCGCCTGGCGCGAGCCGATCTCGACGATGCGGCCAAGGTACATGACCCCGACGCGGTGGCTGACCCGTTCCACGACGGCCATGTCGTGAGAGATGAACAGAAAGGACAGGCCAAGTTCGGACTGAAGCTCCATCATCAGGTTGAGCACCTGCGCCTGCACGGACACGTCGAGCGCCGAAACAGCCTCGTCCGCCACGATCAGCTTGGGGTTAAGGGCAAGCGCGCGGGCGATGGCGACGCGCTGGCGCTGGCCGCCGGAAAGTTCGTGCGGATAGCGGCGCATGAAGGAGCGCGGCAGGTGCACGCGGTCGAACAGCATGGCGATGCGGTCCTCCATCTCCTTCCCGCGCACGGTGGCGTAGTTCCACATCGGTTCGGCCACCTGATCGCGCAGCATCATCTGCGGGTTCAGGGAGGCGAAGGGATCCTGGAAGATCATCTGCATGTCGGCGCGCGCGCGCCGCAGGTCGCGCTGGTTCAGCGCCATGATGTCCTTGCCATCCAGCCGGACCTCGCCGGACATGGGTTCGACCAGACGCAGGATCGACCGCCCGGCAGAGGACTTGCCGCAGCCCGACTCACCGACGAGGGACAGGGTCTGACCCTTGTTGATCGAGAAGGAGATATCCTCCACCGCGTGGACCTGCGCGACGGTGCGGCGGAAGAAGCCGCCCTTTACCGGGAAACGGGTCGTAAGGTTCTTCACCTCCAGCAGCAGCTGGTCGGTGCCCGGGATCGGTTTCACCGCGCCCGAATCGACGCCAAGCAGCTTCATCGGCTCCGGCGCGGATTTTCCCTTCATTTCCCCTAGCTTGGGAACCGCGGCCAGAAGCGCCTTGGTGTAGTCGTGGGTCGGATTGCTGAATATTTCAGCGACCGGGCCTTCCTCCACCTTGTTGCCGCGGAACATGACGACCACCCGGTCGGCCATCTGCGCAACCACGGCCATGTCATGGGTGATGAACATCACCGCGGTGCCGGTTTCGCGCTTGAGACGGTTCATCAGGGCGAGAATCTCGGCCTGAATGGTGACGTCGAGCGCGGTCGTGGGTTCGTCGGCAATCAGCAGGCGCGGCTTGCAGGCGAGCGCCATGGCGATCACCACGCGCTGCCGCATGCCGCCGGAAAGTTCGTGTGGGTACTGCTTCATCCGCCGCTCGGGCTCGGGGATGCGGACTTCGCGCAGGAGTTCGACGGCGCGCTTGTTCGCGGCCTCCTTGTCGAGATCCATGTGCAGGCGCAGACCCTCGGTCAGCTGGCGTCCGATGGTGAACACGGGGTTCAGGGCGGTCATCGGCTCCTGAAAGATCATGCCGATCTCGTTGCCGCGGATCGTGCGCATAAGGCTTTGATCCGCTGCGGCAATATCCATCTCTCCGCCCTTGGAGCGATCGAAGAACAGGTGCCCGCCGGCGATCCTGCCGCCGCCGAATTCCACCAGCCGCATCAGCGAGAGGGAGGAGACCGACTTGCCCGACCCGGATTCGCCCACGATGCAGACGGTTTCGCCGGGGTTGATGGAGAAGGAGACATCGTCGACGCCAAAGACCTCTCCGTCCTTGGTCTGGAAGGAGACGCGAAGGTTCTCGATCCTTGCAATTGGGGCTTTGCCGGCAGTGTCCGGGCTTGGGCTGTGATCGAGCATCGGGGGGCCACGTCCTTGGGATGACGCCCCGACGCTAGCGAGGGTTTGCCCGAATTGTCAAACGGGCGACTAAGCTTACCCCGGGTCCACCTGTCAGCAGGCTTGCATTTTGCGCGAACAGGGGGTTCGATGCCCGCATGCGCAGGGATGCGCGGCGGCCCCGGCCGCCCGGCCGGGCTGATGTCCGGACCACCCTGCGACAGTCGCCGTACCGCCGACAGAAGCGGTGAGGCAAGTCCAACAATGGAGTGTATAATGAAGCTCAAATCCCTTTTGCTTGGCGCCGTTGCGCTTACCGCACTGGCGCCCGCCGCCATTGCGGAACGCGGGTCGGATGGCCACGTCAACGTGATCTACTGGCAGGCGCCGTCGATCCTGAACCCCTACCTGTCCTCCGGGACCAAGGACATCGAATCCTCCTCGCTGGTCATCGAACCGCTTGGCCGTTTCGACCAGGACGGCAACATGGTGCCGTATCTCGCAGAAGAAATTCCGACGCTTGAGAACGGCGGCGTGTCCGAAGACCTGAAGACCATCACCTGGAAGCTGAAGGAAGGCCTGCTGTGGTCCGACGGCACGCCGGTCACCTCGGCCGACGTCAAGTTCACCGCCGACTACTGCATGCATCCAGAGGGCGGCTGCGCGCAGCTGGCCAAGTTCGAGGGCATCGCTTCGGTTGAAACACCGGACGACCTGACCATCGTGGTCAACTTCTCCGAACCCAAGCCGAACCCGTACAACGCCTTCATGGGCGGCCAGTCCCCGATCATCCAGGCGGCGCAGTTCGCCGAATGCCTGGGCGCGAAGGCCCCGGAATGCACCTCGGCCAACTTCGGCCCGATCGGCACCGGCCCCTTCGTCGTGGATGATTTCCGTCCGAACGACGTGATCTCGCTCTCGGCCAACCCGAATTACCGCGATCCGGCCAAACCGGCCTTCGCCACCATGACCTTCAAAGGCGGCGGCGATGCGGCGGCGGCGGGTCGTGCGGTCCTGGAAACCGGCGAGTTCGACTATGCCTGGAACCTGCAGCTGGCACCGGAAGTCATCGCGGAGATGGCGAAGGGCGGCAAGGGCACCCCGGTTTCGGCCTTCGGCACGCTGGTCGAGCGGATCGAGATGAACATGACCAACCCGTCCCCGGATCTGCCGGAAGGCGAACGGTCGACGGCGGCGCATCCGCATCCCATCCTGTCGGACGTCAATGTGCGCAAGGCGCTGTCCATGGCGATCGACCGCAGCCTGCTGGTGGAAATCGGCTATGGTCAGGCGGGTCGTCCGACCTGCAACCTGGTGCCGGCACCGGAAATCTATGCCTCGCCCAACCAGGACTGCATGACGCAGGACATCGAAGGCGCGAAGGCGCTGCTTGAAGAAGCGGGCTGGACTGTGGGCGCCGACGGCATCCGCGAGAAGGACGGCATGAAGTTCAAGCTGCTCTACCAGACCTCGACCAACGCCGTGCGTCAGGACTTCCAGGCGCTGATCAAGCAGTGGTGGTCCGAAATCGGTGTCGAGACCGAACTGCGCAACGTTGCCGGTTCCGTCTTCTTCGGCGGCGACCCGGGTTCGCCGGATACCTTCCAGAAGTTCTACGCGGATGTCGAGATGTACGCGAACAACTTCGACGGCACCGATCCGGAGACCTACCTGGCGCAGTACACCTGCGGTAAGGCTCCGAAGCCGTCCAGCCAGTGGCAGGGTGAGAACATCAACCGTTACTGCGACGAAGAGTACGATGCGCTCGTGGCAGAGCTTGGCAAGACCGGTGAGATCGAGAAGCGTGCCGAGATCGCGATCAAGCTGAACGAGATGCTGACCAAGGAAAGCTACACCATCGTTCCGCTGGTCGACCGTGGCCGGGTTTCCGCGCATTCCAACACGCTTGGCGGCGTGGTCCTGAACACCTGGGACTCGGAACTGTGGAACGCAGCCGACTGGTACCGGATCAAGTAAACGCCTGATCCTTGCGCCCCCGTGCCTTTGCGCGGGGGCGTTTTGCATTTTCCGGACCGCTATTTGCAAAGCCTTCCCCTATGGTGAGTTTGCAAAGGACCGTTCCCAATATGGATCCCGATGGTGTTTCTCAGGACCCTCCCCCCCTACCCGCATGAGGCCGGCCGATGCTGACCTTCACGATCCGCCGGCTGGTGCTGGCCGTTCCCACCCTTCTGTTCATCTCGCTCGTGATCTTCGGCCTGCTGCAGCTGGCGCCGGGCGATCCGATGGCGCAGGTGCCCCTGACCGTGCCCCCCGAGGTGAAGGAAAAGATGCGTCAGGCGCTTGGCCTCGGCGATGCCTGGTACATCCAGTACTGGAAATGGATCGTCCAGTTCTTCTGGGTCGAACCCAAGGTCCTGGTGGACTGGATCTTCGGCACCTCCTTTTCAGAAGGGCAGCTGCGCGTCCTGTCCTGGCAGACCCGCTCTCCGGTCATGGACATCGTGATCCAGCGGCTTCCGCAGACGCTCTGGGTCGTGGGCACGGCCTATCTGGTCGCGGTGCTGATCGCGCTGCCGATCGGGGTCTACTCGGCTTATCGCCAGTATTCCATCTTCGACAACGTCGGCACCTTCGTGTCGATGATCGGCTTCTCCGTCCCGCCGTTCTTCTCGGGCGTGCTGATGATCGTGATCTTCGCGGTGAACCTCGGCTGGTTCCCTTCGATCTACGACACCACCCACAAGGTCAACGACTGGCAGAGCTTCATGGTGCAGATCAACCAGATGATCCTGCCGGTGATGGTGCTGGCGCTGCAGATCACGGCGCAGATCGCGCGGTTCATGCGCGCCTCCATGCTCGACAACCTCAACCAGGACTACGTGCGCACGGCGCGGGCCAAGGGGCTGGGCGAAAAGACCGTGGTGCTGAGCCATGTGCTGCGGAATTCCATGATCCCCGTCGTGACGGTGATCGCACTTGGCATCCCGCAGATCTTCGGCGGGGCGATCATCACCGAGCAGGTGTTCAAGGTGAACGGGATCGGCCAGCTGCTGATCACCGCGATCCAGGCCAACGACCTGCCGATGGTGCAGACGCTCACCTTCATCTTTGCCGTGCTGATCGTGGTCTTCAACCTGATCGCCGACGTGCTTTACGGCATTCTCGACCCGCGGATCCGCTATGACTGACGATACCAAGATCGAACCGGGACCGGGCGGCACGCAGGCCGCCAACGTCCTCACCGCCCCTGCCCCGACGCGGCCGCCACGCAGCCAGTGGGCCGAGGTCTGGAGCCAGTTCCGCCACCACAAGGGCGCCATGGCGGGCGGGATCGTCTTCCTGCTGATCGTCCTGGTGGTCTTTGTCGGGCCCTACTTCTGGCCGATCGACGCGACCTTCATCGACATCCGGGCGCGCAACAAGGGGCCGAGCCTGACCCATCCCTTCGGCACCGACCAGCTTGGCCGGGACATGCTGGCACGGATGATGGCGGGCGGGCAGGTGTCCATGTCGGTCGGCATCACGGCGATGCTGCTTGCGCTGTTCCTCGGGTCGCTGGTCGGGGTGCTGGCCGGTTATTTCCGCGCGCTCGACAACCTGCTGATGCGGACGACGGACCTGTTCCTCGCGCTGCCGCTGCTGCCGCTGCTGCTGGTCATGGTGCTGCTGTTCCGCGAACCGCTGAACGCCGCCTTCGGCCCCGAGACAGGGATCTTCATCCTGATCGTGGTCGCCATCGGCGTGACCTCCTGGATGCCGACGGCGCGGATCGTGCGCGGAGACGTGCTGGCGCTGAAGGAGCGGGAATTCGTGCTCGCCGCGCGCTCCATCGGGACGACCAATGGCAAGATGGTGCTGCGGCATATCCTGCCGAACGTGATCTCTCCGATCGTGGTGTCGGCGACACTGGGAATTGCCAACGCGATCATCACCGAGAGCGCCCTGTCCTTCCTCGGCCTCGGCTTCCCGCCGGACTTCCCGACCTGGGGACGGCTGCTGAACGATGCGGTGGACTACATGCAGCAGAACCCGGAACGGGTGATCCTGCCCGGCGTGGCGATCTCGTTGACAGTGCTGTCGATCAACTACCTCGGCGACGGGCTGCGCGATGCGCTGGACCCACGCATCCGGGGACGCTGACGGCCAAAGGCCCCGCCTGCCCTTACGTCACTGACGCAAGCGGGGCACACATTCTTCGACAACTGCGGGTATTCCGGCACCGTTGTTAACGGTCTGGTTGCACTTTTCTGGCAAACAGGGGATATATTCAAGAAAAACAATAGTCCCAACGACAACTTTCACCATGAGACGGAGCAGTCCACGTGATCGGAACCCTCATCCAGGGCATCCTGGAAACCCGCCCCAACTTCATTGCGGCTGCGGCCGGGGTGTGCACCCTGACCGCGGCCACGCTGCTGCTTCTGATGCGCAATCTCGACATCGCGTCGCATCAGCAGCGCCTGTTCGCCGCCGTCTGGCTGGCCGTGGTGGCCGGTGTCGGCGTCTGGACCACGCATTTCGTCGCCATGATCGGCTATCGTCCGGATGCGGCGCTGACCTATGACCTGACGATCACGCTGATCTCCATCGCGGTCGGCGTGCTGGCGATCGGCCTGCCGGTTGCGGCCACCGTCTTCTTCGACGCGCCGATGATCCGCGCGGGCCTGGGCGTCATCGCCGGGCTCGGCGTCGGGGCGATGCACATGACCGGCATGTCCGCGCTGATGAACTGCCTGCCGACCTACGATCCCTTCGTGCTGATCTTCGGCCTGCTGCTTGGTGCCGGCGCGTTCTCCTGGGCGCTGAGCCTTGAGGGCCCGGGCGCAGGCATCCAGATGCAGAAGGCGCTCGGCATCATCGTCGGGGTCTGCGGCCTGCACTTTGTGGCGATGGCCAGCACGTCGCTCGACTTCGTCGAAGGTGCGGTCGCGGGGATCGGCGGGTCCTTCCTGTCGATCATGGTGGCCATCGTGGCCTTCGGCGTCTTCACCGTCGCGGTGCTGATGACCTTCAACCACCGCCGGACCCTGGCACAGCTGCGTCACGGCTGAACGGCGCGCCGTCTCAGCTCAGCAGCTCCAGCAGACCGGTTTCCGCCCTGGACAGACCGCGCCGCGCCTCTGGCAGCGGCGCGGCTTCGTTTCCGGCCAGGTCGATGACCGCCGGGTGCACGTAGGAGGTCCGCGCGATGGCTGGCGTATTCGCCAGCGCCGCAGCTGCCGCTTCGGTCATGGAGCGGATGGTCGCCCCCTCCCCCTCTCTCCGGTGACAGTCGTAGGCGGCAAGGCTACCGGCCCAGGTCCGGAAGGTCTTGGCGGTGAAGCCCTCCTCCCCGCCGATTTCCGCGAGATAGTTGTTGAGCGAGGTGGAGGTGACCCGGCGGAGATCTCCCTCCGGACCGATCCAGGTGAACAGCTCCGCCCCCGGCAGGTCCCGCGCGGCCTGCAGCGCCCGCATCAGCCGCTTGGACCGGATGCGCCGCCGGACCTTCTGGCCGCCCTTCGCGGTCCAGCTCAGGTCCAGCCCGGCGTCGCGCAGGCGCAGGTGACGGCGCTGCAAAGTGGTGGCACCGTAGGTTCCGTTCTCCGCCGCGTAGACATCGTTGCCAACCCGCATTGCGGTCTCGTCGATCAGCAGCAGGGCGGCGGCGAGGGCAAAACGTTCGTCGCCGGCCTCCCGGTTGTTCAGATCGCGCGAGATCCGGCCGCGGATCCGGGGCAGCGCCTCTCCGAAGGCGGGCAAAGCGGCGAACTTCTCCGCCGCCTTCGCCGCCGACCAGTCGGGGTGATAGCGGTACTGCTTGCGGGCACGGGCGTCGTAGCCGGTGGCCATCAGGTGCCCGTTGTCGAGCGGCGTCATCCAGACCCGGTCATAGGCGGGTGGCACCGCCATCGCCTCAAGACGGGTGCGTTCCGCGCCGCGGGCGATAGTAGTGCCGTCCGGCGCGCGATAGGTGAAGCCGCGTCCGTGACGGCGGCGGGTGATGCCGGGCCGGTCGTCGGGGTAATAGACCAGCGCCATGGTTCAGGCGCGCTCCACCTCGGAGCGGAGCTTGAGCACCTTGGTGCCGTCCTCCTGCCGGATGAGAAGGGCGGGGTCGTCCTTCGTGCCGTGGCGGGTGACCTCGCTCCCCTTGATCCTGCGGGTGAGCGTATCGGTGACGGTATCCTCGACCTTGCCGGTAGCGGTGCCATCGCCCCAGTCCCAGCTCACTTCGGTTCCCTTGCGGATCATCTGCCGCCCTCCTGACGTGGTGCCAGACAAACCGGGGCCGCGGCGCATTGGTTCCCGCCTCTTTGGTCTCGCAAATATCCAAGGCGGAGCAGGCCCGCCGGGCGTGGTCGGGGCAGAGCCCCTGCGGCGCATGACAAAGGGCGGCCCGCAAGCCGCCCTTCGCATGTCTTTCAAGGGGGGGGGTCAGCCCAGCTTGTTCAGGAGCGCCCCGACCGAGTCCTTGGCGTCGCCGTAGTACATCCGCGTGTTGTCCTTGTAGAACAGCGGGTTCTCGATCCCCGAGTACCCCGTGCCCTGCCCCCGCTTGGAAACGAAGACCTGCTTGGCCTTCCAGACCTCCAGCACCGGCATGCCCGCGATCGGAGAGTTCGGGTCGTCCTGCGCCGCCGGGTTCACGATGTCGTTGGAGCCGATGACGATGACGACGTCCGTGTCGGGGAAGTCCTCGTTGATCTCGTCCATCTCCAGCACGATATCGTAGGGCACCTTGGCCTCGGCCAGCAGCACGTTCATGTGGCCCGGCAGACGTCCGGCGACGGGGTGGATGGCGAAGCGCACCTCTTTCCCCTTGCCGCGCAGCTTGCGGGTCAGTTCCGCGACGTTCTGCTGCGCCTGCGCGACCGCCATGCCGTAGCCGGGGACGATGATGACGCTGTCGGCTTCTTCCAGCGCGGAGGCGACGCCGTCGACGTCGATCGCCACCTGTTCGCCCTCGACCTCCATCGCCGGACCGGCAGAGCCGCCGAAGCCGCCGAGGATGACCGAGACGAAGCTGCGGTTCATCGCCTTGCACATGATGTAGGACAGGATCGCACCCGAAGAACCGACCAGCGCGCCGACCACGATCAGCAGGTCGTTGCCGAGCGAGAAGCCGATGGCCGCCGCAGCCCAGCCCGAATAGCTGTTGAGCATGGACACCACGACCGGCATGTCCGCCCCGCCAATCCCCATGATGAGGTGGTAGCCGATGAAGAGCGCGGCCAGCGTCATCAGGAACAGCGGGAAGAAGCCGCCGGTGTTGGCGTACCAGAGCAGGCAGATGACCGAGAGGCCCGCAGCCGCCGCGTTCAGGATATGGCCGCCGGGCAGTTTCTTCGCCTGCGAGGTGACCTTGCCCGCCAGCTTTCCGTAGGCGATGACCGAGCCGGTGAAGGTCACGGCCCCGATGAAGACGCCGAGGAACAGTTCGACCTTCAGGATGCCGATCTCTACGGGCGTCTTGTGGGCGACGAGGGCGGCGAAGCCCTTGAGCGCCTCGCGCGCCTCGGCCTCCATGCCGGAAACGCGGGCGAGTTCGATATGCGCGTTATAGCCCACGAAGACGGCCGCCAGACCGACGAGGGAGTGCATCGCGGCAACCAGTTGCGGCATCTCGGTCATCTGAACGCGCATGGCGACCATGTAGCCGATAGCCCCGCCTGCCGCGATCAGGATCAGCGACAGTAGCCAGAGGCCCGAGCCGGGGCCGATCAGCGTGGCGAAGACCGCCAGCGCCATGCCTGCGATGCCGTACCAGACGGCGCGCTTGGCGCTTTCCTGGCCCGACAGCCCGCCAAGCGACAGGATGAAGAGAACGGCGGCGACGACATAGGCCGCGGTGGTGAATCCGAAGTCCATAATCCCGGCCTCCTTACGATTTCTGGAACATGGCGAGCATGCGCCGGGTGACGAGGAAGCCGCCGAAGATGTTGATCCCGGCCATGAAGACCGACAGTGCGGCCAGCAGGATCACGAGGAAGCTGCCCGATCCGATCTGCATCAGCGCGCCGAGGATGATGATCGACGAAATCGCGTTGGTGACGGCCATCAGCGGCGTGTGCAGGGAATGCGACACGTTCCAGATCACCTGGAAGCCGATGAAGACCGACAGCACGAAGACGATGAAGTGCTGCATGAAGGACGCGGGGGCAACCAGACCGATGGCCAGCAGGATCACCGCGCCGACGGCCAGCATCGTGACCTGGCTGCGGGTCTGCTTCTTGAAGGCGGCGACTTCGTTCGCGCGCTTCTCCTCCGCCGTCAGTTCCCTTGCCTTCTCCTTTGGCTTCTGGGCCGCGATGGCGGCGACCTTCGGCGGCGGGGGCGGCCAGGTGATCTCTCCTTTATGGGTCACGGTGGCGCCCCGGATCACGTCGTCTTCCATGTTGTGATTGACCACGCCGTCCTTTTCGGGCGTGAGGTCGGTCATCATGTGACGGATGTTGGTGGCGTAGAGGCTGGAGGACTGGGCGGCCATGCGGCTCGGGAAATCCGTGTAGCCGATGATCGTGACGCCGTTGTCGGTCACGACCTTTTCGTCCATCACCGTCCCTTCGACGTTGCCGCCGCGTTCAGCCGCGAGGTCGACAATCACCGATCCGGGCTTCATCGCCTTGACCATATCCTCGAGCCAGAGCTTCGGCGCGGGGCGGTTCGGGATGAGGGCCGTGGTGATGACAATGTCCATCTCGGGCGCGAGTTCGCGGAACTTTGCCAGCTGCGCCTCGCGGAATTCGGGGCTGGATACGGAGGCGTATCCGCCGGTCGCCGCGCCATCCTGCTGCGCCTCCTCGAAGTCGAGGTAGACGAATTCGGCGCCCATGGATTCGACCTGTTCGGCCACTTCCGGGCGCACGTCGAAGGCGTAGGTGATCGCGCCGAGGCTTGTCGAGGTCCCGATGGCCGCCAGACCGGCGACGCCCGCGCCGACGATGAGGACCTTGGCCGGGGGCACCTTGCCCGCCGCCGTGACCTGACCGGTGAAGAAGCGGCCGAAGTTGTTCCCGGCCTCGATCACCGCGCGGTAGCCGGCGATGTTGGCCATGGACGACAGCGCGTCCATCTTTTGCGCGCGGCTGATGCGAGGCACCATCTCCATCGCGATGACGGTGGCGCCCTTGGCCTTCGCCTGCTCCATCCCGGTTTCATTGCCCGCCGGGTTGAAGAAGGAGATCAGGGTCTTGTCGGCGGTGAGGCGCTTCAGCTCTGTCTCGTTCGGCTGGCGGACCTTGGCGATGATGTCGGCCTCTTTCCAGAGCGCGGCGGCGGTCTTGACCACCGTGACCCCGGCGGCCTCGTACAGCGCGTCGGCAAACCCGGCGGCGGTGCCCGCCCCGGATTCGATGAGGCACTCATGGCCGAGCTTCTGAAGCTGCGCGGCGGAGTCCGGCGTCATCGCGACGCGGTTCTCGCCTTCGAACACTTCCTTGGGCGTTCCGATCTTCACCTGTGTCGTCCCCCTTTTGAACAACGGGTCTTGCCGGAATATTCCGACAGTCTGAGCCTGTGATCGCGCAACAATCTTGCGCGGACATCCCGAGCCGTTTGCCCGTTCTGCACCGCAGAGTCAAATCCCGCGTGATCCTCGGTGCCGACAGTACGGAGGCGGCGGTATCCGAACAACCGGATTCCTGCGCTTTGCAAGGCAGTTGCCCCTGTTAGCGCCAGCAGACGGTGCGGCCTTGCGCTTTGGAGGGCGGCCCCTATGGTCTGCGGAAGGAATTTCCGCAGGATGGAGGAGCGCGGTCATGATGCTTTCGGGAAAACACGCCATCGTCACCGGGGGCGGGACGGGGATCGGCCTTGCGATTGCGCGGGCTCTGGTGTCCGAGGGGGCGCAGGTCACCATCACCGGTCGCCGCATGGAGGTTCTGGAACAGGTGGCGGAGCCAGGCATGTTCCCGATGGTCATGGACGTGACCGACGAATCCCAGATCGTCGGCGTGACGGCCGAGGCGGTCGCGGCGCGCGGTCCGATCCAGATATGCGTGGCCAACGCGGGGATCGCGGAGGGGAAGAAGCTGCACAAGACCTCGTCGGAGTTCTGGCGCAAGATCATGTCGACCAACCTCGACGGATGCTTCTACACGGTGCGCGAGAGCCTCAAATCGATGATGACGACGGACTGGGGCCGGGTGATCGCCGTGTCGTCCATCGCCGGGGTGCGCGGATCGGCGGGGGCCGGTGCCTACGCGGCCTCCAAGCACGGGGTGATCGGCATGATCCGGTCGTTCGCAGAGGATTTCCTCGGCGAGCCCTATACGTTCAATTCGATCTGCCCGGGCTATGTGGACACGCCGATCGTGACGCGGAACACCGACTCCATCTCTCAGCGTGCGGGGGTGAGCGAGCAGGAAGCGCGGGACATGATGATCAACCTCAACCGACACAAGCGCCTGATCACGCCCGAGGAAATCGGTGCCGCGGCGCTGTGGCTATGCAATCCGCTGTCGGAAAGCACGAACGGGACGGAGGTCCTGATCGGTGGCGGGCAGGTGTGAGGACGGTTTATCGGCTCGCGCCGCGTCATCCTCGGGCTTGACCCGGGGATCTCCCCGACCAGCGCGCATCCGGATGGGTCGGCGGTGAATGATGGCGACAGATGGCAAGAGATCCTCGGGTCAGGCCCGAGGATGACGGGACTCAGGGGAGCCCGGCCTGCCCTCAGCCCCTGAGCGCGCGCCCCATCAGATCCGCATAGACCGCCAGCCGGGCGACGTAGTCGTCATAGCCCGTTGCGCTGGCCTTCTGTCCGTATTGCCCGGCGATGATCGCGGTCGCGGCTGCCGCCGCGCCGCCCTCGGGCAGGCGAACCCGCCCGGCGGCGGCCTCACGCCGCAGCCACTCGGTCCAGACGCCGTGCATACGTGCGTCACCTTCGGCGACCAGCGCGGCAATCTCGCCGGTCTTGATCTGCAACATCTCCTCTCCGTGCGGGCTGTCGAGCAGGAAGCGCGCCATGTCCCCGGCGGTGGAGAAGCAGCCGAGGCGGATCGCCTCCTCAAGCGTCGCACCGGAGGACAGGGCGGTTGCCAGATCCTCAACCGCCTTGGCGAAGAAGATGCGCACACCGGTCGAAAGGATGTCTTCCTTGTTTCGGAAGTGCTGGTAAAGCGCCGCGCGGGACATGCCGGCGGCCGCCGCGATATCCTCCATCGACGAGCGTTTCAGCCCGTAGGCCGCAAAGACGCCAAGCGCCGCATTCAGGATGCGCGCCTGTTTTTCATCAATGTCATCGGGCAGTTGCAGGAACATCCCTGATGATCTGACAGATCCCGTAGATTTTGTCAATTGACACACTGACACTTTCGCCACATTTTGTCATCACGTTCAACCGGAGGCGATTCCATGGCCAATCTGACGATCAACGGCACCGCGCACAGCGTCGACCTGCCCGACGAGGTGCCCCTGCTCTGGGCGCTGCGCGACGGGCTGAACATGACCGGCACCAAGTACGGCTGCGGCGTTGCGGCCTGCGGGGCCTGTACCGTGCATATCGACGGGGAAGCCGTGCGGTCCTGCCAGGTCGCGCTTGGCGATGTCTGGGGCGAGGTCACGACGATCGAGGGGCTCGGCACGCCGGAAGACATGGCGATCCTGCAGCAGGCCTGGGTGGATCATCAGGTGGCACAGTGCGGCTACTGCCAGTCCGGGCAGATCATGCAGGCGGCAGCGCTACTGGCAGTAACGCCCGAACCGACGGACGAGGAGATCGACGAGGCGATGGCCGGCAACCTCTGCCGCTGTGGAACTTATCCGCGGATACGTTCTGCTATCCACGACGCCGCCAAGCAGATGCAGGGAGCCTGAGCCATGAGCCGCATCGGCAAGATCGCCCGCCGTTCCTTCCTGATCGGATCCGCCGCCATCGCCGGCGGCGTGGCCTTCGGGGTCTACGCCGCCCGCCGCCCCGCGCCCAACCCGCTTGTGCCGGGGGAGGGCGAGGTCGCGCTGAACCCCTTCGTGCTGATCGACGGCGAGGGCGTCACGGTGATCGTCCCCAAGGCCGAAATGGGTCAGGGCGTGCGCACCACCTGGGCCACGCTGGTGGCAGAGGAGCTGGACATCGCGCCCGACGCCCTGCGCATCGAACACGGTCCTCCGGGCAAGGCCTATTACAACCGGGGCATGGGCGCGCAGGCGCTGCCGATGCCGGAATACAAGGTGTCGGGCTGGGCCGAGACGATCGGCAACCAGCTGACCGTGGTCGGCAAGTTCTTCGACATGCAGGTCACCGGCGGATCGACCTCCACCGTCGACGGGTTCGAAAAGATGCGCCACGCCGGGGCCTCTGCCCGCGAGACGCTGAAGGAGGCTGCGGCGCGGCGGTTCGGGGTGTCCCGGTCATCGCTGAAGACCGAGGATGGCGCCGTGGTCGCGCCGGACGGCACCCGCCTGCCCTACACGGAGCTGGCGGTTGAGGCCGCAGAGCTTGACCCGGTGACGGCCGATCTGCGGCCCCGGTCCGACTGGCGCTACCTTGGCAAGAGCCAGCCGCGCGAAGACCAGATGCCAAAGGCGACCGGGACGGCTGAGTTCTCCATCGACGTACGCCTGCCGGGCATGAAGTTCGCGGCTCTCAAGCGGAACCCGTACCAGGGCGGCGCGATGAAGGGCTTCGACCCGGCGGCGGCGCTGGAGGTGCCGGGGGTCGAGCAGGTCGTGGACCTTGGCGACGGGGTGGCGGTGGTCGCGACGAATTCGTGGTCGGCCATGCAGGGGGCGGAGGCTGTGGTCTTCGACTGGGCCGAGGGCCCCTACCCCGCCACGACGGAAGAGATGTACGACGCCTTCGCCCGCGCGATGGAGGGCGACGCGAACTCTGCCCTGCTTGACAACGGCGATGCAGACACGATGCCCGAGGGCGCAACGGAGGTCCTGGCCGACTACCGCGTGCCCTACCTGAGCCATGCGCAGATGGAGCCGCTGTCGGGCACCGCCGTCTACCATGGCGACCGGATGGAGATCTGGTCGGGCAACCAGCTACCCATCCACTGCCGCCGCGCCGCCGCTGCCGAGGCCGGTCTGCCGGAGGAAGCCGTGACCATGCACACCACCCTCATGGGCGGCGGGTTCGGGCGGCGGGGCTACACGGATTTCACCGCCTATGCCGCGCGGCTGGCGGTGAAGCTGCCGGGCGTTCCGGTCCAGCTGCTCTGGTCGCGGGAGGAGGACATGACCCACGGCTTCTACCGGCCCGGCGCGATCGCCTCGTTCCGGGGCGGGGTGAAGGACGGGACGGCCGTGCTGCTGGACGGGAAGATCGCCGGGCAGTCGGCGACGGCGTCCTACATGGAGATCCTCGTCGGCATGGCGCCTCCGGGGCCGGACAAGATCCACGTGGAAGGCGCATTCGACCAGCCCTATGCGATCCCGAATGCGCGGGTACGCGGGTACTTGGCCAAATTCGGCCTGCCGGTCGGCCCGTGGCGGTCGGTCGGGGCCTCGGTCAACGGCTTCTTCCTGGACAGTTTCATGGATGAGATGGCGCATGCCGCCGGAGCCGACCCGCTGGAATTCCGGCTGGCGCTGATGCGGGGCGAGGACGCGCGGTCAGCAGGGGTGCTTGAGGCGGTCAGGGAGGCCTCGGGCTGGACCGGGGCGACGCCGGAGGGCGTGGGACGCGGCGTGGCCTTCTGTTATTCCTTCGGCACGCCGGTGGCGGAGGTGATCGAGGTGCACCAGACCGACGCCGGGATCAGGATTGCCAAGGCCTGGATCGCGGCGGATCCGGGGCTTGCGCTGGACCCGGACAACGTGAAGGCGCAGCTGTTCGGCGGTCTTGCCTACGGGCTGTCAGCGGCGCTGCACCAGCAGATCACCTTCGCGGACGGCGCGGCGGAGCAGCTGAATTACTACGATTATGACGCGATCCGGATGCACACGATGCCCGAGGTTGTGGACATCCGGATCGTGGAGAGCGGCCACCGGATCAGCGGGATCGGGGAACCCGGGACCCCTCCGGCAGCGGCGGCGCTGGCGAATGCGCTGTTCGACCTGACGGGGAAGCGGGCGCGGACCCTGCCGCTCGCGGGGGAATTCGATTTCGTGACGTGAGGGGGTGCCGGGTGCCGGGCTGAAGCCCGGCCTACGCGGAGTGTTGGGGAGCGGGATGGTGGATGGTGGCCTACTGGCCGTCGCGGCGCTTGCCGCATGCGTAGGGTGGGCTTTCAGCCCACCACCGTTCCCGGAACCCGCTCATGCACTCCTTGCCAGCCGCAGGGGCTGGCGGCGTTCCATCCACGCCCGCGCGGCCTCGCCGAACGCGGCGAAAAGCGGCTTGGACACCGGGTCCTCCGCCGCCTTGTATTCCGGGTGCCACTGAACGGAGAGAGTGAACCCCGGCGCGTCCTTCACATAGGCGGCCTCCGGCGTGCCGTCCGGGGCGGTGCCGTCGATGACGAAGCGTTCGCCGGCGCGGATGACGCCCTGGCCATGCAGGGTGTTGGTCATGACCTCCGTCGCGCCGAAGACACGGTGGAAAGGCCCGCCTTCAGTCACCGTCACCTTGTGGCGCAGGGCGAATTTCTCCTCCAGCGTGCCGTCCGGAGGCATGCGATGGTTCATCCGGCCCGGCAGGTCGCGGATTTCGGGATGCAGGCAGGAGCCCATGGCGACCGCGACCTCCTGGAACCCGCGGCATATGCCAAGAAACGGCTGTCCGCGCTCCACGCAGGCCCGGACCAGCGGCAGGGTTATCGCATCCCGGCAGCGGTCGAAGGTGCCATGTGCGGCGGTTTCGCATTCGCCGTATTCCTCGGGGTGCACGTTCGGGCGGCCGCCGGTCAGGACGAAGCCGTCGAAGGTGTCGAGCAGGTCCTCGACCGTCACCATGGCAGGGTCGGCGGGGATCAACAGCGGCATCCCGCCCGAGGCCTCGGCCACGGCGGCAGAGTTCATCACTCCGCCGGCATGGGTGCGGTAGCTGTCGTTGACGATATGCAGATTGGTGATGATGCCGATGCGGGGGCGTGACATGTTGGGTCCGGGGCTGTTTCTGTCACAAAATATATACAGAAACAGGCCTCCGGGAAATGGCCGACACTGTGCGCAGGTGCAGATGCCCCTGTGAAGGCCCGTCAAATGTGCAAAGGGCGGGCGTTCGTGCTTGCGCAGGCAGCTATCGTCCCTTGGGCCGGGAACGACGGGGGATGTGCGTGATCCTCGGGTCGCACCCGAGGATGACTGTTATTCGGGACGAAGTGCGGGCTACCCGTCAATCGGCGGGTTCGGTAGCCCCCGTGCGCCCGTCGATCTGGACATCGGACCCTGAGGGGGCGGAACCGTCGGTTGCGGCCACGGTGATGGCGGCACCCATGATGCCGCCGAACAGCAGCGCGGCGATGATGCCCCAGATCGGTCCGCGGTGGCGGCTGGCCTGACGTTCGACGTTGGTGGTAGGTGCGGACATGGCTGTCTCCTTTGCTCTGTGCTTGGGAGGACAACGCGCGTCGGGGCGATGAGGTCCACCGCCCCCTCGGATCGCGGTATCGTGACAGTACCCCGCCTTCGCCACCCCCCTGCCCGCCGCCCTCCCCTTGCATCCCTCCCGCCGGGCTGGGACAACGGCGCCAACCGACAGCAGGAGCAGCGCCATGAAGGACGCCGAAAGCCCGACGATCTACCTCGCAGACTATACACCTCCGAACTGGCTGGTGGAGGAGGTGCATCTGACCTTCCGCCTCGCCCCGCGTTCGACCCGCGTTCTGTCGCGCGTCCGGTTTGCACCGAACCCTGCGGCCATGTCGCGCGCGTTCTTCCTTGAGGGGGAGGAGTTGACGCTGATCTCCGCCAGGATCGACGGTGCGGAGGTCAAGCCGGAGGTGACGCCGGAGGGCCTGACCTGCGCGGTGCCGGACGGGCCCTTCCTCTGGGAAGCCGAGGTGGAGATCGCGCCGGAGGCCAACACGGCGCTCGAGGGGCTCTATCTCTCCAACGGGATGTACACGACCCAGTGCGAGGCGCAGGGGTTCCGCAAGATCACCTACTACCCTGACCGGCCCGACGTCATGTCGGTCTTCACCGTCCGCATCGAATCCGATCTGCCTGTCCTGCTGTCGAACGGCAACAGGGTGGCGCAGGGCGACGGCTTTGCCGAATGGCACGACCCCTGGCCCAAGCCTGCCTACCTGTTCGCGCTGGTCGCTGGTGACCTGCTGGCGCTGCCGGGGTCATTCACGACGCGGTCCGGCAAGGCGGTGGAGCTGAACGTCTGGGTCAGGAAGGGCGACGAGGACAAGTGCGACTTTGCCATGGAGGCGCTGAAGAAGTCGATGAAGTGGGACGAGGACGTCTACGGGCGGGAATACGACCTCGACATCTTCAACATCGTGGCGGTCGACGATTTCAACATGGGGGCGATGGAGAACAAGGGGCTGAACATTTTCAACTCCTCGGCCGTTCTTGCGTCCCCCGAAACCGCGACGGACGCGAATTTCGAGCGGATCGAGGCGATCATCGCGCATGAGTACTTCCACAACTGGACCGGCAACCGCATCACCTGCCGCGATTGGTTCCAGCTGTGCCTGAAAGAGGGGCTGACAGTCTTCCGCGACGCCCAGTTCACCGCGGACATGCGATCGGAGCCGGTGAAGCGGATCAGCGACGTGCTGGACCTGCGGGGTCGACAGTTCCGCGAGGACGGGGGACCTCTGGCGCATCCGGTACGGCCGGAGAGCTTCAAGGAGATCAACAACTTCTACACCGCGACCGTCTATGAGAAGGGGGCCGAGGTGATCGGAATGCTCAAGCGGCTGGTCGGGGATGACGGGTACGGCAAGGCGGTACAGTTGTATTTCGACCGGCACGACGGGCAGGCCTGCACGATCGAGGACTGGCTGAAGGTGTTCGAGGATGCCACGGGCCGCGACCTGACGCAGTTCAAGCGCTGGTACAGCCAGGCCGGGACCCCGGTCGTGACGATGACGGATTCCTATGCGGACGGCACCTACACCGTGACGTTGAAGCAGACCCTGCCCGACACGCCCGGCCAGACCGACAAGCAGCCGCAGGTGATCCCCTTTGCCATCGGGCTTCTCGACCCCTCTGGGGCGGAGGTGGTGCCGACCACCCTTCTCGAGCTGACCGAGCGGGAGCAGAGCTTTGCGTTCGAGGGGCTGAAGGCGCGACCGGTGCCCTCGCCCCTGCGCGGTTTCTCCGCTCCGGTCGTACTGGATCACGCCACGGATAATGCGGCGCGGGCCTTTCTGCTGGCGCATGACACCGACCCCTTCAACAGGTGGGAGGCCGGGCGGCAGCTGGCAAAATCCGCGCTGGTGGCGATGATCGGCGGCGGGCAGTCGCCGGACGCGGCCTATCTCGACGGACTGCGTGCGCTGGTGACGGATGAAACGCTGGACCCGGCCTTCCGCGCGCTGGCCCTGTCGCTGCCGTCGGAGGACGACCTCGCGCAGGCCTTTGCCGATGCCGGGCGCACCCCCGATCCGCAGGCGATCTGGGAAGGACGCGAGGCAATGCGCTCTGCCGTGGCAGAGGTGCTGGCCGACGCGCTTCCCGCGCTTTACGCGCGCCATCTGGTCACCGGACCCTACAGCCCGGAGGCGGGGCCCGCGGGCAAGCGGGCGCTGACGAACGCCCTGCTGGCCCTGATCTCCCGCACCGACGGGGGCGCTGCGGCACGGGCGCAATACGCCGCTGCCGACAACATGACACAGCAGCTTGGCGCGCTGTCGGCCCTTCTGGGCGCGGGACAGGGGGCGGAGGAACTTGCCGCCTTCGCGGATCAGTGGCGCCACGAACGGCTGGTGATGGACAAGTGGTTCATGATCCAGGTGGCCCAGGCCCGGCCCGAAGCGGCGGCGGCCACCGCGGCCGCGCTGGCGGAGCGGGATGACTTCACCCTGACCAACCCGAACCGCTTCCGCGCGGTCTTCGGTGCGCTGGCGATGAACCAGGCCGGTTTCCACCATGCGTCGGGGGACGGATACCGTCTGCTGGCAGACTGGCTGATCCGGCTCGACCCGCTCAACCCGCAGACGACGGCGCGGATGTGTTCGGCCTTCCAGACCTGGCGGAGATACGATGCGGACCGGAAAGAGATGATGCAGGCGCAGCTGGAACGAATTGCCGCGCTGCCGAAACTGAGCCGGGACACCGGGGAAATGGTCGGACGGATACTCGGGTAATCATTCGATATTCCGACGGGGCGCCGGGACAATGAATCCCGCGCCCCGGCATTGTATCCATTGGAAGAACTGCCGCATTGCAGAAAGACATTTATTGCACATGCATCTTTGCAATTCGAAATATTGATGCATCTCAATTGTCGAATTTACGGTCCTGAGGGTGCATTTGCATTCGAGTAACTTTTATCGGGACAATAAATCATGTTCAGACTATCCATTTCCGCCGGCCTTGTCGGCGCAGCCCTTCTTCTGCCGGGCGCAGCCATGGCAACGCAGACCTATTTCGAAGGTTTCAACGGACCGGGCCACAGCTTTTCCAGCGGCGGCAACTACGGCACCGTCACCCTGACCGACGAAGCGACCACCGGCATCGCCGCCTTCGAGGGCATCGGTTTCGCGGGCATCACGGAATCCCCCTACGGCCCCTAAACGACCTTCTCGGGCGGGTCCTCGGTCTTTCCGGGCGCGTTCACGACCTCGGCTGCGATCTACCTGGACACGGGCTGGGCAGCAGGGTCGGGCTTTGACTATTCCGTCGCTATGAACCAGCAGTCCGGTAGCCACCTGCGCGATTTCATCTTTCACGTGACGCAGGACAGTTCGACAGGCGCGCTCCTCGTCGGCGGGTCGAACAATACGGACTTCATCCCGAAAGAGAGCATCGAGGCCGGCAACCACTACACGGTCACGACATCGGGCTGGTACGTGTTCGAGCACAGCTTCTACGATCTCGGCGGGTCGCTTGCGGTGGACCTGAACCTCTACGACTCTGCCAGCAACCTGCTGTTCACTGAAACGCGCAACAACCCGGGCGACCTGATGGCGTCTGTCGTGGGTGGTAACCGTTACGGCTGGTTCACATCGGTCGAGGTCGGCGGCGATCTTTATGTCGACGCGGTGAGCATGGATGTCACCGCGCCCGCCGTGCCGCTGCCGGCCGGCCTGCCGCTGATGATCGGCGCCTTCGCCGGGTTCGGCCTGCTGGCGCGCCGCCGCAGGGACTGATCCGGCCCATGGCCAATGCGCGGCCCGTCGGGACACCGGCGGGCCGTCTGACGTTCAGCGCCCGCCGGCGACGTCGACGATGGTCCGGGTGACGTAGCTGGCCTTGTCCGAGAGGAGCCAGAGGATCGACTCCGCCACCTCCTCCGCCGTGCCGGGACGACCAAGCGGGACCTCGTGCCCGATCCTTGCCATGCGGTCGGGTTCGCCGCCCTTGGCGTGAATCTCCGTTTCGATCAGACCGGGGCGGACGGCGTTGACGCGGATGCGCTCGGGGGCGAGTTCATCGGCCAGCCCGATGGTGAAACAGTCGATCGCGGCCTTGGAGGCGGCGTAGTCCATGTACTGCCCGCCCATCCCCTTGCGCGCCGCGACGGAGGAGACGTTGACGATGGAGCCGCCCCGCCCCTGCCTCCGCATCAGCGCCACCGCCTGCTGCGCCACGAGGATCGCGCCGATGGTATTGACGGCGAACATGCGCGTCATCCGTTCCGCCGTCAGATCTTCGAGGGAGGCACGGGCATCGACGATCCCGGCGTTGTTGATCAGGTGGAACGGCAGGGCGGGGTCGCTTTCCGCCGCCTCCTGCCCAAGCCGTTCGATCTGGGCGGGGTCGGACAGGTCGGCACCAATCAGCGTGACCTCGGCCCCGTTGATGCGGGCGGCATCTGCCACGTCCTCCGCCCCGGTCCGGTTGCGGCCATAATGCAGTATGAGATGCGTATCGCGGGCAGCCGCGAGGCGCGCGCAGGCCGCGCCGATGCCGGAACTTGCCCCGGTGATGAGGATCGTGCGTTTCATGGTGGCCCCTTTGTCCGGTCGCGCTGCCAGCCTAGCGGTCGCGGGACAGGCGGGGAAGGGCCTGCGATGCGGGCCGGACCGGCGGATTCCGGCCGGGTTTTGGCCCCCTTTGCGGCAGGTGCCCCGGTTCCGCCGCGGTCGCGCCGGATGTGGTCCGGCAATTCCGCGCAATCTCCTCCTCCGCGCCCTCTTTCGGCCGGAATGGAGCGGCAGGTTCAGCATAACAGAACCGGAGACCGAAATGCTTGGCTTCACCCGCCCCGCCCGCAAGACGAACCGACCCGACGCCGTCCCGGCCGCGACCGCTGCCGCCGCACCCCGGGGGACGCCGACGCAGGTGCCGGTGCAGCAGGAGACCCGGCAGGACCGGGGGCGGAACGTCTATTTCTCCAAGGGGCAGTACCTCGCCCGGCAGGATCGGTGGGACACGCTGGCCCGGCTGATCGCAGAAACCGACCGCAATCGCGCGGCCACGCTGTCCGGCGTGTCCATGGCGGCGCTGCTCGCGGACGGGGCGCGGTCGGATGCGGTGCGCCACGCGCGCGGAGAGATCGCGGACGGCGCGGAGGGCGTGCCCTCCGGCATCCTCGCGCTTGAGGACATCGCGGGCGATCATGCCGACCACTGGGGCGTGGCGCTGGTGGTGGCACGGGCGCAGATCGACTGTGCCTGGGCCTACGAGGGTCAGGTCGATCCGTTTGCACTGCCCGACCGCCCGTCCGAGGCCTTCATCACCCGGTTCGCCGCCGCCGCCGACCTGATCGCCGCGGCCGAGACCCGCGCGCCCGACAGCGCGGAGATCGCCGCAATCCGCTGCGACCTGCTGGCCGCCGATCCCGCCGGACACGCCAAGGTGGAGGCGCTGCACGCGGCCTCCATCTCCTCCGACCCGGCCAATCCGGGACGGCTGCGCGCCTACGGCGTCCACCTTCTGCCGCGCTGGTTCGGGACGCTCGACCAGCTCGACCTCGCCTCGCGCTGCCTGTCGGCGGACCTGCGCGACCACTGGGGCGACGGGGCCTATACCTGGATGTGGTTCGACGCGCTGCGGCTGGACCCGGCGGCGGCGGAATATCTTGAGCCAGGCCGGTTCATCGCCGGCATGCATGCGATCCTTGCAAAACGGCCCGATCCGCATCTGGCCAACCTGATGTGCGCCTATGCCGAGGGCATGGCCCCCGACACCGCACCTGACGACCTGTCCGACAGTGCGATGCGGACCCGCGCGCTGATCCACGACGCCCTGCCCGACCTGGCAGAGCGGCACCTGACCGAACTGCATCCGCAGGTCTGGGCGCGGGCCGACGCGCTGCCCGGCGCCTCCCACCCCGGCCCGCTGAGCCTGGGTCGGATCCAGGCGGCGACGGCGCAGGCGAAGGCGGCGGTGGAAACCGCGCTGACCGCCCGTGTGCGCGCCGCAGGCACCGAGGTCCGCGCCGCCGGCTGATCGCACCGCGCGCCCTTGCCCCCCTGCCCCCGCTCGCCTAGAACGCCTGTCGTAGCTTAGCGAGAGGTGGGTCATGCTGGACCTGACATACGAGACGCCCAAGCCCAAGGTCATCGCCGGGGCCAAGCACGACTGGGAACTTGTGATCGGGATGGAAATCCACGCACAGGTGTCGTCCAACGCCAAGCTGTTTTCGGGCGCCTCCACCCGCTTCGGGGCGGAGCCGAACGCCAACGTCGCCTTCGTCGACGCGGCCATGCCGGGGATGCTGCCGGTGATCAACGAATTCTGTATCGCTCAGGCGGTGCGAACCGGACTGGGGCTGAAGGCGGCGATCAACCTGACCTCGGCCTTCGACCGGAAGAACTACTTCTATCCCGATCTGCCGCAGGGCTATCAGATCTCTCAGCTTTATCATCCCATTGTCGGCGAGGGCGAAGTGCTCGTCGAGATGGGCGCCGGCGTCGCGCGGCTGGTGCGGATCGAACGCATCCACCTGGAACAGGACGCGGGCAAGTCGATCCACGACATGGATCCGGCGATGTCCTTCGTCGACCTCAACCGCACCGGTGTCGCGCTGATGGAAATCGTCTCGCGCCCCGATATCCGCGGGCCGGAGGAGGCGGCGGCCTATGTCACCAAGCTGCGCCAGATCCTGCGCTATCTCGGCACCTGCGACGGCAACATGCAGAACGGCAACCTGCGGGCGGACGTCAACGTTTCGGTCTGCCGTCCGGGGCAGTACGAGAAGTATCAGGAAACGCAGGATTTCTCGCATCTCGGGACACGGTGCGAAATCAAGAACATGAACTCCATGCGGTTCATCCAGGCCGCCATCGACTACGAGGCGCGCCGCCAGATCGCCATTGTCGAGGCGGGCGGAGAGGTCGTGCAGGAAACGCGGCTCTACGATCCCGACCGGAACGAGACCCGCTCGATGCGGTCCAAGGAAGAGGCGCATGATTACCGCTACTTCCCCGACCCGGATCTCCTCCCGCTCGAGATCGAGCAGGGTTGGGTGGACGATATCGCGGCCTCCCTCCCGGAACTGCCGGATGCCAAGAAGGCGCGGTTCGTCGGGGAACTCGGCCTGTCGGACTACGACGCCTCCGTCCTGACTGCGGATGTGGAGAACGCGGATTTCTTCGAACAGGTCGTTGCGGTCTGCGACGACGGCAAGGGCGCGGCGAACTGGGTCATCAACGAACTTTTCGGTCGGCTCAAGAAGGACGACCGGGAGATCGGGGACAGCCCGATCTCCCCCGCACGGCTGGGTCAGATCGTGGCGCTGATCAAGAAGGGCGACATTTCCGGCAAGATCGCAAAGGACGTGTTCGAGATCGCGTATACGTCGGACCGCGACCCGGAGGAGATCGTCGAGACCGAAGGCATGAAGCAGGTCACCGATACCGGCGCGATCGAGGCGGCGGTGGACGAGGTGATCGCGGCCAACCCCGCACAGGTGGAAAAGGCCAAGGCCAACCCGAAGCTGGCCGGGTGGTTTGTCGGACAAGTCATGAAGGCGACGGGTGGCAAGGCCAATCCGGCGGCGGTCAACCAGCTGGTGACGTCTAAGCTGGGGCTCTGACCGGGGATTCTGCGGGTCGGCGTGCGTGGTTGCGCCGGTGAAGCCGGGCTGAAAGCCCGGCCTACGGATGCTGTTCTTGCGATGCGTCATCCTCCGGCTTGACCGGAGAACCCCGTGCCGCAGAGATCCTCCGGTCAAGCCGGAGGATGACGGCCCGCGGGGTGGCGACCGGCGTTCAGGTCACGCCGGCGGATGGCCCCGACCTACCGCGCGACCGGCGCGATGCGTGCCGCGAGCGCGTGGCTGACCCGCAGGATCCACGGTGCCGTCACGAAAGAGATCAACGCCGCCGCCGGCCAGGCGGAGCGGAAGGCGATCATCCAGCGGGCCACGAAATCCGGTGTCCAGCCCAGTGCAAGCCAGGTCACCCAGGCGGTCATCAGGAAGGCGAGCACCGCCGACATCAGGACGGCGAAGATTGCACGTTGCAACATGGGTCATTCCTCCGAGGGGGTGAGGTCTTTCAGGACGTCCACCGTTACCACGCGCGTCATGCCCTGGTCGATGACATGGCGGGTATGCGCATATGTGAAGTGATCCTTCAGGGCCTGCTCGTCCGTCCAGATCTCCCACAGGGCAAAGCGGGTCGGGGTGGTGGCGAACTGGCGCACCCCGAACATGAGGCAGCCGGGTTCGGCTTCGGTGGCCGTGGCGAGCTCGGCCAGGGCGGGGATGACGGTGGTGAGGTCCCAGCCTTCGGCCACTTCGATGACGGCGCTGACGATATGGGTCATGTCTGTTCCTTTCGGGTTGCGATGGCCGGAAGGTAGGATTGCCCAAATCCGGAATAAATGGCACAGATCGGAAGCTTTATTTCCGGATTTGGAACCATGCTTGATGATGTCTCGCTCTTCGTCCAGATCGTGCGCGCCGGGGGGCTGGCGGCGGCGGGGCGGCGGCTTGGCATCCCTCCGGCGACGGTCACGCGGCGGCTGGCGGGGCTGGAGGCGCGGCTTGGCTGCAAGCTGATCCACCGTTCGGCCCGGCGCTTCGACCTGACGGCGGAGGGGGCGTCCTACTACGACACGCTCGCGCCCCAGATCGCGGCGATGGAAACCGCGCTCGCCGGGCTGCACTCCGGCACCCACGATCTGCGCGGGCCATTGAAGGTCGCCGCGCCCTCTTCGGTGTCGGTGCGACTGCTGGCGCCGATGTGGTCCTCCTTCGTCGCGCGCCACCCCGAGATCACGCTCGACCTGCGCCTCTCCAACACCCGCATCGACCTTGAGCAGGAGCGCATCGACATCGCCCTGCGCATCGGCCCGCAGGAGGACTCCGGCTTTCACCAGCAGCGCGTCGGCTGGATCCGAACGGTAGTGGTGGCCTCGCCGGCCTATCTGGCGGGCCGTGCGGTCACGACGCCCGAGAATCTGCGCGACCACCGGATCATCGCCCGCGCCCCGCTCTCCGCCTGGGTGCTGGAGCATGACGACGGAGGCGTCCCCGTCCGGCTCGACCTCGCCGCGCGGGTGGCGGTGGACGACACGGCCATGGCGCTCGCCCTGGCGCGGGACGGCATCGGCGTCGCGCTGGTCCCGGCCTCCGAGGTGCGCGAGGCCTTCGCCGCGGGCGCGCTGGTGCCGCTGCTGCCGGGCTGGCACGGGCCACGGCGCGAGGTCTTCGTCGTCTGGCCCACGGGCCGCATGCTGAGCCGCCGGGCCCGGGCCTTGAAGGAGCATGTGGAGGACTTCGCGCGGGCGGAAGCGGTGCTGAGGGGCGGGGTGCCGGGGGTGGGGTGATGCATATTCCTGAGCTGTGAGCGGAGATTTTCCGTTCCCGCGCCGGGCATAACCGATTTACTCCCCCGTCCACCCCACCTACGGTCCGGCCGAACCGCAGACCGGAGGCCCCATGACCCACGACCCGCAGCCATCCCTGACCGGGGAGGTCATCGAAAACCGCTACCTTGGCGTGGAGATGGAGATCCGGCCGGAGTGGATCGACTTCAACGGGCATCTCAACATGGCCTATTACGGCGTGCTGTTCGATACTGGGAGCAATCACGGGTTCCGGGCGCTCGGCTTCGGTGCGGACTATCGCGAGAGCCACGGGTTCACCACAATGACCGCCGATTTCCGCATCCGTTACCTGCGCGAACTGCATCTGGGCGACGTGGTGCGCTGTTCCTTCCGCGTGGTGAAAGTGGGGACGCGGGCGTTTCACTATTGCCAGGAACTGATCCACAGGGACGGCTGGATCTCGGCCACCGCGGAAACGGTGAACCTGCATGTCGACATGAAGGCGCGCAGGGTTGCACCCTATACAGAGGCCCGTAAGCTGGCGCTGCAGGCGATGGCCGCCGAACATGCGAAATGGCCCCTGCCCGACTGGGTGGGGCTGCCCCTTGGAGTAAGATCTTGACCGAACCCTACCTCTCCCCGCCCATGGAACTGCAACCCGACTGGATCGACCAGAACGGGCACCTGAACATGGCCTATTACGGCGTGCTCTTCGACATGGGAGTGGACGAGGCGGCGCGGATGTTCGGGCTGGGCTGGGACTATACCTCCAAGGGCACGCACACGACCTATTCGGCCGAGTTCCGGATCCGCTATGTCCGGGAACTGCATCTGGGATCGACGGTGCGGGCCTCTTTCCGGCTGCTCGACGTGGGGCCGAAGGCCTACCATTTCTGCCAGGAACTGATCCATTCGGAGGGCTGGGTCGCCGCCACTGGCGAGGGGATCAGCCTGCACATCGACCAGTCCGGCCCGAAGGTCGCGCCCTATCCTGCTGAGGTGAAAGCGAAACTCGACGAGGTTCTGGCGCAGCACGCGGCGCTGCCCGTGCCCGACTGGGTCGGCGCACCGATGCGGATCCGCAAATAAGGTGCGGTAGAGGGTCCCCGGAGGTTAACCCCGAGGCCCGAAGACCAGGGAAATGCCAAGTTTCCTATCGTTTTTGACCCGAAAACCCGGTAATGTCCTGTTAACACTTGCTGCAGCCGGGTAAACCTGCGCGGCTGAGGCGTCAGACAGGAATGCCATGGGCAGTTACGAATACAAGGTGGTTGCCGCGCCGACGCGCGGAACGCGCGGTCCGGGCGCGAAAGGTGCCGAGGGACGTTTCGCGCTGAGCCTCGAGGACGTCATGAACCGCATGGCCGCCGAGGGCTGGGAATACCAGCGGGCCGAGACCCTGCCGTCCGAGGAACGCGCCGGCCTTACCAACGTGCAGACGGTCTATCGCAACGTGCTGGTGTTTCGGCGGGCACGCAGCGGCGACATCGCCGCCTTTGCCCCGCGCGCCATCGGGGACGAGACCCCCGCACCGCTGCTGCTGCCCGCCGCCGAGGGGCTGGAGCCGGTGACGGGCCAGGATCACGGGCTTGCCTCCCTGCTGCGTCGCCGGGCGGCGCGGCTGGTCGGGTCGTCTGCCCCCGTCGCGGCCTCGCACACGCCGGTGGCTGAGGCCGCGCCGGAGGTCGCACCTGCCGCGGGCCCGCTGCCCGTGGTGATGGACGCGGATGACGAGCCCGAACCGGCACCGAAGTCCGCCGAACTCGCCGCCCGTTTCGCGGAGGAGGACCGGCCACGGCCGGCGCGTGGTCCCGCCGATTTCTTCGGGTCTGATACGCTGGAATTCCACAGCTCCGGCGACCGCAGGTTCAACCAGATCGCGCCGCAGGTCCGTACCCCGTCCGCCGCCGAATAGGCGCGTTCAGTCCGTCAACTCCAGCGCGAGCGCGTGGATCCTGCCGATCAGATCCGGGCCGAGCGCGGCATGCACGGCGCGGTGACGCTGAAGTCGCGACATTCCCGCCATACGACCGGCGCGCATGCGCACACGAAAATGGCTTTCCCCGCCCTCACGGAAACCTGCGTGACCCCGGTGGCTTTCGCTTTCGTCAATGACTTCAAGCGCCTCGGGGGCAAAGTCGTTGACCAGTCGCTCGCGTATCTCCGCCGTTACCGACATTTTTATCTCCTCGCCTCTTCAATCTCGGGAAAGTCAGTCTAAACTGCATCGCCTGACTCGGAAAGGACAACGCATGGCCAAGACGGACCCCTTCGGATTCGACATGTCGATATCTTCCGCAAAGAAGAAGACCAATCGCGGGCGGCGGGGCATGTCGGGCGCGTCGGAGACCTCGACCAAGGTCTGCGAACATCCGGGCTGCGAGGAGGCGGGGCTGTACCGCGCGCCCAAGGCGCCGGACGTGCTGGACGAGTATTACTGGTTCTGCCAGCAGCATGTGCGGGAATACAACCTCAAGTGGAACTTCTTCGACGGCACGACCGAAGCCGAGATGAATGCCCAGATGTCCAAGGACAAGGTCTGGGAACGTGACACCAAGCCGCTTGGGGACCCGGAAGCGCGGGCCTGGGCGCGGCTCGGCATCGACGATCCGCATCAGGTTCTGGGGTCGAATGCCACGCGCAATCCCGGGCGCGGTGCGGACAGTGTCACGACAAAACGCCTGCCCTCGACGGAGCGTCGCGCGATCGAAATCCTGGAAGCCAAGGATCACTGGACGAAGGCCGAGGTCCGCAAGAGCTACAAGGCGCTCATCAAGGTGCTGCACCCGGACATGAACGGCGGCGACCGGAGCCAGGAGGAACAGCTGCAGCTGGTCGTCTGGGCCTGGGACCAGATCAAGGACAGCCGGAACTTCAAGTAGATGCGCAGTTCGCGGGTGATCCACGTCGTCTCTGCCCATGCCGAGGGCGAGGTCGGGGATGTCATCACGGGCGGGGTCTCGCCGCCCCCGGGCGCGACGCTCTGGGACCAGCGGCGCTGGCTGGCGGAGGATCAGCGGCTGCGGCGCTTCATGCTGAACGAACCGCGCGGCGGGGTGTTCCGGCATGTGAACCTGCTGGTGCCGCCGAAGACCCCGGGCGCGGATGTCGGCTTCCTTATCATGGAGCCGGAGGACACGCCGCCGATGTCCGGTTCGAACTCCATCTGCGTTGCCACGGTCGTTCTGGATACCGGCGTCGTGCCGATGCAGGAGCCGGTCACGGAACTGGTGCTGGAAGCCCCCGGCGGTCTGGTCCGCGTGCGCGCGGAATGCCGGGACGGCAAGGCTCAGCGGATTTTCGTCGAAAACCTCCCTTCCTTCGCCGGGCGGCTGGCGGAACCGCTCGACGTGCCGGGACTGGGACGGATCACCCTGGACACGGCCTTCGGCGGGGACAGCTTTGTCGTGGTGGATCCGGAGAGGCTGGGCGTCAGGCTTGAACGTGCCCGCGCGCGGGAGATCGCCGAACTTGGCATCCGCATCACCAATGCCGCCAACGCCGCCTTCCGCTTCGATCACCCCGAGCGGCCGGACTGGCAACATCATTCCTTCTGCCTCTTCGCCGGGGCGGTCGAGCGTGACGGAACGGCCCTGCGCGCCCAGTCCGTCGTGGCAATCCAGCCGGGCAAGCTGGACCGCTCTCCGACCGGCACGGCGGTTTCGGCCCGCATGGCGCTGCTGCACGCACGCGGAGAGATGACGGAGGCCGACAGTTTCACCGGCGTCTCGATCATCGGATCGGAATTCAGCGGCCGCATCCTCGGAACCACAAACGTCGGCGGCCTTGACGCGATCCGGCCCGAAATCGGCGGACGGGGCTGGGTGACTGGCATTCATCAGCACATGCTGGACCCCTCGGATCCCTGGCCCGAAGGCTACCGCCTGTCGGATACCTGGCCGGAGCGGCAATAGCGCGCTTCAGATCGCCTCAACCTGCCCCACGGCGACAACCGCGCCGGTCGGCTGGCCGGTCGGGGAGCCGCCGCCGGGTTCGTCGGAAATCGCCAGGACGGCATTCGGCACCCGTGCGGCGAGATCGGCGGGCAGGGTGATGACCTCGTGCGCCGATCCGTCGGGCCACACGATGACCGACACCGGTGCCGCGCCTTCCGAAATCAGCCAGAATTCAAGCGACCGGCCCGGCGGATGGCCCCCTGTCTGGTGGCGCAGGTCCAGCGTGCCGGTGTCGGCGTCATAGGCGGCGGCGAATATCAGGCTGTTGTCCTCTGCCGCGATGCGGGCGGTGAATTCCGGTGCGGCGGGCGACATCAGGCCGGACGTCATGACCACCCAGGCGAGTGTGGCCGCCAGCAGGCCGCCGATCGCGTAGCCAAGCAGGCCGAAGCGACGACGCGGCGCGGTGGTGACCGGCGTGTCCAGAGCGGCCTCGATCCCGCGCCACAGGGCGGCGGGCGGCGCAACCTCGGGTGCGTCGTCGGTCAGGCGCACGAAATCCTCGGCCCAGGCGGCGACCTCGGCGCGCAGGGCCGCGTCGCCACCGAGCCGCGCCTCGAAGGCGCGACGCTCGGCCGCGGGCATCAGCCCAAGGACGTATTCCGCCGCGAGGATGCGGTCGTCATCGTCTCCGGTGTCGGGCGCGTCGATCATTCCGACAGACATTCCTTCAGCTTCATCAGGCTGCGGCGCAGCCAGGTTCTCATCGTGTTGAGCGGCACCTCGAAACGGGCGGCCAGCTCGGCATAGGTTTCGCCTTCCAGATAGGCACGGCGCACGGCCTCGGCCCGGTCCGGCGGCAGGCGGGTGAAACAGTCGACGATCCGTGCCCGGTCCGACGACGCCATGGCAAGCGCCTCGGGTCCCGGTGCGGCATCGGGCAGCGCCTCCGCCTCGTCAAGATCGCCGCCGCTGAACCGGCGGGCGCGCAGGCGGTCGATCGCATGATTGCGCGCGATGGTGATCAGCCAGGTCATCGGGGAATACCCGCCCGCCCTGTACCGGTCGGCATTGCGCCAGATCTTGACGTATATTTCCTGCACGGATTCTTCTGTTTCTGCTTCCGACTTCAAGATACGCAGCACGGTCCCGAAGAGTTTCGCAGAGGTCCGACGGTACAGATCGGCAAAGGCCGCGCGGTCGCCGGCGGCGGTCGCGTCGATCAGCGCCTCGATCTCCTCCCGAGTGGTCATCGTGCTCCTTCATCCGGGACGCCGCCCGAATTGGACGCGGGACAACCCATTTTTGCCCTTTCCCTCACTTTCGGCTTCGATATGTTGCACCACGGGCCGCGTGCAAGGCCCGTGCGAGGAAAGGACAGAGCGACCATGGCCGAGGCAATGACCGATATCAACGCTAAACCGACCGAGGAAATCTCGGTCCGCGAAGTCTTCGGCATTGATACCGACATGGTGGTCAAAGGGTTCGACGACCGCACCGACCGGGTGCCGGAGATCGACAGCACCTACAAGTTCGACCCGGACACGACGCTCGCCATCCTTGCCGGGTTCTCCCACAATCGCCGCGTCATGGTGCAGGGCTACCACGGCACGGGCAAGTCGACCCATATCGAACAGGTGGCGGCGCGGCTGAACTGGCCCTGCGTCCGGGTGAACCTCGACAGCCATATCTCGCGGATCGACCTGATAGGGAAGGACGCGATCAAGCTGAAGGACGGCAAGCAGGTCACCGAATTCCACGAAGGCATCCTGCCCTGGGCCCTGCGCAACCCGACCGCCATCGTCTTCGACGAATATGACGCGGGCCGGGCGGACGTGATGTTCGTGATCCAGCGCGTGCTGGAACATGACGGCAAGCTGACGCTCCTCGACCAGAACGAGGTCATCACCCCGAACAAGTACTTCCGCCTGTTCGCAACGTCCAACACCGTGGGCCTTGGCGACACGACGGGCCTTTACCACGGCACGCAGCAGATCAACCAGGCGCAGATGGACCGGTGGAGCCTTGTCGCCACGTTGAACTATCTCTCCCACGACGCGGAAACCGCGATCGTCCTCGCCAAGGCGCCGCATTACAACAACGAGAAGGGCCGCAGGCATGTTTCCCAGATGGTGCGCCTGGCGGACCTGACCCGGACGGCCTTCATGAACGGCGACCTGTCGACCGTGATGTCGCCCAGGACCGTCATCACCTGGGCCCAGAACGCGGAGATTTTCCGCAATATCGGCTATGCCTTCCGCCTGACCTTCCTCAACAAGTGCGATGAGCTTGAACGCCAAACGGTAGCCGAATTCTACCAGCGCTGCTTTGACGAGGAACTGCCGGAAAGCGCCGCCTCCTCGGCCGCCTGATCCGCCCCGCCACATGACAAAAGGGCCGCATCGCGCGGCCCTTTTTTAGTTTCATCTTGCCGAAAATATCCCGGGGGGAATTGCTCCGCAGGAGCAAGGGGGGCAGCGCCCCCCCCTGCCCTGCGTCCGGGCTCAGGCCGCCTTGGCCTGATCCGCGTCGCGCGCGGTCATCGTGGCATTGGCCCACCAGACCAGATCGTCCAGCGCCGTCTTGGCCGACGGGGCGATATGCGCCTCGATGTCCGAGATCGGGCCGTTCTTGCCCATGGGATGCACGGCCATGAAGTCGCCCCCGCCGATGTGCACGGCGTGACGGATCGGCACCATCTGCAGCTCCACCGCGATACCGCGCAGATGCTCCAGCGCACGGGCACCGCCGGTGCCGCCGTAGGCAATTGCGGTCATCGGCTTGCGCACCCACTGGGTGTAGGCCTGATCCAGCGCGTTCTTCAGCGCCCCGGTGATCGAGTGGTTGTACTCCGCCACCGTGAAGATGTAGCCGTCGAATTCATCCATCTTCTCCTGCCAGGCCACGGCCTTGGGATCCGAAGAGGGCATCCACATGTTCGACGCCGCTTCATTGAACAGCGGCAGGTCGAAATCCTTGAGGTCGACCAGTTCCACGTCCATGTCGGTGCGCGCCTGCGCCTGTTCCAGCATCCACTGGGCGGGCTTTTCGGCGAAACGGGTGTCACGGGTGGAGCCGATGACGAGGGCAATCTTGGGTTTGCGGGACATATGTTGTCTCCCTGTGCTTGGTGTCTGATACGGTGAATATCCGGTGTCGCTGCCGTGCAGAAAACGCCGATACCCGCACACGGGCTGTGCATTGACGAAGGTCGGGTGCAGGGAACTTCCGTGGACTTCGAGGATTTTGCACAACAGGCCCCTGCAAATTGTGGGGCGCCCGCTCGGGAATTCAACATATATGGTGTAATCTCTTTCCATGGACCATATGCGCGCTTTCCTCGTCGCCCTTGGCCTGGCTGCTCCGGCAACCGGGACGGCGGCGCCGGGGGAACCGGGCGATACGGTGGCGCTGTTTGCGACCTGCGCGGGTCGCTATTCGGCCGAGATGGAACACCGCTGGCTGATCGGACATGACGCGACCGAGATCACGCGCCACCGGCGCGCGATGATCGACCTCGTCGATGCCGTGCGCACCCCCGACCAGGGTCCGCGCGTGCTGGCCTGGCGGGTGGAGGCGAAGGTCGCGCAGGCCATGCTGTTGCAGCGGGCGGACTTCAACACCGACCCGGCGGATGCCGGACGGGCGCGGGATCTGGCGCGGCTGGCGTTGTCGCAATGCGGGGCGCTGATCGTGGGCTGAGGGGACTTGACCCGTCACCCGGCGCCGTGCGCAATCGGCTCATGAAACATGTCGGCATCTGCTGGACGGGGAGATGAGCGGACTCGGCCAGCCGTTTTCGCGCCGCGACCCGCTTGCCGAGGACGGCGCGGAGTGCTTTACCTCTGCCATGAGCAAGTCCAGCGACAATCCCGCCGATCCGTTCAAGAAGGCCCTCGCCGAGGCCACCAAGGTCATGGCCGACGACCCGGACCTGACGGTCAGCTATTCGGTCGACCCATCTGGTACGTCCGGCGACAACATGCGCCTGCCGCAGGTCTCGCGCCGGATGACGAAGGACGAAGTGCTGCTGGCGCGCGGCACCGCCGATGCGCTGGCCATGCACCGCCGGTACCACGATGCGGGCACGCATTCGAAATATGCCCCCGCCGGTCAG
Organism: Primorskyibacter flagellatus; assembly: GCF_014638275.1. GTDB lineage: Bacteria > Pseudomonadota > Alphaproteobacteria > Rhodobacterales > Rhodobacteraceae > Pseudooceanicola > Pseudooceanicola flagellatus_A. The sequence goes on from NZ_BMFJ01000001.1 coordinate 2,004,260, forward strand.
ATGGCGCGCGATCTCTACGAGGCGATGGAAACGGCGCGTTGTGAGGCCATGGGCGCGCGCGACATGCCGGGCACCGCCGGAAACATCGACGCCAAGATCGGTGCGGAGGCGAAGCGCGCGGGCTATGAAGGCGTCACGCAGGCCGCCGACGCGCCGCTGCCGATCGCCGCAGGCTACCTGATCCGCCACCTCGCCACCGGCCGCGACATGCCCGCGGGCGCGCAGAACGTCATGGAACTGTGGCGCGGGTTCATCGAGGATCAGGCTGGCGGGACGCTCGAGGATCTGTCCGAGAAGCTTTCCAACCAGACCGAATTCGCCCGTTTCGCGCGGCGCATCATCGAAGATCTCGGCTACGGCGATCAGCTTGGCGAGGACCCGGACGGGTCGGACGACGCGCAGGATGATGCAACCGAGGACGGGCAGGAGGAAGAGGAACAGCCCGACTCCACCGGTCAGTCGGAGGAGGAAGAGGACGCCGAGGCTTCCCCGGAACAGTCGCAGGACGAACAGCAGGACCCGTCGGAGGCCACCGTGTCGATGGACGACATGGCCGAGGACGAGATGGGCGAAGAGGCGGAGATGCCCGAGGGCGAGGCCCCGCTCGAACCGCCCCCCCCGCCGCCCTATTCCGAGGCCGACCCGAACTACACCGTCTTCGCCGCCGATTTCGACGAGGAGGTCGCGGCGGAGGATCTGGCCGAACCCGTCGAACTGGAGCGCCTGCGCGCCTATCTCGACCAGCAGCTCGAACCGCTCAAGGGCGCGGTCGGACGACTGGCGAACAAGCTGCAGCGCCGCCTTCAGGCGCAGCAGAACCGCAGTTGGGAATTCGACAAGGAAGAAGGCGTGCTCGACGCCGGACGGCTGGCCCGTGTGGTCGCCAACCCGACGACGCCGCTGTCCTTCAAGGTCGAGAAGGACATGGAGTTCCGCGATACCGTCGTGACCCTCCTGCTGGACAACTCCGGCTCCATGCGGGGCCGCCCGATCTCCATCGCGGCGATCTGCGCCGACGTTCTGGCCCGCACGCTGGAGCGGTGTTCGGTCAAGGTCGAGATCCTCGGATTCACCACCCGCGCCTGGAAAGGCGGGCAGAGCCGCGAACGCTGGCTGAACGACGGCCGCCCGCAGCAGCCCGGCCGCCTGAACGACCTGCGCCATATCGTCTACAAGTCCGCGGATGCACCATGGCGTCGCGCGCGGGAAAACCTCGGCCTGATGATGAAGGAAGGTCTGCTGAAGGAAAACATCGACGGTGAGGCGCTGGAATGGGCGCATCGCCGGATGGTCGGGCGGCGCGAGGCGCGCAAGATCCTCATGGTGATTTCCGACGGGGCGCCGGTGGATGACTCCACGCTCTCGGTGAACCCGGCGAACTACCTCGAGAAACACCTGCGCGACGTGATCGCCATGGTCGAGAAGCGCAAGCAGGTCGAACTTCTCGCCATCGGGATCGGGCATGACGTGACCCGCTACTACAATCGCGCCGTGACGATCACCGACGTGGATCAGCTGGCCGGAGCGATGACCGAACAGCTTGCCGCGCTTTTCGACAGCGACCCGCGCGCGCGGGCGCGTTTCGCGGGGATCCGAAAGGCCTCCTGATCTTCATCTTGCCATAAGCACCCCGGGGGGCTAGCCATGTTCGCGCCATTGGCCCGAGGGGCCATGGCGACAGGGCAGCGCCCTCCGGCGCCCGCCAACAGACCGGAGGCCCGTCATGAAAAGCGACATGTTCCAGACCTTCGACAGCCCGACCTCTCCCGAACAGGGGCCACCCCGGCTGGCCGCCCTGCGCGCGCTGATGGCGTCGGAGGGCTGGGATGCGCTGCTCATTCCCCGCGCCGACCGGTTCCAGGGCGAATATGTCGCGCCGCGGGACGACCGGCTGGCCTGGCTGACGGGTTTTACCGGGTCGGCCGGCTTCGCGCTGGTCACGGCGGATCACGCTCTGGTCTTTGTCGACGGGCGCTACCGGGTGCAAGTGCGCGCGCAGGTCGCGCCCGAGTTCACGCCGATGGACTGGCCGGCGCAGACCCATGTCGCCTGGTTGGCTGAGGCCTTTCCCGCGGGTGCGGTGCTGGCCTATGACCCCTGGCTTCATACGATGGAGGAGATCGGTCGCCTGACCCGCGATCTTCCGTCCATCACCTTCCGGCCGGTGGCAAATCCGATCGACCGTATCTGGCCCGACCAGCCCGCGCCGCCCTCTGCCTCGATCTTCGCGCATCCGCTGGAATTCGCGGGCGAAAGCCATGCGGACAAGCGGAACCGCCTTGGCCGCGAACTGGCCGCGAAGGGCGAGGCGGCGTCGCTCATCACCCTGCCGGATTCCGTCGCCTGGCTGTTCAACATCCGGGGCGCGGACATTCCGAGGAATCCGATTGCCCATGCCATGGCGCTGCTGCGTGCGGATGGCACCGCGGTGCTGCTGACCGATCCCGGGAAATGCGCGGAGGTGGCGGATCACCTCGGCCCCGACATCGCGGTCCGACCCGAAAGCGATCTGGCACAGGTACTGGCCGATACCAGCGGGCCTGTCCGGATCGACCCGCAGTCCACCCCGCAGGCGGTTGCGGACATGCTGGCGGCGGCGGGGATCCCGGCGCGGCACAGCATGGATCCCTGCCGCCTGCCCAAGGCCTGCAAGAATGCGGGCGAACTGTCGGGCATGCGCGACGCGCATCTGCGCGACGCGGTGGCGATGTGCCGGTTCCTTGCCTGGTTCGAGGGGGCCAGCACGACGGGCCTGAGCGAGATCGACCTCGTCACGCGGCTCGAGGGGTTCCGCCGCGACACCAACATGCTGCGCGAGATCTCCTTCGACACCATCGCCGGGGCCGGGCCGAACGGCGCCCTGCCCCATTACCGCGTGACCAGAGAAACCAACCGCAGGCTGGAAGACGGCGCGCTGATCGTGCTCGACAGCGGCGGGCAGTATCCAGACGGCACCACCGACATCACCCGCACGCTGGTCGTCGGGGATGCAGGGGCGGAGGAGAAACGGGCCTTCACCCTCGTGCTCAAGGGCATGATCGCGATTTCCCGCGCCCGGTTTCCGCGGGGCGTGGCCGGGTCGCATCTGGATGCGCTGGCGCGCTATCCGCTCTGGCTGGCGGGGATGGATTACGACCATGGAACCGGGCACGGGGTCGGGGCCTATCTCTGCGTGCACGAGGGACCGCAGCGGCTGGCCCGGGGCGGCGACGTGGCGCTGCAGCCGGGCATGATCCTGTCGAACGAGCCGGGATATTACCGCGAGGGTGCCTTCGGTATCCGGATCGAAAACCTGATCGCCGTGCAGCCGGCCGCCCCCTTGCCGGGGGGAGATTCCCGTGACATGCTGGATTTCGAAACCCTGACCTGGGTTCCGATCGACCGCCATCTGATCGACCCCGCACTGCTGTCGCAAGACGAGCGGGACTGGATCGACAGCTATCACGCCACCTGCCGCGACAAGCTGGGCCCTCTGCTCCCCGAGGATTGTGGAGCATGGTTCGCCGCCGCGACGGAAAAACTCTGATTTCGTAACAGAACCGTCGCAGGGCTGTCGCAAAGTCGGGACGAGGCCATCACCGCCTGCTTGGGAGGGCAAGACATGACCGATATCACTATTCGCAAGGCCGAGGGGACCTGGACCGTGCGCTCCGGCGGGGCGGTGCTTGGGGAAAGCCGCAACGCGCTGGAACTGACCGAGGGCAGCTATCCGGCCGTCATCTATTTTCCGCGCGACGACATCGCCATGGCCTTTCTCGACCGGACCGACCACACCACCCATTGCCCGAAGAAGGGCGACGCGAGCTATTTCTCCATCGTCACCAAGAGCACCACGCACGAGAACGCGGCCTGGTCCTATGAAACCCCGCTGGCGGGGATGGAGCAGATCGCGGGTCACATCGCCTTCTACGCCACGGACTACGTGACGGTGGAGCGGGTCTGAGGCGCCGGCACCAGGGGGGCGTTGCCCCCCGTCCTTGCGGACTCCCCCCAGGATATTTCAAGCAAGATGAAAGCGTCAGCTGTGCTCTTCGGCCGCCGTGGCCGCGAGGGCGCGGTTGTAGGCGCGCAGGGCGTCGACGTGGTAGAGCGCGCCGAGCAGTTCGGGCGGCTGGTCGGCCCTGGTGAGCTGGATCACCGGCAGATAGGCCGCGCCGGTGCGGTCAAAGACCGGCAGGGCGGATTCCAGCGTGGCGCTGGCGTCGAGGTAGTCCCCGGCCTCGATCCGGTCCCAGCAGGCCTCCTCGGGCGGTGATTTCTCGTGCCCGCGCGGGCGCATCACGTCCCCTGCGCGGAACAGGCCGAGCAGATAGGCCTGGGGTCCGGCGGCGACATGGGTACCGCGCCGTTCCAGCTGGGTCAGGAAGAAGGAGCGGTCGACCAGCCGCGTGCCGATGGCGGTTGAGATGGAGACGGTGACCATCACCGCGAGGCCGGTCGCCCAGTCCCCCGTCAATTCGAAGACGATCAGCGTGGTGGAGATCGGCGCGCCAAGCACGGCGGCGGCGACCCCGCCCATGCCCGCCAGCGCGTAGAGCGAAGAGGAGCCGGAGACCTCGGGGAAGACCGAGGTTGCGATCAGCCCGAAGGCCAGCCCGGTCAGTGCACCCACCATGAGGGAGGGCGAGAAGACCCCGCCACCCATGCGCCCGCCGATGGTGATCGCCACCGCGACGGTCTTGAGCATGGCGAAGACGATGGCCTCGCCGAGGCCGATGCGCCCTGTCAGGGCGAGCGAGGTCGTCTCATAACCGACGCCGATGATATGGGGGAACCAGATCGCCATGAGCCCGAGCATCGCGCCCGCCAGCGCCGGGCGCAGCCAGCGGGGGATCCCGGCGCGGGTCTGGATGTGGGTGGCGATGTCCTCTGCCGCGAAGATGGCGCGCATCAGCAGGCCGGCGACGATGCCGCAGACCGCGCCGAGGATCAGGAAGGCGGGGAGTTCCTCGTAGAACTGGAAGAGGGAGGTGCCCGGCAGGGTGAATTCCGTCACGCCGCCGAATTCCAGGCGGTTGATGACCGTGCCCGCGACGGAGGCGATGACGATCGGGGCGAAGGCGTGGATGGCGAAATGTCTCAGCACGACCTCTAGCGCGAAGAGCGCCCCGGCGATCGGAGCGTTGAAGGAGGCGGAAACGGCGGCGGCGACCGCACAGCCGAGCAGGTCGCGCCCGGTCATCCCGTCGGCCTTGATCCATTTCATCACCTTCGAGGAAATCACGGCGGCAAGGTGCACCACCGGCCCTTCCCGGCCCGAAGACCCCCCGGTGCCGAGCGTGATGAGCGACGCGGCGGCGGAGGCGAGGCCGGCCCGCCCCTCCACCCGGCCGGCGTTCAGGGCGGCACCCTGGATCACGTCGGCAACGGAGCGGACGCGGCCGTCCGGGGTAAAGACATGGAGGATCAGCCCGACCAGCAGCCCGCCGAAGATCGGAATGCACAGCACCCAGTACCACGGCAGGCTGCCCGCCCAGCTATGAAGGTGGGTGATGTCGTCGGCGCGGTAGAGCAGTTCCTGAAGCGCCTCGATCCCCTTGCGGAAGAACAGCGCGGCAAATCCGCTGGCGATACCGACGGCAAGCGCGATCAGCCAGAACTGCACTTGGTTCGGGCCGCGTGTGCGGATCACGTGCCAGCCGTCGGTCAGCTCGCACCGGACCCGGTCGGCTGCCGCTGCCAGCACTGAAGCGTTGTCGCCGGGCATGTCCTTTCCGCCTTGCTGATCGCGTTTCGGGGCCACGGGGGGCGCAGCCTGCCCTTCCCTGCGCCGCCTCCCTATCATATGACAGACCGACCGTTTTACAGGGGGGCGGACAATGACGCTTGACACGGCCTGGTCCGAACTTTCGGAACTCTTAGGCGATCGCATCACGCGGTCCAAGCCGGATCTGGCCGCGCATGGCGGGTCGGAGAGCTATTTTCCGGCGACTCCGCCCGAAGCGGTGGCCTATCCGGAGGCTACGGCCGAGGTGTCGGCGCTGGTGCGCATCTGCGCGGCGCACGGCGTACCGGTGACGGGCTGGGGCGCGGGGACATCGCTGGAAGGTCAGGCACAGGCGTTCTCGGGCGGGGTGGTGGTGGACTTCGCGCGGATGAACCGGGTTCTCGGCGTCGGACAGGCGGACATGGACGCGCGGGTGCAGCCCGGCCTCACGCGCGAGGCGCTGAACGAGGAACTGCGCGCGACGGGGCTGTTCTTTCCCGTGGACCCCGGGGCGAATGCCAGCATCGGAGGCATGGCCTCCACCCGGGCGAGCGGTACGACGGCGGTGCGGTACGGCACGATGCGGGACAATGTGCTTGGGCTGGAGGTCGTGCTGGCGGACGGGCGGGTGATCCGGACCGGAACGCGGGCGCGCAAGTCCTCGGCCGGGTACGACCTGACCGGGCTGTTCATCGGGGCGGAGGGGACGCTTGGCCTCATCACCGAACTTACGCTGCGCCTGCATGGCCAGCCGGAGGCGGTGAGCGCGGCGGTCTGTGCCTTCGATTCCATCGGCGATGCAGTGAGGGCGGTGGTCGATACGATCCAGATGGGGATCCCCATGGCGCGGATCGAATTCGTCGACGAGGGCACGGTCGCGGCGGTCAACGCCTATTCCGGCAGCGAGATGGCGCTGGTGCCGCATCTGCTGGTGGAATTCCACGGATCGGACTCGGCGGTGGAGGAACAGGCGGAGGCCTTCGGCACCATCGTTGCGGATCACGGCGGGCACGGGTTCCAGTGGGCAGCAAGCGCGGAGGACCGCCGCGCGCTCTGGACCCTGCGCCATCACGCCTACTGGGCGATCCTTGCGGCGCGGCCGGGCACCCGGGCGGTGGTCACGGACATCTGCGTGCCGATTTCCCGGCTGGCAGAGGCGGTGGAGGCGACGCAGGCGGACCTGCAGGAACATGGGATCACGGGGCCGATCCTCGGCCATGTGGGGGACGGCAATTTCCATGCCATCCTGCTGTTCGATCCAAGTGACGTTGCGGAACTGGAACGGGTCAAGGCGGCCTCTGACCGGATGGTCGCGCTGGCGCTGTCCATGGGCGGAACATCGACCGGGGAACATGGCGTAGGCGTTGGAAAAAAGGCGTTCATGGCGCGCGAACACGGGGATGCCTGGCAGGTCATGGGGCTGGTGAAACAGGCGCTGGATCCGCAGAATCTGATGAACCCCGGCAAGCTTGCGCCTGACGCCAATTAGAGTCATCCTGCGGTTGCGCGGTCGGCGGCCCGCTGCACGGCCGGAGCGGGGCCGCGACAGGGTACTGCCGATCTGTTACCCTGACTGGCGTCGCAGCCGATAAGGTGGATCAAGCTGCCGTGACCGACCCGACCAAGGACCAGCCAGCCCCTCCGGGCGCCGATCACGGCGATCCGGCGCTTCAGAGTGAAGTCGTGGACCGGCTGTACGGGGCCGCGCTGGAACCCGAAAAGCTTGGGGATCTGATCGACCACTGGGATGCGCTGATGTCGCCCGGCTGGCGCAGCCCGGCCCCGGCGCGGCGGGCGATGATCGAACGGACGGGTCTGCTGCGTCATGTGCGGCGGGTGGAGCAGATTCTCGACCGGGTGCGCCCCGGTCAGGGCAACCGGGCGGAGGAGGCAGAGCTGCGCCCCTACCGCAACACCGCCGCCTTCACGCTGGACGGCGCCCTTAGGGTGTCGGCGATGAACCGGGCCGCTTCGAAGACGCTCGGCGCGGCGCTGGCGGGGCCCCTGTCCTGTCTGCGAGTCCGGGAGGAGGACCTCGCCGTGCTGGCACGGGTCGCGCTGGCGATGCTCCGGCGTGACGGCGCGGGGGCCGTCGAGACCTCGCGACTGATCCGGGCGCGGCGGCTGGCGGATGACCGGCTGGTGCTGTTGCAGACACGGCTGGTGCAGACCGGCGGGCAGGCGGATTTCGTGCTTGTGGTGACCACCGAACTGCACTGGCCCGAAGGTGCTGCGGACACGCTGCGCGCGGCCTTCGGACTGACCCGGACCGAGGCCGAGGTGATGATGGCCCTGACCGAAAGCCGCACACTGCGCGACATCGCGGCCAGCCGGGGCCGGTCGGTGGACACGATCCGGTCCCAGATCAAGGCGATCCAGACCAAGACCGAGGCGCGCGGGCAGAACGATCTGCTGCGTCTTGCGATGACGGCCATGGACATCGCGCCGCTGGAGGCGCGCGGGACCCGGGCGGATGCGGTGGCCGAGGCAAGGGTCGCACGCGGCGGAACCGACCTGCCACCCCTGCCCTTCCGCAGTCTGCCGCGCCCCGAGGGGCGGGTGATGGACTATCTCGAATTCGGCGACCCGCGCGGGCGGCCGGTGGTCTATTTCTGCTCCAACTTCGGGCTCTGCCGCTGGCCGGGGGCGGCGGAACGCGCGGCCGTGCGGGCCGGACTGCGCATCGTGGTGCCGATCCGGCCGGGCATGGGCGGTTCCGATCCCCTGGGCAAGGCGGAGGACCGGACCGGCACGGTCGCTCGGGACATCCTGGCGCTGATGGATCATCTTGGTATCGGGGCCGCGCACATGCTGGTGCTGGACGAGGACATGATCTTTGCCGCCCGCCTGTTCATGCTGGCACCCAAACGGGTGCGCGGGGTTCTGGGCGTGGCGGCGGTACTGCCGCTGACGCGGCGCGAACAATACGAACGCATGGGCCGATGGCACCGCTTCGTGCTGGGCACCGCCCGGTTCACGCCGCAGATGCTGCCGGTCCTGGTTCGGGCCGGTTTCGCCATGGCACGTCATATCGGCAGGGCGGAGTTCATCCGGCTGGTCTACGCGGGGTCGGAGGCCGATACCCGCATGACCCGCGACCCGATGATCTTCGACGCCATCGACAGCGGGGCGGATGTCGTGCTCAGCGATACCCGTGACTCCGCGCGGGCCTATGGGCAGGAGGTGTCGGCTGTGCACCGTTTCGACTGGCGGCGGGAGTTCGAGCAGATGCGTGACCGCGTGCCGGTGATCGACCTGATCGGCGATCAGGACCAGGCAATCTCCGCCGCGACCCTGGCGGAGTTCAGGGAGGATTACCCTTGGGTGGAGATCGAGGTGTTCGCGGGCGCCGGCTCCTTCCTCTTCTTCCAGAAATGGCCCGAGATCCTGCGCCGGCTCGAACGCTTCATGGATGGTGACGTACCGGCACTTACCGCCGACTGACCCCTGTACTGACCCTGCAGACAGGGCTTTCACCCATATGGGGTATGACCTGACGCCGCAGTCATCATACGATCGAACCCAGTAAGCGGTATCCTGTTCAGGCCCCGCGTCGCCTTCGCGCGGCGCGGGGCCGTTCCGTTTTCGCCCTAGCCCAGCAGCGCCAGCGCGGCGGCGCGCGCTTCTTCCGTGACCCGGTCGCCGGAGAGCATGCGCGCGATCTCATCCACCCGTGCGTCGCGGTCCAGCGGGGTGACGGTGGAGAGGGTGGCGTCCTGTTCCACCCGTTTCGCGACCCGCCAGTGATGGGCACCAAGAGCTGCGACCTGCGGCGAATGGGTCACGACCAGCACCTGCCCGGTAGCGGCGAGCGCAGCAAGGCGGCGTCCGACGGCATCGGCGGTGGCCCCACCCACGCCGCGGTCGATTTCGTCGAAGATCATAGTGACCCCGGGCGTATCGCCGGACAGGCAGACCTTGAGCGCCAGCAGGAAGCGGGACAGTTCCCCGCCGGACGCGATGCGGTTCAGCGGGCCGGAGGGCGCGCCGGGGTTGGTGGCGACGGTGAAAGTCGCAGCGTCCAAGCCTTCGGGTCCGGGTTCGGCGGGGGCCAGTTCGGTGCGAAAGACCGCACGCTCCATCTTCAGGGGGGCGAGTTCGGCCATGACGGCCGCGTCCAGCCGTCCGGCGGCCTCTGTCCGGGCCTCCGTCAGGGTGGCGGCGGCGGCGCGATAGGCCGCGTCGGTGTCGCGCTGCGACTTTTCCAGCGTCGCGATGTCGTCGGCGCCCCGGTCCAGGCGGTCGAGCCGTTCGCGCAGGGTCTCCGCAAACCCGGCGAGGTCGTCGGCAACGATGGCGTGCTTGCGGGACAGGCCGCGGATGGCGAAGAGCCGTTCCTCCGTCCGCTCCAGTTCCAGCGGGTCCACGTCCAGCGCGTCGAGGCAGCGTTCCACCCCGTCCGCCGCCTCCCCCAGTTCGGTCAGGGCACGGGACAGGGCGGCCAGCGGGGCGTCGAGCCGGTCGCCGGTATGCTCTGCCGCGCCTTCCAGCCAGCGCTGCGCGTCGGTCAGCATGGATTCGGCACCGTCCGGGCCAAGCGCGGCGAAGGCGCGGGCGACATCCTCGCGGACCTTACCGGCGGATTGCATCAGTCGGCGGCGGGAATCGAGCTCCGCCTCCTCTCCCGGCTGCGGGTCGAGCTTGTCGAGCTCTCCGACCGCGTGCCGCAGGAATTCCTCCTCCGCCTTCACCTCCTCCAGCGCGGCGCGGGCGGCATCCAGCGCCTTTACCGCCGCGCGCCGGTCGCGCCAGGCGGTGCGTACGGCATCGGAGAGGTCGGGGCGGTCCATGTAGGCATCCAGCAGCGCGAGGTGCCCGCGCGGGTTCAGCAGGCCGCGGTCGTCGTGCTGGCCGTGCAGTTCCACCAGCGTATCCGAAAGCGCGCGCAACACTTCACCCGAGGCGCGTCGGTCGTTGATCCACGCGGTCTTGCGCCCGTCGGCGGTGTTCACCCGCCGCAGCAGCAGTTCGGGACCAGAGGGAATCCCCGCCTCCTCAAGCACGGAATGGGCGGGGTGCGTGTCCGGCAGGTCGAACCAGGCGGCGACCTCCCCCTGCTCCGCCCCCTGGCGGACCAGGTCGGCACGGCCGCGCCAGCCGAGAACGAAGCCGAGCGAGTCGAGCAGGATGGACTTGCCCGCCCCGGTTTCCCCGGTCAGCACGTTCAGGCCGGGCTGGAAGGCCAGTTCCAGCCGGTCGATGATAAGCATGTCCCGGATGTCCAGCCCGCGCAGCATGGGGCAGTTGTCCTCAGGTTGTCGTGTGATGGGTGACAGGTACCCACCCTGCGCCCGTGCCGCAGGACAGGTGCTGCGCACCCGCTGTGGTCAAAGCCATTTGCCCTGAATCATCTGCCGGTAGACGGCCGACAGCCAGTTGTCGCCGCGCACCTTCATTTCCAGCCCCTGACGGGTCAGCAGGGCATAGCTGTCCTCGTACCATTCCGTCGACTGGAAGTTGTGGCCAAGGATCGCGCCCGCCGACTGCGCCTCGTCCGTCAGGCCGAGCGACAAGTACGCCTCCACCAGGCGGTGCAGGGCTTCGGGGGTGTGGGTCGTGGTCTGGAAGTCTTCCACCACCACGCGGAACCGGTTGATGGCCGCGGCGAAGTGATCGCGCTTGAGGTAGTAGCGGCCGATCTCCATCTCTTTCGCGGCGAGATGATCGAAGGCGAGGTCGAACTTCAGAATGGCGGAGCGGGCGTATTCGCTGTCCGGGTAGCGTTCGATCACCGTGCGCAGGGATTGCAGCGCCTGGAAGGTCAGGCCCTGATCGCGGCCGACCTCGTCGATCTGGTCATAGTAGGACAGCGCCAGCAGGTACTGGGCGTAGGCCGCATCCTCATCCGTCGGATAGAAATCGATGTAGCGCTGCGCGGCAGAGCGGCTTTCCTCGTAGTTCTTGTCGGAATGGTGCGCGAAGGCCTGCATGATCAGGGCGCGCTTGGCCCATTCGGAATAGGGGTACAGGCGTTCGACCTCACCGAAATAGGTGGCGGCGCGGTCGTATTTGCGGCGCTCCAGCTCAAATTCGCCGCGGCCATAGATCTGGTCGGCGGAAAATGTCTCGATCGGCTGGCCCCGAAGGCCAAGCCCGTCATCCGCGGTTCCGCCGCCGCCACAGGCCGCCACGGCAAGGCACAGCAGCAATGGCGTCACGAGCCTGCCTGCCCGACGCGCCCCGCCTGCCAATCCGAAGTTCACCACTCGCCGCCTCATTCGTCTTTTTGGGCCTGACCAAATCGCATGTCGCCGGGGCCGGTGGTCCGGCCCCGTGGTCGTTTACGGTCTATCACAGAAAATCCGGGGGGCAAATCGAACTTCACCCCGCGCCGAGAGGTCGCGGCCGGGTGTGGCCCTGCTTCCCCGTCAGGCGACGGCAGGGATTTCAAGAAGATGCACGCCCGCGCCCGGCAGACGCGCGGCCTGTGCGGCGGTGCAATCCACGAGCCGCAGGTTCGCCGGGTCATCGAACACCTTGCGCAGAAGGGTGTTGGTGACGCTGTGCCCGGCACGGATGCCAGTGTAGCGGCCCAGGATCGGCCCGCCCGCAAGGGTCAGGTCGCCAAGTGCGTCCAGCATCTTGTGGCGCACGGGTTCATCGGCGCGACGCAGTCCACCGGGCGACACAACGCGGTCACCGTCGAAGACCACCGCATTTTCCCCCGCGATCCCGCCAAGCGCCAGACCCTGCGCCTGCATCGCGTCCACATCCGCCTGGCGGCAGAAGGTCCGGCAATCGCAGAGTTCGCGCACGAAGCTGCCGTTTTCCAGCGTCAGCTGTTTTTTCTGCGCACCGATGGCCGCGTCCGCGAAGTCGATCTCGAAGGCGATTTCCATGACGCTGTTCGGTTCCAGCCGGGCGACCGCCTCCCCGACACGCACCTCAACCGGACGGAGGATTTCCACTGCGCGGATCGGTGCGGACTGGACCTGCAGACCCCGCTTGAGGAACCCGCGCACGAAAGGCGCGGACGACCCGTCGAGGATCGGAACCTCGGGCCCGTCGATGTCGATCATCGCGTTATGGATGCCGCAGCCGGCCAGCGCCGCCATCAGGTGTTCCACGGTGGAGACGGAGGCACCGGCAGCATTCACAAGCTGGGTGCAGAGCGGAGAGCGATCGACGACGTCCCAGCGGGCCGGCACCAGCGCATCGCCGACACGGATGTCGGTGCGGCGGAACCAGATGCCCTGACCGGCGGCGGCGGGGCGCACGACAAGCGTCGCGGGCTGTCCGGAATGGAGCCCGACACCTTCGAAACGAACCGGCGATTTGATCGTCTTTTGCACGAATTCCTCGTCTTCCCCGGACGGTCTCTCTGCCATGCCGCATTGGCGCGGTCTTCCGGCACGTCCTTGTGACCCTGTAATTAGGGGCTGGGGCGGCGCGGCTCAAATCACTGTTTGCAACGAAATGAAACATCATGCTGCAGCTGCGGCGCTTTTTGGCCGGAGCTGTATACGGGCGCGGCCATCACCTTGTCCTGCAACGCAAAAAGCCACCCTTCCGGGTGGCTTTCCGCGATCACATTTGACGCTGCGGCAGGGGCGTTTCAGTTCGCCTGACGGCGCAGGAAGGCCGGGATTTCGATGCGCTCCTGCTCCGGATCCGGGGTCGGCTCGGGCTGGCGCGCGGCTTCCTGGCCGCGGAAAGCGGGCTGCTGGCGCGGGGCCTGCGGGGCTGCCTGGGGCGCAGGCTGCGCGTGGTGCTTGCCCTCGCCGGTCATCCGGTTGATGAGCGAGTTGATCCCGAAGCGCGATTTCTCCTCGGGCTGCGGCGCGGGCTGGCGGCCGGGGGCCTTGCTGATCGCGGCCTGCAGACGCTGCAGCGTTTCGGCAGAGGGCTGACCCATGCGGGGACCCTTCGGCGCGACGAAATCGGCGGCATCCTCGGTGCGGGTCCGGGCCTGCGTCTGCGGCGCGGGGGCCGGAGCGGGCGCAGGTGCGGGCTGCACGGCGGCGGGACGATAGGCCGGGGCGGGCAGGCCGTCGTCGGTCTCGTCCTCCACATAGGTCTGCGCGGGTTCCTCGGCATATTCGGCGAAGAGTGAGGGTTCTTCCTCTTCCTCGATCATGGCCGCGGGTTCTTCGTAGACCGGTTCGGGACGCGGTTCAGGACGCGGCGCGGGGGCCGGTGCCGGGCGAACGAAGGCCTCCACCGGTGCCGGGGCGGGCTCGGCGACCGGCGCGGGCTCTGCCGGGCGGACATCGGCCATGCGGCGGCGCGGGGTCGGGATGTCATGCGCGATCTCGCTGGCGTCGATGCCGGTCGCCACGACGGAGACACGCATCCGGCCCTGCATGGAGGTGTCGAGGGTGGAGCCGACGATGATGTTCGCGTCGGGGTCGACTTCCTCGCGGATGCGGTTGGCGGCCTCGTCCAGCTCGAACAGGGTGAGGTCGTCGGAACCGGTGATGTTGATGAGCACACCCTTCGCACCACGGAGGGAGATTTCGTCCAGCAGCGGGTTCGCGATGGCCTTCTCGGCGGCCTGGATGGCGCGATCTTCGCCCTCAGCCTCGCCGGTGCCCATCATGGCCTTGCCCATCTCGTCCATCACCGCGCGGACGTCGGCGAAGTCGAGGTTGATGAGACCCGGACGGACCATCAGGTCTGTCACGCCCTTGACGCCCTGGTAGAGCACGTCGTCGGCCATGGAGAAGGCTTCGGTGAACGTGGTCTTCTCGTTGGCAAGGCGGAACAGGTTCTGGTTCGGAATGATGATCAGCGTATCGACCATCTTCTGCAGCGCATCGACGCCTTCCTCGGCCTGGCGCATCCGCTTGGCGCCTTCGAACTGGAAGGGCTTCGTGACGACGCCGACGGTCAGGACACCAAGCTCACGCGCGGCCTGAGCGATGATCGGCGCGGCGCCGGTCCCGGTGCCGCCACCCATGCCGGCGGTGATGAAGCACATATGCGCCCCGGCCAGCTGGTCGACGATCTGTTCGATGGACTCTTCGGCGGCGGCGGCCCCGATGGAGGCCTTGGCCCCTGCCCCGAGCCCCTCCGTCACCTTCACGCCAAGCTGGATGCGGTGTTCGGCCTTGCTCTGCTGAAGTGCCTGGGCATCGGTGTTGGCCACGACGAAATCGACGCCGTCCAGCTCCTTGTCGATCATGTTGTTGACCGCGTTGCCGCCAGCCCCGCCGACACCGAACACGGTGATACGGGGTTTCAGTTCGTCCTGTCCCGGGACCGAGAGATTCAATGCCATGGTTTCTTCCGCCTGTGGAGCCATCTTGGTGTGCATTTATTCATGCCTATCGTTGATGACTGTAACGTGAGTCTGCGTGGAGGTCACGGGTTAATATTAGGTTTAAGCCCGAAATCTGGGGAGGTTCTCAGGAAATCCAGCGTAATATTGCCGTTACACCCATATCTTGATGTGCAAGATCGCGCAAGAATAGTCCGGACAGAGGCAAGAATAGTCCGATCACGCAACGAATCTCGCACCTTAAGGGCGCACCGATTCCCGATTTGAGGTGAGTGGTCACTGCCCGCGCCGACTCAGTGCGATCTCTGCCGCTTGGAAGGAGTGTCGCACACGGCGCCGCCCGCGCCAACCCGCCGTGCGCAGGCGGACGGGTAACTTCATCGTGGGATCAATGGGTTGGCAAGGGACCGCCCGCGGGCGATCCGGCGATGCAAGATTGCGTTACCTGGTGATTGAAAAGGCCGCCCGAAGGGCGGCCTGACGTGGTATTCCAGCGGCCTACCAGTTGTCCTTGAACCAGCGGACGGCACGGCGCAGGCTCTTGTTCGGGTAGCGGTCGACTGGCAGGTCGAAGTCCCACCATTCGTCCTGGGGCCGTGCCGCGAAGAGACACATGCCGACCGATGACGCAAAGCTTGGCCCTGTCGCGGCCTGCGGCAGGCCATGCACGCGGAGCGGACGGCCGAGGCGCACGCGCTGGCCAAGAATGCGCGAGGCCAGCCCGTCGAGCCCGGGGATCTGCGACCCGCCGCCGGTCAGAACGATCTGCTGGCTCGGCAGGTGGTCGAAGCCCGCCGCGTCGAGACGATGGCGAACCTCTTCGAGGATCTCCTCCACCCGCGGCCGCATGATGCCGATCAGCTCCGCAACCGACACGTCGCGGCGGTCATGGTTCCAGTCGCCGGTGTCGCTCTTCAGCTCGATCCGCTCAAGATCGTCGCGGCCGGTGGCGACAACGCCGCCGTAGAAGGTCTTGATCCGTTCGGCATGGGCAGTCGGGATCTGCAGCGCCATGGAGATGTCGCCGGTCACGTGATCCCCGCCCATCCTGACGGTATCGGCGGAAATCATGTGCTTTTTCATGAAGATTGAGATGCCGGTCGTGCCGCCGCCCATGTCGATGCAGGCGGCGCCAAGCTCCTGCTCGTCCTCCACCAGCGCGGAAATCCCGGTGACGTAGGCCGATGACGCGATCCCGGCGAGTTCCAGGTCACAGCGCTTCAGGCAGTAGGCGAGGTTCTGCACGGCGGTCGCATCCACCGTCAGCATGTGCAGGTCGGTGGACAGCACCTGCCCGATCTGCCCGCGCGGATCCGACAGACCGGATCGGTGGTCGAGCGCGAAGTTCACGGGCTGGGCGTGCAGGACCTCGCGGTGGTGGCCGTAATCCGGCACGTCGCAGGCTGCCAGCACGCGGGAGATATCCTGTTCGCTGACCGCCTGATCCTCTATCTCCACCTGCCCGGTCAGGCCGTAGCTGCGTGGCTGCGCGCCCGAGAAGCAGGCGATGACATGGTCTACGCGGATGTTGGCCATCTTCTGCGCGGCCTGAACGGCGGTGCGGATCGCGCGCTCCGCCTCGGGCATGGAGTCGATCTCGCCGAAGCTGACGCCGCGGGAACGGGTCGTCGCGGCGCCGATCACGCGGAAGCCAACCTGCCCGGCCAGGGACCCTGCCCCGTCACCCTGATAGGTCGCGCCGGACTGGTCGATCCGAAGGACAAGGCAGGCGATCTTGGAACTGCCCACGTCCAGCACCGCCACCACGCCGCGCTGCATTGCCGCCTTGCGCATTCCGCGCATCGCCCGTTGCGTTTCATAGAGCATCGTCATCAGTTGCCGGTCTCCACAACCATATCTTTAATCTGCCGCCAGCGGTCGAGCGCCCCGGCGTTCATTCGTATCGTCGGCCGTGCGGCAAGGCGCAGGTCCAGCGCCGACACGTCGCGGTTCAGCACATCCTGGGCCTCGTGCAGGGCGATCGCGCGTTCCAGCGCAAGATCGGGCCTGTCGTCCGGCAGCATGATCCGCAGGTCCGGGTCCAGCACGACGTCCCATCTCCGCTCTCCGATCCGCACGAGACCACGCAGGCGGTCCTGAAGCGGTTCGGCGATCCGCAGAAGCTCCAGCGCCTCGTTCACCGCCCTGTCGGCGCCATGCCCGGCGATGAGCGGCAGGTCGGGGCGGAGGGTGCGGCTGCCGAGGTCGCCGATCACGATGCCGGTCTCGTCAAGCACCTGCACGCCATTGCGCGACCGCCAGAGCAGCGCGGGCTGGCGTTCGGTCACCGTGACCTCAAGCACGCCAAGCTGTTTCACCCGGACGCCGACATCCGCCACCGCCGGCAGGCCGAGGATGGAGGTGCGCAGGGTTTCGAGATCGAGGTCGAAGGTCGAGACCGGGAAATCGATCTGGGAGATCTCTCGTATGTCCGCCTCGACCTCCGTGGAGGCCCCGTCGATTGCCATCAACTTGACCATGAATTCGGGGCGCGTCTCGATCTGGTTGCGCAGGTCCTGAAGGCCCAGCACCACGGCATCGCGCCGGTCGGCGTCGGACATGTAGACCGCGACGACGGACATGGAGATCACGAACGGCAGCAGCACCCGCAGCGTCAGCCGGTAGGCCGGGGTCAGCATGACCCGCTGCATCCGGTAGGCGGCGCGCGACGGCGCGGGATCGACGCGGGGCTTTTCGGCCTCGCGGCGGGACGGCGGTTTGGGCGGTGCCTTGGGCGAGGGCTTGACCGCAGTCACGGGCGTGGCCTCACGGGTCGCGATCAGCGGTTGCATGATGCGTCCTCCACCAGCCAGCGGCACAGCTGGCCAAAGCTCATGCCCTTCGCCTGCGCCTGTTCGGGCGACAGGGAGGTCGGGGTCATGCCGGGCTGCGTATTGGTTTCCAGCAATATCAGCCCGTCCAGCCCGCGCGCCTCGTCCCATCGGAAATCGGTGCGGGACAGGCCGCGGCAACCGAGCGCCTTGTGGGCGCGCAGGGCGTAGTCGAGACAGGCGGAGTCGATCTCCCGCGGCAGGTCTGCGGGGCAGACGTGGCGCGATCCGCCGACGGAATACTTGGCGGAATAGTCATACCAGCCGTCCGTCAGGATGTCGGTGACGCAGAGCGGGCCGGGATCGCCCTCACCCGTGCCCAGCACCGATACGGTCAGTTCCCGCCCCGGCGCAAAGGTTTCGACCATCACCGTGTCGGGCATGTCGGCGGACAGCTGCGGCGGCGTGTTCGCCCCGTCGTTGACGATGTAGACCCCGACGGAGGATCCTTCGTTATAGGGCTTCACCACGTAGGGCGGTTCCATGAGGTGACGGGCGGAGACCTCTTCACGCGCGGCCAGCAGGCTGGTGACACAGGGCAGACCGGCGGCGCGGTAGACGCCCTTGGTCTTTTCCTTGTCCATGGCAAGCGCGGAGGCCAGCACACCGGAATGCGTGTAGGGGATCTTCAGCCATTCCAGCAGACCCTGGACACAGCCGTCCTCGCCCCATCTTCCGTGAAGTGCATTGAAAACGACATCGGGGGCAATGTCCGCCAGACGCGCGGCAAGGTCGGGGCCGGCATCGACCTCCACCACCTCGTATCCCTCGCCCCGCAGTGCGGCCGCGCATTCGCGCCCTGTGGACAGCGACACCTCACGCTCGGCCGAGGGGCCACCCAACAGTAAAGCCACTTTCGGGGATGTCCTGCTCGACACACCCACTTTAGCGCCTCAGTCCGGGGCTTTTGCCCCTGTTAAGCTATTGAACCGGATTGGTCCTGTATTCTGCCCTGCGCGCCGCTAGTCCTCTGACGGGACGTGTTCACCGATGCGCATGATTTCCCATTCTAGCGTCAAACCCGCAGATTGGAACACCCTATTTCTGACTTCCTCGCCCAATCCTTCCAGATCGGCGGCAGTTGCGCCGCCAGTGTTGATGAGGAAGTTGGAATGCTTCTCGCTCATCTGCGCCCCGCCCCGCCGTGCGCCGCGCATTCCGGCGTCGTCGATCAGCTTCCAGGCCTTGAGGTCGTGCACGTCATCCGCCCGCCCGGTGGAGGAGAAGCCAGCCGGGTTGCGGAAGGTCGACCCGGCAGAGCGGTCCTTCACCGGCTGTGTCTCGTCGCGCTTTTTGAGCTGCGTTCCCATGCGGTTGGCCAGTTCTTCGGGGTCACCTTCCGGCCCTTCGAGGGTGACTTCGGTGACGACCCAGCCTTCCGGCAGGTCGGTCTGACGGTAGGCGAACTGCAGGTCGTCGCGGGTCAGGGTGACGATCTCTCCGGCGCGGGTGACGGCGCGGGCGCTCACGAAGTGATCCGCGGTGTAGCTGCCGTAGCACCCGGCGTTCATGCGCAGGGCCCCGCCGAGCGATCCGGGGATGGTGCGGAGGAAGGTCAGGTCGACGCCCGCCTCTGCCGCTTTTTTCGCCACATGCGCGTCCAGCGCGGCGGCACCGGCGGTGACGGGGGTGCCGGTGACTTCGATGCCGTTGAAGCCGCGCCCGAGGCGGATCACCACGCCCCGCAGACCGCCGTCACGCACGATCAGATTGGACCCCACGCCCATGGGAAAAACCGGGACCGACGGGTCCAATTGGCGGAGGAAATCGGCAAGATCCCCGGTGTCGGCTGGCTGGAAGAACCACTCCGCCGGGCCACCGACCCGCAGCCATGTCAGGTCAGAGAGCGGGCGTGCGGCGGTCAGCCGCCCTCGGATCTCGATCTGGTCGGGGTGCATGGACTCTCCGGGTTGGGTCCGGAGGGGGATAGCAACGCCCCGCCCTTTCGGCAAGGCACGGGCGAGGTCAGAGCAGGCGCGGGATGCGCGCGTCGCGGCGGATCTGCAGGATCACGCCAAGCGCCAGGCCAAGCACGCTGCCCGCGATCAGGGTCGCGCCGATCGCGCTGACCAGCAGGGAGTCCGAGCCGGGGATCGGCAGGTAGATCGTCTGCAGCAGCAGGCCAAGGCCAACGGCTGGAAGGATCATCCCCTTGGGCCAGATCCGGTGCTGTGTGGTGGCGAGACAGACCGAAAAGCCGGTCAGGAAAGCCAGGATCGTCACGATGAAGAAGTAGTAGGTCTGCGCGAAGATAAGCATTGATGTCGTCCCCACCTCTAGATGTCTCTGATGGTGGGGCATCTATATCTGTGGGGCAAATGCTTTTGGTTGGGGTAAGGCGGTGTCTGGCGGAGAGAGTCGTTTGTGCAACACCGGGGGCGACGGCGGAGCCGGGCAGAGGCCCGGCCTACGCCTTTGCCTTTCGGTGACGCATCCGTAGGGCGGGCTTCAGCCCGCCAGTCCCGCCATGCCCCCCGTGTTATCCCTGCAGACGCGCCGGCAGCCCGTTGGCCCAGGCAGAGATCGTGCCGGCGCCGAGGCAGACCACCATGTCGCCCGGCTGCGCCTGTTCGCGCACCAGCCGCTCGAGGTCGTCCTCGGAGGTGATGGCGCGGGCGTGGCGGTGGCCGTGGCGGATCAGCCCGGCGACCAGATCCTCGCGGGTGGCGCCGGGGATCGGGTCCTCTCCGGCGGCGTAGACCTCGGCGATGGCCACCACGTCGGCCTCGTTGAAGCAGGCGCAGAAGTCCTCGAACAGGGAATGCAGGCGGGTGTAGCGGTGCGGCTGGTGCACGGCGATCACGCGGCCTTCGGTCGCCTGCCGCGCTGCCTTGAGAACCGCAGCGATCTCAACGGGATGGTGGCCGTAGTCGTCGATGACGGTGACGCCGTTAACCTCTCCGACCTTGGTAAACCGGCGGTTCACCCCGCCAAAGGCGGCCAGGGCGGTCCGGATTTCGTCTTTCTTCATACCCAGGTGGCGCGCGACAGCTACGGCCGACAGGGCATTGGAAACGTTGTGATCTCCGGGCATGGGCAGGGTGCAACCGTCGATCCTGTCGCCTTCGGCCTGCAGCAGGATGTCGAAATGCGCCACCCCCGCCTTGTAGGTCAGGTTCACCGCGCGGATGTCGGCCTGGGCGTTGAAGCCGTAGGTGGTGACGCGGCGGTCGGTGATCTTGCCGACCAGCGCCTGGACCTCGGGGTGATCGGTGCAGCAGACGGCGAGCCCGTAGAAGGGGATGTTCGACACGAAGTCGAGGAAACCCTTGCGCAGCGTGTCGAAATCGCCCCAGTGGTCCATATGCTCCGGGTCGATGTTGGTGACGATGGCGATGGTTGCGGGCAGGCGGTTGAAGGTGCCGTCGCTTTCATCCGCTTCAACCACCATCCATTCGCCGAGGCCGACGCGGGCGTTCGACCCGTAGGCGTGGATGATGCCGCCGTTGATGACGGTCGGGTCGAAATTGCCGGCGTCCAGCAGCGTGGCGACCATGGTGGTGGTCGTCGTCTTGCCATGGGTCCCGGCGATGGCGACGTTGGACTTCAGGCGCATCAGTTCGGCCAGCATTTCGGCCCGGCGGACGACCGGAAGGCCGCGCGTGCGGGCTTCGTCCAGTTCCGGGTTGCCGCGCTTGATGGCCGAGGAGATCACCACCACCTGCGCATTGTCGAGGTTTTCCGCCTTCTGGCCGACAAAGACTTTCGCGCCCAGCTTCTCCAGCCGTTCGGTAATTTTGGACGCCTTCAGGTCAGACCCCTGGACGGTATAGCCGTGGTTCAGCAGGACCTCCGCGATACCCGACATGCCGATGCCGCCGATGCCGACGAAATGGATGGCGCCCACGTCGCCGGGAAGTTTGGTTGCTGCGCTCACGTCGATCCGTCCTTCAAAAGTCATGGCTTCTGCCCGTCCCCGTTGTTCTTTTTCGTTGCAAGGTATTCGACCATCCCGGCCAGGTCTTCGGCCGCGTCCGGCTTGCCGACCGAAAGGGCGGCGCGGGCCATATGCTCTGCCGCCTGCGGGTTGGACAAGATGGACGTCACGTGCTCGGCCAGGGTTTCCACGTGGAAATGGCTTTCCGGCATCAGTATCGCGGCCTCTGCCTGTACCAGACCGCGCGCGTTGGCGGTCTGTTCGTCGCGGATCGCCGCGGCCAGCGGCACGAGGATCGACGGGCGGCCGATCACCGTCAGGTCCGCCACGGTCGAGGCACCGGCGCGGGCGATGACAAGCTGCGCCTCGCTCATCCGCTTGGGCACGTCGTGGAAGAAGGGTTCCACATCCGCATCAATGCCGTTCTCGGCGTAGAAAGCGGCGACACGTTCGATGTCTTCTTCCCGCGCCTGATGGCTGACGCGGACATGGCGCAGCAGATCGGACGGCAAGGCGGCCAGAGCGGGCGGAACCACGTCGGACAGGATACGCGCGCCCTGCGAGCCGCCCATCACCAGGATCGACATCGGGTAATCGCCCGGCGGAATGTAGCCCGCGCCGGCGCGGTCGTGGATGGCGGCGCGGACCGGGTTGCCGGTGTGGTGGCCCTCCACCCCCTCGGGCAGGGTCGTGGGCCAGGTGCCGCAGGCGACAAGGTCCACGCGCTTGGCGAAGATCTGGTTCACGCGCCCCAGCACGCCGTTCTGTTCATGGATCATGCGCGGCTTGCGCAGGATCGTCGCGGCGGCCACGGCGGGGATCGCCGGGTAGCCGCCGAAACCGACGATGACGGAAGGACGGTCCAGCATCATGCGCCAGACCGACTTGATCACACCGCCCGCGACCCGCAGCGGCACCAGCGCGCGGGCGATCAGGCCGCCACGCGCGAAGGTGGCGGAGGAGATGACTTCGATCTCCACCCCCGGCGGGAATCCCCCGGTGTAACGGGCGCCGCGCGCATCCGTGGACAGCTTCACCCGCCAGCCACGCGCCAGCATCGTCTCGGCCAGCGCCTGTGCCGGGAACATGTGTCCGCCGGTGCCGCCAGCCGCGATGACGAGAAGCGGGGCGCTCAGGTTCATCGCGCCCTCCCGGCGAGCAGGTCGTTGATTTCCCCCTGCGGCCGGGTGCGGGTGAGGGCCAGAAGCATGCCGACCGCGATTCCCGAGGCGATGACCGAGGAACCGCCGTAGGAGATGAAGGGCAGCGTCATGCCCTTCGCCGGCAGCAGCCGGACCGCCACGCCGAGGTTGATCATCGCCTGCACTCCGAAGGTCGCCGCAAGGCCGACACCGGCCAGGCGGACGAAGGAGTCCCGCTCATGCGTCAGGCGCAGGAACGACCGCAGCACGAGGCTGAGGTAGAGCAGGATGATGACCGCGACGAGCGCAAGCCCGTATTCTTCGGCCGCAACGGCGATGATGAAGTCGGTATGCGCGTCCGGCAGCGACATCTTCACCTCCCCCTGCCCCACGCCGACGCCGAACAGCCCGCCCTCGCGGATCGCGTTGGTGGCATAGCCGATCTGGGTTGTCGGGTCGATTTCCGAAGTCAGGAAGCCGTCGATCCGCCGCGCGAAGTGTTCGGACGAATTGTAGGCCAGCACGCCAAAGACCACCACGCCACCCGCCATGCAGAGCAGGAGCGTCAGCGGCGCGCCGGCGACGAAATACATGACGCCCCAGCCGAAGAGCACAAGGCTGGCCTGCCCGAAGTCGGGCTGCGCGGCGAGGAAGCCGACGATTACGGTCATCAGCATGAAGGACCAGAGCCGCCCCGGCGGGCCGTTCAGATCCTGCGCCGCCGCCAGCAGCCATGCCGTCACGACGATGAACACGGGCTTGAGGAACTCCGACGGCTGGAGCGAGGCGAAGCCAAGCGAATACCACCGCGTCGCGCCCTTGCCGAAGTCGGTGCCGAAGACCGGCAGCAGGGCAATGGCGACGAAGGCGACAAGGAAGCCCAGCACGGACAGGCGCCGCACCGCCTGCGGGGTCATGATGGAGGTGACGATCATCGCGATCATCGCCATCACGCCAAAGGCCGCCTGCCGCGAGACGTAGTAGAAGGGCGGATAGCCGTTGCGCTCGGCCAGCGGCGGCGACGCGGCGAGGCCGAGAAGCAGGCCGATGCAGAAGAGGATGAGAACCGTCGTCAGGGACCATCTGTCGATGGTGCGCCACCATTTGGGAAGGATCGGCTCTCCGTCCGGGACGGGGAGCGCGCCGTAAACCATTTCAGTCATGGGACTGCTGCCTTCTGCCTCTGTCCGCCCCGTTTTTCGGGGTCTGGTGCCACAGTTTAGCCAAAATTTCGCGCTCTGGCCAGTCTGAATGCATCCTGCCCGGATTGCGCCACAGGACGGATTCAGGCAAGGCGCGGGGGATGAATTTCGACACGATCATCCTTGGCGCCGGAGCCGCCGGCCTGATGTGCGCCGCGCATTGCGGCGGGCGGGTGCTGCTGGTCGATCACGCGGCAGCGGCGGGCGAGAAGATCCGGATTTCGGGCGGGGGGCGGTGCAACTTCACCAACACCGGATGCGAGGCGGGCAACTTCCTGTCGGCCAATCCGCATTTCGCCAAGTCGGCGCTCGCCCGCTACACCCCTTGGGATTTCGTGTCGCTGGTATCGGACCACGGCATCGCCTGGCACGAGAAGACGCTTGGCCAGTTGTTCTGCGACGGATCGGCCCGGCAGATCGTGGCCATGCTGACCGGCATGGTCGCGGATGCGGGGGCGGTGCTGCGCCTGTCGACCTCCGTCACCGGGGTCGAGGCGCTGCCGGGGGGGTACCGCGTCGTGCTGGAAACGGCGGGCAAGGTATGGACAGCAGAGGCCGCGTCACTGGTCATTGCGACGGGCGGCAAGTCGATCCCGAAGATGGGGGCGACGGGGTTTGCCTATGATATCGCCCGGCAATTCGGTCTGGAGGTGACGGAGACGCGTGCCGGTCTGGTGCCGTTCACCTTCCCGGAGGGGCGGTTTGCCGACCTCTCCGGCGTGGCGCTGCCGGTGCGCGCCACCGCTGCCACGGGGCCGGGTTTTCCCGAGGCGCTGCTGTTCACGCATCGCGGGCTGTCGGGGCCGGCGGTGCTTCAGGTCAGTTCCTACTGGCGCGAGGGCGAGGCGGTGGAGGTCGACCTGTTCCCCGGCGACGATGCGCTCGCGACCCTGCGTGCAGCGCGGGCGGAGGCGGGGCGACGCGGTCTTGCGCGGGAACTCGCCACGATGCTGCCCGCGCGACTGGCGGATGCGGTGGCGGCGGAACTGGCACTGCCCGGCAACCTCGCCGACATGTCGGACGTGGTTCTGGCGCAGGTGGCCGAGAGGCTGCACCGCTGGCAGGTCGTGCCCGGCGGAACAGAGGGTTACCGCACGGCGGAGGTGACGCTTGGCGGGGTGGCGACAGACGGGCTGTCGAGCCGGACGATGGAGGCGCGGGCGCAGCCGGGGCTCTACTTCATCGGCGAATGCGTGGACGTGACGGGGTGGCTGGGCGGCTACAACTTCCAGTGGGCCTGGGCCTCCGCCATGGCGGCGGCGGAGGGGTTACGCGGGCGTTAACCCTTGTCCGGCCAGAGGGTTAGGCTGCAAAGCTGGAGCGGCGCAATGACTGACTGCGCAAGTCGGATGCGGGTTTGTTAACGGAAAGTTGCTGGAGTTCGGCGTCCGAAAGATTTCGTTAACCAGAGATTTCCGGGGAGGAAATGTGGGTTAATGACAAGTGACGTTTCGTTTGTGCGATGGTTAAGGAGTTCCTTGCGTCCCGGTCACCCCCGCGACGTCATCCTCGGGCTTGACCCGAGGAACTCGTGCCACATGCCGCGCCCGAAACCGAGATCCTCGGATCAAGCCCGAGGATGACGGACCCTTGGGGTCGTTGGTATTTCGGTGGTATCGATAGAACCGGGGGAACCGGGGGAACCGTGCCACACCGCCAGCCCCGATTCCGCCGGCGTCACCCCCCGGCCGTCACCTTGGCCACCTGAGCGGTAAAATCCTCGCCCCGCCGTTCGAAGCTGTCGTACTGGTCGAAGGACGCCGCGGCGGGGGCCAGAAGGACGGTGTCGCCCGGCTCCGCCTCCGCGCTCGCACGGGCGACGGCGGTGGCCATGTCGGTGCAGACCTCGCTCTCCACCCCGCGCAGCTGGACGGCGAACTGCGCCGCCTCGCGGCCGATGACATAGGCCTTCAGCACGGACTTTGTCGACGGCAGCAGCCCCTCCAGCCCGCCCTCCTTCTCCAGACCGCCACAGATCCAGCGGATGCGGGTGAAGGCCTCCAGCGCCTTGGCTGCCGAATCGACGTTTGTCGCCTTGGAATCGTTGACGTATCGCACACCGCCATGCTCCGCGATGGTCTGGGAGCGATGCGGCAATCCGCCAAAGCTGTGGAACGCGGTCTCGATCGCGCGCGGGGCAAGGCCAAGCGTGCGGCAGGCTGCATAGGCGGCGCAGGCGTTCTGGTGGTTGTGCGCGCCGGGCAGGCCCATCACCTCGCGCAGGTCGATGGAGCCGACCTGCCGACTTTTGCGCCATTCGGTCAGGAAACCCTTGCGGGCATAGACC
This sequence comes from Primorskyibacter flagellatus, assembly GCF_014638275.1. Taxonomy (GTDB): domain Bacteria; phylum Pseudomonadota; class Alphaproteobacteria; order Rhodobacterales; family Rhodobacteraceae; genus Pseudooceanicola; species Pseudooceanicola flagellatus_A. Next base: position 2,030,526 of record NZ_BMFJ01000001.1, read on the forward strand.
AGCCAGCCCGCGCCGGTCAGCTTGCGCGCCGAAGATACGCGGATCACCCGGTCATCCCCCGGCCCCTCCGCCATCTGGTTGGCGAGGTAACGCCCCTCCATCTCGTCCACGCCGATCACCGCGCGGTCCGGCCCGCCTTCGGCAAACAGACGGCGCTTGGCCGCGAAATAGCCGCCCAGTCCCGCGTGTCGGTCCAGATGATCCGGGGAAAGGTTCGTGAAAACAGCAACATCCGGGGTCAGCGCCCGCGCCAGATCAGTCTGGTAACTTGACAGTTCCAGCACCACAACACCGCCGTCGCCCGGCGGGTCGATGTCCAGCACACCGCGCCCGATGTTGCCCGCCAGCTGGCTCTCGCGGCCCGCAGCGGTCAGCACATGGTGGATCAGGGCGGAGGTGGTGGATTTGCCGTTCGACCCGGTGACGGTCACGACCTTCGGCTCCACCTCGTAATCGCTCCAGTCTGTCTCTCCGACGGACCGGAAGAACAGGCCGATGTCGTTGTCGACCGGAATGCCTTCGTCCAGCGCGGCGGCGATCACCGGGTTGGGCTGGGGGTAAAGATGCGGAATGCCGGGGCTGACGATCAGCGACGCGATGCCTTCGAACGCGCCGGGGCGGGACAGGTCGGAGGTGGCGAAACCCTCCGCTTCGGCCTTGTCACGCGCTGCGGGGTTGTCGTCCCAGCAGACCGGTTCGGCCCCTCCGGCCCGCAGCGCGCGCGCCGCGATCAGGCCGGACCGCCCGAGCCCCAGAACCGCGATCCGGAGGCCATCGACACCTTTGACTGCAATCACCTGTTCATTCCCGCTGCTGTCGCGGACCGCGCGGTCCGCCCGCGCACCGGGTTACCGGAGGTCCGCGCCGGACGGAAGCCCCTGCTCCGCCTCTGCCGGCTCTGCCGACCGGCGTCGCAGCGCGGCGGCCGCCCCGAAGGCGGAGATCAGCAACAGCCCGCCCGCCGGAAGAGGGACCGGCGGCAGGACAACGTAGCCGAGATCGGCAAAGGACGCGATGGTGGTTTCGGTCAGCACCGCCGGCTGGTTCAGGTTGATCATCCCGGTCATCACCGCATCGGATCCGCAGGCCCAGCGTTCGTCCCAATGCGCATTCGCGGTGCCCATCCCGCCGGTCAGTTCGACCGGCACGAAGGTGGCGGAGGCGTCGCATTCCTTGCGATAGGCGGCCAGTCCGAAGGCCCCGGTATACTGGCCCGACCCGTTCACGTAGAGATCCTGCCAGGGATAGGGCGACGGCGCGCCGGTGATGCCGGTGCTGTTCCAGAGCGTGCCGAAGCCAAGCGCATGGGCCAGTTCGTGCCCGAAGATCGTGCCAAGATGGCCCTTGTCCTCGAGCCGGGTCAGGTCGGCCGTGTCGAAGGTGACAGAGCCGGAGGACGCGTAGACATAGCTGGCCGAGGTCTTGATACCCGACACGGTGGCATAAGCGAGCGTGCCGGAGGCCGCTTCTGTAAAGGTGTTGACGGCGATCACCGGACCGGTGAAGCCCGCGATCGGCTCAAGGTAGCCGACGATGCGCTTTTCGATCGCGGCGACGATGGAGTTGAAGACCGAGATCTGGTCGGCACTGAACGACGCATCCACCGAAAGGCTGATGTTGAAGGTGCTCGCCCCCGCCGCGCCCGGCACTGCCAGCGTCCCGGCGACCAGCCCTGCGATCAGTGTCTTGCGTGCCATGTGCCCGGCCCCTCCCGTTGCTTTACGCGAGGATACCCCAAGGCATCGTGTGGCACCACACTTTCCTGTGATCCGTCGGCGGGATCCTACCGCAGTTTGAGTGTCGCGAGCCCGATCAGCGCCAGGATCAGCGAGATGATCCAGAAGCGGATGACGATGGTCGGCTCCGCCCAGCCCTTCTTTTCATAGTGATGGTGGATCGGAGCCATGAGGAAGACCCGCTTGCCCGTCCGCTTGAAATACAGGACCTGGATGATGACCGACAGCGCCTCGACCACGAAGATTCCGCCGACGATGCCAAGCACGATCTCGTGCTTGGTGGCGACCGCGATCGCCCCGATGGCCCCGCCAAGCGCGAGCGACCCGGTGTCGCCCATGAAGACGGCGGCGGGGGGCGCGTTGTACCACAGGAAGCCGAGCCCGCCGCCGATCAGGCCCGCGACGAAAATCAGGATCTCTCCGGTGCCTGGGACATAGTGAACCTCGAGATATTCGGAAAAGTCGACGCGACCGACCGTGTAGGCGATAACGCCAAGCGCGCCGGAGGCGATCATAACCGGCATGATCGCGAGCCCGTCCAGCCCGTCGGTCAGGTTCACCGCGTTGGCGGCGCCGACGATGACGAACATGGCGAAGGGCAGGAACAGCCAGCCCATGTTCCACAGCACGTTCTTGAAGACCGGCAGGGCGAGGCGATATTCCAGTTCGACCGGGTGCAGCGTCGCCGCCCAGTAGGAGGCAACCAGCGCGATCAGCAGGCCGAGCGCGATCCGCACCTTGCCCGGCACGCCCTTCACATTCTGCTTGGACACCTTGGCGTAGTCGTCGGCGAACCCGATCAGGCCGAAGCCCATGGTCACGAACAGGACGATCCAGACGTAACCGTTGTCCAGCCGCGCCCACAGAAGGGTGGAGGTGAGCAGCGCCCCCACGATCAGCAGCCCGCCCATGGTCGGCGTGCCGGCCTTGACGAAATGTCCCTCGGGCCCGTCGGTGCGGATCGGCTGGCCCTTGCCCTGACGGCGACGCAGCACATTGATGAGGGGACGGCCGAAGAGGAAACCGAAAATCAGCGCCGTCATGAAGGCACCGCCCGCGCGGAAGGTGATGTAGCGGAAGAGGTTGAAGAGGTCCCCTCCGTCCGACAGCGCGGTTAACCAATACAACATCTTGCGACCTCCTGGTCGGCAGCCTCAATTATCCGGCGCGGGATGCCCCAGTTTCCGGAGCGCGTCAACAACCTCGGAGACCTTCGATCCCTTGGACCCCTTGACCAGCACGACGTCGCCCGCATCCGCGAGACGCGGCGCGACGGCGGCGAGATCGGCCGCCTTTTCCGAATAGCGGCCACGCTTTTCGGGCGGCAGCGCTTCGTAAAGCACCTTCATCCGGCCACCGACGCAGTGCACGATGTCCAGCTTCGCGACCGAGGGCAGGTCGGCCAGGCCCGCGTGCATCGCCAGTTCGTCGGGGCCGAGCTCCAGCATCTCGCCCAGGATGGCGATGCGGCGGCCACGGGCATGGCGGCCCAGGTTGTCGCGGGGACGCGCGGCGGCGATGACCTCGAGCGAGGCGGCCATTGAGACGGGGTTCGCATTGAACGCATCGTCGATCAGTTCGAAGGACATGCGGTCGTCCACCGGGTCCAGCAAAAGCCGTTCCCGCATCCCCCGCCCCGCTGGCGGCGCCCACTGGCCAAGATCGGCGCAGGCGACGGCACGGTCCAGGCCAAGCGCACGTACCACGGCCAGCACGCCAAGTGCGTTCAGGGCATAGTGGCGCCCGGCGGCGGCGACCTTGAACAGGGCCTTGGCGCGCCAGATGCGGGCTTCGGCCACCGTGGTGTCGTCGACGATCTCGACATGCATCAGGCGGTGGTGGTTTTGCGGTTTCTCCCCGAAACTCAGCAGCTTCGCACCCGCTTCGGCGGCAGCGGCGGCGAGGATGGGGGTGGTCGGCAGGTCACCGTTGTAGACGGCCCAGCCATCGGGCATCAGGCCGGAAAAGATCGCCGCCTTCTCGCGCGCGATGCCGTCGATATTGTCGAAGGCCTCAAGATGCGCGGTGCCGACGGTGGTGATCATAGCGACATGCGGGCGCGCGAGACGGGCAAGCGGCGCGATTTCCCCGGGGTGGTTCATGCCGATCTCGATCACCGCGACCTCGGTGTCCTTCGGCATCCGCGCCAGCGTCAGGGGCACACCCCAGTGGTTGTTGTAGCTCGCCTCCGCCGCATGCACGCGCGCCTGTCCGCCGATGACGGTCTTCAGCATTTCCTTGGTGGAGGTCTTGCCGACCGAACCGGTCACCGCGACGACCTTTCCAGCGATCCGCGCGCGGGCGGCGCGGCCCATGGCCTCCAGCCCCCGCAGCACGTCCGGCACGACCAGCAGCGGCGCATCGGGCGCGACGTCGTCGGGAATGCGGGAGACAAGCGCGGCCCCTGCCCCAAGCTCAAGCGCCTGCCGCACGAAATCATGGCCGTCCCGCGCCGCCGAGAGCGCGACAAACATGTCGCCGCGCTGGATCGTCCGCGTGTCGATGGAGACCCCGGTGACGGACCAGTCGCCCCGCGCCTCGCCGCCGGTGGCCTGCGCGGCCTCCGCCGCCGTCCAGAGCGTCATGGCAGGCGTCCGTCCAGCGCGGACACGGCAACGCTGGCCTGTTCGCTGTCGTCAAAGGGAAAGACCGTGTCGCCGACGATCTGCCCGGTCTCGTGCCCCTTCCCCGCGATCAGCAGCGCGTCGCCCGGTTGCAGGGCATCGACGGCGCGCAGGATCGCCTCGGCACGGTCGGCAACTTCGGTCGCCTCCGGACAGCCGAGCATGACCGCCTGCCGGATCGCGGCGGGGTCCTCGGACCTCGGGTTGTCGTCGGTCACGAACACCACATCCGCATTCTGCGCCGCCGCCTCGCCCATGAGGGGGCGCTTGGTCCGGTCGCGGTCACCGCCGGCACCGATGACGGCGATCAGGCGGCCCATGACATGCGGGCGCAGGGCCTTGAGCGCGGTGGCCACGGCGTCCGGAGTATGGGCATAGTCGACAAACACCGCCGCCCCGTTGGCGCGGCGCGCGGCCAGTTCCATGCGGCCATGCACGGTGACCAGCGCCGGCAGGGCGGCAAAGACCTCGTCCGGGTCCTCACCGGACAGGATCGCCATGCCGGCGGCGACCAGAACGTTTTCCGCCTGAAAGCCCCCGATCAGGTTAAGCTGCACCTGATGCACCTCTCCGTCAAAGCTGAAGCGGATGGTCTGGCTGTCGGCGTCATACCGGCGGTTGAGGATACAGAGCTCCGCCTCCTCATGGCTGCCGACGGTCAGCACGTCGAGCCCCCGTTCCGCCGCCAGTTCCGCCATGTCCTCGCCGCGCAGCCCGTCGATGTTGATGACCGCAGAGGCGTCGGGGGGCAGGACGCGGGTAAACAGCCCGGCCTTCGCCTCGAAGTATTCTTCAAAGTCGTGGTGGTAGTCGAGGTGGTCCTGCGTGAGGTTGGTGAACCCCCCGACCTTCAGCACCACGCCGTCCAGCCGCCGCTGCGCCAGCCCGTGCGACGACGCCTCCATCGCGCCATGGGTGACGCCCTCGTCGGTCACTTCGGCCAGCATGCGGTGCAGGGTGATCGGTTCGGGCGTGGTGTGCATCAGGGGGGCGGAATAGCTGCCCTCGACCCCCGTGGTGCCAAGGTTCACCGCCTCGCGCCCGACCAGCATCCAGATCTGGCGCAGGAAGGTCGCAACCGATGTCTTGCCGTTGGTGCCCGTCACCGCCGCCATCACGCGCGGCTGCCGCCCGAACCAGAGCGATGCGGTATAGGCCAGCGCCTGACGCGGGTCTTCGGCAATCACCACGGCGGCATCACTGTCGGCCAGGTCGTCGGCCGCGATCTTCGCGCCCTCCGCATCTGTCAGCACGGCGACCGCGCCCTGCCGCAGCGCATACTGGATGAATTCGGCCCCGTGGACGCGCGTTCCGGGCATCGCGGCAAAGAGGAAACCGTCGCGCACGTCGCGGCTGTCGACGGCCAGCCCGGTGATGGCCACGTCGCGGCCGCCCTGCGCGGACAGGCCAAGCTGGCCCAGTGTCTGCGTTTGCCCTGCGTCCGCTGCCATCCCCGCTGCCTTTCCGGCTTAGTTCGATGTCAGCGTTATACCAGCGAGGTTGACGGGTGCAATCTCGGGCCGGAGGCCGAGCAGCGGGGCGATCCGCGTGATCATCTCTGCCCCGACCGGCACGGCGGTCCAGCCGGCGGTGCGCCGTGGCTTGTCGCCCGAGGTCTCGACCGCTTCGTCCAGCGTCACGATCAGCACGTAGCGCGGGTCGTTCGCCGGGAACATGGAGGCGAAGGTGGTGATCGTCTTGTCCTTGAAATACCCGCCCGTGGGTTTGGGCTTGTCCGCCGTGCCGGTCTTGCCGCCGACCGAGTAGTGGTCGATGCGCGCGAAGGATGCGGTGCCTTCGGTCACAACACGGCGCAGCAGATCCTGGGACATGCGCGCGGCGGCGGTGGACATGACCTGGGGCCCGTCCTGCGGCGCCTTCTGGGTCAGCAGGGTCGGGCGCACGCGCTTGCCGTTGTTGGCGATGGTCGCATAGGCGGCGGCCAGGTGCAGCGGGCTGACCGACATGCCATGACCGAAGGACACGGTCATCGTGGTCAGGTCGGACCAGTTCTTCTGGATCAGCGGCGCGCCGCTCGGGGCCTCGATCATCTCCACCGGCGTGGGTTCGAACAGGCCGAGATCGGCGAGGAACTGCTTCTGGCGTTCGCCGCCGATCTTCTCGGCAATGCGGGCGGTCCCGATGTTGGAGCTTTCGATGATGATCTCCGCCACGCTCATTTCCTTGCCGAGGTAATGGCTGTCGCGGATCGCATGGCGACCCCAGCGGATCGGGCCGCGGATGTCGATGATCGTCTCGGGACTGACCAGCCCCATGTCCAGCGCCTGTGCGGCGGTGAAGATCTTGAAGGTGGAGCCAAGCTCGTACACCCCCTGCACCGCCCGATTGAACAGCGGGCTGTCGTCGGGGTGGCCCTTGGTCGGCAGCGGCGGGCGGTTGTTCGGGTCGAAGTCGGGCAGCGACACCATCGAGATGATCTCGCCCGTCTTCACATCCATCAGGACAGACGCGGCGCCCTTGGCGTTCATCACCCGCATCCCGCCGTAAAGCACCTGTTCGGCGGCCGCCTGCACGGTCAGGTCCAGCGACAGCTGCAGCGGACGTCCGCCGTTGGCCGGATCGGTGAGATAGTCGTCGAACTTCTTCTCGACCCCGGCGGTGCCGCGGATCTCGGCCGCATCCACGCCCTCTTCCCCGTAGCCCGCGCCGCCGAGGATATGGGCGGCAATCGCGCCGTTCGGGTACAGCCGCATCTCGCGCGGGCCGAACAGCAGGCCGGGCTCACCGATGTCATGCACGGCCTGACGCTGTTCGGGGCTGATGTTGCGGCGGATCCAGACGAAACGGCGGGATCCGGTGAAATCCTTCTCCAGCCGCTCGCGGTCGAGTTCCGGGAAGATCTCTGCCAGTTCGCGGGCGGCCTTCACGGGTTCGACCATCTGGTGCGGGTGTGCGTAAAGCGCAAAGGTGTCGAGGTTGGTGGCCAGGATCCGCCCCTGCCGGTCCACGATATCCCCGCGCTGCGCCACGATGGCCGAGCCGGCGGAGGAGGTGCGCGGTTCGGCGGGTTCGGATTCCGCCACGACCCACATCTTGACCCCGATGGTCACGAAGGCGAGCGCGAACATCGCGCCCAGCACAAGGATCCGTCCCTCGGCCCGGACACGGGCGCGATCGCGCATCTCCTCGTGACGCAGACGCAGGTTCTCCTTCTCGATGCTGTCGGGGTTCTCGCCCTTCTCGCGGGCTTCGAGGATACGGGCCAGCGGACGCAGCGGGATGCGGAGGGGCGTGTTGCTCACAGCTTTTCCTCCGCCATGGAAAGGGTGGAAACCTCGACCGGGTTGGTGACGACCAGCGGCGCGACCTCGCGCTGCGGATAATCGACCTGGTCCATACGGCCGAACTGGTCTGGGGTGATCGGCAGCAGGGCGAGGGAGTCGAAGTTCAGTTCCGCCAGTTCGCTCAGACGGTCGGGGCGGTTCAGATAGGCCCATTCCGCGCGCAGGACGCCAAGCCGGGCACGGGCCTGCGCGATCTGATCCTGCAGGCGTTCGGCCTCGTTCACGATCTGCTTGGTGCGGTAGTTTTCCTGGTAGGCCCAGAAGCCAAGCCCGATCAGGGCGGCAAAGGACAGGATATAGAGCAACGTTCTCATTGCAGTCTTCCCTGGAATTCCGGCATTCCCAATGCCTTGCGGTCAATCTTTTCGGCCGGCGCCTCGGTCCGGCGGGCCACCCGCAGCCGGGCAGAGCGGGCGCGGGGGTTTGCGGCCAGTTCCTCGTCATCCGGGCCGACGGCCTTCCGGGTGACGGCGGCGAAGCGGGGCGCGTCCTCGGGCGCTTCGGGGGCATAGCGGTTCGACCGCCCTGCCCCGCCCGAGCGCATCTGGATGAAGCGTTTGACCATCCGGTCCTCGACCGAATGGAAGGTGACGACGGCCAGCATGCCGCCGGGCTTCAGCGCACGCTCGGCGGCCATCAGCCCCTCGGCCAGCGCGCCGTATTCGTCATTCACCGCGATGCGCAGCGCCTGGAAGGTGCGGGTCGCGGGGTGGGACTGGCCGGGCTTTGCGCGTGGCAGGCAGGACTCCACGATGCCGGCCAGGCGCAGGGTGGTGGTGATCGGGTCGGCGGCGCGTTCGCGCACGATGGTCCGCGCGATCCGGCGGGAGGCACGCTCCTCTCCATAAAGGAAGATCACGTCGGCAAGGTCGCCCTCCTCCATGCCGTTGACCAGATCGGCGGCGGTCGGTCCGCTCTGGCTCATCCGCATGTCGAGTGGACCTTCCTTCATGAAGGAAAACCCGCGTTCGGCAAGGTCCAGCTGCATCGACGATACGCCGAGGTCCAGAACCACGCCGTCCAGCGGTTCGCCCGCGATCTCGTCCAGATCGGCGAAGTTGCCCTGCCTCAGGTCGATCCGGCCCTCGTAGCCGCCGATCCAGCCTTCCGCCATCTCCGCCGCCAGCGGGTCCTGATCCACACCGATCACGCGGTCGGCCCCGGCCTCGACCAGCCCGCGGGCATAGCCGCCCGCGCCGAAGGTGCCGTCAAGCCAGACGCCGGAAACCGGCGCGACCGCTTTCAGCAGGGGACGCAGCAGCACCGGGACATGGGGCGCGTCCGGGCCGGAAGTCTGACCGGGGGCGCGGGCGGCCATGGCTTACTCGCCCCCCTGCGCATCGCCGAACATCATCGCGTCGATGGCGGCATCGGGGTCGAAATCCTCGCCCAGGGTGTCGTCCTGTGCGGCGACCTCGGCCTGGTAATCGTCGCGCTTCCAGAGCTGGAAGGTCTTCAGGTCACCGAGGAACGTCACGTATTCCTCTTTCCCGAGGTCCAGCTTCTCGCGCACGCGGGCGGGCACGACGATGCGGCCCGTGTCATCCACGGTGACGGGAACGGCGCTGTGAATATAGTGCTGGCGCAGGGCCTTGCCGACCGCGTCGGCCTTGGGGCGGGAGGACAGCGCCGACTGGATTTCGGCGATGGAGTCGATGGAGTAGCCCTCGACAAACCCCTTCAGGCGCGGGCCGCAGAGCAGCACCATGCGCGCGGGCTTGCCGGGTTGCCATTCGGGATCCTGCTTTTCGAGAACGCGGCGGAAGTCGACGGGGACGGACAGCCGGTACTTGGCGTCCACCTTCATGTCTTCGCTGCCCTGGAACCGCTCTATGTAAGCCAATTCCTCACGTCCCGTTCCCCCGTAAAGGTTTCCTGACCCCGGAAACGGAAACGGCGGATAGGGGAAGCTGCCACTGCCCTATCCGCCGCCCTCGTCCCGTTACCGGGTTGTCCGACTGCGCGTGCCACCTGGGGGGATGTCTGCTCGCCCACGCGCCGGATCTCTTGGTTTGATGAAAGCGGGTGCCTGTATGATCACTGCCTTGGGTTTTTATGAGGTCTTGACGCCTCGTTTCCCGTTCTCATCTTGTGAACCATGGATGCCATGGGCCTTGATGGGACGCAACAAGTATTTCGCCACTTTCCTTGCGCTCACAAGGTTATCCACAAGATCGCGTGACCGAAGCTTGATCGTATTCTTGGCAATTTTTCGCCTATATCGGGATCTTTATGGAACCATATACCATATATAGACGTGATCCGTCTGACCCCAGTGCGTCCCATCAAATCCAAAGTTTTTTCAATCACAGGCAAATCGGCGGTCATTTTGGATGCAGCGCTTTCGTCGTGCGCCGTGAAAACCGGCAAAATCACCCTCGAATCACGGAATCGGGAGGGGTGCGCCCCCCGCATCCCACAATTGGCGGACCTCCTGTCCCACACGTCCCATCCCGGACCATGGCGCCCCCCGCGTCCCAAGACATCCCATCCGCGGGCCCCGGCGCGCCATTGCCTCCCCCTGCCGGCCGCGCGATACCTCAGGCGACCGCCCCAGGAACTCCCATGCCCGTCCACTTCCGCGCCGCCACCGCCGCCGACCTGCCCGCACTGATGGCGCTTCTCGCCGATGACGACCTCGGCCGGGGGCGGGAGGGCACCGATCCCGCCCCCTACCGCGCGGCCTTCGCGACCATCGACGCGGACCCGAACCAGATCTTCTGCGTCGCCGACCGGGACGGAGAGATCGTCGGCATGCAGCAGATCACCTTCATTCCCGGCCTGTCCCGGAAGGGTGCCTGGCGCGGCATGATCGAGGCGGTGCGAGTCGCGCGGCACCGGCGGAACGAAGGGATCGGCGGGCGGATGATCGAATGGGCGATTGCCGAATGCCGCTCACGCGGCTGCAGCCTAGTCCAGCTGACCTCCGACCGGACGCGCGAGGAGGCACACCGCTTCTACGACCGGCTTGGCTTCACTGCGTCGCATGTCGGATACAAGATGACTCTGTAGCGGGCCCTGCCTGGCGCCGCCCGACGGGCCTCAGGCCAGTCCGCCACGCACCAGACCCTCGGCCAGCCGTGCATAGGCCTCGGCCATCGGACCGTCCCCGGCAGCGACCGGGGTGCCCGCGTCCCCGCCAAGCCGGGTGTCGAGGTCGATCGGAAGCTGCGCCAGCAACGGCACGCCCATCCTCTCAGCCTCCGCCTTCACTCCGCCGTGGCCGAAGATCGCGTGCTCCGCCCCGCAGGAGGGGCAGACGAACATCGACATGTTCTCGATCAGCCCCAGCACCGGGGTCTTCAGCGTGGCGAACATGTCGATGGCCTTGCGCGCGTCGATCAGCGCCACGTCCTGCGGCGTCGACACCACCAGCGCGCCGGTGACCTCGGACCGCTGGCACAATGTCAGCTGCACGTCCCCGGTGCCCGGAGGCAGGTCGACGATCAGCACGTCAAGTTCGCCCCAGTTCACCTGCCCAAGCATCTGCTGCAGCGCCCCCATAAGCATCGGACCGCGCCAGACCACGGCCTTGCCCTCCTCCATCATGAAGCCGATGGACATGAGCGTGACGCCGTGGGCGCGCAGCGGTTCGATGATCTTGCCGTCGGCCGACGCCGGACGGCCGGAGGCGCCCATCATCCGTGGCTGCGAGGGACCGTATATATCAGCGTCCAGCAGACCGACCCGCCGCCCCTGTTTCGCCAGCGCCACGGCGAGGTTGGAGGAAACGGTGGATTTGCCCACCCCGCCCTTGCCCGAGGCGATTGCCAGGATCCGGTCCACACCCGAGGGCTTCATCGGCCCTGCCTGCGGCGTCGGGTGGCCACCGACCTTGATTTGCGGCGGGCGTTCCTGCTGATGCGCGGTAAGCACGACGCTTACCTCAGAGACGCCGGGCAGCGCGCGCACCGCGTTCTCCACGATCTGGCGCAGGGTCGACATCTGGCGCGCCATCTCGGGCGACGGCGCTTCGATCACGAAGCGCACGACACCGTTTTCAGCACTGAGGGCGCGGATCATGTCCCGGCTGACCAGGGTTCCGCCGTCGGGAAGCTCCATTCGCTGCAGCGCAGCAACAACTGAGGTCCTGAGGTCGCTCATGGCACGGCTCCGATCGGTATGCGATTCCTGTCTAGACCACTAAATATGGGAGTGCCACCCATGCCACAGCCCCCGGTAACGTGGCGTCAATTGTCCTTTCGGAAAATCCACGCAGATTAAGATTTCATCACGGTCCGCCAACACTGTTGAAAACCAACAACTTGCTGGCCGCTCCTTCAGTTGCATCCGCTGCATAGCTGCGTTGCAGCATCGGACGTTGTGCAAGCGCAGAAAAACCGTATCTTCATCTCAACACGACGCCGCAGGGCAATCCGGCCCGACACGGCACACTCGAAAGGCACTACCAAATGACGATGATGACCGAAACCCGCACCGCAGCAGTGGCCCACTCCGGCCTGTTCTCGCGTATCGTGGCAGGTCTGACCGAGCGCTACACCCAATACGCGGCTTACCGGAAATGTGTGGCGGAGCTCTCTGCCCTGTCCGACCGCGAGCTCCGCGACCTGGGCCTGCACCGCTCCATGATCCGTTCCCTGGCACACGAAGAAGCCTACCGGAACGTCTGAGTTTTACAGTTCGGAAGGCCCTCTCCTCCTCCCTGGGCCGACTGAAACCAGCGACGGCATCTCTCCTCCTCCCTGATGTCGTCGCACCTATCCCCGGAGCCGGGTAAGTCGCTCCGCAAAGAGATGCACCGGGCCCTCTCCTCCTCCCTGGGTTCGGTGACAGCAAGACCGGCGGCCCCTCTCCTCCTCCCTGGGGTCGCCGGGACTGCACTACCAGATACGGCGGCCCTCTCCTCCTCCCTGGGTCGACGTTAAACGAACCGCGGCGCCTCTCCTCCTCCCTGGCGTCGCGGTTTTTTCTGTTTCCGGGGCTGTCTCAGCGTCACAGGCAAAAAAGTTCTCATCTCCGCATTTCCGCCCCTCGATCCCTCTTGATTAATCCAAGAGTCAGGATATGGGTCGCGCACTGATTTCCAGTTTACCTTTCCGAGGTTATAATGAACAAATTAATGCTCTGCGCAGCTCTGGCTGCGTTCTCTTTCCCTGTGTCCGCCCTTGCCGTTTCGGCCCCCAGTGACTTTGTCGTCACCAGGAGCGAAAACGGCGTCTCCGCGACGGTGATCGACGCGAACCACACACCGTTCTGGTTCGAAGAAATCCCGACCGAAGACGGTGGCCGCTACGTGGTCCACAACAACACCACGAACCTGTCGCTGATCGGGTTCGGCGTGACCAACTTCTTCGGCCTGCCCTACATCGACAACCCGGAGAACCCGGACGACCGCTTTTCCTACGGCCTGCCGACCTACAGCGTCAGCCAGGGGGATAACGAACTCTGGACGGTCTCCATCCTCGACAGCTGGCTCTGGACCGATGACTACCTCTACGACGGCGGCTATTACTACGACGGAAACACCCAGTCGGCTGCGCAGCTGTTCGGGCCCTTCGGCAATATCCTGACGGATGCAGAGCCGATCGCCTATTACTTCCAGGTCAGCGACGCCGATCTGCTTTATCCGGGGCTCAGTGCCAGCGGCTTCGGCTTCATCGAAGCGGCGCCGCATTCCGTCTTCTTCGGCGTCGCGGGTGACGACGCGGGCAATACCTACGCCTTCATCGTCGGCGGCCCGGTCAGCTCCGTTCCGCTGCCGGCACCGCTGCTGCTGCTGCTCGCCGGGTTCGGCAGCCTTGCCGCGCTGCACCGCCGCCGCCTGCACCGGACCCTCCACTGAGGAACCGGTTTAATCGAACCGCGGCGCCAGCCCTCTGGCGCCGCGGTATTTTATTGCGCGGGCATGGGTTCACTATTTCTTGATATAACGGTCACTTTGGATAAACTCACGTCATACAGATACATTCCATTTACGAGGTGACCATGAAGACCATTGCCCTTGCTGCGGCGTTTGCCGCATTTGCCCTTCCCTCCCTTGCCGACGTCGTCGCGATCCCGTCTTTCCAGACCTATGTCGACACGACCAGCGGTGCAGACCTGATCGATCCGACCATGGATGCGTTCTATCTGGTAGAGTCCGAAATCCCCGGCGGCGGGGCCTACACGATCTACAACAACACCACGAACCTCTACCTGACGGGCTTCGGCGCAACGAACCCCTACTACGGGATTCTCAGCGTCGGAGAGGTCGCACTTTCCGAATCCGGCGGGACGCCCGAATTCTCCAACGGCGAATACGCCGGCTACTGGAGCCCGGTCCTGCTCGCCAGCTACAACTGGTCCGTCTCGCTCGACCCGAGCTATCCGGACGGCGAAATCTATGGCGGCGGCTACTACTATGTGACGCCGGAAATGACGTTCGGGGACTCCAGCAACGTGCTGACGCCCGACGAACCCTATGGTTATTACTATTACGCTGAAGACGGCCGGTTCCTTGATCCCGGCGCTTCCGCCAGCCTGTTCTTCTTCATCGAAGCCATCCCTGCCTCGACCCTGTTCGGCGTCGCGACGGACAACAACGGCGGGACCTATTCCTTCTACGGCAGCCAGGCGATGACCGGTGCGCCGGCGGTTCCCCTGCCCGCGGCCAGCCTGCTGCTGGTCGGTGGCCTTGGCGGGATCGCGGCGCTGCGGCGGCGTCGGATGCGCAAACTGGTCTGAATGGCCGGACAGACAGGAACGGCCGTCCTCCCGGGGGCGGCCTTTTTCGTTCAGAAGGGCACGTCGTTGCTCGCCATCACGAACTTGGCGACGACCTTTTTGGACCCGGCCTTTTCAAAGTCGATATCCAGCTTGTCACCCTCGATCCCGGTCACTGCGCCGTAGCCGAACTTCTGGTGAAACACCCGGTCGCCGACGGTGTAGGCGCTGACCGCCTCAAGGTCGATCACCTGGCTGCGGGTCTCGCGCGGCTGGCTGACGGGGCGATTGCCCGCGCGCGCCTGCATCCTTTGCCAGCCCGGAGAGTTGTAGACGTTCGTCTGCGCAACCTTCTGATCTATCGTGGAAGTTATGCCTTCGAACCCCGGCGCGGCTGCGCCGTAGCCACCGCCATACAGGCCCGGCGGGGTCAGCACCTCCACATGCTCCTGCGGCAGTTCGTCGATGAAGCGCGACGGCAGCTGCGACTGCCATTGCCCGAACACCCGCCGGTTGCCCGCGAAGGAGATCGTGCAGACTTCCTCCGCCCGGGTGATGCCGACATAGGCAAGCCTGCGTTCCTCCTCCAGCCCCTTCAGTCCGCTTTCGTCCATGGAGCGCTGCGAGGGGAACAGACCATCCTCCCAGCCCGGAAGGAAGACGACCGGAAACTCCAGACCCTTGGCGGCGTGCAGGGTCATGATTGACACTTTCGCACCGGCCTCGTCGGTTTCGTTATCCATGATAAGGCTGACGTGTTCGAGAAAGCCCTGGAGATTGTCAAAGTTCTCAAGTGCCTTCACCAGTTCCTTCAGGTTCTCCAGCCGGCCGGGCGCTTCGGGCGTCTTGTCATTCTGCCACATCGTCGTGTAGCCGCTCTCGTCCAGGATCATCTCGGCGAGTTCGATGTGAGAGACGTCGGCATGGCCCGTCATCCGGCTCCACCGGTCGAGGTTGTCGACCAGCGCGCGCAATTCGCCCGCGCCCTTGCCGGTGATGCCGCCCTCGGCCAGCAGGATGCGCGCACCTTCGATCAGCGGGACTCCGTTGCGGCGCGCAATGACCTGAATATCCTGCTGTTTCTTGTCACCAAGACCCCGTTTGGGAGTATTGACGATCCGTTCAAAGGCGAGGTCATCGGACGGCGACACGACCAGCCGGAAATAGGCCATGGCATCGCGGATCTCCAGCCGCTCGTAGAAACGCGGTCCGCCGATCACGCGGTAAGGTAAACCGATGGTAAGGAACCGGTCCTCGAACGCCCGCATCTGATGCGAGGCCCGGACGAGGATCGCCATGGAGTCCAGCGACTTGGGCGCCATTCCTCGCGTGCCCTTCTGGGTCGCCTCGATCTCCTCTCCGATCCAGCGGGCCTCTTCCTCGCCGTCCCAATGGCCGATCAGGCGGACCTTCTCGCCGCCCTCCGCCTCGGTCCACAGCTCCTTTCCAAGCCGCCCCTCGTTGCCGCGGATCACCCCGGCGGCGGCGGCAAGGATATGTTCGGTCGACCGGTAATTCTGCTCCAGCCGGACAACCTTGGCTCCGGGAAAATCCTTTTCAAACCGCAGGATGTTGCCCACTTCTGCACCCCGCCAGCCATAGATGGACTGGTCGTCGTCGCCGACGCAGCAGATGTTCTTGTGCGCCCCGGCCAGCAGCCGCAGCCAGAGATACTGGGCGACGTTGGTATCCTGGTATTCGTCGACGAGGATGTATCTGAACCAGCGCTGATACTGCTCCAGCACGTCCGGATGCGTCTGGAAGATCGTGACCACGTGCAGCAACAGGTCGCCGAAATCGGTCGCGTTCAGCTCCAGCAGGCGGCGCTGATACTGGTCGTACAGTTCCGTCCCGCGGTTGTTGAAGGCCGAGGCCTCCGCGTTCGGCACGTTCGACGGCGTCCAGGCGCGGTTCTTCCAGTGGTCGATAATGCCTGCCAGCTGACGGGCGGGCCATCGCTTTTCGTCGATATCGTTGGCGGCGATCACCTGTTTCAGCAGGCGAATCTGGTCGTCGGTGTCGAGGATGGTGAAGTTGGATTTCAACCCGACCAGTTCCGCATGACGGCGCAGCAGCTTGACACAGATCGCGTGGAACGTGCCCAGCCACGGCATGCCTTCGACCGGCGCACCAAGCATGCGGGAGACGCGGTTCTTCATCTCCTTCGCGGCCTTGTTGGTAAATGTCACGGCGAGGATTTCGTTCGGCCGCGCGCGCCCGGTGTTGAGCAGGTGCACGATGCGCGCGGTCAGCGCCTTGGTCTTGCCCGTGCCGGCCCCAGCGAGCATCAGCACCGGGCCGTCCATCGCCTCCACCGCCTCGCGCTGCGCGGGGTTCAGGTCGTCGAGGTAGGGCGTGGCGCGGGCCGACATGCCCGCCGCCATCGCACGGGCGGAGAGCGAGGCGCCCTCGAAGGCGTCGTGTTCGTCATGGCTGCTCATGCGCGCAAGGATAGCCTGTCCCGGACCGGAACGGAAGGGCATGTTCACGGCTTGTTCACACGAATCGGCTGATATGTCCGGGTTCAGGGCGGACTGCCGGGGCCCATACGGTTGCTCTTGCCAAGGCTCCGGCGGCAGGACACTGTCGCCGCGAAATGGAACTCGATCTCGACTACCCGACTCTCGCCGACCTCAAGGCACGCGCCAGACGCCGGTTGCCGCATTTCGCGTGGGAATACCTCGACAGCGGCACGGGCGGCGACATGGCCATCCGTCGGTCGCGCGCCGCTCTGGATGACGTGGTGCTGGCCCCGGCGGTGCTGAAGGGGCGCACCGTGCCGGACCTGGGGACGACGCTGCTCGGGCGCAGCTATACCCGCCCCTGGGGGGTCTCTCCGGTCGGCATGACCGGACTGTTCTGGCCGGGGGCAGAGATCACCCTGGCGCAGCACTGCGTCGCGCAGGGGCTGCCGTTCGGGCTGTCCACGGTTGCCGCTGCCTCTGTCGAGGATCTGGCGCCGCATGTGGGCGACCGGGGCTGGTTCCAGCTCTACCCGCCGGCGGAACCCGCGCATTGCGAAGACCTGCTGGCCCGCGCGAAGGCGGCGGGGTTCCACACGCTGATCCTCACGGTTGACGTGCCCGGCCCCTCGCGGCGGGAACGGCAGCGGCGCGGCGGGCTGCGCACGCCGCCGTCGATCACACCGCGGCTGATGTGGCATTCGATGCAGCGCCCGGCCTGGGCTCTGGCGGTGGCCAGGGCGGGCACGCCCACGGTGCGGGGCCTGGCGAAATACGCTTCCGCCCACGAGCCGGCCCGGCATGTCGGGCTGGCTCCGCATGCGGCGCCGGATGTCGATCTTTACCACAAACTCAGAGAGATGTGGGACGGCCCGATCATCGCCAAGGGGGTGCTCGTGCCGTCTGACGCGGTGATGCTGCGCGATCTCGGCTTTGACGCGGTGTGGGTGTCCAACCATGGCGGGCGGCAATTTGACGGGCCTCCGGGTTCCGCGACCGCCCTGCCGCTGGTGCGCGCCGCCGTCGGGCCCGACTACCCGGTGATCTACGACGGCGCGATCGAGTCGGGCCTCGACGTGCTGCGAGCCATCGCGCTTGGCGCGGACTTCGTGATGCTCGGCCGGCCCTGGCTCTGGGGCGTCGCGGCCTTCGGCAAGGCCGGGGTGGCGCATGTGACGCATATCCTGACCGAGGACGTGACATCCGGCATGGTCCAGATGGGCCTCACCCGCCCGGTCGAGGTCCGCGACCGCCTGTGGGACAAGGTCGCTGCAAAGGCCTGACCTCCTTCATCTTGCCCGAAATATCCCGGGGGAGGCGCGGCACGCGCCTGGGGCAGCGCCCCGACTTTGCACGTTTCGCAATCCGCAGACCCGGCAGTTTGCACTTCGCAAATTCGCCCCTTGCGCTGCGACGCGGCATGTCGTTTGCTATGCGGAATATGCCCTATGGAGACTATCCCATGGCCGATTTTGAAAAGATCCTCATTGCAAACCGTGGCGAGATCGCGATCCGCATCATGCGCGCCGCAAACGAGATGGGGAAAAAGACCGTCGCCGTCTACGCGGAGGAGGACAAGCTCGGCCTCCACCGTTTCAAGGCGGACGAGGCCTACCGGATCGGCGAGGGGCTGGGCCCCGTGGCGGCCTATCTCTCCATCCCGGAAATCATCCGCGTGGCCAAGATGTCGGGCGCGGATGCGATCCACCCCGGCTATGGTCTGCTGTCGGAAAACCCCGATTTCGTGGATGCCTGCGACGCGGCGGGCATCACCTTCATCGGGCCGAAGGCCGCGACGATGCGTGCGCTTGGCGACAAGGCCTCCGCCCGCCGCGTGGCGGTGGAGGCCGGGGTGCCGGTGATCCCGGCGACCGAGGTGCTCGGCGACGATTTCGACGCCATCGCGCAGGAGGCCGGGGAGATCGGCTATCCGCTGATGCTCAAGGCGTCCTGGGGCGGCGGCGGGCGCGGCATGCGCCCGATCAACGGCCCGAAGGAGTTGAAGGAAAAGGTGCTGGAGGGCCGGCGCGAGGCCGAGGCCGCCTTTGGCAACGGCGAGGGCTACCTCGAAAAGATGATCCTGCGCGCACGTCATGTTGAGGTGCAGATCCTCGGCGACAAGGCGGGCAACATCTACCACCTGTTCGAGCGGGACTGTTCCGTCCAGCGCCGCAACCAGAAGGTCGTCGAACGCGCGCCCGCCCCCTATCTGACCGACGCTCAGCGGGCGGAGATCTGCGAACTGGGCCGCAAGATCTGCGCCCATGTGAATTACGAATGCGCCGGCACCGTCGAATTCCTGATGGATATGGATACGGAGCAGTTCTACTTCATCGAGGTGAACCCCCGCGTGCAGGTCGAACACACCGTCACCGAAGAGGTGACCGGCATCGACATCGTGCAGGCCCAGATCCTGATTGCCGAGGGCAAGACGCTGGCGGAGGCGACCGGAAAGCCCTCCCAGGGCGACATCACCTTGCACGGCCACGCCTTGCAGACCCGGATCACGACCGAGGATCCGCAGAACAACTTCATCCCCGACTACGGGCGGCTGACGGCCTACCGGTCCGCCACCGGCATGGGGATCCGGCTCGACGGCGGCACGGCCTATGCGGGCGGCGTCATCACGCGCTACTACGACTCGCTTCTGGTCAAGGTCACGGCCTGGGCGCAGACGCCGGAAAAGGCGATCTCGCGGATGGACCGGGCGCTGCGCGAATTCCGTATCCGGGGCGTCAGCACGAACATCGCCTTTGTCGAGAACCTGCTCAAGCACCCGACGTTCCTGTCGAACCAGTACACCACCAAGTTCATCGACACGACGCCCGAGCTCTTCGACTTCGCCCCGAGGCTCGACCGCGGCACCAAGGTTCTGACCTATATCGCGGACATCACCGTGAACGGCCATCCGGAAACCGCGGGCCGCGTGAAACCCGCCGAAGGGTACAAGACCCCCCTCGCCCCGCCGCCGCATGGCGATGCCACGGTCGGCACACGCACGCTGCTTGACAGCAAGGGGCCGAAGGGCGTGGTGGAGTGGCTTGAGAAACAGACCCGCGTTCTCATCACCGACACCACCATGCGCGACGGGCACCAGTCGCTTCTGGCCACCCGGATGCGGTCGATCGACATGATCCGCGCGGCGCCGGCCTATGCGGCGAACCTCTCGCCCCTGTTCTCGGTGGAATGCTGGGGCGGGGCGACCTTCGACGTGGCCTACCGGTTCCTGCAGGAATGCCCCTGGCAGCGGCTGCGCGACATCCGCAAGGCCATGCCGAACATCATGACCCAGATGCTGCTGCGCGGATCGAACGGTGTCGGATATACCAACTATCCCGACAACGTGGTGCAGGAATTCGTCCGTCAGGCGGCGGAGACGGGCATCGACGTGTTCCGGGTCTTCGACTCGCTGAACTGGGTCGAAAACATGCGCGTGGCGATGGATGCCGTAGTTGAATCGGGGAAAATCTGTGAGGGCGCCGTTTGTTACACCGGCGACCTGCTGGACCCGGCGCGGGCCAAGTACGACCTGAAGTACTATGTCGCCATGGGGAAAGAGCTGAAGGCGGCGGGCGCGCATATCCTCGGGCTCAAGGACATGGCCGGGCTGCTGAAACCGGCCGGCGCGCGGATCCTCATCAAGGCGCTGAAGGAGGAGGTCGGTCTGCCCGTCCACTTCCACACCCACGACACGTCGGGCATCGGCGGGGCGACCATCCTGGCGGCGGTGGATGCGGGCGTCGATATCGTGGACTGCGCGCTCGACAGCTTCTCGGGCAACACCTCGCAGCCGACCATGGGCTCCATCGTCGAGGCGCTGAAGGGGTCCGAACGCGATCCGGGGCTGGATATTGCCGAGGTGCGGCGACTTTCGGACTATTTCGAAGCGGTGCGCGGCCAGTACGCGGCGTTTGAATCCGGCATGCAGGCCCCTGCCTCCGAGGTCTACCTGCACGAAATGCCCGGCGGCCAGTTCACCAACCTCAAGGCGCAGGCCCGCTCCATGGGGCTGGAAGAACGCTGGCACGAGGTGGCCGAGACCTATGCCGAGGTCAACCAGATGTTCGGCGACATCGTGAAGGTCACGCCTTCCTCCAAGGTGGTCGGGGACATGGCGCTGATGATGGTCTCGCAGGGCCTCACGCGGGCAGAGGTCGAGGATCCGGCGAAGGAGGTCTCCTTCCCCGATTCCGTCATCGACATGATGCGCGGCAACCTCGGCCAGCCGCCGGGCGGCTTCCCGGATGCCATCGTGAAGAAGGCCCTGAAGGGAGAGGCGCCGAACCTCGAACGCCCGGGCAAGCACCTGCCCCCCGTCGACCTTGAGGCGAAGCGGGCCGAGATCAGCGCAGCGCTCGACGGGGTCGACATCGACGACGAGGATCTCAACGGCTACCTGATGTATCCCAAGGTCTTTCAGGATTACGGCGCGCGTCACGCGATCTACGGTCCCGTGCGCTGCCTTCCGACGCTGACCTTCTTCTACGGCATGCAGCCGGGGGAGGAGATCACGGCGGAAATCGACCCCGGCAAGACGCTGGAGATCCGGCTCGTCACCGTCGGCGACACGCAGGACGACGGCGAGGTCCGGGTGTTCTTCGAACTGAACGGCCAGCCCCGCGTGATCCGCGTGCCCGACCGCAAGGCAACCGGCGCGAAGGCCGCGCGCCCCAAGGCCGACCCGGCGAATGCGGGCCACGTCGCCGCGCCGATGCCCGGGGTTGTCGCCTCGCTCGCCGTGGCGGCTGGGGCGCAGGTGAAGGAGGGCGACCTGCTGCTCACCATCGAGGCCATGAAGATGGAGACCGGCCTGCACGCCGACCGCGCCGGTGTGGTGAAGGCCGTGCATGTATCGGCGGGTGCGCAGATCGACGCGAAGGATCTGCTGATCGAGCTGGAATAGGGACGGCAGCGGGGTGAAGGGCTGTGCCAGCCTCCTCCCACCGTCTTCCGCCAGCGGGCACCGACCCGGCGGGTTAGAGCCCGATCCATGCCCGCTCTGACGCGCTCCGTTTAGGCACACCGCAGACCACGTCAGACCGGCTTCGGCCCGGCGGTTGCGCGACCTCCACAAGCCGGACGGCGCGGCATGGGCGATTTCCCCGTCACCATCCTACCCGCCACCTCCGCTCCGCCAATCTGTGCCCCCAACTCCCCGTCACCATCCGGCTTGACCGGAGGATGACGGCTTTGACAGTCACTGCCCCGGATGGCCGAGACACGCCCCACGCCACCCCGCGCAACGAAAAATCGCGCTTCCGCAAAATTCCCCCTTGCAGGCGGGCGGCGTTCTTTATAAATCCCCCCTACCCAAGGAAGCGGGCGTAGCTCAGGGGTAGAGCATAACCTTGCCAAGGTTAGGGTCGGGCGTTCGAATCGCCTCGCCCGCTCCAAAATTCACCGGATGAACATGCGGCGTATCCCCTTCGGGGGAGACGCCGCTGTTCCCGTTGCATACCCCCCCGGCCGACAGGCAAATTTCCGCGCATACATCCTCCGATTGTTTCCGGGGTTGACCCAGTCCGGACGGCTGGTCACCCTTCGCGACATTGAACCGACCCTTTTGACAGGACATTGACATGAAGACCTATGTGCTCGCGGCCTGCGCCGCCCTTCTTCCCATTGCCGCGACGGCCGCCCCGGTGGCGCTCAGCTACACCGGTACGGTGTCGAGCATCAACGAAGCCGACAACAGCCCGCTGATCTCCTACGGCCCCTACGCCATCGGCGATTCCGTCGCGGGCGACATCATGCTGGACGTGACGGCCGGGGTGGCCTCGGTCACCAGCTTCAGCCTGACGGTCAACGGCAACCTCTTCACCGCCGGATCGGCGACGGCGGATGTGCGTGACAACGTCGCCGCCGGCTCCAGCGCGCCGGAGCGGGACACCTTCCGCGTCACCGGCACCTCGATCACCGGCCCCTCGGCCTTCGGGACGGACGCGCCCGTGGTGATGCAGTTCGCCATCGGCGGCACCGACACCTCGGTCCTCTCGGACGAAACGTTCCCGACGGCCGCCCAGCTCTTCGCCCTGTTCGCGGCGGACACCGTGGGCGGCGACTTGAACTACCTCTCCTTCGACGACGCGTCGCCGACCGGCTACCCGGACGTCCGCTTCACGCTGGACACGTTTCTCGTCAACGGAGAGTCCTCCGCCCCTGCCGTCCCCCTGCCCGCCGGCCTGCCGCTGATCCTGGCCGGTGTCGGATCGCTCGCCCTTCTGCGCCGCCGCGCGAAGGTCTGAGAGCGGGACAGATACGGTGATGCGGAAAGGGGCCCTCGGGGGCCCCTTTTTGGTGGGTTGGGGTTTATAGCAGGGTGGCAGGTTTTGTCGCGGCGGGAGTGGATCATAGGGTCGCTTTTCGGCCCCAACCTGCCTTTCATCCTTCATTTTGCGAACGACCGCTTCCGCTCAGCCAGTTGTATAAACGTCTGGTTTCGTCGGAATACTGCGGAATAGCCATTGCGCCGAGATAGGGCTGATCATCGCAAGCGTGGTGGAAGGGATACGTTTCGGCCGCGGCGGTGATCGGAAAGACCGGCCAACAGGGACGCAGAGGTTAGCAAGAGTGCGCGAACGGATTGTGAGCACTTCTTTTGTCGCAACTAAGTGTGCCTTCGCGATCGCATTGTCGACTACTTCGTGAGACCAGTCGACCCGCGTCTTGGGATGGTTCTACAGGTCGAAGGACGTCAAGATCAGATCCCGGGTCTCCGGCGGACGCAAGATCAGCTGGCGCGATCCGAGAGAAACCGGAATATCAAATCAATATATGGTCTTATGCGTGATAGTGACAAATGGCTTCCCTGAGACTTAAGACTTCCGTCCGCCGGATCGGCGTCGCCCGTATCCACCACAATTGGGCACGGCGGTGCGCCAGACAGATGATCTTTTGCAGTGTGGACATATCCTTTCGCCGAACCCTTCACTCCAGAAGTTCGCGCGGCAATTGAGGCAAAGTCGATTGGCCGCGATGTCATCCCGCGCTTTTGCGGTCTCAAGGTCTGCGTTTTCGGGCGTATGTTTCACTCGCTCTCCTCGCATCTCCGAAGACGCTCCATGTCCCGAATGGCGCGCCTGATGAGAATTGGAATGCATTCATCATCGGCACCGGACGTTGCAGAATATCTTTCGAGAAGAAATCGCCACTTTTGCATGGCCTCGATCCATGTCTTTGCGGGATCCGCAAGCATTTGGTTTTCGAGGCTTTCCAGATGCGGTTGCGCCGATGGCACCGAAAGCAGCCGACCATGGGCGGATCGGCGCCGCTTTTCTGCGTCATGTCTTTCAGCCGCAGTCCTGCGACCGTGAAGATAGATCGGTTCATCTCACATGGTAGCGTTCCGATTTCTGCCGAAAGGCTGAGCGTGATGGGATTGGCAATTTTCCTGTGTATGACCAGTTCATTCTCCGATCCCTGGACGCCAGCTCCCATAACGTGGGCCAATTACACTCGTCTCTTTTGATACGCTCGAATCCTTGGGATGGCTCGTTGTGCCAGCGCGGTTCTGCCTCTGCTGCGGGCGAGCCGAGTAGAGATCGCGTAGCTCTTCCTCGATTACACCGTCCGCTTTCATGACGAGATGGGTCATCGGGTCTGCCAGCATCTCTTCCAGGAAGAAGTCCGTAAGAGCCTTGCCAGTCAGTTTATCCTTGGCAACAGCACTTTCAAACTCAGCAAGTGGCACTGCGAGGGTTCGGTTGAGTCCAGGATGTGACGCTCTCGGATGCAGGCGCACAAGCACTGACGAGGCCCACGTGCCAGGATCCATCTGGTCAAAAGGCTCGACCAGTTCGGACTCGATCTCATATTCACCCGGCGGCAGTGTCTCGTTGAAACTCGGGAGTTCAAACGGTTGGAGGACAACGGCAGTTGTCTTGATCCAGGCGGGCATCTCAATTCTCCAATACGGCTTTTAGCTGGGGTTGACAGGAAGGATGCACGACCGGGTCTGTCGACCTGCGAGCGGAAGTTGGGAACATCGGCACAACCGGTGTGAACATGCCGCCGACTATTTTCGGGAACCCGGCGCAGCCTCGGCAGGGTCATTCTTGGCATCCCACGTCCAGACGTCGAAATGCGTCAACGTGCTGGGTCCGAATGTCTGGGTCAGAGGAACATCTGAAGCATCCCGGCCACGCGCTATCAGTATCCGACCAAATCGAGGACTGTTGTTTCGTGGATCAAAGACCCACCACCGGCCACCGAGGAAGACCTCCATCCACGCTGCGAAATCGTCAGGGGCGTGTGGCTCGGGCTGGCCAAATTCGCTCAGATATCCCGTGCAGTAGCGTGCCGGGATATTCATGCATCGACAGAAGGCGATGGCGAGATGGGCAAAATCCCGACACACGCCCTGGCGTCCGGACAGGGTCTGGGACGCCGTACGGGTCGCGCTGGCTTGCATGTAGTCAAATGAGACCGACAAATGTACGAAATCGCAGATCGCCTGAACCCGCGCCCAGCCCGGCGGAGTATCCTCGAAAAGGCGCCACGCTTCTTCCGACAGGACATCGGTATCGCAATAACGACTGCCAAGCAGATAGACCAACGTATCGAAAGGCAGATCCTCGACGGCTTGCTGTGCGGCATCGGGTGCTACTGGATCAGGCAGCCCGGTGTCGCGGAATATTCCGTCTGTGGTCAGGGTGAAGTCCCCCGCCGGTGCCACCATTCGCGTGCACCAGTTTCCGTAACCGTCGCGATAGCTTTCCAGCGGGACGCTCGGGTCGGTTACGAGATAATCGGCACGCTCCAGATCGCCGAAGCGCGAATAGTGCACGTTCAGCATGGCGACCAATGGCGTCGGCTGTGTCAGCTGATACCGCAGCCGACAGCCGATCCGCATGCGTATGCCGGGCGTGTTGTCGTGAAATTCAGAAGGTTTTCTATCGTCCAAGGGTGCACTCCCCATTCTTAAGGTGAAACCCGGAGTCACAACTCCAGCGGTTGCCAGATCGATCAAGATGAGCGTTCGCCGGAAGGTTGATCGCGACACAAACAGAGTTCCTTGCTTCATATCCACGTTCGCACCGCCATCCCGGGCCATAGCTGGCCGGGTCGAGAAATGAATTCGCAGGCAGGACCACCGCGTTGCAGCGGTCGTCGATAGCAAAGAAACCCCTCTCGCAAGCCCATTCCGCGCCATATGCCGAATTGGTAAGATAGCCGTTCTCGGGAACTGCAATTGGAACGCAAGCGTCGGCCGATGGTGTGAAACCGCGGTCGCATGTCCAGCCGGAACCCGAAGGCTCCTCGTTCAGATACGCGTTCTCCGGCAAGACGATCGCAACGCAATCATCGCGATCCTCCCGATATCCGCGATCGCACTGCCAGTCCTGCCCTGACGATCTAAGGAAGGCATTTTCGGGGACAGGTATGGCTTTGCAGGATGTCGTGCCGACGTTTTGGTAACCCCTCCTGCACGCCCACCCGGGACCATAGGACCGGCCAGTTGCGTAGGCATTGTCCGGGATATCAATGGCGACGCAAGCCGCGCCGTTCACTTTGTAACCAAGCTTGCAGTCCCAGCCTTCGCCATAGCTTCTTTCCTGTCCGTTCTCCGGGATCGGTCCGACACCGTCCTGTGCAACGACCTGAAAGCCCAGAATGGAGATCATGAAGCCCGTTGCGAGCACGGCCCAGCCGTGGCGCGTGATGTGCGGTATTGCCCTTGCGACGAAGGCTTTCATCCTTCATCCGCCGGTACTTCGGCCTGCTCTGGTACAGCGTCGAGGTCGAGCGATGCGAGGCAGGCCTGAGCAATGTCACGATCCGGCGCTTCGGCTCCGGGGACGGTCGACCAGCCGGCTTCCATCACCACATTCCGGCGCTGGTAACTTGAGGCGTCTCGGATGGCCTCCAGCTTTGTGCCGCGCTCGGGATCGGCCCGCGCGATATCGAGGCAGACCGGGACCAAGGCCGCAACCACGTCGTCGCGGGACATCTTCTCCGCCATGTCCTGCGCAGTGCCGCCGGTTACCCAGCCGCCCCATGTAAAGCCGACGATGCCGACAATGATCGCGCCCGTCACGGCACCATAAATGCCAGGCTTGAGCCATTCGGGAGTGTTCATGGAATATCCTCCTGCGGAGAAAGCGCCGCATCGCTATGAGAGCTTGTCCGGGTCGCAGTCGGCTGCCGGTCCAGCTTGGTCTGATCGCCGACGCGAGAGACGCCGGAAGCCACTTCTCAAACATGCTCCCGCTGCACATCACCACGCGAGAGATGACGGGAACGCCGTTTCAGTGTAAGCAGCGGCGGCAGATCGGCAGCGCAGTTCGAGGTACGAATGTCCGCGTTTTCGATATCTACTCCGAGCACCTTTTCCATGCTCTTGAGTGCCGCCACTTGGCCGACATACGCCACCCGACGACAGTCGAGCCTTGAGACTTGGCCTGCACGAAGCTCGGGTTATTGGGGCTTCACGTTATCCTTGTGCGAACCAGTTGGTCCGGGGTCGCCGCCGAGCGCATGATATGCCGGGTCAGCCCAGGCGGTCCCGGGGCAACGTGACCCGTCACATTATTGGATCGGGTCCCGCCGATAGCGGGGTCCCCCCTACGTGATTTGGGAAAACGGTTCGTCACGGCCAAGTGCGGCTATACAAGCCGCCTGCCCACGCGGCAGAACAATGACGTTACTTTCCAAGTGGGGTTGCGTGAAAGTTTTGTCAATAGCACCGCCCCAAAAAGAAAGGAAATTTCTGAACATCAAGGCTTCCCTTGTATTCGGCTCTGCGAAGGCGCATGTAAGAAGAGCTAACGTTTTTTCTCTGCGACCCGCTGCTTCCGTTCTTCCGGCTTCAGTCGATCTCTCAGTCTGACTTTGCCGGGCTGCCGCATTGTGCGGGCAGCATCCAGAACAGGAGACCACGGATATGGCCAATGGCACCGTGAAATGGTTCAACACAACTAAAGGCTTCGGCTTCATCGAGCCGGAATCGGGCGGCAAGGACGTCTTCGTCCACATGTCGGCCGTCGAGCGCTCGGGCCTGACCGGCCTTGCCGATGGGCAAAAGGTGACCTTCGACGTAGAGGCCGGTCGTGACGGCCGCGAAAGCGCGATCAATCTCGCGGCTGTTTGACCACGCAGAACGGGCGCTCCAACGCGAGCGCCCGGACACCGTGGATACACCCCGTTCCGACCGCGAAATCCCTGACGATGCACACCAGTGGTCGCGCATCCTGATACGGTACCGCGAGCCCCGGACAGTGCGCAGCGTCCGTGAACTGGTCGTGACGCTTGTTCCGCTTCTCGCCATATGGACCCTTGCCTGGTGGGCCTTGACCTATAGCGCGGCGCTGACTGTGCTGCTCGCTCTGTTCAACGCGGCATTCCTTGTGCGGCTCTTCATGATCCAGCACGATTGCGGTCATGGCTCTTTCTTTCACAGCAAACGGCTGTGCAAATGGGTTGGACGCGCAATCGGCGTGATAACCCTCACGCCCTATGACGTCTGGCGCCAGACCCACGCGGTGCACCACGCCTCCACAGGCAACCTTGACCGGCGCGGGATGGGCGACCTTCCGACCATGACGGTTGCAGAATATCGCGCGAAAAGCAGACCTGATCGGGCCCTATATCGCCTTGTCCGCCATCCGGTGTTTATCTTTGGTGTGGCGCCGTTCTATATCTTCTTTCTTCAGAACCGGCTCCCGGTCGGCCTCATGCGGTCCGGTTGGAAATACTGGTTCAGTGCCATGGCGACTAACGCTGTTATTGCCGCAATCCTCACCACGGTCGTCTGGTTCGGCGGCTGGCAACCGGTGGTCCTTGTCTTCTTTCCGACGATTTTTCTCGCAGCGATGATTGGCATGTGGTTCTTCTACATCCAGCACCAGTTCGAGCACACGTCCTGGAGTGATGATAGTGATTGGGACATCCAGACAGCGGCCCTCAAGGGAAGTTCATACTACGACCTTCCACCCATCCTGCGGTGGTTTTCGGGAAACATCGGCGTCCATCATGTCCACCATCTTGCAAGCCGGATCCCGTTCTACCGTCTGCCCGAAGTCCTTCGGGACCACGACGCGCTCACGACTATGAACCGTGTGACTTTGCTGGAAAGCTTCGCCTGCGCGCGACTTGCGCTCTGGGACCAGAGCGAGCGTCGGCTCGTAACGTTCGCCGAAGCACGACGTGTGACGGCGTGATTCCTGCACGTGTTCAACGATCCATTCATCCTACCCGGAGAAAGCCATCATGAAACCTATCAGCACCAACGCACGCACGGCCACCGGCCGCGAGCTTTTCAGGGACAAACCCAAAAAGAAACCAGCCCCCAAAACGTCTGACGCTACAATTGCGATCCAACGGGGAGAGCACGGTCGCTACCAGGTAAAGTCCGGGTACATGTCCGGCGAATTCGTCGCCCGTGCCTTTCCGAAAGCCCCTTCGAACGCCCGCGGCCTGATTGCCGAAGCGACAGGCGAGACCGAGGAAGCGGCGATTGCCGCTCTGCACGACATCATCGATGCACGAGAAACCCGACGACGCGCAGATCGTCGCGTCGACCCACAGACCGGTATTTCGATCCCGAGCAATGAGGAATATGCTGAAGCGCTCGATCAGGTCGCCTTGACGCGCCCGCAACGGGCAATGCTGACAACCCTGGCTCTGGCCGGCGATGACGGATTGACAGATGCTGGTTTGGCTCGGTCTGCCGGTTACAAATCTCGGGCGGCAGCCAATCGAGCCTTCACCAACGCAGGGAAGCTGATCGCCAACTACCTTGATGTTCAGACATCATCCGAGAGCCGTCCAAATGAATCCGGGGACGCGTATTTCCTGGGGTATCGGGGTCCTCAGAGGAACGAAGATGATCCGGGGAACTGGATACTCCACGCAGAAGTGCGCTATGCCGTCAGGATCGGAATGTAAGGCCGTCGGCCAGAACATCATCCAGACGCTTTAGCGACCTAATGCTGAATCGGCGCTCCACAATGTGAAGTTGTTTGGATCGACAGCGTTTTGATGCTGAGCCCAACCAGCATTTGTGTATGAGACGTCTTTTTCTTAGATGCCGCTTCGCGTAGCAATCGGCCCTGTCCAAACAATGGGGTCTGTCCGGGATTCCGTCCCGTTATTCACGGGCCTTGCCAGGCATCCGGAACGTGAAGCAAATAATCTCATCGCATGTGACGTCGATGGTGCCACCATGAGCCTTGGCGATTTCAGAGGCGATGTAGAGGCCCAGACCGAGCCCTTGCTTGCCGGCAGCGCCGTTTCGCTCGAACGGATCAAACAACTTTGCCATGGACGCGGCCGGAATGGGCTCTCCATTGTTGCAGACGGCAATCTCAAGGTGCCCGGGCTCTGGTGTCGTTACATCGAGCGTCACAGGGTGCGCCGGGTCGCCGTGCACGAGCGCATTGCCAAGCAGGTTCGAAACGAGTTGGCCAATCCGCCATGTGTCGCAATTGACCGGTTCGGTGATCGCCAAATCGAGTTCTATCTCGCGCATCGGGTCGACGGACTTCAGTTCCTCCACCGCCTGG
Organism: Primorskyibacter flagellatus; assembly: GCF_014638275.1. Taxonomy (GTDB): domain Bacteria; phylum Pseudomonadota; class Alphaproteobacteria; order Rhodobacterales; family Rhodobacteraceae; genus Pseudooceanicola; species Pseudooceanicola flagellatus_A. The sequence continues at coordinate 2,060,818 of NZ_BMFJ01000001.1, forward strand.
ACGATCGCGCTTTCAAGGTCGCCATTGCCTATGTCCAGTTCGATCCCGCCACCCAGTCGGTTGCGGGCGAAATCCAGCACGTTGTCGATCAGGCGCGACATGCGCTGCACGCTGCCCTGCATCAGAAGGAGCAGTTCCGCTTTTTTCACTTCATCGAGGTCGCGAGACAGCATCCGGATGGCCGACGACATCGACGCCACTGGGTTTCGCAGGTCATGGCCCAGAACGGCCACGAATTGTTCGCGCAGTTCGCCGTGGTCCTGTTCTGCGGACAGCCGGGTCTCGGCTGAGGCACGCGCGTCGATAAGTTCGCGTTCGTATTCACGGCGCGCGGCGGCCTGGACCAGAACTAGGCACGTGATGCGGGACACCCCGTCGCCGTGGGTATTTGCGCTCATCATCACTGGGGTTGTGGTTCCGTCCTTTGCGGCAAGGTCAAGACTGACCCCCGAGACATCCTGTTGCAGTCGAAGGAGCGGCAGAAGGCTGGTTTCGAAAACGACGCTGCTGGCATGGCTGAAGATCGACGTCACAGGCTGCCCGGCGAAGTCGTCGGGCGCCACGGCAACCCAGTCGGACAGCGTCCTGTTCGCGGACATCACCTGACCGAGTTCGTCGATCAGGACGAACCCGCAGGGCGCATTGTCAAACAGTTCGCGGGTCGGCGCCGCCTCGCCATCCGCAGGCATTCAGAGGAAACCCCGCATGGCAGCGACAATTTGTTCCGGCGCGCTGAAATGCGGACAGTGGCCCTTCGCGTCAACCACGACCAGCGAACTGACTGGGACCACATCGCGGACGTATCCCGCCAATGAGGCGTAACGGTCACGATCACAGGCAGACTTATCCGTCCCAGCTGCGCCCACGTCGTCAAAGGTCATCACACCGAAGTCGTTGTCGAAGCTTGGCGCAACAAACCGCCACAGCGTCTGGTCGCACCCGAAACCGTGCGCGAACACCATATGTCGGCCACTGGCCCACGCAGGTCTCACGTTGTGTCGCGTCAGTGCGGACAAGGGCACTCCGTTCTTCGATAAGTATGGCATGGTCGCGACCAACTGTGTCGAGCGGTACCTCAAGAGTCCATGGTAGCCCCGCTGACGCAGGATGATGTGGTTTAGTTTTCTGTCGCTCAGTCTATGGCGCGTCGCGATTTATCTGGGCCGTCAGGCAGATCGACATTGCAAATAGGCACGGTCGCCCTCATATATGGTGAGCTTACGTTTATCTTCTCGAACCTCTGCCTCCGACAAGACGGCTCTCAGTTGATCGATCAGGACCGACTGTGCCGGGCTGCCGCATTCTGCGGGCAGCACTTATTTTGGAGAACACGGATATGGCCAATGGCACCGTGAAATGGTTCAACGCAACTAAAGGTTTCGGCTTCATCGAGCCCGAAACAGGCAGCAAGGATGTCTTCCTGCATATATCCGCCGTGGAACGCGCGGGTCTGACCCGTATCGAAGATGGTCAGAAGGTGACTTTCGACGTCGAAGCTGGTCGTGACGGTCGCGAGTCCGCTGCCAACCTGGCTCTCGCTTGAAGCGGTCCCTTCAGGACCTCATTCAAGGCGTCCCCCCGCAGCGTGGCAACGGGGGACGCTACTTGAAAGCGGAGGGCACATTCAAGGACATGCCCGAGCAACCCCGCACGCAGCTGGATAAGACCACGGCAGCGGCGAAATTGATCCTTGAAGAAGAGGCGCGGGAACGCGCTGCCAAAGGCGAACGTCTGAAAGCCGCGAGAGCTGCGCGAGATGCGGGCGCGAAGAACGATGAGTGAAATCGCCGAAGTCGTGACGGAGCCGGCGTTGAACCCAAGTGACAGGCTTGTAACCACAACACCCGATTACCGTGGCATGGACCTTAGCTGGCGAGAGTTTTTCGTGAAGCTGGGCGACGGACGCCTGCTGGCATCCCAATCTGATCCTTGTTGAAGCAGCGCCTCTTGGACGCGCGAGGCCTTGTGTCGGCGGCAGTTCCGTGTGGCAGCGCGACAGTTCTGTCATCGCGCGTGATTTCGCTGTCTACTAAGGAACCAAGACCCCAATTGACCTGTTGATGACGTAGGGTCTCGTGTCCACCGCTTAGCGGCGCGCTTCCAATTCAGCGAAAGGTGCGTGCCATGGATCGAAACTCACGGTCATTCGAAATCCTGCTTGTCGAGGATGACGCGATAATCCGGATGGACCTTTCTCTGTGTCTTTTCGACTTGGGGCATTCCGTCCGCGAGGCAGCAGATGCAGACAAAGCGGTCGCCTTGATTTCGGACGGCATAGATTTCGACTTTCTGGTCACTGACATCGACATGCCTGGCTCTATGGACGGGCTGGCCTTGGCGAGATATGTCAGGGACATGGGGACTGGCTGCCATATTGTGGTAATTTCCGGCGGCACCCATCTTGCACCAATGGACCTTCCGCCGGGAAGCCTTTTCCTGCGCAAGCCTTTGATTTTGCACGATTTGAAAGCCGCTTTGAGCAAGTTCGAAGCCAGGCATTGAGGACGTTCCCGTGCCGTAATTTCCCGAACTAACATAGTCAAATGCAATCAAGTCAACTGACGCGTTACGGCCGAAATCTTTTTTTGGCGCATTGTCGGCTGGTTGATGCAGAGCCGTCAGACGACCGATGTCGTGCTGCAAGCGCTTTTGATGGCGACATGGCGGAGAAAGCCAAGAGAAAAGGTTCTGATTCACTCGGACCAAGGCAGCCAGTTCACCAGCATGGACTGGGCCGCGTTCCTGCGGGCACACAATCTGGAGCACTCGATGAGCCGCCGCGGGAACTGCCACGACAATGCAGTAGCCGAGAGCTTCTTCAACCTGCTCAAGCGCGAGCGGATCAGGCGTCGGACCTACCGAACGCGCGCGGAGGCAAGGCTGGACATGTTCGACTACATCGAGGTGTTCTACAACCCGAAGCGCAAGCACACCCGGAATGAAATGCTTTCACCCGTCGACTTCGAACGGCAGCAGAAACTGAGACACGAAGGCGTCTAAGTAACGCGGGGCTATTCAATGCTGCATTCTTAGTTGTCGTAAATAGCTCATTTCGCGCGGCGGACCGGATTATTTTTAGATCGAAAAACAAAGGCGCTAATGGCTTCGTACCTTGAACCAGACGATCGTGCACGGCGCAGCGAATGGCAGCACCCCGCCCTTCGACAACGTCTCTCCTCTCCCGTACGTGTGGCCGGCCGCGATTAACCACATCACCGCCCACTGCATCGTCGCCCATTCGGTCCCCCGCTCCGAAACCCAGCCCCATCCCCTACCCCGCCTTCGCCAGCAGCGTCGCGTTCCCCCCGGCCGCCGTCGTGTCGATGCAGACCGCGCGTTCGTGGGCATAGGCCGCCGGGTCCAGCGGGGCGGTGATGAGGGGGAGGATCGGGCCCTCGCGCTGCGCCAGTTGCGCACGCAGGGCGGGGTCGGCTGCGGCGACGGCGTTGAGAGGCAGGGTCCGCAGCGCCTCGGGCGGGACGGTGCCTGACAGGGCCCGCAGCGGGATGTCGGCGCGCAGCAGGGCGGACAGGACCTCCGGCGCGGCGGGGGCGACGGCCAGCACCGCGTTGTCGGTGCCAAGCGCCTGGACGACCTGCGCCAGCAGCGTCTCCGCATCCGGGCCGAGGCAGAGCACCCGGCCCCGTGCGACCAGGCTCAGCCGGTTGGATTCGCCGGTCGGCCCCGGAAGGTCCAGCGGCCCCATGTCGAGCGCGGCGACCGCGCTCATTGCCTCTGCCGCCGCGCCTCGCAGCAGGGCGCGCAGGGTGGAGATGCGGTCGCCACGCTTGGCCCAGGCGGAGGGAGAAAGCGCGTCGAGGGCGGAGGTGAGCATGGCCGTGGGGATGGCCTCCGCCTGCGTCGCCTCGGGGGTGGCGGCGACGGGCGCGCGGCGGAAGCGCGACAGGTAAAGCGGACCGCCCGCCTTGGGTCCGGTGCCGGAGAGCCCCTCCCCCCCGAAGGGCTGGGAACCGACCACCGCGCCGATCTGGTTGCGGTTCACGTAGAGGTTGCCGACATGCAGCGCGTCGACCACCTGCTGCACGCGGGAGTCGATCCGCGTGTGCAGCCCGAAGGTCAGGCCGTAGCCCTTCGCGTTCACATCGGCGATCACCCGATCCAGCTGGTCCGCATCGAAGCGGGCGACGTGCAGGACGGGGCCGAAAATCTCACGATCCATCTCCGCGATGCCGGAGACGCGGAAGACATGGGGGGCGACGAAGAGCCCGTCCTGCGGCGCGTCGAGCCGCTTGATGAGCCGGCCTTTCCCTTCCATGTCAGCGCAGTAGGCGGCGATGGTGTCGCGGGCCTCGGCGTCGATGACGGGGCCGGTGTCGGTCGACAGGTGCCAGGGATCGCCAATCGTCAGGCTGTCCATCGCGCCCGAGAGCATCTCGATCACCTTCTCCTCCACGTCGCGCTGGACGTAGAGGATGCGCAGCGCGGAACAGCGCTGCCCGGCGCTCTGGAAGGCAGAGGCGAGGATGTCGCGCACGGCCTGTTCCGGCAGGGCGGTGGAGTCCACGACCATGGCGTTCAGCCCGCCGGTTTCCGCGATCAGCATGGCCTCGGGGGCGGTCTGCGCGAGCTGACGGTTGATGATCTGCGCGACCTCGGTCGAGCCGGTGAAGCAGACCCCGGTGATGCGCGGATCGGCCGTGAGCGGGGCGCCGACCGAGGGGCCGTCGCCGGGCAGGAGGTGCAGCACTTCGACGGGAACCCCGGCCTCGTGCATCAGGGCCGTGGCGCGGGCGGCGATCAGCGGGGTCTGCTCGGCCGGCTTGGCGATGACGGCGTTGCCGGTGACCAGCGCGGCGGCGATCTGACCGGTGAAGATGGCGAGCGGGAAGTTCCAGGGGCTGATGCAGGCGATCACGCCGCGGGCGATGGTGTCCCTTTCGGCGCGGGCGGCCTGATTAGCATAGTAGCGCAGGAAATCAACGGCTTCGCGGATTTCCGCGACACCGTCGGAGAGCGTCTTGCCCGCCTCACGCGTGCAGAGCGCCAGCAGTTCGGGCGTGTGGGTTTCGTAAAGGTCCGCCGTGGCGCGCAGAATGTCGGCGCGGGTGGCAACCGGGGTGGCGGCCCAGCCGGGCTGGGCAGCGGCGGCGGTGGAAATGGCGGCGTGGACCATCCATTCAGAGGTTTCAGATACCTGTCCGACGATATCAGTACTGTCGGCGGGGTTGACCACGTTGCGGGTCATTTTTCCGATCCCCGCCTGCCACTGGTAACCTTTTGCGAAGGGTTTTCTGCCAGTCTCGATGTCGGAAAGGTCGCGCGGGTCGGTCAGGTCCCACCCCTTCGCGGCCGTTCTGCCCGCGCCGTAGATGGCGGCTGGATGGGCGATGGCCGGGTTGGGCGCGCCGTCGCAATGGGCAAAGGGATCGCGGGCGATCGTCTCCGGCGCGACGGCGTCGTCGACGATCTGGTGCACGAAGGAGGAGTTGGCGCCGTTTTCGAGCAGGCGGCGGACGAGATAGGCGAGAAGGTCACGATGCGCCCCGACCGGGGCGTAGATGCGGCAGCGGGTGCCGTGGGTCTTGAGGACGGCGTCATGCAGGGCTTCGCCCATGCCGTGGAGGCGCTGGAATTCGAAGGTATCTTCGGGCGCGCCCGTGGCGGCGGCTCCGGGGTCGGAGGGTTCGCCCCTGGCGACAGGTCCGGCGGTGGCCCCGTCCGTGGCGACGGGCCCCGTGGTGGCGGGTCCGGTGGCGGCGGGTCCGTCCGTGCCGGCGGCTCCGGTGATGGGCGGGCCATTGGCGGCACTTCCGGTGGCGGCGGGATGGTTCGCAGGGTCGACCGGCTCCGCGACGGCGCGGGGCTTTGCATTGTCCCCGCGGGCCATGTGCAGGATGGCGGCGACGGTATGGGCGTTGTGCGTGGCGAACTGCGGGTAGATGCGGTCGCGCATGTCCAGGAGCTTGCGGGCGTTGGCGATGTAGCTGACATCGGTGTTGGCCTTGCGGGTGAAGACCGGGAAACCGGAGAGGCCGAGGACCTGGGCGCGCTTGATCTCCGTGTCCCAGTAGGCGCCCTTGACGAGCCGGACCATGATCCGGCGGTCAAGACGGGTGGCCAGGGCATAGAGCCAGTCGAGCACGTGGGCGGCGCGGGGGCCATAGGCCTGCACCACCACGCCGAAGCCGTCCCAACCGGCCAGCGTCGGGTCGGAGAGCACGGCTTCGATCACGTCGAGGGAGAGGTCGAGGCGGTCCTGTTCCTCTGCGTCGATGTTGAAGCCGATGCCGGCGTCCTTCGCTGCGCGGGCCAGTTGCAGAGTCCGGGCAGTGAGGTCGGGCAGCATGGTGTCGGTCTTGGCGACCTCGTACCGCGGGTGCAGGGCGGAGAGCTTGACCGAGATGCCGGGGTTGGTGCGGATGTCGCCGGTGGTCGCGGCGGCGGCGATGGCGGCGATGGCCTGGGCATAGGCGCCGTGGTAGCGCATCGCGTCGTCTTCGGTGCGGGCGGCTTCGCCGAGCATGTCGTAACTGTAGGTGAAGCCCTGCCTTTCGCGGGTCTTGGCGCGGGTCATCGCCTCGCGGATGTCGCGGCCAAGGACGAACTGCGATCCCATCTCGCGCATGGCACGGCCGACGGCCGTGCGGATCACGGGTTCGCCAAGGCGGCGAACCATGCCGCGCAGGGCGCCGACGACGCCGTCGTCCTCCTCATCGTCGAGCACGCGGCCGGTCAGCATCAGCGCCCAGGTGGAGGCATTGACCATGAGCGAGCCGGAGTCGCCGACATGCGCGCCCCAGTCGTGCGGCGCGATCTTGTCCTGGATCAGGTCGTCGATGGTTTCGGCGTCCGGCACGCGCAGCAGCGCTTCGGCCAGGCACATGAGGGCGACGCCCTCTTTCGTGGAAAGTCCGTATTCGGCGAGGAAGCTTTCCATCATTCCGGGCGCGGCGGCAGAGCGGACGCGGCGGATCAGACCGGCCGCATCGGCGGAGACAGCGGCGCGGTCCGTGTCGGAGAGCGCGGCCTGATCGATCAGTCGGGAGAGCGCGTCGCCCTCGGGACCGAGGGTGGCGGCGCGGAGGGCAGTGCGGATGTCCGTGAGCATGAGGGGCTCCTTCTCGTTGATCGGGCTCGTTGGTCGGGCGGGCTGGCCGGCGTGTCCGGCGGGGCGGTCTGGCGGCGCCGGTATTTGGCGGGGCGGGTGTCTGTCGGGTGTCGGTCTGGTATCGCTTTGGGGCATCATACACCGGGATTTGAGGTGTTGCGTTTCTGTAAACCTGACCGTTCGCAGGCCAAAATTCCTTTTATTCGGGATGATTTCAGGTCATATGACCTATCATGAACGACATTTCCGACGATCTGGACCGCATCGACCGCCGTATCCTGGCCGCTTTGGCCAAAGACGCGCGTCTGTCCCTGGCGGCACTGTCGGAGAAGGTCGGGCTGTCCAAGACACCGGTCGCCGCGCGGCTCAAGCGGTTGGAAACAGAGGGGTATATCCTCGGTTACCACGCGGCGCTGGACGCGGAACGCCTGGGTCTGGCGCAGGTCGCCTTCGTGCAGGTCACGCTGTCGGGGACCACGGCGCCGCAGCTTGAGGCGTTCAATCACGCGGTCCGGGAGGCGCCTGAGATCGAGGCCTGCCACATGATCGCGGGGGGATTCGATTACCTGCTGAAGATCCGGACCCGCGACGTGGCGGCCTATCGCCGGGCGCTGACCGACCTGATCGCGCATCTTCCGCATGTGGCGCAGACCTCGACCTTCATGGCGATGGAGGTGGTGAAGGACGGCACGCCGGTGATCCCCCGCGCCCGCTGAGTACGGCGTCAGGGGCCGGGGCGAGTTGCGCCCGCCGGCGGGGCATGTATCACTCCGCCCTGACAGGCGCCGGACGACGGCCCCGACAGGAGGAGGATTTCATGCGGTTTTTTGCGTTCACGCGGGACGGGGTTGCGGGGCTGGCGGTGCGAACGGACACCGGGCTGGCGGGGCTGATGGCGGAGGATGCCTCCTACACTGGGTCGCTGGACGACCTGATCCGATCGGGCAGGCTGGCGGCGGCGGGCAAGGTGTTGGCGGCGGGCGATGCGATCGACGAGGCCTCTGTTACCCCCGCACTGCCGTTCCGGCGGGCGGGGAAGGTTCTGTGCGTCGGGCTGAACTACGCCGACCACGCGGCCGAGACGAACCACGCGCCGCCGCCCTATCCCACGGTCTTCGTGCGCTTCAACGACAACCTGGTCGCGCATGAGGGGGCGCTGGTGAAGCCGGCGGCGTCGGAGCAGTTCGACTACGAGGGCGAGATGGTGGCGGTGATCGGCAAGCGGGGCCGGTCGATCCCGAAGGCGCAGGCGCTGGCCCATGTCGCGGGGTACACCCTGTTCAACGACGGATCGATCCGGGATTTCCAGATGGCGACGCCGCAGTGGACGCTGGGCAAGAACTTCGATGCGACCGGGGCCATGGGGCCGGATTTCGTGACGGCGGACATGCTGCCCGAGGGGGCCTCGGGCCTCGCGATCCGGACGCGGCTGAACGGGGAGGTCGTGCAGGAGTCCAACACCGCGCAGCTGATCTATGACGTGGCAACGCTGGTGGAGAAACTGTCGGCCGTGATGACGCTGGAGGTCGGCGACCTGATTGTCACCGGCACGCCCGCCGGGGTCGGGATGGCGCGGAAGCCTCCGCTCTGGATGAAGGCCGGGGATGTGGTGGAGGTCGAGGTCGAGGGGATCGGGGTGCTGCGCAATCCGGTGGTGGCGGAGTGAGGCCGGGTCGGGTCCTGCTCTGGCGGTGATGACCCCCTCCCTGGCCCTCCCCCTGCAGGGGGAGGGGAGTGCGTCTGGTGGATGTTTGGACTGGCGAGGAGCGGGGTTCCCCTCACCCTGACCCTCTCCCCCGGGGGGAGAGGGAACCTGTTGCGCTAAGCGGTTTCTGACGTGCTTTTGCCGGGGGCCTGCGCTTGGCGTCCCAAGGGCGGCTCCCTCTCCCCGCGGGGGAGAGGGATGGGGTGAGGGGGCTGCCCCCTGCCCTTACTTCTGAAGTTCGGTCCAGATGGCGTTGTAGTATTCCTTCGCCTCGTCCGAGCAGGCCGGGTTGAACTTGCCCGCGGCCTTTAGTTCCTCCGGCACGACGATCTCGGGCGCGTCCTTCATTTCGGGCGGCATGAAGGCCTCGGACCCGTCGATGCCGTTGGCGTAGCGGGCGAAGGCGGAGATCATGGCGGCGTTTTCCGGGTCCATGATGAAGTTCACGAAGAGCTTCGCGTTGTCGGGGTTCTGCGCGTCGGCGAGGATGCCGACGTTGTCCATCCAGACGATGTAACCTTCCTTGGGATAGCCATAGGCCACGTCGGGGTTGTTTTCCCGTGCGCGGAAGGTCGATCCGTTCCAGTTGACCGTCGCCACGACGTCGCCGTTCGACAGCTTTTCGGTCATGCCGTAGTCCATCGACAGCCATTTGGCCTTGGCGGCGACCAGCGCATCGCGGGCCTTTTTCAGGTCGTCCTTGTTGGTCGAGCAGGGTTCACCGCCGACATACATCAGGGCGAGCGAGACGACGTCCTGCATCTCGGGCACGACATTGACCTTGCCTTCAAGCTCCGGCGGCGGGTTCAGCCAGATGTCGGAGGTGTTGATGTCCCCGCCATAGGCCGAGGTGTTCACCGCCACGCCGGTTGTGCCCCACTGCCAGGGCACGGTGTATTCGCGCATCGGGTCCCAGTCGACCTCTTTCCAGTTGGCGGAGATGTTCTTGTAGTTCTCCATCTCCGGGATGCCGGGCTTCATGAGAAGGCCCTTTTCGATGTAGGTCGGGACGTAGCTGTGGGTCGGGACGACGATGTCGAAGCCGTGCCCGCCCGCCTCGATCTTGGCGAGAGCGGTGGTGTTGGAATCGAAGTCGGTGATCGTGACCTCGACGTCGAATTCCTTCTCGAACTTCTCGATCAGCTCGGGGCTGGTGTAGTTGCCCCAGTTGTAGATGTTCAGCTTGCCCTCCGCCGTGGCGGCGGTGGCCGCCGCGATGGCAAGCGCGGATGTCAGAACCAGTTTCATGTGTCACTCCTAGTTGGTCGGTACGGGGTTCATCCCCGCTTTCTGGTGAGCAGGAAGAAGGCCGTCAGCAGCAGTACTGTCAGCCCGAGCAGCGCCGTGGAGATCGCGTTGACCTCGGGCGTGACCGCGCGGCGCAGCTGACCCAGCATGTAGGTCGGCAGCGTATCCTGTCCGGCGGATTTGACGAACTCGGTTATGATGACGTCATCGAGCGAGATGACGAAGGAGAGCATGGCCCCCGCCGCGATGCCCGGCGCCATGAGCGGCAGGGTGATGCGGCGGAAGGTCTGGAACGGGGTGGCATAGAGGTCCGCCGCCGCGCGTTCCAGCGTCAGGTCCATACCTTCCAGGCGGGCGCGGATCGGCAGGTAGGCGAAGGGCACGCAGAAGGCCGAATGCGCGAGGATCAGGTAGGCGAGCCCTGTGTAGCCGGTCGCTTTCTTTATCGCGGCGAAAAAGATCAGGAGCGCAACGGCGGTGACGATTTCGGGCACCATCAGGGGCTGGTTGATCATCACGTAGACGAAGGTCTGGCCCTTGAACTTCTTGCGCCGCGTGGTGCCGAGCGCGGCGAGGGTGGCGAGGGTCGAGGCGATCAGCGCGGCGGAGACGGCGATGACGAGGGAGCGCACCGTCGCCTCCTGCACCGTGTCGTTTTCCCAGGCGATGGCGTACCAGCGAAAGGAGAACCCGCCCCAGAGCGCGACGGAGTTCGACGCGTTGAAGGAGTAGATCACCATGGTGATGATCGGCACGTAGAGCAGCACGAAGGCGAGGATGGCGATGGTGGCGAAGCCCGGCATCGCGGTGATGGAGAAGGGTTTCGCACGGCGTTCAGACATTCTGCCGATCCTCCGAGGAGGTCACGCGGACATAGGCCAGCAGGGCGGCCATCACGATGAAGAGGAGCAGCATGGAGAGCGCCGCGCCGAGCGGCCAGTTGCGCCCCTGCCCGAACTGAAGGTCGATGAAGTTGCCGATCATCATGTTCTTGCCACCGCCGAGGATGCGCGGTGTCACGTAGGCCCCGAGCGAGGGCACGAAGACGAGGATGGAGCCCGCGACGATACCCGGGCGCACGATCGGTACGATGATCCGGCGCAGGACCAGCAGGCGGGAGGCGTAAAGGTCGTAGGCGGCCTCGATCAGGCGGAAGTCGAAGCGGTCGATGGCGGCGAAGAGCGGCAGCACCATCAGCGGCAGGTAGACATAGGCCATGCCGATCAGGACGGCTCCGTCGGTGTAGAGGATCTGGATCGGGGCGTCGATCAGGCCGAGCCATTGCAGGAAGGAGTTGAGAAGGCCCTGATTCCGGATCACCTCGAGAATGGCGAAGGTGCGGATCAGCAGGTTGGTCCAGAAGGGGATGGTGATCAGGAACAGCCACATCGCCCGCCGGTTCGGGGGCTGGGTGGCGATGAACCAGGCGGTCGGGAAGCCGATGACGAAGGTGACGAGCGTGGTCAGGAGGGAGAGCTTCACCGAACGCCAGAGGATCGTCAGATGCGCGTCGGCGGCTGAGACGGTGTCGTCGAAGATGTCGCGTTCGAAGAAGACGCGGAACCAGGCCTCGGTCGTGAAGGACCATTCCACGCCCGAGAAGTCGCCGGGTTCGAGGAAGGAATAGACCGCGACGATCAGCAGCGGCCCCGCCGCGCCGACCACCAGCAGGATCAGCGCGGGAAGGGAGAGGAGCCAGCCGTTCCTCGCGGACTGGTTCATGTCAGCCCTCCTCCAGCACCTGCACCGATCCCGGCACGGGGGCGAGGCGCAGGGTCTGGCCCGCGCTCAGCCCGACGTCGCCGGAGGGCGGGGATTGCAGGCGGGCGACCAGATCGGTGCCGTCGCCGAGCCGCAGGTGACAATGCGTGTCGGTGCCGAAATAGACCGTCTGGGTCAGGGTGGCGGTGAGCGGGCCGTCGTCGGCGATGCGGATCTGTTCGGGGCGGATGGCGAGGGTCACGGGCCCCTGCCCCGCCCCCGGGACAGCGAGGGTTTCGCCGGTGGCGATGCGGACGGTGTCACCGGCGGCGGTGCCGGTGAGGAAGTTGGTTTCGCCGATGAAATCCGCGACGAAGCGGTTGACGGGTCCGTTGTAGATCTCCCTCGGGCCTCCGACCTGCTGGAGCTTGCCGGCCTTCATCACGCCGATGCGGTCGGACATGGTCAGCGCCTCCTCCTGATCGTGGGTGACGAAGACGAAGGTGATGCCGGTTTCGGTCTGGAGCCGCTTGAGTTCCAGCTGCATCTCCTTCCTCAGCTTCAGGTCGAGGGCGGAGAGCGGTTCGTCGAGCAGCAGAACCTCGGGCTCCGGAGCCAGCGCGCGGGCGAGTGCCACGCGCTGCTGCTGGCCGCCGGAGAGCATGGCGGGCTTGCGTTCGGCCATCTGATCCAACTGGACGAGGCGCAGCATGTCGGTCACGCGGGGGGCGATTTCGGACTTCGGGCGGCCAAGCATTTCGAGGCCGAAGGCGATGTTGCGGGCGACGGAGAGGTGGGGGAAGAGCGCGTAGCTTTGAAACACCGTGTTGACGCGGCGCCTGTTGGGCGGGATCGCGGTGATGTCCTTTCCCGAGAGCAGGATCTGACCGGAGGTCGGGGTTTCGAACCCGGCGATCAGGCGGAGGAGAGTCGTCTTGCCGCAGCCGGAGGGTCCGAGGAGGGTGAAGAACTCTCCTTTGCGGATCGACAGGGAGACATCATCCAGCGCCTTCACGGCGTACTGCCCCTGCCCGTAGTGGCGGGCGGCATTGACGGCTTCGACGGCGGTATCTGTGGTCACATGGCACCTCCGGAGGTCAGTAGAGCGCAGGAACTGTGCGGTTTCAACCTTTTAGGCCGCGGGTGCGGGAGGGTGACGCTACGTGCGCCTGCGGGGTGGACCGTATCGGTGTCGGGGTGCCCCCTCACCCTAACCCTCTCCCCCCGGGGGAGAGGGAACCTGTGGCGCGGGGGGATCGGACGTCGCGCCCTCGCACACCCTGCCCCTGTCGACTCCTTGAACACCCTCCCCCTGTCGCCCCCTCCCTGACCTGCAGGGGGAGGGGATGAGTTGCGCGGGGTGGCTGGGTGTCAGACCTCGCGGGCGGCGGCGAGGGCCTCGGTCAGGACCTCGGCATCGCCGATGTGGTTGGCGAGCAGCAGGATCAGGCGGGCGTTCAGGGCTTCGCTTTCCTCGTCGGTGAGGCCTTCGTGGGTGCGGATCAGCTCTGCGTAGAACTGGTCGGGGGCGGTGATGTTGGGGCGGGTGTTGAGCTTGGCCATCAGGTGTCCTCCCGGCAGGTGGTGCGGCGCAGGGCGCGGCGGACGGCGGTGTCGTCGTAGGTGGCTGCGCGATATACGACGTGCTGGTCTGGGCGGATCAGGTAGACCGCCGATGCGGCCTGTCCGAGGTAGCGGGCTGCGAGCGCCCCCGTCGGATCGTCGGCGGCCGACAGCGCGAGGCGGCGGATGGTGATGCCGTCGGCCAGCGTGTCCGGTGCCCCGGCGTCGATGGTCAGCAGGGTGAAGCCGTCGCGCAGGCGGTCGAGCAGGTAGCCGTCTCCGAGCGGTGCATCCGGACAGGCGGAGCCGGGGCGGGTTCTGGCGGGGCCGCCGGGCAGATCGTCGGCGCCGGTCAGGGACAGGCCGTCATAGGTGCAGGGCACCGACAGGCGGCCGGAATTGACCAGCGGGCGGGCAAAGTCGTACCGCCCGGCGAGGCGAAGGACGGCATTGCGGAAGGTATGGCTGACCCGCGACTTCGGCGTGATGAAATCGGTGGAGCGCGTGGAGTTGAGGATGTTTTCGTCGGCCGCGTGACGGCGTTCCTCGTCATAGCTGTCGAGCAGGGTGTCGGGGGCTTCCTCCCGGATCACCATGGCGAGTTTCCAGCCGAGGTTGTCGGCGTCCTGGATGCCGGAATTGGCCCCGCGCGCACCGAAGGGGCTGACCTGATGCGCCGAGTCCCCGGCAAAGATCACCCGGTCGTGGCGAAAACGGGTCATGCGACGGCACTGGAAGGTGTAGACGGAGGTCCAGACGAGGTCGTAGCCCACATCCGGGCCGAGCATGGCGGTGAGGCGGCGTCTGACGTTCTCCTCCCGCAGTTCCTCGGTCCGGTCGATGTCCCAGCCGATCTGGAAGTCGACGCGCCAGACCCCGTCGGGCTGGCGGTGGAGCAGCGTGGAGGCCCCGGCCCTGTGCGACGGTTCAAACCAGAACCAGCGTTCGGTCGGGAAGTCGGCGGTCATGGTGATGTCGGCGATCAGGAAGTTGTCCTGAAAGACCCGGCCGTCGAAGTCGAGCCCCATCATCCGGCGGATCGGAGAGGAGGCGCCGTCGCAGGCCACCAGCCAGTCGGTTTCGATCTCGCAGGGGCCGTCCGGCGTGGTGACGGTGAGCGTCGTGTGGTCCGGCTGGCGGTCGATCTGCGTGACCCGGTTGCCGCCGCGCAGGTCGATCGGCGCGCCTTCGGCCTGGGCCGTGCGGATGCGGTCGACAAGGAAGCGTTCGACGTGGAACTGCTGGAGGTTGATGAAGGCGGGGAAGCGGTGGCCGTCCTCGGGCAGGAGATTGAATTCAAAGACCTTGCGGTCCTCGTGGAAGACCTTGCCGAGGTTCCAGACGACCCCCTTGTCCAGCATCGGCGCGGCGGCGCCGTAGCGGTCGGCAATCTCGAGCGTACGCTTGGCGAAGCAGATGGCGCGGGAGCCTTCCCCGACGCCCTCCTGATCGTCGAGCAGCAGGACCGGCACGCCGCGCAGGCCGAGGTCGAGTGCTGTGGCGAGGCCGACGGGGCCTCCGCCGACCACGGTGACGGGATGGCGTCGGGGGGAGGCCGCGTCCTGGTCGGGGTGCCGGGCGTAGGGGTAGAGGCGGTCGGTGCGGTCTGGCATGTGCGTTCGGGCCTGTGGCCCCCCTCGTTGCGGGCCTGTGCCCCCCTCCCTGACCCTCCCCCTCAAAGGGGGAGGGGATTGTGTTGTGCGGGGTGGATCGGTTGCGCGCGATCCCCCTCACCCTGGCCCTCTCCCCCGGGGGGAGAGGGAAGCCGTCGCGCGGGGTGACAGGCGGCGCGCCCTAGCCCTGCAGCTGGTCCCACATCTCCCTGTCGCGCTCCGCCGTCCAGATGCGGGGTGTGTCGATGCCGCGGGCCTCGTCATAGGCGCGGGCGACGTTGAAGGGCAGGCAATGTTCATAGATCGCGTAGTCCGCGAATTTCGGGTCGCATTCGGCGCGCACGGCCTCCCAGGCCTCCTTGAGCGTGCCGCCGCGGGCGGCGACCTTCTGCACGGGGCGATAGGTGGAGCGGATGAAATCCTTGGTGTTCGCGATGGCCTCCGCCACCCTGTCGGCACCGATGAGCGCGTCGCCCCGGCCCGGTGCGATGGCCCTGGGATCGTAGGCGGCGACGGCGTCGAGCGTGGCGGGCCAGTCGGTGAAATGCCCGTCACCGCAGTAGCAGGCGGAGTGGTATTCGACGATGTCGCCGGTGTACAGCACCTCTTCGTCGGGCACCCAGACCACCGCGTCACCGGCGGTGTGTGCACGTCCGACCTGGGCGATGTCGACCCGGCGGGTGCCGAGCCAGACGGTCATGGAGCCGGTGAAGGTGGTGGTGGGCCAGGTGAGGCCGGGGATCTCCTCGTGCCCCTGGAAGAGACGCGGGAAGCGGGCGAATTCGCTGTCCCAGTCTTCCTGTCCGCGCTCGGCGACCATGGCGCGGGTGGTGGCGGACATGATGACCTCTCGCGCGCCATAGGCGGCTGCGCCGAGCACGCGGACGGCGTGGTAGTGGGTCAGCACGAGATGGGAGATCGGCTTGTCGGTGACGGAGCGCACGCAGTCGATCACCTTCCGGGCAAGGCGCGGGGTGGCCTGGGCCTCGACGATCATGACGGAGTCATCGCCGACGATGACGCCGGTGTTAGGATCGCCTTCCGCGGTGAAGGCATAGATGTCGCGGCCGACCTCGGTGAAGGAAACGGTCTTTTCGGTGAGGTCGCCTGCGGAGGCAAAGCCTTTCATGATGTGCCTTTCTCGGGTCGTGGGGCCGGTGGCGGGGTCGTGCGCCTCCGGCGGGGATATTTCGGGCAAGATGACTGTCAGACGTCGGGCGCGGGCAGGACCTGTCCCGCGCAGTCGCCGAAGCCGATGCGGTAGCCGTCGCCCCGCGCCGCGCCGCGCAGGGTGACGGTGTCGCCGTCCTCGAGAAACGCGCGGGTGTCTCCGGTGTCGAGCGGGATCGGTTCCTTCCCGCCCCAGCTGAGTTCCAGCAGGGCGGCGCGCTGGTGCTTTTCAGGGCCGGAGATGGTGCCGGAGCCCAGCAGATCGCCAACCCGCATCGGACAGCCGGAGGTCGTGTGATGGGTCAGTTGCTGGGCGGAGTTGTAGTAGAGGTATTTCGTGTTCGACCGGCAGATCACGGTTTCGTCCGCCCCGTCCGGGGCGAGGGTGACGGAGAGGTCGATGTCGTAGGCGGAGTCCCCTTTCGCGTCGAGGTAGGGGAGCAGGTCGCGGGAGCGCTCCGGGGGCGGGCAGCGGAACGGGGCGAGCGCGGCGGCGGTGACGATCCAGGGGGAGATGGTGGTGGCTGTGGCCTTGGCCTGGAAGGGGCCGAGGGGCTGGGCCTCCCACCTCTGGATGTCGCGGGCGGACCAGTCGTTGAGCAGGACGTAGCCGAAGATCATCTCCCCGGCCCGCTTCAGGGAGATCATGCCGTCCGAGGGCTGGCCCACGATGGCGCCGAATTCCAGTTCGAAGTCGAAGCGTTTCGAGGCGCCGAAAACCGGCAGTTCGCGGGTCGGCAGCTGGCCAAGCGGGCGGCGCACCGGCGTGCCCGAGACCACGACCGACGAGGCGCGCCCGTTGTAGCCGATCGGCATGGAGAGCCAGTTGGCCGAGAGCGGATCGCCGTCTGGACGGAAGATCCGCCCGACATTTTCCGCGTGATGGCGGCCGGAGTAGAAGTCGGTGTATTCGCTGACCCGGAACGGCATGTGAAGGTCCACCGACCATCCGGGCACGAGCGCGGGGCGCAGCGCCGATTGGGCGCGGTCGGGGGCGTCTTCGGAGAGCGCTTCGGTCAGCATGGCGCGCAGATCGGCCCAGGTTTCCGGGCCGAGCGCCATGAAGGCGTTCCAGCTGTCCTCGCGGAAAGGATCGGGGCCGTCCTCGGTCAGGCGCAGCACGCCGGTTTCGCTCAGCGCGAAGAGGTCGAGGATGTGATCGCCGATGGCCACGCCCATGCGCCGGCCGTCGAGGTCGGGCGTGGAGAACACGCCGTAGGGCAGGTTGTTGAGCGGGAAATCCGTGTCCGGCGCATTCGCGCTCTCCACCCAGCTTCTCAGTAGCGGCATGGCTCCTCCCTGCCCTTTCATCTTGCCGGAAATATCCCGGGGGTGAATTGAGCCCGCGAGGGCTCAAGAGGGGGCAGCGCCCCCTTGCCCGTCACTTCACACCGGGCGTTCCGTCGAACTTCTTCTCGAGACTGTCCCAGCAGTCGATGTAGTTGTCCTGAAGCGGCGCCTCGGTCGCGGCGAATTCGGTCAGGTGCTGCGGGAAGCGGGTTTCGAACATGAAGGACATGGTGTTGTCGAGCTTGTGCGGCTTGAGCTCGGCGTTCGACGCGCCCTCGAACGCCTCCCGGTCGGGGCCGTGGGGCAGCATCATGTTGTGCAGCGACATGCCGCCGGGAACGAAGCCCTGCGGCTTGGCGTCGTACTGGCCGTAGATGTTGCCCATGAGCTCGGACATGACGTTCTTGTGGTACCAGGGCGGGCGGAAGGTGTTTTCGGCGACCGACCAGCGTTCGCGGAACAGGACGAAGTCGATGTTGGCGGTGCCCTCCACGCCCGACGGCGCGGTCAGGACGGTGAAGATCGACGGGTCGGGATGGTCGAAGAGGACGGCGCCGACGGGGCAGTAGGTGGTGAGGTCGTATTTCACCGGCGCATAGTTGCCATGCCAGGCGACGACGTCGAGCGGCGAGTGGCCGATCTTCGTCTCATGGAACTGGCCGCACCACTTGATGGTGAGGGTGGAGGGGGTTTCGCGGTCCTCGAACGCGGCGACCGGGGTCTTGAAGTCGCGGCGGTTGGCGAGGCAGTTGGCGCCGATCGGCCCGCGCCCCGGCAGGGCGAACTTCTGACCGTAGTTTTCGCAGACAAAGCCGCGTGCGGGGCCTTCGAGCAGTTCGACCCGGTAGACGAGGCCGCGGGGCAGGATGGCGATCTCCTGCGGGGCGAGGTCGATGATGCCGAGTTCGGTGCAGAAGCGCAGACGGCCTTCCTGCGGGACGACGAGCAGTTCGCTGTCGGCAGAGTAGAAATAGGCGTCCTGCATGGAGGCGGTGACAAGATAGATGTGGGAGGCCATGCCGAGCTGCGTGTTCACATCGCCCGCCGTGGTCATGGTGCGCATGCCGGTAAGCCAGGTCAGCGGCGTCTCTGAATGAGGGACCGGATCCCATCTGTACTGGCCGAGGGAGGTCACGTCGGCTGGCACATGCGGAGCCGTCTTCCAGTAGGGCAGGTCGATGCGTTCGTAACGGCCGGAATGCTTGACCGAGGGGCGGATGCGGTAACACCAGGTGCGTTCGTTCTGGTGGCTGGGCGCGGTGAAGGCGGTGCCGGAGAGCTGTTCGCCGTATAGGCCGTAGTTGCATTTCTGGGGCGAATTCATGCCCTGGGGGAGCGCACCGGGCAGCGCCTCCGTCTCGAAATCGTTGCCGAAGCCGGGCATGTAGCCTTCGTGCGGGCCGGTCAGGCCGGGCGCGCGGATCATGCCTTTGGGCAGGTCCTGTCGGGTCATGGGGTCCTCCTCCGCGGCGGTCTGGCGCGGGACTCAGCGTATGCGGAGAAGATTCGTTGCAAATGCTACGAGGTCAAGTTTAATCTTTCCCGGCGCCCCCTGCCGGAAGGACCGAGATGGCCGACGACCGCCCCCACTTGCCCGCGTTCGACCTTGCGGGGTTCACCCCGTACCGGCTGGCCGTCGCGGCGAAGAGGACAAGCGAGGAACTGGCGCGGCAGTACCGGGCGCGGTTCGGGATCTCGATTCCCGAATGGCGGGTGCTGGTGCATCTGGCCCATGCCGGCGATGTGTCGGTCCGCGATATAGAGGCACGGGTGGCGATGGAGAAATACGAGGTCAGCCGCGCCGCCAAGCGGCTGGCCGGGGCCGGGCTGATCGTGAAGCGCGCCCATGAAGGCGACCGGCGGCTGGTGCGGCTGGCGCTGACGGCGGAGGGGGAGGCGCTGATGCGCGACCTGCTGCCTTTGGCGCAGGCCTATCAGGAGGAAATCGACCGAAGGCTCGGCGCGGCCCTGACCGGGCTGGAGGCAGGGCTGGACCGTCTGCTGGCAGACTGGGAGATTCCGGCGACGGAAGGTGGCGGCCGGGTGTGGCATGAGCCGGAAGTGTGAGCGGGATGGTGGGGTGACGTGCTGGTGGGGTGGAACCCCACCCTACGGGAGCGTAACGAGGGTGCCTTGGGGCGGGAGCGGTTTCTTTGAGGGTAGAAGCGGTGGTGCGGGGTTCGAGAGGTTGCTTCGGGACGTCGGCGTCATCCTCGGACTTGATCCGAGGATCTCTCTGGGCGGGGGAGACTTCGGTTGGCGGGAGATCCTCGGATCAAGTCCGAGGATGACGTTGACCGCAGGGATGAGCGGCGACTACCGGCGGCGGCGCATGGCGCTCCAGTCGCGGCTGAGGGCGAGACCGGCGGCGGCTCCGATCAGGGCTCCGGCAGCGTCGGCCAGGAGGTCGGCCCATTCGCGGAAGCGGCCGACGTAGGGCTGGATGATCTCGATCGCAGCGCCGTAGGCCACGGCGGCCAGCAGCACCCACGGGATCCAGCGCGGGCGGGTGACGGACAGCGGCAGGGTCAGCAGGCCGAAGGCGACGAGGTGATGCAGCTTGTCCGAACCGCCGACCTCTATCACCACGATCGGGCGCAGGGTGAACCAGCCGATGGCGAGGGCGATCAGCAAGGTCGCGGCGAGGCTGAGGCGGTAAGGCAAGGCGGTCTCCGTCCGGGTCGGGACCCGGTGAAGCATTGCGCGGCGCGGAAGTCCAGAGCGCCGGTCAGTCCAGCGTCTGACGGTAGCGGCGCATGGCGATGGCGGAGATTACCAGCAGGATCAGCAGGATCGCGATCACATTGCCCATGACGTCCGACAGGTCCGCGCCCTTCAGCATCACCTTGCGCACCAGCCGCAGGAAATGCGTGGCCGGGATGGCCGAGCCGATGGTCTGCGCCCAGCCCGGCATGGCGGCGAAGGGAAACATGAACCCGGACAGCAGGATCGTCGGCAGCAGCGTGAAGAAGGAGACCTGCATCGCCTGCATCTGGCTGCGCGCCACGGTCGAGATCAGGAAGCCGAGCGCGAGGTTGACCACGATGAACAGGTTGAAGCCGACGAAGAAGGCGAGCGGCGACCCGGTGAAAGGTACGCCGAAGAGCGCGCGGGCGAGGATCAGGAAGACCAGCGTCTGCACGTAGCCGACCAGCACATAGGGGGCGATCTTGCCCGCCATGACCTCGGCCGGGCGGACGGGGGTGGCGATCAGGGTCTCCATCGTGCCGCGTTCTCCCTCGCGGACGATGGCGACGGCGGTGATCATCACCATGGTCATGGAGAGGATGACGGCCAGCAGGCCGGGCACGATGTTGAGAGAGGTTTCGCCTTCGGGGTTGTAGGCGCGGTGCACGGTGACGCCGAAGGGCGCGGCGGGGCGGGCGGCAGTGGCGAGCGGGCCGGTCAGGGTGGCGGCCATGGCGGTGTCGATGATCCCCGGCATGGCCCCCGCCGCCCCGCCGATGGCGGTCGGGTCGGTGCCATCGGCCTCGACCAGGATGTCGGGTTTCAGGCCGCGCAGCACGTCGCGTTCGAAATCCGGCGGGATGACCACGACGAAGTTGGCGGTGCCGTCGCGGAGTGCGCGGTCGCCTTCGCCGGGGCCGGTCACGACTCCCTGAAAATCGAAGAAGGTCGATGTCTCCATCCCCGACAGGATCGCGCGGGTGATCGGGCCTTCGTCGGCCATCTCCACCAGCGTGGGCAGGTGGCGGGGGTCGGAGTTGATGGCGTAACCGAAGATCAGCAGCTGCATGATCGGGACGCCGATCATCATCACGAAGGTGATGCGGTCGCGGCGCATCTGGACGAATTCCTTGGACAGGACCGCCAGAAACCGGCCCGGGGAGAAGTCGAAGGTCATGCCGCCGCCCCGCTGAAATTGTCTGCCGCGCCGCTCATCAGGTAGATGAAGGCTTCCTCAAGTTCGGCCTCCTTGCGTTCCCACTTCTGCGGGCCTTTCATCCGGGCCGCCAGCGCGTCGAGCGCTGCCGCGTCGGTGCCGGAGACATGCAGCACCGCGCCGAAGCGGGCGACCTGGGCGACCGCGTCCTCGGCCCGCAGCCGGGTCTCGAGCGCGGTGATGTCGGGGCCGGTGACGCGGTAGGTGGAGAGGCCGATCATCTTCGGGATCTCGGCGGCGACGCCGGAGATCAGTTTCTTGCCGTAAGCGATGTAGGCGATGAAGTCGCACTGGATCGCCTCGTCCATGTAGTGGGTTGAGACCAGCACGGTGACCCCGGCGGCGGAAAGCTTGCGAATCTCGTCCCAGAAATCCCGCCGCGCCTTGGGGTCGACCCCGGCGGTCGGTTCGTCCAGCAGGAGCAGCTGCGGGTCGTGGATCATGCAGGCAGCCAGTGCGAGGCGCTGTTTCCACCCGCCCGAGAGCGTACCGGCCAGCTGCCCCGCCCGGTCGGTCAGGCCAAGATCGGCGAGGGTTTCGGTGACGCGGCTGCGGCGGTCGGGCACGGCGAACATGCGCGCGATGAAGTCGAGGTTCTCGCGGATGGTGAGGTCTTCGTAGAGGGAGAACTTCTGGGTCATGTAGCCGACCCGCGCCTTGATCTTGGCCTGTTCGGTCAGGATGTCGTAACCGAGGCAGGCCCCCTGCCCCGCGTCGGGTGTCAGAAGGCCGCACATCATGCGGATCGTCGTGGTCTTGCCCGATCCGTTCGGACCGAGGAAACCGTAGATCGCACCCTTCGGCACCTGCATGTCGAAGTCGTCGACGACGGTCCGGCCCGAAAACCGCTTGGTCAGACCGGTGACGGAAATGGCGTTTTCGACATCGGCGGTCATGGCTGCGGGCTCAGCGTCAGAGGCTGGCCGGGGAGCAGGCCCTCTGCACCGTCCAGCCGCGCCTCGGCCCGGTAGACAAGCCGCGCGCGTTCCTCGCGCGAGTAGATGATCGGCGGGGTGTACTGCGGCGTGGTGGCCAGCCGGGTGACGGTGGCGGTGACGCCCGCCGGGCAGCCGTTGCAGCTGACGGTCAGGGTCTGGCCGGTGCGGATGCTGGCGCGGTCGGGTTCGGGCACGAAGAACAGCGCCTTGAGCGCGTCGGGCGGGAAGATGGCGATGACGGGCGCCCCTGCCCCGGCCACCTCTCCGCCCGTGTAATAGACCTTGTCGACGAACCCTGCGGCGGGGGACGTGACCTCCCGGTCGTCCAATGCGGTCTTCGCGTCGTCGCGTTTCGCCAGAGCCGCGCGCAGGCTTGCCTCCGCGGCGATCCTCTGGGCGTCGCGGGCGGGCAGTTCGGCGACCTGAAGCTGGGCCTGAAGCTGCGCGACCTTCGCGGAGGCGCTTTCGAAGGCGGTGCGGTCGGCGTCGACGCGGGCCTGCGACACCGCGCCGGTATCGCGCAGGGTTTCGGAGCGGGTGAGATTGGTCGCCGCCAGCTTCTGATCGGCGCGGGACTGCTGAAGCGAGGCGCGGATGACATCGATCTCCTCGCTCCGCGACCCGGTGGAAAGGTTGTCGAGATTGGCGCGCGCGACGGCCACCTCCGCCTCCGCCCCGCGCAGGGCGGCGGTCTGGTGCGCGTCGTCGAGCCGGAACATCAGGTCGCCGGTCGCGACGCGGTCCCCTTCGGCCACGGCGATGTCGGAGAGGCGCCCGGCGGAGGCTGGGGCGACATAGACGTAATCGGCCTCCGCATAGCCGTTGTAGGCGGGGGTCTGGGGGCCGCCGAGGGCGGGGAAGACGGCGGCGGCGAGGGACAGGGCCCAGTCGGACAGGTCGTTCATCGGGGTGTATCCGGGTGATCCGGGTCGGGGGCGAGCCCGGCCAGGACGATGGAGAGGTGGTTGTCGATCAGCCGGTCCATGGCGAGCCCGTCGTCGGGGCGGATGCCGAATACCTCGGACAGGAGGATGTGGATCATCACAGGGCCGACGACGGTGCGGGTGGTGAGTTCGGGATCGACGGCGCGGATGTGTCCGCCCTGCACCCCCTGTTCGAGAAGCGCGCGCACCGCCGGCAGCGCCTGGTCGAGCACGGAGTCGCGGAACATGGCGGCGATCTGGGGCGTGGCCGCAGATTCCCGCAGGATCATGACCGGGATCTTGCGCGTTTCGCCCTGCATCAGCGTGGTGGCGATGCGGCGGAGGAAGGCGGCGATCAGCGGACGCGGATCGCCCCGGTAGCCATGCATCCGGTCGAAGGTGTCGGCGGCGATCGGAGCGATGGTGCGCTGCACCAGCCCTTCGAGGATCGCAGCCTTGGAAGGAAAGTAGAGGTACACGGCCCCCTTGGACACCCCCGCCTGCCCCGCGATCTGATCCACGGTGGTGGCCGCAAACCCCTGCCCGGCAAAGAGCGTGAGGGCGGCGTCCAGCACCTCGTCGGGGCGGGCTTCGGCGCGGCGGCGGAACTTGGGCTGTCTGGGCGAGTCGCTTGTCATGCCAAATTACTAACCGACCGGTCAGTTATTAGCAACGCGGCAATGTCACCCTGCGTCAGTCCTGGTCCTGTCCGGGGCAACGGGCGAGGCGGCTTCGGCTGAAAACCGCCGTAACAAAAGCGGATCTTGATCTGTGGACGCTCTGTGGCAGGCTTTACGCATTAAGGTACGACGATCATCCCGGCCGGAGCCGGGACAATCTTTTCAAATGCGATTTGCAGTGAGGGTTAAACAATGAAACTTTTTCTTTCCCTGACGTCACTTGCCCTGTGCGGGCTGGCCGGAGCGGCCGCCGCCGCCCCCGTTAACCTGAATACATGGACCGCCGAATCATATGCCTCGGTCGCGGGCTTCCCGGACGGGCAGTGGGAGGTCGCGGTGGACGGTTCCTCTGTCTTCCAGACCAGAAACGGGCAGCCGACGATGTTCGTATCGGACTTCGACGCACAGGGGTCCGAGGTGTCCGGCAAGATCAAGGTCACCGGCAGCGACGACGATTTCATCGGCTTCGTGCTGGGATTCAGCGCCGGTGAGCGTCTGGACCCGCTGGCCGATTACCTGCTGATTTCCTGGAAGGGTGGCAACCAGAGCTACGACTTTGGCCAGGGCGATGATGGTCCCGCAACGCTCGCGGCGCGCGGGCTGTCGGTGTCGCGGGTCACGGGCATTCCGCAGGCCAATGAGTTCTGGGGTCACGTCGACTATGCCCCGAGCACCAGCGGCGGCGTGGAAGAACTTCAGCGGGGCGCGACGCTTGGCTCGACGGGCTGGGTGCGGAACGTTGAGTACGACTTCTCCTTCGACTTCGGACCGAACAACCTTGTCGTCACGGTCGACGGGGTGGAGCAGTTGAACATCACCGGCAGCTTCGACGACGGCGGCATCGGGTTCTACAACTTCAGCCAGGCGGGCGTGATCTACTCTGCCTTCGAAAAGGACCAGGGGTCGTTCCCGACCGTGCCGCTTCCGGCAGGGCTGGGACTGATGCTTTCGGCCGCAGCAGGGCTGGGCCTTGTGCGGCGCGGACGGGGCCGGCAATTCCGGCTCTGACCACGCGCATCTCCGGGAATGCAATGCGCGCCCGATCCCGGAGGGGACCGGGCGCGTCTGCTTGGGTGCGCAGTGGTCCCGGCGGTATGACCATCGGGCGTTTATGCAGTGTCCGGACGCCCTAGGGGTCAGGCCGCGGCGATGCCGAAGCGCTGCCGGTAGGCGGCAGGTGCGGTCCCGACGAGCTTCTGGAACAGCTTCCGGAAGGCCGCGGGGTCGGCGTAACCCACATTCCAGGCGATGCGGTCGACGGGGTCGTGCGTCCGTTCAAGGCTTTCCCGCGCCTTGGCGATGCGCACCTGCTGCAGGTAGGCATTGGGCCGGTGACCCGTGGCCGCGGTGAACCGGCGCAGGAAGGTGCGTTCGGTCAGACCGGCGACGGCGTGCAGGTCCGACTGCTGAAGCGGCTGCGCGAAATGCGCATGCAGATGGTGCTGGGCCCGCCGGATGTTTTCGTCGCCATGATCGAACCGCGGGATGAAGGCCGCGAAGGGCCGCTGGCTGGAGCGCGGCGGGTCGATCAGCAGGAACCGCGCGGTGGCCAGCATGGTTGCCGGGCCGAGAAACCGGTCGACCAGCGTCAGACCAAGGTCCGTCCAGGCGAGGATGCCGCCCGCGGTGACAATATCGCCGTCGTCCAGCACCATGCGGTCGTCGGCGACATCGATCTCCGGGAACCGGCGGGCAAGCTGTTCGGCAAAGGCCCAGTGGGTGGTGGCGCGGCGCCCGCTCATCAGCCCGGTTTCCGCCAGCACGAAGGCCCCGGCGCAGACTGAGCCGAGCACCGTCCCCTCCGCATGCTGATCCCGCAGCCAGGCGGCGGCGGCAGGAAAGGGGCCCATCCGTTCGGGCATCACCAGGCTGGGCGGCGCGATGGCGTGGCTGAGCCGGTGCGGCTGGCCGGGATGACTGTCCCATGTGCAGGTGACATCCGCGCCCTGCGCTTCCCAGTGGGATACGCGCAGACTGGGCCCGCCAGCCCATTCCCCTGCAATGCGGAACAGGTCGGTCATCCCGTAGACGGCCGAAAGCTGGCAGTCGGGATAGATCAGGAGGCCGATTTCAGCCACCGGAACCGGGGGACGCGCCATTGTCGGTTATGCCTCTGTCATTGTCAGATTCGCCACGTCCCTTCCTGCACCCGTCTGGCTATCTCTGTCCATGTCGAAACCGGAAGGACATGCAATGACACCCGATCCCACACGACGGGCAATTCTAAGGAGCGCGACGGCTGCGGCGGCGCTCATGGCCCTGCCGACCTCAATTCTCGCTCAGACAGAAGGAGCTTTTACCATGGCTACGATCACCACCCGCGACGGCACCGAACTCTTCTACAAGGACTGGGGGCCCAAGGACGCCCAGCCCGTCGTCTTCCACCACGGCTGGCCGCTTTCGGGCGACGACTGGGACAACCAGATGCTGTTCTTCCTGGGCCAGGGCTATCGCGTGATCGCCCATGACCGGCGGGGCCACGGCCGGTCCGAACAGGTCTCGGACGGACATGACATGGACCATTACGCCGACGACGTGGCGGACCTGGCGCGGGCTCTCGACCTGAAGGACGCCATCCACATCGGCCACTCCACCGGCGGCGGCGAGGTGGCGCGCTATGTCGCCCGGGCAGAGCCGGGGAGGGTCGCGAAGGCCGCACTGCTTGGCGCGGTGCCGCCGATCATGGTCCGTACGGAGGCCAACCCCGACGGCGTACCGTCCGAGGTGTTCGACGGCTTCCGCGCCGCACTGGCCGCGAACCGGGCGCAGTTCTACCTCGACGTGGCGTCCGGTCCGTTCTACGGGTTCAACCGCGACGGCGCGGAGGTGAGCGAGGGGCTGATCCGGAACTGGTGGCGGCAGGGCATGGCCGGGGGTGCCAAGGCGCATTACGATGGCATCCGGGCGTTTTCGGAAACCGACTTCACCGAGGATCTGAAAGCCATCAGCCAGCCGGTTCTGCTGCTGCATGGTGAGGATGACCAGGTCGTTCCGATCGACAACTCCGCCCACAAGGCGATCAAACTGCTGCGGAACGGGACGCTGAAAACCTACCCCGGGCTGTCGCACGGGTTCTTTGCGACCCACCCCGACCTCGTCAACGCCGACCTGCTGGCCTTTGCCCGCGGCTGAGACCGCAACGGCCGGCTGGCCGGAGGCCCGCGCTTCGGGCCAGCCGTTTATCAGCCGACAATCCCGCCGGATGCAACGCTACATGCGGGTTTGTCCGGATTATCGGAAATATCGACACAGGCTGCACCGGGCCTGCAGCGGGCTGCGAGCCCGGTTCCGCCCGCGCCACCCCAATTCAAGGAGACTCCCATGACCATACTCTACACCACCCACGCCACGGCCACCGGACAGGGCCGCGACGGTGTCGCCAGCGTCGAGGACGGGGCGCTGACCCTGTCGCTGTCCACCCCCAAGGCACTTGGCGGCGCGGGGGGTGACGGGACCAACCCCGAACAGCTGTTCGCCAGCGGCTACGCGGCCTGTTTCCTGAGCGCGCTGCGCTTTGTCGCCGGTCGCCGGAAGCAGGGCCTGCCGGACGACACAAGCATCACCGTCACCGTGGGCATCGGCCCGCGTCCGGAGGGGGCAGGATTTGCGCTGGACATCGCGCTGTCGGCGAACCTGCCCGGGCTGGACGCAGCAATCGCCGCGAAGCTGGTGGAGGAGGCGCATGCCACCTGCCCCTATTCGCATCTTGCCCGCGCGGGGGCAGACGTGCGGGTAAGCATCGCCTGACACCTGCGCACCGACATCCGGCAGGGGCACCGGGGGCTGCGGTCCCGGCGGTGCCCCTGCCCTTTGCCTGCCCTGCCCGCAGTTCTGCCCGCCGTCAGCGGCTGCGGGACGAAGACCGGGCCAGTTCGCGGGCGAGGTCGACAAAGACCTTGAAGGCCGCGGGCGGGTTGCGCCGGCTGGGATAGTAGAGGCAGAGCGGGGCGAGCGGCGGCGTCCATTCCGCAAGCACCCG
This sequence comes from Primorskyibacter flagellatus, assembly GCF_014638275.1. Classification (GTDB taxonomy): domain Bacteria; phylum Pseudomonadota; class Alphaproteobacteria; order Rhodobacterales; family Rhodobacteraceae; genus Pseudooceanicola; species Pseudooceanicola flagellatus_A. Next base: position 2,088,601 of record NZ_BMFJ01000001.1, read on the forward strand.
AACCAGACGACCGGCCTCAATATCTGCCAGAACGTCGGATTCCATGAAATAACCGATCCCGACCGACTCCAGCACCGCGATCCGGGCGAGGCTCGCCTCGTCCAGCGTGATCGGCCCGTCGACGTCGATCTGAACCGCTTCCCCCCCGGATTCGAACTGCCAGCGAAACATGGCGCCGTTTGGCAGGCGGGTGCGGATGCAGGCATGGGCCAGCAGGTCGGAGGGCACGCGGGGCGGGTCACGGGTTTCGAGGTAGCCAGGCGAGGCCACCACCGCATAGCGGCGGGCGGGACCGACCGGGATGGCTATCATGTCACTGGGCACGAATGGCTGGCTGCGCACCCCGAAGTCGAAACCGTCGGCCACGATGTCGACAAGGTTGCCCTCGGTCACGACATCGACGCGGACGCCGGGAAACCGCCGGAGAAATTCCAGGATCAGCGGCGACAGGATCTCGCGTCCTGCGGTGGCAAAGGTGTTGATCCGCAGCGTTCCGGTCGGCGTTTCCTGCTGCGATCGCACCGTATCGAGCGCCTGGTGGATGTCCCGGAGCGCGGGGCTGACCTGATCGACGAAGCGTTCCCCTGCCCCGGTCAGGGACACGCTGCGCGTCGTGCGGTTGAACAGGCGGACGCCAAGCTGTTCCTCGAGCTTGGCAATCGCGTTGCTCAGCGCGCTGGTCGACATGCCGAGGTCGAGCGCCGCCGCGCGGAAGGACCCCCGGCGGCTGATCGCCAGAACCGCGTCGAAATCCGTCAGCCTGTACATGATGATTATCCCGATAATCGCAATGCCACATCAAGAATTATCCCGATTATCAGCAAGAGGTCAAAGCCATAGGTTGAGCCACACGACACGGACCAAGAGCACGGCCGGCAACTCCGGCACGTGGACCTGACCGGCAGCGCCAGTTCAACCAAGGAGACAGATCATGAGCATCGACCTACCCGGGGTCATCGACACCTATTTCAGGGCCGACAAGACCGGCAGAGCGAGCGCAATTTCGGAGTGTTTCACGCCGGACGCCGTCGTTACCGACGAGGGCAACACTTACACCGGGCGCGACGCGATCCGGCAGTGGATGGCGAACGCCTCGACCCGATACACCTACACGGTGGAGCCCTTCGGGATCACCGAAGAGGGTGGACGAACGGTCGTGACCAGCCACCTCGTCGGAACCTTTCCCGGCAGCCCCGTCGATCTGCGTTACATCTTCGTCCTGAAGGGCGACTTGATCGCGGAACTGGAGATCGTGCCATGACCCCCTTCGTGACCCTTGAGGGCAAACGCGCGCTCATCACCTCCGGCACCCGCGGGGCCGGCGCGGCCACGGTACGGCTGTTCGCGGACCTCGGCGCCCGCGTCCTGACAACCGCGCGGACGCGGCCGGAAGGGATGGCAGAGTCCATGTTCGTCGCGGCCGACCTGACACGGCCCGAGGGCTGTGCGACCGTGGCGCGGGCTGTGCGCGACAGGCTTGGCGGGGTGGACGTGGTTGTCCACATGCTTGGCGGATCCTCCGCCCCGGCGGGCGGTTACCGGGCGCTTGACGACGACGCATGGCAGGAGGAGATCGACCTGAACCTGATGCCCGCCGTCCGTCTGGACCGGGTGCTGCTGCCGGAGATGGAGCGGCAGGGATCGGGCGTGGTGATCCATGTCACCTCCATCCAGCGCCAGCTGCCGCTGCCGGACGCGACCACCGCCTATGCCGCCGCGAAGGCCGCGCTGTCGACCTACAGCAAGAGCCTGTCCAAGGAGGTGTCGCCGAAAGGCGTGCGGGTGGTGCGGGTTTCTCCCGGCTGGATCGAGACGGAGTCCGCCGTCGCCCTGGCAGAACGGCTGGCCGCAGAGCACCATGTCGATGTCGAGCGGGGCAAGCAGATGATCATGGACTCCTTGGGCGGAGTCCCGATCGGCCGCCCCTCCCGGCCGGAGGAGATCGCGAACCTGATCGCCTTCGTCGCCTCTGACCGGGCGGGAACGATCACCGGCACCGAATACGTGATCGACGGCGGGACAGTACCGACCGCCTGAACGTGCTGGTTGCGGGGGCAGGACGGGACCGGACAAAATCGCGCCGGCACCGCCAAGAACATGCGTCCCGAGAGGTGTCGCATTGATCCCGGCTGGCGCCACCGGTCCGATTTCCCGCACCCATCCTGTCGCCGCCGCCCGCCATCGGCAGGGGCGGTCGCGACCCGACCGCCGGCCTTCAGGTCAGATCGGCGGGCAGGATGTCGGTCGGCAGGTTCTGGTAGCACACCGGACGCAGGAAGCGCCGGATGGAGAGCGTGCCGACCGACGTTGCACCAAAGTTGGTCGAGGCTGGATAAGGGCCGCCGTGCACCATCGACTCTGCCACTTCGACACCGGTCGGGAACCCGTTGGCAAGGATGCGCCCGGCCTTGCGTTCGAGGATGGGCATGAGGTCAGCAGCCAGTCCCGTATCGGCGGGGTCCATGTGGATCGTCGCGGTCAACTGACCCGCGAGACTGCGCGCCACCTTTGCCATTTCGGCCGCGTTCCCAACGGTCACGACCAGGCCAAGCGGGCCGAACACCTCTTCGGTCAGGGTATGGTTACCCAGCCAGTCCGCGGCGGACACACGGAACAGGAAGGGTCTGGCCTCACGGCGGTCGCAGGTCGAGGTCAGAACATCCTGCACGCCATGCTGCCCGCCGATCCTGGCGGCGCCGGAGGAATAGGCCTGCGTGATCCCGTCGGTCAGCATGACCTGCGCACCGGTGTCGGAGAGTGCTTCGCGGGTTGCCTCCACAAAGGTGTCGGCGTCGGGGCCTTCGATCACGACAGCGATGCCGGGGTTGGTGCAGAACTGGCCCGCGCCCATGGCCAGCGACCCGGCCCAGCCCCTGCCGAGGTCCCCCGCCCGCGCAGCGAGGGCGGCGGGAAGCATGAACATCGGGTTGACGGAACCCAGTTCGCCGAAGAACGGGATCGGTTCGGGACGCCGTGCGCACAGGTCGAACAGGGCGCGGCCCCCGGTCAGAGAGCCGGTAAATCCGACGGCCCGGATGAGCGGATGCTGCACGAGCGCCTGGCCGACCTCAAGATTCCCTCCCTGGACAAGGGAGAACACGCCTGCGGGCATACCGCAGGCCTGAATGGCGGCATGGATTGCCTCGGCCACGATCTCGCCGGTGCCGGGATGGGCGCCGTGCCCCTTCACGACCACGGGGCAGCCTGCGGCCAGCGCGGCGGCGGTGTCGCCCCCGGCGGTGGAAAAGGCGAGCGGGAAGTTGGAGGCGCCGAACACCGCCACCGGACCGATCGGGCGCTGGATCATTCGCAGGTCCGGACGTGGCAGCGGCTGGCGGTCCGGCAGGGCCTTGTCGTGCCGACGGTCAAGGTAATCTCCCTGCCGGATGTGCGAGGCGAACAGGCGCAGCTGGCCGGTGGTCCGGCCACGCTCTCCCTCAAGCCGGGCAGCGGGCAGCCCGGTTTCCTCGGTCCCGATCTTCGTGATGGCGGTGCCGCGCGCCTCGATCTCGTCCGCGATCCGGTCGAGGAAGGCCGCCCGCTCCTCCCGCGTTGTATAGCCGTAGGTCCAGAAGGCATCTTCGGCGGCCTGACAGGCACGATTCACCAGATCAGGTGAGCCAACCGAAAAGGCATGCGCGTCGCCATGGGCGGGGTCGGACATGAACGTCGTTTCGGTTGCTATCCAGTCGCCGGCAATCAGGTGTTTTCCGTGTGGCGTGAAAGGGGTTGCGGCGCCGTCCATGTGCGTCTCCTGTGTTTGGGCCGGGAGGGTGCTGCGATCCGGCAGCTGCAATCCCCCGGAGTATTTCCTGCGAAGGGAAGGGTCAGCCGTTCTTCCTGGCGAGCCAGGCGTCGAAATTCTTCTGGTTTTCTTCCTTGGTGCAGGGATAGAGGCCGATGATCGGGGTGCCGTTCAGCACCTCCTCCAGCACGAAGGCCTCGAAATCCTCCATTCCCGCGCAGACTTCGGCGATTTCATCCGCAAGATGCGCGGGGATGACCATGACACCGTCGCCGTCACCGACCAGCACGTCGCCGGGGAACACCGCGACGCCACCGCAGCCGATCGGCACGTTGATGTCGAGCGCTTCGTGTTTCGTCAGGTTGGTGGGCGCGGAGGGGCCGGCGCAGAAGGCGGGCATGTCGAGCGCGCCGATGCCGTCGAAGTCCCGGAAGCCCCCGTCAGAGACGACGCCGGCACAGCCGCGCACATCCATCCGGGTGATCAGGATCGACCCGGCAGTGGCGGCGGTCGCGTCCTGGCGCGCGTCCATCACGAGGATCTGGCCCGGCGGGCAGGTTTCGACCGCGACGCGCTGCGGATGCTCGGGGTTCCTGAACTCCTCCAGAGTGTTGCGGTCTTCGCGGGCCGGTATGTAGCGGAGGGTGAAGGCCTGACCGACCATGGTCTCGGCCTTCTTCGCGACCGGCTTCACCCCCTGGATGAACTGGTTGCGCAGCCCGCGTTTGTAGAGCTGCGTCGCGATGGAGGCGGTCGAGATACGCTTCAGGCGGTCGCGCGTGGTGTCGGAGAGGACGTAGTCGGTCATTGGGGCCTCAGAAGATATCAGGTTCGCCGGCGGTCTTGCCGAAATCGGATTGCAGGAAGTCGAAGTCGCAGCCCTGATCGGCCTGCGTGACGTGTTTGGAGAACATCCAGCCCCAGCCCCGTTCGAAACGGGGTTCGGGGGCGGTCCAGGCCTTCTTGCGTTCGGCCAGTTCGTCCTCCGGCACCAGCATGTCGAGCGTGCGGGCGGGCAGGTCGAGGCGCACGATGTCGCCCGTCTTCAGCAGCGCGAGCGGGCCGCCGACGTAAGCCTCGGGCGAGACATGCAGGACGCAGGCGCCGTAGGAGGTGCCCGACATGCGCGCATCGGAGATCCGCAGCATGTCGCGGTGGCCCTGCCTGATCAGCGCCTTGGGGATGGGCAGCATGCCCCATTCCGGAAAGCCGGGGCCGCCGAGAGGGCCAGCGTTGCGGAGGACCATGACGTGATCGGGCGTGACCTCGGCGTCTTCGTCGTCGACGAACTTCTTCATCTCGGGATAGCTGTCGAAGACCACCGCGGGGCCTTCGTGCACGTGATATTTCGGGTCGCAGGCGGCAGGCTTGATGACCGCGCCCGACGGGCAGAGGTTGCCCTTGAGCACCGCCAGGGACCCTTCGTGGTACACCGGGTTCGACAGGGGCCGGATCACGTCATCGTTGTAGACCACCGCACCTTCCAGGTTCTCGCCCACGGTCCTGCCGGTGACGGTCATGCAGGAGGTGTCGAGCCGGTCCTCGATCTGCTTCATCAGGGCGCGGAGGCCACCGGCGTAGTAGAAGTCCTCCATCAGGTAGTCCTTGCCGGAGGGGCGGACGTTGGCGATCAGCGGCGTATTGCGGCCGAGTTCGTCCAGTTCCTCCAGTTGCATCGGGACGCCGGCGCGGCGCGCCATGGCGATCAGATGGACAACGGCGTTGGTGGAACAGCCCGTGGCCATGGCGACGATGGCGGCGTTGCGGCAGGCCCCGGCGGTGATGATCTTTTCGGGGGTCAGGTCTTCCCAGACCATTTCGACGATCCGGCGCCCGCAGGAGGCGGACATGCGCTGGTGGTTGGCATCCACGGCAGGGATCGAGGACGCGCCCGGCAGGGTGATCCCCATGGCGTCTGCAATCGCGGTCATGGTCGAAGCCGTGCCCATGGTCATGCAGGTCCCGGCGGACCGGGCGATCCCCCCCTGCACGCCCAGCCATTCCTCGTCCGAGATGTTCCCGGCGCGCCGCTCGTCCCAGTATTTCCAGGCGTCGGAGCCGGAGCCGAGGATCTTGCCCGCGTAGTTGCCGCGCAGCATCGGACCGGCAGGCAGGTAGATCAGCGGCACGCCCGCCGAGATCGCGCCCATGACCAGACCCGGCGTGGTCTTGTCGCATCCACCCATGAGCACAACGCCGTCCAGCGGGTGACAGCGGATCATCTCCTCCGTCTCCATCGCCAGCATGTTGCGGTAAAGCATCGAGGTCGGCTTGATGTTGCTTTCGTCGACCGACAGCGCCGGCATTTCGACCGGGAAGCCGCCCGCCTGAAGCACTCCGCGCTTCACGTCCTGCACGCGGTCCTTGAAATGGGCATGGCAGGTGTTGAGTTCGGACCAGGTGTTCAGCACGCCGATCACCGGCTTGCCGCGAAAGTCCTCCTCTCCGTAGCCAAGCTGCATCATCCGCGACCGGTGCCCGAAGGAGCGGAGGTCGTCGGGCGCGAACCAGCGGGCGGAACGGAGATCGTCGGGGGTCTTGCGGGTCATGAAACTTATCCGTTCAGTGCGAAGGTCAGCCAGAGCAGTCCGGCGGTCAGGAACACGCCCACGATCTCGGGCCAGTTGCCGAAGTCATAGCCGTCGATGCTCTCTTCCTCCCCGAACTCGGGGGCAGAGATATCTTCGTCCTGGCGGGTGAGATCGTGGTCGGACATGAGACGCTCCTTAATCCAGCATCGACGGCAGCCAGAGCGCGAGCTCCGGAATGAAGAGCACGAGGAACAATCCCAGGGCCTGCAATGCGATGAAGGGCAGCACGGCGACGAAGATGTCCTGAAGCTCGATACCTTTCGGCGCCACTGACTTGAGGAAGAAGCAGGCGGGCCCGAAGGGGGGTGACAGGTAGTAGATCTGGATGTTCATCGCAAAGAGCACGCCGAACCAGACCGGGTCGAACCCGAGGTCGATCACCACGGGGGCGAAGATCGGAACCGTGATGAAGATGATCGCGATCCATTCCAGAAAGGTGCCCAACACCATCACGATCAGCATCATCACGATGATGACGGTCAGCGGCGCAACATCCAGCCCGGTCAGCAGACCGCGCAGGAATTCGCCGCCGCCGATGCGATTGTAGATCCCGATCAGCGACACGGCGCCGAGCACCAGCCAGATGATCGAACCTACGGTCAGGACCGTCTGGCGCATCGCGTCCCGTGCCATGCGCCAGTTCAGCTCTCCCCGCAGCGCGGCGACGACCAGGGCACCGACGGCACCAATGGCCGCGGCCTCGGTCACCGTGGCGATGCCGGAGTAGATGACCCCCAGAACCGCACCGATCAGGATCGCCGGAAGGATGACGCCCTTCATGAACTTCAGCCGCTGCAGGAAGGGCAGGCCGGTCTCCGGGATATCGTAGATCGGGGCCAGGGACGGATTCAGGCGCACCCGGACCAGGATATAGACGATGTAGAGCGAGGCGAGGATCAGGCCCGGAACGGCAGAGGCCGCGAAAAGCTTGGTGATCGAAACCTGCGCCGCAAGCCCGTAGATGATGAGCACGACGGACGGCGGGATCAGCGTGGCCAGTGCCCCGGCGGCGCAGATGATGCCGATCGACAGGTGCTTGTCATACCCAAGGCGCAGCATCTGCGGCAGGGCGATCAGGCCCAGCATCACGATCTCTCCGCCCATGATACCCGACATGGCGGCCAGCACGACGGCCACGATGCAGGTCTGCACCCCGACCGATCCGCGGAATCGCCCGCCCATGATCGCCATGCTGTCGAACAGCGACTTGGCGATGCCCGATCGTTCCAGAACGTTGGCCATGAACACGAAGAACGGCACCGCGATCAGTTCGTATTTGTGCAGCACTTCGCTGACGTTCGCCGCGACGATGAAAAAGCCCGCGCGTTCGCCGAAGTAGAGGATGGCCGTGGCCAGCGAAACCGTGAGGGTTGTCACGCCAAGCGGCACACCAACCGCCATCAGCGCCAGAAGCGCGAGGACGATCAGAAGGGTAATGATTTCAATGCCCACTGGACGAAGCCTTTTCGGTGCGCTGGAACCAGCGGATGATGTTGGCGATCAGTTGTGCGAGATAAAGCACGCAGCCGACGACGATCAGCACCTTGAAAATCGTGGGCTGGATCGAATTGAAGGCGGTGCCGGAATACTCGGTGCGTGACAGCACTTTCATGGCCGGTTTCCATAGGGCCATCGTCAGCACAAGCACCGCACCGAAGGCGATGACCAGCTGGGCCAGACGAAAGATCCGCCAGATGCGCTCTCCGACAACCAGCTCAAGCATGGTGATCGAGATGTGGCGGTTGCGTTCAGTGACGAAACCGACCGACAGGACCCAGGCGGCGGCGCAGAGCGTCATCGCCGTTTCGGTCGACCATACAGTCGGCGCATCGAAGCCGTAACGCATGACGACCTCGGCCGCCGAGATCGCGATGCAGGCGAAGAAAAGGATGGAACAGCCCTGGCCGATGAAGACGCTGAAACGGTCCATCCCTTCGGCATAGCGGGCCAGAAGGTTCTTCATGATACCCCCGGACAGCAGAAGAAGCCGCCGCGCCATGATCGGCGCGGCGGCAGTGGGTCAGTTCTTGAACAGACCAATTTCCGTCATGTACTTGATGTTCGCATCAAGCGCTTCCTGGGCAAGTTCCGACTTGGTTGCGTATTCCTGCCACTGTTCCCGCGCCACTTCGCGCAGCTTGTCGCGGCTTTCCTGCGGCCAGTCGATGACCTCGATCTTGCCGGCTGCGGCGTCGCGTGCTGCCAGTTCCTTGTCCAGCTTGGTGACTTCGGCGGCCATGGCGTACATGGCGTCGTACCACCAGGTTTTCAGGGCGGTCTGGTCCTCGGCGGACATCGCCTCCCAATTCTCCTTGTTGATGGTGAACTGCATCGACGGCATCGAGTGGATGCCGGGATAGAGCGGGTACGGCGCGACGTCATGCAGACCGGTCGCGTCGTTGTTCACGTAGGCCGAGGCGTCAGCCGCATCGACGATGCCCTTTTCCAGCGCACCGAACACCTCGGAGAACGGGATCGAAACGGGCGACGCGCCAGCCGCCTGGAAAACCGCTGCGGCGAGACCTTCAGGTGAGCGGATCTTCTTTCCGGCCAGTTCTTCGAAGCTGCGGATCGGGGTGCGGGCGGGCAGTGCCTCGCGGGAATAGGGGCCGCAGGCCACGACCTGCACCTCGCCGCCGGTCACGGAATCCGCAGCTTTCTGCATCATCGCCTCACCGCCGCCGTCCTTGCAGAAGCCGATCATCTGTTCGGGCGTGTCGTATCCCGAGATCAGGTCGCCCATGATGGCATAGGCTGGTTCCAGGCCTGCGAAGTAGTTCACCGAGGTGAAGTCGCCGTCCAGAACGCCGGCAGCGACCGCTTCGGGCGTTTCGCGGGCGGGCACAACCGAACCGTTCGGCGTCAGCACGATCTCGATCCGACCGTCGGTCATTTCCTTGATCTTCGGCAGCCAGCTCTCGGTCAGGTACTGGGTCGAAAAGTCGCCCGCGTTGAACGAGGTCTGGATGTTGAGCGTCTCGGCATGCGCGATCGTCGCAATCACGGATGCGCATCCGCCGATAAGGGCGGCTTTTGCGAAATTCATTGGGTCTCCTCCCGTAACCTGCCGGGAGGTTATCCGCCCGGGCCAAGTAATGTGCTAATATATTAGTTCCCACTCGGCAAGAGTTCTTTATAGTCCCCAGCAAATCCAAGTGACGAAGTGCGGTTACGCCCATGCCGAACGACATGACCAGGACCCAACAGCGCCGCCGGCAGCCTCTCCGGCGCGGCTCGGCCAGTTCTGCCCTGCATGATTCCCTGCGCGATCGTATCCTGAACCTCGACCTTGTCCCGGGGCAGAGTATTTCCCGCTCCGCAATCGCTGCGGAGTATCAGGTCAGTCTTACACCGGTCCGTGACGCGCTCATCAAGCTGGAGGAAGAGGGGCTCATCGACACCTTTCCGCAGTCGAAGACCGAGGTGTCGAGGATCGATGTGCATCACGCTCAGGAAACCCATTTCCTGAGGCTCGCGCTGGAACTCGAAATCGTCAGACGCCTGGCGATGAACGCCCCCGGCGCGACCTTTCATGAGGCACGCTCTGTCCTCGCACAGCAGGTCGCGGCGCGCGAGGTCAACGACCTGTCAGCCTTCGTCCGACTCGACAGCAACTTTCACTATGCTCTTTACGAGGCCGCCGGCGTCGACAGTCTCTTTACCCTGATCCAGTCGCGATCGGGGCACATCGACCGCCTGAGGAAGCTCAACCTGCCCGACCCGGGCAAGTCCCAGTCCATACTGGATTGCCACAGCCGCATTCTCGACGCGCTTGAGGCCGGAGACGCAGATACGGCCTGCGCGGTCCTGCGCGAGCATCTCTCGGGAACGCTTGCGATGGTCGACGAAATACGTGCCCGCACGCCGGGATACTTCGTCGCCTGAAACGGTTCGGATCGGGCCAGGCCGCGTTGGGCGGTGCCGACCTGCCGGGCGGGTTGCCTGACGTGGCCTGTCGGGGGATCCGTTTTGATGCGCAGGGGAGCCGGGCCCGGACCGCGGGATTAATTATAGGTTGTTGGCGGAGGAGGTGGGATTCGAACCCACGGTAGACTTTCACCTACGTCGGTTTTCAAGACCGGTGCATTAAACCACTCTGCCACTCCTCCGCGTCGGGGTGGTCTAGCGGGGGGCGGGCGATTCGGGAAGCGGGGGCGTCCAATGGGTGTGGCCGGGAATCTTTGCCGATCCGGAGCGGCGGACTTTTCACGCGGGCCCGCAGGCTGTAGAGTGCGCCAAAACAACGGGCAGGGCCGGAAACCGGCCGCGCGGCCATGTGCCGTGCCGACATAGGGGCGAAGAATGGCGATCGGACTCGGGACAACCTGCGGACCAGTGGTGCGGCTGGCGGCCGCCCTGGGCGTGCTGACACTGGCTGCGGGCTGCACGGAAACCGGGGGAAACCTGTTCAAGGCCACGCCCGGGGCGTCGGAAAGTTCCTCGGGCGGATCGACCCGGCTGGTCGAGCGCGACGTGGAGGCGCCGGAGGTGTTCCAGGCGACGGAAGCGGGTCTCTGGGACGGGCGGCCGTCGCTTGGCGGGGTCTGGGTGGCGCATCCGGATGTGACGGAACCCGAACGGGCATTGATCCGTAACACGGCCAACGCGAAATTCGTTATCGGGGCGCTGTTCAAGCCGTCTCTGGAACGCTCGGGGCCGCGGTTCCAGGTATCCTCGGACGCGGCGGAGGCGCTTGGCCTTCTCGCCGGACAGCCGGTGAACCTGTCGGTCACGGCCCTGCGGCGCGAAGAGGTGCCGACGGCGACAGCAGAACCCGAGACCACCGAAACGGTGGAGGGCAGCCCGGTGATCGCCGCCGCGCCCGCCGCCTCTGCCGCGACCGCAGACCAGATGCCGGCACCGGCCGAGGTGGCGACGGCAACGCTGGACCCGGTTGCCGGAGCGAGCGCCGCACTGGACCGGGCTGAGAGCACAGGCGCAGCCGAAGAGGTCAGGGAGTCGGCAGCGGTCGCCGAACCAACCCCGAAAAAGCGCCGGTTCTTCTGGCAGAAGAAAGAGCCCGCGAGCGCGGAAGTCGTGGCGGAGGCACCCGCAGTGGAAGCGCTTGCGTCGGCTGAGACGGTCGCCTCGCCCGCGCCGGTATCCGCCCCCGCGCCTGCGCCCGTGGCAAGCGCCCCGCTGCCGAAAGCGGCGGCGAAACCGGCCTCCACCCTTGACAAACCCTACCTGCAGATCGGCATTTTCAGTGTCGAGCAGAACGCAAAGAACACCGCCGTCGCGATGCGCCAGTCGGGGATCATTCCCTCGGTGCTGAAGCAGACGTCGAAGGGCAAGACATTCTGGCGGGTCGTCGTCGGCCCGGCCACCACCACGGCTGAACGCGCGGAGCTGCTGACCAAGATCAAGGCTGCGGGCTTCACCGACGCATATGCGGTGACGAACTGACCGGCCCTTCAGGGGCAGTCAGGCGCACCGCCTGAAGGAGGACGGATGACCCGTTTCACTCACGCAGGTGCCCGCGCGGGCCGCCGCATCATCGCCGGGCTGAAGGCCGCCGGTCTGGGGCTGGTCCTTTTCACGGGCAGTATGGCGCAGGCCTTCGACACACAGGCCACTGCCGCCTACATCGTCGACCTGACGACGAAGACGGTTCTTCTCAACAAGAATGCCGACACCCCCCTGCCCCCGGCGTCGATGTCCAAGCTGATGACGCTTTACATCGCGTTCGAGGCGCTGCGCGACGGCCGGCTGCGGCTGGACGAGGAACTGCCGGTGTCCTCCCACGCGATGAGCTATGGCGGGTCGACCATGTTCCTCGACACCACCGACCGGGTGAAGGTGGAGGATCTGCTGCGCGGCGTCATCGTGCTGTCGGGCAACGATGCCTGCGTCGTGCTGGCAGAGGCGCTGTCGCCGGACGGGACGGAGGCCGGGTTCGCGCGGTTCATGACGCAGCGGGCGCAGACCATGGGCATGACCAATTCGACTTTCGCCAATTCCAACGGCTGGCCCGCCGCCGGGCACCGGATGTCGATGCGGGATCTGGCCCTGCTGGCGACCCGGCTGATCGAGGATTTCCCGAACTTCTATCCGCTGTTCTCGGAAGAGACCTTCGCCTTCGACGGGCGCGCGCCGACCAACAATTCCAACCGCAACCCATTGCTTGGGCTCGGTGTCGGGGCGGACGGGCTGAAGACGGGACATACCACCGAGGCGGGGTACGGGCTGGTCGGCTCGGCCAAGCAGGGCGACCGGCGGATCGTCTTCGTGCTGTCGGGCCTGCCGTCGCAGGCGGCGCGGGCGCAGGAGAGCGAGGCGGTCGTCAACTGGGCTTTCCGGCAGTTCACCCAGAAATCCCTGATCAAGGCCGGAGAGACCGTGATGCGGGCGGAGGTCCACATGGGCGCGGCCCCGACCGTCGCCCTGACCACGGCGGAGGATCTGAGCGCGCTTGTGCCGGTGCTTTCGGCAAGGGAGCTTGAGGGCGAGGTGATCTACAACGGCCCGATCTCAGCCCCGGTGAAGAAGGGCGACACATTGGCAGAGCTGGTCTTTGCGCCCGAAGGCCTGCCCGAGACACGGGTGCCGCTGATCGCGGGGGAAGACGTGCGCAAGGGCGGGTTTGTCGTGACTGTAACCAACGCGCTGGACCATCTGCTGAGCGAAATCGGCGGCGGTCGTCCCGAGGCGGAGGCGGAAGTCGCGGAAGAAGAGGCCTCCTCTTGAGCGATCCGACCGGGCGCGGGGTGTTCCTGAGTTTCGAGGGAATCGACGGGTCCGGCAAGTCGACGCAGGCGCGGCTGCTGGCGGAGGCGCTGCGCGCAACCGGGCGGGAGGTCGTGCTGACGCGCGAACCCGGCGGGTCCCCGGGGGCGGAGGAGATACGCGCGCTGGTGCTGCAGGGCGATCCCGACCGCTGGTCGGCAGAGACGGAGATCCTGCTGTTCACCGCCGCCCGCCGCGATCATCTGGAACGCACCATCCGCCCGGCGCTGGCGCGCGGTGCCGTGGTCATCTGCGACCGTTTCGCGGACAGCACCCGGATGTATCAGGGCCTGTCGCGCGGGAACCTGCGCGGGGTCGTGGACCAGTTGCATGCGTTGATGATCGGGGTGGAGCCGGACCTGACGGTGCTGATCGACATGGACCCGGAGGTTGGCCTCGCAAGGGCCAAGGGGCGGCAGGGCGTGGAGGAACGGTTCGAGGATTTCGGCGCGGATCTGCAGCGCCGCATGCGGGCTGGATTCCTGTCGCTGGCCGGGGAGTTCCCGGAGCGGTTTCGTGTGATTGACGGGGCGCGGTCGCCGGAGGCGGTGGCCGGCGACGTGCTGGCCGTGGTCGGGGGCGCGCTGGCGTCGGTGTGACGGGTGCGGGGGGGCGCGGACGCAGTGCCCGGGCCTCTGCCAACAGCGCCCACGATGCTGTCATCCTCGGACTTGTTCCGAGGATCTCCCCGGTCAGAGAACCTCGGAACAAGTCCGAGGATGACAGACCTCAACGCACGGCCTCGGACCACCCCGCCCTTCCCCCTGCCCGCATTCCCCGCCATAGTCCCGGCCATGAGCGACCAGCCCGAACCAGACCGCATCGAAGGTGCCCCGCATCCCCGTGCCGCCGCCCGCCTCTTTGGCCACGACGCGGCAGAGAGGGTGCTGCTCGACGCCTTCAACTCCGGCCGGATGCATCACGGCTGGCTGATCTCTGGTCCGCGGGGGGTGGGCAAGGCGACCCTCGCCTGGCGGTTCGCGCGGTTTCTGATCGCCACGCCCGATCCCGATGACGGCGGGCTGTTCGGCGCGCCGGAGCCGCCTGCGACGCTGGACATTCCCGAAGACCACCCTGTCGCGCGGCGCGTGGCTGCCGGGTCCGAACCGTTGTTGCAGGTCATCCGGCGCGGGGGGGCCGGATCCACCGACAATGACCGGGAGAGGAATTTCGCCGCCGGGAAGTTCTCCAAGGTGATCCGGGTCGAGGACGCGCGGCCGCTCAAGAAGTTCTTCGCGCTCTCCTCAGCCGACGGCGGGCGGCGGGTGGTCATCATCGACGCGGCGGACGAGATGAACCCGAACGCCGCCAACGCCATCCTCAAGCTGCTGGAGGAACCGCCCGCGCGGACCGTGCTTCTGCTGGTGTCGCATCAGCCGTCGTCGCTGCTGCCGACGATCCGGTCGCGCTGCCGCGAGCTTCGGCTTGGCGCGGTGCCGCCGGAGGAGATAGCCGCCGCGCTGGCGCAGGCCGAGATCGACATGCCGGGTCATGCCGCGGCGCTGGCGGAACTGTCGGGCGGGTCGGTTGGAGAGGCGGTGCGGCTGGTTACTCTGGACGGGCTGAAACTTTACGCAGACCTGATCGGGCTGATCGGCACCCTGCCCCGGCTCGATGCCACGCGGGCGCAGGCGCTTGCGGACACGGCAGCGGCGCGCGGCGGAGAGGAGCGGCGCGCACTGCTGATCCACCTTGTGGACCTGGCGCTGTCGCGACTGGCCCGCACCGGAGCAACCGGGCACGCCCCGGCAGTCGAGGCCGCGCCCGGAGAGGCCGAGGTCATGGCGCGGCTCGCGCCCTCCGCTGCCTCGGGCCGGGTCTGGGCGCAGGCGGCGGAAGAGATCGGCCAGAGGCTGCGCCATGGCGAGGCGGTCAACCTTGACCCTGCCGCGCTGATCCTTGATACCGTCTTCAAACTCCAGAGCATCGCGGGTGGCGTGGCCACCTGACGTCAGGGCCGTATGACTTCCGCCACCGTCCAGATCACCGACAGCCACTGTCACCTCGACTTCCCCGATTTCGACGCGGAGCGGGACGACGTGATCGCCCGCGCGGTGGCCGCCGGAGTAACGCGGATGGTGACGATCTGCACGAAGCTGCACAATCTCGGGAAGGTGCAGGCGATCTCCGAGGCGCATCCCCAGGTCTTCCACACCTTCGGCGTGCATCCGATGTCGGCGCATGAGCATACGCCGGTGACGGCGGAACAACTGGTGAGGCTGTCCGGGCATCCCAAATTTGTCGCGATCGGGGAGACGGGGCTCGATTACCACTACACGGCGGAGTCGGCGGAGATCCAGAAGGCCTCCCTCCGCGTGCATTGCGCCGCGGCGGCGGAGGCCGGCCTGCCGCTCATCATCCACGCCCGCGCGGCGGACGAAGACATGGCCGCGATCCTTGCCGAAGAACATGCCAACGCGCCTTTCGACTGCGTGATGCACTGCTTTTCCTCGGGCGCTGATCTGGCGAAAGCGGCGCTCGACCTCGGATTCTACCTGTCCATGTCGGGCATCGCGGCTTTCCCCAAGAGCCAGGAACTGCGGGACATCTTCGCCACCGCGCCGCTCGACCGGGTGCTGGTGGAGACGGACAGCCCCTACCTCGCCCCGCCGCCCTACCGCGGCAAGCGCAACGAACCGGGTTACACGGTGCATACGGCCAAGGTCGGGGCGGAGGTCTTCGGGCTGAGCTACGAGGCCTTCGCCGCCGCCACACAGGAGAATTTCGACCGGCTCTTCGCCAAGGCCGCGCGCTGGCAGAAGGCGCAGGCGGCGTGATGGGAGAGCTTCGGTTCACGATCCTCGGCTGCGGGTCGTCGGGCGGTGTCCCGCGCCTTGGCGGGCACTGGGGCGCCTGCGATCCGGCCAATCCGAAGAACACCCGCCGCCGCTGCGCGATGCTGGTGGAACAGGACGGGCCCGAGGGCACGACCCGCGTGCTGATCGACACCGGGCCGGATCTGCGCTCGCAGTTGCTGGATGCGGGCGTCGGGGTGCTGGACGCGGTGATCTACACGCATTCGCATGCGGACCATGTGCACGGGCTGGACGACCTGCGGATGATCGTCTTCAACACGCGCAAACGGCTCACGGTCTGGGCGGACGGGGACACGCAGGCAGCGCTGCTCGACCGGTTCGCCTATGCCTTCGTGCAGCCCGAGGGGTCGCCCTATCCGCCGATCCTGAAGATGAAGACCATCGACGGGCCGTTCACGATCGACGGACCCGGCGGGTCGATCACCTTCACGCCGTTCCGGGTCAATCACGGGTCCATCGACGCGCTCGGCTTCCGGGTGCGGGACCTTGCCTACCTGCCCGACGTGGCGGAGATGACCGGCGAGGCCTGGGAGGCGGTTGCGGATCTCGACTGCTGGATCGTGGACGCGCTGCGCCGCGACCCGCATCCGACCCATTCGCACCTTGAGCAGACGCTCGACTGGATCCGCCGCGCCGCGCCGAAGCGGGCGGTGCTGACCAACATGCATATCGACCTGGATTACGTCACGGTGAACGAGGAGACGCCGGAACACATCCATCCCGCCTTTGACGGGATGCAGATCGTGTACCCCCTCTGATGGCGTTCCTCGTCACGGTCATCCTGCCGGTCTTCCTGCTGATCGGCGCGGGCTACGCGGCGACCCGGTCGGGGGCATTCCCGCAGGTGGCGGTGGACGGGCTGATGAAGTTCACCCAGTCCTACGCCTTTCCCTGCCTGCTGTTTCGCGCGGTCGCGACCTTCGACATCGGCGAACAGTTCCATGCGCCGCTGTTGCTGACCTATTACGTGGCCGCGACGCTCTGCTTCATCCTCGGGTTCCTGGCGGCGCTGCTGATCTTCCGGAGGGAGCTTGAGGACTGCGTGGTCATCGGCTTCTGCTGCCTGTTTTCCAACACCCTGATGCTCGGCATCCCGATCACCGAACGGGCCTTCGGTGCGGACGCGCTGGAGGCAAACTTTGCCATCATCGCGATTCACGCGCCGTTCTGCTACACGCTCGGCATCGCGGTGATGGAAACGGTGCGGGCGCGTGGCACGGGTCTGAACGTGCTGGGCATCGCCGGGCAGATCGGGCGGCAGATGATGCGCAACCCGCTGGTGATCGCTCTGATCCTCGGGTTTGTCGTGAACCTCGGCAACATCACCGTGCCTCTGCCGGTGATGGATGCTGTGCGGATGATGCAGGCGGCTTCCGTTCCGGCGGCGTTGTTCGCGGTTGGAGGCGTGCTGGTGCAGTACAAGATCGAAGGCGACTGGCGCGTCGTCATCGTGATCTGCATCATCACCCTGCTGATCCATCCGGCCTTGGTCTGGGTCTTCGGGTCCATGGCGCATCTGTCGACGGAACAGTTCCGCTCGGCGCTCATCACCGCCGCCGTGGCGCCGGGGATCAACACCTATGTCTTCGCCAATATCTACGACCGGGCGAAACGTGTGGCGGCGTCCTCGGTCCTGGTGACGACCTCGGTAGCGCTGTTCACCGTGTGGTTCTGGCTGTCGGTGCTGCCTTAGGCTCTCTGGACAGTCCTTCCGAACTGCGGAAGAGTGTTCCGCAATTCAGGGAGGATATCATGAGCGACTTTCTTTTGACCGAACGCCGGGGCGCGGTGCTGATCCTGACGATGAACCGTCCGGAACGGCGCAACGCCTTCACCCGTCCGATGTTGGCGACCATGCAGGAGGTGCTGGAGCAGGCGGCGGAGGATCCGGAGGTGCGTGTGGTCGTGCTGACCGGCGCGGGCGGAGCCTTTTGCGCGGGCGGTGACGTCAAGGCGATGAACGAGGGGGCGAACCAGGACCTGTCCTTCTACGAACAGCGCAAGAGCCTCAGGACCCGGATGGAAGTCTCGCGCCTGCTGCACGAGATGCCCAAGCCGACCATAGCCGCGATCGAGGGCGCGGCCGCCGGGGCGGGCCTGTCGATCGCGCTGGCCTGCGATTTCCGGATCGCGGCGGACACGGCCAAGATCACCACGGCCTTTGCAAAGGTCGGGCTGTCGGGGGATTTCGGCGGCACCTACTTCCTGACGCAGATCGTCGGGACCGCGAAGGCCAAGGAACTGTACCTGTTCTCTCCGGTCATCTCGGGGAAGGAGGCAGAGCGGATCGGGCTGGTCAACCGCGCTGTGGACGAGGGGCGCGCGCTGGAAGAGGCGATGGACTTCGCCGGGCCGCTGGCCGAGGGCGCGCCACTTGCGCTTGGCCGGATGAAGGGCAACCTCAACCTCGCCGCCGGGGGCGGATCGCTGGTGGAGGTGATGGACCTGGAGGCGGACAACCATACGAATTCCTCCGCTACCGCGGATCACCGGGAAGCGGCCTCGGCTTTTGTCGAGAAGCGAAAGCCCGTGTTCAAGGGGGTTTGAGCGGGCGGACGGCGCAGGCTCCCCCTCACCCCGACCCTCTCCCCCGCGGGGGAGAGGGAGATGCGTTGCACGGATTACAGGTGCTGCGTTCGATTTCCGCACGACGAGACTCTCTCTCCCCTCCGGGGGAGAGGGTTGGGGTGAGGGGGTCTGCCCTCGCTGCGTCCTCCAGCCCCGGTATAGTGCCCTGCCCTCCCCGGAACAGCCCGAAGGCCAGGGAGGCGGCTTCCCTGCTCAGTACATCCGCGCCAGCAGGTCCCCCGCCTCCGCTTCCGTTTCCAGCCGCCGGGGGTTCTGGGACACATGCCTCAATTCCATGACCAGTGGCGCCAGCGCGGCGAGTTCCTCGGGTGTGCGATCCGACACCTCCGACAGGCGGCGCGGCAGGCCGAGCCCCCGGATCAGCGCATCCACCGCCTCTGCCCCGGCGCGGCCGGTCAGGTGACGGAGAACGCGGTCGGCCTTGTTTCCTGCCGCCCCGTTCCAGTCCATCACATGCGGCAGGGTGATGCAGGAACAGTGGCCATGCGCCACCCCGAAATGGGCACCGAACAGGTAGCCGATGCCGTGGCTCAGCCCGGTGTGCGCCCCGGTACAGGCGGTCCCGGCCAGCCAGGTCGCGGACTGGACATCCGCGATGGCGTCCAAGTCCTCCGGGTCGGCGTGACAACGTGGCAGGGCATCAAACAGCAGAGCCAGAGCCTTCTCTGCGAGCGCGTCGGTATAGGGAGTTGCGGCATCGCCGCCAAGCGCCTCAACCGCGTGATCGACGGAACGGATGGCGGAGGAGAGCCAGAGGCCCGGCGGCGTATGCTGTGCCAGCGCGGGGTCGAGCACGACAAGATCGGGGACCAGCGCGGGGTTGTTCAGGCCGGTCTTCTGTTGCCGCTCCGCATCGTGAACCCCTGCCCCGGTGGTGAACTCGGCGGCAGAGGCGGTCGTGGGCAGGCAGAGGTGCACCGGCAGTCCGGGGATCGGCCCGCGGTCGCGCGCCACGATCCTTGCGCGCAGGTCGTCGCGGGTCCGCACGTCCCAGGCGAGGCAGGCACAGGCGATCTTGCCCGCGTCGATCACGCTGCCCCCGCCGAGGGAGAGGATGGCATCCGCCCTGTCGGCGCGGGCCTGCGCAACGGCTTCGATCAGGGCGGGCATGGGCGTGTGCGCCCCTATTCCCGCGAAGCTTCCGGCGTGGCGGGGGCCGAGCGCCGCGGTCAGGTCGTCCAGCAGCGGGGTGCGCGTCGCAACGCTGGTCCCGGTCAGGACAAAGGCCCGAGTCACGCCAAGCCGGTCGAGACGCGCGTCAAGCCGGGCCAGTGCGCCAGCGCCCCGCAGGACGGTCAGGGATTTCGTGGTGGTGAAGGCGGTGATGGTCATGCTGGTCTCTCCCCGCAAACGATAAGGCCACGCGGCGCGCGGGTTGTCGAGCGGAACCGGTCGGGCGGGTCGCGCCAGCTATTCCCTCCCTGCCCGCGCGGATGTAGAACCGCCGGCATGGACCAGTTCATCCCCGGCACCCATCTTCTGATCGACCATCGCGGCGGCAAGGGCATGACCGATGCCGCCTTGCTTGAGAAGGTCATGCGTGGCGCGGCTGAGGCGGCGGGCGCGACCGTGCTGTCGGCGCATTTCCATAGCTTCCCGGACCGCGCGGGCGTGACCGGCGTGCTGCTGCTGGCGGAGAGCCATATCTCGGTCCACACTTGGCCGGAGCATGACTACGCGGCCTTCGACATCTTTGTCTGCGGCGAGGGCACGGGGAAGAAGGCGGCGGATTACCTGGCGCGCGCGCTGTTGCCGGACTGGACGCAGATCCGGGCGGTTCAGCGGAACCACTTCTCCCATCCCGTTTCGTAATAGCGCACCAGAGCGTGGTCGCGGAGGGAGTTGACCTCGGCCTCGATCCGGGCGGTGTCGGCTTCGAAGACCTGCGCCTTTTCCCACGTGGTCTGCGTCAGGTAGCGCAGGCCGTCGGGCAGGGTCAGGGGGCGCGGGGCGGGGTCTTCGGGCGTGGCGAGCACGAAGCCCCAGTCGCCGAAGGACGGAACAAGCGTGTGGTAGGGGATGACTGTCAGGCCTGCGCCGGGGGCGTAGGGGTTGCGGGTGGTTTCCCACGTGGCGGCGACGGACCAGAAGGCTTCTCGCGCGTAGAAGGGCGATCCGGCCTGGGTGACGATGACGCCGCCGGAGGCGAGGCGGTCGGTCAGGATGGCGTAGAATTCACGGCTGTAAAGCTTTGACAGGGAAAGGGATTTCGGGTCCGGCAAGTCGAGGATGATGGTGTCGTAGGACTGGTCCGAGGTTTCGGTGAAGGTCCAGGCGTCCTGGTTCCTGACGGTCACGCGGGGGTCGGCGAAGCTGTTGCCGTTCAGCGCGGTGAGGTCGGGGTGGGTGGCGAAAAGTGCGGTCATGCGCGGATCGAGGTCCACCAGCGTGACCGTTTTGACCTTGTGGCGCAGCACCTCGCGCAGGGCCATGCCGTCGCCGCCGCCGAGTATCAGGACGTTGTGCGGCGCGGGGGTGAGGGCCATGGCGGGGTGCACCAGCGCCTCGTGGTAACGGTATTCGTCGTAGCTGTCGAACTGGATGGAATGGTCGAGGAAGAGGCGCGTCCGGTCGCGGAACCGGGTCAGGGTGATGTGCTGGTAGGGCGTATCCTCGGACAGGATCACGTCGTCCTCGTAAAGCGCGGCCTCGGTCAGGGAGACGAGGCGTTCGGCCTGCCAGAGGCCGAGGCCGGTGGCGAGGGCGGCGACGGTCCAGAGCGCCAGCGGGGCAAGCGAAAGGTGCGCGCGGAAGATCCAGAGCGAGAGGCCGGCGACGGCGAGGTTCAGCGCCCCGAAGGTAAGGGAGGCGGACATGAGCCCGAGGTGCGGGACGATCAGCACCGGAAAGGCGAGCGAGGCGGCGAGCGCGCCGAGGTAGTCGAAAGAAAGCACATTTTCAAAGCGGAACTGCGGGGCCCCGATCGCGGCGAGGGTGCGGGCGATGAGCGGGATCTCCATCCCCGAGAGGGCACCGACGGCGATGAGCATGGTATAAAGCGGCAGCTCGACCTCTCCGGTCCAGGCGTAGAGGGCGAAAATGACCGGGGCGAGGAAGCCGCCGATCACTCCAAGCAGGATCTGCACCCAGACAAAGCCCGGCAGCGCGTCGCGGACATAGCGGCTGGCCCAGGCGCCCAGACCCATGGAGGCGAGGAAGATACCGATGACGAAAGAGAACTGGCGGACGGAATCGCCGAGCAGGTAGCTCGACAGCGTCGCGGCGATGAGTTCGTAGATCAGCCCGGCGACGGCGACGAGGAAGGTGGCGGTCAGCAGCCAGACCTCGCGCGGGGAGACGCGCGGGCCTGTCCCGTCCGGCGCGGGGCCGCTGTCCTTCGGCGTGTCGCTCACGTCAGGTTGGGATCACGACAGGATCACGGCCGCAATGATGATCGCCATGCCAAGGAAGATCGCGCCCATGAGGATGGCGAGGGCGATGTTCTGATCCTCCTCTATCTCCTTCACCACCGGGAATGGGGCGATCCATGTGATCGCGTACCAGACCACGGCCATGAGGCCGAGCCCGAGGAGGGAATAGAAGATGGTCGAGACGAACTCGGCCAGAATGATCGCGTCGAACATGGTGTCCCTTTCTACTTGATTTGCCCGCCGGAGCCGATGACCCGCCCCGCCGATCCCGCCCGGACAGAGCGGTCGAGGTCCGAACTGTCGCGCCCGATCCCGTAATAACCCAGCCAGGTCGCCCCGGCGATGGCGGAGAGGCCGACGATCAGGAAGAGGATGCGGAAGGGGGTCATCGGGCTGCCTCAGTCATCGTCGTCCTCGTCGGTCCAGTCGCTACCGCTCCACCGTCTTGTATTGGCCAGGCCGGCGCGCAGGAAGACCAGCAGCGGGATGGCCAGGAAGACGGCTGTGAGCAGGAAAAGCCACCAGCCCGTCGACAGCCCTTCGGTCACCGTCACCGTCACGCGGGAGGCCAGCGCGCCGCCCGGCGTGTCGCGTTCGCTTTCCGCCAGGGCGAGGTCGAGAACGTGATCGCCGGGCGTTTCGGGGTGGAAACGGATGCGGGTGCGGCGGGAGCCTTCGGTCCAGGCGCCTTCGTTGTCGCGTCCGGAATAGAAGCCGACCTCGCGCCCGGCCTCGAACACCGGCGAGTCGTCGGGATCCGTCAGGCCGACCTCGAACCAGGCCCAGGCGTTTGTCACGTCGGTCCAGACCTCGATCTGCGCGAGGCGGGCGGTGTCGGAGACGGTGAAATGCAGTTCAAGCGGCAGTCCGGACACGGGCAGGTCCGCGACCCGCGCCACCTGCGTGCCCTTCGCCGCGCCGAACAGGATGCCGAGAAACAGGGACAGGGCAGCGAGCAGCAGCGGCACCGTCATGTAGAATTTCGGCATGTGGCGCTGCGGGTAGGGCATCAGCGGGTGGTTGCGGCTGGCATGGCGCGGGGCTTCGGCCCCGAAAGCGGCGTAGGTCTCGGGCGGCAGCCAGGTCGAGACCTCCACCTCCCGCTCGGTCGCGCTTTCCTCGAAACTCAGCATCGTGTCTGGTCCGAGGCAGGACACCACGGTGGCGCGGTCGCCGACCTTCGGGGTCCAGTTGAATTCGCCTTCGGCATAGGTGATTTCGGCGGTACTGGTTTCGTAATAGCGGAAGGTCTCGCCCTCCGACGTGACGTCGGGCCGGGTTTCGGCGCGTTCGACGGTGGCGGAGGTGATGAAATCCGGAAAGCAGGGCTTTCGATAGCGGCGGGAGAAGATCAGGTGCCCGTCCTCGACCGTCAGCCAGGCGTAACCGTGGGTGGGGGAAAAGACCTGATGATCGACCCAGGTCCAGGTGCGGCCGCCGTAGCGCTCTTCCCAGCCCAGAGTGCCGATGACGGTGAAGGCCACGCCGTCGATCTGCCCGCTCATGCCGGGGCGGAGAGGAGAGGACGGGCGGATGATGCCGCTGTATTTCGCGATAACCCTGTAATCCGCCTGCGCGTCGAGCGCAGTGCCACAGTAGGGGCAGATGTGGGTCGCGACCCGGCCTCCGCCAAGCACGTCCAGCCCCGCCCCGCAGGCGGTACAGTTGATCGCGCGAAGATCGGGGCTGCGGGTCATGGGCGACGCTCCACCACGATCTCGAACGGGTCGATCCAGTGGCCTTCGAACCAGAGGGTCGGGCCGTCCTGGAATTCGCCTGACAGAAGCTTGCCATTGCCAGAGAGCGCGTTGAGGAAGGTGTAGGTTTCCCCGACGCTCAGGGCTTCGTCGAATTCGCCGCGCAGGGCGATGCAGGTGGCGCGGTCGATCTCGGTCACGCGGTAGTTCGTGCCGTGGTGGGTGAAGGCGTCGCCGGGGCGCATGGTGTCGCCGGCCTTTGGCCCGCCGGAGCCGCGGATGGACCGCTGCACCGCCACGTCGCCTTCGTCGATCGAGAGCCATGCGGACTGGCCTTTGGTGTCGAGTGCCCAGAATTCGTCCCACCAGCCGCGACCGTAGCTGAAGCGCGCGTGACCGAGGATGTCGAAGGTGCCGGGGGCGCAGGCGACACGGTCGCCGATCCCGAAGAGCAGCGGAGCGTCGTGCATGACCCCGGCGTCGCCCGCCTGTTTCACCACCGCATCGTCGTAGAGCAGCGTTGTCCCGCAGGAGGGACAGGTCAGCATGCGCACGCCTGCGTGCAGGTCGATGTGGTCGCCGCAGTTCGGGCAGGCGATCTGGACCATGACTGACGCACCCCCTCCCCTGCCCGTGCCGGTTCGGCGCCAGATTGCCCTGCCCTCTTCGATGGCGCAACCGTCGCGGACGGAGGGCGCGCTTGTCAGGTGACGGAATTAACCGTACCAATCCACAACACGCCGCGCGGGCCGGTTGCCGCGCGCGAGGGGACCGGGCGATGAACTTCACGGCGAACTACTTCCGCGGCGACGAGGATCCGAAAAGCGGTCCGGTCCGTGTCGGCTGGCTTCTGGGTGACACCGACAGCCCGGTGATCTACGACCCGCCGCGTCGGGTGAATTCGCGCACCGCCCGGAAAGAGCACGCCAAAAGCGCCTCGCGCTGCCCCGCCGTTCTGAACCTGGAAAGCCGGTATTTCGAGATCCCCTGCCCGTTTGACCTGAACGTCGGCTTCGGGCGCGACAAGGAGGGACGCCCGACGCTGCACAACCTGTCCGGCGCGGCGAGCGCGATCCGCGGATCGACCCTGGGCAAGAAGCTGTCGATCACCAATGAATCGGAGTGGCGCTTTCCCGACCGGCCGATGATCCAGCTCAAGCTGCCGTACTACTTCATCGCGGACGAACCGGTCTACCTGACACAGCTCGACGCCTACATGCACTACCGCAAGGTGCCGCTGCCCGGCACGATCTTTGGTGGGCGCTTCCCGATCGACGTCTGGCCGCGTCCGCTCATGTGGGCGTTCGAGTGGCATGAACCCGAGAAGCCGATCGTGGTGAAGCGGGGCGATCCGCTATTCTACTGCCAGTTCGAATTCGACAGCCCCGAGCGCAACGTGCAGATGGTCGAGGCGGAGATGACGCCGGAACTCAGGACCTACATGGACCATATCTCCGGCGCGGTGAACTATGTCAGCCAGACCTTTTCGCTGTTCGAGGCGGCAGAGCGGGTGCGCCCGGCAACCCTGCTGACCCCGCGCAAGACGTGAACGGCGCACCGGACAGGGCCCCCGCGCAGGAGGCGGCGGCGGAGGATCGCAGCGCATCGGTTCTTGCTGCCGCGCAGGATGCTTTCAACGAGGGGCGGGTTTCGGACGCCTACGCGCTGATCCGCCCGCTGCTGGACCAGCCGCCCCCCGATGCGCAGGGGCGCAGCCGTCTGGCCTATCTGCAACTGGGGTGCGCGCTCTACTACACCGGGGATCTGGAGGAGGCGCGGCGGCTGAACGCGGCCCTGCCGACCCGGCACTGGCGGCCCCTGCGCTACCGGCTGTCCCTTCGGCTGCGCGATCCGGCGACGGCAAAGCGGCTGCGCATGGACCCCGAGGTGACGGAGAAAGAGCGCGACGACTTCCGCACGACGGCCGGTCTGCACATGCTCTGGGCAAGGCGCTACCGGACAGGCTTTCCGCTGTATGCGGCACGGCACAACGCGATCCTGTTTCCGCGCACCGTGCCGGGGCGGCTGCGACATGCGCCGCTGCCCGCCGATCCGGTGCAGGATGAAGAAACGATCATCCTGGAACAGGGGCTGGGCGACGTGCTGTTTCACCTGGCCCATGTCCGGGCCGAGGGGCGGCATGAGGCGTCGCATTTCGTCGGTCTGCGCAAGTACGGGTCGATCATCCGGCGCTATTTCCCCAAGGCGCGGTTCACCGCCCATGATGCGCTGCCCGATCTGCCCGATCCGCCGCGCGCACATCTGGTCGCTGATTTCGTCGGACGCGGTTTCGCGCGCACGGGACGGGTGGCTGCGCCCGTAACCTTCGACACTCCGCTCCGCCACGGCGGGGAGCCGCCGGTCTGGGGCATCTGCTGGCGCGGCGGGTCCGGCCAGAACCGGCGGGAGGAGCGGCATATCCAGTTGCGCCTGTTCCTCGATCTCCTGCCGCGGGACGCGCGATTCCTCGCGTTGCAGTTCGACCTGACGGAGGAGGAGCGCGCGATCCTGCTGGCGGATGCCCGCTGCATGATCCCGCTGTCCGACATCACGGAGGATCCTGTCCAGACCATCGACATGATCCGCCCTCTGGCCGGGGTGATTTCGGTCGACAGCGCGAACTGGCACATGGCGGGGCTATGCAACGTGCCGCTGCTGGCGATCATGAACCGCACAGCGCACTGGTTCTGGGGGCCGGAGGGACGGGCCGAAAGCGCCTATCCGTCGGCCACCACCGTGGCGAAGGAGACGCTGCGCGCCGACCGGGTGCAGGACTGGATCACCGCGACGCGCGACGCCTTCCACGCCCGCCCCGTCGCGGCGCGGGTCGAAGCGCGCGAGATGTCGCAGAAACCGGTCTTCGTCACCGGGCTGCCGCGGTCGGCGACTTCCATGACCATGCGGGTGCTCAAGGCCCAGGGGCTGTGGCTGGGCGAGACGATTCCGGGCAATCCGGAAAATCCGCAGGGGTATTTCGAAAGCCGGGCAATGCGCGACGGCATCGTGAAGACGCTGCTGGCGGGGATGGGGGCCGATCCGCTTGGCGTGCGCAGCTTGCCGTCCTGGGACGTGCAGCCGCCCTGCCCCTCCCTGAACCGACAGATCGCGGCGGTGCTGAAATCCGAAGGCTATGATGGCACCGCGCCCTGGGGGTTCAAGGATCCGAAGCTCACCCTGCTTTGGCCGCTGTTCGACCGGGCGTTTCCGGATGCCACATGGGTCATCGTGCGCCGCGACCGGAATCAGGTGATCGACAGCCTGTGCCGCACTTCGTTCATGGCACGCCATTCCACCAGTCCGGACTACTGGGCGCCGTTCTGCGCGGCCTACGACCACCGGCTCTCCCTGCTGGAGCGCAGCGGGGCGCGGGTGATCGGTGTCGATTCCGGGGCCCTGTCCCGCGGGGACCTGACCCAGATCGGCGAGGTGCTGGAGGCAGCCGGGCTGCCCTTCGATCCGGGCCGGATCCTGGCCGAGGTCGGGGCGCGGCCGGACCGGGTCGCCGCGAATTGATAAAGCGGCGTATCAATTTTCCGTTCTCTGAGGTATCATCGGGTCCAGGGAGGACCATGCGATGCCTCAGTCCGCAGCGCCTGGCAAGGTCATGAAACGCCGCAAGGCCGAGATCATCGAAGCGGCGGCCGAATGCTTCATGGAGCGGGGATATCACGCGACCACGGTGGACGATGTCGCAGCGAGGCTCGGCGCCACCAAGGGGCGGGTCTATCACCACTACGCCACCAAAACCGATCTGTTCTTTGATGTGCACCGCGAAGGAATGCAACGCCTGTTCAACGCGCAGGAAGAGGCGAAGGCGGTCGAAGGCAATGCGCGCGACCGGCTGATCGCGATGCTGCACGCCCATGCCGTCGCGATGCTGGAACATCACACCTATGAGACGGTGGTCGCGCAGGGCGTACAGGTCCACCGGTTCGACCAGGTGACGCCCGATCAGCGGCAGACCATGCAGGAGCTGATCTCCTCTCGCGACGAATTCGAAACGCTGTTCAAGACCGTCCTGTCCGACGCCATCGCCGAAGGCAGCGTGCCGCCCGTGGATGTGTCGGTGGCGGTGAAGGTGATGCTGGGCGGGCTGCAGTGGTCGATCTTCTGGTATCGCCCGAAGAAGGGGGAGACTCCGGGCCAGCGTTCGGAGCTTGCGTCGCGGATGGTGGCCCCTCTCGTGGCGGGTTTCGGCACCGCTTGACAGCCTGAAACATACTTGCAAGTATGTTTTTTGCGTGACGCCCGCCGCCGCTCGGATCGGCCTGTGCCAACGGTCCGCGAGGTTGGCCCCAAGCCCGGCGCCGCGTCACGAGGAGGACAGCGATGCGCATCACCATTACCGGAGCGGCAGGGTTTCTTGGCCGCCGCCTGACCGCCGCCCTGCTGGCGCGCGGGCGCCTGACGGGCCCCTCCGGCGCGCCGGAGCGGATCACACGGCTGACCCTCGCCGACATCGGCGATGTTCCCGTGCCGGAAGGATCCGACCTTCCAGAAATCCGCGTTGTACGCGGGGACCTGTCGGACCCGGCGGTGCTGACGCAGCTGTGCGCCGAACCCTTCGACACGCTGTTTCACCTGGCCTCCCAACTGACCTTCCATGCGGAAAAGGACCCGGATCAGGCCTGGGACGTCAACGTCGCGCCCCTGCGCGCGCTGATCGCGGCGGCGGAGGGGACGCCGCGGGTTGTCTTCGCCTCCTCTATCGCGGTGTTCGGGGGCGTGCTGCCGGATTCGGTATACGACGACCTCGCTCCATTGCCCGAAACCACATACGGCATGCACAAGGCGGTGAACGAGTTGCTGATCGCCGATGCCTCGCGCCACGGGCGGATCGACGGGCGGTCGCTGCGCCTGCCGATCGTTCTGATCCGGCCGGGGGTGACGCAGCCGGTGGTGTCGGACCGGGTCGCCGCCATCGCCCGCGAGCCGCTGGAAGGCCGCGACATTGACGCGCCTCTTTCGCCGGAGACGGAAGTGCCCGTTGTGTCCGCCGGGACGGTCATCGCCGGGCTGATCGCGCTGCACGAGGCGGGGGCGGAGGCGCTGCCGCCAAAGCGTGCGCTGAATCTGCCCGCGTTGACCGTGACGGTTGCGGACATGATCGCCGCCGCCAAGCGTGCCGGGGCGACGGGCCGGGTCGGCAGCGCGCAGGACGCGGCGATGGAAAAGGTGGTACAGGGATGGCCCACGCGGTTCCTGTCGCGCCATGCGGCGGGGCTTGGCATCGCGCCGGATGCGGATTTCGACGCGATCATCGCCGACTATCTCGCGCACAGGGAGATCTGAGATGGGCAGGACCTGTATCATCGGCGCCGGGTCCTCCGGCGTGACCGTGGCGAAGGCGCTGAAGGAGGCCGGGCAGGCGTTCGACATCTTCGAGATCGGCAGCCAGATCGGCGGGATGTGGCGCTATGGGAACGACAACGGGCGCTCCTCCTGCTATGCGTCTCTGCATATCGACACCAGCCGACCGAACCTGGGCTATTCGGACTTTCCGATTGATCCCAAGCTGCCGGATTTCCTGAGCCACAGGCAGTTCCTCGAACATCTGGAGGCCTATGCTGCGGCGCATGGAATCCCTGAAAAGGTGACGTTCAATACCCGTGTCGAGTCGGTCGTTCCGGAAGAGGGCGGGTATCGTGTCACGCTCGGTTCCGGCGAAGTGCGGGACTATGACCGGGTGGTCATCGCGACCGGGCACCTGACCGACACGCGCCAGCCGGACTTCCCGGGCACCTTCAACGGGGAGAGCCTGCATTCGCACCACTACCGCACCGCCGATCCCTTCATCGGCAAGCGGGTCCTGGTGGTGGGGATCGGCAACTCGGCCGTGGACATCGCCGTGGACCTGTGCCGGAGGGCGGAGCATGTAACGCTGTCGACCCGGCGGTCGGCCTGGGTCATGCCGAAGTACCTCATGGGGGTGCCGATCGACCAGTGGTCGGGTTTCCTTGGCCGCCGGCTTCGTCTGCCGTCGCCGATGGTGCGGCGGATCATGGCGCAGCTTATCAAGCTTGGCGTCGGGGACCAGCGGCGGTTCGGTCTGCCCCGGCCCGAGCATCCGATGTACCGCGAACACGCGACCCTGAGCCAGGAGCTGCTGCCGATGATCGGGCACGGCTATATCGACGTGAAGCCGAATGTGGCGGAGCTACGAGGGGACGGCGTGGCCTTCGTCGACGGGTCGGAGGCAGAGTATGACGCGGTGATCTACGCGACGGGCTACGAGGTTACGTTCCCCTTCCTGGACCGGTGGGTGTTCGATCCGGACCTGCAACTGGGCGAACTGTACCGACGCATGGTCGTGCCTGCCCATCCCGGCCTGATCCACGCCGGGCTGGTGCAACCCGTGGGACCGACGATCCCGCTGGTGGAGGTACAGGGGAAATGGATTGCGGCACTCGCCTCTGGCGCAATGACCCTGCCCTCGCGGGAAGGGATGGATGCAGAGATCCGGGCGCATCGGGATTACCAGCGGCGGGTCTATGTCGACTCGCCCCGGTACGTGCTTGAGGTGGACGGGAAGCTGTACTCCGGTCAGATGAAGGCGGATATGGCATCGGGGGTCGCGGGGTGACGGCTGCGGAGCAGCCATCCTACGGAGGCTGACCCCTTTGCCGACGCGTCATCCTCGGGCTCGACCTGAGGATCTCCATGGTTGAGAAAATTTTCGGTCAAGCCGGACGATGACGGGAAGGGGCGCGCGGCGTCACGGGTGGGTGGTCGAACCCATCCAACGCAGGGTATCAGAGCGCGCGCATCCAGAACTGCAGATCGTGATCCGTCTCGCCGGGCTGATCGATGTCGCGCCAGCGGAAGGTGGCGACAACGCCGGGAAGGGGCGCGTAGCCCCTGCCCCGCCAGAAGGCATCGTGGCTGCGCGCACCGGGCGGTTTCAGCGGGTGATCGTCGGGGCGGACCACGGAGCAGAAGGCGGAATACCGGCGTCCGAGCGCACGGGCGTGAGCCTCGCGCGCATCGAAAAAGGCATGACCGAAGCCCCGGCCCCGGTAGTCGGGCAGAAGCACGGACTCAGCGCAGTAGAAGATCTGGTCGAGCGGCTCGGGCCGATGCCCAAACGGGGCGGCAAAGTCGTCGGCGTGGATTTCCAGCGCCATGCCGGTGGCCGCGCCGACGATTCGAGAACCGTCAAAGGCGGCGACGACCACCGCCGTGGGATGGGTGTAGTCCTTCAGGTATTCGCGTTCGTAGGCGAGATCACCGTCGTAGAGATAGGGCCAGTCGCGGAAGACCACGATACGCAGGCGGGCGATGTCGTCGATGGCGGCGCCAAGCGCCTCACCTGTCAGGACGCGGGTGGTCACGAGACCTGCGCGATCCAGTCGGCGAGGTTGTAATAGGTCGTCACGCGGGCGATCCTGCCGTCCCTCAGCGTGAAGAAGGACCCGGCAGGCAGGCGGTAGGTCTGTCCCTTCGCCTCGGGCAGGCCTTCGTCGGTGGCCAGGTAGGTGCCGTTCACGATGAATTCAGCGGCAGCGCGCGTTTCATCCAGGTTCACGAAGACCACCATGTCGGTCAGCGTTTCGCGGTAGCAACGGCTCATGTGGGCGTTGAATTCGGCAAACAGCGCCTTGCCGGTGCGGATTTTGCCTTCGTTCACATGGTGCGCGACGTCAGCTGTCAGGCAGTCCATCATGGCGTTCGTGTCGCCGGCATTGAAGGCGTCGAAATAGGTCTGGATGATGGACATGGGGCCTCAGGGAGTGATGACGGGCGGACCGAAGCGGCGCGTCAGGTTTTCGATGATCTGGTCGCGACACTGACGGTAGGCGTTCAGCTTCTGCTCGCGCGTTTCGCCGATGGCGGTCGGGTCCATGATCGGCCAGTAATCGACCGTCAGGTGGTAGAACTTCGTCAGGTCAAGCGCGCGGCGCTGGCTGGTCTGGGACAGCGCGACGATCATGTCAAAGCTCGACAGGTCGTCGCCGAAGCGCGCCATTTCGTCGAAGGAGCGGGAGCGGTGGCGGGAGAGGCTGACGCCGATCTCCTCGCACACCGCGATGGCGAAACCGTCGATTTCAAGGTCGTTATGGCACCCCGCCGACTGGACATAGGTCGCGGTGCCGTAGAACTTCTTCATGATCCCCTCTGCCATGGGGGACCGGACAGCATTGTGGTCGCAGCAGAACAGAATGGATTGCGGTCGTTCTGCTGCCAAGACTCAGCCCCCGAAGTGCAGCACGCAGATCAGGGTGAACAGACGGCGGGCGGTGTCGTGGTCCACGTCCGCCTTGCCTTCCAGCCGTTCAATCAGCACGCGCGCGCCTTCATCATGGATGCCGCGGCGGGCCATGTCGATGGTTTCGATTTGCGCGGGGGGCAGATTCTTCACCGCGTCGAAATAGCTTTTGCAGATGGCAAAATAGTCCTTCACCACCTGCCGGAACGGCCCGAGCGACATGAGGAACTGGGCCGCGGGCTGGGCGTCGGCGGTCTGGACGTCGAAGACCAGGCGCTTGTCCTGGATCGACAGGCCGACCTTGTAGGGGCCGTCCGGCGTGACGCGGTCGTCCCGCTTGGGCAGGCTGAAGCTGTTCTCTTCCAGCAGATCGAACATGGCGACGCGGCGCTCCTGTTCGATTTCCGGAGTGGGCGGCGGCAGATTGCGGTCGTCCAGCTCGATTTGGGCAATGTAGGACATCGGTCCGGTTCCCTCTGATCGGTGGCGGGTCTCCCCGCCATCAATCTATGCTGCGGCGCAGCAAAATTCTACAACTTCGCGAAATTAGGTTAAATTTGCCGCAGTTGTCACCCCGTTTTCTTCGGACTGTCATTCAGGCGTTGCAGACGGGCCGAGACGGAAAGGCCATGCGCTTCAAGGCTTTCGGCGGAGGCGAGGGCTTCGGCGGCGGGTCCGATGGCGGCGAGCGCCGCGGGGGTCATGCGCGCCATGGTGGTCCGCTTGAGGAAATCCATGACGGAGAGACCTGAGGAGAATCGGGCGGAGCGGGCTGTCGGCAGAACGTGGTTGGGTCCGCCGACATAGTCTCCGATCGCCTCTGGCGTCCACTGGCCGAGGAAGATGGCGCCCGCGTGGATGCAGTCCTTCGCCAGCGCTTCGGGGTCGGCAACGCAGAGTTCGAGGTGTTCCGGGGCGATGCGGTTGGAGAGCGCGGCGGCCTCGGTCAGGTCGCGGGTGGTGATGATCGCGCCGTTCACCTGCCACGATTTCCCGGCAATCTCGCGCCGGTCAAGGGTTTGGAGGCGTTTGTTGATGGCCTCTTGCACCGCCGTGCCGAATGCGGCGTCGGTGGTGATGAGGATGGACTGGGCGCTTTCGTCATGTTCCGCCTGGGAGAGCAGGTCGAGCGCGATCCAGTCGGGATCGTTGTCGGCATCGGCGATCACGAGGATCTCGGACGGGCCGGCGATCATGTCGATGCCAACCTTGCCGAAGACGCGACGCTTGGCGGCGGCGACAAAGGCGTTGCCGGGGCCGGTGATCTTGTCGACCGGCGCGATGGTCTGCGTTCCGTAGGCGAGCGCGGCGATGGCCTGGGCACCGCCGATGCGGTAGACCTCGTCCACCCCGGCGATGCGGGCGGCCATGAGGACCAGCGGGTTGGCCTGCCCGTTCGGCGTCGGCACGCAGATGGCGAGGCGGGGCACACCGGCGACCTTGGCCGGGATGGCATTCATCAGCACCGAGGACGGGTAGGACGCGAGGCCGCCGGGGACGTAGAGACCCGCCGCGGAAACCGGCGTCCAACGCCAGCCAAGCGTCGCGCCCTCCGGGTCGGTCCACTTCGCATCCTGCGGCATCTGGCGGACGTGATAGGCGCGGATGCGTTCGGCGGCGAGGTCGAGAGCGGCGCGTTCCTCTGCCGTGACGAGGGCGCAAAGCGCGTCGATCTCACTGGCGGAGAAGGCAAGACGCTCCGGGGCGAGGTCGAGCTTGTCGAATTTGGCGGTGAGGTCGATGACGGCGGCGTCCCCCCGCTCGCGCACGTCGGCGATAATCTGCGCGACGGCGGCGTCGACGTCGGGGGAATCCTCGCGCTTCATGGACAGAAGATCGGCGAAGCGGGTTTCGAAATCGGCGTCGGTGGTGGCGAGGATCTGGGGCATGGCGGCTCTCCCGGCGGTTCGGGGTTTGTTAGCGGGGGGGCGGGTACGGGGCAAGTGCGGTGAGTGGGCGATTGGGGAGGTGATGGGTGCGAGCACCCATCCTACGGGGGGCGTAGGACAGCGCATGTCCGGGGGCGGACGCAGCGCGGCGTCATCCTCGGGCTTGACCCGAGGATCTTCCCGGCCAGAGATCCTCGGGTCAAGCCCGAGGATGACGGTGCCAGAGGGCGGCGGATCGGGCTGGAGCGCAACCCAATCGGATTTGCTTTGCGACTGATGGAAAGAGCCGAACCAACCGCGACTCCCGGCGGCGATCAGTGCCGGGTCGGTTCGTCGTCCCTGCCGGTCTCGCCGCGTTCGATGGCGTCTATGGCCTTTTCGATATCCTCGGGGTCGGTCGACGGCACCGAATAAGACCCCTTGAACCAGCGGGCGAGGTCCACATCGGCGCAATGTTTCGAACAGAAGGGCCGGTACTTCGTATCCGAGGGTTTCTGGCAGATCGGGCAGCTCATGCGATCATCCCTTCCGTCACGAGGACGCTCAGTGGCAAGCGGGCGCGCTTGCGCTGAAGCTCGTAGTTGCCAAGCGGGGTCCAGCCGGCGAGCACGGTGTCGGTATCGTCAGACCGCAGGGCGGATCGCAGCGTTCCCTCGAACACCGGGCGATCCTTCTTGGGCATGGGGGCGAGGTCGAGCACGATCTGGCCTCCGATCCCGCGCAGGCGCAGCTGGCGCGGCAGGTCGCGGGCCATGGCGAGGTTGGCCTTCAGACCCGCCGCCAGCGAGGTGTCGGTGCCGGTATTCACGTCTACGGCGGTCAAGGCGCGGGTCGGTTCAATGTAGATCGTGGTCTCGCCGATGCGGACCTCGGGACGAAAGAGCGCGGCGATCTTGGTGTGGATGTCGTGGTGGTCGAAGCAACCCGGCTCCGTCTCGATCTGCGCGTCCATCGCCCAGTCCCGCCAGGCGAGGGCATGGGGGCCGTCGCCCTCGGTCAGTTTCTCCTCCGGTCCGGTGGCGTCGGCGAGGACGGCCGCGGCGAGCGCGGACATGGCGGCAATATCCTCGGCCACCTCGGCCTCATCTCCGGTCTCGCAGGAGGAGCGGAGGATCAGGCCTGCGTCCTCGGGCAGGGGCGCGTCGGAGAGCGCGTCATGGGCGCGTTCGGTCAGATCGTCGCGGGTGTCGTCGTCCTTGATCGCGCGGGAGACGTTGATGCCGGGCGCGCCGGGGGTGACAATCGCATAGCGGGACTTGAACAGCAGGCGCGTGGTGACGGGGATCGCCTTGCCCGGTTCGGCGTAGCCCGTGACCTGCACCAACAGCGGTTCCCCCGGCGAAAGGCCCTTGATCTGCTTGAGGAAGGCGGGCCCGTCGGGGGTGGTCAGGAACATACCCCCCTGCCCCTTCACCGGGCGGTCGGCGCGGGCGCGGTAGATGGTACCGGGGCGCGGAGCGTCGGAATCGATCAGCAGGTCCTCGAGCTTTCCGTCGCGCAGCAGTGCCGCCGATTCGACCGGACCCTCGGGGCCGGTCAGGTGGTCGAGAAGGATCAGGTGGCCTTTCATGCGGTGCTCCAGACCGGGTAGCCGGCGGCGGTCAGCAGCGCGGCGGTTTCGGCAACGGGCAGGCCCATGACGGCGGTGTAGCTGCCCTGAATCCACGGGATGAAAGCGCCCGCGGGGCCCTGGATACCGTAAGCGCCGGCCTTACCCTTCCAGTCATCCGTCGCGAGATAGGCGTTAAGCTCAGTATCCGAAAGCCGCTTCATCTTCACATCTGTCACGACGGCGCGTTCCCATATCTGCGCGCCACGCCGAACGGCGAGCGCGGTGATGACCCGGTGGCGGCGGCCCGACATGGCGAGCAGGAATTCGGCCGCCTGACCGGCATCGGCAGGCTTGCCCATGATGCGACGTCCAAGCGCGACGGTCGTGTCGGCGCAGAGCACGATGTCATCGTCATCCGCCTGAACCGCCAGCACTTTCTCCCGCGTGATGCGGGCGCAATAGGGACGCGGCAGTTCGCCTTTCGCCGGGTCTTCGTCGATGTCGGGGGGGCGGACGGCGTCGGGTTTCACCCCGAGCGTCGCCAGCAGTTCCAGACGGCGGGGGCTGCCGGATCCGAGGATCAGTCGCATTGCGTCCCGCGCCGCCCCGGCGCTTACTTGAAGCGGTAGTTGATCCGACCCTTGGTCAGATCGTAGGGGGTCATTTCGACCTGCACCTTGTCGCCGGCCAGAACCCGGATGCGGTTCTTGCGCATCTTGCCTGCCGTATGTGCGATGATTTCATGGCCGTTCTCGAGTTCGACCCGGAATGTCGCATTGGGCAGGAGTTCCTTCACGACGCCGGGGAATTCGAGAATGTCTTCCTTGGCCATGTAGTCTCCATTGCTGCGTTGCCCGCCGCGAAAACGGGTTTCGCGCGAGTGCGCGTTAAATGGGGGCAAACGAGGCGATTATCAAGCGGAATATGCGTGATCACGAAGGGAAGCGCCGGCGTCGGGGCGCCGCCCCCTTGACCCTGCGGCTCAATTACCCCGGAGTATTTTCGGCAAGATGAAGCCTCTGGGGTGGAATTGACGCGGGGCGCAGCATAGGGTCCGGCCCGGACGGAGGTGAGCATGGATCTGTTTGAGGACGACGCGCCCGGCCCCGGCGGACAGCCGGGCGGCAATGCGCCGGAATTCACGGTGAGCGAACTGTCGGGCGCGGTGAAACGCACGATCGAGGGCGAATTCGGCCATGTCCGGGTGCGGGCCGAGGTCGGGCGGGTGTCGCGGCCCCGGTCGGGACATCTCTACTTCGATCTGAAGGACGACCGGTCGGTGCTGGCCGCAGTGTCCTGGAAGGGTCAGGTCGCGCGGATGCAGGTTCAGCCGGAGGAGGGGATGGAGGTCATTGCCACGGGGCGGATGACCACCTTCCCGGGACAGTCGAAATACCAGCTCATCGTCGACAACGTTGAACCCGCAGGGGCCGGGGCGCTGATGGCGCTTCTCGAGAAACGCAAGGCGATGCTGCAGGCGGAGGGGCTGTTCGCGTCGGAGCGCAAGCGACCCCTGCCCTATCTGCCGCGGGTGATCGGGGTGGTGACCTCTCCCTCCGGGGCGGTGATCCGCGACATCCTGCACCGGCTGCGCGACCGGTTCCCGGTGCACGTGCTGATCTGGCCGGTGGCCGTGCAGGGACAGGCCTGCGCACCGGAGGTCGCGCGGGCGATTGCGGGGTTCAACCGGCTGAAACCGGGCGGCGCTGTGCCGCGACCAGACCTGCTGATCGTGGCGCGGGGCGGCGGGTCGATCGAGGATCTCTGGGGATTCAACGAAGAGATCGTCGCACGGGCGGCGGCGGGGTCTGAGATCCCGCTGATTTCTGCAGTGGGGCACGAAACGGACACCACTCTCATCGACTTCGTCTCGGACCGGCGCGCGCCGACACCGACTGCGGCGGCGGAGCTCGCTGTGCCGGTCCGCTCGGAGCTTCTTGCATGGGCCTCCGACATGCAGGCGCGGCTGATCCGGGGACAGGGCCAGGCGGTGCGGGTGCGGCGGCAGCGGCTGGAGGATCTGTCACGCGCCCTGCCCCGCCCGGAGCGGCTGACCGAGGTGGCACGCCAGCGGCTCGACGCCTGGGCGGAGCGGCTGCCGAACGCGCTACGGCGCGGCGTATCGGCACGGCGGGTTGCCCTGTCAGAGGCGTCGGGATCGCTGCGGCCCGCGATGCTGCGCGGGCGGATCGGGCAGGAGCGGCAGCGGTTCACGGACCTCTCGGCGCGTCTGCCGGGCGGGCTGGGACGCGGGGTGGCACAGCATCGACGGCAGGTGGATCAACTTGCCGCTCGCCTCTCCGTCCAGCCGTTCGCCTTCCGGCGCGGGGTCGACCGCCAGCGGGCGGAGTTCGACCGCCTGGCCGCGCGGTTCGGCGAGGCGGCGCAGCGCAGTGTGTCAGCCCGGCGCGACCGGCTGGCGGCGCTGGACCGGCTGCGCGAAACGCTCGGATACCGGCAGACGCTGGCGCGCGGCTATGCAGTGGTGCGCGACGGCGGCGGGCAGGTTTTGACCCGGCTGGCGCAGGCGGAAACGGCGGACACGCTCAGGGTCGAATTCGCGGACGGCGTGCTGGAAACCGGCGGACGCGGCGAAAAGCCTGCGGGTGCCGCCCCCGCCCCGCGCCCAAAAGCGGGCAAGAAGGACACGCCGCCGGAACAGGGCAGTCTGTTCTGATCGCTCAGACTCCGACCTCCGGCCCGAGGCAGGTCATGGGTTCGTCGGCGTTCTGCACTTCGTAAAGGGTCGTCTGCGACGGGTCGCCCTGAAACTGGGCGACAAGGCCGCCGGCCCCTTGGAAAAAGGTCCAGCACTGGGGGCCCGGATCGGGTGAGGCTTCGTATTCGAAGCAGATCATGCCGTTTTTTTCGTACCAGTGCCCGTCAACGCACTGCCCGTCGAGGAAGGACCAGCGCACCCGGCGATCGTCGAGATACTGTTCCACGCCGTAGGGTTCGCCCATGGAGCCGAAATAAAAGGTCTTCCCGCGTGAATAGCTGTCGAACTGATCCGCCGTCATCGGGGTTTCGGCGCCAACAGAGGTGGCCAGAAGAAGCAGGGCTAAGGCAAGGCGTTTCATATCCGCACCCTGTCAGAGCGCGCCGCGTCGTGCCACACGCGATCGCGTGATCGGCAGCGGGCTGCCATGGCTCAGACCCGTCCCTGCCATTTCAGCAGGCGCGGGTGCATCACCCGCCGCCACCAGGGCGGCAACAGCGCCACTACCGCCATCACCGGGAGGGAGCGGGGCAGCATCGGCATCGTTTCGCGGTCGATCTGCAGACCCGGATAGATCCGGCCCGGATGCATATGGTGATCGGAATGGCGCGGCGCGTTCAGCATCATGGCAGAAGTCACGCGGTGCGGGCTGTTCCAGCTGTGTTCGGCGCGCACCGGTTCCAGTTTGCCGTTCTCGAACTCTCCGCGTTCCAGACCGTAGTGCTGCACGTAGTCCGACAGCAGGATCTGCACCTGGGCAAAGCCGGATATGGCCAGCAGCACCAGCACGCCGCCGGTCCCCGCCAGCAGCGCGGCCAGCAGAACAAAGCCGAGCCCGCCCAGCACGTAACCGATATAGGGATGCGCGGTCCAGGAGCGCCCGGCGCGCTTGAGGTCATGGCTTTCAATTCGCAGCCCTTCGCGGAAGGACCCCATCCAGGCGCGCGCAAAGAAGCTGTAAAACCCCTCGCCCAGAAGCGCGGTGTTGGGATCGTAGGGCGTGGCGACGTAGACGTGGTGCACCTTGGGATGGGCGGAGGCATGGTGGCCGAACATCATGGAGGTGTAGACGATCTTGCCAAGCTGCACGGCCTCGCGACCGGAACGATGGATCAGCTCATGCGCATTGGGGTGACTGACCTGGCCGAAATAGACGCCGTAGGCGAGGATCGCGGGCAGCACGTCCCAGCCCTCCGCCCCGCCGGGTCCGCCAAGGTAGCGCACGGCGATCACCGTCAGGAACAGATGCGCGACGCCAAGCGCGATGGACAGGCCGTGGGCCGGCTTGAACTCCTGCGCGGCGTCGACGTTGCGCCAGCTGTAGGGCAGGATGTGGTCCAGCAGCGCCGTGAACAGGGTGAGATAGGCCAGGACGACCCATGCCACGGGTCCGCCCATTGCGGTGGCCAGCACCAGCAAGGGGATCGGCACAAGCGTGGCGACAAGAAATCCCAACATGACTGCTCTACCTCTGACCTTGGACGGTTCTTCGCGCTTTGACCTCTCTCTACCGCATTCCGTGGCGTGGCGCATAGGACAAATCCGGCGCGGGTCCGGATCAGGCACGGCGTTGCGCCGGTCCCCCTTTCCCTTCCGGGGTCATGGCATTAGGTGATGGGCATCCGAACGGCGGAGGATGCATGGCCTTCTTCTCGAAACTCAAGGACAGATTGTTCAAATCGTCTTCCAGGCTGGAAGAGGGTCTTGACGCCATCGTGACCGACGGCGGCGCGGAGGAACCCGCGCGTCCCGGCCAGACGCCCGAGGGGGTTCCCGGCGACACGCCGCAGGAACTGCCGGTCACGCCACCGCGGGAAACGCCGGAACGGCCCGCGGAAACCCCGCCGCCCACGCCCGCGGAACCCCCCGCGCCCGACCTGCCGGAGCCGGAGGTGCCCGCGACGCCACAGCCCGAACCTGACGTGCCGCTTCCGGTGATCCCCGGACCGGGGCCGGAGGAGGTGCCGGGCCGCGCGCCCGACATGGTGCCCCTGCCCGACCCGGACCCTGTGCCGACCCGCGAACCCGATCCGGTACCGCCCCCGCCGGACGAGACTTCGCCCACTGAAACGGCGCGCGAAGGCGGGTCGGGCGGCCTGTTGTCGCGGCTCTTCGGACGAAGCGAACGGACCACGGTGGTGCGCCGTGAACTCGACGACGCGATGCTGGAACAGCTTGAGGAACTGCTGATCGCCTCGGACATGGGCGTGGACACCGCACTGCGGGTTGCCGCCAACATGGCGGAGGGGCGCATGGGCCGCCGCCTGTCGACCGCCGAGATCCAGGGCCTGCTGTCGTCGGAGATCGCGCGCATCATGGACCCGGTTGCGGTGCCCCTGCCGCTTTACCCGAAGAAACCGCAGGTGGTGCTGGTCGTCGGCGTGAACGGGTCGGGCAAGACCACGACCATCGGCAAGCTGGCCAGCCAGTTCCGCGCCGCCGGTAAGTCCGTCATCATCGCCGCCGGGGACACCTTCCGCGCGGCGGCCGTCGAACAGCTCGAGGTCTGGGGTCAGCGCGCCGGGGTGCCGGTGCTGAAGGCGGCCGAGGGGTCGGACCCGGCCGCGCTGGCCTTCGACGCGCTCAAGAAGGCAGAGGCCGAGGGCGCGGACCTGCTGATGATCGACACGGCCGGGCGGCTCCAGAACCGCGCCGACCTGATGGAGGAACTGGCCAAGATCGTGCGCGTCCTGCGCAAGACCGACCCCTCCGCCCCGCACAACACCCTGCTCGTGCTTGACGCGACCACAGGCCAGAACGCGCTGTCGCAGGTGGAGACCTTCCAGAAGATGGCGGATGTCTCCGGCCTCGTGATGACCAAGCTGGACGGCACCGCCAAGGGCGGTGTACTGGTCGCGCTCGCCGACCGCTTCGGCCTGCCGATCCATGCGATCGGGGTGGGCGAACAGATCGACGACCTGGCCCCCTTCGACCCGGAAGACTTCGCCCGCGCCCTGACCGGAGCCGACAGCTGATCCCCCC
This sequence comes from Primorskyibacter flagellatus, assembly GCF_014638275.1. Taxonomy (GTDB): domain Bacteria; phylum Pseudomonadota; class Alphaproteobacteria; order Rhodobacterales; family Rhodobacteraceae; genus Pseudooceanicola; species Pseudooceanicola flagellatus_A. The sequence goes on from NZ_BMFJ01000001.1 coordinate 2,129,484, forward strand.
TTTCATCTTGCCCGAAATATCCCGGGGGTGCGGGGGCAGAGCCCCCGTGACCGGCCCATGAGCGAATGGATCACCTCCATCGAGGGCACCGAGGCCGGCCATACCGCGGCCATGGTGCTTGCCCTGCTGGCGGCTTTCCTGCACGCGGTCTTCGGGTCACTTCAGAAGGGGCGGATCGACCCGTGGATTTCACGCGGGGCCATCGATACCGCGCAGGTCGTGACCGCCCTGCCCATTGCGCTGTTCCTGGTGCCCTGGCCCGTCGGGCACGAATGGCTGCTTATCCTCGGGGCGCTGCCGATCCACTTCGTCTACAAGCTCGGCATGGCGTTGGCCTATTCGCGCGGGGCCTTCACCGTGGTCTACCCGGTGGTGCGCGGCATGGGGCCGGTGTTTACCGTCTTCGGGGCCTGGATCGTCTTCGGCGAAACCTTCACGCCCGTACAATGGCTGGGGGTTCTCGTGCTGCTGTCGGGGATCTTCGGACTGGCGCTCTACAACCTGCGTACCATCGAGGTGGCGCGGGACACTTTGGTGCCCGCGCTCGGGCTTGCGGCGGGGACCGGCGGGCTGGTGGCGCTCTACACGACCTATGACGCCTATGCGATCCGCGCGATCCCCGATCCCTTCACCTTCCTCGCGTGGTTCTTCGTGATCTGCTCCGTCGACATGCCGGTGCTGGCAGCGCTGCGCTGGCGTCGGATGACCGAACGGCCCGACATTGGCCATGTCGTGCGGATCGGCTTTACCGGCGCGATCATCGCCTTCGGTTCCTTCGGGGCGGTGATGCTTGCGACCCGGCTCGACAAGGTCGGAGAGGCGGCGATCCTGCGCGAAACCTCAACCGTCTTTGCCGCCGTGATCGGTTGGCTGGTGCTGAAGGAAACCGTCGGGCCGAGGCGGATCACGCTGATGACGCTCATTGCACTCGGCGCCGTGATCGTGGAACTTGCGGGCTGACACCGGAGAGAGAATGACCGAGAAACGCACCATCAGCCCATGGCTCAAGACCGGACTGGAGCTTGGTCCGGTCATCCTGTTCTTCATCGCCTACGTGAAGCTCAAGGATCGCAGCTTCACCATCGGCGGCAGCGACTATGACGGGTTCATCCTTGTCACCGCCTGCTTCATCCCGCTGATCCTTCTGTCGACGGCGGTCCTGTGGAAGCTTACCGGACACTTGTCCAGGATGCAGATCGTGACGGCGGTTCTGGTCACGGTCTTCGGCGGGCTGTCGGTCTGGCTGAACGACGACCGGTTCTTCAAGATGAAGCCGACGCTGATCTACCTGCTGTTCGGCACGGTGCTCGGGATCGGGCTGCTGCGCGGGGAAAGCTGGCTCAGGCAGGTGATGGAGGAGCTCATGCCGCTGGACGACGCGGGCTGGATGAAGCTGACGCGGCGCCTCTGCGCCTTCTTCTTCGGGCTGGCGGCGGCGAACGAACTGATCTGGCGCACCCAGTCCACGGAGACCTGGGTTTATTTCAAGACCTTCGGGCTGACGGCGGCACTGTTTGTCTTCTTCATCTCCCAGGCCGGGCTGTTCCGCGATCACGCGCTGCCGGACGACGGGGACAACACGTGATCCGGGTTGCGGCGGCCGCCTACCCTCTCGACTGGTTCGAGGACTGGGACGGGTATGCCGCCAAGATGGAATCGTGGGTCGGAGAGGCCGCCGGGACGGGCGCGCAGATCCTTCTTTTCCCGGAATATGGCGCGATGGAGCTGGTGTCGCTTGGCAATGGCGACGGGCGCGATCTGGCGCTCGCGACGGAGAGCGTTATCGCGCTCATGCCGCGCGCGACGGAGGTCCTGTCGGGCCTGGCCGTCAAACATGGCGTACACATTGTCGCGCCCTCGGGCCCGGTGCGCGACGGCGACCGGGTGGTCAACCGGGCGTTCCTGCTGTCGCCCACGGGTGGCGTCGATCATCAGGACAAGCTGATGATGACCCCGTGGGAGCGTGAGCCCTGGTGGATCACCGGGAACGGACCGCTGAAGGTCTTTGACACGGCGCTTGGCCGGCTGGCGATCCTGATCTGCTATGACTGCGAATTCCCCCTGCTGGCCCGTCAGGCGGTGGAGGCCGGAGCGGACCTGATCCTTATCCCCTCCGCCACCGAAACCGTGGCCGGATACAACCGGGTGAAGATCGGTGCCATGGCGCGGGCGCTGGAGGGGCAGTGCTTTACCGTCATGTCCTCCATCACCGGACCCTACCCGGTGGATGTGGTCGATGTCAGTCACGGGGCGGGCGGGGTCTTCTGCCCGCCGGACAAGGGATTGCCGCCGGACGGGGTGATCGCGGTCGGCGCGCTGGACGTTGCGGGCTGGACCTATGGCGATCTCGACCCGGGCCTGCTGGCGGCGGTGCGCACCGGTGGCGGCACGCGCAACCGGGATCACTGGCCGGAGCAGGTCTCCTATACCGTTACCCGTGAAGAACTGACCTGAACCGCACCTCATTTCTGTCCGGCCGGTGATCCATGTCCGATGACCTCATACGCAAAACGCTGACATTTTGTTGACATAATGACGGTAGCCGAGTCACGCTTCCCCTGTCCGGGACGACAGCGGCCCGCGCCGGACCACCCGAAAGGCCGCGCGAAAAACAACAGGGAACCCCAATGACCGTATCGTTCAAGATGCCCCTTCTGGCCGGTGTCCTCACCGCCATGGCGCTGCCCGCATGGGCCGAAAAGTGGGATATGCCAACGCCCTACGGCGACAGCGTCTTCCACACGATGAACATCATGGACTTTGCCAAGGACGTGGCCGAGAAGTCCGGCGGCGCTCTCGAGATCACCGTGCATTCCGCCGGTTCGCTCTTCGGCCATCCCGAGATCAAGGATTCGGTCCGTCGTGGACTCGCCCCGATCGGAGAGATCCTGATGTCGCGCCTCGCCAACGAGGACCCGGTGTTCGGGGTGGATTCGATCCCCTTCCTCGCCGCCTCCTACGACGATGCCGAAAAGCTCTGGGAGGCCTCCCGCCCGATGGTGGAAGAAAAGCTGGCCGAGCAGGGACTGACGCTGCTGTTCGCCGTGCCGTGGCCGGGGCAGAGCATCTACACCAAGGAACCGGTTGAAAGCGCCAAGGACCTCGAAGGTCAGGCCTTCCGCGCCTACAACACCGCGACCGAACGGCTGGCGCAGCTCATGGGTGCCGTGCCGACGCAGATCGAGACGGGCGACATTCCGACCGCCTTCTCCACGGGACGGGTCGCGGCGATGATCACCTCGCCCTCCACCGGCGTGTCGTCGCAGGCCTGGGACTACACCTCGGTCTATACAGACGTTCAGGCCTGGCTGCCGAAGAACATGGTCTTCGTGAACACTGCCGCCTTCGAAGCGCTTCCGGCCGAGGTGCAGAGCGCCGTGAAGGAGGCTGCCGCCGCCGCCGAGACACGGGGCTGGGAAATGTCCGCCGCCGAGACGGACGAGAAGATCGCCACGCTGAAGGAAAAGGGCATGACGGTCGTTGCCGCCTCCGACACGCTGTCGGGTGAACTGCAGGCCATCGGCGCGACCATGACCGAGGAATGGCTGGCCGAGGCGGGTGACGGCGGCAAGGCCGTGATCGACGCCTACAAGGGCATGTAAGTCCCCTACGGGGCCGGGATTTCCGGCCCCGTTCCTTTTCGAGGAGAGAGTTCATGCGCGCCTTTCTCGACCGGCTCTATGCCGCGGCCCTCTGGCTGGCCGCCGCGAGTTTCGCCGTCATCGCCGTTCTGGTGCTGGTCCAGGTGCTGGGCCGGATGGCCGACCGGATCGCGCGGGCGATCGGTGCGCCGCCGCCGGGGATCACGATCCCCTCTATTGCCGAGATCGGCGGGTTTCTTTTCCTCGGCGGTGTCTTCCTTGGCCTCGCCGGGACCTTTGCCGCCGGAGGGCATGTGCGGGTGACGCTGCTGACGGGCACGCTGCCGGAACGCGCGGGCCGTGCCCTGGCAACACTGGTGGCCGGAGGTGCCGCTGCGCTGGCCCTGTTCGCCAGCTGGTCCAGCTGGACGCAGTTCATCGACTCCATCAAGTTCGACGCGGTCAGCTACGGCATGGTCAAGGTGCCGCTGGCGATCCCGCAGGGCGTCATGACCTTCGGGCTGGTGCTGCTGGCGGTGGCACTGATCGACGCGATGGTCACGCTGACGCGGGGCGGTGAGCCGACCTATGCCGCCAACGAAGGGGGAGAGGGCTGATGGAAATCGCCACGCTCGCCCCCCTGCTGGTGGTCGTCCTGTTTGCGGTTCTGGCGGCGGGGCTATGGATCGGCTTCGCGCTGATCGCGGTCGGGCTGGTCGCCATGATGGCGGCGTCTTCGGCCCCGGTGAGCCTTGTCTTCGCCACCAAGGTCTGGGGCGGGCTGACGATCTGGGACCTGACATCCTTGCCGATGTTCATCTGGATGGGAGAGATCCTTGTCCGGTCGCGCCTGTCCTCGGACATGTTCGAAGGGCTCGCCCCCTTTACCCGCCGCCTGCCCGGGCGGCTTCTGCATGTGAACGTGCTGGGCTGCGCGCTGTTTGCGGCCGTGTCAGGGTCTTCGGCCGCGACCACGGCGACCATCGGGCGGATGTCGGTGCCGGAACTGACCGCGCGGGGCTACAACGCACGCATGGCCATCGGCACGCTGGCTGGATCGGGCACCTTCGGCTTCCTGATCCCGCCGTCGATCATCCTGATCGTCTACGGCGCGGCGACAGAGCAATCCATCGCGCGGCTGTTCCTTGCCGGCCTTGTACCGGGACTGATGCTGGCCCTTCTGTTTTCCGGCTATATCGCGATCTGGACGCTGCTGAACCCGTCGAAGATGCCGGCGGAGGAACCCGTGGATGACGGCAAGGGTTTCGCCGCGCTGCTGCGGCTCCTGCCGGTCGTCGGGCTGATCGTGGCGGTGATCGGGTCGATCTATGCCGGTGTCGCCTCTCCGACCGAGGCGGCAGTGATCGGGGTGGCGGGGGCGCTGATCCTCGCCTCGGCCACCGGGGCGATGAGCCGGGCGGCGTTCTTCGATGCCCTCCGGGCGGCGACGATCACGACCTGCATGATCTCGTTCATCCTCGCGGGCGCATCCTTCCTGACGGTCGCCATGGGCTACACGGGCATTCCGCGCGCGCTCGCCGGGTGGATCGGCGGGATGGGGCTGTCGCCTTACGCCCTGCTCGCAGCGCTGACGGTGTTTTTCATCGTCATGGGGATGTTCCTTGACGGGATCTCCATCGTGGTGCTGACCGTGTCGATCATCCTGCCGATGGTCACGGCGGTCGGGATCGACCCGATCTGGTTCGGCGTCTTCCTCGTTCTGGTCGTGGAGATGAGCCAGATCACACCGCCGGTCGGGTTCAACCTGTTCGTGCTTCAGAAGATCACCGGGCGGGACATCCTGACGCTGGCGGGCTATGCCGCGCCCTTCTTCGCGCTGCTGGTGGTGGCGGTGGCGATCCTGTCGGTCTTCCCGCAAATCGCGCTCTGGCTGCCCGGGACGATGTTGTCGAAATGAGCCGGGAGCGCATGACGATAGGCCCCGTGGTCAGTTCCGCCCATCTTGCCCGCTCGGCCCTGCCCGAGAGTTCGGAGATGGAGTTTGCGCTCACCATGGCGAACCACGCCTTCCATCGCTGGATGACCCGGTGCATGGCCGCCGCCGGAGAGCCGGGGATGGCGCCGCTGGAGATCCTGATCCTGCATCTGGTACATCACCGCGAGAGGCCGAAGACACTGGCCGACATCTGCCTTGTGCTGAACGTGGAGGACACGCATCTGGTCACCTACGCCCTGCGCAAACTGGGAGAGCGCGAACTGGTCGAGACCGGGCGCAAGGGCAAGGAGAAGACGGTCGCGATCACGCCGAAGGGGGCCGAGCTGTGCACCCGTTACGGAGAGGTGCGCGAGGCTCTGCTGATCCGGGGGCTTAAGGCGACCGGCGTGGACCCGGAAGAGATGTCGCGGCTGGCGGCGTTGCTGCGGGCGATTTCGGGAAGCTACGATCAGGCGGCGCGGGCGGCGGCGAGCCTCTAGTTGCCAAGCGCGGCGGGCGTGCCTAGAACCGCGTCTGATCCAACCGGGGGCCCCTGATGAACATCCTGATCCTTGGCGGCGGCGGCCGCGAACATGCGCTGGCCTGGGCCGTGCTGCAGAACCCGAAATGCGACAAGCTGATCGTGGCGCCGGGCAATGCCGGGATCGCCGGGATCGCGGAATGTGCGGATCTGGATATCCTCGACGGGGGTGCGGTGGCGGTGTTTTGCGAGGACAACTCGATAGATTTCATCATCGTCGGCCCCGAAGCTCCGCTGGCCGCGGGGGTCGCGGATCACCTGCGAAAAGGCGGGTTTCTGGTTTTCGGTCCCTCGCGGGAGGCCGCGCGGCTGGAGGCGTCCAAGGCCTTCACCAAGGAGATCTGCGACGCCTCGGGCGCGCCGACCGCCGGATATGCGCGCTTCACCGAGGCAGGACCGGCGAAGGATCATATCCGGGCCCAGGGCGCTCCGATTGTCGTCAAGGCCGACGGTCTGGCCGCGGGCAAGGGTGTGATCGTCGCGATGACCGAGGACGAGGCGCTGGCGGCCATCGACGACATGTTTGGCGGCGAATTCGGTGCGGCCGGGGCCGAGGTGGTGATCGAGGAGTTCATGGAGGGCGAGGAGGCCTCGTTCTTCGTGCTCTGCGACGGAACGGATGCGCTGCCCATCGGCACGGCGCAGGACCACAAGCGGGCTTATGACGGCGACCGGGGGCCGAATACCGGGGGGATGGGGGCGTACTCCCCTGCCCCGGTGCTGACACAGGCGCTGCAGGACCAGGTGATGGAACGGATCGTGCGCCCGACCCTGGCCGAGATGGCGAAGCGGGCGATGCCCTATGAGGGCGTGCTCTACGTTGGGCTGATGATCAAGGACGGCGAAGCGCGGCTGGTGGAATACAACTGCCGCTTCGGCGATCCCGAGTGCCAGGTGCTGATGCTGCGGCTTGGCGCACAGGCGCTGGACCTGATGCATGCGGCGGCGGAACACCGGCTGGCCGAGGCGCGTGTCAACTGGGCGGACGACCATGCGATGACCGTGGTTCTGGCCGCCCAGGGCTATCCGGGTGCTTATGCCAAGGGAACGGAAATCCGGGGGCTGGACGCCCTGCCGGTCACGTCATGGGAGGTCTGCTTCCACGCGGGGACAAGGGCCGAGGGCGGACGCGTGCTGGCCAATGGCGGGCGCGTGCTGAACGCGACGGCGCGGGGCGCCACCCTCGCCGAGGCACGGGAGCGGGCCTATGCGATGGTCGCGGCGGTGGACTGGCCGGAGGGGTTCTCGCGGTCAGACATCGGATGGCGCGTTCTGGGCTGAGGGCAAAGGGGGCTGTCCGCCCCCTCCTGGCCTGTCGGCCAGTTCACCCCCGAGGATACTTCCGGCAAGATGAAAGCCGGTTCAGCCTTCGCAGTGCAGGAGTTTGTCCATGCTCGCGGCGCCGGTAAAGCGCCCCTCTGCGCGGGTGTCGAGCCGGGACTGGTCCGGACGCCAATAGACCGAAAGGTTCGTGCTCCAGTCCCCGGTGGCGAGGATGATCTCGGGGCGGGTGGTGCAGGTGCGGACGCCACCGACAATGTAATTCCAGCCGATGCGGTGGTTGGTGACACCGCGCAGGGCCGCGATTTCGCGCAGCTCCCGGCCTTCGAGCCGGACGAGGCGCAGGGTTTCAAGGAGATGGGGGCGGTCGACATAGGCGATCTCGATCCGGCCGTCGCCGTCGAAATCCGCTGCGCCGACCGGGGCGAGCCAGCGGTGCGGCTGGCCGATGAAGGCGGTGGCGACGAAGCGGCCGTCGGCGGTGTAGATCGCAAGGCGCGCCCCTTCGGTGAGGGAGCTTTCGACGGCGATGACCTCGGGCGTGCCGTCGCCCGTGATATCGGCGAGACGGGGGGCCGTGTCTTCGAAGACCATCGTGTCGGGAAGGGAGAAGCGGCGCTCGCTGCCGTCCTCCAGCGTCAGGACAAGCGTGGCGTGCTCGATGCTGTCGCCCAGCACACCGTGGTCGTAGCGGTCGGTCGGGTCGGCATAGGCGGCGGCGGTGATGAGCGGGGCGGCCAGGGCCGGGGTCAGCGCCAACAGCCAGATGCCTGCCGCCAGCCCGGCACTGCGGGCGTGACCGGACCACAGGCGGATAGCGCCGCGCCGCGCCCTGCCCGGCACGCGATCAGATCTGCTTTTCAGGCATCTGCACGACGAGACCGTCGAGCGCGTCGGTCACCTTGAGCTGGCAGGTGAGGCGCGAGCGGACCGGGTCGGGCTCATAGGCGAAGTCGAGCATGTCTTCCTCCATGTCCTGCTTCTCGGGCAGCTTGCCGACCCAGTCGGGTGCGACATAGACGTGGCAGGTAGAGCAGGCGCAGGCGCCGCCGCAATCGGCCTCGATCCCGGGAATGCCGTTGTCGCGGGCGCCTTCCATGACGGTCATGCCGTTGGCGACGTCGACGGTGTGCTCGGTGCCGTTGTGCTCGATATAGGTGATCTTCGCCATGTCGTCTCCCTGGCCTTGTCCGTTTCCGTCAATACCGGCGGAGGGCGGGGCGTTCCAGCCCATTTGCTGCGCAGCCGCGCACAGGCTTGTGAAATCGCAACATGTTCGCTAATTGTTCCCTCATGAGCGAAGAGACGCCCCCGCCCTTTCCCGATCCCCGCCAGCCCGACCCCTATCCCTGGCCGCGTCCGCCTGCCTGCCTGCCCGCCGACATGTTGGACCTGCCACCGCAGGGGGCGCGGGTCACGGTGGCGGGGCTGGTGATCCTGCGGCAGAGACCCGGCACCGCGAAGGGCGTGATCTTTGTCACGCTGGAGGACGAAACCGGCGTGGTGAACGTCATTGTCTGGCGCAAGCTCTACGAACAGTTCCGCCGGGCGGTGATCGCAGGGCGGATGCTGCGGGTGACCGGGCGGCTTCAGCGGGAGAACGAGGTGACCCATATCATCGCGGAGCATGTGGAGGACATCTCGGCCATGCTGGACGACCTGCTGCGCGCCGGCGGACCGGGAGAGGTGGACCCTCTGGCTCTTCCTTGACAGGGCAAAACGGGGTATCATGCGCGAAACGGGCCCAAGACCCGGGCGAGCAGAAAAGGCATCCCGATGAACAGACGCAGCCGGTCCGCGCGTGCCGGAGCCGTGGCCCTTGTCGTTCTGCCTCTTCTTGCGGGATGTGGCATGCCCCTGCCCGTGCCCGGCGTTGGTGAGCCCGAGATCATCCAGATAAGATCCGCCCCGCCGCCCGGCTCCCCGCCCGGCGCCTGCTGGGGCCGCGAGGCGACGCCCGCGGTGATCGAGACGGTGACGGAGCAGATCCTGCTGCAGCCGGCGCAGGTCCGTTCGGACGGGACGGTGGAAATGCCCGCGGTCTACAAGACCGAAACCCGGCAAAGCATTGTCAAGGAACGGCGGGAGCTGTGGTTCCGCACCCCCTGCCAGCATGAGCTGACCCCGGACCTCGTCGCCTCTCTCCAACGGGCGCTGGCGGCGCGGGGGCTTTATGGCGGACAGATCAACGGGATGATGGACCGGCCGACGCGGCATGCGGTGCGCGGCTATCAGGCGCCGCTCGGGCTGGACAGCGGGATCCTGTCGCTGGCGGCGGCCCGGAAGCTGGGACTGGCCGTCGTCGATGTGAAACCCGGCGACGCATAGTTCGCGCCGCCGGGTCCGGGGTCTCAGTTCTTTGCTTACTTCACGCTCTCGCGCAGGTCCCGCGCGGCGGCGGCGGCGGTGCGGTCGACCATGAAGGGCCCGTCGAGAAGGTCGAGGTCGGTCAGCGCGGCGATCTCCTTGGGCAGGTTGTACTGCAGCGCCGCCAGCATCTCGGGAGCGTGGGCGATGATGTCCTCCACGTTGCCGGCGGGCAGACGGGCGAAGGAGGCGACCTGCGCGCCGTTCTCCGGATAGGCCGTCAGCTGGCAATAGGGGTCCGAGTAACTGCCGGGAACGGTGCACTGGACCTGCGCCAGGACCTTGTCGCCGTCCATGTACCAGAACAGGCGATGTTCCCGCATCGGGTCGATCCCGGCGGCGATGCCTTGGCAGGCGGTGTAGCGGGCGGGAAGCACGGCGACGTGCGGCCCCTTGGAGGAGGCGGCCATGGCCCCTACCCACTCCGGCAGCCCCTTGTTCAAGGCATCGGCGCAGGTCGGTTCGGTCGCGGCGTGGCGCACCGAAAGATCGTTCCAGAGCGGTACAGGAAGCGCACCGGCCAGCGAGTCCGGCATCGGCGTGCGCGCCTTGTCCGCGTTCGCGGCGAGGATGGCCCAGGCCTGATCGGTGCACTGGCTTCCGCCGTAGTTGTTCTTGCATCCTTCAAGAAGCACGCGCTCGGGCAGTTCCATGCGGTAGTACAAGTCGTTGGAGGCGAGCGGCGCGCCGGTGCCGCCACTGCTGCCGCTGAAACCGACCATCGAGAAATAGGCGAGCGAGCCCCAGAGCGCGGTGCCTGCCGCCCCCATGGCCAGCGTTGTTCCAGACCCACCCAACTTGCCCCAGAGGGCCACCAATCCTGTCCCGGAGAGTTGCATGACGTTACCCGTTTGTTGTGTTTTGACTGCTTTGTGAAACTGGTTAACCGCAAACTGAGTCCGAACTAAGGCAACGAATCGTTTCCGATTCGGGACATAATTTTTGTGTCAGATCCGCAACAGTCGCCGGGCGAACGACAATCGGGCAGGTCTGTCAGACAAATCTGGCGGATCGTTGCCGACTATTTGGCGGTGCGCTTCAGCCCGACATTGGCGTTGATCTGATCAACCGTCGCAAGAACGGTTGCGAATCGCTTCTCGTCCGGCGGGTGCGTTCCCCAGAAGGACAGCTGGCCCTGCGTGGTCTGCGCGGCCTCCGGCCGGGCGAAGAAGCGGGCGCCGACGACCGGATCGTAGCCGGCGGAATGGGCGATGCGGGTGCCGATGGTATCGCTTTCCAGTTCGTAGCTCTGGGAATAGGCGACCCCGCCGGCGGTGGCTCCGATCTCCACGCCGGCATTCACGAGGTCGCGGTTGTAGCCGCCCCCGCCCTGCGCGCCGACGGCCGCCGCGAGACCGCCGAGGATAAGCGCTCCGGCGACCATCTGCTGTTGCTGCTTTTCGATGTGGCGGCCGATCAGGTGGCCGTATTCGTGGCTGATGACAAAGGCGGCCTCGTCGTCGCTGCCGGTGTCCTGCAGGAGCGGCATGGACACGCGGATCACCGGCGCGCCCGACTTGTACGTGAAGTAGGCATTGCGGTCGGTCATCTGCCGGTCGATCTGGATGTCGACGTTGCAGTTGAAACCGGGGCGGTCGGCCAGCATCTGTTCGCAGGTGGACCGCCCCACGGGTGCGACCCGCTGCGAGACCCGGTTGAACCGCGCCTCGGCCGATGAGGTGGACAGCGTGGCGCGGCTGGTGTCGGCGCGGGCCTCGGCGAACATCCGGCTGGCGCGGGCATTCTGGTCGTCACCGACGGAGGGGAGTTCATAGGTGGTGCCGCAGCCCGTGAGCGCGGCCAGAAACACCGCCGTAAGACCCCAGTTGTGACCCATAACCTGCTCCGACCCCGTTCAAACGTTGCGGCTACTTGAATCGCGACTTCCGGGCGGTGTCAATTTTCCGTGGGGGCGGATAGCGAAGAAATCCGCCGGGCCATGCAAAAGGGCCGCGCATGCGGCGCGGCCCTCTCTGTCAGTTTGGGGTGCGGATTACTCCGGGATCGGCAGGGCGACGAAACGCGGCTCCCCTTCGCGGCGGATCAGCAGCAGGATCGACTTGCGTCCGGCATCCTTCGCCTCCGCCACCCGGTCCTCCAGATCGGTGATCGACTCGACCGTCTGCTGACCGGCTTCGGTGATGAGGTCACCGGCGCGCAGACCCTTTTCATAGGCTTCGGAAGCCTGATCCACGTCGCGCACAACAAGGCCGGAGGCACCGGCGTCAAGGCCAAGCTGTTCGGCCAGTTCCGGCGTGATGGAGGACAGGGACATGCCCATCAGGTCCTTTTCCATCGGCGTTTCGGCACCGGGCTGGGCGGCGGGGACGGCTTCGGCCTCTGCCTCTTCGCGACGGCCGAGCGTGATTTTCAGCGTCTCGGTCTTGCCGTCGCGCCAGACAGTCACGCGCACGGTCTTGCCGACCTGGGTTGCGCCGACCTGACGGACCAGACCCCGGGTATCGGCCACGTCCACCCCGTCGAAGTTGGTGATAACGTCACCGGCCTTCATGCCCGCATCCATCGCAGGCCCTTCCGGCACGTCGGACACCAGCGCACCGGCGGCATCCGGCAGGCCCATGGCGTCGGCCATGTCCTCGGTCACGTCCTGGATGCGCACGCCGAGCCAGCCGCGGCGGGTTTCACCGAATTCCTTCAGCTGATCGACGACACCCTTCACGACGTTGGACGCCATGGAGAAGCCGATGCCGATGGAGCCGCCGTTCGGCGAGAGGATCGCGGTGTTCACCCCGATGACCTCTCCGTCGAGGTTGAAAAGCGGGCCGCCCGAGTTGCCGCGGTTGATGGCGGCGTCGGTCTGGATGTAGTCGTCATAGGTGCCCGACAGCGCACGGTTGCGGGCCGACACGATCCCGGCGGAGACCGAGAAGCCCTGGCCAAGCGGGTTGCCCATGGCCACGACCCAGTCGCCGACCCGGGCGACGTCGCTGTCACCGAAGTTCACGAAGGGCAGCGGCGCATCGGCCTCAACCTTCAGCAGGGCGATGTCGGTCTTTTCGTCGGTGCCGATCAGCTTGGCATCCAGCGTGGAGCCGTTGAAGAATTCGACCGATATCTCGTCGGCACCGGCAATCACGTGGTTGTTGGTGACGATGTAGCCGTCTTCGGAAATCACGAACCCGGAGCCGAGCGCGGAGGACCGGCGCGGGGCGCGGTCACCGCGGTTGCGGTCCTGGAATTCCTTGAAGAAGTCCTCGAAAGGCGAGCCTTCGGGCACGATCGGCGACCCCTGTTCGCGGCCAGCCACCATGGTGGAGGTCGTGATGTTCACGACCGAGGGGCTGAACTTGTCCGCCAGATCGGCAAAGCTTTCGGGGCGGGCCATGGCCTGAAGCGCCTGCGTCAGGACCAGCAGCGCCGCCAGCGTCAGGGTCCAGAAGGCCCGCGGGGACAGGGCCACGCGCCTGTCCGCGATGGCCCGGCCGGGGCGGGAAATTGCCTGAGTGTTCACTCCCGTATCTCCTCTTGATAGGTGTGTCATTGACGTGCCGCACGGGGGCGCGTCCTCTGTCCTGTCATGCAATGTAGGCGCTCTTTCGCGCAACTCAAAGCCAATCGCGTGCGCACAAAGGCGCGTGATGGGGATGTAACCGTGGCCGCTCATGCGCCCAGCATCTTGGCGACCCAGACCAGCAGGACACCCGCGGCCAGTGCGCCGAGTCCAAGCACGCGGCGCTGATCCTCCGCCATCGCCCGCATCGCCTCCAGCAGGCGTTCGACAAGCGAAGGGGCCAGCGCATAGGCCAGCCCCTCCACAATCAAAACCAGCCCGACGGCCATGGCGGCATGTCCGATCATTCCGACGCAGGCGCCGGTTGCGGCGTCTGTTCCGTTGCCGGTTCAGCGGCTTCGCCGGTGGTTTGCTCCTCCGTCTGCTGCGAAGCCCCGGATGCCGGGGCCGCGGCGGGGGCCGCCGCGCCGCCAGCGCCACCGGTGTTCTTCAGATAGGTGAAGAATTCGCTGTCCGGGTTGATGACCATAGTCGAATTCCCGGCCTGCAGCGCCTTCTGGTATGCGGCGAGGGAGCGGTAGAAATCGAAAAACTCCGGGTCCTTGCCGAAGGCTTCGGCAAACACGGCGTTGCGGCGGGCATCCGCCTGACCGCGCACGATGTCGGCCTGACGGCGGGCGTCCGAGACGATCTCGACCTGCGTCCGGTCGGCCTGGGCGCGGATGCGCTGCGCGGCCTCGTTCCCGCGCGCGACTTCGTCCGCCGCCTCGCGTTCCCGCTCCGCCCGCATTCGGGCAAAGGTGGCGTCGAGGTTTTCGCGCGGCAGGTCGGTACGCTTGAGCCGGACGTCGATGATTTCCAGGCCGAGGTTGCGCGCCTCGTTCACTGCGCCGTTGCGGATGCGCTGCATCAGCGCGGCCCGGTCGGCCGAGAGGATGTCGTTGGACGCGACGGAGCCGAGCACCTCCCGGATCTGCGAGCGCAGGATCGAATCCAGCCGGCTTTCCGCCGCACCGATCCCGCCGACACCAACCGCCTGACGGAACTGTTCGACATTGGTGATGCGGTAGCGCGCGAAGGCGTCGACCACGAGGCGGCGGTCGTCCAGCGGCGTAACCTCGAGCGCAGCGGTATCGCGGCTGAGGATGCGGTCGTCATACCGCACGACTTCCTGGATCAGCGGCACCTTGAAGGCGAGCCCCGGCTCCTGCTTCACGTCCACGACGCGGCCGAACTGGAGCACCAGCGCGCGTTCGCGTTCGTCCACGATGAAGATGGAGCTGAGGCCGATCACGGCGGCCACGACCAGCACGGGAAGAATGATGGCAGTGCGTTTCATGCTCAGTTCCCCCCTGCCGAGTTGGTGGCGGCCGGACGCTGCGCGTTCCGATTGGTCAGTTCGTTCAGCGGCAGGTAGGGCACCACGCCGTTGCCCGAGGTGTCGTCCAGAATGATCTTGTCGACCCGGCCCAGCACCTCTTCCATGGTTTCGAGATAAAGCCGCTTGCGCGTGACCTCGGGCGCCTTGGAGTATTCCTCCAGAACGGCGGAGAAGCGGCTGGCTTCACCCTCGGCCTCGTTGACGACGCGGGCGCGATAGCCCTCCGCCTCTTCCAGCACCTGCGCGGCTTCACCGCGGGCCCCGGCGAGAACCCGGTTGGCATAGGCGTCGGCCTGCTTTTCCAGCCGGTCGCGTTCCTGTTCGGCAGCCTGCACTTCGCGGAAGGCGTCGATCACCTGCTGCGGCGGGTCGGCCTTGTCGAAGTTCACACGGACCACGTTCATGCCGGAGTCGTAGCTGTCGAGCGTGGACTGGATCAGGTCCTGAAGCCGTCCGGCGATGGCGCCCCGGTCCCGGTTGAGGATCGGCGACAGTTCGGACTGCGCGATGATCTCGCGCATGGCGGATTCAGACACGGCCCGGATGGTCATGCGGGGATCGCGCAGGTTGAACAGGAACTTGGCCGGATCGGTGATGTTCCACACCACCTGGAAGTCGATGTCGACGATGTTCTCGTCCCCGGTCAGCATCAGGCCCGCATCGTCCAGCTGTCCGCCGGTGCCGATGTCTTCGGTCTGTTCGCGGGTCACCGGAATGACCTCGTAGGTGATAAGCGGCCAGGGCGCGAAGTTCAGCCCCGGATTGCCGGTGGAGGAATATTCGCCAAGGAAAAGTTCGACCGATTTTTCTTCGGGCTTGACGGTGTAGAAACTGGCCGCGAGCCAGAGGGCCACGGCGATGCCGAGCCCGATCAGGATCGTGCCGCCGCTGAGCTTCGGGCCGCCGAAGCCACCGCCGCCGCCGGTGCCGCCAGTTCCGCCGTTGCCGCGCCCGCCCATAAGCACGCGCAGCTGGTCCTGGCCCTTGCGCATCAGGTCTTCGATGTCCGGGATCTGCGGTTTGTCCCCGTCGGGACGACGTCCGCCCCCTCCCCCTCCGGAAGGCGGCTGCTGCCGCCCGCCGCCGGAATTGCCGCCGCCCCCCCAGGGGCCGCCCGAATTACCAGCCATGTCAGTCCTTTTCGTTACTCTTGTCGTCTTACCTATGCCCCAAACTGGTCATCCGGGGCCGAAAATCAAGTTGTGCGGGTCGGCTTGCGCATCGTCACGATCTCTTCCGCCATGGTCGGATGCACCGCCACGGTCCGGTCGAAATCCTCTTTCGTCGCGCCCATCTTCACCGCGATCCCGGCGAGCTGAATCATCTCTCCGGCCTGCGGGGCGACGATGTGGCAGCCAAGGACCTTGCGGGTTTCCTTGCTGACGATGAGCTTCATCATTACCCGGTCGGTGCGCTCCGCGAACGCCGTCTGCATGGGCCGGAAGGAGGTTGCATAAACCTCGACCGGTTCCTGGTCGCGCGCGGCCTCTTCCGACAGGCCGACAGTGCCCATCTCGGGCTGGGTGAAGATCGCCGTCGGGATCAGGTCGTGATCCACCGGGGTCGGATTGCCCCGGAAGACGGTTTCGACAAAGGCCATGCCCTCGCGGATGGCCACGGGGGTCAGGTTCACCCGGTCGGTCACGTCGCCGATGGCGTAGATCGACGGCACGGAGGTCTGGGAGTAGTCGTCCACGACGATCTCTCCCTTGCGGCCCAGCTTCACGCCGGCCTCTTCCAGCCCCATGTCGTCGGTGTTGGGGCGGCGGCCGGTGGCGAAAAGCACCTGGTCGAAAACCTTTTCCGAACCGTTGGTCGCCTTGACGCGGATGCCCTTGCCGTCCTTGTTCATCTCGATGATGTCGGTGCCGCAGTGCAGGTCGATGCCCTGGGATTTCATTTCCTCGGCCACCAGCCCGCGCGCCTCGTCGTCGAAGCCGCGCAGGACCTGCGCACCCCGGTAGTATTGCGTGACCTCGACACCCATGCCGTTGAGGACGCCGGCGAATTCGCAGGCGATATAGCCGCCGCCGACGATGAGCATGGACTTCGGCAGTTCGGGCAGGTGGAAGATGTCGTCGCTGACAATGCCGAGGTCGGCGTTCTCCAGATCGGGGCGCACGGGGCGGCCGCCGGTGGCGACGAGGATGTGCTTCGCGGTCTTGCGGGTGCCGTCGGCCAGTTCGACGGTATGAGCGTCCGCCACCCGGGCGCGCTGATCGAAGCGGTCCACGCCCGACCCATCGAGCAGGCGCTGGTAAACACCTTCCAGGCGGTCTAGCTCGGACTCCAGTTTCGGGCGGAAGCTGTCCCACTTGAACGCGGCCTCGCCGATCTCCCAGCCATAGGCGCGCGCATCCTCGACCATGCCGCCGTATCCGGAGGCGAAGACCATCAGCTTCTTGGGCACGCAGCCACGGATGACGCAGGTGCCGCCATAGCGACTCTCCTCCGTGATGGCGACCTTCGCGCCGGTCTCCCCGGCTGCGACCCTCGCCGCGCGCACGCCGCCGGATCCGCCGCCGATCACAAACAAGTCGTAGTCGAAATCGCTCATCGCTGCCTCATCTTGCCGTCGGATGTCCTATCCCACATGGGGAGAGGTAAGGCCAGCGCAAGCGACCTGCTTCATCTTACCCGAAATACTCCCGAGCGGGCGCCGCCGCCTCAGTCGCTGAGATCGGAGAACAGGTTGTCGTCCTCGAGGAAATCCAGACGGCTTTCCTCCACCGTGCCGGCGTTGATATCACGCACCTCCACCCGGCCGTCGCCATAACCGACGATGACGGAGTCGCAGATGTCGATGAACAGCCCGTTCTCCACCACGCCCGGCATCTGGTTCAGAACCATGGCCAGCTGGCGCGCCTCTCCGATACGGTTGAGGTGCAGGTCGAGGATGTAGTTGCCCTCGTCCGTCACGAAGGGCCGCGCGCCGTTCATGCGCAGGGTCGAATTGCGTCCGAGCACGTCCATGGAGATCAGCGTCTCCTCCACCAGCGCCTGTGTCGTCTGCCAGCCGAAGGGGATGACCTCTACAGGAAGCGGGAAGGCGCCAAGGTGGTCGACCTGCTTGCCGATGTCCGCGATCACGATCATCTGGTCGCTGGCCGTCGCGACGATTTTTTCCTGCAGCAGCGCACCGCCGCCGCCCTTGATCAGGTTCAGGTCGCCGTCGAATTCGTCCGCGCCGTCGATGGTGAGGTCCAGCCACTTCGCCTCGTCGAGCGAGATCACCTCGATCCCCACCTCGCGCGCGAGTTGCGCGGTGCGGGTCGACGTCGGCACGCCCTTGATCTTGAGTCCGTCCTCGCGAACCATCTCTCCGAGGCAGCGCACCATCCAGGCGGCCGTCGACCCGGTGCCGAGCCCGACGCGCATCCCGTGTTCGACAAAGTCGACGGAGCGCTTGGCCGCCACGAACTTGGCCTTGTCGATCGGGGACAGTTCTCCGGACATCGTCAATCTCCTCGGTCGGATGTTGCGTGGGCTTATAGGGTGCACCCGGCCCGGAGGCGAGCGTGAATCGCCCCCTTTTCCCGCCCCTGTCCCGTTTCGCCGTCATGCAGGGCCGTTTCGCCGCGATCTTACGTCGTTTCCGGTGGCGCGGGCGCGTGGCGATGCGGCAGGGTCGGGGAAATACTCCTGAAGGACCCTGCCCATGTTTCTGTCTGTCTTCGAGGTCTTCAAGATCGGTGTCGGCCCGTCGTCCTCGCATACCATGGGGCCGATGATCGCTGCCGGGCGGTTCCTCGACCGGCTGCGCGGGGCGCCGTTCACGGCCCATGGCGTGCGCGCGACCCTGCACGGATCGCTGGCCTTTACGGGCAAGGGGCATGCGACGGACCGGGCGGTGATCCTTGGCCTCGCCGGGTTCCTGCCCGCCACGTTCGACGCGGACGCCGCAGAGGCGACGCTGCTGTCGATCGCCAAGACGAAGACGGTTGCGCCGAGGGACCTGTCTCCGCTGGCCTTCGATCCCTACAAGGACCTGCGCTTTGACTATGAACGGTCCCTGCCCGGCCACGCGAACGGCATGGTGATCGACGCGCTGGACCGGCAGGGCGACGTGATCCTGTCCGAAACCTACTACTCCATCGGCGGCGGCTTTGTCCTGACCGCAGCGGAACTTGAGTCCGGCAAGGCGGAGGCCGAAGGAAGCGCCGTCCCCTACCCCTTCAAGACGGCGGCGGAGATGCTCGATATGGCGAAGGCCTCCGGTCTGACCATCGCACAGATGAAGGAGCGGAACGAGGCGGCGCGGAGCACCGGCGCGCTGAAACAGGGGACGCACCGGATCTGGAAGGTCATGAAGGACTGCATGGACCGGGGGCTGGCCAGCGAAGGGATCCTGCCCGGCGGGCTGAATGTGCGGCGGCGTGCGCCGGGGATCCTCGCCAAGCTGAAGGAGGAGCGCGGGCGCAACCTGACCGCGCCGCACGTCATCAACGACTGGATCGGCGTCTATGCCATGGCGGTGAACGAGGAGAATGCAGCCGGAGGGCAAGTGGTGACCTCCCCCACCAACGGGGCGGCGGGGGTGGTGCCCGCAGTAATACGTTACTACCTCGACCATGTGCCGGGCTCATCCGAAACACGGGTGCCGGAGTTCCTGCTGACGGCGGCGGCGATAGCAGGGCTGGTGAAGTTCAACGCCTCGATCTCCGGCGCGGAGGCCGGGTGCCAGGCCGAGGTCGGGTCGGCGGCGGCGATGGCTGCGGCGGGGCTCTGCGCGGTGCTGGGTGGTACGCCGGAGCAGATCGAGAATGCGGCGGAAATCGCGCTGGAGCATCACCTCGGCATGACCTGCGATCCGGTCGCGGGTCTGGTTCAGGTGCCTTGTATCGAACGGAACTCGCTTGGCGCGATCAAGGCGGTGAGCGCGGCCTCTCTGGCGCTGCGCGGGGACGGGTCGCATCTGGTGCCGCTGGATGCGGCGATCGAGACGATGCGCCAGACCGGGGCGGACATGCACGAGAAATACAAGGAGACCTCGCTCGGCGGGCTCGCCGTCAACGTCCCGAACTGCTGACGCGCCCGCGGGGTCCGGGGCGCGTCAGCCCTTGCATTCAGCTGCGGCGGCGGAAAGCGGCAAAACCGCCGAGCGCGCCAAGCAGCGCCAGCCCGGTGGCGGGCAGCGGGATTGCAGAAAGTTCGAAAGTGGTCACGTTCGCCTCGGCATACTCGCCGGAGAGGCGGAAGAAGACCTTGGCCGAATTGGCCGCGGCCAGGTTGAAGGGTTCGCCGAATTCCAGCGTATCCGTCACCGTCGTATCACCCGCATTGTTGAGCACGTTGATCTGGACGAAGGTCGACACGTTGGAATCGGGGTTGGCGCGGACAAACATTCCGTCCTGCCGGGACGTGTAGGGGTAGGAGTAGTAGACATAGTTGTCATAGGTGGACGCGAAGGATTCCCCCGAGATGGCGATTGTTCCGAGGCTCGACACATAGAAGTCCAGGATAGCGGGGGCGTTGTATCGTTGCCAGTTCGACGTGGGCGCCGCCTTGCCCAGATCGCTGTCGAGCGTCACGTAGCCGCTGATCATGTCGCCGACCAGCATGCCGGAGGCCGAGGTCGTCACGCTGGTGAGCGTGGCGGTCCAGTTGTAGGTGACGGGGGCGGCGGCGGCAGAGGTTGCGGCAAAAGCGAGCGCCAGCGCGGCGACCATGGAGCGAATGTATTTCATCTTGAATTCCGGTAGTTAAATTCGACTGTACACGTCAGTATGCAATCGAACGGGGCGAGGCCAAGCAAAAAGGCCATCACGTGACGCAAAGGCAGCTTTTGGTGCAGCGGACACGGGACGCGCCCGGCCCAATCCCTGCAAATCCCTGAAACTGTTCGCCTTCGGGCAACAGCCACGCGGGTCCTTGACCTGCCCATGCAGCCCCGCAATTGCGCTGCACACCGCCCCGAGCGCCTTGCCCGCGGCGGTCATCGCATGGTTCTGTCCGCCGATCCCAGGCGTAGAGGTTAACGAGGGGCCGATGACTGCCGACAAGCCGCTGCTTGGCATTGCCCTGATGCTGGGTTTCTGCGTGACCGCACCGCTTGGCGATGCCTCTGCCAAGCTGCTTGGTCATCCGGAGCTCGGCCAGCCCGTCGTGCAGGTGCTGTTCCTGCGCTTTGTCATGCAGGCGCTTTTCCTGATACCGCTGGCGCTCGCCACCGGCCGGACGCTGTCGATGAGCCGGGAGCTGACCTTCTTCGTCTTCCTGCGCTCGGTCCTGCACGTCACCGGGGTCGGGCTGATGTTCACCTCGCTCAGGTTCCTGCCGCTGGCGGAGACGGTGGCGATCGCCTTTGTCATGCCGTTCATTCTACTGCTGCTCGGCTGGCTGCTGATGGACGAGGAGGTCGGCTGGCGGCGACTGGCGGCCTGCGCGGTCGGCTTCTGCGGTACGCTGCTGGTGATCCAGCCCACGTTTGCCGATGTCGGCTGGCCCGCGCTATTGCCGCTCGGGGTGGCGCTGAACTTTGCGCTGTTCATGCTGGTGACGCGTCGGATCGCCAAGGCGACCGACCCGATTGCCATGCAGGGGGTCAGCGGGGTCATGGCGGTTGCCCTATTGCTGCCTCTCATGGCCTACGGGTTCTTCACCGGGGCGGAGGGCATCGGGCCTGTGCCCGTACCGGGCGCGGCCATCTGGATTTACCTCATGCTCGGCGTGCTCGGCTCTTTCGGGCACCTGCTGATGACCTGGTCGTTGCGCTATGCGCCCTCGGCCACGCTGGCGCCGATGCAGTACCTCGAGATCCCGGTGGCCACGCTGATCGGATGGGCCATCTTCGGCAACCTTCCGAACGGGCTGGCGGCTGTCGGCATCGCGATCACCGTGGCCGCCGGGCTCTACATCATCCTGCGGGAGAGGGCCATTGCGCAGCAGACCGTGACAGCGCCTCAAGCAGCGGGCGGAGGGCCGGGCGCGGCAGTATGAGCAGCATCCCCGGCGTCTCGATCCGCAGCCGCACCGGGCCGGAGGTGACGCGGTTGGAGGTGCCGGTGCGGTCGTCCGGGCGCAGGGTCAGCCCGTCGATCGGCCAGTCGATGCCTTCGGAGCGGCCCCGAACCTCGGCCAGCGGGTAGAGCGACAGCCGGTCCCCGGCGGTCAGTTGCAGGGTGAGGTCGGGCGGACAGAGACAGAGCACGTCCTCCGCCCCCGCCAGCACGCAACGCCGGTCCGGGTGTCGCGCCAACACCGTCAGCGCGGCCAGCTGGTGGTCGATCCGCCCGCCAAGGAAGCCCGCGCCAACGACAACCGGCGCGCGCGTCATCCTCAGCGCCTTGTCGAAATCGGTGGTTTCCTGTTCGGTCACGTGGTGCAGTGTGGCGGGGTCCAGCCGGGCGCGGTCGGCCCCTTTCAGACTGTCGAAGTCACCGATCACCGCATCCGGGGTCAGACCCGCCGCCAGCGCAAGCCCCGCGCCACCGTCCGCGGCCACCACCGGCGCGCCCTGCAAGGCAGGCTCCGCACGCAGGAAGGACAGGACCTCTGCCGCCTCCGCTCCCGCGCCGCCGACCATCAGGACCGGGCGGTCGGCGTTCACCACATGTTCAGGGCCGTTGCGGCATAATTCGGTCAGATCGGAGCGCTGCATTGTCGTCAATCCGGGGTCAAAGTGGACAGCTACCATGAAATTGTCACAAAATGAGACGACCCATTCCTTAGATTCGAACCTGTTGGGTCGCATGGTCTGGTCGCAAGAGGTGGCAAATACGAGCAGTCCCACCCAAGTGGCGCATGACAAGAAGCGAGTATCAACGTGGCTGAGTCAAACAAAATCCTGACCGTGTCCTACGGGACCTTCTCCTGCACGCTGGAGGGGTTCGATGACGCCTTCACCACCATGAAGGCGATTGCGGAATACTTCCGCGATCTCGCTGCGGACGACCGCTACTTCGGTGCCGAACCGCCGACCCCCGATCCCGAACTGCTGGCCCAGCTTGCCAGCCGCGCCGCCGCCCGCCGGGTCGAGGCACGCCGGAGCGACGACGGGATCGTGCTGCGCCAGGACAAGACCGCCCTGCCGGTCGAGGACGCCGTGACGGATGAAGCCGCGCCGGCGGCCGATGCGCCCGTTGCGGAAGCTCCGGTCGCAGCCGCGCCCGTTTCCGAACCCGTCGCCGAGACCCCCGCGCCCGAAGCCGTGACCTCTCCTGCCCCCGCGCCGGAAGAGATCAGCGCGCCTGTCGCCACTGATGAAGATACCGAGGCTGATGCCTTCGAGGATGTCGTGGAAGAAGAGGTTGCGCCGGTCGAAGCCGTTGCGGACGAAACCGTTTCCGCGCCCGAGACAGAGGCATCCGCCACGCCGAAGGGCCTTGCCCGCCCCGCGCGCCATGTGGTGGTGACCGCACCGCGCACCGCCCCTGCCCGCCCGCGTGTCCGTGTGACCGCAACAACCCAGCCGGCCCGCCCCGCTGCGCCGCGCCCGGCGCCGCATCCGGATGCCAATTCTGTCGCAGCCAAGCTGCAGCGGATCCGCGACGTGGTCTCCCGCGATCAGGCGGCGATGACGGCTGCCGGGTTCAGCGAAGATCAGCACGCCGACGACACCGGTGCCCGCGCCTATGCCGAGGAATTCGAAACCGAAGCCGACATGATCGAACCGGCCGCCGCCCTGATGCCGGACGTGGCCGACGACGCGGGTTCCGAAGATGACGCCGACGTGGGGGAAGCCCCGGTCGTTGCCGAAGAACAGACGGAAGACGCCGACGACGCGGTAGAGATGGATTTCTCCTTCCTCGACGACGATGTCGCCGAAGAACTCGAACCCGAGGTCGCGGAAGAGTCCGACGACATCGACCTCAGCGCCGCAATGGCCATCGCCAACACCCCCGACGCCGATGAGGCGGAGGCGGAGGACATCGCCGACGCGGACGAGGCCGCCGCGCCCGAGGTGGCCGAAACCGCCCCTATGCCCCAGCCCCGCCCGGTGGCCCGTGTCGTCAAGGTCAAGCGCAGCGACTTCGAAGCTGCCGTCCGCGACGGCGTGATCGAGGCCGAGGATGAGGATCAGGACGAAACGTCCGCGGCCATTGCCGGGGTCGAATTCGGCGAAAGCTCCCTTAGCCCCGAGGATGAGGCGGAACTGCAGAGTGAACTGAAGGCCCTCGAAGCCGAGATCGCACGCGACTCCGCCGGACGCAGCTCCGATGTTGCGGACGTGGTGGCCGAGGACGAGGGTGACGAGGACACGGACTTCTGGGCCGAGGAGGACGATGTCCTGGCCGGTGACGCCTCCGACGACTTTGCGGATGACGCGGAAGAGGATGACGCGGACGAGGCATGGGCCGACGACTTCGCCGCAGACGAGGACGGCGAAGACGATTTCGACCGGGGAGAGGCGGAGTATGACGCCGAGGCCGCCGATGCAGAGTTCGACGATGTCGAGATGGACGACGAAGAGGACGACGCGCCCGCCGCGCCAGTGAATCCGCGCAGCCGCCTGCTGCGTCGCGCCGATGACGACATGGACCGCATCCTCGCCGAAACCAACAACCAGCTTGGCGACACTGACGGGACACGCCGCCGCAGCGCAATCGCGCATCTGCGCGCCGCCGTGGCCGCGACCAAGGCCGAAAAGCAGGCCGGGACCGATCTGGACGACGATGCGGACGAGGAAACCGACGCCTATCGCGACGACCTGGCGCAGGTCGTGCGCCCCCGCCGCCCGGTGGTGCGCAGCGAAGGTCAGGCCCGCCGGGCCGAGGATCGCCCCGCCCCGCTGAAACTGGTGGCGGAGCAGCGGGTCGACCGCGAAACCGTGACGGAGGGCCGCCCCGTGCGCCCGCGCCGGGTCCGTGTCTCCGACCTCGCCGCGAAGGCCGAGGCGCAGGAGAACGCTGTCGCCGCCCGCGACGACATGGACCACGAAGCAGAGGCGCACGCACGCGCCGCCGCCGCCCATGCCGCATCGTTCAACGAATTCGCTGACCGCGTCGGCGCGGTGGACCTGCCCGACATCCTCGAAGCGGCAGCATCCTACCTGGCCTTCGTGGAAGGGCGCGACCAGTTCACCCGCCCGCAGCTGATGTTCAAGGCACGGCAGGCACTGGACGAGGAATTCTCGCGTGAGGACGGGCTGCGCTACTTTGGCCGCCTGCTGCGCGAGGGCAAGCTGCGCAAGGTTGCGGCGGGGCATTTCGCGGTCTCTGACCGGATCAACTTCCGGCCCGAGGAACGCGCCGCCGGCTGACCGGGGCCGACCTTTCAGACATGGAAACAGCCGGTCTCAGCGCCGGCTGTTTCGCATTTCGGGGGGACAAAGCTTGCCAGCAGACACGCCGCCGGGCAATCTGAATCCACGAACAAACAGGGAACGATCGAGATGGGCAATATCGCCGTTCTGGGCGCCACCGGCGTCTACGCCCGCCACCTGATACCCCGCCTCGCGGAGGATGGGCATGTCGTCACCGCCCTCGTCCGGTCCGCCGATCGCGCGGCAACGGCGCGCGCGCTCGGGGCAGAGGTCCGCATCGCAGACATCTTCGATGCGGACAGCCTGACGCTCGGGCTGGCGGGAGCGGAGCTTTGCATCAACCTCGCAACCGCACTGCCCGGGCCATCGGGACGCGGCTCCTTCGCCGATAACGACCGGCTGCGGCGCGACGGGGTTCCGGTGCTGCTCATGGCGCTCGAACAGGCCGGGGTGCCGCGGCTGATCCAGCAGAGCATCGCGATGATCGCCTCCTCCGCCACCCCGACCGACGGCACGATCAGCCCGGACCCGCAGGGCGACGGGCCCGCCGCCAGCGCCTTTCGCGCAGCGCTTGAAATGGAGCGGGCGGTTCAGGCGAGCGCGACGGACTGGATGATCCTGCGCGGCGGGCTGTTCTACGGCCCCGGCACCGGGTTCGACGAAACGTGGTTCGCCCAGGCGGCGACGGGCAAGCTGACCCTGCCCGGCGACGGGTCGGAGATTGTCAGCCTGATCCACATCTCCGACATGGCTGCCGCGACCGCCCGCGCGGTGACCCGCTGGCACAGCCGCAGCACGATTGCGATCACCGACGACGCCCCGGTCAGCTGGCACGACCTTTTCACGCACATCGCCACGCTTGCCGGTGGCCCCACACCACAGGTCGGCGGGCCACCCCGCTTCCCGTCCTTCCCGGTCTCCAACGCCCGCGCGAGGGACCTGCTCGGCTGGAGGCCGCACTTTGCGAGCTACCGTAGCGGGCTGGCGCGCTGAAACCTCTTTGGCCTTGAAAATACTCCGAGGGATCTGAGCCCGAACGAGCTCAAAGGGGGCAAGGCCCCCGTATCGCCGCCGGCCACCCGTATCAGAAGACCGGCTTGCGCCCCGCCATGTTGGCAGCGACGATTTCCTTCTGATGCGCGCCGCCGATCAGCTTGGCCTGTTCGACCGATTCCGCCATCAGAACCTCCGCTTCGGAGGCACCGCTTTCCGCCTGCGCAATCAGCGACTTGGCGAGCCGGGTGGCCGAAGGCGACTTCTCCGCGATCAGCGTCACGATCTCCAGTGCGCGGGCGTGCGGATCATCGGCGATCTCGGTCACGAAACCCCAATCGAGCCCCTTCTCCGCCGCGACAGGTTCGGCCGTGTAGGTCATCAGCCGGATCACGTCCGACCGCATCAGCGTCGGCATAAGCACCATGCCCCCCATGTCGGGGACGAGGCCCCATTTGGCCTCCATCACCGCGAATTTCGTGCCCGGCGCGGCGATGCGCACATCCGCGCCAAGCGCCAACTGGAAGCCCGCGCCAAACGCGACACCCTGCACGGCGGCTATCACCGGGACCGGCACCTTGCGCCAGATCATCGCGACTTCCTGCATGAGGTTGGAGTCTCCGTGCGTGCGCTTCACGATCCGGTCGGTCTGGTCCCCGCCCGAGGCGTGCTTGCCGAAGCTCGCCACGTCGAGTCCGGCGCAGAAGGCGCGGCCCTCGCCCGACAACAGCACTGCGCGGATCTCGTCATTGCCGACCAGCGCCTCCCCGGCGGCGACGATGGCCTCGGCCATGTCGGGGTCGACCGCGTTCATCTTGTCGGCGCGGGTCAGGGTGACGTGGGCGACGTGGTCGCGGATTTCGGTGATAACTCGGGTCATGGCGGTCCTCCCTCGGCCGGTTCCGGGCGATCCTGCCCGCGCGCGCGGCGAAGCGCCAGCCCCCGGCACGCGGAACTGCGCTCTTGCCCCCTGCCCTGCCGCAGGGTTATCTGCACCACCCGCCCCGGCGGGCGAAGAGGAGGATCCGACATGCCGCCGCGCTACACCCGACTGGTCGACAGCCTGCCTGCCACCGTGCCCTTCGTCGGGCCCGAAACGATGGAGCGCGACCGCGGCGCGCCCTTCGACGCCCGGCTTGGCGCCAACGAGAACGTCTTCGGCCCCAGCCCGAAGGCGCTGGAGGCGATGCGCGCGGCGGATGCGGAGATCTGGAAATACGGGGATTCCACCAGCCACGACCTGCGCCACGCGCTCGCCGCGCATCACGGGGTTGCCGCCACGAACATCGTCGTGGGCGAGGGGATCGACGGGCTGCTTGGCTACCTCGTCCGGCTGGTGGTGGAGCCGGGCGACACCGTCGTCACCTCTGCCGGGGCCTATCCGACCTTCAACTACCATGTGGCAGGTTATGGCGGTGTGCTCACCTCCCTGCCCTTCCGCGACGACCGCGAGGATCTGCCAGCCCTGATCGCCCGCGCGACGGAAACGGGCGCGAAGCTGGTCTACCTCGCCAATCCCGACAATCCCATGGGCACCTGCTGGAGCGGCGCGGAGATCGCGGCGGCGCTGGACGGGCTGGGTCACGGCTGCCTGCTGGTGCTGGACGAGGCCTATGCGGAATTCGCGCCCGATGGTTGTGCTGTCGGGCTGCCGGTGGAGGATGAGCGGCTGATCCGGATGCGCACCTTCTCAAAGGCCTACGGCATGGCGGGGGCGCGGGTCGGATATGCCATCGGGGCGGAACCGCTGATCCGGTCGTTCGAGAAAATCCGCAACCATTTCGGCATGAACCGGTCGGCGCAGGCGGCAGCGCTCGCGGCGCTGGCGGATCAGGCGTATCTGGCGGATGTGGTCGCGCAGGTCATCGGCTCCCGCGCAGAGATCGCACGGATCGCCGGAGCATGTGGTCTGCCGGTGATCCCCTCGGCGACGAATTTCGTGACCGTGGACTGCGGCGGAAACGGCGATCTCGCGCGGGCGATGGTCGGAACCCTGGGTGCACGCGGGATATTCGTGCGCATGCCCTTCGTGGCGCCTCAGGACCGGTGCATCCGGGTCAGCTGCGGGACGGCGGCGGACATGGCAGCGCTAGAGGCGGCATTCGCCGGGGCGCTGGCCGAGGCACGGGACAAGGTCGGGGCGACGGTCTGAGCGGCGGAGGGGCCGCCCCCTCACCCTGCCCCTCTCCCCGCGGGGGGAGAGGGAATGGGCCTGTGGCGGGAGGTGCCTGTTCGTTCGGGGCGTCCTCCTGTGGTCAGTCCTGTCATCCTCGGGCCTGACCCAAGGATCTCATGCCGGGAAGATCCTCGGGTCAGGCCCGAGGGTGACAGTTGCGCCCGAGGATGACGGCGCGCCCGGGACGCGCCGGCAATGCCCCCGAAATCATGCTGCTGAAATAGATGATGACCTCGCAGCACACCGCGCTACACTGATCCGAGGGAGGATCCCGACAAGGACCGCTGCACCGTGAACGATCACCGCATGGCCTCCGCCCCGGACTATACCACCGCCGTCCTCTGGATGGCGCTTCTCAACCTGCTCTGGATGCTGGGTGTGGTCTGGGCGCTGTTCGGGCTGCCCGCCGTGATGGCGGCGGGCTACGTGCTGAACCTCGGGATCGACCGGCTGCGCCGCTAGGCCGCCGCGATCACCTTGGCCGCCGCACCAAGGGCTCCGGGACCGTGGTGAACGCCGATGGCCTGCATCCCGGCTTCAAGCGTGCCGAGCATGCCCAGGACCATATGCGCGTTCAGGTGGCCCATGTGGCCGATGCGGAAGAACCCCTCGCCGCGCGGGTCTTCCTTCGTCTCCATGCCAAGACCGATGCCAAGGGTTACACCCGCGTTGTTTGCGACCCACTGCCGCAGCGCCGACCCGTTGCGTTCGCCAAGGCCAAGCGCGGTGACGGCGTGGCTGCGCAAGGCGCGGTCGGCGACGTTGAGGCGCAGCGCCCCATTGTCAGAAGACCAGGCTTCGCAGGCAGCCCAGATGGCCTCTGCCAGTGTGACATGGCGTTTCCAGACCTGCTCCATCCCCTCGTCGTGCAGCAGGGTGAGCGAGGCACGCAGGCCGAAGAGGTGGTGGGTCGGCGCCGTGCCACCGAAGAACTGGTAAAAGAAATCCGGGTCGATACGCGGCGTCCAGTCCCAGTAGCGGGAGACGCGGGGCATGGCTTTGCGCACTTGCTCCGCGCGCGGACCGACGAAGACGAAGGACAGGCCCGGCGGGACCATCAGGCCTTTCTGCGATCCGGTGACGGCGATATCGACGCCCCAGGCGTCCATCTGGAATTCCTCGCATCCCATGGAGGCGATGCAGTCCGCCATCAGCAGCGCCGGGTGTCCGGCGGCATCCATGGCGGCGCGCAGCGGTCGCGGGTCGTTCAGCAACGACGTCGCGGTGTCGACATGACTGAACAGGACGGCCTTGTATTCGTGGGATGTGTCGGCCTTCAACGCCTCCTCCAGCCGGGTGGCGTCGATGCCGGTCTTGGTGCCGAAGTCGATCTTGTCGGCGGTGATGCCCAGCCCTTCGGCCATGTCGGCCCAGCCATGGCCGAACCGCCCGGTGACGCAGACCAGCACCTTGTCGCCGGGGCCGGCGATATTGGTCAGCGAGGCCTCCCACGCGCCGTGGCCGTTGGCGATGTAGATTGCCACTTTGCCGTCGGTGCGCGCGACCTTCTTGAGGTCCGGCACCATGCCCTGCACCATGGTCACGATATCGCCTTCGTAGATGTTCGGCGCGGGCTGGTGCATCGCCTGCAACACCGCGTCGGGCATGACGGAGGGACCGGGAATGGCAAGGTAGGGGCGGCCTGCGGCAAGGGACATCTGGCACCTGTGGAATTTTCAACCGCGCCAGTGTTAGCGAGGCTTTTCACAGGGTCAATCGCAGGGGGATGATATTTGGTGATGGTCAACCTAACGCAAACCGTGGGACCGGATTGCAGGCAGCGCAGGGCCCGCTTTGCTTGCCTGCGACGGCTCTGTCGCCTACATGGGCCCCTACATGGCAAAGACCGGGACGGACCGGGCAGGATATGGACGGCAACCGGGGACGCATGGGCCTGATTTCGCGGATACAGGACTGGGAACGGGGGCTGCGCGCCTCTCTCAACGTCGACCTGTCGACGCCGGAGAACCGGCGGCGCGCGGCAATCTATAACCTGTTCTTTGACCACGCGGTCCTGCGCATCCTCTGGACCAACTTCTTCGAGATCGCACCGGGGGTCTACCGGTCCAACCACCCGACCCATGCGCGGTTCGCAAAGATGAAAGCGCTTGGCATCCGCACCGTGCTGAACCTGCGCGGGGCCGGAGGGGCGGCGCATTACCTTGTGGAACAGGAAAGCTGCGCGGCACTGGGCCTTGGTCTGGTGGACGTGACCCTGCAGGCGCGTTCCGCTGCCCCGGCGGAGGATATCCTTTCGGTGATCGCCGCGTTCCGGACAATCGAGAAACCCTTCGTCATGCATTGCAAGTCCGGCGCGGACCGGGCCGGGTTCGCCAGCACGATCTACCTGATGGTGAACGAGGGGGAGCCGCTGGAGAAGGCCCGGCGGATGCTGTCGCCGCGCTACCTGCATTTCCGATTTACCAAGACGGGGATACTCGACCACATCCTCGACAGCTACGGCTTGGCCGAGGCACGCACCGGCATCGGGTTCGAGGACTGGGTGCGCACCGCCTATGATCCGGCCGTCCTTCAGGCGGAGTTCGACGCCGGGCGGCGCGCGACATGACCGGCCTTCCCGCACCGGTCAGCGACCATACCAAGGGCCTGCTGCGCTGGCTCTGGTCCGGTTATCTGCGGCGTCACGCGGGGCTGCTGGTGCTCGCCGTGCTGTTCATGGCGCTGGAAGGGTCGATGCTGGGCGCGCTCAGCTGGATGATGAAGCCGATGTTCGACGACGTCTTCATCAAGGGCAATACCGGCGCGCTCGGATGGGTCGCGGGCGCGTTCCTGGCGATCTTCCTTGGCCGGGCGGTGGCGTCGATTGCGCAGAAGGTGCTGCTTGCGCGGATCTCTCAGCGCAGTTCGGCGCGGATTCGGACCGACCTGCTGGCGCGTCTGATGACGCAGGACGGGGTGTTTCACCAGACGCATCCCCCTGGCTTCCTGATCCAGCGCGTGCAGGGCGACGTCTCGGCGATCAACGACGTCTGGAACGCGGTGCTGACCGGTGCGGGGCGGGACGCGGTGGCGCTGGTGATCCTCATGGGGGTCGCGGTGTCGGTGGACTGGGTCTGGACTTTGGTGGCGCTGGTCGGCGTGCCGCTGCTGGTGTTGCCGTCGGTCGTGGTACAGCGCTTCGTGCGCCGCCGCTCGCGCGAGGCGCGGGATCTGGGCGCACGGCTGGCGACGCGGCTGGACGAGGTGTTCCACGGAATCGTCCCCGTCAAGCTGAACCGCCTGGAACAGTACCAGTCCGACCGTTACGGCAAGCTCACTGACGATCTGGTCCGGGCCGAGGTGCGCGCAACCACCGGGACAGCCGCCATTCCCGGCATGATCGACGTGATGGCGGGCATCGGCTTTGTCGGCGTGCTGATTTTCGGCGGCGGAGAGATCGTTTCGGGCGAAAAGACCGTGGGGCAGTTCATGGCGTTCTTCACCGCCATCGGCTTCGCCTTCGAACCGCTGCGACGGCTTGGCACCGTCTCGGGCGTCTGGCAGGTCGCCGCGGCGGCGATGGAGCGGGTGCGGGAGCTGATGGAAGCGCAGCCGACGATCCTGTCCCCGGCCAACCCGGTGGCTCCGCCGGCGGGTGTGCCCGGCGCAACGCTGAGGAACGTGCGGCTCAGCTACGGGGATCAGGACGTGCTGCGCGGGCTGACGCTGGACGCGGAGGCCGGGAAGACGACAGCACTCGTCGGAGCCTCGGGCGCGGGCAAATCGACGGTGTTCAACCTGCTCGCCCGGCTGGTGGAGCCGCAGTCCGGCGCGGTGGAGATCGGCGGCATTCCGGTCGGGGCGATGTCTCTGGAGGGGCTGCGTGGTCTCATGTCGGTGGTGTCGCAGGATGCCGCGCTGTTCGACGAGAGCCTGCGCGAAAACATTCTGCTCGGCCGCACCGACGTGACGGAGGCACGGCTGAAAGAGGTGCTGGACGCTGCCCATGTCAGCGATTTCCTTGGCAAGCTGCCGCAGGGGCTCGACAGTCCGGTCGGTCCGCGCGGGTCGAACCTGTCGGGGGGGCAGCGGCAGCGGGTGGCCATCGCCCGCGCCCTTCTGCGCGACACGCCGATCCTGCTTCTGGACGAGGCGACTTCGGCCTTGGACGCAGAGTCCGAAAAGGTGGTTCAGGACGCGCTTGACCGGCTGTCGCACGGGCGCACGGTTATCGTGATTGCACACCGCCTGTCGACCGTGCGGGATGCGGACAAGATCGTGGTGATGGATGCGGGCCGCGTCGTCGACGAGGGCACGCACGAGGAGCTTCTCGACCGTGGCGGGTTGTACGCGCGGCTGCACGACCTCCAGTTCAGGAGCGACGGGATGACCGCCGATAGGCTTGCGCTAGAACGCTCGGGTCGGTCCCGGAAAGATACCGCAGCAGCAGGATCAGGTTCCGGCTCCCTCTCCGCAGCCAGCCTTCCTCGGCGTATCTGGCAAAGCTTGTTCGGGCGGTAGCCGGCAGCGCAGTCAGGCGTGGCAGGCGGCGGACAAGGGCGACGTCCTCCATAAGGGGGATGTCGGGCACGCCACCGGCGGTGTGCAGGTCCTCCGCGCGGATCAGCAGGCCTTGGTCGCCGTAGGGTAGCCCCAAGAGGCGCGACCGCAGGTTGGCCCACGCGGCAGTGATCGCCGGCCCCGCACCGGTTGCGTCATATGCCAGCCGGAAATGGGCCGGGGCGCCTGTGCGCAGGTGGTCGGCGACCGCCGCCGCCCATCCCGGATCGAGCTGGGTGTCGGCGTGAAGGATCAGCAGCCAGTCGGCCTTGGCCATGGCGCATCCCCGCCCGATCTGTCCCCCGCGCGACGGCGGGCCGGTCACGACCTCTGCCCCGATCGCGTCGGCGACTTCGGCTGTTGCGTCACTAGAGCCCCCGTCGCTGACGATCAGTTCGCGGATCAGCCCGGCGTCCAGCCCCTCCATCAGTGCGGCGGCACAGCCCGGCAGGCCGCGGGCGGCGTTCAGGGTCGGGATGACGACGGAAATAGGGGCGCGCATGGGTTTTGCCGGCGATCTGCGATGTTATATCTGGGACCATCACCCATGTGGGGAAAGGCGGATCATGACAAGTGAAAACACCGGCGGAAACGAAGCGCGCAGCGTGCTCCGGGTCGGCGGGGCGGATGCCCGCGACTTCCTGCAGAACCTTGTGACAAACGATGTCACCAAGCTGGACCACGGCCCGGTCTATGCCGCCCTGCTGACACCGCAGGGCAAGCTGGTCGCTGATTTCCTGATGGTCGCGGACGGCGACGCGATCCTGATCGACGTGGCCGAGATCTGGGGCGCGGCGCTGTTGCAGCGGCTGTCGATGTACCGGCTGCGGTCCAAGGTCACGGTGGAGATGACCGACCTGAAGGTGCGCCGCGGCACCGGCACACCGCCGGAAGGCGCGTTCATCGACCCGCGCAATCCTGCGCTTGGCTGGCGGCTCTACGGGCCGGATGGCGGCGATGACGGATCGGACTGGGATGCGATCCGTGTCGCGCAGGCGGTGCCGCTGTCCGGGGTGGAGCTGGGACCGGAGAGCTATATCCTCGAGATGGGGTTCGAGAGACTGAACGGCGTGGACTTCCGCAAGGGCTGCTATGTCGGTCAGGAGGTCACCGCCCGGATGAAACACAAGACGGAGTTGAAGAAGGGGCTGAAGATCGTACGGATCGACGGCAGCGCCCCGGTCGGGACGGAGGTCGAAGCAGGAGGTAAGCCGGCGGGCACCCTGTTTACGCAGGCGGGGGACACCGCGCTGGCATGGCTGCGGTTCGACCGGGTGGCGGCGGGCATGACGGCAGGGGATGCAGTGCTGACACCGCTCGGGTGAACGATAGGCGGACGGCGGGCTTTCCCCTGATTATCGCCACCCCGGGACGTGATCCGAGCGTCTCCGGAGATTGCACGCGGTTGGAGATCCTCGGATCTGGTCCGATGATAACGGTGTGTACTGTGGCAGCGCTGTCGCTTAAAATTCATGCAATCGCCCCGCAGCCGGTATCCCCGCACCCCGTCCGGTCGCGCATAGCGCCGGATTGGAGGGCAACGCACCCTCGGCTATGCTGCATTTCTCCGGGAATTACCTGACGTCAAAGCGCGTCACAAGCTATGCACCGGATGCAGAATCCACGAGCCCGGCGCTGCATGCCTGCGAAAAGCAGACGCCCCGTCGGACGGGACGGGGCGCGGGAATCAGCCGAGGGATCAGGTCCGCGCCACGCGATCAGGCGCGTTCGGAGTATTCCATGGTCTCGGTATTGACGATGATGTCCTCGTCACTGCCGACAAACGGCGGGACCATCACGCGAACGCCGTTGTCGAGCAGCGCGGGCTTGAAGCTGTTGGCGGCCGTCTGGCCCTTCACGACCGGCTCCGTCTCGACAATCTTGCAGGTGACCTTCTGCGGCAGGGTGGCGTTCAGGGCTTCGGACTCGTGGAACTCCACGTGGATGGTCATGCCGTCCTGCAGGAAGGGGCGGCGTTCGCCGAGAATATCCGCAGGCAATTCAACCTGATCGTAAGTTTCCGTGTCCATGAAGGTCAGAACGCCGTCGCTTTCATAGAGAAACTGCATGTCCTTCTGTTCCAGCCGAACCCGCTCAACCTTGTCCGCGGAACGGAACCGTTCGTTCAGCTTGGACCCGTTGCGGAGGTTCTTCATCTCGACCTGGGCAAAGGCGCCGCCCTTGCCCGGCTTGACGTGGTCCACCTTCACCGCGGCCCAGAGTCCGCCGTTATGCTCAAGCACGTTTCCGGGCCGGATTTCGTTACCGTTGATCTTGGGCATGCTGGTTTCCGCCTACTCGGGTTGATCGCAATCAGTGCGGTCCTATATCTGGCCTTCCCGTCCCTGACAAGGGATCGGGCGGCATCCGAAGGCCTTGCTAAGCCATGCAACATGCGCATAACAGGGTTGAGAAACTTGCTGACCCGAATCGCCACATTTTCGCCATAAACGGCGGCACGCCCGAACTGCAAGAGCAATAACAAAGGTCGACACATGAAAGATTTCGTTGATGGCACGGCATTCAACAACGAACAGGGCAACCGGTCCCGCAAGCTGTTCGCAGCTGTGGTTCTGGCTGCGCTGGATGATGCCATTGCCGATGACAAGAAATACGGCAACGGACCGGAGCAGATCGCTCGTTGGGCCCGTTCCCGTGATGGCCGCGAAGTGCTGAGCTGCGCCGGGATCGACCCGAACGAACGTGTCGTGACCGGGCTGATGGACTTCGTCTCGCGGGGTGTGCGCACCTCGGTCGCGCTGTCGCGCGAGGAAAGCGAACGCCGTCACGCTGCCGAACAGGCCGACGCCGCCTGATACAGGCGCACCGGCCCCGAAAAAAACGCGCCCTGTCGGGGCGCGTTTTTTTGTGCTTTGTCGCGGGGGTGAGCAGAGGGAACCTATGACGGCAAAAGTGATGGCACGGGCGATCATGATCCAGGGCACCGGGTCCAACGTCGGCAAGTCGATGCTGGTCGCGGGCCTGGCACGGGCCTTTGCCGACCGTGGTCTGCGGGTGCGTCCGTTCAAGCCCCAGAACATGTCCAACAACGCCGCCGTGACCGTGGACGGTGGCGAGATCGGGCGCGCACAGGCGCTGCAGGCCAGGGCGGCACGGGTGTCACCGGTCACGGACATGAACCCGGTCCTGCTGAAGCCCGAGACGGACACCGGCGCACAGGTGATCGTGCAGGGCCGCCGCCACGCGACAATGGTTGCGCGCGACTACGCGCGGGAAAAGCCGAAGCTGTTGGCGGCGGTGCTGGACAGTTTTCACCGGATCGCGGCAGAGGCGGATCTGGTGCTTATCGAAGGTGCGGGCAGCCCGGCCGAGATCAACCTGCGTGCCGGTGACATTGCCAACATGGGGTTCGCGGAGGCCACGGGGGTGCCAGTGATCCTTGTCGGGGACATCGACCGGGGCGGCGTGATCGCGCAGATCGTCGGTACCAAGGCGGTGCTCGACCCAAAAGATGCCGTGCGGATAAAGGGGTTTGCGGTCAACCGGTTCCGTGGCGATCCCAGCCTGTTCGATGCGGGGATGGAGGAGATCGCGCGGCGGACAGGATGGGCGACCATCGGGCTGGTCCCGTGGTTCGACAAGGCCTGGCGGCTTCCGGCTGAGGACGTGATGGACCTGCGCGGCGGTCGGAACCGGGGGGCATTCCGCATCGCCGTTCCGCGCTTGAACCGTATCGCGAATTTCGACGATCTGGACCCGCTGACCGCAGAACCGGGTGTGTCGGTGGATCTGATCGAGCCCGGCCGCCCCCTGCCCGGCGATGCGGACCTCGTGCTCATCCCCGGCTCCAAGGCGACGATTGCCGATCTGGAGCATTTCCGCGCGCACGGCTGGGACATCGACCTCGCGGCGCATGTCCGGCGGGGCGGGCATGTTCTGGGGCTCTGCGGCGGCTACCAGATGCTCGGGCGTTGGATCGACGACCCTGAGGGGATCGAAGGGCGGCCGGGGCGGCGTGCTGGTCTGGGGCTGCTCGACGTGGAAACGGTCATGAAGCCGGGCAAGCAGGTTCGGCTGACAGAGGCGTTGCATCCCGAGACCGGCCTGACGGTTTCCGGCTACGAGATCCATCTGGGGGAGACAACGGGCGCAGACTGCGACCGCTCCTGGCTGCGTATCGGGTCACGGGCGGAAGGTGCAGCCTCGGCCAACGGGCAGGTGCGGGGGTGCTACCTGCACGGGCTCTACGCCAGCGACGCGTTTCGCGCAGCCGATCTGGCCCGCATGGGCGGGGAAAGCGGATTGGGCTACGAGAGCGGGGTGGAGGAGACGCTGGACGCGCTGGCTGCCCACGTTGAGCGGCACCTCGATCTCGACCAGATCCTTGCACTGGCGGGGCCGGTCAGCACCTGACCGCCCTGCCCCGCCAGCACCGGATCAGAGGATTTCCTGCGAGGTCAGGGCGCGCTGAATTTCACGCCGGACCAGTTTGCGGACGTTGCGGGTGATGCGTTCGCCAAGGGCGCCCTGCAGTTCTTCCCGCACGATCTCGGCGACGAGGTCGCGCAGCATTTCCTCATCCAGGAGTGCCGGCTCTTCGGTCAGGGTCTGACGGTCCGCATCCATGGTGAGGTAGTCACTTTCGGTGCGCGCGCTTTCCCAGTCATCAGTTTCGGCCTGTGTCGGTGCAGCGGCGTCGTCGGCATCGTCCCGGTCGGTAGTCTCCGGTTCCCGCTGCTGCGCAGTTTCGGGTTCGGGGACGGAGCGCAGGTGCGGGCGAAAGGCCGGGGCAATGGCCGCCGCATGGAAGTCGGCTTTTCCGTCGGGCTCGACCTCCCACATCTCGTCGTCGGCATCGCTTTCCGCATAGGCTTCTGCGGCGACGTCGACTTCTGTCTGGCTGTCCTCCGGTGCAAGGACTTCGTCGTTCTCCCCCGCATCCTCCCAGGGGAGCGGATCGAAAGCGGGTTCGGGGGCGGCGTCTGTCGGCTCATCGGCCTCCGGCTCCCACTCTCCGCCATGGGTCGTGACGACGGCCTCGACCTCTGCGATACGCTGGCCGAGAGAGGCGACGCCGCTACGGCGCAGAAAGGTCGGGACAACGTCGGCCTCCATGCCCTCGGAGGCAGCGTCGTCGGGCTCGGGCTGGACAATTTCGGTATCGAGCGCATCGTCGAGGCCGGAGGCGATCAGATCGTCCTCCCCCGCCCCTTCCAGATCGGTTTCGGTCTGATCGGAGTGGTCGTGTTCGTCCGCATCCAGACCGGAGAGCGCCTTGCGGGCGATGTCGGCGTTGAGGTCGGTCACAAAATCGGAATCCTGGTCATCAACGTCAGTGACGGCGGGGCCTACCGTCTGGCCGAAGGAACCGTTGCGCAGTGCGGTTTCCAGCGTGCTGAGGGCCGAAGCGACGGCGGTCTCGGGTTCCTCCGCCGGGGGGGCGGCGGGCGCCGGGCGATCAACCGGCTTGATCCCGGCAGGCCGCTTGATTTCGCCCCCGCCGGAGCGGGTTCCGGCTGCACGCACGCGAGCCATCAAATCGAGAAGGTCGGCTTCCTCATGCGGTGGTTCGGCATGGACGAAACCTGCGACAGGTTCGTCCTCCGCCTGGTCTGCAGAGAGATCTTCAAAGTGCACGGGAGCGGCGTCCGGCGCATCGGCCACGGGCGCGACACGCAGGGACGGCGTGAGGATCAGGCGGTCCTCCGACGCGGCGGGGGTCGCATGGGGGTCACCACGGACACCGTCCCGCGTCTGCGCGCGGACTTCTTCGGACACGAGTTTGCGGATTGAGGACAGCACATCCTCGATCTGCACGTTGGTTACAGAATCTGACATCGCATTCCAGCCGAACTTGCCTCCGCGTCAGGGTAACGCGGAGGGCGGGTTTTCTCAATGGATGCGCGGAATTTTACTTGTTTTCCACCCGGCGCAGGACGCGGTCGAGCTTCTTGCCCTGAGCGCTCATCCCGGCCGGTGCATCCTTGACCATGTTGTAATAGCCCGCCGGGTCGTAAATTCTGACCTTGAGCCTCAGCTTCTGCGCGGTGAGTTCTCCCATCGCAGCCAGCAGGGTATAGCCTGCTGCCAATTCGTCAACCTGTGCCGCGATCAGGCTTGCGCGCGCGTCGAGCAGTTCCTGCTCCGCGTTCAGCACGTCGAGCGTGGTGCGGGCACCAAGAGTCGCCTCCTCCCGCACGCCGCGGAATGCCACCTGCGCCGCGTTCACCTGCTGCTGGCTGGCCTGAATGGAGGCCTGCGCGACCTGAAGGATCGCCAGTGCATTGCCGACATCCTGACGGATCTGATGGGATACGACGTGCAGGTTGGCCCGGCTGGCGTCACGGTTCTGCATCGCCTGCCGCTGGAGGGAGGAGAGCCGCCCGCCGGCGTAGATCGTCTGCTGTCCGGTCAGGCCGATGGAACCGCCCCGCGACCGGGCGGAGTTGCCGAGGTTCTCGCTCAGGCTCAGCCCGCCGGTGATCGACACCGTCGGATTCAGGGCCGCATCGGCAAGCCGCACACGCAGGTCGGATACGGTCGCCTCGCGCCGGGCCTGGTTCATCGCGGGATGCTGGCGCAGCGCCGTCTGGCTGGCCGCGTCTAGCGACCGGGGCAGTCCGCGCAGCCCGCCCGAGGCGGTCAGGCGGCCCGGCTTGTGACCAACTGCGGCCAGGTATTCCAGCTGCGCCTGTGCGAGATCGCCCTGGGCGGCGGCAAGGTTGGCGTTGGCGGCGGCCAGGCGGGCCTCTGCCAGCGAAACGTCGGTGCGGGTGACTTCACCAACCTCGAACCGGTCCTTGGCGGCGCGCAGTTCCTGGGTAATGACGCGGGTGTTGCTTTGACGCAGGGCGACGACCTCGGAGGTCTGGCGCACGGCGAGGAAGGCGCGGGCCGCACGCAGCAGCACCTGCTGTTCCAGCGCGGTCAGGCCTTCGCGGGTGGCGAGCACGGACTCCTTGGCGATCTCGACCCCGATCGCGCTCTGCCCGCCGTCATAAATCAGCATCTGGGCGGAGAGGTTGATCGAGGCGGAGGTGCTGGCGCTGCCGACAAGGGCAAAGCCCGAGGCCGCGTTCGCCGCGACCCCAAAGTCACGCGCGAGGTTGGCCGACCAGCTCACGATCGGGCGCAGCGCCGACAGGGCCTGCGCGACATTCTCGTCCGCCGCACGCAGCAGGGCCCGGTTCTGGTCGAGAAGGCCGGAATGTTCATAGGCGGCCGCCATCGCATCCGCCAGCGTCTCGGCCTTGGCGGCAAGCGGCGCCACGGCCAGGGCCATGACAAGCGCTGCCTGTCTCGCCATCCTGTTCAGTCTGCTCATTTTCCTGCCCTCGTCTGCTTTTGCAGTTCTTGTCTCAGAGAGTGAATGCCCGGTGCCTCTGGAACCCCGGTAGGACCGGCGCCCCCGCGTTGAACGCGAAGCGCCAGTTGATCCGTCCGTCGATCTTGTAACCGACCCGCACGGTGCCAAGCCGTCCTTCGGCGAAGAGCACGGCGATCCGTCCGCCGTCCTTCAGCTGATCGGCGATGGTGTCGGGCAGGTGTTCCACCGCGCCCTCGATCACGATCACGTCGTAGGGTCCGTGCGCAGGCGCGCCTGCGGCAAGCTCGCCCTCCTCCGTCACCACGTTGTCGGCCCCGATGTCGGAGAGCGTGGACTGGGCCTCTGACAGAAGCGCAGGGTCCTCTTCCAGCGCGATCACGGCCTCGGCGAGACGCGCGATGACCGCGGCGGCGTAGCCCGTGCCCGCCCCGAGGTCGAGCACAAGTTCGTCCGGCTGGATGTCCACGGCGTCGAGTATCTTGGCCAGCGTGCGCGGCTCCAGCACCACGCGCCCCTTGCCGAGGTCGATATTGTCACCGAGATAGGCCGCCTCCTGCCGATCCGCAGGCACGAATTTCTCGCGCGGGACAGAGAGCATGGCGTCGATGATCGGGAACTTGGTCACGTCCGAGGGACGGATCTGGGTGTCGACCATCATGGTGCGGCGGGCGGCGAAATCGGTCATACTGAACTGGTCCGTTCGGAATTGGTCTGCCGACGTTCTGGCACATCTCGCAGAGTGCGGCAACGGCTGGCAAGCGAAATCCCATGTAACGCTGTCATTCCTTTCCAAAGCGTTGCATCCCTGCGCCTTGCGGCTTGCAGCCCGGTTCAAGATCGGCTAGTCCACGCAGACCTATCCGAGGCGAGTTGGCGGAGAGGTTACGCAGCGGATTGCAAATCCGTGTAGACCGGTTCGATTCCGGTACTCGCCTCCATTTCTCCCAATTTGATGCGACCCACAGGCATAGCGCCAAATCGGCGCCATGCTATGCAAGATGCGACCTCCGTGTTCTGGAAAGGCCGCAATATCGGCGGTGCCTTGGCGCTATTCGACAGGCTATCGAACTCCGGAGCCTCTGAACCAGAACGCAAGCTGCTCGCCCAGGGTCGGCACCAGGTATTCGGAATTGGCTGGGATGCGGCCGTGAGGAACAGACTGAATTCGTCCGGTTTCTTCAAATACCCGGATCGCTTCTGCCTGTGCCTTCGCAATACAGGTCATGCCGCGCCAACTCAAGGCCATGTAAGTGTCGCCGGGCTCGGGACGGATCCGGCCTTGGGCGACCACTGGTCCTGTGTCGACGCCTGAATCGACTAGAAACGCCGTCCAGCCGATCTCTTCGGGGTGCCCGTTGTATATTGCCCAAAAAGGCGAATGAGCACCCCTGTAATGCGGCGTCAATCCGGGGTGGCCACCGACGACGTATTTGACTGACTCGATTTCGCGCATCGTTTTTGGAACCCAGGAACCGGTATGAACCACCAGTATGTCCGGGCTCAGGCCGGCCACAAAGTCCAGGACTTCGGGCGCGCCAAAGCCGATACAATGCATTTCCTCGAAACTCGCGTCTGAGAGTACCGATTCTATCCGATGTCTCTCGAATATTTCGGCTTTCAACTTCGCGTCGCGCTTACGATTTCGCAATTTGTAGACCATCCGAGCTACAATCTGGGACAGGACCTTGAAGGTGCCGCGTTTGAATATGGACCTTCGGATGTAGCGAATTGGGAGCCCTCCAGTCCGTTCGTCCGAAAAACAGACCCCGACAACATCGACCCCACTTTCGACCAGCGTTGCCAGTGTGCCGCGATGCTGGATGTCATGGCCAAGCAACGCGACGACCCTTGCCTTACGGCTTGTCTGCATCCGGGAACCTTCTTTCGTTGTGTTTGATATAAGCGGCATAGATGGGCTTGCCGTAGATGCGTACGAGACCCTTGGCGGACCGTATGGCGCGGGCGCGCCGGAAACCGCGTCCGTTGGCCCAGGCCGCGACTTGGGTGGTCGGCGTCCTGTTCTTGGGGCAGGCACGTCCGATGACAGTCACACCGTGCCTGACGTAAGGAGAATAATGCGGTTCCGAGGTGAACAGATAGCGGATCCCCGCTTCGGCAGCCGACCTGATCGTATCGTCGTCCATGTCGCCCCCGGGAACGGAGGCTGTCGTGACCGGTGATCCGACAATCTCCGCCAGAATTTCGGTGCTCTGCCGCCATTCGTCCACCTTGTCGGAATAGGCGAGATTCCGGAATACGCCGGGATGGGTATGGGAATGCGCGCCGATCGTATGGCCCTGACGCGAAAGGCGGACAATCTGCTGTTCCGACAGGAAGCCAGGCGTGGAAATCATCGAGGTCGTGACGAAGAAATGTCCGTGCCAGTAACGCTGGTTCAGCATTTCGGCGGAGTGCAGGGCCGAAATACCACCATCGTCGAATGTCATCAGCAGCGAAAGCTGGTCCGTTCCGGCTGCCTCAAAGACGCTCACGGCCCTTTTGTGAACCGCCGCAATCGCTTCAAGGTCATTGAGAAAATGGTGAACGCGATGCTTGTAGGGAATCGCTCCATTCCTTTGGAAGCCCGTCTCTCCAGGATTGTCGGTAAC
Organism: Primorskyibacter flagellatus; assembly: GCF_014638275.1. GTDB lineage: Bacteria > Pseudomonadota > Alphaproteobacteria > Rhodobacterales > Rhodobacteraceae > Pseudooceanicola > Pseudooceanicola flagellatus_A. Next base: position 2,171,813 of record NZ_BMFJ01000001.1, read on the forward strand.
CTCGTGGTACAAAAACGTTATCCACTTCCTGTTCACGCCAACCTCCCGGCAAATCGTTAACCCTCGGACACACAAAAAACGAACTCAAGATCGTGGCCCGAAATCAAAATATCACTGAAGGTTTGCCGAACCAAGTCACTATACGGCAGTGTTCGGTTGAAACCGAAGGCCGCGGCCTAGTCGTCAGCCGTGACCACCGCATACCCCGCATCCCTCTCGTTTATCACCGCCGGCTCTCCCGGCCAGGTGATGTCGAATGCGGGGTCGTTCCAGCGGGCGCCGCGTGCGTGCTCTGGAGAGTAGGTTCCGTTCAGGCCGTATTGGACCAGCGCGTTGTCGGTGAGGGTCAGGAAGCCGTGGGCGAAGCCGGGCGGGATCCAGAGGGCGTTCAGGTGGTCCGAGGACAAGTTGACCCCGTGCCAGCGATGCAGGGTCGGGCTGTCGGGACGCATGTCGACGGCGACGTCCCAGACCTCTCCGGCCAGGCAGCGGACGAGCTTGGTCTCCTCATGCGGGGCGGATTGCCAGTGCAGGCCGCGAAGGGTCAAACGGGCATGATTGAAGGAGAAGAGCCACTGATCCAGCACGGTATCGAGGCCCTGCTTCGCCGCCGCCGTCGCGTCCCAGCCACGGGCGAAATAGCCGCGCGGGTCGGCGATGCGGGGGATCCGGACCTCGTACAGGCCGGCGAGCGGGGTGGCGATGACCTCCATCCCCTGCCCTCTCAGAAAACTTCGATTTCGGGGATGGCGACGACGAACTTCCCGTCCCAGTCGCGGATATGGGCTAGCTGCGTCGCGATCTCCTCGCGCAGGTTCCAGGGCATGATGACAACGTAGTCTGGGCGGAGTTCGTCGATCTTCTCGGGGGCGTAGACCGGCAGATGTGTGCCGGGCAGGAAGCGGCCCTGCTTCTGCGGGCTGCGGTCGACGACGGAATGCATCAGGTCCTTGCGGATGCCGGCGTAGTTCAACAGCGTGTTGCCCTTGGCGGGCGCGCCGTAGCCCATGACGGTGCGGCCCTCTTCGCGGGCGCCGATGAGGAACTTCAGCAGGTCGTGTTTCACCTTGTCAACCCGTGCCTGATAGGCGCGGTAAACCTCCGGCGAAGCCATGCCGGCGGCGCGTTCGGTGGCGAGGCAGGCGGCGACGGAGGGGGTTTCGACATGCGCCGCACCCTCGTGGCAGCAGAAGACCCGGAGCGAACCGCCGTGGGTCGGGATCTCCTCCACATCAAAGACACGGAGGCCTGCGGTCTTCAACACGGACTGAACGGCGAGCAGCGAGAGATAGCTGAAGTGTTCGTGGTAGATCGTGTCGAACTGGTTCTTCGTCAGCAGGCTCAGCAGATGCGGGAATTCGAAGGTCATCGCGCCTTCGGGGGCGAGAATTTCCGGCACGCCTCCGACGAAATCACGGATGTCGGGGACATGGGCGAGCACGTTGTTCGCGGCCATCAGGTCGGCCTTGCCGTGTGTCGCCGCCAGGGCCTTCGCGGTGGCGACGCCGAAGAAGTCGACTGCGGAGTCGATTCCGTGATTGTCCTTCGCCGCCTGCGCGACATTGGCCGAGGGTTCGACGCCCAGCACCCGCATCCCTGCGCCCTTGAAATACTGGAGCAGGTAGCCGTCGTTGCTGGCCAGTTCGACGACAAAGGAGTCCCTGGTCAGGCCGAAGCGTTTGGTCATAGCCTCGGCGTAGGCCTTGGCGTGCGCCAGCCAGGAGGTCGAGAAAGAGGAGAAATAAGCGTAGTCATCGCTGAACAGGCGGCTCGCGTCCTCAAAATAATCCAGCTGGACCAGCCAGCAGCTTTCGCAGACCAGCGCGCGCAGGGGCATGAATTCCTCGACCCCGTTCAGTTCCTCGGGCTTGAGGTTGTAGTTGGAGGGCGGCTGCATTCCGAGGTCGCAGAGTTCCAGCGACAGGTCGCTGCCGCAGTTACGGCACTGGGTGGCTTGTCCGGTGGTCACGTCAGGGCTGTCCTTGTTCGGCGGCGGCTATAAAACGCCCGAGTTGGTCATTGGAAAAGTCGATCATGTCGGCGCCGTCAAGATGCGCGCGGTACCAGGCCATCGTCTCGGCCACGCAGGCGTCAAAGCCCCAGGTCGGGGTCCAGCCCGACTCGGTGCGAACGAGGGAGTTGTCGAGCGTCAGAAGCTGGCTTTCGCGGATCGTCGCGTCGGGCTCGATACGGATGTCGCAGTCCCCGCCCCAGGCCGTTGCGGCGACGCGGACCAACGTGACGACGGAGCGGGTGTCGGCGGGATCGGGGCCGAAGTTGTAGGCCGTTGCGCCCGACAGGCCGCCGCCGTGCAACTGTTCGGCCAGGCGCATGTATCCGGCGAGCGGTTCGAAGACGTGTTGCCAGGGGCGCGTGGCATCGGGGTTGCGCAGGACCAGCGGAGACCGGGAGGCAAAGGCGTTCACGATGTCGGGCACGATGCGGAAATCGGACCAGTCGCCGCCGCCGATGACGTTGCCCGCGCGCACCGCGATCAGCCGGCGTCCCGTGGGTTCGAAGTAGCTGGCGCGGTAGGCGGAGATCACCATTTCGGCCGCGGCCTTGCTGGCGCCGTAGGGTTCGTGACCGCCGAGGGGGTCGGTTTCCCGGTAGGGCCAGGGCCATTCGCGGTTGTCATAGACCTTGTCGGTGGTGATCGCGACGATGGTCTTCAGGGCCGGAACGGGGCGCAGCGCCTCGAGCAGATTGACGGTGCCCATGACGTTGGTGTCGAAGGTCTCTGCCGGTTCGGCATGGGCGCGGCGTACGATCGGCTGCGCGGCCATGTGGAAGACGATTTCGGGCGACAGGCCGGCGACGGCTTCGGCCGTGGCGTTGCGGTCGCGGATGTCACAGAGGATATGCCGGTCGATACGCGCGCCGATCCGCAGGATATCGAACAGGTTCGGCGTGGTTTCGGGCGGCAGGGCGATGCCCGAAACCTTCGCGCCAAGGCCGGTCAGCCAGTGGCAGAGCCAGGCCCCCTTGAACCCGGTATGTCCGGTGACGAGGACCGATTTGCCGGACCAGAAGCCCGGTGTCACCAGACCTTCCACGGCGCCTCTCCCTTCGCCCAGAGGTCTTCGAGCAGGCGCTTTTCGCGCAGGGTGTCCATCGCATGCCAGAAGCCGCGGTGTTCGTAGGACTGAAGCTGCCCGGAGGTAGCCAGCGCATTCATCGGTCCGGATTCCCACACGGTCTGGTCGGAATCGATCAGGTCAAGGCACTTGGGGGAAAGCACGAAGAAGCCGCCGTTGATGAGCCCGCCATCGCCGCGCGGCTTTTCCGCGAAACCGGTGACAGAGGTGCCGTCCGTCTGCAGCGCGCCGTAGCGTCCTGCGGGGGCGACCGCGGCGACGGTGGCGTCGCGGCCATGGGCGAAGTGGAAACGGAATTCGTCCGTCAGGTCGATGTCCGCCACACCGTCGCCGTAGGTGAAGGCAAAGGCATCCTCGTCCTTCACGTAGTCGCGCACCCTGCCAAGGCGCCCGCCGGTCATCGACTCCTCTCCTGTGTCGATCAGGGTGACCTTCCAGTCCTCCGCCCGGCGCTGGTGGACATCCATGGAATTCGCGGCGAGGTCGAAGGTGACGTCAGAGGTATGCAGGAAGTAGTTCGCGAAGAACTCCTTAATGACATAGCCCTTGTAGCCGCAGCAGATCACGAATTCCTTCACGCCATGGGCGCTGTACATTTTCATGATGTGCCACAGGATCGGCTGCCCGCCTATTTCCACCATGGGCTTGGGGCGCAGGTGCGTCTCTTCCGAAAGGCGCGTTCCGAACCCGCCAGCGAGAATCACGACCTTGCGGACTTTCTTCGACATGTAACCCTGCTCTACCCTGTCTTGCCGTGCACGAACGTGCTACGGGAGCCTGAACTTCGAGGGTTGTGGCACATTCCCGATGCGATGGAAACCGCCCCGCAGCCGGTTTCCCAAGCCGCAACTTGGGCTTAGTGCATCACCCGGCGAAACCGCGATAGGAACGGCGATGGTCTACAACAAGGTCTGGCGCATTCTGGTCCCGCTGTATGTCGCCGGTATGCTGTCGATCGTATACTGGGATCCGGTTTACATCGCGCACGAGGCCTATTCGCTGCACGTGACGGCGATGATCTGCTTCCTCACCGGGTTCCTGCTGCCGGGCCTGTTCCTGATCGTGTCGGGCCGGGGGCGAAGCTGGGACAGGTTCGAACTGCCGTTCAGGGACGGAGAGTCGATCCGGCGGTTTTCCAATGTCATGGCCTTCGCCGCGGCGGTGTTCTCCATCATCTACATGGGGTTCAACGGGTTCGAGAAGTTCACGCTGCTGAACAAGAACGTCGATGCGCTCGACTTCCGTTTCATCGGGCTTGAAAACGTGCCGGCCTATCTCGTCTTTCCGATGGAGGGTTCGCGGCGGCTGCTGTTCCCCCTCGCGATCCTTCTGAAGCTGGGCCTGAAGGCGAGCGGGCATCCGCGTGCCGGCGAATACCTGTTCCCGATCATCGTGATCTATTTCCTGATCTCGATCATCAATCTCGACCGCGGACCGGTCTTCGTTATGATCGCGGTCTTCGGCTTTGCCTTCATCCGGCTGGAACGGTCGCTGATGCGCAAGGCCATGATTTCGCTTGGCATCGTGACGGTGGTCGCGCTTGCCGGGTATGTCGTGAACCGGCTTCAATACAACAACGCCAGCTTCTCGCTTGCCGACTTCCGCGACAGTCTCGGCCCGACGCTGATCAATCGCATCGTGCTGAGCCCGGTGAAAATGGCGCAAGGCTGGATCTTCAACCAGAGCAACCTGTTCGAGTCGCCCCTGATGCTGGAATATGCCCGCATCTCGGTTCTCTGGGGCGGGGAGTACGTGTCGAGCCGGGTGACGTTCTCGGAATATGTCGCTCCGGTCGGGCTTTTCGGGGATACGTATCGCAATTTCGGGTTCGCCGGGATGTTCTTCTACGGCGCACTTGTGGGTACGCTGTTCGTCGCGATCCAGGACCGGGTCAAGAAGTTGCCGCTTCCTTTGTGGCTGGCCTTCGATTTCATCGGCCTGGTCCTGGTGCTCTACATCTACTACGGCAACGTCACCTCGCTCGGCCCGTTCATGATCGCCATGTTCCTGCTGTTCGCCCCCATGCTGGTCAGCCGCCGGGCGGAAGCGCAGGACTGGAGCATGGAGACGGTCGACGTGAGCGCCCCGGCCACGCAGGGTCAGGCCCATTTCCGGATCAGCGAAACCGCGTAGAGCGAGGCGGCGGCGCACATGCCAAGGACCGAAGCCGCGGTGAAGGCCAGTGTCGCGATGGTCAGCGTGTAGGACTCCTGCAAGATCAACGGCACCAGTAGGATCATGGCAGCGAGGACAAGGGACAGCAGCCAGAACGGCTCCTCCTCTCGCGTGCGGAACAGGTAGCCCCAGGCAAAGTAGACCTGGTTGGCGCAGGCCGCCAGGGCGTAGAGTGCGACCAGAGGCAATGACGGGAAACGCTCTGCAATGGGCAGGTCCCAGTAGGCCAGCCCGGCCACCATGGCGATGACAAGCAGAGCGGCGACGGCGGTCAAGGCCGTGCTGGCGGCCAGCACGCGGCGGAAGCTGAACAGCAGCCCGCGCCAGTCCGAGGCGACAGCGAGCGCGGTCCAGGATTTGATCGAGAAGGTCAGGAAGATGTTCGCGGAGGTGTTGATCGCCTGGAAGATCTGCATCATCAGCCCGAACTGCCCGGCCGCAACCGGCCCGGCGTAAAGGAACAGCAGCGGTACCTGCGCCTGAAAAATTCCGTAGGAGCCGATGAAACTGGCCGCCACGCGGGACTGGAAGGGCAGCACATCGCGGCGCCAGTGGATCGGGCGGCCTCCGGCGTGCGCGCGCCCGAAGGCGGAGCGGATCTTGGCGGAGGTCAGCCAGAAATAGGCCGTGGCCCCGGCAAGGGCGAGCGCAAGCGCGCCGACGACCGCCCACATCTCCCATCCAAGCAGTGCCAGCGCGACGAGGGCGAGGATGTTGATGAGGCTTTGGATAGAGCGGGCGAGCGCGGCCTCAACCACGAAGCCGACGGCTTCGAAGATGCGCAGAACCATGTGAAGGGACATGGTGTAAGCCGCCAGCACGGCATAGGCATACCAGATCGTGACCAGCGGCCCGTGGCCCGTGTCAATGCCATGAAAGACCCGCCAGCCAAGGATACCGAGGACAATGACCAGGACCGCTCCGGTCAGCAGACACCAGTGAAGGGCAAAGCGGGTGATCTGGCGCATGTTCGCCAGAGCCTCAGGCTGGAACGGATCGCCGTGCACGTCGCCGGCGGTGCGGCGGCCGGCGATGTTTCCGAGGACGAAACCGACGCCGAGGTCGCAGAAATACTGCGCCGCACCGAGGCTGAGGAAGGTGTAGAAATAGCCCTGCTGTTCCGGCGTGAACAGCAGCGTCGCCACCAGCACCAGCCCCAGCCCCGCGGCAAGGTTCCACACGCGTGCCAGCGCGACGATCTGGAATTTCCGTATCCGTGTCATGGGGTTTGCTTAATCGCTATTTTCCGGCTTGCCCATGGGCGGCGGACCGCCGGGGGGCATGACTTGACACGAGGGGCCTGTCGTCTAAGACGAACGGGCAATTTTGAATGGAAACCGGGTCGATATGGTAGCTCTCTCCGAGGAAGACGCGCGCAAGCGGGAAGAAATGGAATTCCACGACGCGCGGGAACGCGACCGCAAGTCGATGTCGGAAGACGAGTTCTGGAAGAAGTATTCGAACAAGAAGTGGTACACCACGACCGCCAAGATCAAGGACGACCTGTTCGCCATGATCGGCGACATGCCGGCGGGGTCCAGTTTCCTCGATCTCGGCTGCGGGCTTGGCGGGCAGTCCCTGATGGCGGCGAAAAGCGGGATGAAGGTGTCGGCGATCGACATCTCTCCGGAAAGCGTCAAGGAGACGCGGGCGCTGCTGGAAAAGAACGGCTTCACTGACTTCTTTGCCGAGGTGATGGACGCCGAATACCTCGACTTCCCGGACAATTCCTTCGACCTGATCGTCTGTTCCGGCGTGCTGCACCACATGGATGTCAACGCGGTTTTCCCGCAGATGGCGCGCGTCCTGAAGCCGGGGGGCCGGGTCATCGCGCTCGAGGCGCTTGGCTACAATCCCGCGATCCGGCTCTACCGCCGCATGACGCCCAAGCTGCGGACGGCTTGGGAACCGGACCACATCATCACCTTCAAGGAAATCAACCTCGCCAAGAAGTCCTTCGGGTCGATCAAGACGCGGAATTACTTCCTGTTTTCGGTGCTGGCGGCCTATTTCCACAAGAAGCCGTATTTCAAGCCGCTGCTGGCGACCCTGTCGGCGGTGGACAGCGTGATCCTGTCGATACCGGGGGTGAAGCACCTCAGCTGGCAGATCATGGTCATCTTCTCGGACCCGAAGAAGTAACGCGCCATGGCGCTGGTCTGGAAACGGGCGCTCGATCTGGCGGTGACGCTGCTGTTCGCGCCGGTCTGGGTGCCGGTGATGCTGCTTGGCATGGCGTTCGTTGCGCTGGTGTCGCCGGGGGCGAGCCCGATCTACGTGTCGCGGCGGGTCGGGCAGTTCGGGCGGGACATCCTTATCCCCAAGATCCGCACCATGGTGCCGGATGCCGACAAGATCGGATCGGGCGCGACGGCGCGGAACGACCCCCGGTTCATCCCCGGCGCACGCTTCCTGCGCGCGACCAAGATCGACGAGATGCCGCAGTTTCTATCCGTCCTGAAGGGGGAGCTGTCGCTGGTCGGCCCGCGCCCGGAACTGCGCCAGTACGTCGACCTCTACTCGCCCGAAGACCGGGAGATCATCCTCTCCGTCCGCCCCGGCATCTTTGATCTCGGTACGCTGGCTTTCACGGATCTTCAGGCACACCTTGGTGAGGGTGACGCAGAGGCGATTTTCCTTGAGAAATTCGCCGCCAAGAAGATCGAGCTGCGCCGAGAGTACGTGACGCAGCGCAGCTTCTGGGGCGACGTGGTGATCCTTATGAAGACCCCGGTGCATATCTTTGCCAGCCTTCTGGCGCGGCGGAAGGCCTGAGGTGCGTATCGCGGGGCGCGTCACGGGGCCGGTCGGCTTCGGCTGCGGGCCGCTTGGCGTTCACGGATTCGGACAGGTGGATCTCGACGATTGCCGACGAGCGGCGCGGATGGCGCTGGATCAGGGCGTGACCTTTTTCGACACATCGGACGCCTATGGCATGGGCGTGTCGGAGGAACAGTTGGCCCTGGCTCTGACAGGGCGCATGGCCGAGGCGGTTGTGGCGACCAAGGGGGGCATCCGGCTGGGGCCCGACGGCGTGTTCTACGACAGCTCGCCGCAGTGGCTGGCAGAGGCGCTGGATCTCAGCCTCCGGCGGCTCGGCGTCGACTATGTTGATCTATACCAGCTGCATTACTGGGACGGGGTGACGCCGCTGGAAGAGGTCTTCGGTGCCTTCGCCCGGTTCCGGGAGGCGGGCAAGATCGGGGCGTTCGGAATATCGAACCTGGTGGTGCCGGTGTCGGCGCCGACCGAGGGTCTGGCGACATATTCTTTCGAATACAGCATGGTAGCGCGGGACCGGACGGCTGACATTGCGGCGATGCAGGCCGCCTTCCCGGAGGCGGTGTTCATCCCGACGGGCGTGCTGGCGCAGGGTTTGCTGAGCGGGCGTTATGACGGCACCGCGACCTTCGGAGAAAATGACCGCAGGGCCAGCCCGAAATACCTGAACTTCGGGGCCGGTAAGCGGGCGGCTCTGGCCGGGTTTCTGGAGACCCTGCGAACCCGCCCCTGCCCCGTGGCAGAGGCCGTCGCCTGGGCGCATCACGCCTGGCCGAACGCCCTGCCGCTGGTCGGGGTCAAGTCGGTGGCGCAGCTCTCAGGTCTGCTCGATGCGCGTGACCTGATCGATGCCGGACACGGCGACTGGGATTGGGACTGGGTGGACACCGCGCTCGGGGATTAGCCGAGTGCCGCCTTCACCACATGCGCCGCCGACATGCCGTAGGCATTGCGCAGAAAATCCTGATCGCCGACCTGACTCGGGTAGCAGTCCTGAAGGCCGAGCTTTACGAAACGGTCTGGGCGCAGGCCGCCGGTCATCATCGCGTCGGCCACCAGCGTGCCGAGCCCGCCGCGGGTGTTGTGCTCTTCCAGCGTGATGACGGTGCTGGCGGGACCGATGGCCGCCAGCAGCGGCGCCGGGTCGAGCGGCTTCAGCGCGTTCAGCACGACGACGCGCGCGGCGACCCCCTGCCCCTTCAGCGTTTGCTGCGCCGAGAGCGCCTCTTTCACGATGCCGCCGATGGCGACGATGACCAGGTCCCCGTCGCCGTAGACCCTTGGCTTGCCGAGGGCCACGTCCGGTTCGGGCGCAAGCCCCGCGGCGCCCTTGTCGATGCGCAGGTACTTCGGCCCGCGCCGGGTCGCCATCTGGTGTGTCAGCGCCTCGGCCTCCCAGGGGTCGGCGGGCACGATCACTTCCATGTTGGGCAGGGCGCCCATGATCGCCATATCCTCGGTCGCGAAGTGCGACATGCCAAGCTGGCCATAGGAAAAGCCGCCGCCCACGGCCACCACGGTCACGTCGGCGTCATGGTAGCAGACGTCGTTGCGGATCTGTTCGAGACAGCGCAGTGTCGGGAAATTCGCGATGGAATAGGTGTAGGCGCTGTAGCCTTCCAGCGCCATGCCGCAGGCGATGGCGGTCATGTTCTGTTCGGCCACGCCGGCGTTGATGAACTGGTCGGGGAAGCGCTGTGCGAAATCCGTCAGCACGCCGAAGCCGAGGTCGCCGGTGATCAGCACGACCTTGGGGTTCTTTTCGGCCAGCGCGGTCAGGGCGCGGATGAACGCGTCTCTCATGTCCGGCCCTCCAGTTCCGCGATGGCGGCGTCGTATTCCTCGCCCTGCGGGGTACGATAGTGCCAGAGGACGGAGTTTTCCATGAAGGAGATCCCGTTGCCCTTGGTGGTGTTGGCGATCACGACGCTTGGGCGGTCCGTGGTCTTCGCGGTCTCGTAGGCGGCGATCAGGGCCGCATGGTCGTGGCCGTCCACGTCATGCACGTCCCAGCCGAAAGCCGCCCACTTGTCGGTGAAGGGTTCGAGGCCGAGCGTTTCGCTCACCGGGGCAAGCGACTGGATCTTGTTGTAGTCCACGGTGGCGGTGAGGTTCGACAGCTTGTGGTGGGCGGCGAACATGATCGCCTCCCAGTTCGACCCCTCGTCGCATTCGCCGTCGGACAGGACCACATGCACCCGGTGCCCCTTCCCCGACCGTTTGGCGGCCATGGCCATGCCGGTCGCGACGCCCAGCCCGTGACCAAGCGACCCGGTGGAGAATTCCACCCCCGGCACGCCCTTGTGCGACACGTGACCGGAAAAGATCGATCCGTTCTGGTAGTGCTGCGCCAGCATCTCCGGATCGAAGAAACCGGTTTCGGCCAGCGCGGCATAGACCCCTGCCCCGGCGTGGCCCTTGGACAGGATGAAGCGGTCGCGCCCCGGATGGTCGGGCTGGTCGGGGTAGATTGTCATCACCTGCCCGTAGAGCACCGCTAGGATGTCGGCGATGGAGAGGATCGACCCGACATGAGAGGACTTGCCGCGATGCGTCATCTCGACAGCGTGGCGACGGATGCGGGCGGCGAGGTCGGGGGTGGTCAGGGTGTTGCGCTCGGCCATGGGTCAGTCCAGCACCGCGAAACCGATGTAGGGGTCGAATTCCAGCCGTTCGATCCTGAGCGGGCGTTTGGCGTGGGATTCCAGCATCGCCAGCGTCTCGCCGGGCCAGAGCGGGTTGTCGAGTTCGTCGAAGGCGACGACCGCCCCCTTCGGCATGCGCGGCAGGAAGGTCTCGAGCGCAACCTTTGTGGGTTCGTAAAGGTCGAAGTCCATGAAGAGCAGAGAGACGAGAACGTGCGGGTTCTTCTCCACGAACTCCGGGATGGTCTTCGTCGCATCGCCCCGCACGAGGTTCACCTTGTTGACGTGACCAAGGAAGCGGGTGCTGTCGTAGATGTCGATCAGCCCGGTCAGTTCGTCATGCACGTCTGCCGCAAGGTCGCCGACCTTCACGTGATCGGAATGGGCGGACATGTCCTTTTCATCGACGCTCGGAAAGCCTTCGAAGGTGTCGAAGCCATAGATGCGGCGGGTCAGGTTCACCGGTTCGAGGATTGCGGAGAACTTGGCCCAGCTCATCAGCCCGAAGCCGTGGTTCACACCGCATTCGACAACCGACCCCTTGATCGGCAGGACCTTCTTGTAAATCTCGTAAAGCGCGAGGAAGCGGGTCAGATTCTGGCGACGGACATACTTGGGAAAGTTCTCCATCTTCTTTTCCCAGCTGACCGGGCTCTGGTCGAAATAGGCCTGGTTGCGACCAGCCTCCTCGGCCTCGGCCGAGGTGCGCAGACCGCCGGAGACGTTGATTTTTCCGGAGTTGTCGGACGTCATCGTGACTCCTTTCCGATCAGAGAGATTCAAACCCGAGGGCCTGCGCCGCCAGGTCCTTGTGGAAGATGCCCTTGAGGTCGATAACAGGCGCACCGGGGCGGCCGAAATTCTGGATCGCCTGCGGACCGAGGTCGCGGAATTCGTTGTGGGCGACGGCGATGATGACCCCGCTGTAGGCGGCGGTTTCCGGGTCGGTCAGCGCGATGCCAAGGTGCGCCTGCGCCTCCTCCTCCGGTATCCAGGGGTCGTGGATGTCGACCGACAGGCCGAAGCCTTCCAGGAAATGCGCGATGTCGGTGACGCGGGTGTTGCGGATGTCGGGGCAGTTTTCCTTGAAGGTCGCGCCCAGGATCAGGACCCGCGCGCCCTCGGCCAGCTGGCCGGTGCGCATCATCGCGCGCAACAGGCGCTGGCCGACATATTCGCCCATGCCGTCGTTGATGCGCCGGCCCGCCAGCACGATTTCCGGGTAGTAGCCAAGCGACTGCGCCTTGCTGGCAAGGTAGTAGGGATCGACCCCGATGCAGTGCCCGCCGACCAGACCGGGGCGGAAGGGCATGAAGTTCCACTTGGTCCCCGCAGCCTCCAGCACGTCGAGCGTGGAGATGCCCATGCGGTCGAAGATCAGCGCAAATTCGTTGATGAGCGCGATGTTGACGTCACGCTGCGTGTTCTCGATCACCTTCGCGGCCTCGGCCACGCGGATCGAGGGCGCCTTGTGGGTGCCCGCCGTGACCACGGTGCGGTAAAGCGCATCGACATAATCCGCGATCTCGGGGGTGGAGCCGGAGGTCACCTTCCTGATCGTCGCGAAACTGCGGTCCTTGTCGCCGGGGTTGATCCGTTCGGGGGAATAGCCGGCGAAGAAGTCGGTGTTGTAGGTCAGACCGGAGAGGCGTTCGATGACGGGAAGGCAATCCTCCTCCGTCGCGCCGGGGTAGACGGTGCTTTCGTAGATCACCACGTCGCCGGGGCGCACCAGTTGGCCGAGCAGTTCGGAGGCGGACAGAAGCGGCGTCAGGTCGGGGCGCTTGTAGCCGTCGATCGGGGTCGGGACCGTGACGATGTAGGTGTTGCAGCCTTCCAGCGCCTCGGGATCCGCGGACAGGGTAAGGCGATCAGCGGCCTTCAGTGCGTCGGGCGCGATTTCGGCGGTGGAATCGTGACCGGCCTTCAGTTCGTCGATGCGGCGCTGCGACAGGTCGTAGCCTACGGTCGGGAAATGCCCGGCAAAGGCCACCGCCAGCGGCAGCCCGACATAGCCAAGCCCGATGATACCGATACGGGCATTGCTGATTTCTGGCACTGGCACGGACCTCTGTCGTCAACGGATCGGCGACGGAGTCCGTCACTGCGAGTGCCTGCATAACAGATTGCTTCTCAGGCTCAATACGTGCGCGTCAGTTCCCGCCGCCGCTCAGGCCGTCTGGGCCGCAAGGCTGCTGCGGCGGCGGAAAATCCGCATGACCAGCACGAAGAAGACCGGGACAAAGACAACGCCCAGCACCGTGCCCGTGATCGTCCCGCCCAGCACCGCCGTGCCGACGGCCGTACGCGCGCCCGCCCCCGCGCCCGAGGACAGGACCAGCGGCACCACGCCGAGAGAGAAGGCCATGGAAGTCATGATGATCGGGCGGAAGCGCTGGCGGGCGGCGGTGACGACGGCCTCGAACAGACCCTTGCCTGCGTCCACCTGTTCGCGGGCGAACTCGACGATCAGGATGGCGTTCTTGCCCGTCAGGCCGATCACCGTCAGCAGACCGACCTGGAAGAATACGCCGTTCTGGAACCCGAAATACCAGGCGGAGGCCAGCGTGCCGAGGATACCGACCGGCATCGCCAGCATGACCGACACCGGGATCGCCCAGCTTTCGTAGAGCGCGGCGAGGCAGAAGAAGATCGCGGCGAGCGAGAGCATGTAGAGCATCGGCGCCTGCGAACCGCTTTCGCGTTCCTCCAGCGACAGGCCGGTCCAGGCGACGGAATAGCCGCCGTCGATCTGGGAGACGAGCCGCTCGATCTCGGCCATGGCTTCGCCGGTGGAGACGCCGGGCGCGGGGGAACCCTGGATCTGCATGGCGGGAGAGCCGTTGTAGCGGGTCAGGCCCTGCGGACCGTAGACCCACCTTTCGGTAGTGAAGTTGGAAAAGGGCACAAGGTCGCCGGAGCTGTTTCGGACCCGCCATTTCTGAAGATCCGAGGGGTTGGCGCGCGACGTGGCCTCGCCCTGGACGTAGACCCGCTTGGTGCGGCCGTTGTCGTTGAAATCGTTGACGTAGGTGCCGGCCATGGCGATGGCCAGCGTGGTGCCGACCTCGCTTGGCGACACGCCCATGGCCCCGGCGGCGCGCCAGTCGATGTCCAGCTTGAACTGGCTCGCGTCCTCCAGCCCGTTCGGCCGGGCAGAGGCGATCAGCGGGCTCTGTGCCGCCATGCCGAGCAGCTGGTTGCGGGCCTGCAACAGCTGGTCGTGCGACTGTCCGCCCTGCGCCTGGAGGTAGAAGTCAAAGCCCGAAACGTTGCCGAGTTCGATCACCGCCGGGGGGACGATCGGGAAGACCATCGCCTCCTGGATGCCCAGCATCACCGGGAAGGCGCGCCCGGAAATGGCCTGTACCGAGCGGTTCGGGCCAGGACGTTCGTCCCAGTCCTTCATGCGGATGAAGGCGAGCCCGTTGTTCTGTCCCGCGCCGGAGAAGGAGAAGCCCACGACGCTGAAGACCGCCTCCACGTTCTCGGCCTCAGCCGACAGGAAGTATTCCCGCATTTGGTCGTTGGCCTTCAGCGTGTTCTCCGCCGTCGATCCCGAGGGGCCGGAGACGAGGGCCAGCATGATCCCCTGATCCTCATCCGGCAGGAAACCGGTCGGGGTCTGCAGGAACAGCCATGCGATGCCGCCGCCCATGACCGCGTAGATCATCAGCATCCGCAGCGGACGCTTGATGACATAGCCGACCGTGCCACCATAACCACGCGACAACCCGTCGAAGCCCTTGTTGAACCAGCCGAAGGGGCCGCGTTTTTTATGGTGTACCGCCTTGGATTTCAGCAGCGTCGCGCACAGCGCCGGGGTCAGCGTCAACGCCACGACAACCGACAGGGTCATGGCCGATACGATGGTGATGGCGAACTGGCGGTAGATCACGCCGGTCGAGCCGCCGAAGAAGGCCATGGGGATGAACACCGCCGACAGGACCAGCGCGATGCCGATCAGCGCGCCGGTGATCTGGTCCATGGACTTGCGGGTCGCCTCGCGCGGGTCGAGCCCCTCTTCCTCCATGATCCGCTCGACGTTCTCGACCACCACGATGGCGTCGTCGACCAGCAGGCCGATGGCCAGCACCATGGCGAGCATGGTCAGCACGTTGATGGTGTAACCGAAGGCCGCGAGGATGCCGAATGTGCCAAGCAGCACGACCGGGACCGCAAGCGTCGGGATCAGCGTGGCGCGGAAGTTCTGCAGGAACAGCAGCATGACGAGGAAGACGAGGCCAATCGCCTCCATCAGCGTCTTCTGCACTTCGTGGATGGAAATCTCGATGAAGGGCGTGGTGTCGTAGGGGATGACGTAGGTCATGCCCTCGGGGAAGAAGGCGGAGTATTCCTCGATCTTCTCGCGCACCCGCTCGGAGGTGTCGAGCGCATTGGCCCCCGGTGCCAGTTGGATCGCCATGCCCGAGGACGGCTTGCCGTTGTAGGCGGCGATGGTCGAATAGTTCTCGGCCCCGATTTCCACGCGGGCGACGTCTTCGAGCAGGACAAGCCCGCCGTTCGCCTCGGACCGCAGGATGATGTTGTTGAAATCGTCGGGGGTCTGGAGCAGCGATTGAGCGGTCAGCGTGGCGGTGAAGGCCTGCCCGTCCACCGCCGGAAGCGACCCGAAGGCCCCGGCGGAGATCTGGGCGTTCTGCGCCGACACCGCACCCACCACGTCCGACGGCGTCATGTTGAACGCGGCCAGTTTGGACGGGTCCAGCCAGATTCGCATAGCGTATTTCGCGCCGAAGACCTGGGTGCCGCCGACGCCTTCGATGCGGCTGAAGGCGTCCACGAGGTTGGAGTTCAGGTAATCCGACAGGTCCGCCTGATCCATGCTGCCGTCTTCGGAGATGACCGCGATCACCATCAGGAAGCCGGAGGAGGATTTCTGCACCGTCACCCCCTGCCGCTGCACCGCTTCGGGCAGCAGGGCCGTGGCCTGGGAAATCTTGTTCTGCACCTGCACCTGCGCGATGTCCGGGTCGGTGCCGGTTTCGAAGGTCAGGGTGATCGACGCCGTGCCGGAAGAGGTCGAGGAGGAGGACATGTAGCGCATGCCGTCCAGCCCGGTCAGCTGCTGTTCGATCGTCTGTGTCACGGTGTTGGCGACGGTTTCCGCGGAGGCCCCGGGATAGACCGCGTTGACCGACACCGTGGGCGGCGCGATCTGCGGATACTGGGCCACCGGCAGGGTCGAAATGGACAGGAGCCCGATGCCCATGATGAGGATCGAGATCACCCAGGCAAAGACGGGACGGTCGATGAAGAAACGGGCCATGTCGGGTCCTGATCGGTTGGTGCGGCGTGGTCGGGGCTGGTGTCAGGCGGGTCCGGTCAGTCCGAGGCGGCGGGGGCAGCCTCAGCGGCCGTGGCTTCGGTCCGGGCTTCGGCCCCCTGCCCTTTCGCGGCCTGTTCTTCGGACGCCTGTGCCTCCGCTGCCTGCTCCGTCGGGTTGACGGTCGCGCCGGGCCCGACCTTCTGCAGGCCCGCCACGATGACGCGGTCTCCGGCAGCAAGGCCTTCGGTGACGATCCAGTCGGTTCCAAGGTCCTGCAGAACGGTCAGCGTTCGCTGTTCGACGACGTTCTCGGCGTTCACCGCATAGGCCGTCGGCTGACCGCGCCGGTCGCGGCTGACCGCGATCTGCGGCACGCGCACGGCATTGTCGATGGTGCCCTGCGGCATTTCCACCTGCACGTACATGCCGGGCAGCAGGAACCGGTCGGGATTGGCAAAAGACAGGCGCAGGACGATGGTGCCGGTCTCCTCCTTCACATGCGGTTCGGCGGCAGCCAGCTTGCCCGCCTGTTCATAGGCCGTGCCGTCGGCAAGGGTCAGGATGACGTCATAGGACATCTCCTCCGCCATCGAGGGCGCGGCCCCGCTGCGACGCCAGCGAAGGATGTCGGCTGCGGACTGGGTGACGTCCACGTAGACCGGATCCAGCGTGCGGATTGTGGTCAGTGCCGTCGCCTGACCCGAAGTGACAAGCGCCCCCTGCGTCGCCTGCGACAGGCCGGCGACGCCGGAGATCGGGGCGCGGATGATCGTGCGTTCCAGATTGATCTGGCTGGAGAGCAGGTTGGCCTCGGCCACCTTCACGGCGGCGGCGGCACTGTCGCGCTGCGCGGTGGCGCTGTCGAGTTCCTGCTGCGCGACGACGTTACGCTCCTTCAGGCGGGTCTGGCGGTCGAATTCCACCTCCGCCGATTTCAGGGCGGCGCGGGCCTGGTCGACGCTGGCCTCGGCCACGGCCTGCGCCGCTTCATATGTCGCCGCGTCGATCTGATAGAGCGGATCGCCCTTTTCCACGGCGCGCCCCTCCGTGAACAGCCGCTCCTGGATGATACCGTTGACCTGCGGGCGCACCTCCGCCTCGGTCGAGGCGGCGACGCGACCGGGCAGCGGCACGGTGAGGGTGATCTCCTCGGCCTTCAGCGTAACGACCGTAACCGGCGAAGGCGGCATCTGCTGCTGCGCCAGCACCGGGGCTGCGGCGAGGCCGATCGCAAGCGCGAGGGCCGTGCGCGGGCTGACAAGTCGGGACATGGGCATCGGGATGCTCCGCTCTGAACGTCTGAGGGACGGACGCCGGGTCGGGACGGCGCGCCGGATGGCCGGACTTCCGCCGTGACGGAGGAGACCACTTGCCACCAGTTATTGAAACCCGCTAGTTTTGTAAATACCGGAACGCACACTGCGGAGAGCTGGCGCAATGGCTGCTGACAAAGGTGACACGGAAGGAACCGCGCGACGGGCCGCCGCGCCAGCCGCAACGCGCCGGGGTCGTCCGCCGCAGATGGATCAGGAGACCCGGCGGGCGCAGATCCTGTCCGCGGCGCAACAGCTCCTGAACAGCGCGCCCTTCGACTCCGTCCACATGGATGCCATCGCGGTCGAGGCGGGGATGTCCAAGCGGACTCTTTACGACCTGTTCGACAACCGCAACGCCCTGCTCGGCGAGGCGATTTCCGAGATGGGGCGCGGGATTTTCCGGTCGCTCGCCCCGGAGGAACGTGCCCTGCCGCTGGCAGACCGGCTGAATATCCTGCTGACACTCAACGTCCCGCCCGAGGCGGAGATCAAGAAGATCGACTTCCTGCGCGCCATCATCGCCAAGGTCGACCTCTATCACGACATCGCGCAGTCGATGTGCCGCAACGGGCGCGACGCGCTGCGGGCCAACCTGACCCGGGAGCTAGAGCGCGCAGCCGGGGCCGGAGAGATCGTCCTGACCGAAGGCACCATAACAGAGGCCGCAGAGATGCTCTGCGACATGGCCTTTCACAATCCGATGGAGCGGCTGCTCGATCCGGCGGCGGCTGCCCCGTCCCCGGCAGAGGTCAGGGCACGGCGCGACATGGCCATCCGGGTCTTTCTGCGGGGCTGCGGGGCGGGGTAAGTCAGGCCTCGCGCGGGGGAAACAGCTGTTGCAGGATCCCGGCGCCGAGCAGGTAGAGAGAGGTCGTCACCAGCCCGACCTGGCCAATCACGCCCGGGTCGAAGTGATCGCGCGCGGCCCAGGCGGCGAAGCCGGTCCACAGCACCGCCACCGGCAGCGACACCATGCGCCAGCGGCGGGTCCTGACGGGGTGGATGAACTTCAGCGGCGCGAACATTGCGGCGGCAAGGATGGTAATGACGGGTATGATGACACCAGGCGGCGGCGTGGTCGCGAAAAGCACCAGAACCAGCATGTTCCAGCAGCCGGGAAAGCCGAGGAAACTGTTGTCCGAGGTCTTCATCCAGTTGCCGGCAAAATAGAGCCCGCTTGAAAAGGTGATGCCGAACAGTGCGATCCACGACCAGACACCCGGCAGAATGCCCGACTGGAACAGCGCGTAGGCCGGGATGAACACATAAGTCAGGTAATCGATGATAAGGTCGAGCAGCGCGCCGTCGATATGCGGCGCATAGGTACGGACGTCGTATTTACGTGCCAGCGGGCCATCGATGCCGTCCACCGCGAAGGCGACGACCAGCCAGAGAAACATGTGTCCCCACCTCTGTTCCACCGCCGCGAGAAGTGCGAGCATGGCAAAAACCGCTCCGGTGGCGGTCAGGAGATGAACCGAAAAGGCCCTGAGGACGGAGGTCGACATTCACATGTATTAGCGCAATGCGGTGGAAATGGAAGTCCTGCATGCTGCGGTGGAGGAGGATGGTAGTCCCGGGGCGAAACGGCAACATGCAACAACAACTGCCCGAATATTCCGCGCCAGACACTATCAGTAGTTGTCCGACTCGCGGATCTGCGGCACGTTAACCGAATATTAAGTAAATCATCACATGAGAGATCCGAGTGCATTCTTGATGGATCCGGCGGAGCAGGACGAAGGAGAGGGCTTGAGCTTTCAGCGGAAACTTACGGTTCCCCCGGCCCTGTCGCAGTTCGATGCGACGGACATCCGCACGCAGTACGCGGCGCTCTGCTATCGCATCGTGAACGACAAGGTCCGGGTGCTTCTGATCACCAGCCGGGGCACGAAACGCTGGATCGTGCCGAAGGGGTGGCCGATGGCCAAGAAGGACCCGCACGAGGCCGCGCTGCAGGAGGCGGCGGAAGAGGCCGGCGTGATCGGGCGCGCGTGGTCGGACCCTCTCGGCCAGTATACCTACATGAAGCTGATGCCGGACGGGTCCGAAATCCCCTGCATCGGGTTGCTGTTCCCGGTGCGTGTCCGCCTGCTCAAGGCCGAGTACCCCGAGGCGAACGAACGCGACCGCAAGTGGTTCAGCCGCAAGAAGGCCGCGCGCAAGGTGGACGAGCCCGACCTGGCCGGGCTGATCCGCGATTTCGATCCTGCCGCGCTGGACTGACCCGGGCGGACCGAATGGCCGGGACGGCGGGGCGGCTTGCATCGACCGGATGCACGGCTATGTAATATGTCAGTTCCGCGACAGGGATTGACCGGGAAAAAAATGATCCAGTTCAGCCTGAAATGCGACAGGGACCACCGTTTCGACAGCTGGTTCCAGTCGGCCGACGCCTTCGACACGCTCCACGGCAAGGGCCTTGTGACCTGTGCCGTCTGCGGCTCCTCCACGGTCGACAAGGCCATGATGGCCCCGCGGGTGTCCAAGGGGCAGGCCAAGCCGCTCTCCACCCCCGCGACGGCTGCGGAACAGGCGCTGGCCGATCTGCGCCGCCGGATCGAGGCGGAGTCGGACTATGTCGGGTCAGACTTTGCCCGCGAAGCCCGCCGGATCCACGAGGGCGAGGCAGAGGCGCGTTCCATCCACGGCGAAGCCCGCGCGGACGAGGCACGCGCGCTGATCGAGGACGGCGTATCGGTCGTACCCCTTCCCTTCCTGATGACCCGCAAGGCACACTGACGGTGCGGGTGGCGATCACAGGTGCCAGCCGGGGCATCGGCGCCCGGCTGATGGCGGCCTATTCCTCTCGGGGTGCCGAGGTGATGGGAACCTCGCGCCGTGGCGGGAACGGGCTGGTGGCGCTGGATTTGGCAGAGAGCCCCGACTTCGCCCCCCTCGTCGCGTCGGTCGGGGACGGGCCGCTGGACCTGCTGGTCTGCAATGCGGGGATCTACCCGGACAAGGGGCAGTCGCTGGACACAGGCTTTGACTGCGCGACCTGGGCGCGGTCGATGGCGGTGAATGTCGCGGGGCCCTTCCTGACCGTGCAGGCCCTGTTGCCCGCGCTGCGGCGGACCGCGTCAACGTCGGGGGGCGCGAAGATCGCGATCATCTCCTCTGCCATGGGCAGCCAGGCGCGGGCGCCGGGCGGGTCCTATATCTACCGCGCGTCCAAGGCGGCGGCGCTGAACGTCGCGCGGAACCTGTCGCGCGACCTCGCGCGGGACAGCATCGTGGTCGGGGCCTACCATCCGGGATGGGTCCGGACGGACATGGGCGGCGCAGGGGCCGAAATCGACGCGGATCAGTCGGCCGAGGGGCTTGTGGCGCGTTTCGAGGAACTCACTGCGGCGACGACAGGCTGTTTCCGGAACTGGGACGGAGCGGACATTCCGTTCTGACCAGGCGCCTTGCGCGCCATGCTCCTGTTATCGACGCCACTTGCGCTTTGCCCCTTCTTCGGCGCCACTTGCGCTTTGTCCCTTCTTCGGCGCCACTTGCGCTTTGCCGTGCACCTCTCTAAACCGCCGCGGAACCAGGTCAGGGACAGATTGATGCCCGTTCTCGTCATGAAATTCGGCGGCACCTCCGTCGCCACGCTGGACCGCATCCGCCGCGCCGCCAAGAAGGTCGGGGTGGAGGTCGCCAAGGGCTATGACGTGATCGTCATCGTTTCGGCCATGTCCGGCAAGACCAACGAACTTGTGGGCTGGGTCAACGAAACCTCCAAGTTCTACGACGCGCGGGAATACGATGCCGTCGTGTCTTCGGGCGAAAACGTGACCGCCGGGCTGATGGCGCTGACGTTGCAGGAAATGGACGTTCCGGCGCGCTCCTGGCAGGGCTGGCAGGTGCCGCTGAAGACGAACTCCGCCCATTCCCAGGCCCGGATCGAAGAGATCCCGACCGACAACATCAACGCGAAGTTCGCCGAGGGCATGAAGGTCGCCGTCGTCGCGGGCTTTCAGGGCGTCAGCCCAGAGGGGCGGATCACCACGCTTGGCCGTGGCGGGTCCGACACCACGGCAGTGGCCTTTGCGGCCGCCTTCGGGGCCGAGCGCTGCGACATCTATACCGATGTGGACGGCGTCTATACGACCGACCCGCGAGTATCGAACAAGGCCCGTAAACTGGACAAGATCGCCTTTGAGGAGATGCTGGAGCTCGCCTCGCTCGGGGCCAAGGTGCTCCAGACCCGCTCTGTCGAGCTGGCGATGCGGTTCGGGGTGCGCCTTCGGGTGGTCTCGTCCTTCGAGGAACAATCAGATGACGCCGGCACACTGGTCTGTGCCGAGGAGGATATCATGGAAAACCGTCCCGTCTCCGGCATCGCGTTCTCGCGCGAGGAAGCCAAGATGACCCTGATCTCGGTCGCCGACCGGCCCGGGATCGCCGCCGCCATCTTCGGTCCGCTGGCCGAGGGCGGGATCAACGTCGACATGATCATTCAGAACATCGCGGAGGAGGGTCGCACCGACATGACCTTCTCCTGCCCCGTCGATCAGGTCGCGCGGGCGGAAAAGGCGCTGAACGATGCCAAGGCGCGGGGCGAAATCAACTTCCACGACCTCGTCGCGGACACGGATGTCGCCAAGGTGTCGGCGGTCGGCATCGGCATGCGGTCGCAGTCGGGCGTCGCGGCGCGGATGTTCAAGACGCTCTCGGACGAGGGTATCAACATCAAGGTTATCGCAACGTCGGAGATCAAGATCTCCGTCCTGATCGACCGGAAATACATGGAACTTGCGGTGCAGGCGCTGCACGACGCGTTCGAGCTCGACAAGGTCTGACAGCAGCTGGTCCGGCATCTCGGCGGTGGTGGCGGGCTGAAGCCCGCCCTACGCGCAGTGTAACCGCGCCGCATGCATAGACCGGGCTTCAGCCCGGCACGCGCCCCCGCCATCGAAATGCTCACTCGCGTTCCAATCCCCCTGCCCCGGCAAAAGGCCCTTTGGCTTTCCGCCGCAATGGTCTAGGCATGGCCCGCAGGGGGACGAAAGGCCGGCACGCGGGATGAGCGACGATTTCCAGACCGACAGCCGCCAGTTGCTGGCCAGGCTGCGCACGGCGATGGCCGAGGACGCGGCCGGGCAGGCACGGCTGGACAAGATCACGCATCTGATCGCCGATTCGATGCGCACGGAGGTATGCTCCGTCTACCTGTTCCGCGATGCCGAGACGCTGGAGCTTTGCGCCACCGAAGGCCTGCGCGCGGAAGCCGTGCACCAGACCCGGATGCGGCTTGGCGAAGGTCTGGTTGGTCGTGTGGGACGCACCGGGCGGATCATCAACACCCCTGACGCGCCGACCGAACCCGGGTTCCGTTTCATGCCCGAGACGGGGGAAGAGATTTATTCCTCCTTCGCGGGTGTCCCGATCCAGCGGCTTGGCGAAAAGCTCGGTGTGCTCGTGGTGCAGTCCAAGACCGCCCGTCGCTTTTCCGAGGACGAGATCACCGCGCTGGAGGTTGTCGCAATGGTGCTGGCCGAGATGACGGAGCTGGGCGTCTTTGTCGGTGAGGGCGCGGCCCTGACGAAACTGCACACCAAGCCTGTCGTCTTTCGCGGACTGACCGGACAGGAAGGCGCGGCAGAGGGCCGTGTCTGGCTGCACGAACCCCGCGTGGTCATCACCAATCCGATCGCCGACGATCCGGTGCGCGAGGGTGAGCGGTTGAGTACCGCGATGGACCAGTTGCGCGACGTGGTCGACCAGCTGGTCACCGGCATCGCCGGAGATGACAAGGAACAGCTGGAGGTTCTGGAGACCTACCGGATGTTCGCCAACTCCAAGGGCTGGAAACGCCGGATGGAGGAGGACGTCGCCCGGGGTCTTTCCGCCGAGGCGGCGGTCGAAAAGGAACAGTCCACCGCCCGCGCGCGGATGGAGACGATCACCGACCCCTACCTGCGCGGCCGGATGCATGACCTCGACGACCTGTCCAACCGGCTGCTGCGCATCCTGTCGGGTCAGGGCAAGGAGACGGGGGCCGACATGCCCGCCGACCCGATCCTCGTCGCGCGCAACATCGGCCCGGCGGAACTGCTGGACTACGGACGGTCCCTGCGCGGCATCGTGCTGGAGGAGGGTTCCGTCGGGTCCCACGCCGCCATCGTGGCCAGGTCGCTGGCGATCCCGCTGGTGATCCATGCCGAACGCATCACGACAGAGGCGCTGAACGGCGATCACATCCTGCTCGACGGGGACAACGGCATCGCCCACCTCAGGGCCGAGGATCAGGTCGTCAATGCCTTCCGCGACAAGCTGGCGATGCAGAACAAGGCGCAGGAGCGCTACGCCTCCATCCGCGACACGGATGCGGTATCGGCCTGTGGCGAACGGGTGCATCTGGTCATGAACGCCGGGCTCATGGCCGACCTGCCCTCGCTTGCCAGTTCCGGGGCGGAGGGGGTCGGGCTGTTCCGGACCGAGCTGCAGTTCCTCGTCCGCAACCAGATGCCGAAACGGTCGGAGCTGTCGGCGCTCTATTCCAAGGTGCTTGATTCCGCCGGCGGCAAGAAGGTGGTGTTCCGCACGCTCGACATCGGGTCGGACAAGGTGCTGTCCTACATGAAACCGACCGACGAACCGAACCCCGCGCTTGGCTGGCGGGCGATCCGGGTCGGTCTGGACAAGCCCGGCGTGATGCGGATGCAGCTGCAGGCACTGGTGCGCGCGGCCAACGGACGGCCGCTGACGGTGATGTTCCCCTTCGTCGCGCAGTACGATGAATACCGCGCCGCCCGGGCCGAGATGGACAAGGCGCTGGAGCGCGAGCGCATCCTCGGCCACCCCCTGCCGGAAACGCTGGAGGTCGGGGCGATGCTGGAAACCCCTTCCCTCGCCTTCGCGCCGCGCCGGTTCTTCGAAGAGGTGCAGTTCCTGTCGATCGGCGGCAATGACCTCAAGCAGTTCTTCTTCGCGGCGGACCGGGAAAACGAACGGGTGCGGCGGCGCTATGACACGCTGAACGTTTCGTTCCTGAGCTTTGTGCAGAACATCGTCGACCGTTGTGCGGAAACCGGCACCCCCCTGTCCTTCTGCGGAGAGGACGCGGGCCGCCCGGTCGAAGCCATGTGCCTTGCCGCAATGGGGCTTCGGACGCTGTCGATGCGCCCGGCCTCCATCGGGCCGGTGAAATCGCTGCTGCTGCGCACCGACCTCGGAGCGCTGCGCGGGGTGATCGAACAGGCGCGCGAGGATGGTCTGCAGTCGGTCCGCGAACCGGTGATGGAGTTCCTGCGGTCTCAGGGCTGAGCGTTCAGGCACCCTCAAAGGCGCAGAGCGCGACCACCGGCATCCCCAGCCTTTCCAGTAGCGCGCGCCCGCCCAGCTCCGGCAGATCGACGACGAAGGCGCAGCCGGCGATCTCTCCGCCAAGGCGCTCGACCAGCGAAATCCCCGCGGCGCAGGTACCCCCGGTCGCCAGCAGGTCGTCGACGATCAGCACACGCTCACCTGCCGCGATGGCGTCGTCATGGATCTCCACACGCGCCTGGCCGTATTCCAGCGTGTAATCCTCTCCGATCACCGCGCCCGGCAGTTTTCCCGCCTTGCGCACCGGTACGAACCCAGTGGAAAGCTGATGCGCCACCGCGCCGCCCAGGATGAAGCCCCGCGCCTCCAGCCCGACGACCTTGTCGATGCGCTGCCCCGCAAAGGGGGCGACCAGCTGGTCCACGGCCATCCGGAAACCGCGCGGGCTGGCGAACAGGGTCGTCACGTCGCGGAACATGATCCCCTCGTGGGGGAAATCGGGGATCGTCCGGATGTAGTCCTTCACGCTGTCCATCATCAGCCTCCCAGAACGCGGCCGGCCACGGTCGCGAGTTTCGCCACCAGTACCGGGTCGCGGCGGTCCGGGGCGGTTATGATCGCATATTCCAGGGCCCTGTCGCAGGCCTGATCGCACCGATGGTCCAACCGGGACGGCATGCCCGCTATCATTTCCCGCGCGCGGGCCGAGTTTCCGGTCAGCACGCGCACGATCTCGGTCACGTCGACCTCTCCGTGATCCGGATGCCAGCTGTCATAATCGGTGACCATGGCAACCGTGGCGTAATGCAGCTCTGCCTCGCGGGCGAGCTTGGCCTCGGGCATGTTGGTCATGCCGATGACATCCGCGCCCCAGTGCTCACGATACATGCGGCTTTCGGCGAGGGAGGAAAACTGCGGCCCCTCCATCGCCAGGTAACAGCCGCCGTCGTGCACCGTGACACCCGCCGTCCGCGCCGCGTCAGCCGCGGCCCTGCCGAGCGCCCTGCAGGCAGGATGGGCCATGGAGACATGGGCGACGCAGCCCGATGAGAAAAAGCTCTTCTTCCGGTCGACGGTGCGGTCGATGAACTGGTCGCAGATCACGAAATCGCCAGGCTTCATCTCTTCCCGGAACGATCCGCAGGCCGATACCGACAGAACATGGGTCGCGCCAAGCTGTTTCAACGCATCGATATTGGCGCGGTAAGGCACATCCGTGGGGCTGTGCACATGACCCCGACCGTGGCGCGGCAGGAAGGCCATGGGCAGCCCGTCAAGCACCCCGGTGAGGATCGCGTCGGAGGGCGCACCCCAGGGGGTCGATACCTCCTGCCAGACCGCGCCTTCAAGGCCTTCGATCTCGTAAAGGCCGGATCCGCCAATCACGGCCAGCATTGTGTCGCTCATCGCGTCCTCCGTTCAACCCTGCCCGTTCTGGCCAATACCGTCTGAAAGAACAACGCAAATCGCCTCCCGCGCCCGTTCCTGCTTTCACCTTGCCCGAAATATCCCGGGGGAGTCCGAAGGACGGGGGCAGCGCCCCCGACTCACACCCGGCTGCAAGTCGGGACGGTGCCCATTTTCGGTCCGGCTTTGCCCCGCCGTCCCCCGTCAGGCCCGCGAATTGGACAGGCCACCCCGCCAGTTCCGCCGAAAAAAGATGCGGCTGCCCCGTTGTCTCCATCAAAAAAACAGTCACGACTGTTTTTTTGTTTGTTCGAGTTCCCGGACGAGCCTCTTCTGCCGGAAAGACCGGCGGAAGGCGTGATGACGACAGACACGGACATAACGGACGGGCGCGAACTCAAGGGCGCCGCGATGCGGGCCCGGCTGAGAGCCGCGACCGAGGCAATCATCGCGGAGGTCGGCGTCGAGGCGGCCTCCGGAAAGGCCGTGGCCGAGCTGTGCGGCGTGTCCCGCGGCGCCCTGTTGCACCACTACCCGACCCGGGACGATCTCATTATAGATACCGCCCGCCATTTCTGGCAGCGCGCCCGCGACGTGGTCGTGCGACTGGCCGAAGAAGTGGCCGCCGGGCGGAGCGACGTGCGCCGTTATGTCACCACGCTTTACGACGAAGTCTTTCCGGCCAACGCCCTCGTGACCATGCTGGACCTCGTCGTTCTGGGCCGGAAGGAATCGCAGATCGGCGAGGCGGTGGACGAGATCCTGTCGGACCTGTTCCACGCCTACGAGGAATTCGGCATCCGCGCGCTGTCGCATTCGCGGCTCCCGGCCGAGGAGGTCAGGATCATCATCACCTTCACCGTTTCGACCCTGCGCGGTCTGCGGATCCAGAACAACATCGAGCCGGACAGCGAAAAGGAAGCCGCGGTCCTGGACATGCTCGTCGCCGCCATCCAGAGCCGGATCGACGCCGCCAAGGTGGACCATTCCGGCGGAGGTGCGGCATGAGTGTCGCGCGCATCGAAGTCGACGGCCTGAGCAAGGTTCTCGGCGGGGTGACCGTGGTTAACAACGTCTCCTTCCAGGTCGATCCGGGGCAGATCATGGGCCTGATCGGGCCGAATGGTGCGGGCAAGACCACCATGTTCAACCTGATATCGGGCGTTCTGCGTCCCGACGCGGGCAAGCTGCGGGTCAACGGGCGGGATGTCACCGGGCTGCCGCCCTACAGGCTGGCCCGGCACGGCATTGTCCGCAGCTTCCAGCTGTCGCGCGAACTGGACCGCCTGTCGGTTCTGGACAACGTGCTGCTGGCCGCGCCGAGCCACCCCGGCGAAACGCTTGGCGGCGCGCTGTTCCGGCCCTTCGCCGTGCGCCGTGCCGAAACCGAACTGACCCGCACCGCGCGCGAGATGCTGGCGCTCGTCTCACTGACGCCACACGAATCCAAACCGGCCGGCGCCCTGTCCGGCGGGCAGAAGAAGCTGCTGGAACTGGCGCGCGCCCTGATGGCCGGGGCCGACACGATCCTGCTGGACGAAATCGCGGCCGGCGTCGCGCCGCATCTGGTGGAGGAGATCATCGCCATCGTGCAGAAGCTGAACCGGGATCTGGGCAAGACCTTCCTCATCATCGAACACAATGTCGGGTTCATCCGCGCCCTCACCAGCCGGGTCGTCGTCATGGCGGCGGGCGAACTGCTGGCCGAGGGCAGCTTCGATCACGTCTCGCGCAATCCCGCGGTGATCGAGTCCTACCTGGGACAAGCCGCATGACCCGGCTCACCCTCGATCACCTCAACGTGGGCTACGGCGGTGCGGATATCGTGAAGGACATCTCACTCTCGGTCGGATCCGGAGAGATCGTCGCGATCATCGGTCCGAACGGCGCGGGCAAGTCGACCCTTCTCAAGGGCCTGGCCGGGGTCGCCAGGGTCACCTCCGGCGGGCTCGAGGTGGACGGGACCGACCTTGTCCCGCTCAGCCCGTTCGAAAGGGCGATACAGGGTGTGGCGTTCATGCCCCAGGATCGCAACGTCTTCCGCACGCTGACCGTGACAGAGAACCTCGAGACAAGTGCGTGGGGACACGATGACATCCGCGCCCGCATGGACGAGGTGATCGCCCTTCTGCCGACCCTCTCGGGTTATCTGAACAAGGCGGCCGGGGGGCTGTCGGGCGGCCAGCGCCAGATGGCAGCGCTTGGCATGACGCTGATGTCGCGGCCGACCATCCTGCTGGTTGACGAACCGACCGCCGGACTGTCCCCCAACCTGGTGGGAGAGATGCTGGACGTCCTCGCCAACCTGACCCGCCACGCCGGGATCGGAGTTCTGATCGTCGAACAGAATGCCCGCGCAGCGCTGACGCGGGCGGATCGCGCGGTCGTGCTTGTCGATGGCCGCCTGCGCCGGGTCGGACCCGCGGCAGAGCTGGCCGGAGAGCCGGATTTCGGGGCGCTTTTCTTCGGAGACCACGCCTGATGCAACTTATCCTGAATGCAATCGCCAGTGCCGCCGTGCTCGCCCCTGCCGCCATCGGTTTCACACTGATTTTCACCCTGTTCCGCTATACCAATTTCGCGGCCGGAGCACTGATGACCGCCGGGGCCTTTGCCGCCTGGCAGATGAACGACCTCGGCCTGCCGATCTGGCTGGGCGGAATCTGCGCGGTGGCCTTCGCCTCGGGCCTGCTGATGCTCAGCGACCGGGTGGTCTTCGAGCCGCTGCGGGGACGCAGCGGCGGCACGCTGCTGCTGGTCTCCATCGCGCTGTCGGTCATCATCGACAACGTGATCCGCTTTGCCTACGGCACCCAGATCCGGGCTTTCGACCTGCCGCTCAGGCCGCCGCTGACCTACGCGGGGCTGCGGTTCACTCCTGAAACGCTTTCAGTCATCGGCATCTCTGTCGTGGCAACCCTGGCCGTCGGTGCGCTGCTGGCCTTCACCCGGCTCGGGCGGGCGCTGCGTGCGGTGGCGGACAACCCGTCCCTGTCGTCGATCCGGGGGCTGCCGGTGCCCCGGATCGAGGCGGCGGGCATCCTGCTGGCCGGCGCGCTCTTCGGTCTCAGCGGCACGCTCGCCGGGCTGGACCTGGCGATCGAGCCGAACCTGAGCTGGGCCCTGACCATTCCCGTCATCGCCGCGGCCATCGTGGGCGGGCTCGGCTCTCCGCTCGGGGCGGCGCTTGGCGCGGTCATCATCGGCCTGGCCGAGGAACTGACGGTCGCCTTCATCTCTGCCCCCTACAAGGGCGCGGTCGGGTTCGTCGTCATCGCGCTGGTCCTGCTTCTGCGCCCGCAGGGACTGCTGGGCCGCGCCGTGGAAAGGAAATAAGACATGGACGCCTATCTCGTCGCCATCCTGACCACGGCCGCGATCTACGTGATCCTCGCGCTGGCGCTGAACATGCAGTTCGGGCTGACCGGTCTGATGAACTTCGGCGTCGTGGGTTTCTACGGGCTGGGAGCCTATAGCAGCGGCATCATGACGGAAACGCTCGGCCAGCCGATCGTCATGGGAATGCTGGCCGCGATGATCGTGGGCGGCACGGCAGGGGCACTGGTATCCCTGCTGTCAATCAGGCTGAGCGGAGACTTCCTGGCCATCGTGACCCTGGGCTTCGCCGAGACGATGCGCCTGGCCTTCAACAACGAGGACTGGCTGACCCGCGGACCGCGCGGTTTTCTCATCATGACCCGACCGGTGCTGGAAGGCCTGGGCCGCGACGCCACCGCCTGGTTCATCCTCGGGGTATTCCTGCTGGTCGCGGCCGTGGTCTTCGTGGTCTTCAACCGTCTGGCCGGGTCCCCCTTCGGCCGCGTCCTGCGGTCGATCCGCGAGGACGATCTTGTTCCGGCGACGCTTGGCAAGAACGTGCTCGCCTACCGGCTGAAAGCCTTCGTGCTGGGGTCTTCGGTCATGGCGCTCGCCGGGTCGCTCTATGCGCACTATGTGCAGACCGTCACGCCGGACAATTTCACCACCCAGGTCGCGGTTCTGGTCTGGATGTCGCTGATCGTCGGCGGCGCGGGCAACATGAAGGGCGCGGTGCTGGGCGCACTGGTAGTCACTGCGATCTACGAAGGCACCCGCTTCCTGGCCCCGCTGATGGAGTTCCTGACGCCGACGCAGGTGTCGGCGCTGCGGTTCATCATCATCGGCACCCTGCTGATCGTCGTGGTCCGTTTCCGGCCCGAGGGTCTGCTCCCCGAACGCATCGTCGCCCGCCCGGCGGCGCGGGACCCCGCGCCCGGCTGAAGCCCCCTTTGCCCGCAGGGCCAATGGCCTTGTGCAATTCCGGTGACATCGGTCGCAGAAACCGGCGCACCACCCCCCCGCGCGACACGTGCTTCCTCCTCCTCATGTGCGCGTTCCCCTCCAACAGAAGGATACTGCAATGAAACTATCCCGAAGACTGTTCATTTCCTCCGCCGCCGTCGCCCTGACGGCCCCGGCCTACCTGCGTACAGGCCTCGCCCAATCGGCCCCGATCGTCATCGGCAGCATGACCCCGCTGACCGGCGGCGGCGGCCCCTACGGCCCCGAGAAAAGCGACGCGCACCGCGCCGTGGTCGCCGAGGTGAATGCCAACGGCGGTGTCATGGGGCGCGAGGTCCGACTGATCTCGGAAGACAGCGAAACCAATCCCGAAGCCGCCGTGCGGGCCGCGCGCAAGCTGATCGACGCCGACAAGGTCTCCGCGATCCTGGGGACATGGGCATCCTCGGTGACGCTCGGGATCATGCCGCTGTGTCAGGAGGCAAACGTGCTGCAGCTGTTCTCGGGCTCCTCCGACTACCTGCCGGACGGGGACAGCAAGGGGCTGATCTTCAACCTGCAGCCGCTGAACAAGGCCTGGGCGGTGGCGCTGGCCGACCTCGCCGTGCAGCGCGGGTTCAAGGAGGTTGCCTTCGCCGGGCCGAAGAACGACTTCGCGGCTTCCATGGGAGAAAGCTTCGCAGCCTCATTGCAGGCGCTTGGCGGATCGATCGTCGGGGAGCCGTTCTATTACAACCCCGGCCAGGCCTCCTACCGGGCCGAAGCCGAACAGCTGATCAGGATGAACCCGCCCGCCATCTTCATGGCCGGCTACGTCACCGACTTCATCCCGGTCTACCGGGAACTGATCCGCGGCGGGTTCACCGGCCAGATCATCACCCTGTCCTTTGCCGTGGGTCCCGACTTCAAGGACGCGGTCGGGTCGGCGGCGGACGGCATCCTGCACGGGTCGCCCATCCCGCCGATCGGGAAGGACAGCTACGACGCCTACCTCAAGCTGGTCGGGATCGAGCCTAACGGCCAGGTCCAGAATTCGTACGGCTGCATGGCCTATGACGAAATCAACCTGTGCCTGCTTGGCATGGAGATGGCGAAAAGCACCGTGTCTTCGGATGTCGCCGCGGCCATCCGCCAGATCGCCAACGGTCCTGGCGACCGCGTCACCACCTTTGCCGAGGGCAAGGCGCTGATCGATGCGGGCAAGCCGATGAACTACGACGGGGCCAGTTCCTCTGCCGACTTCCAGGAGAACGGGATGCTCAAGAGCCGCGACTTCGCGCTTTACGAGATCAAGGACGGCAAGGACGAGATCATCCTGACGACGACCAGCGACGCGACCAAGTAAGGCCGCGCCGGAACCAAGGGCGTCCCGCGGTCCGCGGGGCGTCCCACCACTTTAGCAGACAACAGGTTTCAGACTCATGACGACGCAGAGAAACGAGGGGCGGATCAACGAAGGCATGTGGGCCTGGCGGCAACCCGAGAACCACAACAGGATGATCGGCTTCCAGTCCGGGAAAACCCCGGTGCCTGCGCCCAGCAGTGCCGAAAGCGACAGCTTTGAGCTGGCCTATTTCGGCGGCTCCGCCTTTCGCCTGACCGCCCCGTCCGGGCTGACCCTGATGATCGACCCCTGGCGCAACCTGCCGACCGGGAACTGGGACTGGTATCACTATGATTTTCCGCGCGAATGTGTCGATATCGTGCTGTCGACACACGCTCATTTCGACCATGACGCAGTACATATGGTCAGCGCCTCGGTCGTGCTGGACCGGCTGATCGGCAGTTTCGAATTCGGCGACGTCCGGATCATCGGCGTTGCGGACAAGCATGTGAGCGACAGCACCCACAACGCCTATGACTGGGCCGAGATGACACGCCGCCTGACCCCGATCCGGACGGATCCGGACACCAACTGGCGGCCCTTCGACAACTGCATCATCGTGATGGAGATGGCTGGGATGCGGATCCTGCACTGGGGCGACAACCGCCCGAACCCGCCTCAGCATGTCTGGGACGCCATCGGCGCGATCGACATCGCGCTGCTGCCCGTGGACGGGTCGCAGCATGTCCTCAGCGATGCGCAGGCCGACGAGGTGGCCGCGCGCCTGAAGGCCAAGGTCATCGTGCCGCATCACTACGGTATCTGGAACCTGACCGCGCGCGCCTCGACCATGCTTCCCTGCGACGACTGGGTCGATGCCCATGCCGATCCGATCCGGACCGGCAGCGGAACCTACAGGTTCAGCCGGGACTTCGTCATGTCCCAGTCCGGCCGCGTCGTGCATTTCGGAGAGAACCTGGCCTTCGATCCGCCGCTGCAGGCGCCTCCGGAGGACAAGGACCGGCGCAACACGCCCTGACCTTCCCTCCCCCTGCCTCTCCCTCCAAGTCATGGAACCCTCAGGATGCACCTCTCTCCGCTTGTGACCTCGATGCCGGTCAATCCGCTCAGGGCGCTGTTTCCCTATGCGGCCCGGCCGGGGATGCTGAACCTTGCCAGTGGCCATCCCTCGCGCGATGCCTATGACGCCGAGGGTCTCGAGGCCGCCGCCGCGCGTGCGGCCTGCGAAGCGGCCGGGTGGAGCTATGGGCCGGCCGCAGGCGATCCCGAACTGGTCGCGGCGCTGACCCGTCTGACCGTCCCGATCGCCGACGGGCAGCGGTTGCTGGTCACGTCAGGCGCACAGCAGGCCGTGGACCTCGCACTCAGGGCGCTGGTGCCACCGGGGAGCCGCGTTCTGCTGCCGGAACCGGTCTACCCGGCGATCCTGGCGCTGGCTGCCGCCGCCGGGATCGAGGTGGCGGGCTACGAGGTTCCGGCGGACGACGACCGGCTGGAGGGGCTGGCAACCGCCCTGCGGGCGGGCGACGTACGGGCGATCTACACCCTCCCCACCTTCTCCAACCCGACCGGCGAATGCTGGAGCCTGGCGCAAAGGCTGCGGGTGCTCGCCCTTTGTGCGGAAGCGGGCGTTCCAGTGGTCGAGGACGACCCCTACCGGATGATCCGCTTCGCCGAACCGCCGCCGAGCCTGGCCGAACTGGCGCCGCAGGTGGCAGGGTCCTGTGTGATCTACGCCGGCAGCCTGTCGAAATTCGTCGCGCCCGGTCTTCGGCTGGGCTGGGCGATCGCGCCGGAACCGCTGGCGAAGGCCATGCAGGAACTTCGGCAGGCCGCCGATCTTCAGCCCAATTCGCTGGCGCAGCGGGTGGCCGTGCACTACCTCGAGTCCGGCCGGGTCGACAGCCACGTCAACCGTGTGCGCGACCTTTATTCGGCGCGCAAGGCACGGCTGGCGTCCGTACTGGCGGAGGCCGGGTTCCGGGTGCCCGACACGGAAGGTGGCATGTTCCTGTTTCCCCGCCTGCCCGAAGGCCAGACCGCCAGCGCGCTGTTCGATCGGGCCGTGGCGGAAAACGTTCTGATCGCCCCCGGTCCGGCCTTTGCGCTGCCGGGGCGCGGTGCGGGGCTTTCGGACCGGGTGCGGCTGTGCTTCGCCGGACTGTCCGAAACGCTGATCGGTGAGGCGGCCGAACGCCTGGTCGGGGCGCTGGCGCCGACCGGGGCACAGGTCTAGGCAAGTCTCGGGCACCAGGTACAGGGCAAAGGCACCATGGATATCTTCGTTGCGCTGCTGCCCGACATCGGGCTGATCCTGATCGGCGTCCTGCTGGCCCGCACCCCCGGCATTGGCGAGGCCGGGTGGAAGGCGATTGACGCCCTGAATTTCCGCGTGCTCTTTCCCGCCCTCATCTTCATGGCTGCGAGCCGGGCGAGCTTTGACCTCGGGGACCTGACGGTGATCGGGCTGGGCGCCTGGTTCATCATGGGGCTGGGGTGCGGGCTGGCCTGGCTGGTGCGGCCGCTTGGTCCGGCGAAGTTCCTCGATTTCGCGGGCCTCTGGCAGACCGCCTGGCGCTTCAACACCGCAATCGCCCTGGTGGCGGCCAATGCGCTTTCGGCGGACGTGAGGTCGATGATGGCCGTGGCAATCGGTGCGGCGGTGCCGCTGGCCAATGTCATGGCGGTCAGTGCTCTGTCGCGGGGAAACGCGCTCGGCTTTCGCAAGACGGTGATCCAGGTCGTTTCCAACCCGTTCTTTCTGGCCAGCCTCGGCGGGCTGCTCATGTCCTTCAGCGGCCTGACCCTGCCGGAGCGGGTGCTGGACATTCCCGCGCGGCTCGCACAGGCTGCGATCCCCGTCGCTCTCCTGTCTATCGGAGCATCCCTGAACCTGCGGGCGCTGGCGCGGATGGACCTGTTCCTGGGCGCGCTCAACGTCATCAAGCTGCTGGTCCTGCCGGGCGTCACGCTGCTTGTCACCTCACTGGCCGGCCTGCCTCCGGCGCAGAGCGCGACACTGGTGGTCTTCTCGGCCCTGCCCACGGCTTCCGCAGCGCATGTCCTCGCCTCGGTCTTCGGGGCGGACCGGGCCATCGTCGCCACGATGATCGCGCAGTCCACGCTGATCGGATGCGTTACCCTGCCGATCTGGCTGGCACTGATCGGCTGATCCCGCCCCCTTTCGCCTTGCCGGAAATATCCCGGGGGAGTCCGAAGGACGGGGGCAGCGCCCCCTGCCTCAGACACACGAGCCCAGTACACCCCTCCCCCTCCGCGCCTTGCCGCACAGCAGCAATTGCGCTATCGGGGCCGCAACCGAAAAGACCCAGCCAAGGATCCTGATGCGCCGAACCTCACTGGCAGCCTTTGCCAACCGGATCACCCTGCCCGACCTCCGCCTGTCTCCGGGCGAAAAGCTGACCCCGGAACGCATCCGGATCGAGTTGCTGTCCGGTCTGACCGTCGCGCTGGCGCTGGTGCCCGAAGCGGTGGCCTTTGCCTTCGTCGCCGGGGTGCATCCGCTGGTCGGCCTCTATGCCGCGTTCCTCGTCGGACTGGTGACGGCGCTGATCGGCGGGCGGCCCGGCATGATCTCGGGCGCGACCGGCGCGCTGGCGGTGGTCATGGTGGCGCTGGTGGCGCAGCACGGAGTGGAGTACCTCTTCGCGACCGTTGTTCTCATGGGCATCCTGCAGGTCATCGCGGGCGTGATGAGATGGGGCAAGTTCATCCGGCTGGTGCCGCATCCGGTGATGCTCGGCTTCGTGAACGGGCTGGCCATCGTGATTTTTCTTGCCCAACTGACGCAATTCAAGGTGCCGGGCACGGTCGAAAGCACCGGGCACGGCGCGGGCGGTGGCGAATGGCTGTCTGGCGCGCCGCTCTGGATCATGCTGGGACTGGTGGCGGCGACCATGGCGATCATCTGGGTCATGCCGCGGATCACCAAGGTCATCCCGGCACCGCTCGCCGGAATCGGGATCATTGCTGCAGTGGTGATCGCCTTCGGCCTCGACGTGCCGCGGGTCGGCGACATGGCCTCTATCCAAGGCGGGTTTCCGGCGTTTCACATCCCGTCAGTCCCACTGACGTGGGAAACGTTCGAGATCATCCTGCCCTATGCGGTCATCCTCGCGGCCATCGGGCTGATCGAGTCGTTGCTGACGCTCAACCTCGTCGGAGAGATGACGGGACAGCGCGGCGGCGCCTCCCAGGAATGCGTGGCGCAGGGGGCGGCCAACGTGCTGACCGGGTTCTTTGGCGGCATGGGCGGATGCGCCATGATCGGGCAGTCGATGATCAACGTGAAATCCGGCGGTCGGACACGGGTGGCGGGGATCGCGGCGGCGCTGCTGCTGCTGTGCTTCATCCTCTTCGCCTCGCCCCTGATCGAACAGATCCCGCTGGCGGCGCTGGTCGGGGTCATGTTCATGGTGGTGATCGGAACCTTCGCGTGGAATTCGCTGAAGATCCTCGCCAAGGTGCCGCTGACGGATGCCTTCGTGATCGTGCTGGTGACGGTGGTGACGGTCTATTCCGATCTCGCCGTCGCTGTTGTCGTAGGGGTCATCGTGTCGGCCCTCGCCTACGCCTGGAACAACGCGCGGCGCATCCACGCCACCACCTATCGCACGCCCGAGGGCGCCAAGGTCTACCGGGTGAACGGTCCGCTGTTCTTCGGCTCATCCGACGGGTTTGTGGAGATGTTCGACGTGAAAGGCGACCCCTCTCTCGTCATCGTGGATTTCGAGGGCAGCCGGGTGGTCGACCAGTCGGCCTTGCAGGCCATCGAGAACGTCGCGGGGAAATACGAGGCGGCGGGCAAGAAAATCCAGCTGCGCCACCTGTCGCGCGACTGTCACCGGCTGCTGAAAAAGGCCGGGCATCTGATGGTCGACAGCGCGGACGACCCGGATTACGCGCTGGCGGTGGATTACAACGTGCGGACGGGGATCCTGGGCGGGCACTGAGGCGGCAGACCCGGGAGCCGGTGCGACTTCGATTGCAGCGGCTCCTCGCAGCCCTTCACGCCGTTGCCGCGACCTCTCCGGTCTCCGCCAGATAGGCGTCGTACCAGCCCGTGTCCTGTTCGTAGCCGAGATCGACGACGATATCGTGCAGGGCCGGGAACCGGGTGAACTGATCGACGATGCGCGCCCGATGATGCGGCGCGCGCCATTTCTGCGGGCGTGCGATGTCCGGGCCGGTCGGAGCCATCAGGTCGTGGCCGTAGGATTCCAGTTCCCTCGGGTGGAAGTTGCCGAAATCGCCGTGGAACTCCAGCTCGAGGCAATCCGCGAGCAGGTTCTGAACCCGACGCGGCTCTGCCACCAGATGTTCGTACTTGAGGAATATCACCCCCTGCGGCAGGTGCTCTGACCGGCTGGCGCGGGCGATCTGTTCGTGGGTCTGGAGGATTCCCGGCAGGATCTGCTGCGGCGCGCCCTGGGCGGCGACGAAGTAGCTCTGATCGGCGGCGCAGACATAATCGTCCGGCAGGCGCGGGTCATAGGCGGTCAGGATATCGCGCGGGTCGCGCAGGGTGACGATCAGGTCCAGCCGCTTGCGCCCCTCGGCTGCCGCGACGATGCGGTCGAAATCAAAGATGTCATAGGCGCGACGGGAACAGGTGTTGCCCGGCATGTGCAGGACGGCGCGGGCGGGGAATTCCGGCCCAGGGATATTGAAGCCCGTCAGGGTCCTCTGCAACATGCTGTAAAACAGCGAACTTCCAGCACGGCTGTGCCCGGTTA
This sequence comes from Primorskyibacter flagellatus, assembly GCF_014638275.1. Taxonomy (GTDB): domain Bacteria; phylum Pseudomonadota; class Alphaproteobacteria; order Rhodobacterales; family Rhodobacteraceae; genus Pseudooceanicola; species Pseudooceanicola flagellatus_A. The sequence goes on from NZ_BMFJ01000001.1 coordinate 2,209,167, forward strand.
CCAAGATATGCCTGCTCATTCCCGCCACCCGTTTCTACGGTTATTGGGACTGAGATGGGGTTTTCAGGGTTTAAGCCGCGTTAAGGAATGGACGGAACCGTATGTCGTGCCGCCTCACGGGTCAGTCGTCGGGACGGGCCAGCGAAAACACCTCGCGCACCACCGAATAGTCGCGGTAGCCAAGCCGGGTCAGCGGGTTGAACTTCGTCACGTCGAAGATGCCGTCGACCAGACAGTCGTCGCGCATGTGCACGCCGACGACCTCTCCGATCACCAGACGGTTCTCCTTGCCGGCAAGCTGAACGATCTGCGTCACCCGGCATTCCAGCGATGCGGGCGCGTTGGCCACGCGGGAACAGGGGATGACTGTGCATTCGGCTCGCTCGATACCGGCCTTGGCAAATTCGTCGACCTCGGCCGGATAGGTGCCGGATGACACGTTCATCACGTCCCGCGCCGCGTATTCCACGATGTTCACGCAGAAAACGCCGGTGTCGCGGATGTTCGTGGCGCTGTCCTTGCCGAAGTCCCGGTCGTCCTTGGCGGAGGTGGAGGCGAACATGACCTGCGGCGGCACATAGGCCACCGCGTTGAAAAAGCTGTAGGGGGCGAGGTTCTCGCTCCCGTCCTTGCCGCGGGTCGAAATCCAGCCGATCGGGCGGGGGGTTACGATGGCGTTGAACGGGTTGTGGGGCAGACCATGGCCGTCTTTGGGTTCGTAGAACATGCGCACTCCTTCGGTTTGCCCTGCTGATAGCGTCATGATAACCGGGCCGAAAGCCCGAATGCGCAGAGGAGACCGCCGGCTTGTTCACCCTGACGGAGGAATCCCCCGCCGACTGGTGGGAGGTCGAGGCGCTGTACGACCTCTGTTTCGCGCCGGGGCGGGAGGCGCTTTCGTCCTACCGGCTGCGCGACGGCGTGGACAAGGTGGCGGAGCTGAGCCTTGTCGCACGCGACAGTGACGGCACCGTGGGCGGGGCGATCCGCTACTGGCCGGTGCGGATTTCAGGCCATCGCGCGCTGCTGCTTGGCCCCGTCGCGGTGCATCCGACGCATCAGGGTGAAGGGCTGGGCGCCCTGCTGATCGCAGAGTCGCTGAACAAGGCACAGGGCTCGGGATGGGACCGGGTGATGCTGGTCGGCGATCCGCCGTATTACAGCCGCTTCGGGTTCTGGAAGCTGGAGGGGGTGGAGATGCCGCCCCCCACCAACCCCGACCGGGTTCAGGGACTGGAACTGACCGAGGGCGCGTGGGACGGGATCACCGGCGCGGTTACGCGGGATATCGACGGCTGACCTTGATCTTGGTGCGTTGCGGCCAAATCTATTCTGCATGACCCGTGGAGAGCCCGCATGACCAAGCGCAAGGCCATTGCCGACAGCCAGATACTGGACGATGGCCCGACAGAGCCGATAGATGTTGGAGCCGAACTCGACGCGCTTGCAAAAAGGTATAGACGGGCCGGAGGGCTGGGTCTTCAGGTGCTCAACCTCGTCGGCGACAGCGCGGAAGGCCTGTTGAAGCGTCTCCCCTCCCCCGTGCGCGACCGGCTGGATTCGGTGACGGAGGCCGCGCTGACCACGGCCATGCGCACGGCTCAGGGGTCCCGCCGCATCGTCGGCGACCAGCCCGACTGGCTGAACCGCGTCGTGACGACGACCATGGGCGCAGCGGGCGGCTTTGGCGGGTTACCAAGCGCGCTGGCCGAACTGCCGGTGACCACCACTGTGTTGCTGCGCGCGATCCAGGGGGTTGCGGCGGAATACGGGTTCGATCCGGAAAGCGAAAGCGTGCAGTTCGACTGCATCCGCATCTTCGCCGCTGCCGGCCCGCTGGAGGAGGATGACGGTACGGACCTGTCCTTCTTCACCTCCCGCATGGCGATTTCCGGGGCGACAGTGCAGAGCCTGATCTCGCGCGTTGCGCCCCGGCTGGCTACTGTTCTGGGCCAGAAGCTTGCCGCGCAGACGGTTCCCGTTCTTGGCGCCGTGGCTGGGGCGGCCACGAACTTTGCCTATACGAGCTACTATCAGGAGATGGCGCATGTGCATTTCCGCCTGCGCCAACTGGCGGTGGAGGCTGACGTCCCGCACCGGGAGCTGGTGGCGGGACTGCAGGAGCGTGTGGCGAAGCCGAAGATCCGGAAGGTGTGAGGCTGTCGTTCAGGCGCCCGAAACCGAGATCCTCCGGTCAAGCCGGAGGATGACGGCGCTCCGAAGGATGACGGGTGCGAAAGGGCCGGCCTGCGACAAGGTCTCTGCGTCATCCTCGGACTTGATCCGAGGATCTCTCCCCATCCCCTCGCCGCCTCAGCCCCCCTTCAGCACCGCCCCCGGGTTCAGGATCCCCGCCGGGTCCAGCGCCGCCTTGACCGCCCGCATCATCTCCAGCTTCACCGGCTGGGCGTAGCGCTCCAGATCGTCGGTCTTGAGCCGTCCGATCCCGTGCTCCGCGCTGACGGAGCCCTCCATCTCGTGTACCAAGTCGTGCAGCGCCTGCTTGACCGCCTTCGTGTGCCCACGCCATTCCGCGACCGGCGCGCCCTTGGGCGGGAAGACGTTGAAATGCAGGTTGCCGTCGCCGAGATGACCGAAGCAGTTGATGCGGAACGGTCCCATGTCCGCGATCACCTCCGACGCCCGGGAGATGTAGTCCGGCACGTTGGACAGCGGCAGGCTGATATCGTGGCTGGAGACCGACCCGATCAGCCGGTTCGCCTCGGGGATCTGTTCGCGGACCTCCCAGAATTCGGCCGCCTGCGCGGTGTTCTGGGCGATCAGGGCATCGCTGACGAGATCACGCTCGAAAGTCTGTTCGAAAATCGCCTCGAAGGCGGCGGAGGGGTCAAGCCCGGACGGCAGGCCAAGGTCGATCAGCACCAGCCAGTCCGGGGCGGGATCGAAGGGGCGGCGGATCTGCGGCAGGGTTTCCTCGAGAAACCGCAGCCCCTCGCCTGACATCAGCTCAAAAGCCGACACGGCCTCGCCCACATGGTCCCGCGCCAGCGACAAAAGGTCCAGCGCCGCGCGCGGCGACGGAACCACCGCCAGCGCCGTCCCCTGCCCCGCAGGGATCGGGAACAGCTTCAGCGCGGCGGCGGTGATGACACCAAGCGTGCCTTCAGACCCGATCATCAGATTGCGTAGGTCGTAGCCGGTATTGTCCTTCCTGAGCCGCGTCAGCCCGTTCCAGATGCGCCCGTCCGCCAGCACGACCTCCAGACCGAGACAAAGGTCGCGCGCGTTGCCATAGCGCAGCACATTCACCCCGCCGGCGTTGGTCGCGAGATTGCCGCCGATACGCGCGGAACCCTTCGCGGCCAGTGACAGCGGGAACAGCCGGTGCGCGGCCTCCGCGGCGCGATGGATGTCCTCGAGTATGACGCCCGCCTCCACAACCGCCACGTTCTCTGCCGGGTCCACCCTGCGGACCGCGGTCATGCGTTCCAGCGAAAGAAGCAACGGGGCGGGACCGTCGGGCATGATCTGCCCGCCGACCAGCCCGGTGCCGCCGCCATAGGGCACGATTCCGACGCGGGCGGCATTGGCAGCCTGCATCACGGCCGACACCTCGGTCACATCCGCGGGTGCCACCACCGCCCCGGCAACACCGGACCATGTGCCGCGCGGCTCTTCCAGATAGCGCGGCGCGACCTCGCGAAAGGCACGCGGTCCGATCAGGCCGTGCAGATGGTCGATGAAGGCGGTGTCACAGGGATTGAGCGTCATGAACCGAGTGCTATCACCCCGCGCGGGCCGCGCCCAGATCAATCCTCGCGCAGGTACTCGGGCTGAAGCACTATCACCGTACGCCTCTGGGGCAGGTCGCGCAGCGACAGGGTCATTTCGCTTTCACGGCGGATGTCGATGTCGAACTCTCCCTCGACACCTTCCAGAAACCACTGCAGGGACGCGCCGGAGAACCAGTGCATCGGCAGGACGATGGAGGATTTCAGCCGCTCCACCACCCGCACCATGGAGGCGGTGTCCAGTGTCATCCCGCCGTCCACCGGTACCATCACCATGTCCAGCCGGCCGATGGCAGCATACTGTTCCTCGTTCGGTTCGTGGTGCAGGTGGCCGAGATGCCCGATACACAGCCCCTCCATCTCGAAGATGAAAATCGAATTTCCGTTGGTCTCCACCCCGCCCATGGAGCGGATGTCGGTGGAGACGTTGCGGATCAGCACCTCCTCCAGTTCCAGATGATGCGTGACGGCCTCGCCGAAGGTGTCTGACCAGCCGCGCAGGACATGCGGGATCGCCGGATCGGGGGCGCCGGTGAAATGGCTGGAATGGGCGTGGTTCATGGTGACGACATCGGGGACGAAGTCGACGTTGCCGTGAAATCCCGCATAGTCGGTGATGGCCGAAATCCCGCCCGCCCCCTGGATCAGGTAGGAACTGTGGGTGATATAGGAAATCCGCACCGAATAATCCGGCACCGGGTCGCGGAAAGACGCCTTCCGGATAAACTCGACGCCGGGGGCCGCATCCGCGATGGCGATGCAATGGCTCATCCGCTGCGCGGCGGCGGGGACCGGCAGGGCCAGCAGAATGGTCAGGATCACGGGTTTCATGGCGGCCTCCTCGGCAGAGCCTAGCACGGGTGCGTGACAGGCGGAGGATCACATTGCCGTAGGGTCGCCGGAACGTCACCGAACGCCCAAGACCGCGGCACCGACCTCCCCTCAGGCACCCGGGGCACCGGCCCCGGGACAGGACGACGCAGGACAACCGAGCCTGGCCACTCCCGGCTTTCATCTTGCCAGAAATATCCCCGCCGGAGGCATCCGCCCCAGACACGGGCGCGGCGGCTTATCCCGCGTCCGTCCGCCCCCGGCGATCCATTCTGAGCGCGGCATAAAGCACATGGGTCCGCCAGCGCCCGTCGATCTGCAGGTAGCTCTGCGCCACGCCTTCGTACTTGAACCCGCAGGTTTCCAGCAGCGCGCGGGAGGGCGTGTTTTCGGGCAGGCAGGCGGCCTCGATCCGGCTCAGGTCCATGCGGTGGAAGGCGTAATGCACCAGCGCATTGATCGCCTCGCGCATGTAGCCGTGGCGGGCATAGCGTTCGCCGGTCCAGTAGCCGATGGTGCCCGCCTGCGCAGGGCCGCGGCGGATGTTGTCCAGCGTGATCGCACCGACCAGCATCTCATCCTCGCGCCGCATCAGGAACAGCGGCACCGCCGATCCGTTGGCAATCGACCGCTGCGCCCAGTAGACGCGGTTGGTGAAGGAACGGCGGGTCAGGTGGTCGCTGGCCCAGGCCGGTTCCCATCTTGTCAGGTAGCCTTCGCTTTCCTTGCGAAGATCGGACCAGGCGCGGTGATCCCCGTGAACGGGCGGGCGGAGCGTCAGGCGCTCCGTCTCGATCTTCACCTTGCGCCGGCTCAGGATCATCAGGCCGCGCGTGCCAGGGACAGGGCGGCGTGGTCTGGCGCGTCCTTGACCGGACCGTAAAGCGCCAGGGCCATCGGCGCCCTTTCCGCCATCACCTCCGCATAGCGTCGGAGATCTGCGCGGGTCACCGCCTCGATCTTCTCGACCACCTGGTCGAGCGGCGGCACCTCTCCCCAGATCTGGATCATGCGGGCCATGCGTTCGGCGCGGGAGGACGGCCCCTCAAGCCCCATGAGCAGACCGGCCTTCATCTGGGCACGGGCGCGGGCGGTTTCCTCTTCGGTGAAATCATCGGCGGCGCGCTTCATCTCCTCGATCGTGATCCGGGCGAGGTCGGCGACCTGTTCCCCGGCGGTTCCGGCGTAGACCGTGGTCATACCGGTGTCGGTATAGGCCCCGGCCTGCGCGAAAATCGTGTAACACAGGCCCCGTTTCTCACGGATTTCCTGAAACAGTCGCGACGCCATGCCGCCGCCGAGGGCAGAGGCGTAGACCTGTGCGACGTAGGAATCCGGGTGCCGGTAGTCGGGACTTTCGAAGCCGAGCGCGATGTGGGCCTGTTCGAGTACCTTCTCGACCCGGCTTTCCCCGCCGACGAATTTGGCAACCCCCGCCACCTCTTGCGCGACGGGCTTCATGTCACCGAACAGCGTTTCGGCCAGCATGACGATCGCCTCGTGGTCCACATCCCCGGCGGCCGAAAGGATCATCTGGCCGGGGCCGTAGTTTTCCCGGACGAAACGGGCAAGATCGGCGCGCTGGAAGTTCTGGATCCGTTCGGCGGGGCCGAGGATCGTGCGGCCGAGCGGCTGTTCGGGGTAGGCCTTTTCCTGCAACCAGTCGAAGATAATGTCGTCCGGCGTGTCGAGCGCCTGACCGATTTCCGACAATATGACCCCTCGCTCGACCTCGAGCTCCCGCTCGTCGAGGGTGGAGTTGCGAAGGATGTCGGCGATCACCTCCATCGCCAGCGGCACATCGGCCCCCAGCACCCGCGCGTAATAAGCGGTCACCTCGCGCGAGGTATAGGCGTTCATGTAGCCGCCGACATCCTCGATCGCCTCCGCGATCTGGACCGGGGAGCGGGTCTTGGTGCCCTTGAAGGCCATATGCTCAAGGAAATGCGCGATGCCATTCTGCTCGGGGCGTTCGTCGCGGCCGCCAGCGGCAACCCAGACCCCGATGGAGGCGGACTGGAGGCCGGGCATGCGTTCGGTGACGACGCGGAATCCGTTGGAAAGGGTGTGCAGCTCAGGTTTCAATTCGTGATGTTTCCGCGAATGAATTGTTCGATTTCGGCGAGATCGTTTTCGACTCTGGTAACTCTTTCGTCCCGGTCGAAAAGGTCGGCCATGCGGGGCGGCAGCGCGGGGCGTATTCCGGTCGCGGCCTCGACCGCGTCGGGGAATTTCGCCGGATGCGCGGTCGCCAAGGTAATCATCGGCACGGCGGGATCAAGATGGTCTTCGGCCACCTTCGCGCCGACCGCCGAATGCGGGCAAAGCAGTTCGCCGGTCGTCTCGCGCAGGCGGGCGATCGTGGCGGAGGTCTCTTCTTCGGATGCGCGACCCGACAGGAAGAGCGCTTGCAAATGCTCCAGCGCGCCCTGCGAGACGGTGAAGCCGCCGCCCTTCAGTTCGTCCATCAGCTGCGAGACGGCGCTTCCGTCGCGCCCGTAGGCGTCGAAGAGGACACGTTCGAAATTCGACGACACCTGGATGTCCATCGACGGGCTGATCGAGGGGATGACCCCGTCGGGGATGTATCTGCCCGTGCTCAGGCAGCGGTGCAGGATGTCGTTCTGGTTGGTCGCCACGACCAGCTTGTCGATCGGCAAGCCCATCTTGCGCGCGATGTAGCCCGCGAAGATGTCCCCGAAGTTGCCGGTCGGGACGGTGAAGGACACCTTGCGATGCGGCGCGCCGAGCGCCACAGCGGATGTAAAGTAGTAGACGACCTGCGCCAGCACCCGCGCCCAGTTGATGGAGTTGACGCCGGCCAGCTTGACCTCGTCCCGGAAGGCGAAGTCGTTGAACATGTCCTTAACCTTGGCCTGGCAGTCGTCGAAGTGACCGGTCAGGGACAGGGCGTGGACATTGCCTTCGGACGGGGTTGTCATCTGGCGGCGCTGCACCTCGGACACCCGGCCATGGGGGAAGAGGATGAAGACATCGACGGCGTCGAGCCCTTTGAACGCCTCGATTGCCGCCGATCCGGTATCGCCGGATGTGGCGCCGACGATGGTGACCCGGTCGCCGGAGCGGGTGAGCGAGGTCTGGAACAGCTGACCGATCAGCTGCATGGCAAAGTCCTTGAAGGCCAGCGTGGGGCCGTGGAACAGTTCCAGCAGGAAGTGTCCGGCGCCAAGCTGGACCAGCGGCGCGCGGGCGGCATGGCCAAAACCAGCGTAGGCTTTCGCGATGATCTCGCGGAATTCGTCGTCGGTGAAGGTGTCGCCAAGGTAGGGGCGCATGATGCGGAAGGCGACTTCTTCGTAAGGCAGGTTGGCCAGCGCGGCGATCTCTCCGGTCGACATCGCAGGGACCTCGGACGGGACGTAGAGACCGCCGTCGCGGGCCAGCCCGGTCAGCATCGCCTGTTCGAAGGTCAGATCGGGGGCCACGCCCCTTGTCGAGATGTAGTTCACGCTGCGTCGCCCTTCTTCGGTCTTAGCGTGCGATAAATCAGATAGCCCGTCATGGCCAGCCAGATTGCCGCCAGAGAGAACCAGGTGCGCGCATAATTCAGGTGATCGTTTGGTATGCCGGCCGTCGTGACCGGCATCGGATCGACCGGCCCGGCGTCGTAAGACATTTCGCGCGCCACGACCAGCACGGGTTCGGTGCCAAGCGCGGCGGCCATGGCAGGCACGTCGCGGGCGAACCAGAGCCCGCCGGTGATGTCCGGCGCGGGGGTGAAGCCGTCGGTTTCGTCGGGCCAGGCGAGGTTGCCGGTGATGGTGACGTCACCTGTCGGCAACTGCGGTGCGTCTTCTCCGTCAGGCAGGAAACCACGGTCGACGAGGATGGACCGGTCGCCGGTTTCGAAGCGTCGGATCAGGCGGTGCCCGGCCCCGTCATTCTTGCGGCTCGTGAGAACGCGCAGACCGGTTTCCGCGAAGTGGCCGGTAACGGCGACGGGCATGTATTCATCCGTCTGTTCAAGCGGCACTTCGGGGAGGGCAAGCGGGGCGGCGGCGATGCGGGTCTCGATGGCGGAGAGCCTGCCCTCCTTCCAGTCCAGCCGCCTCAGCTGCCAGGCACCAAGCGACAGGAGGATGGCCGTGCCGCCGATCCCGAAGATCACGGGGCCGATCAGTTTCTTCAGCATCGTCATTCCTTGTACCGCCGGTCACGTCCCCCGGCGGGGTCCTTCAACACCGAAGGCGCGAAGCCCTGCCCCGCGCCTTCCCGTATCCCGTGGGCCGGGGCCTTGCCCCCGGCGTCCCCGCAGGGTGGGGTTTCACCCCACCACGCCTCAGCCGCCCCAGATGTAGACCGCGGCGAACAGGAAGAGCCACACGACGTCGACGAAGTGCCAGTACCAGGCGGCGGCCTCGAACCCGACATGGTTGGTCGGGGTGAAGTGGCCCGCGTAGACGCGCATCAGGCAGACGAAGAGGAAGATCGTCCCCACGAGAACGTGGAAGCCGTGGAATCCCGTCGCCATGAAGAAGGTCGCGCCGTAGATGTTGCCCGAGAAGCCGAAGGCCGCGTGGCTGTATTCGTAGATCTGGAACACCGTGAACAGCGCGCCGAGCAGGATGGAGATCAGCAGCCCGCTCTTCACGTCCTGGCGGTTGTTCTCGTGCACGAGCGCGTGGTGGGCCCAGGTACAGGCGGCACCGGAGCACAGCAGGATCAGCGTGTTGATCAGCGGCAGGTGCCAGGGGTCGAAGGTTTCGATCCCCTCGGGCGGCCAGACGCCGTCGCGCATCGGGGACATTTCCCCCATGGGGTACATGGCGTGTTTGAAGAAGGTCCAGAACCAGGCCGAGAAGAACATCACCTCGGACATGATGAACAGGATCACGCCGTAACGCAGGCCGATCAGCACGACGGGGGTGTGATCCCCGATCTTGTTTTCCTTGATGGTCTCTGCCCACCACCCGAACATGGTGTAAAGCACGGCGACAAAGCCGATCAGGAACATCCAGGGGCCGCTGTCGTGCATCCACTGGACCGCGCCGAACAGCATGATGAACGCCGCAACCGCCCCGATGAAGGGATACAGCGAAGGTGCTAGGATGTGATAGTCGTGGTTCTTTTCATGCGCCATCTTGGTGCCCTCGTTCCCTCGGCTGAGGTCTTCAGTTTATGTCTTTTGCTTCGCCGGTCGCAAGCTGCGCCTGCTTCTCGGGAAGCTCCGTCTGGTAGAACGTGTAGCCGAGCGTGATCGTCTCCACGTATTTGGCATCGCGGTCCTCGACCATCTCGGGGTCCACGTAGAAGGTGACCGGCATCTGCACGGTCTCACCGGGTTCAAGAACCTGTTCGGTGAAGCAGAAGCATTCGATCTTGGTGAAATAGTAGCCCGCTTCGTAGGGGAAGACGTTGTAGCTGGCGGTGCCGGCGACCGGCTTGTCGGTCGGATTGTGCGCCTCGTAAAAGGCGAGGCCGGTTTCGCCGATCTTCAGCGTCATTTCCTTCTGCACCGGCTTGAAGGTCCAGGGCATGCCGGGGTCCGTGGTCGCGTCGAAGCGGACCTTCACGGTGCGGTCGAGCACGGTGTCGGAACCTGCGTCGGCTTCCTGCGTCACCCCGCCAAAGCCGGTCACGCGGCAGAACAGATTGTAGAGCGGGGCGGAGGCAAAGCCGAGTGAGCCCATGAAGAGCACGACGCCCGCCGTCATCAGCACCGTCTTTTTCGGTCCGCTCATCGCCATCAGTTGCCCTCCGCCGTTCCGGCCTGCGGTGTCACAGTGATCGGGTTCTGCGACACCTTCACGATGGTCAGCCCGAAGACCAGCGACACGAAGATCGCCAGCACGAGGCCGAGCCCGAGGTTGCGGCCAAAACGCCGCTTGTGCAGTTCGTGAGGTTCGCGGAACGAGGTCATCACCATCCTCCCATGCCCCAGGGACGCAGGGCCGCTTCGGCCAGGATCGCGCCGAAGTGCAGGAACAGATAGAGCAGGGAGAAGGCAAAGAAACGCTTCTCCGTCCGGTATTTGTCGGCGCGGGCGTCGCCTTCGTCACGGTTGGCGATGATCCAGGCGCCGCGCAGGAACAGCGCGTTCGTGACCAGCGCCACCGCCAGGTAGACAGGGCCGCCGATGCCGGTGAAGGCAGCAGCCACCGCGAAGACGGCCAGCAGGACCGTGTAGCCAAGGATGTGGCGGCGGGTCGTCTTGCGGCCGTGGGTCACCGTCAGCATCGGCACTCCGGCCTTTTCGTAATCGGCGTTCATGAACAGGGCGAGCGCCCAGAAATGCGGCGGGGTCCACAGGAAGGTGAGCGCGAACATCAGCACGGATTCGACCGACACGCCGCCGGTTACCGCGGCCCATCCGATCATCGGGGGGAAGGCACCCGCAGCGCCACCGATCACGATGTTCTGCGGCGTCCAGCGCTTCAGCCACATGGTGTAGATTACCGCGTAGAAGAAGATGGTGAAGGCCAGCAGGGCGGCGGCAACCCAGTTGGTCGCCAGCCCAAGCATGATGACGGAGAAGCCGGAAAGGGTGAGACCGATCGCGAGCGCCTCTTGCGGGGCGACACGGCCCGAGGGGATGGGTCGCGAGGCGGTTCGCTTCATCACCCGGTCGATATCGGCGTCGTACCACATGTTCAGCGCGCCCGATGCGCCGCCGCCGATGGCGATGCAGAGCACGGCGAAGAAGGCGATGAACGGGTGGACGCCGCCGGGCGCGGCCAGCAGGCCGACGGCCGCCGTGAAGACGACCAGCGACATGACACGGGGTTTGAGCAGGGCGACATAGTCGCCGAACTGCGCCTCTCCCGTGGCGGTCTGCGTGTCAAAGCTCGCGTCGGTCATTCCGTTTCCGTTCGTGGAGCGGGCCGGATGCGGCCCGCGATCTGCGTATGCCCGGCGAACCGGGCCGGTCGGATCAGCTGTTCAGTTCTTCAGGATCCACATATTCGCCCGCTTCCTCACAGGCGGCGAGCCATGCGTCGTAGACCTCCGGGCTGACGGCCTTGACGGTGATCGGCATATAGGCGTGGTCCTTGCCGCACAGTTCCGAGCACTGGCCGAAGTAGATGCCTTCCTTTTCGGCAGTGAACCAGATCTGCGCCAGACGGCCCGGCACGGCGTCCTGCTTCACCCCGAAGGCCGGCATCGCCCAGGAGTGGATCACGTCCGCCCCGGTCACGGTCAGCACGACGATCTTGCCGACGGGCACGACCACTGCGGTGTCGGTGGCGAGGAGGAACTCGTCCTCGTTGTAGCCGGCAGCGGTCAGCTTTGCCTTCATCGCGTCGGAGTTGACATAGGCCTTGGCACCGGCGGCCTCGTCTTCCGAGGTCATCGTGGCGGGCTGGCCGATCATGTAGGCGTCGTAGGCGAGGCCGGATTCGGTGTCGGTGTATTCGTAACCCCAGTACCACTGGTACCCTGTCACCTTGATGTTGACCTCACCGTCCGGGAAGGTCTGCTGCTTGAACAGGATCGGCAGGGAGAAGGCGCCGATGAACACCAGGATCAGCACCGGCACGATGGTCCAGGCGATTTCCAGCGGAGAATTGTGGGTGAAGGTGCCCGGCGTCGGGTTGGCCTTGCGGGAATAGCGGATGGCAGAGATCGCCAGCAGCGCAACCACCAGCAGCACGATCGGCGTGATGATGATGAGAAGCATGTGGTCGAGCCAGTGGATGTCGCGCGCGACCTCGGTCACGGCCTCCTGGAACGCGATGCCGCCGGGGTGCGGCTTGCCGATGGTCTCCAGCCCCTGCGCGACGGCGGGCAGTGCGGCGACGGACGCCAATAGGGCAGAAAGGCTGATGATTTTACGCATATGGCACCCTGATCGGTTTGAGGCTCTTCATCGTCGCGGGGGGCGGGGACGGAATCCCGCCTGCCACCCGTTGTTTGCGGTCGTTTAAAACCATATTCTTGCTGACACCACAACAATCACGCTTGCGGCAAACGGACGCTTTTTTGATTTGGATCAGGAAAACCGTCCCCGCCGGCCCGTTCAGGAAGGCTCCCGCCCATGTCCGATGCCCCGTTCCGCCCTTTCGAGACCCTGCTGGACGAGGGCCGCGCGCTCTCCATCCTGCGCGAGGCTGTGGCGGGCGGCGATGACGGGGAGCTGTTTCTGGAACGCCGCCGGTCGGAAATGCTGCATTTCGATGACGGGCGGGTGAAGACGGCAAGCTACGACGCGTCCGAAGGGTTCGGGCTGCGGGCTGTCTGCGGCGAGGTGACGGGCTATGCGCACGGCACGGACGTATCGGAAGGCGCGCTGAAGCGGGCGGCCGAAACGGCGCGGCTGGCGGTCGGCGCCGGTGGCGGGGTCATGGCCCCTGCCCCGCGCGCGACGAACCGGCGGCTTTATACGGATGCCGACCCGATCGCAGGGGCGGAGTTCCCGGTGAAGGTGGAAACCCTGCGCGAGATCGACGCCTATGCCCGCGACCTGGACCCCCGGGTGGTGCAGGTGTCGGCGACGATCATGGCCTCGCTTCAGGAGGTCGAGATCCTGCGCCCCGAAGGTGGCATCGTGCGGGATGCGCGGCCGATGGTGCGGGTCAACGTGTCGGTCATCGTGGAACAGGGCGGACGGCGCGAATCCGGCACGGCGGGCGGCGGCGGCCGGGTCGGACTGGACGGGCTGCTCGATCCTGCCGACTGGCAGGCGAAGGCGCAAGAGGCGCTGCGGATCGCGCTGGTGAACCTCGACGCCGTGCCCGCGCCTGCCGGGGTGATGGACATTGTGCTTGGCCCCGGCTGGCCGGGGATCTTGCTGCACGAGGCGATCGGTCACGGACTTGAGGGCGACTTCAACCGCAAGGGATCGTCGGCTTTTGCCGGCCTCATGGGGCAGCAGGTGGCGGCGAAGGGGGTCACGGTGCTGGACGACGGCACGATCCCCGACCGGCGCGGGTCGATCTCCGTCGACGACGAGGGTACGCCCTCGGGCAAGAACGTCCTGATCGAGGACGGAATCCTCGTCGGCTACATGCAGGACCGGCAGAATGCCCGGCTCATGGGAGTGGAACCGACCGGCAACGGGCGGCGGGAAAGCCACGCCCATGCCCCGATGCCCCGCATGACGAACACCTACATGCTGGGCGGCGAGGCAACTCCGGACGAGATCGTGGCCGAGATGGGCGATGGCATCCACGCAGTCGGCTTCGGTGGCGGCCAGGTGGACATCACCTCCGGCAAGTTCGTGTTCTCCTGCACGGAGGCCTATCTGGTCAAGGACGGCAAGCGTGGCGCGCCAGTCAAGGGCGCGACCCTGATCGGTGACGGGCCGGAGGCGCTGAAACGCATCCGTGCGCTTGGCAACGACATGGCACTGGACCCCGGCATGGGCAATTGTGGCAAGGCCGGACAATGGGTGCCGGTTGGCGTCGGCCAGCCGACCGTGCTGATCGGCGGGCTGACCGTGGGCGGATCGGCCTAGACCCTGCGGCGGCGCGCGGCAAGCCCCGCAAGCGCGCCAAGCAGAAGCAGCGCGGACGCGGGCAGCGGTACGGCGGACATGCTGCCAACAGTAAAGTCGTCTATCGCGATCGACTGGAAATTACCGAAGGCACCGATCCCCGGTCCGGCGGCGAGCCGGATTTCATCGAAGCCGCCTGCATCCGCAAACCCGACGACGTCCCCGACCCGGCCGTTGACGATACCGGAGCCGATCACCGACCCGCCAAGCCGCAGTTCGTAGACGAGGTTGGACAGGGTATGCCCTCCGGCCCGCGGCACGCCGTAGCCGACGTTTCCGTCGCCGAACATGAACTCGACCGCCGTGAATGTGCCTCCGGTTACGCTCAGGAACCCTTGGTTGCCCCCGGCGTAGAGAAGATCGGCCTGCACGCCGAAGCCGAAGGCGTCGAACCCGCCCAGGACGCGGGTCGTGGTGGGATTGACAAAAGTCAGCCCCGCCTCCGAGTAGGACAGGACGCTATCGGGCACCGCGTCGAAGGTCGCCTTGGCCGATATGCTCAGCACCGCCGACCCGGAACCGGAGGTTACGGTCAGCGCGTTCGCCGCGGCCGATGTGAGAAGAAGCGCCGCGAGGGCGGCAGGGGCAATTCGTTTCATGAAACTCTCCGCAACAACCGATCCGCCTGCAATCCGGGACCGGGACCAAGATATGACCTTCAAATACTCCGCGGGCACCATAACACAGTGTGACAACTGGCCAAACACCGAAGTCCGGACAGCCTCCCGGCCGCGATCAATCGATTAACTTTCAAATTCACGCTTAATTAACCCGGCCCCCATTATACCTGATTCCGCAAGTAGGCGGAGTCATGACGGACGTGGACTATCATCCTTCCACTCACCCCCCACTCCCACCCACCACGGAAGATGAGCGTCTGTCATGGCTTCGTCTCTTGCGCTCCCGCCGGGTCGGCATCGCGACCTTCTACCGGCTGCTCGCCGATCACGGCACCGGCTCCGCCGCACTCGAAGCGCTGCCGGAGATCGCCGCCGAGGCGGGGGTCACGAATTACGAACCCTTCCCTGAAAAAGCCGCCCTGGCGGAACTGCGAGCGGGCCGGAAAGCCGGGGCGCAGCTGATCTGCCTGGGCGCAAGCGCCTATCCGGCGGCACTTCTGGATGCGGACGACCCGCCGCCGATGCTCTGGATCCACGGCGACCCTGCGGTGCTGGCGCGCCCGATGATCGGAATGGTCGGGGCGCGCAACGCCTCCTCCCTCGGGCTCAGGATGGCGCGGGTCATGGCGGGCGAACTGGCGGAGGCGGGGTTCGTCGTCGTCTCCGGCCTGGCCCGCGGGATCGACGCGGCGGCGCATCGCGGGGCCGTCGGGACGGGCACCGTGGCGGTGATGGCTGGGGGGACGGATGTGCTCTACCCGGCCGAAAACGCCGACCTGGCGGCGGACATTGCAAAGACCGGGGTGCGCCTGTCGGAAATGCCCATGGGACAGCAGCCGCAGGCGCGGCATTTCCCCCGGCGCAACCGCATCATCTCTGCCCTCGGGCAGGCGCTGGTGGTGGTGGAAGCGGCGGCGCGGTCGGGCAGCCTGATCACCGCGCGCACGGCGCTGGACCAGGGGCGTGAGGTACTGGCGGTGCCGGGGCATCCGTTCGACGCACGCGCGTCTGGCTGCAACATGCTGAACCGTGACGGCGCCGGGCTGGTGCGATCAGCCGCCGACGTGATCGAGGCGCTGCCAACGTCGACCCCCGCCAAGGTTCTACAGTGCGAATTCGATCTGCCTGCCAGCCCCCCGGCCGACCAGCGCGCCTTCCGCGAAACCGCCCGCCTGCACAGCGAAATCCTGAACCGGCTCAGCCCCGTGCCGCTGGCCGAGGACCAGCTGATCCGGGACCTGTCGCGCGACAGCACCCGCGTGTCCCCCGCCATCACCCGGCTCGAGCTTCTCGGTCGCATCCGCCGTCACGCGGGCGGCCTGCTGGCGCGGGCGGGCGGCGACTGACCGCGAAACACGCATTGCGCTGCGGTCCGCGCACTGCCACGGAAGCTTGCATTGACATTCGCCCCTTGCGGGTCACATGGTCCGCCGCCATATAGCTCGCCCAGAGTTGGAGAGGATCATTCATGCCAGTCGTTGTTGTCGAATCCCCGGCCAAGGCCAAGACAATCAACAAGTATCTGGGATCCGACTACACCGTTCTCGCCTCTTACGGGCATGTCCGCGACCTGCCTCCGAAGGACGGTTCGGTCGATCCCGAGCACGAATTCGACATGAAATGGGAGATCGCGTCGGACTCCAAAAAGCACGTGAAGGCGATTGCCGACGCGCTGAAGGACGACAACGCGCTGATCCTCGCCACCGACCCCGACCGCGAGGGGGAGGCGATCTCCTGGCACCTGGAAGAGGCGCTGCGCGGGCGCAAGGCGATCAAGGCCGACACGCCGGTCAGCCGCGTCGTGTTCAACGCGATCACCAAGACCGCCGTGACCGAGGCGATGAAGAACCCCCGGCAGGTCGACGGCGATCTGGTGGAGGCCTATCTGGCGCGCCGCGCGCTCGACTACCTTGTCGGGTTCAACCTGTCCCCCGTGCTCTGGCGCAAGCTGCCAGGCGCGAAATCCGCGGGGCGGGTGCAGTCCGTCTGCCTGCGCCTGATCGTCGAGCGGGAGATGGAGATCGAGGCGTTCCGCGCCCGCGAATACTGGTCCGTCACCGCCCTGCTCAAGACCCCGCGCGGTCAGGAGTTCGAGGCGCGGCTCACGGTTCTGGGCGGCAAAAAGCTCGACCGCTACGACATCAAGGACTCCACCGCGGCGGAGATGGCGGTGCAGGCCGTGACCTCGCGCGATCTTACCGTGCAGTCGGTTGAGGCGAAACCGGCGACGCGCAACCCCTCCCCGCCCTTCATGACCTCGACCCTTCAGCAGGAGGCGTCGCGCAAGTTCGGCATGGGCGCGCGGCAGGCAATGCAGGCGGCGCAGCGGCTCTACGAGGCGGGGCACATCACCTACATGCGGACCGACGGGATCGACATGGCGCCGGAGGCCGTGAGCGCCTGCCGCGATGCCATCGGCGGACGGTTCGGCAAGGACTATGTGCCGGCGGAACCGCGCGTCTACAAGAACAAGGCGAAGAACGCGCAGGAAGCCCACGAATGCATCCGCCCGACCGAGATGACGGCGGACGCGGACAGCCTGCGGCTGACCGATGCGGACCAGAAGAAGCTCTACGATCTGATCTGGAAACGCACGCTCGCCTGCCAGATGGAAAGTGCGCGGCTTGAGCGGACGACGGTCGAGATCGGATCGCGCGACGGCCAGGTCGGCCTGCGCGCCAACGGTCAGGTCGTCCTGTTCGACGGCTTTCTCAAGGTCTACGAAGAGGGGCGCGACGACGTCGAGGAGGATGACGACAAGCGTCTGCCGCAGATCGCGCAGGGCGACCCGCTGGCCAAGCAGTCGATCACGCCGGAGCAGCATTTCACCCAGCCCCCGCCGCGCTACACCGAGGCAACGCTGGTCAAGCGCATGGAAGAGCTCGGCATCGGGCGGCCGTCCACCTACGCCTCCATCGTCACGACGATCCAGGACCGCGGCTATGTGCGCAAGGACAAGAACCGCCTGCTGCCCGAGGACAAGGGCCGGCTGGTGACGGCGTTCCTCGAGAACTACTTCCGACGCTACGTCGAATACGACTTTACCGCCGACCTTGAGGACGAGCTTGACGATGTCTCCGCCGGATCGCGCGACTACAAGGATGTGCTCGGCCGGTTCTGGCGGGATTTCTCCGCCGCGATTGCGGAAACGTCGGAGCTGCGCATCACCGAGGTGCTGGACAAGATCAACGAGGTGCTCGAACCCCATCTCTTCCCGCCGACCGAGGACGGCAGCGATCCGCGTGTTTGCCCGAACTGCGGCGCGGGGCGGTTGTCGATGCGCACCGCGCGTTCCGGCGGGGCGTTCATCGGCTGCTCCAATTACCCCGAATGCCGCTACACCCGCCCCTTCGGTCCGCCCGACGCAGAGGCGGAGGCAAGCGCGATCCCGCCCGAGGGCAAGCTTCTGGGTGAGGACAACGGAGACGAAATCCGCGTCTTCAAAGGGCGGTTCGGTCCCTATGTCCAGCGCGGCGAGGCAACTGCGGATGTGCCGAAACCCCCGCGCCAGACCGTCCCCAAGGACTGGGTGCCCGAGGATCTGACGCTGGAACAGGGCGTCATGCTGCTGACCCTGCCTCGCCTGATCGGGACGCACCCCGAAGACGGCGTGAACGTCTGGGCCAATATCGGGCGCTACGGTCCTTATATCAAACATGCCGACACGACCTCGGACCGGGGCGGTACCAATGCCAATCTCGAAGGGCTGGACGAGGTCTGGACCGTCGGCATGAACCGCGCCGTGCAGCTGCTGGCCGAAAAGGTGGCGAGCCGGGGCGGACGGGGCCGTGCGGCGAAGGTGCTGAAATCGCTTGGCGATCACCCGGACGGTGGCGGCGTGGACATCATGGAGGGCAAGTACGGACCTTACGTGAAGTGGGAAAAGGTCAACGCAACCCTTCCCAAGGATCAGGACCCCGAGACGCTGACCATGGATCAGGCGGTCGCACTGATTTCCGAGAAGGCCGGCAAGAAGGGCACCAAGAAGAAAGCCGCGCCAAAGAAAAAGGCACCCGCGAAGAAGGCTGCCAAGAAAAGCGACGACTGATCCCGCGCGTGAAAGCTGCGCCCACAGGGGCAACGCCGGGCTTGCATGCATACATGCGATGTAAAGAATATGTGATTGGCAACGCCTGCCCCGCTTTGACAGTTTCCGGCCAGAGCAGCAGAGCGGAGCCCGCATGTCCCACCCCCTTCTTACCCGTCGCCACCTGATCCTGTCCGGCATTGCCGCGACGGTCGTCACCCCGGCCATGGCGCAGTCCCTGCCCGAACCCGAAGCCGAGGCGCCGGTTCGCCACAACCTGTCGAGCTTTTCCGCGCAGGACTGGCGCGACCACTTCGAAGACCTGGGCAAGGCGGCGATCGTGGCCGACACGACCTCGCGCGCGCTGCATTTCTGGGCCGGGGACGGGTCGGACTACCGGATCTATCCGACCTCCGTGCCGCGCAGCGACGAACTGACCAAGCGGGGTTACACCAAGATCGTGCGCAAGCGGGTCGGGCCGGACTGGACGCCGACCGCCAGCCAGAAGGAACGCTTCGGCTGGACCTACATGCCGCCGGGGCCGGACAATCCGCTTGGGACCCACGCCATGTACCTCGACTGGCCCGCTTACCTGATCCACGGCACACACGACACGCGCAAGATCGGACGGCAGAGCTCGGACGGCTGTATCGGGCTGTTCAACGCGGCAATTGCCGAGCTGTTCGAAATCACGCCAGTCGGGACCCAGGTCCGGGTGATCTGATTTACCGGGAGGTATTCCGCGATGCGGCAATTCGTTGACTCTCATGTGACAGGGCGTCATCACAGGGGAAATTGCTGACGGAGGTTCCCCCATGAAGAAAGTCTACGGTTCCGCCGCCGAAGCACTGGACGGCGTGCTGTTCGACGGCATGTTGATCGCTGCGGGCGGCTTCGGGCTCTGCGGTATTCCCGAGCTGCTGATCGCGGGGATCCGGGACGCGGGCACGCAGAACCTGACCGTGGCGTCCAACAACGCCGGGGTGGATGATTTCGGGCTCGGCATCCTTCTGCAGACGCGGCAGATCAAGAAGATGATGGCCTCCTACGTGGGGGAGAACGCGGAATTCATGCGGCAGTACCTCTCTGGCGAACTGGAGCTTGAATTCAACCCGCAGGGCACGCTGGCGGAACGGATGCGCGCGGGCGGCTGCGGCATCCCCGGCTTCTACACCAAAACCGGCGTCGGCACCGTGATCGCCGAGGGCAAGGACGTGAAATCCTGGAACGGCCAGGATTACATCCTCGAGGAAGGCATTTTTGCCGACCTTTCCATCGTCAAGGCGTGGAAGGCGGACGAGACCGGGAACCTCGTGTTCCGCAAGGCGGCGCGCAACTTTAACCCGCCGGCGGCGATGTGCGGCAAGGTGTGCATCGTCGAGGTGGAGGAGATCGTACCGGTCGGATCGCTCGATCCCGACAAGATCCACCTGCCGGGCGTCTATGTCCACCGAATCATTCAGGGCGACCACGAAAAGCGCATCGAACAGCGTACCGTGCGCAAGCGCGAGGAGGCCTGAGACGACAGGGGCGGGCTCTACAATGACCAAGATGGCACCCGGCGGCTTTACGGAGCGCATGACCGACGAGATGGCGATGCAGGTTCTGGCCCGCTCGCCCTTCTCGCTCGTGCTTTCGGATCCGCATCAGCCCGACATGCCGATCGTCTTCATCAACGAGGCCTTCACCGCCGCCACCGGCTACGCGGAGGAGGACTGCCTGGGCCAGAACTGCCGTTTTCTCCAGGGCCCGAAGACCGACCAGGCGGCCGTGCGCAAGATCCGCGCCGCGCTGGAGGCGGGCGTCGAAACGACGGTGGATATCCTGAATTACAGGAAAGACGGCGCACCTTTCTGGAACCGGCTCCTGCTGGCCCCGGTGCACGGACCGGACGGCAATATCGAATTCTTCAGCGGCGTTCAGAAGGTGCTGACGCCGGAAGAGGTCCGCAAGAGCGACGGGCTGCGGGTGAGCGAGCTTCAGCACCGGGTGAAAAACCACCTTTCCATGGTCGTGTCGCTTTTGCGCATGCACGGGCGCGGGGCGGACAAGGCGGTGTCGGACAGCCTCGCGACCGTGTCGCGGCGGGTGAACGGTCTGGCGCTGCTCTACGATCAGCTCACCTACCGCGACGGAGAGCATGAGGATGCCGTGGTGCTGGGCGACTACCTTGGCAGGATCGCGGATTCGATCGGCGAGTTGACGGGGCGCACCGACCTGGCGCTCAAGCTGACGGCGGACCGGTTTATCGTGCCGCTGGCCACCGCCGTGCCTCTCGGCCTGATCTATTCGGAAATCGTGACCAACGCGATGCAGCACGCCTTTGACGACGCCGCCTCGGGCACCCTGACCACCACGGTGGCGGAAAAGCCCGACGGCGGCTTTGTCATCTCCGTCGCCGACGACGGCCGCGGCATGCCGCCGGGCACGCACTGGCCGCAGGATTCCAACCTCGGCGGGACGCTGGTCCTGCAGATGTGCCAGACGCTCGACGCCGACCTCAAGGTCGCCGGTGCGACCCGTGGCACCACCGTAACGCTTACCCTTCCCGCCGCTGCGCGGGAGATGCACTGACACCGATCAAGGAGACCCCTGCAATGCCCTGGGACCGCAATCAGATGGCCGCGCGCGCCGCGGAGGAGCTTGAAGACGGGATGTACGTGAACCTCGGGATCGGCATCCCGACCCTCGTTGCCAACTACTGCGGCGACAAGGACATCACGCTTCAGTCGGAAAACGGCATGCTCGGCATGGGCCCCTTCCCCTTTGAGGGCGACGAAGATCCGGACCTCATCAATGCCGGCAAGCAGACGATCACCGAACTGCCGCGCACGGCCTATTTCGACAGCGCGACCTCCTTCGGGATGATCCGCGGTGGCAAGATCGCCGCGGCGATCCTCGGCGCGATGGAAGTGGCGCAGAACGGCGACCTCGCGAACTGGATGATCCCGGGCAAACTGGTCAAGGGCATGGGTGGCGCGATGGACCTCGTCGCCGGTGTCGGCCGGGTCATCGTCGTGATGGACCACCAGAACAAGGCGGGCGAATCCAAGGTTCTCAAGGAATGCACCCTGCCGCTGACCGGTGCGGGTGTGGTCGACCGCATCATCACCAACCTCGGCGTGCTGGACGTGGTCGAGGGCGGGCTGAAGATCGTGGAACTCGCCGACGGGGTGAGCGAGGCGGACATGCGCGCCGCGACAGAGGCGACCCTCGTCTGAGGGGGCGGGCCCCCTTCATCCTGCCAGAAATACTCGCGCCGGAGGCACGCCCGATGCGCAGCACCCGCCCGGACAGTTGTTGTCAGGGCTGGCGGAAGGCGCAGGCGTCGGAAATGAGCTCCGGCGGAGTCTGACACAGGCCGCGCGCGACGCCGAAGGCGGCGAGGACCTTGGGCACGTAGTCCCGCGTTTCGGCATAGGGGGGCACGCCGCCGTGGTTGCGCACAGCGTTTTCCCCGGCGTTGTAGCCTGCCAGAACCAGCACCGGATCGCCGCCGAAGTCCTTCATCAGCTGGTCCAGGTATTTCACCCCGCCACGGATGTTTTCACCGGCGTTCAGGCGGTCGGTGACCCCGAACCGTTCGGCGGCAGCGGGCATCAGCTGCATGATCCCGGCCGCGCCTGCCTTGCTTACCGCATCGGCCCGGCCACCGGATTCCACCGCGATCACCGCCAGCGCCAGAGCGGGCGAGACGCGGGTGCCGATGGTGGACATCAGGATGTCCGCCCCGTGGCGCTGCGTGATGCCCAGAAGCGTGTCCAGCCGGGGCTGGCTGACGCTGGCACCCGCGGGCGGGTTGGCAAGGCGCTGCAGGGCGGGCTCAAGCCGGTTCGGGGCGGAAGCGGTCAGATCGGGCGAAATTTCGTCCCAGAACCAGCCAAGGGCCGAGGGCGGGACCACACCGGCCGCTGCGGCCAGAACCGGTTCTGCCTCCGCATCGGCGGTCTTCTTTTTCTTCGGCACGGGAAGCGGGTCGGTGATCTGCACCTTGATGCGTTTCTGGGTACCCGATCCCGGCGGCGAGACGCGCTTGAAGGTGAAGTCCTGAAAGGCGGGCGCCTCGGCCGTCAGCGGCAGGGCGGGCCCGATGGCAATAACGAACGCACCCGCAAGGGCACGGAGGGGTCTGGTCCGGCGCATGTGGTGCTGCCTGTTCTGTTGCCTGCTCTTTTTCTTGCCGGAAGTGTCGCAGGTTCCGGCCTTTCGGGCCAGTCCGGCGAGATCCGGCGTTGCATTTTGGCACCTAGCGGCGGACAGCGGGCGCAAGTTACCCACGCCGCCAAAAATTTAACTCAGTCTTTTCAATTGCTTAATGAACTGCGCGACAAAATTCCGGGAAATTCCGACTTCGCTCCAATCATGCCAAAATGATGCCCTATTCGAATGGCTATATGTCCCCGTGCCGCAGAGGTGGTGCCCGGGAATGAGAGAGCCGGGGCATCGGATAGTCCGAAGCGGAACGCTGAAACATCCATGTGATCCTCTGGAGGGACGACCAATGCTTAACTTCTTCAAGAACTTCAAGAATGACGAACTCGGCGCCGTTACGGTTGACTGGGTTGTGCTGACCGCCGCCGTCGTCGGCCTGGGCGTTGCCGCCTACGGTTCGATCAAGACCGGCGCAACCACGCTGACCGGCAACATCGGTTCCTACATGTCGACCATCGACCCGTCCAAGTAAGCCGCGGCTTCACTTGAATGACGCAAACAGGCCGCGCCCGCGCTCCGGGCGCGGCCTTTTCCACACCCCCGTCCGACCCGGCCAAATGAGGAGACACCCCGGATGACCAAGTTCCTGACCCGTTTCCGCAAGAACGACGCCGGTGCCGTGACCGTCGACTGGGTAGTGCTGACCGCAGGTGTGACCACCGCGATCTTCCTGATCTTCGTCGCCGTGAAGGACGACGCCGTCAGCCTGTCGGGCGGCATCCAGGACTACATGTCCTCTCAGAAGATGCCGTGACGCCACGGGCGCCCTCACCGGGACGCCGCGTCAAGGAAGGACCCTCCCCGGTCCCTCATTTCGCCACAATCCGCTGTCATTCCTGTGAAAAGACCCCTGCGGCGTAACCGCGGGCCCATAACAGGGCGGAGCCATCCGGCCCGGAACAAAGGACAAGAGCAATGCGAGCAGTATTCGGAATCGTACTCGTCGTCGGGCTGGCACTTGCCGGTTTCGCCGTCATCATGGTCAAGGACTTCCTGGCGCAGCAGGCCATGATGGCCGAAGCCTCCGCCGCCAAGCCGGTGACCGTGCCGACCAAGATGGTCTACGTGGCCACCCGCCAGCTGAAATTCGGTGAGGAACTGACCCGCGCCGACGTGCGCCAGGTCGAATGGCCCGAGGCCGCGATGCCGGCAGGCGTGTTCTCCGACGAGGCCGCACTGTTCCCGGAAAACGACCCCCGTCCGCGCTACATCCTGCGGATGATGGACCCGAACGAAGCTGTCATGGAGGTCAAGATCACCAAGCCGGGTGAAGATGCCGGCCTGACCTCGCGGCTTGAAAAGGGCATGCGCGCCTACGCTATCAAGGTCGACGTGGCTTCGGGCGTGTCGGGCTTCCTGCGCCCCGGCGACCGCGTTGACGTTTACTGGACAGGCCGGGTGGAGGATTTCGACCGCGGTGCAGCCGGTGACGTCACCAAGCTGATCGAGACCGGCATCCAGCTGATCGCCGTAGACCAGATGTCCAACGGAGACTCTGCCGAGGCGACCATCGCCCGCACCGTCACCGTCGCGATCAACCCGCAGCAGGTCGCATCGCTGGCGCAGGCCCAGTCCACCGGACGCCTGTCCCTGTCGCTGGTCGGCAACCTCGACGACACGATTGCCGAGGCGATCGAAGTTGACCAGCGGTCGCTGCTTGGCCTGTCCGAAGCCCCCAAGATCCAGGAGGTGCGCGAGAAGCCGCAGCAGGAAGTCTGCACCATCCGCACCCGCCGCGGAGCGGAAGTGGTGGAAACGCCGATCGCCTGCAACTGAGCTGACGCAGAGTCATGATTTGCAAGGCCGCGGGCATCGTCCTGCGGCTTTGCTGCATCAGGAACAGGCCGAAAGGCATTGAATCTTGCATGAAAATGTAAACTGGCGCAGTATGTCCGCAATTCGCGGGCGAAAAGACCCGGACAGAGGCGTGATCCGAGAGGCAGGTCACATGACACATTGCAGATTCCTTGGGGCTGCCCTTCTCGGGCTGACCCTGACACTTGGCAGCTACGGCGTGCCGGCACAGGCAGAGCGGCTGACCGTGATCAACCGCAACTCCGAATCCTCGCTGAAGGTCGCGATCAACCGCGCCGTGGTGGTGGAAAGCGACGTCGCCTTCGCAGAGCTGTCGATCGCCAACCCGCAGATTGCCGACATCTCCTCGCTTTCAGACCGGTCGATCTATGTGCTGGGCAAGCAGCCGGGCATCACGACGCTGACCCTGCTCGACGGCGAGGGGCGGCTGATTTCCAACGTGGATGTCGTGGTTTCGGCCGACATCTCGGAATTCAAGGAACGGCTGCGCCAGATCCTCCCGAACGAGAAGATCGAGGTGCGCACCGCCAACGACGGCATCGTGCTGTCGGGCATCGTATCCTCCTCTCAGCGGCTGCAGCGCGCGCTGGACCTGGCGGAGCGCTACGCGCCCGAGCGGGTGTCCAACCTGATGAGCGTCGGCGGCGTGCAGCAGGTCATGCTCAAGGTCCGGTTCGCAGAGATGCAGCGATCCGTGGCCAAGAACCTCTCGGCCTCGCTCGCCGTGGACGGGTCGGCCTTCGGCAACAACCTCGGCGTGTCCTCCGGCGCGGGACGGTATGCGAACTCCGCCAGCCAGGCGTCGGGCCTGACGGGCGCCCTGCCCGGCACCAACACCAACGCGGGCGCGACGCTGCTTGGCTTCAATGCCGGAGCGCTGCAGGTCGGCGTGCTGCTCGAGGCGCTGGAATCCAAAGGCGTCGTGCGGACGCTGGCCGAACCCAACCTGACCGCCCTTTCGGGACAGGAGGCGAAATTCCTCGCCGGTGGCGAATACCCGGTTCCGGTGGCGCAGGACGGCGGATCGGTGACGGTAGAATTCAAACCGTTCGGGGTTGAGCTGAACTTCATCCCGCGCGTGGTCGACGACAACATCATCAACCTCGAACTCAAGGCCGCCGTGTCCGCACTGGACCCGAACAACGGCTTCCAGCTGGACGCGTTCAAGATCGACGCCTTCACCCGGCGTGAGACCTCGACCACCGTCGAAATGCGCGACGGCGACAGTTTTGCCATCGCCGGCCTGCTGCAGGACGAATTCCGCGACAACAACAGCCAGGTGCCGTGGCTTGGCGACATCCCGGTACTGGGCACGCTGTTCCGCAGCGCCGAGTATCAGCGCAACCAGTCCGAACTGGTCATCATCATCACCGCGCATCTCGTGTCCCCGACACGGGGCGAGGCGCTGGCGCTGCCGACCGACCGGATCAAGCCGCCGTCTGAGAAGGACCTGTTCCTCTTCGGGAAGGTCGCCAAGGACGGCACCAAGCTGCGTGGCGCGGCGAAGGAAGTGGCGACACAGGACTTCACCGGGTCCTACGGCTACGTGATGGAGTGATCGCCATGGCGCATGTTTCCAGACTGATCCTTGCCGCGGCCGCCGGGATTTCCCTTGTGGCCAGCTGCACGACAGAGTCCGCCACCGAATTCCACGGAGAGGCCGGGGCCAGCATCGACGGCGGTTTCGGCAATTCGACGATGAACAACACGCTGGTGATGACCGGTCAGGGGGGCTACGTGCTCGACCTGGCGAACCGCTTCGCCGCCGAGGTCGACTCCACTGTGAACTTCGCCTTCAACTCTGCCACGCTGGACGGCGAGGCGCAGGCGGTGCTGCTGCGGCAGGCCAACTGGATCCGCCAGTTCCCCGAAGTCCGCTTCCGGGTCTACGGCCATACCGACCTCGTCGGGTCGAGCGCCTACAACCAGCGGCTTGGCCTGCGGCGGGCGCAGGCGGTGGTGCATTTCCTCGTTTCCCACGGGATCAGCCGCACGCGGCTCGAGGCCGTGGTGTCGAAGGGCGAAACGCAGCCGCTGATCGTCACCCAGGGCCGCGAGCGTCAGAACCGCCGCACGGTTACCGAGGTGACGGGCTTCGTTGCCAACAGCAAGCTGATCCTCGACGGGAAATACGCGCAGGTCGTATACCGCAATTATGTCGACAGTGCGATCCCGGCGACCGGGCTCAGCGGGACCGAACTGACGGCTTCGGGCAGCAGCGGTGGATAATTCCACCCTGCCGGGCCGAGTGTTCACCGACACCGCACAATTATATGGTTTCGGCCCCACTATTGCCCAGATTGCAGTGCAGGTTGATGGGGAAATCAAAGTGTCCGGTTGAGTCGGACAGGCGTGACGGCTCCGGAAAAATCCGGGCACTACAGGCGAATAATGGCCGGACGTCGAAGAGTTGGGACTTGAGGCAATGACGACGACAGATTCAGACTATGCTGATGACGATCCGATCGTGGCCTGCACCATCCGGCGGGACCCGGATGGATTCGAACTGCTTATCGAAGACATGGAAAGCGTGCTTGGCGACAAGTGGGGCGACCTCGGGTTTGCCGAAGCGCTCATGTTCTTCAACCAGCCCGACGCACAGCACCTGGAATTCGTGGCCATGGCCATCGACGACCAGGATGAAGACAACATCGCCATGCTGGGCGAGGTCATCAGCCAGGCCCGCCACCACGCCATCAAGGTCATCCTGATCGCGGAAGAGGTCAGTCCCTCTGCCCTGCACCAGCTGCTGCGCAAGGGCGCGGACGAATTCGTGCCCTATCCGCTTCCCGAAGGGGAACTCGCGGCGGCCATCGAACGCATCCAGACCCCTGCTCCCGAGGCGGTCGCAACCGCTCCGGCCCGCAAGTCGGCCGCCGGAACCAAGGAAGGCGCCGTCATCGTCTGCCACGGCCTTGCCGGCGGCACCGGGTCCAGCACCTTTGCCGTGAATTTCGCCTGGGAACTGGCCAATTCCGCCCTGACCAAGAAGGGCGAGACAGAGCCGAAGGTCTGCCTTATCGACCTGGATCTGCAGTTCGGCGCGATCGGCACCTATCTCGACCTGCCGCGGCGCGAGGCGATCTACGAGCTTCTGTCGGACACGGAGTCGATGGACGACGACGCCTTCAAGCAGGCGCTGCTGGATTTCGAGGGCAAGCTGCAGGTGCTGACCTCTCCGGCGGAGATGCTGCCGCTGGACATCATCACCTCGGACGACGTGCAGCGGCTGATCGCGATGGCGCGGTCGCATTTCGATTTTGTGGTGATCGACATGCCCTCCACCCTGGTGGCGTGGTCCGAAAGCATCCTGAACACCGCGCACGTCTATTTCGCCCTGATGGAGCTGGACATGCGGTCGGCCCAGAACACGCAGCGGCTGAAGCGCGCACTGCAGGCAGAGGACCTGCCGGTCGAAAAGCTGCGCTACGTCCTGAACCGGGCCCCCAAGTCGCTGGATCTGAACGGCAAGAGCCGGGTCAAGCGGCTGGCGGAAAGCCTGGACATCCGCATCGAGGTGCTGCTGCCGGACGGCGGTCGCCAGGTGCTGCACAGCTGCGACCACGGTCAGCCGCTGGCCATGACGGCGGGCAAGAACCCGCTGCGCAAGGAAATTGCCAAGCTGGCCCGGTCGATCTTCGAACTGGGCGAACAGAATGTTGACGAAGAGGCGGCATAAGGGGGCACGGGGGTAGACAGATGTTTTCACGCTACAAGAAAGACAGCTCAGGGTCCGTTCCCGCGGGCGCCGCGCCGCGTCCCAAGCCCGCCATGGCACCCCGCCCCGCGTCGGCCATGCCCTCCGGGCAGCCGGTGCGCGAACCGTCGAACCTGAAACCGGTCGGTGCCGCCGCGCCGCAGGCCGCGCCCATGCCCTCGGGCACGGGATCGATGCGCAAGCCGATGCCGAAGTCGGCCGCCGTGCCGCTGGCCGCGGACAAGAACCGCAAGCGCAAGGAACGGCTTGGCGAGATCAAGCTGGAACTGCACCGCGCCCTTCTCGACAACCTGAACCTCGCCGCGCTCGACAACGCGACGGAGCAGGAACTGCGGTCGGAGATCAACTCCATCGCGACGGAAGTGCTGCAGGAAAAGGGCATTGTGCTGAACCGGGAGGAACGCACGACGCTCAACCAGGAGCTCTACGACGAGGTGAAGGGTCTCGGCCCGCTGGAAAGCCTGCTCAAGGATGACACCGTCTCCGATATTCTCGTGAACGGGCCGCAGCAGATCTTCGTCGAACGCAATGGCAAGCTCCAGCTGTCGGACGTGACCTTCAAGGACGAAAAGCACCTGCTGCGGATCATCGACAAGATCGTGTCCGCCGTCGGCCGCCGCGTCGACGAGATGAACCCCTATGTCGACGCCCGGCTGCAGGACGGGTCGCGTTTCAACGCCATGGTTCCTCCGATCGCGGTGGACGGGTCGCTGGTGTCCATCCGGAAATTCAAGAAGGACAAGCTGGGGATCGACGACCTGGTCCAGTTCGGCGCGTTTACCGAGGAAATGGCCGCCTACCTGCAGGCCGCCGTCGCCACCCGGCTGAACGTGATCGTTTCGGGCGGTACGGGTTCGGGCAAGACGACGACGCTCAACGCGCTTTCATCCTTCATTGACGACTCCGAGCGTATCCTGACGATCGAGGATACGGCGGAACTCCAGTTGCAGCAGACCCACGTGGGCCGGATGGAAAGCCGTCCGCCGAACGTGGAAGGCAAAGGGGCTGTGTCTCCGCGCGACTGTCTCAAAAACGCGCTGCGGATGCGCCCGGACCGGATCATCGTCGGGGAAACCCGCGGCGAGGAGGTCATCGACATGCTTCAGGCGATGAACACCGGCCACGACGGGTCGATGACCACGATCCACGCGAACTCCGCCCGCGACGGGGTCAGCCGGCTTGAGAACATGATCGCCATGTCGGGGATCGAAATGCCGCTCAAGGCGATGCGCTCGCAGATCGCCTCGGCCGTGCATCTGATCGTACAGGCCTCCCGCCTGCAGGACGGGACGCGGCGCATGACCTCGATCACCGAGATCACGGGCATGGAAGGCGACGTCATCTCCATGCAGGAAATCTTCCGCTTCCAGCGCACCGGCCTGACGCCGGAGAACAAGATCGTGGGCCATTTCACGGCGACCGGCGTGCGCTCCAACTTCTCGGAGCGGTTCAAGATGTGGGGCTACGACCTGCCCGCGCATATCTTCGAACCCGCCCGGATGGAGTGAGCAGATGACCGTCAGCCCGGAACCGATTATCTATATCGCGATCTTCATCGGCGTTCTCGCGCTGGTCGAAGGCATCTACCTGATGGCCTTCGGCAAGTCGATCAGCATGAACAAGCGGGTGAACCGCCGTCTGGAAATGCTCGACAAGACCGGCAGCCGCGAGGAAGTGCTGGAAAAGCTGCGCAAGGAAATGCAGCAGCACATGACAGCACAGCGCGTGCCGCTGTATTCCCTGCTTGCCGACAAGGCGCAGAAGGCGGCCATCGCGTTTTCGCCCAGGCAGCTGATGCTGCTGATGGCGGGGCTCAGCGTCGTGGCCTTCTTCGTGATGACGATCTTCACGCAGACCTCCCTGCCCCTGCGGGCGGTGATGTCCGTCGCGACCGGCGTCGGCGCGATCTACTTCTGGGTCAACAAGAAGGCCAAGAAGCGGATGAGCATGATCGAGGAACAGCTTCCCGACGCCGTCGAACTGATGGTGCGGTCGCTGAAGGTCGGGCACCCGTTTTCCTCCGCCGTGCAGATCGTCAGCCGGGAGGTCGCGGATCCGCTCGGTTCCGAATTCGGGATCATCGCGGACGAAACAGCCTACGGGCGCGACATGGGCGAGAGCCTCAAGGAACTGGCCGAACGGATCGGGCTTCAGGATCTCCGCTTCCTTGCCGTGGCCGTGACGATCCAGCAGCAGTCGGGCGGCAACCTGGCCGAGATCCTCGCCGGTCTGGCGGGCGTGATCCGGTCGCGCTTCCGCCTGTTCCGCCGCGTCAAGGCGATCACGGCAGAGGCGCAGTGGTCCGGCATGTTCCTGTCCGGCTTCCCGATTGCCGCGCTGATCGCGATCAACGTCATGGACCCGCACTACTACGACGAGGTCATGGATCACCCCTTCTTCATCCCGGCCTGCTTCGCGGTCGCGGGGTTCCTGGGCGTGAACCTGTTCGTCATGAAGAAGCTGGTCGACATCAAGGTGTAAGGGGGAGACACCATGGAAGCCGTCACGAAACTGCTGACCGACATGCTGGGCCCCATGGGCCCGCTGATCGTTGTCGGGGGCCTTGGGGTCCTGCTGATCCTCGGCACCCTGCCCTTCCTGCTGCGCAAGGAGGTCGATCCGCTCGACAAGCTGAAGAAGAATGCGCAGGCGGATGCACCGGCGCACAAGGACAAGCTGCGGACCGCGAAGACCAACAAGAAGCTGGAGCGGTATTCCAGCTTTCTCGAACCGCAGAACGAAAAAGAATATTCGGCGATGCGGATCAAGCTGCTGCAGGCCGGATACCGCTCCAAGGACGCGGTGCGTTATTTCCATTTCGCGCAGTTCGCGCTCGGCATCTTCGGCCTGCTGGCCGGTGTTCTGTATTTCCTCGCCACCAAGGCCGGCGACAACCCCGACACCCAGACCACGCTGATCTACATCCTCGGCCCCGGCGGCGTCGGGTATCTGCTGCCGAAGTACTGGATCAACAAGCGCCAGGCGCAGCGGCAGGAGGAAATCACCAACGGCTTCCCCGACGCGCTCGACATGCTTCTCGTCTGCGTGGAAGCCGGGCAGTCCATCGACCAGGCCATCCTGCGGGTGAGCCACGAGATCCGCGCCTCCTACGGGTCGCTGGCGGATGAATTCGAACTGGTCAGCCATGAGGTCAAGGCGGGCAAGGACAAGGCTTCCGTCCTGGGCGACATGGCCGAACGCTGCGGCGTGTCCGACATCTCCTCCTTCGTGACGGTGCTGGTGCAGTCGGCGACCTTCGGGACGTCCATTGCCGACGCGCTCCGGGTCTATGCGTCGGAAATGCGCGACAAGCGGGTGATGCGGGCCGAGGAGAAGGCCAACAAGCTGCCGACCAAGATGACGCTGGCCACGATGATGCTGACGGTTCCGCCGCTGCTCATCATCCTGATCGGGCCGTCGATCCTCGGTATCACCAAGATGGGCGACATGGCCGCCCTGCCCTCCGGCGAGGAGAGCACGGAGTGAGCCGGGCGGCGCGCGCCGCCCTCGTCTGTCTGCTGATGGCCGGGTGCGCCGCGCCCGGTGCGCCGAAAATCGACAAGTCCAGCCCCTTCGCGCCCGGTGTCGACCGCCGGAAAGAGGCTGTCGACGGCACCGTGGTCGGCAACCGCCTGCTCGCCGCGAAGCAATATGAACTGGCGCTTGACGCCTATACCCGCGCCGCCGCCGAACAGGGCGTGACGCCGGAAATCCTTGCGGGACTGGGTGCGGCGAACCTCGGGCTCGGCCGGCTTGGCCAGGCGGAGAGCCAGCTGCGCAAGGCCGTGGCCGACGAAAACGCCGCGCCGGAGACCTGGAACAACCTCGGCATGCTGCTGATCGACAAGGGCGAGGTGCCCGAAGGCGTCGAGACGCTGCGGCGCGCCTTTGCCCTGTCGAATGGCCAAAATGACGAAATCCGGGACAATCTTCGCATGGCACTCGCCATGCAGGGAGAAACAGGCTATGATCCCGAATTACAACAAGACCTCGACCTGGTTCAGAGTGAGAAGGGCCGCTACCGGCTGACCACCCAGTTCCCGTGATCGAGACGACGAGCAGTAAAGGACGCAGGCAAATGCGCCACCCTGGTATCGTGATATCCTGTCTGGCGGGGGCGCTGGCCCTGTCCGCCTGCGCCAAGACGTCGACGTCCGAGGTCAACCGGGCCTTCCGGGACGTGAACGTCGTGGACGAAAGCAACCTCAACGACATTATGCTGACGGTCGGCGACCCGAACGAGGCGGTGGCCTATTTCCAGCGCACCGCCGCGGACAACCCCGGACGGATCGACGTGCAGCGCAACCTCGCCACCAGCCTGATCCGCGCCAAGCGCCCGACCGAAGGCGTCGCCGCCTGGAGCAAGGTCGTCGCCAACAAGGAGTCGAACCTCGAGGACAAGGTCGACTACGCGGACGCACTGATCCGGGACGGGCAATGGGACAAGGCGGACAAGGTGCTCGACACCATTCCGCCGACGCACGAGACCTACAAGCGTTACCGGCTGGAGGCGATGATCGCTGACAGCAACAAGGAATGGACCAAGTCCGACAGCTTCTATGAAACCGCCGTCGGCCTGACGACCAAGCCGGGCGGCGTGCTGAACAACTGGGGCTATTCCAAGCTGACGCGCGGCGATTTCTCCGAGGCGGAGAAGCTGTTCGCCCAGTCCATCCAGCACGATCCGGGGCTGTTCACCGCGAAGAACAACCTCGTGCTCGCCCGCGGGGCGCAGCGCAACTACACCCTGCCCGTCATCCCGATGAGCCAGATCGAACGGGCGCAGCTGCTCCAGACGCTCGGGCTGAGTGCGGTGAAGCAGGGTGACGTGGAGACCGGCAAGGCGCTGCTGCGCGAAGCCATCGACACCCATCCCCAGCACTTCGAAGAAGCCGTGCGGTCGCTGCGCGCGCTGGAAAGCTGACAACCCCGTGGTGCCGGACCTGGTTACGTCCGGGCTTCCCCTGCCCCCGATCGCACTGGACCCGGTCGCTGCGATTGTCTTCCTGCCCTTCGCCGCGTTGATCGGCCTTTACGTCGCGTGGAGCGATCTGCGCGGCATGCGGATCCCGAACGGCAGCGTGGTTCTTCTGGCCCTCGTCTACGTGCTGCTCGGCCCTCTGGTCCTGCCGCTTGATGTCTATGGCGGGCGGCTGGTGCATCTGGTCGTCATGCTGATCGCCGGCATGGTCCTGACCGCACTGCGGGTGATGGGGGCGGGGGACGCGAAATTCATCGCCGCCGCCGCGCCCTTCGTCGCAATGGCAGACCTGATGCTGGTCATGGTGCTGTTCACGGCCACGCTGGTCGCCGCCTTCGTGACGCACCGGGCAGCACGGCGTACGGCGCTGCGCCGGCTGGCGCCGGACTGGGAAAGCTGGTCGCGCACCAAGGAATTCCCCATGGGTACGGCGCTGACAATCACGCTGACGATCTACCTCGCCCTCGCCGCGCTCGACTAACGCCGGATGGCGTAAAGCCGGAAGTCCGGCGTCTCTCCCGCCGGTTCCAGCTCGATTCCCGCCTTCTCGACCAGCGCCAGCACCCGGGCGCGCGCCCGCAGGTCCGCCGGGCAGGCCGGGACCAGCAGATGCGTCGCGTTTTCGATCCCCGGCAGGCCGCTGTAATACCACGGCGTTCCCCCCGGCAGCGGAGCAAGCGGGCCGAACATCCAGTGCGCGGCAAAGACCCCGGCGACAAAGGGCTGAACGGTCATCTCCGGTGCGATCCCGGTCAGCGCCGCCGCGTCCCGCTCCATCGCCGGGACGATCCCTGTGGTGAGCTCGCAATCAGGCAGCGTCTCTCCCCGGAAGACCGTCGGTTCCGCGTCCGGGGCGGGGATCGAGGCGGACTTCGTCCAGGCCGTCTCTCCGCGTTTGGTGACCATGAGCAGGCCCGGCTCCCCGGCGAACATGGGGCGGAAGGCATCGCGCGGGGCGGTGGCGGCGCGCAGCGGGCTGTAGAGGATGTTGAGCATTACCGGCAGGATCAGCACCCCGGCGGCGAGCGCGATCAGCCGTGCCGCCCCCTGCCCCGTCGCCGTCCAGACCTGCCAGGCCAGCAGCGCGACGACGCAGAGCCAGATCAGGTCATTGCCGAAGTTCTGCCAGCTGATGAAGACGAAGGCCGGGTAGAAGAGCATCAGCGCCGCCGCCCGTCCGCTGTCCCCGCCCCGGCGCAGCAACCAGATCAGCGCGGCCACGCACAGCGTTGCCGGGGTGGCGACGGGTGACAGGATCAGCGCCTGCCAATGGTCAGACGGCATGGCGCGCGTCTCCGACCCGGTGACGGTCAGCAGATCGCCCGCATAGGCGGTCCAGTAGCCGAAACCTTCGGCCAGGGTGACGGCAAGCAGCAGGGCCAGGGCGCTGACAAGAGCGACAATCAGGGTGCGGCTGCGGCCCGAACGCAACAGTGCGAAGACGACCGGCAGGGCCAAAGAAAGCGGAAATGTGACCTTCACCATCGCCATGGCCGCCATGAGCAGACCCGTGGCGGCACCGTCCGCGACCTCTCCGCCCGCTTTCGGGGGAACGAGTGCGATCATGACGACGATCAGTGACGCGGCCCAGCACCAGCGATTGTAATGCATGGAGAAGGACAGCAGCGGTTCCGTCCCGCCCGAGACGTGGCCCGCCGCAAGCCCGGCGACGGCAAGGCCGAGAGCTACGGATTGACCCAGAGTCAGGCGACTGAACGCAACCCAGAGGAGAGCAGGAAAAAGTACAAGCAGTACAATAATTTGCGACCAGACCATCGCCTCACCCAGACCGAGACCGGCCCGCATCAGCAATGCCATCGGCAACATGGCCCAGCCCCCGATCGGAGTGGCGAAATCCATATGCGCCACCGCGCCGGAGGCCATGCGAAGGACCATGTCCGACAGGTGGATCATGTCCGCTTCATGACTGTTAAACAACAGCTTGCCGCCAATCAGCGTCAGCATGACCTGAATCGCCAATACCACAGACAATACAATTAGAATGCGATGTTTATTGCCCGTCACACTGCTGCCTCTATTTGCTTTTTATCTAGGGTAGCAAGGTAAACTCTGCTGCGCATGCAAAATTCGTGGCGGGGGACGCCAAAACACGTTAAGATTGATCTAACAAGAAGAATGAGCAGATCAAGATGAACATGCAGGTGTCGACAGCCGTCGTTGCGCCACCGCCTCCGCGGTCGCTCGAGGAACTCGAGCTGCCGATCGTCATGGCGCGCGACATCCTGATCAAGACCATGTTCCGCAAGAGCGTGGACAAGATTTCCAAGATCGCCAACGCGATCTGCCTGCCCCCGAACGTGGCGCAGGAACTGGTGGACCTTGCCCGCGAGCAACTGCTTCTGGAAGCGACAGGCACGATGAAGGCCACCGCCGACCGGGAGATGGGCTATCAGCTGACCGACAACGGCAAGGCGCGCGCGCTCGACGCGCTGGCGCAGTCGGAATATTTCGGCGCGATGCCGGTGCCGCTGCACATCTACCAGCAGCAGATCAAGCGGCAGTCGATCCGTGACATCCAGATCACGCGCGAACAGCTCACCACCTCCATGGGGCATCTGGTGCTTCCGGACGACCTGATCTCGAACCTCGGGCCGGCGGTCAGTTCCGGGCGGTCGATCCTGATGTACGGGCCGCCGGGGAACGGGAAG
Source organism: Primorskyibacter flagellatus (assembly GCF_014638275.1). Classification (GTDB taxonomy): domain Bacteria; phylum Pseudomonadota; class Alphaproteobacteria; order Rhodobacterales; family Rhodobacteraceae; genus Pseudooceanicola; species Pseudooceanicola flagellatus_A. The sequence continues at coordinate 2,245,246 of NZ_BMFJ01000001.1, forward strand.
TCCTCGATTTCCAACGGGATCCGCGACGCACTTGGCGACAAGATCTACGTGCCGCGCGCGGTGGAATACTCCGGGCAGGTCATCACCGTCTACGACCCGATCGTGCACTCTGCCGCAGAGGAACAGTTTGACGACCCGAACGCCCTGCGCCGCACCGGCAACCGCTTTGACAGCCGCTACATCCGCTGCGAACGCCCGACGGTGATAACCGGGGGCGAACTGACGCTCAACATGCTCGACCTGAACTACAACGCCGTGGCGCGGACCTACCAGGCCCCGCTGCAGATGAAGGCGACGGGCGGGGTGTTCATCGTCGACGACCTTGGACGGCAGGCGGAACCGCCGCAGGCGCTCATCAACCGCTGGATCGTACCGCTGGAAGAGGGCAAGGACATCCTGTCCCTCCAGTCCGGCGAAAAGTTCGAGGTGCCGTTCGACACGCTGGTCATCTTCTCGACCAACTACCATCCGAACGAACTGTTCGACCAGGCGGCGCTGCGGCGGATCTTCTTCAAGATTAAGATCGACGGCCCGACGCAGGAGAACTTCCTCAAGATCTTCGCGCTGGTGGCGCGCAAGAAGAAGATGCCGCTGGACGAAGGCGCGCTGGTGCATCTGCTGAAGAAGAAATACCCGACGATCAACAATCTCTTCGCCAACTACCAGCCGGTCTTCCTGATCGACCAGATGATCTCCATCTGCGAATTCGAGGGCATCCCCTACCAGATGACTCCCGAACTGATCGACAGGGCCTGGGGCAACATGTTCGTCCGGCACGAGGAAATCGTGAAGTAGGGCGCAGCCGCGCTCCGCGTCCGCCCGCATCGTCGTCCCTGCGCATCGTCATCCTCGGACCGGATCCGAGGATCTCCAGTCGCGGGCTCAGGTGGCGGGAGGTCCCCGGACCAACTCCGCGGATGAGCACCCGAAAGGCCCGGCGCCGCCCTATTCCGCCGGTGTCGCCTGCGGCTCCGGTGCGGAGCGGCGGGTTTCCGGCCCAAGCGGCAGTTCCACCAGCCGCGTCGAGGCGAGGCAGGCCACCGCCGCGACCGTCGCGCCGACCACGTAGATCGGCATCAGTGCGTCGGAAATGGCCAGCAGGACCTCGGCCTTGGTCACCGGGTCGAGCGCATCGACAAGATCACTGGTCAGGCCGCGGATATTCTCGACCCCCGGCATCAGCGGCTTGACGTGCCGGTCCAGCCCGAGGGTGAAGATCGCGCCGAAGACCGAGGTGCCGATCGCCCCGCCGATCAGGCGGAACATGTTGGCGGAGGCGGTGCCGACGCCAAGGTGTTCGCGCGGGATCGCCGTCTGGATCGACACGATGCCCACGCTCATGGTCGGACCGATGCCGATGCCGACGATGAGCAGGTAGACCGGGATCAGCCAGAGCGGCGTGTCCGGGCCGATCGTCGTCAGCAGCAGCATCCCTACGCAGAGCACGGCGGTCGATACGGTCGGCAGGATCTTGTAGCGCCCCGTCGCCCGCATGAAACGCCCGGAAAAGAACGACATGCCGATCAGCCCGGCCATCATCGCGACGAGGTAGAGGCCCGAGCGGATCGGATCGACATGCTTCACGATCTGCAGGAACATCGGCATGAAGGCGATGGTTCCGAACATGGTCATCCCGACAAGGAAGTTGACGCTGTTGGCGGCCTGGAAGTTGCGGATGCGGAACAGGTCAAGCGGCAGGACAGGTTCGCGCGCCCGCCGCTCGGCCGAGATGAAGCCGACCACCGCCATGGGGACCAGCACCAGCAGGAACAGGACCGGAAGGGAGCTCCAGGAATAGACCGTTCCGGCGAGGTTTGCGACCAGCACCACGCTCGACAGCAGGATCATCAGCAGGGCGGAGCCGACGAAATCCATCTTGTGCGGCGTGTTCTCAGTCCGCGACGGCAGGGTGCGGTTCAGGATTATGAAGGCCAGCACACCGATCGGGAAGTTCACGAAGAAAATCCAGTGCCAGCTGACCGTCTGCACCAGCAGCCCCCCGATCAGCGGCCCGACCACCGTGGAAAAACCGAAGACCGACGACAGCGTGCCCTGCGCCCGTCCCCGTTCGCGCGGCGGCAGCACGTCGGCGACCACGGCCATGGAGACCACGATCAGCGCGCCCCCGCCCATGCCCTGCACGAAGCGTCCGGCGATCAGCACCTCCATGTTGCCCGCGACGCCGCAGATCAAGCCGCCAAGCAGGAAGACCCCGATGGCACATTGCAGCACGATCTTGCGGCCGTACATATCCCCCAGCTTGCCCGCGATCGGTGCGCCGACGGTGGAGGCCAGCAGGAAGGCCGTGACGACCCAGGAGATATAGGCCAGCCCGCCAAGGTCACTGACGATGCGCGGCAGGGCAGTGGTGACGATGGTGTTGCCGGTGGAGGCCAGGAACAGCGTCGTGGCCACGGTGATGAGGATCAGGCGGAGCGTGGCCGAATCGGGGCTCGGCATCTCGGCCAGATCCGGATTGGGTTGCGGCGGCGTGGATTGCATGGTTTTCCCTGCGGGCGGTCGCGGTGCACGGGGTGCGAAGACCCGGGTGCGGCAAGGGGCCCGGCGAAAAGTCTGATGTTGTATGCGTGTCGTTTGCTATCATATATGTGCCAGAGGCAATTACATGTCAACAGCACGCATTCCGGGGAGGGCTGGTCATAGGGCGCCGTGATGACGAGATGAAGGAGGTTCTGGCCGGGTTCGGCGTGGACCGGGGCGTGACGGATCACGCTCTGGAACTCGACGCGATCCTGCAGGCCTGGCGGCGGCGGATGCAGAAGCGGGAACTTGGCACGATGGCGCTGCAGGAGCTTGGCCTGCCGCTCGACCTGCCCAAGCTGGACGTGATGATCGCGATCTGGGCGCCCTCGAACGAATTCGGCGCGACCGGGGAAGAAGAGACCATGGTGGCGACCATCGCCGCCCGGCTCGGCATCGACCCCTCGCGCGCCTCGCGGCTGGTGACGGAACTGATCGCGGAGGGATATGCCGCGCGCGCCGTCAGCCAGCAGGACGCCCGGCGGACCATCGTGACCCTGACCGACAAGGGCAATGCCGTCGTGACCGCGGTGCGCAACATCAAGTACCTCGTGCTCGGCACCTACCTGTCCGACTGGACGGAGGAGGAGATGGCGACCCTGACCCCCCTGCTCCAGCGGCTGACCACCTGGGCGGACGAGGTGGGCACGGTCGCGCCGGATCGTTTCCGCGACGAGATCGCGGCGCTGCGGGCGGAACTGAACCGGCATCTCGGCTAGCGGGCGCGCCGCCCCTCGCCAAGTGATGCGGGGCGGACTATATTCCCGTTATGTTCTCCCCCGCCCTGCCCCCCGCCTTCGAAGACTGGTTCGCCTCGCGCGGATGGCAGGTGCATCCGCATCAGGCAGAGATGCTGGCGCGGGCCGATGACCCGTCGCTTCTGCTGATAGCGCCGACCGGGGGCGGCAAGACGCTTGCCGGGTTCCTGCCGACGCTGGTCGATCTGGCCGAGGGCGGGCATCACGGGCTGCACACGCTCTATATCTCGCCGCTCAAGGCGCTGGCGGCGGATATTCGACGCAACCTGTCGACGCCGGTAGAGGAAATGGGGCTGCCGATCCGGGTGGAGGACCGGACGGGTGATACGCCGTCCTCGCGCAAGAGGCGGCAGCGCGCGGATCCGCCGCACATCCTGCTGACGACGCCGGAAAGCCTCGCGCTGATGCTGACGTTCGAGGATGCGGCGCGCACCTTTGCCGGGCTGAAGCGGGTGGTGGTGGACGAGATCCACGCGCTCGCCGACAGCAAACGGGGCGATCAGTTGTGGCTCGCGCTGGCGCGGCTGCAACGGCTGTGCCCCGACATGCGGCGCGTCGGCCTCTCTGCGACGGTGGAAGACCCGGGCGCGATTGCAGCGCTGCTCGCCCGCCACCCCGACCCCTGCGACATCCTTTATGCCGATCCCGGACCCGATCCCGACATCCGCATGCTGGAGACGGAGGAGCGCCCGCCCTGGTCCGGTGGCGGGGGAAGCTTTGCGATCCCCGCGATCCTCGACGAAATCCGGCGGCACCGGATCACGCTGATCTTTCACAACACCCGAGCGCAGGCTGAGATCTTCTTTCACCGGCTCTGGATGGCGAACGAGGAGGGTCTGCCGATCGGCATCCATCACGGATCGCTGGACAAGGTGCAGCGGGATCGGGTGGAGAAGGCCATGGTGCAGGGTCGGCTGCGGGCGGTGGTCTGCACCGGGTCTCTGGACCTCGGAATCGACTGGGGGGACGTCGATCTGGTGATCCAGGTCGGCGCGCCGAAGAACGTGAAACGGCTGGTGCAGCGGATTGGGCGGGCGAACCACCGCTACAATGCGCCATCCAAGGCGCTGCTGGTGCCGGCCAACAGGTTCGAGGTTGTGGAATGCGTCGCCGCGCTCGAGGCGGTTCTTGAGCGCGATCTGGACGGAGAGCCGCGCGGGCCAGGGCCACGCGACGTGCTCTGCCAGCATATCCTCGCCACAGCCTGCGCGGGTCCGTTCGACGCGGACGCGCTGTATGCTGAGGTGACGACCGCGGGGGCCTATGCGGGGCTGACGCGGGCGGGGTTCGACCAATGCCTCGACTATTGCGCGACGGGGGGCTATGCGCTGCGCGCCTATGACCGCTGGCAGCGGCTGGTGCAGGACGGCTCCGGCGCCTGGTCGCTGCGCGATCCGCGGGCAGCACAGCTGATCCGCATGAACCTCGGCACGATCCACGACAGCGACAAGGTGAAGGTGCGGATGCGTTTCGGAGGGGGCAGGCCCCTGGGCGAGATCGAGGAGCATTTCGCGGCGCAGCTGGTGCGCGGCGACACCTTCCTGATCGGCGGGCGGATCGTGCGCTACGAAAGCCTGAAGGAAACGGCGATCGAGGTGACGCGGGCGAGCGTGAAAAAACCCAAGATCGCGACCTATGCGGGGACCAAGTTCGCGACATCGACCCAGTTGTCGCACCGCATCCTGCGCATGTTCGAACAGGACAGCTGGCCCGAACTGCCCCGCCACACCGCCGAATGGCTGGCGCTTCAGCGCGAAATGTCTTCCCTGCCGCAGGAGGGGCGGCTGCTGGTCGAAAGCTTTCCCTTCGACGGGTGCGAACAGCTCTGCGTCTACGGGTTCGCCGGGCGCAACGCGATGCAGACGCTTGGCCTGATCCTGACCAAGCGGATGGAGGAGATGGGGCTCGACCCGCTCGGCTTTGTCGCATCAGATTACGCGGTGCTGATCTGGGGGCTTGAGGCGGTGCTCGATCCGGTGCCATTGCTCGACCGGGCGGCGCTGCATGAGGGGCTGGAGCGGTGGCTGGCCGGGAACGCGGTGATGAAGCGCACCTTCCGGAGTTCGGCACATATCGCGCAGCTCCTGCAGCGCAACGCCCCGCAGGCACGCAAGACCGGGCGGCAGGCGACGTTTTCGTCAGACATCCTTTACGATACCCTGATGAAATACGACCCTGACCACCTGCTGCTGGACATTACGCGGGAAGAGGCGATGCGCGGACTGGTCGATTTCGGCCGGATCGAGGAGATGCTGGCCCGGGTCGGCGACCGGATCGACGTGGTGCGGCTGGACCGGGTCACGCCGCTTGCCGCGCCGCTTTTCCTTGAGGTCGGCAAGGTTCCGGTGGAGGGCGCGGCGCGGGAACGGATGGTGGAGGAAGAGACGGAGCGGCTTATGGCAGAGGCAGGGCTCGGCTCATGAGCGCAGCAAGGGGCGCTGCCCCTCGGCCTTCGGCCTCACCCCGGGATATTTCCGGCAACGTGAAGATGACGGGCGGCTACGGGTTCACGCTGGCAGGCGAAACGCTGGTGGCGCTGGCGTCGGGCGCGCTATGGTGGCCGGAGCGGGAGATGCTGGTGGTGTCGGACCTGCATCTGGGAAAGTCTGAGCGGATCGCGCGGCTTGGCGGTGCGGCGCTGCCGCCTTACGAGACCTACGACACTCTGGAGCGGCTGGAGGCGGATCTGGGCCGTGTCTCGGCACGTGCGGTTGTCTGCCTGGGCGATTCTTTCGACGACAGGGCGGCGGCGGAGGGGTTGCCGGAGGGCGTGGTGGACTGGCTGGTGCGGCTGCAGGCCGGGAGGCGGTGGAGCTGGATCGAGGGCAATCACGATCCGGGTCCGGTCGCGCTTGGCGGGGCGCATCTGGCGGACATGGTGGCGGGCGGGCTGGTGTTCCGCCATATCGCGACTCCCGGCGGGGCCGGAGAGGTGTCGGGGCATTACCACCCCAAGGCGCGAGTGGCCGGGGTGTCGCGGCGGTGCTTCCTGCTGGACAGGTCCCGTCTGATCCTTCCGGCCTACGGAACCTATACGGGCGGGCTCTGGTCACATGATCCGGCGCTGTCGGGGCTGATGGCCGACGGCGCGCTGGCGATCGTGACGGGCCGGGTGGCACGGGCGATGCCGATGCCGCGCTGAGGGTTGCGCAGCCCGCTCCGGTCCGGAACAGTGGCGCGACCAGCAGGGGGACGGCAATGGACGGGATCGAGGCGCGGATCCGGGAGAGTTTCGCAAAACAGACGATGATGGCGACCTTCGGGGCGGAGGTTGTGTCGGTCGCACCCGGCGAGGTGGTGCTGCGCGCCCCGATCATGGACCTTGCGAAACAGCAGATGGGATTTGCCCACGCGGCGCTGAGCTTTGCGCTTGGCGACACGGCGGCGGGCTATGCCGCGCTGACCACCCTGCCCGAGGGGCAGGAGGTGGTGACGGCGGAGATCAAGATCAACCTGCTCTCGCCCGCCACCGGCGACTGGCTGGTCGCGACGGGCCGGGTGGTGAAGCCGGGGAAGCGGCTGGCGGTGGTAAGCGCCGTGGTGGAGGCCGTCACCGGCGACAGCCGCAAGGACGTGGCGCTGCTGCAGGGGTCGATGATGCCGATCTAGCGCGTCAGGCGGTCAGCCCCTCGGGTTCGTCGAGCCCGTGAATGCGGCAGCAGGCCGTCACCGTATTGGCCAGCAGGCAGGCGATGGTCAGGGGGCCGACGCCGCCGGGGACCGGGGTGATGTGGCCCGCGACTTCCCGGGCCGAGGCGAAGTCGACGTCCCCGACGAGCCGGGTCTTGCCTTCGCCCTTTTCCGGCGCGGGAATGCGGTTGATGCCGACGTCGATGACACAGGCACCCGGCTTGATCCAGTCGCCCGGTACCATCTGTGCCCGGCCCACGGCGGCGACCACGATGTCGGCGCGGCGCACGGTTTCGGCCAGGTCCTTCGTGCGGGAATGGGCGATGGTCACGGTGCAGCTGTCGCGCAGCAGGAGCTGGGCCATCGGCTTGCCGACAAGGTTCGAGCGGCCGATGACCACGGCGTCCTTGCCGGTCAGGTCGCCAAGCGTTTCACGCAGCAGCATGAGGCAGCCGAGCGGGGTGCAGGAGGCCATGGCATTCTGACCCGAGGCCAGCAGACCGGCGTTGATGACCGAAAGCCCGTCGACGTCCTTTTCCGGCGCAATGCGGGCGACGATGTCGCGCTCCGACAGATGCGCCGGCACCGGGAACTGGACGAGGATGCCATGCACGGCCGGGTCGGCGTTCAGGCGGTCGATCAGGGCATAGAGATCGGCCTCGGGTGTTTCGGCGGGCAGCTTGTGCTCAAAACTGTTCATCCCCGTCTCGACCGTGGCGATGCCCTTGTTGCGCACATAGACCTCGGAGGCCGGGTCCTCTCCGACCAGCACGACGGCGAGTCCGGGGGTGATGCCGTGGCTGTCCTTCAGGCGGGTTACGTGACCGGCGACACGGGCGCGGATCGTTGCGGCAAAGGCCTTTCCATCAAGGATGTCTGCGCTCATCTCAAGGGCTCCGTGCTGGTCGCTGTCCTGCCTGTTCGATAGATCACGCGGGCGCGGAGGGGAACGCCGATTACGACATTTTTCCGCGAATTGCGCCGATGCAAACGATTCGGAAACAGTTTTGTGAGATCGAAAAAATCAAGTCCGGGAACCAACCGTGGTATGCTGCGGTTATTCAAGCAAGAAAGTAACGGGACGCGGCGGTCTGCCCTGCCGTGCCTCCGCTATTAAGGAGACTCATTATGAAAGCTGCCGCAGTTGTATTCCACGCAAGTTTTGCCGTGACCCTGGCGCTCGCCGTCGGTGTCATCAGCCTGTTCTGACCACGCGCGGAACGGACAGATCAAGGACAGGTCGTTTACGACCTTCTGCGGCGTCGGGGGTTTCCCTCCCCCCGGCGCCGCAGGTCATTTCCGGGGGCGTGTTCCTCAGGACCGGGCCTTTTCCAGATGTGGCCAGGCGGGCTGATCCGGGATTGCCAGTCGCAGTGTATCCCCGACGTTTAGTACCCCTTCCCTCTCCACCCAGGCAGTGACACCGCGTCGCCCTCTGGCGGCGGATTTGAACCGTTTGCCGGTGCCGGGAAGCGCCTCCTCGATCACCTTCGCGGGCAACTGGCAGGGGCGGTTCTCCATGTCGATGACCAGCGTGACGCCGTCGGGCCCCTGCAGGCGGGACGAGGGCGGCACAAGGGTGAAATCCGGCAGGCCCTTCACAACCATCGTCGCGCCGAGCCAGCGCGGATCAAGGTGGTCGATTTCCATCTTCGCGGCGATGGCAGCGAGGTCCTCCTCCGACACGACAGAGAACTGGCGGACATTGCGGATCGTGGTGCCACGCGGATGCAGGTCGATCACGCGGCTGTCGGAAGGGCGGTTGATGCCGCCATGGGCCTCCCCCTCCGGGCCGTCAAAGCGGGCGGCAAGCTGGTCCACGGGATCGGAGGCCAGCGCGGTGTCGCGGTCGGCGACACGGCCCAGCCACGTGACGGTGCAGGTAAAGTCGGTCGGTTTCAGGGCGGGCATGGGATCCTCGGTTCACGGCTCCCGGCGAAGGGTAAAGAACAGCCGCCGGAAAGGAAACAGCACGGAGCCGTCGGCGCGGCGCGGATAGGCCGCCTCCATCGCCTGATCGTAAAGCGTGGTAATGAGCGTCTGCTCATCCGGGTCCAGCACGTCCAGTACCGGCCGCGCGAAGGTCGACGACGTGAACAGACGCACCGGGTGGCCATCGTCGGCCGGGTCGAGGCGCTGCATGTACTCGGTTTCCCAGAGGGAGAGGTCCCCCAATCCGTCGAGGATGTCCCAGGTGCGTCTGGCGTCGTTGATACCGGGCGCGGTCGCGGGATCGAAGCGGCCGGGAAAATTTTGCTCGACCAGATCATGCCATAGCCGGTGCGACGGCGCGTTGTTCTGATGCGGAACCTGCACGGCAAGCGTGCCGCCGGGCGCGGGCATCCGGGCCAGCGCAGGCAGCAGGCGGTCGTGATCGGGCAGCCAGTGCAGCGTGGCGTTCGAATAGATCAGCGCGGGCGGCGTGTCGGGGTGCCAGGTGGCGATGTCGGCCTCGGTCAATGTGGTGTAGCTGCCGGTTTCCCGCGCCTTGGCCAGCATGGCAGGAGAATTGTCGACTCCGATGATCCGGATGTCGGGGTAGCGCGCACGCAGCAACGGTCCCACGGGGCCGTTGCCGCAGCCGAGGTCGACGATGTCCCCCTCCGGCAGGGCGGGGACGTGCAGCAGCAGGTCGAGCGCGGGCTTCAGGCGCAGCCCGGCGAAACGGGCGTAGAGGGCGGGGTTCCAGTCAGTCGTAGGGGCGGTCATGGGTGGCTCCGATACGGTATACATTTGCATACCGTATCATTCTGCGCTTTTCAGGAACCGTTGTACAGCCTTCGCAATTGCGATCTAGTCTCGTGCCATGGCGATCAAGGTGCGATATCTCACCCACCCCCAGGTGGCGGTCGATCCGGCGGTTCCGGTGCCGCTCTGGTCGCTGTCGGCGATCGGGGCGGCGCGGGTGCGGGCGCTGGCGGGGTCCGGCGCGCTGCGCGGCACCCGCCACGTCATCAGCAGCGCCGAGGTCAAGGCGGTGGAGACGGCAGAGCCGCTGGCACGGGCGCTCGGCCTGCCGGTGGTCCAGCGGGAGGCCATGCACGAGAATGACCGCAGCGCGACCGGTTTCCTGCCCCCGGCGGAGTTCGAGGCGATGGCGGACGCGTTCTTCGGCAGTCCGGACATGAGCGTCCGGGGCTGGGAAACCGCGCGCGCAGCGCAGGCCCGGATCGTCGCAGAGGTGGAAGCGGTGCTCTCCGGCCCGCTCGATGGCGACGTGCTGCTGGTCGGGCATGGCGCGGTCGGAACGCTCTTGTGGTGCGCGCTCTCTGGGCAGCCGATCAGCCGGTCGCATGACCAGTTGCCGGGCGGCGGGTGCTGGTATGGTTTCCCGCTGCAGGGACGGATACCGGAATCAGGATGGCAGGCGATGGAGACGCTCTCGCCGCCCGGCAAGACGGGCTAATACGGGGGCCGTCTGGGTGCCCCCCTCCCGGCACGGAATCATGGTGGTATCAGCCCCGCCGGGCCATTGCCGGACCGGCCCCGAAGGCCCGCGCTTTTTCGACATAAGTGCCTGTTCCCGGAGGAAGACGTACCTGTCCGCCATAAAGCGCATCACTCTCCGGACAGCAGCGCCGCCCCCGGTCCGGCGCCTGCACGGCTTTCCACTGGCTTTACCTCAGACGAAAAACCCGGGCCGCCATTCCGCGATCCGGGTTTCCTGTCTTCCTGCCGGTGGCGGGCTACGCCGTCGGTTCAGGCTCCATCCCGCCCGAGGGCTTGGCGCGCGGCTTGGTCTTGGGGATCGAGGTCACCGAAGGCGCGGAGCCGGTGTCGGAGCCTGAGTCCTCGTCCTGGCTCTGCGGCGGCTCGCCGTTCATGACGCGCTTGATCTCGTCGCCGGTCAGGGTCTCATACTCGAGAAGGCCCTGTGCCAGACGCTCCCACTCCTCCTTGTGGTCGGTGAGGATCTGGTAGGCGTGCTTGTAGGCGTCGTCGATCATGCGCTTCACCTCTTCCTCGATCAGCTCCTTGGTGTGAGCGGAGATCGAGAAGCCGCCGGCGCCGTTGCCGTTGTAGCCCTCATGCGCCTGTTCGTAATCGACGTTGCCGACCTTGTCGGACATGCCCCATCTCAGCACCATGGCGCGCGCGAGAGCGGAGGCCTGCTGGATGTCGCCGGCGGGGCCGTTGGAGACCTCACCGTCGCCGTACTTCATGATCTCGGCCGCCTTGCCCGCCATGGTCATGGCCAGCTTCTGTTCGCATTCCGACTTGTGCCAGTTCAGGCGGTCGATCTCGGGCAGGGAGACGACCATGCCAAGCGCGCCGCCGCGCGGGATGATCGTCGCCTTGTACACGGGATCGCACTTCGGCAGCGTCAGACCGACAACGGCGTGTCCGGCCTCGTGATAGGCGGTCTTTTCCTTCTGATCGGGGGTGAGGACCATGGAGCGGCGCTCCGCCCCCATCATCACCTTGTCCTTGGCGCTTTCGAAATCGACCATCGTCACGAAGCGGCGGCCGACGCGGGCAGCCATCAGCGCGGCCTCGTTCACGAGGTTCGCCAGGTCCGCACCCGAGAATCCGGGGGTGCCGCGCGCGATGATGCGGAGATCGACGTCCGGACCAAGCGGGGTCTTGCGGGCGTGGACGGAAAGGATCTTCTCGCGCCCCTTGATGTCCGGGTTCGGCACCGTGACCTGACGGTCGAAACGACCGGGGCGCAGCAGCGCGGGGTCGAGAACGTCGCGGCGGTTGGTGGCGGCGAGGATGATGACGCCCTCGTTCGCTTCGAACCCGTCCATCTCGACCAGCAGCTGGTTGAGGGTCTGTTCGCGTTCGTCGTTGCCGCCGCCATAGCCTGCGCCACGGTGGCGTCCGACGGCGTCGATTTCGTCGATGAAGACGATACAAGGCGCGTTCTTCTTGGCCTGTTCGAACATGTCACGCACGCGGGACGCGCCGACACCGACGAACATTTCCACGAAGTCGGAACCGGAGATGGTGAAGAAGGGCACGCCCGCCTCACCCGCGATGGCGCGGGCCAGCAGCGTCTTACCGGTGCCCGGAGGGCCGACCAGCAGCGCGCCTTTCGGGATCTTGCCGCCAAGGCGCGAGAATTTCTGCGGGTTGCGCAGGAATTCGACGATCTCCTCCAGCTCTTCCTTGGCCTCGTCGATGCCCGCGACGTCGTCGAAGGTCACGCGGCCGTGCTTTTCGGTCAGCAGCTTGGCGCGGGACTTGCCAAAGCCCATGGCCCCGCCCTTCCCGCCGCCCTGCATGCGGTTCATGAAATAGATCCAGACGCCGATCAGCAGCAGGATGGGCAGGAGTGAGATCACGAAGGACTGGAAGCCCGACTCCTCCTGGCTTTTCGCGCTGACGGGGATGTCGTTGCGGATCAGCATGTCGGTGATTTCCGCGTCGTCGGGGCGGATGGTCACGTAGTCCTTGCCGTCCTTGCCGCGATAACGCACCTGCTCACCGTCAAGGGTGACGGTGCTCACATCGCCGGCTTCGACGCTGCGGACGAATTCGGAATAGGGGATTTCCCGGCTTTGCAGGGTGTTGCCGGACCCACTGAACAGGTTGAACAGTGCCACGATCAGCAGCAGCAGAACGACCCAGAAGGCGAATTGTCTCGCGTTGCCCAAGGAAATCTCCTCCAGATTGGGGATAGGGCGGGCCTATCACACCGCTTCGGAAACTAAAATAAGGTTCATGGCCGCGCGTTCAATGAGCACTGAAGCATGACAGGTATTGTTTAACGTTTCGTAAACACGTGGCGGACCAGCCTTCGGGGCGTCCGGCGAGCGGGGCGGCGACCAGAGTGTCCCCCTTCCAGACGGCGGGCGCGGCGAGAAGCGTGGTCCTCGGCAGGCTCGTCTCTCGCCAGTCAGTGCAGAGCGCGAGGCCGGATTCGCCGGTGGCGCGGATGCTCAGGCCTTTGATTTCCGGTCCTTCCAGACGCCACCGGTCATCCCAGTCCGTTCCCGGCGGGCAGACAAGCCCAGCCACGGCGGCGGGTTCGCGGCCGATCCGCAGCTCTCCGCGCGCGGTGGCGAACAGGCAACCGGAGAGCGCCATGGGCTTCCCCGCCGCCACTGCGTCCATCAGGCGCAGCATGGCGGCACCGCGCGGCGGGTAGTCGCCGCCCGCAACCCATCTGATCGCGGCCAGAAGGGCGCGGCGGCGGGTTTCGGCGGGCAGGGCCGCGAATTGGTCTGCCGGGATGACCAGATCTCCGGCCTCCGCGCGGACCATTCCGGCGACCTGCGCGGCGGCGGCGGCAGACAGCGTATCGCGGGCGCGGGCGAGGTTGCGGGCGGAGGTGGCCAGCGACTCCACCGTCAGGCCAAGCGGCTCCAGCGCCGTAAGCGCAGCACGGGCACGGGCGCGGTCATACTGCGGGTCGTCGTTGCTGGGGTCGTCGGCCCAGGTCACGCCGCGCCGGGTCAGCAGGGCGCGCAGGTCCGGGCGGCGCAGCGACAGCAGGGGGCGGAGGAACGTCACCTGCCCCTGCCTGCGCCGCGCATTCATCGCGGCAAGCCCATCCACCCCCGCCCCGCGCGCCAGCCGCATCAGCAGGGTTTCGGCCAGGTCGTCGGCGGTGTGGCCGAGGGCGATTTCGGGGATGTCACCGGCGGCGGCCCAGTCGGCCATCAGCGCATAGCGGGCGCGGCGGGCGCGATCGGGCAGGTTGCCGGTGCCGTCCCAGTGCCAGGTCAGAATGGTATGGTCGTGACCCAGATCATTGGCGACCCGGCGGACCATTTCCGCCTCTTCCGCCGCTTCGGGGCGCAGACCGTGGTTCACGGTGACGACATACAGCGCAGTGCCGGTGCCGGTGGCCCAGTCATGCAGGATGTGCAGAAGCGCAAGGCTGTCGCTGCCGCCCGAGACCGCGACGCCAAGGCGCGCGGGCGGGGCGGCAAGGGCCGAAGCCACCGCATCACGCGCGGCGGCGTCGGTGAGGGTCATGAGCAGCCCAGACGGGAGAGTTCGGCGTTTGCTTCACCCACGACGGCGGCGGTCGGGAAACGGACGGAGACCTCTTTCAGCGTCGTGCAGGCTTCGGGCCCCTGCCCCAGCTGGCCGAGCCCGCGACCCAGTCGGAACAGCGCGTCCGGAGCGGCGGGACCTTCCGGCGCGGTCGAGAAGGCGGAGAGATAGGCACGGGCGGCCTGGGTGATCTCCCCCTGCGCCTCCAGCGCCTTGCCCTTGCCGAGTTCGGCCTGCGCCTGCATCGGGGAGCCGGGGTAGGTCAGCAGGAACTTCTCGTAGGCGGCCAAGGCCTCCGCATGGGTTCCCGCGGCCAGCTTGGCCTCTGCCGCGTCGAAGTCGGCCTTTTCGGCCATCGCCATTTCCGCCCCCGCAGGCGCGGTGTCGGTCGTGGTGCCGATGGCGCCGGCAGGCGCGGGGGTGGTCCCGGCGGCGGGCATTTCGCCGCCGCCGAGGGTGGAGGTCTGACCCAGCTTGGAAACGTCGCCGCCCTCAAGCTCCACCAGCCGGAACTCAAGGTCCCCGATCCGGTTGGTGCCGTCCTTGACGACGGAGTTGATGCGGAATTCCAGCTCCTCGGTCTTGGAGGTGAGGCGCACGGCCTCGGCCTCCAGCTGGTCCATGCGTTCCAGAACCGACCCGCCGATGGTCGCGCCCGAGGCGGTGCGGGTGGTCGACAGCTCGCGCTTGAGCTTCTGGATTTCGACGTTCAGCACGGTCAGCTCCTGCCGGATGTCGGCAAGGGTCTGTTCACGCGACTGCGCGTTGGCCCCGAAGGGCAGCAGGGCAATCAGGGCCGAGGCGATGAGGATCCGCATCAGGAGACTCCGTTCAGCTGATGGCGCCTGCGGCCAGCACGGTCACGGCGCGGCGGTTCTTGGCATAGCAGGATTCGACCGAGCAGATCTCGATCGGGCGTTCCTTGCCGTAGGTCACGGTCTTGAGCCGCGCGCCCGACACGCCCTGCGTGATCAGGAATTCGCGGACCGCGTTGGCACGGCGGGCGCCGAGCGCGAGGTTGTATTCGCGCGTGCCCTGTTCGTCGGCGTGGCCTTCGATCACAGCGGTGTAGTCGGCGTTGGTGTTCAGCCACTGCGCCTGACCGGCCAGCACGACGCGGGCCTCGTCCGACAGGGTGGACTGGTCGACGGCAAAGAGCACGCGGTCGCCGACGCTCTGCTGGAAGTACAGCGGAGAGGTCGGGTCGCTGGCGGAACCGGGCTGGATCGACCCGTTCAGGCCGCCGTTGGCGCCACCGAGCGCGACGTCGTTGTCGAACTTTTCCTTCTGCGAGCAGGCGGAGAGGGCCAGAATGGCCATCAGCGTCAGCGCCGCGCGTTTCGTGTGTTTCATCTCGTGCCTCGTGGTCTTTGGTTAGCTGCACAATATCATGTGTCAGACGTGGGGGGAACTGGCCCTAATGGGGGCCGGATTTGGCAGGCGGTTATTTCTGGAGCGGCGACCACGACGGGTCGGATGCCGATCCCTCGGTCCGCACCTTCTTGAGGTTGCGGCCAGAAATATCGACGGAATAAAGCGACGCCGCCCCCTGTTCGCCCTGGCTTTCGCGGGTGAACATGATGACGCGGCCGTTCGGCGCCCAGGTCGGCCCTTCGTCGAGGAAGGAGGCGGTGAGAAGCCGCTCCTCGGACCCGTCCAGACGCATGACGCCGATGTGGAAGCGGCCCTTGCTTTGTTTGGTGAAGGCGACGAGGTCGCCGCGCGGGGACCAGACGGGGGTGCCGTAGCGGCCCTGGCCAAAGCTGATGCGGGTCGGTTCGCCCCCGCCCGCGGGCATCACGTAGAGCTGCTGCGTGCCGGAGCGGTCGGATTCGAAGACGATGCGCGATCCGTCCGGGGAGAAGCTTGGCGCGGTTTCGATCGACGGCGTATTGGTCAGGCGCACCGACTGGCCGGAGTTGATGTCCATCGAGTAGATGTCGGTGTTGCCGCCCTGTTCGAGCGAATAGACCACCGTCTGCCCGTTCGGCGCGAAGCGGGGCGCGAAGGACATGGTGCCCTGCGGCGTCGCCAGCGTGCGCCGCCCGACCGAAGCGACGTCGAGCACGTAGATCTTCGGGAACCCGGTCTCGTAACTGGTGTAGAGCACCCGGTCGCCGGTCGGGGAGAAGCGCGGTGCCAGAACGATGGAAGAACTGTCGGTCAGGTACTGCGTGTTCGCTCCGTCGTAATCCATGATGGCGAGACGTTTCTTGCGGTCGTTCTTCGGCCCGTTTTCGGACACGTAGACGACGCGGCTGTCGAAATACGGTCCTTCGCCGGTGATGCGGGAATAGACCGCGTCGGCGACCTTGTGCGCCATGCGCCGCCAGCCCGCCGTGGTGCCAGAGAACTGGAGCCCGTCGCCCATCTCGGCCCCCGAGAAGACGTCGTAGAGGCGGAACTTCACGGTGATCTGCTGGCCGTTGACCGACACCGCGCCGGTAATCAGCGCCTGCGCGTTGATCGCCTTCCAGTCGGCATACTGCACCGGAGAGGAGAAGCTGGTGATCTTCGCGATATGGGCAGAGGCCGGGATTTCACGGAACAGGCCGGTGCCGGTCAGGTCCTCGGACACGACGCGGGTGATCTGGTTGGCCATGTCGGCGGCCGCGCCGCCTTCGGGCACGAAAGTGGGGACCGCGAACGGCAGGGGTTCTATCACGCCTTCGGTAATCTCGATCCGCAGGGGTTCGGCCCGCGCCTCTTCGGGGAGGGTGGCGGAGAGCACCGGCAGGGCGGCAAGCAGGGTCAGCAGTCTGGTCAGATGTGTCGTCATTTGATGCGCATCTTCTCCGGGTTGAACGTCATCTCAATTTCGCGCCATGTGTCGTACTTGTCGACCGGCAGGCCGAAGCCGTTGGCGCCGCAGCGGATAATGGCCCGGCGCGCAGCTTCGAACGCCTGGCGGGCGGCCTCGCCGGAGCCGCCGGACGATCCGACCATCTCGATCGTCTCGTTTTTCGGGCGGCCGTCCTCCGACATTGCCACGGACACCACGACAGTAGTGCGAAGCGCGTCGGTGGACAGGCTGCCGGTGTTCCAGCAGGCGGAGACGGCGACGCGCAGCGCCTCCTTCTCTCCGCTGGTCATGGGCGGGCCCTCGACGCCGGCGGGCGGTTCGGTGGTCTGCGAAGACCCCCCGGCCAGCGCCTTCGCCAGCGCGTCGGCGACGGCATCCTTCTGGTCGGCCGGCTTGGGCGCAGGCTTCTCTGCGGGCTTCTCTGCCGGCTTCTCTGCGGACTTCGGTTCGGGTTTGGGTTCCGGCTTCGGCTCGACCGCCGCCGTCTGGACCGGGCGGGCGGAGGGCGGGCGCTTGGATGATTTCGGCGGACCATCGCCCTTGTCGTCGGCCTCGGTCACGATACGGGTGGTCGCTTCCTCGGGGGCCTTCTCCTCCTCGGCCGGTTTCACTTCTTCCGCCTGTTCGGCGGGGGCGGTCGGGGCCTGCGGGGTTTCGGCAACCGACGTGTCCGGGTTCGGGCGCATCACCGGGCGGGGCGCAACGCGCGGGATATTGCGCGGCGCCTCGGCGGGCGTGTCGGGAAGGAGGACGGCTGTGTCCTCGGTCGTGTTCTCGGCCGGCGGCGTGATTTCGGGCGCGGCATCGGCGACCTCGGCCTGTGGCGTGGTCAGGTCGGGCGCTTCGGGCGCGGGTTCGGTGGCCGGGGCCTCCGTCACCTCGGGCTGCGCCTGTTCGGGGGGCGTGTCGGCGGCGGGGGTTTCGGGCGTGGCTTCGGCAGGCGCGGGCTGCGGCAGATCCGAGACCTCGGTCGTGGCTCCCGGCGGTACCTCGGCCGGGGTCAGCGCGGCGAATTCCTCGGGCGAGACGAGGGCGACGTCGGTGACTTCGACCGTCGGTTCGTCGGGCATGGAGAAACTGCCGAACAGCGCCCAGAGGAAGAAGGCCGCGTGACCTGCCCCCGATATGATGTGCCCCGTGTGCATCGCTAAACGGTCAGTTCCCGCCGCCCAGAGAGGGTCCGCCGGGGTCCGTCACCAGCCCGATGTTCTTGAACCCGCCCTTGTTGAGCGCGCCCATGACGTGCATGACCTGATCGTAGGGGACGGAGCCGTCGGCGCGCAGATAGATGCGGTCGCCCTCACGCTCGGCGGCTATGGCCTGAAGCTTGGGGATCAGGTCGTCACGGGCGGTTTCGGTGGTCTGGATCATGATGCCGCCATCCGCGGTAACGGTAACGGTCAGCGGTTCCTGCTGTTCGGTCGGCAGGGCGTTGGCGGCGGTTTCGGGCAGCTTGACCGGCACGCCGACGACCATGAGCGGCGCGGCGACCATGAAGATGATGAGCAGCACCAGCATCACGTCCACGAAGGGCGTGACGTTGATTTCGGCCATGGGGCGGGCGCGGCCGCCGTGGCGACGCCCCCTGCGGCCCCCGCCGCCCTGCTTACCAATGACGCCAGCGCCCATTCGTCAGGCGTCCAGCTGGCGCGAGAGGATGGTTGAGAATTCGTCGGCAAAGGCCTCGTAGCTGCCGACCAGACGGTCCGCATCGGTGGAGAGCTTGTTGTAGAAGATCACCGCCGGGATCGCCGCGACAAGACCGAGCGCGGTGGCGAGAAGCGCCTCCGCGATGCCAGGCGCGACGACGGCGAGGGAGGTGTTCTGGCTTTCCGCGATGCCGATGAAGGCGTGCATGATCCCCCAGACCGTCCCGAACAGCCCGACAAAGGGCGCAGTGGAGCCTACGGTGGCCAGCACCGGCAGGCCGGATTGCAGCCCCTCGGCCTCTTTCGCGATGGCGACGTCCATGGAGCGGTCGATGCGGGCCTGGGCGCCGGCGATCATCTGGCCGTCCTCGCGCTGCGAACGGTGCCATTCGGTCATCCCGGAGGCAAAGACGCGATGCGCGCGTCCGGGCGGGTTCGGCCCGATCTGTTCGTAGAATTCGTCCAGCGGCTCACCGGACCAGAAGGCGCGGTCGAAGGTGTTCGCCTCACCGCGCGCTGCGCGGTAGGTGATGATCTTCTGGATGATGATCGACCACGACCAGAAGGACGCGGCGATCAGCATCAGCATCACCAGCTTCACGGTGAAGGTTGCACGTGCAAATAGCGCCCACATGGAAAAATCCGCGTGTTGCGCGAGGGCCAGGGTTTCGCTTTCCATTCCGCCTGCTCGTCAGAAACAATCTATCGGGCCGTTCTTTGCGGCCTCGTTGACCCGTTACATACCGGATCTCAAGCGGGATCGCCAACACATTGGCGCGAGCGCACGTTACATCAGGGCATTAATGCATCAGCAGGCGGATATTCGCCGGGAGCCGGGCGGGATGGCCGGTTTCGTTTATGGCGACAACGGTGACATGGGCGGTGAAGAGCGTCTCCCCGCCCCGCATGACGTCCTGTTTCAGCATGATGCGCGCGCCGGTGACGGCTTCGGTGGAGGTGAGCACCTCGAGTTCGTCATCGTAATGCGCGGGGTGGAGGTAGTCGGCCTCGATCCGGCGGACGGCAAAGACCACGCCGGTGTCCTCTTTCATCCGCCGCTGGTCGATGCCGAGGGTTCGGATCCATTCGCTTCGGGCCCGTTCGATGAAGCGGAGGTAGTTGGCGTAGTAGACGATCCCGGCAAGGTCGGTGTCCTCATAGTAGACGCGCAGGGTGAAGCGGTGAGTCATGCGGGGGGCCTTCCGGGGGGTGTTCTGGGGGGGGGTGTCCTGGGGTTACGCCGCCAAGCGTGATGCAATTACCGGGCAAACAGTCGGCACGATCCGACGTGCCGGCGGGCGGGATTTATCATCCGTAGGGTTATTCACGATCTTCCTACCCCTCCATCCGCGACATCCGCGCGAACAGCCGGAGCGCATGCACCGGGTCCGTCGCACTTTCCGGCATAACCGGATCATAGGCCGATTGCAGCAGCCCCGCCGTGTTCGGGTGCAGCCGCGCCACCGCGTCGCTGCCCCGGATCAGGGGCGAACGGGTGGCGAAGGCGTGCGGACCCCAGTCGAGCAGCATCTTTGCGGCCTGTTCCAGACCGATCTCCTCGGCCGGCAGGCGGGCGCTCTCGGCGGTGAGGCGCAGGAAGACGAAGGCCGCGCGGATCGCCCCGCCCTCGTCGAAGCGGAACAGCCTGTACTGGGTCGCCTGCGCCGCGATCAGTCGGGGGACCAGCGCACCGAGTTCGGGCAGCATCCGGTCCAGGTTATCGAGCCCCGTCAGCTCCTCCCAGTCCTTCAGGAAGAAGATCATGAGATTGGTGCCCAGCTCCGGATCAACCTCGGCCATCTGGTGACCGGCGGCCATCACCACAGCCTCGATCGCGCCCTTGAGCGGGGGGAGGCTCTGTTCCTCGACGCCGAAGATCACCGGCACGATCGGGCGGCCCCATCTGGCGAAATGGTAGCTGCCATCGTCACGGGTGAAGAAGCGTGCGATTTCCTCGGGTTCGGGCGGGGACATGACGGTCATCGGGCGGTCCGGTTCCTGCGGGTCCCCGGACTTTTGCCCGCTGTGACGATGCGCGCAAGCGAAACCGGGATCAGCCGTCGAACAGCGTTCCCTGCCCTGCTGCCCGCGGCGGTTCCAGCCCGATGTGCCGCCAGCCCTTTGCCGCAAGCATCCGACCCCGCGGGGTGCGCTGGATCAGGGCCTGCTGCAGGAGGTAGGGTTCGATCACCTCTTCCACCGCGTCGCGGCTTTCCGACAGCGCGGCGCAGAGGGTTTCGATGCCGACGGGGCCGCCCTGGTAATCCTCACCAATCATCTTCAGATAGCGCCGGTCCGCGCCGTCCAGGCCCAGGTGATCGACGCCGAGCCGGGTGAGAGAGCTGTCGGCCAGTGCGCGGGTGATGGTGCCGTCCCCCTCCACCACCGCGAAGTCGACGACACGGCGCAGCAGGCGGCCGGCGATGCGGGGGGTGCCCCTTGCCCGCCGCGCGATCTCGCGCGCGCCATCGGGGTCGGCGGGGGCACCCATCTTGCGGGCGTTGCGGGTGACGATCTCGTGCAGTTCGTCCTCCGTGTAGAACTGAAGCCGGGTCGGGATTCCGAAACGGTCCCTCAGCGGCGTGGTCAGGAGGCCGAGCCGCGTGGTCGCACCAACCAGCGTGAAGGGCTGAAGTTCGATGCGCACGGTGCGCGCGGCGGGACCTTCGCCGATGACGAGGTCGAGTTCGAAGTCCTCGAGCGCGGGATAGAGCACCTCTTCCACCGCCGGGTTCAGGCGGTGAATCTCGTCGATGAAGAGAACGTCGCGGGCTTCGAGGTTGGTCAGAATGGCGGCAAGGTCGCCCGCCTTGGCCAGCACGGGGCCGGAGGTCATGCGGAAATTCACGCCAAGCTCGCGCGCCATGATCTGCGCCAGCGTGGTCTTGCCGAGTCCGGGGGGACCGTGGAAGAGCGTGTGATCCATCGCCTCTCCCCGCTGCCGGGCGGACTGGATGAAGACCTTCAGGTTCGCGCGCGCCTCCTGCTGGCCGATGAAGTCGTCGAGCGTCTGCGGACGCAGCGCGCGGGTATCGTCGGCGTCCTCGGGCAGGCGGTCGGGGCGGAGGGTGGGATCGGAGCTCATATCAGCGCGACTATAGTCCTTCGGCACGAGCGGCGCGCCATCCCATCACGCAGAAACCGAGCATGGCGAGGTTGGCAACGAAGTCGATCGCCATCCCGGCCGAAAACAGCGGTTCGACGTAAAGGAACCAGTAGTTGAATACGAAGAAGGGCAGCAGGGCGAGCCCGTAAGCCAGAAAGCTCCACCGCGTGAACCGGGAGGTCAGGATGAAGATGGAGCAGAGCACGGCCTGAGCGCCGAACGCGCCGAGCGCGACACTGAGGATGCGATCGTCCAGCCGGACCTCGGGGCGGAAGGCGACCCACTGCACCGACGTGGGACAGAGCAGCGCCCAGGCCCCGAGGATCAGGAAGGGAACGGCAATCAGGACCTGCCAGGTTCGGGCCGATCGCGTCATGCCGTGTCCTTTGGTGCAAGCGCCTTGAGCGCCAGCCTGATCAGGGCCGGGGTTTCGGCGTCGGGGCTGTCTCCGGCCGCCTGCGCCACCGCCGTCGCGGCCTCAGACGGGGAATAGCCGAGGTTGGCGAGAGCCGAGAGCGCTTCGGCCTGTGCTGCGCCCGAGGTACGGGGCGGTGTCGCCTTTGCCGCCGGGGTGACGGGCACCGGCTCGATCACCGCATCATCGTCGGCGGGGGAAGCGGGGGCGGTTCCGCCCATGGCCATGACTGCGGGGGCCTTGTCCTTCAGTTCCAGCACGATGCGCTGCGCGGTCTTGGGGCCGATCCCCTTGGCCGCCTTGACGGAGGTCTGGTCGCCGAGCGCAATCGCGCGCGACAGCCCGTCCGCGCCAAGCGCGCCGAGGATCGCCAGCGCGCCCTTGGCCCCGACCCCCTGCACGGAGGTCAGCAGGCGGAACCATTCCTTCTCCACCAGCGTCGGAAAGCCGTAGAGCTGAAGCAGGTCCTCGCGCACGATCAGGTCGGTGTACAGCGCCGCCGCCTCTCCGGCGCGGGGCAGCGCGGCGAGGGTTCGGTCCGAGACGAAGACGATGTAACCGACGCCGCGCACGTCGATCAGGACGTGATCGGGGCCGCGCATGTCGATGCGCCCTGCGAGACGGCCGATCATGCGCGTGCCCCGGCGGCGCGGGACAAGGCGGCGGCCGACCCGAGGTGATGGGCGTGGCAGATCGCGATGGCCAGCGCGTCCGCGGCATCGGGGCCCGAGAAGTCGACGCCGGGAAGCTGCAGGCGAACCATGTGCTGCACCTGCTCCTTCGCCGCATGGCCGACACCGACAACGGATTTCTTGATGGTGTTGGGCGCGTATTCCCCGACACTCAGCCCGTGCTGCGCCGGGACCAGCATCGCGATTCCCCTCGCCTGCCCCAGCTTCAGCGTGCTGGCCCCGCTGGAGTTGACGAAGACCTGTTCGACAGCGGCGGCGTCGGGGGCGTGCAGGGTGAAGACCGCGCTCAGCGCGACATGCAGGGCGTGCAGGCGGTCAGCCATGTCGGTACCGGTTCCGTGGCACTGGCCATTGGCCACGTGGCTGATTCGGCTGCCCTGGACGGAGATCACGCCCCAGCCAAGGCTGCGCAGGCCCGGATCGATGCCGATGACTTTCAAACTGCCCCCTCGCTGCCCTGCGGCGTTGTCCTTTTGGCAACAGATAGCACGAAACGGGAACATCCGCCAATAGCCAAGCTGCGGTCCCCGCAGGGCGGAAAAATGACCCTCGGACTGCGGCTCCGGCGCGGGCGGCTGAATTGCGACCCGAGAAGGCACAAAAACGACTCGGCCGAGGCCTATAAATTAACCACCCGTCAATGCTTTAGGCAAATCTGCGAGCCATGCAGCCATGGCATGGGCGTCATGCAAAAACGCTGCTTCCATGGGCGCATATGCTCCAATATTGGGCGGTTTGAAAACTTAGCGCATCACCAGAGAAAGACCTGCATATGTCCGTCTACAACATGACCCCCAAGGCCAGCACCGGCCTCGTTTCCGTCTACGGCCACCTCGGCCGTGCCGTATCCAACATCCACCTCGCCATCCGCGACTGGAACGATCGTCGCATCACCCGCAAGCTGCTTGGCAGCCTGACCGACCGCGAACTGGCCGACATCGGCCTGATGCGCGGGGAGATCGACAGCCTCTCCTGACTGTCTCTCCACATCTGGCGATGAGTTCGGACCGCGTTCCCGCAAGGGACGCGGTCTTTGCTTTTGCGGCGTGTGGTGGATCGCGGATGCAAATGCCCGGCGCGGGGACCGGGCTGCACGGGTGTCAGGCGAAGAAGCGGATGATGTCGTAGACCAGGATGGTCACCGGATCGATACGCATCAGATAGGCGCCGATGCGGTCCATCGCGTCGCCGGCCTGCATCGCATCCAGCTTGGCGCCGTAGACCCCGAAGCCAAGCGTATAAAGCAGGAAGCCTTTGAAGGTCAGCAACACGAAGGCCATGATCATCACCGCGCGCAGCGGGATCATCCTGCCAATCTTGCGGCGGCGCACCCCGGTCGGGGTGAGCTTCATCAGGCCACTGGAATCGACCTCCAGCCGGTGCCCTTCGTCGAGCGCGGCCTTCTTCTCGTCCAGCCGCGCAAGGCGGCGGTCGAAATGCGCGAACCCGTCCTTCATATCCGTCCTGCTCCTGCGGATTTTTCTCTGACAGGCAGGTTAGGTAAGGATTGCGGCCAGAATTTGACCGAAGCGGGTCAGAGCGGGCGTTGCAGAAGCAGTGTGGTCCAGTCGCCGATCTGCTCGGCCTCGACCTGCGCGACTCCGGCGGCGGCATAGGCGGCGGCGACCTCCGCAGCCTGCTCGTTCAGCAGGCCGGACAGGATCGCGTGGCCTCCGGGTGCGAGGTGCCGCGCGAGGTCGGGCGCAAGGTCGATCAGCGGTCCCTTCAGGATATTGGCGAAGATCAGACCATAGGGCGCCTGCGCGGCGATTTCTGGATGGTCGAAGCCGGTCGCCTCGAGGCAGGTCACGCGGCCGGCCATGTCGTTTGCGGCAAGGTTGGCCTCCGACACCTCCACCGCCACCGGGTCGATGTCCGACGCAACGGGCGTGCCGGGCCAGACCTTCGCGGCGGCCATGGCCAGCACGGCGGTGCCGCAGCCGATGTCCGCGACGCGGTCGGTGCTGACGCCCCGGGTGACCAGCCGGTCCAGCGCGCGAAGGCATCCCTGCGTGGTGTCATGGTGGCCGGTGCCGAAGGCCATTGCGGCCTCGATCAGCAGGGGGACGCAGTCGTCGGGCACGGTATCGGCGTCGTGGCTGCCGTAAAGGTAGAAACGCCCGGCGCGCACGGGGGCGAGTTCGCGCTTCACCTTGGCGACCCAGTCGGTTTCCGGCAGTTCGGAGACGACGAAGGGCTTCGCCCCGTTGATCGTCGCCAGCAGGGCCAGCCCGGCTTCGTCCGGCTTCTCCGTGAAATAGCCGCCGACCTCCCAGAGACCGGAGTCGTCCTCGATCTCGAACACGCCGACCCCGTAGGGTTCGGGAGTCAGGGTCTCCATCCCCTCGCCAAGCGCCTCGGCCGCCTGTTTGCCGGTAAGGGTGGTGTAGGCGGTGAAGGTGGGCATGTCGGATCCTCTCTGGTCGTCCCCGCGCCTAGTCGGGACGCCGCGCGGCGTCAAGCGCCGCTCACTCTGCCGGGGCGGGCAGCGCGGGGGTGAAGATCGTCTCGTGTCCGGGCTGCGGGTGCCGCGGGATCAGCAGCGCCAGCAGGAAGGAACAGGCGGCAAGACCGGCCGCCAGAAAGAACACCGCGCCGGGCGACAGCAGCCAGAGCGCGCCGAGCGCGGCGGGCAGGAAGACCGCGGCGATATGGTTGATCGTGAAGGCGACGGCGGCGGTCGGCGCGATGTCACCGGGATCGGCGATCTTCTGGAAGTAGGTCTTCAGCGCCAGCGCCAGTCCGAACAGCAGGTTGTCGATGACATAGAGCGCCGCCGCCAGGGCCACGCCCCAGGCAAAGTAGTAGATGCCGCCATACAGCAGGAAGACGATGACCAGCCCGACGTATTCGAACCGCAGCACCCTCGCCTCGCCGAAATAGGCCACGGCGCGGCCCATCTGGGGGGCGATCAGCATGTTCGCGACGAGGTTGATGAGAAACAGGCCCGTGACCTCGTGCACGTCGAAACCGAAGCGTTCGACCATCATGAAACCGGCGAAGACGACGAAGATCTGCCGCCGCGCGCCCGCCATGAACTGCAGCAGGTAATACAGCCAGTAGCGGCGGCGCAGGATCATCTTCTTGACCTGCGGATTGGGCGCCTCGAACTGCGGATAGGCGATCATGGCGAATATGGCGATGGCCGCCGTGACCCCGCCGGAGATCAGGTAAACGATGTTGTAGGTCAGCCCGAGCGGATCCCAGAGCAGCATGATCAACCCGTAGGACACCAGCGTCGCCGCCGACCCGGTGGCCAGCAGCTTGCCCAGAACCTTCGGCGCCTCGGCCCGCGTCAACCACTGCAGCTGCAGCGACTGGTTCACCGTCTCGTAATAGTGGAAGCCGATGGAGCTGAGCATGGTGATCGTCAGGATCCCGCCAAGCGACGGAAACCAGGCGGTGATCGCCGTCGCCACGCCGAGCAGCGCCAGTGAAACAAGGCCAAGCACCTGTTCGCGCACGAAGATGATGATGGCGATGACCCCGATGGCGAGAAATCCGGGGATCTCGCGCACCGTATGCAGCCAGCCGATGTCCTGCCCGTCGAACTGGGCGACCTCGATGACGAAGTTGTTCAGCAGCGCCGACCAGGTCGCGAAGGCGATCGGCATGGCGGCGGCCATGAGGAACAGCAGGGTCCGGGGCCTGCGCCAGAGCGGCAGGTTGCCGGCATCTTCGAGTTTGATTGCGCGAGTCATGTATTTTGCCTTACGCCCATTTTCCGGGCTTGGCGAGTACTCGCGCACGCACACCGGCCTCTTTGGTTTTGCAAATATCCTGGGGGGAGCCGCAGGCGGGGGGCAACGCCCCCCTCGCTATACGCAGGCCGTCAGAAGAACGATTGCGGGTCGATGTCGACCGCGACGCGCAGGTCGCGGTCGGGGCGCAGCTGGCCGACCCATTTCGCCATGGCCGCCTGCAGTGCGACGCCCTTGTCGGCCTTGACCAGCATGCGCACCCGGTGGCGGCCCCGGACCCGCGCGATCGGTGCGGGGGCGGGCCCGAAGACCTGCGCGGAGATCGCAGCCAGCGGCGCGGTGCGGCGGGCGAGGTCCTGTCCGGCGCGGAAGGCCGCGGCCTCGTCCGTGGCCGACAGGATCACCGCGGCGAGGCGGCCGTAGGGGGGCATGCCTGCCAGGCGGCGGGCCTCGGCCTCGGCTGACCAGAAGGCCTCCTCGTCTCCGGTCAGGATGGCGCGGATCACCGGGTGGTCGGGCTGGTGCGTCTGGAGCAGCGCCTCGCCCGGGGTCTCGGCCCGCCCGGCCCGACCCGCAACCTGGCGCATCAGCTGGAAGGTGCGCTCGGCAGCCCGCAGGTCCGAGCCCTGCAGCCCGAGGTCGGCGTCGATCACACCGACCAGCGTGAGCCGGGGGAAGTTGTGCCCCTTGGCCACCAGCTGCGTGCCGATGACGATGTCGATGTCGCCTTCGGCAATGTCGGCAATCGCCTGCTTCAGCGCGCGGGCAGAGGTGAAGAGGTCCGACGACAGCACAGCCGCCCTGGCCTCGGGGAAGGCCACCGCGACCTCCTCCGCCAGTCGCTCGACGCCGGGGCCGACGGCGGCGAGCTTGCCCTCGACCTTGCAGGAGGGGCAGGCTTCGGGCAGCGGCTTGGTCTCACCGCACTGGTGGCAGACGAGCCGCTTGAGAAAGCGGTGTTCGACCATGCGTGCGTCGCAATGGTCGCAGCCGATCTGCTCCCCGCAGGCCCGGCAGACGGTGACCGGGGCATAGCCGCGCCGGTTCAGGAACAGCAGCGACTGTTCGCCCTTTTCCATCCGCGCGGTGACGGCGCGGGCGAGGGAGGGGGAGATCCAGCGACCGGGGCTCAGGTCCTCGGCCCGCATGTCGATGGCGCGCATCTCCGGAAGGACGGCGGCACCGAAACGCGCGTCGAGGTCGACACGGTCGTATTTGCCCGCATCGGCATTGGCCCAGGTTTCGAGCGAGGGCGTGGCGGAGGCCAGCACCACCCGCGCCCCGGCGATGGAGGCGCGCAGTACCGACATGTCACGCGCGTTGTAAAGCACCCCGTCCTCCTGCTTGTAGGAGGTGTCGTGTTCCTCATCCACGACGATCAGGCCAAGGTCGCGGAAGGGCAGGAACAGGGCGGATCGCGCGCCGACCACCAGCTGTGCCGCCCCCTGCCCCACCATCTTCCACGCCCGGCGGCGTTCGGTCATCGTCACGCCGGAATGCCATTCGACAGGCTTCGCGCCAAAGCGCTGTTCGACGCGGGCAAGGAACTGTTCGGAGAGCGCGATTTCTGGCAGCAGCACCAGCGCCTGACGCCCGGCGGCGATGCAGGCGGCGATGGCTTCAAGGTAAACTTCCGTCTTGCCGGACCCGGTGACACCGCGCAGCAGAGTCGTGCCGTATCCGCCCCTGCGGACGCCCTCGGCGATGCGCCCGGCGGCCTCGGCCTGACCATCGGTCAGGGCGTTGCCACGGCGGTCCGTGTCCATCGGCGGATAGGGGGTGTCGCGGGGGGCCTGTTCTTCCCGAACCGCGCCCTGCTTGACCATGCCCTTGACGACGGAGGAGGTGGCGCCGGCCATGTCGCTCAGTTCCTTCAGGGTGAAGGAGAGGCCGCCGTAGTCGTTCAGCACGTTCAGCACGCGGCGACGGGCGTCGGTCATGCGGTCGGGATCGGTGTCGCCAAGGCGATAGACCTTCTGCATCGAGGGCGGGTCGGACAGGCCCGGCGCGCGGGTGGCGAGCCGCAGCATCTGCGTCATGGGGGTCAGCGTGTAGTCGCCGGCGCGGATCAGGAATTCGCGCATTTCGTCCCGCATCGGGGCGGCGTCCAGCACGCGGGTCACGGGACGGATCTTCGCGGGATCGAAGTTGCCCTGTCCCGGCCCCCAGATCACGCCGAGCACCTGCCGCGGACCAAGCGGAACCTGAACGAAAGCCCCCTGCGCGCAGCCGCCCTCCGGCGCGCGGTAGTCGAGCAGCCGGTCCAGTGGCTGCGTCGTCAGGACGGCAACGAGGTCATCCGTATCGTAGAAATCCGGCTCCACCTGCCCCCCGGTCCTGCGCGCTGCCCTGTTCTAGGCAACCGGGACCCGGGGGACAAGCGGACCGAGGGAGCGGGTGCTCAGCGTCTCCGCCGAAGCAAGCCGAGGCCGAGCAGCGCGGAAGCGAGGATCGGCAGGCCCGCGGGCAGCGGCACGGCGGGCGTCGGATCGACGGCCCAGGACCCATTGGCACCGGTCCGGCGCCCTTCGTCCCAGTTAGCGAAATTGAAGCCGACACAGCCGGTCGGCTCCGTGCAGGCCAACTCGATTCCCTGATCCCATTTCGGCGTTCCAACCTCACCCGCAAAGAAACCGGAGCGCGTGATCAGGCGCTTGAAATTGTTGTCAGGAAAAAACGGGTTGAGGGAGTTCGGCACGGCGATATTCTGCAATTCGATCGTCCAGTCTGCGATATTGCCGGACGCGTCCGTGATGACCTCGAAACGCACGATCTCGTCCACGCCCATCGTGTAGGTGTTGCGACCATCGGTGAAGCTGAAGCCGGTCAGCAACCCCGTGATGTCCGTGGACGTTACATATTCCGGGAGCAGCGCGGCGGTCGTAAAGCTGCCGCTGATCTTGTCCGACGTGGTGTAGGTTCCGGGCACGGCAGCCGAATCCACGATCGTGTCGAAGGCGAGACCAACGTATTCGTAGGTGGCGGCGGCGGCAGAGGTCGCGGTGACGGCGCAGAAGGCCATGGTCGCAAGGGTGGTTGCCAATTTCTTCATACAAAATCCTCCTGAAAACCGGGGCGATGCCCCTTCGTGAAGCTTACCACAGGTCAACTGTTTTACCGAGTCCCGCGTGCCCCGCCGCATCGGGCTGCGCCGTTTCGACCTTTCGGCTCCGACCGTCATGCGCTAACAGTCCGCGAACCGCTCCAGACCGAAAGGGCCGATCATGAAGTTCTTCGTCGATACCGCAGACGTTCCCGCGATTGCCGAACTCAACGACCTCGGCATGGTCGACGGGGTGACCACCAACCCCTCGCTCATCAAGAAGTCCGGCCGCGATATTCTTGAGGTCACGAAAGAGATCTGCGACCTCGTCGAGGGCCCGGTCTCTGCCGAAGTCACCGCAACCGACGCGGACACGATGATCGCCGAGGGGCGCAAGCTGGCCAAGATCGCCGGCAACATCGCCGTGAAGGTCCCGCTGACCTGGGACGGGCTGAAGGCCTGCAAGGTGCTGACGGAAGAGGGCAACATGGTGAACGTGACGCTCTGCTTTTCGGCCAACCAGGCGCTGCTGGCGGCCAAGGCGGGGGCGACGTTCATATCTCCGTTCATCGGGCGGCTGGATGACATCAACCTCGACGGGCTGGATCTGATCGCCGACATCCGCACGATCTACGATAACTACGGGTACGAGACGGAGATACTCGCGGCCTCGATCAGGACGGTGAACCACATCTCCGACTGCGCGAAGATCGGGGCGGACGTCATCACCGCACCTCCGGCGGTCATCAAGTCGATGGTCAGCCATCCGCTGACCGACAAGGGGCTGGATGCTTTCCTGGCGGACATCAAGGCGGCGAAGATTTCGATTCTGTAAGGCCGAGCGAAGGAACCATCCTCACCGCGCAGGGTCATCCTCGGACGTGATCCGAGGATCTCCGGACGCGGTATCCTCCCGTCAAGCCGGAGGATGACGGCCCGCGGGGGTGGCGCGGGGTGACGGGAGAACCTCGGAGCGGGTCCGACGATGACGCGCATCCACGAAGTGCTACCAAAAGCCCTGTTCCCCTCAGGACTCACCCGGCAGAGATTTTCATCCTGAACAGCATTTGATCCCCACATCGCCGCCGCCTCTGCTATGCTCGGCAAAAAACGAACCGAGGCAGTGATGACCAGTTCCCCGAACATTGACGCCACCCTGCGCGAGAAGATCCTCGCCGAGCCTGCGGCGATTCTCGACGACCGCGACCTGATGCACGCGCTGATCGCGGCCAACGACCGCGCCATCGGCAGCAATGTCGTGGACCTGCGCGGGATCGCGATGGAACGGCTGGAGGCGCGGCTGGACCGGCTGGAGGACACGCACCGGTCGGTGATCGCCGCGGCCTACGAGAACCTCGCCGGGACCAACCAGGTGCATCGCGCGGTGCTGCGGATGCTGGACCCGATGGATTTCGAAGCCTTCCTGCGCGACCTCGCCGGAGAGGTCGCGGACACGCTTGGCGTGGATCACATGCACCTTGTCCTTGAAACCGTGCAGACCGGCGACGACCCGGCGGTGAACCGGCTTGGCGGCGTGCTGCGCGTGGTACGGCCCGGCTTCTGCAACGACTATGCCGACGGCGGGCGCGGGGCGCCGCCGCGGCAGGTCACGCTGCGGCAGGTGCAGGCGGGCAATCGCACGATCTATGGCGAGGCGGCGGATTACGTGCGCTCGGAGGCCTGCCTGCGGCTCAACTTCGGCCCCGGGCGGCTGCCGGGGATGCTGGTCATGGGCGCGGAGGATCCGCATCAGTTCACGCCGCAGCACGGAACCGACCTGCTTGGCTTCTTCGCCGGGGTGTTCGAACGGCAGATGCGGCGCTGGCTGGACTGATGAGCCTGGCCATTTCCGAAGCGGCGCGCGATGCCCTGGAGGAATGGCTCTCGGGGCTGAAGTCGCTGCGCGGGGCGTCCCCGGCGACGCTGGATGCCTACCGGCGGGACCTTGCCGATTATCTGTCCTTCATGGCCGGGCATCACGGCGGACCGCAGGGGATCGCGGCGCTTGGCCGGGTGACGACATCGGACATGCGGGCCTGGATGGCGCGGGAACGCGGCGACGGGCTGGGCGCGCGTTCGCTGGCGCGCAAGCTGTCGGCGGTGAAGACCTTCTACCGCTGGCTCGCGCAGCGCGACGGGCTTGAGGTGACGCCGGTGCTGTCGGCGCGCTCACCGAAATACCAGCGCTCCCTCCCGCGGCCGCTGGCGGTCGATGCGGCGAAATCCGTCATCGACGCGGTCGGCACCGCCGACGGGCCGCCCTGGGTGGCGGCGCGGGATGCGGCGGTCATCACCCTGCTCTACGGCTGCGGGCTGCGGATTTCGGAGGCGCTGTCGCTGACGGTGGACGACCTGCCGCTTGGCGAGAGCCTGCGCATCACCGGCAAGGGCGGGAAGGAGCGGGTCGTGCCGCTGATCGCCCCGGCCCGGCGCGCGGTTGAAGCCTACGTGGCCATCCAGCCCCACGTGGTGACGCCCGGTGTGCCCCTGTTCCGTGCGGTGCGCGGCGGGGCCCTGTCGGCCCGGACTGTGCAGAAGGCCATGGCGCAGGCACGCATGGCGCTTGGCCTGCCGTCCTCTGCCACGCCGCATGCGATGCGCCATTCCTTCGCGACCCATCTGCTGAGCGCGGGCGGGGACCTGCGGTCTATCCAGGATCTGCTTGGCCATGCCTCACTGTCGACCACGCAGGTCTATACGGCGGTGGACACGGCGCGGCTGATGGAGGTGTACGAGGCGAGCCATCCGCGGGCGAAGGCACGGTAACGGGCGGCCCTCGCGTGGCGTCATCCACCGGCTTGACCGGGGAGGCTCCCCGGCATGAAGTCCTTGGATCATGCCCGGGGATGACCGCGGCGCAGGTACTTCACGCCGCCGCGGGGACTGTCTCCAGCCAGTCCGCCAGAACGTCTGAAACCGCCAGCGGGTCCTCCAGCGTCGGCAGGTGGCCGCAGCTGTCGAGACAGGCGTAGCTCGACAGCGGTGCGAGTTCCGCCATGAAGGCCTGCCGTTTTGGCGTGACCAGGGTGTCGTGGCGGCCGGCGATGATCTGCACCGGGCAGGTCGCGCGGTAAAGCGTTGACTGGTGATCCTTGCGCCGTTGCAGCGCGCGGGTGTGGGTCTGAAAGCCGGACAGGCCCCTTTCCATCGCCATCTCGGTATAATACTCCACCACCCCGGCGCGGGCCGGTCCCGGTGCCAGAGTCTCGGACGGGAGGGTGGCGCGGATGGCTTCCTCAAGACGCCCGGCGCGGGCCCGGATCAGCAGCGGCTCCCGGTCGGCGGAGACCTGCGGCGGGTCGGGAAAGACATCGGTGGAGATCAGGCAGAGCCGCTTCACCCGCTCCGGCGCCTTCCGCAGGATGTCGAGCGCCACGGTCCCGCCAAGCGACGCGCCGACCAGCACGAAGCGCGGCGGCAAGTTGGGCAGCAGGGCGGAAGCCATTTCCTCGCACCGTTCGCCGATCAGGGGGGCGTGGATGACGATGTGATCGCGGGACAGGGCAAAGGCCTGCGCGAGAAAAAGTCTCTGATCGCTGAGGTATCCCGGAAGGAATACGATCGGAACCGACATGGAAGGCCTGCTCTGCCCCTTTTTGTGGGAATCGTCGCATATCTGGGCAGCAGGTCAAGCCCCGCGGGCGTTATCTTTCTGCAATTGCGGCGGAAACCTGCATGACCATATCCTCGATCAGCGTCAGGCATTCGGGTGTGGAAAAGCGGTGGTCGGCCCCCTTCACCAGCGTCAGGCGGATGTCGGGGCCGGTCGCCCGGTCCATCAGACGGTGCGCGACCGACAGGTCGACGTCGGCGTCGGCGGTGCCCATGAGGAAACGGGTCGGAAAGGGCAGCGGGACGGGCGCGCGCAGCAGCAGGTGGTTGCGGCCGTCCTCGATCAGTTTCTTCGTGATGATGTAGGGCTCGCCGTATTCCGAGGGCAGCGCGACCTGTTCGACCATCTCGAGCGCGGTGCGCTGCGCCTCGTCGAAGCCGGCCCACATGCTGTCCTCCGTGAAGTCGGGGGCGGCGGCGATGGTGACAAGCCCGGCGATGCGGTCGGGGATGCGGCGGGTCATCAGGAGCGAGATCCAGCCGCCCATTGAAGACCCGACGAGGATCTGCGGGCCCTTGGTCAGCGCCTCTATCGCGGCCTCCGCGTCCTCGGCCCAGTCGCCGATGCAGCCGGCGGTGAATTCTCCGTCGCTTTCGCCGTGACCGGAATAGTCGAAGCGCAGGAAGGCCCGGCCCTCGCGTTTCGCCCAGTCCTCTAGCGCGACGGCCTTGGTCCCCTTCATGTCCGACTTGAACCCGCCGAGGAAGATCACCCCCGGCCCGTCGCCTTCGGTGCGCCGGTAGGCGATGCGGCGGCCCTGCGGCGTGCTGAGGTATGCGGGGTCGGTCATGTCGCTCTCCCTGTCGTCGCGCGGGACGGGTGTGCCACGGGCGGGGGCGCGGTGCAATGTCAGGTCTTCTCGACCTCCCGCAGGGTCAGGGCAAGCGCGCCGCCCGCCGCCGCCATCGCCGCAAAGCCCGCCACCGCCCATTCCGGCGCGACGGTGCCGAGGGTTCCACCGAAAGCGCCGACCGCCAGAAGGATCAGCCCGATGGAGAGGTTCGCCACGGCGGCATAGGTGGCGCGGTCGTCTACCGGCGACATGTCCACGAGGTAGGTGGACCGCCCCTGCCGGACCCCGTGGTACGCCAGCATCAGCACGAAAAGCACCGCCGGACCGGCCCAGGCGGTTGTGGCGAGGCCCAGTGCGGCCAGCCCCAACATCGCCGCCAGCGAAGTTGCCGCGATCGCCCCGGTCAGCGCCAGCACGATGCGGGAGGAGCGGTCGGACAACCGCCCCCAGACAAAGGAGCTGAGGAAGGAGGCCAGTGCGGAGGCCAGCACAAGCGCGCCGAGCTGGGAAAGCACGGTTTCGCCTTCTCCGGTCAGGACGACGATCCAGGGCGGGGCGAGCGCTGTGGAAACGAGCAGGCCGCGCACGAGGATGAATCGGCGCAGCGTGGCGTCCCGGCGCAGGACCGTGATGACCGGCGGGAAGGTTGCATCGGGATCAGGTTCCGCCTCCGGCTCCTCGAGCCGGGAGAACAGCGCGGCGGCGGTGAGCCAGAGCAGACCGGCAAGGGCGATGGCGATCAGCACCGGCGCGCGGTCCTGCAACAGGCCCGAGACAAGCAGAAGCGCGAAGATCACCACCCCGGCGGAGGCGACCGATCCGGCCAGCCCCGTCACCGCCCCGCGCCGGGTCTTTTCCACCGTGCGCCCCAGAACGTCCTTTGTCGAAACCGAACAGGCGGCGCGGGACACCGCCAGCAGGGCGAGCAGGCCGCAGATGGCCAGCCCCGCAGCCATTCCTTCCAGCAGAAGACCCGCCGCCGCGATTCCGAGGGCGGAAATCCCCTGCCCCGCCGACCCGGCAACCCAGATCCATTTGCGCTGACGCATCCGGTCCGTCAGCCCGGCAAAGATCACCTGCGGCAACAGCGCCCCGGCTTCCCGGATCGGCACCAGCGCGGCGGCCAGCGCGCCGGGCGCGCCGAGGGCGGTAATCAGCCAGCTGAGAACGAGCTTGGGGTCGATCAGCCCGTCGGCAACCTTAGTCAGGCTGAAGGAGCCGACGAAGCGAAGGCCGTTCCGGGCCTCCTGCGGGTCGGATGTGTCCTCCGCTCCGGTGATGCGGGAGAACAGGCTGCCGGGGCCGGTGTCGTCTGTGGCGGTCATGTCTCTCTCCGTTTTCATCACGCCTCCCGGCTTGACTTGTCCGGAGCAGCGATTCACTTAGGGCGGACCGACATACCCGCAACCGGGCGTTCCGTGGGCGCCAAACCGACGAGGAGGACTCTCATGTCCCAGATCACCCTCACCTTCCCCGATGGCAATACGCGCGAGGTCCCTGCCGGGATCACTCCGGCGCAGGTGGCGTCGGATATTTCGACCTCTCTCGGCAAGAAGGCGATCAGCGCGACCGTCAACGGCGCGCATTACGACCTCCAGTGGCCGATCGAGGGCAATGCCTCCATCGCGATCCACACGCTGCAGGACGACGCGCAGGCGCTGGAACTGATCCGTCACGACCTTGCGCACATCATGGCGCGGGCGGTGCAGGAGATCTGGCCGGACGTGAAAGTCACCATCGGGCCGGTCCGCGACTACGGGTGGTTCTACGACTTCGACCGGGCAGAGCCCTTTACGCCCGAGGACCTCGGCCAGATC
Organism: Primorskyibacter flagellatus; assembly: GCF_014638275.1. Lineage (GTDB taxonomy): Bacteria > Pseudomonadota > Alphaproteobacteria > Rhodobacterales > Rhodobacteraceae > Pseudooceanicola > Pseudooceanicola flagellatus_A. Next base: position 2,280,755 of record NZ_BMFJ01000001.1, read on the forward strand.
GAGGCGAAGATGAAGGAGATCATCAACGCCCGCGACGCAGTGAAGACCGAAGTGTGGGACCGCGCCCGCGCCCGCAAGCACTACGAGGATACGGGCGAACCCTACAAGGTCGAGCTGTTGGATCGCATTCCGGGCGACGAACCGATCCGGATGTACTGGCACGGCGACTGGCAGGACCTCTGCCGGGGGCCGCATCTGCAATCGACGGGTCAGGTTCCGGCGGATGCGTTCAAGCTGACCCACGTCGCCGGGGCCTACTGGCTTGGGGATTCCTCCCGCCCGATGCTCCAGCGGATCTACGGCGTGGCGTTCAAGAATCGCGACGCGCTCAAGGCGCACATGACCATGCTGGAGGAGGCCGCAAAGCGCGATCACCGCAAGCTGGGCCGCGAAATGAACCTGTTCCACATGCAGGAGGAGGCTCCCGGGCAGGTCTTCTGGCACCCGAACGGCTGGACGATCTACACGACGCTTCAGGACTACATGCGCCGCAAGCAGCGCAAGGGCGGCTACGTGGAGGTCAACACGCCGCAGGTGGTGAACCGCAAGCTCTGGGAGGCCTCGGGCCACTGGGAGAACTATCAGGAAAACATGTTCATCGTCGAAGTGGACGAGGATCACGCGCGGGAAAAGACGATCAACGCGCTCAAGCCGATGAACTGCCCCTGTCACGTTCAGGTCTTCAACCACGGCATGAAGTCCTACCGCGACCTGCCGCTGCGCATGGCCGAATTCGGGTCGTGCAACCGGTATGAACCCTCGGGCGCGCTGCACGGGATCATGCGGGTGCGGGGCTTCACGCAGGACGACGGGCATATCTTCGCAACGGACGATCAGATCGAGTCGGAATGCGCGCGGTTCATCGCCTTTCTCGCCGAGATCTACGATGACCTCGGCTTCCACGACTGGACGATCAAGCTGTCCACCCGCCCCGAGAAACGTGTCGGCAGCGAGGAAAGCTGGGACCGGGTCGAGGCGGCGCTCGGCAATGCCTGCAAGGCGGCCGGCTATGACTATGAGCTGCTGGAGGGCGAAGGTGCCTTCTATGGTCCGAAGCTGGAATTCACCCTGACCGATGCGATCGGCCGGGAATGGCAGTGCGGCACCTTCCAGGTCGACCCGAACCTGCCCGAACGGCTGGATGCGGAATATGTCGGCGCGGACGGTGAAAAGCACCGGCCCGTGATGCTGCACCGCGCCGTGCTCGGCTCGTTCGAGCGGTTCATCGGGATCCTGATCGAGAACTCGGAAGGCAAGCTGCCGCTGTGGCTGGCGCCGCGGCAGGTCGTCGTGGCCTCCATCGTGTCGGACGCGGACGCCTACTGCCTTGAAGTGGTGGACGCGCTGAAGGCCGCCGGTATCCGGGCCGAGGCCGACCTGCGGAACGAGAAGATCAACTACAAGATCCGCGAGCATTCGGTCGGCAAGGTGCCCTATATCCTTGCCTGCGGGATGAAGGAGGTCGAAGAGCGCACGGTCTCCGTGAGGAAACTGGGCGAGAAGCAGACCTTCGGCGCCGGTCTGGACGAGATCGTCACGCGGCTTCGGGGTGAAGCGGCGGCACCGGATCAGCGGTAGCGGCATCGCACCGGAAAGGGGGCCACGAAGGCCCCCTTTGCATTTGCATGAGCGGCTTCAGGGCGCCCCGCCTCTCAGGCAGCGACGGCGATTCCGTCGAGGTCGCGCATCGCCACATCGTCCAGCGCGACCCCGGCCGCAGCGATAATATCGTGCAGATGCGTGACCGAAGATGTGCCGGGGATCAGCAGGATGTTCGGAGACCGCCGCAGCAGCCAGGCCAGCGCCACCTGCCGGGACGATGCGCCGACACGCGCGGCGATCTCGGACAGGCGGGTGGACTGCAGCGGGGCGAAACCTCCGAGCGGGAAGTAGGGCACGAAGGCGATGCCATCTCGTGCGAGCGCATCGACAAGCGCATCCTCCGCCCGGCTGGCAATGTTGTAGAGGTTCTGTACGCAGACGATGTCCACCATGCTCCGCGCCTCGGCCACCTGTGCGGGTGTGGCGTTGGAGATGCCGATGTGGCGGACCAGACCCTCGCGCTGCAGGTCGGCGAGGGCCAAGACCTGTTCCGCGACCGATCCTTCTGCGGTGCTCATGGCCGAGGCCATGACGCGCAGGTTTACCACGTCCAGCGCCTCGAGCCCGAGGTTCGTCAAGTTGTCGTGGACCGCCTGCCGCAGCTCCTTGGGGCTGTCAGCGCGCAGCCAGCCGCCTGCGGCGTCGCGCCGTGCGCCGATCTTGGTGACCAGCGTCAGGTCGTCGGGATAGGGGTGCAGCGCCTCGCGGATCAGACAGTTGGTCTGGTGCGGGCCGTAAAAATCGCTGGTGTCGATATGGGTGATCCCTGCGTCCAGCGCGGCGCGCAGCACAGCCTTGGCGGATGCGGGGTCCTTCGGCGGACCGAAGGCACGGGGACCGGACAGCTGCATGGCGCCATATCCCATACGCGTCACACTGCGGTCGCCAAGGCGGAAGGTGCCGGATGTCTCTGCGGGTTTCATGAGCTGTTCCTTTCGTGCCAGCCGTGTGCGACAGATATATGAAGCAACCTTCACATTCTGAATTCGCATTCCATGGTCCCCGAGATGACCGACCTAAACCCCCGGAAAGCCCCGGTTCAGCGACGCTCCGCCGCCACGGTGGAGGCGCTGCACACGGCGGCGATTCAGGTTCTGGTGCGCGAGGGTCTCGCCCGCTGCACGACGACGCGCGTGGCAGAGCGGGCCGGGGCGTCGGTCGGCAGCCTGTACCAGTATTATCCGAACCGCGACGCGCTGCTGTCGGCGGTGCTGGAGGAGCATCTGACAAGGGTCGCGGATGCCGTGGCCGGGGCCTGCATCGCAGCACGCGGCTGTCCGATCGGCGAGATGGCGGGGACGCTGGTGCGGGCCCTGCTGTCCGCGAAGCTGGCGGATCGGGAGGAGTCGCGCGCCCTGTACTCGGTGGCGGGGGAACGCGGCGGGCCGATGCTGGTGCGGGCGGCGCATGACCGGATGATCGCCGACGTGGCGTGCCTGCTCAAGACCGCGCCGGACCGGAGGGTGCGGCAGCCGGAGGTTGTGGCCTCCGTCCTGCTGAATGCCTTGTTCGGGCCGATCACCTCTGTCCTGAAGGACCAGACGCCCGCCCGGCTCGAGGCGCATCTGGAGGCGGAACTGATCCGCGTCGCCTCGTCCTACCTGAGAGCCGCGCCGACCGGTTGACGCCGCCGGCTCACCACCTGAGCAGCCGCGCCCCGACAAGGGCCCCCAACCCGGTCGCGATCAGGATCCCCGCCGAATACCACGTCGCGTAGAACAGCGGCGAATCCTCGTTGCAGAACGTCGAATAGACCGTCGTCGCGATGCCCGCGGCCGCCAGTCCCGCCAGCGCGCCGCTCAGGGCCGGACGGGTCGCCGCGCCGGAGCGGAGGGCGGCGAGGAACCCGGCGTAGAGCGGAACCGACAGGACGACGATGAAGGGCAGGCAAACCGGGATGGAATGGCCGAGGAAGTCGCGCAGCCGCGCCTGTTCCGGTGTCGTGACGAAGGCCCAGAAAAACAGGGCCGCACCCGCCGCCGGGACCAGCCAGATCGCGCGGCGGGTCCGGCCAAGCGATGCTCCGGGGCGGACGGAGCGCAGCGTCAGCACCACGGCCAACAGCCCCAGCACCAGCGGGAGTACGGTCTTCGCCGCCACCACAGGATCGCTTTCCGCCGAGAACAGGGCGTAGCGCGGTCCAAGCAGCCAGAAGAACAGGACAAGCGTCACGGCAAGGCCCGCCAGCAGACCGATCCCGGCGCGCAGGCCAAGGGGGGCGGCGGGGGCTGGGGCCGGGTCGCTGGCCAGCAGGGTTATCAGATCGTCGGTCTTCATCTCTTCGGTATCGTCTCTGTCTTCCGTTTCGGGGCGGCCTGATCGGGACCCGGCCTAATCGGCCCGGTCCGCCTCCGCCCCGGCCAAATCCTTCAGTTTCACCAGTGCGCGGTGATAGGCCACCCGCACCGCCCCCTCCGTCATGCCAAGGCGGGCGCCGACTTCTCCGGCGCTCTGCCCCTCGATCCCGACGGAGCGCACGATTCCCGCGGAATGCGTGTCGATCCGTCCGAGCAGCTGCGCCAGATCGCGCGCCGCCGTCGTGTCTCCGGTCTCTTCTGGCAGCACCTCGGCCACCGTCTCGATCGGCACCTGCCCGCCCTGTCCGCGCCGCCTGCGCCCGGCATCCGCCGTCTTGTAGCGCGCGATGGCATAAAGCCAGGGCGTGACCGGGTCGGCCTCGCGCCATGTATGGCGTTTGGCGTGAACCGCAAGCAGGACCTCCTGCACGATGTCCTCCACATCCTCCGCCCCGCCTGAGCGCTGGCGGCAGATGGTGCGGACGACGGGCGCGACCTCGGCGAGGAACGCGGCATAGGCCGCGCCGTCGCCCCGGTTCGCCCGGCGCAGAAGATCGCTCCAGTGCTGGTTGCGATCCGGCATTCCCCTCTCCATTCGCTCCCCGACCGGCAAACGTTACAGCGATCCGGGAATCGATGGCAATTTCTTCACTCGTTCGTGAGCGATGTAACGATCCCGCCGGACACCGCGAATGGAGGAGCATGGACGCCAATCAAGGCGCCAGTCACATCGCTGCCCGAGGGGCGGCGCACAACGGAGAGAAGATATGAAATCGAACAAGGCCGTCTACGCCACCGCATTTGCAGCCGCCGTTTCCGCAACCGCCATGGTGTCCGCCACCACCGCCTCCGCTCAGGAAGCGGTGAAGTGCTACGGCGTGTCGATGGCCGGCAAGAACGACTGCGCCGCCGGGGCGGGCACGACCTGCGCCGGGACCTCCAAGGTCGATTACCAGGGCAACGCCTGGACGCTGGTCAAGGAGGGCACCTGCGAAACCGCAGAGCCGGTTCTGGCCGACGGCACCAAGGTCATGCTGCCCGAAGGCAAGATGGGCGGCCTGATGGCGCTGGAGCGTGACCTGCCGCAGGGCTGAGGTCTGTCGGACGGGCGGGCATCGGTCCGCCCGTCCGGTTCGCCGGGGCGGCGGGTTGAAGCCCGCGCTGCGGTGACATGACAGATGGGCAAGGCGGGGAATCCTCTCGCCTTGCCACCCCGCCAGACGAGGACCCCGCCATGACCCATGCTTTCCTTCCCGCCGGTGCCGGCGTCGGCTACAAGCCCCGGCACTACGCGGAGATCATGTCCGATCCCGGCCCCGTCCGGTGGCTCGAGATCCACGCGGAGAACTACATGGGCGACGGCGGCCGTCCGATAGCTCAGCTTCGCCATCTCTCAGAACGTTTCCCAGTTTCCGTGCACGGTGTCGGCCTGTCGATTGGCGGCGAGGGTCGTCTCGATCCGGACCACCTCGCCCGGCTGAAACACCTCTGCGACTGGCTGAACCCGGCGAGCTTTTCCGAACACCTCGCCTGGTCGACCCACGATGGTGCCTTTCTGAACGATCTCCTTCCCCTGCCCTATACCGCCGCCACGCTGACCCGCGTCGCCGATCACATCGACGAGGTACAGGAGGTTCTGGGGCGGCGGATGCTGCTGGAGAACCCCTCCTCCTACCTCGCCTTTGCGGAAAGCGAGATGTCGGAGACCGACTTCCTGCGCGACATCGCCGCGCGGACCGGGTGTGGCCTTTTGCTGGACGTGAATAACGTCTTCGTCTCGGCCACCAACCTCGGGCTGTCGGCGCGCGATTACGTGGCCGCCTTTCCGATGGACCGGGTCGGCGAGATCCACCTCGGCGGATATGACGAGGAAGAGGACGACCATGGCGCGCCGCTGCTGATCGACAGCCACGGGCGCGAGGTGGCCGATCCGGTCTGGGCGCTGCTTGACGACGTTCTGGCGCGCACCGGCCCCGCCCCGCTGCTGATCGAATGGGACAATGACGTGCCCGACTGGCCCACACTGGCCGCCGAAGCCGGACGGGCGCGCGACGCACTGGTGCGCGCGGGCGAACGGGCGGCGGCATGACCACGCAGGGCCTCTTTCGCAGCGCGTTGCTGGACCCGTCGTCCGACATGCCGGTTACGCTGACCGATGGTGCGGGGCGCCCCGCCGGGCGGCGCTTTTCGGTCTATCGCAACAATGTCGCCGTCGGACTGACAGAGGCGTTGATCGACGGATTTCCCGCCTGTCACGCCCTCCTCGGGGACGAGATGTTCCGCGCCATGGCCGGGGCGTTCCTGCGCGCGCATCCGCCGGCCTCCCCGGTGATGGCACGGTTCGGAGAGGCGCTGCCGGAGTTCATGGACGCCGCCCCGCAGCTGTCGAAGATGCGCTGGATCGGCGATGTCGCGCGGCTCGAATGCGCGCTGCGGCAAAGCTACCACGCCGCAGATGGCACGCCGCTGTCGCCGGAAGACCTGGCCGCGATCCCGCCCGAAGCTTTGGGCGACACCCGCTTCGGGCTGGTGCCGTCGGTGCGGGTGCTGCTGTCGGACTGGCCTGTGCTGTCGATCCGGCGCCGCGCGCTCGACCCCGCCGCCCCGCAGGCGCAGCCCGGGGCCGAAGACGTGCTGATTCTGCGTCCCGTCTACGATCCCGAACCTCATCTGATGACCCGCGGGGACCTGCCCTTTGTCGAAAGCCTGCGCCGGGGCGCCACCCTTGCCGAAGCCGCCGCCTCGGCAGGGGATGACTATGACCCGACCCGCCTGCTGACCCTGCTGATGCAGAGCCACGCCCTGACCGCACCGGAGAGCTGACATGACCGACCCGACCACCCCGCTCGCCCGCCTGTCGCCCGCGCTGCCCCTGCTGGCGCGCCTGACCTTCGCGGCGGTGCTGCTGCCCTACTTCTGGTCCTCCGCGCTCACCAAGATGGGAAGCGGGGCGTTCGGGCTGTTCAGCCCCTCCCTCGGGGCCTATGCGCAGATCTTCCCGAAGGCGATGGAGGCGGCGGGCTACGACCTGTCGAAGCTCGGCGTGTTTCACTGGGCCGTGGTGACAGGCGGCATGTGGGCAGAGTTCATCCTGCCCGCGCTTGTCGTCGCCGGGGTGCTGACACGGCTCACGGCATTCGGGATGATCGGCTTCGTCGCTGTGCAGACCCTGACCGACCTGTTCGGACACGGGGCGATCGGGCATCCGGAAACGCTCGGCGCGTGGTTCGACCGGGTGCCGGATTCGCTGATCCTCGACCAGCGGGCGCTCTGGGTCTTCCTGCTGGCGGTGCCGGTGGTACTGGGCGGCGGATGGCTCTCCGCAGACCGGCTGATCTTCAGAAATGCGCCTTCGGTTCGTCCGGTCGCCCCGCAGCCAGCGCCATAAGGGCCGCGACGCCGCAGAAGGCCATCGGCCAGATGGTGAAGAAGCCAAGCCCGAAGCCGGTGTACATCCCGAAGACCGAGATCAGAAGCAGCAGCCCGCCCCAGAGCGCACGCGCCTTCACCATGCCCGCCCCGGCAATCGCCAGCATGGGCGACAGGACAGAGGCGATGCGGATCGCCTCGACGTCGCGAACCTGTTCGAACAGGCCCTCGACTTCACCGAACTGTTCGATGGCGGCGGTGTAGCCGTAGCTGAAGACACCGATCAGCAGGCCCATGAGCCCGCCGACGAGACCGAGGATGAGGGCGGCGTTGCGCATCGCTCAGACCCCGAGGTCCGCGCGGGTGGCGGCGGTCCAGCCAAGCAGCATCCGGTCGCCCTCCACGATCAGCGGCCGCTTCATCAGCGTCGGGTGATCGGCCAGAAGGTCCAGGGGCGGGCGGGCGCGGGCGTCTTCGGACAGGCCGCGCCAGGTCGTGGAACTGCGGTTCACAAGCGCATCCCCGAACCGCTCCAGCGCGGATTCCAGGATCGACCGGTCGAGCGGCGATTCCCTTACGTCAACGAATTCCGCCTCCGGCAGCGCCTTGCGCGCGGCCCGGCAGGTATCACAATTTTTCAGGCCGTAGAGCTGCATGGCTTTCCTTCCTTAGGCAGTCCGGCTGACATAGGTAACAAATCGCCAACATTCACCCCGGTTTTGCTTGCTTTTTACATCGGGTCTCCATTCTCCTACCTTATGGCACGGGCGACCGGAGCTGCCCTCTGGCGGAGTTTTCCGCATCCGGTCGCAGGAATACCCCGCAATTCCGCGGGGCGACGACAGAAGGAGACGCGGCATGCCGGTTGGCACCGTTAAGTGGTTCAATACGACGAAAGGCTACGGCTTTATCGAGCCGGAAGAAGGCGGCAAGGACGTTTTTGTTCATATTTCCGCCGTGGAGAGATCGGGTCTGACCGGGCTCGCCGACAATCAGAAGGTCGGTTACGAGTTGCAGGACGGGCGCGACGGTCGCCAGATGGCCAGCGACCTCAAACTCCTCTGACCTGAGTTCCGTTCGATCGTTACAAGGTTTCCGGGCCCGGTTTCTGGCCCGGCCGCTTCAGGCCGGATCCTTGGATGCGGTTTCCATCCAGGCTTCGCCCATGGCGACGATGCAGCTTTGCCCGCTGGCGTAGGTGATGACCATCGCCCAGTCGCCCCTTTTGTCCGTCCAGACCTCCACCACCTGCTCGGGACCGCGCAGCCCCATGCTCTGCCGTTCGCTGTGCAGCTGGCGGGTCAGCTTGTCCTTCATGCGCGCGGTCGGTTCGCAGATCACGTCCGCAATCGGATTGGCCGCGGCGGGGCCGGCAAGGCATAGCAGGATCAGGAGAGGTCGGATCACGGGGCTGGCGCCTGTTCTTGTTGTTTGATCCAAAGTGTAACAGTTTGATGACGAATGGCGAGTTAATTTCGCCGGGGCCAAATAAAAAAGGCGCGCCGGTGGCACGCCTTTGCAATCATTGGTTGTCGTCCGTTCAATTGCTGGGCGACTTGGAGTCCCAGTAGCCCGGCGACTTGGAGTCATAGACCACGCGCGGCGCGGGCTTGTAGTAGCGTTTGCGCTGCGCAACCGGGTGACGCATGTAGTCGGAATAGGTGCCCGCCTGGTTCGGTACGCCGCAGCAGATCACGCCGCCCATCTGGATCGGCTGAAGACCCGAGGGGCAGTAGTTCGCCGCCGGATAGGGGAACAGCTTGGCATCCGCGGCGGCCGGAGCGGCCATGGACAGCAGACCGAGGCCTGCAAACATCATCAGTTTCTTCATCGGTCTGCCCTCGTGAAACATCAGCCTTCTGGCGTCATCGCCATCAGCTTAACACCCTGAGAGCGAAACGCAAAAGGAGAATGCACAAGATATAGCGTGCCCCTCACCGGAACAGCGCGCGGGTGATGAGCACGCCAAGCAGCGCCGCGGTCCCGGTCAGCACCGTTCCCCAGGCAAGGTCTGCCGCAACCATCCTCGGCGCCCAATCCTTCAGCGTGGCATAGTTGGTGAATTCGTAGGTCCCGTAGGCCATGGCTCCGATCAGCGCGCCATTCGCAAGGGCCTGCCACGGCGCGTTGTCGCGCAGCGCGGGGACGGAGACGAACCACACCACGCCAGCCACGTAGAACAGGTAGAACACGGCGGCGGGGCCAAGCCGCAGGTCATCGAGCAGGAGCGGCGCGATCCGCGTTTCGAACAACGGACGCATGACGTTTTTCAGCATGATCGCATCGAGGCCGAGGAAGATCACGGCAGTGGAGAGATAAAGGGTGAGGGTCTGCATGGCGGGCGCTCCTTTGCGGTGTGTACGGGGGAGCGGGGCGGGTGGATTGATCAAAGACCGAGATTTTGGCCTGTTCGCGGTACGTATTGGCTATGACCGTGAGTTATGGAATTCGAGATACCGTACGTTTGTCCCGACACGAGGGGGCTGCCCGGTTCGAGCTTGTCGAAACTGTGTGATTAAGAAATCCGGCGGTGATCCGTACGGCACCGTGAGGATCCGGATACCGAACACGGGGTTGAGCAGATGGCGTAAAGGGTGCGGAGTTGGACAGCGGATTGCCTTGATTTGGTTTGAGATTGACAGCCGCCACCTAAGATCAGGAACAATTCCGGGCAGCAAGAAGCCCACCCTACATTTCACTCACCGCATCAACTCCCGCACCACATACCCCACATCCCCCTCCCCGCGCCGGGACGCCACCTCCCGCCATTCTCCTTCCTGAACCTCCGGGAAGTACGTGTCCGCGCCCTCCACCGCGAGGTCGACTTCAGTCAGCAAAAGCCGCTGCGCCAGGGGCATCATTTCGGTGTAGATGCGGGCGCCGCCGATGCCGTAGATGCGGAAATACCCCTCGGCCAGCGCCAGCTTCACCGCCTCCGCAACCGAGCCAACGACGTGTTCCGCCAGGTCCCGGTCGCGAGACACCACGATATTCAGGCGGCCTTTCAAAGGCTTGACCGGCAGGCTCTCCCACGTGGCGCGGCCCATGATGATCGCGCCTCCGGTGGTTTCGCGCTGGAACAGGGCGAGGTCGGAGGGGAGGTGCCAGGGAATGCCCCCGTCCTTCCCGATGGCGCCGTTGCGGTCGCGGGCTGCGATGAGGGTGATCATACCGCCACCGGTGCGCGGATCGCCGGGTCGGGGCTGTAGTTCAGGAACTCGAAGTCCTCGTAGCGGAAGTCGAAGATCGACCCGACGTCGCGCGTCAGGCGCAGGGTCGGCAGCGGGTGCGGCGTGCGGGTGAGCTGGAGTTTCACCTGCTCCATATGGTTGGAATAGATATGCGCGTCGCCGATGGCATGCACGAAGTCGCCGGGTTCGTAACCCGTCACATGCGCCAGCATCACCTGCAGCAGCGCGTAGGAGGCGATGTTGAACGGCACACCGAGGAACATGTCAGCGGACCGCTGATAAAGCTGGAGGTGCAGCTTCCCGCCCGTGATGCGCACCTGCCAGAGGGTGTGGCAGGGCGGCAGCGCCATCTGGTCGACCTCCGCCGGGTTCCAGGCCGACACGATCAGGCGGCGGGAGTCGGGCGACTTGCCGATCATCTCCACCAGCTTGGCGATCTGGTCGATTTCTCCGACCGGGGTCGGCCAGTGGCGCCACTGGTGGCCGTAGACCGGGCCGAGGTCGCCGTTCTCATCCGCCCATTCGTCCCAGATCGAGACGCCATTTTCCTTGAGGTATCCGATATTTGTGTCCCCGGCGAGAAACCAGAGAAGTTCATGCACGATGGATTTCAGGTGCAGCTTCTTGGTGGTGACCAGCGGGAAACCGTCGGCCAGCGGATAACGCTGCTGCATCCCGAAATAGGATATCGTGCCGGTGCCGGTGCGGTCGGTGGACGGCGTCCCGTGGTCCAGAACGGTCTGCAGGGCATCGTGGTACTGGCGCATCGTCGGCTCCTCTCGGGCGGCGGGGGTCCGGCGAATCCCGGACCGGTCAGGGGCGGAGACATCATTATATGGGATCTCCGCCGGGATGGAACACAATATGCGGTAGGGCATTTGCGCCTCACCATGGGCAATAATCGTTGACAGGATTGACTTTATTCCGCGTCTGGCGGAACCTGTGGACAAAATAAATGCGCCCGAACGGCCATGTGAGGCAGACAGTATGAACAGGATGACCACGGCAGCACTGCTGGCCGCGCTTGCATTGGTGAGTTGCGGCGACGGCACGAACCCTTTCGACGATCCCGCCGAAGAGTCCACGGACCCCGAGGACGACGGCTCCCTGCCCGGCACGACCAACCCGACCGCAACCAGCGCCATCCAGCGCTACGAGGCGGAGACGGAGTCGGGCGGCGGCACCGCGCTCAGCTACGAATACCGCAACGACACGGGGCAGGACGAATTCTACGTCGACAACCTGCCCTTCGACGCGGACAACACCTATTCGCGCGGGGTGGCAATGTCCTCCATCGGGCCGTCGGGCGCGTATCAGGTCTATGAAAGCGACCCGGTGGCGGTCGACCCGGTCACGTCGAACACCGTGGGGACGTTCTCCTACCGGGCGATCTACGGCAAGTCGACGACTGGCAAGGTCCAGTTCGCCATCGTGCGCTCGGGCAACTACGTGGACTACGGTTTCGGCGGCTTCGTCTACCAGCGCAACCTGCAGGCCGATGACGGAAGCTCTGCCGGGTTCGTCCTTCCGACCTGCACCGGGGCCTGCCAGGCGGATTTCGCCGGCGATTACGCGGGACTGAGGGTGTTCGAAGGCAGCGGCGGGCTGGAGTACGTGCAGGGCAACGCCGTGCTCAAGGTGGACTTCGAGGATTTCAACAACGGCAAGACCGGCGCGGTCTTCTACGTGCGCAACCGCCGGGTGTTTGACATCAACGGCAATGACATCACGGCGGGCTACCTGGCCGCACTGGAGGGTCAGGATACCTCTACCACCATCACCAACTCCGAGGTACTCGCGGGCAACCTGCCGAACCTTGTGTCGGCGGTGAATTCGGACGCGGCGGACACCAACGGCGAAGTCAGCGCATCGGTCACCAGCTACGTGACGGACTCCGACGGCGGGGTGACGAACCTCGACACCGGCAACTTCTACGCGATCATGTCCGGCAGCGGCGCGAACGGCGAAGTCGTGGGGATCGTGGTGGTCGAACAGGAAGACCCGCGCTCCAGCGGCAGCGTCACGGCGCAGGAAACCGGCGGCTTCATCCTGTACCGGCAATGATCCGTCGGACCGGGCTGCGCGCGGCGCTGGCCCTGTCGCTGGCGCTCGGCCCCGCCCTTCCGGCGGGGTCTGAGGGCCGGGTTCTGACGCCCGGCCAGATGCGCAATCTCGCTGCCGTGGCGCTGGATGCGCGCGATCCCGGCACCGCGATGACCCTGACTTCCGCCCTGCTCGAACGGGACCCCGAGGATGTGCAGGCGCTGCTGATCCGGTCGCGGGCGGCGCGGGATGCCGGGGATTACCGCTTGGCGGAGAAGACCGCGCGCCAGGCCTGGTCGCTTTCGCAGGATGACCGGACCCGCCATGCCGCATCGCTCGCCATGGCGCAGGCGCTCAGCTCGCAGGGCCAGCGCACGCGGGCGCAGCTCTGGCTGCGGCGGGCGGCACAGGTGGCCCCCAGCCCGGCGGCCAGGGCGGCGGCGGTGCGCGATTTCCGCTACGTGCGGTCCCGCAACCGCTGGTCCACGCAGCTGCAGTTCAACGTCGCGCCGAAATCCAACATCAACAACGGCTCCGCCCGGTCTACCTTTACCGAGATACTCTTTGGCCGGGAATACGAACTCCCCCTGCCCGGCGCAGCGCAGGCGCTTGCGGGGACAGAGCTTTCGGTCGGTGTCGCGACCCGCTACCGCGCGGCAGAAACGACGCGCCGGGCCACCGACCTGACCTTTTCGGCGGGCTACACCACCTATGCGCTGACCGAAGGCGCAAAGACGCTCGCCCCCGGCGCGAAGGGATCGGACTATGCGCTTGGCACGCTGACCACCGGGATCGCGCAGAAGTGGCTCAGCAAGGACGGGCGGACGGAATACACGCTCGACGGCTCCGTCGGGCGCAGCTGGTACAGCGGCGACCCCTACGGCAACCATGTCGAGGCGGAAGCCGGTGTGAACCGGGCGCTGGACCGGAAGACCCGGCTCAGCTTCACCGCCAAGGCAGAGATCACGCGGGGACCAAACGCGCCGCATTCAGACGCCGTCACGCTGTCCGCGCAGCTTGGCCGGGCGTTGGAGGGCGGCGGACAGGTCAGCCTCTGGGTCAGTGCCACGGAAAGCCGGTCCGACGTGAATGTCGCCCGCTTCACCAACTATGCCGCCGGGATCCAGTATGCGCCGGACATGAAGGTCCTGGGCGCCTCGCCCCGGTTCGGGCTGGGGCTGCGCAAGCGGGACTACCCCGTATCCTCCTTCGCGCCGGGCCATCGCAACGATGTGGAGCAGAGCGCCTGGATCGACCTGACCTTCCGCGAGATCGACTATTTCGGCTTTCACCCCACGGTGCGGGTGCAGGCCAGCCGAAGCAATTCGAACATCAACCTTTTCGATATCGACCGCTCCGGCATCTCCTTCGGGATCGGCTCGTCCTATTGACCGCTCGACAGCGGGGCCTGAGCCTCTATCCTCATCCCGAACGACAATTCGGGAGTCACCTATGAAAGTCCGCTATCTGCACACCATGGTCCGCGTGAAGGACCTGGAAAAAAGCATGGCATTCTACGAACTGCTCGGCCTGAAGGAAACGCGCCGGATGGACAGCGAACAGGGCCGCTTCTCGCTGATCTTCATGGCGCCGGAGGGGCACGAGGACTGCCCGGTCGAACTGACCTACAACTGGGACGGCGACGACGGCCTGCCGTCGGACAGCCGGCATTTCGGGCACCTCGCCTATTCGGTCGGCAATATCTACGAGATGTGCCAGCACCTGATGGACAACGGCGTGACGATCAACCGGCCGCCGCGGGACGGGCGGATGGCATTCGTGCGGTCTCCGGACAACATCTCCATCGAACTGCTGCAGGAGGGCGGGTCGCTTGAACCGGCGGAACCCTGGGCCAGCATGGAAAACACAGGGCACTGGTGATCCGCGCGGCCGGCCTCTCCCTCGCGCTTTCGCTCTGGGCCGGGGCGGCCTTGGGAGAGTGCCGGCTCGCGCTGCTGCTGGCGCTGGATGTCTCCGCCTCCGTCGACAGCGAGGATTACGTGCTTCAGCGCGACGGGCTGGCCTCCGCGCTGAACCTGCCCGAAATTCGCAACGCGATCCTGAACGGCGCGCCGGGCGACGTGGCACTGGCGGCCTTCGAATGGAGCGGGCGGTACCAGCAGACGGTGGTGGTCGACTGGACCCTGCTGACCAGCGATGCGGCGATCGACGGCGTGATCGCGCGGATCGCCGGGGCGAAGCGGTCGTACAAGGAGTTTCCGACGGCGCTCGGCTACGCGCTCGGCTACGCGGCGGGCATGCTGCAACGCGCCCCGCGCTGCGACGCACAGGTGATCGACGTCTCCGGGGACGGGACGAACAACGAAGGCTTCCAGCCGCTCAGCGCCTACATGCACTTCCCCTTCGACGAGGTGACGGTCAACGGTCTGGTGGTGATGGGGCGCGAGCCCGAGGTCGTGGAATTCTACCGGACCGAGGTGCTGCGCGGACCCGGCGCCTTCCTTGAAATCGCACGCGGGTTCGAAGATTTCGGCGACGCCATGGCGCGCAAGCTGTTCCGCGAGGTGAACGGTCTGGTGCTTGGCTTCGACGCGGGGGCGGAATGGTCGCCCGGCTGATCCTGCTGCTCGGCCTGCTGGCAGGGCCGGCGCAGGCGGACTGCCGGCAGGCACTTCTGCTGGCCCTGGACGTGTCGGGATCGGTCGATGCGCGGGAATACCGGCTTCAGCTGGACGGGCTTGCGGCGGCGCTGGACGATCCGCAGGTCCGCGCGGCGTTTCTGGCGATGCCGGACGCGCCGGTGCGGCTGATGGTGATGGAGTGGTCGGGTCCGGACTTCCAGCGTCGGGTCGTGGGCTGGCGGGACATCACCGGGACCGAAGCGCTTGGCGGGGTCATCGCAACATTGCGCGGGACGGGCCGGGCGGAGGCCGATCTGTCGACCGCGATCGGATCGGCGCTGATCCGCGGCGGGGCGGAGGTGCAGGCGCAGGCAGACTGCTGGCGGCGGGTGATCGACGTTTCGGGGGACGGCAAGTCCAACGTCGGCCCCCTGCCCGGGTCGGTCGGGACGCCGCTGACCGGTGTCACCGTCAACGGGCTGGTGATCGGAGAAAAGGTGCCGACGGCCGGAGAGGCGCGCTTTCCCGAGATCGGCGAACTCACCGCCTATTACCGCGCCTATGTGCTGCGCGGCGAGGGTGCATTCCTTGAGACGGCCTACGGGTTCGAGGATTTCGAAGCCGCCATGGTTCGGAAGCTGTTGCGCGAATTGCAGGTTATCGCGGTGTCGGAGGCGATGCGCAGCGACGGGGCCGGACTTCCCGCTCCGGAACACCGTCCGGGGCCGCGGCATGGGACAGGTGCTGAACACGGTCCGAAGGTGACGCGCTAACGCCGCGCCACATGGCGATCCGTCTGCACGACACTTGGCGACAAACCGTCGGCCATGCCTCTGGCGATGGCCCGACCGCGCGGCCTCCGGCAACGACCCCGCTGTGCCACTTCTTGCAATGCCACTCTGCGCTGATCTTGGCTACGGCCTCCTTGCGCCGTCTCTGGCACCGATCCGACGACGTTTCTTAAGGTAGACATCCGTCGGCGCTGCCTCTTCAACGAAGCGCCTGTATTGCCCCCGAACGACGTTCCGTCGCCTTGCCTTTGGCGACTATCCGTTGGAACTGTCCCGGACGATGTTTCCTCTGTCCTGCCTCGGGCATCGGCTGCTCTTCGCCGTCTCAGGCACCGATCCATCGACACTTCCCACAGCAGACATTGGTCGGCATGGCCGTTTCAACCATGCGCCCGCGCTGCCTCTCGCGACATTCCGTCGGCGCTTTCCATGGCGATTATCCGTCGACGCAGACCGGGACGTCGGTCTCGCTGTGCCGCCTTCAGGCACCCACAGGGTACCGCATCGCGATGGAATCAGGCCGCGGCGCATGTCCGCGGCCTGTCGCCTTCGACTCACGTTGCCGCCGCACCCTGCGACGGCCCCTTTTGGAAGCGATTTCCGGCTTCCTTTCCCAATGTCCCTTCTGGACAGTCACCCACTGGGGTGATCTGCAGGTCCCGATCCGTCAATAGATATAGCGGATCTGGTCGGACCAGTAGCGTTCGACGCGCCGCAGGGAGGCCGTCGTCAGATCGATCCCGGCAGCGTCGAGGATGCCCCGGCTTGCGATTTCTTCTGACTGGCGCGCGAACAGGGCCGACACGGTATCCCGCACCTCCCGCCCTCTGGGTGTCAGCCGGACCCGGACGGAGCGGCGGTCGATTTCGCACCGCTGATGGTGCATGTAGCCCATTTCGACCAGCTTCTTGAGGTTGTAGCTGACGTTGGACCCCTGATAGTAGCCGCGCGACTTGAGTTCGCCCGCCGTCACCTCGTTCTCGCCGATGTTGAACAGCAAGAGCGCCTGAACCGCGTTGATTTCCAGAACGCCGACCCGTTCGAATTCGTCCTTGATGACGTCAAGCAGCAGCCGGTGGAGTCGTTCCACCAGCGACAGCGCGTCGAGGTAGGTGGCAAGAAAGGCCTGTTCGCCCGCGGGCAAAGGTGTGGGATCGTGCATGGACATGGCTTAACCGGGTCTCCGTCACTTGCTGCTCGGACGGAGATTGGGGGAGAAACCCCAATAAACCGTTAAACGGCCTCAGAAAGTCCGGTCCGGTCCCGAGGAGGCGGTTTCGGCAATGCGGGCGATCATCGGCGCGATCTCTCCGGGGGCCGGGGCCTGGCCGGTGACCCAGAGATAGAGGTCCTGGTCGTTCTCGGACAGGATCACGTCATAAAGGTCCAGCTCCGCCTCCGTCATCGTCGCCAGGTGATGATCGGCGAAGCGCATCATCAGGATGTCCATTTCCTTCATGCCCCGCCGCATGGAGCGCATGGCCATGCGCTTGATCCGGTCCTCGCGCGGTTCGGCCATCAGACGCCTTCCTTCAGCGCCGCGCGCAGGCGCTTTTCCAGCACGCCGAGCCGGGCGACCTTGGCATCCATGTCAGCGCGCAGGTCGCGGACCTCTCCCAGAAGGGCAAGCACGTCGCGCGGCAGGTCGTTAGCCTCGCCCGGCGGTTCGACGCCATCGCCTTCCCCGGTCAGCAGCCAGGGGAGAGAGACGCCGAGCAGCCCGCTCAGCATCGACAGACGGTTGGCGCGGGGTTCGGAATGGTCGTCCTCCCAGCCCCTCAGGGTGCTGAGCTTCACGCCAAGCCGCTTGGCCAGATCGGTCTGGGTCATTCCGGCGGCTTCGCGCGCGGCCGAGAGCCGGTCCCCGAAGGTGGCGCTTTCGGCGGCGTACCAGCCGGTGGTGTCGTCGGTCATGCGATGCTCTCCTCCGATCCCGCTTGAGGGCCGTTTCCATTGCTTCTATGACAGGACCGACCGAAACTCAAACACCGGGGGCCCCTCCCATGCCTTTCCTTTCCGACACCCTGTCGCGCGTCAAACCCTCGCCGACCATCGCCGTCACCAACAAGGCGCGGGAACTGAAGGACGCCGGCAAGGACGTGATCGGGCTTGGTGCCGGTGAACCGGATTTCGACACGCCCGAGAACATCAAGGCTGCCGCGATTGCGGCAATCAACGAGGGAAAAACGAAATACACCGCCGTCGATGGCATTCCCGAGCTGAAGAAAGCCATCTGCGCCAAGTTCAAGCGCGACAACGGGCTGGACTACACGCCCGACCAGGTGACCGTCGGAACCGGCGGCAAGCAGGTGCTCTACAACGCGCTGATGGCGACGCTGAACCCGGGCGACGAGGTGCTGATCCCCGCGCCCTACTGGGTGTCCTACCCCGACATGGTGCTTCTGGCGGGTGGTGAGCCGACCTTCGTGGAAGGCCAGCTTCAGACGAAATTCAAGATCACCGCCGAACAGCTGGACGCGGCCATCACGCCCAAGACCAAGTGGTTCATCTTCAACTCGCCCTCCAACCCGACCGGGGCCGGGTATTCCAGGGCAGAGCTCAAGGCGCTGACCGACGTGCTGAAGAAGCACCCGCATGTCTGGATCATGACCGACGACATGTACGAACACCTCGCCTACGACGATTTCGAATTCTGCACCCCGGCACAGGTCGAACCGGAACTCTACGACCGGACCCTGACCGTGAACGGCGTTTCCAAGGCCTATGCGATGACCGGCTGGCGGATCGGCTATGCGGCGGGCCCGAAGGATCTGATCAAGGCCATGGGCAAGATCCAGTCGCAGTCGACGTCCAACCCCTCCTCCATCTCGCAATGGGCGGCGGTGGAGGCGCTGAACGGGTCGCAGGATTTCATCGCGCCGAACAACGAGATCTTCAAGCGCCGCCGCGACATGGTCTGCGAGATGCTGAACGCGGTCGACGGCATCACCTGCCCGGTGCCGGAGGGGGCCTTCTACGTCTATCCCTCGATCGCCGGGCTGATCGGCAAGACCTCGGCCAAGGGCGTGAAGATCACGGATGACGAAGTCTTCGCGACGGCGCTGCTGGAGGATACCGGCGTGGCGGTGGTCTTCGGCGCGGCGTTCGGTCTGTCGCCCAACTTCCGCATCTCCTACGCGACCTCGGACGAGGCGCTGAAGGAAGCCTGCACGCGCATCCAGGATTTCTGCGCGTCCCTCAGCTGATGGACCGGGTCACGGCGAACCTGCCGGCCCGGGACTTCGACGCGACCGAAGCCTTCTATGGCCGCATGGGGTTCGTGCGGCGCTATCGCGACGAGGGCTGGATGATCCTGGCCCGCGACACGCTCGAGATCGAGTTCTTTCCGCATCCGGAGGTCGATCCATACGGCAGCTGGTTCAGCGCCTGCATCCGCGTCGATGCGCTGGACCGGCTTTACGCGGAATGGCGCGCGCTGGACCTGCCGGACGACCACAGCTCGATCCCGCGCATCACGGGGATCATGGACCGCCCCCCTGTGCCGCGTATGTTTGCCCTGATCGACGCGGACGGTTCGCTGCTCCGCGTTCTGGAAAACGGCTGAGCCCCGCCTCTTGAGCCGCCCGGCCCCGCCGCCTATGGTCCGGCAAACCGACCGGAGCACACATGTCCACCGAACTCCCCCCGTATTTCTTCCGCACCCGTGAAAACGGAGCGATCGTCTTCCGCGTGCTGACAGAGGACCGCGCCCGCCGGATCGAGCTGGACCAGATCGCCACGGTCAACATTCGCAACGGCGAAATCAAGCCGCAGGGCGACCGGGAGCTGACGGAGGAGGACGCCGCCGCCATCGCCGACTGGATGGAGGAACGGGTCGACGTGCTGGCCGCGCGGGACATCGACGATATCCTGCGCGCCGTGGACATGCTGAACCAGACCGCGCACTGGGCGCAGGCGAAGGCGACGGACGATCAGCTGGATATCGTGACCGACGCGATGCTGCTGGCGATGCACGACCTGCGCACCGTGCTGGTGCGCAAGAAGGCGGACCGGGTGCTCAGGTCGCGGGGGATGGCATAGGCGGCACCGGCTCGGGCGGCAGGGACAGGCGGAGCCGCGGGTAGACGCGGCGCCAGAACCACAGCATCAGCAGCACCGCCGCCAGGCCCAGGCCCGCGGCCAGCCCCAGCCAGACGCCGACCCCGCCGAGGCCAACCGGGAAGCCAAGGGTATAGGCGACCGGCAGGCCGACAAGCCAGTAACTGATGGTGGCGATGATCATGGGCACGCGGGTCTCCTGCACCCCGCGCAGCACCCCGATCGCCATGACCTGCATCGCGTCCGCCAGCTGGAACAGCGCCGCCGCGCCAAGCAGGACGGTGCCGATGGCGACGACCTCCTCCCGGCGCGGATCGGCGGGGTCGAGGAACAGGCCGATCAGCGGCCCCGGCAGGGTCACGAACAGCACGATGGTGATGGCCGCCGCACCGGCGGACATGGCGATTGCGGTCAGTGCGCCGTCCTTCATGCCCTGCCAGTCCCTCCGGCCCAGAGCGCGGCCCGCGCGCACCGTGGCGGCGTTGGACAGACCGAGGTGGATCATGAAGGTGACTGAGGCAATCTGCAGCGCGATGCCGTGCGCCGCCAGCGGCAGCGCGCCAAGCCAGCCCAGCATGACGGAGGAGGCGGAGAAAAGCGCGACCTCGGCCAGCATGGTCAGCCCGATCGGCACGCCAAGGGCAAAGACCCGGGCAAAGGCCTCCCAGTCCGGGCGCCACATGCGCTGGAACATGTTGTGCTCGGGCAGGCGGCGGCGGATGTAGGCGATCATCAGCAGCATGGAAGCCAGCTGCGTCACCACCGAAGCCGCCGCGGCCCCGCGGATCCCGAGCTCGGGGAAACCGGCGTTGCCGAAGATCATCAGCCAGTTGCACAGGGCGTTCACGCCGACGGCCGCGAGGGTGACCAGCAGGATGATCCGGGTCAGTTCCACGGCCGACAGGAAGCTCTTGAACACCATCAGGATGATCGCGGGCCAGAGGCCGAAGCCGGCGATCACCAGGTACTGTCCCGCCAGCGCCGCGACCTCGGGCGTCTGGCCGATGGCCGCGAAGATGCGGGCCGAGAACAGCATAAGCGGCAGGGTCACGAGCGCGTAGAGCGACACCAGCCAGAGCGCCATGCGGGTGGCCCGGCGGGCCTGCGTGGTGTCGCCGCGCCCCTCCGCTTCGGAGACCAGCGGCGTCACCGCCCAGGCAAAGCCGGACCCGGTGATGAAGACGACGAAGAAAAAGCCCCCGGCCAGCACCTGCGCGGCGAGGGCGGTGATGTCGTACCAGCCGAGCATGACCGCGTCCGTCAGGGTGATCGCGAACTGCGCGACGTGGCTGCCGACCAGCGGCAGGCCAAGCCCCAGGAGGGCGCGGGCGTGTTCCGTGTATCCGGGGCGGTTTTCCATCGCAGCCCATTACGACGGAGGGGCGGTCCGGGCAAGGAAAAGCGGGGGTTGCAAGGCCGTGATTGCGGCGGCGCCCGGCCCGTTGCGCGGTCAGACCAGCCGCAGGGCCAGCGACAGGGCGGCGGCGGCGATGACCGCCCCGGCGGCGCATTCGGTCAGCGCCATCAGCCGCGCGGCGCGTACCGGATCGGGCAGCAGCGCGCCAAGCCGGTCGACGGAGGAACGCCGCAGCCAGGCCGCGGCCAGCGCCGTGGCCACCGTGATCGCCGCCGTGCCCAGCCCCATGGCAAAGGTCCCGGCGATCCCGGCGCCCATGATGTCCATCCGCCAGGCGATGATGAGCACGAAAAGCGCGCCGGTGCAGGGCCGGACGGCAATCGCCGCGACCAGCACGACCGCATCGCGAAGGGATCGGACCTGTTCGGC
This sequence comes from Primorskyibacter flagellatus, assembly GCF_014638275.1. Taxonomy (GTDB): domain Bacteria; phylum Pseudomonadota; class Alphaproteobacteria; order Rhodobacterales; family Rhodobacteraceae; genus Pseudooceanicola; species Pseudooceanicola flagellatus_A. The sequence goes on from NZ_BMFJ01000001.1 coordinate 2,302,475, forward strand.
CTGCGCGGGCGTGGGGCCATGAGCGTGGCCGCAGCCGCAGGCGTCGTCATGGGTGTGTGCGTGAGCATGGGTGTGGCCACGACGGGCGGCGCCAACATGGTCATGGTCATGGTCATGGTCATGGTCATGGTCATGGTCATGGTCATGGAGGGCCTGCCCCCCCTGCCCCGCCGCCGCAAGCCCGCGCAGACCCCGCACGGCCAGCCAGCACCCGACCAGCGCGACGGCCACGTAGGACAGCAGCGACAGTTCCCGGTCCGCCAGCCCGGTCACCTGCGTGCGGGTCCACTGCAGCGCGCCGATCCCCGCCAGCACCAGCAGCACCGCCGTCGCCGACTGCGCGAGGCTCGACACCAGCGCCAGCGCGGCCAGTCTCAGTGCGGCGATCCGGCGTCCCAGCCCGTAGCCGCCGATCAGCAGCTTGCCGTGCCCCGGTCCCGCCGCATGAAAGACCCCGTAAAGGAAGCAGACGGACATCAGTCCCCAGAGCGCTCCGGCATCCCCCTGCCGCAGCGCGCGCAGGGTCCGGGCAAGCACGGTCTGCGCCTCGCGCTGGCCGTCCCTGGCCCAGGCCCCTAGCGCGTCCAGCCCGCCACCCGGCCAGAGCCAGACCACCGCCGCCGCCGCCAGGAACAGCGGTGCCCAGGCGATCACCCGCCCGAACCGCACCGGATCGTCACCTTCTGCGCGAAGAGATGGCCAAGCAGGGGCACCTCCTCCGCATCCTCGGGAAAGGCCGACATGACCTCCTGCGCCTCGCGGTAGGCGGCGTCCTGATCGGGGTTGCCGATCTCGGCCCGGCACCGCGCCGCACCGCGGCCCGTCAGATGCACGCCGCCGGTCAGGTCGTAGGCGGTGTAAAACTCCGGATCGTAGGCCTGCAGGACCAGCCCCTCCGCCGGCACCGCAGGGCCGAGGGGGCGGCGATGGACCGAGACCAGCCGCGCCTCCGTCACGTCCGAGGATACGGGCTCCCGCTCTCCCAGGGCGATCTCCTCCCCGTCGGGAGCGGTGAGGTAAAGGTCGCCGGGATAGCCCTCTATCCACTTCATGTCCCAGCCGTCGATGACCGCCATTTCATCGGCCGTCAGTTCCCCGTCGGCATCGTCGTCCACCCCCATGTCCTGCATCATGAGGAGCGAGAAAAGCTCATCGTACAGCCAGCGGACCTCCACCGACTCGACCTCGGCACGGTCGTTGATCCGCAGGGTCAGGGCGGTGTCGACAAAGATGTGGGGATGCGCGGCGGCCGGGCCGGCAAGGCCCGCCATCACGGCAAGAGCGGTCTGGATCCGGCCTGTCATGTCACCTCCGGGCGGCGGCCCGGGCACCCCGCCAGCCGTCCCGCCCTGATTACCGCGCCCCCCGCAGCGCGGCAAGATGATGCCGCCGCAGCAACCGCGCGCAGGCGGTCTGCCGCGTCGCGGCGTGACATACTGTCGCGTATCTCCTAGCGTAAAGCAAAGCCGCGCGAGTCAGCGCAAGATTTCCGCGCGGCCGAAAAACGGGAGGAGACTATCATGAAATCATTCGTGAAACCGGCGTTTGCCGGACTGATGACCTGCGCCCTGCTGGCGGGTTCGGCGCTGGCCGAAAGCCATGCCAACATGGACTGGACCAAAAGCAAGTACGGACCCGACGACGAAATCGGCGCCGCCAACCTGCTGACCCCGGAACGCGCGAAGGCGGCGGCATCGCTGGTCACGACCGGCAAGACCTATTCGCTCGGGCTGACGCTGGACAACACGGTCCCGGCCTTCGCGCCGCGCTCCATGTCCATCGCGATCCTGCAGCCGGGCCAGGTCAACAACTCAGGCCTCGGCGCGACCAAGACGACCTATAACGACGACATCTTCATGGGCTGGCTCGGCATCGGGTCGCAGATCGACGGGCTGGGCCATATCGGCGTCGATCACATCTATTACAACGGCAACAACGGGTCGGACTTCGTCATGGGCGACGGGATGACCAAGCTCGGGATCGAGAAGGTGCCGCCGATGGTCACGCGCGGCGTCCTGCTCGACATGGCCAAGTTCTACGGCAAGGAAATGCTGGACGAAGGCACCGCCTACACGCGCGAGGACATCATGGCCGCCGCCGAGCAGCAGGGGGTCGAGATCCGCGAAGGCGACGTGGTGCTGTTCCATTCCGGCTGGCTCGACCTGCTGAAGGAGGAGACGCGGGATGCCGCCCGCTACGGTTCGGTCGAACCCGGGCTCGGCAAGACCGGGGCGGAGTATCTGGCGGAGATCGGTGTCGTCGCGGTCGGCGCGGACACCTGGGGTCTCGAGGCCGTGCCGTTCGAGGAAGGCGTCGGCGTCTTCGAGGTGCACCAGATCCTGCTGGCCCACAACGGCATCTACATCCTCGAGAACATGGTGACCGAAGAGATGGTCGCCGATGGCGTGACGGAGTTCATGTTCGTGCTCGGCCACGCCAAGGTGAAGGGTGCGGTGCAGATGATCATCAATCCGGTCGCGATCCGGTAGGAGGCAACGGGTCGCAGACGGGTACGCGGGCGGTTCCGTAGGGGGCCGCCCGTTCTTGTCTGCGGCTCGTGTCGCTCCGTCCGGGGATGCACTCAGTCCGGCAGCCCCGCCCGCACCAGGGCATCCAGCCAGCGCTGCCTCGGACCCTCGCTCAGCCAGTTTCCGGCATTGGCCGCAACCTCGCCGGCGACAGTCCATTCGGGCCGCGATTCCAGGTAGGCCGCAAGGTCGCGCCGCGCAGCCCCGATCTCTCCGGTGCAGACATGGATCACGGCGCGCAACTTGTTGATCTCAATCGGCGCGGAGGACAACCTGTCCATGGTGGCCTGCGCGCCGTCGCAGTCATCCGTCTGCCACTGGGCCCAGGCCCGCACCCATAGCGTAAGCACACCCGGCAAGGGATCGATCCGGTCCACCCGCGCCACTGTCTCAAGCAGCTTCCCGGTCTCGCCGGCATATATGTAGCTCTGCGCCAGCGCATTGAGCACCTGCGCAGAGGAGGGGTTCTGCTGCCGCGCCCGCTCCAGCACGGCAATTGATCCCGTGATATCCCCGCGCTGCATCAGCACACGCCCCAGGGCATAATGGGTCATGTAGTTCTGCGGGTTCAGATCGACCGCCTCGCGCGCGGCCGCCTCGGCTTCGGTCAACACCGGCTCCGGGCGGTTCAGATCCCATCCGAACCGCACGCCGTTGCGCAGCATCAAGGCGCGACCGACGTAGCCCCATTCCACATCCGGAAACTCCGCGATGCTCCGGTCCACATAGTTCAGTGCGGTCAGCCACTTCTCCCGCGAGGGTCCGCTCTGGAACAGCAGCCAGGCGCGGTTGCCGAGGATCAGCGCGTCGATCTCTCCGCTGCGGCGGGGCGTGCGGGCACTGGCCTCGATCACCGATCCGCCGACCAGATTGGCAATTCGGTGTGCGATGGCGTCGTTGGCCTCAAGCGCCTCGCCGATCGGGATTTCGAAAGCGTCGACCATGCGCAGGGTGCTGTCCCCCGCGTCGACCAGCTGCACCGAAAGCCGCACCACGTCACTGGCAAGGCTCTGCGTGCCCTGCACGATGTAATCGGCATTGAGCGCCGCTCCGATCTCGCGCAGGTCACGGGTCTGGTCGCGAAAGCGAAAGCTGGACTGGCGCGCGATCACGTCGAATTCCGAATAGCGCGCCAGGGTGGTGATGATGCTTTCACCAAGCGCGTCGCCGATTGCCGGCGCGTCGGCGGACGACGTGTCACCCGCGCTCAGGTCCGCGAATGGCAGCACCGCAAGCACGACCCTGGAAGCCGCATCCGGTGCCCGGCCCGGCCAGAACAACGCATAACCCGCCACCAGCCCCAGCAGGACGACCACGCAGACCAGCGCCGCCGTCCGCCGTCCGGTGCGGGCCGCCGGAGTCGCGACCCCGGTCTCCCGTTGCGGGACCAGCCGGTATCCCTTGCGCGGGACGGTCCGCACGATGGTCTTGTCATCGTCCTTCAGCGCCCGCCGGATGTCCGCGATGCACTGGATCAGCCCTTCCTCCGCGCCTTCCCGATTGTCCCAGACCCGGTCCACGATGGTGCGCCTCTCCACCGTCTCGCCCGGTGTCGCGGCCAGTTCCTGCAGCACTTGAAGCGACTGGTGGCGCAGATCGACGGCCGCGCCGGATGCGTCGCTCAACGCCCCTGTCAGCGGATCGAACCGGCACGCCCCAAGCCTGATTTCAGAACTTTTCATAAGTTCTCATTTGCCTGAAAGGCCCCTTCCTCGTCAGTGCTTGCCCAGGCCGACCGCCGCGGCGGACCGGCCTGTCCCCGACAGAGCCGATCCCGCGTCACTTCAGATGTCGCGATCCTACAGGGGGAGACCCGATGTTCAAAACACCCGTTGCAGCCTTGGCCGTTCTGGCCACGACGACCCTGACCCCGCCGCAGAGACGGCGACCATCCCGGGCACCGGTCCATCGGACACAGACCTTCTGGTCCATCTCGAGTGTTCCGAGACCGCCATGCACCGCCTGCTGTCCTTCGATGAGGCGCGGCAGTGCGGGCGGGCGTTCCAGCGGGTCAAGCTCTCCTTCGTTCCCGGCGTCGATCTCGCCGCCTATGATGCGCTCTCGCCCGAGGCCAAGGCGGCCGCAAACCTCACCGGGTACCAGCGGTATGTCGGGTGGTCCGAACTCAATGCCGCGAAACTCGACCTTCTCCGCGACCGGGTGAGGGCCGTGCGGGCGCTGGCGGCAGACTGACCCGTACCGGGCCCGCCGCGAAGGAACCCGGTCGCCTGACCAACGGAATTTTACAAAATGACCGGATTCGTCCATCTGGTCATTTTCCATCCTGCCCATCATTCATCCTTTTGGTTGACTCATTCACGCGACTCATGTAATTCACCCTTATGGATGAACGACAAGAGCAGACCCGGCTGACCGAAATCCTGAAAGCCACGTCCGACCCGACGCGGCGCGAGATCATGACAATCCTCGTTCAGGAAGGGCCTCAACGCGTGACGCGCCTCGCTGCGCATTTCGACATGAGCCTCAACTCGGTCTCCAAGCACATCAAGGCGCTGGAGCGGGCAGGCCTCGTGACGCGCCGGACCGAGTGGCGCGAACACCTGATCGCGCCGGAAATGGAGCCGCTCAGGCTCATCGACCAATGGTTCGGGCAGTTGCGCTCGGCCTGGGACCTCAGACTCGACCGGCTGGCCGAGATCGTCACGAAGGAGACGGACCAATGACTGTAGACCTTGCCCTGAAACTCACCCGCACCATCCCCGCCGCACCGGAAAAGGTGTTCGACGCCTGGCTCGACCCGCAGGTGATGGCGCTGTTCCTCTGCCCCGGCGAGGGCACGACCTCTCAGGTCACCAACGACCCGACGGTCGGCGGACGCTATGACATCCTGATGGAAGGCGGACCGCATGGCGAAGGCGTGCCGCACTGGGGCACCTACCGCCGGATCGACCGGCCCGAGGTTCTTGAATTCACATGGAATTCGCCCCACGCCGAACCCGACAGCATCGTGACCCTGACCTTCAAGCCGGTCTCCGGCGGGACCGAGGTGACGCTGGTGCATGACCGCTTCCCCTCCGACGGCGCGCGGTCGGGTCACGAAAAGGGCTGGACGTCGATCCTCGAGAAGCTGGAGGCCCGCTTCGCCTGATCCGGACGGGGAGGGTCGCGCGCCCTCCCCCTTCATCTTGCCGGAAATACCCCCGCCGGAGGCTCCCGGAGCCGCCGCCCGCGCCCGGCCCGGGACAACGCGCTTGATCCGCCATCAACGCCCCGCCACACTCGCCGCATGATCCGCCACGACCTGACGCTCAACGGCCAGACGATCCACCTGCGCGACACCGGCGACCCGGACGCGCCGGCGCTGCTCATGCTGCATGGGTTCCCCGAATACGGCGGGGCCTGGGGCGGGCTGGCGGCGCTGCTTTCGGACCGCTACCGCTGCCTCTTCCCGGACCAGCGCGGCTATGGCCGGTCCTCCGCCCCGGCAGAGGTGGAGGCCTATCGCATAAAGCCGCTGGTGGAGGACATGGCAGCGCTCATCACCTGGCTTGGCCGTCCGGTGACGGTGATCGGCCATGACTGGGGCGCGGCGGTGGCCTATGCGCTGGCGATCGCGCGGCCCGATCTCGTCGGGCGGCTGGTGATCCTGAACGGCGTGCATCCCGGCCCCTTCCAGGCGGCGCTGGCGACGGGCGGAGCGCAGGCGGCTGCGTCGCAATACATGCACGCCCTGCGCGCGGAAGGGGCGGAGGCGCATTTTTCGGCGGACGGTCACAGGCGGCTGCTGCGGCTCTTTGCCGAGAACATGGACATGTCCTGGATGACGTCCGACCTGCGCGAAACCTATGTCGCGGAATGGTCCCGGCCGGGGCGGCTCACGGGCATGCTGAACTGGTACCGCGCCTCGCCCGTGGTGGTCCCGAAACCGGGTGAGCCGGTCGCGATCCCGCCGCTGCCCGCCGACAGGTTCCGCGTGACCATGCCGCATCTGCTGATCTGGGGCCGGGGCGACACCGCGCTGCTGCCCGAGGCGACGGAGGGGCTAGAATCCTATTGCGCCGACCTGACACGGGTGGAGGTGCCCGGCGCGGACCACTGGATCGTGCACCAGCGGACGGAGGAAGTCGCGCATATCATCGGCAGCTGGCTGGCCGGGCAGACGGCGGGGTGATCCCACTGATGCCCCGCCGCTGCCGATCCGCACCACTCCCCCCGCCAACCGGAGCCCTGCCATGTCCGCCTTCGACACCCTGATCCCCGATGCCCAGGATTTCTGCCGTCGCCTCGCCGCGGACAACACGGCGGAGTTCTACAAGGCCCACAAGGAGGACTATCTCTCCCGCCTCAAGCGCCCGGCGGAGCTGTTGCTCGACAGCCTCGCGCCGCGGATCGCGGAGGTGACGGGCGGGACGGTCACGACCAAGCTGTTCAGGATTAATCGCGACCTGCGTTTCGCGAAGGGGCAGCCGCCCTACAAGGACTACCTGCACATGCTGTGGTATTCCCCGGCCGACGGTCCCGCGCCCATGGGATGGTTCTTCGGGATCGAGACAGACCGCGTGCGGGTCGGCGCGGGGTACATGGGTTTTGACGGACCGGCCCTGACCCGCTGGCGTGAGGTCATGGCCGGGCCGGAGGGGGCCGGGATCGCCGCGGGTATCGAGACGCAGCTTGCCGCCGGGGCCGAAATGCGCGACGCGGCGTTGAAACGGGTGCCGTCGCCCTATCCGCAGGACCATCCGCAGGCGGCGTTCCTGAAGCGAAAGGGCATGGGACTCTTCCGGACGATGCCCGCCCCCGCCGCCGATCTGCCGGGCGCGCTGCTGGCGGAATATGCAGGACTCTGGCCCGCGTTCGCGACGCTCACCCGCGCGATGAGCCGCTGACGCAGCGGCACGGCCACCACATCTTGCCCCCTTCCCGGGCAAATTGGCCTTCCCTAGTTGTCTATCCACAGGATTTTTGCCCAATCAGGCGGCGTTGAGGGGGATTCACGGCCTCCGGACGCTTGTGTTGCAGGGGGCTGCGCTGCCATAATCCCCGTCAAACAAGGAAAAGAGCAGCCGATGGCCGACGACCTACTGACCGAGACCGCTCCGGAGACCTACGACGCCTCCTCCATCGAGGTGCTGGAAGGGCTGGAGCCTGTCCGCAAGCGCCCCGGCATGTATATCGGCGGGACGGACGAACGGGCACTGCATCACCTTGTAGCCGAGATCCTCGACAACTCCATGGACGAGGCGGTGGCGGGTCATGCCAACCGGATCGAGGTGGAGCTTCACGAGGATTATTCTCTGACCGTGCGCGACAACGGGCGCGGCATGCCCTTCGATCCGCACCCCAAATTCCCCGGCAAGTCTGCGCTCGAGGTCATCCTCTGCACTCTGCACGCGGGCGGCAAGTTCGGCGGCAAGGCCTATGAGACATCGGGCGGCCTGCACGGCGTCGGCGCCTCGGTCGTCAACGCGCTGTCGGATTCCATGGTGGTGCAGGTGGCGCGCGACCGGAAGCTTGTGGAACAGCGGTTTTCACGCGGTGTGCCCCTTGGCCCGCTGCAGGAGATCGGCGCCGCCCCGAACCGGCGCGGCACGACGACGACCTTCCACGCGGACGAGCAGATCTTCGGCCATCACCGGTTCAAGCCCGCGCGGCTGTTCAAGTCGATCCGCTCCAAGGCCTATCTCTTCTCGGGCGTGGAAATCCGCTGGAAATCCGCCATCGACGATGGAGAGACCCCGACCGAGGCGACCTTTCACTTCCCCGGAGGCCTGTCGGACTACCTGAACGAAACCCTGACCGGGGCGATGACCTATGCCGACGCCCCCTTTGCGGGACGGGTCGATTTCCAGGGCCGCTTCGGCGTGCCGGGCCGGGTGGAATGGGCGGTGAACTGGACGCCGGTGCGCGACGGTTTCATCCAGTCCTACTGCAACACCGTGCCCACGCCCGAGGGCGGCACCCATGTCGCGGGGTTCTGGGCGGCGATCCTCAAGGGCATCAAGGCCTACGGAGAACTGGTGAACAACCGCAAGGCGGCGCAGATCACCCGCGAGGATCTGATCTATGGCGGCTGCGCGCTGGTCTCCTGCTTCATCCGCGAACCGGAGTTCGTCGGCCAGACCAAGGACCGGCTGGCCACGGTGGAGGCGCAGCGGCTGGTGGAAAACGCCGTGCGCGATCATTTCGACAACTGGCTGGCGGCGGATACGAAATCGGCGGGCGCGATCCTCGACTATCTGATCCTGCGGGCGGAGGAGCGTCAGCGCCGCCGTCAGGAGAAGGAGACTCAGCGCAAGACCGCCACCAAGAAGCTGCGCCTGCCCGGCAAGCTGACCGACTGTTCCGCCACGAACCGCGAGTCGACCGAGCTGTTCCTGGTGGAAGGTGATTCCGCAGGCGGGTCGGCCAAGATGGCGCGGGACCGGAAGCTTCAGGCGCTGCTGCCGCTGCGCGGGAAAATCCTCAACGTGCTTGGCGCGGCGTCGTCCAAGATCGGCACGAACCAGGAAATCAACGATCTCTGTCAGGCCATGGGCGTCGGCATGGGGACCAAGTTCAACGTCGAGGACCTGCGCTACGACAAGATCATCATCATGACCGATGCGGATGTCGACGGCGCGCATATCGCGTCGCTGCTGATGACCTTCTTCTTCACCCAGATGCGGCCGCTGATCGACAAGGGGCATCTCTACCTCGCCTGCCCGCCGCTTTACCGGCTGACGCAGGGCGCGCACCGCGTCTATTGCGCCGACGAGGCGGAGCGGGACGAATGGCTGGCCAAGGGGCTGGGCGGCAAGGGCAAGATCGAGGTCTCCCGCTTCAAGGGTCTGGGCGAAATGGACGCCAAGGACCTGAAGGAAACCACGATGGACGTGAACTCCCGCAAGCTGATCCGCGTCACCGTGGACGAGGAGGCGCCGGGCGAGACCGGCGATCTGGTCGAACGGCTCATGGGCAAGAAGCCGGAGCTGCGGTTCCAGTACATCCAGGAAAACGCGCGGTTCGCGGAGAACGTGGACGTCTGATCCGGCAGCCGGGGCGACTCGGGTGCCGGGCCGGGTGCGGTGTCGCGTGGCGGTGCCCTGCCATCTGACGGCCACATTGGCGGCTGTGGCGGCGGGACGACCCGTCAACGCGCCTCCCGAATGACGTGGAAATGCACTGTTTCCAGGTGTGCAACCACGGGTAAAGGCAGAATTCCGCCAACCGTCACAGCGGCCGCAACCCCTTGTACACAGGACCACAACCGTTCGACGGCGGATCGCGGACCGCCCGTGTGGTGCCTCTGACGACAAGTTTCTGCCGTCTTCCCGGTTCCCCCATTTTTCCGACACGGTCCTGCCCAGATCCGCCGCGACCCTGACGATCGAACCTGAAAACGGGCGATCAACGCCTCTGGGTAGGAACATGAAGAAGCTGCTGCACCGCCTGCGGTCCGATGAGAGCGGATCCGCGACAATCGAAGCGATCATCTGGATCCCGATCTTTGTCTGGGTCCTTGTGGTGATCGTGAACGCCTCGGTCGTGCTTTACCAGAAGAACGAGGCCTATCGCATCGTCCAGAATGCCAACCGGGTCCTGTCCACCGGCTACATGAAGACCGAGGCGGAGACCGAGGCCTTCATCCACGACCGTCTTGCCGGCATCGCGCCCGAGGCGGTCGTCACCACCCGCATCGTCGACGGCATCGTCACCTCGGACGTCAGCTATACGCTCGACACGCTGTTCATGCCGCATGTGGTCCGCGACCTGATGAACCTGAACGTATCGATCACCGCCCAGCACTTCATGGAATACTGAAACATGCCCCGATCCCTCCGCATCTTCCGCGCCCTCCGCACCTTCCGACAGACCGAGGACGGCAGCATGACGCTGCTGTCCCTCTACATCCTGGCCGGAGTCATGACGGTCAGCGCCATCGCCATCGACTTTTCCTACCTGCTTTCGGCGCGCAACCAGCTGCAGGTGGCCGCCGATGCGGCCGCACATGCGGCGCTTTACCTGCGGGAGACGAACTCTGCCGATCAGGCGCGCTCCAAGGCGGTGCAGGTCGCGCAGTACAGCATGCCCGAGGCTTCGTACGGCGCGGTCCTGCGCCCTTCGGACGTGGAATTCGGGTCATGGGACTATGCCAGCAAGACCTTCACGCCCGACCCGGATTCGGTCACGGCGGTGCGGGTGGTGCCGGGGCGCGACGCCACGCGCGGCAACCCGGTCACCGCCTACCTGTTCCGCTTCCTGAACAAGCCGCTCTGGGACGTCACCGCACAGGCCGTCTTCGTGATCCACGATCCCCACTGTTTCCGCGAAGGCTTCGTAGGCGAGGATGTGGTGGACATCCAGTCCAACAACGGCTTCTCCAACGGCTTCTGCCTGCACTCTAACACCTATGTCTCGGTCAATTCGAACAACACGTTCGAGGCGGGCACCGTGGTGTCGATGCCGGACAAGGAGGACATCGACCTTCCCCGTTCAGGCTTCGTGTCGAACGAGGGCCTGCATGCCGCGCTGCGCAACGGCTATTACCGGCTGCGGGTGCTGCGCCAGATGGAGGACATCTACGACGACCTCTATTTTGCCTATGGCAAATTCCTGCCGGACTACATCACCAGCAACGTACCGCTCAGCCTGTCGAAGAACAAGCTTGCGACGACGGATTTCGTCGCGGGCCGGGTGCACCGCATCACCTGTTCCGGCAACGCGCTGCAGATCGAGGCTGGGAGCTACCTCAACAAGGTCGTTCTCGTCACCGACTGTCCCGTCAAATTCGGCAGCAAAGTCACGCTGGAGGATGCGGTCGTCTTCACCCGCTCCACCGACGACAAGAGCATCTCTGCCGCCTCCGCGCTGCAGATCGGGCGCAACGATCATTGCGCCGTCGGCGGGGGGGCGCAGATCCTGACCTATGGCGGGCTGGAGGTGCCAAGCGACCTGCGCTTCTACGGCGGGCAGGTGATCGCGCGGCTGAACGTGGATTTCTCGGCCAACTCCGGCGGGATCGAGGGGGCGTCGATCATCTCGGGCTCCACCATTTCGGGCACGTCCAACATGACCATGGGGTTCTGCGGAACGGGGATGGAGGACAACTTCGCGGTGCCCTACTTCCGGCTGGCGTACTGAGCCCCCTCACCCCCGAGGGAGATCGGAAGATGCGAAGAAGGTGCCGCCCTTGCCACGCAGTTCCCTCTCCCCCTGGGGGAGAGGGCTAGGGTGAGGGGGAACCTACCCCGCCACCAGAACCCCGCCGTCCAGCCTGACCACCCGGTCCATCCGCTCGGCCAACGCCATGTTGTGTGTTGCGACCAGCGCCGCGAGGCCGGTCTGGCGCACGAGGTCCATCAGCGCGCCGAACACCCGGTCCGAGGTAGCGGGGTCGAGGTTGCCTGTCGGTTCGTCCGCCAGCAGCACGCGGGGCCGGTTCGCCAGCGCCCGGCAGAAGGCGACGCGCTGCTGTTCGCCGCCGGAAAGCGCGGCGGGGCGGTGGTTGGCGCGGTCGGCGACACCAACGGTTGCCAGAAGTTCCGCGGCGCGGGCCTTGGCCGCCCCCGGCGCGGTGCCGTTGGCGAGTTGCGGCAGGACGATGTTCTCTGCCGCCGTGAACTCGGGCAGCAGGTGGTGGAACTGGTAGACAAAGCCCACATCGGCGCGGCGCACGGCCGTGCGGCGGCGGTCGGGCAGGTCCTGCATGGCCTCGCCACCGATCCGGACCTCTCCGGCGTCGGGCGTGTCGAGCAGACCGGCGATATGCAGCAGCGTCGACTTGCCGGCACCGGAGGGCGCGACCAGCGCGACCGCTTCGCCCGCGCGCAGCGACAGGTCGAGCCCGCGCAGCACGCGGATCTCTCCGGGCTGGCCGGGGTTATAGACCTTTTCGATCCCCTTCAGCTCCAGCACCGGGTCACTCATAGCGCAGGGCCTCCACCGGGTTCATGCGCGCAGCCCGGCGGGCGGGGAAGATGGTGACGACAAAGGACAAGCCAAGCGACAGGGCGACGGCCGACAGGACGTCCTTCCACTGGAGCAGCGCCGGCAGGGCATAGATGCCGCGGACCGACGGATCCCACACGTTGCCGCCGGACATGCGGTCGACAAGCGCGAAAATTGGATCGATGTAGATGGCGAAAAGGCAGCCGAGGACCAGACCAATCGCCGTGCCGATCAGCCCGGTCGATGCGCCGCAGAGGAAGAAGACCCGCAGCACGGAGGCCTCCGTCAGGCCCATGGTGCGCAGGATGCCGATGTCACGCCCCTTGTTCTTCACCAGCATGATGAGTCCCGAGACGATGTTCATCGACGCGATCAGGACGAGGACCGAAAGGATGATGAACATCACGTTGTCCTCGATATCCAGCGCGCGCAGGAAGGACCCTGAGGCATCGCGCCAGGTCCAGATCAGCGCCCGCTCCCCGGCGGCGCGGAGCAGGTCGTAAGCCATCCGGTCAACCTCTTCGGGCCGGTCGACCATGATCTCGATCTCATCGGCGACGCCTTCGCGGTTGAAATAGCTCTGGGCCTCGGTGAAGGGCATGTAGACGCGCGTCTGGTCGATGTCGTAGCGTCCGGCGGTGAAGATATAGGTGATCTCGTAGGTCTTCACGCGGGGCGAGGTGCCGAAGGCGGTCTTCACCCCGTCGGGCGAAATCAGCTTGATCCGGTCGCCAAGCGTCAGGTTCAGCGCGCGCGCGACGCCGGAGCCGACCGCGATCCCCTCCTCCCCTCCGAAGGTTGCAAGGTCGCCTTGCGCGGTGTCCGGGTTGGCGATGCGGGGTATCGTGGCCAGATCCTCGGGCGCGATGCCGAAGACCTCGACCCCCGTCGTCGCGCCGCGGGCCGAGGCCATGACCTGCCCCTTCACCAGGGGCGCGGCGCGGGTCACGCCGGGCACGGCGGCGATGCGGGCGGCCATGTCGGTGTAGTCGGGAATGGTGCGGTCAAGGCGCCCGGCCTCGTTCGGCTCCCCCGCGTTGTAGATCGTGACATGGGCGTTGGCGCCAAGGATCGTGTCGACGAATTCGGCGCGGAATCCGGCGCGGACCGAGAGGGTGATGATAAGCGCGGCGACCGCCAGGGAAATGCCGATGAGGGAGATCCAGGTCATCACGGACACCCCGCCCTCGGCCCGGCGGGCACGCAGGTAGCGCCAGGCGATCAGCCATTCGAAGCGGGAAAACGGGGGCGGGCTGGCCGGCATGGGCACTCCTGTTCGCGGTCCGTCACATCTGCTGCGCGGGGCCGCGAAGGTCAAGCGCGGCGGGTGATCGGGGGGACACGTCTCTGTGGGCCCTTGCCCGGCGCGACCGGCGCCTTTTGGGCGGGACGGTGCAGGGGCGGTTCGCGGCGGGGCGCGCGGCGGCGGCGGAAGGGCATGGCCAGCAGGCGCAGGAGGGTGGAGAGCGCCGACAGGGCCAGCGCCCCGGCTACCAGCCCGATCCCGCCAAAGCTCACCCCGGCGAAGGTGAGTGGCAGGGCGGGCCGGAAATCCGCGGCGGTGGCCTGCAGCAGGTCCGCATCGCCGAAACGCGCGGGATGCAGCGCGCGGGTGAAGGGACCGGCGGCGCGCAGGGCGGCGAGGTCGGCCTCAAGCCGGGCATGACGGGCGATGGTGCGGGCCATGTCGCCGCGGCGCCGGTCGACAAAGGCGGTGCCGGTCATCTCGGCCAGGGCGGCATCGCGGGTCAGCCCTTCGGCCGCGGCGGAGGCGTCGAAATCCGCCACCACCCGCGCCAGTTCGTCCACCGCCCCGCCGAGGCGCTGCGTGTATTGCTGTGAGAATTCCGGGAACTGGGACAGACCCGCCGCGCCGGTCAGCGCCCCGGCCAGGGTCAGCATGCGTGCGATCATCGCGCACCTTTCGTTGTCTGCTCTGCCGGACAGTCTAGCCGATCCGGCGCGCGGAACCTAGCGGGAGCTGATCACGAGAGGGACACCGGTCATTCCGGCGCATAGGCGACGCGAACCATGGCCTGATCCAGTGCGATCATCCCCGCCCCTTCAAGGCAGGCGTCGTACCAGGCGGTCACGGTCCAGCCGATCCGCCAGTGAACCGCGTAGGTGCCAAAGTTCGGACCGTCCTCGAAACAGAGCGATCCGAAATGCCAGACGTTCACCCCCGGTGACATGTCGCGCTGCACCATGCCGAGCCCGTAATGCACCGGTCCTTCGATCCTGACGCGCGGCAGGTGGCGCAGGCGGCCGCCAAGCACCCCGTCGTTGCCGTAGTAGTGGTCCAGGAACCCGGCGTAATCCGCCATGGTCATCCGCCAGCCGCCCCAGGGCAGGTAGGCCGCGAAGGACGGATCCGCCGTCGCGCGCACCCCTGCCGGGGTCAGAACCCGGTCCCGGCAGGCGGTTGCGTAGTCCTGCCCGGTGACCCTTTCGATGACGGAGCCGAGAACGGCGTAGTTTTCGTTGGAATAATAGTATTCCGCCGCGCCGGTCGTCATTCGGGCGGGGTCGAGCGCGGCCTCTGTCAGTTCCGGCCAGCGCGGCGTCGGATCGTCCCGCCACCAGGACATCGCGCCCTGCGTACGGTCATGTTCAAGGCCCGTTGCGTGGTTCAGCAGGGCGGCCACGGTAACGGGCGCTGCGGCAGGCAGGCCAAGGACATCGCGTGCCTCCGTGTCATAGGTCAGCGCGCCGCTGCGGATCAGTTCGGATACGCAGACAGCCGTGATCGCCTTGGACAGCGAGGCGAGGGGCAGCGCCGCGTCCCCGGCCACGCCGGTGGACCAGACCGACACCGGCACGCCGTCGCGCCGGATCGCCAGTACGCCGCGGGTCGCGCCGCGGTCCTTCAGCCAGTCGGCAAAGGCGGCGCGGAAGCGTTCCGGCTTGGTGCCCTCCGCCGCCACCGGCAGGGCCAGGAGGCAGAGCAGGAGGACCAGCAGCCGCATCAGAGAGACGCGTAGATTGCCGCGACCTTCTTCACGGCATCCTCGGGCGGCAGTTCCTCGCTTTCGCCGGTACGGCGGGAGGTCAGTTCGACCACACCGTTCTTCAGGCCGCGCGGCCCGACGGTGATCCGCCAGGGCAGGCCGATCAGGTCCATCGTGGCGAACTTGCCCCCTGCCCGTTCGTCCCGGTCGTCGTAGAGCGGGTCGAGGCCAAGCGCGACAAAGCTGTCGTGCAGGGCGTCACAGGCCGCGTCGGCCTCCGCATCGCCCTGCTTGAGGTTGACGATGCCGACGTGGAACGGGGTCACGCCCTCGGGCCAGATGATGCCCTTGTCGTCATGAGAGGCCTCGATGATCGCGCCAAGCAGGCGGGACACGCCGATGCCATGCGATCCCATATGGACCGGGACCTGCGCGCCCTCGGCATTCTGGACCGTCGCGCCCATGGGTTCGGAATACTTGGTGCCGAAATAGAAGATCTGGCCGACTTCGATGCCACGGGCGGAGCGGCGGCGCTCCTCGGGGATCTGGTTGAACAGCGCCTCGTCGTGCGTTTCGTCGGTGCGCGCGTAGCGGGAGGTGAACTCCTCGAGCACGGCCTGGCACTGTTCGACGGAATCATAGTCGATCTCGCGGTCGCCGAACTTCAGGTCGGTGATCTCGCTGTCGTAGAATACCTCCGACTCGCCGGTGTCGGCCAGCACGAGGAATTCATGCGTGTCGTCGCCGCCGATCGGGCCGGAGTCCGCGCGCATCGGGATCGCCTGAAGCCCCATGCGTTCGTAGGTCCGCAGGTAGCTGACGAGGTGGCGGTTGTAGGCGTGCAGCGCGTCCTCTTTCGTGAGGTCGAAGTTGTAGCCGTCCTTCATCAGGAATTCGCGGCCCCGCATCACGCCAAAGCGCGGGCGCATCTCGTCCCGGAACTTCCACTGGATGTGGTAGAGCGTCAGCGGCAGGTCCTTGTAGCTGCGGATATAGGACCGGAAGATGTCGGTAATCATGTCCTCGTTCGTCGGACCGTAAAGCATTTCGCGCCCCTGACGGTCCTTGATGCGCAGCATTTCGTCCCCGTAGGCGTCGTAGCGGCCGGATTCGCGCCAGAGGTCGGCGGACTGGATCGTCGGCATCAGCAGCGGGATGTGACCCGCGCGCTGCTGTTCCTCGTGCACGATGGTCTCGATCTTCTTCAGCACCTTGTAGCCGAGCGGCAGCCAGGAATAGATCCCGGCGGAGGCCTGCTTGATCATCCCGGCCCGCAGCATGTAGCGGTGGCTGACGATCTGGGCTTCGGCGGGGGTTTCCCGGAGAATGGGCAGGAAATAGCGGCTGAGGCGCATGTCGGGTCCTTCGGAAGGGCGTTCCCGAAGCGGTTTACTGGCGTGGCCGGGGCGAGACAAGAGCAGGTCGCTGGCCGCGCCTGCTTCGGCGGCGGCAGTCCGGCCTGACACGCGCGAAACGACGGGATTCACGGGAAAAAGGCCTGCGCCGCCCCGTAGGTTGGGGATGAGGGCGGCGCAGGTGGCCGCGCTGCATCGGGACAGACGCATGCGGCGGGACACTCACCCGACGCGGTCCGCAAATGCCGGGACGCCGGGGGCGTTGCACGCTCCGCCGGGCCAAGCCCCGCGGCCGGGACGGACCCGGACAGCAGCAACGCTTTCAGATAGCCGCGGGACGCAGGGTCGCGACAGTCAGGAATTCCCTACCTGAAAGTATAGGGCGCTGGCAAGGCTGCGCCGCGTACCCCACTTGAAGAACACCGCAAGAACAGGGACACTGCCGCCCGCAGACAGGAGAACGCCATGGCCCTGCCCGTACGGGAACAGCTGAAATACTGGGGCATCGCCACGGCGGTGTTCCTGATCGCGCTCTGGTGGCTGGGCGACGTGATCCTGCCTTTCGTGCTGGGCGGAGCGGTGGCGTATTTCCTGGACCCGGTGGCCGACCGGCTCGAATCCATGGGGGCAAGCCGGGCGCTGGCCACGGCCGTGATCACATTGGTGGCGATCCTGATCTTCGTGCTGCTGGCGCTGCTGGTGATCCCGACGCTCATCAACCAGACAGTTGCCCTGTTCGATGTGGCGCCGAAGGTGTTTCAGAACCTTCAGACATTCCTGACAAGCCGGTTTCCCGACCTGCTGGACCAGGATTCCACGCTGCGCCAGTCGCTGACGGCCGTCGGTGAGACGATTCAGTCCAAGGGCGGGCAACTGCTGCAGACGGCGCTGACCTCGGTCGGGTCGATCCTGAACGTGGTGGTGCTGTTCGTCATCGTGCCGGTGGTCGCCTTCTACCTGCTTTACGACTGGGACCGCATGGTGGCAGAGGTGGACAGCCTGCTGCCCCGCGAACACGCACCGACGATCCGCCGGCTCGCGCGTGAGATCGACGCGACGCTGGCCGCCTTCATCCGGGGCATGGGCACGGTCTGCCTGATCCTCGGGACCTATTACGCCGTGGCGCTGATGCTGGTCGGGCTGCAGTTCGGGCTGGTGGTCGGGGCCTTCGCGGGGCTTATCACCTTCATTCCCTACGTCGGCGCGCTGCTTGGCGGGGCGCTGGCGATCGGGCTGGCGCTGTTCCAGTTCTGGGGTGACTGGGTCTCCATCGGGCTGGTCGCGGGCATCTTCGTGCTGGGACAGGTGGTGGAAGGCAACGCGCTCACGCCCAAGCTGGTCGGGGATTCCGTCGGGCTGCACCCGGTCTGGCTGATCTTCGCGCTGTCGGTCTTCGGGTCGCTCTTCGGATTCGTCGGGATGCTGGTCGCGGTGCCGGTCGCGGCGGCCATCGGGGTGCTGATGCGCTTTGTCGTGTCGCGCTACCGGGACAGCCGGCTGTATCGCGGAACAGACACCGACGCCGCAGGCCGGCGCTGATCCATGTCCGCCCCGCTGCCGCTCGACCATCCCCGGAAAGAGGGACTGAGCCGCGATGATTTCGTCGTCGCGCCCGGCAATGCGGTGGCGCTGGCCATGATCGAGGGTTGGCGTGCCTGGCCGGACGGGAAGCTGGTGCTCACCGGTCCCTCGGGGTCGGGCAAGACGCATCTGGCGCATGTCTGGGCCGGGATGACGGGCGGGCGGATCGTTTCTGCCCGCGATCTTTCCGGGGCCGACATACCCGCGCTGGCCGCCGCGCCACTGGCCGTGGAGGACGTGGACCGTATCGCCGCGCGTGAGACCGAGGACGCGCTGTTCCACCTGCACAACCTCATGCGGGCGGAACGCCTGCCGCTGCTTCTGACCGGCGCGCGGGTCGTCGCCGCCTGGCCGCTGACGCTGCCGGACCTGAGAAGCCGGTTGCAGGGCGCACAGTCGGCGGTGCTGGAAAGCCCGGACGACACACTGCTCGTGGCGCTTCTGGTCAAGCTGTTCGCAGAGCGCCAGCTGCAGGTCGCGCCGCAGGTGATCGACTATCTCGTAAAGCGCATGGACCGGTCGTTTTCCGCCGCCCGGAAGGTCGTGGCGGATCTGGATGCGGCAAGTCTGGCGGAACGGCGCGCGATCACGGTGCGGCTGGCGGCCGAGGTTCTGGACAAGTTTCCGGCCCCCGGGTCATAAAAGCTTCTTACTTCCCGCCTAGCCCTCACCCACCCTCAGCCCCCGCGTGGACCCGTAAATGACCAGTGCCGATTTTCTCCATTCCGACATTCCAGAAGCGCAGGACCTGCCCGGAACGGACCTGACCGGCCCCGGCCGCTTCGTGAACCGGGAACTCAGCTGGCTCGGCTTCAACTGGCGGGTGCTGGAGGAGGCGGACAATCCCCGGGTTCCCCTGCTGGAACGGCTGCGGTTCCTGTCCATCAGTGCCGCCAACCTCGACGAATTCTACACGGTGCGGGTCGCCGGCCTGCGCGAACTGACGCGCGAGGGGCATACCTCGCCTGCGGCGGACGGGCTGACGCCTTCGGAACAGCTGGCGCTGATCGACGCGGATGCGCGCAAGCTGATGACGCAACAGCAGGACGCGCTGGACCGGCTCATCGCCGAGATGCGGGCGGCGGGGATCATCGTGCTGGGCCGCGACGACCTGACAGAGGCGGACCGGACCCATCTGGCGGATGTGTTTCTCTACAAGGTGTTCCCGGTGCTCTCTCCGCTGGCCATCGACCCGGCGCATCCCTTCCCCTTCATCCCGAACATGGGCTTTTCCTTCGCGCTGATGCTGGAACGTCGCCGGGACAGCCGGATGCTGCAGGCGCTTCTGCCGATCCCCCAGCAGATCCCGCGGTTCATCCCCTTGCCCGGCCCCGCGGGGGAACACCGCTTCCTGCCGCTGGAAGACCTGCTCCTGCTCAACATCGACCAGCTGTTCCCGGGCTATCGCACCGTGGGGTCCTGCACCTTCCGCGTGCTGCGCGACAGCGACCTTGAGGTGGAGGAAGAAGCCGAGGATCTGGTGCGGGAATTCGAAACCGCGCTGAAGCGGCGGCGGCGAGGGGAGGTCGTGCGGATGAAGATCTCCGCCGACGCGCCCCCCGCCCTCCGGTCGGTCATCATGCGAGAATTGCGCGTGAACCCGGACGAGGTGATCGAGGTCGACGGGCTGATCGGCCTGTCGGACCTGCGCGAACTGGTGATCGACGCGCGGCCCGACCTGCTCTGGCCGGTGTTCACGCCGCGGGTGCCGGAACGGGTGCAGGACCACGACGGCGACATGTTCGCGGCGATCCGGCAGAAGGACATGCTGCTGCACCATCCCTACGAGACCTTCGACATGGTGGTGCGGTTCCTCGAACAGGCGGCGCATGATCCGGACGTGGTGGCGATCAAGCAGACGCTCTACCGGACGTCCAAGAACTCTCCGATCGTGGAGGCGCTGTGCGACGCGGCAGAGGACGGGAAATCGGTCACGGCTCTGGTGGAGTTGAAGGCGCGCTTCGACGAGGCCGCGAACATCCGCCAGTCCCGCCGGCTCGAACGCGCCGGGGCGCATGTCGTCTATGGCTTCGTCGACTGGAAGACCCATGCCAAGATCTCAACCGTCGTGCGGCGGGAGGGCGACGCGCTGGTGACCTATACGCATTACGGCACGGGGAACTACCATCCGATCACGGCGCGGATCTACACCGACCTGAGTTTCTTTACCTGCGACGCGGCGCTCGGGCGGGACGCGACCAAGGTGTTCAACTACCTCTCGGGCTACGCCCAGCCCGAGACGCTGGAGAACCTCAAGATCAGCCCGCACCGGATGAAGGATTTCCTGCTGGAGCAGTTCGAGGCGGAGGCCGCCCATGCCCGCGCCGGCCGCCCCGCCCGCATCTGGGCGAAGATGAATTCGCTGATCGAACCGGACGTGATTGACGGGCTTTACCGCGCCTCCCAGGCGGGGGTGAAGATCGATCTGGTGATCCGCGGCATCTGCGGCATCCGGCCCGGCGTGAAGGGCCTGTCGGAGAATATCCGCGTGAAGTCTGTCGTGGGGCGGTTCCTGGAGCACAGCCGGATCGTCTGTTTCGGCAACGGGCACGGGCTGCCGTCCAAGGGATCGCGGGTCTTCATCTCCTCCGCAGACTGGATGGGGCGCAACCTGAACCGCCGGGTGGAAACGCTGGTGGAGATCACCAACGCCACCGTCAAGGCGCAGATCGTCAGCCAGATCATGGCGGCGAACCTCGCCGACCTCGCGCAGAGCTGGGTGATGCAGCCGGACGGGCATTTCCTGCGGGCGGAGCTTCCCGCCGGTCAGCTGGCCTTCAACTGCCACCGCTTCTTCATGGAAAACCCCTCCCTGTCGGGCCGGGGGTCCGCAGGGGCGAAGGACGTGCCGGTGCTGACCCACGAGGCGGAGTGAGGCCGGACGGGGGCGGGCGCCTCCGGCGGGGATATTTGGTGCAAGATGAACGGGGATGGCGGCGCGCGTGCGGCGTGCGGTTGAAGTGTGGCGGGGCCCGTGAGAGACTTGCCAGCGACAGAGTAACGAGTGCGCCCATGAAACTATCAGGGACATGCCTGTGCGGCGGCGTCGGGTTCCGGTCGGAAGGCTGGGTCAGCCCGATCCAGGCCTGCCACGCGACGCGGTGCCGGAAGGCCACCGGGGGACTGTTTTCGCCGGAAGTGGCGGCGTCCGCAGCCGCCTTCGAATGGACAGGCGACCCGGGGTTGATAGCCTCCTACGAAGCGCCGATCCTGCACGAACCGCCGGCCTACCGGCGGAACTTCTGCCGACGCTGCGGATCGCCCTTGCCCGTGGTGATCGCAGAAGCTGGAGTCGCGCTGCTGCACGCTGGACTTCTGGACGAAGGGGTCGAGCTTCCGGTCTTTCGCCACGCCTTTGTCGCGCAGAAATCCGGCTGTTGCGAAATCACCGACGGCAAGCCGCAGTACGAAGGGCAGCCTCCGCCGCCGGACATGTCCGTCCTGTTCGACTGATCCCCTGCCCGTTCAGCCCGCCCCTTCCATCTGCACCATCCATCGCGTGCCGTAGCGGTCCGTGAGCATTCCGAACAGGCCGGCCCAGGACATCGGGGTGAGCGGCATGCGGACCTCTCCGCCCTCGGCGAGGGCGTCGAAGACGCGGCGCGTCTCGGCCTCTGTCGGGAAGGCGAGGGAGATGTTGACCCCGGCCATCGGCGGTGCGCCGCCGGGGGTCGGGTCGTCGGAGGCGTAGAGCCAGCCGTCGCCGATCGGCAGGGCGGCATGCATGATCGCGTCGGGCATGGCCTCGGGCATGCCGTCGGGGCGGTTGCCGTCCGGGAACATGTCGACCACGGTGAGGATCTGCAGCCGGTCCTCCGCGCCGAAGACGCGGGCGTAGAAGGACATCGCTTCCCGGCAGGTGCCGGAGAAGAAACGGTATGGGACGGGCTGCATCGACGGGATCCTCGGTTTCCGGTTCCGCCCCAGTCTGGCACCGGGCGCGCCGGAAGAACAGCCGCAAGGGAAAGCCGCGCCGCACAAAGCAGTTGGTTGACGGGCGGGTCCAGCGCTGCAATGTAGCGTGCGATGACGGACAGCAGGCCCGATCCCATGGATGCACGTTCTGACCCCGGAACCGGAGACGATCCGGAATGGGGGCCTTTCCAGCGACCGCTGTTTGCCGACCCCTCGGTCCGCCACCTCAGCAGGGTCGGGGTGGTCGACGTCGGGTCGAACTCCGTCCGGCTGGTGGTGTTCGACGGAGCGGCGCGGTCGCCGGCCTATTTCTACAACGAAAAGATCATGTGTGCGCTTGGCGCCGGGCTGTCCGAAACCGGTCGGCTGAACCCCGAGGGGCGCAAGCGGGCGCTGGCCGCGCTGCACCGGTTCCAGCTGCTGGCGCATGGCATGGACGCCGGACCGCTGACCGCCGTGGCCACAGCGGCGGTGCGCGATGCGGAGGACGGGCAGGCCTTTGTCGACGAGGTTGAGCGCGAGACCGGGCTGAAGATCAACATCATCCCGGGGACGGAAGAGGCGCGGCTGTCCGCGCAGGGCGTCATGCTGGGCTGGCCCGGCAGCTACGGTCTGGTCTGCGACATCGGCGGGTCGTCGATGGAGCTGGCCGAGATCAAGGGCGGGCAGGTCGGACGGCGCATGACCTCGCCGCTCGGGCCGCTGAAGCTGCGCGAGGTGCCCGGCGGGCGCAAGGGACGGCGGGCCTATATCAAAGCCGAGGTCGACAAGATGGCGGAAACGCTCGGCTCTCAGCGCGACCGGCTGTTCCTGGTCGGCGGGTCGTGGCGAGCGATCGCGCGGATCGACATGGATCGGCAGAATTACCCGCTGCACGTGCTGCACGAATACCGCATGTCGACTTCCGCCGTGCGCAAGACCGCCGACTATATCCGCGACAGCGATCTTGAGGCGCTGCGGTCGCGCTGTTCCATATCCTCCGCGCGGATGGACCTAGTGCCGCTGGCGTCGGAGGTTCTGATGGAGGTGGTGCGCGCCTTTCATCCCCATGACATCGCGGTGTCGAGCTACGGGATCCGCGAAGGCCTGCTCTACCAGCAGATGCCGCAGGTGCTGCGCGACCGCGACCCGCTGATCGAGGCCTGCCGGTTCGCCGAAGCCAAGGATGCGCGCCTACCCGGCTTCGGACGCACACTCTACAATTTCATCCTGCCGATCTTCCGCGCCGCCCGGCCCGAGAAACAGCGCATCATCAAGGCAGCCTGCCTGCTGCACGACGTGACCTGGCGGGCGCATCCCGACTACCGGGCGGAGGTCTGTTTCGACAATGCGACCCGCGCCAACCTTGGCGGGCTGAAGCATTCCGAACGCATCTTCCTGGGCCTCGCCCTGCTGCACCGCTACCGGAACAAGCGCGAAGGGACGTCGTTCGAGAACCTCTACCAGTATCTTCCGCCGGAGGACCTGCTGCTGGCGGAAACCGTCGGCAAGGCGATGCGGTTCGGGGCGATGCTGTGGCTGGAAAAGGATTCGATCCCCGGCGAATTCCGCTGGTACCCCAAGAAGAAGGTGCTGGAACTGCGGCTGACCGAAGCCGCCTGGCCCCTGCTTGGGGAGGTCGCCATGGCGCGGCTCAAATCGCTCGCCACGGCGCTTTCGGCAGAGCTTGACGTTAAGATGACGGCCTAAAGCTCTATCTCGCCGTCGGGGGTCTCCGGCATGTCGCGCATCTCCTCCGGCGTTTTCCGGCGCAGGATGATATCGCCGTTCGGCAGCATCTCGGGGGGATGGTAGTTCGCGAAGTCGTCTACCCTCTCGACCAGGTCCTGAAGCGCCGGGCCCATTTCCCGCAGGAAGTTCTGCATCGCGGGTCCGGCGTCCTCGGCCAGATCGCGCAGGGATTCCAGCGCGGGATCCACATCCTCCATCAGGCCGCGGAAGAACATCCGCGCGCCACGCTCCATCAGCGAAGGACCCTCTTCTTCCGGTGCTGGAGCGGCATCCTGCGCGGTGGCAGGAAGTGGCATGGCAAGGGCGACAATCAGGACGATCCGTTTCATGATCGGGATATAGGGCACTGAAGGCGCTTCGCCAGATCAGAGGTCGATGTCCAGCACGACGGGAAAGTGATCGGAGGCGGTGATGAGCGCATCGCGCAGCTCTGGCCGCGACCAGCAGTCGGGGTCGTCGAAGGGGTGCCAGATGCGCCATCGCGGGTTCAGTTCCATCAGGTCCGGAGAGATCATCACGTAGTCGAGCAGCGCCTGAAGGAAGCGCTGTTCGGGCTTGATGTAGAACCGGGCGGAGGTCGGGGCGGCGGTCAGCTTGCGGCTCAGCGCCTGATGCGCGTGCGGGTCGAAAAGCTGCGGCGGTTCAGTGCCCATGACGATTTCCACCGAAGATCGTCCGAAAAGGTGTTCGTATTCGTCCAGTCCGGGGCCATCGTTCAGATCGCCCATGAGGATCAGGCTCTCGCCCCCGGCAAGGTGCTGGGCGACGCGCTGGCGCAGCCAGATCGCCTGTGCCAGCTGCTTGCGGCGGTTGGCGATGGACAGGCGCATCACCTGATCCCGGCCGGTCGCGCCATGGGGCGCCTTGGATTTCAGGTGCACGCCGATCATGCGCAGCACGCGCCCCGCCGCCGTCGTCACCGCCAGTTCCAGCGGCGGCTTGGAGAAGGTGATGTCGTCCTCCGTCGCGTCCACGTCGAGGTCGATGCGGAAATGTCCGTCAAAGCGGGGCGCATGCGGAGCGCCCGCCAGCCCCTGCGGATCGTGGCGCACATCCAGCACGGCGGGGTCGTACATCAGGGCGATTTCCTGCTGCGTCTGGTTCGGATAGCCGATGACGGCCCGGTCAGCGCGCAGGGCGAAGGCCTCTCCAAAGTTCTGCAGCGCGCGGATGGAGGAGCGGCGGGTGTTGGTGTCCGGCGCCTCGATCACCATGATCGCGTCGGCGTCGATGGCGGTCAGGACAAGGCCAAGCGCCTCGATCTGCATGGCGCGGGTCACGTCGCGGCGGGCGGACCAGCGATCGTCAATCAGCAGTTCGCCCGCGTCGTCGAACAGGGCGTCGAACCATTCGATGTTGTAGCTGACGATGCGCATGACGTCCGCCGGTCAGGCCACCGGCGCACCGGCGCGGCTGCGCTTGGCGGTGATCTCCTCCCACGCGCGGTTGAGGTCGATCATGCGTCGTTCGGCCATGCCCAGGGCTTCCTCCGGAAGGCCCCGCGCGGCCAGCCGGTCGGGGTGGCATTCGCGCACCGCGGCCTTCCAGGCGGCGCGGGCTTCCTCGTAGGTGGCACCGGGGGTGAGACCGAGGATGGCGTAGGGATCGGCCACGGCGTCCGGCACATGGCGGGCACGCAGGGTGCGGAACCGGCTCTCGTCCATGCCGAAGATCTTCGCGACTTCCAGCAGAAAGGCGTCCTCGGCCGGGTGATAGCCGCCGTCGGCCATGGCGATATGGAACAGCCCGTCCATGATGTCGCAAAGCGTCTCGCTGCGGGGGCCGAACATGGAGGCGATGCGCTGCGCGTAAAGGTCGTACCCCGCGACGTCCTGCCGGGCGAGGTTGAAGACCTTGGCCGCCTCCGCCTCGTCCTTGTCGGCGATGCGGAAGACTTCGCGGAAGGCCGTCACCTCGTCCCGCGTCACCTGGCCGTCGGCCTTGGCCATCTTTGCGCCAAGCGCGATGACGGCGATGGTGAAGGCGACAGAGCGTTCGGGCGGGGTCCGCAGCCCGTCGAAGACCGAGGCAAGGCTTTCCCCCCGCGCCAGCGCGGCAATGGCTTCGGATATGCGGGACCAGATCGACATGACACCAGTTTAACCGGGAGCGCGGGGCGTGTCAGAGAATTTTCTGCATCAGCACAAGGTCCAGCCAGCGGCCGAACTTGCGCCCCGACTGCGGCAGGCGTCCGCAATGGTCGTAGCCTATGGCGGCGTGAAAGGCGATGCCGGCCGCGTTCTCTCCGCTGATGCCGGCCACCATGGTATGCGCCCCGGCGGCGCGGGCGTGATCCTCCACCGCCTGCATGAGAGCGCGGCCCATGCCCCGCCCGCGCGCCTGCGGGCCAAGGACGATGGAATGCTCCATCGCCTGCGCATACCCGTTGCCTGCGCGAAACTGGTCGTAGCTGGCGAACCCGGCGACGGTCCCCTCCGCCTCAGCGACAAAGACTTCGCGTCCGCGGGCCTGCCGGTCAGCGATCCAGTCCGCGATGTCCCCGGCAGAGCGTTCGAGGGTGGAGAAGGTAACCGTCGTGTCCCGGATCACCGGGGTCCAGATGGTGTGGACGGCGACGGCATCGGCAGCGGTGGCGGGGCGGATCATGGCGGAACCTCCGGGCAGGGCAGAGGATCATCCGATGCTGCGCTGCGGAAGGCAAGGGGCCGCGCCAGCAGCCCCCTTCTTTGGTTTCAAAAGTATCCTCGGGGGGGGCCGCATCGCGGCGGGGGGCAGACAGCCCCCCTCCCCCCTCGCCTTCGGCCGCGCGATCAGGCTGCCCGCGCCGCCCGGATCAGGCCGAGGATGTCCTGTGCGGCAGAGGGGATGTTGGTCCCCGGACCGAAGATCGCCTTCACCCCGGCCTTCTTGAGGAAATCGTAATCCTGCTGCGGGATCACCCCGCCGCAGATCACGATGATGTCGCCGGCGTCCTTTTCCTTCAGCGCCTCGATCAGCTGCGGCGCGAGCGTCTTGTGCCCTGCCGCCTGGCTCGAGATCCCGACGACATGCACGTCGTTGTCGATGGCGTCCTGCGCGGCCTCCTCCGGGGTCTGGAACAGCGGACCAACGTCGACGTCGAAGCCGATGTCGGCAAAGGCGGTGGCGATGACCTTGGCGCCGCGGTCGTGGCCGTCCTGGCCCATCTTGACGACCAGAAGGCGGGGGCGGCGGCCCTCTTCCTCGGCAAAGGTCTCGATATCCTTCTGGATGGCGGCAAAGCCCTCGTCGCCTTCATAGGCCGCGCCGTAGACCCCGGCGAGCGTCTTGACCTCCGCCCGGTGGCGGCCGAATTCCTTTTCCATCGCCATGCTGATCTCTCCTACCGTGGCCCTTGCGCGGGCGGCCTCTACCGCCGCCTCGAGCAGATTGCCGCCCTCTTTCGCGCGGCGCGTCAGTTCGTTGAGCGCGGCGGTGCAGGCGGCCTCGTCGCGGGAGGCACGGATGCGCTCAAGCCGTTCGACCTGCGATTTGCGCACCGCGACGTTGTCGACGTCGAGGATGTCGATCGGATCCTCCTTGTCCTTGCGGTACTTGTTGACGCCGACGATGACCTCTTCGCCGCGGTCGATCATGGCCTGACGGCGCGCCGCCGATTCCTCGATCCTCAGCTTGGGCATGCCGGAGGCGACGGCCTTGGTCATGCCGCCCATCTCCCGCACCTCCTCCATCAGCGCCCAGGCCTTCTGGATCAGCTCGTCCGTCAGGCTTTCCACGTAGTAGGAGCCGGCGAGCGGGTCGATGACCTTGGTCACCCCCGTCTCCTCCTGCAGGACCAGCTGCGTGTTGCGCGCGATGCGGGCGGAGAAGTCGGTCGGCAGCGCAATCGCCTCGTCCAGCGCGTTGGTGTGCAGGGACTGGGTGCCGCCGAGCACAGCGCTCATCGCCTCGTAGGCGGTGCGGATGACGTTGTTGTAGGGGTCCTGCTCTTGAAGCGACACGCCGGAGGTCTGGCAGTGAGTCCGCAGCATCTTGGAGCCCTCCTTCTGCGCCCCGAACTCTTCCATCACCCGGTGCCAGAGCGTGCGGGCGGCGCGCAGCTTGGCGATTTCCATGAAGAAGTTCATGCCGATGGCGAAGAAGAACGACAGGCGACCGGCGAACTTGTCGACGTCCATCCCGGCGTCGATGGCGGCCTGCACGTATTCGCGCCCGTCGGCGAGGGTGTAGGCCAGCTCCTGCACCAGGTTCGCACCCGCCTCCTGCATGTGGTAGCCGGAGATGGAGATGGAGTTGAACTTGGGCATCTCGTTCGAGGTGTATTCGATGATGTCGGAGATGATCCGCATCGAGGGCTGGGGCGGATAGATATAGGTGTTCCGCACCATGAATTCCTTGAGGATGTCGTTCTGGATCGTGCCGGACAGGACCGACTTGTCATGGCCCTGCTCTTCCCCGGTGACGATGAAGTTCGCAAGCACCGGGATCACCGCGCCGTTCATGGTCATGGAGACCGACACCTGATCCAGCGGGATGCCGTCGAAGAGGATCTTCATGTCCTCGACGGAGTCGATGGCCACCCCCGCCTTGCCGACGTCGCCGACCACGCGCGGATGGTCGCTGTCATAGCCGCGGTGCGTGGCGAGGTCGAAGGCGACCGACACGCCCTGCTGCCCGGCAGCAAGGTTGCGGCGGTAGAAGGCGTTGGATTCCTCCGCCGTGGAAAAGCCCGCGTATTGCCGGATCGTCCAGGGCCGGCCGGCATACATCGTGGCGCGCGGGCCGCGGGTGAAGGGCGCCATGCCGGGGAGCGACCCCATGTGGTCCAGCCCCTCCGTATCCTCTTGGGTGTAGAGCGGGCGGACCTCGATCCCCTCCAGCGTGTGCCAGGTCAGGGAGGAGAGCGGCTTGCCGCGCAGTTCCTTTTCAGCGCGAGCCGACCAGTCGTCTTTCTTCGATGCCATGTGGGTGTCCTCTTCCTAACAGGCCCGGCGGCAGGTGTCTCCCCGCGCTGTCGGGCTGAAATCCTCGGGCCGGTGCGGCCCTGTCGTCATGGGTGTGATAACGGGCGATGCCGTCGGCCCCGGCGCTCAGCCAGAACAGGTCGTCCTGCCAGGCCTCCCGCAGCATGGCCGACTGATCGGGGTCGAAGGGCTGCCAGGGGCCGTCGCCCGCCGGTATCGTCTCCGGGTCGATGTCGCGCCCGGCGAGCACGCGGCGCAGTTCGGCACGGTCGGGGGCAGCGTTCAGGTGGTGGTCCGCATGGTCCCGCAGCGGCGTGCAGTCCTGTCCGGTCATGTGCGACAACTTTTCCGGCGGGGCGAGGTCGTGGTCCATCGCGATGACCGCCGCGCCGGGGGTCGCTGCGGCAACATCGCGGATCACGTCCTGCCAGCGCCTGTGACTGCCTGCCACCGCATCGAGGTCCCGTGTACCGGGGGGAAGCAGGCCGCGCCCGACCGCGTAGGCCATGGCCGAGGGCCAGTAGCCGTCCTGCCGCCGCAGGGACAACGCGATCCGGACCGGATGCCCTGCAAAAGCACGGGCGACGCGCGCCATCCGTGCGGCGCATTCGGGATAGAGCGCACGGGCCCGCAGGTTACCGGCGGGAGAGCCAAGCAGGTTCTCGTCGCTGACGACAAGGTGGCCGACCCCGGCGTCCCTTGCGCGCTCAAGAGCGGCGGCGATCCGGCGGCAGGCCCCGTCGACCCCGGCGTCGCCCGGGGCCATCAGCCCGTCGAACAGCCCGGCGCGGGTGCGCAATGGTCCCCAGAAGCCGATCCCCCTGCGCCCCAGCCCCCGCGTGTTCTGGCGCATGTACTGCTGGAAGGAGGTGGAGGCGCTGCGATGCGCGCCGGCGTGAATCGTGATCTGCATGGCCGGGGTCCCTGTCTGCCGCGCCCGGCGGGCCGGGCGGATGTGGATGGTGCGGCGCATCATGCCCTCCCACCACTGACAAAGGTCTTAACGCTGGTCGGGACGCGGGTTTTCGCGCCGGCAACGGTGACGTGGGGCGGCAAAGCGCCTATATCGGGAACAGGGAGGACCTGACACACGATGCGCAAAGCCCTGATCTGCCTGATGGTTCTGGCCTCGGCCCCTTTGATGGCGCAGGAGGCATCCTCAGCCGCGACGCCCCCGGAAACCCCTGCCGAAACCACGGCAGAGGCCACGGACGGCATCTTCCTCGACACCGCGCCGGAGTCGCTGGAGGCGCTGCGCTGGCAGAAACGGATCGTCGCGGTCTTTGCCGACAGCCCCGAAGATCCGCAGTTCCGCCGCCAGATGGAATCGCTGCAGCGCGATCCGCAGGCGCTGGCATATCGCGACGTGGTGGTGCTGACCGACACTGACCCGGCCGCGCAGTCGGCGCTGCGGGAAACCTTCCGACCACGCGGGTTCATGATGGTTCTGGTCGGCAAGGACGGGCAGATCAAGCTGCGCAAGCCCCTGCCCTGGGACGTGCGGGAGATTTCCCGCGCCATCGACAAGACCCCGCTCCGCCAGCAGGAACTGCGGGATCTGGGGCAGCGGGGCGGCGTCGCGCTCGGGCGGTAGAGATTGCGCAGACCAGCGCGAAACCCTATATTAAGGGCAGGACGGGCACGGTGCCCGGACGCAAGGCGCGGAAGGTGACATATGGAACGTGATCCGAACATTCCCCTCACTCCGATCCCCGTGACGGGCCGGACGGGCCCGAAGCCGGGGTACTGAGCGCTTTCTGGCGCTGTACCGTTTCGCGGTGCCGCTCCTCCTCCACCGCCTTCGCGGCCGGTTTGCCCCCCTTTGAATAGGCGTCGATGATGCGCAGGGCGTGATGCCCGAAGGCGGAGGCCTGCTTCTTCATAGCGATGTAGTCGCGGTAGATCGCCGCCCGCCGCTGCGGTGACAGCGCTGCGAAGCCAGGCCCCCGCATATCCCCGACCAGCGTGGCGATGGCGCGGATCTGGCTGTAGTAGGCGACCACCGGGTCGATGGAACTGCGCGGCAGTATGTGGATCTGGTCGATCGCCGCCTCGAACACGCGATCGTTGTGTTCGACCGGGATGAAGGGCACGAAATCTGCTTCCGACTCGATCCGGGCGGCCATTTCCGACCCGTAGCGGTCCAGTTCGTCGGCGGTGTCCAGCGTGGCGAGATGCGCGCCGATCTCTGCAAACAACGCGCGGTGCATGTCGCGCAGGCGTTCGGCGCGCAGCGTGGCGTCCCGGCGGCGGTTCTGCCAGCCGTTGACCATCCAGCCAAGCGCCACGAAGGCCCCGGCGATGACAGCCTGCCAGATCCGCGCGTCCAGCGCGGAGAGCCAGGATATCGGCGCCGGGGCCTCCATCGCCCTATTCGAACTCCATGATGACTTCGTCCACCGCAAGGCTGTCGCCCGGACCGGCGTTGATCTTGGCGACCACGCCCTTCCGTTCGGCGCGCAGGATGTTTTCCATCTTCATCGCCTCGATCGTGCAGAGCGCCTGCCCCTCCTGGACCTCCTGCCCCTCTTCCACGTCGATCTTCACCACCAGACCCGGCATCGGGCAGAGCAGCAGTTTGGAGGTGTCGGGCGGCACCTTCTCGGGCATCAGGCGGGCCAGTTCGGCGTGGCGCGGGCTGCGCACATGCACCTTCAGGTCGGCACCGCGAGACCGGATGCGGAAGCCGCCGGAGATCTTGGCAACCTTCAGAACCAGCGGCGCGCCGTCGACCGTCATCTCGGCCAGCTGATCGCCGGGCGTCCAGTCACCCTCCACCTTCAGTGCGGTGCCGTCCGCGAAGCTGACCGTCGCGCCGCCGGTGTAGGCGGAAACGGTCGTCTCGAACTCCTGTCCCTGCAGGGCGACATTCCAGGCGTCGCCGACCTTGCGTTCGTGGTTGTCCATGCGGCCCGAGACGCGGGTGCGCCGGATCTCGGCCACGCGGTTCATCGCGGCGCAGGCAGCGGCGATACGCTTCAGCGCGGGTTCTTCCAGGGTCACGCCTTCGAAACCGTCGGGATATTCCTCGGCAATAAAGGCGGTGGTCATGGCGCCGTCGATGAACTTGGGATGATCCATCACGGCGGCGACGAAGGGCAGGTTGTGGCCGATCCCCTCCACCTCGAAACTGTCGAGAGCGACACGCATCGCCTCGATCGCCGCCTCGCGGGTCGGGCCCCAGGTGCAGAGCTTGGCGATCATCGGGTCGTAGTACATGGAGATCTCGCCGCCCTCGTAGACGCCGGTATCGTTGCGGACCGCGGTTTCACCCGTCGGGGCCTCACCCTGCCACTTCTTATTCTGAAGCAGCGGGCCGGCCGCGACCTCCGCCGGCGGGCGGTAGCGGGTCAGGCGGCCGATGGAGGGGAGGAAACCGCGATAGGGATCCTCCGCATAGAGCCGGTTTTCGATGGCCCAGCCCGTCAGCTTCACGTCGTCCTGCGTCATGGTCAGCTTTTCGCCGTTGGCGACGCGGATCATCTGTTCGACCAGATCGACACCGGTGATCAGTTCGGTCACCGGATGTTCCACCTGCAGGCGCGTGTTCATTTCGAGGAAGTAGAAGTTCCGCTCTCCGTCGACGATGAATTCAACGGTGCCTGCGGAGGCATAGCCGACCGCCTTGGCCAACGCGACGGCCTGTTCGCCCATGGCCTTGCGGGTCGCCTCGTCAAGGAACGGCGACGGCGCTTCCTCGACAACCTTCTGGTTCCGTCGCTGGATCGAACATTCCCGCTCGCCCAGGTAGATGCCGTTGCCGTGGCCGTCGCACAGAACCTGAATTTCGATGTGGCGCGGCTGGGTCACGAACTTCTCGATGAAGATGCGGTCATCGCCAAAGCTGTTTGCCGCCTCGTTCTTGGAGGACTGGAAACCCTCGCGCGCCTCCGTCTCGTTCCAGGCGATGCGCATGCCCTTGCCGCCGCCGCCGGCAGAGGCCTTGATCATGACGGGATAACCGATCTCGCCCGAGATCTTCACCGCCTCGTCCGCGTCTGCGATCAACCCCATGTAGCCGGGGACGGTGCTGACTCCGGCCTCCTGCGCGATCTTCTTGGAGGTGATCTTGTCGCCCATGGCCTCGATCGCCTTGACCGGGGGGCCGATGAAGGCAACGCCGGCCTTTTCAAGCGCCTCGGCGAACTTGGGGTTTTCGGACAGAAAGCCGTAGCCCGGGTGAACCGCCTGCGCGCCGGTTTCCCTGATCGCGGCCATCACCTTGTCGATGACGATATAGGACTGGTTGGCGGGCGGCGGGCCGATGTGGACGGCTTCGTCCGCCATCGCCACGTGCAGCGCGTTCTTGTCCGCGTCCGAATAGATCGCCACGGTCTTGATGCCCATCTTGCGCGCCGTCTTGATGACGCGGCAGGCGATCTCCCCCCGGTTGGCGATCAGGATTTTATCGAACATGTCAGTCCCTTCCCGGTTCCTGGCCGCGGGCGTTCCGCGGCGGTCGTGCATGCAAAAACCCCGCGGCAGCGCAGGCTGCTACGGGGTTCGTCGTTTTCGGTGCGGCCGGGGACTGGCCCCGGCGCGCGGTGTTCAGCGTAAAATCAGTTGAGGCTCGGGCATGCGCTCGGGTTGGTCTGGCAGTACGCGATGTTTGCACCTGCCCCGACCAGCGCGCCGGTGCCGACATTGCCGCCCGTGAGTGCTGCCGCGGCAGCGCCCGTACCACCGCCTGCGAGGGCCTGTTCCCCGACGGTGTCTCCGCAAGCCGCGAGCCCTGCAAAACCTGCAAAGGCGACGGCGATGATTTTTGCTCTGCGCATTGTTCCGTTACTCCTCGAAATTTGCGTATCCGGGAGATAACACGCCGCGCGCGGAAAAGTTCCCGCGATGTTTCGACGCGAGCAGGAAATCGCCGAGTCCCCGCGGGGCGGAGCCGGGCGCTTTGACAGTGGTCCGGAAAAAGGGCGGGCGGTCTGACCTTGGGGACATCAGACCGCCCTGTTAGGGAAGGGTAACGGTAGTGACATGCCGCGTTCCGGACCGGGACAGGCCCGAAGGCGACCAGACGGATGCTGCATCCGATTCCCGGTGCGGAAAAGTGCCGTGCGAAATCGTCGACTTCTTGGGCCGGAATCTGCCTGAATTCGCCGGGGCTTGGCAAAAACCTGCTCAACTTGGGGCTGAGACGCGGGGCGGGGGCGATCCGGATCACCAGTCCTCCTCCCTGTCGTCCTCTTCTTCCGCGTCGTCCCACTCCGTCGGTTCGAAGGCCTGCGGGAAAGACCGGCGGGCAACCGCCTCGTCTATCCTGAGAAGCGCGTCGTAATCGGCGGGGTCGAACGGGTCCTCTGCCGGGACGACCTCGCGCCCGAACAGCCAGGACAGGCGGCCGGCGTCGAGGTTGCCGCGTTCGAAAGGGTCGGTCCCGAAATGGTCCCAGAGCGCGGTCAAAAAGACCTCGTCCGCCTTGCGGTCGATGGCCTTGCGGTCACGGAACCGTTCGCGCCGGATGATCGGCGTGACACCGCGCGGGTTGGCGCGGCGGATGGTGAACTGGAAATCCGATCCCGGCAGACGGCCGGGGAACCCGCGATGCTTCAGCATGGCGCCCTCCGGATCACGGACGGGATCAAGGGCGCGCAGGCGGGGAACGGGGCGGGCCGTGAGGCCGCGCCCCGGTAGTGCTTACTTGTACTTGCCGGTGTAGACCGGTTCGGACGAGATCGGCTCGGGTGCGACCTGAACGTACTCGGGCTCCGGCTGGGCACAAGCGGCGCCGAGGGCGACGAGACCCAGGGCGAAAACGATTTTGATGCTCTTGGACATCTGGTTCTCCTGTTCAAACTGCCAACCGAACGGAGGCCGGGAAATTCCCCGCTCCGTCGGATTGTGGGCGCGTCTTGGGAAACGCCTGACCCAAACATAGCCCAAATCAAAACGGTTTCATACGGGGCGCGCGGGGGTCGCGAATCCTGTGACGGGAAAGTCGCAGCGACACAGGCAGTCCGGACGATGATCCCCAGATTTTGTATGGGCATCAGAATTCCTCCCAAACGCATGTGTCATTCTCGATCCGGAAGGCTTCGAAGACCTGCATCACGCCGGGCGCCGTGGTGGCGAAATCGACCGGGGCGGAGGCGATCGAGATCACCGCCTGAGCGGGTTTTTGCCCGTCCGTCGTGGGGTATCCAAGGGCCTGCGTCGCGCAGAGCGCGGCAAAGTCGTCAGCTACCGCGGCATAGCCACCCGTCGCCAGATCCGGCGCCACATAGCGCAGCCGCAGCCAGAGCGTACCGTCGGGCTGCAGCTCCTCTCGCGCCTCCTGAAGCGTCATCGGCAGACCGGATGGCACGGCCGGGGTCTCCTCCTGACCCCGGACCGTGGTCGCGGCGGTGCAGGGCACCCCCATGGCCGCGACGATAACCAGTGCCTGCGCCCGCCGGCCCGCGTGGGCCAGCCAGCGTCGGCGATTGTCCGGATCCTCCAGCACCGCGCGCAGGTCCTCCCCTGCGCGGGCGGGGGCGCGGCGCTCCGTCCGCCCCCCGGCTTCCACCAGGATCGTGTCCATTTCATGGCTGACACGCACCGCCGGTGCAAAACCGCCCATCCGGCGCAGCGCACGCCAGACGTCCTGCCGCACCTGCTGCGCCAGCCGGGTCAGCGACACCGCCCCCGCGGGCAGCCGCGTCGTCTCGCGCAGGTCGAAGCGAACGGGCAGGACCCGCGCCACCGTGACCGCGCGATCCGCGCGCAGGATATGCCAGTTGTTGCGCGTCATCAGACCTTCAGAGCGGAATGTTGTCGTGCTTTTTCCAGGGGTTCTGCAGCTTCTTGCCCCGCAGAGAGGCAAAGGCGCGGGCGACCCGGCGGCGGGTCGAACGCGGCTGGATGACCTCGTCGATGAAGCCTTTCTCGGCCGCGACGAAGGGGTTGGCGAAGCGGTCCTCGTAGTTCTTCGTGCGCTCGGCGATCTTCTCCTTGTCGGAGAGTTCGGAGCGATAGAGGATCTCCACCGCGCCTTTCGCGCCCATCACGGCGATCTCTGCCGTCGGCCAGGCGTAGTTGAAGTCGCCGCGCAGGTGTTTCGACGCCATCACGTCATAGGCGCCGCCATAGGCCTTGCGGGTGATGACGGTGACCTTGGGGACCGTTGCCTCACCATAGGCGAACAGCAGTTTCGCACCATGCTTGATGACCCCGCCATATTCCTGCCCCGTCCCGGGCAGGAAGCCGGGGACGTCGACGAAGGTGAGGATCGGGATCTCGAACGCATCGCAGAAGCGGACGAAGCGCGCGGCCTTGCGGGAGCTGTCGATATCCAGACACCCGGCCAGCACCATCGGCTGGTTCGCGACCACGCCGACCGTCTGGCCTTCGAGCCGGATGAAGCCGGTGATGATGTTCTTCGCGAAATCCTCCTGGATCTCGTAGAAATCGCCCTCGTCCGCGACCTTCAGGATCAGTTCCTTCATGTCGTAGGGGGAGTTCGCGTTCTCCGGGATCAGCGTGTCGAGAGAGGTCTCGATCCGGCCCGGTTCGTCGAAGAAGGGGCGGACCGGGGGCTTTTCGCGGTTGTTGAGGGGAAGGAAGTCGACAAGGCGGCGGACCTCGGCCAGCGCCTCGACATCGTTCTCGAACGCGCCGTCAGCGACGGAGGATTTCTTCGTGTGGGTGGAGGCACCGCCCAGTTCCTCGGCGGTCACGACCTCGTTCGTCACGGTCTTCACCACGTCGGGGCCGGTGACGAACATGTAGGAGCTGTCCTTCACCATGAAGATGAAGTCGGTCATCGCCGGGGAATAGACCGCGCCGCCGGCGCAGGGCCCCATGATGACGGAAATCTGTGGTACCACGCCGGAGGCCATGATGTTGCGCTGGAACACGTCGGCATACCCGGCGAGAGAGGCAACGCCCTCCTGGATCCGTGCCCCGCCGGAATCGTTCAACCCGATGACCGGCGCGCCGTTCTGGATCGCCATGTCCATGATCTTGCATATCTTCTGGGCATGGGTTTCAGAGAGTGAGCCGCCGAAGACGGTGAAATCCTGCGAAAAGACATAGACCATGCGGCCGTTGATCGTGCCCCATCCCGTGACGACGCCGTCGCCGTAGGGACGCTGCTCCTCCATCCCGAAATCGGTGCAGCGATGCGCGACGAACATGTCGAACTCCTCGAAACTGTCCGCGTCGAGCAGCAGTTCGATCCGTTCGCGTGCGGTCAGCTTGCCCTTGGCGTGCTGCGCGTCGATCCGCTTCTGGCCGCCGCCCAGACGGGCCGACTCCCGGCGCTCCTGCAATTCCTGAAGAATGTCCTTCATGAGTGGCTCCCTTTCGCTCCGGTCCGTTGCGGCATGCGCGGGACCATATTCCCAGTTGTCGCTTGAACAAAGGGGCGATTTGGCAAATTTGCAAAGCCTTGCAACGATCAGTGAGGAAAACTGCAAATCAGCTAACCGCTGCGGCCCGCGGCGCGGCCGTGCAAAAACACCACCCCCGGAGGTGCAAAAGGATCCGACCGCCACATCTTGCACATCCCGGCGGCAGGGGACATGGTGTCCGGCGCTGCCCGTCAGGGCCCGAAAGCCCGAGACATGCCCGACATCCGCTCAGAAAACCGCACCCCGCCGCATCTGGTGACGCTGATCCTTTTGGCGTCGATGACCGCGCTTGCGATGAACATCTTCCTGCCGTCGCTGCCCAGCATGACCGAACATTTCGGCACCGAATACCGCTACGTGCAGCTGTCCGTCGCGGTGTTCCTTGCGGTGAACGGAGTCCTGCAGCTGTTCGTCGGACCGATCGCGGACAAGTACGGGCGGCGTCCGGTGATCCTGTGGGGGCTGGCGGTGTTCTGCGTCGCGACACTCGGCTGCCTCTACGCGCCAGACATCACCACCTTCCTGATCTTCCGCTGCCTGCAGGCCACCGTCGCCGTGGCCATGGTGCTGTCGCGGGCGATCGTGCGGGACATGAACAGCGCGGAAAAGGCGGCCTCCATGCTGGGTTACGTGGTCATGGGCATGTCGGTCGTGCCCATGGTCGCCCCGGCCATCGGCGGGTTGCTGGATCAGGCCTTCGGCTGGAAATCGACCTTCTGGGTGCTGCTCGCCTTCGGCGCGGCTGTCTTCGTCATCGTCTGGGTCGACCTCGGCGAAACCGGGACGCCAAGCGACCGGTCGCTCTGGGGCCAGTTCGCGGAATATCCCGAGTTGCTGACCTCCCCCCGCTTCTGGGGCTACTGCCTTGCGACGGCCTTTTCCTCGGGCGCGTTCTTCGCCTTCCTCGGCGGCGCGCCCTACGTGGCCTCCAATGTCTTCGGGATGACCCCGGCGCAGTTCGGATACTTCACCGGGGCGCCGGCGATCGGGTATTTCCTCGGCAACTGGCTGACCGGCCTCTACGCAACGCGGGTCGGGGTGAACCGGATGATTCTCGCCGGCACGCTGATCGTCGGGATCGGCCTCGCGTCGGCGCTGGCGCTGTCCTACGGCGGCCTGTCGTCCCCCTTCGTCTTCTTCGGCTTCATGACCTTCGTCGGGCTTGGCAACGGGCTGGTGATCCCCTCGGGCACGTCGGGGATGCTGTCGGTGCGACCGCATCTGGCGGGCACGGCGTCTGGGCTGGGCGGGTCGATCCAGATCCTCGGCGGCGCGGCGCTTTCGGCGCTGGCGGGGGCCATGCTGACACCGGGCAGTGGAGAGTTCCCCCTGCTGTGGATCATGTTCCTGACCGTGGTCGCGGGGCTGGGGTCGATCCTGCTGGTGATCTGGCGGGAACGGCAGCTTGGCCTGCGGATGATGTAGTCCCCGCCGGGGCACGTTAACCGCTTGTCCACCGATCTTTGCAAAGCTAGCCTCGCTAATCAGCAAACTGCAAATCCGGGATGGGCATGGCGACCAAGAAACTCTACGCCGGGGCAAAGCTTCGCGAAACGCGGCAACGGCTCGGGCTGACGCAGAAGGATTTCGCCGGGAAGCTCGGCGTGTCCCTTCCCTATCTCAACCAGATGGAAAACAACAACCGTCCGGTGTCGACCACCGTGGTGCTGGCCCTGGCGCAGGAATTCGGGTTCGACGTCACCGAACTGTCCACCGGGGACAGCGAACGGCTGGTGTCCGACATGCGCGAGGCGATGGCGGATCCGATCCTGGCCGATGTCGCCCCGCCTCTGCCGGACCTGCGGCTCACCGCATCGAACGCTCCCGCCCTTGCCCGCGCCTTCCTGCACCTGCACCGCGCCTACCGGCAGACGCACGAACGTCTCGCCTCCCTGGACGAGGCACTGGGGCGGGAAGACGCGCGCACCCTGCCCTCCCCCTGGGACGAGGTGCGGGATTTCTTCCACTACTGCGACAACTACATCGACGCGGTCGATCGCGCGGCGGAAAGCTTTGCCACCCCGGCCCAGCCCGACCGCAACATCCGGGTGCGCGCGGTGTCCCGGCTTGGCAACAGCGGGATCACCGTCGCCTTTGCCGACACGCCCGCGCTGCGCAGCTACGATCCCGACACCAAGCGGCTGACCCTGTCGCGCCGCGCCGCGCCGGAAACCCAGACGTTCCAGCTGCTGCTGCAGCTGGCGCTGCTGGAATATGACAAGCTGATCGAGGCGACGCTGGATTTCGCCCGCTTCCAGTCCGACGCCGCGCGGGCCATCGCGAAGATCGGGCTGGCCAACTACTTCGCCGGGGCGGCGCTGATGCCCTATGGCCCGTTCCTCGACGCCGCGCGCGAGGTAAGGCATGACGTGGAAATCCTCGCCCTGCGGTTCGGCGCCTCCATCGAGCAGGTGGCCCATCGGCTCTCCACCCTGCAACGGCCCGGCGCGAAGGGAATCCCCTTCTTCTTCGTGCGGGTCGATCAGGCGGGCACGATCACCAAGCGGCATTCGGCCACGCGGCTGCAGTTCGCGCGGTTCGGCGGGGCCTGTCCGCTATGGAACGTACACCGCGCCTTCGAGACGCCGGGCCGGTTTCTGCGCCAGTTGGCGGAAACGCCGGACGGGGTGCGCTACATTTCCATCGCGCGGGACGTGAGCAAGCCGGGCGGAAGCTGGGGCGCACCGGACCGGCGGTTCGCCATTGCCCTTGGATGCGAGGTCAGCCATGCCTCTGCCCTTGTCTACGCGGACGATCTGGACCTGACCCGGCCGGAAACCTTCGAACCGATCGGAATCTCCTGCCGGATCTGCGAGCGGGAGCATTGCCACCAGCGGTCGGTGCCGCCGCTGGAACGGCGGCTGACCATAAACGTCAACGCCCGCGGCACCCTGCCCTACGAGGTCGGCTGAACAGAACGCAGCATGGCGTAGATGCTGTCCTTCAGCGTCCCGCGTTCCTTGCGAAGGCCGATCATGGTGAGGTCGTCCATCGGCTCCACATTCGTCTCGGCCCGGTGAATCTGGCGATTCAGCGCGTGGTAGCGGTCGGCCATGCGGTCGAAATGCGCATCGACCTGTTTCAGCATGGTGATGCGGTCGGCGAGGTCGGGGAATTCGTCGTGCAGTTCATGGGGCGTGTTCGACATGGGCTTGGTCCTTTTCTCTGTGCCGGGAGCAGAGGATACCGATTCCTCACGCGCGGCCTTGATCGGGATCAAACCGGCGGAGACTGCCCAATCTTTCGGCAGGATCCGGTGCGGGCGGCGCGCGAACGATCATGGCGCTTTACTTGAACCGGCGCGCTGTGCTGCCCTGGGGAGGCAGGGTGTCTAGGGTTCCGCCAAATTTGGGTCAGGTCCGAGAGATGCCGCCGGGCGGCAAACTCCGCCCCGGTACACGGCGGGGCAAAATCCCGGGAGAGAACTGCGTCGGGTCGCCCGCGCCAGCTTTCCATGTTCCGCCTGCGGTCGGCCTTTCACATAATTTGCGGAACGCACGACGGGGAATTTTATCATGCTGAAACAAAAGCTTGCCGCCGCCGCGCTGGCCACTCTCGCGGCCCTGCCCGCCGCGGCGCAGGAAAGGACCGAGTTCAAGCTGGCCTGGACGATCTACGCCGGGTGGATGCCCTGGGGCTACATCGAAAGCTCCGGCATCATGGACAAGTGGGCCGAGAAATACGGAATCGACGTCGAGATCGTGCAGATCAACGACTACATCGAGTCGATCAACCAGTTCACCGCCGGCGCCTTCGACGGCGTGTCGGCCACCAACATGGACGCGCTGTCGATCCCGGCGGGGTCGGGCGTGGATTCTACCGCGTTGATCGTAGGGGATTATTCCAACGGCAATGACGCGATCATCCTGAAGGGCGAAGGCGATCTCGGCTCGCTCAAGGGGAAGCCGGTGAACCTGGTGGAACTGTCGGTGTCGCATTACCTGCTGGCCCGCGCGCTGGACCAGGTCGGGATGAGCGAGGCGGATCTCGGCGGGGTGATCAACACCTCGGACGCGGACATGATCGCGGCGTTTGAAACGGACGACGTGGAGGCCGTCGTGACCTGGAACCCACTGGTCGAAACGATCATGGAAAAACCAGAGGCGACAAAGCTTTACGATAGTTCCGACATTCCCGGAGAAATCATCGACATCATGTTCGTGAACACCGAGGTGCTGGCTGCCAATCCCGATTTCGGCAAGGCGGTGACGGGCGCGTGGTTCGAGACGATGGCGCTCATGTCCTCGGGCTCGGCAGAGGGCGACGCCGCCCTGACGGAGATGGCAGAGGCCGCGGGCACGGACCTTGAGGGTTACAAGCGCCAGCTGGCGGCGACGGCGATGTTCTACACACCTGAATCCATGAAGGAATTTGTCGAAACCTCGGACCTGCCGGGCACCATGACCACGGTGGCGGAGTTCCTGTTCGACAAGGGCATCCTTGGGGAAGGCGCGCCCTCGGCCGATTTCGTCGGGGTGGAATATGTCGGCGGGGACACCTCGGGCGATGCGGGGAACGTGAAGTTCCGCTTCACCACCGAATTCGCCGACATGGCGATTGCGGGCGAACTGTGAAAAAATGACCAGATGACCAAATCCGGTCATCTGGTCATTTCTCGTCCGCCATGCGCCTGATCAATCGACATCCCGGCCGTGTCCTGGCTCTCGTGCTCGCCGCGCTGCCCTTCCTTGCGGCGCTGGTCGCCTATTCGGTGAGCTCCGAGATCCGGCTGGCGGCGAACCCGCAGGACCGGCTGCTGCCGTCACTGACGAAGATCGCGGAGACGGCGGGGCGGCTGTTCACCGAGGGCGACCGGCGGACGGGGGCGATCCTGCTGTGGCATGACACCGGCGCGTCGCTGCGGCGACTGGCGCTTGGCGTGGGGATCGCGGCGCTGGTGTCGCTGGTCGCGGGCATCGGGATCGGGCTGCTTCCACACGTGCGCAAAACCTTCTCGGGCTTCGTCGCGGTGGTGTCGATGGTGCCGCCGCTGGCGGTGCTGCCGATCCTGTTCATCGTCTTCGGCCTGGGCGAGGTGTCCAAGGTCGTGCTGATCGTGGTCGGCATCACCCCGGTGATGATCCGCGACCTTGCGGGGCGCACGATGGAGATCCCGCGGGAGATGATCGTGAAGGCGGAAACGCTCGGCGCGTCGTCCCGGGTGATCGCCAGCCGGGTGGTGCTGCCGCAGGTGATGCCGCGGCTGATCCAGTGCATCCGGCTGGCGCTTGGCCCCGCCTGGCTGTTTCTGATCGCGGCAGAGGCGATCGCATCGGAGGTCGGGCTTGGCTACCGGATTTTCCTTGTGCGGCGGTATCTCGCGATGGATGTGATCCTGACCTACGTGATCTGGATCACGGCGCTGGCCTTCGTGATGGACTGGCTGCTGCGGCTTCTGGCGCGGCGGGCGTTTCCGTGGACGGGGGCGGGGTTGTGAGGGCGGTGGTGCGCCCCCTCCCCGGCCCTCCCCCTGTCAGGGGGAGGGGGACCCGCGCCTGTGGTGCCAGTATGCGCATTGATCCGACAGCTGTGCTTCCCTCCCCCCGGCGGGGGGAGGGAGAGGGAGGGGGTGTCCGCAGATGACCTTCGTCTCCGTCCGCAACATCTTCCAGAGCTACGGGGACCGGCCGATCCTCGAACGGGTGAACCTCGACGTGGCGGAGGGGGAGTTCGTGTCCATCGTCGGCGCCTCGGGCTGCGGCAAGTCCACCTTCCTGCGGTTGCTGCTGGCAGAGGAGCGGCCCGTGAAGGGCGAAATCCGCATCGACGGCAATCCGCCCGCCGTCGAACCGGGGCGCGAGCGCGGGGTGGTGTTCCAGCGGTATTCGGTCTTTCCCCATATGACCGTGCGCGAGAATATCGTTGCCGGAGAAAGCTTTGAGCGGGCCTCGGGGCGATTCTTCGGCGCCGAACGCCGAGCGGCGCTGGCCCGCGCCGACGCGGTGCTGGCGCGGATCGGCCTGTCGCATGTCGCCGGGCAATATCCGGCGACGCTGTCGGGGGGCATGCAACAGCGCCTGGCCATCGGGCAGGCACTTGCCGCACGGCCGCGCATCCTGCTGCTGGACGAACCTTTCGGCGCGCTCGATCCTGGTACGCGGCTGCAGATGCATGACTTCCTGATGGAGCTGCGGGCCGAGACGGGCATGACCGTCTTCATGGTCACCCACGACCTGTCCGAGGGCTTCAAGCTGGGCGACCGTGTTCTGGTCTTTGACAAGACCAGATGGGACGCAGACTATCCCGACCGGTACGGTGCCACCGTGACCTACGATTTCGATGCACGGGATGGCGGGATGCCGTTCCAGCACCTTCTCGACCAGTTCCCCGGCCTCGCGCCGGAGTTCCCCCTCTCCGCGCTGCCGGGCTCCGCGGTCAGGGACCACCAAGGCCCGGAAGCCGCCCCGACGGGGCCAAGACTTTAGGAGACAGAGATGTTTTCCGACCGAACCCGTTCCCACCATCCGCGCGACCGGCATCTGCCCGACCGCCGCGCGCATCATCCGGACCTGACCAAGCTGCTTGGCTGGAAGGCCATGCAGGCGGAGAAGGACATCCCCGGCGATCGTTGGGAGGAAGAGCGGAGATGGGCCCTGCGCATGGGCCTGACCGGCGCCGAGTCGATCGAGGACAAGTCGATCCCGACCTTCGCGCGCGGAGAGCTGCCGCATTACGCGGGGATCAACACCTTCCTGAAGGCGCCCTATGCGGAGGACGTGCTGGAGGTGGCGAATTACGACGCCACCGTTCTGGGGATACCGTTCGACGGCGGCACGACCTACCGGCCGGGCACACGGTTCGGGCCGCAGGGGGTGCGCAAGATCTCTGCCTTGTACACGCCTTACAATTACGAGATCGGGGTCGACCTGCGGGAGCAGATGACGCTGTGCGATGCGGGGGACGTGTTCACCATCCCGGCGAACCTCGAAAAGAGTTTCGACCAGATTTCGCGGGCGGTGAGCCATGTGTTCTCCTCGGGTTCCCTGCCGATCATGATCGGGGGGGATCACTCCATCGGCTTTCCCTGTGTGCGGGGGATCGCCGAGTGCACCTCCAAGAAGATCGGGATCGTGCATTTCGACCGGCATGCCGACATCCAGGAGAAGGATCTGGACGAGCGGATGCACACCACGCCGTGGTTCCATTCGACCAACCTGCCGAACGTGCCAGCCAAGAACCTCGTGCAGGTCGGCATCGGCGGCTGGCAGGTCCCGCGCGAGGCGGTGAAGGTCGCGCGCGAACGCCAGACCAACATCATCACCATGTCGGACATGGAGAAGATGGGCATCGACAAGACCGCAGAAATGGCGCTGGAGATGGCCTGGGACGGGGTGGACATGGTCTACATGTCCTTCGACATCGACAGTATCGACTGCGGTTTCGTGCCCGGCACCGGCTGGCCGGAACCGGGCGGGTTCCTGCCGCGCGAGGCCCTGGCGCTGGCGTCCAAGGTCGCGGCGCAGGGGATCTGCGGGATGGAACTGGTCGAGG
Organism: Primorskyibacter flagellatus; assembly: GCF_014638275.1. Lineage (GTDB taxonomy): Bacteria > Pseudomonadota > Alphaproteobacteria > Rhodobacterales > Rhodobacteraceae > Pseudooceanicola > Pseudooceanicola flagellatus_A. The sequence goes on from NZ_BMFJ01000001.1 coordinate 2,347,152, forward strand.
TCTCGCCGCCCTACGACACCTCGGACATCACGGCGTTGATGGGGACGCGGGTGATCGTGGACGTCCTGGGGGCGATGGTGGCGCATGGCACGCTCGGCAAGCACAAGCAGCATATCGACAAGCCGGTGAGCATTCCGCACGGGGAGTTCTCGGGGAAGCGTTGGTCGAATGATGCGCCGCATTTCTGAAGCCGCAGTGATGGAGATGGCGGGAGCGAGGGGCCTGCCCCTCGCGCTCCCCGGGATATTTCCGGCAAGACGAAACGTTGGATGGCAGGGAGGAACCCGGCATGCCGCATGATCATCACCATGACCATCACGACCACCATCATCCGCACGATCACAATCATCCGCAGGACGCGGATCACCTGCATTCGCATCTGCACCATCACGACGACGCGGCCGACCTGCAGGTGCTGGCGACCCAGTTCATAGACGGTTTCGTGAAGGCCGCCGACAAGGCGGCCTACCTGCGGCTGGCCGGGGTGCCGCTGGAACGGCCCGGGACCGGCGGGGCAACCGCCCTGAAGCTGGTGGACGTGGAGCTGACGACGGAATGGCAGGTCGGCACGGCCTCGCCTTCGTTCGGATCGCGGGAGCTCAGCTACCTGCCCTATCCGGGCGAGATGGTGCGGGAACGGACGAACATGGCGCTTGTCTATGTCTCGATGGACGAGAAGGACCGGCTGGATATCCGGACATTTCTGAGAGGGAAGCTGAAGGGGTAACGGCGGCTTCGGGGCCTCTCGCACTTGCCGACGCCCCCCTCACCCCGGCCCTCTCCCCCGTGGGGAGAGGGAGTGACGTTGCGCGCGGGGTGGCGGGAGGGCGTCATAGTCGGACTTGATCCGAGGTCTTCACCCCGCGGCACAGCACCCCGTCATGCTCGGGTCAGGCCCCGGATCTTCTCCCGCCCGATCCATCCCTCAAGGTCCCCGGATCAAGTCCGGGGACCGGGTGAGAGGCGGCGGAGGGATCCTCGGGTCGGGCCCGAGGATGACGGGGTGAGGGGTGGAAGCCGGGGGCCGGTCCCTTGCGCGGGCGGGTGCGTTACGCCGCGACCGTTACCGTCGTGCCCCATTCCGCGCAGAGCGCGTCGAGCCGTTCGGGAAGGGGGGCGTCGGTGAAGACCGTGTCGACCTCGGACAGGGAGCCGAGGACAACCGGCGCGGTGCGGGTCAGCTTGGACGCGTCGGTCACGAGGAAGGTGCGGCGGGCCTGGCGCAGGATCATCCGGCTGACCCGGACCTCGGCGAGGTCGTAGTCGAGCATGTCGCCCTCCTCGTCCAGCGCCGACGTGCCGATCACCGCGAAATCCGCCTTGAACTGGGTGAACAGATCCGCCGTCAGGTGGCCGACCAGACCGCCGTCGGAGCGGCGCAGGTTGCCGCCGGCGACGATGATGTCGCAGCTTTCGTTGGCGAGCAGGATGTTGGCGACGTTGATGTTGTTGGTGACCACGGTGATGTTGCGGTGGCCGAGCAGTTCGCGCGCCACCGCCTCGGTCGTGGTGCCGAGGTTGAGGATGACGGAGCTGTTGTCGGGGATCGCACGAGCGCAGGCGCGGCCGATGGCGGCCTTCGCGTCCTCGTGCATGCGGCGGCGTTCCTCGTAGGCGTAGTTGACCACGCCGGTGCGCATAACCGCGCCGCCGTGCACCCGATCCAGGTGGCCCGCATCGGCGAGGTCCGACAGGTCGCGGCGGATGGTCTGGAGGGAGACGGAGAAACGCTCGGCCAGCGCCTCCACCCCGACGCGGCCCTCGTTGCGGGCGATTTCCAGGATCTCGGTCTGCCGGATGTTGAGCGCCATTGTGGTCCTCCGGATTTCAGCATTGCCACAGGTCGCGGGGCCTGTCAGCAGCGACTTTCGCTGCACCTGCGAAATACTGTGTTCATGCGCGCTTTTGCGTTCGATACGGTAAAAACGCGCAAAAACGAAAATTTCCCTTTGACATGGCCGGCAGACTCGCTGTCTTTTCGGGCACGAGCGAGGGAGGCGCGACGTGACGACCGGACAGGGCCAGACAGAGCCCGTCGATCTGTTCATCATCGGTGGAGGGATCAACGGATGCGGGATCGCGCGGGACGCGGCCGGTCGCGGCCTGTCCGTGGCGCTGGCGGAGATGGGCGATCTCGGACAGGCAACCTCCTCAGCCTCGACCAAGCTGTTTCACGGCGGGCTGCGCTATCTCGAGTATTTCGAATTCCGGCTGGTCCGCGAGGCGCTGAAGGAGCGCGAGGTGCTGCTGTCGGCCATGCCGCATATCAGCTGGCCGATGCGGTTCGTTCTGCCGATCCACCGGGACATGCGGTTCGAGAACGACACGCCGACCTCGCGCCTGCTGTCGCTGGTCATGCCCTGGATGAAGGGGCGGCGTCCGGCCTGGCTGATCCGGCTTGGCCTTGTCCTGTACGACACCCTTGGCGGGCGGAAGGTGCTGCCGGGCACGCGGCGGGTCGACCTCGGCTCCGACGCGGCGGGGGTGGCGCTGAACGACCGCTTTGCCTTTGCCTATGAATATTCCGATTGCTGGGTGCAGGACGCGCGACTGGTCGTGCTGAACGCGCGGGACGCGGAGGCGCGCGGGGCCGAGGTCATGGTGCGTACGAAGGTCACCGAAGCGGTGCGGGACGGTGCGCTGTGGCGGATCACGACGGAGGGGCCGGAGGGTTCGCGGATCCACATGGCGCGGGCGCTGGTCAACGCGGGCGGGCCCTGGGTAGACGATGTGCTGCGGCAGACCGTGCGGATGAACGACCGGGCGCATGTGCGGCTGGTGCGCGGCAGCCATATCGTGACGCGGCGGCTGTTCGATCATGACCGCTGCTATTTCTTCCAGGGCACGGACGGGCGGATCATCTTCGCCATCCCCTACGAACAGGACTTCACCCTGATCGGCACCACGGATCAGGATCACGACGGCGCGCCGTCCGAGGCGGTCTGCACGGATGCGGAGAAGGATTACCTCTGCGCCTTCGCATCGCAGTATTTCGACCGGCCGGTGACGCGCGAGGATATCGTCTGGACCTATTCCGGGGTGCGGCCGCTTTACAATGACGGGGCGAGTTCGGCCACGGCTGCGACGCGGGATTACGTGCTGACGGTGGCGGACAGCGACGGGGCGGTGCCCCTGCTGAACGTCTTCGGCGGCAAGATCACCACCTACCGGCGGCTGGCGGAAAGCGCTCTGGCGAAGCTTGCCCCCTATTTTCCCGCGGCGGGCGGCGACTGGACCGCCGGGGTCACGCTGCCGGGCGGGGATTTCGCGGTGACGGAGACCGGCCGGGTCACGGAAGGGCTGGCGCGCGACTATCCCTTCCTTGGCGAGAAGTGGGCAGAGCGGATGATCCGGCATTACGGCACGGAAGCGCGGCAGATCCTTGGCGCGGCGCGGGATGCGGGCGGGCTGGGGCGCGACTTCGGCGCGACGCTGAGCGAGGCGGAGGTCGGCTGGCTGATGGACCGGGAATGGGCGCGCACGGCGGAGGATGTCGTCTGGCGGCGCACCAAGCTGGGGCTGCGGATGACCAAGGCGCAGATCGAGGCGCTTGGCACCTACATGGCGGACCGCCTGCGCGGCGCACCGGCAGTGCCGGGTGTCAGCGTGGCAGCACAGGGAGGCGCGGCATGACGCTGGAGCTGAAAGGCGTGAGCCGGGTGGTCGGGGGCCGAACGCATATCCATCCGACCGACCTGACGCTGCAGAAGGGCACGATGAACGTACTGCTCGGGCCGACGCTGTCGGGCAAGACGTCACTGATGCGGCTGATGGCGGGGCTGGACCAGCCGACCGAGGGGCGGGTGTTCTGGGACGGGCAGGACGTGACGGGCATGCGCGTGCAGGACCGGCGCGTCGCCATGGTCTATCAGCAGTTCATCAATTATCCGGCGATGACGGTCTACGACAACATCGCGTCCCCCCTGCGGCTGATGAAGGTCGGCAGGGCCGAGGTCGACGCCCGTGTGCGCGAAACGGCGGAGCTGATGAAGCTGACGCCGATGCTGGACCGGAAACCGCTTGAGCTTTCGGGCGGGCAGCAGCAGCGCTGCGCGCTGGCCCGGGCGCTGGTGAAGGACGCGGGGCTGGTGCTGCTGGACGAACCGCTCGCCAACCTCGATTACAAGCTGCGCGAGGAGCTTCGGGTGGAGATTCCGCGCATCTTCGAGGCCTCGGGCGCGATCTTCGTCTATGCCACGACCGAACCGGAGGAGGCGCTGCTTCTGGGCGGCAACACCGCCGCGCTCTGGGAGGGCCGGGTGACGCAGTTCGGCTCGACGTCGGAGGTCTACCGCAAGCCCGGGGACCGGGTGACGGCGCGGGTGTTTTCCGATCCGCCGATGAACTTCATCGCGCTTGAGAAATCGGGGCATCGGCTGTCCTTCGGGTCGGCGGTGAACGCCCCGGCGGCGGGCGCGCTGGCCGATCTGCCGGACGGACGTTACATCGCCGGGTTCCGGCCCAACCACGTTGAGATGGAGGGGCACAACACCGGCGAGGCCGTGGTCTTCGACTGCACGCTGTCGGGGATCGAGATCACCGGGTCGGAGACCTTCCTGCATCTCGACCATGCCGGGGCGAAGTGGGTCGGCCTGGTGGAAGGCGTGCATGCGCCGGAGGTCGGCGCGCCGATCCGGGTCTGTGTCGATCCGGCCTTCGTCTACCTGTTCACCGAGGACGGGGCGCTTGCCGCGCCCGCGCCCTACGCGGCAGCGGCCTGAGGGGGGACTATGGCACGGATCACGCTCGACAATCTCGCCCACAGCTACCTGCCCGCGCCGAAGGGCGAGGCGGATTACGCTCTCAAGCAGATGGACCATGTCTGGGAGGACGGCGGGGCCTATGCGCTGCTCGGCCCCTCGGGCTGCGGGAAGTCGACGCTGCTAAACATCATCTCGGGGCTGCTGATCCCGTCGCAGGGCCGCGTGCTGTTCGGCGATCAAGACGTGACCCGCGCGCCGACGGCGGCGCGCAACATCGCGCAGGTGTTCCAGTTTCCGGTGGTCTACGACACGATGACGGTGCGCGAGAACCTTGCCTTCCCGCTGCGGAACCGGGGGATGGACGCGGGCTATGTGACCCGCCGGGTCGGCGAGATTGCCGAGATGATCGGCATGGCGGATGTGCTGGACCGCAAGGCGCGCGGACTGACGGCAGATGCGAAGCAGAAGATCTCGCTTGGACGGGGGATGGTGCGGGAGGACGTGAACGCGATCCTCTTCGACGAACCGCTGACGGTGATCGACCCGCACATGAAGTTCGAGCTGAGGACCCAGTTGAAGGCACTGCACCGGCAGTTCGCGCATACGATGATCTACGTGACCCACGACCAGACGGAGGCGCTGACCTTCGCCGACAAGGTGGTGGTGATGTACGACGGGCGGGTGGTCCAGATGGGCACCCCGCAGGAGCTGTTCGACACGCCGGAGCATACGTTCGTCGGCTATTTCATCGGCTCTCCGGGCATGAACATTCTGGATGCGGAGGTGTCCGGGGCGATGGCGCGGGTGAAGGGGGCGGAGGTTCCGCTTGGCCTTGGATACGACGCGCTGACGGGTCGGGTGCAGATCGGCGTGCGACCGGAGTTCTGTTCGCTGACCAGCGGTGCCGGGCTGCCGATCCGGGTGACGCGGGTCGAGGACGTCGGGCGGCATCGCATCGTGCGCGGCGAGACGGAGGCCGGGGCGGTGAACATCACCCTGCCCGAGGGCATGGCCGTGGAGGCCGGTGCGGACCGGGTGGTCTTTGCGCCGGAGCGGGTGAATGTCTACGCCGACGACTGGCGGGTGCGCCCCGCGCGGGGGGTGGCGTGATGGGTGCGGTCTCGGTTGCGTGTGCGCGGGGTACTGATTCCTTCGTGGAAGGCGGTTTGCGCCTTGTGCGGGGTGGTTTCCCCCTCACAAAGGGCGCTTCCCCCCTCACAAAGGGCGCTTTCCCCCTCACCCCTGCCCTCTCCCCCGTGGGGGAGAGGGAGTCCTGTCGCGCGGGCGGGGGCGGTTTGAGTCGTGACCCCCTCCCCGGCCCTCCCCCTGTCAGGGGGAGGGAGCGGCGTTGCGATGGCATCGGCGTCATCCTCGGACTTGGTCCGAGGACCTCATGGGGCGCGATGTGCGTGGTGACAGAAGTTCCTCGGCGCGAGCCCGACGACGACTGGCCAGCGGGCGCCGCTGCAACGCTACGGGTCGTGCTCGAGGATGACGAGGTACCACCGGTCAAACCCGCGGGCGACGGGTCACGCGGCACAACGGGAGACCTGCGGATCACATCCGGGGGTGACGGAATGAGCGGACGGAGGGCAGCCTGATGGAGAAGACACAGAACAACCGGGCGTGGTTCCTCGTTCTGCCGGTGCTGGTGCTGGTGGCCTTTTCGGCGGTGATCCCGCTGATGACCGTCGTGAACTATTCCGTGCAGGACACCTTCGGGAACAACCAGTTCTTCTGGGCGGGGCTGGAGTGGTTCGAGGAGATGCTGTCCTCGGACCGGATGTGGAACGCGCTTGGCCGGCAGGCGATCTTTTCGCTGGTGATCCTCGCCATCGAGGTGCCGCTTGGCATCTACGTGGCGCTGAACATGCCGAAGAAAGGTGTCTGGGCCTCTGTCTGTCTGGTCCTGATGGCGCTGCCGCTGCTGATCCCGTTCAACGTCGTCGGCACCATCTGGCAGATCTTCGGGCGGGTGGACATCGGGCTGCTTGGCCGGACGGTGAGCGCGCTCGGGCTGGACTACAACTATACCTCGGACCCCTTCGCGGCGTGGATCACGGTGATCGTGATGGATGTCTGGCACTGGACGTCGCTGGTCGCGCTGCTGGCCTATGCCGGGCTGCAGTCGATCCCGGAGGCCTATTACCAGGCCGCGCGCATCGACCAGGCGTCGAGATGGGCGGTGTTCCGCTATATCGAGCTTCCGAAGATGCAGGGGGTGCTGCTGATCGCCGTGCTGCTGCGCTTCATGGACAGCTTCATGATCTACACGGAGCCCTTCGTGGTCACCGGCGGCGGGCCGGGCAATACGACGACCTTCCTGTCGATCGACCTCGTCAAGATGGCGATCGGGCAGTTCGACCTTGGACCCGCGGCGGCCTTCTCGATCATGTATTTCCTGGTGATCCTGCTGATTTCCTGGGTGTTCTACACGGTCATGACCAACCTCGACAAAAGGGACGGTGTCTGATGGCCGAGACCAGCATGAGCACCGCCGGACAGGCCGCGGGAACCCGCCCGAAAAGCGCGCTGGCGCGGCTGCGGCCAAACGGGTCGGCGGTGGTGATGACGCTCTACCTCGTCTTCCTGCTGCTGCCGATCTACTGGCTGCTGAACATGAGCCTGAAGACCAACAACGAGATCCTCGGGGCCTTCTCGCTCTGGCCGCGCGACCTGACGCTGGACAACTACCGGGTGATCCTCACCGACCCGTCCTGGTACATGGGTTACGTCAATTCGCTGATCTACGTGGTGATGAACACGGTGATCTCGGTCGCGGTGGCGCTGCCGGCGGCCTACGCGTTTTCGCGCTACAGCTTCATGGGCGACAAGCACCTGTTCTTCTGGCTGCTGACCAACCGGATGGCACCGCCCGCGGTCTTCGCGCTGCCCTTCTTCCAGCTGTATTCCTCGGTCGGGCTTTTCGACACGCATATCGCGGTGGCGCTGGCGCACTGCCTGTTCAACGTGCCGCTGGCGGTCTGGATCCTTGAGGGGTTCATGCGCGGCGTACCGAAGGAGATCGACGAGACCGCCTATATCGACGGCTACGGTTTCGGGCGGTTCTTCCTGCGGATCTTCACCCCGCTGATCGCGTCCGGCATCGGGGTCGCGGCCTTCTTCTGCTTCATGTTCTCCTGGGTGGAGCTGCTGCTGTCGCGGACGCTGACCACTGTGGACGCCAAGCCGATCGCGGCGATCATGACCCGGACGCAGGGGGCCTCGGGCGTGGACTGGGGCGTGCTGGCGGCGGCGGGCGTGCTGACCATCGTGCCGGGGGCCTTGGTCATCTATTTCGTGCGCAACTACATCGCCAAGGGCTTCGCCCTGGGGAGGGTGTGATGGAAGGGGTTGTTAACCTTTCCCATGTCATCCTCGGACTTGATCCGAGGATCTCCCTTCATGTGTCGCGGCCTGCGGCAGGAGAGTCTCGGGTCGTGCCCGAGGAAGGCGGCGCGTGCTTGGGCCTGCCGCCGGCAGATCCTCGGATCAAGTCCGAGGATGACGATCACTTTGAAACCGATGTCGGTCTACATGATGTCCAACAGGCCGGGCGGGGTGCTTTACATCGGTGTCACCGGAGACCTGATGCGTCGGGTCTGGCAGCATCGCACGCATTCGGTTCCCGGATTCACCGATCGCTACAACCTGGTGCGGCTGGTGTGGTTCGAGATGCACGAGACTGCTTCGGAGGCGATAAGGCGGGAGAAGGCGCTGAAACGCTGGAACCGGGACTGGAAGACCGGGCTGATCGAAGAGGTCAATCCGATGTGGCGGGATTTGTGGCCGGAGATTTCGGCGCCCTGACGCCTGCCATTGCCACCCCACGCTGCGTCATCCTCGGGCTTGACCCGAGGATCTCCGGCTGGCCGTCGCACCCTGCGGCGGGAGATCCTCGGGTCGAGCCCGAGGATGACGTGTCGCGACCGGAGGGAAGGCGTCCGATCAGGGTCGAGGATGACAACACACTGACAGCAATCCGGAGGACCCGCTGATGGCATGGATGGCATGGACCTGGCCGACGGCGGTCTTCTTCGGGGTCATCGCGGCGCTTCTCATCACCTTCACGATCCTCGCGATCCGCTTCCCGGAAACCCCGCGCACCGGGGTGCTGGGGATCGAGACGACGCGGGGGGACCGGCTCTTCATCACGCTTCTCGGCGCGGCCTTCATCAATCTCGCGTGGCTCGGTCTGACCGACGCGGCGCAGTGGTGGGGACTGGGCCTGTCATTGGTCTATGGCGCGGCGGTGTTCCGCTTCGTCTAGGCCCAATCCACCCGGCCGCGTTCCGGCCGGACACCTCAAAGTTCCAAGGGAGGAAAACATGAGGATCTCACTGAAGAGTAGCACGGCGCTGGTTTTCGCGCTGGCGATGAGCGGCCCCGCCTGGGCCGACATGGACGCCGCCAAGGCGTTCCTGGACGCGGAGATCGGCGATCTGTCGACGCTCTCCCGTGCCGATCAGGAAGCGGAGATGCAGTGGTTCATCGACGCCGCCGCCCCCTTTGCCGGCATGGACATCAAGGTGGTGTCGGAAACCATCACCACGCATGAATACGAGAGCCAGGTGCTGGCCAAGGCGTTTTCCGAGATCACGGGAATCAATGTCACCCACGACCTGATCGGCGAGGGCGACGTGGTCGAGAAGCTGCAGACGCAGATGCAGTCCGGCCAGAACGTCTATGACGCCTATGTCAACGATTCCGACCTGATCGGGACGCACTGGCGCTATCAGCAGGCGCGCAGCCTGACGCAGTGGATGGCGAACGAGGGCAAGGACGTGACCAACCCCGGTCTCGACCTCGACGACTTCATCGGGACCCAGTTCACCACCGGCCCGGACGGAGAGCTGTACCAGCTGCCCGACCAGCAGTTCGCCAACCTTTACTGGTTCCGCTACGACTGGTTCAACGACGAGAAGAACAAGGCGGATTTCAAGGAGAAGTACGGCTACGACCTCGGCGTGCCGATCAACTGGTCGGCCTATGAGGACATCGCGGAGTTCTTCACCGGCCGCGACCTGAGCCACATGGGCGTGACCGGCGACATCTATGGCAACATGGACTACGGCAAGAAGGACCCGTCGCTCGGCTGGCGTTACACCGATGCGTGGATGTCCATGGCCGGGATGGGCGACAAGGGTGAGCCGAACGGCCTGCCGGTCGACGAATGGGGCATCCGGGTGAACGAGAAGTCGCAGCCCGTCGGGTCCTGCATGGCGCGGGGCGGGGCGACGAACTCTCCGGCGGCCGTCTATGCGGTGACCAAGGCGATCGAATGGCTTCAGAAGTATTCGCCCCCGGCTGCCGCGGGCATGACCTTCGGCGAAGCGGGTCCGATCCCGGCGCAGGGCAACGTGGCCCAGCAGATGTTCTGGTACACGGTGTTCACCGCGGACACGGTCAAGCCGGGCCTGCCGGTGATGAACGAGGACGGCACGCCGAAGTGGCGCATGGCCCCCTCGCCGCACGGCGCCTACTGGTCGGAAGGGACGAAGATCGGCTATCAGGACGTGGGTTCCTGGACGATCCTGAAGTCCACGCCGGATGACCGGGCGAAGGCGGCCTGGCTCTATGCGCAGTTCGTGACCTCCAAGACGGTGGACGTGAAGAAGGCGCATGTGGGTCTGACCTTCATCCGCGAGTCGACCATCCAGGACAAGAGCTTCACCGAGCGCGCCGACAAGCTGGGCGGCCTGGTGGAATTCTACCGTTCCCCGGCCCGCGTGGCCTGGTCGCCGACGGGCACCAACATCCCCGACTACCCCAAGCTGGCGCAGCTGTGGTGGCAAAACATCGGCGATGCGATGTCCGGCGCGAAGACCCCGCAGGAGGCGCTGGATGCGCTTTGCGCGGAGCAGGAGAAGGTGCTGGAGCGGCTTGAGCGCGCAGGCGTTCAGGGCGAGCTTGGTCCGAAGATGAACGAGGAGCAGGATCCGCAGTACTGGCTGGACCAGCCCGGTTCTCCGAAGCCCAAGCTGGAGAACGAGGACGAGGAGCCGAAGACCATCTCCTATGACGAGCTGATCAAGTCCTGGAACTGATCCGGGGCCGGTGACATGAGACGGGGCCCTGCGGGGCCCCGTTTTCCTTAGGGGGTGCAGGGGCTTTGCCCCTCTTGAGCCGGCGGCTCAATTCACCCCAGGATATTTCGGGCAAGATGAAGGAGCGGGGGAGCATGGGATACGTTCTGGCAGTGGATCAGGGCACGACGTCGAGCCGGGCGGTGGTGTTCGACGCGGCGCTGAAGGTCGTGGCCTCGGCGCAGGAAGAATTCCGGCAGATCTTCCCGCGCTCGGGCTGGGTGGAGCATGACCCGGCGGATATCTGGGCGACGGTGGCCGCGACCTCGCGCGCGGCGATCGAGCGGGCGCGGGTGGACGTGGCGGAGATTGCCGCGATCGGAATCACCAACCAGCGGGAGACGACGCTGGTCTGGGACCGGGCAAGCGGCGAGCCGGTCGGCAACGCCATCGTCTGGCAGGACCGGCGCACGGCAGAGGTCTGCGCGCGGCTGAAAGCCGAGGGCGCGGAGGCGGATGTGACGGCGCGCACGGGGCTGCTGCTGGATCCCTATTTCTCGGCCACCAAGCTGGGGTGGATCCTTGCGAATGTCGAAGGCGCACGGGCACGGGCCGAGGCGGGAGAGCTGCTGTTCGGGACCGTCGACTGCTATCTGATCTGGAAGCTGACCGGCGGGCGGGTACATGCGACGGATGCGACCAACGCGGCGCGCACGATGCTGTATGATATCGGCAGGGGCGTGTGGTCGGACGAGCTTTGCGCGCTGTTCGGCGTGCCCATGGGAATGCTGCCGGAGGTCCGGGATTCGAACGGCGATTTCGGGGTGACACGGGCCGATCTGTTCGGGCGGGAGATCCCGATCCTCGGCGTGGCCGGGGACCAGCAGGCGGCGACCATAGGGCAGGCCTGTTTCACACCGGGGATGATGAAATCGACCTACGGGACCGGGTGCTTTGCCCTGCTCAACACCGGGGTAGAGATGGTGCGGTCGCAGACGCGGATGCTGACGACCGTGGCTTACCAATTCGACGGCACGCCGACCTATGCGCTGGAGGGATCGATCTTCATCGCCGGGGCGGTCGTGCAATGGCTGCGGGACGGGCTGAAGATCATCCGCGAGGCCGGGGAGACTCAGCCGCTGGCGGAAAAGGCGGACGCCGCGCAGGACGTGGTGCTGGTCCCGGCGTTCACCGGGCTTGGCGCGCCTTACTGGAATGCGGAGTGCCGGGGGGCGGTGTTCGGGCTGACCCGCGCGACCGGACCGGCGGAGATGGCGAAGGCGGCGCTGGAAAGCGTCGGGTTCCAGACCCGCGACCTGCTGGAAGCGATGCAGGCCGACTGGGACGGGGCCGGGGGCGGCACGGTGCTGCGGGTCGACGGGGGGATGACGGCCTCGGACTTTGCCATGCAGTTCCTTGCCGACATCCTCGGCGCGCCGGTGGATCGGCCGGAGGTTCTGGAGACCACGGCCAAGGGCGTGGCCTGGGTTGCCGGGTGGCGGGCGGGAGTCTGTCCGGGGCCGGAGGATTTCGCGAAGGACTGGGCGCTGGAGCGGCGGTTCAAACCGGCGATGGATGCGGCGGAGCGCGACAGGCGGCACGCCCGCTGGCGGGCCGCCGTGCAGGCGACGATGGCGGTGGTCTAGGCCATGGCGCTGCGGTTGCCGGGGCGGGTGCTGACGGGCCGGGGCTGCCGGGCGCAGGCGGCGGCGGGAATCGTCAGGCTCGGGCGGCGGGTGCTGCTGGTCCGTTCAGCCTCCGTCGGGTGGTCGGACGTGCTGGCGGAGGAGCTGCGGGGCTTGGGCGCTGAGGTGTCGCTCTGGCAGTCGCGGGGGGAACCGGACCTTGGGCAATTGCTGACGGCGCGGGCCCATGCAGCGGCGTTTGGACCGGAGGTGGTGGTGGCGGTCGGGGGCGGATCGGCGATCGACCTCGGCAAGGCGCTGGCGGCGCTGATCCCGGCGGCGGGCGATCCGGTGGTGCATTTCGAGGTGGTGGGCGAGGGCCGCGCGCTGGAGGCGGACCCCCTGCCCTTCGTCGCGGTGCCCTCGACCTCCGGCACCGGGGCGGAGGCGACGAAGAACGCGGTCATCGCGATGCCGGGGCATGGGGTGAAGGTATCGCTGCGGGACGACCGGATGCTGGCGGCGCTGGCCGTGGTGGACCCGGCGCTGACGGATGGGTGTCCGCGCGGGGTGACGCTGGCTTCGGGGCTCGACGCGGTGGTGCAGGTGATCGAGCCTTACCTCAGCAGCCGGGCGACGGCGGAGACGGATGCGATCTGCCGGGAGGCGATCCCCATGGGTCTGGCGGCGCTGGCGCGGCTGATGGAGGGCGAGTCGGCCCCGGCGCGGGACGACATGGCCCATGTGTCGCTGTCGGGCGGCATCGCGTTGGCCAATGCGGGGCTGGGCGCGGTGCACGGGCTGGCCGGGGTGCTGGGCGGCATGACGGGGGCGGCGCACGGGATGCTGTGCGGACGGCTGATGCCGGGGGTGCTGCGCGCCAACCGGGCGGCGGCGGAGGCGGCGGGGATGGACCTGCGGCGCTTTGCCGAAGTGGCGGGGTGGATCAACGCGGCCTATGGCGCGGGCGATGCGGCGGCGGTCCTGGAGGCGCGGATAGATGGCTGGGGTCTGGCGCGGCTGGGCTCCACCGGGCTGGTCAGGGCGCAGTTCGCGGAAGTGGCGGCGGGCGCGGCGCGGTCGTCGTCAATGAAGGCGAACCCGGTGGTGCTGTCAGAGGCGGCGCTGACAGAGATCCTGGCCGGGGCGATGTAACCGGGCTTTCGGCTTGACCCCCGGCCCGTGTCGTGCGGAATTGTGTTTCGCATAACGGGAGGAACATCATGGATATCAGCACGCTCTTTTCGCTTGAGGGCAAGGTCGCGGTCATCACCGGCGGGTCGCGCGGGATCGGCAAGCATTTCGCACGGGCGTTCATCGACGCGGGGTGTTCGAAGGTCTACATCACCGCGCGCAAGGCGCAGGCCTGTATCGAGACGGCGGAGGAGCTTGGGGAGAAATGCGTCGCCCTGCCCCATGACCTGTCCACCATGGAAGGGATCGACGGTTTTGTCGCCGACCTGAAGAGCCACGAGAGCCATGTCGACATCCTGATCAACAACGCCGGGGCGGCCTGGGGACAGGATTACCTGGAGTTCAGCGAGTCGGGCTGGGACAAGACGATGGACCTGAACCTGAAATCGCCGTTCTTCCTGACGCAGAAGATGCACGGGCTGCTGACCGCGAAGGCCACGGCGGAGGAGCCGTCCAAGGTCATCAACATCGCCTCCATCGACGGGCTGCGACTGAATCCGTGGGAGACCTATGCCTATCACGCGTCGAAGTCGGGGCTGATCTACCTGACGCGGCGGGTGGCGGCGCGGCTGCTGGAGGACAACGTGCTGGTGAACTGCATCGCACCGGGGGCCTTCGCGTCGGACATGAACCGGGCGGCGCGGGATCACGGGGACGAGGTGGCCAAGCGGATTCCGCTGAAGCGGATCGGCAATGGCGAGGACATCTCGGCCTGCGCGATCTATCTGGCGGCGCGGTCGGGGAACTACGTGGTGGGGCAGACCATCGCCGTGGACGGCGGGCTTGTCTGGGCGACCATCGGGTCGTCGATCGACGCCTGATCGCCGGCGGCGACCGGAGGGCTCTGCCCTCCGGATCTCCCGGGATATTTCCGGCAAGATGAATGGCATGTCGCCGGTGAACCGGGTCGGGGCGGAAACCGGCGAGTGCGGGACCGTCTGTGGCGGCAGGCTGGCGGCAGGCTGCGGGGGAAAGATGATGGACGGACATCGGGAAAGCGCGCCGCTCCGGCTGATGGCATGCCCGGACTGGGTCTATCTGTTGCGGGAGTTCGACATCCTTTACCGCGACGGGTCGGACGGTGGCTCCAGGGCAATCCGGTCGCATCGCAAACGGGTGCGGGACGCGCTGGCGCGGGTGGTCGAGGGCAATCCGGACATGGCGGGGCGGCAGGCGGCGGCGAAGCCCGTCACCGCGCATCTGGGCCGGGCGCTGGACATCGGCGAACGCGGCGCGGTTCAGGGCCTGGCGCGGGCGCTGAGCCGGGTGTCCGGGCAGCTGACATGGGAATACGGCTACGAGAAGGTACCGAAGGCGCTGGCGGAGAAATATGCGTACTGCGAGGTGCTGGGTCCGCGCGGTCCCGTGCTGTCGGAGCGGCTGATCCTCGGCTTCGTGCTGTTCGCGCCGAAGACCACCTATCCGCAGCATTCGCATCGGGAGATCGAGGAGAGCTATGTCTCGGTCTCCGGGTCCTGGTCGGAGAATGACGCGGCGGTCTATGCGCCCGGTTCGCTGATCCTGAACCGGCCGGGTCACGAGCACCGGATCACCACCGCCGACCTTGCGCCCTGCCTGCTGGCCTATGCATGGGTCGGGCCGCCGGACATGCTGAGCACGCCGGGGATGAAGCTGACAGCGCCGCGCCGGGCCCGCATGGCCGAGGGGATCTGAGCCGGTGCGGCGGCGCGCGGTTGTTTTCGGACTGTCGGGGCTTGGGCTTGCGGGGCTTGCGCTGGCGGGATCCGCGCAGTCTGCGTCGGACGGTTTCCGGACGCCGGTCGCGGTCGGCGCGGAGGAGATCGCGGCTGCGGGAGACAACCCGGGTCATCTGGCACGACGGGCTGAACGGTGCGCCCCTGGTCGACAGCGCGTGGGCCGGGGCGGAGCCGGCGGAGTTCGAGCGGGCGTTCCTGGCGCTGGCCTTGCACGGGACCTTTGGGGCCGGGACCTGTCGGGTGCAGGCGGAGCGGTATGACAGCGCCGGGCCGCGCCCCCTGCCCGCGCGCTTCACGGTAACGGAAGATCACCGACGGCTGCTGCAACTGGCCTGGTGGCGCCCCTCGGGGATCGATCCGAAGTATCCGTTCGGAACGCGGGAGGACTATCCGATCGACATGGCGCTTGGTCTCGGTCGGGCGGTCGGGCCGGGTTACCGGATTTCGGAAGTGCTCAGGTCGGAGATGGAGGGCCTTTACCGGGATCTCTGGATCGTCGTCGGGCTTTGGCTGGACGCGGTCGCGCTGACGCCCGGACGGTACCAGTTGCCGTGGCGGGGCGTGCGGGCGAACTGGGGGCTGCGGCAGACTCCTCCGCCGGCCGCAGAGGTGGCGGACTATCAGGCGAAGGTGCCGCGGATCGAGGCGGCAGCCCATGCGGGCGACCCTGTGGTGGACCGGCTGAATGCCGAGGGGCGGCTGTTCGGGAAGATCTAGCCCCCCTGCCCCGGCAGGCTGTTGACGAAGTCGCGCAGCAGGGCGGCGCGGCGGGGGCGGAAGCTGGTCTCGCCCGGGGCTGCGGAAATCATCCGGGAGATGTGGAAGCGCCGGTAGTCCATGCGCAGGCGGCAATGGGCCAGCAGCATCAGCGTGTATTCGGTGTAGGAGAGGGAGAGCGGCCAGACCTCGCGCTCCGTCACCGCGTCGGAGAGGTCGCGGTAGCAGATCAGCAGGCTCCGTTCCTCCCAGCAGGCGGCGCGGATGAGGTCCATGTCGACGGCGATCTCGGGCCTCGTGTCGGGCACGCGCCAGCTGTGCATGACGTGGTGCATGGCCTGGCGCGCCTGACGGTCCGGCAGGGTGGCGAGGATGCGGGCCATGGCGGTGCGCCCCGCCGCCGTCATCACCGGGTCGCCGATCTGTTCCAGCGTGGCGGTGGCGAGCATCAGCGCCTCGATCTCAAGGCGGTCGAAGCTTTGCGGGGGAAGCGCGGGGTCCTCCGTCAGGGTGTAGCCGAGGCCGGGCGCGCCGTCGATCAGCGCCCCGCCCGCACGCAGGGTGGCAATGTCGCGATAGAGCTGGCGGAGGGAGACGCCGGATTCCCCGGCCAGCCGCGCGGCCGTCACCGGCGGCGGCAGGCGGCGCAGCACGTCCATCAGGCGCATCAGGCGGTCGGTGCGGGCCACGGGGATCCTGCCGTAAACTGTCAGTATGCGCAGCGTAGTCTGACGGGGTCAGAAACGAAAGGACATGTCATGACGACGCTTTATCATTCTCCGAATTCGCGGTCCTCGGCCGTGGCGGCGCTGGTGCGCGAGTTGGAGGCCGAGGTGGAGATCCGCGTGGTCTCCATCCCGCGCATCGACGGCACGGGCGGGGCGGATGCGGCCAATCCGCATTTCGAGAAGAAGGTGCCCTATCTGGTCGACGGGGCGGAGGAGGTGCACGAGCGGGGCGCGATCATGGCTTATCTCACCGACCGGTTCCCCGCCGGAGGGCTCGGCCCGCTGCCGGGTGAGGCGGGGCGCGGGGCCTACCTGTCCTGGCTCAGCTATTACCAGGGGGTGATGGAGCCGGTGTTCCTGATGCACTACGCCGGGGTCACGCATCCGGCGGTGCATGCCGCGATAAGGAATTTCGACGCGATGATGGAGCGGCTGAACACGACGCTGTCGCGCGGCCCCTGGCTGCTCGGGGAGCGGTATTCGGCGGCGGACCTGCTCTGCTCCTCCCCGTTCCTGTGGTTCACGGAGATGGCAGAGGACTGGCCGGTGGTGAAGGACTGGGTGGCGCGATGCGCAGCACGGCCCGGCGTGGTGGCGACGCAGGCAGCGGACCGGGAGGCGATGGCAGCCTGATCCGGAACGGCGCGGCGTCAGGACAGCGCCGCGCCGTATTCCAGGATGACGGGGACGACGAGATCCTCCTCATCCTCCAGATGACGGTGCAGGAAGCTGCGGAAGGCGCGCTGCCGGTCGAGAAGGGCGCGGGCCTCGGCCTCGTCGTCCTCTCCGGCGGCGATGCGGCGCAGGACGGCGTTGGTGCCTTCGGCGAGCGCGTGAATGTGACCGTCGAGCGCGTGGTGGTCGCGGTCGAGGATCTCGAACCCCTGCGCCAGACGCGAATCCAGCGGGATGAACTGGGGGAAGTAGTGGTCGTCCTCGATCCGATGATGGCCGTGCAGCTGGTTGAGGAACATGGAGGTGTAGTGCTGAAGTTCTCTCCCGTAGCGGGGGTTGGCGCGGTCGAGGCGTTTTTCGGACCCCTCCACCAGCAGGTCGTTCAGCTGGCGGAACATGCCGTGACGCTCAAGCCAGAAGGCGGTGAGGTCGTTGAAATTGGGATGCCCGCGCCAGTCGGTGCGGGGATACATGTCGGCCAGCACGCGCAGGTGTTCCGGCAGGCCCTTGCGGGCGTCGAGGGAGAGGGGATCGGTCATGTCGTGGATGTAGGCCAACCGGGCATCGGGACCAAGGGTCAGAGCATCTTCTGCGCCGGCAAGGGCGGGGTTACGGCGCGTTTCTTGATGACGTGTTCGCGCCAGGTGATGTAGCTGATCGCGCCGATGATCATCAGCCCCCCGGCAATGACAAAGGGATCCACGGGTTCGTGGAACAGGATCGCGCCGAGGGACACGGCCCAGACCAGTTGCAGGAAGGTGACCGGCTGCGTGACGGTGATCGGCGCGGCCCTGAAGCCCAGTGTCATGAGATAGTGCCCGACTGTCGCGAAGGTGGCGGTGACGAACAGGATGCCAAGCTGGAACCAGGTCGGCGTGACCCAGACCGGCGCGGCGATCGGGATCAGCCCGATGGTGACCCAGACCGACAGCATGGTGACCACGGCGACCGGGTCGGTTTCGTCGGTCAGGTGCTTGGCCAGCAGGTAGGACCCGGCGAAGACGATAGCGGCGACCAGCATGGCGTAGTGGCCCGGCCCGATCTCGCGGAAGCCGGGGCGGAGGATCACGACCGCTCCGACCAGGCCGACGACGATGGCGAGGATGCGGCGCATCGCCAGCCGTTCGCCCATAAAGAGCGCCGCGCCGATGGTGACGTAGATCGGCGAGAGGTAGTTCATCGCCGTCACGTCGGCGAGCGGGATCGTCGCCATGGCGTAGAACCAGAGCGCGACCCCGACCGAATGCAGGGCTCCGCGCAGGATGAACAGGCCCCACTGGCGGCGGGTCAGGCGCAGACGCATAATCTGGCGGATCGCCGGAACCAGCAGGACGAGGCCGAGCGCGTAGCGGAGGAAGGCCATTTCGGGCGCGGGCATGACCGGGCCGAGGTATTTCACCAGCACGTTGACCATCACGAAGAGGATTCCGGCGCCGAAGGTCCAGAGGATCCCCTCCACGGGGCGGATATTAGCTGCCGGCATCATGTATTCTGGTTGGCACGTCCGGCGGCGGGCCACAAGAGGCAACGGGCCGTGGCCGCCCCGCACGCGGTTGGTCAGGTCACCAGAGTTGCGGCCAGTGCAATCATCACCGCCCCGACGGCGAGGTCGAGCACGCGCCACGCGCCGGGCCGGGCGAAGACCGGGGCGAGCAGGCGCGCGCCGTATCCGAGGGCGGTGAAGAAGGCGGCCGAGGCGGTGGCGCCGCCCAGAGCAAAGGCCGTCTTGTGGGCATATTGCGCCGACACTGCCCCCATGAGCGCCAGCGTGTCGAGGTAGACATGCGGGTTGCCCCAGGTCAGCAGGAGGCAGATGGCGAGCGTGCGGCGCAGCGGCGTGGCAGTGCCCCCGGTCTGGTCGAGGCTCTGGCCGCCGCGCCAGGCGCTGCGGAGGGCCATGAGCCCGTAGACCAGCAGGAAGGCCGCGCCGCCGTAGCGCATCACCGTGCCGAGGGCGGGCAGCCGTTCGGCCAGCGTCCCGAAGCCCGCCACCCCGGCGACGATCAGCAGGGCATCCGAGATCGCGCAGGTCAGCACGACCGCCGCCACGTGTTCCCGGCGCAGGCCCTGTCGCAGCACGAAGGTGTTCTGCGCGCCGATGGCGACGATCAGCGACAGGCCCAGCCCGAAGGCGGCGGCAAAGGTGGACAGGGTGGTCTGGTCCATGCGGGGTCCTCTTGTTCCGGGACGGGAATAGGGGCAGGGTTCGGATAAGTGAAACGACTTCTGCTGTTGTAAGATTAGAGAAACTGATGCTGGACTATGCACAGCTTGAAACCCTTGCGACGATCCTGCGGCTTGGTTCCTTCGAGGCGGCGGCGGCGGAACTGGGGGTCACGCAGTCGGCGGTGTCTCAGCGCATCCGGGTGCTGGAGGACCGTGTCGGCCAGCCGCTGATCCGGCGCGGGCCGCCTTGCACGGGAACGGAGCTGGGCCTGCGGCTGGCGCATCACGCGGAGGAGGTGGCGCTGATGGAGCGCGGGCTGGACCCGGCGCTTGTCGGCGCGGCCACCCCGCGCCGGGTGCGGATCGCGGTGAACGCCGACAGCCTCGCCGCGTGGATCGTGCCTGCGCTGGCGGCGGCGCGGGCCGCCCTGCCGGGGCTGCTGTTCGAGGCCGTGGTGGACGATCAGGACCATTCCGCCGACTGGCTGCGGCGCGGGGAGGTGACGGCGGCGGTCACGGCGACCGCGCAGCCCCCGGCGGGGTGCGACAGCCACCCGCTCGGCGCGCTGCGCTATCTGGCGACCTGTTCGCCGGCTTTCCTTGCAGAGGGGCGCGGGACGGAAGGCGCGCCGGCGCTGCGGCGGATGGCCATGATGACCTTCGACCGGAAGGACCGGCTGCAGCTGCGATGGCTGGACCGGGAGGCGGGGCCGGGTCCTGCGCCGCCGACGCATCTTCTGCCCTCGACCCAGGCCTTCATCGACGGCGCATTGGCGGGGCTGGGATGGGGCATGAACCCCGAACCGCTGATCCGGTCGCATCTGGCAGAGGGGCGGCTGGTGGAACTGCTGCCCGGCCGCCCGCTTGACGTGCCCTTGTTCTGGCAGGTGTCGCGGCGCATGGCGCCGGTTGTCGCGCCGCTGACACGGGCGGTGCGCGACGCTGCACGGGCCGCCTTGCATTGATCCTTTTGCATTGTCCCACTGGCATTGACGCGGGCGGCGGGGCGCGACAGGCTCCGCCGCAAAGGGGAGGTGCCGCATGAGCCGTTCAGAGACGTTTTCCTATCGGGCCGGAGGGGCGGACTGCCACGGCTATCTTTCGGTGCCGGAGGGCGACGCCTCCTGCCCCGGCGTGCTGGTCGCTCCGGCCTTCGGCGGGCTCGGCCCGCTGGAAAGAGGCACCTGTGACCGGCTGGCCGCGCTTGGCTATGTCGCGCTTGGCGTCGACTACTATTCCGGCGGTCGGCACACGACCGACCGGGCGGAGGCCGCACAGTGGATGGCGGCGCTGCAGGACGACCGGCCCCTGCTGGCCGACCGGATGACCGGGGCGCTGGCGGCGCTGGCCGGGCTGGACCGGGCGGCGGGGCAGAAGCTGGGGGCCATGGGCTACTGTTTCGGCGGCAAGGCCGTGCTGGACCTGGCGCGGTCGGGGGCGGTGTTCGCGGCGGGCGTGACCCTGCACGGGGTCTATGACGCGCCGCCGTCGGGGTCGATGGCAATGAAGGCGGCGCTGCTGATCTGCGACGGCTGGGACGACAGTCTCTGCCCGCCGGCGGTGAAGGTCGCGCTGGCCGCGGAACTGTCGGAGCATTGCCCGGACTGGCAGATGCTGTCCTTCGGGCACACGGGTCACGCGTTCACCAACCCGAAGGCGGCGCCGAACAAGGGGTTCGGCTATTCGGAAGCGGCGGAGGCGCGGTCGTGGCGGGCGCTGACGGGGTTCTTCGAGGAGATGCTGGCGTAGGGAGTACGGTCTTTACGGAGAGCCGCGCCCGATCCTGGGTCGGGCGTTTGAAACGGATCTGCGGGTGCGCTTTATCGCGTCTGGAAGTCGTACAGCCGTCGTGGGCGGGCGGATGACAAACGCCCGATCCGGGGGAGGATCGGGCGTGGCTCGGGCTGGTCGCCCGAGCTGACTCCTGTTCGGCTCGGCAGAGTGCCGCCTCAGAGTTGCTCCATCACTTCGTCCGGCGCTTCGAAGTTCGCGGTGACGCGCTGCACGTCGTCGTCGTCCTCGAGTGCGTCGATCAGCCTCATCAGCTTCTGCATGCCGTCGAGATCAAGCTCGGTCGTCGTGGTCGGTTTCCAGATCAGCTTGGTCGACTCGGATTCGCCAAGCTCAGCCTCAAGCGCCGTCGCGACCTCGTTCAGGTCGGTATCGGCGCAGTAGATGTAGTGGCCCTCCTCGGAGCTTTCGACATCTTCCGCGCCGGCCTCGATCGCGGCCATCATCACCGTGTCCGCGTCGCCGGCATCGGCGAGATAGGCGATCTCCCCTTTCCGTTCGAACATGAAACCGACGGAGCCGGTCTCGCCCAGGTTGCCGCCGTTCTTGGTGAAGGTGGAGCGCACGTTGGACGCCGTACGGTTGCGGTTGTCGGTCATCGCCTCGACGATGACGGCGACGCCGTTCGGGCCGTAGCCCTCGTAGCGGATTTCCTCGTAGTCATCGCCCTCGCCCGCCTGGGACTTCTTGATGGCGCGGTCGATCACGTCCTTGGGGACGGAGTTCGACTTGGCTTCCTTCACCGCCAGACGCAGGCGCGGGTTCTTGTCGGGGTCGGGGTCGCCCATCTTCGCGGCGACGGTGATTTCCTTGGAAAGCTTGGAGAACAGCTTGGACCGCGCGGCGTCCTGGCGCCCCTTGCGGTGCTGGATGTTTGCCCATTTTGAATGGCCGGCCATGGGGACCTCTTTCGTCTTGTGCGTGCCCGGGATCAGATCCGCGCCTCTATAGTGCAGCCGTGGTGTCGCAGGCAAGCGGTTAGCGGTTGCGGTACGCGCGGCAGGCCTTATGTGAAAAGAGCGGTCTGCCGCATCTCCGCCCCCTTCCCCGCCCCTGCCGGACCGCCTGCCTGCGGCCCGGCCAGACCCGAGAGCCGCGCCGCCCGTGATCTTCGAACAGTTCGTCATTCTCTGGGTCGTTATCGACCCGATCGGAACCATCCCCGTCTTCGTCGCCGTGACCGCCGGCATGGCGCCGGCATCTCTAAGACGCACGGCGTTCCAGGCGGCGGGGGTGGCGGCGCTGGTGCTGGGGTTCTTCCTGGTGTTCGGGCAGTTCCTGATCGACGCGCTCGGCATCTCGCTCCCCGCATTCCAGATCGCGGGCGGGCTGATCCTGTTCCTCTTCGCGCTGTCGATGATCTTCGGGCAGGCGATGAACGGGGCGGGCGCGATGACGGAGCGCGGCGACGGGATGCCGGCGATCTTTCCGCTGGCGGTGCCCTCGCTCGCCTCTCCCGGCGCGATGCTGGCGATCGTGCTGCTGACCGACAACCACCGCTTTTCGATCCCGGAACAGGCGGTAACGGCGCTGGTCATGCTGGCGGTCCTGGGCGCGGCGCTGGTGATGATGCTGCTGGCCGGTCCGATCCTGCGGGTGATCCGGCGGTCGGGTGCGGCAATCGTGAGCCGGGTGATGGGCATGGTGCTGGCCGCTGTGGCCGTGGACAACGTGATCGAGGCGGTGCGGGCGCTGATCGAAGCCTGGTGAGCGAAGGCTCTTTGCAGCGCCGCATGACGTGCTAGACACGGGCGCATGTCCACCGAACAGATCGTCCTATTCACCATCTTCATCGCCGTCTTCGCCCTGCTGCTCTGGGGGCGGTGGCGCTATGATCTCGTCGCCTTCTCCGCGCTGATGGCCGGGGTGGTCTTCGGCGCGGTAGAGGTCGAGGAGGCCTTTACGGGCTTCGGGCACGAAGCGACGCTGATCGTCGCGCTGGTGCTGATCGTGTCGGCGGGGCTGGTGCGGTCCGGCGCGGTCTACCTCATCACGCGGACGCTGGTGGACAGTTCGCGATCGCTCGGGGCGCATATCGCGCTCATGGGCGGGATCGGCGGGGTGCTGTCGGCCTTCATGAACAACGTGGCGGCCCTGGCGCTGCTGATGCCGGTGGACATCCAGACCGCGCGCAAGGCGGGGCGGGTACCGGGGCTGTCGCTGATGCCGCTGTCCTTTGCCACCATCCTCGGCGGGATGGCGACGCTGATCGGGACGCCGCCCAATATCATCATAGCCTCGATCCGGGCCGAGAACCTGGGCGAAGGTTACCGGATGTTCGACTTCGCCCCCGTGGGCGGGGTCGCCGCCATTGCGGGGCTGGCCTTTGTCGCGCTGATCGGCTGGCGGCTGATCCCCGTGCGCGAGGATGCGGCGGTGCGCGCCTCGGACATGGCGAACTACGTGGCGGAACTGACCGTGCCGGAGGGCAGCAAGCAGATCGGCACCCGGGTCGGCGCGCTGTCGGAGGTGGCGGAGAAGGCCGACGTGGCCATCATCGGCGTGATCCGGGACGACAAGCGGCTTTACGGCAACGCGCGCAACACGGTGCTGCGCGCGGGCGACGCGCTCGTGCTGGAGGCCACGCCCGAGGCGCTGGACGAATTCCGCTCTGCCCTGTCGCTGGCGTTTTCGGACGACCGGCGCGAGGAACTGCTGAAGGCGGACAGCGAGGGGCTCGACGTCATCGAAGTGGTGATCAAGCCCGACAGCCGCATGGCGGGCCGGACGGCGCAGTCGATCGGGCTGTCCTGGAGGCAGCGGGCGGTTGTGCTGGGCATCTCCCGGAAGGGCCGGAGGATCGCCAGCCAGGTGCGCCGGACCGAGATCGAGCCGGGCGATATCCTGCTGATCCTCGTGCAGAAGGACACCGGCAGCGACGTGGCGGAGTGGATCGGCGGGCTGCCGCTGGCCGACCGCGGGCTGGCGGTGACGCAGGATTCCAAGACCTGGGCGGCGATTGCGCTGTTCGGTGGTGCGGTGCTGGCGGCGAGCGTCGGGCTGATCGCGCTGCCGATCGCGCTTGGCCTGGTGGTGATCGCCTATGTGCTGCTGCGGATCATCCCGTTGCAGGAACTGTACACCCACGTTGAATGGCCGGTGGTGGTGCTGCTTGGCTCCATGATCCCGCTCGGGCAGGCGCTGGAGACCTCGGGCGGCACGTCGCTGATCGCCGACTCGCTGATCTGGGCCACCGACGGCTGGCCGGCCTGGGCGATCCTGACGGCACTGATGGTGGTGACGATGACCCTGTCGGACGTACTGAACAACACGGCGACGGCCATCGTCGCGGCACCGATCGGGATCCAGATGGCGAAGGGACTGGACGTGTCGCCGGACCCCTTCCTGATGGCGGTGGCGGTGGCGGCTTCGGCCGCGTTCCTGACGCCGATCGGGCACAAGAACAACACGCTGATCCTTGGCCCCGGCGGATACCGGTTCGGGGATTACTGGCGCATGGGACTGCCGCTGGAATTGCTGATCATCGCGGTGTCCATTCCGTCGATCCTGCTGTTCTGGCCGCTCTGAAGGGGGCGCTGCCCCCGGCCCTCCGGGCCTCCCCCGGGATATTTTCGAAACCAAAGAGAAACGGGAATTCTCTCTGGTCTTCCGGATCTCCCGGGTGGTCCGGCGCGCGGCTCCCCTCGGCGGTACGAAGATTCAGAGCGGCCAGATGAAGGGAATCACGGCAGAGACGATCAGGCCCATGGAGAGGTTCAGGGGGATGCCGATCCGCATGAAGTCGGTGAAGCGGTAGCCGCCGGGGCCGTAGACCATCATGTTGGTCTGGTAGCCGATCGGAGTGGCAAAGCTGGCGGAGGCCGCGACCATCACCGCCACCACGAGCGGGCGCGGGTCGATGCCGACCGACTGCGCGAGGCCGATGGCGATCGGGGTGACCACCACGGCAACCGCGTTGTTGGAGACGAGCTCTGTCAGGACCGAGGTCAGCAGGTAGACCGCCCAGACCACGAAGAAGGGCGGCAGCTCTCCGAGCGCGGGGGCGATGGCGTTGACGATCAGTTCGACCGCGCCGGAATGCTCCAGCCCCGCACCGACCGCGAGCATGGCGAAGATCATCGTCAGCAGGCGGCCGTCGACGAAGGAGAAGGCCTCGTCCGCGTCGATGCATCGGGTCAGCAGGACCGCCGCGACGGACAGCACCGAGAGCAGGAAGATCGGCGCGACCCCGATCCCCGCGAGGCCGACGATGGAAAACAGCGCGACCACGGCAATTGGCGCGTGGCTGCGGCGGAAGGCGCGGGCCGTGGGCTGGGTCACGTCGACCATGTCCATTTCGGTCGAGAGGCGGCGGATGTCCTCGGGCGCGCCTTCGAGCAGGAGCGTGTCGCCGACGCGGACCACGGTTTCGTCCAGCTGGCGGCCGATGTTCTGGTTCCGGCGGTGCACCGCCAGCACGTAGACCCCGAAACGGCGGCGCAGGCGGAGCGAGCCGAGCTGGCGGCCCACCATCTTGCAACCGGGGGTGATGAGGGCCTCGACCGTCGTGGTTTCGACGGCCGAGATCTGGTCGACACGCTTGAGGCTCTTGGTCTGCTGGAGGCTCAGCAGTTCGGTGATCTGCGAGCGCAGTACCACGATGTCACCGACCTGCAGCACGACGTCCTTGAGGTTGCGGCGCAACGATTCATCCCCGCGGACCACGTCGATCAGCCGCACGCCCTCGCGCTTGAACAGCTGGACTGAGAGGACCTCGCGGCCGATGAGGTTGGAGTCGGGCGGGATCACCGCCTCCGTGAAGAACTTCATCTTGGTGCGGTCAGAGAGCATGTCGGCCATGCTGTCGCGGTCGGGCAGCAGCCAGCGCCCCACCACCGTGAGGTAGAGCATGCCCCAGCCCACCACGACCAGTCCGATCGGCGTGACCTCGAAGATCGAGAAGGGTTCCAGACCGCGGGTGCGCGCGACGCCGTCCACCAGCAGGTTGGTGGAGGTGCCGATGAGCGTCAGCATCCCGCCCATGATCGCC
The DNA here is from genome assembly GCF_014638275.1 of Primorskyibacter flagellatus. Lineage (GTDB taxonomy): Bacteria > Pseudomonadota > Alphaproteobacteria > Rhodobacterales > Rhodobacteraceae > Pseudooceanicola > Pseudooceanicola flagellatus_A. Next base: position 2,373,485 of record NZ_BMFJ01000001.1, read on the forward strand.
GCGTAGGACAGCGGGATCAGCAGGCGGGAGGCATTGACGCCGAGCTTGCGGGCCAGCTGCACGAAGACCGGGATCATCACCACGACAACCGGCGTGTTGGCGACGACGGCGGAGGCGAGCAGGACAAAGCCCATGAGCGCGGCGATTGCCACCCTGGGCCTGCTGGCGTTGCGTTCGGCCATCTGGGTGAAGGCGTCGAGCGCGCCGGTCCGGACCAGGGCGCCCATGACGATGAACATCGCGGCGATGGTCCAGGGGGCAGGGTTCGAGAGGACCGGCAGCGCCTCGTCATAGGGCAGCAGGCCGAGGATCAGCATGATCGCGACACCGCCCAGGGCCACGACCTCGGCCGGGTAGGATTCACGCAGGAAGAGCAGGAACATGCCTCCGACCACGGCGAGGGTCATGATGGCCATGCCGGTCTGGGAGATGTCGAAATACTGGATCAATTGCCGTCCTGCCTCAAATCTGCCGGTCCGCGCCGGTGCTTCGCGCCTTTCTAGGCGTCCGGTGCCGCGTCGGGCAAGGGCGGCGTTGCGGTTTCGCGCGGACGTGGCTGGACCAGTGCCATGCCGATCAGCATCAGCAGCAGCGATGCCCAGATCGACGGCGCATACCGTTCGCCGAGCAGGACCATGGACCAGAGCACGCCGAAGATGGTGACGAGGTAGCTGACCTGCACCGCGAAGAGCGGACCGGCGCGGCCGACCATCCAGACGTAGCCGGAATAGACCAGCGCGTGGATGGCGGAGGAGAGGATCAGCGCGCCCTCCGCCCGGCCGATGCCAGCCGGGACCACGAATTCCCCGGTGGCGAGCGAGAGCGGCAGGGCAATGGCCGCGCCGACGAGAGAGGCGAGGCAGAGCGTCTGGACCGCGTCCATTCCGGCGGTGCCGAAACGGGCGACGAGGTTGCCTTCGAGCGCGTAGAGCAGCGGGGCGACGAGGGCGATCGGGATCCAGGCGAACATGGCCGGGTCGGGCAGGCTGGCCTCCGGAAGGACGATGAGCAGGACCGCGATCATCCCGGTCGCAAGGCCCGCCAGGCGGCGGAGCGAGAAGCTGTCGGATGCCATGAGCAGCGCCATCGGGAAGGAGATCATCGGGATCAGCGACAGCAGGATGGAGATGATGCCGGCGGGCAGATGAGTCGCCGCGCGGTAGGAAAAGGCGTTCGGGACAAGCGTGCCGGTCAGGGCGATCATCAGCGCGATGGCCCATTGCGCACGGGTCGGGCGAAAGCGCGTGCCGGTGGCCAGGAGGATCAGGCCGAGGAAGCCCGCGCCGATCAGCGTTTGCCAGAAGATGAGTCCCATGGCCTGATGACCCGTGCTCACCGCGATCTTGGACAGCGGCACGGTCATGGCCCAGCCCGCCCCGATCACCGTCAGCGCGGCGGTCAGGATCAGGGCGTGACGGCGTGCGGACGGCATGAGGCTGGCGTCAGACCGGCGCGGGACCGGAGGGCGAGAGACAGCCGCCGTGGCGCACCATCTCGACCCGCGTGGCCTTTCCGGTTCGGTCGTCGGTTTCGACGTAGATTCCTGACAGGGTCGCCTCTCCCTCCGCCGGCTGGAAGCGGCCCTTGGACATGCCGGTTACGAAACGGCGCAGCGGTTCGGCCTTGTCCATGCCGATGACCGAATTGTAGTCGCCGCACATGCCGGCGTCGGACTGGAAGGCGGTGCCTCCGCCGAGGATCTGCGCATCCGCCGTGGCGACATGGGTGTGGGTGCCGACGACGAGAGAGGCCTTGCCGTCGCACCAGTGGCCCATGGCCATCTTTTCCGAGGTCGCTTCGCAGTGCACGTCGATGATGGAGGCCTGCACAAGACCGCCGGCCGGATGGGACTTCAGTACCGTCTCGATGGCGGAAAAGGGATCGTCGTAGGGGCGAGACATGAAGACCTGGCCGAGCACCTGCGCGACCAGCACCTTGCGCCCGCCGGGCGCGTCGAAGATGCGGTAGCCGCGTCCGGGGGCGGTCTTCGCGTAGTTGATCGGGCGGATGATGCGCGGCTCGCTTTCTATATGGGTCATCATGTCCTTCTGGTCGAAGGCATGATCGCCAAGGGTCAGCACGTCGGCCCCGGCGTCGAGAAGCTGTTTCGCGTGTTCGCCCGAGAGGCCGGCGCCATTGGTCGCGTTCTCTCCGTTCACGACGACGAAGTCGAGCTTCCAGGCCGCGCGCAGGCGGGGCAGGTTTTCAATCACCGCCGTCCGGCCGGAGCGGCCGACGACATCGCCGAGGAACAGGAGTTTCATGGGGGATGGCGTATGCGGCGGCGCGGAAAAGGGCAAGGGGGTGCGGGGGCACCCTGTGGTTGACCTCATCCTTCGTCTCAAAGGAGGTGGAGGCCGCGGATCCGGGCCGGGGTGTCTTCGGGAGCGCAGGTGCGCGTGTCGGTCGGTGTGCCCCCTCACCCTGACCCTCTGCCCCACGGGGAGAGGGAAATGCATGGGGTGTCACAGGAGCGCTGTTGTCCCGAAGTCTCGAACGTGGACCCGTTCGCGTCCCCTCTCCCCCGGGGGGATAGGGTCAGGGTGAGGGCCCCCTATCGCAGGATCGGCGGGCGGTCGGGGTCGCTGCCCGGCGCGGCGCGCTGTTCGCGGTCGGGCGCGGCCGGTTCGGGCAAATCGAAGCGCAGGCCGTGGCGGGCGAGGGCCGCGGCCGCCGTGTCCGTCGCGGCAAAGAAACCGACGTCCAGCACCCCTGCGTCGAGGCCGGAGAAGGTAAGCGCCTCTCCGGCGGCCTTGGCGAGCGCGGGCTCCGCCCCCGGCCTGGCGTCGATGAAGGCCAGGAGGTGGCCGCGGGACCCGCTTTCGGACACCGTGCCGACGAGGTAGGCGGAGCGGGCGAGCGCCCCGGCCATCGCCAGCTTGGTGTCCAGCGCGGCGAGAAGCGTCTCGGGCAGTACGCCGGGGCGGGTGAATTCGGCGATGCGCTCTTCCACCTCCGACGGCGATTCCGCCAGCGTGGCGGCGAGCCAGTCGACCGCCGGCGGGGGGATCAGGATCGAGGAGGGCGCGACCTCCAGGTTCAGGCCAAGGCCGACCCCCTGCCCCGCCAGCATGCTCGCGATCGCCCGGCCGGACAGGGCGGCGTAGGGCACCGGGCGGGTGGCGAAGGCCGACAGCCGCTCCGCCCGGTCGAAGACCAGCGCGTAGGTCGCGTCCGGCAAGCTGAAGAGGTCGGGAGAAACGCTTTCGCCCTTCGCCTCCTCTGTCAGCATCAGGAAGAGTTCGCTGTCGGCGAGGCGTTCATAGAAGCGCAGGCGTGCGGAGTCGTCCTCGGGCGCGGCCTCCATCGCGGCATGGGCGGTATCGAGCGGGGTCGTTTCTGACGGGTCAGGCATCCAACGCCTCCTTCACCTGTTCGCGCAGCACGGGCAGCAGGTCGGTTTCGAACCAGGGGTTTTTCCTCAGCCACCCGGTATTGCGCCAGGAGGGATGAGGCAAGGGGATCGTCCCCGGCAGATGGTCGCGGAAGGCGCGCACGGTTTCGGTCATGGAGTTCCTGGTGCCGAGGTGCCAGCGCTGTGCATGGGCCCCGATCACGACCCGCAGGCGCAGGTCGGGCAGGGTGGCGAAGACCCTGTCATGCCAGGTGGCGGCGCATATCGGCGGCGGCGGCAGGTCCGATCCCGTCGCGTCGTAACCGGGGAAGCAGAAGGCCATGGGGACCACGGCGATACGGTCGAGATCGTAGAACGTGTCGCGGTCGACGCCGAGCCAGTCGCGCAGCCGGTCGCCGGAGCGGTCGTCGAAGGGACGGCCCTTTTCGTGCACCTGCAGGCCGGGCGCCTGACCGGCGATCAGCAGGCGGGCAGAGGGGCGGAACCAGGGAACCGGCCGCGGGGCGTGGCGCGTCGCGGTGGCGGCGAAGCGCGGCGCGCAGAGGCGGCAGGCGCGGATGTGATCGGTGAGGTCGGTCATCGCGAGAGATGATGCACCGGGCACGCGCGGGGTAAAGGGCCGGATATTTCGATAGTTCTGAAAATAAATCTTGCTTCACCCGAAAGATTCGATATTTCTAGAATCATGAAAATGACACCCGACTCCGACCTACGTCTCGAACGCGCCGCCTCGACCTTCGCGGCGCTTGGTAGCGAACAGCGCCTGACCGTCCTGCGCACCCTCGTGCGCGCCGGGCCGGAGGGGCTGAGCATCGGCGATCTCGGTGCCCGCACGGGCATTACCGGATCGACGCTGACGCACCACATGAAGATCCTCGCCCAGGCGGGGCTGGTGGTGCAGGAAAAGAAGGGCCGCAGCATCATCTGTGCCGCGGTCGCCTATGACGAGTTGAGGGACCTTGCCGGGTTCCTCGTCCGCGAATGCTGCGCCGATGCGGCGCCCGACATCCACCCCGAAGGACATGACCATGGCTGAGACACATTCCCATCTTCCCTCCCGCGCCGCGACGTTCTGGTCGCGCATCGAGTGGGCCTGGGTCATCACCCCGGTGATCTTCGTGCTGGTCGCGCTGTTCGACCCGCCGCAGGTGGACGACAGCATCCTGTTCACCGCGCGCGCCCTGCTGAACACCGCGCCGATGATCCTGTTCGCGGTTCTGTCGGTCGGATACCTCAAGGCCAGCGGGGCCGAGACGATGATCGCGCGGGCCTTCACGGGCCGTGAGACCCGGATGATCGTGATGGCGGCGCTGGTCGGGGGGCTGTCGCCCTTCTGCTCCTGCGAGGTCATCCCCTTTGTCGCCGCTATGCTGGCGCTTGGCGTACCCCTGTCGGCGGTGATGGCGTTCTGGCTGGCCTCGCCGATCATGGACCCGCCGATGTTCCTGATTACCGCCGGGACGCTCGGGTTCGACTTTGCGGTGGCCAAGACGCTGGTGGCGGTCGGGGCCGGCCTTGGCGGAGGGCTGGTGACCATGGCGCTGAAATCCTCGCCCGTCTTTGCCGATCCGCTGCGCACGAAGCCGCAGGTCGGGGGCTGCTGCGGCGTCAAGAAGCCGTTCCAGGGGCAACCGGTCTGGCGCTTCTGGACCGACCCCGCCCGGCGGGAGACCTTCCGTACCGCGACGCTGGAAAACGCCGTGTTCCTGGCAAAGTGGCTGCTGCTGGCCTATGCGCTGGAATCTGTGATGCTGACCTATGTGCCGGCGGAATGGATCGCCGGAGTTCTCGGCGGCACGGGGATCGGCCCGATCCTTCTGGGCGCGCTGCTCGGCGCTCCGGCCTATCTGAACGGCTATGCGGCGGTGCCACTGGTCGGGGGCCTGCTGGAACAGGGCATGTCCCCCGGCGCGGCGATGTCCTTCATCATCGCGGGCGGCATGACCTGCATCCCGGCGGCGGTGGCGGTCTGGGCGCTGGTGAAGCCGCGGGTGTTCGCCGCATATGCCGGATTTGCGGTGGCGGCGGCGGTGCTGGCCGGGGTGGCTTGGTCGGTGGCGGCCCCGCTGATCTGACACCCTGCGATTAACGTCAACTTCAGGGCTTTGCCCTTAGGGTCCCGGTCGGATACGCCGGGACCCTTTCCATGCCCTCGACCACCATCAACGCCTTTTACGGGGGCTTTCAGTCGGATTATGACCCGTTCGAGAGTTCGCTGTCGCAGACGGCGGAGAACGCCTCGGCCGCCGTCGGGCTGGTGCTGGGATCCCCGGCGGCGCCGCTGTGGGACAATGCGATATCGCTGACGCTGAACGACAGCAATTCGGACGGGGCGGTGGACAGCAACCGGCTGTTCTCCTCCGGTGAGACGATCACCTATGCCGGAACCTCTCAGCAGCTGGACACTGCGCTCACCTACACGGCAGAATTCACCTATCACGACAGCACGACCGCGACCGGGGACGTGGTGCTGCTGCAGGACACGGCGGGGCGGGTGTTCGTCACGCCCTGGAACGAAGGCGCGGCGGAGAACGACGTCTTCACGGCGAAAGCCATCGAAAGCATCGAACTGACCGCGGTCGCGGGCGACACCTACACCGGCGTCACGTCGAACCTGGCGATGATCGACTTCACATGCTTTGCCGGGGGCACACGGATCCTGACGCCAGCCGGGCCCATGGCGGCGGCGCGACTTAAGGCGGGCGATCTGGTGGTGACGCGGGACCATGGGGCGCAGCCTCTGGTCTGGATCGGGGCGCAGGTGGTCCCGGCGGCGCAGATGACCGGGGCGAAACGCCCGGTGCGTCTGGCCAAAGGTGCGTTCGGGCGGGGAAGGCCGGGGCGCGCGCTGATGCTGTCGGCCCAGCACCGGGTGTTGCTGTCGTCGAATCTGGTGGAGCAGGCGACGGGGCGTCACACCGCCCTGGTGGCGGCGCGGAACCTGCTGGAAATGCCGGGCATCCGCCGCCGCGCCCCGCCGGAGCGGGTGAAGTGGGTGCATCTGCTGTTCGACCGGCACGAGGTCATCTGGGCGGAGGGGCTGGCAGTCGAAAGCCTGTTCCTTGGCCCGCAGGCCCGGCGTGCCCTCGGTCCACGCGCCCTGGCGGACATCGCCGCCCTGCCCCGCAGACCGGACGGCATGGCGCGGGCCGGGGTTCCGGCGCATCCGATTCCGCCCGGACGGCAGGCGCGCGACCTCGTAGCGCTGCATCGCAGGGCGGATGAGCCGCTCTGCCCGGAAGCGCCACCTTTGCAGGTGATGCGCCGCAGGCCAATCCCCCCGGTCCGGCGCGTGACGATCTAGTCAGTTGTCGCCCCCAGCCAAATCGCCTAGACCCGGTTCAACTACGGAGCCAAGAGGGGTCGGCATGTATCGCGTCTGGAACTTCATCAACAATTATTCGCTGCTGCTGATCCTCGGGGCCGTGCTGGCGCTGATCTGGGCGAATATCGACGCCGACAGCTATCACCATTTCGTCGAATTCGTGATCTGGGACCATGCGCCGATCGGGCATCTGCATGACGGCCACAGGACGCTGACGCTGCACTACCTCATCAACGACGTGCTCATGGCCTTCTTCTTCGCCATCGCCGCGAAAGAGGTGTGGGAGGCCGTGATCCTGGAAGAGGGATCGCTGCGCGGCAAGAAGGCCGCGACGCCGCTGTTCGCGACGCTTGGCGGGATGCTGGGCCCGATTGCCGTCTACCTCGGTCTCGCCGCCTTCATGGGGTCCGAGACCTATTCCGCCGTGGCCAATGGCTGGGCGATCCCGACCGCCACGGACATCGCGTTCTCCTACCTCGTCGGGCGCATCGTCTTTGGCGCGGGCCACCCCGCGGTGCGTTTCCTGCTGCTGCTGGCCATCGCGGATGACGCGGCGGGGCTGATTATCCTGGCGATCTTCTACCCGTCGGGTGAGCTCGCCCCGGAATGGCTGCTGCTGTCGCTTGGCGCGGCGGTCGCCGTGTTCCTGCTGGCCAACTGGCTGCCGCGCCGGATGGACGCGGGCAACCAGGACCGGCCGAATTCGACCTGGGTGCGGCAGAAACTGTCGTTCTGGCCCTACCTGATCGCCGCCTGCGCATCCTGGTACGGGTTCCAGGAGGCCGGGATTCACCCCGCCCTCGGCCTGCTGCCGATCGTGCCGACGATCCCGCATGCCGACCGCGCCTTCGGCATCTTCTCGGAGGCCGAACAGTATCTGACCGACCTGCTGAACCACATCGAACATGCGCTCAAGCATCCGGTGGAGATCGTGCTTTTCTTCTTCGGCCTCTGCAACGCGGGGGTGGAGTTCAACTCCATCGGCAACCCGACCTGGCTGGTGCTGGCGGGGCTGCTGATCGGCAAGCCCGTGGGCATCCTGTTCTTCGGCTGGCTTGGCGCGCGTCCGCTCAAGCTGGGCCTGCCCGAGGGGATGCGGATCATCGACCTCGTTGTGATCGGCTGCGTCGCGGCGATCGGGTTTACCGTGTCTCTGTTCATCGCCTCCGTCGCCTTCGACGCCGGGCCGGTGCAGGATGCGGCGAAGATGGGTGCGCTGTTCTCCTTCGCAGCGGCGATCATTTCGATCATCGCGGGCAAGGTCACGCGGGTTCAGAAGGTGTCGAACTGACGCGGCAGATCGGCGCAGATCGCGGTTTCCGGCCACTCGGGGCCGGAAACCATTCAATTTCGCCACATTCTCGACGACTTGACTTGGCATTGCGGGGGGAAATCCGGCATATTGGCGCTAATGCCAAGACGCCGTTAACCAAAACCCGCTAAGGCGTGCGGATGAGCAGATCCGGAGCGAGTGATGCTCGAGTTCGAGAATGTCAGCAAGTCCTTCTGGACGGGCTCGCAGCGCAAGGTGATCCTGGACAAGGTCTCCTTCCGGGTGGAGCTTGGCCGGTCGCTTGGCATTCTGGCGCCGAACGGTACCGGGAAAACCACGCTCATCAACATGATGGCGGGACTGGAAAAGCCGGACGAGGGCGAAATCCGCCGGGGCTGCCGCATCTCCTTCCCGCTTGGCTTCATGGGCGGGGTGGTGACGAAACATTCGGCGATGGAGAATTCGCGTTACATCGCGCGGATTTACGGTCTGGACCCGGATTACGTGGAATCCTATTGCCGCTGGCTCTGCGGGCTGGGAGAGTATTTCGACCAGCCGCTCGGGACCTATTCGGCGGGGATGAAGTCGCGCTTTTCCTTCGCGCTGATGCTGGCGCTCGATTTCGACATCTACCTGATCGACGAGGGCATGCCGTCCTCCACCGACGTGGAATTCAACCGCAAGGCCGGAGAGATCCTGCGGGAACGCCTGCGCACGACAACGGTGGTGATCGTGTCCCACCAGGCCGACGTGCTTGAGAAATTCGCGAGCGAGGCCGCCGTCCTGACCGGCGGCCAGCTGCACATGTTCGATACCTTGGAAGAAGCGAAAGAGCTGTATGACTACGAAACCCAGGGCTAGGAAATTCCGGATCAAGCGCACGTCGGACGGCGCAGGGTCCGCTGCGGAGGCCGTCACGCCCGACGACGACGCCGAAGACGATGCGCCCGAAACGGCCCCTGCCGCGCCCTCCATGGCCGACGTGGCCAAGCGACGCGCCGCCGCGCTGGCTGCCCTGAAGGACGGCTCTCTCGACCGTGCGGCACCGGCGGAGGCATCGGAGACACCGCGACAGGCCACACAGGCCCCTGGCCCCGCCCCTGCCCCGGCCACCGCCGCGCGGGATGGCGAGGTCAGCTCTGCCGCCGAGGCGCGCAGCGACAATGACATCGATTCGATCCGGCAGGAGGGGCTGACCGGCCGGCAACTGCGCATGGCGCGGCGCGTGGCGCAGAAATACGGGCTGGCACCGACCTCGGATTTCGACGCGGTGCGGCAGCTGCGGGCGCAGGGCATCGACCCGTTCAAGCCGACCAACATGCTGGAACTTGTGGTGCCCGCCGCCGGTCAGGGCGGCGGTGGCGATGTGCCCCCCGGAGGGTCGGCCCCGGCCGGGCAGCCGCAGCTTCCGGCACGGCGCCCGCAGTCGCTGCCCAAGACGATCCCGCTCGACGGGGCCAACCTGCCCTCGACCGAGGTCAATCCCGCCGACCGGCGCGCGCGAGAGATCATCGCGATCCAGCGCGACATCGCCCGCCGCCGCCGCAAGCGGCTGGCGCTGCTGTTCACCCGGCTGGCCTTCTTCGTCTTCGCGCCGACCCTGCTGGCGGCCTATTATTTCTATGCGGTGGCGACGCCGATGTACGCCTCCAAGGCCGAATTCCTGATCCTGCAGGCCGACAACGCGGGCGGGTCCGGGATCGGCGGGCTGCTGCAGGGCACCCAGTTCGCCACCAATCAGGACGCCATCGCGGTGCAGAGCTACCTGCAGTCCAAGGACGCCATGGTCCGGCTGGACGAGGATCTGGGCTTCAAGGCGCATTTCGAACAGGACTGGATCGACCCGATCCAGCGGCTTGGCCGGGATCCGTCGAACGAGGAAGCCTACAAGCTTTACAAGAAGTACGTGAAGATCAGCTACGACCCGTCCGAAGGCGTGATCCGGATGGAAGTCTCCGCCGCCGATCCCGAGATTTCGGCGCGGTTCGCCAGCCATCTCATCGGCTTTGCCGAGGAGCGGGTCGACGAACTGTCCCGCCGCAAGCGGGAGGATGGCATGGCCACGGCGCGCGAAAGCCTCGAGAAGGCGAAAGCGGAACGCCGCGTCGCGCAGGAGGAACTGGTGCGACTGCAGGAAGGCACCTTCATCGACCCCGAAGGCTACATCGGTTCGCTGCGCACCCAGATCGCCAATTACGAGACGCAGTTGCAGGAAAAGCAGCTGCAGCTTCAGGCGCTGCTCGACAACCGCCGCCCGAACGAGGCGAAGGTGGACGGCGCGCGGGGCGACGTCCGGCGGCTGGAGGCGCTGCTGGCAGAGCTGAACGGCAAGATGACGGATGCGACGACCGGAGAGACCTCGCTGGCCGAAAAGGCCGCGCGGATCCAGATGGCGCAGGCGGACCTTGCCACGGCGGACCTGTTCCTGCAGTCGGCCCTGCAGAACGAAAAGCAGACGGAGCTGGAGGCGAACCGGCAGGTGCGTTACCTGACCACCTCGGTCAATCCCGTCGCAGCGCAGGATCCGACCTACCCCCGGAAGTTCGAGAACACCATCCTCGCCTTCCTCATCCTGTCGGGGGTCTACCTGATGATTTCGCTCACCGCCTCCATCCTGCGCGAACAGGTGTCGCACTGATCCGGGGGCCGGAGTGATTAATCGTTCGGCAGCGCTGCGCCCCGCGGCGCTGCCGGTGGCGCCGGGACGCCGAATTCCCGTGATTTCTCCATCGCTTCGTTACAAGCGTGCGCCAGATTGACTAAAGAGGAGCGGGGATTGCCCCGCCGCAAGACAAGAAGTGAGATTGACGTGACCAAACCGATTGCCCCCCTGGCCGACGTGACCCCGAACACTTGGGAATTCCTGCGCGACCCGATGATCAAGCCGACGGGATTCCGGGAATACGACGCCCGCTGGAAATACCCCGAGGAGATCAACCTGCCCGGCATGACCGCCCTTGGGCTCGGCCTCGGCACCCAGATGATGAAGCGGGGGATCAAGCCGGTGATCGCGGTTGGCAACGACTATCGCGACTATTCACTGACCATCAAGAACGCCCTGATCCTCGGCCTGATGCGGGCGGGGATCCAGGTCAAGGACATCGGCCCCTGCATCACGCCGATGGCCTATTTCTCCTCGTTCCACCTTGGCGGCTGCGCGGTGGCGATGGTCACCGCCTCGCACAATCCGAACGGCTGGACCGGGGTGAAAATGGGCTTCGACATGCCGCTGACCCACGGCCCGGACGAGATGAGCGAGCTGAAGGACATCGTGCTGGCGGGCAAGGGCGAAGACCGCGAGGGCGGGTCCTACGAATTCGTCGACGGGGTGTGGGACGCCTACATGGCCGATCTGGTAGGTGACTTCAAAATGTCCCGCAAGCTGAAGGTCGTCTGCGCCACCGGAAACGGCACCGCCTGCGCCTTCGCGCCCGATCTGTTCCGCCGCATCGGGGTAGAGGTGGTCGAAAGCCACAACACGCTCGACTACACCTTCCCGAACTACAACCCGAACCCCGAGGCGATGGAGATGCTGCATGACATGTCGCATTCCGTGAAAGCTTCCGGTGCCGACTTCGCACTTGGCTTCGATGGCGACGGTGACCGTTGCGGCGTGGTGGACGACGAGGGAGAGGAGATCTTCGCGGACAAGGTCGGGGTCATCATGGCGCGGGACCTGTCCAAGATTTACCCCGGCTCGACCTTCGTGGCGGACGTGAAATCGACCGGGCTGTTTGCGTCGGATCCGGAGCTGAAGGCGAATGGCGTAAAGGCCGATTACTGGAAGACCGGGCATTCCCACATGAAGCGCCGGGTGCACGAACTGGGCGCGCTGGCGGGGTTCGAGAAATCGGGCCACTACTTCATGGCCTCCCCCGTGGGGCGCGGCTACGACGACGGGATGCGCGTTGCGGTCGAGATCTGCAAACTGATGGACCGCAACCCGGACATGAAGATGTCCGACCTGCGCAAGGCCCTTCCCAAGACCTGGTCGACTCCGACCATGTCGCCCTATGCGGCGGATACGGAAAAATACGACATCCTCGAGCGGCTGGTCGAAAAGCTGGTCGCCAAGGCCGAAGCCGGGGACAGCTTTGCCGGCCGCCCGATCAAGGAGGTCGTGACGGTGAACGGTGCGCGGGTGATCCTCGACAACGGCTCCTGGGGGCTGGTGCGGGCGTCGTCGAACACGCCGAACCTCGTCGTGGTTTGCGAAAGCTCCGAGTCGGAGGCGGAACTGCGCGCGATCTTCAAGGAGATCGACGACGTCATCCGCACCGAACCCGGCGTCGGGGACTACGACCAGACGTTCTGAGGGGGGCGCTGCCCCCCGCCCTGCGGGCTCCCCCCGGGATATTTTCGAAACCAAAGAAACGGCGGCTCCTCTTTGGTTTTCCAAATATCCCGGGGTCGGGGGCAGAGCCCCCGCCTACCGGCGTGTCGCGAAGAAGGTTTTCAGGAGCGTCTCGGCTTCCACGGCGCCAATGCCGTCCAGAACCTCGGGCACATGGTGCGCCTGAGGGTGTGAAAACACCTTCGCCCCATGCGCCACGCCGCCGGACTTCGGATCGGAAGCGCCATAGCAAAGCCGCGCGATGCGGGCGGCGGCGATGACCGCGGCGCACATGGCGCAGGGTTCCAGCGTGACGTAGAGCGTGTGTCCCGGCAGGCGCTCCGACCCGGTTGCGGCGCAGGCGGCACGGATCACCAGCATCTCCGCATGGGCCGAGGGATCGGCGCGTTCGCGGCTGCGGTTGCCGTCGCGGGCGATCACCTCTCCGGCGGGGGAGATCAGCACGGCGCCGACGGGCACCTCGCCGCGCGCGGCGGCGGCGCGGGCTTCCGCGAGCGCGAGATCCATGTGGGACGTGAACACCATCCCCTTTCGTTGCCCGAGGATCCCGGCTTTCGCAAGCATCCGAAAGCGGGTAATCCGGAGGGCATGAGCGACACGCCCCCGAAATCCCCGTCCAAGTCCCCGCCCGGCGACCGCATCGCCAAGGTGCTGGCCCGCGCCGGTGTCGCCTCGCGCCGGGAGGCGGAGAAGATGATCGGGGAAGGCCGCGTCGCGGTGAACGGCAAGGTGATCGAGAGCCCGGCGCTGAACGTCACCGCGCGCGACCGGGTGGAGGTCGACGGGCGGGCGCTGGACGCGCCGGAACCGGCCCGGCTCTGGCTCTACCACAAGCCGCCGGGGCTGGTGACGACCAGCAAGGACGAACAGGGGCGGGCGACGATCTATGACGATCTGCCGGCCGAGATGCCGCGGGTGATGTCCGTCGGGCGGCTTGACCTCAACTCAGAGGGGTTGCTGCTGCTGACCAATGACGGCGGCCTGAAGCGGCGGCTGGAGCTGCCTTCGACCGGATGGCTGCGCAAGTACCGCGTGCGGGTGAAGGGCAATCCGACCGACGCGACGCTTGAGCCGCTGCGCGAGGGCGTGGTGGTGGATCGCGAGACCTTCCAGCCGATGCAGGTGGCCATCGACCGGCAGCAGGGGGCAAATGCCTGGCTGACCGTCGGCCTGCGCGAGGGCAAGAACCGCGAGATCCGGCGCGCGATGGAAAGCATCGGGCTGGTGGTGAACCGGCTGATCCGTGTGTCCTACGGGCCCTTCCAGCTTGGCCCGCTGGCGCCGGGCGCGGTGGAGGAGGTCAGGCGGCGGGTGCTGCGCGACCAGCTCGGGTTGGACGGTGAAGAGGGGCCCGCGAAGCCCAGGCCGGTGCGTAGCCGTGGCGGCAAGCCCGATGGTGCCGGCCCGAAGACCGCCCCTGCGAAGGCCGCCAAACCGGCCCGCGCCGGTACCGGCAAACCCGCCCGCCGGGGTAAACCGGCGCAGGAGGCCCCCTGGGAGACCGGGCCCAAACCGAAGCTGACCCGCCGGCGCCCGAAAAAGAACTGAGGCTAGGCAGAGGGATACCATTCGTGTATTCGGTCCCCATATGTACCGGGACGCCAAGATGACGGGGGTGGCATGACCGGCAGCGGTTTACAGAAACTGGCCTTCTTTCTGCTGATGGCCCTGATCCTCTACGCAACCCTCACCGCGTCGGGGGCCTGAATGGCACAGCGGTTCGGCGGAGAGTTCAGCCCCCAGGGCAAATCGCGGGATGATGCGCCGAATCCGCCTGCCGGGTCCTTTCGGGGGGCGCGACGGGCGCGGGCGGGGTTGCGTGTCAACCTGCTGTTTCTCGTTCCATTTCCCCTGATCTGGACGGCCTTCGTATCGTCCCCCGCGGCTATGGCGATGTACCTGGTCGCCTTCGGTCTTCTGATCCTCGCCGCCTGGCTGACCCGGGAAGGTATCCGCGCGGAAGAGGCGTACGAGGCGCGCAAGGTCGCCCGCCGCCCCGCCCTGCCCCGCAAGATGCTGGCAAGCGTGCTGACCGGGCTCGGGCTTGGCGTGGTCGGATTTGCCGGGCATGGCATGGCGGAGGCCGGGATCTTCGCGGTGCTCGGCGCGGTGCTGCACGGCTTTTCCTTCGGGGTGGACCCGCTGCGGAACAAGGGGATGGAGGGCGTCGACCTGCACCAGACGGATCGCGTTGCCCGCGCCGTCGACGTGGCAGAGGCGCATCTGGCCGCGATGTCCGACGCCATCAGGCGGGCACAGGACCGGGGGCTGGAAGCGCGGGTCGCGCAGTTCCAGCTGGTCGCGCGCGATCTGTTCCGCACGGTGGAAAACGATCCCCGCGACCTGACCGCCGCGCGTAAGTATCTGGGCATCTATCTGCAGGGCGCGCGGGATGCGACGGTGAAGTTCGCCGATCTCTACGCCCGGACCCGCAGCGCCTCGGCGAAGGCCGATTACGAGGCGCTTCTTGTTGATCTTGAGCAGAATTTCGCCGCCCGGACGCAGAAACTGTTGTCCGACGATGCCGGCGACGTGACCGTTGAAATCGAAGTGCTGCGGGAAAGGCTGCAGCGCGAGGGCGTGCGCCCCGAATAGCGCCCGGAATGAGTGGAGAGTAACCGATGTCCGAAAACATTCGCGCCAAGGCGGCAGAAACCCTGAAAGAGGTTGAGCAGGTGACGGCCGTCGTGCTGCCCGAGCCGAAGCCGCATGACGCCCTTGTTCCCC
The DNA here is from genome assembly GCF_014638275.1 of Primorskyibacter flagellatus. GTDB lineage: Bacteria > Pseudomonadota > Alphaproteobacteria > Rhodobacterales > Rhodobacteraceae > Pseudooceanicola > Pseudooceanicola flagellatus_A. The sequence continues at coordinate 2,388,519 of NZ_BMFJ01000001.1, forward strand.
TGGCCGAGGCAGACGCGCCGACCAGCGCGGAGATCGAGAAGCGGATTGGTGAGCTCGACATGACCGATACCGGGTCGATCGTGCGGTTCGGATCGGGTGCGCAGGCAGAACTGCAGACGATTTCCCAGGCCATGCTGCAGGATGTGCGTAACAAGGATGTCGGGCCGGCGGGGGACTCGCTGCGGTCCATCGTGACGACGATCCGGGGGTTCTCGGTCTCTGAGCTGGATGTCCGGCGCGAGCGGTCCTTCTGGGAGAAGCTGCTTGGCCGTGCCGCGCCCTTCGCCAAGTTCACCGCGAAGTTCGAAGAGGTGCAGGACCAGATCGACCGGGTGACCGAGGACCTGCTGAAGCACGAGCATACGCTGCTCAAGGACATCAAGTCGCTCGACCTGCTTTATGAAAAGACGCTGAATTTCTACGACGAGCTGGCGATCTACATCGCCGCCGGGGAAGAGAAGCTGAAGCGTCTGGACCAAACGGAGATCCCGGCGAAGGAGGCGGAGGTCAGCGCCGCGCCCGAGGCCGAGCAGGTGATGAAGGCGCAGGAACTGCGCGATGTCCGTGCGGCGCGCGACGACCTTGAGCGCCGGGTGCATGACCTGAAGCTGACGCGGCAGGTGACGATGCAGTCGCTGCCCTCGATCCGGCTGGTGCAGGAGAACGACAAGTCGCTGGTGACGAAGATCAATTCCACGTTGGTCAACACCGTGCCGCTGTGGGAGACGCAGCTGGCGCAGGCGGTCACCATCCAGCGCTCGGCCGAGGCGGCGGCGGCGGTGCGTGACGCAAATGACCTGACGAACGAACTGCTGACCGCGAACGCCAAGAACCTGCGCGAGAGCAACAAGATGATCCGCACCGAAATGGAGCGCGGGGTCTTCGATATCGAGGCGGTCAAGCAGGCCAATGCCGACCTGATCGGCACCATCGAGGAAAGCCTGCAGATCGCCGACGAAGGCAAGCGCAAGCGGGCCGAGGCGGAGGCCGATCTCAGGAAGATGGAGGCGGAACTGCGCGACACGCTGGCCTCGGCCAAGGCGCGGGCGACCGGGTCGGGCGACACGATGGCCACGTCGGTTCCGCGGGGCTGACCGGGTGCGGGCGGGGGCGCGGGCATGACGTCTTTCCTGCGGGGGCTTGGCACGCTGCTGGTGGCCGGTGCAATGGCAGGCTGCCAGATGGCGGAGCCGCAGGTGTCGCTGAAACCGCCAGAGGCGCGGCCTGTGCCCGCGGTCCTGCGCCCGCCCGAAACCCTTGCCCCGTCGGCAGAGAGTGAAGCGCTGCGCAAGTACTACGCCGCCTTTCAGGCCGACTTGCTGACGCAGGGGCTGCTGCGGACCGATGGCGGCGGTGTGGATACCCCCTTCACCGCGCGGGAGCTGGCGCGGAATTTCGAACAGATCGTGTTCTACGATGAATACGCCCGTGGCGGCGGGCTGCGGGGCAGCGGCGGCGCGCAGGCGTCGCTGCGGCGCTGGCCGGGGCCGGTGCGGATCGACGTGGAATTCGGCAAGTCGGTGCCGCAGGCGATCCGCGACGCGGATACGGCCACGGTGCGCAACTACACCTCCCGGCTGGCGCGGCTGACGGGGCATCCGATCAGCTATGTGAATTCGGGCGGCAACTTCCACGTGCTGGTGATGGGCGAAGACGACCGCGCCGATGCCGTGGCACGGGTCAGGCAGATCGTGCCGGACATCACGGCGACCTCGCTAGGCATCTTCCGCAACCTTCCACGGGCGATCCACTGCTTCGTCGTGGCTTTCTCCAAGGATGACGGGACGGAGGGCTATGGACAGGCCATCGCCTTCGTCCGCGCCGAACACCCCGACCTGATCCGCAAGAGCTGTTATCACGAGGAAATGGCGCAGGGGCTTGGCCTCGCCAACGATTCACCGCAGGCGCGGCCTTCGATCTTCAACGATGACGACGAATTCGCGCTGCTGACTTCGCACGACGAGCTGCTACTGAAGATGCTTTACGACCCCCGGCTGCGTCCGGGCATGAGCGCCGAGGAGGCGCGACCGACCGTCATGGAAATGGCCATCGCCCTGACCGGCGGGGACAGCTAGGGCGACAGTTAGGACAAGGAGATTTCCCATGGGCATTCTAGATTTCCTCAGCGGGCAGTTCATCGACGTCATCCACTGGACCGACGACACCCGCGACACGCTGGTCTGGCGGTTCGAGCGGGAGGGGCACGAGATCAAGTACGGCGCCAAGCTGACGGTCCGCGAAGGGCAGGCGGCGGTCTTCGTTCACGAAGGGCAGCTGGCGGATGTGTTCACGCCGGGGCTCTACATGCTCGAGACGAACAACATGCCGATCATGACCTCGCTCCAGCACTGGGATCACGGGTTCAAGTCGCCGTTCAAGTCCGAGATCTACTTTGTCTCGACCAACCGGTTCACCGATCTCAAATGGGGGACCAAGAACCCGATCATGGCGCGGGACCCGGAGTTCGGGGCGGTGCGGCTGCGGGCCTTCGGGACTTATTCGATCCGCGTCACCGACCCGGGACGCTTCCTGACCGAGATCGTGGGCACCGACGGCGAATTCACGATGGACGAGATCAGCTTCCAGATCCGCAACATCATCGTGCAGGAGTTTTCCCGCGTGATCGCCGGATCGGGCATTCCGGTGCTCGACATGGCGGCCAATACCGGCGAATTCGGCAAGCTGGTCGCGAAGGAAATCAGCGGGACCATCGCGGAATACGGGCTGACCCTGCCCGAGCTGTATATCGAGAACATCTCCCTGCCCCCGGCGGTGGAGGAGGTACTGGACAAACGGACCTCCATGGGGATCGTCGGCGATCTCAACAAGTTCACCCAGTATGCGGCGGCGGAGGCGATGACCAAGGCGGCTTCGAACCCCGGCGGGGACGGCGGCATGGGTGCGGGGCTTGGCATGGGCATGGGCATGGCCATGGCGAACCAGATGGCGCAGAGCGGACCCTGGGGCGCGCGCCCGCAGGCGGCGCCCGCCCCGGCGGCTGCCCCTGCCCCGCCGCCACCTCCGGTCGAACATGTCTGGCACATCGCGGAGAACGGACAGACCCACGGCCCCTACTCCAAGGCGCGGCTCGGGCGGATGGTGACGGAGGGCGGACTGACGCGCGACAGCATGGTCTGGACCGCCGGACAGGACGGCTGGAAACGGGCGGAGGACGTGGCGGAACTGGCGCAGCTTTTCACCGTCATGCCGCCGCCCCCGCCGCCGCCCGCGTGACGCCGGAGCCGGAGGTCGAGGCCTCACCTGACTGCGGCAACTCTCCCAAGAACGCGCGGGCGCAGGACATCGCGCTCGCGCTCATGGGGGCGGGGTCGCTGGACGCCGGGCTTCTGGCCGAAGGCGCGGTATGGGAGCGGCCGGAAGGCGCCATTTCGGGGCGGGCGGCCATTCTGAAAGCGCTGAAATCCGTGGCGCCCCCCGCGCGCATCGAGGTGTCGCAGGTCGCCACCCATGGCAAGAGCGGGTCGGTGCTGGGGCGGTACCGGACCGGACCGGGAGAGGCGCGGCTGTTCTGCCACGTGCTGCGGTTCACCTCGGCCGCCTGCCGGGAGATCGCGCAGATCGTAAGTTTCGAACATGCGGAACGGCGTTGGTAAGGAATAATGGTCCCGACCGAAGCCGTCATCCTCGGGCTTGACCCGAGGATCTCCCCGGCACGAGTTCTTCGGGTCGAGCCCGAGGATGACAGCGGCGCGGGGTGGCAGGAGATCCTCGTATCAAGTCCGGGGTTGACGTGTTCCGATATCCGGTGTGTTTCAATCGGAATTCCGGTTTCCCTGCTCCGCCCGGCGGTCTAGCCTGCGCCCGAAAACCAGCGGGTGCCCCATGACCGAAGACCATAGATTTCCCTGCCCGCAGTGTGGTGCGGACTACCGCTATGCCCCGGCGGAGGGGATGCTGATCTGCGATCACTGCGGGCATTCCGAACCGCTGGCCGACGCCGGGCCGTGGGGCAACGCGATCCCCGAACTCGACTTCCGCGCCGCCATCGAGGCCCGCCTGCCGGAGATGGAGATCGAGGAGACCCGGGTTTCCCAGTGCCCGAATTGCGGGGCGCAGGTGGAATTCGACGCCGACACCCATGCGAAGGAATGCCCCTTCTGCGCGACCCCGGTCGTCACCGGCACTGGTACGCATCGCCACATCAAGCCGCGCGGCGTGCTGCCCTTCGGTCTTAGCGAGCGCGAGGCGCAGAAGGCCATGGCTGACTGGCTCGGTCAGCTGTGGTTCGCGCCGAACGGTCTGCAGGAATATGCGCGCAAGGGGCGAAAGCTGGACGGGATCTACGTGCCCTACTGGACGTTCGACGCGGATACGAAGTCGCAGTATTCCGGGCAGCGCGGCACGATCTACTATGTCACCGAAACCGTGATGCGGGACGGCAAGCCGACACAGGTGCAGGTGCAGAAGATCCGGTGGACCCCGGTGTCGGGCCGGGTGCAGCGGTTCTTCGACGACATCCTCGTGCTGGCGTCCAGGTCGCTGCCGAAGAAGTACACCGACGCGCTGGAACCCTGGGACCTGTCGGAACTGAAACCCTATGCGCCGGAATTCCTTGCCGGGTTCCGGGCGGAGGCCTACCAGGTCGAATTGGCCGACGGCTATACGGAGGCGCGCGGCATCATGGATCGCACCATCGACCGCGACGTGCGTTTCGACATAGGCGGGGACCGGCAGCAGGTGCACGACATCCGCACGCAGGTCAGCGACGTGACCTTCAAGCATATCCTTCTGCCGGTCTGGATGGCGGCGTACAAGTTCCGCGGCAAGACCTACCGCTTCGTGGTCAACGGACGCACGGGCCGGGTGCAGGGGGAACGGCCGTGGTCGGTGTGGAAGATCATGCTGGCGGTCATCGCCGGGCTGATCGTGGCCGGGGTGGTCGGCTATTTCATGGCGCAGAACCAGTGAGGACCGAATGACAGACTACGACACGCTTGTGCGGCTGCTGACGGACCGCCACTCCTGCCGGGGATTTCTGGACCAGCCGGTATCGGAGGACCTGATCGCGCGCGTCGTGGCCGCCGCGGGACGAGCGCCGTCCTGGTGCAATGCCCAGCCCTGGCACCTGATCGTGACCAAGCACGCGGAGACGGAGCGTCTGCGCGAGGCGCTGGTCGCGGCGGCCCTGTCGCAACCCGAGGCGCCCGACGTTCCGGGGCCGGAGGGTTACACGGGCGCGCATCAGCAGCGGCGGCGCACCTGCGGCTGGCAGCTTTACGAGGCGGTCGGCGTCACGAAGGGCGACCGCGAGGGGTCGGCACGGCAGGCGCTTGAGAACTTCCGCCTGTTCGGGGCGCCGCACACGGCCATCCTGACCTCAGGTCGGGAACTGGGAACATACGGCGCGCTCGATTCCGGCGGGTTTCTCATGGCGTTCTGCCTCGCCGCGCAGGCGCTTGGCCTTGCGACGGTGCCGCAGGCGGCGGTGGCGTTCCAGTCTCCGGTGGTGCGGGAGGTGCTGGGTGTGCCGGAGGACCGGCTGATCCTCTGCGCGATCTCCTTCGGCTACGAGGACCCGGCGCACCCGGCCAACGGCTTCCGGACCGACCGCGCCGCGCTGGACGAGATCATGGAGATCCGCGGCTGATGCGGGTCCTGCTGCAACGGGTGAGCGAGGCCAGAGTCCGCGTCGACGGAGCGGTGGTCGGGCAATGCCGTGCGGGGCTCCTGATCCTCGTCTGTGCCATGCAGGGCGATACGGAAGCCCAGGCAGAGGCGCTGGCCGCCAAGGTCGCGAAGTGCCGGATCTTCCAGGACGATCAGGGCAAGATGAACCGGTCGGTGCTGGACATCGGCGGGTCGATCCTTGTGGTGTCGCAGTTCACGCTGGCGGCGGACACGCGGTCGGGTAACCGCCCCGGGTTTTCCTCTGCCGCCGCGCCCGAGGACGGGCGGCGTCTCTATGAACATTTTGCCGGTGCGCTGAGCGGACTGGGACTGCCGGTGGAGACGGGGCGGTTTGGTGCGGACATGAAGGTGTCGCTGGTCAACGACGGTCCGGTGACAATCTGGATGGACACCGGCGCGGCCTGATCCCCGGTCGGGTCTGGTGAATTTCGGGCAGATACGACCTGAACCCGAGTGCTGGCTACGCGAAGGACCGGATTCGGCGTGTCGTGACCGGCGGTAATATGGTATGTATCGGGCCGGGTATTTTTCCCGATGACCATTTAAGGATTATTCATATGAAAGCTTTCCTGGCTCCACTCGCAGCCTGTGCTGCCCTTTCCCCTGCCGCCCCTGCCATCGCCGCCCCGGTGACCTTTTCCGGTAACGGCCACTCCTACGAACTGGTCCTGAGCCTTCCGGTTACGTGGGACTACGCCAAGACCGAAGCGGAGACCCGCGGCGGATATCTGGCCACCGTGACATCGCAGGAAGAATGGGATTTCATCGTCGCGCTCAACTCCGGCAACATGCGGGCGTGGCTCGGCGGGACCGACTCGACCGATTACGGCACGACGGAGGGCAACTGGATCTGGGCGACCGGACCGGAGACCGGACAGGCCATCACATTCAACGCATGGGGCGCGGGGGAACCGAACAACAGCGGCGGCAACGAGCATTTCCTTGAAGGCTGGTGGAACCCGTACTGGAACGACGTTCCGGGCGCCACCATGCTTGAGGCGTATATCGTCGAATACGCCCCTGCCGTTCCGCTGCCCGCCAGCGCGCCGCTGATCCTGGCGGGCCTGGGCGCGTTCGGCGTCTTCCACCGGCGCCGGCAGGGCTGAGCCCGGAAACATCTGACACGAGACGCCTGATTTCCGGGGCCGGCTGCCGGCCCCGGACCCCACGGGGTGCGCCTATGCCCCGTGTCCCCGTTCGCGACAGCGTGAAACCGATGGCCCGCTGAGGCGTTTGTCCGGTGAACAAGCAAACGGAGAACACCATGAACAGCATCATCTACCTCGTCGGCCTCGTGGTCGTGGTCATTGCGCTGCTGAGCTTTGTCGGCCTTGCCTGAGGCCCTGCGGCGGTAACCTGCAACCGAAACGCGGTCTCAGGCGTTCACCCCCATGAACACATAGAAGGGATAGTACACGTGAACCGCATCATCTACATCGTCGGACTTGTCGTTATCGTCATCGCCATTCTGAGCTTTGTCGGTCTTGGCTGACGCCTGGCGCGTTTGACACATCGCTCAGGCGGTAACGGGCATCTCTTGTGCGAGCCTTACTGCCAGTTGCGAAAGTCCGGATCGCCCGCATACGTCATCCTCGGGTTTGACCCAGGGTCCCCGGTCGCAGGGAGATCCTCGGGTCAAACCCGAGGATGACGTAGTTCTTTGTGGTCAGCGAAACGGCACAATGAAATTACTCCAAGGCGCAGCCAATTCCCGCCACGGCCCAATGCATCCGACGAATTACACTGACACTTCGGCCATGAGCTGATCCTTCGTCAGATCAGCCTTGGTCCCCGAGGCGGTCACCGCCCCGCGCCGCATCACGTAGAACTTGTCCGCCAGCCCGTAGGCGAATTCGAAGTACTGTTCCACCAGGATGATCGCCATGTCGCCCCGGTCGCGCAGGTATTCGATGACCCGGCCAATCTGCTGGATGATGTTGGGCTGGATGCCCTCCGTCGGTTCGTCCAGCAGCAGAAGCTTGGGCTTGGTCAGCATCGCCCGCGCGATGGCCAATTGCTGCTGCTGGCCGCCGGAGAGGTCTCCGCCACGGCGGTGCAGGAATTCCTTCAGGATCGGGAACAGCTCATAGATCTCGTCCGGGATGTGATGCTCGGACTTCGGCAGGCAGGCGTAGGCGGTCTCCATGTTCTCGAGTACTGTCAGCAGCGGGAAGATCATCCGCCCCTGCGGCACGTAACCGATGCCTTTATGGGCCAGCTGGTGCGCGGGCATGCGGCCCAGATCCTCACCATCCAGCGCCATGTCGCCGCCCGAACGGGGATGTGTGCCCGAGATCGCCTTGAGAAGGGAGGTCTTGCCGACCCCGTTGGTCCCCATGATGCAGGTGACCTTGCCCTTGTCGGCGGACAGGTCGATGCCATGCAGGATCTGGCTTTGTCCGTAGTGGAGGGTCAACCCTTTGACATCAAGCATGTTTCACCGCCCCAGATAGACTTCGATGACCTGCGGATTGGCCGTGACGTGGTCCAGCGAGCCCTCGGCCAGGACTGACCCTTCGTGCAGGACCGTTACCTTGCACTCCAGCCGTCGCACGAATTCCATGTCATGCTCAACAACGACGACGGCGCGGGTCTTGGCGGCCTCTTTCAGCAGGTCGGTCGTGTGTTCGCGTTCGGCCAGCGTCATGCCGGCGGCGGGTTCGTCGACCAGCAGAAGACGCGGTTCCTGTGCCAGCAGCATGCCGATTTCCAGCCACTGCTTCTGCCCGTGCGACAGCTCTCCGGACTTTCGGTCCAGCTCATCCGACAGCCCGATTTCCGAGGCGAGCTGTTCGACGCGGCCACGGTCCTTGAACGTGGGCTTGTAGAACAGGCAGGCGAAGGAGCCGCGCGGGTTCTTCACCGCCATCAGGAGATTGGCGAAGACGGTCTGATCCTCGAACACCGTGGGGCGCTGGAACTTGCGGCCGATCCCGGCCTGGGCGATCTTCGCCTCGTTCATCTTCAGCAGGTTGACGGATTTCTCGCCCCAGATGACGCGCCCTTCGTCAGGCTTCGTCTTGCCGGTCACGATGTCCATGAAGGTGGTCTTTCCCGCGCCGTTCGGGCCGATGATCGCGCGCATCTCCGCCTCGCCGATCTGGAAGGACAGATTGCGGATGGCGCGGTAGCCGTCGAAGGTGACGGAGACGCCGGAAACCTCGAGCAGCGTGGCCATCAGCGTCCCTCCTCTTCCATCAGCGACCCCTTGTCCGGGCCGTAGTCGGCGCCGTGGCGGTCCGGGGCGAACCGGCCCGAGACGAGGTCGAACAGACCGCCGATCCCCTTGGGCGCGAAGAGCGTGACCAGAACGAAGGACAGACCAAGCAGGACGAGCCACCAGTCCACCCAGTCGATCCGGTAGAAGCCGAGATTGATGGAGGGCACCTGCCCGCCGGTGAACCAGGTCGAAACAAGGGAAACCACGGCCGCCCCGATGACCGCCCCGTAGAGCCTGCCCCGCCCGCCGATGGCGACCCAGACGGCGAGGTAGATCGAGGCGATCGGCGCAACCTCACCGGGGTTGATGATGCCCGCCTGCGGGTAGTAGAGCGCCCCGGCAATGGCGGCGATGATCGCGGTGAAGGTGAAGATGAAGAGCTTGTAGCCCTCGACGGAGTAGCCGAGGAAGCGTACCCGCGCCTCGTCGTCGCGAATGCCGCGGATGACCGAGCCGAACTTGCCCGAGACGACCCAGGCGCAGAGCACGTATCCGACCCCGAGCGCGAGGGCGGAGGCCCAGAGGAACCAGATCGAAACCACCGCCTGCGACGCTGAGACTCCGGGCAGGTTCTGCAGGCCCGACAGGCCGTTGTTGCCGCGCAATCCGCTTTCGTTCTGGAACAGGTAGAGCGACAGGGCCAGTGTCATCGCCTGGGTCAGGATCGACAGGTAGACGCCGGTCACGCGGGACCGGAAGGCCAGCCAGCCGAAGACCAGGGCCAGCAGCCCGGGCACCAGCACCACCAGCAGAAGCTGCGCCGGGAGAGAGGAGGCGAAGTACCAGATCGGCGGGAATTCCGACGATCCGACGACGCCGAAGATCTGGGTGCCGATGGCGTTGACGACCTCCTGATCGGTCGGCGGGATGGCGGCGTTGGCCATCGAGGAGGCGACGATGATCTCGGTGCGGGCATACATCAGCCACATCCCGATCATGTAGCCGCCCAGCCCGAAGAAGGCGAAATGCCCGAGGGAGAGAATACCGCAGTAGCCCCAGACCAGGTCCATCGCCAGCGCGACGAGGCAGAGGCAGAGCGTCTTTCCGAGCGTCTTCACAAAGGAGGTGGAGATCATGTCGGCGCCGAAGGCTTCCGACATCAGCGTCACCGCGAGGGTGAATGCGGCGAGGCAGGCGAGAAAGATCAGGATCGACGGGTTGCGCAGGATGAAGGGGCGGCTCATGCGGGGACCTCCGCTGTCCGGCGGTGCGGATAGGCCCCCTCACCCCGGCCCTCTCCCCCGCGGGGAGAGGGAGGCGCGGGATGGCGGGCGACACGCCAGTCAGCCCTAACGGCCGTGAGGTTGGCGGGCGTCGGGCCGGGTCGCTTCCCTCCCCCCGGCAGGGGGAGGGAAAGGAAGGGGGTTAACGGGCTGAGGACGGGCACACGATACATGGTCAGTCCCCTGCCGCACGTCCGCGCAGGGCGATGATGCCCCTTGGGCGGAACTGGATGAAGATGATGATGAAGATGATCATGTAGGTCTGCGCCGCGAGCGTGTTGGATGGGTTGAACCACTCGATTCCCTTCTGCAGGAAGCCGATCATCGTCGCGCCAAGCAGCGTGCCCCAGATGTTGCCGACACCGCCGACGACCACGGTCATGAAGCTTTGGACGATGTAGTCCGCGCCAAGTTCGGACGTCACCTTGGCGTAGAGCCCGATGGCCACCCCGGCGATCCCCGCGATGCCGGAGCCGAGCCCGAAGGTCAGCATGTTCACGCGGTCGGGGTTGATGCCCATGGAGGCCGCCATCTTGGGGTTCTGCGTGACCGCGCGGGTTTCCAGGCCAAGCCGGGTCTTCTTCATCAGGAAGATGAAGAATCCGAGGAAGATCAGGGCGAGGACGAAGATCGCGATGCGGATGTTGGAGATCCCGACGATGTCGTTGATCTGCCACTGCCCGTCCAGCCAGGCCGGAGACGTCAGCGGCCGCGCCTGCGTGCCGAAGATGTTCTTTGCCAACTGTTGCAGCGCGATCGAGATGCCGAAGGTGGCCAGCAGGGTTTCCAGCGGGCGGGAGTAGAGCCAGCGGATCACCAGCCGCTCCATCGCGACGCCGGCGGCGAAGGTGACGGCGAAGGCCAGCGGGATGGCGAGGATGATCGACAGGGTATAGTTCGGCACGACCTGCTGAACGACGTAACCGGTGTAGGCACCCATCATGATGAATTCGCCATGGGCCATGTTGATGACACCCATGACCCCGAAGGTGATGGCGAGCCCGATGGCGGCGAGGAAGTAGATCGAGGCCAGCGACAGCGCATCGAGAGAGAGGTCGAGGAACTGGTTGGTCGCCAGCTTCAGTTCGATCGAGGCCAGCGTGTCGGCGGCGGCCTCCGTCACCTCGGCGTCGGGTTCGGCGTAGGTTTCGAAGAAGGCGTGGGTGTCGAGCGCCTCTGCCACCTCCTCCGACGTTGCGGCGGGCTGGGCGAGTCCGGCGGTGACGAGGTTTTCGTAGGCGCGGTTGCGCTCTGCCATCGTGTTCAGATCGGCCACTGGGACGCCGCCGACCATGCCGTCGGCGATGTTGTCCTGAAGGGTCTGGCGCTGCACATCGTCGGTCAGCCGGGCGGGGGCGAGGCTGGCGGAGACAAGAAGGTCGTAAGCCTCGGCCTCCGTCAGGTCGCGACCCGGTTTCAGTTCGCGCGCGATGTTCATGTCGGCCGGCAGGGTCGCGGCGGCGCGGCGGGTGGTGGCGAGGATCGGGTTCAGCGCGGCGCGCACGTCGACGCCAAGGTCGCCGCGCACCGCCTCCATCGCCTCGATCCTGTCGGCCGGGGTCTCCCCGTATGCGATCGTCAGCAGGCGTTCGATGCGCTGCTTGCGCAGCTTGATCGCGACGTCTTTTTCGGTGTCGATGCTTTCGCGCAGCACCGGCAGGTGGCTGGCATTGCCGTTGCGCGACAGGGCGTCGAGCGCACCGATGCGGGTGGCGCGGTCCTCTGAGTTCAGCTGGAACTTCACAAGCGCGGAGGAGATCAGCGCCTGGATGCCGGAGTTCGGCTTGATCTGGTCGAAATCGGCGGAGGGGGCCTCTCCGACCGGCTCCCCGGTGGCGAAGTCGGAAATCGTCAGGCTGCCCGATCCGGCCTTGGTGGCGTAGACGAAGATTCCATCGGACTTGCGGACCCACATGTCGCGGGCGACCCACTGTTCCAGCACACGCTGCGCTTCGGGCAGGTCGCTGTCGCGGATCGCGGCGATGGCGGGTTCGATGGTGCGGCGGGAGCTCTGGACGATCAGCTCCGACTGCTCCTGCAGCAGTTGCTGGATCGGGGCGTCGGCGTCCTGCGCAAGGACGGGCAGGCCAAGCACCAGCGACAGCAGAAGGGCCGGGATAAGACGAATGTGCATTGGGGCCGGGAGTCCTGGGTGGGGCGTCTTCGGCCGTGGCGGGCGCACCCGCCACGGCCGGTCTTTCACTGTCCGTCAGTTGATCAGTAGTTCGACTTCATCTGCACGCAGGTCTTGGTCGAAGTGTTGTACATGCCGCAGCCAAGGTCTTTCCAGTCGGACTCCAGCACTGCGGATTCCGGCAGGAAGTCGGTCCATGCGTCGCCCGGAACCGGGTCGGTCTGCGAGATGATGTCGAACTGGCCGTCCGCCTTGATCTCGCCAATCAGCACCGGCTTGGTCAGGTGGTGGTTCGCCAGCATCTCGGCCTCGCCGCCCGTCAGGTTCGGGAACTTCTGGCCGATCATCGCGGCGGACACGGCATCGACATCGGTGGTGCCGGCCGCTTCGACCGCGTTCACCCACATGTTGAAGCCGATGTAATGAGCTTCCATCGGGTCGTTGGTCACGCGGTTCTCACCGGCGAAGGCTTTCCACTGGGCGATGAATTCGCCGTTGGCTTCGCTGTCGGCGGACTGGAAGTAGTTCCAGGCGGCCAGGTGCCCGACGAGATTGGAGGTGTCGAGGCCGGAGAGCTCTTCCTCACCCACGGAGAATGCGACCACGGGGATGTCGTCGGCAGAGATGCCGGCGGCGGCGAGTTCCTTGTAGAAGCCGATGTTGGCGTCGCCGTTGATGGTGGAGATCACGCCGACCTTCTTGCCGTCCGCGCCAAGCGCGACGACGTCAGCCACGATCTTGGACCAGTCGGAATGACCGAAGGGGGTGTAGTTGACGAAGATGTCCTCAGCCGCGACACCCTTGGATTTCAGGTAGGATTCCAGGATGTTGTTCGTGGTGCGCGGGTAGACGTAGTCGGTGCCGAGCAGGGCGAACTTTTCGACCCCGAGTTCGTCGAGGAAATAGTCGGTCGCCGGGATCGCCTGCTGGTTCGGGGCGGCGCCGGTGTAAAAGACGTTCTTGGAGGATTCTTCGCCCTCGTACTGCACCGGATAGAACAGCAGGCCGTTCAGTTCCTCGATCACCGGCAGGACGGATTTGCGCGACACCGATGTCCAGCAGCCGAACATGACGTCGACATTGGACACGGTCAGCAGTTCGCGCGCCTTTTCCGCAAAGAGCGGCCAGTCGGAGGCCGGGTCGACGACGACGGCTTCAAGCTGCTTGCCCAGGACACCGCCCTTCTTGTTCTGCTCCTCGATGAGCATCAGCATGGTGTCCTTGAGCGTGGTTTCCGAGATCGCCATCGTCCCGGAGAGCGAATGCAGGACGCCGACCTTGATCGTGTCCTGCGCAATGGCCGTGGAGCCGAGCAGCAGCGTTCCCGCGGCAGCGCCCAGCATGGTTTTCAGAAATTGCGACATGAATTGTTCCCCTCTGTCGGTGCCCGGCCGGCCGTCGGAAAAACGGCCTGATCTTCCGGCGCGGGCCACCTGTTTGTTGTTGTCCGGGCCGCTGGCGGGAAATTTCCCGGCCCCGCAATCCGGACCTGTCCTCCGCCCCTCGGGGCGCGCGACCACGAAAACCAAACGCCGTTCGATTGGGAACGCTGCTGTGTGCAGGTGGTGCGTGAGCACGCGTTAATCGGGGCAACTGCCCAATTTCGCAGCATCAAGCGACCCAAATGCCTGATATTTGCGCTCAGTTACCTTGCGTCACGTCGCGGTTCGGCCGGCAAACGCCGGTTTCAAGGGGTGCCGGGAGGTGGTTAGGCGCGGCTGAGCGCGGTGCGCAACGCCTCAGCATAGGCAGATTCGAACCGCTTCGTGACCGGGCTGTCCGGCGCCTGACGCTGGAAGGCGTGATAAGCGCCGGGCAGCACCATGACTTCGCAGGGCACGACGGCACCGATCAGACGGCTGGCGTAGGCCAGGTTCTCGGCTGCGAAGAGGTCGATGTCGCCCGTGCCGATCCACGTCGGCGGCAGGCCGGACAGGTCAGTGGCGCGGGCGGGGGCGGCCAGCGGGGGCACGTCGTCTCCACCCGGTTCGCGGCCCAGGTAGCTGCGCCAGGCGAAGGCGTTGCTGCGGTCCGTCCAGACATGGGGGCGCGGGCCGGTCCAGGGACGGGTGGTGGCGGTGCGGTCGTCGATCATCGGGTAGATCAGCGCCTGAAAGACCGGCTGCACCGCGCTTTCGTCCCGCAGCGCCAGTGCCAGCGCCGCCGCCAGACCGCCTCCCGCGCTTTCGCCGATCAGCGCGATGCGAGCGGTATCGATCCCGTGCGAACCTGCGCTGGCCAGCAGCCAGCCCCATGCGGCGCGCATGTCGTCCAGCGCGGCGGGATAGGGATTCTCAGGGGCCTTGCGGTAATCCACGCTGACCACAACGGCGCCAAGCGAACGGCACAGCATGGCGTTGCGGCGATGGCTCGCCTCGGGACGGCCGAACATGTAGCCGCCGCCGTGGGAATGAAGGATGGCCGGCCGCGCGCCCTTTCCGCGGGTTGGCGTGTAGACCAGCATCCGGGGCAAGCCCGGACCCGTCACCTCCTGCATTCTTACGCCCCTGACCCGCGCGATCGGCAGGTAGAGACGGGGCTCATCGGCCCGGATCAGCGGCACGAGCGCGGCATCGATGTCACCGACGCGGGCCGCCTTCAGGCCCTCCGCCAGCGTCGGATCCACGTGGAATTCCATGATCGGGCCCCTCCCCTTTGACAGGCGGGACAGTCGATCCGGCGGCGTGCGGCGTCAATCCCCGCGCTTGAGGCTCCTGACACCGCCCGAGCGCCGCGTGATTGGGCGAAACCCGGCAGAGGACGATTCCATGCCTCCCGCTGTCGCAAAATGCGCTGGATCGGGGCGCAGGATCCGGTACTGACTCGACAGGTTTTTCCGATCGGCAAGGAGCTTTTGCCATGAGTATCGTCGTTTTCGATCCCGACTCCACCTCCGATGTCGACTGGCGCGACCGCATGCGTCACCCGGCGGCGGGCGATCCGGAGGCGGGCATGTGGCTGTCCGATACGGAGCCCTCGTTCATCGACGTCCGCAAGCTCTGCCGCGAACGGATGGACCGGCTGCGGGCGTGGATGCGGAAGGACGGGTTCGGCGGCGTGCTGCTGTTCGACCCCTACAACCAGCGTTACGCCACCGGGACACGCAACATGTTCGGGTATTTCCTGCGCAACTCCACCCGGTACTTCTTTATCCCGGTCGAAGGCCCGGTGATCCTGTTCGACTACCCGCAGAGCTACCACACCTCGGACACAGAGATGGTGGACGAAATCCGTCCGTCCAAGATCGTCTGGTCGTCGGTCTCCGGCGCGGACGAGGAGACGTCGTCGCCCTTCGCCAACGAGGTGGCGGAGGTATTGAAGGAGCACGGTCAGGGTTCCATGAAGCTGGGCATGGACCGCTGCTCGCACATCCAGGCGCTGATGCTGGAACAGGCCGGGGTGGAGGTGCGCGACGTCGCGGGCGACATCCTGACCAAGGTGCGTGCGGTCAAGACGGAGGAAGAGGTGAAGTGCCTCGTCGCCTCCATGGCCGGAGCGGAGGCCGCGGTTTCGGCGGTGCGCGAGGCGATCAGGCCGGGGATTTCGGAAAATGAGCTGTTCGCGGTGATGTATGGCGAGGTCATCCGCCAGGGCGGGGAGTTCATCGAGACCCGTCTCGTTACCTCCGGCCAGCGCACGAACCCGTGGTTCCAGGAAACCTCCGGCCGCAAGATCCGGCCGGGTGAACTGGTGGCGCTGGATACCGACACCATCGGCTGCTTCGGATACTATTCCGACTTCTCGCGCACCTTCCGCTGCGGACCGGGCAAGCCGACGAAGGAACAGAAGACGCTCTACCGCATGGCCTGGGAACAGGTGCAGCACAACATGTCGATTCTCAAGCCCGGCATGACCTTCCGCGAGGTGGCCGAGGCGGCCTGGAAGATCCCCGAGAAATATGTCGCGCGCCGTTACACCTCGGTCATGCACGGTGTGGGCATGCATGGGGAAACACCGTTCATCGCGCATATGATGGATTACAACACCTATGGCCGGATCGGCGTGATCGAACCCGGCATGTGCCTGTCCATCGAAAGCTACATCGGCGAGGAAGGTGGCGCGGAGGGCGTGAAGCTGGAGGACGAGGTCCTCATCACCGAGACCGGGATCAAGCTGCTGTCGCGCTTCCCCTACGAGGAAGATTTCCTTGACGGCGAAATCTGAGTTCCACGTTCCCTTCTCCCTCCCCCTTGCCGGGACCGTCGTCCTGCCGATCGACCTGCAGGAGGAGCACCGGCGGGATCCGCGTTACCTCGTCCACGGCTACGACAGGGTGCTGGCGAACGCGGCAGCCGTGATCGGGGCAGCGCGGGCGAACGGGGTCAGGGTCTGCCACGCGGGGTTCCGGCGCGACTTCTCCGTCGCACCGCCGCGCCCGTTCGAACCGCTCGGTCCCGACGGGGAGCCGGCGTTTTCCGACCCCGACAATCCGGACGTCGCGATCTGTCCGGAGGTCGCGCCGCTGCCGGGCGAGGATGTGCTCTGGAAAAACGACCTGTCCTGTTTTTCCGAAGCCGCCTTTCCGCCGATGCTGAGCGGTCCCGAGTGGCTGGTCATATGCGGAGTCTGGGCAGAAGCCTGTGTCGCCGCCACCATCCGCGATGCCGTGGCGCGCGGCATCCGGGTGCTGCTGGTCAAGGACGCCGTCGGGTCGGGCACGGAAGAGATGTCGCAGACCGCCGTCATCAACCTCGCGAACCGGCTCTACGGCGGGGCGGTCTGCGACACGGCGACGGCTGTGGCCCTCCTCGGCGGGGCGGAGGAGACGGTCTGGCGGCTGACCGGTTCAACCCCGTTGCGGTTCAGGGCGGCGGATATCGGGGCGGTATTCGGGACGCTCTGACAAGGGCCCCGGCCAGACGGTCGGATCAGGCGGCAGAAGGCAGGCGCAGGCTGTCGGCATGGGCGCCTGTCGCCGCGCCACGTTCCAGCAGCGCCTTGAGGTCGGACAGCATCAGTGCCGCCGCACCCGATGCCATTGCCATCTCCGACCCGCGGTCGCCGGGGCCGAAACCGCACTGGAAATAATGTACCACCGTGCCGCCCTCCTCGAAACGGTCCAGTGTAAGCATGATCTTCACGCCGTTGGACAGGGACAGGCGGATCAGACGGTCAGGGATCATCTCCGCGCATTCGACGGTCACGGGATCGGCGGTCTCATGCATCCGCCACTCGGTGACGGTACCCTGCTCCAGCGGTTCGGTGCCGGCGCAGTGCGGCCAGAAGCGGCTCAGCATGTCGGGGTCGGTGAAAGCCAGGAATACCTCGCGGCGCGGACGCCGGATCGGCAGGCTGACGCGCGCAACGGAAACAGGCATGGCGTGGATCATTCTCGGACTCTCCCCAAAGTCTCGCCCCAGGTCTGGCGGTCAACGCGCAACACCCCCCGCGGTTCCCGCAATTCCGCATCCCGTCGCGATTGCCTCATTCCTGTCCGCCCCATAGGCTGACGTGCGGAGCGGGGCGGCGACCCCGGACGGGACGGACAGGAGAGAGTGATGGCCACATTCCGGCGCTGGTTGCCGCAGATCGCGCTGATGGTCGCGGTCTTCCTGATGCTGCTGGTTTCCAACCCGCGCGAGGACCTGCCGACGGTCGGTGCGATCTATGCCGGGATGCTGGCCTTCTCCGCCATGTCGCTGAACCTGCTGCTCGGCGCGCGGCTGCGCCCGGTGGAACGACTGTTCGGCGGCATGGACAAGATGTTCCTGCAGCACCGGCAGTTCGGCTACCTCGCCCTGGCCGCCGCTGTGGCACACTGGCTGTCCCCGCCCTCTTTCCCGCAGTTCCTGGCGGCCTGCGACGATCTCTGCAAATCCGCCATCGAAGCCGGTGAGATCGCGTTCAACACGCTGGCGATACTCGGCGTCTTTTCCATCGTGAGGCGCTGGACCTTCCGCGGCTGGCGCATTCCCTACCAGTGGTGGAAATGGTCGCATTACCTGCTGCTCATCGCGTGGTGGCTCGCCTTCTTCCACCTGATGCAGAACCGCAAGATGCCCGCGGTCTATCAGCAGATGGCGGAAATTCTCGGCCTGATCGGTGCGGCCTGCTTTCTGCTCTACCTTTTGGGCTGGGTGCTTCGGATGATGCGCACGAAGGCCTATGTGGTCGAAACCGTGACCCGCGATCAGGGCGTCACCGGCATCCGCGCGCATCCCAGGGGCAAGGGCATCCGCCACCGCGCCGGGCAGTTCGCCTTCATCCGGGCCAGGAAACCGGGCCTGCGCGAGGCGCACCCCTTCACCATCTCGGGTGGAGAGGACCGGGACGGCGTGGTTCAGTTCAACATCAAGGGCCTCGGCGATTACACGAAACGCCTTCATGCCGACCTAAAGGAAGGGGATACCCTGGTGGTCGAGGGCCCCTATGGCGATTTCCGTTACCCCGATCGCGAAGGGCGGCAGGTCTGGGTCGCCGCCGGGATCGGTATCACGCCCTTCCTGTCCTTCGTACGTTCTATGCCTGACCAGATCAGGGGAAAGGTGGAGATGGTCTACCTCGTCAAGACCGCCGAAGAGGCAGTCGCGCTGGAGGAGTTCGAGGCCGCCGCCGCCCGTGTCGACAACTTCCGCTTCACCCTGCACCCCTCGGCGGAGAAAGGGCGCTGGCCCGGCGTCACCCCGGGTCCCGACCTCAAGGCGGTGCTGTTCTGCGGGCCGCCGGTGCTGCGGGACATGCTGAAGAAGCAGTTCGGCCGAAAACTGCATTTCGAATATTTCGAATTCTGATGCGGCGGGCCGAAGCCCGCCCTACGCCCTAGCCGGACCGGACGACCACCGACACGCGGACCGCCCCGCCCTTTCACTTTGCCCAAAATATCCCCGCCGGAGGCTCCCGCAGGCGCCACCCCCGCGCCGCCGGGCTGTCAGCGCACCGGCTTCACGCCGAGATAGGCCATCAGCACATCAAGGATGGCCTTCTGTTCGGCAACCCGGCCATGCTCCACCTCGATGTTGTAGTAATCGCCAAGGCCGTTGAGCTTCACGTGGAAGGAGAAGGAGCAGTCGTTCCTCTCCGGCCGGACGTGTTCGTAGATCATGTTGATGCCACGCGCGCCCAGATAGCCGGCCAGCTTCTGCGCCTTCGCGTCAGCCTCGAAGGGTTTCAGCCCGGCGGTCAGCACGGCGTTGTCCTCGTCCGAAAGCCCGCCCTGCGGGTTGGAGGCCATGATTCCCTTCATGGTCGCGGAGGAGCGCGCGGCCGAGATGTGTCCGCGCCCGCCGTTGCCGACATGGCCGTTCTCGTTGGAATGCATCGTCAGCACCGGATAGCGGCGGGAGAAGTGGAGGTTCAGCGCCTCGGTAAAGGCCGGGGCGGGCTTGGCGGTCATGTCGCGGCAGGGGGCCGTGATGGAGCGGGTGGCGCCGAAGTTGCGGTTCGGGTCCTGGGAGCGGAAGCTGCGGCCCTCTCCGGTTTCCAGCGCGACCATCTTGCCGCCGTATCGCGACACGGAATAGAGCCCGGCGTCGAAGGCGGAATCCTCGTTGTCATGCAGGATCGCCCAGACCGGCCCGCGCTTGTGGCGGGTGTTGGAGATGACGGTCAGTTTCCAGCTGACGCCGTTCTCCGACACCAGTTCCTCGGTCACGCAGAGCGACGGGTCGGCGGCAAAGCTGCGGGCGTTGCGCGCGACGTCCTGGTCGCCGACGCCGTTCGGGTCGAGGCAGTTGGCGGCCACCTCCTCGGGGGCGAGGGTCAGGGCCTCGGGGCGCTGGCGCGGACGCAGGACGGGCAGGAGTTCGGCAGAGGCGAGGGTGGTCCGTTCCGCCTGCTCAGGGGCGGGCTCCGTGCCCCCGGTTCCGGCCTGAGGTTCCGTGACGGTCGCAGTCTGTTCGGCGGCCTCGGGCGTGGCGTCCTCTGTCACCGGCGTTTCCGGTGCGGTCGCGGGCGCCGGGACGGCGGCGATGACGGGTGCGGGTTCGGGTGCGGGTTCGGGTGCACGTTCGGCCACTGGCGCGGGGTCCGGCGCGGGCGACGGGGCCTCGATGCCGACGGCGATGCCCGCCGCCGCGTCCAGGTCGCCCTGCGGAAACAGGCTGGCCGCGGCCGATCCCTGCCCCGCCGATTCCGCGGGCCGGGGGGTTGCGCCGAACAGGCCAGGAGAGGTCTGGGCGGCAACCGGCGCGGCCAGCAGGATCAGGGCCAGGGCCGCGGGAAAGGGTCTTGGGGTCATGGTCTTCGTCCTCGGGCCGGTCAGAGCTGCAGCCGGAAATAGCCGTTGCCGCAATAGCCGGAATACATCCGCGCCTCGGTCAGCGGGCCTTCGATGGTGAAGGGCGTCTTTGAGCGGGGGCTCAGCCCGGTGCGGTCGATGCTCACGATTCCGCCCGCATCCACCGTACCGGTAAAGGTGCGCCCGTCGGACCAGAAGCGGATCGTTCCGTCGGTGATCTCGGCGGTGAAGCTGTAGGTCCTGAGGCATTCGCGCGACGGAGAGCGCCGGCCCGCGTCGGTGTACCCGCGCCAGCCCTTGAAGCTGCCGTTGTAACGCGCCGCCGGGTGTCCCTGCGGCGCGGGCGTGGCCATCACGGCGGGGGCTGCGGTGTCCGACCCGCCGTAACCGGCAAGTTCGGCGCGGATGTCGGCAAGGTATTCCTCCGCGTCGGCGCGGCCCGGATCCTCCATGGAGGCGCGGCCCAGGTAGCCGGTCAGGCAGACCTCGCTCTCGTCGAGGCGGCGGCGCGGGGACAGTTGGCGTTCCGCCTGGTCGATGCAGGACAGCAGCAGGTCGTAGGTATCCGCCCCGCCGGCTGCCGCGACAGGTGCCGCCCCGCCCGTGCTGGCACCGGTCAGCCGGGCCGCCGCCGGGGCATAGCCCAGCTTCTGCGCCCGTTCGAACCACTGCTGCGCCTTCAGGGCATTGGGGACGCCATGCGCGCCGCCTTCCCAGGCCTCGCCGATCTGGAAGGCGGTTTCGCCGTCGTTCCACTTGGTGAAGACAAGGTCGTAGATGTCGTCGGGCTGGACACGGCCCTGCTGGCCTTCAGGCAGGGTGCGGGCATGCTCCATCAGGTCGGCGGGGCTGCGGTCGATCTGCACGATCCGGCGGTAGGCATCCGTCGCCAGATGCGGCGAGCCGAGTTCGTTATAAAGCCCGGCGACGCGGTACAGGCTCGACACCATGTCGGGGGCCGAGATGGTGTTCATCTTGGTCGCGCGCTCGTACCAGGTCAGCGCCTGGTTGAGGTCGCGGGTCAGGAAGCCCGCGTTGTCGCTGGAGTAGTAGTCGCCCAGACGGATCGCGGCCTTGGG
The DNA here is from genome assembly GCF_014638275.1 of Primorskyibacter flagellatus. GTDB lineage: Bacteria > Pseudomonadota > Alphaproteobacteria > Rhodobacterales > Rhodobacteraceae > Pseudooceanicola > Pseudooceanicola flagellatus_A. The sequence goes on from NZ_BMFJ01000001.1 coordinate 2,410,000, forward strand.
GTAGTCGGAAATCGCGGCGTTCGACAGAAGTTCGACCGCCTGTTGCCAGTCCTCGTCCTGACCGGTGGCCAGCAGCAGCTCGGCCCGCTTGAACCCCAGTTCGTAATCCGTAGGCCGCGCGTTGGACGCCGCCTTGCAGCTTTCCGTCGCAGCGGCGAGGTCGCCGGCGGGGATGTTGGTGTTGCCGAAGCTGAGCTGACGGTAGACGCTTTCGCAGATGCCGATGTGGTGGGCCAGTTCGGCGGGGGAGAGGACCTTGCAGGCCTCGGCCTCCTTCATCTGGGCGGTTGCGGCGTGGATCGATCCGGGGAAATTGCGCAGGTAGCTGCGGTAGGCGTCGCAGCTGTCGGCGGCCTGCGTGCTGTCCCAGTTCAGGGTGGCGATGCGGGCGTCGATGGCGGTGCGCAGCGCGGGGCAGCGGAAATAGGTGTCGCGATCGCGGCGCAGCTGGCTGAGATCGGTGGCGGATGCCAGCGTGCCCTGGACCGGCGCGTTCTCGCAGAAGCCCTCGGCCACCGCCGCGCCGCCACCGGTTTCGGGCTGCAGCCCCTCGCGCCCGGTGCAACGGGCCTGGCCGCCAATGATGACGGAGGCGAGGCAGAATTCCTTGTTCTCGGAGTTGGAGTAGTCGAGCTTGTCCTCGTAGACCGGTTTCTGGCTATGTCCCCCGGCGCGGGTGCGGGCGAGCGTCGTGACTTCCCCCTGCACCTGAGAATGCAGGTCGGACAGGCGGATGGAGGGATTCTTCGACAGCTGGCTGACCAGCACCCGGGTGTAGAGCGACAGCTGCACCTCGTCCTGCGGTCCAAGGGTGGCGAGCGATGTCTGCCCGGTGGAGGCGGAATAGAACATCGCCGTGCCCTCGATCTTGGCCGGGACAAAGCTGTCGTTGCGCCCGACTGACTTGGTCCCATCCCCCGTCGCCACCGGAGAGTTGCGGCAGGCGTCGTAAAAGACCACCACGCCCTTGGGTCCGGCGGTCTTGATGACGCCGAGGATGTCCTTGTTGAAGTTGACCGACCGGCGCTTGAACAGCAGTTCCTTCGCCTGCGCGTTCGGGGCGGACACCTGCGGGTCCATGTCCACCGGAACGATGTAGTTCGACGGATCGTCGTCGAAGCTGATGCCGTGGCCGGAGTAGTAGATCACGACCGAACTGTCGCGCGTCAGGGTGGAGGCGAAGAACAGCACCTGTTCCTCGAGCGTATCCTTGTCGCCGTTGGCGATGACCTTGATGTTTTCAGAGGGGTAGCCCATCCCCTCGAACAGTTTCTGAACCGCCATGGCGTCGTTGGCGGTGACAGGCAGGTCGGTGATGCCGTCGTTTTCGTAGTCGGCGTTGTAGATGATGAGCGCGTGGTTCTCTCCGCTCAGCTCGCGCGCGATCGGGCCGGTCACCTGCACTTCGGAAAAATTCTTGAACAGCACGTCCTGAGCCGCGGTCGGGGCGGTCAGGCCGGACGCCAGCAGGGTGAGCGCGACAAGGGCGGCGGTGGCAAGGGATCGGATCGCGGTCATCTGGTCTTCCTTCGGGTCGTCGGTCTTCCGGGGGTCACTGCGGTTTCTGGCCCCATTGATTTGCAAGGTACTGGCCATAGGCCCATCCTGCCGCGCCGGAGGCATGGCGGACGGTGCACCAGCGCAGCTTCCACCCCTTCACCTTCTGGCAGTCGCCGACCTCCACCGCCGTGGCGTCCGGGGCCAGTTCACCCACGACGGCAAAGTCCGTACCGGGTCCGGCGCGCACGTTCAACATCTCCGTCATCGGGTGGTCGGTGACGTGGTAGCTGCCGGTAAAGGTCGCGGCCTGCCGGGTGCCGCCGCGGCCTAGGTACTGCCCGAAGGCCCAGCCCGTGACGCAGCCGTGGCTGATCCGGCACCAGCCGTCATTCTGGCAGCCATGCACCGTGACGCCGGTGTCGTTGAAAGCCAGCGCACCGACCGCCTTGGCCGACCCGCTGCCGGAGGCCCGCACGTTCAGCCAGTCGCCGGTGGACACGCCCTGCACCTGCCACGGCCCGTCGGCGCGCGCGCAGGCAGGATAGCGGGAGGACGGGACCTGCGGCGCGGCAAAACCCGCGTTCTGCAGCCAGGCGACGCGGGCGGCGGTGACCTGTGCCACGCAGGCGGGGTTCGCCCCGCAGGCGTCGCGCTGCCCGGTCCGCCATCCCGCCTGATCCGCATTGTCGGTGCGTCCGCGGGCCCGGGCGGTCACGAAGGCCTCGTTCAGCTGCTGGTCGAGCCTGCCGAGTTCATAGTTGTCGCAGATCGCACGCTCTGTCGCGTTCAGCGCCGCCGCACCCCGGCACCAGCTTGGCTGGTATAGCGCCTGCATCCGCGACAGGTGCTGACGGGCGGCCGAGGCGAACTCACCCGCCGGATGCTGCATCAGGTAGGTCTGGTAGGCGGCCTGCGTGTCGGTCGACTGCGCGGCGGAATAGGCCTGCACGGCGGCGGCCTGCTGCGCACTGACGGCGGCGGTTTCAAGCTGGGCGATGCGGGCCTCCGCCAGCGGGCGGAACTGGCCGTCGGGGTATTGCCGGATGTACAGCCGGACCATCTCCGCGTCGTCCATGTCCTTGACGGAATTCCAGAAGGCGGCCTCCGCGGCGGTCTGGTCCCGGGCGGCCTGTTCTGCGGCGGCGGCTTCGGCCATCTTGCCGATCCTCAGGCGCGCGATCGGGGCGAAGAAGCCCTGCGGGTAGAGGTCGAGATAGCTTTGCACCTCGCGCGGGTCGTCGCTGTCCTTGACGCTGTCCCAGTACAGCCGTTCAGTGTCCGCCTTGCCACCCGCAACGACCCCGGCGGTGCCGGGCACGGCGCCGGTGTCGGTGATCGCGACGGGCTGCACGGATACGCCGAGGTCCGCGCGCAGGATTTCATCCCGGCCGGTGCAGCGGGCGGTGCCGTCAACGTCGACCGTGGCAAGACAAAATTCGTTGTGGTCGGAGCGGGAATAGTCCAGCTCGTCCTCGAAGACTGGCTGCTGGCGGTGCCCCCCGGCCCGTTCCCGCGCCAGCCGCGACACGTCGGACTGGACCACCGCGTGCAGATCCGACAGCCGCATCGTCGGGTTCTCTGCCAGCTTGGACACCAGCACGCGGGTGTAGACCGACAGGTTCGCGTCCGCCTCCCCGTCCAGCGCGGCGAGAGAGGTTTCCCCGGCGCGGGCCGAATAGAACATCGCGGTGCCCTGGATCTTGGCGGGGACAAAGCTCGCCTCCGTCCCGACGGCCTTGGTCGCATCGTCGCCCGCCACCGGAGAGTTGCGGCAGGCGTCATAGAAGACCACGACGCCCTTGGGTCCGGCCAGCTTGATCGTTCCCAGAACATCGTCATTGAAGTTGACCGCGCGGTCCTTGAACATCCGTTCGCGCAGCTGTTTCGCTCCGCCTGTCACCTCGGGGTCGAGGTCGACGGGCACGATGTAATTGCGGCTGTCACCCTGAAAGCTGATGCCATGGCCTGAATAATAGATGACCACCGTGCTTTCGGTATCGAGCCGCGCGGTGAAGTCGAAGATCGCCCGCTTGAGGTCCTCTTTCGGAGCGTTCTCGATCAGCGCGATGTTGGTTTCCGGATAGCCCATCCCGGTGAACAGCCGCCGCACCGCCTGCGCATCGTTGGCGGTCACCGGCAGGTCGGTGATGCCGGGGTGGCTGTAGTCGGAATTGGTGATGATGAGCGCATGGGACTGCGCACTCGCCGCCGTCGTGACCGCGCCCGTCACCTGCACTTCGGAGAAGTTCTTGAACAGCCGCTCCTGCGCCGCGACGGGTCCGGTCAGGGCCAGAAGGGCAAGGGTGGTCAGGGTCGGGCGCAGGCGGATCATCGGCTTACCTCATCTGCACTGTCCGTTCGAATCGAGCCGCGAGGCGTCCTCGGTTATCGAAAAGCGGACAGTGGCGGTCACCGGGGCCTGCGTGCCGGTGGCGGCCTGTGTCGGGGTCTCGTTCCGGGCGAAGGTCTGCTCTGTCACGTCCGAAACGACTTCGGAGAAATTCTTGGTCCGGCCTTTGCTGTAGTCCTCAAGCGTCTTCAGCAGATCGGTGCCAAGCTGCGAATAATCGGTCAGACCGGGGTAGCAGTTGATCGCGATGTCCACGCCGACAGTCGGGGTGTGGGACTGCAGTTCGCGGCCCGGCTGCGGGATCTGGCGTGTCTCGCCGGGTTGCAGGACCGGGTTGCCGATGGCGGCGGGCGAGAGCCGGAAGAAGGTACCGGCCCGCGTATCCGGATAGATCACGTCCAGCAGGCAGGCGCGGTCGGTCTGCACGGTGAAGCGCGCGCCCTCACAGACCTTCAGGTGCGGATTTTCCACCCGCACTGTCAGGCCGTGGCGCTGCGGGGCGGCGGCACCGGGCGGCACGTCCAGCGTGCGGGGCGCGGCATGGACCTCTGCCGCAGCCGGGACGGGGGCAGAGGAGGTATAGGGCAGCGCCGCGACATGGGTGGGCGTATAAGAAGCGGTAGCCGGAACGGTCGACCCGATCATCGGGCGCGGAGTCGTCAGGAACAGCGCGGCCGCGATCAACTGATAGCTTTCCTCGACCTCGTAGCGTTCGACCAGACCGCGCCCCTCTATATCCGCGAACCAAGATTGCAACCGGTCCTTGGCCGGAGAGAAGGGAAGCGACTTCGCTTTTTCCTGAAGCTCATCGAAGGTCAGGCCGAATTCGGCGGCCAGCAGGTCCTTGTCCAGTTCGTCGAAATACTTCGCGATGGTGTTGGTGACGGGTTCGTGGTGATAGCGCCCCGGTCCGTCCGGCAGCGAATAATCCCCGCCCGAGGCCGCGAGGGCGTCGAGATAGCGGTTGGTATCCTCCGCATAGGCGGCGCGCAGGGTATCGTCGCTGGCGTAGAGTTCGCGCATCGCCTCCATGGTCACGCGGTCTGTGCCCTGGTTCTCTACCGCGGCGCGGATCTGGTCATAGCCTTCGATCGGGCCATTGACGTGGCAGGTCATGCAGGCCGACCCGTTGGAGATGGTCGCGCCCGAGACCGGGCTTTCGCCCTTGAAGAACACGACCGATGTCGGGCCGTCGGGGATGAAATGACCCGGACCGTCGGTCAGGAAGTAGCCCTGCATCCCGTTCGGCAGGGAAAAGATCATCTCCCCCCCGTCGGACTCGAAGACCTTCTGCGAGGCGGGGAATGCCTCGTGCGGGCCAAGGGGACGTTCCTTCAGCCTCCGGTCGGCGGATACGGCGCGGTCGAAGTCGTAGGAGACCCAGTAGTAGCCGCCCGTCGGCTGTTCGATCCGCTCGATCAGGCGGTTGTTCTGACTGACGCCCGAACCGCCCTCGAGAAACCCGGCACGCAGCACGTCGCGACGCATGATCGCGCCGGGCCGGTCGAGCCTGAGGAGCGTGTGTTCGAACTCCTGCGCCGTGTCGGGAAGGTTCAGCATGAACTTGTAATAGAACGGTTCACCCACCACCGCGACGAACCAGTCACCCCGCATCACCGGGACCGAGGTGCCGGTGATTTGCGCCACCTGATTCAGGTTCTCGTCCCGCCCCGCACCGAAGGGATCCATCCCGTAGGGATAGGGCTGCGCCTCTTTCAGGCCGGGGATCCGGCCGCCGATCAGCGCCTCCCACTGGCGGGTGGTCCAGCCATAGTCGCGGATGTCGATCGCATAGATGGCCATGCCCTCGGCAATCGGTTCGACCTGTTTGACCTTCGGTTCCCACGAGAGGGAGTTCACCAGCTTGTTCAGACCGGCGACATAGCCCGCAAGGTGCTGTTCCTCGAAATCCTGCATCGACTGGCAGGGCAGCTGGCCGTTCTGGAGGTGGCGGAAGGTGAAGTAGCGCGTGAAGGGCCGGTCGCGGTCGTCAAGCGACACGAGGTGCTCCTGGATTGCCCGGTTCTGCGCGGCGATGTCCATGAACATGCGGCTGTCGTCGCGCGGCGGGTCGATCTTTTCCGCCGTCAGGAAGGCCTTGTCGACAGCGAGGCCGGCGATCCAATCCTCTACCAGCTTGCGGTCGGAGTCCGAGGCCGCATTGCCCGGCGGCATGGTCGAAAGCGACCGGTACAGCGCGGAGGCCGCAGGGTCCCCCGGCATCACCAGAGAGGAATCCGACGCCACGCGGGAGGCCGAGGCAAGCACCGCCTTCGATGCAGCCGAGGCCCCGCGCACATGGCAGGACTTGCACTGCGCCGCGAAGAAGCCGTCCACCGCCGCCGTCAGCTCCGGCGCGGGTTCGGAGACGGGGGAGCGCGGTGCCTCGCAGGTCATCTCGACCACCGTCCTGGGCAGCTCCTTCAGGTCGGCGAGGTACTGGTAGATCGAGGTCCGGTCGGTCTCATCGGCGGCGGCCAGCTGCGCGGCGACGGCGGCCATGGTGCCCTGCAGCTTCGTGCTGCCGTCCAGCCCGGTTCCGGCGGCCATGGCGGCGTGGAACCCATCCAGCCCGAGGGGGGAGATCGTGTCGCGGGAAATGTCCCCGGCGACCTCTCCCATGGGGGAAATCCCGCCCCGGTGCACCTGGTCGGACTGCAGGATGAAGGCGGAATTCCGCGGCGTGTGGCAGGCCCCGCAGGCGGCGACGGAGTCGGTCAGGTACTTGCCCCAGGCCAGGGCGTCGCGTTCATTGTCCCCCGCGCCGCTGTAGGTCGCCGGTTCGAAGGAGAACCGCCAGGGGTTCTTTCCGAAGATGCGGCGGGTCAGCAGCATGGAATGCGGCTCCGACGCGCGGTCGGACCTGGGGGCGGTCTGCTTGATGTATTCGAACAGGTCCACAGCGTGCTCGGGCTTCATCCCGGCGTAAAATTCATAGGGAAACAACGGCATGTACTGTCCGCCGTCCGGCGAAACGCCGTGCAGCATGGCGTTCAGGAAGTCGCCCCTGCTCCATTCCCCGATCCCGGCGGCTGAGCCGGTGATGTTGGGGACGCGGACGGTGCCGTAGGTCGGGCTGTCGATCTCCATCCCGCCGCCGAGCAGGGGGGCGGACGGGTCCAGCGCCGCGCCGGTTTCCTGATGGCAAGAGGCGCAGGCGCCGACGTGGAACAGCCGTTCGCCCCGCGCGAGGTCCGGCGCGTAGGTGGCAAAGCTGCTGTCGTCGAAGACCTGGGCGCGTGCGGGGGAAACGGAAACTGGCGAAACAAACGAAAATGCCGCCAGCGCGGCCAGCCTGAGCAGGAATGTCATAATCAATCCGTCGTCTTTTTCCGGGTATCCTCCTGAAGTTGGGTCTTTCACGCAAGAATAATCAGCCCGTTGCCAGGCAGGTACGGACAATCCGTCCGATTATAATGGATTGTCGCACCCGGATTTTGGCGGGCGGTTTGCCGCAAGCGAGGTCGCCGGGTCCGGATTCCGCTGGAAACCCCCGCCCCCGGCATTAGGTTGGCACGGGAGCTTTGACCGACTCCGGATTGATCTGCCCATGACCGTTTTTCTCCGCGCGATGCCGCCCCTGCGCCGTCTCGCCGGACTTGCCCTTCTTGGCCTGCTGCCCGCGCCCCTGTGGGCGGCGGAACTCGCCGTGCGCGCCCCGTCCGAGCTGGAAGAGTCGATCCGCGCGGCCTCGCTCAGCCAGGCGGCGGTGAACGAAGACCGGACCGATCCGCAGGACCTGGTGGCCGCCGCACAGTCGGATTACCGCCGCGTGCTCGCCGCGCTTTACGAACAGGGCTATTTTGGTGCCGAGGTGCACGTGCTGGTCGACGGGCGCGAAGCCGCGAACCTGTCGCCCCTGCGCCCCCCCGCCCGCGTCGACCGGATCGAGATCGTTGCAACCGCCGGTCCCGGTTTCCTGTTCTCGCGGGCCGAGGTCACGCCGCTGCCGCCGGGCACGCCGCCGGTTGAAGGCTTCGCACCCGGCCAGCCCGCCGGCACCGCGATCATGACCGAAGCGGTGAGCGAGGGCGTGGAGGCCTGGCGCAACACCGGCCACGCCAAGGCGGAGGCGACCTCGCAGGACATCGTGGCCGATCATGCGCGGCGCACCGTAGCGGCGCGTTTCGGCATTGCGCCGGGGCCTCGGCTGACCTTCGGGCGCGCCCGGATCGCGGCGGAGAGCGCGGACAGCAAGGTCCGCCCCGAGCGTATCCTCGCCATCGCCGGCATCCCCGAGGGCAAGGTCTACTCCCCCGAAGCAATCGAGACGGCCGAGCGGCGGCTGCGGCGCACCGGCGCCTTCCGCGCCGCCAACGTGACAGAGGACGAGGCGATCGGTCCGGGCAACACGCTTGGCACCGAGATCGCCGTCGAAGACGCCAAGCCACGCCGGTTCGGTGTCGGCGCGGAGGTGTCGACCATCGAGGGTCTCCGGCTCACCGGGTTCTGGCTGCACCGCAACGCCTTTGGCGGGGCGGAGCGGCTGCGTTTCGACGCAGAGATCGCGGGGATCGGCGGGTCGACCGGCGGCATCGACTATTCGCTGGCCGTGCAGCTGACCCGCCCGGCCTTCCGCCATCCGGACGCGCAGCTGACGTTCCGCGCCGCGCTGGAGCGGGAGGACGAACCGACCTACCTGTCCGACAATTTCGAAATCGCCGTCGGCGTGGAGCGGATCCTGAACGACAACCTGACCCTGACCAGCGAGGTGGGGCTGCGGGTGGCGCGTACGGACGACGTGTTCGGCGTGCGCGACTTCCGCCACATCCTCATCAGCGGCGGGGCGATCTGGGACAACCGGGACAACAGCACCGATCCCCGCAAGGGGGCCTATGCCGAGGTCGAGGTGCAGCCCTTCGTCGGTTTCTCCGGTTCCTCCTCCGGCATCCGCACCACCGCCGACATCCGTGGCTACCGCGCAATCGGCGAGCGTCTGGTGATCGCCGGACGGGTGCAGCTCGGCTCCGTCGTGGGACCGTCGATCGCGCAGACGCCGCCGGACTTCCTGTTCTTCTCGGGCGGGGGCGGAACGGTGCGCGGACAGGGCTACCAGTCGCTTGGCGTCGGCACCGGTCCGACGCGGACCGGCGGACGCTCCTTCGCCGGGTTCAGCGCGGAAATCAGGGCTGACGTGACCGAAAAGATCGGCGCGGTGGCCTTCTTCGACTACGGCTATGTCTCCGCCTCCAGCAGTTTCGAGGGCGGCGGCGATCACGCGGGCGCGGGCATCGGCGTTCGTTACAAGACCGGCATCGGGCCGATCCGTGCCGACCTTGCCGTGCCGGTGACAGGGAACAGCCGCAGCGTCAGCCTCTACGTCGGGATCGGACAAGCGTTTTGATACGGATTTTTGCTCTTCTCCTCCTTCTTCTGGTCAGCGCCCTGCCCCGCAGCGGTGTGGCGCAGGACGACGACGGCAAGGGGTTCCTGACCCGGTTGCTGCAGGATTCGCTCTCCGGGGCCGGGCGGGACGTTCAGATCGACGGCTTCCGCGGCGCGCTGTCCTCGCGCGCGTCGCTCGACCGGATGACCATCGCGGACGAGGACGGGGTATGGCTGGAGCTGACCGGGGCCGAACTGGACTGGAACCGCTCCGCCCTGCTGCGCGGGCGGCTCGAGGTCACGGCGCTGACGGCGGAGTCGCTGGAACTGGTGCGTCTGCCCAAGAGCGAGGAATCCTCGGCCGAGGCATCGGGCTTTGCCATTCCGGACCTGCCGGTGTCGGTGGATGTCGGACGGGTGGCGGTCAACGACCTGCGCATCGGGCGCATGGTCATGGGCGAACCGGCGCAGTTCACCTTCGAGGGCAACGCGCAGCTGGACGGGCAGGCGCTGGCGGCGACGCTGTCGCTGGTGCGGCGCGACCGGGAGGGGCAGATCGGGCTGGTGCTCGACCTGCGCCCGGACGAGAACCAGCTGGTGCTGGACCTGAACGCCGACGAACCGGCGGGGGGGATCGCGGCGCGGCTGCTGGACCTGCCCGGCCAGCCCGCGCTGTCGCTGAGCGTGGACGGCGAGGGGCCGCTTGACGATTTCACCGCCAATGTCGCGCTGTCTTCGGACGGGGAAGACCGGCTGGCGGGCACCGTCACCCTGCGCGGACAGGCGGACGGGGCGCAGGCCTTTGCCGCCGACCTAGGCGGCGACCTGACCGCCCTGCTGCTGCCGCAGGCGCGTGAATTCCTTGGTCAGGACATCCGGCTGGTGGTGGACGGCCAGCGCACGGCCGAGGGCACGCTGGCGCTGGACCAGCTGTCGGTCGACTCCGCCTCGCTGAAGCTCGACGGTTCGCTCGCCACCGCGCCCGATGGCCGCCCCGCCCGGTTCGACCTGACCGGAGAGATCGCCGCGCCAGACGGAACGCCCGTTGTGCTGCCCTTCGGCGACCAGATCGCCGTGCGGCAGGCGACGGTTTCGGCGCGCTTCGACGCCGCCGAAGGCGACGGGGTGACGGCAGAGATCGCGATGACCGATTTCTCCCGGCCCGGCATCGCCATCGGCACCGGCGCCCTGACGCTGAGCGGGACCATCGCGACGGAAGGCACACCCTCGGTCGATCTGGTGCTGGACGCCGGCCTGTCGGGCGTGGCGTTCGAGGATGCCGGACTGCAGCAGGCGCTCGGACCCGAGTTCACTGCCGATGCGGGCATCCGCTGGACCAGCGGCGCCGACCTGACCGTGACCGGGCTGGACCTGCGCGGTACCGGCTATGGCGTGACGGCGGATGCGACGCTGACACCGGGCGGCGGGACCTCGATCCTGACCGCTGACGGGCGCGCGGCCTTTGAGGACCTGTCGCGGCTGGCCACGCTTTCGGGCACGCAGATCCGAGGGGCGGCTGATGTGGCGTTCGACGTCTCTGCCGACCTGCTCGGCGGCAGCTTCGCCCTGTCGGCAGAGGGCGGAACGACCGACCTCGCGCTTGGCATCGAAAGGCTGGACCCGGTGATCGGCGGGGATTCACAGCTGGTGCTGAACGTCGCGCGCGGACCCGAGGGGATCGCGCTGGACGGCGTGCGGCTCAGCAACGACCAGATCCGGCTGGAGGCGTCGGGACAGGTCGGCAGCGACACAGGGCGGATCGACTATGCCGCGAACCTCCGGAACTCCGGCGCGTTCATGGGCGTGGACGGCGGGCCCGTGGACCTGACCGGCACGGTGGTGCGCGACGCCGAAACCTTCACCATCACGCTGGACGGCGGCGGGCGCGACATCGCCGTCGGGATCGCGCAGGCGGATGCACTGCTGAAGGGGCAGACGGAGGTGTCCGCGCAGCTGACGCTGAACGACCGGATCCTGCTGGACCGCGCGGCGGTGGTCACCCCCGCCATGGACATCCGGGCGGAGGGCGAGCTGACCGAAGGCGCGCGGCAGGTGCGCGTGACGGGTCGGCTGAACGACAGCGGGCTGCTCACGGGTGCCGAAAGCGGGCCGGTCGATCTGGTGCTGACGGCTCGCCAGGACGGCGCGGATTACATCGTCGACCTCGACGGCACGGCGCGCGATCTCGCCATCGGGGTGGCGCAGGTGGACGGGCTGCTGGCGGGGGAAACCAGGGTCACCGCCTCCGCCAGCATCGGAGAGCGCATCCTGCTGGAACGCGCCACCGTCGCCAACCCCGCGCTCACCGCCGAGGCGGAGGGAGAGTTGACCGAGGGGCGGCGCGACGTCCGGCTGTCGGCCCGGCTTGCCGACAGCGGCAGGCCGCTCGGCGGGTCCGGCGGTCCGCTCACGGTCGACCTGCGTGCGGTGCAGGACGGTGCGGGCTACCGGCTGACGCTGGACGGCACGGGCGAAAATATCGGCACCGGGCAGGCGCTGGCGGATTCCGTTCTGGCCGGGACGACGACCATCGCCGCGCGCGGGCGGGTGGAGGGATCGCGGCTCGACCTCGACTCCGCCAGCGTGGAGGGGCGTTCGATCACCGCGCAGGCCAGCGGGGTGGTGGCCTCGGGGGCGACATCGCTCGATTTCTCGGCACGGCTGGCATCGCTGTCCTCGGTCGTGCCGCAGGCGCCCGCGGGGCCGTTGTCGGCCTCGGGCCGGGTGCGGCAGGGCGCGGACGGGGCGCTGGACCTCGCCGTGACGGCTGAGGGGCCGGGCGGCACGACGGCGCGGATCGACGGGCGCGCGCTGCTGCCGGGCGGGGCGGTGGACCTTGCGATCGCGGGCACGGCCCCGCTGGCGCTGGCCAATCCCTACATCACCCCGCGCTCCGTCACCGGCACGGCGCAGTTCGACCTGACCCTGTCGGGTCAGCCCGGACCCGACGCGCTGCGCGGCCGGGTCACGCTGTCCGGCGGACGGTTCTCCGAACCCGCGGTCGGGCTGGCGGTGGAGGACATCGCCGGAGCCATCGACCTGACCGGCGGCGCGGCGCGGCTGGACCTGCGGGCGGCGGTGAACGGCGGCGCGATCACCCTCAGCGGGCCGGTCGGGCTCTCCGCCCCCTATTCCGCCGACCTGACGGCGGCGCTGAACAACGTACCCTTCGAACAGCCGGGGCTGGTGACAACCCGTGTGAACGGCCAGATCGCCGTGCGCGGCGGGCTGACGGGCGGCGGCACGGTCAGCGGCCGTGTCGGACTGACGGATACCGAAATGCGCATCCCCGATGGCGGCTTCGGCGGGGTCGAACCGATCCCCGACATGCGCCATGTCAACGAAACCGCCGCCAGCCGGACCACGCGGGCGCGGGCCGGGCTGACCGGAGAGACCGCGGGCAGCGGCGGCTCCGGCGGGGGCGGTGCGCTCGGCCTCAACGTCCAGGTGGTGGCGGACAGCCCGATCTTCGTGCGCGGGCGCGGCGTCGATGCGGAGCTGCGCGGCGGGCTGGTGCTTGAGGGCACGACAAGCGATGTGCGTCCGATCGGCCAGTTCGACCTGGTGCGCGGGCGGATCGACATCCTGACCAAGCGGCTCGACCTGACGGACGGTCAGATCCGGCTGGCCGGGGGCTTTGACCCGATCATCCGTCTGGTGGCGGAAAGTGCCTCGGGTGAGTACGTGATCCAGATCGCGCTGGAAGGTCCGGCGGCGCAGCCCACGGTGGTCTTCTCCTCCCGCCCAGAACTGCCCGAGGACGAGGTGCTGGCGCAGCTGTTCTTCGAACGCGACATCGGATCGCTCACCCCGTTTCAGGCGGCGCGGCTGGCGCTGGCGGTGGCGGAACTGACGGGCCGGGGCAACGGCGGGATCGTCGGCAAGATCCGCGAAGGCGCGGGGCTGGACGATCTCGACGTCAGCACCACGGCGGAGGGCGAGACGGCGCTGAGCGCGGGCAAATACATCAGCGAAAACGTCTATACGGAGGTGGAGGCGACCAGCGGCGGCAAGACCAGCCTTTCGATCAACCTCGACGTGACGCGCAACCTGACCGCCAAGGGGCGGGTCGGATCGGACGGGGATTCCAGCCTCGGCCTGTTCTTCGAAAAGGATTACTAGCCCCGCGGTCAGGCCCGCATCGCCGGGCGCTTCTGCGGCCAGCCGGTTGCGCGGTGCCAGCCCTCGGCCAGTTGCAGGACGGCGAGGTCCCCGCGCGCCGGGCCGATGATCTGCAGCCCGAACGGCAGCCCTGCGTCGCCGAACCCGGCCGGGACGGAGACGGCGGGCAGGCCGATCAGCGAGGCCGGGATCACGCATTCCATCCAGCGGTGGTAGGTGTCCATCTTCCGGCCCGCGATCTCCTTCGGGTGCGCCCAGTCCACCGGGAAGGGCCAGACCTGCGCGGTCGGGGCGACAAGGGCGTCCACGGTATCGAACAGGGCGGCGGCACGACGGAACCACGCAGAGCGGATCGCGCTCGCACGCTGGATTTGCGGGGCTGTCATGGCACGGCCGCGCTCCACCTCCCATATCGCATCCTCGCGGATACGGGGGCGGTGCGCGTCGTTGTCGTAGAGGGTAGCGAGGCTGGCCGCGACGGCGAAGGAGCGGAGGTCGATCCAGGCCTGCCAGATCTCGTCCGCCGGCATGGGCGGGTCCAGCGCGACGACTTCGCAGCCCAGGTCGGTGAAGGTGGCAAGCGCCGCCTCGCTCGCTGCCAGCAGCCCGTCATCCATCGCCCAGGCCCCGCCCCAGTCGGCCAGCCAGCCGATGCGGCGACCGGCGAGGTCGGCGCCGAGTGCGCCGTGAAAGCGCGGTCCGTCGTGGGACAGCGGCACCCGCGGATCACGCCCCGCCTGGATGTCGAGCAGGGCCGCCATGTCGTCCGGGCAGCGCCCCATGGGTCCATTGGTGGAGAGCGGGTGCAGGAAGAGGTCGCGCTCCGGATCGCCGGGGACGAGGCCGTAGCTGGGACGAAAACCGTAGACATTGTTCCAACCGGCAGGGTTGCGCAGGCTGCCCATCATGTCGGACCCGTCGCAGACCCACTGCATCCCCGTCGCCAGCGCCACCCCTGCCCCGCCCGACGATCCTCCGGCGGAGCGCGTGGTGTCGTAGGGGTTGCGCGTCGCGCCGTAGACCGGATTGACGGAGTGGGAGCCGAGCCCGAATTCCGGCGCGTTGGTCTTGCCGATGAAGATCGCCCCCGCCGCCCGCATCCGCGCCACGAAGAGGTCGTCGTTCTTCGGCACGAAGTCCCGCAGCACCGGAGAGCCGAGAGTCGTGCGCAGCCCGGCGGTATTGGCCAGGTCCTTCACCGCGACAGGTACCCCGTGCAGCCAGCCTCTGCGGGGTGCGGCATCGGCGGCGCGGGCCTCGGCCAACAGGGTGTCGGGATCGCGCAGTGCGACGATGGCGTTGACGGAGGGGTTCACCGCGCCGATCCGGTCGAGACAGGCGCGCATGGCCTCTTCGGCCGAAACCTCGCGGGCGGTGAGTCGGGCGACAAGGTCGCCGGCGTCGAGCTCTGTCAGGTCCATCGGATCCTCCTGTCCCGCCAGAGTAGCGGCCGGCGGCGCGGGTACCAGAGGAAAAGGCGTGTGTTGAAGGGGGAGGAGGGGCGCTGCCCCCGTCGCACCGTCGCTGCGACTGGTGGACAAAGGGGGCTCTGCCCCCGTCGCGTGACGCGACTCCCCTGGGATATTTCGGGCAAGATGAAGCTTGGGTCGGCGGGGCCGGGAGGCTATCCTTTCGGGGAGTATCAGCCGAGAGGATCGACCATGACCCGCCGCCTGCCTGCCCTGATCGTCGCCTGCCTGCTGCCCGTCGCGGCGATGGCAGCGCCCTGTGGCAATACCGCCCAGGGATTCGAGGCCTGGAAAGCCGCCTTCGCGCGGGAGGCGCAGGCGGCCGGGGTCGGGCAGCGCGGGCTGAACGCGCTGACCGGGGTGAGCTATTCCAACGGCACCATCGCGGCGGACCGCAACCAGAAGGGGGTGAAATATTCGCTCAACGATTTCCTGCGGATCCGCGGGGTGGATGCCATCGTCGCGGGCGGGCGCAAGCGCAAGGCCGCGAACCGGGCATTCTACGACGTGGTAGAGCGGATCTACGGCGTTCCGGCGGGGATCCTGCTGGCGATCCACGGGATGGAAAGCGGCTTCGGATCGGGCTTCGGCAAGTACAACGTGCTGAGCTCGAATGCCACCGTGGCCTATGACTGCCGCCGGTCGGAGTTCTTTACCGGGCACCTCGTCGCGGCGCTGAAGCTGGTGGACCGCGGCTGGCTGGACCCGAATGCCCGCGGCGCGGCGCATGGCGAGATCGGGCATACGCAGTTCCTTGCCGGGAACGTGCTGGCCTATGGCGCGGACGGCGATGGCGACGGACGGGTGGATCTGTACGGGTTGTCGGACGCCATGGCCTCGACCGCGAACTTCTTCCGCCAGAAGGGATGGCAACCGGGGCAGCCCTATGCCGAGGGCACGCGGAACTTTGCCGTCATCCGGGAATGGAACGCCGCCAAGGTCTATCAGCAGGCGATTGCGATTGCGGCGGCCCGGATTGACGGCTGAGGCGGTCGTCCGGCCGGGCGTCTAGGCCGGACGCGTCACCGGCCCCTCCCCCGCCCGCCAGGCCAGTGCGAGCGGCAGGGCCGCCAGCGCGAAGCCGAGCACCGTGGTCATGGTGTGGCTGAGCCCTCCGAGCCCGCCCATGGGGGCCGCGATCAGCAGACCGGCGAAGAACAGCAGCACCCGAAGGGCCGCCCCGGTCGCGCCGGAACCGAGCGAGCCGATCAGGCTGACATGCCCCTGCAGCGCGGCGGATATGAACCAGATCCCGGCGATGGCGCAGGCGAGGACGAAGAGCACCTCTCCGGTGCCGGCCTGTCCTATCAGGGCGGGGTTCAGCACGAAGAAGAAGGGCGTTATGTAGATCACTCCGCCAAGGCGCATTGCCTCCAGCCCCGTCTTCATCGGGTCCGCACCCGCCATGGAGGCGGCGGCGAAGGCACCCAGGGCGACCGGCGGGGTGATGTAGCTGACCATGCCCCAGTAAAGGATGAACAGGTGCACGGCGAGCTCGTTCAGCCCCGCCTGCACCAGCGCGGGTGCAAGGATCACGGCGAGGAAGATGTAGCAGGCCGTCACCGTCATCCCCATGCCGAAGATGAAGGCCGTCACCGCCCCCATGATGAGCAGCAGCGCGACGGAGTTGCCCGCCAGCGCCACCAGTTCCCCCGCCAGCGGTCCGGTGAGGCCGGTGGCCTGGAACGCGCCGACGATCATCCCGATGCCAAGCAGGACGGCGACCAGTTCCGCGAGGATCCGCCCGACGGAGGCGATCATGTCGAAGAACCCCCGGACGGAGAAGCGGTCAGGCCCCATCACCTGGTTGATCACCAGCAGCAGCAGGATGGCGTAGAAGGGCGCGGTGCGTTCCCATCTGTAGGCGACCATCAGGTAGATCAGCAGGGCGAAGACAAAGATGTAGATCCAGCCTGACCGGAAGGTCGCGCCAAGCTGGGGCAGGATCTCCTTCGCCATGCCACGCAGGCCGCGCCGGGCGGAATAGGCGTCGATCTGCGCGAAGAGCCCGAAATAGTAGAGCAGCGAGGGGATGGCCGCCGCCAGCATGATCTCCGTGTAGGGCAGGCCGAGCCACGAGGCCATGACGAAGGCCGTCGCGCCCATGATCGGCGGCATCAGCACGCCCCCGGTTGAGGCGCAGGCCTCGGTCGCCGCCGCGTAGCGGGCAGAGAAACCGGCCTGCCGCATGGCGGGGATCGACACCGCGCCGGTGGTCAGCACGTTGGAGATTACCGACCCGGACATGGAGCCCATGAAGCCGGAGGCAAAGATCGCCACCTTGGCCGACCCGCCCCGGTAGCGTCCGACCAGGGCCAGGGCGAGATCGTTGAAGAAGCGGCCCCCGCCGGTGTACTGGAGCACGGCCCCGAACAGGATGAAGCCGATGACCAGCGTTCCGAAGGCCTGCATCGGGATGCCGAAAGACCCCTCGGCCGAATACATGAAGAAGGGCACCACATCCCGGAAGGGCTGGGTGAAACCGGACAGCGGGTCGGGCACCTTGTCGGCAAAGGTCGGGTAGAGCGAGAACAGCAGCACCACCCCGAACAGCACGTTGCCGCCGGTGCGGCGGGTGCCTTCGAGGATGAGCAGGTAGAAGACAATGGCCGCCCAGACCCCGTGGTCGGGCGCGGCGTATTCCCAGCCGTAGGTGGCGGCGGTTTCGGCGTTGAAGGCCATGTATCCGCCGGTTGCGACGGCGGCGGCGAAGAGGATCCAGTCGTACCACGGAACCCTTGCGGTATGGGGCGCGCGGGCGCGGAAGGTCAGGAACGCGAGACACAGGAAAATGCCCGCCAGCAGGTTCAGATAGACCCCGTCGAGGATCGCGCTGCCGGTGAGTTTCAGGTTGAACAGCTGATTCACGGTCAGCGCGATGGCGAAGAGCGTGAAGGCGACGATTATGATGCGCGGCAGCCCGGTGAAGCGGAGCTTTTCGCTGGCCGCCTCGGCCTCGATCAGGGCCGCGCCACGGCCGGTTGCTGCATCCTTGTCGGTCATCTCTTGTTCCCCCGTGCGGCCCCCGTCAGGCCCCGTGCGGCGTCTGCGGCCGCCTGTCCTGTCGCGCGTGTCAGCAAAAAGGGCGGGCCGCTGCGGCCCGCCCTCATGACAATGGTCGGCTTACATCGGCGCCGGCATGCCCGCCGCGCCGAGGGCTTCCTTGCGCTTGGCCGCCCAGGCCTCGGCCCAGTCGCCGTCGGGGTTGGCGGCGGTCAGCTCTTCCCACGCTGCTGCCAGCACGTTCTGGCGTTCGATAAGCATGTCGTTATGGCTCTGCGCCTCGTCGGTCCAGACACCGGCTTCCTGGTAGTACTTCACCGCGCCCTCGTGGAACGGCACCACCCAGTCGAAGACCTGGTTGCCAAGCGCCCAGCCATTGGCGCCCGGCGCGTTGCCCTCGTACTTGTCGAACAGTTCCACCATGGCCTTGGTCATGTTGTAGACAAGGTCGGCGTCCTGCGTGTCGTAGGCCATCAGGATCGGATAGGGATAGGTGCCGAGCGTCTTGCCCTCGGTCCCGTCAAGCTCCGCGCCGAGGGTGGCCTTGGTCATCACGTAGTAGGGCGCGACAGCCTTGAGCCGGTCGAAGGCCTCCTTGTCGTCGGGATCGACCGGGGGCCAGAAGATGCCGTGCGGGCTGGACGCGGTTTCATAGGCGTTGCCTGCCGTGGTGATCGCGAAGGCGGCGTCGGTCGATCCGTCGACCATGCCGGTCCAGGATGCGCCATAGCCGCCGAATTCGACCACGTTCACGTCGTCCCAGGTCAGGCCGCCATAGGCCAGCCAGGCCTCCGCATTGGTGTTCAGCGCCGGCGCGCCCTTGATGTAGGAGACGTTCAGCCCCTTCATGTCGGCATGGGTGAAGCCCTCGCAGCCCGGCTTTCCCGCCTTCTCGCAGCCGGTCTTCGTGACGGCGAGCACAAGCGCGGAGCCTGAGCCGACGTTGTTCATCAGAAGACGGACCTTCTGCGGCCCCCAGGCCTTGTCGCCGAATTCGAAGACGCCTTCCTGCGCCATGTAGGTGCCGACCCCGTTGGCCGAGAACTGGACCTTGCCCTGACGGACCGGTTCAAGCCGGCTGAGGTCGTTCTTGCCGGGCAGGATCCGCAGGTTCGTGCCCGAAGCCTCCTGCATGGCGGCCCCGATGGCCACCGCCTGGTTGTAGCCCGAAGAGCCGGTGTCATAGGCCGTCCAGGTGACAGTGTCGGGCAGTCCTTCGGCGGCAACGGACGTCGCCGCCAGCGCCAGAACGGCGCCAAGCGTGATGGTACGCATGATTTCTCCTCCCATTCGGCGGTCTCCCGTCCGCCGGTGGAGGGAGGATTGCATGGCCGGGAGGTGTTCTCAAAGGAAAAATTTCCGCAGGGCGGATCAGTCTTCCGCCGTCGCCTCGGCCCGGCTCTTGCCGCTGACGTCCATGGCCAGCGTCGCCGCCATGAAGTCGTCGAGATCCCCGTCCAGCACACCCTGGGTGTCCGAGGTCTCGTGGCTTGTGCGCAGGTCCTTCACCATCTGGTAGGGCTGCAGGACGTAGGAGCGGATCTGGTTGCCCCAGCCCGCCGACCCCTTGCTTTCATGTGCCTCGTTGATCGCCGCGTTCCGCTTGTCGAGCTCCAGCTGGTAAAGCCGCGACTTCAGCGCCTTCATGGCGATGTCCCGGTTCTGGTGCTGCGACTTCTCGGAACTGGTGACGACGATCCCTGTGGGATGGTGGGTGATCCGGACGGCGGAGTCGGTGGTGTTCACGTGCTGCCCGCCCGCACCGGACGACCGGTAGGTGTCGATCCGGATGTCCGCCGGATTGACCTCGATCTCGATATTGTCGTCGACGACCGGGTAGACCCAGACGGACGCGAAAGAGGTCTCGCGCGTGCCCTTGCCGAAGGGGCTGATACGAACCAGACGGTGCACGCCGGATTCGGACTTCAGCCAGCCATAGGCGTTGAGCCCGCTGATCTTGTAGGCGCAGGACTTGATCCCGGCCTCCGCGCCCGCTTCCTCGGACTGGAGTTCGACCTTGTAGCCACGCTTGTCGGCCCATCTGACGTACATCCGCTGGAGCATCTGCGCCCAGTCGCAGGCCTCCGTCCCCCCTGCCCCGGCGTTGATCTCGAGGAAGGTGTCGTTGCTGTCGGCTTCACCGTTCAGCAGCGCCTCGAGCTCCTTCTCGGCGGCGCGGGCACGCAGGGCCTTCAGGGCGGCCTCGGCTTCGGCCACGACCTCCGCGTCGTCCTCCATCTCGCCCAGCTCGATCAGGTCGACATTGTCGGTGAGGTCCTGCTTGATCCCGTCATGCACCGCGATGCGGTCCACCAGCATCTGCCGGTCGCGCATCAGGGCCTGCGCCTTCTCGGGATCGTCCCAGAG
The DNA here is from genome assembly GCF_014638275.1 of Primorskyibacter flagellatus. Taxonomy (GTDB): domain Bacteria; phylum Pseudomonadota; class Alphaproteobacteria; order Rhodobacterales; family Rhodobacteraceae; genus Pseudooceanicola; species Pseudooceanicola flagellatus_A. Next base: position 2,430,136 of record NZ_BMFJ01000001.1, read on the forward strand.
ATTGGGGTCCTCCACCCGCGCGTTGAATTCCTCCAGCCGGTGCTGCGCGGTCGTCCAGTCCATCCGCTGGCGCAGAAGCTCCAGCGAATTCTCGATTTCGGAGACGATGGTCTGGGTCTCGGCGCGCATGTCGGATCCGTTCGGTTGGTGAGTGTCGCGTGATAGCGCGGGCGGGGCGAAGGGGCAAGGCGGCGGAGCGCCGGGCCGAAGCCCGGCATACGCACAGGCCGGGCTTCAGCCCGGCATACCCTGCATCGTCAATAGAGCCCGCCCGAGGACAATGTCCCGAAGCTCGCCTTCGGCCCGACAACCGCCTTCTTGCCCGACGAGGTCGTGACCTGCCGCGCGCCGCTGCCGCCGGCCTCGTCGAACAGCGGCAGGTCGGACCCCATGGCGAACCCGCCGTCGAAGCTGACGCCGAAGATCGGCTCCTCCCCGTCGCGGAAGTATTCGGCCACCACGTTTTCCCCGGTCGCCCCGTCGGGCAGGCGGGCGCCGGTGTAGCGGTCGATGTTGATGAAATGGCCGCCCGGCGGGATCTTGAACTTGCCGCCGCCGTATTCCTTGATCGCCTCGCTCATGAAGCGCTGGAACACCGGCCCGCAGAAGCCGCCACCCGACGCGCCCCGGCCAAGCGGCTGCGGGTCGTCGTAGCCGATGTAGCAGCCCGCCACCACGTTCGAGGTGAAGCCGATGAACCACACATCCTTGGCGTCGTTCGTCGTCCCCGTCTTGCCCGCCGTCGGCACCGGCAGGTTGACCGAATGCGAGGCCGTGCCGCGCTGCACCACGCCCTGCAGCATGGAGGTCAGCTGGTAGGCGGTGATCGCATCCATCACCCGCGCCCGGTCCGACACGATGCGCGGAGAGCGCGAGCGCGGGATCGACGGGTCGGTGCAGTCGGTGCAGGTGCGCTGGTCGTGGCGGTAGATCGTCTTGCCGTAGCGGTCCTGCACCCGGTCCACCAGCGTCGGCTCCACCCGCTCGCCGCCGTTGGCGAACATCGCGTAGGCCGACACCATCTTGTAAAGCGTCGTCTCCTCGGACCCGAGCGCGTTGGCGAGGTACTGGCCCATGTTGTCATAGACCCCGAAGCGCTCCGCATAGCCCGCCACGACATCCATCCCGACCTCCTGCGCAAGCCGGATGGTCATGACGTTGCGCGACCGCTCGATCCCGGTGCGCAGGGGGGTGGGGCCGTAGAACTGGTGGCTGGCGTTCATCGGACGCCACATGCCCTGCGGGGTGTTGATCTCGATCGGGGCGTCGATGACGATGGTCGCGGGGGTGTAGCCACTGTCCAGCGCCGCCGCATAGACAAACGGCTTGAACGAGGACCCCGGCTGCCGCCGCGCCTGCGTCGCGCGGTTGAAGACGGAGTTCTGATAGCTGAACCCGCCCTGCATCGCGATCACGCGGCCGGTGTTGACGTCCATCGCCATGAAGCCGCCCTGCACGTCGGGTACCTGGCGCAGGGTCCACCGGATGAACTGGTCGCCCTCGGTCATGCGGCGGACATGCACCACGTCGCCGACTTTGAAATTGTCGTGGAAATCGCCGCGCAGCCAGCCGATGTCCTTGCGGGGCACGACAAAGGGCTCGGCCTCCGTCTCCTCGACCCCCTCGATGCCAAGCCGGATCTCCTGGTCGCCGATCTCCAGCACCACCGCCGGATGCCAGGGCGCGTCCAGCGTCACGTCGCGGGCGACGCGGACGTCGGCAAGCGCGGCGCGCCAGCTTTCCTCCGTCTTCAGCTTTGCCGGATCGATGGTCTTGCCGGTGCCGCGCCAGCGGCCCAGTCCGCGGTCATAGACCTCAAGCTGTTCCTGCAGGGCATGGGCCGCGCGGACCTGCATGTCCGGGTCGATGGTGGCGCGCACGGTGAACCCGCCCGAGAAGAATTCGTCGTCGCCGAAATCCCGGCTCAGCTGGCGACGGATCTCGTCGGTGAAATAGTCGCGCGGGGGGCGTTCGTCGCGGTAGCTCTCGAAATCGCCGTTCTGCACGGAGCGGAGCGGCTGCTGCACCTCCTGCTGATAGACCGCGCGGGTGATGTATCCGTTCTCCATCATCTCGCGCAGGACATAGTCGCGGCGCTGCGTGACCCGTTCCTTCGCGGTGACGGGGTGATAGCGGCCCGGCGCCTGAGGCATGGCCGCCAGCATCGCGGCCTCGTGCGGGGCCAGTTCGGACAGGGACTTGTTGAAATAGGTCTGGGCGGCGGCGGCTACGCCGTAGGAGTTCTGGCCGAGGAAAATCTCGTTCAGGTACAGCTCCAGGATCTTCTCCTTCGGCATCGATTCCTCGAGCCGCGCGGCAAGGATGATCTCCTTGATCTTGCGCTCGATCTGCCGGTCGCCGGACAGCAGGAAGTTCTTCATCACCTGCTGCGTGATGGTCGAGGCCCCGCGCACGGTCTTGCCCCGCGTCTGCACCGCCTCCACGATGGCGGCGGCGATGCCGCGGGTGTCATAGCCCTTGTGGGTATAGAAATTCTTGTCCTCCGCCGAGATGAAGGCCTCCTTGATGAGGTCCGGAATCTCGTCCGCCGGCGCGAACAGCCGCCGTTCCACCGCGAATTCGTCGATGATCCGCCCTTCGGAGGAATAGATCCGGCTGATCGTCTTGGGCTGGTAGGACGCGAGGCTCTCGTGACTCGGCAGGTCGCGGCCATAGACCCAGAAGACCGCGCCGATGGACAGCGCGACGACCATGGCCGACAGCGTCACGAAGCTGAAGATCGTGCCGAAGAAGGAAAGAATGAATCTGAGCATCGGGCCCCCTGCTGATGCCCGTCATATACGCCCGCCCGCCCGCGTGGTCAAAACACATCGGCGCCATGGCGCGGGCGCCCCTTTCAACTTGCCGCAAATATCCCGGGAGGTCCGGAGGGCAGCGCCCTCCGGTCCCGCAGTCGCCTACTGGCGGATCAGCGGGCGCAGCGCGGCATCCGCCCTGGTCCAGGCCAGCACGGCATCGCGGATCGCCTCCGCGACCTTGCCCGGAAAGGCGGGGTCGGCCAGGTTGCCGCGGTCGCGGTCCGAGGACAGGTATCCGACCTCGATCAGCACCGACGGAATGTCCGCCGCCTTGAGGACCGAGAAATTCGCCATGCGCTGCGGGCGGGAATTCAGCGGCACGCCCGACTCGCCGATCGCGGTCTGCAGCGCGTCGGAAAAGGCGCGGGTGCGCGGGGTCGTCTCCTGCCGGGCGAGGTCCAGAAGGACCCCGGCCACCACGTCATCCTTGCCGGTCAGGTCGACGCCCGAGAGCAGGTCGTCGCGGTCGTGACGCTCCGACAGCTTTTCCGAGGCCTCGTCGGAGGCGGTTTCGGACAGGGTGTAGATCGTCGCGCCATGAGCATTGCCGAAGGGCAGGATGTCGGCGTGCAGTGAGATGAACAGGTCCGCCCCGACCTCATGCGCGATGGAGACGCGCCGTTCCAGCGGCACGAAACTGTCGTCGTCGCGTGTCAGCACGACGCGGGTGTCACCCTCGCGCACCAGGGCCTCGCGCACGGCGCGGGCCAGCGCCAGCATGAGGGTCTTCTCCGTCATCCGGTCGTGGATCGCGCCGGGATCGATGCCGCCGTGGCCGGGGTCGATCACCACGGTCAGCGGCCGCTTTCCGCCAGGCTTGCGGGGCGGCAGGGCGGGTTTCGGCAGGTCCCAGGCGGGATCGGCGGGCGCGCCCGCGGCGGCGGCAAAGCCGACGGGATCGGGCGCGCCGAGCCGGGCGGTGACCGTGGCGCGGCCGGTGTCCGGGGCGATCCGCATCTGGGCGCGCCGGACCGGCATCGGGTCCGTCAGTGTCAGTACCAGCCGCGACCAGCCCGGACGGTAGCTGCCGAACCGCAGGTCGCTCACCCGGTCCGTGCCGATCAGCGCCGCGCCGTCCAGACCGGCCCAGTCGATTTCGCGGAAGTCGAAGACAAGGCGGGGCGGATCGGACAGGGTGAAGACCCGCCAGGGCACGCCCTGCGACAGGGACAGGCGCAGGGCGATGCCGTCGCCCTCTGCCTTCACCGCGCTGTCTGCGGCGTCGATCCGGGCAAGGCCGGTCAGCTCCTGCGCATGCGCGCGCGGCGCGCCCGTAAGCGAAGCCAGCGGGATCAGCGCCAGAAGCGCCGCGATTATCAGGTGTGCCGGTCTGCTCATCCCTGCCCCGGTCGTGGTTGGCGCCACTCTATGCGAGGCGGCGGGCATTGCAAATGCTCCCTGCCAGTCGACCGGTGAAGGATCGCCCGTGCAATCTGGTCCGCGCCGCCTGAGCCGGGTCTGACGGGCTGCCGGGAACGATCTCCTTCCATCTGCCCCGGCGCGTCTTTGGGAAATTGTTCGTGTCAGGTCAGTCCGAACCCAAAGGGAAGGGCCGCGCCCGACCCTGCGTGGGCGCATCGGAGCCTTTGGCCGACGTGTTCCCTCAGAAGCATGAAGGTCGTGCGGCATTTTCATGACCTCTCCACTGCGCCCTCCCGGGGGGAGGGTCGGGAACGGCGCGGGCTTGCAGCCCGCGCCATGGCTGGTGGTTTGCGTTAAGCGGAACGATGTCCCGAACACACCGACGGACTCGGCGTTTCTCGGCAGCCTGCTATAGCCCCGCCTCGAACCGGATCGGGGTTCCGTGCGGGGTGGCGCGGGCCGCGCGCTGCCATGTCTCGGCCAGATCGCGGATCAGCGCGGCCTCAGCCAGCCCCTTCGCGCGCAAAAGGTCCTCCAGCGCGGCGAGCCAGCTGAGGTAATAGTGCTCCGCATGGTCCCCGGGCGTGGCGCTGTCGGGCACGGGGGTTGCGGTGCCGATGCGCGCGCCCAGATGCTCTGCCCATTCGGTCCAGGCGAAATGCCCCGCCTCGCTCAGCGCCACGGTCAGGGCAAAGGCGCGGGCTTGCCAGGGGGCGAAGAAATGCGGCGTGGCATCCCGCGGGCCGGGAATGGCGGCGGCGGTCTCAGACGGCATCGAGATAGGGCTCCCAGAGGTCGACGGAGACGGTGTCGCCCTCCCCCGCCTGCTCTCCGAACAGGTCGCGCGCGGCGAAAGTGACGTTGTAGAGCCAGTGCGCGGTGTCGCGGTCCCCGGTCGCGCTGGTATCGGGAAAGACGTGATAGCCGTGCACGGCCGAAATCCAGCCGGTGCGCCCCCGGCAGTAGGACGGCATGCGGATATGGCCCGCGGGCTGCAGGTTGCGGGTCCGCACCATGGTGCCAAGCGCGTGGACGGGGCGAGAGTCACCGGGATCGCGGTCATAGGGCGTGCCCTTCGCCAGCACCTCCGGCACACGGTCGGCGGTCAGCGGCGCGATCCCGGCGGGCAACGGGGCAGAGACCTGACCGGAGGCCCGCTCTCCCGCGCTCACGAGCCCGCGTTCCTCCAGCAGCCGTTCCAGCCCCTTGATCCAGATCTCGAAATAGGTGGAGCCGTAATAATCCGCCGGTGTCCGGTTCTCCCGCGCAAAGCGGGATTCGTCGATGGTCCACTGCCCCAGCCCTCCGGCGGCGGTGACCAGCGCCAGGGCCCGGCGTTCCCAGGGTGCGTGAAAGACCGGGCCGTCGATGTCCGGCGCCACGGGTCCGAAGCCGTGCCGCCCGCCGACGTCCTGCGGCCCGTTCATGCCGGCACCCCGGCCAGCGCCGTGCCGATCATGGAGTCGCGGCTGACCAGCGGCTCCAGCTGCTCCGCCGTCCAGCCGTCGGTGCCCTCCGGGCGCTGCGGGATGACGATGTAGCGCATCTCGGCGGTGCTGTCCCAGACCCGCACGGCGGTGTCCTCCGGCAGGGTCAGACCGAATTCCGCAAGCACCGCCCGGGGTTCGCTGACCGCGCGGGCGCGGTAGGGCATCGACTTGTACCAGACCGGCGGCAGGCCCAGCACCGACCACGGGTAGCAGGAGCAGAGCGTGCAGACGACGAGGTTGTGCAGCCCCGGCTTGTTGAACACGGCGGTCAGGTGTTCGCCCTGCCGCCCGCCGAAGCCCATGGCGTGAATGGCGGTGGTGGCGTCGTGGGTCAGCGCCTCGGCAAAGGCGGGATCGGTCCAGGCGCGGGCGACCACCCGCGCGCCATTGCGCGGCCCGACCCTGGTTTCGTAGGTATCGAGAATGGCGTCCAGCGCAGCCGGATCGACCAGCCCCTTGTCCGTCATCAGCTTTTCCAGCGCCATGACGCGGGCGGTCATGTCGTCGAGTTGGCTGTGATCCTCGTGGTCGTGGTGATCGTGGGGCATGGCGTTCTCCTGCCTGCGGATAGGAGCACAGGCCGATGCGGGAGGCAACGGGCGGGGGCGCGCGGGCAAAGGCGGGGAACTGGCGATCCCTTGAGGACTCGAACCCCAAACCTGCTGATTAGAAGTCAGCTGCTCTATCCAGTTGAGCTAAGGGACCGCTGAGAGGGGTTTTCCGGCATCCCCGGCGGAAAGGCAAGCGTTCCGGGGATCGCAGGGCGGGACCGGGCGGCAGGGGGCCTTGCCCCCGCGCGTGCCGCGCTCCCCCAGGATACTTGGGGCAAGATGAAAGGGCGGGGCTAGTGGGTCCAGACCTGCTTGCGGTTGGTGGCGAAGTTGTCGCCGTAGCCGCCGGGGCGGACGTTGGGCTTGCGCAGGTGCGGTTCGATCACCACGGCGTCGATGCCGTTGTCCTTGGCGTAGTCCAGCGCGGCCTCTTTCGTGGCGAAACGGAGACGGACCTGGGCCTGGGTGTCCTCGTTGCTGGTCCAGCCCATGAGCGGGTCGACCTCGCGCGCGGTATCGGAGACGAATTCCAGCACCCAGTCGCGGGTCTTGGCCGTTCCGGACTGCATGGCGTTGCGGGCGGGGCGGTAGATGCGGGCGGTCATGGGCGTCTCCTTGCTCGGCCCGTTTATCCGGGATCCGGCGGGTCCGGGCAAGAGGGAAGCGACGGGAGCGTTGATGGGGTGCTTGAGGGGCGCGTGAGGGGCTCCTGCCAGTCTCCTGACACACCCTGTCAGGAGGCGGGGTTGAAAGGCCGGGCCGGGGGGCCAAAATCATGGGCAACCGGAGAATCGCCCACATGACAACATCCATGCCCGTCCTGCAGGACCAGATCCAGCCGCGCCCGAAGCTCGAGGGCGGCAAGCGTCTGGTGATGAAGACCGACTTCTCGCCCGCCGGGGACCAGCCGACCGCGATTGCCGAACTGTCGCGTGGGGTGCTGGACGGGGAACGCGACCAGGTGCTTCTGGGCGCCACCGGCACCGGCAAGACCTACACCATGGCGAAGATCATCGAGGAGACGCAGCGGCCGGCGATCATCCTTGCGCCCAACAAGACGCTGGCCGCGCAATTGTACGGTGAGTTCAAGGGCTTCTTCCCGGACAACGCGGTCGAATACTTCGTGTCCTTCTACGACTATTACCAGCCGGAGGCCTATGTCCCGCGCTCGGACACCTATATCGAGAAGGAATCCCAGATCAACGACCAGATCGACCGGATGCGCCACTCCGCCACCCGGGCGCTGCTTGAACGGGACGACGTGGTCATCGTCGCCTCGGTCTCGTGCATCTACGGCATCGGTTCGGTCGAGACCTACGGGGCGATGACCCAGGACCTGAAGGTCGGTGGCAGTTATGACCAACGGCAGGTCATGGCCGACCTCGTGGCGCAGCAGTACAAGCGCAACGATCAGGCGTTCCAGCGCGGGGCGTTCCGGGTGCGCGGCGACAGCCTCGAGATCTGGCCGGCGCACCTTGAGGACCGGGCCTGGAAATGTTCGTTCTTCGGGGAGGAGCTGGAGTCGATCACCGAATTCGATCCTCTGACCGGCCAGAAGACCGGCAGTTTCGAACAGATCCGCGTCTACGCGAATTCCCATTACGTGACGCCCAAGCCGACGATGCAGCAGGCGATCGTGAACATCCGGAAAGAACTGCGCGTGCGGCTCGACCAGCTCGTCTCCGAAGGCAAGCTGCTTGAGGCGCAGCGGCTGGAACAGCGCACCAACTTCGACCTTGAGATGCTGGAGGCCACCGGCGTCTGCAACGGGATCGAGAACTACTCGCGCTATCTCACGGGCCGCGCGCCGGGAGAGCCGCCGCCGACGCTGTTCGAATTCATCCCCGACAACGCCATTGTCTTCGCGGATGAATCCCACGTCTCCATCCCGCAGATCGGCGGCATGTACCGGGGCGACTACCGGCGCAAGTTCACGCTGGCCGAACACGGGTTCCGCCTGCCCTCCTGCATGGACAACCGCCCGCTGAAGTTCGAGGAATGGGACGCGATGCGCCCGCAATCGGTCTATGTCTCGGCCACCCCCGGGTCATGGGAAATGGAGCAGACCGGCGGCGTCTTCACCGAACAGGTGATCCGGCCCACGGGCCTGCTCGACCCGCAGGTGGAAATCCGGCCCGTGTCAATGCAGGTGGACGATCTTCTGGACGAGATCCGCAAGGTCTCCGCCAACGGGTTCCGCACGCTGGTGACGACGCTGACCAAGCGGATGGCGGAGGATCTGACGGAATATCTGCATGAACAGGGCATCAAGGTGCGCTACATGCATTCCGACATCGACACGCTGGAGCGCATTGAAATCCTGCGGGATCTGCGGCTTGGCGCGTTTGACGTGCTGATCGGGATCAACCTCCTGCGCGAGGGTCTGGATATCCCGGAATGCGGGCTGGTGGCGATCCTCGACGCGGACAAAGAGGGCTTCCTGCGGTCCGAGACCTCGCTCATCCAGACCATCGGCCGGGCGGCGCGGAACGCCGAGGGCCGGGTCATCATGTATGCGGACCGCATCACCGGCTCCATGGAGCGGGCGCTGGCCGAAACCGACCGGCGGCGGGAGAAGCAGGTCGCCTATAACGAGGAACACGGGATCACGCCGGCCACGGTGAAGAAGAACGTCGATGACATTCTCGCCGGGCTCTACAAGGGCGACACGGACATGTCGCGGGTCACGGCCAAGGTCGACAAGCCGATGCATGGCGGGAACCTGCAGGCGCATCTGGATGCGCTTCGGGCCGACATGCGCAAGGCGGCGGAAAACCTGGAGTTCGAGGAGGCCGCCCGTCTGCGCGACGAGGTCAAACGGCTGGAGGCGGTGGACCTTGCGGTCTCGGATGACCCGATGGCGCGGCAATATGCGGTCGAGGCGGCGTCGGAGGCGGCTGTCCGGGCCAAGGGGCGGTCAACGGCAGGGCGGCCGGGGCAGCACGGGGGGAATGTGAAGAGACGGGGGAGGGGGCGGTAGGTCAACTCGGCGAATTCGTTGTCAAACGCGGATTCAGATTGCAAAGCGCGCCGATACAATTCGCTTGCACAGAATCGCATCTCGCGCATTAACCTTTGTTAACACCCAATTTGCAACGAAGGCTAAAAATGAAAAATTCGCTTGTTACTGCCGCCATAGCACTCTGTATGGCAATGCCCGGCACCGTTATCGCGGCGGTGAATTTTTCCAAACACGTTCACACTTCAGAAGAACTCCAGCACGGTGGCGGATGCCGCAAGGACTCTCCGCAGGGACGGTGCTGCCACGCGGGGTCGCAACCTTATCACTGTCACTGACTAGGATTTCTGCCCGGAACAAGGCGCGCAGCGCCGCCGGGGTCGCCATTGGAGCGCCATTGGTCCGAGCGTCAATGGCGACGCCTGTCCGGACGGGGCTCCGCCCGTTCCGGGCTGAAACGGTCCACCGGACCGTTTCCAAGACGACCCTCACCCCCTCGGACAGGCGCTTCGTCACCACCAGCGCGACGATTGGACTGACGGCTGCCACGACACGATAAACCGCAGACCGCAATTGTCGCTGCTCCTACCCGGCGGACAGGCGCTGACCCTCTGTATTGCAAGCGCCTGTCTGTACGGGGCTCCGCCCGTTCGGGAGCCGCTTCCTGGACCCCCCTCCTCTCGCGCCTCGTCATCCTCGGGCTTGACCCGAGGATCTTCTGGCAACACGTTCGCACGCGACCGGAGATCCTCGGGTCAAGCCCGAGGATGACGCCCTGCGGCGAGGGCTCTTTGGCGTGGCCCGCGTGCGACGAGCCGGCAACGGGACTCTCTTGCGACAGGACCCCTCCAGCGCATCGCCCCCCTACACGTTACCGCCCGTAGGGTGCGCTTCCAGCCCACCACTCCCCCACCCCCACTCCACCCCGAAACCCGCCGACGCCCCTCCGCCCACACCCAGTTGATTTGCCCCCTCTCCGCGCCCGCGTTATCCCGGCGGCAGACCCAACCGGAGCCCATGTTGCGCCTTCTCCTCGCCCTCCTCCTCTGCCTGCCGCTGCCCGTCTTCGCCAAGAGCGACGGGCTCACCGCCTGCACCACCTCCGTCAACGGAGAGCCCATCACGCTGAACTACAATCCCGACGACGAGACGGTGAAGGACAACCAGTCCTTCCGGGAATGGCTGAGGGGAGAGCACAAGGGTCTCGACTGTCCCGCCTTCGTCACCCTGCGCTACCTGACGCCGGAGCTGGACGACACGCAGCGCGGGCCGTTCTGCCTGGCCTGGGACAAGGAGACCCGGACCTATTCCGGCTTTGCCGAGGGGGAGCGCGACCGTTACCTCGCCTGCGAAAAGCCGACCCGCAGCTTCTGCGAACGGGTCAGCGACACGGCGGATTCGGCGGCGCTGATCTCGGGGCTGCGCAAGCCGAAGGACGCGGAGGAGGAGGATTACCTCAAACATTCCTCCGGCGCGGTGATCCTGCGCGGCGGCGACACGATCGTTACCCGGTCGCTGTCGGATGCTCTTCGGGCCTCGCTGATAGCAGCGCTTGGTACGGCGGTCACGGCGGTCGGCGCTCCTGCTGCGGCGACGACGCTGGTGGCGGTCGGCGGGGCGGTCTACGTCTGCCGCGAGAAGTAGGGCGGCAAGGTCCGGTATTCCGGACTTCCGGCTGCTTCGTGACGCAGGGTAACGTCCTCACATTCTTCCCCGCTCCGCCCCTCTGGAGACGGGTCACGGGATATTTCGAGGATTTCAGAATGTTCAATACATTGACCGGGCTCGCCCTGACCCTGCTCACGTCGCTCATCATCATCCTGGCCGACTGGTCGATCAAGCTGGCGGCGGACGGGGACGCGACGCTCACCTCGCGACCGATGCTGGCGGGATACCTGCTGTACGGGCTGTCGGCGGTGCTGTGGTTCTTCACCATGCGCCATGTTCCGCTCGGGCAGGCGGCGGTGTGCTACTCCATGTTCTCGTTGATCGGGCTGTTCGTGACGGGGGTGGTGATATTCGGCGAAAGCGCGGACTGGCGGGATTACTCCGGGCTCGGACTGGCGCTCGGGGCGATGGTGCTCATGGTGCGCTGACAGGGCCGGCGTGCCGGCCGCGGCCCGGGGCGCGCGTTAACCAAGCCACCGGAAAATCGGGAAAATACTTCTTTCGGGGAGGTCACCCCGCGCCCTTCCTGCGGTATGCAGGGACCACCGGCGGCCCTGCCCGCCCGACTCTGAAAGCAAAGACAGACGGTGTGGGCCGGACGCCCCGCCGGGTCGCTCCTCCCTCCCCGTTACCCAAGAGGAGGACCCGATGCGCATTCTGATCACGGACACCACCTGGACCATGGCCGCCCTGGCCCATGATCTGCATGAGGCGGGGTTCCTCGTCACCCTGGCCGCCGACGGGGCGGAGCTTCTCGAATACCTGCGGACCGGCCAGCAGGATGCCGTGCTGATCGACCCGGACCTGCCGGACATGGCGGCGCGGGACCTGCTCCGCCAGGTGCGCGAGACCGATGCGCGCGTTCCGCTCTGCCTGGTGCAGGCGGGGGCGACCCCGCCGGACCGGCAGCAAGCGATGACAGAGGGCGCGGACGACGTGATCGACTGGCCCCGGCAGGCGGGCGGCGACCTGATGGCGCAGCTGAGGGCCTATGTCCGCCGCGCGCGCGGCTTCGCCCGGCCGGAGATCGGGCTTGGCGGGCTGACGCTGGACCTCGACCTGCGGCAGCTGCGGGCCGGAGGGACCCTGGTGCCCCTGACCCGGCTGGAATACGAGATCGTCGAAAGCCTCGCCCTGCGGCGGGGCGCGGTGATGACGCGGGAGGAGATCATGCTGCAGCTCTACGCCTGGCAGGATGAGCCGGACGCAAAGATCCTCGACGTCTACCTCTGCCGGATAAGGTCCAAGCTGGCGCTGGCGGGGGCGGCGGACAGCCTGATCGCGACAAGCTATTCGCATGGGTACCGGCTGGCTGCCTCCCCGGAGGGGCTGGCGCTGGCGGCCTGATGAGGGACGAGGTGTCTGTCGACTGGTGCGCGGCATGGGCCCCGCGTGTTGCAGCGGGCCGAATGTTCCCGCAGGGCAAGACATATGGTCTGTCTCTTTGACGACATCCGAACTCCGGTATTTTTCCCGATTATCTGCGTTGGTCGCAAGTGACCCGAAATGACCGGCGCCACCCTCCGACGACGCCCGCGGGTCTCTCTCCCCGCGGGCGTCAGCCTCTTGATCCTATTCCCGCATTGGCATCCCCGGACGGGCCGCTATCCTGCGCCGCATGACCAACCCGATCCGCCCGACCGATGACGACGCCCGCGCTCTCGCCCGCACCCTGCTGGACGAAGCCACCCATGCCGCGCTTGGCGTCATCGACCCCGGAACCGGCGCGCCCATGGTGTCGCGCATCGCGCTGGCCTGCGACGCGGAGGGGGTACCGGTGAGCCTGGTTTCCTCCCTCTCCGCGCATACCCGCGCGCTGGAAACCGGCCCGGCCTGTTCGCTACTGGTCGGGGAGCCGGGCGACCGGGGCGATCCGCTGACCCATCCCCGACTGACCGTGCAGGCCGTGGCGGGGCTGGTGGCGCGGGACGATCCGGGGCATGCGGCGTTGCGCGCGCATTACCTGACGCTCCGCCTGAAGGCGAAGCTCTACGTTGATTTCGGCGATTTCCGGTTTCTGCGGTTCACGGTCACGCGGGCCTTTCTGAACGGCGGGTTCGGCAAGGCCTTCGACCTCACGCCGCGCGATCTGGGCCTGCCGGGCTAGGCGCGCTCAGATCGGGTTGTCCATGCGCACCCGCATCAGCACCGTGCCCTTCACGTCGGCCCCCCATCTCAGGTCCACCTGATCCTTGTTCGGCCCCTGCTCTACCGTGACATAGGGCATGTCGAACCGCTTCACGTTGGACGCCGTGGTGATCGCATTTTTGGCAACCAGCGATTCCACGGTGCGGGCGCGGCCTCCGAAGGGCAGCTTGGGGGCGCAGTCGACGGTCCAGACGAGAGAGGGGCTGTTCTCCGAATGCTCCAGCACCAGGGGGTTGGAGGTGGTGACGGAGACCTGGTTGTAGCTGTTGTCGGCGAAGGTGATGTTCTTCATCCGGCCGTAGTCGAGATCGGCAAAGCTGGTGTCCACCGTCTCCACCCGGTCGGTGCTGCCATTGAGGATGCGGAACAGGTTGCCGGTCATCGCCATGCCGTTGATGAAATGCCCCGCGCCATGCGGACGCACCCGGAAGAAGGTGAACCAGGGCGCGACGTGGCTGGCGAGGAAGATGTTGTCCGAAATCGTCATGGCCGAAAAGCTGAGTTCGGATGCGAATTCCGGCGCGTGATCGTGTTCGTTGGCCCATTCGATATGGCAGTTGTCAACGTAGTTGCCGGTGAAGGTCATACGCGCAGAGGGCTCTGTGATCACAAGCCCGGCGGTGCGGATCGCATTGGATGTGTCGTCTCCCTGGAAGAAATGGTTGCCCATGAACATGGAGTTCGCCCCGCCGACGATCGCGAAATGGCGCAGGTGCATGGCGCGGTTGTCGCGGATCTTCAGGTCGTTGGCGTTGGAATTGAAACCGATCGACACGCGGTTCTGCCCCGGAATGGCGCTTTCGTCGGACAGGAACTGGCAGCGGTCGATCATCATCCCCTGGCAGCCGGTCCCGTGAGAGGAGATGCCGCGATCCCTGGGCCGGGTGATGAAGCAGTCGCGCATGTGGAACACGACCCCGGTCGGGGCCAGCAGGATACCGGAACATTCGCCCCAGCACTGGAATTCGATATCCGCCATCTCGAACTTGTCGAGCCGGGAGAAGCCGCTGAAATCAAGCAGATACTGGAACCGGCGAAAGGTGTAGGTCTGGGTCCCCGCCGCGTCGTAGAGCGGCTGGGACAGCGTGATCTCTCCGGCGCCGATGTTGCGATCGCGGACATAGACCTCGCGCCCGACACCGCTGGCGGTGATGTGCGAGCCGACGGCGATGTTGGCGACATTGGCGACATTGGTCAGCTTGAGCGGGTCGCCGGTCGAATAGGTCGCCTGGGAGGTCACGGTCACGGTGTCCCAGTTCGGGCCCGGAATACATTCCAGTTGGCCGTTGTGAACCAGCCGGCGGGTGGCATAGCTGCCCTTGTTCGGCACCGCCGCCTGCATGTCGATCGGCCCCGTCACACCGACGCGCCGCCCGCCGAGGTCAAGACTGGCGTGGTCCGCATTATTCAGAAGTGCCTGAAATGCCTTTCGGAAGGCGAGTTCCTCGTTGCCGAACGCCTCGATGTAGCTGGGCAGGTCGAAGTCCTTGGTGAGCGAGAGGATCCTGTCCACCGGCATGGTGACCGTGCCTTCGAACCGTACGCGGCTTTGCAGCGCAAGGCTGTCGGCGAGGTAGTAGACCCCCGCCGGAACCATCACCATCCGCCCGTTGGCCACCGCGTCGGCCGCCTGGAAGGCTGCGAGGTCGTTGGTCACCCCGTCGCCCTTCGCGCCATAGTCGCGCACGTCCACCCAGGCCATCATGTCGCGCAGGAAGACGCTGGTGATGTCCTCGATCACGATGTCGTCGATGCGCACGGTTCCGCCGTTCGGGCCCAGCAGATCAAGGCCGAAGTAGCCGTACTCGGGCTCCTGCCCCCAGACCATGTCGACGCCCGGACGATTGCCGGAACCGATGATCGCCATGACCTCGACCACCTCGCCATAGGCGGTGAGGCTGACCTGCGGCGCGGCCTCGACCAGACCGCCGACATGGGCGTCGTTGTTCCGGCCGGCCCATCCTGCGATGCGGACGGAAGGCAGCGCACCGCTCACCGCCTTGATGCGCGCGCGAACCCTCAGGTAGCAGCCCGGCAGGATCGGCGTACGGCCCATGTAGCGCAGTTTCTGTGTTGACGAGGATTTCAGAACCTCCAGACATCCACCGAAATCCTGATCCCCGGGAACGAAGGCTGCGTCCCCCGTATTGTCATAGGTATCCGATCCGGCGGTGCCGTCGCCGCTGGACCAGACATCCAGCCCCTCTTCGAAAGCCGTCGGCATGAACTGGATGCCTGCGGTGATCGCCTTGTTCATTTCGTTCCCCTTTTCCCTGGCTCACACGGGTTCAGGCAAAGGGGTACTAAGAAATGGTTAACCAGACCTTCGGGCACCGTGACGGTGCCCTGCGCGCGAAGCGGACGGCAGGGTCAGGCGGCCATGGGCGGCGATTCGATGAAGCGCACGCCGTTGATTTTCCAGCCGTTCTCCGTCTCGATCATCTCGTAGTCGAACAGGTGGATCATGCCCTTGCCGTCCGTCACCTCGACCCGCTGCAGGGTCTTTCCGCCCTCCTCCCGCAGGTCCAGCATGCGGACGGGGCCGGGATCGCGGACCATGGGATAGCCGCGTTCGACCATCAGGCCGAAATTCTGCGGCGTGCCGTACATGCCCCGGATCATCGGGCTGGCGAAGGAAAAGGCCCGGTCGAGGTCATCCGCGCGGAAGGCGTCGAACTGACGCGCGATGACATCCGCAGGGCCGCCGGTCTGTGCCTGGGCGGCGGGCGCGAGCATCAGGACAATCAGGGCGAGGGCATATCGCATGGCGTCTCCTTCCGGTGATCCTGTCACCAGATACGCAGGCATCCGCCCTCCGGTTTCATCTTGCCGGAAATATCCCCGCCGGAGGCCACGGCCCGCAAGGGCCGTCAGCCCAGGTCGCCTGCCAGCCCCGCGTCGATCAGCGCCACGGTGTTCTCCACCCCGTAGAGCGCAATGAACCCGCCGAAACGCGGACCCTGCGAGGCGCCGAGCAGCACCTCGTAGAGCGCCTTGAACCAGTCGCGCATCGGGTCGAACCGGTCGCGGCCCACGTCGAAGACCACCTGCTGCAGCGCGTCCCCGTCGACCGGCCCGTCATAGGCGGCCAGCGCGCCGCGCAGGGCCTCCAGCGCCTCCCGCTCCTTGTCGGTCGGGGCGCGGAAGACTTTCTCGGGCTTCACGAAGTCATTGTAGTAGCGCACGGCGAATCCGGCGGCGGCGTCGAGGTCTGCGTGGGTCTCCGGCGTCGCCTCGGGGGCGTAGCGGCGGATGAAGCCCCAGAGCGTCTCCTTGTCCTCGGCCCCGGCGACGGAGGCGAGGTTCAGCAGCATGGTGAAGGGGACGACCATCCGCGACTCGGGCACGTCGCCGCCGTGGATGTGCCAGACCGGGTTGTTCGCCTGCTGGTCGGGCGTCTGGTCGGGATAGGCGCGCAGCTGCTGGTGGTATTCGTCGACGGCCTTGGGGATCACGTCGAAATGCATCCGCTTGGCGGTCTTGGGCTTGCCGTACATGAAGTAGGCGAGGCTTTCGGTGCTGGCATAGGTCAGCCATTCGTCGATCGACAGGCCGTTGCCCTTTGACTTGGAGATCTTCTGACCTTCGGCGTCGAGGAAGAGTTCATAGGTGAAATGCTCGGGCTTGCGGCCGCCGAGGATCTCGCAGATGCGGTCGTAGATCGGCGTGTTGGTGGAGTGGTCCTTGCCATACATCTCGAAATCGACGTCGAGCGCGGCCCAACGGGCACCGAAGTCGGGCTTCCACTGGAGCTTCACGTTGCCGCCGGTGACCGGCAGGGTCATCTCCTGCCCGTCCTCGGTGTCGAAGGTGATGGTGCCCTCGGCGGCGTTGACCTCCTTGATCGGGACATAGAGCACCCGGCCGGTTTCGGGGTGGATCGGCAGGAAGCAGGAATAGGTCTGCTGGCGTTCCTCACGGAGGGATTTCAGCATGACCTCCATGATCCGGTCGTAACGTTCCGCGGCAAGGCGCAGGGTCGGGTCGAACTGGCCGGACCTGTAGAAGTCGGTCGCCGAGATGAACTCGTACTCGAACCCGAAGGTGTCGAGGAAGCGGCGCAGCATGGCGTTGTTGTGGTGGCCGAAGCTTTCGTACTGCCCGAAGGGATCGGGGACGGAGGTCAGCGGCTTCTGCAGGTGCTCGCGCAGCATGTCGGTGTTGGGGACGTTGTCCGGCACCTTGCGCATGCCGTCCATGTCGTCGGAGAAGCAGATCAGCCGCGTCGGGATGTCGGAGATCTCCTGGAAGGCGCGGCGGATCATCGTGGTGCGCGCAACCTCTCCGAAGGTTCCGATATGGGGCAGGCCGGAGGGGCCGTAGCCGGTTTCGAACAGGACGTAGCCCTTTTCGGGCGGCGCCTTTTCATACCGTTTGAGCAGCGCGCGCGCCTCTTCGAAAGGCCAGGCCTTCGACGTCATTCCGGCGTCACGCAGTGCGGTCATCGTCATCTCCATATCCACGCGCCGGGCTGGACCGGCGGAGGCCACCTCTGTATTGCCCCCTCACCAGAGCGTCAATATTCTGCGCTGCAACAGTGTCCGGAGCCAACATGACCGAAGCCGACTCTCCCCCGCTCAGCCCGCAGGACTGCCTGGTGCTGCTGATGATCGCCGTTTCGCTGTCGGACCAGACGGTGCGGACTTCGGAGCTCATCAAGATCGAGAACCAGGTGAACACCCTGCCGATCTTCGGCGATTTCGACATCGACCGGATCACGGTGCTGTCCAAGACGGTCTACGACCTGTTCGCCGAGGAGGACGGGCTGGACGCGCTGTTCGGGCTGGTGCGGGACAACATGCCCGAGAAGCTCAACGAGACGGCCTATGCGCTGGCCTGTGACGTGGCGGCGGCGGACGGGGCGATCCGGGACGGAGAGCTGCGGCTGCTGGAAGAAATCCGGGACGAGCTGAACATCGACCGCCTGCACGCGGGCGCGATCGAACGGGGCGCGCGGGCGCGGCATATGACGTTGTGAGGCGGTTCTTGGGGGTGCCGGGCTGAAGCCAGGCCTACGGATGCTGGCCGGGCTTCGGCCGGCACGGTCCGAGCATATCCCGTTCATTCCCGGCGGAAATGCGCCGCTCCGCACCCCCGGCGCGCGGATTTGCGCCACCCGTTCGCTGCTGACATCCGCGTGAATTGACCGTGCGCGACCTGCGCTGGCACGGTTCAACCAGAACAATCAAAAGCAGGTCAGGCCATGAAACATTCCGGCATTCTCATCATCGGGCTCGCGTTGCTCTGCGCGATGCCGATTCTCGGGACACTCATGGAATCGGAGCAGACCCAGACCGTGCGACTGTCCCAGCCTGCGCCGGTGACGGTGCGGCATTACTGAGGGTATGCTGTCCCCCTCACCCCGGCCCTCTCCCCCGCAGGGGAGAGGGAGGGTGCCCATAACGGACGCCTGCAAAATGTGATGCGTCATCCTCGGACTTGATCCGAGGATCCCCGCGTTCTGGCGTGGTGCTTTCGGTACGAGATCCTCGGGTCGAGCCCGAGGATGACGATGCCCTCTGACTGAGGGGTTCGGGACCGAACCGCCCCCTCCCCTGCGACTGAGGCGATACTTCCGAACGGAGCGCTTGCCCTCCCCCTGACAGGGGGAGGGGGTGGGAGGGGGTCATCTGCCGCCCCTACTCCGCGTGGATCACGGCCCACCTTTGCAACAGCGCCTGTTGCAGCAGCCTTGACCGGCGGGCCCAGGCGGAGCCGCCGGGCGGGTCCTCTCGCTGCACGCGGGTCAGGGCGTCGCGGCGGGGGATGTCTCCGGTCAGGATGGCGAAGGCCATGTCGGAGCCGTCGGGCAGCGCGGCGTAGCCCGCCAGCGTGCTGACGAAGTTCAGCGTGCCGGTCTTGGCGACGACCTTCAGCGGGTGGTTCGGGATGGTCTTGTAATTCCTGTCGCGCATCTCGATCGTCTTGAGCAGGGGGCGAAGCTGCGTGCGCGCCAGCGGCGAGGACAGGGCCCGCACCAGATCGCCGGTCGTCGTCTGCGAGCCGTCGCCGAGGCCGGAATGGTCGAGCATCGCCGTCGCCTTCAGATCCAGCTTTTCGCGCGCCCAGTCGGACATGGTCCTGGCAGAGTTCACCAGCGTCTCCCCCCGGCCAAGGCGGCGGGCGGTGGCGCTCATCCCCACCATCTCGGCGGTGAGGTTGGTGGAGTATTTCAGCATGTCCTTCAGCACCGTCGTCAGGGCGACGCTGGTGTGGCGTTCGATGACCTCGCCCTGGGGCAGGATGTCGGTTGTCTGCGGGGCCTTCAGGGTCACGCCCTGGGACCGCATCATGGCCTGGAAGACCTCACCGGCGTAGAGTTCGGGCTTCCTGACCGGCAGCCAGCGCGACCCGCCCTTGCCAAGCGCAGAGAGGGCGACGGTCCAGTTGTCGCGCCCCTCGGCGTCGGCATAGGTGAAGAGCGGGGTGGCGCGGTCGACGATACGCATGCGGGCCATCGCGACTTCGGGCCGGTAGCGGTCGGAACGGGCGTCCATCGTCACGCCCCACTGGCCGTTGGCGCGGCGCCATTCGAAATGCACCCGGTTGAAGTTGAGCGCGAGGCCCGAAATCGCCGGGTTGTAGCCGACATAGGCGGGCTGGAGCGTGTCGATCTGGTCGGCGTAGCTGAGTGCGCCGCCCCAGACCAGGAAGCGCCCCTCGACCGCAGTCAGCCCCGCCGCCTTCACCCGCGCCGCGAGGTCGGCGAGGTCATCGGTCTGAAGCGTAGGATCGCCGCCGCCGGCAAGGATCAGGTCGCCTTTCAGGATGCCGTTCTCGATCCGGCCCGCGGCGATGACACGGGTTTCGAACCGATGGTCGGCGCCAAGTACGTCAAGAGCGTAAAGCGCGGTCAGCGCCTTGGCGACGGAGGCGGGCGGCAGGCTCATCGTCGGATTGCGCGCCTCCAGCGGGCGGCCGGTGGTGAGGTCGAAGACGGTGAAGGCGGCCTCCCCGCTCAGCCCCGCGTCGGCGACCAGCTTTTCCGCGGTCACGGCGAGCGGCTTGGCCGATCCGGGACGCGACTGAGGGCGGAGCGACGTGGCGGGCGGGCTGGCCAGCAGGGCCGACGGCAGGGCCGTCCCTGCGAGCAGGGCGCCGAGGAATCCGCGCCGGTCGAAATGCTGTGTCATGGCGACAGGTTAATCAGGCCGGTGCGGCGGGCTCAAGGGGCTGGCGACGTCGGTTCACCGGTCCGTGTCCACGCGCCGTCCTTGCGGATTTGCGTGGAGGAGTGGGGCATCATCGGCATGTTCACAAAGCACCAGGCGGGCGCACCGGAGCGCCCCAGAAGGCGGGAGGCGTTGGCGGGCAGGCGGTAGCGGGCGTAGAGCCGCGCCGCCTTGGACGTACAGGCGGAGATCCGGTAGCCGGGACGGGCGAGCACGCCGACGGGAATGTTCTCCATGATCCAGTGCCAGTCCTGCCACTGGTCGAGCTGGGTCAGGTTGTCGGCCCCCATGAGCCAGACGAAACGGACCCCCGGGTAGAGCCGCGACAGGGCCGCCAGGGTTTCGGCGGTGTAGCGGGTGCCAAGCTGTTCCTCGATCCCCGTCACGGTCACGCGGGGATCGCGCATCTCGTCGCGGGCGCGGGCGATGCGGGCCTCCATCGTGGCGGGCTGGCGCGATTTCAGCGGATTGCCGGGAGAGACGAGCCACCAGACGTAGGTCAGTCCGAAGCGCTTGATCGCCTCGCGCGTCAGGTGGACATGCCCATCGTGGGCCGGGTCGAAGGAGCCGCCCAGCAATCCGATCACCTGGGAGGGCGTGGCCCTGGGCATGTCGTCGCGCATGGGACCGGTGGTAGCGGACGGGCGCTGGCTTTCCAAGGGGTTGTGCATGTTGCGGAGACGGAGGGGGCTGTCCGCCCCCACGGCTGCGCCGTTCCCCCGAGGATATTTAGCGCAAGGCGAAAGGGTCAGTCGGTTTCGACCGGGGGCGGGTCTTCGCCGCTCAGGAAGCGACCGATGAAGGCAAGGGCGGGGATGTGGTCGCAGAAGACCTTGAGCGTGACGAGGAAAGGCACCGCCATGAGCGCGCCGAAGATGCCCCAGAGCCAGGCCCAGAAGATCACCGCGATGAACACCGCCGCCGCGTTGAGGCTGAGGTGGCGGCCGACGAGAACCGGGGTCACCATCTGGCCTTCGACCGAGGTCAGGATGAAATAGGCGAGCGGCGGGAGAAGCGCCGCGCCGACGGTGTCGTAGGTAATGAGAGAGACCCCCGCCACCGCTGCGCAGCCGACCATCGCACCGAGATACGGCAGGTAGTTCAGCGCAAAGGCCGCCACGCCCCAGACATAGGCATAGGGCAGGCCGAGGGCGTGCATCGTCAGGCCGACGGCGAGTCCGAGCGCGGCGTTGATGACGGTGATTGCACCGAGGTAGCGGGACACCTGGCGTTCGATGTCGTGGCTGATCTTCAGCGCTGTTTTCTTGTCGCCGAAGCGATCGAAGCTCTGGATCAGCTTGCGCTGGAACATGTCCCCGGAAGCGAGGAGGAACATCGCGAGGATCATGGCGATGGCGAGCGCCGTGCCCGTCCCGGCGAGCGAGGCGATGGCCCCTTCGACGAGGCCCGGATCGTCGACGAGTATGGCTTCCTGATCGGATTCGGCCGCGCCCTTGGTGAGGTTCGTCATCTCCTGCTCCGCCTCCTGCATCTGGCGGATCTTGATCTGGAGGTCGTAGAGCTTGGTTTCGGCCGCCTGGCGGATGTCGGGCAGGGTTTCGACCAGGGCGGAGGCCGGGCCGGTAAGCATGTAGAGCCCGAAGGCGGAAGACAGGCCGAGGGTCAGGATCACGCCAACCGCCGCGATACCGGTCGGCAGACCGAGCCGGGCGAGAAAGCGGACGAGGGGCGACAGGGTCAGCGCAAAGAGGAAACCGAGCACGATCGGCAGGACGACGACCTTGGCGAGCGAGATCGACCAGAAGAAAAAGAGGATCAGCAGGCCGGCAAGCAGGTATTCGATGCGGCGGAGCACGGCGAGACGGTCCGCACCGGTCGTTACCGGCGGTTCGGGTGGAAAATGTTCACTGTCCGGCACGTTCTGTCCCCTCGCCCTCCGGCGGACAACGCGGGGGGCGGGGGCCGGTTCCATGGCTGTGTACATGCTGACAACCGGGTGCCGTGAGGGCGTGGTCCGCCCTCCGGATACCGCAGCGAACCGGATTGCCGCAGCGTCTTGCCTCAGCGCATTGTGCCCGCGCCCTGCCCCGCGTATCACTCCGCGCGAAACCGACGGAGGGATTCCATGGCCGCCTATCAGTATGTCTATCACATGTCCGGAGTGTCGAAGGCCTATCCGGGCGGCAAGAAGTGCTTCGAGAATATCAACCTGAACTTCCTTCCCGGCGTGAAGATCGGCGTCGTGGGCGTGAACGGGGCGGGTAAATCGACGCTGCTCAAGATCATGGCGGGCTGGGACAAGGACTTCCAGGGCGAGGCCTGGGCGGCGGAGGGCGCGAAGGTCGGCTACCTGCCGCAGGAGCCGGAGCTGGATCCGAAGCTGGACGTGCGCGGCAACGTGATGCTGGGCGTGGCGGGGAAGAAGGCGATCCTCGACAAGTACAACGAGCTTGCCATGAACTATTCGGAAGAGACCGCCGACGAGATGGCCAAGCTTCAGGACGAGATCGACGCGCAGAACCTCTGGGACCTGGATGCGCAGATCGACATCTCGCTCGAGGCGCTGCGCTGCCCGCCGGACGATGCGGACGTCACGACGCTGTCGGGCGGGGAGAAGCGGCGCGTGGCGCTGTGCAAGCTGCTGCTGGAACAGCCGGACATGCTGCTGCTGGACGAACCGACCAACCACCTGGACGCCGAGACGATCGCCTGGCTGCAGCAGCACCTGATCGATTACAAGGGCACGATCCTGATCGTCACCCACGACCGCTATTTCCTCGACGACATCACGGGGTGGATCCTCGAGCTCGACCGCGGGCGGGGCATTCCCTACGAGGGCAACTATTCGTCCTGGGTTGAGCAGAAGGCCAAGCGGCTGGAGCACGAGGCGAAGGAAGACAAGGCCAAGCAGAAGACGCTTCAGCGGGAGCTGGAGTGGATGCGGCAGGGGGCGAAGGCGCGCCAGGCGAAGTCGAAGGCGCGGATTCAGGCCTATGAGAAGATGGCCGATGAATCGATGCGCGAGAAGGTCGGCAAGGCTCAGATCATCATCCCGCCGGGGCCGCGCCTTGGCGGCAAGGTGATCGAGGTCGAGGGGCTGAAGAAGGCCATGGGGGACAAGCTGCTGATCGAGAACCTCAGCTTCTCCATCCCGCCCGGCGGCATCGTGGGCGTGATCGGGCCGAACGGCGCGGGCAAGTCGACGCTGTTCAAGATGCTGACGGGGCAGGAAAAGCCGGACGCGGGTACCGTCGAGATCGGGGATACGGTGCAGCTGTCCTACGTGGACCAGTCGCGCGACGACCTGAAGGCCGATGACAACGTGTGGGAGGCGATCTCGGGCGGGGCGGAGATCATCCAGCTTGGCGACGCACAGGTGAATTCCCGCGCCTATTGCGGGGCGTTCAACTTCAAGGGCGGGGACCAGCAGAAGAAGGTCTCCCTGCTGTCCGGGGGTGAGCGGAACCGGGTGCACATGGCGCGGCTGCTGAAGTCGGGCGGCAACGTGCTGCTGCTTGACGAACCGACCAACGACCTCGACGTGGAGACGCTGCGGGCGCTGGAGGATGCGTTGACCGACTTTGCCGGCTGCGCGGTGGTGATTTCGCACGACCGGTTCTTCCTGGACCGGATCTGCACGCATATCCTCGCCTTCGAGGGAGACTCGCATGTGGAGTTCTTCGAGGGCAACTTCGAGGATTACGAAGAGGATAAGAAGCGGCGGCTCGGACCCGATGCGGTGGAGCCTAAGCGGATGAAGCACAAGAAGTTCGTGCGGTGACGGTGTCGCTTGGGCGGGTGGGTTCGATCCCTATCGATCGCCGCGTGTGGCGGGGTGAAACCCCACCCTGCTCCCCGTAGGCGCCTTCGGGCATCGCCCCCGTCCATTCCGGGTCGACGAGGCCTTTGCTGATGTCGCGATGGATGGATGAATACGGCCAGTCCGCGGGATGACGCACGAGCCCGTGTTTTACCGGGTTGCCCCAGCAATACCGGACATGCGCCGCGAAATCCGGCTCGTCCCGGATGTGATGTTCGCAAAACCGGCGTTGCCATACCCCAGCCTCGCCTTTCCGGCGTTTCGAGGGCGTCGGTAGGGTGGGGTTCCACCCCACCTGGCGCAGGTTTCGTGTAAACCGCGCCTTGATCGCCGCGATGCGCACGGAATAGTCGCTGTCCCCCTCCGGCAGGGTCCAGACGAAATGCATGTGATCGGGCAGCACGATCCAGGCGTCCACCTGCAAGGGACGGGCGATCAGGGTGGCGACGACGGCCGAGCGAAGCAGGTCGACCTCGCGCACCAGCAGGTCGCCCCCCTTCTCCGCCAGGCAGAGCGTGGCGAAGATCCGGGCACCGGCGGCCCTGGGACGAAGATGGCACGACATGGCCGCAACACTCGCCCGTCAGTGGTTAACGATCCGTTCACGACGGCGGGAACCTTCGGTCGAGGCTGGCGTTCGATCCTCATCGCAGCCGCGGAAGGAGACGCGTCATGAAGGGAATACTCGCCTGGCTGATCGGCATTCCGATCCCGATCATCATCCTGCTCTACCTGTTCGACGTGTTCTGATGTCTGCTGTCCCGGCGCACGGAACCGGGGCGGCAGGCTTTCGCCCGCAGGAAAACGCACGCTTTTCAAACGGGCCGAAACCTGTCACACAGACGGTGCTTTACGACCTCTACCGACTCTGCTGTTTCTCGATATCGGCTACAGTCCTCGTTAGACCGGGATAGCCAGGCCGCCGCAGTCCCGCGGGCGGCAACGAAACAGGAGACCACGGATATGGCCACCGGCACCGTGAAATGGTTCAACACCACCAAAGGCTTCGGCTTCATCGCCCCGGAAGGCGGCTCCAAGGACGTTTTCGTCCATATCTCTGCCGTCGAGCGTTCGGGCCTGACCGGTCTGAAGGACGGCGCGAAGGTCAGCTTCGACCTGGAAGCCGGCCGTGACGGCCGCGAAAGCGCTGTGAACCTGTCGCTGCTCTGATCGCGCGACCGAGACATTCCGGAACGCCCGCGCAGGTCGCGGGCGTTTTGCTTTCCGGGGTCTTTCCGGGTGCCGTTGCTGCCCCGAACCGCCCCGCATCCGTGTCCGCCTTGCAACAGAGCCGGTGCGGAAATGGAACAGCCGGGGTCATCGGCGCGTTACGAATCAGCCTGTCCATGGCAAAATCGGCAACAATTTCCTGACCTGAAGGCTGCCCCCCATGTCCACACGTCGTTCGTTTCTGACCACTGCCGCCGCAACGGCCGCCGCTGCGGCCCTTCCGATGCCGGCGCTGGCCTACACCCCGCCCAAGAACCTGATGCCGACCAAGGTGCGCATCGCCGCCGCCTATGAGCCGGGGCAGATCGTGATCCTGCCGCGCGCCTACTACCTGTACCTCGTCACCGGCCCGAAAGAGGCGATCCGCTACGGGATTGCCGTTGCGAAAGAGGGGCTTGGCTACACCGGCACCGCGACCATCAAGCGCAAGGTGGAATGGCCGACCTGGCGTCCAACGGACGAGATGATCGAACGTGACCCGGCGCATTACGGCCGGTTCAAGGGCAACGAAGAGCGGATGAAGGGTGGCCCTGGCAACCCGCTTGGCGCGCGGGCGATGTACCTGTTCGAAGGGAACAAGGACACCTATGTCCGCATCCACGGCACGGTGGAGCCGCAGTCGATCGGCCGCATGGCCTCCTCCGGTTGTTTCCGGATGATCAACGATCACGTGATCGACCTCTATAATCGTGTCCCGATCGGAACCAAGGTCACCGTCCTGCAGACCTGATCCCCGTCAGGGGGGCACGGTTCGGCCGGACGGGCCGGCATGGCCTCAGACCTCGCCCGCCCATGTGACGATTGCGCTGGCCGGGATCGCGCCGGACTGGCGCTTGCGCTCCTTCCCGCCCGCGAAGGCGACCAGGGTGGGAATGCTCCTGATACCGTAGTCGGTACCGGCGCGCGGGTTTGCCTCCGTGTTCAGCTTGACGAGCCGCGCGCGGCCTTCCAGCGCCTGCGCGGCCCTGGAGAATTCGGGCGCCATCGTCCGGCAGGGGCCGCACCAGGGGGCCCAGAAATCCACAACCAGCGGCACCTCGTCCGTCCGGGCGGCGCGGGCCAGGGTGGCCGGGTCGATCTCCACCGCCTTCGCGGGCATCAGGTCCGCGCCGCATGTGCCACATTTCGGATGATTGCCAAGCCGGTCCGCGGGGACGCGGTTGACCTGGGCGCAGGACAGGCAGGTGAGTTTGCGGGCGCTCATGGGCGGGCCTCCGGGCGGGTCTCGGATATATTCGATCGGGTATATATGTAGGTTGCCCGCCCGGCGGTAGGGGGCGGGCCTTCCGGGCTGGCGAATCCTGTCGCGCGGCCTATGGTCGGGGACGTTGCCCGACCCCGGACCCTCATGCGCCGATTTCTGATCCTGCTCCTGCTGCCGCTTGCCCTTGCCGACTGTTCCTTCCTTCCGCCGCCGCAGAAGGTGGATGCGACCCCGCTGGTGCATGACGGCAGGGCCGAACCGGGGGTGGAGAAGGCCGTGGTCCTTATCCCCGGCGCCATGGCGTCGATCGAGCTGTTCGCGCCGGTGCTGGACTGGGACGTGCCGGACGGCACCATCATGGCCTACCGCTTCCCGGGCGTGGACGGGCTTGAGATGGATCACCGCATCGACATCGTCGATTCCGGCACGCTGATCGCGGACCAGCTGAACGCCCTTGGCGTGAAGGAAGTCTACCTGATCGGCTATTCCACCGGCGGACCGATCGCGCTGGAGGCCGCGCGGCGGATCGAGGCGGAGCGGGTCGACGTGGCCCTCCTGTCCACCGCCAGCGACATGCCTGCTACGATCATCGCCTCGGTCAAGGGGGCGGTGGATGTCATCAAGGCGATGCTGCGGGCGCATCTTGGCGGCGTGGATGAGGCCCTGCTCGAGAACTACCGCACGCTCCTCTACGGGCGACGGCATTTTTCCGAGGCCGAACTGGCAGAGCAGTCGCGGCGTCTGGCCGCCCTGCAGAGGGGGCACGTGACGCGGCCGCCCCGGGGCATGACCATGGCCCACACGGCCGACCTGCTGACCTGGCATTTCGAACGGCCGGAGGAGTTGGCGGATGCGCGCATCGGATTCTTCCACGGCGCGGAGGATTCGATCTTTTCGGAGGCGCGGACCTGGCGGTACGCCAAGCGGTTGCATGCGGAGACCTTCCACAGCTATCAGGGTCAGGGCCATCTGCTCTTTGTGACGGACCGGCACCTGTTCGACGACATCCGGAACTTTTTCGGGCTTTAGCCGGGGCACTGATGGACCAATTCGACGTGATCGTGATCGGCGCGGGGCCGGCCGGGGGCGCGGCCGCGCATGTTGCGGCACGGGCCGGGCTGCGGGTGGCGCTGATCGACCGGCACGGTTTTCCGCGCGACAAGCTGTGCGGCGGCGGATTCACCGGGCGGAGCTACCGGTATTACGAGGAGATTTTCGGTGCACCGATCCCGGAGGAGATCATCCTCACCAAGCATTCGGTCGAATTCCACGCACATGGAGAGGAACTGGCGCGCATCGACGGGATTCCCCCCATCCACATGACGATGCGGCGCGACATGGATCATTCCATCGTGCGGCACGCGCTGGCCTCGGGGGCGGAGGATTTCACCGGCTGCGCGGTCGAGGCGCTGGAGTTTGATACCCGCAACGTGGTGCTGAAGGACGGGCGGCGGCTTGGCTATCGCGTGCTGATCGGGGCGGATGGGGCGAATTCACTGGTGGCGCGGGCACTGTACGGGCGGGCCTTCGATCATGACCGCATCGGCTTCGGGCTGGAGATCGAGGGGCCGGTGCCGGCGAAGGACGCGCCGGTGCGCATCGACTTCGGAGCGGCGGAATGGGGCTACGGCTGGAATTTTCCCAAGGCCGGGTCGGCGACCATCGGGATCGGCGGGGTGCACGCGAAGAACCCCGAGATGAAGGCGGCGATGGCGCGGTATCTGGAGATTTTCGGGGTCGAGGGCGCGCGGGTAAAGGGCGCCTTCCTGCCGTTCGGTGACGTGCGCTGGTCACCGGGGCGGCGCGAGGTGCTTCTGGCGGGGGACGCGGCCGGGCTCGTCGATCCGATCACCGGGGAGGGGATCGCCTATGCTATGAAGTCCGGCGCGCTCGCCGCGGAAGCGGCGGTCGAGGCGATCCGGGAGAACCATCCGCCCCGGGCACTGACGCTTTACCGAATGGGGCTCAGGGAGATCCACTCGGCCATGTTCCACGCGCGCTGGATCCGGCAGATCATCTTCGGGCGGGCTTTCCGGGGGGCGTTTGTCCGGGCGTTCAAGGGGTCGGGGACGGTGCGGTATCAGTACCTGCGACTGATGGCGGGGGAGATCGAGTATCCCGCGCTGGCCTGGGCGACGGCGAAGAAATTGCCGGGGTTTGTCGTGCGCAGCGTGTCGGGTCGGTAGGCCGGTCGTTTGTCGGGCCGCGGGTGGTGGTGTGGAACCCCACCCTACGGGTTGTCGTGGTGCGGGGGCGGTGCCCGGCACTGACTCATGTCATCCTCGGGCTTGCCTCGAGAATCTCAGGTCGTTGACGCAGGTGGCGGGAGATCCTCGGGTCGAGCCCGAGGATGACGCGAGACTGCTGGCGCTGAGGGGTGCCCCCCCTCGGTCGCGCTGCGTTCACCCGCCGGTCTTCTCCACCCGCGCGATCAGCTCCTCCACCCTCGGGCCGATCTGCTCGACGATGCGGGCGACACCCTCGGCGGTCGGGTGGATGCCGTCGGGCTGCATGTACTGCAGGGCCGCCGCCGGGTCTCCGCCCTCTCCGATCAGGCCGGTGAAGAAGTTCGGCTCGTAGAGCGTGCCGTAGGTCGCGGCCAGTTCGGGATGCACCTTCTCGAAGTCCTGCTTGTATTCCGTCCCGAAGTTGCCGGAGGCGGTGAGGCCGATCACCAGCATCTCGACCCCCTTTGCCTGCCCGGCCTTCAGAATACCGTCGAGGTTCGCGCGCGTCTCTGCCGGGTCCAGTCCGCGCAGGATGTCGTTGCCGCCAAGCGTCACGATCATCGCGTCAATCTCGGGCGTCAGGGACCAGTCGACACGCGACAGGCCGCCGCGCGTGGTGTCGCCGGAAACGCCGCCGTTCACCACATGCACGTCATGGCCGCGTGCAAGCAGCCAGGCCTGAAGCTGGGGGACAAGCCCTTGCTCGGCGGGGAGGCCGTAGCCCTGGGTCAGGCTGTCGCCGAACGCGAGGATTTCGGTCGTGTCGGCGAGGGCGGGCGTGGCCAGTCCCATGGCGAGAATTGTCGCAAGAACCTTGCCCCCTGCCCCGTGGTGCCCATATTCCCCCGGACGCCGCAATGCAGAGAGCCAGCCCATGAGTGACCCCGCGAGTGATCCCGTCCTTTCCCTGACCGACGCGAAGCTGACGCTCGATGGCAATGCCGGGCCGGTGGAGATCCTGCGGGGGATCTCTCTGGATGTCAGCCGGGGGGAGACTCTGGGGCTGATCGGGCCGTCTGGGTCGGGCAAGTCGTCACTCCTCATGCTCATGGGCGGGCTGGAACGCGCCACCGGGGGGCGGATCGCCGCACTGGGCCAGGACCTGACCGCGATGGACGAGGACGCGCTGGCACGCTTCCGCAGGCAACATATGGGGGTGGTGTTCCAATCCTTCCACCTCATTCCGACGATGACGGCGCTGGAAAACGTCGCGACGCCCCTGGAACTCGCGGGGCATGCGGATGCGTTCGAGCGCGCGGCGGAGGAACTGGCGACGGTCGGGCTGGCGGCGCGGGCGGATCATTACCCCGCCCAGTTGTCGGGCGGGGAACAGCAGCGGGTGGCGCTGGCGCGCGCCTCGGCCCCGCGACCGGCGATATTGCTGGCGGATGAACCTACCGGAAACCTCGACGGGCCGAACGGGCAGGCGATCATGGACCTGCTCTTCGGTCTGCGCGACCGGCACGGCGCGACGCTGGTGCTGGTGACCCATGCGCCGGAACTGGCCGACCGCTGCGACCGGGTGATCCGGCTGCGCGACGGTGTGCTCGACATGGCCGGGGCCGCGGCGTGAGCCTGCGGAGCGACGCCCGCCTCGCCGCCCGCTTTGCCGCTCGCGAATTGCGCGGCGGGCTGTCGGGGTTCCGCATCCTGCTGGCCTGTCTGGCGCTTGGCGTGGCCGCCATCGCCGGGGTCGGGTCGGTGCGATCCGCCATCGAAGCGGGGCTGGCGGAGGAAGGCGCCGCGCTGCTTGGCGGGGATGCGGAGGTGTCCTTCACCTACCGTTTCGCCACCGAGGAGGAGCGCGCGTGGATGGACCGGACGGCGGTCGAGGTCTCTGAAATCGCCGATTTCCGCTCCATGGCCGTGGTGGACCGGGGCGGAGAAGCCGAGCGTGCGCTGGTGCAGATCAAGGCGGTGGACGATGCCTATCCGCTGGTCGGATCCGTGGGGCTTTCGGGCGGGCAGTCACTTGCTGAGGCGTTCGAGTGCGCGCCCGGCCCCTGTCTGGTGGCCGAGGGGCTGCTGGTCGACCGGCTCGGGCTGGCGGTCGGGGACCGGCTGAAGCTCGGATCGACGGAATTCACGCTTGCCGCCGTGCTTGAGCGGGAGCCGGACAGCGCAACCGCGGGCTTCGGCTTTGGCCCGCGGGTGATCGTCAGGCGCGCGGATCTGGCGACGTCGGGCCTGCTGGAGCCGGGGACGCTGTTCGACAGCCACTATCGCATGGTGCTGCCGGAGGGCCTGCTGCTTGACACCGCGAAGGGGGAGGCGCGGCAGCAGTTCGGCAATTCGGGCCTGCGCTGGCGGGATGCGCGGAACGGGGCGCCGGGGGTGCAGAGCTTTGTCGAGCGGCTGGCGTCGTTCCTCGTGCTGGTCGGGCTGTCGGGGCTGGCGGTCGGCGGTGTGGGCGTGTCGGCGGCGGTGCGGGCCTATCTGGCGCGCAAGACCTCCGTGATCGCAACTTTGCGGACCCTTGGCGCGACGCGGCGGGTGATCTTCCTGACCTATTTCCTCCAGATCGGGGCGCTGGCGGCGCTTGGCATCGTGATCGGGCTGGTGCTGGGCGCGGTGGTACCGCTGGCATTGGCGCCGGTGATCGCGGACCAGCTGCCGGTGCCCGCACGCTTCGGCATCTTTCCGGGCACGCTGGCGGAGGCGGCGCTCTACGGTGTGCTCAGCGCGCTGATCTTCACGCTCTGGCCGCTGGCGCGCACCAGCGAGATCCGCGCGGCGACGCTGTTCCGGGATGCGTTGTCGGCGGGACGGACGTTGCCGGGGTGGCGGTATCTGGGCGTGATCCTTGGGCTGGCCGTCGTGCTGGTCGCGGTGGCGGCGGCGTTTTCGGGGACATGGGTGCTGACGCTGTGGACGACCGGGGGCATTGTGTTTGCGCTTGCCCTGCTGACGCTGGCCGGGTTCGGGGTACAGCGGCTGGCACGGCGGGCGCATCACTGGGCGCGGGGCCGCGCGGCGCTGAGATGGGCGCTGGCCGCCATCGGCGGACCGAGAAGCGAGGCGCTGCCGGTCGTCCTGTCGCTTGGCCTCGGCCTGTCGGTGCTGGCGGCGGTCGGGCAGATCGACGGCAACCTGCGGTCGGCCATCGTGCGTGACCTGCCGGAGCGCGCGCCGTCGTATTTCTTCGTCGACATCCAGCAGGACCAGATCGACGGCTTCCTTGACCGGGTCGAAGGCGACGAGGCCGTCAGCCGGGTCGAGAACGCACCGATGCTGCGGGGGATCATCACGCAGATCAACGGCAAGCCCGCGCGCGAGGTCGCCGGGGATCACTGGGTGCTGCGCGGCGACCGGGGGCTGACCTATTCGGGCGCTCTGCCCGACACGACGCGGGTGACCGAGGGGACGTGGTGGGGTGAGGGGTACGACGGCGCGCCGCAGATCTCCTTCGCCGCCGAGGAGGCGGAGGAGATGGGCCTGACCATCGGCGACGAGATGACGGTGAACATCCTTGGCCGGGACATCACTGCGACGGTGACATCCTTCCGGGAAGTGGATTTCTCGACCGCCGGCATGGGATTCATCATGGCGATGAACCCCGCCGCGCTGGCCGGTGCGCCGCATTCCTTCATCGCGACGGTCTATGCGGAGCCCGAGGCGGAGGCGGCGATCCTGCGCGACGTCGGCAACGCCTATCCGAACGTCACCGCCATCCGCGTGCGCGACGCCATCGACCGGGTGTCGCTGCTGCTGGAGGGCATCGCCTCCGCCACCGCATGGGGTGCGGGGGCGACGCTGCTCACCGGGTTCCTGGTGCTGATTGGCGCGGCGCTGTCGGGTGAGCGGGAGCGGATATACGAGGCGGCGGTGCTGAAGACGCTTGGGGCGACACGGGGGAGGATCCTCGGGTCGCTGGCGCTGAGGTCGGCGCTGCTTGGCGCGGGGGCCGGGGTGGTGGCACTGGCGGCGGGGATCGCGGGGGGCTGGGCGGTCTGTTATTTCGTGATGGAGACCGGGTTTACGGTGATCTGGGGCAATGCGTTTGCCGTGGTGATCGGCGGTTTGCTGGCAAACCTCGCCGCGGGGCTGATCTTTGCCTGGCGGCCACTGGCGGCGCGTCCTGCGCGGGTTCTGAGGGCGGCGGACTGACCGAGCGCTGCGGCGGGCGGAGACCCCCTCCCTGGCCCTCCACTGACGAGAGGGGGAGCGCGTCTGGCAGGTGGCGGGACGACGGTTGGGGGTGGGTGGCTTCGCTGGCGGATGCCCCCTCACCCTGACCCTCTCCCCCGAGGGGAGAGGGAACCGCTTCCGGCCGGTGGCGGGACAAAGGTCGGCGTGGGGCGTCCGGGCTGGCGTGTGGGGCTTCATCCTGACCCTTTCCACAAGGGGAGAGGGGAGCGCGTCCGGCCGGTGGCAATCGCGGATGCCCGTCGTCTTTGCGACGGGTCCCCTCCCCCTGCCAGGGGGAGGGTCAGGGAGGGGGTTACGGTGAGGGTAAGGGAGGGGGTTACTCCGCCGCTTCCGCGTAGTCGCTCATCGGCGGGCAGGTGCAGGTCAGGTTGCGATCGCCCCAGACGTTGTCCACGCGATTGACCGGCGGCCAGTACTTGTCGACCCGGAACGCCCCCGGCGGGAAGCAGCCCTGTTCGCGGGAATAGGCGCGGTCCCAGTTGCCGACGAGGTCCTCCACCGTATGCGGGGCGTGGGCCAGCGGAGAGGCGTCGTGCGCGATCTTGCCGGATTCCACATCCGCGATCTCCTCCCGGATGGCGAGCATGGCGTCGCAGAAGCGGTCAAGCTCCGCCTTGGTTTCGGACTCCGTCGGTTCCACCATCAGCGTCCCCGCAATCGGCCAGCTCATCGTGGGGGCGTGGAAGCCGCAGTCGACCAGCCGCTTGGCGATGTCGTCGACGGTCACGCCGACCTCGGCGAAGGGGCGGGTGTCGAGGATGCATTCATGCGCCACGCGCCCCTGCGGGCCCTTGTAGAGGATCGGGAAGGCGTCCTTCAGGCGTGCCGCGATATAGTTGGCGTTCAGGATCGCGACCCGGGTGGCCTGGGTCAGCCCCTCGCCGCCCATCATAAGACAGTAGGCCCAGGAGATCGGCAGGATCGACGGCGACCCGTAGGGCGCAGCGGATACCGCATTCGTCCCGCCCTGCGTGATGTGTCCGGGCAGATGCGGCACCAGATGCGCCTTGACGCCGATCGGGCCCATGCCGGGACCGCCGCCGCCATGGGGGATACAGAAGGTCTTGTGCAGGTTGAGATGGCTGACGTCGCCGCCAAGGTCGCCGGGGCGGGACAAGCCGACCATGGCGTTCATGTTGGCGCCGTCGATATAGACCTGCCCGCCGTGGTCGTGGACGATCTTGCAGACCTCGGTCACCGTCTCCTCGAACACCCCGTGGGTGGAGGGATAGGTGATCATCGCCGCGGCCAGCCGGTCCTTGTACTCATGCGCCTTGGAGAGGAAGTCCTGCAGGTCCACGTCGCCGTTCGCCGCCGACTTGATCGGCACGACCTTCCAGCCGACCATCTGGGCCGAGGCCGGGTTGGTCCCATGCGCCGACATCGGGATCAGGCAGACGTCACGGTCCCCTTCCCCGTTGGCGACGTGGTAGTTGCGGATCGTCAGCAGCCCCGCGTATTCCCCCTGCGCGCCGGAATTGGGCTGCATGGAGAAGGCCGCATAGCCGGTGACGGCGCAGAGCCTTGCCGACAGGTCGGTGATGATCTCCGCATAGCCTTCGGCCTGGTCGGGAGGGCAGAAGGGATGCAGGGCGGCGATTTCGTCCCATGAGACCGGGATCATCTCGGCCGCCGCGTTCAGCTTCATGGTGCACGACCCGAGCGGGATCATCGCGCGGTCCAGCGCCAGATCGCGGTCGGCGAGACGGCGCATGTAGCGCATCATCTCCGTCTCCGCCCGGTTCATGTGAAAGATGTCATGCGTCAGGTAGGGGGTGTCGCGGACAAGCGAGTCGGGCAGGTCATAACGGGTGTCGTCGGGCACCGGCGTGGTGATGCCGAAGGCCTTCCAGACGGCGGCGATGGTCGCCTTGGTCGACACTTCGTCCAGAGCGATACCGATCTTGGTGTCGCCGACCTTCCGCAGGTTGATCCCCTCGTCCACGGCGGATTTCAGGATCGCACCCTGGAAGGGGCCGACCTCGACCGTGACGGTATCGAAGCATTTCTTCGGGAAGACGTCGAAGCCCGCCGCGCGAAGCCCTTCGGCCATGGTGACGGTCTTGGCATGGATCCCCTGCGCGATGGCCTTCAGCCCCGCCGGCCCGTGGAAGACCGCGTACATGGAGGCCATGACCGCCAGCAGCGCCTGCGCGGTGCAGACGTTGGAGGTCGCCTTTTCCCGCCGGATATGCTGTTCGCGCGTTTGCAGCGACAGGCGGTAGGCCCGATTGCCGCGCGCGTCGATGGAGACGCCGACGATCCGGCCCGGCATGTTGCGCTTCAACTCGTCCCGACAGGCCATGTAGGCGGCGTGCGGGCCACCGTAACCAAGCGGCACGCCGAAGCGCTGCGTCGATCCGACCGCGATGTCGGCGCCCATCTTCCCCGGCTCCTTCAGCAGGCAGAGCGCCATGGGATCGGCAATCACGATGCCAAGCGCCTTCGCCGCATGCAGCGCCTCCATCTGGGGCGTGAAGTCGCGCAGCACGCCGTTGGTACCGGGGTACTGGAAGATCGCGCCGAAGACCTCCTCTGCCACCAGATCCGACGGGCGGCCAAGCACGACCTCGATCCCGAGCGGTTCGGCGCGGGTGCGGATCACGTCGATGTTCTGGGGATGGCAGGCCTCGTCCACGAAGAACTTGCGCGCCTTGGACTTCGCACCGCGCTCCGCCATGGTCATCGCCTCTGCGGCGGCGGTGGATTCGTCGAGAAGGGAGGCGTTGGCGATGTCGAGCCCGGTCAGGTCGCAGATCATCGTCTGGTAGTTCAGCAGCGCCTCGAGCCGGCCCTGGCTGATCTCGGGCTGGTAGGGTGTGTAGGCGGTGTACCAGGCGGGGTTTTCGAAGATGTTCCGCTTGATCGCGGGCGGTGTGATCGTGTTGTGGTAGCCCTGCCCGATGAGCGAGGTCAGGACCTTGTTCTTCTTCGACACCTTGCGCATGTGGGCCAGCAGTTCGGACTCCGACAGCGGCGCGCCGAAATCCAGCGGCTCTGCCTGCCGGATCGCCTTCGGCACCGTCTGGTCGATCAGCGCGTCGAGCGAGGGCGCGCCGATCACCGCCAGCATCTCCTTCATCTCTGATGGAGAGGGGCCGATGTGGCGGCGGTTGGCAAAGTCGTAGGGCTGGTAGTCGGTCGGGGTGAAGGTCATCTCGGGCCTTTCAGGTCGGGCAATTTCAAGTCGGGCAAGTTCAGGTCAGGCAAACAGGTCCCGAAGCTGGGCCAGGGATCCGGCCAGCGCGGTTTCATGCACGGATTTTTCGATGCCGGGCGGCACGTGGTGGCAGGCAACGGAAACATGACTACCGCCGGGCACCGGGGCGAAGGTCCATTCCATCAGCATCGTGCCGCCGAATTCGGGCCGGTCGGAGGGGAAGTCGATGGCGAGCGTCAGCGCGCCGGGCGGATCGCAGTGGGAGAAGAGGCCGACGATGTCGTCCCGCCCCTCGCCGGTCTTGCCGGGTCCGGCGTCGAAATGCAGGGTCATGCGCAGCACGCCGCCGGGTCGTGGATCAAGCTGATGCACTTCGAGCCGTGCACCTTTCGGCGGCAGCCACCGCTTCAGAAGATCGGGGTCTGTCCAGGCCGCGTAAACCTTTTCGGGCGGGGCGGGAATCTGCGCGTCGGCGCGGTCGATGCGGGTCATGCGGCGGCCTCGTGGGTCAGGACATTGAGGAGGTGACCGGCGGGGTCGCGCAGGAAGAGGCGGCGTACGCCCCAGTCCTCGGTCACCGGGCCGTATTCGATCGGGATGTCGCGCAGTTTCGCGCGGGCGATGACGGGGTCCAGCGTGTCGACCTCGATCGAGATCGCG
Source organism: Primorskyibacter flagellatus (assembly GCF_014638275.1). GTDB lineage: Bacteria > Pseudomonadota > Alphaproteobacteria > Rhodobacterales > Rhodobacteraceae > Pseudooceanicola > Pseudooceanicola flagellatus_A. Next base: position 2,466,717 of record NZ_BMFJ01000001.1, read on the forward strand.
GGCAGCGGCGTACCGGCGCCCCCTTCGGAGGCGAGGGACAGCTGCGGGCTCTGCCAAGCCGCGCCCGGCTCCATCGTCACGATGAAGCCCATGTCCATCGCCACGTCGATATCGAAGAGATAGCGGTAGAATCCCGCTACCGCCTGCGGATCGTCGGCCAGGAGGTTGGGGGTGATGCGCAGGACGGTCATCGAGCGGCCCCTCCGAGCGATCCGTGGGCAGGCGCGCCGGTGCCCGCAGGCCGGCTGCCGTCCTCGGGTCTGACCCGAGGATCTCCGACCACCCCGCGCGACCCTGGGCCAGGGAACCTCGGGGCAAGCCCGAGGATGACGTGGGGCCAGGTGGGGCGCGCGGAGCTTATGACCGGGGAAAGGCTCAGGAAATCATGTCCTTATACTCAGCCTCTGTCATGTAGTCGTCCATCTGGGACGGCTCCGACGGCTTGATCTTGAAGAACCAGGCGTCGCCCATGGGGTCCTCGTTGATCTTGCCGGGGTCCTCCACCAGCATCTCGTTGACCTCGGTGATCTCTCCGTCCAGGGGCGCGAGGATATCCGACGCCGCCTTGACAGACTCAATCACCACGCATTCGTCGTCCTTGGACACTTCGGTCCCGACCTCGGGCAGTTCGACGAATACGATGTCGCCCAGCTGTTCGGCGGCGTGTTCGGTGATGCCGACGACGATCTCTCCGTCTTCCTCGCGCAGCCATTCGTGTTCTTCGGTAAACTTCATCGACGGGACTCCCTGGTCGTCAGCGTTTGAAATTGGCGGGGGTGAAGGGCAGCGGGGTGACCTCCACCGGGGCGCGTTTGCCGCGCAGCTCAGCCGAAATGATCGTGCCGGGCGCGGCCAAGTCAATGGGCAGGTAGCCCATGGAGACCGGCGTCTGCACCGTCGGCCCGAAAGCGCCAGAGGTGATGGCTCCGATCTGCGTCGTGTCGCCGTCGGAGGCGAAGAGCGGCACGCCCTCGCGCATCGGGGCGCGGCCCTGGGGGCGCAGGCCGACGCGGCCGCGCGCCGGGCCCTCGGCCAGTTCCTTCAGGATCCGGTCGGCGCCGGGAAAGCCGCCTGCACGGTCGCCGCCGGTGCGCCGGACCTTCTGGATGGCCCAGGCAAGGCCGGCTTCGACCGGGCTGGTGGTGGTGTCGATGTCATGGCCGTAGAGGCAGAGCCCGGCCTCGAGCCGCAGGCTGTCGCGCGCGCCGAGTCCGATCGGCAGGACATCGGGATGGGCGATCAGGGCGCGGGCGAGCTTTTCCGCATCCGCCTCCGCCACCGAGATCTCGAACCCGTCCTCGCCGGTATAGCCTGAGCGCGAGACCCAGCATTCCGCCCCCGCCAGCATCAGTGTGCGGACGTCCATGAAGCGCATCTGCACCACTTCGGGCGCAAGGGCGGAGAGCACCGATTCAGCCGCCGGCCCCTGCAGGGCGAGCAGGGCGCGGTCGGTGACCTCCTCGACCTGCACGGCGGGCATCATGGCGCGCATGTGGGCGATGTCGGCGGATTTGCAGGCGGCGTTGACGACGACGAACAGGTGGTCGCCACGGTTGGCGAACATCAGGTCGTCGAGGATCCCGCCTGTTTCGTCGGTAAGCAGGCCGTAGCGCTGGCGTCCCTCCGGCAGGCCCAGCACATCGACCGGCATCAGCGTTTCGAACGCCGCGGCGGCAGCGTCACCCCGCAGCAGGACCTGACCCATGTGCGAGACATCGAAAAGCCCGGCGCTCGCCCGCGTGGCGAGATGTTCCTTCATCACCCCGGCAGGATACTGAACCGGCATGGAATAGCCGGCGAAGGGCACCATCTTCGCACCCAGTTCCAGGTGCAGCGCCTCAAGCGGCAGGCTTTGCAGATCGTCCATCCGGTCGCTCTCCGGCCCGGAAAACGCCGGGCATCGCAGGGCGCGGTGATGCGCCACGATGCCCCCTCTGTCCCTTTCGCCTGAGATCGCTATCCCTTCGGCGGGCGCATTGCGCGCCACTCTCCAGAGTTGTCGTTACGGCAGGTCCTTGGGCCTGAGAGTTTCCGGGGCGGTTGCTCCTTCGGCACCGGCCTGCTCACTTGCGCGGGCGGCCGGTTCTCCCTGTCCGTGAACTCCGGTTAGCGCGGAAAACGACGCTTCGCAAGCGTCAAGCGACAGCGCCGCGCCGGTCGCAGGACAGCGGCATCGACAGCAGCGCAGAGAGCCCATCATTTTCGCAGATCAGCTCGTCCAGCGTGACCTTGTCCATGACCGCGTAGAAGGCTTCGGTCGCGCGGGCGATGACGCCGCGAAGCCGGCAGGCGTCGATCAGCGGGCAGGTGTTCTCTTCCGGATCAAAGCATTCGGTGATCGGTACGCTGGCCTCGGTCGCGCGAATTACCTCGCCCACGGTGATCTCCTCCATCGGGCGGGACAGGCGGAGACCGCCGTTGCGGCCGCGCTGCGTGCGCAGGTAGCCCAGCTGGCCGAGGCGATTGATGACCTGCGCGAGATGGTTCTCGGATGTGTTGCAGGCCTTGGCGATGTCCGACTTGGTGACGAGCTGCCCGTCATTCACCCCGCAGAACATGAGAATCCGCATGGCGATATTGGATCTTTTGGTCAGGCGCATGTATGTCTCCCTTCGTCGGCCCTTCGTCTCTCCTCCCGGGCTTTCGATTTTCGCAATTCCGCTTTTGTTTCATCATGTATACACGATGAGAGGGATAGCGAAAGGTGAATATGACCCAAATCAACTGCGGAGCATAAATGTCACAAGACCCGTTCTTCTTCGGCTACGGCAGCCTCGTGAACACGGCCACCCATATCTACGACCGCCACCACCGTGCGCGGCTTTCCGGCTGGCGCCGGGTCTGGCGACACACGCCGTTCCGCGACATGGCCTTCCTGACCGCAGAGCCCTGCGACGGCGTGGCTATCGACGGGCTGATCGCGGCGGTGCCGGGGGCGGACTGGGCGGCGCTGGATTTGCGCGAAACGGGGTATGACCGGATGCCGCTGACCGTCGGGCTGAGCCATGAGGCCACGGACGCCGGGGAGATCGCGGTCTACCACATCCCGGTGGACAAGCACGGGCCGGCGGACGGCGTGCGTCCGATCCTGCTGAGCTATCTCGACGTGGTGGTGCAGGGGTATCTGCAGGTCTTCGGGGCGGAGGGCGGCCGCCATTTCTTTGACACGACGGCGGGCTGGGACGGGCCCATCCTGAACGACCGCGCCGCCCCGCGCTACCCGCGCGCGCAACTGCTGACAGAGGCGGAGACGGCCGTGGTGGATGCGGAACTCGGCAAGCTCGGGGTCGAGGTGGTCGAGGGCTGAGGGCGCATCCGGCGGGGTGTTCTTTTCGTGGGTGGTGCGAGCCCCCTCCCTGACCCTCCCCCTGCAGGGGGAGGGAATTGCATTGGTCATGCGGGTCGCGGGTGCAGTCTCCGCAACGGACGGCCGGTTCGCCGTTCGGGTCGGAGTCGAGTAGGGCGGACGGTTTCTTGCTGACTGCCAGGGAAGCGCGAGACGGCGGTCGCCGTCAGTAGGTCCGCGCCCGGATCACCTGCAACAGGGGCAGCAGCGCGGCCATTTCCGGCCCCCTCTCCTGCCCGGTCACGGCCTTGCGCAGCGGCATGAACAGGCCCTTGCCCTTGCGGCCCGTCGCCTCTTTCACCGCCGTTGTCCATTCGCCCCAGGTGTCGGGGGTGACGGTTTCCGGCAGCAGCGGCATGGCCTGGCGGATGAAGTCGGCGTCTTCCGGATCGACCAGCGGATCGGCCCCGTCGCGCATCAGGGTCCACCATGCATCGACGTCATCGAGCACGGTGATGTTGTCGCGGACGACAGACCAGAAGGCCTCTGCCTTGTCGTCGGGCACACCGGCGGCGGCGATGCGGTCGCGCACCCTATCCAGCGGCGTGGACTGGAGCACGTGGGCGGTCAGCGGGAAGAGATCCTGTTCATCGAACTTGGTCGGGGCGGTGCCGAAGGTGGCGAGGTCGAAGCCTTCGATCAGTTCGTCGACGGAGCTGCGCAGTTCCACGGGCTGCGACGAGCCGAGCCGCGCCATCAGAGAGAGCAGCGCCATCGGGGCGATCCCCTGCGCACGCAGGTCGCGGATGGACAGCACGCCAAGCCGCTTGGACAGCGCCTCGCCCTGCGGGCCGGTCAGGAGGGAGTGGTGCGCGAAGGCGGGCGCGGTGCCGCCAAGCGCCTCGATCATCTGGATCTGGGTGGCGGTGTTGGTCACGTGGTCCGAGCCGCGCACGACATGGGTTACGCCCATGTCGGTGTCGTCCACGACCGAAGCCAGCGTATAAAGCACCTGCCCGTCCGCTCGGATCAGCACCGGGTCGGAGACGGAGGCCGCGTCGATGGAAATGTCCCCGAGGATGCCATCGGTCCATTCGATGCGCTGCTGATCCAGCTTGAAGCGCCAGACGCCTTCGCCCCGTTCGGCGCGGAGTTTCGCCTTCTCGTCTTCGGACAGGGCCAGCGCGGCGCGGTCATAGACCGGCGGCTTGCCCATGTTCAGCTGCTTCTTGCGCTTGAGGTCCAGTTCGGTCGGCGTCTCGAACGCCTCGTAGAAACGGCCCATTTCGCGGTACCGGTCCGCCGCCTCGGCGTAGCGGTCGAGCCGTTCGGACTGACGCTCCACCCGGTCCCAGTGCAGGCCGAGCCAGTCGAGGTCCTGCTTGATCGCGTCAACGTATTCCTGCTTCGACCGTTCGGGATCGGTGTCGTCGATGCGCAGGATGAAGGTGCCGCCCTGCTTGCGGGCGATCAGGAAGTTGAACAGCGCGGTGCGCAGGTTGCCGACATGGATGTAGCCGGTCGGCGAAGGGGCGAAACGGGTGGTGGTCATGGGCGGTGCTCCTGATGCCCCGGCGCTTTGTCACACCGGGGGGGAAATGTCCATCAGGGGGCGGCCCGGAGCGGTCAGTCGGGCTGCACCGGCCAGAGCTTTGCCAGGTCCGCCAGCCCGGCGCGGATCAGGTCCGACAGCGCATCCTGATCCACCGCGTCGAGCCGGGTAATGTAGAGGCAGGACTTCCCCAGCCTGTGCGGGCCCAGCCGGGCGAGGATCGGGGAATAGTCCTGATAGCCCGGCATGATGTAGATCGTCAGCGCCGCCTTGCGCGGGGAGAACCCGGTGGCGAACCAGCTGCCGGAATGGCCGCTGGCGTAGGTGTAGTCGTAGCGGCCGAAGCCGATGATCGCAGGACCCCACATCCGTGCTGTCCAGCCGGTGACCCGACCGAACAGGTCCAGAAGCGCGTGCCCCTCCGCAGCGCGGCGGGGCGGGGCGACCGAGGCGAGGTAGCTGACTGGCGATTGCCCGGTCGGTTCTGTCTTCTGGCTGGACATGGGGCCCTCCGACCCCCGGCATAGCAGAAAACGGACCGTGTGGCAGCACGGTCCGCTTCCTGCCGGGGTCCCTCAGTAGAGGCTGGCGAAGATGTCGGCCTCGGCCTCCACCTCGATCTCTCCTCCATGATCCGGGGTCTCGTCGGCGACCGGACCGCCGAAGAGCAGATGTGCGATGGCGCCGCTGAAATCGTCGTCGGAGGGGTCGTTGTCGCCGGTAAGAATGTGATCCACCGTGCCGCCGTCCCCGGCGAGTTCGTCCAGCGTGCCGCCTTCGTCCGCGAGGTGGTTGAGAAACCCGTCGGTCGCGGTCCCGTCCGGATCGTCGTCGCCGGTCAGCACCTCGTCGAGAATTCCGCCGTCGCCGGCGAGTTCGTCGACGATCCCGCCCTCTGCGAAGAGGTCGCTGCCAAGGTTTCCGGTTTCGGTGCCGTCGCCTTCGGTATCTCCGGTGAGCAGGCCATCGATGACGCCGCCGTCCCCTGCGATGTCGTCGATCAGGCCACCTTCGTCGGTGAGGCCGGGATGGGTGCCGTTGCCACCGCCAAGGCCGATCTTCACGCTGGCCTCCGCATGGATGGACAGGCCGAAGCCGCCGTCGCAGGCATCGGCGTCGCCCGTGTCATCGCCGTCGCCGGGGGTCTGTTCGGGGTTGTCGCGACCCGGCGGGGGACCGGAATTGCCGGGGTTGCCGGCGTCGTCCGTGTCATCGTCGGCGCAGTCCGCCGGGTCCCCGGCCAGCACGTCCCCGACCGTGCCAAGCAGTTCGTCGACGGTCCCGCCATCCCCGAGCAGGTCGTCGATGACGCCATTGGTCTCGCTGTCGTCGGGCGTGTCATCGCCGGTCAGCAGGTGATCCAGCGTGCCGCCGTCGCCCAGGATTTCGTCCAGCAGGCCGCCTTCGTCGGTCAGGTCGCCGACAAGGCCTTCGGTTTCGCTGTCGTCCGAGGTGTCGTCGCCGGTCAGCAGGTGGTCGAGCGTGCCCCCGTCGCCCAGAATTTCGTCGAGAAGACCGCCCTCGGCCGCCACGTCGCCAACCACACCGGAGGTTTCGGTGTCGTCGGGCGTGTCGTCGCCGGTCAGCACGTGGTCAACCGTGCCGCCCTTGCCTAGCAGCCCGTCGAGCAGGCCCTTGTCGGATGTGAGAGAGGTGAGATGCGGGGTGTCCTCAGCCCCGCGGAGGCCGATCGCTTTCGCCATCGGCTCGAACAGTTTTGCTTTGAACCCAAACACGGGAATACCCTTTCCGTTTCACTCGTACCGTTACGCCGGCCAACGGGCCGGTCCGGACATGGTCTCAGGCTGCCGGGCGGTCTGACGAGCTTTTCCGGCGCGACAGATCATTTCCGAGCCGGAAACGGAAAGCAGGTGGAGCCTGCCGTATGGAGCCCAAGGCGCTGCTAACGTTAACAAATGGCGATGCGCGCTGCAGGCCAGCGCTAGGGCGTTTTTCGGATCGGAAACAGAAACAATCGCCGTAGTTTCCGGGACTGTCCCAGCCCGCGCGACAATCGGCGCGAATCGCCGGGCGTCAGCGGCGGCGGAAGGTGAGGTAGTGAGGCGTCCGCCCTTCCCGCAGCGCCTTCTGTTCGTAGCGGGTGGACAGCCAGTCGTCCCAAGGCTCACGCCAGTCCTGGGGCCGCTCCGCCAGCCAGTCGAACCCGTGGCGCGGCACCTGCTCCAGCGTCTGCCGCACATAGTCCGGGATGTCCGTCGCCACGCGGAAAATCGCGCCGGGTTTCAGAACGCGGGCCAATGGAACCAGGTGTTCCGGGGTCACGAAGCGTCGGCGGTGGTGGCGCTTCTTCGGCCAGGGATCGGGATAGAGCAGGAAGGCGCGGGCGACGGAAGCCTCGGGCAGGACGTCGAACAGGTCGCGGGCGTCGCCGGGATGCACCCGCAGGTTGGACACGCAGGACCGGCGGATCTTGCCCAGGAGCATGGCGACCCCGTTGATGAACGGTTCCGCCCCGATGATGCCGACGTCGGGATTGCGTTCGGCCTGGTGCACGAGGTGTTCACCGCCGCCGAAACCGATTTCGAGCCACAGGTCGCGGTGTCCGAACAGCGCGGCGAGGTCGAGGTTGGTGCGATCCGGGTTCTCCTCCCACCCCACGGGGCCGGGAGAGAGTTCGGCGAGGTCCTCCTCAAGGTAGGTTTCCTGCGACGGGCGCAGGGTCTTGCCCTTGAAACGGCCGTAGAAGTTGCGCCAGGGGGCGCCGGAGGGGTGCTTGTCGCTCATCGCCGCTGCCATAGCGCCGGGGCGGGCGGGGATCAACCGGCTGCAGCCTAGTGGTTGTGGGTCCCGATCCGTTCGTGGACCGCTACCATGCCGCGTTCGACAAGGTCCGTCACCTCGTCCGCGTGTCTGTGCAGCGCCTGCACGACCTCCGGGTCAGCGGAGGTCTGGGTCACGGCGACGCCGCCCGCCACCGGTTCGACAACGCTGTCGATGCCGGACCCGCGCAGGAAGAGAATGTCGAGTGTCGGGCTCTGGATCGGGATCTTCGGATCCTCCCCGGTTGTCACGCGGCCGACCATTCCGGCGACATGGCTGACAAGGGCCGCCTCGACCTCCGGGTCTGTCGTCAGGGTTACCGTGCGGATGCCATCGGGTAGACGTTCGACGACCCGCGACAAGGTTTCGAAGCGGCGGAACATGATCTCGATCTCGGCGCTTTCGTCCTCGGTCGCCTGTTCGCTTACGAGGCCCGGCATGGTGACTGTGACATCGCCTCCGTGGGCGACCGGCGTCTGGGCCTGCGTGGAGAGCGGGATCAGAAGGGCGATCACGGAGAGACAGGCTTGCAGATTCATGGGAACGTCCGGCTGGGGTACTGGGCGCATGCTACTGCCGGTTGGCCGGCGGGTCGGATCACCTTTGCGCGACCCATTCCGCTGCGCGTCTGCGCACACATTCTGTCGGAATTCACCGAATAGCGCACCGGGCGCAGACCCGTCATCTTCGCCGTCATGCCCCGGAGCGGGGTTCCATGATAAAGGACGACACCAATGACCAACCTTCTTTCCTATGCCGCGCCCGTGGGCCGCGTGCTGCTTTCACTGATGTTCATCACCTCCGGCCTGCAGAAGATCACCGGCTACGCCGGCACGCAGGGCTACATGGAGATGATGGGCGTGCCGGGCGCCCTCCTTCCCCTCGTCATCCTGGTCGAGGTCGTGGGCGGCATCGCACTGCTCGCCGGTTGGCAGGCGCGCACCGCCGCCTTCCTGCTGGCGGGCTTCTCACTGGTGTCCGGCGTGCTGTTCCACCTTGTGCCGTCCTTCGGGATGGAGGGGATGGAGGCACAGGGCCAGATGATCTCCTTCATGAAGAATGTCACGATCGCGGGCGGCATGCTGATGGTCGTGGCCTTCGGTCCGGGCGCGGTTTCGGTCGCGCAGGGCAAGGCCGTTCCGGCGGAGTGACCTGCTGACGCGGCGGGCCGGGCTGCACCGGCCTGCCGTCATCCCCGCCTCTGCCGGGGCTGGCCGATTGGTCAGGCGTCGGCGGGGGCGTCGGGCGTTGCAGCGATGGCGGCGAGGGTTCGCTGTATGTCGGCTTCCGTCGTCGCCCAGGAGGAGACGGAGAAGCGCACCGCCTCCCTCCCCCGCCAGGTGGTCGGGCCGAACCAGGCCTCTCCGCTGCGTTGGACGGCCCCGGCAAGTGCCGCAGCCCAGCCCCGTGGCGCGGGGCGGGAGGCAACGACCTGGTTCAGCACGACATCGTTCAGGATCTCGAACCCCTGTGCGCGCAGCCCCTCGGCCAGCGTGCGGGCGTGGCGGCAGGTGGTGTCGATCAGGTCGCGCAGGCCTTCGCGACCGAGGGAATGCAGAGCCGCCCAGATCTCCACCCCACGGGCAGAACGTGAGAATTCGGGAACCATGTCCTTGGGCGCGGCGTCACCTCCGACCTTGAGGTAGGGCGCCTGCGTGGCCATGGCCGCGTGGATGGCTGCGGGGTGGCGGCAGATTGCCAGCCCGCAGTCGTAAGGGGTATTCAGCCATTTATGGCCGTCCGTGACCCAGCTGTCGGCGCCGTCGTAACCTGCCAGCTGGGACCGGGTGGCGGGGCTTGCCGCGGCCCAGAGCCCGAAGGCGCCGTCCACATGCACCCAAGCCCCGTTGGCCCGCGCAACGATGTCGGCAATCGGATCGCTGGCGCCCGAATTGACATTGCCGGCCTGGGCCAGAATGAGGGTTGCCGCATCCGCCTCCGGCATCCGACCGACATCGATCCGGCCCTGCGGGTCGCAGGGCACATATTCAATCACATCCGTGCCGATGCCGAGCATGGACAGCGCCTTGCGTACGGTCACATGCGCCTGCTCTCCGGCAATCACGCGCAGGCGGGGGGCGCCCCAAAGCCCCTTGGCCTGGACGTCCCAGCCCTGTCTCTCAAGCAGCGCATGCCGGGCTGCGGCGAGGCAGGTGAAATTTGCCATGGTCGCGCCGGTCACGTAGCCGACCGAGCAGTGCGCGGGCAGTCCGAGCAGGTCGAGCAGCCATCCTGTTGCAACCTGTTCGAGTTTGACACCGACCGGGCTGGTGGCATCGCTGAACACGACCTGATCCCAGGCGGAGGCCAGAACCCTTGCGCCGAGCGCCGCCGGAAGGGTGCCGCCGACGACCAGACCGAAGAACCGCCCCCCGGCCGTGGCGGTGGTGGCCGGAGAACCGAGTTGGTCGAGCAGGGCAAGCGTGTCGGCCGGATCGTTCGGTGCGGTTGGCATGGGCATGTCGAAGCCGCCCAGTCCTGCCAGCGCGTCGGGAGCGGCGGCGACGGAACGGTCGTGGACCGTAGCGAGGTACTTCGCCGCCCTGTCTGCGGCAATGGCAAGCGCGGTCGTGGATTGTGTGAGCGGATCGGGCACGGTAAACTCCATAGACAGGTAACTATATAGACGACTATCAATATGGATGATGCGCCGTCAACCGTCGACGTGCTCAGGGCGCTTGGGAACGAGAACCGGATGCAGATCCTCCGGTGGCTGCTCAGCCCGACCGATCACTTCCCGCCGCAGCGCGATGGCGATCTGGTGGAGGACGGAGTCTGCGTCGGGTTCATCACGGATAAGATCGGGCTGAGCCAGCCGACCGTGACCTCGCACATGAAGGTGCTGGCGGGGGCCGGGCTGGTGACCGGGCGGCAGATCAAGAACTGGGTGTTCTACAAACCGGACAGGGTCCGCATCGCCGACACGCTGGCGCGGCTGAAGGATGACCTGAAGGTCTGAGCGCTTTTCATCGCCGTCCGAACCTTCGGAAAGGTCTTCAAAAGCAGAAAGGCCGGGGTCTCCCCCGGCCTTCGATGGCGTCGCGACAGGCGGCGTCAGACCGCCTTTTTCAGCGCCTCGACCAGGTCGGTCTTTTCCCAGGAAAAACCGCCGTCCTCGTCCGGCTTCCGGCCGAAGTGACCGTAGGCGGCGGTGCGCTGGTAGATGGGCTTGTTCAGCTGCAGGTGCTCGCGGATGCCGCGCGGGGTCAGGTTCATGACCTGCGCGACGGCCTTCTCGATCTCGGCCTCGTGGACCTGGCCGGTGCCGTAGGTGTCGGCGTAGATCGACAGCGGCTTGGCAATGCCGATGGCGTAGGAGAGCTGGATCGTGCACTTTTCGGCCATGCCCGCGGCAACCACGTTCTTCGCGAGGTAGCGCGCGGCATATGCGGCAGAGCGGTCGACCTTGGTCGGATCCTTGCCCGAGAAGGCGCCGCCGCCATGCGGGGCCGCACCGCCATAGGTGTCCACGATGATCTTCCGGCCCGTGAGGCCCGCGTCGCCGTCCGGCCCGCCGATCACGAACTTGCCGGTCGGGTTGATCCACCATTCGGTGTTCGCGGTCAGCCATTCGCCGGGGATGACCTCGCGGATATAGGGTTCGACGATGGCGCGGATGTCGGCGGAGGTCTGGGTTTCGTCGTGGTGCTGTGTCGACAGGACAAGCTGCGTGACCTCGACCGGCTTGCCGTCCTCATAGCGCAGGGAGACCTGGGATTTCGCGTCGGGGCCGAGCGTCGGCTCGGTACCGTCCTTGCGGACCTCGGCCAGGCGGCGCAGGATCTTGTGTGCGAACTGAATCGGCGCCGGCATCAGGTCGTCGGTTTCCGTCGTGGCGTAGCCGAACATGATGCCCTGGTCGCCCGCGCCCTCGTCCTTGTCGCCGCTGGCGTTCACGCCCTGCGCGATATGGGCGGACTGTTCGTGCAGGAGGTTGGTGACCTCGCAGGTGGCGTGGTGGAACTTGTCCTGTTCGTAGCCGATGTCCTTGATGCAGGCGCGGGCGATATCCTCGATCCGGCCCATGTAGTCCTTCAGCTTGTCCTGATCGGACAGGCCGACCTCGCCGCCGATGACGACGCGGTTGGTGGTGGCAAAGGTTTCGCAGGCGACACGGGCCTGGGGCTCCTCAGTCAGGAAGGCGTCGAGGACGGCATCGGAAATGCGGTCGCAGACCTTATCCGGGTGACCCTCGGAAACGGATTCCGAGGTGAAGATGTAGTTCTTGCGGGACATGAGAAGCGCTCCATTCAGATAATTCCGCCCCGTCAGGAAGCCGTTGGGGCGGCGTGCGGTCTGGCCTAGACGCGCCCGGAGGGGGCGTCAACGCCTAAAACGCCTGCCGGTGCGTCGCGTGAGGAGAATAAGCGCCCCCTGTGCCGCCAGCAGCAGCAGGGTCAGCGGCGTGTCCCCGATCCGGGCATAGGGCGTCGCGGATCTGGCTGGCGGCAAAGGGACGTCCCGCACGCCGGTTTCGCCCAGGTCGATCCGCTCTATCAGCCGCCCCGAGGCGTCGATCATTGCGGAGACGCCGGTATTGGCGACGCGTACCATGGGCAGCCCCTGCTCCACCGCGCGCAGCCGGGCCTGGGCAAGATGCTGATAGGGGCCGGAGACGGTGCCGAACCACGCATCGTTGGTGATGAGCAGCAGCAGAGCGGGGCGGCCGGGTGCGGCGGCGATGTCGCGCGGGAAGACGCCTTCGTAGCAGATCAGCGGCAGGGCGGGGCCGAGACCGGGGAGGTCGATCAGCCGCGCGCCCGGACCGGGGGAAAAGCCGTGGCCGTCGCGCTGCGCGAGGCCCTGAATGCCGATGCGGCCAAGCAGGTCGCCCGCCGGGGTGTATTCGCCGAAGGGGACGAGATGGTGCTTGTCGTAGACCTCGGTGATCTCTCCGCCCCGGCCAAGCAGGACGAGGGAGTTGTAGATCCGCCCGCCTCCGGACCGGTTGATGCCGAAGACCAGCGGCGTGTCGCGGGCGGCTTCGGAGAGGTCCGGGGTGAGGTAAGTCACATCCTCAAGCCAGGCGGGCAGCGCGGTTTCGGGCCAGACGATCAGGTCGGGCTCTCCGGGCGTGGCGGTGAGGTCGAGCAGGCGCTGGTAGTGGAGCGGCGCGAGCGCCGGGTTCCACTTGTCGCGCTGCGGCACGTTCGGCTGGACAAGACGGACGACGGGGCGACCCGTGGTGTCGGCAGGCGACGGTGTCAGCAGGTGACCGACGGCGAAGGGCACGGCGGCGGCGATGAGCCATAGCGGCAGGCGGCGCGGGCGGCTCAGGGCCAGCGTGAGGGTGGTTGCGAGGCCGATGACGATCAGGCCGAGGCCGATCGCCCCGCCCCCCTGCGCCAGTTGCATCGCCGGTGTTCCGATCAGGACGTGAGCGGGCAGCGCCCAGGGAAAGCCGGTGAAGATCACCCCACGGAGCACGCCCGCCAGCACCAGCATCAGCGTGACCGAGGCGGCGAAGTCCAGCCCCCCTCCCCCGGTCAATCGGCGCGCGAGACCGCCCGCAAGGCCCCAGAACAGCGCCATGCCGGTGGCCATGAGGACCATGGCAAAGGGCGCCATCCAGCCGTCGCGGGCGATGTCGACGAGGAAGGGTTCGACGATCCAGCTGAGTGCGAGGGCGAAATACCCGGTCCCGGCGGCCCACCAGATCGCGGCGGTACGGGCCGGTCTGGGTTCGGCGAGGGTCAGGGAATGCACGGCGGCGAGTGCGAGGATCGTGAGCGGCCAGAGCCCCCAGGGTGCCTGCCCCGTCGCGCCGATGACGCCCGCCAGCAGGGCAAGCCCCATGCGGGCGCGCAGGGTCAGGCGGGCAAGGAAGGCCGGGTTCGCGCCGGGCGGCGCGCCGTCACCCGGCTGCGGCAGAGTCATTGTGCCGCGAGGTTCGCGGGATTCCCTGCCGGTTCGGGCTCCGGCTCCGGCACGGGGCCGCCGGGACGCATCCGCACCCGCAGGCGCTTGATCCGGCGGGGATCGGCATCCACCACCTCGAACTCGTGACCGGCGGGATGCGGCACGACCTCACCCCGCGCCGGGATCCGGCCCGAGAGCATGAAGACCAGGCCGCCGAGGGTGTCGATCTCTTCCTCGTCGACGCTGTCGTGTTCGGTCAGGTCGATGCCCGTCTCGCCGGCGAAATCCTCAAGCGGGGTGCGGGCGACGGCGAGATAGGTGTTGTCAGCTTCCTTGATCCAGAACTTGTCCTCGTCGACGTCGTGTTCGTCTTCGATCTGGCCGATGACCTGTTCGATCAGGTCCTCGATCGTGACGAGCCCGTCGACACCGCCGTATTCGTCGATCACCAGCGCCATGTGCCGGCGTTCCTGCTGCATCTTCTGCAGCAGCACACCGATCGGCATGGAGGGCGGCACGTAGAGCAGCGGGCGCAGCATGGTCTTCAGCGTGAAGCGCGTGGTCTTGCCGTTGAAGCCGTGCTTGAGCGCGAAGTCCTTCAGGTGGATCAGACCGACCGGCGTGTCCAGCGTATCCTGATAGACCGGCAGGCGGGTCATGCCGCTGTCGCGGAAGACCTTGACCAGTTCGTCCCGTGTCACGGTCTGCGGCACGGCGACGATTTCCGCCTTCGGCACGGCGACGTCCTCGACACGCATGCGGCGCAGGTTGATCATGCCATGGGCCTGACGCGGCGCGGCGGGGGCCTGCGCGGGTCCGGATTGTGCGGGGGTGGTGGCGTCACCGCCGAAAATGCGGGACCAGAACCCGCGCGTTCGCGGCCGGTCCGCTTCCGTGGTGGTCGGCCGGCCTTCGGGCAGCGCGCCATGCGCTGCGGTAGAAGGCCCGTCGTTGTTGTCGCCCATCAGTCCTTACCAAAACGCGCCGCCCGAATCGGCGGCAATCGGGGGCTTTCAGCCCTGCTAGGTCTCATATGGGTCGGGTAGACCCAGTTTGCCAAGTATTTCGACCTCTTTTCGTTCCATCAAAGTGGCATCAAGGTCACTTTCGTGATCATAGCCCAGAAGATGCAGGACCGCATGAACGATCAGGTGGGTCACGTGGTCCGTGAGCGGTTTTCCCGCATCTTCCGCCTCTCGCACACATGTTTCCCAGGCAATAGCGATGTCGCCCAGTTCCGTATCGCCGTCAGGTTCGGGGAGGTCGGGGGTGCCACCATCCTCTTCCGCCGCGCGTTCCTCGGACGGCCAGGACAGCACGTTGGTCGGCGTCGGCTTGCCACGGAAATCGGCGTTGAGCGCGGCGATACGGGTGTCGCCGCAGGCCAGCAGGGCAATGTCCCATGCCTCCGGGTCGAGACCGAGGTGCGCCAGCGCCGCGTCAGAGGCACGGGTGGCCAGGCGTTCCAGCTCCAGCCCGGTCCAGCGGTCGTCTTCTGTCATCACGTCGATTGTCATGGTGAAGGGCTAACCCCGCCGCGCGGAACCGGCAAGATGGCGGATTTCAGTTAGGAAATAACCTAACTTTCTGCTTGCGCGACTCGGCGCCGCCGGAATAGTTAGGGATATGGCTAAACATCAAACCGATCTCGATCACGTCTTTCTCGCCCTCGGGGATCCGACCCGAAGGGCGATCCTGGAGCGGCTGGCCGCAGGCCCCCTCTCCGTCACCGAACTTGCCCGGCCCTTCGCGATGGCCCTGCCCTCCTTCATGGAGCATCTGAAGAAGCTGGAGAACGCAGGCATGATCTCCTCCGACAAGGACGGGCGTGTCAGGACCTGCGCGCTTGTGCCCGGTGCCTTCGCCCCGGCGCGCGACTGGCTGGCGGCGCAGAAACACCTGTGGGAGGCGCGGCTGGACCGGTTCGACGCCTTTGTCACGCAACTTGCCAAGGACCCGAACGAATGATTTCGACGCTGACCCCGAACCCGGAAACCGACCTCTCCTTTACCCGAACGCTGGCCGCCCCGCGTGATCTGGTCTGGGCCTGCTGGACCGATCCGGCGCTGCTGAAACAATGGTTCATGCCCGCGCCCCACAGGGTCGAAGAGGCCGAGATCGACCTGCGGCCCGGCGGCAGCTTCCGGACGAAGATGAACGTAGACGGGGTGGTTTCGGATTTCCCCGGCGTGGTGCTTGAGGTGCAGCAGACGCGGAGACTGGTGTTTTCGGACAGCTACGCGCCGGGGTGGATCATGAACCCGGCGCCCTTCATGACCGCAATCCTTACCTTTTCGGACGCGCCGGATGGCGGCACGACGTATGAAGTGCTGGTGCGCCACATCAACCCCGAGACGCGCGAGAAGCACGACACCATGGGCTTCTTCGAGGGCTGGGGGATCGCGACCGACCAGCTTGGCGCCTCGGCCACGGCGTTGGCCGGTCCGAAGCCCGAACACGAAATCCTGCTGACGCGGCAGATCGACGTGCCCGTCGCCGTCGCCTGGCGGGCCTGGACCGACCCGGTGCTGTTGCCCAAGTGGTTCGGGCCTGACGGCTATCACTGCGAGACGCAGAGCATCGACATCTGCCCCGGCGGGCACTGGCGCTTTACCATGGTCGGCGAGGGGCAGCGGTTCCCCAACCTGCACGAATTCGGTGAAATGGAGCCGGAGAAGCGCCTGACCTACCGGCTGAGCGGTTTTGACGACATGCGCCACCATGCGGATGTCGTGGTTGGTTTCGCGCCGGTAGCGGGCGGCACGCGGATCACCATGCGGATGACCTTTACCGACATGCCCGCCGCGGCGGCGATGCAGTTCGGGGCGCTGGAGAAGGGTTACGAAACACTGGCGAAACTGGAGGCCACAGCGCGCACGATCTGAGCCTTTCAGTCGTGCTGGTCGGGATCGCTGCGCAGGGACGTATCATCCAGTATACCGAAATCGGACGAAGGTGAGCCGCTTTCCGCCTGCGTGTAGTACCCCTCTGCCGCCAGTCCGCGGCGGAGGAGTTCACGCACGGCAGCGGACCGGCTAGGCATGCGCAACTTGAACCTCCAGTCATCAAGCGCACGGAGTTCGTCGTCTGTCAGCATAATCTGCAGACGTTCCAGACGCTTGGACGATCCTTCGGGCATGCAGCTCTCTCCTGCCTCAACGCCATCCTATGAGTAAAATAAGCGCATTGCGATGATTTGTCATGCTGCTCAATAGTAGTGGTTTATCAAAACGATTATTCGGCTAACTGCCCCCATAATACTCATTCAAGTGCATGATTCTAAATTGTATTTCCCCACCCGGCCCCGATATTGATGGAAAGGGGAACACATCAATGGATCAGAGACTCACAGCCGGCAGATGGCCGGCGGGCACGCATATCCTGATCATCAGCGATGATCAGGTCTTCTCCATGGACCTGGAGATGTCCCTGAACTTCAACGGGTTTAGGGCGGTCGTTATGCGCAGCCCCCCGGCAGATACCGGACATATTGCACCGGCCGCGGCGATCATCGATGTCGCGCGGCTGGATTTCGACACGCTCGATGCGCTCAACCTGCTGGCGGCGCAGAGCTTCCCGACCATTGCCGTCTCTGCGCTGGACGCGGAGGAGATGGCCGGACTTCCCGCGAACCTTACCTGGTTTTCCAAGCCGGTGGCGGTCGACGACCTGCTGCATGCGGCGGGGCTGGGCGAGACTTTGGGACAGGCGGCGACCCGGACCATGCCGCCCACGTCCAGATACCGGCGCTAGAGGCCGGTACCGCCGGGGCGGCCCGGCCTTTCCATCACTTCGACTCGTCTGCCTCGTAGGCCTCGATGATCCGCGCCACCAGCGGGTGACGCACGACGTCCTTGGAGGTGAAGTAGTTGAAGCTGATCTTGTCGATCCCGCCGAGCAGACGTTCCGCATCCGCAAGACCCGAGGGCATGCCGCGCGGCAGGTCGACCTGGCTGCGGTCGCCGGTGATGACCATGCGCGACCCCTCGCCCAGGCGGGTGAGGAACATCTTCATCTGCATGGTCGTGGCGTTCTGCGCCTCGTCCAGCACCACGAAGGCGTGGGACAGGGTGCGGCCGCGCATGAAGGCGAGCGGGGCGATCTCGATCACCTTCTCCTCCATCATCTTGGCCAGTTGCTTGCCGGGCAGGAAGTCGTTGAGCGCGTCGTAGAGCGGCTGCATGTAGGGATCGACCTTGTCCTTCATGTCTCCGGGCAGGTAGCCGAGCTTTTCGCCCGCCTCGACCGCCGGACGGGAGAGGATGATCTTGTCGACCAGCCCGTCGATGAACATGGACACTCCAACAGCCACGGCGAGATAGGTTTTGCCGGTCCCGGCGGGGCCGATGCCAAAGGCAAGTTCATGTTGGAACAGGTTGGCGACATAGGCCTTCTGCGCCTCTGTGCGCGGTTCGACGACCTTCTTGCGCGTCTTGATTTCGACCTGTCCGCCCCGGAACATCTCCATCTGCGACCCGTCGCGGCTGGCGCGTTCGGGTTCGGCGCCGGGCATGCGCAGTTCGCGGTCGATATCGGCGCTGCCGACGGGGCGGCCTGCCTCGAGCCGGGCGTAGAGCTTGCGCAGGACCTGGATCGCCTCGTCCGCGGCGGGCTTTTCGCCCATGGCGACAAGGTGGTTGCCGCGGCGCAGGATCTGGACAGACAGCTTCTGTTCGATTTCGGCGAGATTGCGGTCGAACTCTCCACACAGTTCGATCAGCAGGAAGTTGTCCGGGAATTCAACGGCGACCTCGGCGAGCGGCGGGGTCGTGTCGCGGGGGGGCAGCAGTGTGGCGGCCAATAAAGACTCCTACGGTTGGTACTGGCAGTCTAGGGAAGCGCCGACGGCGCGGGAAACGAAAAATGCCGCAGGTGTAAACCTGCGGCATGGATTTGCTGGATATGCGCGACCGGCTGGCACGTCAGCCCTGCGGCCTCGTTCCGGTCCGGGGATCGAAAAGATCGCCGCCGCGTTTGAAGCCGCCCGTGGCGGTGTTCGGCGGCGCCGTGCCGGAGCAGACCGGCTTGCCATAGGGATCGAGCCGGGACGAGAGATAGCCCTCGGCGCCGTCATCGATGATCCAGTGGTCGCAGCCGTTCGGGTCGATCCAGATCCCGGCCTGAAGCTGGGACAGATGCTTGGCACCGATACCGCGGTCGACGCCCTTGTAGTCCGGGGTCGGGCTGGGGTGGCCGCAGGCGGCGACCCCGGCGATCATTGCACATCCGAGGAAGAGCTTGGTGATGGTCATGGCTGGTCCCCCGCTCACTGGATGCAGATGATTTCGACGCGGCGGTTCTGCGCCATGCCCGCGTGCGTGTTGTTCGAGGCGACAGGCATCCGTTCGCCATAGCCGCGCACGTCCACCACGTTCGCGCCGGTTGCGGCGGCGACCTTGGCGACGGCGGTGGCGCGGTTGTAAGACAGGCGGATGTTGTATTCATCCGAGGCGCGACTGTCGGTGTGGCCGGCGATTATGAAGGCGGTGGCGGTGGAGCTCTGGAAGAACTGCGCCAGACGCTGCTGGTTCGCCGGGGAGATGTAATACTTGTCGGTGGCGAAAAACTGGTCGGTGTTCATCACGCCGCAGACGTTGCGGCGGTGGCAGACCGGCAGACCCTGACGCGTCAGGTGGTTGTCCATGTAGCCTTCGAGGCCGTCGTCCATTACCCAGTGTTCGCACCCGTCCGGATCAACCCAGATCGTCGGCACGTACTTTTCGTTCCAGCCCCTGCCCGTCTGCTGAGCAAGCGCGGGACCCGACACCGAAACCATGCACAGGGCAGCGGCAGCAATCCCCTTGAGCATCTTTCCGGCGGCTTCGAAATCCATCTTCACCACTATGTTCCCTTTGCTTCCCCCCGGGGGTCCGCACCTTTCGGCGGCAAATCGGACCCAGGCGTTGTTTTGTAATGTCACCTTAACCGTTTGAGTCGAGTTGTGAAGATATTTCCACCACATATTGTGGCCGGGTGCGCATAAATTGCAAAGGAAACGACCGGCACCCACACCGCATCTGCGGAAGGGGCCCGATCAATTCAGGATGTAGGTCGGTTTGCCAGAGGCACGGCGGTATACAGTCGAATCGTAGTAGATGCGCAGCATCTCCGCCTTCAGCCCCTCCTTGTTGCCGACGAGGCTCTGGTCGCGGCAGATCCGGTTGGCGATGGCCTGTGCCGTCGGATAGTCGTAGCCGATCCGCACGAGGTCATCGAGGAAGACCGGTTCAGGGCGATCCCAGATCACCTCTTTCCACGGTCCGCGCCAGCAGCCGACAGTGATGACGTGGCCGGTCTGGAAGACGTAACGGTAGACGAGGCGGGTTTCGTGGGCAGAGACCGCCGGGGCCAGCCCGAGAACGACGGCAGCAGCAATCAGGAGGGACTTCATGGCAATGCCTTTCGATTGTGCGGGCGCGAAGCCGCGCCCGGATCAAACGTTAATTAATGGTTAACGTTCTAGCGCACAGGCTGTCGGAGTGAGATGCGAATTCTGCAATACCGCAATCTTGTCGCGCACGCGGAAACAGTAAGGCCTGTTCGACCAGCACTGTTTCGGATCAGGCGCACGGCGCAGTCTGGCTGACCCTCCGCCCGTTAAAGAACCCGAAGTGTGCCGACTCAGACCGCCTCTGCGGCGAGCGAGTTCGGCCCGCTTTCCGTCACCCGCACGCGCAGGAGTGTGCCCGGCGCGGCGGCGGTCTGCACGTGGACGGCATGCAGGTGGTCCGACTTGCCCGCCATCTGGCCCGGCAGCCGCCCGGCGCGTTCGATCAGCACGCCGACCTCGCGCCCGACCATGGCGTCCTGCGTGGCGCGCTGCTGGCGGGTGATAAGCGCCTGAAGTTCGTGCAGGCGGGCGGTCGACACGTCCTCCGGCACTTGCGGGCGTTCTGCCGCCGGAGTGCCGGGACGCGAGGAATACCTGAAGCTGTAGGCGGCGCCGTAACCGACCTGTTCGATCAGGTTCAGGGTATCGCGGAAATCGGCGTCGGTCTCCTCCGGAAAGCCGGTGATGAAGTCCGAGGTCATCAGGATGTCGGGCCGGGCCGCGCGGATGCGGTCGATCAGCCGGAGATAGCTGTCGCGCGTGTGGGACCGGTTCATGCGCTTGAGGATGCGGTCGGACCCGGACTGCACGGGCAGGTGCAGGTAGGGCATCAGAACCGGGCAGTCGCCATGGGCGGCGATCAGGTCGTCGTCCATGTCGTTCGGGTGGCTGGTGGTATACCGGATGCGGATAAGCCCGTCGATTTCGGCCAGTTCACGGATCAGCCGGGCCAGGGTCCAGTCGCCCCCCTCCGGCCCCTCGCCGTGATAGGCGTTGACGTTCTGGCCGAGCAGGGTGATCTCGCGCACGCCACGGTCAACCAGATCGCGCGCCTCGGCCAGCACGCGGGCGGCAGGGCGGGAGACCTCGGCCCCGCGGGTGTAGGGCACGACGCAGAAGGCGCAGAACTTGTCGCAGCCCTCCTGCACTGTCAGGAAGGCGGTCGGCCCCCGTTTCGCCTTGGGCCGGGCGACAAGGTGGGCAAACTTGTCCTCTTCGGGAAAGTCGGTGTCGATGACCTTCTCGCGCCCCCCCGCGCGCGCCTCCATCTCGGGCAGGCGGTGATAGCTCTGCGGGCCGACGACGAGGTCGACCATGGGCTGGCGGCGCATGATCTCCGCGCCCTCGGCCTGCGCGACGCAGCCGGCGACACCGATCTTGAGGTCGGGCTTCGCATCCTTCAATTCGCGGTAGCGGCCGAGTTCGGAATAGATCTTCTCGGCCGCGCGTTCGCGGATGTGGCAGGTGTTGAGGAGGATCATGTCCGCCTCCTCCGGCGCGCCGACCTCGACGTAGCCGTTGGAGCCAAGCGCCTCGGCCATGCGTTCGCTGTCATAGACGTTCATCTGGCAGCCATAGGTCTTGATGAACAGCTTGCGGGGCGGCGTCATGGGCGGGCTCAATTCGTATCGGGGATCTGGGGCTGGGTAGCCGAAAGCGCCGCCTCTTGCAATGCGGGGCAAAAGACGGGACTCTCCGGGCAGGCAAGACAACCCGGACAAGTTCATGCGTTTCAATACCCTGTCGGCCTTTCTCTCGGCCAAGCCGGAGGCCTTCCTGCGCGGCCCGTCGGCAATGATCTTTGCCGAGGATCCGGTGGAGATCGACAGCACGCTGCGACACCATCTGGACGCCGGATTCCGCTGCGTGGTGCTGCTGGCGCATCCTGAATTCCGGATCGACCCCAGGCTCGACGCGCGGATCGAAAGGGTGGATTACGACCTGACGCGGGGGGAGTCGCTGGAGGCGGCCGTCAACCGGATGATCGCCATCGCGCCGGGCGCCTGGCTTTACTACTGCTACAACGCCGAATACCTGTTCCATCCGTTCTGCGAGACCCGCAGCGTGGGCGAGATGCTGGCCTTCCATACCGAAGAGCGGCGTGATGCCATGCTGACCTACGTGGTCGACCTTTACGCCGGGGACCTCGACGCCGCGCCGGATGCGGTGTCGCTGGAGGACGCCTGGCTGGACAAGTCGGGCTATTACGCGCTGGCCCGCAAGGACGCCGCCAACCACTATCACCCGAAGGAGCGTCAACTGGATTTCTTCGGCGGCCTGCGCTGGCGGTACGAGGAGCACGTGCCCCACAACCGCCGCCGGATCGACCGGATATCCCTGTTCCGGGCGCGGCCGGGGCTGACGCTGTTGCCGGACTTCACCTTCGACGACGAGGAATACAACACCTACGCCTGCAAGTGGCACAACAACCTGACTGCGACGATCTGTTCCTTCCGGGTGGCCAAGGCGCTGAAGCGGAACCCGGGATCTACATACGAGATCGGGAACTTCCGCTGGCACAACTCCGCCCCGTTTGAGTGGCAGTCGCGACAGCTCCTCGACCTCGGGCTGATGGAGCCAGGGCAGTGGTTCTGAGGGCTGAGGGGCCTGAGATCCTCGGATCAAGTCCGACGATGGCCGCAGGAGGCCACCCGTGCGACGGCTCAGTCGAGGTCTTCGACCACGATCCGACTGTCGCCGACTCCGAGGTCTTTCAACGCCTTTACCACATCCTCGATCATCGGCTCGGGGCCGCAGACGTAGAACCTGCCGGTCTTCGGGTCGACGTGATCGGCCAGAAAGGCGCGGTCGATCCTGCGGGTTTCGATCCCGGGCGACGGATCGGGGTCGCCGGTCACCGTGTAGACTGTCTTCAGGCCCGGCATGGCGTCGAAGGTATCGCGCAGGATGATGTCCTTCTCCGTCTTGTTGGAGAAGATCAGCGTACTGCCGGACAGGGTCCCGCGCTCCTCAAGCCGCTGGCGGAGGATGGCGACGAAGGGTGTGACGCCCGCCCCGCCGGCGATGAACCAGCCCGGCCCCTCGTCGCTGATCGCGCCCCAGGGATCGTCGATCAGGATACGGTCGCCGGGCTGCATCCGGCCGATCTGTTCGGTCACGCCGTTGTGGTCGGGATAGGATTTGATGACGAACTGCAGCGTATCCTCACCGGGAAGGGAGACCGGGGTGAAGGGTCGTTTTTCCTCCCGCCAGTTGTCGCGGTCCAGCGCGAGGTCGATGGCCTGGCCGGGGGTGTAGTCAAGGTCGTCGGGCTTCTCGAACCAGAGGCGGTGCGTGTCAGGTGTAACGGGTTCGATCTTTTTCAGGGTCAGGGTACGGGACATCTGCGTTCTCCTTTGGGGAGAACGGGGGCGGCGCGGCTGTGGTTCCCACTTCACCTTGCCCCGAGAGGAGGTGAAGCCGCGCGGGGCGGTGCCACGTCACCCGCGGACTGGTTCCGAGGTTCTCATGCAGTCCCGTACGTCGGCCAGAGGATCCTCGGGTCGGAGACGAGGATGACAGGGCACTGGCGTTCGACGCCGACCCTACAGGTTCTCCGGCTGCGGCATGCCGAGCACGTGGTAGCCGCCATCGACGCGGATGATCTCTCCGGTCGTGTAGGCCCCGGCGTCGGAAGCGAGGTAAACCGCCGTGCCGCCAACCGCCTCGAGCGTGGCATTGGCGCGCAGGGGGGCGTTCGCCTCTGTCTGGCGGAAGGTCTTGCGGGCGCCGGAAATCGCGGCCCCGGCCAGCGTCTTCATCGGGCCGGGAGAGATCGCGTTGACGCGGATCCCGTCCGGGCCGAGGTCGTTGGCGAGGTATCGCACCGCCGCCTCAAGCGCCGCCTTGGCCACGCCCATGACGTTGTAATAGGGTGTCACGCGGGTCGACCCCTGGTAGGTCAAGGTCAGAACGGTGCCGCCGTCCCTCATCAGGGGGGCCGCACGGCGCGACACCTCGATCAGGGAATAGCAGGAGATATCCAGCGAATTCTTGAAGTTGGCGCGCGTCGTGTTGATGAAGCGTCCGGCAAGCTCATCCTTGTTGGAATAGGCGATGGCATGCACGATGAAGTCGATCGTCGGCCATTTCGCCTTGAGCTCCCTGAACCCCCGGTCGAGGGAGGCATCGTCGGTCACATCCATGTCCACGATGAAGTCGCTTCCAAGACTCTGGGCCAGCGGCAGGACACGCTTGCCGAAGGCTTCCCCCTGGTAGGAGAACGCCAGTTCGGCCCCCGCCGCCGCCATGGCCTGCGCGATGCCCCACGCGATGGAGCGGTCGTTCGCCACGCCCATGATGAGCCCGCGTTTGCCCTGCAATTGTCCGGTCATTGGATTATCCGTGATAGCGGCTCAGCAGCATGGACCCGTTGGTCCCGCCGAAGCCGAAGCTGTTGGTCATCACCGTGTCGAGTCCCGCGTTTTCGACGTAAGCCGTTGCGATCTCTGCCGGTTCCAGCGCGGGGTCGAGCGTTTCGACATTGATCGACGGGGTGATGAAATCCTTGTCGAGCATCAGCAGGCAGAAGATCGCCTCGAGCGCGCCCGCCGCCCCCTGGGCATGCCCGGTCATCGACTTGGTGGAGCTGATCGGCGGCGTCGCCTCGTTTCCGAAGACGCGGCGCACGGCCTCCACCTCGCCCACGTCGCCGACGGGAGTGGAGGTGCCATGGGCGTTGATATAGCCGACCGTCCGACCTTCGGGCAGGGTGGACAGCGCGAGGCGCATCGCCCGCTCCCCGCCCTCGCCCGATGGCGCGACCATGTCGTGCCCGTCGGAGGTCGCGGCGTAGCCCGTGACCTCGGCGTAGATCTTCGCGCCGCGGGCCTTGGCATGCTCCAGTTCTTCGAGCACCACGATGCCGCCGCCGCCGGAGATGACAAAGCCGTCCCGATTGGCGTCAAAGGCGCGGGAGGCCTTTTCGGGCGTGTCGTTGTACTTGGAGGACATCGCGCCCATGGCATCGAACAGGCAGGACAGGGTCCAGTCCAGTTCCTCTCCGCCGCCAGCGAACATAACGTCCTGCTTGCCCATCATGATCTGTTCGGCCGCGTTGCCGATGCAGTGCAGTGAGGTCGAGCACGCGGAGGTGATGGAGTAGTTGATGCCCTTGATCTTGAACGCCGTCGACAGGTTCGCCGACACGGTCGAGGACATCGCCTTGGGTACGGCAAACGGCCCGATCCGCTTTGTCGCGCCCGAGGACAGGACCGTCTGGTGCGCCGCGAACATGGCGGAGGTCGAGGGTCCGCCGGATCCGGCGACGACGCCGGTCCGCGGGTTCACTATGTCGGATTCCTCAAGCCCCGCGTCGGCGATGGCCTGCTGCATGGCGATGTAGGAATAGGCGGCGCCGGGGCCCATGAAGCGCAGGGTGCGCTTGTCGATATGTTCGGAGGGGTCGATCTTGAGCGTACCGGCCACGCGCGACCGGAAGCCGTGCTCCGCCATCTCCGGAGAGGCGACGATGCCGGATTTGCCCGCCTTGAGCGACGACAGGACCTCTTCGGCAGTGTTCCCGATCGAGGACACGATGCCCAGACCGGTGACGACGACTCGGCGCATGGCGCCCTCCCCTAACCCTTGGTCAGCTCTCGGACAGAGCGACCTTCATGTCCTTCACCACGTAAATTTCCTCGCCGTCCGCTTCAACCCTGCCGTCGGCGACGCCCATGGTCAGGCGGCGGGTCTGGATCGCCTTGGTGAAATCCACGTGGTAGGTCAGCATCTTGCGGTCGGGCCGCACCATGCCGGTCAGCTTCACCTCGCCGACGCCCAGAGCATAGCCGCGTCCCTGCCAGCCGCGCCAGCCGAGATTGAAGCCGGTCAGCTGCCAGAGCCCGTCAAGGCCAAGGCAGCCGGGCATGATCGGGTTGCCGGGGAAATGGCAGTCAAAGAACCAGAGATCGGGGCGGATGTCGAATTCCGCAACAACATGCCCCTTGCCATGCAGGCCGCCGTCGCCGCTGATGTCGGTGATCCGGTCCATCATCAGCATCGGCGGTTCGGGAAGCTGGGCGTTGCCGGGGCCGAACAGCTCTCCGCGCGCGCATTTCAGCAGATCTTCCCGGTCGAAGCTGGACGGATAGTCGGCCATGCAGGCGGCACCTTTCCCAAGTGGCAAAAACTCCGCCCCCTCTAGCACCCGGGTCCCGCGCCATGCAAGGGCGGGGGTGCAGGCGGACGGAGGGAGGCGTTTCCGCCTCAGTCCCGGAGAGTTCATCGGGCGAATCCGGGCAAAGGCGTTGAAAATCACGGGCCGATGGAAATATAGTGGCCAACGACCGGAGAGAGTGCCCCTATGACCGACACGCTTCAGACCAACGGCTTTGCATGGCTGACCCACGGCGGGCTGCGCCCGACGCGGCAGCGCGCGCTGCTGGCGGAACTGCTGGTCGGCGACGGCAAGAACCGTCACGTCACGGCGGAAAGCCTGTTCGCCGCCGCGCAGGACAGCGGGCAGTCGGTGTCGCTGGCAACGGTCTACAACACGCTGCGCGCCTTCTGCGAGGCGGGGCTGATGCAGGAAATCACGGTGGACGGGTCGAAAAGCTATTTCGACACCAACACCCACGACCATCCGCATTTCTACTGGGAAGACTCCGGTCAGCTGACCGACGCCCCGGCCGAGGAGCTCGAGATCGCCCGCCTGCCCAAGGTGCCCGAGGGTGCGGAACTGTCCAAGGTCGACGTGGTCATCCGCCTGCGCCGCCGCTGATCGTCTCGCCATTCTGACGTCCCGGTTCATCCGGTCCGGCGGTGCCTCCGGCCCGTTCCCGTCCGGCGTGCGCATTTGGAGGGCGCGTTTGCACGGAAACCGGCTTCCCTGAATCGTTCGGGCTGGTATTGTTTCCAACGGAGGTCCAATGCCCTTGAAAGCCTGCATATTCGACGCGTACGGCACCCTATTCGACGTCAGCGCCGCCGCGCGTGAAGCGGCGGGGGAACCCGGTCGCGAACGCCTCGCCTCTGTCTGGCCCGCGCTGGCGGAGGACTGGCGGCGCAAGCAACTGGAATATTCCTGGCTGCGCGCGATCACCGGAGCGCACTGCGATTTCTGGCAGGTCACGCAGGACGGGCTGGACTGGGCGCTTGAGGCGCAGGGTCTGACCGACCCGGCCCTGCGCGACCGCCTGTTGCAGCTTTATCGCGAGCTGTCCGCCTATCCGGAGGTTCCCGCGATGCTGAAAGCGCTTCGCACACAGGGCCGCCGGACCGGCATCCTGTCGAACGGGTCTGAAGGGATGCTGGCGGATGCCGTCCGCTCTGCCGGGATCGGTGATCTGCTGGACGTGGTGCTGTCGGTCGACCGGGTCGGCGTGTTCAAGCCCGCGTCCCGTGTCTACGACCTTGTCGGGCAGGCCCTGTCGCTGGACCCGGGCGAAATTCTTTTTGTTTCATCAAATGGTTGGGATGCGGCTTCGGCCAGGTCCTACGGGTTTTCAACCGCCTGGGTGAACCGGCAGGGCGTCCCGATGGACCGTCTGCCGGGTCAGCCAGATTACGTGCTTTCAGACCTTTCCGGAATTCCAGACATTGAGGACTAACCTTGCCCCATTTCAGTGCCGCCGACGGAACCAAGATATACTACGATGTGACGGGGGACGGCATACCCCTGCTCTGCCTGTCGGGGCTAACGCGCAACGCGCGGGACTTCGATTTCGTTCTGCCGCACCTGTCGGGCTTCCGGGTGATCCGGATGGACTATCGCGGGCGGGGGCGGTCGGACTGGGCCAGCTACCTGAGCTATGACGTCCCGACGGAGGCCACCGACGCGCTGGAACTGCTTGATGTGCTGGGAATCGACAAGGCGGCCGTGCTCGGCACCTCGCGCGGGGGGATCATCGCGATGTACCTCGCCGCGACGGCCGGGGACCGGCTGCGCGGGGTGGCGCTGAACGATGTCGGGCCGGTGATCGAACGCGCGGGGCTGGAGGCGATCAAGACCTACCTCGGGAAGCATCCGCATTATTACACGCACGGCGAATTCGCACAGGCGCGCATGATCGACCCGAAATTCCCCGGCGTGCCGGAGGATCGCTGGATCGCCTATCTTTCCCACACCTCGGTCGAGACGACCACGGGGCTGCGCAACAATTACGACCCGAAGCTGCGCGACGCGGTGGCGCCGGGGTTCGACGCCCCTCAGGCCGATGCCTGGCCGCTGTTCGCCGCGATGGAGGGAATGCCGCTGGCCATCATCCACGGCGCGAATTCGGACCTGCTGAGCGCTGAAACGGTGGCGGAAATGGCCCGCCGCCATCCCGGCGCCATCGTTGCAACCGTCCCGGATCGCGGGCATATCCCTTTCCTGGATGAACCCGAGGCGCTGGCCGCGCTGAGAGCCTGGAAAGAACAG
Source organism: Primorskyibacter flagellatus (assembly GCF_014638275.1). GTDB lineage: Bacteria > Pseudomonadota > Alphaproteobacteria > Rhodobacterales > Rhodobacteraceae > Pseudooceanicola > Pseudooceanicola flagellatus_A. Next base: position 2,494,888 of record NZ_BMFJ01000001.1, read on the forward strand.
CTTGCATGAACCTCGACATGATCGAAGCCGCCGCCGGGCGCCTTGACGGGCACCTGCGGCGCACCCCTCTTCTGTCTTCGCCCTTTCTGGACGACATCGCCGGGCGGCGGGTCTTCGTGAAGGCCGAATGCCTTCAGCACACCGGCAGCTTCAAGGCGCGCGGGGCCTGGTCGGCGCTGTCGGCGATGGACCCCGACCTGCGGCGCAAGGGCGTCATGGGGTTCTCCTCAGGCAACCATGCGCAGGGTGTGGCGTGGGCGGCGTCGGCGCATGGCGCGCCCTCCGTCATCCTGATGCCCGCCGATGCGCCGGCGCTGAAACGGGCGAACACGGCGGCACTGGGCGCGGAGGTTGTGCTCTATGATCGCGCGACGGAGGACCGGGAGGCGCTTGGCACGACCCTGGCGACAGAGCGCGGGCTGACGCTGGTCAAGCCCTATGACGAACCGCTGGTGATCGCCGGACAGGGCACCGTGGGTCTGGAAATCGCGGCACAGGCGGCAGAGGCGGGTGTGACGGAGGCCGAGGTGCTGGTCTGCTGCGGTGGCGGCGGCCTGACTTCGGGCATCGCGCTGGCACTTGAGGGACATGCGCCGGGCCTGCGCGTTCGGCCCGTGGAGCCGGAGGGGTTCGACGACGTGAAACGCTCTCTCGCCGCCGGATCGATCCAGTCGAACAACCGGATGGACGGGTCGATCTGCGATGCCATCGTGACCCCGCGCCCCGGCGACATCACCTTTCCGATCCTCAGCCGCCTGTGCGGTCCGGGTCTGGCGGTGTCGGATGAAGAGGCGCTGAGGGCCATGGCGCTCGCCTTCCTGCGGCTCAAGCTGGTGGCGGAGCCGGGCGGCGCGGTGGCGCTGGCGGCGGCGCTTCTCCGAACGGAAGAAATCGAGGGCGATACAGTGATCGCGGTCATCTCGGGCGGGAACGTGGATCCGGCGATGTTCAACCGGGCGCTGACCAGCTACGGATCGGCCTGATGTATTTCGAAGATTTCGAGGTCGGATACCGTTTCGAGACACCGGTGCGCGCGCTGAGCGAATCAGAAATCGTGGACTACGCCCGCGTCTACGACCCCCAGCCCTTCCACGTGGACCCGGAGGCCGCCGCGCAATCGATCTACGGCGGGATCATCGCCAGCGGGCTGCAGACCTGCGCCGTCGCCTTCGCGCTGACGCTGAAGGCCGAGGTGTTCAACGAATCCTCAATGGGATCGTCCGGCATGGACCGGATTCGCTGGCTGAAGCCGGTGCGACCGGGCGACCTGATCGGCGTCACCGGAGAGGTGACGGAGGTCACGCGCTCTGCCTCCCGCCCTGACCGGGGGCGGATCGTCATCGACTATACGGTGACGAACCAGACGGGCGAGGTCGTGCTGACCTATGCAATCACACATCTGTTGCGGTGCCGCCCCGGCATTTGATTGACAAAGACAACTATCTTGCGGCACTCTCTCCCGAAACGGAGGGGCCATGCGCACACAGGTTGTCATCATCGGCGGCGGGCCGTCCGGACTGCTGCTGTCGCAGCTTCTGCTGAAGGCGGGCATCGAGTCGGTCGTGCTGGAACGGAAGACGCGGGCGTATGTGCTGTCGCGCATCCGGGCCGGGATCCTCGAACAGGGCATGGTCGGCCTGATGCGCGAGGCGGGTGTTTCGGCGCGGATGGACGCCGAGGGCTTCGTGCATGACGGCACGCTGCTGGCGACCGAGAACACGACCTTCCGCATCGACTTCGCCCGCCACACCGGCACGTCGGTCATGGTCTATGGCCAGACGGAGGTGACGCGCGACCTCTACGACGCGCGGGAGGCGGCGGGCGGTGCGATCGTCTACGAGACCGAAGGCGTCACGATCCATGACCCGAAGACCGACGCGCCTTACGTGACCTATGTCACCGGCGGGACGGAGCACCGGATCGACTGCGACTACATCGCGGGCTGCGACGGGTTCCACGGGGTCAGCCGGGGGACCATCCCGGCTTCGGTGCGACGCGAATACGAGAAGGTCTATCCCTTCGGCTGGCTCGGCATTCTTTCGGAAACGCCGCCGGTGGATGACGAACTGATCTATGCGTCCTCCGAACGGGGGTTCGCGCTGTGTTCGATGCGGAACGCGCATCTGTCGCGCTACTACGTGCAGTGTCCGCTGACCGACACGCCGGAGGACTGGTCGGACGACGCCTTCTGGGACGAACTCAAGCGGCGGATTCCGGAGGAGGCGGCGGAGCGTCTGGTCACCGGCCCATCAATCGAGAGAAGCATCGCGCCGCTCAGGTCCTTCGTGACCGAACCGATGCAATGGGGGCGGCTGTTCCTCTGCGGGGACGCGGCGCATATCGTGCCGCCGACCGGGGCGAAGGGGCTGAACACGGCTGCATCCGACATCCATTACCTCTATCATGCACTTCGGGATCACTATCTCGACGGGTCGGAGGAGGGGATCGCGCGCTATTCCGAACGCGCCCTCGCCCGTGTCTGGAAGGCCGAACGGTTCAGCTGGTGGATGACCACCCTGCTGCACCATTTCCCCGACCAGACGCCGTTCGACCTGAAAATGCAGCAGGCCGAGCTTGCCTTCCTGCGCGACAACGAGGCCGCGCAGAAGGCCATGGCCGAGAACTACGTGGGGCTACCGTACTGATGCAGATCGCAGAACTTGACGGGCTGGCGGTGCATTACCGCGATGAGGGCGACCCGAAGGGGCCGCCGGTGGTGTTTGCCAATTCGCTCGGCACCGACCTGAGGCTCTGGGACAAGGTGATGCCGCTGCTGCCGCAGGGGCTGCGCTATATCCGGTACGACAAGCGCGGGCACGGGCTGACGGAAGGCACGCCGCAGCCCTATTCCATGGGCACGCTGGTGCGCGATGCGGAGCAGCTGATGGACCATCTGGGGGTGAAGGAGGCGCTGTTCGTCGGGCTCTCCATCGGCGGGATGATCGGTCAGGGTCTGGCGGTCAAACGGATGGACCTGGTGCGGTCGCTGGTGATCTCGAACTCGGGCATGAAGATCGGAGTGCCGTCGATGTGGCAGGACCGGATCGACGCGGTAAATGCCTCCGGCATCGAATCGCTGGCCGATGCGGTGATGGAGCGGTGGTTTTCCAAGTCCTTCCGCGCGACGCCGGAACTCACTGCCTGGCGCAACATGCTGGTGCGGCAGACTGCGGACGGCTACGCGGGCTGTTCCGCCGCGATTTCCGGCACCGATTTCTACACGCCGACCTCCGGCCTGCGTCTGCCGGTGCTTGGCATCGCGGGGACGGAGGACGGATCGACGCCGCCCGATCTGGTACGCGAAACCGTCGATCTCGTTCCGGGGTCAAAGTTCGCGCTGATCCGGGGCGCGGGCCATCTGCCCTGCGTGGAGAAACCAGAGGAATACGCCCGCATCCTCACGGATTTCATCAAGGAGACCGGCCATGCCTGACCGCCGCCCCGCAGGGGAAGCCACCAGACGCGCCGTCCTGGGTGAGGCGCATGTGAGCAAGTCGCAGGGCAACGCCACCGATTTCGACCGGGGGTTCGTCGACCTGATCACCGAGGGGGCCTGGGGCACAGTCTGGGCCTCGGACGCGATCACGAAGCGGGAGCGGTCGATGCTGACGCTCGCCCTGCTTGCCGGGCTCGGCAACTTCGAGGAGTTCGAACTGCACCTGCGCGCCACCGTCAACACCGGCGCGACGAAGGAGGACATCCGCGAGGTCCTGCACCACGTCGCGATCTATGCCGGGGTGCCGCGTGCCAACCACGCGTTCAAGCTGGCGCGAGCGATCTACGCGGAACTGGAGGAGACGAAATGACGGATCTCGGACCGCTGATCCCGCGCAACCGGGCGATCCATCCGCCTGCCTATGATGTGGATTACAAGACCTCTGTCCCGCGCAGCCCGCGCTGGTCCCTGCTGTCGATGGAATCGGGCGCGGGAGAGGAGACGGGGCCGACCTTCGGACATTCCGTTCTTGGCCAGTGGGACAACAACCTCGTCATGAACTTCACGCGCGGCAAGGCTCCGGCGATCGGCGAACGGATCCTCGTGCATGGCCGGGTGCTGGACGAAAACGCGCGGCCCGTAACCGGGGCGCTGGTGGAAATCTGGCAGGCCAATGCAGGCGGGCGGTATCGTCACAAGAAGGACACGTACTTCGCCCCGCTGGACCCGAACTTCGGCGGCTGCGGGCGGACGATCACGGATGATCAGGGGTATTACGAATTCCTCACGATCCGCCCCGGTGCCTATCCCTGGCCGAACCGGGGGAATGACTGGCGGCCGATGCATATCCACTTCTCGATCTTCGGGCATTCGTTCGGCCAGCGCCTGATTTCCCAGATGTATTTCGAGGGCGACCCGCTGATCTACCGCTGCCCGATCGCCGCGACGGTGAAGGACCGCAGTCAGCTTGACCGGCTGGTCGCGCCCCTCGACATGGCGAAGGCGCGGCCGATGGATTTCCTTGCCTACAAGTTCGACATCGTGCTGCGCGGCCGGCGCCAGACCATGTTCGAGAACAAGCCGGAGGGGATGTGATGGTGCAGAAACTCGACAGGCTGCAGGAAACCCCGTCGCAGACCGCCGGGCCCTACGTGCATATCGGCTGCATGCCGACCTATGCCGGCAACGGTGGATCCTATGACATCGAGATCGGGGAAAGTCCGATTGCCGAGGGCGCGCAGGGCGAGGTGATCGAGATCACCGGAGAGGTGCGCGATGGCACGGGCTGGGCCCTTCGCGACGCGATGCTGGAAAGCTGGCAGGCGGATGCGTCGGGCCTGTTTCCGGGGCAGGAGGGGGCGGATCCGAAGGTCACGGGCTTCTGCCGGTTCGGTGCGGATGCGGAGACCGGCAAGTTTACCCTGCGCACCGTGAAACCCGGTGCCGTCAAGGCGCGGGGCGGGGCAATGCAGGCCCCGCACATCTCGCTCTGGATCGTTGCGCGGGGGATCAACACGGGCCTCCAGACGCGGATCTATTTCGAGGATGACGACCTCTCCGGCGATCCCCTGCTCAACCGGATCGAACAGAAGAACCGGGCCGGGACGCTGGTTGCGAAGAAGACAGGACCGGGCCAGTATGCCTTCGATGTCGTCCTTCAGGGCGACGGAGAGACGGTGTTTCTGGATATCTGAATGGCCCGAATAATCCTTGTCCACGGCGCCTGCCACGGTGCCTGGTGCTGGCGCGACGTGATCCCTGCGCTTCAGGCGGAGGGGCATGAGGTCACGGCGCTCGACATGCCGGGGCGCGGCGGCGGGGTGGCGGGGCTGACGCTGGCCGATCAGACGGACACGATCCTGTCCGCTTACGAGGGCCGCGCGGTTCTGGTCGGGCATTCGGCGGGCGGGTTTTCCATCTCGGCCGCGGCGGAGGCCGCGCCGGAGCGCGTTTCGCGGCTGATCTTCGTCACGGCGCTGCTGCCGGTGGATGGTGAGGTGCTGGGGCGAAAGATGCAGGGGCTGAAGGGCACGCGCGCTCCGGTCCCGCTGGTGGTGGCCCCGGACCGACTGTCCTACAGTTTCGACCTGAGCAGCGCGGGCGAGGCGCTTTACAACGGTGTGTCTCCAGAGGGAATCGACTGGGCGTTGACGCAGGTCTGCAATGAACCCTCCGATCCGCACCGCGAACCCATCCGCGTCGGTGCGGCCTTCGCGTCGGTGCCGAAGTCCTACGTCATCTGCACGGAGGACCGGATGATCCCGGCGGTGGACCAGGAGGCGATGGCCGCGGGTCTTAGCGACGTCGTGCGGATCGCCACCGGTCATTCGCCCTTCCTGTCGACCCCGGCCGAACTGGCGGGGCACCTGTCGCGGATGGCCGCCTGATGGCCGGGTCGGCGCATGACAGCGCGATCTACGCGCGGCTGTTCGATGCGGGCGAGGCGTCGAAGCTGTTCACCGACACCGCCGAGGTCCGCGCGATGCTGATCGTGGAGGGGGCCTTGGCCAAGGCGCAGGGCGCGCTTGGTATCATCCCGGAGCTTTCGGCGGCCGCGATCCACCGCGCGACGCTGGAAATCACGCTGGACCCCGGCGGGCTTGGCCCTGCGGCGGCGGTGAACGGTGTGCCGGTGCCGGGGCTGGTCGAGGCGTTCCGGAAAGAGATGCAGGCGCCGGAACATGCGCAATACCTGCACTGGGGCGCCACGTCGCAGGACATTGTCGATACCGGGCTGATGCTGCGGCTTCGGCAGTTGCTGGGGCTGGTCGAGGGCAATCTTCGTGAGGTTCTGAAATCCCTGTCCGATCTGGCGGCGGCTCATGCCGACCTGCCCATGGCCGGGCGTACCTACGGACAGTACGCCACGCCGGTCAGCTTCGGATCGGTCGTGGCGCAGTGGGGAAACCCTCTGCTGGACTGTCTGGACGATCTGGAGGGGGTGAATCGGTCCCTCCTCGTGTCGCTCTCCGGGGCCGCCGGGACGGGCAGTGTTTGGGGGGCAAAGGCCCCTGCCCTGCGCGCCGCACTGGCCGAAGGTCTGGGGCTGACCGATCCGGGGCGCAGTTGGCATTCCGACCGGGGGCCGCTGCTGCGGATCACCGGATGGCTGACCGCTGTCGCCGTGGCGCTCGGCAAGATGGGCGAGGATCTGATCCTGATGGCACAGTCCGGCGTGGGAGAGGTGCGGCTTGGTCAGGCGGGCGGGTCGTCGACCATGCCGCAGAAACAGAACCCGGTGCAGCCGTCGGTTCTGGTCGCCGTGGCGCGGCAGGTCATCGGACTGAACGCGACGCTTCAGGGGGCAGGTCTCGCGCGGCAGGAACGCGACGGGGCGGCGTGGTTCACCGAATGGCTGACGGTGCCGCAGCTCTGCCTCTCTGCCGCGACGGCGGCGGAGGTCGCAAAGGCGCTCGCCCCCGGTCTCACCCCGCAGCCGGTGGCGATGCGTGCCGCCTTCGACCAGAGCCAGGGCCTGATGCAGGCGGAGGCGCTGAGCTTCCATCTCTCCGCCCACATGCCCCGGCCCGAGGCGCAGGCAGCGGTGAAGAAACTCTGCAGGCAGGTGATCGCGGAGGGCGGCGATCTAGGCACCGCAGCGCGCGCGGACTTCCCCGGAATCGACCTGTCCCCTGTGTTCGACGGCACCGCGCAGCTTGGCGAAGCTCCCGCCTTCGCTCGGAAATTCGCGGTTCGTGTCCGCAACGCCTGAGCCTTGCGAAATTGCGTTCCGACTGGTGGAATTTCCAGAAGGCATTGCCTATGGTGCCGCGACAGGTTCACGGTCAGCATGACCACGGGAGGATGACATGACCAAGATTCGCGCGGCCGTCTGCCGGGAATACAACACGCCCCTGAAGATCGAGGAGGTCGAACTGCGCGGCCCCGGCATGGGCGAGGTGGAGGTTGAGATCGAGGCGGTGGCGATCTGCCATTCCGATATCTCGTTCCAGCAGGGCGGTTTTGGCGGCGCGCTTCCGGCGGTCTACGGTCACGAGGCAGCGGGCACCGTCCTGTCCGTCGGAACCGGCGTCGTCGGCATCGAGCCTGGCGATTCCGTCTGTGTCACGCTGATCCACGCCTGCGGCCACTGCACCACTTGCCAGTCCGGCAAGCCGACGATCTGCGAAACGCCGCCGGATAACATGGCGGGATCTCCGATCTCCTCGCCCGAAGGCGAACCGATCTACAAGGCGATGGCCTCCGGTGCCTTTGCCGAGCGGGTGGTGGTGGACCAGAGCCAGCTCTGTGTGATTCCGGACGACATCTCCAAGGACGTCGCCTCCCTGATCTCCTGCGGGGTCATCACCGGTGTCGGTGCGGCGGTGTTCTCCGCCGGTCTCGAGGTCGGGCAGGATGTCGTGGTGATCGGCGCGGGCGGCGTCGGGCTGAACGCAATCCAGGGCGCGCTGATTGCCGGGGCGCGCCGGATCATCGCGGTCGACATGCTGGAAAGCAAGCTGGAGGTCGCGAAGGAATTCGGCGCCACCCACACCGTGCTGGCCGAGGGCAAACCGTGGTCCGAGGTGAAGAAGATCCTCGGGCGTGGGGCGGACGCGGTGCTGGTCACGGTCGGCGTCGCGCAGGTCTATGACCAGGCCCCGAAATACCTGGGCTGGGGCGGCAAGGTCGTGATGGTCGGGCTGCCGCATGGCGACAAGGTATCGACCTATTCCCCGCTGCTGATGGCCAACCAGGGCCAGGTCATCGTCGGCTCCAAGATGGGCGACATGGTCATCAAGCGCGACATTCCGTGGATCGTGGACATGTACAAGCAGGGCCGGCTGAAGCTGGACCAGCTGATCTCGGGCCGCTGGACGCTGGACCAGATCAACGAGGCGATCGAGGATACCAAGTCCGGCGCCGCCCGCCGCAACGTCATCATGCTGAAATAGGGACACAGGTGAAGCTCGACAGCTGCGACGTCATCGTTACCGCCCCGCCCGCTCCGGGATGGGGCGGGCATTACTGGATCCTCGTCAAGCTGGTGACGGACACCGGGGTGACGGGCTGGGGCGAATGCTACGCGGCTTCGGTCGGGTCCGAGGCGATGCGCGCGGTGATCGCCGACGTGTTCGACCGGCACATGGCCGGGGAAAACCCCGAGAATATCGAACTGATGTTCCGCCGGGCTTATTCCTCAGGCTTCACGCAGCGCCCGGATCTGACGGTGATGGGCGCGTTCTCGGGGCTCGAAATCGCCTGCTGGGACATCCTCGGCAAGGATCGCGACCGTCCTGTCTGGGCGATGCTGGGCGGGAAGATGAACGACAGGCTGCGCGCCTATTCCTACCTCTACCCCCTAGCCCGGCATCCGGTGGCCGAGTTCTGGAGCTCTCCGGCGATGGCCGCCGAAAGCGCCGTCGACCTGGTGTCGCGCGGCTACACGGCGGTCAAGTTCGATCCGGCGGGCCCCTACACGATCCGCGGCGGGCACATGCCGGCGCTGTCCGACCTGGACCTGTCGGCACGGTTCTGCAAGGCGATCCGGGCGGCGGTCGGTACGAAGGCGGACCTGCTCTTCGGTACGCATGGCCAGTTCACGCCGGACGGGGCGATCCGCATGGCGCAGGCCATCGCCCCCTACGATCCGCTCTGGTTCGAGGAACCGGTGCCGCCCGATGACCTCGACGCCATCGCCGCGGTGCAGGCGGCGACGCCGATCCCGGTGTCGGCGGGCGAGAGGCTGACCACCAAGGCGGAATTCGTCGCGCTGCTCAAGGCCGGCGTGCGCATCCTGCAACCCGCGCTCGGCCGCGCGGGCGGAATATGGGAAGGCAAGAAGATCGCCACCCTCGCCGAGGCGCACGGCGCCCAGATCGCCCCGCATCTCTACGCCGGGCCGGTGGAATGGGCCGCGAACATTCACCTCGCCGTGTCCTGTCCCAACCTGCTGATGATCGAGACCATCGAGACGGATTTCCATACCCGTCTGGTCAAGGGCGCGATCACGGTGGAGGATGGCCATGTCCGCCCGCCCGAGGCCCCCGGTCTCGGCATCGAAGTGGACGAGGATCTGGCCCGCGCGCATCCCTATTCCGGCACCGCATTGCACCTGCAGATGCAGGAGGCGCCCTGCAACTACGCAGAGGACAACCGCTTCCAGGGCGGCGCCCCGCGCGATCCGGCGTGAACTCGCCAAGCACCACCGGCTGTGATAGTATTTTCGTGTAGTAACCCGGGACCCCTGATTTGACCGACGCCGACCTTCACGTTTCCCCCCGAGAAATGGAAGAGAGCGCCCGCGACGCGGCCGCCTTCCTCAAGACGCTCAGTCACGAAGGGCGGCTGATGATCCTCTGCCATCTTGGCGGAGGAGAGCGGTCGGTCGGGGAACTGGAAACCCTGCTCGGCATGCGCCAGGCGGCGGTAAGCCAGATGCTCGCACGCCTCCGGGACGAAGGTTTCGTATCGACGCGGCGGGACGGGAAGACTGTGTACTACAGCCTTGCCGACGAACGGATCACGGCGGTGATCAACCTGCTCTACGGGCTGTTCTGCAAGCCGTCGCAATGACCGCCCCCGCCCTGCCCGCACCGCAGCTGTCCCATGTCTGCGACCTGCATGTGAAACTCGACCCGATCACGGAGATGGGGCCGGGCCGCGCCGGGCACCGACGCATCATCCCGATCATCGGAGGGGACGTCACCGGCCCGCGCCTGACCGGTCGGCTGCTGAACCTCGGGGCAGACTGGCAGACGATCTGGGCGAACGGCGTGGCGGAACTCGACACGCGCTATGCCATGGAAACCCACGACGGCGCGGTGATCGAGATCGTCAACTACGGCTACCGCCACGGCCCGGCAGAGGTCGTCGCGCGGCTCATGGCCGGAGAGATCGTGCCCGCGGACCAGTACTACATGCGCACCCAGGCCCGGCTGGAGACCGGGGATGCGCGGTATGACTGGGTGAACCGGACGGTGTTCATCGGAACCGGCACACGGCAGAAGCTGGGTGTCACGGTATCGCTGTTCGCTGTGGACTAGGGGGCTCTGCCCTGTTCGCGGCGGACCTGGGGCTCCGCCCCGTCGCGCGGGCCGCGCGACTCCCCGGGATATTTCATGCAAGATGAAGGCCTTTTCATCTTGCTCCAAATATCCCCGCCGGAGGCGACGCGGCAGAGCCGCGTCAGGTCATGCGCGACTTCAGGGCCGAGATGTCCCGCACCATCGAAGAGATATCCGTGCCGATTGCGGTGAAGCCGGACCCGAGTGTCCGCAGGCGTTTCGCGAAATCCTCGTTCAGCGTCAGGATGCCCGACGGGACATTGACCGCCTTGAGCCGGGTGAAGGCGTCCTCGATCGCGGCGACGACCTCGGGGTGGGCCTGGTTGCCGGGATGGCCCATGGACCCTGAAAGGTCGGCGGGGCCGATGAAGACCGCGTCGACGCCGTCGGTGGTGCCGATCTCCTCCAGATGCGCAAGGGCGTCGATGGTTTCGACCTGCACGATCAGGCAGAGTTCCTCCTCCGCACGGGTCATGTAGTCCCTGACCATCCCGAAGCGCGAGGCGCGGGTGCCGCCCGCCATGCCGCGCATGCCCCTGGGCGGATAGCGCATGGCGTGCACGGCGGCGGCGGCTTCCTCCGGCGTCTGGACATACGGGATCATCAGGGTCTGCGCGCCCATGTCGAGGTAGCGTTTGATATAGGCCGGGTCGTTGGAGACGGGCCGGACGACGGCGGACACCTCCGGATAGGCGGCGATGGCCTGAAGGGAGTGGTGGACCTGAAAGGCCTCGGTCGTGGTGTGTTCGGTATCGACGACGATCCAGTCGAAGCCGATAGCCGCCAGCGCCTCGGGGACGATCGGTCCGGCAATGGTGTTCCAGAAGCCAAGCTGGTGGCGGCCGTCCTTCAGGGCGGCCTTGAAGCGGTTTCTCGGCAGGTCCATCGGTTTCAGCCTTTCAGAAGGGTCGCGACGCGATGCAGGGCCAGCGCGTAGCCCTGGGTGCCGCAGCCGGCGATGACGGCGTCGGCGCGGGCGCTGACGTAGGAATGGTGGCGGAAGCTTTCGCGCTTGTGCACGTTGGAGATATGCACCTCGATCACCGGGCCGTCGAAGGCGTTCAGCGCATCGAGGATGGCCACGGAAGTGTGGGTGTAGGCCGCCGGGTTGATCACGATGGCGGCGGCTTCGGCGCGGGCCTCATGGATCATCTCGACCAGCGCGCCTTCGTGATTGGACTGGCGGAATTGCGTTTTCAGGCCAAGCGAGGAGGCCGTTTCGGCGCAGAGCCGTTCGACATCGGCAAGGGTTTCGCGGCCGTAGACCTCGGGCTGGCGCTGGCCAAGCAGGTTCAGGTTGGGGCCGTTCAGGATCAGGACGGGCTTCACGGGCATCTCCGGTTGTCTGAGGCGGTGATAGCACGTTTGCCGGGGCGCGCCACGGCTTTGGCATGTGGCTTGCCGGATTGCATCCATGTGGATACACAAGGATGCATGAGCGACGTCATCCCCCTTCCCCGCGACGAGGACGGTTCCATCCGGGGCCGTGTGGTCGCCATGCTGCGCGCAGGCACGCTTGGTCCCGGCGACCGGCTGATGGAGGCGGATCTGGCGGCGCGGTTCCGGACCTCGCGCACTCCGGTACGGGAGGCGCTGCGGCAGCTTGAGGCGGAGGGGCTGGTGTCCCATGTGCCGCGTGTCGGTGCCACGGTACGACGGCTGGATTATTCTGAAGTGGTAGAGCTTTACGAAATGCGCGCGGTCATGGAGGGCACGGCGGCGCGGCTGGCGGCGCGCATGGCCTCGGCCGTGGAACTGGCGGCGCTGGCTGAGGTCAACCTGGCCCTGGCGGAAGCGACCGAGCCCGCGCGGGCGGCGGCGCTGAATCGGGTATTTCACGCCCGCCTGCTGGACGCGGCGCGGAACCGCTTCCTGAGCCAGGCGGCGCTTGGACTTGAACGGACGATGTCGATCCTCGGGCCGTCCACGCTTGGCGATGCAGCGCGGGCGGCGGCGGCGGTGGAGGAACATTCGGCAGTGCTCGACGCCCTTTCGGCGCGGGACGGCGCGCAGGCGGAGGCGCTGATGCGACGGCATATCGAGGGTGCGCAGGCGCAGCGGATGCGGCAGATGACGGCGGGGGCCGGGGCATGACCTGGGATCTGGTGGTGATCGGCGGCGGCAACGCGGCGCTCTGCGCTGCGATCACGGCGGCGGAGGCCGGGTGCCGGGTGATCGTGCTGGAAGGCGCGCCGAAGCCCTATCGCGGGGGCAATTCGCGGCACACGCGGAATTTCCGCTGCATGCATCGCGGGCCGCTGTCGGTGCTGACGGATGAATATGGCGAGGACGAGTATTACGAGGACCTTCTGAAGGTCACCAAGGGCCAGACCGACGAGGCGCTGGCGCGGCTGGCGATCCGGGGGTCGGAGGAGTCGCTGCCATGGATGGAGGCGCATGGCGTCCGGTTCCAGCCTTCACTGTCGGGCACGCTGTCCCTGTCGCGGACCAACGCCTTCTTCCTTGGCGGGGGGAAGGCGCTGGTGAATGCCTATTACGCCTGTGCGGAGGATCTGGGGATCACCGTGGTCTACGAGGCGCAGGTGAGCCATGTAGCCATGGACAATGGTCTGTTCGAAGGCGTGGATGTGGCCGTTGCCGGGGGTCCAATCGAACGGATCGCGGGGCGGGCCTGCGTGATCGCATCGGGCGGGTTCCAGTCGGACGTCGACTGGCTGGCGCGGGCCTGGGGGCCGGCAGCGCGGAACTTCCTGATCCGGGGGACTCCTTACAACCGGGGCGTGGTTCTCAAGGACATGCTGGATCAGGGGGCGGAGAGCGTGGGCGATCCGACGCAGTGCCATGCGGTGGCCATCGACGGGCGGGCCCCGAAGTTCGACGGCGGGATCGTGACCCGGCTGGACTGCGTGCCCTTCTCGGTCGTGGTGAACCGGGACGGGAAACGGTTCTATGACGAGGGCGAGGACGTCTGGCCCAAGCGTTACGCGATCTGGGGGCGGCTGGTCGCGGCACAGCCGGATCAGGTGGCCTATTCGGTGATCGACTCCCGGTCGCTCGACCTGTTCATGCCCTCGGTGTTCCCTCCGGTCGTGGCGGACACGGTAGAGGAACTGGGGGCGAAGCTGGGGATCGACGGATCGGCGCTGGCGGCGACGGTGACAGAGTTCAACGCGGCCTGCCGGGAGGGCGCTTTCCGTCCGCAGGAATTGGACGGGCTGAGCACCGAAGACCTGGACCCGCCCAAGACCAATTGGGCGCGGCCGATCACCGACCCTCCGTTCTACGGCTATTCGCTCCGGCCCGGCGTGACCTTCACCTATCTCGGGCTGAAGGTGGATCGGAATGCGCAGGTGGCGGGGCCGGAAGGCAATTATCCCAATATCTGGGCCGCCGGTGAGACGATGGCGGGCTCGATCCTCGGCCAGGGATATCTGGCCGGGTTCGGCATGACTATCGGCACGGTCTTCGGACGCATCGCGGGACGGGAGGCCGCCGCCTATGTCGCTTGATACCATTCCCGAAGCGCGGCGGCAGATCGAGATCTGCAACGCCTGCCGCTATTGCGAGGGCTATTGCGCGGTCTTTCCCGCAATCACCCGGCAGAAAGCCTTTGCGGACGGGGACATCACGCAGCTGGCGAACCTTTGTCACAACTGCCGGGGCTGCTACTACGCCTGCCAGTATACCGAGCCGCACGAATTCGCCCTGAACCTGCCGCGCGCGCTGGCCGAGGTGCGGACCGAAAGCTGGGAGGACTTTGCCGTGCCTGCCCCGCTGGCGCGTGTGTTCCAGCGGCACGGCGTGGCGTTGGCCGGGCTTCTGGTGCTGGCAGTGGCGGTGATGGTTCTGCTGGCGCGCGGCGGCGGGCGGACGTTCTATGACGTGATCCCGCACGGGGTGCTGGTGGCGATCTTCCTTCCGGCTTTCCTCGCCCCCTTGGCGGTCATCGGGGTGTCACTGCGGCGCTACTGGCGGAAGGTTGGTGGCGGGCCGGTGCGGCTGGCGCATGTGGTATCGGCCGCGCGGTCGGCGGGGCGGATGCGCAATCTAGACGGCGGACAGGGACAGGGCTGCAACTTCGAGAAGGAAGAGCGGTTCTCCAACGCCCGTCGCGCCATGCATCAGGCGGTGATGTGGGGGTTCCTGCTGTGCTTCGCCTCGACCCTTTCGGGGACGGTGCTGCACTACCTCGGCTGGCCCGCGCCTTACGGGCCGTTTTCGGTGCCGAAGCTGTTCGGGGTGCCGGGCGGGCTGCTGCTGACGCTAGGCGCTGTCGGGCTGGCGGCGCTGAAGCCCAAGGGCGACCGCGGGCTTGGCGATCCGGCGGTCTGGGGCGGGGAGATGGCGTTCGTGCTGCTGCTGGCGCTGACCGGCGGGTCGGGCCTGCTGCTTTACGCGGTGACGGGAACGGGACTGGTGGCGCCGGTGTTCGCACTGCACCTCGGCGCGGTGATGACGCTGTTCCTGCTGATGCCCTATTCGAAGATGGTGCACGGGTTCTTCCGGTTCGCCGCCTTGGTGCGGGATGCGCAGGGGCGGTGACTGCGCGGTTTTGGCGGGCGGTGTCGCCCCCTCCCTGGCCCTCCCCCTGACTGGGGGAGGGGAGTGCTTCGAGTGTTGGCTTCGCGCGCCTACCCGCCCCAGGTCGCGCGCAGCACCCGGAGCCAGTTGCCATGCGCCAGCTTGGTCAAAAGCGCCTCTCCGACACCGTGATCCAGCAGGCCCGTGCGCAGGTTCGCCAGCCCGCCGCAGTGGTTCATCCAGTCCGGCACGATCGCCCCGTCGAAGTCCGACCCGAAGGCGACCCCGTCCTCCCCGAGGATCGACAGGAGGTGGTCGAGGTGGCGCAACAGATGCTCCAGCGGGCAGTTGGGGACAAACTTGCCGTCCGGGCGCAGGAAACAGGTGCCGAAATTGATGCCGACCACGCCGCCGGTTTCAGCGATGATCCTCAGTTCCCCCTCGGTCAGGCAGCGGGCGGAGGGAGTCACGGCATGGGCGTTGGAATGGGTGGCGACCAGCGGCGCGTCCGAAATCCCGGCGACGTCGCGCAGGCCCGCCATGTTCAGGTGGCTGAGGTCGATCATGATGCGGCGGCGGTTGCATTCGCGGATTAGCGCCTTGCCGGCCCCGGTCAGCCCCGGCCCGATGTCCGAAGTCGCGGGATAGCGGAAGGGCACGCCATGCCCATAGGCCGTCGGGCGCGACCAGACCGGGCCAAGCGACCTGAGCCCCGCCGCGTACAGGTCGTCGAGTTCGGCAAAGTCCGGACCGATGGCCTCCGCCCCTTCCATGTGCAGGACAGCGGCGAGGGCGGGACCGGGCAGCGCGGCCTCGACCTCCGCCGCGGTGGTGCAGGGAACGATAACACCCAGTTCCGCCAGCCGGTTGAAATGGGCGATACCTTCGCGGACCTTCGTCAGGGCATGGGCGTGGTCGACCGCGGCCGGCAGGGGCAGATCGTAGCTGTCCTGCCGCATCGCCTTCATGTCCATGCCAGGCCCGCCCGGCGTCGGCACGAAGAGAGCGAAAAACCCGCCGCCCAGGCCTCCGGCCTGCGCGCGGGGCAGGTCGATCTGGCCGTTGCGATGGCCGTCGCGCACTTCCTCTGCCGTGACCCGGCCGAGGGTCATCTTCAGCAGCAGGTCATTGTGGCCGTCGAAGAAGGGGATCGTCGCGCCCATGGGTCCGGTCACTTGCCCGCCCTGACGTCCGAGAGGGTCTTGGCGATTGTCAGAGCCTCGGGATCGAGGAAGCAGTGGATCAGCGCGGGCCTGCCCGACTCCGTCGCGCGGTTGAAGGCGGCGGCGAAATCGGCGGTGTCATGCACCGTTTCGGCGTGGCACCCCATTGCGGCGGCCATGGCCGCGAAGTCCGGGTTCTTCAGGTCGGTGGCGGAGACGCGTCCGGGGTATTCCCGCTCCTGATGCATGCGGATCGTGCCGAACATGCCGTTGTCGATGACCAGCACGATGACGGGGATGTCGAACTGCGCCGCCGTCGCCAGTTCCTGCACCGTCATCATGATGTCGCCGTCCCCGGCCACACAGACCGACACCGCCCCGGGCCGCTGCCGTTTCGCCATGATCGCCGCCGGAAGGCCGTAGCCCATGGAGCCGGAGGTCGGAGCCAGCTGGCTGCCGTGATCGCGGAAACGGTAGTGCCGGTTGATCCAGGTGGCGAAGTTGCCCGCCCCGTTGGTGATCGCCGCGTCGGGGCCGAGGGTGTCGCGCAGCCAGCAGATGACCTCTCCCATCTGGAAGCGGCCGGGCAGAGGCAGTGGATCGGTGGACCAGTCGAGATAGTTCTGGCGGCAGGCATCGACCCAGTCGGAGTTGCGTTTCGGCGCGGGCAGGCCGGCGATGGCCTCGACAAAGCCGTCGGCGGTTCCGATCAGGCCGAGGCCAGGCTGGTAGACGCGGCCGACCTCCTCCGGATCGGGGTGGAGATGCACCAGCCGGTCGTCCCCCGGACCGATCGGCAGGAGCGTGTAGTTCTGCGACGGCATCTCCGACAGCCGCCCGCCGAGCAGAAGAAGCAGGTCGGCGTCCCTGATCGCCTTTACCAGCTTCGGGTTCGCGCCGATGGAAAGGTCACCGGCATAGTTCGGATGATCCGCCGGAAAGCTGCCGCCACGGCGGAATTCGACACAGACCGGCAGGGCGTGGCGTTCTGCAAAGCCGATCATCGCGTCGCGGGTCGCGCCGTGCCAGCCGCCGCCGCCAAGGATGACCATAGGGCGTTCCGCCTGTGCCAGCCGCTCGGTGAGGTCGGCTATCCCGGAGGCCGACGGGGTGATCGCGATCGGGGCTGCCTTCGGGGCGTCGGGCACCTCGGCCTCATCGACAAGCATGTCTTCGGGCAGGGCGATCACCACGGGGCCGGGCCGGCCCTGCGTGGCAACCCGGAAGGCGCGGGCGAGCAGTTCGGGGATACGGGCGGCGTCGTCGATCTCGACCGCCCATTTGGCGATGGTGCCGAAGACCTGACCGTAGTCCCATTCCTGGAAGGCTTCGCGGTGCCGCATGTCGCGCGCGACCTGGCCGACGAACAGGATCACCGGCGTGGAATCCTGCGCCGCGACATGGACCCCCGCCATGGCATTGGCCGCGCCGGGGCCGCGGGTGACGAAGCAGATGCCGGGGCGGCCGGTCAATTTGCCGTAGGCTTCGGCCATCATCGCCGCGCCACCTTCCTGCCGGCAGGTCAGCAGATCGACGCCCGATCCGATCAGCGCGTCCAGCACGGAGAGATAGCTTTCCCCCGGCACGCAGGTGGCGCGGTCGACGCCCTGTATCAGCAGCTGGTCGACGAGGATGCGGGCACCGGTGCGGGTCATGTCTGGGGGTCCTTCGATTGGTCGCGCGCACCTTGGCGGGATCGTCGGGAAATGACCAGAGGGCGAGGCGTGTCGGACGCATCGCTGCGCCTTCGTCAGCCATGCACCCCCTCACCTCAGCCCCCATTCCCGTAGACGAGAGGGAGCCCGGCGGGCGTCACTGTCCCTTTCTCTTTGGTTTCGCAAATATCCCGGGAGGGGGAGGCGCGTGAGCGCCGGGGGAGGGCAGCGCCCTCCCCTGCCGACGGTCGGGATCAGACCTCGACCTCGACCTTGCCGATCGGGTGCGAGCAGCAGGCGAGGATCCAGCCGTCCTCGATGTCGTCGTCGGAAATGCCGCCGTTGTGCACCATGTGCACCTCGCCCGACAGCTTGCGCGTCTTGCAGGTGCCGCAGACTCCGAAGGTGCAGCCCGAGGGGATGTTCAGCCCGTTGGCGCGGGCCGCGGCGAGGATCGTGTCGGTCTCCCGCACCTTGGCGGTGACGCCCGACGACGCGAAGACCACCTCGGCCTTGGTGTCGTCGTCCGGGATCACGTCGTCGAGTTCCGGCAGGTCGGAGGCCTTTTCCACCGGCGCCTGGAAGCTTTCCTGATGGTAACGCTCCATGTCGAAACCCAGCCCCGCCAGCGCCTCGCGCACGGCGGTCATGAAGGGTTCGGGGCCGCAGCAGAAGACCTCCCGCTCAAGGTAGTCGGGCGCCATCAGGCCCAGCATCAGCTGGTTGAACTGCCCCTCGAACCCGGTCCAGGGCTTGTAGGGTTCCGGCCCCTCGACCACCCATTTCAGGTGGATGCCGGGGACCCGGGCGGCCATGTGTTCCAGCCGGTCCTTGAAGATGATCTCCGACGGGCGGCGGGCGCAGTTGATGAAGACGATGTCGGGCGCGTCGCCGAGATCCCACATGAAGGTGGTCATCGACATGACGGGCGTGATGCCGGACCCGGCGGAGATGAACAGGTATTTCTCGGCAGGGTGATTGAAGTGGGTGAACAGCCCCGCTGGCGGGAAGGCGCGGAGGCGCACGCCGGGCTTGAGGTTCTCCATCATCCATCTGGTGCCGACCGAATCCGCCTGCGCCTTGGCCGTCACGGTGATCGAGCGGGGCCGCGAGGGGGACGAGGAGAGCGTGTAGGTGCGATGCACCGGCCCGCCCTCAACCGGGATTTCCAGCGTGATGAACTGGCCCGGCAGGTAGTCGAACAGCGCCCCGTCCGCAGACCGGAAGGTGAAGGAGGCCGTGTTGTGGTTCTCGGGCACGACAGTCACGCAGACGAGGTCCTGCGTACCGTCCCAGACGGGGCCGGAGGGGGATGGGATCAGGTCTTTCATGCTCACTCCGCCGCCATGGCTTTCGGGTCGGTGCGTTCCGCCATCGTCCGGCAGTACCAGTCGACGAACTGTATCACGCCGTCCTCGTGGGTCTTGGAATAGGGGCCGGGCTGGTAGGCGGGCGAATTTATGCCCTTCTGGTTGTTCTCCACGACGATTCGGTCCTCATCGTTGGTATGCTCCCAGACCTCGGTCAGGCGCTTGAGGTCGTAATCCACGCCTTCCACCGCGTCCTTGTGGACCAGCCAGGTGGTTGTCACGCGGGTTTCCTGCGGGCCGACCGGGGTGACGCGGAAGGTCAGCGAATGATCCGGCAGGAAGTGGTTCCAGGTGGTCGGGTAGTTGAACATCAGCAGCGTGCCGGAGTCGTTGAAAGGCACGCGCCCCAGCTTTTTCTTCACCGCCAGCTTGCCGTCCATGGTGTAGCTTTCCGCACCGTCAAGCAGCGGCATCCGGGCGATGCGGAACTGCCCGCCGTCGTCCAGCACGAAGCGCGAGGGCGCGCCGGCGGCTTCGTTGCGCTGGAAATGCGCCTCGACCTTCGGGGGGAAATTGCCGTCGGCGGCAACGCCGGAGATCGTCGGGTCTTCGGGATAAGTGCGGCAGAGCGAGGGGTGGTTGCCCGCGCAGTGATAGCACTCGCGATTGTTTTCCCAGACCAGTTTCCAGTTGCCCTTCTCGATGATCGAGGACTGGAAGGCGACCTTGGCATTGGCGAGGTCGTGGATTTCCAGGTAGGGCGTGACCAGCGATGCGAAGGCGTCGAAATCCGGCGCCTCGGCGGCGAGGCAGATGTAGACGAGACCGGCGACCTCGCGGCAGTGCACCGGCTTGAGCCCGTGTTTCGTCGGGTCGAACTCCGGCCCCATGTCGCGCGCCCAGAGCAGGCGGCCGTCCAGTTCGTAGGTCCACTGGTGATAGGGACAGACCAGTTTCGGCACCGTGCCCTTCGCGGCGGAACAGATGACCGAGCCACGGTGGCGGCAGGAGTTGTGGAAGGCGCGGATCACCCCGTCCGCCCCCTTGACGATGATGACCGAATAGCTGCCGACGTCGTAGGTCACGTAGGACCCGGTCTTGACCAGTTCGCAGGCGGGAATGGCGAACAGCCAGTCGCGGTAGAAGATCGTCTCCATGTCCGCGGCAAAAATGTCGGGGTCGGTGTAGAACGGCTGCTGGAGCGCATGGCCGGGGGTCCGCCGCGCGAGAAGCTGGGTGAGTGCGGTCATCGACTGACCTCCTGACGCCCGTTGGTGAACAAGTGCGGGATAGCCGGATCTCCGGGGCACGCGGCGGGGCGAAGCACCGCGGGCCCGTGTCGGGATCCGTCCGCCACCCGCGGATCGACGTCATGGCGGTTCCGGGGCGCGGGCTTGGCCGTCTTCCCTTGCGGGGGCGGCACCTTGTCCGGCGGGGCTCCTCCTCCCGGCGGGGTGCTGCGCGGACGGTCCTACCGTTGCGGGGGCAGCGCCGGGTTCGCACCGGCTTCCCGGAAAGCAGCGCCGAAGCCCTGCCTTGCCTGGGCCGGTGATAGCGATGCGTCCGGACCCAGGATGCGCGATTTGCGACGCAGCAGAAATTGAAAGAGACAAGCGCGGCAAAACTGTGCCCGGCGGACGGGCAGGCGCCGTCGATTCCCGCGAGGGCGTGCCGGAATTTTGGGCGGTGGCGGGCCACCCTGCGCGGCATTGATCCCGGCGCGGCTTTCCCGGAAGGTCGGTAAAGGGCGCTGCCCGCCCGGAACGACATGAAAGGCCCGCCATGCATTACGGCTCCGACCGCCCCGCCATCCTGCCGCACGATCCGTTCAAAGCCATCGTCGCGCCGCGCCCGATCGGCTGGATCGGCACCTTGAATGCCGAGGGGATCCCGAACCTCGCCCCTTATTCGTTTTTCATGCCGCTCGGGAACAATCCGCACATGATCGGCTTTACCAGCGAGGGGATGAAGCATTCGCCCGCCAATGCGCAGGCGCAGGGGGAATTCACCTTCTCTCTCGCGACGGAGCCGTTAAGCCACGCGATGAACGTCTCCTCGGGCGCACATCCGGACGGGGCCAACGAATTCGCCCTCGCCGGACTGACCGAAGGCACGCCGGTCGAAATCCGCACCCCTTTCGTGGCGGAGAGCCCGGCGGCGCTGGAATGCGTGACCGTTTCGGTAGAGCCGCTGAAGGACCGGCACGGCAGGGCGCTGAACCGTTTCCTCGTGATTGGAGAGGTCGTCCGGACCCACATCCGCGACGAATATATCCGCGAAGGGCGCTTCGACACCGCCGCCGCCGCGCCGCTGGCGAGACTGGGCTACCGGGACTACGCGACGACGGATTCGCTCTGGGAACTGGCGCGACCGGACGACTGAGAGGACTGCCCCACGGGGAAGTGGTGACCCCGACAGGATTCGAACCTGTAACCTGCCCCTTAGGAGGGGGCTGCTCTATCCAGTTGAGCCACGGGGTCGGCCGCGGACCTCTTAGCGGACCGGGGCGGGATTGTCATGCCCGCATCCGCCCCGGGGATGACAAATTCGCCGCCCCCCAAAGGTGGCGCACCGGGTGTGCCGGCCTTCACGCTTGATCGGTCCGGCGCTGCGGGTTATCGTTCAAGTCCAATCTACAGGACAATTTTCGTGCCCCCATCCGACCGCCGTCCGCTGACGCTCCGCGATGTATCCGAAGCGTCAGGCGTTTCGGAAATGACTGTCAGCCGGGTGCTGCGCAACCGGGGCGACGTGTCCCCAACGACCCGACAGAAGGTACTGGAGGCCGCGCGCCAGCTTGGCTACGTGCCGAACAAGATCGCCGGCGCACTGGCGAGCCAAAGGGTCAACCTCGTCGCGGTCATCATCCCTTCGATGTCCAACATGGTGTTTCCGGAGGTGATGACCGGGATCAGCCGCGTGCTGGAGGAAACGGAGCTTCAGCCGGTCGTGGGCGTCACGGACTACCTGCCGGAAAAGGAGGAGAAGGTCCTTTACGAGATGCTCTCCTGGCGGCCCTCCGGCGTCATCATCGCGGGGCTGGAGCATTCGGATGCGTCGCGCGCGATGCTGGCGGCAGCCGGGATCCCGGTGATCGAGATCATGGATACGGACGGAACGCCGGTTGATTCCGCCGTCGGGATATCGCACCGCCGCGCGGGCCGGGAGATGGCGAAGGCGATCCTTGCCGCGGGTTATCGGCGGATCGGCTACATGGGCACGCGGCTTGGCCTGGACCACCGCGCGCGCAAGCGGTTCGAGGGATTCACCGAGGCGCTGGCCAAGGGCGGCGTGGAGATCGAGGACCAGGAATTCTATACGAACGGCTCTGCCCTCGGGAAGGGGCGGGAGATGACGGCGGCGATGATGGCGCGGTCTCCGGAACTGGATTTCCTGTATTATTCCAACGATATGATCGGAGCCGGGGGGCTGCTCTGGATGCGCGAACAGGGGTATGACGTGCCCGGCGCGGTCGGCATGGCGGGGTTCAACGACGTTCAGCTTCTGCACGGGCTGCCAAGCAAGCTGGCCACCATGGACAGCTGCCGGCAGGAGATCGGGCGGCGCGCGGCGGAAATCATCCTTGCCCGGCTGAACGGCGAGGACGCGCCTTCGGGCAAGGTGGAACTGACGCCGGTCATCAACCCCGGCGACACGCTGCGCGCGCCCTGAGCCATGGCGCGCCCGGTTCTGGACAATCGCGCCGCGCGGCGGCTGTTCCTGCACCGGCATCTGCTTGGCGAAGCTCCGGCGGGGCCGGGCAAGGGGGAGGACCTTCTGTCTGTCATCCGGGCACTTGGTTTCGTCCAGGTGGATTCGGTCAGCACGGTCGAACGGGCGCATCACATGATCCTGTTCGCCCGCCGTCCCGCCTATCGCCCCAAGGCGCTGGCGCGGCTGATCGAGAAGGACAGGGCGCTGTTCGAGCACTGGACGCACGACGCCTCCATCATCCCGGCGGAGTTCTACCGCTACTGGCACCTGCCGTTCGAACGGTCGCGGGCGAGCCTGACGGAAAAATGGAAGAACTGGCAGGGTGAAGCCTATGTGGACGAGCTTGACAGGGTGCTGGCGCATGTCGGCGATCACGGGCCGGTGCGGTCCTCTGACCTGATCGCGGAGGAGCACCGCGGGCAGTCGGGCGGCTGGTGGAACTGGCATCCTTCAAAGGCTGCGCTGGAGTTCCTGTGGCGGACCGGATCGCTGGCCATTTCGGGGCGTCAGGGATTTCAGAAATTCTATGATCTTCCGGAACGCTGCTATCCCCTGCCCTGCGCCGAAGCGCGGCCAGAGCCTGAAGAGGCGGTCGAATGGTTCTGCCGTGAGGCGCTGAACCGGCTTGGTTTCGCGACCTCGGGAGAGATCGCGGCCTTCTGGGCACATGTCACGCCGGCGGAGGCGAAGGACTGGGTGGCGCGGGCCCTAGCAACGGGCCGGGTGCAGGAGGTCGACGTGATCGGCCACGACGGCAAGGCGCGCCGTTCAGTCGCCTGGCCGGGTGTGGCGGAGGAGGCGGCGGCCTTGCCGGAGGCCCCGGGGCGGGTGCGGGTATTGTCGCCCTTCGACCCGGCGCTGCGCGACAGGAACCGGGCGGAGAGGCTGTTCGGCTTCTTCTATCGCATTGAAATCTTTGTGCCTGCGGAGAAACGCCAATACGGGTACTACGTCTTTCCTATCCTCGAAGGCGAAAGCGTGATCGGGCGGATCGACATGAAATCGGACCGGGAGGCCGGGGTCCTGGAGGTCAGCAAGCTGTGGCTGGAACCGGGGGTGCGGGCGTCGAAAGGGCGGCTGGCGAAACTGGAGGCGGAGCTGGGCCGGATGGCGCGGTTCGTCGATTGCGCAGAGGTCAGGATCGCGCCGGACTGGGTGCAGTAGGCTGATGCCGGAACGAGGGGCGCTGCCCCTCGTGCTCCCCGGGATATTTCCGGCAAGATGAAAGGGGGGCCGTCGCCCCCCGTTTCAGTTATTTCAGCAGGCGGCGACGGCGCGGCCGGTCAGCACCTTTACGAGATGCGCGCGGTATTCGGCAGAACCGTGCAGATCGGAGATCATGTCGTCCGATGGCACCGACAGGCCTTTGATCGCATCGGCGGAGAAGTTGGACGCCAGCGCCTCCTCGGCTTCCTTCCAGCGGAAGACGCCGTTGTTCGAGGCACCCGTCACGCCGACGCCGACCCGGTCGCCGTATTTCGCGACAAACACGCCGGTCAGCGGGAAGCGGGAGGCGGGCTGTTCGAACTTCTGGTAGTTCGAGGCGGCGGGGATCGGGAATTTCACGCCGGTCACGATCTCTCCCTCCTCCAGTGCGGTGGCGAACATGCCCTGGAAGAAGTCATCCGCCGGGATTTCGCGCGCATTGGTCATCACGGTGCCCTGGCAGGCCATGATCGCGGCGGGATAGCAGGCGGAAGGGTCGTTGTTGGCGACCGAACCACCGATGGTGCCGCGGTTGCGGACCGCCGGGTCGCCGATCTTCGCCACGAGAGCGGACAGGCCGGGAAAGGTCGACGCGGTCTCTTTTACGACCGTGGCATGGTTGGTGGCGCCCTTGATCGTGAGGGTTCCTCCATCGGAGGAGACGCCAACGAGGTCCTTGATGCCAAGCAGGCTGACCAGCGTACCGGGCTGGTTCAGGCGCTGTTTCAGCGTCGGGATCAGGGTCTGGCCGCCGGAAAGGGGCTGGGCATCCTCGTCCTTCAGCGCGGCCAGCGCCTCGTCGAGCGTCGCGGGTTTCACGAATTCGAAATTGTACATCTTATCAACTCCCTGAGGTGGAGCGCCGCCCCTGTTGCGGGGCAGCGTAGATCATTTGTTCATGGCCGACCAGACGCGGGACGGCGAGAGCGGCATGTCGATATGCGCAACCGCGTGGCCATTCCGGTTCAGCGCGTCGAGCACCGCGTTTACCAGCGCGGGCGGAGAGCCGATCGCCCCGGCCTCCCCGCAGCCCTTCACGCCAAGCGGGTTGTGCGTGCAGGGGGTCTGGCAGGAGTGGTCCACGGTGATCATCGGCAGGTCCGCCGCGCGGGGCATGGCGTAATCCATGTAGGAAGCGGAGAGGAGCTGGCCGTCCGCGTCGTAGGAGCAGTTCTCAAGCAGCGCCTGACCGATCCCCTGCCCCACGCCGCCCTGCACCTGACCTTCGACGATCATCGGGTTGATGACGTTGCCGAAATCGTCCGCAGCGGTGAAGGAAAGCACGTCGACCTTGCCGGTGTCCTCATCCACCTCGACCTCGCAGATGTAGGTGCCGGAGGGATAAGTGAAGTTGGCCGGGTCGTAGAAGGCCGTCTCCTCAAGCCCCGGTTCAATCTGGTCGAGCGGGTAGTTGTGCGGGACGTAGGCGGCCAGAGTCACATCGCCCCAGTTCAGCGACTTGTCGGTGCCCGCGACGGTGAACTTGCCATCTTTAAGTTCAATATCGCTGTCAGAGGCCTCCATGATATGGGCGGCGATCTTCTTGGCCTTGTTGATGACCTTCTCCGCCGCGCGCACCATGGCCGAACCACCGACCGCGATAGAGCGGGATCCGTAGGTGCCCATGCCCATGGGGGTGTTGGCAGTGTCGCCGTGCACAATCTCAACCTGATCGGCGGAGATGCCGATCATGTCGGCGATGACCTGCGGGAAGGTCGTCTCGTGTCCCTGTCCGTGGCTGTGCGATCCGGTCATGACGACAATTCCGCCGGTCGCGTTGACGCGCACGGTGGCGGATTCGTAGAGCCCGGCGCGGGCACCGAGCTGACCAACGAGGTTGGAGGGCGCGATGCCGCAGGCTTCGATATAGTTCGAAATCCCGAGGCCGCGCAGTTTGCCCTTCGCCTTGGACTCGGCGGCGCGGGCGTCGAAGCCCTTCACGTCCGCCAGCTCCAGCGCCTTGTCGAGCGTGGCGTGGTAGTTGCCGGTGTCGTATTCGACGGCCACCGGGGTGGCATAGGGGAACATGTCCGTCGTGATGAAGTTCTGGCGGCGCAGTTCGGCAGGATCGACACCAAGTTCGCGCGCGGCCTTGTCGATCACGCGTTCCAGCTGAAAGGTCGCCTCGGGCCGGCCGGCGCCGCGATAGGCATCGACGGGAACGGTGTTGGTGAAGACAGCCTTCACGTTCACGTAGACCAGAGGCGTGCGGTAGTTGCCCGCCATCAGCGTGCCATGCAGCCAAGTCGGGACCGAGGGCGCGAAAGTCGACAGGTAGGCACCCATGTTGGCGTAGGTGTCGGTGCGCACGGCGGTGAAGTTATTGTCCGCATCAAGCGCCAGTTCGATCTTCGTCACATGGTCGCGGCCATGGGCATCCGAGATGAAGGCTTCCGACCTGGTGGAGGTCCATTTCACGGGGCGTTTCAGCTGTTTGGCAGCGAAGGTGCAGAAGGCTTCCTCCGCGTAATGGAAGATCTTGGTGCCGAAGCCGCCGCCGACATCCGGGGCCACCACGCGCAGCTTGTGTTCCGGGATGCCGAGCACGAAGGCGCCCATGAGCAGGCGGATCACATGCGGGTTCTGCGAGGTGGTGTAGAGCGTCGACATGCCGTCGTGGGCGGTATAGTCGCCAACAGCCACGCGCGGCTCCATCGGGTTGGCGACGAGGCGGTTGTTCACCAGTTCCAGTGTGGTGACATGGGCGGCCTTGGCGAAGGCCTCCTCGACGGCCGCCTTGTTCTCTTCCACGAAGCCCCAGTCGTAGCAGAGATTCGAGGTCAGGTCGTCATGGACCTTGGTCGCGCCCTGCTCGCAGGCCTTCTTCATGTCGATGACGGCGGGCAGTTCGTCGTAGTCCACGACAATCGCCTCGGCGGCGTCGCGGGCCTCGTCGAGGCTGTCGGCGACCACGGCGGCGATGATCTCACCCACGTGGCGGATCTTGCCCTCGGCCATGATCGGATGCTTGGGTTCCTGCATGGGCTGGCCGTGTTTGTCCGTCACCTGCCAGCCGCAGGGCAGACCGCCGACGCCTTCGAAATCCTTCGCGGTGAAGATGCGGTGCACGCCGGGCATGTCAGCGGCCGAGTCCGTATCGACCGCGTTCAGCGTGGCATGGGCCACGTCGGCGCGCAGGAAGTGGACGTGAAGCTGTTTGGCAAGGTTGATGTCGTCGGTGTAGCGACCGGTTCCGGTCAGAAAACGCAGGTCTTCGCGCCGCTTGGTGCTGGCGCCGATGCCGTCCTTGGGCATGGTCATTCCTCCCTTAGTTCGGGTGCTCTCCCGTGCACCCCACGGTAGTGCCCGCGGCCGGCCCTCCCGCCTGCCGCGTCCCGTCGTCTTATTCGGCGGCGACCGCCGGGACCTCCTGACCGGAGGCCGCGAGGATGGCTTTCACGATGTTGTGGTAGCCGGTGCAGCGGCAGATGTTGCCCTGCAGATGCTCGCGGATTTCGGATTCGCTCGGCTTGGGGTTCACTTCGAGAAGCGAGGCGGCGGCCATTACCATGCCGGGTGTGCAGAATCCGCACTGGAGCCCGTGGTGATCCTGGAATGCCTGCTGAATCACGTTGAGCGAGCCGTCCTTGTTCGCCTGCCCCTCGATCGTGCCGACTGTGGCGCCATCGGCCTCGGCGGCGAACATGGTGCAGGCCTTCACCTGCTTGCCGTCGACATGGACCGTGCAGGCGCCGCACTGACTGGTGTCACAGCCGACATGGGTGCCGGTCAGGCCCAGCTCCTCGCGCAGGAACGTGACGAGAAGCGTGCGCCCCTCGACCTCGCCGGACATGGACTTGCCATTGACCGTCATCGTGACTTTCATCTGTTTCCTCCCGTTGCTGGCCGGTCTTTCCGGCTTGCTGCGTTCAGGACGTGATGCGTTTGAACCAGCCTTTTTTCGGCTGGTCGCCGTCCTGATCTGGTGCGTCGGAGGCATCGTTGCCCTCGACGACATTCTCGAAATTCTCGAAGAACTGGTCGGCCATTTTCTTGGCGAAACCGTCGATGATCCGGCTTCCAAGCTGGGCCAGTTTTCCACCGACCTTTGCCTCGACCTCGTAATGCAGGCGGGTGCCGCCCTCGATCTCTTCCAGCCGGACATTGGCCCCGCCCTTGGCGAAACCGGCCGCGCCGCCCTTGCCCTCGCCCGACAGCGTCAGGCTTTCCGGTTCGTTGAGATTGGAGACAGTGACCGCGCCCTTGAAGGTGGCCTTCACGGGGCCGACCTTCTGCACCACCGTGGCCTCGAACCCGTCGTCCGGAGAGCCGGTGAGTTCCTCGCAGCCCGGCACGCAGGCTTTCAGCACCTCGGGCGACAGCAGTGCGGCGTAGACGGTGGCCCGGTCCGCAGAGATCTCGCGGGAATCAGTCAGTTGCATGGCGGGCCTCCTCTTTGCTCCGACCCTAGCGCGTCGGGGCGCGGGTGCAAACGGAAACCCGCATGGCGGAATTCTGCGGGCCTTCCGGCGAGGTCATTCAAATTGGCAAAGGCGGGCATGCAGAAGTCAAATCTTGTCCTAAGAAATACCTTATTTCGCCTGCATACAGGTCCTTGAAAAATGTACCAGTTTACCGGGAGGCGGATCGCCGAAAGGCGGAGTATCCACAAGATAAAGTGCCGACGACCTTTGAAGTCATATATCTGGGGACGCTCTCCAAGATCGACACGTCCCAAGGGAACGAGATCGCAGAAAGCGCCTCCGCGATCCTGGGCAGCTATGGCAGCGCGGCGGCACCGCTTTATTCCCAGATCCGGACGCTTTCCGCCGTCGATCTGAGCGAGGACGACAACAGCAGCTACGACTTCGACAACGGCGGCGGCTACGACACGTTCCGGATCAACGGCGGGTCGATCCAGTCCTTCGACGGCGCAGCCCGCTACAACATCACGCTGACCTATATCGACGGCACCACCGCCAACGTGCGCGCCTACGTGCTGCAGGATACGGCGGGGCGCAGCTACCTTGTGCCGGAACTGTCCTACAACTCCGATCAGGCGCAGCTCGAGGCCAAGCCGATCGAGTCGCTGATCCTGACCTCCGTCCACAGCAACACGGGCGACGACAACGGCGATCTGGCCGGAAGCCGCTATGCCGCCGATTTCGCAAGCCCGACGGAGGGCACCTCGGGCAGCGACTCCATGTCGCTTGGCTACACGGACGCCAATGGCAACCAGATCACCACCGGGGCCGACTGGATAAACGCCTATGGCGGCAACGATACCGTCAGCGGCGACGGCGGCAGCGACCTGATCTACGGCGGAGCCGGGCATGACGTCGTCTATGGCGGGTCGGGCGGTGACGCGATTCACGGTATGAGCGGGGACGACCAGCTTTTCGGCGGGTCGGGCAACGACAGCCTCACCGGCGGGTCAGGCAATGACACGATCAACGGGGATTCCGGCAACGATACGCTTCAGGGCGGTACCGGCAACGACAGCCTCACCGGCGGTGACGGCAACGACGTCTTCCAGTACCAGCCGGGGGACGGGATCGACACGATCACCGATTTCAACACCGGCAACACCGGCGCGCTTGGCGACGGCAACCTGCTGAACAACGACTACATTCACCTTTACGAATATTACGACAACCTTGCCGAACTGCGCGCGGACTTCGACGACGACGGGATCCTGAACCAGTCGAACTCCGGTACGGTCGACTATTCCAACAACACGCTGTTCGCCGGAGGCGGGTTGGTGTTTCAGGGCGTCGACCGGTCGGCCTTCCGGACCGACAACGTCGGTGTCGCCTGCTTCACTGCCGGGACCCGGATCCGCACTCCGGGCGGAGAGGTACGGATCGAGACGCTGCAGCCGGGCGACCTGGTCGAGACACGCGACAACGGTCCGCAGCCGCTGCGCTGGATCGGCACGACCCGGCTTGGGCAGGCGCGGCTGGACGCGGACGAACGGCTGCGACCGGTGGCGATCAAGTCCTGGGTGCTCGGGTCGCAGCGGGATCTGCTGGTGTCGCGCCAGCACGCCTTTCTGGACGGCACAGGCGGGCGGCTGATCCGCGCGGCGCAGATGCTCAAGGAGAACTGGCGCGGGGTGCGCGCGGCGCAGGGTCGCAAGAAGATCACCTATGTGCATCTGATGTTCGACCGGCACGAACTGGTCTTTGCCGAGGGCATCGCGACCGAAAGCATGTACCCCGGCCCGATGGCGCTTTCGGGCCTGAAGCGGGAATGCCGCGAAGAACTGCTTAATATCTTCCCGCAGCTGACGCTCGTCACGCGTGACGTGCCGCCGGAGCTGCTGTACGGCCCGCCCGTGAGACATATCTCGGGACACGACCGGCCGCACTGACAGACCCGCGCCGGCCCGGCGTCGTTATGCCACTGCCCCGTTTTCCAGTTGTCGAAACCCTTTCGCGAGAGTATGACCGGCGGCGGGACACCCCTCCCCAACGAGGGGCGTATGACTGGAAGGTTACTACCAATGGCGAACAACGCTCCGGCATCGCGGCCGGCAAATCCGCGATTCTCCTCTGGCCCCTGCGCCAAGATCCCCGATTTTGACCTGAACATGCTTTCCGACGCCGCGCTTGGCCGGTCGCATCGCGCTGCCGTCGGCAAGGAAAAGCTGCTCGCCGCGATCGAAGAGACGCGCGACCTGCTTGGCGTGCCGGCCGACTACAAGATCGGCATCGTGCCCGCGTCGGACACCGGCGCCGTGGAAATGGCGATGTGGTCCCTGCTCGGCCCGCGCAAGGCGACGATGCTCGCCTGGGAAAGCTTCGGCTCCGGTTGGGTCACCGACGTGATCAAACAGCTCAAGATCGACGCGGAGAAGATCGAGGCCGGGTATGGCGAGATCGTCGATCTCTCCTCGGTCGATTTCGACACCGACGTGGTCTTCACCTGGAACGGCACGACCTCCGGCGTGCGGGTGCCGAACGGTGACGCGATTCCGGCGGACCGCGCGGGTCTGACGATCTGCGACGCGACCTCTGCGGCCTTCGCGCAGGACCTGCCCTGGGACAAGCTCGATGTCACCACCTTCTCCTGGCAGAAGGTCATGGGTGGCGAGGCGGCACATGGGATGCTGATCCTGTCGCCGCGTGCCGTGGAACGGCTGGAAAGCTACATCCCCGCCTGGCCGATGCCGAAGATCTTCCGCCTGACGAAGGGCGGCAAATTGATCGACGGCATCTTCAAGGGCGAGACGATCAACACGCCCTCCATGCTGGCGGTCGAGGATTACCTCGTCGCCCTGGCCTGGGGCCGCAAGGTCGGCGGGCTGAAGGGCCTGATGGCCCGTGCGGATGCCAATGCCGGCGCGATCTGGGACTTCTGCGAGAGCCGCGACTGGATCGCGAACCTCGCCGTCGATCCGGCGACGCGGTCCAACACCTCCGTCTGCCTGAAGTTCACGGATGCGCGCATCAAGGACGGCGCCGCCTTTGCCAAGGCCGTTGCGAAACGGCTTGAGAAGGAAGGCGTGGCGCTGGATGTCGGCGCTTATCGTGACGCCCCGGCGGGTCTGCGGATCTGGTGTGGCGCGACGGTGGAGACCTCTGACGTCGAGGCGCTGCTGCCGTGGATCGAGTGGGCCTTCGAGGCCGAAATCGCCGCGCAGGTCGAAACCGCGTGACAGGCGCGGTGTCCGTGGTGCCGGGCTGAAGCCCGGCCTACGCACACCGCAGGACATATCTTAGGGCGGGCTTCAGCCCGCCTCCCCCAGACATTCCCATAAGGAGCGCCACCATGGCCCCCAAGGTTCTCATCTCCGACGCGCTGTCGGACGCCGCAGTTCAGATCTTCAAGGATCGCGGCATCGAAGTCGACTTCCAGCCCGCCCTTGGCAAGGACAAGGAAAAGCTGGCTGAGATCATCGGCAATTACGACGGTCTCGCCATCCGGTCCGCCACCAAGGTGACCGCCGCCCTGCTCGAAAAGGCCACCAACCTCAAGGTGATCGGCCGTGCCGGGATCGGCGTCGACAACGTCGACAAGGACGCCGCGTCGAAGAAGGGCGTGATCGTCATGAACACTCCTTTCGGCAACATGATCACCACCGCCGAACATGCCATCGCGATGATGTTCGCCGTGGCGCGGCAGATCCCCGAGGCCTCGGCCTCGACCCATGCCGGGAAATGGGAAAAGTCCAAGTTCATGGGTGTCGAACTCACCGGCAAGGTGCTGGGCGTGATCGGCGCGGGCAATATCGGCGGCATCGTCTGCGACCGGGCGCGCGGGCTGAAGATGAAGGTCATCGCCTACGATCCCTTCCTTGGCGAAGAGAAGGCCGACAAGATGGGCGTGGAGAAGGTCGAACTGGACGACCTGCTCAAGCGTGCCGACTTCATCACCCTGCACGTCCCGATGACCGAGCAGACGAAGAACATTCTGTCGCGCGAGGCGCTGGCCAAGACCAAGCCGGGCGTCCGCATCATCAACTGCGCGCGTGGCGGGCTGGTCGATGAAGAGGCCCTGGCGGAGCTGCTGAAGTCCGGCCATGTCGCAGGCGCGGCCTTCGACGTGTTCTCGCAGGAACCGGCTACCGAAAACGCGCTGTTCAACCTGCCGAACGTCGTCTGCACCCCGCACCTCGGCGCCTCGACCTCCGAAGCGCAGGAGAACGTGGCGCTGCAGGTGGCGGAGCAGATGTCGAACTACCTGATCGACGGCGCGGTCGAGAACGCGCTGAACATGCCGTCCATGACCGCCGAAGAAGCCAAGGTCATGGGTCCGTGGGTGAAGCTTGCCGGTCATCTGGGGTCGTTCATCGGCCAGATGACGGACGAGCCGATCAAGGCCATCAACATCCTCTATGACGGGGTGGTGTCGCAGATGAACCTCGCCGCGCTGAACTGTTCTGTGGTCGCGGGGATCATGAAGAAGTCCAACCCGGACGTGAACCTCGTCTCCGCCCCGGTCGTGGCGAAAGAGCGCGGGATCCAGATCTCCACCACCAATCAGGACAAGTCCGGCGCTTTCGACGGCTACGTCAAGGTGACGGTGGTGACGGAGAAGCGCGAACGCTCCATCGCGGGCACCGTGTTCTCGGATCACAAGCCGCGCTTCATCCAGATCAAGGGCATCAACATCGACGCCGAGGTGGGGAGCCACATGCTCTACACCACGAACGAAGACGTGCCGGGGATCATCGGTACGCTTGGCGGGACGCTTGGCAAGAACGGTGTGAACATCGCGAACTTCACGCTCGGCCGCGCGGCGGCGGGCGGCGAGGCGATTGCATTGCTCTACCTCGACGAGGCGCCGAACCCGGTTGCACTGCAGGAACTGGCCGCCACCGGAGCGTTCCGCCAGATCCAGCCGCTGACCTTCGACGTGGCGTGACAGGGCCGTGACAGGGCCGTGACAGGGGCCTGACACGAGCCCGATACCGCGGGCAAGACCCTCAGGACGCCGCCCGGAGCAATCCGGGCGGCGTTTTTGTTTTCCGGCGTCGTTATTCGGTCCGGGCCGGATCAGGCGGTGCGACCGCGCGTCGCGACGGTGAAGACGAAGATCAGCATCGACAGGATCGTCAGGATCGACCCGATGGCCGCCAGTGCCTCACCACCACCGCTGATGGCGATGGCGATGCCGGGGGCCATGATGACAACGCCGGCCACGGCAAGGGCGAGATGGATTTTCGCCAGCAGCGTTTCGGCTGCGGACGGAACCAGGTGGTAGAAGGTGCCGAACAGGGCCAGCGTGACCCATCCCACCAGGTTCAGGTGCGCATGTGCCGGGGACAGCACGTGGTCGTGGGACATCGACATCTTGATCCCCCAGCCCATGCCGATCAGCGCGCACAGGGCGCCGGACAGGAAAAACAGGAACGGAACGGTTTTCATGGTCGTCTCTCCTCAGTTGCCCAGGGGCGGGCCGGTGAAGCGCAGGTTGAACCTGGCGGCGGATTGTTCGATGGCGGCCATGTCCTCGGGAATGCGGCACTGCTGGCGGGCCATGTCGTAGAAGAACCCCTCGAAGCCGCCGGGGGTCAGGATGACGAGGTGCCGGCAGGGCTTGTCGCCGATCACGCGGTAGGTGTGTTCGACACCGCGCGGCACGAAGACGGTTTCCCCGGCGGAGCGGGTGAACATCTCACCATCGGCCCAGAATTCACAGACGCCGGAGAGCAGCACAAAGATCTCGTCCTCCTTGTCATGCACATGGCGGGGCGGGCTGGCGTTCACCGGCGACAGGGTGTCGACGATGGACATCGCGCCCCCGGAATCGGATGGGGCCATCAGGGTGTGATACCGGACGCCGCCCCATTCGGCAGCGTCCGGGGACAGGGGAAAGAATGACATGGCAATACTCCTTGAATCGCCGATCCCGGGAGGATCGGAATGCTCGGTTGGCCGTAACGGCCTGAAACGGTGACTGTTTCGTCGCCAATTCGCGACGGGTCCAACTTGGCACATCAAAACGAAAAGGAGAAATTGCATAAACATATGATAAGAATCCGTCCCATGAATTTGGCGGCTTTCGATCTGAACCTTCTCAAGGTGCTCGACGCGCTCCTGCGCGAAGGGTCCACCGTGCGTGCAGGGCAGCGGGCCGGGCTGTCGCAGCCCGCGGTGTCGGCGGCCCTGTCGCGGCTTCGCCATGCCCTGAACGATCCGCTTTTCGTGCGCGAGGGACGTGGCCTTGTGCCGACGGATTACGCGCGGTCGCTGGAATCTCCCCTGCGCGCGCTGCTCGAGTCGGCGGAGACAATGCTGGCAGGTCCCGGTGATTTCGATCCGGAGCGTGCCGACATGAACTTCCGCCTGTCGGGCAGCGACTTCTTTGCAGAGATGCTCATGCCGGGTCTGGCCGACCACCTGGGCCGGGCCGCGCCGAACATCCGCGTGCAACTGGTCGACCTGGTACCGGACAGCTATGTCGACACGCTGGACCGGTACATGGTCGACATGGCGCTGATCCCGCGCGGCGACTTTCCCGAATGGGTCGACCACCGGGTGGTGTTCCATTCCGGCTTTACCGCCATTGCCCGGCGCGGCCACCCGGCGCTGGTGGCGGCGGGGGTGGCGGACGGCGACCCGATGCCGATCGACCTGTTCTGCGCCCTGCCCCACGTGCTGTTTTCGCCCGAGGGCAAGCTGTACGCCATGGGGGACGCGGCGCTTGAGCGGTTCGGGCGGCGGCGGCACGTGGCGATGACCCTGCCGGTATTCTCGGGCGTCTACCGCGCGGTGGCCGGCAGTGACCTGATCGCGCTGCTGCCGGAACAACTGGCCGATCACGTCGCAGAACGTGAAGGCCTGACCCGTCATCCGCCGCCGATCCCGGTGGACAAGGCGGCCATCTGCATCGTCTGGCACAAGCGGTCGACCAACGCCCCGCCGCACCGCTGGCTGCGTGAGCAGATTGCGCGGGTCCTCTCCCCGCTCGACACCGGCGCGCCCTGCTAGCCGCTTCCCGTCTGGACTCGCGCCGGCGCACCCCGCATCAAGGCGTCGGGAAAGGCGGGCCGCATGACCATCTACGCAATCGGCGACATCCATGGACAACGGGCCCTGCTGGAACAGGCGCTCGACCGGATCGAGGCGGATGGTGGCGCCGGGGCGGAGGTCGTATTCCTGGGCGATTATACCGACCGCGGGCCGGACAGCCGCGGGGTGATCGACCTGCTGGTCGCGGGCCTGGCAGAGGGGCGGCGGTGGACCTGTCTCATGGGGAACCATGACCGGATGTTCCACCGTTTCGCGACCTCCGGCGTGGCCACGGACGACAATATCAAGTCCGGCGCGCCCTGGACACACGAACGCCTTGGCGGCCTCGCGACCCTTGCGAGCTACGGCATCCGCCGGGCGGAGGAGCGCAGCGCAGCGGACCTCTGGCAGGCGGCCCACGACGCAGTGCCGGAGGCCCACGTCGCCTTCCTCGCCAGCCGTCCGCTGCATGCGGAGCGTGACGGCCTGCTTTTCGTGCATGCGGGGATCCGCCCCGGTCTGGCGCTTCGCGATCAGGTGGAGGACGACCTGATCTGGATCCGCTCTCCCTTCCTGGAACACTCCGCGCCCCATCCCTGGCTGGTCGTGCACGGTCACACGGCGGGCGACGGGATCGAACATGCGGGCAACCGGGTGAACCTGGACGGCGGCGCAGGCTACGGACGCCCGCTGCGAACCGCCTGTTTTGAGGGGGATGCGGTCTTCGAACTCACCCCCTCCGGACGGGTGGCCCTGACCGTGAACGGCTGACCGGGACCCGCACAGGCGGTTTCGCGGGTCGCAAATGCCGGTTTCGCAGGGCGGCAAGCTCGGGTAGAACTCGAACCGCGGCGGCGGCCTGCCGCAGAGGAGCAGGGACAGGGAGACCCCAATGGAAGATATCGTCATTCTCAGCGGCGCGCGCACCGCGATCGGCACCTTCGGCGGGGCGCTGGCCCAGACCACCCCGATCGAGCTGGGCACCGTCGCCGCAAAGGCCGCGCTGGAACGGGCCGGGGTCGCGGGCGAACAGATCGGCCATGTCGCCTATGGCAATGTCATCAACACCGAACCGAAGGACATGTACCTGTCCCGCGTCGCGTCGATGCAGGCGGGTGTGCCGAATTCCACCCCGGCGATGAACGTGAACCGTCTCTGCGGCTCCGGCGTGCAGGCGATCGTGTCGGTCGCGCAGTCGCTGATGCTGGGTGATGCGGACTTCGGCCTTGCGGGCGGGGCGGAGTGCATGTCGCGCTCTCCCTTCATCGTGCCGGACCAGAGATGGGGCGCGAAGATGGGCGACGTCAAATCGCTCGACATGATGCTGGGCGCGCTGAACTGCCCCTTCGGAACCGGCCACATGGGCGTGACGGCGGAAAACGTTTCAAAGGAACATGACATCAGCCGCGAGGCGCAGGACGCCTTTGCGCTGGAAAGCCAGAAGCGCGCCTTTGCGGCCATCGAAGCTGGACGGTTCAAGGACCAGATCGCGCCAGTCATGGTGAAGGTCCGCCGCGACGAGGTGGCCTTCGACACCGACGAACATATCAAGCCCGCGACCACCGCCGAAGGGCTGGCCGGGCTGAAACCCGCTTTTGCGAAGGACGGATCGGTCACCGCGGGCAACGCCTCGGGCATCAACGACGGCGCGGCGGCCGTGGTTCTGGCGCGCGCCTCTGCCGCAGAGAAGGCGGGCCTGAAACCGCGGGCGCGCATCCTCGGCTATGCCCATGCGGGTGTGCGACCCGAGGTCATGGGGATCGGTCCGGTTCCGGCGGTGGAGATGCTGCTCAAGCGGACCGGCCTGTCGGCGGAAGACTTCGACGTCATCGAAAGCAACGAGGCCTTCGCGGCGCAGGCGCTGGCGGTGAACAAGGAACTCGGGCTCGACCCGGCGAAGGTAAACCCGAACGGCGGTGCCATCGCGCTTGGCCACCCGGTCGGGGCAACCGGAGCGATCATCACCGTGAAGGCGCTGTACGAGCTTGAGCGCATCGGCGGCAAACGCGCGCTGATCACGATGTGCATCGGCGGCGGGCAGGGCATCGCCCTCGCCATCGAGGCGCTCTGACGTCAGGCCCGGAGGGCTCTGCCCTCCGGACCACCCGAGATATTTGCAAAACCAAAGAGAAAGGGCTTCTTTGGTTTCGGAAATATCCCGGGGGGAGGCCGCAGGCCGGGGGGCGGAGCCCCCGTGCCGTCACTCCAGCATCACCTGCACGCGGGCCGAACGCCCCGAGGCGTCGATCACGGAGAGTTCCGTGAATCCCTTTCCCAATCCCTCCAGCAGAACATCGCGGCTGCGCCGTCCGGTTTCCACGGGCCGGCCGTTGACCATCCATGTGAAGGGCGGGTGCCCCTCGCGCACGCGGGCGGGGATGGCTCCGGTCGTGGCCAGCACCGCGCCCTCGGGCGGGAAGGCCAGTTCGGGGCGGTCCGGATCGGTGGCATAGCCGTCGCGGGGGCGGAAACGTTTCAGCGGTTCCGGCAGGAGGGCGGCGGCGATCAGCAGGGTTTCCGGCGGCGGCGGAGGCGGCAGGGCCAGGGAGGGCTTGAGGCGACCGAAGGCCTCGAACAGGATCGGCGCGGCGAGGTCCCCGCCGAAGGCGCCGGGGACGGGCGTGCCGTCGGGACGGCCCATCCAGACGCCGATAACATGCGCGCCGTCATAACCGATGGCCCAGGCATCGCGGTGGCCGTAGCTGGTGCCGGTCTTGTAGGCCAGCCGGTTCGCCGGGGCGCCGGGCGGGGGGGCGAGCCCGGCAAGGATGTGCCCGACCTGCCAGGCCGAGGCGCGTGAGAGGACGCGGGATGCGGGGGCTGCGGCCTCCTCGGTCTGCCAGTGCAGCGGTCGAGCTGTGCCGCCGTTGGCGAGACCGGCATACAGCTGGACGAGATCCGTCAGTGTCATGCCAAGGCCGCCGAGCGCCACGGCCAGCCCCGGCACACCTCCGGGCACCTGCGGGTCGGTCCCGGCGCGACGCAGGGCGGCGATCAGGTTGCGCGGACCGACCGCCTCTGTCAGCTGCACGGCCGGAAGGTTCAGGGACAGGCGAAGTGCGTCGGCCACACGGATGTCGCCGCGGAAGATACCGTCGAAATTCTGCGGGCGGTAACCGCCGAAGTCCATCGGCTGGTCCGCGATCATCGTCTCGGGATGCGCGAGACCGGCGTCGAAGGCCAGCCCGTAGATCAGCGGTTTCAGGGTGGAGCCGGGCGAGCGAGGCGCGCGGGTCATGTCGACATAGCCCTGCCCCCGGTCACCGAGGCCCGGGGAACCGACGGAGGCAAGGATCTCTCCGGTCGCATGGTCCGCGACCAGCAGCGCGACGGAGAGCCGGTCGGAGCGCCCCCTGACCGCGCGGGTGGCGAGGGCTTCGAGGCTCTGTTGCAGCGTGGCATCCAGCGCAAGCGTCCGGACCGGCGCGTCCGGGGCTGACTGGCGCGCAGCGTCGGCGAGATGCGGGGCAAGCGCCGGGAAGGGGCGGCGCAGACGGGGGGCGGTGTCGGTCTTCGCGGCAGCCACGGTGGCGTCGTCCAGCACACCGTCGCGGGCCATGCGGTCGAGCACGCGGTCACGGGCGGCAGCCGCCGCGAGGGCATCGCGGTCGGGCCGGCGGGCTTCGGGCGACTGCGGCAGGGCGATCAGCAGCGCGGCCTCCGCCGGGGTCAGGCGCGCGGGTTCCTTGCCGAAATAGGCCAGCGTCGCGGCGCGCAGCCCTTCGAGATTGCCGCCCATGGGTGCGAGGTGCAGGTAGAGGTCGAGGATCCGGTCCTTGCCGACCCGCCGCTCCATGGCCAGCGCCACGCGGATCTGCCGCAGCTTGCCGGCCCATGAGCCGGTGCCGCTGTCCTCAAGCAGTCGGGCGGTCTGCATGGTCAGGGTCGACCCCCCCGACACGATGCGCCCCGCTTTCAGGGACTGCCAGGCGGCGCGGACCAAAGCGCGGGTGTCGACGCCGGGGTGGGTCGCAAAGCGGCGATCCTCATAGGCGCGCAGCATGTCGAGGTAGAGCGGATCGACCTGCGGTGCGGAGGTGCGCAGCCGCCAGCGTCCGTCCGCCACCGTGTAGACGCGGAGCAGCGCGCCATGTCGATCGCGGACCTCGACCGAAGTTTCGGTGACGAGCGGCGGCAGATCGGTCGCTGCGACCCAGTCGTCCAGCCGGTCGCGGGCCAGCGCGGCGGTCCAGAGCGTCAGCACCAGGATCAGCAGGAGGCCCGGCGCGTGTCTAGTCATCGACCCAACCTTCCCAGAGGCCGGGGTAATGGGTAACGAAGCCGGAAGGATGTACGGTCAGATCAGCAGCATAGCCGACGGAGGGCGCGGCATAGGTGACAGTGGAACCGGTGCCGGAATAGATTTGCGACAGGGTCTTCAGATGCGTCATCTCCGGCACCAGCCACGCGGCCGGGGCGGTAACGGGCGCGGTGAGGCTGCGCGGCAGGCGTCGCAGGGGCAGCAGATTGGTCGCGGGGGTAAAACCGAGGTCGAGGTCGGTGTGGTCCTCCGCCTCGGGCTGCGGGGTGCCATTGACGCTCCAACCGCCGGGGGTGCGCTGGATGGACAGTCCGATCTGCGCGTCACGGTAGGTGCCGGTGACGTCCCCCGACAGGGTCGCCCACTCCGGTCCGCAGCGCACGCAGTAGTCCAGCGCGCCTTCGTCCCAGGCGGCGTGCCCGACCAGCATCCAGCCGTTGTCCAGCCGCGACAGGGTGCAGCGGTCGGTGCCGGCCCGGTCCAGCCGCCGCCAGTGGGCGGTGACAGAGGGATGCGTGGTCATTCTCCGATCGTGACCGTCCCGGCATCGGTGCGGGCGCGGTAACGGGGCCGGTACATATCCTCTACCGTCGCGGGCGGGTGGCTGTAGGTGCCGGGTGTGATTGCGCGGACCACATAGGCCAGCGTGAAGGGATCACGCGACCGCCAGTCGATCGCCGTTAGGAAGCGGTCGGAGCGGAATTCGCTGTGCTCCCCGCGTTCCGGCTTCAGCCAGTCGAGGGCCGAGATGTCCCCGGCGCGGAGCAGGTTCGGGTTGTCGATCTCGAACCCCGCGGGCAGCGGGTCGTCGACCATGAGCCGCGCGCCGGTCTCCTCGAACGGTGTCACGGTCAGGACCGTGACCAGCCGCGTGCCGCGTGTCACGCGCGCCGGATCGGCGGGGGCGCCTTCCATCGTGTAGTAGTCGCGGGAGATGGCATAGCCGTAGCCGCCCGCCGCTTCCGGCACCATGGGCACGCCGATGGTGGTCAGGGTGATGTCGGCGGTCTCCGTCCCCTCGTTGCGGATGGCGACGGGGGTTAGGGTCGCGGCTTCGGCGCGGCGGACGAAGGGTCCGGCGACGGGGGCTCCGTCCAGCGTCAGGTTCGCCATGGCCGGATCGGCGATCAGCGACTTCGCGGCCAGCAGCGTCCAGGCGCTTTCCTGCGTGGACATCGGCCCCTCCCGTCCCATCACCCGCGTCACCAGCGCGGTGCGGTCCACGGCGGTGGACCCGGCTTCGACCGCCAGCGACAGGAGCCCCGCGGCGTCCCTTAGAGAGGTGCCGTAATCGGCGCGGTAGGTCTGTGTCTCCGGCGCCTCCGAGGTTTCGGCGAGACGGCGGGCGGCAATGGCGAACATCGCGTCGGCACGGGTCGGGTCGCCGTACATCGCCAGTGCAGCGCCAAGCTGGGCCGCTGCGAGCGGGGTGGCAAAGTCGTCGCCCTTCACATCGGCATAGTAGCGCAGGTCGCCCATGTTGGCCGCACCTTCACGGGCGAGCACCATCAGGGCATAGGCCAGATCCTCGCCGCCGTTATTGATGTCACGCGCGAAGTCGGGGGCGTAGTTCACCCGGTTGCGCAGGTTGTCGAGCGCCATGCGGAAGGCGATCGGGGGGACGGCATGTCCCTCGGCCTGAGCGCGGGACAGGAAATCGGTGACGTAGGCGTCCAGCCAGAAATCGCCGGAATAGGCCCCCCACAGTCCGAAAGCCCCGTTGGAGGCCTGTCGGGTCAGGATCCGGGTGACGGCCTTTTCGATGCGTTCATCGACCTGGCCGGGACCGGCGAGTCCCATGGCCTCGGCGACCGAGGACAGGTAGAGCAGTGGCATCGCCTGGGAGGTCACCTGTTCGGTGCAGCCGTAGGGGTAGCGGTCCAGCGTGGCGAGCAGTTCGGGCGCATCGATACGGGCCAACGGACCGGCAGAAATCACGACCTCTCCACTGCCCGGGCGGAGATTGGCGAAGACGTTCGCATCCAGCGTGAAGGTGTCCCCGGCGGCGAGGGTGAAGCGCCGCGTCGTCGCGGATTCGGGCGTGTTGTCGCGTACCGGCAGGGTCAGGGTGCGCGTCAGCTGGCGACCGCCGGGGGTGGCAAGGGCGACGGTGATGCTATGATCCCCGATGAGGCCGGCGGAAAGTGGCAGGCGGACGGTCTGCGTCTGCTTGTCGGCGAGATCGAGGCCGGAGGGCACGGGGCCGGTCAGGGTCACGCCCTCCGCCACCACGTCCAGCCCGACGCGGCCCGTGGGGCCGGTGGCATGGGTGATCTCCAGGAGAATCGACGACGTGTCGCCGGGTTGCAGGAAGCGTGGCAGCGTGGCGGTCAGGACGACAGGGTCGCGCACCAGCACGTCCGCCTCAGCCGATCCGACGCCGGTGTCGGTCCAGGCGACGGCCATCAGGCGGACAGTTCCGTTGAAGGCGGGCAGGTCGAAAGTGACATCTGCCTTGCCGTCAGGGCCGACTGTCAGCGGGCCGGTGAAGAAGGCGACCAGATCCTCGGTCGGAGGCGGCGACCGGAATTGCGCGCCACCCGACGCATCGCCGCCTGAACGGACATTGCCAAGCGCGCCCTGCGTCGGGTCGATCAGGCGGCCGTAGAGGTCGCGGATCTCCATCCCCAAGCGGCGCTGGCCGAAGTAATGCCCTTCCGGGTCCGGGGTTTCGAAGCCGGTCAGGTTCAGGATGCCGACGTCGACAGCGGCGACGG
This sequence comes from Primorskyibacter flagellatus, assembly GCF_014638275.1. Lineage (GTDB taxonomy): Bacteria > Pseudomonadota > Alphaproteobacteria > Rhodobacterales > Rhodobacteraceae > Pseudooceanicola > Pseudooceanicola flagellatus_A. The sequence goes on from NZ_BMFJ01000001.1 coordinate 2,537,238, forward strand.
TGACATAGGCGGTGTCGCCCTCCGCCAAGCCAGGCACTGTGACAGAGGCGGTCAGTGGTCCACGCGGATCGGCGGCGTCCGGCGCGTCGATACGGACCGCAAGCGCCCTGTCGCCGGGATCGACCCCGGCATGGGCGAGGCCCATGGCACGCGTCGGCGCACGGTCCGCCGGTTCGTCCAGCGGGCGGATGACGGAGGCCGTGACATAGGCCCCTGCCCCCCAGTCTGCGGTGACGGGCAGGTCGATGGTGGTCGCGCCTTCGGGCACCTCGACCGCCTTCATGTCGATCAGGCGGTTGGCGATCACGGTGACGATCGCGGTTCCGGCATGGCGCGGAACGATGCGCAGATGTGCGGTGTCGCCCTCGCGGTAGGCGGGTTTGTCCAGCGACAGGTCCAGCATGTCCGGCGTCGTGGTCACGTCGGCGGGGGCATACCAGCCCGCGCTGAACCCTTCGGAGGACGCGGTGTAGGCGCCGTCCGTGCGTTCGACGACGATCTCGTAGCTGCCCCAGTCGGTCGGGGCTGAGACCTCCACCGGATCGGCTCCGAGCGTGGCGGTGCCGGAGGCGATTTCCCTGCGGGTCGTGTAGGGTTCCCAGTTCCAGTCACCGTACTGACGGTACCACTGATAGCGGGTTTCCACTCGGTTGACCCGCCATTCCACCTGCATCGGGACCGGGCCAAGGTCCGGACCGATGGCGGTCAGGGCGAAGGCGGCGGTGCCTCCTTCAGGCACGGCATCCGTGAACAGCGGCTTAATCCCTATGGCGGGGCCGTCGGGGCCGACGACACGTTCGATCCGGCGTTCGACAGGGCGGCCGGAGCCTTCGGCAACGCGGACGGTGGCCGAGAGGGTGAAGGCGGATCCGGTGTTCTCCTCCGCCCGCTCCGGGTCGAGGTCGAGCGTGGCGCGACCCTCCGCATCCGTGCGTCCGCCAAGATAAGCAGCGCGGGTGCGGGTCTCAGCGTCATGGCGACCGAAGACGTAGCCCGGCATGGTGTCGATGCGGCGAGCGGGGGCGAGGCGCAGGTCGCCTTCGATCTCCAGATCCGCGCCGGGGGCGCCGAAGAGGTAGTCCGCCTGAACCTCAAGCTGTGGCAGGTCGGTCAGCGTCAGCGGGCCCTCGGGCAGGTCCAGCGCGACGTCGATGCGTTCGGGCAGGAAATCCTCAACCAGCACCCTTTCCGAGGCGAGCGGCGGCGTGTCCACATCCGCCTTGATGTCGATCCGCCAGCTGCCGCGCGGCACGGTCTGTCCAAGCGGCATGGCAAAGACGTGTCCCCCTGCGGCATCCCGGGTGGAGGTCATGCGGGCGTATTCCACCCCGTCGGGCCGGGTCAGGATGGCGGTCACGGGCAGGCCGTCGATGGCTTTTGCCAACGCGTCGCGGGCCAGGGCGGTGACATGGATCACCTCTCCGGCGCGGTAGGCACCGCGGTCGGTCACAAGAAAGACGTCGACCGGCGGCGCGGGTTCGCGCCCGGCAACACCCCGGTCGGACAGGTCGAAGGCCGGATCCTTCAGCGACAGGAAGGCGAGGTCGTCGCCCATGCGCGCGGTCAGCATCGCCGGGCTGGCCCCGCCGGTACCGCGGGTCAGGCCGGGATCGAAGCGGGCATAGCCGTCGGCGTCGGTGGTTGCGGTGCCGAGCACGCGGTTGGCCTGCCCGATCAGCTCCAGCGTCACGCCGTCGCGCGGGGCCGCGTCGCCGAGGCCACGCAGGAAGACATGCAGCCCGTCGGTGCCCTGCATGGTCGTCAGGCCGAGGTCGGTCATCACGAACCACTGTACGGCCAGCTGGTCCTCGTCCCCGCCGGGCACGGCGGCGGCCAGCGCGTAGGCGCCGGGAGCAAGTCCGTCGAGCGCCTCGCGCATCGGCAGGCGGGTGGTCATGGTGCGGTTGAGTTCGTTGCCGGTTTCCCCCGTGCCGGTCCAGACCTTCTCGGCCACGCCGGACGCAAAGTCGTCGAGGTCCCAACGGTAGAGCCGTTCGCCGAAATAGCCGCTCTGGATCGAGCGCAGAAGATTGCGGTCAGTGACGCGGTAAAGCGTCAGGTCGACGGAATCGAGGTTCACCGTCTCCACCGGCAGGGCGGCCTCTCCGGCGGAGGGCAGAACATAGGCGCGTCCCGGAAAGGCGATCTGGGGGGCACGGTCGCGGACATAGACGCGGATTTCGACGTCCCGGGCGAGGGTTTCGCCACTTTCGGCGGGCAGGCCCTCGCGGAAGGTGACGGTGTAGCGCTGCCCGTGTTCCGCCCCGCGCAGGCAGAGCCGGCTGCCGGAGGGCTCCACGGACATGGACTGATCGGGCAGGCGCACGTAATCGGCATAGTCGACCCCGGCCTTGACCAGCGGCTCGGTGAATTCCGCGCAGATGCGGGGATCGGCGAGGTCGCTGTCGACCTGATGCTCCGCGATCCGGAAGCCGTATTTCGCGATGGCGTCGTCCAGCGCGGCACTGATCGTGTCGCCGGGTTGCAGACGATGTGCCAGCCGCAGTGCCGGGATCGTGTCGCGGCCCCGGTCATTGGCGCGGAGCACGTCGGCCAGAGCGGTCAGGGCGTTGGCCCTCACCGGATCGGTCGGGGCACGCAGGTAGGCGTTGGCGGCAGCGGCCACGGCCCGCTGCCGATAACGGTACTGGTTGTTCCCGGCGATCGGCGCAGCGTCGAGCAGCAGGCGGGCGTAGTCGGCCCACTGGTCGGGCTGGTCGGTCGCCGCGACGATACCGCCCGTCCAGCGCATGGCGTTCAGCGTGTCGCCCTCGGCCCGGCGGGTGCGGACGATCTCCTGCATCTCGGACACGCCATACTGGCCCGCCGGATGGATGGAGCCGATGTCGCGCGCCAGATCGAGTGCCTCGCGGAGGGTGCCCTTCCCGACGAATTCTATCTCTCCGGCCCGGGTCCGGGCCAGTGTCTTCGTCGCGTCGGAGACGGGTTCGATGCGGGCGGAACGGGCCCCGACATAGGGCGTCGTCCCGGTAACCGCGCTTTTCGGAAAACAGGACCCGGCGCGGCTGTTGAAGGTGAAAGCGACGCAGGCGGATTCGGCCACGCAAGCGCTGCGGCAGGCGTCGAAAGTCGTGTCGAACATCTGGCGAAGGTCGGTGCCCGCGAAGTCCTGATCCTGTGTCACCACCATGCGCTTGTCAGGCACCGGCGCGTCCGGGGTCTGCGCCCACGCGGGGCCGGTGAGGGCAGGCATGGCAGAGGTGGCAAGGGCAACGATCAGGGGTATGAAACGGGTCATGAAATCTCCTCCGCCCCGTCGGGGCCTGTTGGCGAGGGTCGCATGGCCGTTCCGCCACTGACAAGGATTCGGTCGGACCCCGGAGCGGGATGCCGCCGGGCCTAACGGATATTTTACCAACATCGCCGAACGTGACCCGAGCAGACGGGAGAGAGTCGATGAGCCTGGCCAACAAGCTTGCGGAGGAACGGCGCGCCCGGCTCGCCGCGGAACGCTTGCTGGAACAGAAACAGGCCGAACTGCATGCCGCCAACCGCAAGCTCGGCCGCCACGCCCGTGCCCTGTCCGAGGAGATCGTTGAAACGCGGGCAGAGGTCCGCACGGTCCGCGACGAAAACCAGCGGGTAAAGCTGGACCTGTCCGCCGCCAACGAAAAGGTGCAACTGGCGGAACGGCGACTCTGGCATTCGATCCGGGCGATCCGCGACGGCTTTGCCTTCTTCGACGCGGATGGCTGCATGATCGCGGCCAACGATTCCTGGCTGGAGGTCTTCGACGGGCTGGAGGAGGTCACCGCCGGGGTCTCCTACGTCCGGTTGCTGCAGCTGGCGACGGAGGAGGGGATCGTCGATACCTCTCCTCTGCCGCCGACGGAGTGGCGGCGAATGATGATGGACAGGTGGCAGACCGCGGATCCCGAACCGACGGTCGTGCGGCTGTGGAACGGGGCGTTCATCCGGCTGATGGACCGGCGCGGACATGACGGCGACCGGGTGTGCCTTGCGCTCAACATCACCGACACGGTGCGCCACGAACGGGTGCTGAAGGAAGCCCGGCGCAAGGCGGAGGCCGCGAACCGCGCCAAGAGTGCCTTCCTCGCCAACATGAGCCACGAGATCCGGACGCCGATGAACGGGGTCGTGGGGATGAGCGAACTGCTCTCCGACACCGACCTGAGCGACGAGCAACGGCTTTACGTCGATACCATCCGCAATTCGGGCGAGGCACTGCTGGTCATTATCAACGACGTGCTCGACTACTCCAAGATCGAGGCGGACAAGCTGGACCTGCATCCGCAACCCTTCGATCTGGAACGCTGCATCCACGAGGTGATGATGCTGCTGCAGCCTGCCGCGCGGGACCGGGGGCTGTCGCTGATGGTGGATTACGACCTGTTCCTCCCGACCGGTTACATAGGCGATCCCGGGCGGGTCCGGCAGGTGCTGACCAACCTGCTTGGCAACGCGGTGAAATTCACGCTTGAGGGGCATGTGCTGATCCGCGTCGTCGGGCTGCCCGATCCGGACGGCGGGCAGGTGCATCTGCACATCACGATCGAGGATACCGGCATCGGAATTCCGCGCGACAAGCTGGACCTGATCTTCGGCGAATTCAGTCAGGTGGAGGACAGCCGCAACCGCAATTTCGAAGGCTCAGGCCTGGGGCTGGCGATCTCACAGCGGCTGGTCGCGCTTATGGGCGGGCGGATCTGGGTGGACAGCGAGGAAGGCACCGGTTCCTCCTTCGGCTTCCAGATCACCCTGCCGCTTGCGGGGGACGAGATACCCGACATGGCGCCGCCGGACCTCTCGGGCTGGCCGGAACGGGTGCTGCTGGTCGACGACCATCCGGTCAACCTGTCGATCCTTGAGAAGCAGATGGAGGTGCTGGGCGCCGACTCCGTCAGCTGCGAGTCGGGGGCGGAGGCGGTCGGGCGGATCGGCGAGGGCTTCGACCTCGTCATCACCGATCACAACATGCCCGGCATGGACGGGCTGGAACTGGCCGAGACGATCCGCGAGCGCGGCCATACCCTGCCCATCCTGTTGCTCTCCTCCTCAAGCCACTACGCGGACAGCGATCCGGCGCGGCGCCACCTGTCTGCGGTGCTGCAGCGGCCCACACCGCGCGCCGACCTGTTCCGTACGCTCGACCACATCCGGGGGGAGGCCGTAGCTGCGTCGCCGCCGCCCGTGCCCGCCCCTGCGCCCGGTCGCCCCTCGGTGCAGGCGCCGGTGATCCTGGCGGCAGAGGACAACGCGACCAACCGGCTGGTGCTGTCCAAGATGCTGGGGGGCGAGACGCTCGACCTGCATTTCGCCGAGAACGGGGCGGAGGCGGTGGAAAGCTGGACCAGCCTGCGGCCCGACCTGATCCTGATGGATATCTCCATGCCCGGCATGGACGGCACCGAAGCGACCCGCCGCATTCGTGCCGCCGAAGCTGACCGCGGCCTGCCCCGCACCCCGATCATCGCCGTCACTGCCCATGTCACGACAGAGGGCGGAGAGGGGTTTCACGGCGCGGACATGGACGGCCAGATCGGCAAGCCGATGCGCAAAGTCGATTTGCTGGCGGTCATCGCGGACTATACCGGCAGGGGTGCCGATCGGGCCGCGGCGGGATGAACCGGTGGCGGCGAACGACCGCGGGCGGGGGCCGAAAGGCTTTCGATTCGCAAACAATGCGGTTAGTATCGGAAACAATCAGAATGACGAACACAGTCAGACACAGGCCGGCAGCCCCCATGCGTACGCACCATCTGGTGACATTCGTGTCGCTCTTCGCCTTATCCACAGTTTCCGTCGGGGCCGCCGAGCCGGTCAGCCGTTCGCTACGCCCCGTGCTGCGTCCGGCGGCGGCAGTCACGCCCGCGGTGGCCAGCGACTTCGACATCAAGGCGATCGCGGCCACCCTGGCGAGCGAGGCGCTGAAAACCGCCGCGCCCGCGCCTGCGCCCACCCCCGCCCGGTCGCTGCGCCCGCGTCTGCGCCCCGCCGGTATCGCGACCGCCCCCGTCACGGCCCCGCCGGTTGAGGAGACCGCGACCGACCCCTCCGGCTTTTCCCGCTGGATCGCCGATTTCCGCCCCCGCGCGCTGTCGCAGGGGATCAGCGCCACCGTCTTCGACCGCACCTTTGCCGAGGTCCGCTACCTGCCGCAGGTCGTAAAGCTGGACCGCAAGCAGTCGGAGTTCACCAAGTCCACCGGAGAGTACCTGGCCAGCGCCGTATCGGACACGCGGGTGACGAACGGCCGCGAAAAGGCCGGGCAGCACGCCCGCACGCTCGATGCGATCGAGGCGAAGTTCGGCGTCGACAAGCGCGTCGTCGCGGCAATCTGGGGGATGGAAAGCGCCTATGGCAGTTTCCGCGGGTCCACCCATATCCCTTCGGCTCTGGCGACGCTGGCCTTCGACGGCCGCCGCGCCAGCTTTTTCGAGGATCAGCTGATCGAGGCGCTGAAGATCCTTCAGCACGGCGACACGGTTCCCGCCGCGATGACGGGAAGCTGGGCCGGGGCCATGGGGCACACGCAGTTCATGCCAACCTCCTACCAGGCCTATGCGGTCGATTTCACCGGCGACGGGAAACGCGACATCTGGTCGGACGACCCGACGGATGCGCTGGCCTCCACCGCCGCCTACCTGGAAAAGATGGGCTGGGAACGGGGCGTGCCCTGGGGCCGGGAGGTCGTGCTGCCCGCTGGCTTCAACTTCACCCTGGCGAGCGGGCCGACGAAGTTCCCCTCCGAATGGGCGCGGCTAGGCGTGCTGCCAGCGGCGGGCGGACCGATCCCGGACTATGGACCGGCCCGGATCCTGCTGCCCGCGGGGGCGAAGGGCGTGGCCTTCCTAGTGTTCCGGAACTTCGACGTGATCAAGCGCTACAACAATTCCGACGCCTACGCGATCGGTGTCGGCCATCTTGGCGACCGGATCGGCGGGGCGGGGGCGCTGCGCGGGTCCTGGCCGGCGGGGGAGCGCGCCCTGAAACGCGCGGAACGTCAGGAACTGCAGAGCCTGCTGACCCAGGCGGGCTATTCCACCGGCGGCGTGGACGGGCGCATCGGCCCCAACACGGTGGAGGCGATCCGCGGCTACCAGAAACGCGTCGGGATGGAACCGGACGGTCACCCCTCCGTGGCGCTGCTGACCCGCCTGCGCGGCTGATCCCGGCCCGTTCATCGCGCAGACCACGGGCTCCCCGACGCTACCCTGGGCACCCCTGCCGGGGCCCGCCTCTCTTCTTGCCAGTCGTATCATTGGGTGGGCGCGTGCCCCGTGCGCGAGGGGCGGCCCACCTGCCCCGGTCCTGCTTCCGTGGCGCGCCCGGTTTCGGCCTCGGGCTGTCCCGCCAGCTGCGCCGCCGCTGCCCGCCGTGACTTCCAGTCGGCGTGGCCGGGCGTCAGGATCTCCCTCAGGAAGGCCACCGGATGCGCGCGGAGCGACAGGCGCATGGCGACAAAATCCTCGACCACCGCCTCTCCCGGCGTCATCTCGGGCAGCAGGGCGGCGGGTTCGGTGATCCCCTCTCCGTCGATGTCGCCGTCGAACAGCGGCAGGGGGGCGCCGGGACGCAGGGCCTTGGCCTCCCAGATCGCGGCGCGGCGGGAGATTCCAAGCGATCCGAAGGCATCCGCCGCCGCCAGCCGTTCGACCTGCGCCGGGGCCACCCCGGCGCGGCGCCAGACATCCCCGACAGAGGTATAGCCGTTGCCGCGTGCGGCAGTGATCCACTCGCATTCCTCCTCGCCCATGCCGCGGATCTGGCGGAAGCCGAGTCGCAGGGCCAGCCGGGGGCCGTCCCGCTCCATCGTGTTGTCCCAGTGGGAGGTATTGATGTCGACCGGCCGGACCTCCACCCCATGCTCGCGGGCGTCGCGGATGATCTGGGAGGGGGCGTAGAACCCCATGGGCTGCGAATTCAGCAGGGCGCAGGCAAAGATGCCGGGGTGGTGCCGCTTGATCCAGCTCGACGCATAGACCAGCAGCGCAAAGCTCGCCGCATGGCTTTCGGGGAAGCCGTAGGAACCGAAGCCCTCGATCTGCGAAAAGCAGCGGCCGGCGAAATCCTCGTCATACCCGTTCTTCGCCATGCCCCGCATGAACCGGGTTCGGAATTCAGACACATTGCCGTGCTTCTTGAACGTCGCGAGGGACCGACGGAGCCTGTCGGCCTCCTCCGGCGTGAAGCCCGCGCCGATGATGGCGATCTGCATCGCCTGCTCCTGAAACAGCGGCACGCCCAGTGTCTTGCCCAGCACCCGGCCGAGGTCGTCGGAAGGGAATTCCACCTTCTCCTCCCCGTTCCGGCGGCGGATATAGGGATGGACCATGTCGCCCTGGATCGGCCCGGGGCGGATAATCGCGACCTCGATCACCAGGTCGTAGAAGCAGCGTGGCCGCATCCGGGGCAGGAAGTTCATCTGGGCGCGACTTTCCACCTGGAAGACTCCGATCGTATCGGCCTTGCAGAGCATGTCGTAGACGCGCGCGTCCTCCTTCGGCACGGTGGCAAGATCGAGCGCCATCCCCTCGTGCCGTGTCAACAGGTCGAAGGCCTTGCGGATGCAGGTCAGCATGCCAAGCGCCAACACGTCGACCTTCAGGATTCCAAGCGTGTCGATGTCATCCTTGTCCCAGCAGATGACTGTGCGATCCTCCATCGTTGCGTTTTCAATCGGGACGAGTTCGTCGAGCCTGCCCTCGGTCATGACGAATCCGCCGACATGCTGGGAAAGATGGCGGGGAAATCCTTCTATTTCGTGAATCAGCGCCATGGTCTGTTTCAGGCGCGGATCGTCCGGGTCGAGTCCGATTTCGCGCATCCTCTGATCCGCCAGACCTCCGGCGGCAAAGAACCCCCAAAGCTGTGATGACAAAGCGGAAATCGTATCCTGCGTCAGGCCCATGGCGCGGCCGACCTCGCGGATCGCACGTTTGCCGCGGTAGTGGATCACGGTCGCGCAGAGCCCCGCGCGATGGCGGCCGTAACGCTGATAGATCCACTGGATCACCTCCTCTCGGCGTTCGTGTTCGAAATCGACGTCGATGTCGGGCGGCTCGTCGCGCGCCTCGGAAACGAATCGCTCGAACACCATGGTGCCGACCTCCGGCGAGACAGAGGTCACGCCAAGCGCGTAGCAGACCACGGAATTGGCGGCGGACCCCCGGCCCTGACACAGGATGTTGTTGGAACGGGCGAAGGCGACTACATCATGTACGGTCAGGAAGTAGGGTTCGTAGTTCAGCTTCGCGATCAGATCGAGCTCATGTCTCAACATGGCGCGGACCCTGTCTGGGGCGCCGTGCGGATAGCGCCAGTCCAGCCCGGCATGGGCGAGTCGGGAGAGCCGCGCGGAGGGGCTCTCTCCTTCCGCGATTTCGCTAGGATATTCGTAACGAAGTTCGTCCAGAGAGAAGGTGAGGCTGCGGGCAAGGTCGATGGCCCGGTCGACCGCGTCCTCGTGCGGCCCCATTATGCGCCGAAGCTCGGCTTCGGAACGCAGGCGCTGTTCGCCGTTCGCCAGCGCGTCGCGTCCGAGGGAATCGACCGTGCGCCCGGTGCGGATCGCGGTCATGACGTCCGCCAGCTTGCGGCGGCGGGCGTGATGCATCACGGGACGGCCGGTGGCAACGGTCGGCAGGCCGAGCCTTCGGGCAAGCATGGCCTGTGTATTCAGACGCGCCGTGTCCTGGCCGTCGTAGGCGGGGGCGAGCGCAAGCGACATCTGCCCGCCAAGGCGGCGCGTCAGGCGGTGCGCCCCCTTCAGCCAGGCACCCGCGCCGCGCGGAGACGTCAGACCCCGTGGCGGGTGCAGAAGAAGGCGGAGCGCGGTCAGGTCTTCGTCCAGCAGGTCGGCGGGGTGCAGGATGCAGTCCCCCTTCTCTGCCCGTCGCTGGCCCAGGGTCAGCAGGCGGCAGAGCCGGGCCCAGCCTGTCCGGGTTTCGGGCAGGGCGGTGATCTCTGTCCCGTCGGACAGGAGCAGGCCTGTGGCGGGGATCAGGCGCGGCGCGCGGGGCCGGGGCGGGACATGGCCCGGCCTGAGCGGCCCCATGGGGCCGTGGGTGTTTTCCCAGTCCTCCCGTTCACGGATGGCGCGGGCGATGTCGCGGGCCTGCTGGTGCGCCCGGACGATGCCGGCGACGGAGTTCACATCGGCAATCGCCAGGCCCGCCATGTCCAGTTCTTCGGCACGGATCATGTAGTCCTCGGGGTGCGACGGCCCGGAGAGAAAGGTGAAGCAGGAGGTGGCGGAAAGCTCTGCGAACATGGCGACTCGCAGTATATTCACGTTTTGTTCTACTTTGAACCGTATCGTGAAGAGTATCAGACGCGGCGAATCGAAAGGAAACCGGCGACGACACGGGACAGGGCAAAGCAAGCGACGGACACGGCCACGACGGAGGGACCGGCCGGGCTGTCGATCCGGTAAGACAGTACAAGTCCTCCAAGCGCGGAAAAGGCGCCGATGGCGATCGCGGCGCCCAGCATAGCTTCGGGCGAGCGTGAAAGCGGCCGGGCGGCGGCCGCGGGGATGACAAGCAAAGCGGTGATCAGAAGGGCACCGACGACCTTGATTGCCAGGGCAACCAGAAGGGCCAGGGCAAGGGTCAGAATGCGCCGGTCACGGTCGGGATTGAGGCCGGAGGACCATGCAAGATCAGGGTTCACGGTGGCGGTCAGAAGGGCCTGCCACCGGGATCCGACAAGAACGGCGATGACGATGGCTCCGGCCCAGATCACCGCAACGTCAGACCAGGAGACGGCGAGAATGTCACCGAAGAGAAAAGCTTCGAGATTGAGCCGTGCACCCGGCAGGAAACTGACGGCGATCAGGCCGATGGCCAGTGCGCCGTGCGACAGGACACCGAGCAGGCTGTCGGTTCCGAGCCCGGACCGGCCGTCCTCAAGCGCCGCCACGACCAGTGCCATGATGACGGCGATGCCGGCGACACCGACATATACGGGAAGGTGCAGCATGAGGGACAGGGCAACTCCGAGAAGTGCGGCGTGAGCGGTCGCATCTCCGAAATAGGCCATGCGGCGCCAGACCACGAATACGCCAAGCCACGGCGCGGTTACGGCGACCCCGACGCCTGCAAGCGCGGCACGGATCATGAAGTCGGCAAAAAGACCGCTCACGGTTCTGACCCCTCGGGAAAGGAACGGGGCGCGACCGGGATCTTCGCCGATGCCTTGCGCGCCGCTCTGGCGCGATCGCCCGCTGCATTTCCGGCCGCGCCGGGCGAGGCGGGATGGACGTCGCCAGCAGGATGGAGCGCGTCATCTCGGTGCGCGACGGAAGGAATACCCGCGTCGGGCACCGCTTGGTCCGTGACAGGAGATTTGCCATGTTCGTAATCCGGGGCGCTGGAGGTCAACGAAGGGCTGCCTTCCGTCGCCGTGCCTTTCCCTGTCGGCGCATCGCCCTGACGGGTATGCGGCGATGGCACGCGCTGACCGTCGCGGCCGGGATATATATCATGGTCGTGATCGCAGCCAGTATGGGCGGCGCCGGACGACATCAACGCGGGCGTTCCGGGACTCTCGCCGATACCCCGAGCCTTCTTACCCAAATTCCCGACATCGGTCTCTGCGACCGGGGCCTGCAGGTCGGGACCGATCCCTGCGCGATGGCTTACGGAACCACGGCCCGGGCCGCCGCTATGCGCATGCTCCGATCCATGAGGCGCATGCTCCCGGAAATGCTCATGCGCGTTATGGTGCCCGGCGTCGTGATCGTGAGAATGGTCGTGGGAATGCCGGTACAGCGCAAGGGCGCCATGCGTCCCGGTACCGAAGAGCGCCCGGTATTCCGGAGCGGAGCGCACGATTTCCGGCGACCCTTCACAACACACGTGCCCGTTAAGGCAAATCACGCGGTCCGAAGCGCTCATCACCACGTGAAGATCATGGCTTACCATGAGAACGGCGACACCGGTTTCGGCCCTGAGATCTGCGATCAGAGCGTAGAAGTCGGCCGAGCCCCGCTGGTCCATGCCCTGTGTCGCCTCGTCCAGGATCAGCAACTGCGGCCGGGCGAGCAGGGCGCGTGCCAGGAGCGCGCGCTGGTACTGCCCGCCGGACAGCCCGGACAGCGGACGGGTCGCGATCCCCCGGATGCCGAGCCGATCCAGCACGCGGTCCCTCTCCTGCCGTTCAGCGCGGCGCGGAAGGTCGAGAAAACGGCTGACGGTCAACGGAAATGTCGGATCCAGCGAAAGCTTCTGTGGCACGTAGCCAAGCCGCAGGCCGTCTGCCCGGGCGATCGTTCCGGCAGAGGGTTGCAAGGCGCCGGTCAGGGACTTCATAAGGGTCGACTTGCCGGACCCGTTCGGACCCACAACTGTCACGATCTCCCCGCCGTCGATCTGAAAATCAACGTGCTGCAGGACGTCAGCGCCCTGATAGCGGACCGACAGTCCGCGGGCTTCGATAAGACGTGTCACGTCGCCGGGCCGTCGGCGCAGGCGGTACAGAGGCCGACCGCCTCGATCGTGGTCTGTTCGACCTGGAAGCCTGCAGGCAGTGGCGGGGGGGCCGAGGGCACCTCTGCCACGGTGCCGCAGTCCCGGCAGATCAGGAAGGCCGCGACGTGGTCCTGCCCCGATGGGTGCGGGCAGGCAATAAAGGCGTTCAGCCGTTCGATCCGATGCGCAAGCCCCTGATCGACTAGGAAACCAAGGGCGCGGTAGGCCACCGGAGGCTTGGAGCCGAGACCTTCGGCATCCAATCTCGAGAGGACATCGTAGGCGCCCATGGGGCGGTGCCCCTCCAGAAGAATCTCCAGAACCCGCCGCCGGACCGGGGTCAGCCGCGCACCGGATTCCGCACATAGAGACTCCGCCGCCGCCATGGCGTCGGAAACACAATGCGCGTGATCGTGTGGCAGGAATTCCCGCGGCGTGGCCTCTGGGTCGGCTTTCGACATCTTGAAGTGTTACTTTGTATCATGTACGGATCGTCGTTACTTTATAACAAACGGACGATCCGATGTACAAGCCGCTTCTCTCGGGCGCTGCGTTCCTGCTGCTCGGCACCTTTTCCGCGCTGGCTGCCCCGCCGAAAGTGATCACCGACATTCCCGCCGTGCATTCCCTTGTTGCACAGGTCATGGCGGGTGCCGGGGCGCCGGAGCTGCTGTTGCCACCGGGGAGTTCGCCGCATGGGCACCAGCTGCGCCCTTCGGAAGCGGGCCTGCTGAGCCAAAGCGAGCTGCTCTTCTGGATCGGACCGGAACAGGCGCCATGGATCGAGAACGCGCTGCACGACATTGCACCCGATACGGAGTCCGTGCCGCTGCTTTCGGTCCCGGGCACGCGTTTGCGGACCGGCGGCCATCATCATGACGACTCCGCGCCGGGATCTGCCCCCCGGGACGGGCATGGCACCGACGAAACCGAGGGTACCCATGATGACGACGACGCGCACGGCCACAGTCACGGAGGTGACCACGCTCAGGGCCAAGCAAACGACCACGCCGGAGAGGCCGGAGGGATGCGGGATGAGGACCACACGGCCGGCGACGGGCATGTGCACGAGGGGATCGACACCCACGCCTGGCTCGACCCGGACAATGCGCGGATCTGGTTGCCCATAATCGCTCAACACCTCTCGGCAGCTGACCCGGAGAACAGCGCGCTTTATGAGGCAAACTCCAAGGCTGCAATACAACGGGTGGCGGCGCTGACTGACCGTATCGCGGGAACCCTGGACGGGCTGGACGGCGGCTACATCGTGTTTCACGACGCCTATGGCTATTTCACAGACCGGTTCGGCCTGCCTCCTGCAGGTGCGATTTCAGGCGGCGATGCGGCCCCTCCCGGTGCGCGGCGGCTGGCGGAGTTGCAGCAGAGCGCCCGTGACAACGACGTGCGTTGCCTGTTCACCGAACCGCAGTTCGACGGGCGCATTTCGGGACGTCTGGCAGAGGCGCTTGGCTTGAAAATTGCGGTGCTGGACCCGGTCGGCGCGACGCTGCCCCCGGGGCCCGACCTTTACGAAGGGTTGCTTACGGGCATCGCGGACAGCCTGCGAACCTGCCTCACCGACTAGGGTCAGCGGATCAGTATCGCCCTGAAATCGTTGACATTCGTGCCAGTAGGTCCGGGCACGAACAGCGCATCGCAGGCGTCGAAGGCGCCCCAGGCGTCATTGGTGGCCAGCGCCTCTGCCGGGTCGACACCGGCGGCCCGGATGGCCGCGCATGTATCGCCGTCGGCAAAGGCACCGGCGTTGTCCTCACTGCCGTCGATTCCGTCCGTATCGGCCGCCAGCGCCGCGATCCCGGCAACGCCTTCCGTGGCAAGAGCGAACGCGAGGAGAAATTCGCTATTGCGGCCACCTCGTCCCTTCTGACGCAGGGTGACGGTGGTCTCGCCGCCCGACAGCAGCAGGCAGGGGCGTTGGAAGGGGCGGTTGTTCCGGGCAATTTCCCGCGCAATGGCGGCATGGGCGCGGGCGATGTCGCGGGCCTCGCCTTCCATCGAATCGGAGAGGATGTGAGTCGGCACGCCACGCGCGGCGGACAGCGCGGCCGCGGCCTCGAGAGAGCGGGCGGCGGAGGCAATGACGTGCACCTCGTTGCGGGAAAAGGCCGGATCGTCGGGCGCGGGCGCGTCCTCGACTGCGGTGGATAGATACCGCGTTATGCTCTCCGGCAGGGTGATATTCCAGGCTCGGATCGCGGCGCGGGCGGTGTCGCGGGTTGCCGGGCCGGGCACGGTCGGGCCGGAGGCGACCTCTGCCGGGTCATCACCGGGAACGTCCGACACCACGAGCGTAACGACGCGGGCCGGGGCGGCGGCAAGCGCCAGACGGCCGCCCTTGACCCGGCTCACCTGCTTGCGGATTGCGTTCATCGCCCCGATCGGCGCGCCGGAGACCAGAAGCGACTCGTTCAGCGCCTGTTCGTCGGCCAGTGTCAGACCCTCGGGCGGGGCGGCCAGCAGGGCGGAGCCGCCGCCGGTGATGAGCGCCACGACAAGGTCGTCTTCCGTCAGGCCCTCCAGCGCGGCGAAGACCTCGCGCGTGGCGGCTTGTCCGGCGGCGTCGGGGACGGGATGCGCGGCCTCGATTACCCTGAGGTGCTGGCAGGGCGCGGCGTAACCGTAACGGGTGACAATCACGCCCGACAGGGGACTTGGCCAGAGCGTCTCGAAAGCGCGGGCAAGCTGCGCGGCGCCCTTTCCCGCACCGATCACCACGGTGCGGCCCTTCGGCGGGTCCGGCAGGTGGCCGGCCAGCGCACGGGCCGGATCTGCGGCGGCGACGGCGGCGTCGAAGAGGTCGGTCAGGAAGGATTTGTCCTCGGGCGTCATGTGGATAGCGTAGTGGACCGGGTGTTGCGCGCAAGGGGCTTCGAACCGGCTTCCGCCCGGATTGCCAAGGCTCCTGCGCAGGCGTAACCTCCGCCCGACCCCAGCCATCAGGAGCCCGCCATGGACGACGCATTCCGCGACAACGACATCTCCCGCATCGTCGAGGCCGACAAGGCGCATGTCTGGCACCACCTGATTCAGCACAAGCCTTTCGAAACGGGCGAGCCGCGCATCATCACCGAGGGCAAGGGCATCCACGTCTGGGACCAGAAGGGTACGCGCCTTCTGGATGCCGTGTCCGGCGGGGTCTGGACCGTCAACGTCGGCTACGGGCGGGAAAGCATCGCCAACGCGGTGCGGGACCAGCTGATAAAGCTCAACTATTTTGCCGGGGCGGCGGGCACGATCCCAGGCGCGGTCTTTGCCGAGAAGCTGATCGACAAGATGCCGGGGCTGACGCGGGTCTACTACTGCAACTCCGGTTCCGAGGCGAACGAGAAGGCCTTCAAGATGATCCGCCAGATCGCGCACAAGCGCTATGGCGGGAAGAAGACCAAGATCCTTTACCGCGACCGCGACTACCACGGCACCACGATCGGCGCGCTTTCGGCCGGCGGTCAGGATCAGCGCAACGCGCAATACGGTCCTTTTGCGCCGGATTTCGTGCGCGTGCCGCATTGCCTTGAATATCGTGCAGGCGATCAGGGCGCGCCGGTGGAGAATTATGGCGAATGGGCCGCCGACCAGATCGAACAGGTGATCCTCGCCGAGGGGCCGGAGACGGTCGGCGGGCTGTGCCTGGAACCGATCACCGCGGGCGGCGGCGTCATCACCCCGCCCGAAGGCTACTGGCCGCGCGTGCAGGAGATCTGCCGCAAGTACGACGTGCTGCTGCATATCGACGAGGTTGTCTGCGGAGTCGGGCGCACAGGCGAATGGTTCGGCTACCAGCACTACGGAATCGAGCCGGACTTCGTCACCATGGCGAAGGGCGTCGCATCGGGCTACGCGGCGATTGCCTGCTGTGTGACGACCGAGCGGGTGTTCGACATGTTCAAGGACAATGCCGACGATCCGATGAACTACTTCCGCGACATCTCCACCTTCGGCGGCTGCACCGCCGGTCCGGCCGCGGCGATCGAGAACATGCGCATCATCGAAGACGAGGGTCTCCTCGCCAACACCAATGCCATGGGCGAACGCCTGCTGGCGAATTTCGAGGCGCTGGCCGAAAAGCACAGGGTCATCGGACAGGTCCGCGGCAAGGGGCTGTTCGCGGGAATCGAACTGGTCGCGGACCGTGCGACACGCGAACCGGCGGATGAAAAGCAATGCGCGAGGATTGTCGCGGAATGTGCGGCGCGCAATGTGATCATCGGGGTCACCAACCGCTCCGTCCCCGGCTACAACAACACCCTGACCTTCAGCCCGGCGCTGATCGTGACCGAGGCCCAGATCGACGAGATTTCGGCCGCGGTGGACCATTCACTGACGGCGGTCTTCGGCTAGAACCGCGGCACCTCTTTGGTCTGACAAATATCCATGGGGGCGATCCGTCCGCAGAACGGGTCGCAGGGGGCAAGCAGCCCCCTGCGCTCTTCAACCGATCGCTGTCAGTCGGCCTTGGCCAGCATCCGGCCCAGAACACGCCCGCCAAGGATATGCAGGTGAAAATGCGGCACCTCCTGCACCCCGTGCGCGCCGGAGTTGGAGATGAACCGCGCCCCCGGCCCGCTGTCAGAAGTCATGCCGGCGTCCGCACAGATCTTCGCCACAGCCCGGTGGAAATCGACAATCTCGGCCTCCGAGGCCTCTGCCGCGAAGTGATCGTAAGTCACGTAGGGCCCCTTGGGGATCACCAGCACATGCACGGGGGCCTGCGGGCGGATGTCATCGAACGCGAGCGTGTGTTCGGTTTCAAGAACGGTCTTGTTGGGGATTTCACCCCGCAGGATCTTCGCGAATATGTTCTGGTCGTCATAGGCATAGGCCATCGGAAACCTCAGTCGTCAAAAAGGTGGGGCAGTTGCGCCAATTGATGCGCGACCTCCGGGGAAACCGCAAGGAACTGCTCCAGCGCGCGGGCGTTCTGTTCGGTGGTCGCCGACTGGCGGATGCGGGTATAGTTGGCGAAGCCGGCGTCGCGGATGCGGTCGGCCTCCATGGTGATCGCGTTGCGCACCGTGGGGATCAGCCGGTCCAGCGCCTCCTCCGGCGTGCGTTCCGAGGCCAGCCCGATACGGCGCGCATGGCCTGCCAGATAGGCTTCGTCCAGATCGCAGTCGATGTGCAGCAGCGTGGTGACCGCGCGGTCGGAACAGAAATCCTGAAGCAGGTCGAGACTGCCCGGATCGAGGCAGATCACCATCCGGCTGGTGCGAAAATATTCGAACAGCATTCGCATGAGTGACCGCCGGTGCCGCGTCCGCTTGGACAGCGACGACTGGATGCCGCCCAGTTCGGGCAGCGGCGTCTCTTCCTCGTGAAACAGGTATTCGACCGCCGGAATCCCTGTCTTTTCGCGGATCGCAGCAACCAGCCGCTTGGCGATGTGCCACTTCTTGCAGATCACGATCAGCAGTTCCCGATCGCGCCCGAGGCTCGCCTCGTTTTCCCAGAACCGGGGGGCAAAGCGGTGGCCGATGCGTCCGCGCCCGGTCAGGAAGGCGAAGAGCGAACGGCCCTCGTTGGAAATGGCGAATTCCGCCGTATCGTCGTTGTAAAGATGGCCGAGCCGGTCCTTGAGCGTCTCCGCCTCCGGGCTGACCTTGCGGGCAAAGAGAAAGTCCTGGCCAAGAAGCAGGTCATAGTGATCGTCGTAGAAGGTGACCGGCATGCCGTAGTCGGTGAACATCAGGAAGGTCGGGGTGCGCGAGCGGATCTCGCTGTCGGGCACGAGGTGGCGCACCAGCGTCTGGAAGAAGGTCTCGTCCGGGATCCAGGTGGTCGAGAAGAAACGGAGCACGTCACGGCGCGCGGCGACGAATTCCATGACCGCCTCCACCGTGCGGCGGCGCAGGCACCACCACTGGCTGCCGATCTGAACCTGGATGTCGGCCGGGATCGCACGTTCCAGGCCAAGGCGACGCTGCCATTCCATGCTCTGATAGAACAGCCACTTGGTCTTTCGCTCGTTGAAGATGTGGCGATAGATCAGCCGCTCTTCCTTGATGCCGGTCTTGATCCAGTCGCTGTGGAAGAAGTCGAAGCTCTCGATATAATCGACCTCCTCGCGGTCGAGGAAGGCATGGGCAAAGCGCGCGGATTTGATCGGCACACAGTCCCCCGACAGCATGTAGAGATGCGTGGCGCGCGGAAACGCCTCGAGCGCCGCAGAGATCGCCTGAAGCGTGGCATCGACAAGAGACCATTCGCCCCAGCCACAGCGGACGCGGCGTCGGGCAAAGGTGACGTTGGGATTGTCGGCCAGCCCGTTGCGGATGATCCGGTAGGAGTCCGCACTGGCCGAGCCATCGAAGTGGATCGCCATGCAATCGCCCGCCGCGGTCAGGCGGTTGGCCTGGGCGATGATCGCGTCGGGATCCTTGTGACACAGAAGTATGTATGCGATCGTCGCCATTTCAGGAACAATAACCAAAACTTAGGCTGCTTTGTCGATAGCCGTGCTTAGCAAGACACGTTGCTAAATCATCTATTTTTTGTTTTCTGTACCGCATAATGTAGGGGGACGGGCAAACCTGCCCCGATTTAGGAGGCTTGAGCAGATGGGTTTTCCCGGCGTCTGGATGACCGAAAGTGAAAGCGTGGTCTACCGCGTCGTTCCCAAATGCGCCTGTTCGACCATCGGCCAGATCATGTTCTATTCCGATCATGGCCGCTTTTACGACGGGGACATCCACGATTCCACCGAGGGTCTGCACAAATGGGCGCAGGACCACAGCCAGCCGGTGATCGAGGCGAACGTTTCCGCACATCGCAGCTACGCCTTCACCTGCGTGCGCAATCCCTACACCCGCATCCTGTCGTCCTTCTTCGACAAGATCTGCGGCATCCAGCGCAACGGCAACCGGTATCGCGGCAACCTCGTCCCCCTTCTGGTGCAGAAATACGGGATTGAGGTCGGCGGCGACGACGGCAAGCAGGAGTTCGACCAGATCAAGAGCTTCCGCCGCTTCCTGCTGTTCGCCCGCGACACCATCCGCTGGCGCCGCCCGATGGAGCCGGACATCCACTGGTCGGCCATGTCGGGCCATATCTCGACTTTCATCCACAACGGCGGGCGCTACGACCAGATCTTCTGGACAGAGGCGTTCAACGACGGGATGCAGCAGGTGCTCGACCATATCGACACGCCGCATCCGATCGTGCTGAACGACATCCCGCGCTTCAACGAAAGCGAAGGCCACGGACCCAAGCGGGCGCATCCGGTGGAGGATTATTTCGACGATCTCTCGATGCATCTGGTTTACGAGATGTACAAGCGCGACTTCGACCTGTTCAAATACGATTTCCATAATCCCGCCAACAAGATGCCGATCGGTGAGATCGACCTCGACGAGGTTCACGCCAAGCTCGGCGAATAACGCCCCGGCTTTCATCTTGCTGAAAATATCCTGGGGGTGCGGGGGCAAGGCCCCCGCTGCCTCCGGCGGGGATATCTGGGGCAAGATGAGGTCTAGCGCGGCAGCTTCGGCGAGGCCTTTTCAAGCTTCAGTTCCGCGTCCGAGAAGCGGAAAGGCGCGCGGACGCCCGGCACACCCTCGGGGTCGATGCGCATGTTCCGGGCGACGACCTGCGGGTCCTCGAAGACCTCGGCCATGTCGTTGATCGGGCCGGCGGGGATGCCCTGCGCCTCGCATTGCTCCAGCAGCGCGGCCTTGGTGAAGCGCAGGCAGGCCTCGGACAGGCGGCGGATCATTTCGGGCCGGTTGGCGACGCGATCGGAGTTGATGAGGTAGTCCGGGTCGTCCTTCATTTCCGGCAGGCCAAGCACGTCGCAGAGGCGGCGGTATTGGGCATCGTTGCCGGTGGCGATGATGATGTGGCCGTCCGCGACCTCGAACACCTGGTAGGGCGTGAGGTTGGGGTGCCAGTTGCCGGTGCGCACCGGCGGGGTGCCGGTGGAGAGGTAGTTCATCGCCTGGTTCGCGGTAACCGAGACCGCAGTGTCCAGCAGTGCCATGTCGATATGCTGGCCGCGTCCCGTCGTGGCGCGCTGGTGCAGCGCGGCGAGGATCGCGGTGGCCGAATAGACGCCGGTGAAGAGGTCGGTGATGGCGACGCCGGCGCGCAGGGGTTCGCCATCGGGTTCGCCGGTCAGGGACATCAGGCCGGACATGCCCTGGATGATATAGTCATAGCCCGCGCGATGCGCATAAGGACCCGTCTGGCCGAAGCCGGTGATGGAGCAGTAGATCAGGCGGGGGTTCACTGCTGCCAGGCTGGCGTAATCGAGGCCGTATTTCGTCAGGCCGCCGACCTTGAAATTCTCGATCAGGATGTCGGCGTCCCGGACGAGGTCGCGGACGATCTGCTGGCCTTCCGGTGTCCGGAAGTCCGCTGTTACGCAGGATTTGCCGCGGTTGCAGGAGTGGTAATAGGCGGCCGTGTGGTCGTCCTCGCGGTCGATGAAGGGGGGACCCCATTTGCGGGTATCGTCGCCTTCGGGGCTTTCGACCTTGATGACCTCCGCGCCGAGGTCGGACAAGGTCTGGCCGGCCCAGGGTCCGGCCAGGATACGGGCGAGTTCGACGACCTTCAGGCCGCCCAGGGGCGTGGCCATCAGCTCTCCAGTTTCTTGTCGAGAATGGCCTTGAGGTCGGCGTAGGACATGTTGGAGTGCTTCTCACCGTCGATCAGGATCGTCGGCGTGGCGGTGATGTCATCCGCCTTGGCGTTTTCCTGGAACCAGGCGACAAGCGCGCGGGCGTTTTCCTCGTCTGCGAGGCAGGCTTCCATCTGGTCGTTCTCAAGCCCTGCGATCCGACCCAGCTTGCGCAGGCGGTCGGCGATGCCCGCCGGGTCGCCGTCGCCGATCCAGTCCTTCTGCTGGTCATAGAGCATGTCGGAGATACCGAAGAACCGCGTCGGTTCGCAGCGGGCTATCATCGCCCCCCAGAGCCCGAACTGGTCGAAATAGACGTCGCGGTAGATGAACTTCACCTTGCCGGTATCGATGTAGTCCGCCTTCAGGTCCTTGTAGACCGTCTTGTGGAAATTGGCGCAGTGCGGGCAGGTGAATGAGGCGTATTCCACGATCGTCACCTTGGCATCGTCACTGCCAAGCGTCATCTCGACGATGCCGGAGGTGTCCACGCCCTCGGCCGCGGCCGGGGTGATGTTGGCGATCGAAGTCTCTCCGGGGCGGCGGGTCGAATACCAGACACCGGCGGCAGCCAGGAGCGCCGCGGCTGTGCCGCTGGCGAGGAGGGTTCTGCGGTCCATGATCGGTCCTTCTTAGCGTTTGTGTTTGCTTATGACATTCCGCGCCAGGGCCTCAAGCGCGGATCTGAGGCCTTCGTCGCCGACGCCGGTGGCCACGTCGCGGGCTTCGGCGATGATTTCGGGGCTCGGCGGCTGTTTTTCGGTCCGCACGGGGCGGGTGGTGAAATCGACCTGCCCCTCGGCAAAGCCGGTGGCGGCGGTCTGCGTCACTCGGATGCGGGCGATGGCGTTGTAGCCATAGACCGCGTTTACCTTTTCGCGCAGCGCTTCCTTCTGCATCTCGACCATTGGGGCAAGCGAGCCGGTCGTCAGCAGCGTCAGGGTGGCGCCAAAGCCCTGCCGGCCATATTTCACATCGACGGGACGGGCCATGGCGGCAAGGTCCCCCGCGATCTCCTCCCAGTGGGTGAGCAGGCGGGTGACGGCGAAGCCCCGGCTTTCCCCGGCCTTGCGGATCCGGTCCTCCAGCAGCTTGGAGGTGCGGGCGAAGCCATATGTGGTCGTGGAGCGACGGGTCATCTTTTGCCTTTGGCGGTTCGGCCCTATCCTATTCGGAAATCGCGCGGGGGCCAGTGCCTCGCGCGGGACATAAACAAAGCGTGACGAGGGGCGATGAGCGGGGCAAGGGCAGAGGATCTGCTGGAGTGGTACGATGTCCACGCACGGGTGCTGCCCTGGCGGGTGCCGCCGGGGGCCGGCCTGCGCGCCGATCCCTATCGGGTCTGGCTGTCCGAGGTCATGTTGCAGCAGACCACCGTGGCCGCCGTGAAGGACTATTTCACGCGGTTCACGACGCTCTGGCCGACCGTGGACGACCTCGCGGCGGCGGAGGATGAGCGGGTCATGGCGGAATGGGCGGGGCTGGGCTACTACGCCCGCGCCCGCAACCTGCTGAAATGCGCGCGGGCGGTGGCGGCGGCGGGCGGGTTTCCGGATACGGAGGCCGGTCTGATGGAATTGCCGGGGATCGGCCCCTACACGGCGGCGGCGATCTCTGCCATCGCCTTCAACCGGCCCTCCGTCGTGATGGACGGGAATGTGGAGCGCGTGATGGCGCGGCTCTTCGATATCCACACCCCGCTGCCCGGCGCGAAACCGGAACTGAAGGCGAAGGCGGCGGCGCTGACTCCGGCGATGCGACCCGGCGACTATGCGCAGGCGGTGATGGATCTGGGCGCGACGATCTGCACGCCGCGCTCGCCCGCCTGCGGGATCTGCCCATGGCGCGCGCCGTGTCTGGCACGGGCACACGGGACGGCGGCCGGTCTGCCCGCGAAGACACCGAAGAAGGCCAAGCCGGTGCGTTTCGGGATCGCCTATGTCGGGCGGACGCCCTCCGGCGAGTGGCTGATGGAACGGCGACCGGAGCAGGGCCTGCTTGGTGGCATGATGGGATGGCCGGGGACCGTCTGGGCGGAGGAAGCACCGGCAGAGGCGCCTCCCCTGTCCGCCGACTGGCGCGATGCGGGGGCTGAGGCGCGGCATACCTTCACGCATTTCCACCTGCGCCTGTTCCTGCGGGTGGCAGAGATCGATCCGGGCCGCGTGCCGGAGGGGCTGCGTCTGGTGCCGGCCTCGGACTTCCGCCCCTCGGACCTGCCGACGGTGATGCGAAAGGCGTTTGACCTGGCGCGCGGGGCGATGGAGACTCCGGGCCAACGCAAGGACGACACATGACTGACAGCCAGCCCCTCACCCTCTCCGGTGCCCTGCCCTTCTGGATGGTCATGGCAAACGTGCCGCTTGCTGTGATGGGCACGCTCTGGGGCGGGCTTTGGCTGCTGCTGCTGCCGGCCTACGGCTTTGTGCTGGTGACGATCCTCGACCGGCTGACCGGGCTGAACGAGGAAAACCCCGACCCGGAGACGGAGGATCAGGCGCTGTTCTGGTATCGCGCGGTGACGCTGGTCTGGGTCCCGGTGCAGGTCGTGCTGGTGTTCTGGATCCTCTGGTACGTGCCGGCGCATCGTCACCTGAACGGGCTGGAGTTGGTCGTGCTGCTGTACGGGGTCGGGATCATGACCGGCGCCTCGGGCATCGTCTATGCGCATGAGCTGATGCACCAGAAAAACCGGACGGAGCGGTGGTTGGGCGATATCCTACTGTCGATGGTGCTGTATTCGCATTTCCGGTCGGAACACCTGCTGGTGCACCACGCTCATGTCGCCACGCCGCGCGATGCGGTCACGGCGCGATACAACGAAAGCTTCTTTCGCTTCTTTCCCCGTGTGCTTGTCGAATGCCCCCGGTCGGCCTGGGCGGCAGAGGTCGCAATGCTGAAACGTCGGGGGCTGTCGGCCCTGGACCGCAGGAACCCGTTCTGGCGCTACGCGGCGCTGCAACTGGGGATGCTTTTGGCCGCGCTGATCCTCGGCGGCTGGATGGGGCTGGCGATGTTCCTGGTGCAGGCGTTCTTTGCGATCTGGATGCTGGAGCTGACGAATTACATCGAACATTACGGGCTGACACGGAAATACCTTGGCAACGGCAAGTTCGAACATGTGAAGCCGCAGCATTCCTGGAACGCCGCGCATCGGGTGTCGAACTGGTTGCTGATCAACCTGCAGCGCCATTCCGACCATCATTACAAGCCGGACCGACGCTTCCCCCTGCTCCAGACCTACGGAGAGGACGAGGCGCCGCAGCTGCCCTACGGCTACCCGCTGATGGCCGCGCTGGCCATGGTGCCGCCGGTCTGGCGGCGGATGATGAACCCTCGGGTGCGGAAGTGGCGGGCGATGTATTACCCGGAGATCACGGATTGGGCGCCGTATCGCAAGGGCAATCACGCCTGATATTCAGGCAGCAATGCCATAATTCTTGCGCGCCGGAGCTAAGCTCATCGAAAAGCGAGTTCAATTCCCGCGATCGCGGGAGATGATATTTAATGTCATTCAACAGAATCAACTTCATGACATTTTATCACAGCAGCCAGGACTTCATTCACAAGGGAGCACATGAAAATGAGACTCGTATCCGCGATCGTGGCCGCCGCAATCGGCCTGTCGGTTGCCAATGCCGCCAAGGCCAAGACCGTCGACATCAATTTCGATGACCTGACTACCGGAACGGAAGTAGGGGCAGCTTACAGCGCCCTCGGCGTCACCTTTTCGAACGCCCTCGTATACACTCCGACGATCAACTCGTCCAAGATCGGCATGACGCTGCCGAACGCGATCTATTCCGTCAACATGGGCGGGAAACCGCAGCAGATCGATCCGATCTCGGCCAGCTTTTCGGTTGCCGCGACATCGGTGACCCTGCGCGGAATTGACATCGGCGCGGGCGGTTTCATCTTCAAGGCGTTCGATGCCGCAGGCACCATGATCGACACGGTCTCCTACGTTGGCACGGGCACCGGACCGGGCGTCTTCAGGGACCTGACCGTAACCGGAGAGGCCATCGCCCGCGTCGATTTTTCCCAGGTCAACCTGGCCGGCGCGGACGGCATCTGGTTCGACAACTTCTCGTTCGACTACACGCCGGTTCCGCTTCCTGCGGGGGCCGTCCTGCTGATCGGCGGTCTTGGCGCACTGGCCGGGTTCCGGAAGCGGGAGGCGGACTGATCTTCACGGATCACCGACAGGACGCCGCGGCGGTGCGGCGTCCTGACGGCATTGCGATTCAACCCCGGCGGCGCATTGCCAACGCGCCCAGACCCGAAATCAGCAGCACGACCCCCGCGGGCAGCGGGACCGGGTCGAGCGACGGGTCGGAGACTTCGGCGGTGAAGCCGATATTCTGGAAGTCGACCTGCCGGTTGGTGCCGGTCAGGAACGCCTTGACCGAGCGGGTGTTCAGCGGAGAGGTCAGCAGGTAATCCTGCGCGGCGATCCCGCCGGCGGACCCTTCGTTCGGAAAGATCGTCTGTGTGCCGATCACCGCGTCCAACGCGTTGTAGAAGGTGAAGTCCACCTGATCGACGCTGTAGTCGTCGGAGGTGTAGTTCCAGAAATGCAGGGTGGTGATGTCGTAGGACACGCCGAAGTCAAAGATCAGCTCGAGCCCGCCACCGACTTCGTTGGCCGTGTACCAGAAGTGGGTGCCTTGATTGTGAAACTCCAGTGCGTCGGCAGACGGCGCGTCGATCACCTTGTCCACGGTGGCTCCGCCATCGAAGGTGTTGTGGAAATCGCCGGGACTGGTGCCCGCGCCGACGGAAACGGAGATGTTGGTGTAGTTGAGGTAGACCGGTGCGGCCGCAACCGGAGCCGCGAGTATGCAGGAAAAAGCCACAATGGCGGGAAATGTTCTCATCGTATCAATCCTTCTGGAGCAATGGGCCGGGGCATCGCCCCGACCGGTCGTGAATCAGCGGCGGCGGAGCGCCAGTCCGGCAAGGCCGCTCAGCAGGAGCAGACCGCCAGCAGGCAGCGGCACGGCGGGGGTGGC
This sequence comes from Primorskyibacter flagellatus, assembly GCF_014638275.1. Taxonomy (GTDB): domain Bacteria; phylum Pseudomonadota; class Alphaproteobacteria; order Rhodobacterales; family Rhodobacteraceae; genus Pseudooceanicola; species Pseudooceanicola flagellatus_A. The sequence goes on from NZ_BMFJ01000001.1 coordinate 2,563,340, forward strand.
AAAACTGTAGACCAGATCGTCCATCTCGAGATTGCCGCTGAGGTTGGTGATCGACAGCGACCAGATCTCCTCTCCTGCCTCGGTCTGGAAGCCGAGAAACCGGTCGATGTTGTAGTTGGGCGACGGCACGGATTCCTGATCGCGGAAGGTCGCGATCTCGATTCCGTTCTTGTCGTAGATCGTCAGCCGGTCCTTGTCGGGTGAAGTGTTGATGATGCCGACCCGGCTCAGCCCGCTGGTGAAGCTGTAGGTCTGGGTCCCGCCCGACGAATAGGCCGCAACGGAGCCGGAAGCCGCCCCGCCGTAGACGGAGGACGAGAAGACCGCGCCCGAAACGGTGAAGTCCGGCAGGTACTGGGTGGAAATGGCGCCGCCGGACCCGAAGCCTTCGAAATCGACAGTCGAGGCGTCGGCTGCAAACCCGAACAAGGTGGGATCGACGCTCGGCAGGGTGGTGAATTTCCCGCCCGTCCCGTCGGCAACATATTCGAAAGTGGTGGCGGCGATGGCAGGCGTGGTGAGTGCAGTCAGCGCCGCAAACGACGCGATACAAATTCTTGAGGTCATCTGAGAGTCCTGAACAAAAAGTTGAATTAAATTGCGCCGATGGTGCCGGGCCAATCGATTCGACTCAAGGTTTGGGACAGAAAAACCGCCTGTTCCGCAAAAAAAAGGCCCCGCCTGGAGGGGCGGGGCACAAGGTTGGCGCCCCCGCAGGCGGAGCGGGGCACCCTGGCAAACTGTTGCGGAAACGGTCGGGCGACCGCCGGATCAGGTCATTTCGGAGCGGATCTGCTGACGCAGAAGGTCGATCGGAATGGTCTGGCCGTCCTTGCGGAAATGCCAGTAGGTCCAGCCATTGCAGGACGGTGCGCCTTCGATATGGGCTCCGACCTGATGGATCGATCCATTGAAGCCGTCGGTCGCCAGCGTGCCGTCGGCGCGGACGCGGGCGGCCTGGCCGCGCTGGTTCACCAGCATCTCGCCCGGACGCAGCATCCCACGCTCGACCAGCTGGCCAAAGGGAACGCGCGGTTCGGCACGTTTGGAGGCGGTGACGGTCAGGGCCTCGCGGTCGAACTTGCGCACCTTGGCGATGCGGGCGGTCGCGACCTCGCGGTAGGCGGCTTCGCGTTCGATCCCGATGAATTCGCGGCCCAGCATCTTGGCCACCGCGCCGGTCGTGCCGGTGCCGAAGAAGGGGTCGAGCACCACGTCGCCGGGGTTGGTCGATCCGATCAGGACCCGGTGCAGCAGCGCTTCGGGCTTCTGTGTGGGGTGCGCCTTTTCGCCCTGCGCGTCCTTCAGGCGTTCGCCGCCGTTGCAGATCGGCAGGACCCAGTCGGAGCGCATCTGGATACCCTCATTCAGGGATTTCAGCGCCTCGTAATTGAAGGTGTACTTGGCCCCTTCGGATTTCGACGCCCAGATCATCGTCTCGTGCGCATTGGTGAACCGCTTGCCACGGAAGTTCGGCATGGGGTTGGACTTGCGCCAGACCACGTCGTTCAGGATCCAGAAGCCCGCGTCCTGCAGCGTCGCGCCGACTCGGAAGATATTGTGATAGGACCCGATGACCCAGATCGCCCCGTTCGGTTTCAGCAGGCGGCGCGCGGCGGCCAGCCAGTCGCGGGTGAACTGGTCATAGGCCGCAAAGCTGTCGAACTGGTCCCAGTGGTCGTCCACGGCGTCGACCTCGGAATTGTCCGGGCGGTGCAACTGGCCCTTGAGCTGAAGGTTGTAGGGCGGATCGGCGAAGATGAGGTCGATCGAGGCTTCGGGCAGAGAATTCATCATCTCCACGCAGTCGCCGGCCAGAATGGTGTTGAGCGGCAGAATCTCTGCCGGTTTGGTCCGAATCGTCATCTTTTGCCTCTGAAGGGTGGGCCGTTAGCCGGCGCTCATTGGATGGTCAAAGGATGATTCAAAGCCGATTCGCGGTCAATTTCTTTTTTGATTCAATGGGTTACTAATCAGGCTTTACACAAGATATTGTGGACCGGTTTGAAGGACGTCCTATGGTGTGGGGTGACACCAAGAGATTGAAGCGCGGAAATATGGCTTTTTGAGGGATAGCCGGCGTTCGCCTCCCAGCCGTAGCCCGGAAACTGTTGCGCCAAATCCCGCATGATCGCGTCGCGGGCGATCTTGGCGGCGATGGAGGCGGCGGCGATGGAAACGGAGCGCGCGTCACCCTTGACCACCGCTGTCGCGGGCAGGGTCAGGCCGCGCGGGATCAGGTTGCCGTCGATCAGAAGGTGATCGGGCGGAACCTTCAGCCCGGCCACAGCCCGCTCCATCGCGAGATGCGAGGCACGGAGGATGTTCAGCGCGTCGATCTCCTCCACACTCGCGTGGGCGATGCAGATCTCGGCGCAGTCCTCCAGCGCCTCGAGCAGGGCAAGGCGGCGCTTTTCGGTCAGCTTCTTTGAATCGTTCAGCCCTTCGGGGATGCGGGCGGGATCAAGGACCACTGCGGCGGCGGTCACGGGACCGGCGAGCGGGCCGCGCCCGACCTCGTCCACCCCGGCAACGCGCGGCAGGCCGCGGGCGATCAGGTCGGTTTCAAGTGCGAAATCGGGGCCGGGCATCTGTTCGGGCGGGGCTTTTGTCATGCCATCGGACTAGCAACCGGACCCGCCGCGCGGAAGGCCGGAAATGAGGAGGGAGGGCGCATAGGCCCTCCCTCCCGCTCGAACCGCCGGGGAATGGATCCGGCGGGCCAAACCTTTCAGCTCAGGCGTTGAAGCCGAACTGGCGCAGGCACTGCGGCGCGTAGTAGAGCCGCGGACCGTTGGCGAAGTTGCGCCGGACGCAGTCGTTCGGGAGCTGCGCGCGGGTGTTGTGCTGGGCGCAGCGGGTGGCGTAGCCCTGTGTCCAGCCGTTCTGACCGCGCACGTTGGTCAGGCATTCGCGGGCGACGATCGGACGGCGGTTGTGCCCGGAATTGATGTGTCCATCGCCCTTGCGGCCGTCATAGCGGCGGTCGTCGTAACGGTTGCCGTGGCGGTAGTACTGCGGTTCGTTGCGGTAGCTGCGCGTGACGGTCTGGTTGTTGCGGTTCTCGGCGGCGAGCGCGGAGCCGATAATGGCGAGCGCGGTGGCGCCGACGATGATCTTCGCGACGTCGCGATCGCCCGCCTGGGCGGTCCCGATGTTGACGGAGGTAATGGCCATGGCGGCGGCGAGAACAGTGGCAATAAGTTTGCGGGTCATGTCTTGGGTGCTCCTGCTGGTGCGTCTTTGGTGGGGGACCGTGTGTGGGGTCCGGAGAGGTACGATCAGACAACTCCCGAGAAGCGAAATCGGGCAATAACGCCACGCTGTTATCGGATAACCATCGCGCCGGACCCCTTTGGTTATTGAATGACAGCACCGGCAGGGGCATGTTCCCGCTCATGACACGCATCCTCCATATCCTCGGCCTATGCGCCGTTTTCCTGGCCGCCCCCGTCGTGGCGCAGGCCGCATGCACTGCCGAATACAAGGCCAAGCAGGACAACCCCCTGCGGCTGCAGCACGGAGAGATGCAGGTGTCGTCCTGCGATCCCTCCGCCGCCGCGGCGGAGGTGCAGGCAAGGCTTGCGCAACAGGGGTGGATCCTGCTCAAGATCGTCTCGCTGAAGGGATGAGCCCTTGGGGATGATCGTTTGACCGCACCTGCCGAAAAGACCGAATTCGCCGCCGACCTGCGGCGTGTCGGCACGCGCGCCGTCGCCATCGGTATCGGCGCCATCGCCGCGCTGCTGGTGATCGGGGGCGTGGTGCTGTTCCTGACGCTGCCCGGCGCCGGCGTGTTCAATGACCGGGTGGAGCGGCTGTTCATCGAGAACGACACGCTGACCGGCGATGCGGAGATCAAGCTGCTGGAGATTCTCGCCCAGTCCGGCACCGCCTTCGCGGAGGTCCTGTCGGGCTATCGCATCGTGATTTTCGTGCTGCTCGTGTTCTCCACCGCCCTGCTGGTCGCCGCACTGGTGTTCCTCGTGATCCTTATCACGCTCAATCGCCGGATGGCGGAGATAGAGCGCTCGGGGATCGAGGTGAACTCCCTCCTCATCAGCCGGGACGAGAAGACAGTCTACCTGAACAACCACGGCTTCAAGCTGACCGACGCAGCGATGGAAACCCTGTCGATCCTTGCCGAGGCACGGATGGACGACGAGATGCTCTCGGGCGCGCAGATCGAGGCGATGATCTCCGGCCGGAAGGTCGAGGATTGCGATGAAGCCGCCGGGGCGACCCGGATCAAGCGGCTGCGCGACACGCTCGGCAATCAGCTGGTATCCGAACTGCTGGTCCGCAACATCGCGCGGCGGGGCTACATGCTGGCCGTCGGCAAGGACGTGATCCGGGTGGTGTGATACAGCGATCCGCCCGGATACAGGCGCGCAGGTCCCTTCCGGGTCATGCAGTATAACTTTCAGCCCCCGCAACGCTTGCACCGAAGTGCCTGACCGGACTACACTTTCTGCAATTCAGGACGCAAGACAAGGCTACCCGGTGCTGGCAGATCAGGCCCGCAGGCTCGAAGACCTCTCTGACCTCGGACAGATCTGGGATGCCGTGCAGCAGACACTCCGCGAAGAGGGAGTCGATTTCGTCATCTACCTGTCGGTGGAAGAGGATTTCTCCCGTCCTCAGCTCTTCACCAATATCCCGGCGATCTACGACGGCTATGCGCCGGAGCGGGACCCGTTTCTCAGCCATTGCTGCCACAGCTATGCGATCACGCCGACCGGGGTGGGGTATCTGGCCGAGCATGACTACCTGCCCGATCCGGCCAAGGCGTTCATCGCCCGGGCCCGCGAGACGGGTTTCCAGACGGGAATGGGGATACCGATGCGGCTGCAGGGCACGTCGCGCTTCGGCGGGTTCAACCTCGGCACGCGGCTCGACCGGGCGGCGTTCGAGGCGCGGCTGCTTCCCCGACGCGAGGAATTCCGGCTCTACTGTCTGCTGGCGCATCGCCGGATCGAGGAAGTGCTGCAGGGGCCGGTTGCGGTCGCTGGCGAATTCCCCCGCAAAATGATTGCCCCGCAGCATCAGGAGATCACCGCGCTGACGCCCCGGGAACGGGAGATCGCCTATCTGGTCGCGCAGGGGTTCAGCCGGAAGGAATGCGCACGACTCTGTTCCATTTCGCAGCATACGGTGTCTGACTACCTCAAGTCGATCTACGGCAAGCTTGGCGTGAACGACCGGGTGCGGCTGGCCCAGGTGTTCCTTTCCGCAGGCGCCACGCCTGATTGACCCCCCCATCCAGGGGGGTGGTTCTCTGGCAGTACGGCGGGCAAAGTTGTGCCCGGCACCGGCAATCCGCCGGACGGCATTCAGCCCGGTTAAGTCCTTTTCAGCACGCGCCTGCCTCCGGCCCGTCCCTTGTGAGTGGGGGACGGGTCGTTTTCGTTTGATCCCGAGGTTTTCCAAGCGGAAAGCCAAGACACGAAAAAGCCGGCCACGGGGCCGGCTTTTCGGTCTAAGTGGTGAGCCGTGCAGGACTGTGCGGGGTGAGGGAAATCAACGGCTTGCGCTGGCGAACCGGAAAATCCCACCCCTTGATTTGATTGGGCTTTTCGGGCCTCTGGCGAACCGTTTCAGGGGCCTTAGAAACCGAAAGGCCGCTGACCGGGCTGGCACCCGCGTCAACGGCCAAATCGAAAAGTTTGCACGGAACGAATACCAGATCGCGCCCGTGATCGCAATCGCGGGAGGGGACGGTGTCTGAGCTTCTGCCCTTTTGCAAGATCAAGCTGCAATACCTTCTTGAGATGGTCACCGACCACGAACTGGACGACAACGCCCTGCGAGTCGCCATCTACCTGGCGCTGGCACATGCCGACCACGAGACCGGCGAGAGCCGCCCCTCGTTCGAGACCATCGGCGCAGCCATCGGCAAGCACGTCAAGTCGGTGAAACGCGCACTGAACAAGGTTGAGGCGGCGGGCTACATGACCGTGGAGCGCGGGACCAATAAGGGGAAATCCTCGCGCTACCGCCCGACCGAAGAGGCCCTGAAACGGGCTACGGATCGCCGCCGGGAGGGGGACAAGGTTGTCCCGCTTGGCCGCGCCAAAGGGGGACAATCCTGTCCGCAAAGCGGGACAGACCTGTCCGACAAAGGGGGACAGGATCGCCCCCCGAACAGAGAACAAGAACTTAGAAAGGAACAGAGGCGCGCGTCTGCACCGGATTTGCCCGATGAAGGGCAATCCGGCGGAACGCGCCCGGACCTGGTGTTTGTCCCGAGGGGTATCTGCTTCGTCCGGGACTGGGATGCGCGGCTGGCCCGGGAAGGGATGACCACGCTGGAACGCAGCTTGCCCCTGTCACCGCACGAGCATCACCTGGGCTTCTGGCTTCCAGCGCGAACACCGGCCCCGGTGGACAGCGCGGAATGGCAGGCGCAGTTGCGTCTTTTGCGGGATGTCATCCGTCAGGCGCAGGACGGCGCATGTGCTGCGCATTTTGCACCCCGCATCGCGTCCTTTGCACCGCGTCAAATGCAGCGTGCATCGCGTCTTCCGCAGGATGTTGCCCCGACCGTGGGGGAGAACCGCCATGCGGTCTGAGGAAACAGCAAGGCGACCCATGTCATACGCTGGCGCTTCTGACACGGGACCTTGCGAGGGGCGGCAAGCCTCCCCTTCGAACCCCACCGGCGCGGGCAAGACCCGCGCAAAGGAGCCGCTGACGGAGACCTTCGTCTTCCGTTGCACGGCCACCGAGAAGGCCCAGCTGCGCGCCAAAGCCGAGGCCGCTGGCCTGCCCGCCGCAACGCTCCTGCGTGAGGCGCTTGGCTTGACCGAGGCGCGCCGTCGCAAGCCCGTGCCGCGCGTCGATCCGGCGCTGGTGCTGGCGGTCGGACGGATCGGCGGCAACCTCAACCAGATCGCGCGCTGGCTGAACCGCGCGATGCAGGTGGGCGCACCGACCTCGACAGCCTGACCGTCGCGCGCCGCCTCTTGGTGATCGAACGCCAGCTTGCCCAAATCCTCGACGAGGCGCGGCGGTGCTGATCAAGTTCTTCCCAAACGGCAAGGGCGCAGGCGCGGGGCCGGTCGGCTACCTCGTGGCCGAGCGCGTGCTGGCCTATGACGGCAACCGCGACTTGGTCCGCGATGCCGACGGCCAGCCCTTAATGGTGACGCGCGATCCCTTGCCCGAGGTCTTGCGCGGCGACCCCAGCCGCACCGAGGCGCTGATCGACGCCAGCCGCCACCAATGGACCTACCGCGCGGGCGTGATCAGCTTCGCCGCCCAGGACGCCCCCTGCGAAGCGCAACAGGCCGAGGTTATGGACGCTTTCGAGAAGCTGGCCTTTGCCGGGCTGGACGGCGAGCAATATGACATGCTCTGGGTTCGTCACAGCCACGAGGACCGCATCGAGATGCACTTCTGCACCCCGCGCCTGGAGCTGACCCCGGGGCGCAGTCTCAATATCGCGCCCCCGGGCTACCAGGACGCCTATGACAGCCTGCGGGACCTGATGAACCAGCGCCACGGCTGGGCCGACCCGATGGAGCTGGAACGCGCCCAGGAGGTGCGCGACACCATCGAGGCCCCGACCCGCGCGCAAGGCCGGGACGAGCTGCATGCGTGGATCCTCGATCAAATATCGATGGGTCTGATCGAGGATCGCGCCAGCATGCTAGATGCCCTTGCCGATGCGGGTTTCGACCTGCCGCGCGTCGGCAAAGCCTACCTGACCGCCCAAGACCCCGACACCGGCGAGCGCGGGCGCCTGAAAGGAGAGATTTTCCATGAAGACTGGCAAGCCGACCCGGCTGAGCGAGAAATTGAACGCGGAACTCGACACGATACGCCAGGACTACGCCGCCTCGATGGCATCCCAGCTGGAGAGCTTCAGGAGCGATTTGACGGCCATTGCGACCGACGCGCGGCGTACCATCAAGAACGATACGCGCCGCTTCCTGAACGAGAACAGGAGCTTGTTCGAGACGCGGACAGAACAGATCAGGCGCTGGCTGACGATCTCGCCTTGGGTGATCTCGGGGATAGTCGTGACGGGGATCGCCTCGATGATGGCCGCGAGCTGGTTTTGGACGTCGCTGCTGACGCGCTCGGAACTGACGGAACTGGGCCTGACGCGGATCGACCAGGGGGAGCAGACCTGGCTGACGCTGGACCCCGACAGGACCGAGCTGAAGACCTGCACACTGGCCGGAACTCCGGTCATCTGCATCAAGATCGAGGAGAGATGAATGACGACGCCCCTGACAGCCTTGGAGCGCGACTTGCTCGCCTGCGTCGAGCGGTTGGTGACGGCCTGCGAAACCTCAGCGCAAGAATTGAGCGTCTTGGAAGCGCGCTCGACGAAGAGGCTGCAAGCCCAGTTGGATGGTATCGCGGGTTGCGCGACGTTGCTCATACGCTCGCAGATCGCGTCAATGCAGGCGTTGCGTGGCTTGCTGAGCGAAGAGGCCACCTACAACGCGTTGGACGCGAAGTTGAACGAGAGCTTGAGCTTAGCGAGGGACGCCGAAGGGAGGCTGAGACGGAGTTAGAGGCGCGGGATCGGGATATGGACCGGGGGCTGACGCATTGAGTTTGAGCCCCTTATTCCCAGGACTTAGAACTCACCGTCGTTATCCGCACTGACTTGGGTATTACTCAGTTATCGGTTTTTGCTTGACTGTTTACATTGGACACAATATCTGTGTCCAATGTAAACAACGAGGTTCGTCCGTGAGTGAGCAAAATGACTTGGTTGGGATCAACGAGATCGCCTCAATGGCAAACGTATCGAGGCAGGCAGTTACCAACTGGCGCTCCCGCTTTCATGACTTCCCAAGCCCAGTGGTTGAGCTAGCGGCCGGTCCAGTTTTCAAGACCACCCAAATACGCTCATGGCTTAGAAGAAGGAAAATCCCGATGGCGCGCGTTATTTCATTGATTAATCTTAAAGGTGGCGTCGCAAAGACAACCACGACTGTAGCGCTAGCCGAAACGCTTGCATCGCAATTCGGCAAAAGAGTGCTTGTGATCGATCTCGACCCACAAACCAATGCGACGACAATCTTGCTTGGGGAAAAAAAGTGGAAAAAGATCAATGAGAAGGGTTGGACGTTGGCAACACTGTTTAAAGACGCCCTCGATCCCGACAACAAATCGTTCGACTTGAAAAAGTCGCTTCAAAAGGGCGTTTCAGACGTGCAGGGGGCTACGACCGTTGACCTTTTGCCCTCAAGCTTGGACTTGATCGATGTGCAGGACAAACTTGCGAGTGCGCCAACTGGTCAGTTTTATTCGGTTACGCCAATTGATTTGTTGCGCCTTGCGGTGAAGCCGATCTTGGACGACTACGATATCGTTTTGATCGATTGCCCGCCCAATCTAGGCATTATCACGCTGAATGGCCTACGTATCTCAGAGGGTTACATAATCCCAACCGTACCAGACGTTCTCTCGACTTATGGTATCCCTCAGATCGTCACCCGTGTGGGCAACTTCTCGAAAGAAGTGGGTGAGGACATTGAGCCTATTGGGATCGTCATCACCAAGTACCAGGAAGCCAGCACCATTCATGTGAACGTATCCCGCGACCTCCGCCGCCGTGGCGATCCCCCTGTTTTTGAAACCGTCGTGCGACAAGCCAATCAAATTGCTGCCTCAGCTGAATTTCAGACTGAGCGCAGAACAATCAAACAGAAATATGGATATGGTGACTTGGCGACACGCTATATCGACTTGGCAAGAGAACTAATCGACCGATTGGATATGGAACAATGAAACTCAAAACGAGGCTCACCAGGTTAGCAGCGGCCATTGCCGAACAAGCATCACGAAACCCAGAATTCGCACAGCAGCTTGAAGAGATTCTAGGATGCAATCCCGTGGCTGGACCGAAATCCAGTACCAAGAGCCAGGGAACTCGCAAGGGAGGAAGGCGCGCGCCAGCTGTAGTCGACCCGGTGGCAATCGCTGAATCTGATCCAACCGGGTTGCGCAACGCACTTGAGCCACTCGAACTAGGTCAACTTCTTGATATTGTAGCAGAATATGGCATGGACCCCGGCAAGCTTGTTATGAAGTGGAAGGATAGAAACAAGGTGATTGAGCGCATCATCGACGTTTCGACATCTCGCGCCACAAAAGGCGACGCATTTCGGTCAGATTGAGCTCTCTAGGCCCTCATTCCACGCGAGGGTCGGTGGACGACGTCGTCATAACCCAAACTAGAAAGAAGGCTAACGCATCATACAGCCTATCCGCACACACGGTTGTGACAGAGCTGGCCGAAACCCTGCGCGGCTGTGAAGAGGTGATCGAGGACGCGGCGCGCGACTTTGCTTTTGACAGGCCACGCGACCTCTGGTGAGCGTGAAGCGTGAGCGAAATCGCCCTCTCTTAGTCGCGTCGAGGCATTTTTCGCAGGAAAATGGCGCTTCTGGCAGTGCAATCACAGCCCGTCCACATTACAAGATCGAGTAAAATAAGATGATACCATGACCCAACTACCCGTCACAGAAATCCCCAAGGACCCAAACCGCTCAACACAAAACGCGGTTTCTCCCTTCCGTTACCCTGGCGGCAAAGGGTTCATGTCGGCTTTCCTGAAGCAGCGCATGTCGAAACTGGACAAGGCGTCAGACAAGGTCTTGGCGGAACCTTTTTGTGGTGGGGCCGGGGCCGCGCTGATCCTCTTGGCCGACGGTGACGCAGATGCGGTGATGCTCAACGACGCCGATCTGCGCATCTTTTCCGCATGGCACGCAATTCTAGAAGAGCCTGAACGCTTTGTAGCAAAGCTGCGCGATGTGCGCCTGGACATGGAAGAGTGGTATCACCATCGCGATCTGGTTTCCGGGTTCTCTGACAATGAATACGACTTCGACGTCGGGTTCTCGACATTTTACATGAACCGCACAACCAGGTCAGGGATCATTTTGAACGCTGGCCCTATCGGTGGATACGATCAGCGCGGGAAATGGAAGCTGGATGCTCGGTTCAATGTCGAGCGCCTCGCCAGCCAAGTGGAATGGCTTGCCACCAACCGATCCCGGATTGAGCTATCGAACATGGACGCATTGTCTTTCATCGACCGAGTACGGCGCAAACCTACATCGGATAACACGCTGTTTTTCATCGACCCTCCGTATGTCAAAGCGGGAGGTCGTCTATATTTCGATGGCATGAGCGAAGCGAAGCACGTCGCTTTGTCCGATATTCTGACGAGTGGAACCGTCAAGCATTGGGTTCTCACCTATGACGATGCGCCTCTGATCCGGCAATTGTACCAATCGCAGAAATGTTCAAATATTTCAGTAAATTACAGCCTTCAATCCAAGCGCCGTGAAAACGAAATACTTGTGGAACCGAGCTACCATTAAGCGAGGGCAGTTGCACGGAAATCATCCAGCCAAGCAAGCACTTGGGGCATGTTCTCCGCTTCGTCCATTTCGACACCACCCCGAGCAAGCGCTTGCCCTAGAACTGCATGCTTAGGCAAGCGGGTCCGATCCAGCAATACTCCGTGCACCTTGCTTTCGTGGTTCCACAGGCCTTCGTCCGCCACTCGGAACGGTAAGAGCGTGGCATAACTCACGTTTCCTCGATGTGCGTCGTCTAGGTAGTTCTGCTCAAATAATTCGGCGTGGGTTCGAACAGACTTCCCCTGCCAATCATGCCCGCTTGCAACCTGAGCGAAATAGAACAGAACCGGAGGAGGGCGCACACCGATTTCCCATGCTATTACGTCTACGCCGCCATCTTTGGCTTTTGGCGGTGCATAACGTCCAGGTTCCTCCCTAGTTAAAAAACCCGCGCCGCGGGCTTCAGCTCGTTTTAGCGTCGCAATGATGTCTGCTCTATCAGCGCGCGGCCAGCCTACGCTAGCCGCACTACCATTGGCCAATCCAGCCATCGCAAGTGTAGAAAGAACTTGAAAAACTCGGTTTCTAAGCTGGGAAATTAAGCCTCCATCCACTGCGAAATCAAACAGGCTATTCTGCGTCAGGTGGGTCGTGATGAGGCAGGTCAGGTAGGGAGTAAACCTGTCATCTTGCCAATCTTCCACCAAGACCAACTCCTCTGCATCTGCTCCCAGACGAAAGGGGTACGCGTTGTCACAGTCTTTGAGCCGAAAATCGACTTCATTTTCGATCCGCTCCCGAACTCTTTCCTTTTCCGCGTCAACTCTTGCGATGTTTCCCGCATCATCATCACCGAGGTCATCATTCTCGTCTTCAGGCTCATCATCCTCAAGGGCTTCAAATTGCTCTTCGATGGCTGCATCAAGCTCGTCCAACCTTGCGGTCCGAAACTCGTTGAAGAAGGCAACCAGTTCCAGCCAGTCCACCAAAACATGGTCCTCGGCGTTCAGGCCGGGTGTCACTACAGGTTCGATCGGCATGCTAGTCTTCAATAGTCTTTTCGAAATCAGCCATTTGGCTATCAACAGTGGCTTTGATTACCTGAATGCGCTTCGATGCCGACGCGATGATCTCTTGAAGCTCAGATTGGGACTCAGGATCGAATCCATCTAGGGTCTCCAGCGCCAATCGAAGTTGACCATTTGCCTCAACAATGTGTTTTGAGAACCTTAAGTCTTTTGGTGTTGCGGTAATCAAAGCATCGTCGAGGTGACTTGTTTGCTCAAGAACCTTGGTTCCAGGCTTTGACTTGAGAACTTCCCGAACTCTACCCAGATCAGGGTTCTGGCTGCGCACCACAGGCTGGATTTCACGCTCTTTCGAGCCATAGAGCCAGGTCAGGACATATCCCAGTTTTTCGTAATGCTCAGGGCTAACAGGGTCCCTTGAAGGGTCTTGATCTCTCTTTGGCCGCGGCATCCCGAGATAGTCTGTGAACTCGCTATAGGACAAGCCTGTGTACAAGTGTGAAAAACTGAACGCTCGCTTGTACCTGTCTTCCATGCGAAAAATGTCGTTCCTCTCAGCCTGCATCAAAACATAGTAGGCCGTGACCATCCTATGAATGGTAGCGTGCTTGTCTCCCATCCGGTTCGCTATCTCAAAAAGCTTCAACGGCTTTTGTTCATTGGCTTGGGAATCCAGCCATCGCGCGGCGAAAGTCGCTTTCGCGAATGCGTCCCATGCTTGAGGTCCGTTGATGTGCTTGAACCCAATTAGTTCTCGAGCATCCGCTTCTTTCTCGACACGGTAGACGAGAATGTTGTCCATGGTGGCCCGAATCTCGTTATCGAAATCTGGCGGGGTCAGTTTTGCGTGCTTTGCCAGCTCTTCATCGCGAAGAGCTTTGAGCGCGGCTAGTCTTCTATTGCCTTCAAGGACAACCAGTTTATCGCCTCGGACGACAACGACTAGCGGTTCGATATTGATGTAACCGCTGGTTCCAATTGATTGCACCAATTCAGACAAATCAGCTGTGCGGGCCAACTCATCCACAATTGCGGCATCAGTATCCTCGTCGGGGCGTTTGTCCGGTGTGAAGCGGGGGTTATTCGTGTCAAAATTCAAGAGTTCGACATCAACCAGCTTCGTTTCTTTAATTCCGACGACCGTGTCCCAGTCCATTTTTGCCTCCAGTCCTACTCCACTGCCTAGTTGGCGCGGGCGAGCAGGTTCATTATGCCTTGTTTATACTTTGTAATTCGTTTCCGCCACACGGGTGTTCGAACGCCTCCAACAGGCGTAGACGACGGCAAAAATAGCGCTCAACTCCGACCGCAAACGCGAAGGCCGGGGCAGTCAGGGCGACAATGCATGCGCAGATTGCCGCGGTCAGGAGCGGAAGCCACGGCATGTTGCCTGCCTCCCAGAACGCAACGAGCGGCCCCCAAGTCATTAGGTATGCCATAGAACTGACGCCCATGATGCTCATCACCGGCCGCGTATAGCGGCCGAGGTCAGCCTGCATCCGCTCAATTGCTGCCAGTTGATGGCGCTGCCATGTCTCGGGTTGCCTCACGTTCATCCTCATTCCCTCAGTAGTTCAATCCATGTGTGGACGTCGTCCATGGCGATTTCCTTCCCTTCCAGAAAGGATCGGTACCAGCGCGCCGCAATCGCCCCGCGCTTCTCGCTTTTCAGTTTTGTCCCGCTGTCTGACAGGTATTTGTCCAGCGCGACTTCGAATTCTTCCAGCGCGGCCAGGTCATGCTCCAGCCGGACGGCCTCGACCCCCAAGAGGATCCAGTTCAGGTCCACCAGGAACTGACGGTGCATCTTGACCAACGCCTCGACCGGGATCGAGCGCTTGCCCAGCTCATAGCTCTGGTAGGCGCGTAGCGAGATTCCGAGAGCTTCAGCCAGTTTCGCCTGCGACATACCCAACTCGTTGCGCGCAATCGCGATGCGCGCGCCGAGGGCACTCAGATAGTCATAGGGACGATCCGCCATTTTCTATAGCAATCCACTTGCGGTTGCGTTCATATGAATGCTATACGCACAAATGAACGTTATTCACCGTGTTTCGTTATCGGACCACCGGACACGAGCACTTTCAACCCGATTCGCACTACCTTATGAAAAGGAGAGGGTTTTGGCACAGGAAAAACTGCTTTCATCGAAAGAGCTGGGTGATCTCGTCGGATTAAGCGCCGCGCAAGTTCGCGCGTTGATGAACGATGGGCGGCTGGAGTTCGTAGAAATTTCCGCGAAAACCAAGCTTCTGACCATGAGCGGCTGGGAGCCGTTCCAGAAGAACGCGACCAGAGTGAAACGCCCGGAAGGCGACCAGCCGCGCTTGCCCTTGGGCGAGCCACAGCATCACAGCCACTGACGGAAAGGGACATCCCATGGCTATGCCCCGCGCGACGCTGACGCAGAGCGAATTGACACGATACCTCAAGGCGTACCGGGATGCAGGCATTCCAGTTGTTCGGTCCGAGATCAGCCGCGATGGGAAGGTCGTGATCTACAGCACCGGGAAGCAGTCCGACGAGGTCAACAACCCATGGGATCGCCCGTGAAACGCCGCAAACAGTTTCCCGGTGCGACGGCATATTTCGACCGGCACCGGAAGCGCCGGTGGCGGTTTCGGAAGGGTGGGTTTTCTGCGGAGTTGGGGAGTGATTACGGGTCCGAGGATTTCGTTCGCCGGTATGAAGACGCGGTCAACGGCCACAAGACGCGTGGGCTGATCGGGGCGGACCGGACCAAACCTTACAGTGTCAGTCAGCTTGTGGCGCTCTGGTATCGGTCGCCCGAGTTCCTCGATCTCGCGCCGAGCACGCAGAAGGTCTATCGCGGAATTGTCGAGAAATTCCGGGAAGAGCATGGCGACAAGCCGGTGCGTTTGATGCGGCGGCGGCATGTGCAGACGATCCTCGCGGAGAAGGCCGAGACACCCACGGCGGCGAACAACCTGCGCAAGCGACTGATCCAGTCGATGGATTTCGCAATCACGTTGGACTGGCGCGGAGACAACCCTGCACGCGCGACGAAGCCGTTCCGTGTGGGCGGTGACGGCTTCCACACCTGGGACGAGGACGAGCTGGCGCAGTTTTTCAAGACCCACAAGCCCGGCACGCTGGCGCATACGGCAGTGACGCTGATGCTCTACACCGGCGCGGCGCGGGTCGATGCGGTGAAGTTAGGGCCGAAGAACGTCCGCAACGGCAAAATCGAGTACCGGCGGCAGAAGACGCAACGGTCTGGCGGTGTTCTGGTGTCCGTGCCGATCCACCCGGACCTGGCGGAGGTTCTGGACAAGTTGCCGAAGGACCGCCCCTTCCTGGCCACCCAGAAAGGCACCATACGTTCCGCCGGTGGGCTGGGCAATCTCATGCAGCGATGGACCGAGGACGCTAAACTGCCCCAATGCTCCGCTCACGGCCTTCGGAAGGCGTGTGCGCGTCGCCTGGCCGAGGCCGGAGCCACGGCGCACGAGATTGGTGCGGTCACTGGCCACAAAACACTGGCCCTCGTGCAACGCTACACCGAGGCCGCAGGCCGCGAAGGCATGACCGATTCCGCGATTGAGAAACTGATCGCCCGCCCGAATGGCGAGCGCAATTTGGCGAACCCTCCCAAAAGGTTCGTCAAATCCGAGACCAACCCCAAGCAGGGAAAGGATAATCTATGAGAAGTGGTGAGCCGTGCAGGATTCGAACCTGCGACCCACTGATTAAAAGTCAGTTGCTCTACCAACTGAGCTAACGGCCCACTAGAGCCGCCCTATTAGATAGGGACCGGCAGGGGGTCAACCCCGTTTTCGGTGAAATTCCGGGGAACTTACGCGGGGTTGCGCACGGGGCATGGCGGGGCGTCCCCCGGCGACGCTTCCAAAACGCCTGCGCCGGGCGTATATGGCGCGGGATGCAGACGCGCGCGATCCCCTCCGCCGGTCTTCCGTTCCGCAAGATGCACGGGGCCGGCAACGATTTCGTCATCCTCGACAGCCGGGGTATGGCGCCCGTCGTCACGCCTGCCCTTGCGCGGGCGATCGGAGACAGGCACCGGGGCGTCGGCTTCGACCAGCTGGCCGAGATACGGGACGGGGAGAATACCGACATCTCGCTCGACTTCTGGAATTCGGACGGGTCGCGCGCCGGGGCCTGCGGGAATGCGACACGCTGCGTGGCGTCGGAGTGGATGGCGGAGACCGGGCGCGACTCGGTCACGATCCGGACCACGCGCGGGGTGCTGCGGGGCGAGATGCGGGGGACGGAGGTCTGGGTGAACATGGGTCCGCCGGTGCTCGACTGGGCGTCGGTACCGCTTGCACGCGACGTGGACCTGCTGCACCTGCCGATCGAGGGCGATCCGGTGGCGGTCGGGATGGGCAATCCGCATGCGGTGTTCTTCGTGGACGACATCGGCGCGGTCGACGTTGCGGCGCGGGGGGCTTCGGTCGAACACGATCCGCTCTATCCGCAGGCGACCAACGTAGAGTTCGTTGAGGTGCGGAGCCGCGACGAGGTGCGGATGCGGGTCTGGGAACGCGGCACGGGAATCACGCTGGCCTGCGGGTCGGGGGCCTGCGCGGTCGCGGTCGCGGCGCATCAGCGCGGGCTGACGGAGCGCCATATCCGCATGGAGGTCGACGGCGGCTGGCTGGAACTCGACTGGCGCGAGGACGGCGTCTGGATGACCGGGCCGGTGGCTCGGGTCTTCGACGGGGTGCTTTCGCCGGAGATCGGGGCATGAGCGCGCCGGTCTTCGCCACGCTCGGCTGCCGCCTGAACGCCTATGAGACCGAGGCGATGAAGGAACTGGCCGAGGCCGCCGGGGTCGAGAACGCCGTGGTGGTCAACACCTGCGCGGTGACGGCGGAAGCAGTGCGCAAGGCGCGGCAGGACATCCGGCGGCTGCGGCGCGAGAATCCGTCGGCGAAGATCATCGTGACCGGCTGCGCGGCTCAAACGGAGCCCGAGACCTTCGCCGCCATGGCCGAGGTCGACCATGTCATCGGCAATACCGAGAAGATGCAGGCCGACACCTGGCGCGGATTTGCGCCCGACCTGATCGGCGAGACGGAGCGCGTGGTCGTCGACGACATCATGTCGGTCACCGAAACGGCAGGACATCTGATCGACGGCTTCGGGCGGCACCGGGCCTATGTCCAGGTGCAGAACGGCTGCGATCATCGCTGCACCTTCTGCATCATCCCCTTCGGGCGGGGCAATTCCCGGTCGGTTCCGGCGGGTGTCGTGGTGGACCAGATCAAGCGGCTGGTGGATCGCGGCTTCAACGAGGTGGTGCTGACCGGGGTAGATCTGACCTCCTGGGGGGCGGACCTTCCTGCCGCGCCGCGGCTCGGCGACCTGGTGCGGCGGATCCTGAAGCTGGTCCCGGATCTGGCGCGGCTGCGGATTTCCTCGATCGATTCGATCGAGGCGGACCCGGCGCTGATGGAGTGCATCGCCACCGAACCGCGCCTGATGCCGCATCTGCACCTGTCACTGCAGGCCGGGGATGACATGATCCTCAAGCGGATGAAGCGGCGGCACCTGCGCGACGACGCGATCCGCTTCTGCGAGGAGGCGCGCGCCCTGCGCCCCGCCATGACCTTCGGCGCGGATATCATCGCCGGCTTCCCGACCGAGACGGAGGCGATGTTCTCCAACTCGCTGAAGCTGGTGGAGGACTGCGGGCTGACCTGGCTGCATGTCTTCCCCTATTCGCCGCGCCCGGGCACCCCGGCGGCGCGGATGCCGCAGGTGCGCGGCCCGGCGATCAAGGAGCGTGCGGCGCGGCTGCGGGCGGCGGGCGACCAGCGGGTGGCGGCGCATCTTGCCGCACAGGTCGGGACAGCGCAGACCGTGCTGACCGAGGGGCCGCGCATGGGCCGGACGGAGCAGTTCGCTGAGGTCCATTTCGCCTCTGACCAGCCGGAGGGGCGTATCATCACGGCCCGGATTACCTCGCATGACGGGAAATCGTTGGCGGCCTGAGGGTGGCCCGGCGTAGGATGGGCGGCGCCGCCGGGTGCCTCCGGCGGGGATATTTCAGGCAAGATGAAAGGTGGAGTCGTGCATCCTAATCCGATGTATCATGTGGGCAGCCGGGAGGACTGGCTGAGTTTCGCGGCAGAGACCGGATTCGGCGTGCTGGCCGTGTCCGACCCGGCGGGGCCGCCCGCCCTGGCGCACGTGCCCTTCGTGATCGACGGCGACCGGGTGGAGATGCACCTGATGCGCTCCAACCCCGTGGCGCGGGCGGCGAAAAGCCCGGTCCCGGCGCGGCTGGCGGTGCAGGGACCCCATGGCTACATCTCTCCGGACTGGTACGGGATGGAACATCAGGTGCCGACCTGGAACTACGTCTCGGTTCATCTGACCGGGCGGCTGGAAGCGCTGCCTCAGGATGATCTGCGCGGCGCGCTGGAACGGCTGTCGGACAGTTTCGAGACGCGGCTGGCGCCCAAGCCGGTCTGGAAAATCGACAAGGTGCCGGAGGAGGTGCTGGCGCGGCTGTTCCGCATCATCCAGCCCTTCGTTCTGCATGTCGAGGACGTGGACGGCACCTGGAAGCTGGCGCAGCACAAGCCGGAGGCCGCGCGGCTGGCGGCGGCGGAGGCGCTGGCGGCAGACGGCTTCGGGTCCGAGGTGGATGCGCTGGCCGCCCTGATGCGGTCGGCTCAGGCGATCTGAGGGGCATGGACAGTGCGGGACGCGCTGACTACGGTTCGCGCGACCCCAAGGGAGGCCCATGTCATGAAGCTGTTCTATTCCCCCGCATCGCCCTTTGTCCGCAAGGTCATGGCCGTGATTCACGAGACCGGGCAGGAGGGGAAGGTGGAGCTTCTGCCGACCTCGACGACGCCCGTGGCGACGGATGCGGCGCTGAAGGCGTCCAACCCGCTTGGCAAGCTGCCCGCGCTGATCCGTGAGGAAGGCCCCGCGATCTACGACAGCCGGGTCATCACGCGCTATCTCAATTCGGTCGGCGGCGGGTCGCTGTACCCCGAGTCGCGAATCTGGGACGTGCTGACGCTGGAGGCGACCGCCGACGGGCTGATGGAGGCCGCCGTGCTGATGATCTACGAGACCCGCGTGCGGCCTGAGGACAAGGTCTTCGATGACTGGATCGAGGCGCAGTGGAGCAAGGCCATGGGTGCGGTTCAGGCGATCAACGACCGCTGGATGGGGCATCTGGCCGGTCCGGTCGACGCGGGGCAGATCGCGGTTGGCTGCGCGCTCGGCTATCTCGACTTCCGGCACGGGGCGCGCGGGTGGCGGGACAGCTGCCCGGACCTGGCGGCCTGGTACGAAAGCTTTGCGCAGCGTCCGTCGATGGCGGCTACCGCGCCGAAGGCATGAGCCTCGGGCAGCCGGTCGCGGAGATCCCGGTGCGGGACCTCGCGACGGCGCGTGCCTGGTATGCCGAGGTTCTGGGATTTGAAACGCGCTGGATTCGGGCGGAGGCCGGGCTGGCCGGCATGGCCCTGGGCGACAGCGTGCTGTTCCTGCGCGAGGTGACGGGGCCGGTCACACCGCTCACCTTCTGGGTCTTTGCCGAGGATGTGGATGCGATGTGCCGCCTTGTGACGGAGCGGGGCGGGGAAATCGTCGATCCGCCGTCCGACAAGCCTTGGGGTATGCGGCAGTTCACCCTGTGGGATCCGCAGGGCCACCTGTTCCACGTCCACCACGATCTCTGACAGGTCGCAGCAGGTCCGCGTCAGAAGCTGAAGCCGACCCCGACGTTCAGGGCATTGGTGAAGATGCGGGTTTCCATCGACCCGCCGCCCGTCAGGTCCGCCTTGTTCTGCGAGGCAGTGAACTGATATTCGCCGAAGACGGACCACTTTTCGTTGATCTCGTACTTGGCGCCGGCGGTCACGCGCGCGGCAGGGCCGGTGTACTGGTAGCCGAAGGTGCGGTTGGTGCCCTCTGTCACGTCGACATGGGGCACGGCGATGCCGACACCGCCGATCACGTAGGGCGTCACCGCCCCGCCCCAGAGCCCCGGCCAACGTTTCGCGACGTTGGCGGTAAGGATGTTCAGACCGTCGGTGAATTCCAGCCGGGTGAAACCCGCGGGCATCTCGGCATTCGGGGCGTAGACCTTGTTGTGGCTGAACTCGAGCCCGTAGCCGATGTTGTTCTGCTGCCACCAGGTGCCGCGCAGGCCATAGTAGGGCGGAGCTTCGAAGCTCTTGCCCTGCCAGCCGATCAGGTTGTCGAAGGCCGTGCCGCCCGAGGACGCGCCCCGGTTGCCCTTGACCCGGCTGTGCGGCGCGGTCTGGTAACCGGTATAAAAGCTGAGCTCGATCTCGGCCGCGGCGGGCGCGGCAGAGAGGGCGGTGAGGCCAAGCGACAGGGCCGCGATGGTTTTCGGGAAGGCTTTCAACACGATCCGGGCTTTCAGTGGTCCACGGCTAGATATAACCTGCCTACACGTTCATCAAGAGAGGCTCAAGCGCGACAGATGATCGCCCCCCTGCCGGACATTCCATTGTATGCTGGACGGGGCGAAAAACCGCCGTTAAACACCGCCTCGGACCGGCAGAGCGCGTGCGCTCGGCCCCAAGATTCATATCTGGCCCGACGGGGCCTAAGGATGGAGCAAACCTCGTGTCCCACGCAGAAGACCACGAAGGCACCCGGAGGGACTTCCTCTATTACGCCACAGCCGGCGCAGGTGCCGTCGCAACCGGGGCGGCCGTCTGGCCGCTTGTGAACCAGATGAACCCCTCCGCCGATGTGCAGGCGCTCGCCTCCATCCGGGTGGACGTGTCGGGCATCGAGCCGGGGACACAGCTGACGGTCAAGTTCCTGGGCAAGCCGGTCTTCATCCGTCACCGGACCGAGGACGAGATCGCGGCGGCCAATGACGTGGACGTCAGCACCCTGCCCGATCCGGATGCCCGCAACGCCAACATCGACGCCGGTTCGCCCGCCACGGACACCAACCGCGCGCTCAAGCCCGAAGGCGAAGAAACCGAGGAATGGCTGGTCATGATGGGCGTGTGCACGCACCTCGGCTGCGTTCCGCTCGGCAACGGCGCCGGTGACTTCGGCGGGTGGTTCTGCCCCTGCCACGGATCGCACTACGATACCGCGGGCCGCATCCGCAAAGGCCCCGCGCCGCAGAACCTGCCCGTTCCGACCGCCCGTTTCGAGGGCACAGAGATCGTTCTGGGCTGAGGGAGAGAACACACATGTCCGGCATTCCCCACGATCATTACGAACCGAAGACCAAGGGCGAGAAGTGGCTCCACTCCCGCCTGCCGGTGCTCGGCCTGCTGTATGATACCCTCTTCATCCCGACGCCCAAGAACCTGAACTGGTGGTGGATCTGGGGCATCGTCCTCGCGTTCTGCCTGGCGCTGCAGATCGTCACCGGAATCGTCCTGGTGATGCATTACACGCCGCATGTCGACATGGCCTTCGCCTCGGTCGAACACATCATGCGCGACGTGCGCGGCGGGCACATGCTGCGCTACCTGCATGCCAACGGCGCCTCGCTGTTCTTCTTCGCCGTCTACATCCACATCTTCCGCGGCCTGTTCTACGGGTCCTACAAGGCCCCGCGCGAAATCACCTGGATCGTCGGCATGATCATCTATCTGCTGATGATGGCCACCGGCTTCATGGGCTACGTGCTGCCCTGGGGTCAGATGTCCTTCTGGGGCGCGACGGTGATCACCGGCCTGTTCGGCGCGATTCCCTTCATCGGCGAGACGCTGCAGACCTTCCTTCTGGGCGGGCCGGCCGTGGACAACGCCACGCTTAACCGGTTCTTCTCGCTCCACTACCTGCTGCCCTTCGTGATCGCGGGCCTCGTGATCGTGCACATCTGGGCGTTCCACTCCACGGGCAACAACAACCCGACCGGGGTGCCGGTCCGTACCGGATCGAAGGAAGAGGCGGAGAAGGACACCCTGCCCTTCTGGCCCTACTTCGTGATCAAGGACCTCGTCGGCCTGGCGATCGTTCTGGTGGTGTTCTTCGCGGTTGTCGGCTTCATGCCGAACTACCTCGGCCACCCGGACAACTATATCGAGGCGAACCCGCTCGCGACCCCCGCGCACATCGTGCCCGAATGGTACTTCCTGCCGTTCTACGCGATCCTGCGTGCCTTCACTGGCGACGTCTGGATCGTGATGTTCCTCAGCTGGATCACCGGCGGGATCATCGACGCCAAGTTCTTCGGCGTGCTGGCGATGTTCGGCGCGATCGCGGTGATGGCGCTGACGCCCTGGCTCGACACCTCCTCGGTGCGGTCGGGCCGGTTCCGGCCGATGTTCAAGTGGTGGTTCTACCTGCTGCTGATCGACTTCGTCGTCCTGATGTGGTGTGGCGCGATGCCGGCGGAACCGCCGTACTCGACCATCTCGCTGATCGGCGCGACCTACTGGTTCGCCTACTTCCTCGTGATCCTGCCGCTGCTTGGCGTGATCGAGAAGCCGCTGCCGCAACCGGCGACGATCGAGGATGACTTCAACGCGCATTACTCCAAGCACGGCGGCACCAAGACCGTCGGCAGCCCTGCCGAATAAGGAAAGGTCAGAGAACATGATCCGCAAGCTCACTCTCTCTGCCCTCGCAGCTCTGGCGCTTGGCGCCGGGGCGGCCCACGCGGCGGGTGACGAGGCCCACATTCACGACGTGGACTTCTCCTTCGAGGGTCCCTTCGGGGCCTTCGACCAGATGCAGCTGCAGCGCGGGCTGCAGGTCTACACGGAGGTCTGCTCGGCCTGCCACGGCCTGCGCTACGTGCCGATCCGCACACTCGGCGACGAGGGCGGCCCCGGGCTGCCCGAAGACCAGGTGCGCGCCTATGCGTCGCAGAACTTCGAAACCTTCGATCCGGAACTGGACGATACCCGCCCGGCGACCCCGGCGGACCATTTCCCGGCCTCCAACCTGGAAAACGCGCCCGACCTGTCGCTGATGGCAAAGGCCCGGGCCGGGTTCCACGGGCCCTACGGACTGGGCATCAACCAGTTCTTCCAGGGCATCGGCGGACCGGAGTACATCGTCAACATCCTGACGGGCTACACCGGCGAGACCAAGGAAGAGGCGGGGACGACCTACTACGGCAACAAGGCCTTCCCCGGTGGCTGGATCGCCATGGCCCCGCCGCTGTCGGACGACCAGGTGACCTTTGCCGACGGCCATGCCGCCGACGTGCACCACATGGCCGAGGACGCCGCCGCCTTCCTGATGTGGGCCGCGGAGCCGCACATGATGGCGCGCAAGCATGCCGGTTTCGTGGCGGTGCTGTTCCTGGCGATCCTGACCGTTCTGCTCTACCTGACGAACAAACGGCTCTGGGCGCCCCATAAGGGCAAGAAGCACGCCTGATCCTTCCGGAACGATTGCGATACCAAAAACCCCGCCGCATCGGCGGGGTTTTTATTTGCGGGTCTGAACCCCTTCCCACACCTCTCCCGAAACGGGGAGCGGGCGTCCCGGGCGCACCGCAGACGCTCCCCTCCCCCTGCAAGAGTGAGGGAGAGGGAGCCCACGGGAAGGGCGAGGAAGTGGGACCAGCGGCGTTCGGCTTAGCCGAGGTAAGACCGCAGCGACTCCGGCGGGTCCGCAAAGAGGGCTCCTGTCGCCACAGGCGCCTCCGCCCTGCCCTCCGCCACGACCGCGGTCAGCCCGGCCATGCGCCGCGCATCCTCCGGATCATGGGTCACCATGATGAGTGTCGCGCCAGCCTCCTCCGCCACCTCGCCGACAAGGTCCAGCATCTCGCGCCGGAGCGCGGGGCCTA
This sequence comes from Primorskyibacter flagellatus, assembly GCF_014638275.1. GTDB lineage: Bacteria > Pseudomonadota > Alphaproteobacteria > Rhodobacterales > Rhodobacteraceae > Pseudooceanicola > Pseudooceanicola flagellatus_A. Next base: position 2,587,459 of record NZ_BMFJ01000001.1, read on the forward strand.
GGGCGGAGAAGGGTTCGTCCAGCAGCAGCAGCGGTCTCTGCATGACCAGCACTCGGGCCAGCGCGGCGCGGCTCTGCTGCCCGCCGGAAAGCTGGGCGGGGCGGCGATCCTCCAGTCCGGTCAGCCCGACGCGGGAGAGCGCGTTCGTCACGGCGCCGCGGTCCTCATCGGTCAGGCGCAGGTCGGGTCTCAGGCCGAGGCCGACGTTGCGGGCCACGGAAAGGTGCGGGAACAGGTTGCCGTCCTGGAACAGCATGGCCACGGGGCGTTTTCCGGGCGGCAGCGGGGCGAGGTCCTCTCCCCGCCACAGGACCCGGCCGGAGGCGGGCGCTAGGAATCCGGAAATGGCGGCGAGAAGGGTCGATTTCCCCGCGCCGGAGGGTCCAATCAACGCCAGCCGCGCGCCGGCAGGCAGCGACCAGTCGGCGGTCATACCGAAGTCGCCCTGACGGAGGGTCAGGTTTTCAAGCGTCAGCATGGCGGCCGATCCTGTCGAAAAGGGCAAAGATGCCAAAGCTGAGCGCCACCAGCAACAGCGAGGCGGCCGCAGCCGTCTCCATCCGGTAGGCGCCCATGAGGCGGTAGATCTGCAGCGGAAGTGTCGCGGCATCGGGCGGCGGGAAAAGCGCGATCACGCCGAGGTCCCCCATGGACAGCGCCGCCGCCAGCCCCGCGGCGAAGCCCAGGGGGCGGCGCAGGCGGGGCAGGATCAGGCAGCGCAGGCGGGACCAGCCGGTCAGGTTCAGGCTGTCGGCGAGACGACCCCAGTCGGCCTCTGCCGCGCGCAGGTCGGGGGACAGGGATCGCAGCACGAACGGCAGGGCGGAGGCCGCGTTGACCACGGCGGTGATGGCGAGGACATGATTGCCGGGATAGGTGAAGGGGCGCAGCAGCAGGAACAGCCCGGTGCCGAGCACGAGGGCACTGGCCGCGTGTGTCATCATGCCGATGCTCTCGATCCCGTTCCGACGCGGCAGAGCGAGCGCGAGGCCAAGCAGCACAGACAGGGCCGCCGAGGCCAATGCGACGCCGACGGAGATCAGCGCGGCGGTCCAGATCACCGGCGGCATGTCGGTCAGGCTGCCCGCGCCCTGCGTCAGCAGCATGAGGATCGGCAGGGCGACGAAGACCGTGGTGGCGATCAGCACGGCGGCATCCTGCAGGCGCAGCAAGGGCGAGACCGGCGCGAACACGACCATCCGGTCCAGCCCGGCGCCCGGCCCTTCGGACCGCGACAGGGACAGCGCGGCGGCGGCGGCGAAGGTGACGATGACCAGTTGCAGGGCCGCCAGCGTCGCCGCCTTGCCGAGGTCGAAGTCGAAGGTGAAGGCCTGATAGATGGCGAGTTCTATCGTGGTTGCCGCCGGTCCTCCGCCCAGGATCAGCACGACGGCGAAGCTGGACAGGCAGATGGCAAAGACCACGGCGAGGATGCCGGGGATGCGGGCGCGCAGCATCGGCCATTCGATCAGGCGGAAGACCGTCGCCGGGGGCAGGTCCAGCTGCGCGGCAAGGCGCAGGCGTTCGCCGGGGATTGCCCGCCAGCCGTCCAGCAGCAACCGCACCGCGAGCGGCAGGTTGAAGAAGACATGGGCAAGCAGGACCCCGTGCAGGCCGAAGATGTCGATTGGTCCGCTGCCAACTGCCTCCAACGCGCGGTTGACCAGACCATTGCGTCCGAAGATCGCCAGCAGCCCGGCGATGGCCGCGATGACCGGCAGGATGAAAGGCGCCCCCATGAGCAGGATCAGCGCGTCCCGTCCCGGAAAGCGGCGGCGGGCCAGCGCGCGGGCGACGGGGATCGCCAGCAGCGCGCTGAACAGCGCCGAAAGGGCCGCCTGCAGGACGGTGAAGCGCAGGGCCGACCAGTCGGCGGGCGTCGGCCAGCCCGCGCCCCCGGCACGCCACAGCACGGCGACAAGGGGGGCGAGGACAAGCACGGCGACCGCGAGGGCCGCCGCGCCGCCGATCCTCAGCGCGAGAGAGCCGCGCGCCATTCTTCCAGCGCCGCGTCACGGGTCGCGGGGACCTCTTCGGGCGCGATCAGGAGGGACTGGTCCGGCTGAATGAGCGATCCGAACCCTTCCGGCAGACCATTTTCCGGCATCACCGCGGGATACATCCAGTTGGTCGTCGGGATCACCGACTGCGCCGCATCCGAGACGAGGTAGGCGAGGAACTGTTTCGCCAGATCCGGCTGGTCGGTGCCCGCGACCATCCCGGCGACTTCGATCTGCATGTAGTGGCCTTCCTCGAAGGGCAGGGCGACCTTGGACTGATCCTCCTCCGCGATGATGTGATATGCGGGCGAGGTGGTGTAGGAGAGGACGAGATCGGCCTCCCCGTCGAGGAACATTCCGTAGGCTTCCGACCAGCCGGGGGTGACGGTGACGATGTTGTCCTTCAGCGCGGACCACAGCTCCCCTGCCTCCTCACCGTAGGCGTATTTCACCCAGAGCAGCAGGCCGAGCCCGGGGGTGGAGGAGCGCGGGTCTTGGATCACCACACGCAGGTCGCTGTCGGCGAGGTCCCGGAAGGTCTTCGGCGCAGCGGCGCCGGCGTTGCCGACAAAGGCGAAATAGCCCCAGTCGAAGGGGACGAAGGTGTCGTCCGTCCAGTCCACCGGCAGGTCGAACTCTGCCGAGACGCCGTGCGGGGCGAAGAGGCCGGTGTCGGCGGCGGCGGCGGTCAGATTGGTGTCGAGACCGAGCACCACGTCGGCCTGCGTCCCCTCCCCCTCAAGCCGCAGGCGCGAGAGCAGCGCGGCGCCGTCACCCGCGGTGACCCACTGGAGGTCGCAGCCGCAGTCGGCCTCGAACCCCTGTTCGATCTGCGGGCCCGGCCCCCATTCGGTGGCAAAGCTGTCGTAGGTGTAGATGGTGAGCACGGGTGTCTCGGCCACGGCCTGCGTGGCGAGGATCACACCCGTGGCGGCGATGAGATGCTTCATGGCATCCTCCTCTCTGCTACGGGGCGAAAGGAGGAATGCGGGTGGTGCCCGCGTGACCTTCCCTCCGCCGGTTCTAACCGGTTCAGGTTCTACGGGTTCGCTGGATTGCATCTCAGCCCTTGCGGGCACCCCGAGGTGAGGCCGACGGTAGTGCGGGCGCGGGGGGATGGCAAGGGGGCGCCGTTCGGGGGCGCTGCCCCCCTTGGCCTGCGGCCAATTCCCCCCGGGATATTTCGGGCAAGATGAAAGGGCGGCCTGCCTCGGGCCGCCCTTCGTTTTCAGTGGGGCCGGGCGTATTGGGCGAGGTCGCGTTCCGCCGTTTCGTCCATGTCGAGATCGTCGTCGTCCATCACGCCCGCGTCGGGGTCGTTGAAGACGGCCATGTCGATCTTGCCCTCCTGCTTGCCCACGATGGTGGAGACGACCGCGTCGCCTGTGATGTTCACCGCCGTGCGGATCATGTCCATCAGGCGGTCGACGCCGAGGATCAGGGCGATGCCCTCGATCGGCAGCCCGACCTGGCCGAGCACCATGGTCAGCATGACGAGGCCGACGCCGGGGACCCCTGCCGTGCCAATGGAGGCGAGCACCGCCATGGCGATGACGGTGATGTAGCCGCCTAGGCCAAGGTCGATGCCGTAGACATTGGCGAGGAAGACCGTCGCCACGCCCTGCATGATCGCCGTGCCGTCCATGTTGATCGTCGCACCGAAAGGCACGCAGAAGGACGCGACGGAGTTGTCGACGCCGATCCGCTTGGTCACGGAGCGGAGCGTGACCGGGATGGTGGCGTTCGACGATGCCGTGGAGAAAGCGAAGATCTGGGCCGGGCGCATCTTCTTCATGAAGGTGAAGGGATCGAGGCCCGAGAAGACCTTGAGGATGATCATCAGGGTCACGAAAAGATGCAGGAACAGCGCCGCCACCAGCGTGAGCACATAGGCGAGCACGGGGCCGAAGAGTTCGATGCCCTGTTCGGTGAAGGTCTTGCAGATCAGGCAGAAAACGCCGATCGGGGCGAAGGCCATGACGATGGTGACGACCTTCATCATCACCTCGTTCATGTATTCGCAGGCCTCGATGAAGGGTTTCGACTTTCCGCCCAGCATCAGCACGGCGACGCCGAGGATCACGGTGTAGAAGATGACCTGAAGCATGTCGCCATTGGCGAAGGCGGCCACCGGATTGGTCGGAACGATGGCGGCGAAGACATCCCAGACAGCCGGGGCGTCCTTGCCCTCGATCCCCGAGGTATCCACGCCCGCCATGTCGAAGCCCACACCGGGCCCGACGACAAGGGCCAGCAGGATGGCGATGGAGATCGCGAGGCCGGTGGTGAAGATGTAGAGCACAAGCGAACGCCCGCCGACACGGCCAAGCACGCGGATGTCCCCGATGCCCGTCACGCCGCAGATGAGCGAGAAGAAGACCAGCGGAACGACCAGCATCTTCAGCGCATTGACGAACATCTTGCCGATCATGGCGAATAGCCCGCCGACGATGTGGGTGTTGATGAATGCGCTGTCGATCATGTTGAAGACGACGCCGAGGACGAGCCCCGCCGCCATGCCGATCAAAACCTTGACGGTCAGGGAGGTCTTCCCGCCTCCGTCCGGGGTTGTGGCTGCTTCGGCCATTTTCTCTCTCCTGCTGGTTGTGTGACGCCAGTGTGACACCTGTTTCCCGGATCTCTCAGGCCTAATTGGGTTTTTGGGGCGAATTGGTCGCGAAAAGCCGGAATTGCGCCTCCGAGAGGGATCCGTTAGTCGGTTCGGGACGTTCTCCGAAAGGCCTTTGCCATGTCTCTCAACAGCTTCGGTCATCTGTTCCGGGTCGCCACCTGGGGCGAAAGCCACGGCCCCGCGCTTGGCGCGACGGTGGATGGCTGCCCTCCGGGCGTGGCGGTGGACGAGGCGATGATCCAGCACTGGCTGGACCGGCGGAAACCGGGGCAGAACCGCTACACCACGCAGCGGCAGGAGGCGGATCAGGTGGAGATCCTTTCGGGCGTGTTCGAGGGGAAGACAACCGGCACGCCGGTGCAGCTGATGATCCGCAACACCGACCAGCGGTCGAAGGACTATTCGGAGATCGCGGAAAAATTCCGCCCTGGCCATGCCGATATCACCTACTGGCAGAAATACGGCATCCGGGACTATCGTGGAGGCGGCCGGTCCTCGGCCCGGGAAACCGCGGCCCGGGTGGCGGCCGGCGGGCTGGCGCGGGCGGCCCTTGCGGCGCTGGCACCGGAGGTGAGGATCACCGGCTACATGGTCCAGATGGGGCCGCACCGGATCGATCGGGACCGGTTCGACATGGGCGAGGTCGAGCGGAATTCGTTCTGGGTGCCGGATGCAAAGGCGGCGGAGGACTGGGCGGGATACCTCGACGGTCTCCGCAAGTCGGGCAATTCCGTCGGCGCGGTCATCGAAGTGGTCGCGTCCGGGGTGCCGGCGGGTCTGGGCGCGCCGATCTACGGCAAGCTGGACACGGACCTCGCGGCGGCGATGATGTCGATCAACGCGGTCAAGGGGGTCGAGATCGGCGAAGGCATGGCAGCGGCGGAACTGACCGGCGAGGCGAATGCGGACGAGATTTTCCCCGGAAACGACGGCAAGCCGGTCTATTCGTCGAACCATGCCGGCGGGATCCTCGGCGGGATCTCTACCGGGCAGGACGTCGTGGTGCGGTTCGCGGTCAAGCCGACCTCGTCGATCCTGAAGCCGCGACAGACCATCACCAAGGCGGGACAGGCGACGGAGATCATCACCAAGGGGCGTCACGATCCCTGTGTCGGCATCCGGGCCGTGCCCGTGGGAGAGGCGATGATGGCCTGCGTGATCCTCGACCACCTGCTGCTGCATCGCGGGCAGATCGGCGATGCCGGGGGGCGGATCGGGTAGCGACCTTGCTGGGCGTCCTCTCCATCACGCTGCCCGTCTTTGCGGTCATGGCCGTTGGCTATGTCGCCGTTCGCTACGGGCCGCTGACCTCTGTCACCATGAAATCGCTCGGCGAATTTACCCTGCTGGTCACGCTGCCCTTCGCCCTGTTCACCGCCGTATCGACCCGCAGCTTCGCGGAGGTGGTCAACCCGTCGTACCTGCTGACGCTGGCGGCGGGCGGACTGGCGGCGCAGTTGCTGATGTGGGTGATCGTGCGATTGCAGTCGGTCGGGCCGAAGCGGCGGGCGCTGGCGGTTCTTTCCTCGGCAACGCCGAATACCGCGTTCCTTGGGTTCCCGATCTACCTCATGGTCATTCCGGAGCACGCCGGGCCCGTCCTCGCGATGAACCTGCTGATCGAGAACGTGCTGCTGAACCCGATCGGGCTGATCCTGCTTGGACGGGCGGAGTCGGAGGGAGAGGTCTCCCCGCTGCGGCTCATGGGCCGGATCGGGCTTTCGGTGATCCGCCGGCCGCTGATCATCGGGCTGATGGCCGGGTTTGCGCTGGTCTTGCTGGGCGTGACGCCTCCGGACGGGGTGATCCGGTTCACCGGGCTGCTCGGGCAGGCGGCGGCGCCGATTGCGCTGGTCGTGGTCGGGGGGACGCTGGTCGGGCTGAACCTGAAGGGCGATCTGGGCCTCGCGTCGCAGATGGCTCTGGTCAAGCTGCTGGTTCATCCGGCGCTGGTGATCGGGGCGCTGGCGCTGCTGACCGGCGCGGGGCTGGTCCAGATGGGGCCCGAGCTGCGGACGGGGCTGATCCTGACTGCCTGCCTGCCGACCTTTTCGACGCTGGTGCTGTTCGCGCAGGAGGCTGGGCACGAGGGGCTGGCCTCGATCGCGCTGATGCTCTGCACCTGCCTGTCCTTCGTGACGGTAAACCTGGCGCTACTGCTGCTCGCCGGTTGACCGAATCTTTACCCCGTCCTGTCAAGCTCGTCCCATCCCGGAACGGAGGATGCGGATGCCACGCACAGCCGAACACCGGGCCCTTGGAACAGGGCTCACCTTTGTCGCCGTCATCGCGGGCACGCTTGCCTGGTCGATGGGATGGTTCCCGCTACCTACGTCGCCACCTTTTCACCGGCCCTCTTCCGGCCTTGCTGCGGAGACCCCGGTCCTGAGCACGCCACCTGAGGTCACGGTTTCGCGACTCGTACCGGCGAGGGTGCCGGACGGGTGAGACAATCTCCCAGGCCAAAAAGTCCGACAGAGCCGGTTGAGCGTGTGCTTCCAGTCCGGCGGGTGCAGTTGCCGGTATTCTCGCACTGGTCGGCGCTGACGACCGACGTTCGGCTCAGGCGGTGGCGGCGCTCAGCGCGGTGTCGAGCAGGGCCTTGATCTGGTCCTCTCCGGTCTCCGCCACGAGGCGGCCCAGCTCTGCATCGCCCTTGAGCACGACTAGGGTGGACCGACGGGGGATTTTCAGGCCGCGGGTGAAGTCGGCTTTTCCGTAGGTGTCCCAGTCGACATTGACGAAGGTGATCGCGGTTTCATAAGCGGGATTGGCGGCCTTGAGCTTGGTCAGAACCCTCTCCTGCGCGGCGCATGTGGTGCACCAGCTGGCCTTGAAGTCGACAAAGACGGTACGTCCCTCGGCCAGCATCTTTTCGACCACACCGGGGGCGTAGTCCACGGGCGCTGCGGTCGCGACCTGCGGGAGGGCAATCCCGGCAGCAGCGGCGGTCAGGAGAAAATCTCGGCGGTACATGAGAGGTCCTTTCGGTTCATGGCGGGTGTAAGGTCGGACGTCTGGCGGGTTCAAGGCCGGAAAATAGTTGTGTTTCAGATCGGATACGCAGCGAGAGTCATGCCGGATGAAAGGCGGTGGCGGGCCGAGGCCGGAGTCGGTGCTGCTCGGCCCCTGCCCTTTGCGCAGGGCCGCGTATATGCCACCGCCCGGCCATCACAGGGACACGGAGAGGTCGAGGAGCCAGGCGGGCAGGACCTGAAGCGCCCAGACCTCGGCGAGGTGGTGCAGGCGGAACAGGATGGCGAGGCCGGTCGCCAAGAAGATCGCGCCGAGCAGTGGACGGGACAGGGTCGCGATGCGTCGCATCAGCGTCTGGTGGCGCATCAGCGTCGCCCGGGCCCCATAGCCGAGCGCAAGGATGAGGGTGGAGACACCGGCGGCGAAGGCCAGCATGATCGCGGAGGCCCACCACAGGGACTCGCCCTGGCTGGCGAGGGAGATCGCGCCGCCGAGGGTCGGGCCGACGCAGGGGCTCCAGACTGCGCCAAGCAACAGGCCGCCGAGGAACTGACCGCCCGCGCCGCGGGTTTCGATCCCGGCGATGCGGCTGTCGGCCCCGGCTGCAACGCCCGCGGTGGCGGTCGAGAAGGCCATGGAGAACCGCGGCACCAGCAGGACGGCACCGAAGGCGATCATCATGACAGCCCCGGCGCGCGCAATCGTGTCCGCATCCAGCCCGAGGGCGTAGCCGAAGCCTGCCACGAGGATCCCGAGCGTGACGAAGCTGACCGACATGCCGGCCGCCAGTGCCGCCGGTCCGCGCGGGCTGGCCTGCAGGGCGGAGCCGAGCACGATCGGCAGGACCGGCAGCACGCAGGGATTTATCAGGGTCAGCAGTCCCGCGAGGTATCCGAACACCAGTTCCATGGCCAGCAGGCTTGCCCGCCACGAGGCGCCCCGTCACCTGACGAAGCCGTGAGCCCGGTCACGTCCGCGTCGGACAATGTTTCAGATTCGCGGACCCGGGGCGGGACCGGGCCGCGCAGGCACGGCCCCCGGCTGCTTGGCGATCTGCACCGCGAGAATGCCGAGCGCGATCACCACGGCCCCCACGATGTCGAGAAGGGAGACGGCCTCTCCCAGGACCAGCGCGGCGATGACCACCCCGAAGAAGGGGTTGAGGAAATGGTAGGTCGCCGCCCGGACCGCCCCGATCCGGTTGACCAGAACGAACCATGTCAGCGTCGCCAGCAGGCCGGGGATCAGGGTGGTGTAAAGGAAAGCGAGGACGAGGCGGAGGGACCAGGTGACCTCCCACGTTTCGAAGACCAGCGCGGCGACGGTCAGCGCGGCGCTGCCGACCAGCATCTGAAGCCCGACGATCATCAGCAGGTTGCCGCCCCCGCTGGCGGTCCTGACGGACAGGGTGGCCACGGTCAGCGCCAGCGTTCCGACGATGCAGGCGGCGATGCCGACAGGGTCCGCGCCTCCGGTCAGGCGGCTGCCCATGATGAGCGCGACGCCCCCGATGCCGAGGACGAGGCCGAGGATCGCGAGGGGGCGCAGCCGGTCTCCCAGGACCAGCCATCCCGCGAGACCGACGAAAAGGGGCATGGCGGCGGCGACGATGGCAGCGAGAGAGGCCTCGACTGTCTGCATGGCGAAGAAGAACAGCCCGAGGTAGAGCGCGTTCTGACAGATGCCGAAAATGAAGGTCGACCGCCACTGCGGCCGGGTCAGGTGCCAAGTCTGGCCCATGGCACGGGCGATGACGACACCAAGCACGCCGGAGAGCAGGAACCGTAGGGCAAGCGCGGTGAGCGGCGGCGCCTCTGTCACGATCATCCGGGCCGAGGTGAAGGCCGACGACCACATGAAGGCAAAGGCCAGTCCAAGCCCGAGCGCGCGCAGATCCATCGTGATGTCCCTTTCCGGGCGCCCCAAAGGACAAGGGCCGCCGTTTTCGGGCGACCCTTTCGAATTCCGTTGCCGAGGGCAAGGGCGGACCGGTGACGGTCCTTGCAAGATCAGGCGTTCACGCTGTCCTTCAGCGCCTTCGCGATGGTGACCTTGACGACCTTGTCGGCCGGTTTGGAGATCTGTTCGTTGGTGGCGGGGTTGCGCACCATGCGCTCGGGGCGCTCACGGCAGTAGAACTTGCCCACGCCGGGGATTGCGACGGCACCACCGCCGGCCACTTCCTTGGTGATCACCGATGCCAGCGCGTCGAGTGCTGCGGTTGCGGACTTCTTGTCCGATCCCAGCTCATCGGCCAGAGCGGCCACCAGTTGGGTCTTCGTCAGAGGTTTTGCCATTTCTGGTCTCCTTGGTAGTGCCCGATCAGTTGGGCTTGGTGTCAGGCATTTAACCGGATGTAGTGGAACGACACAAGAAATTGTAAAGCCGTTTGCCCCTTAAAAAGCAGGATTCTCGCGTTTTTTGGCTCACAGGAAGGCCGTTTCGTCGAAAGATCTGAGTTTTCGGCTGTGGATTCGCTCCAGAGGCATGTCGCGAAGCTTCTCCATCGCGCGAATCCCTATCATCAGATGGCGCGAAACCTGTGTCTTGTAGAAGTCGCTGGCCATGCCCGGAAGCTTCAGTTCGCCATGCAGCGGCTTGTCCGAAACGCACAGGAGCGTGCCGTAGGGGACCCGGAAGCGGAAGCCGTTTGCGGCGATTGTGGCGGACTCCATATCTAGTGCCACCGCGCGGGACTGGGACAGTCTCTGAACCGGGCCGGAGGTCTCGCGCAGTTCCCAGTTCCGGTTGTCGAGGCTGGCGACGGTGCCCGTCCGCATGATCCGCTTGAGGTCATAGCCTTCCAGCTGGGTCTCGGCCTCCACCGCCTCTTCCAGCGCGATCTGGATTTCGGCCAGCGCGGGGATCGGCACCCAGACCGGGAGGTCGTCGTCCAGAACCTTGTCCTCGCGCAGGTAGGCGTGGGCCAGGACGAAGTCACCGAGGGACTGGGTGTTCCTGAGCCCGGCGCAGTGCCCGACCATGAGCCAGGCATGGGGACGCAGCACGGCGATGTGGTCCGTCGCGGTCTTGGCGTTGGAGGGGCCGACGCCGATGTTGACCAGCGTGATACCCGCGCCACCTGGCCGTTTCAGGTGGTAGGTCGGCATCTGCGGCATCCGGGGCGAGGGCGGCAGGTCGCCAAGGGGATCGGTGATCTCCGCGTTGCCGGTCGAGACGAACGACGTGTAGCCCGAGGATTTGTCGGCCAGCATCCGGCGGGCGTAGGATTCGAACTCCGACACGTAGAACTGGTAGTTGGTGAACAGCACGTGGTTCTGGAAATGGGCCGGGTCGGTCGCCGTGTAATGCGCGAGCCGGGCGAGCGAATAGTCGACCCGTTGCGCGGTAAACGGGGCCAGCGGCTGCGGTTCGCCGGGCAGCGTGATGTGGGTGCCGTTGACGATATGATCGTTGGTGGTGTTAAGGTCTGGAACGTCGAAGACGTCGCGCAGGGGGAAATCCGCCGCGCCCTCCTGCGGGATTGTGACGTCGTCATTGCGGGCGACGGCGAAGTGCACCGGCATAGGCGTGTCGGACATGCCGACCGTCACCGGGACCTCGTGATTTTCCAGCAGCAGGCCGATCTGCTGTTCGAGGTAATGGCGGAACATGTCGGGCCGGGTGATCGTCGCCGCGTAGGTTCCGGGTGCGGGCACGTGACCGAAGGCAAGGCGGCTGTCGACGTGAGAGAAGGTCGTCGTGGTGATCCGGACCTCGGGGTAGAAGGCGCGGACGCGGCCCTCCGGCCGACCGTCGCGCAGGGCCCGGTTGAAGGCGTCCTGCAGAAATCCGGCTGAAAGATCGTAAAGCTCGTTCAGGCGATCCACGGCGGCGCGGGCGTCCCGGAAGGCTTCGGGCGCGGGGGCGTCGGGGGTCAGGATGGTCATTCGGCTCTCCGGTCCTTTCCGGTCATCTGTTGCCGCAGATGACCGGGAAGGCAAGGGGGCCGTACCGTCAAATAAGGCCTTCGGCGCGGAACAGGGCCTTGAGATCGGTCTCGGGCCGGGCGCCGTAATGCGAAATCACCTCGGCCGCGGCGACACAGCCCATGCGGCCGGAGGTGGCGAGATCGGCGCCGGTGGCCAGCCCGTAGAGGAAGCCGGCGGCGAACTGGTCCCCTGCCCCGGTGGCGTCAACCGGCGTGACCATCTTCACGGGGGCGGAGGCATGGTCGTTGCCCTGCACCAGCACGACGTCATGGCCCGACCGCGTGCAGACGATCAGCCCGGAGTCCCCGGCGGCCTTTTCCAGCGCGGTGGACAGGTCGTCGGTCTGGTAGAGCGACTTCCATTCGTGTTCGTTGCCGATCACGTAGTCGAGTTCCTTCACCAGTTTGCGGAAGTCGTCGCGGTGGCGATCCACGCAGAAGGGATCGGACAGCGCGATCCCCGCCTTGCCGCCGGCGGAGCGGGTCAGACGCGCGGCGGTTTCGAAGGCCTTCTTGCCACCGTCCTTGTCGTAGAGATAGCCCTCGAGGAAGAGGATGCGCGCCTCGTTGCAGACCTCTTCCGGCACATCGGCGGGGCCGACGTTGGAGGAGATGCCGAGGTAGGTGTTCATCGACCTCTCCCCGTCCTTGGAGACGAATATCATGGAGCGGGAGGACGGCAGTTCGCCGCCCTTCACCGGATCGTTGGGGCAGTCCGTTCCGGCGGCGCGGGTTTCCTCGACATAGGCGCGGCCGATCTCGTCATCGCACACCTTGCCGATGAAGGCGGTCTTCAGGCCGAGGTTGCCGCAGCCCGCCATGGTGTTGGCGACCGAACCGCCGGGAACGCGGCGGTGCGTACCCATGGCAGAGAAGAGCATGTCGGAACGCTCCATCTCGATCAGCTGCATGATGCCTTTCTGGATCCCCATTTCGGTCAGGAAGCTGTCCTCCACCGGGGCAATCATGTCCATCACGGCATTGCCGATCGCGATGACGTCATATTTCACAGGGTCTTCTCCTCGTATTCGCAAAGATCGCGGATGATACAGGCCGCGCATTTCGGTTTTCTTGCCACGCAGGTATAGCGTCCGTGCAGGATCAGCCAGTGATGGGCGTGGCGCTGGTATTCCGCCGGAACGTTATCCTCGATGGCGCGCTCCACCGCATCCACGTCCCGGCCCGGCGCGATGCCCGACCGGTTGCCGACGCGAAAGATATGGGTGTCGACCGCCTGCGCCGGGTGGCCCCACCACATGTTCAGCACCACGTTCGCGGTCTTGCGCCCGACCCCCGGCAGGGACTGGAGCGCGGCGCGGGAGGAAGGGACCTCTCCGCCGTACTCGTCCACGAGGATGCGGGCGGTCTTCATGACGTTCTTAGCCTTCTGGCGGTAGAGGCCGATGGTCTTGATATGTTCAAGCAGCCCTTCTTCGCCGAGGGCGAGCATCTTTTCCGGCGTATCCGCGATCCGGAACAGTGCGCGGGTGGCCTTGTTCACGCCGGCATCGGTCGCCTGGGCCGACAGGGCGACGGCGACGACGAGGGTATAGGCGTTGACATGCTCAAGCTCTCCCTTCGGTTCGGGTTCGGCCGCGTGGAAGCGGTGGAAGATCTCCTGAAGGGTCCGATAGGGCAGTTGCTTGGCCATGGCGGGCGTTATTGCGTGGAAAACAGGGGCGGGCAAGCGGTTGGACGGGCATGTGCCCCTGACTGAGCCTTTGACCATGCGGGTGTGCCAAGAGAAACACCTCCGAAACCGCCGCCCTGACCCCGCGATGCGCGGCTCTGCTATCCGCAGGTTCCGGGTCGCGCGGGCGGCAGGGTGGCACTAGATTGGGCCCGAAAGGATCACCGCCATGCAGACCGATACCGAACAGGGCTACCACTACCACGTCATCCGCCGCGCGATCGAAGAGATCGACGCCGCGGACGCCCCCCTGTCGCTGGACGCGCTGGCAGGCCGGATGGGAATGAGCCCGGCGCATTTCCAGCGTGTCTTCTCGGCCTGGGTCGGGGTCAGTCCGAAACGGTTCCAGCAATACCTCGCCCTTGGCCATGCCAAGGCATTGCTGGCGGAACGGTTCTCTACTCTGGAAGCGGCGGCAGGGGCCGGTCTTTCGGGCGGCGGGCGGCTGCACGACCTGTTCCTGAGGTGGGAGGCGATGAGCCCCGGCGATTTCGCGAAGGGCGGCGCGGGGCTGACGATCTGTTACGGCTGGCTCGAGTCGCCATTCGGGGAGGCGCTGGTGATGGGGACGGACAAGGGGCTCTGCGGGATCGGGTTCGTCGGAGAGGCGGGGCGGGACGCGGTATGGACGGATCTTGCCGGGCGCTGGCCGGCCGCCACGCTGATCGAGGACCCGGAGGCGCTGCGCCCTTGGGCGGAAGCCGCCTTCGGACGGACGGGCGAAACCCGTCTGCACATGATCGGCGCCCCGTTCCAGATCAAGGTGTGGGAGGCGCTGCTGCGCATCCCCTCGGGGCAGGTCACGACCTATGGCGAAATCGCGAAGAGCATCGGATCGCCCAAAGCCGTCCGCGCAGTCGGTACCGCGGTCGGGCGCAACCCGGTCAGTTGGCTGATCCCCTGCCACCGTGCCATACGTTCGACCGGGGGTCTGGGCGGTTACCACTGGGGTCTGCCGGTCAAACGCGCCATGCTGGCCTGGGAATCCGCGCGCGCCGAGGGCATCGCGGCGGAGTAGGCCGCACATCGGCGGCGAACCGCTTGGAACTTTTTCGTGATCCGAATGGTTTTGACTAAGTCGCCGGAATATCCGTTCCTGCGCACCTGTGTGAACGACCTATTGAGGCACTTTATGACCCCGACCCTTTCCGCGCCCGCCGGCCGCCGCGTGACCCGCCCGCTGCTTGCGCTGACCGCCACCGCCCTGCTGCTGACAACCGCCTGCACCGAAACGCAGATGAACGACGGCCAGCAGAACACCCGCGCCGGGGTTGCCGGCGGTGCCGCCCTCGGTGCCCTGACCGGGGCCATCGTGTCCAAGGACAAGGGCAAGGGCGCGATCATCGGGGCCACCGTCGGTGCAATCGCCGGGGGAACCTACGGCAGCTATCTCGACAAGCAGGAAGCGGCGCTGCGCGGCCAGCTTGGCAGCAACGTGCAGATCGTGAACACCGGCGACCGGCTGATCGTAACCATGCCGCAGGACATCCTGTTCGCCACCGACAGCGCCTCGCTTCGTCCTGACCTGACCGGAGACCTTGTGGCCGTGGCGCGCAGCCTGAACGAATATCCCGCGACAACCGTGCAGGTGGTCGGCCACACCGACAACACCGGTGCCGCGGCCTACAACCAGCAGCTGTCGGCGCGCCGGGCGAACACCGTCGCCTCCGTGCTGATCCAGAACGGCGTGTCCGCAGGGCGCGTGCAGTCCTTCGGGCGGGGCGAAGACCAGCCGCGCGCATCCAACCTGACGCCGGAAGGCCGGGCGCAGAACCGCCGGGTGGAAATCGTCATCCTGCCGACCGGCTGACCGGCTGACCTGCCGCCAACGGACCGCGCAGCCTGTATACACCCCGCCACAATCCGTGGCGGGGTTTTTGTTTTCATTCATAAATTTCTGGTACGGTGACCGCAATCTAAACGCAATGTCCCCATAGTAAGGACAAAGCCCCCCGGTACACAGGCATTGTCCGGAGACCAAATACAGTGCCAACGCAGTCGCTCTACTTCTTCGATCTCTCGTATATCTCGACGGATGATCCGGACGGGTTCAGCAACAATGGCGGCTACCAGTTCGACCTCAATGTCAACACCGTGACCATCGCGCCGGGCGCGACGGAGACCCCGCTTTCGGTCGACGACGACGATACCTTTTTCGACGACGACGACCTCGGGCAGACGCTGAACGGGCCGCATACCCTGAACGGAACCGGCTATCCCTCGGGCACGATCATCGAATCCGAGTACGTCCTGACCGTCCGCGACAGCGACAACAACGACTACACCCTGCAGTTCATCTCGGTGAACAATGACGCCTTCGACATCGTCGGCTTTGTCATCCAGGGACCGAACCCGCCGTTCGGTGAGGCGCTGACGATCGTCGGGCGGGCCGACAACACGACCGGCACCCATTCCTACGCGACCTCCTCTCCTGCCTGTTTCGCGCCGAACGCCCGGATCGAGACGCCGCGCGGGCATGTGCGGGCGGGGCAACTGCGCGCGGGCGACGAGGTCTGCCTGGCCGACGGCGGTGTGGCGCGGGTGGCACTGGTGCTGAAAAGCCGGGCAGAGGACACGGAGGATCCGGATCGCTGGCCGGTCCGCATCCGAGCCGATGCGCTCGGTCCCGGATGCCCAAAAAACGATGTCGTCCTGTCGCCGCAGCACCGGGTCTACGTGCCGGCGCTGCAGGCGCTGGTGCCCGCGCGGGCGCTGACCTTCCTGCCACGGGTCGGTCCCGTGAAGGACGGGTCGGTGCGCAAACTGGTTCACATCGTGCTGCGGACACATGAGGTGCTGGTAGCCGACGGAATGCCCTGCGAAAGCTTCTGGCCCGGCGCCATGGCGCTGGCGCAGTTGCCGGAGGCCTCACGCCATAGGGTTGCCGCGATCATGGGCCCGGCGCCGGAGCGCGCGGCGCCCTTCCTGAAGGTCCGGCAGGCCATCGCGGCGCTTGGCGATCCGGATGCGCAACCGGCGTCCGGCGCGCTGGCCGCCTGACGGTCAGGACCCCCGGTAGGTCGAAAAGCTGAACGGCGAAAGGAGGAGCGGCACGTGATAATGCGCTTCCGGATCGGACATGCCGAAGCGGATCGGGATGAGGTCGAGGAACAGCGGATCCGCTCCCGCCTGGCCCGTCGCGCGCAGGTAGTCGCCCGCGTGGAACAGCAGTTCGTATGTGCCGGTACGGAAGGCAGAGGCGGGCAGCACCGGCCCCTCCGTCCGCCCGTCGGCATCGGTCACGGTGTCGGCCAGCAGGGTGCGGTCGTCGCCGTCGATCCGGTGCAGCGTCAGCCGCATGCCCTCGGCCGGGCAGCCGCGCGCTGCATCCAGCACATGAGTGGAAAGGTAGCCTTCGGGCATCGCGGGTCTCCGGATTTGGTCTTGCGCCTCGGTGGATTGCGGCATGAGATTGCCCCGCACCCCGGAAGGAGACAAGCCCATGACCCGTTATCCGCGCAATCTGATCGGCTATGGCCCGACGCCTCCGGATGCGGCGTGGCCGGGCGGGGCGAAGATCGCGCTGTCCTTCGTGCTGAATTACGAAGAGGGCGGGGAGAACAATATCCTGCATGGCGATCCGGCGTCCGAGGCCTTCCTGTCCGAGATCATCGGCGCGGTGCCCTTCCAGGGGCAACGGCACTGGAACATGGAGTCGATCTACGAATATGGCGCGCGGGCGGGGTTCTGGCGGCTCCACCGGCTGTTCAGCCGGCTCGGGGTTCCGATCACCGTCTACGGCGTGGCCGAGGCGCTGGCCCGCAGCCCCGAACAGGTTGAGGCGATGCAGGCTGCGGAGTGGGAGATCGCCTCACACGGGCTCAAGTGGATCGAACACAAGGAGATGACCGAGGCGGAGGAGCGTCGCCAGATGGCCGAGGCCGTGCGCCTGCATGAAGAGGTCACCGGCGCGCGCCCGACCGGCTGGTACACCGGGCGCTGTTCGATGAACACCGTGCGCCTGGCGGCGGAAATGGGGTTCGACTGGGTATCGGACGCGATCGACGACGACCTGCCCTACTGGCTGGAGGTCGAGGGCACGGACCGGCATCAGCTGGTCATTCCCTATACGATGGACGCCAATGACATGCGGTTCGCGGTCCCCGCCGGGTTTTCGACCGGGGAGGAATTCTTCACCTACCTCAAGGATTCCTTCGACTGCCTGTATCGGGAGGGTCAGGAAGGCTCGGCCAAGATGATGTCCATCGGCATGCATTGCCGACTGCTTGGCAGGCCGGGGCGGATCGAGGGGCTGCGGCGGTTCCTCGACTACGCGCGTGGCCATGACGGCGTTTGGTTCGCCACGCGGGAGGATATCGCGCGGCACTGGTCTTATGCGCATCCGCCGGCGACGCGGGCGATGGTGCCCTCGCGGATGGAGCGGGACGCGTTCGTCGCGGCCTTCGGGTCGGTCTACGAGCATTCGCCCTGGGTGGCAGAGCGTGCCTTCGCGCTGGAGCTTGGCCCGGCCCATGACCGCCCGGCGGGGCTGGCAAATGCCATGGCGCGGGTCTTCCGGACGGCGACGGAGGAAGAGCGGCTTGCGGTGCTCGTGGCCCACCCCGACCTAGCCGGCAAGCTCGCGGCAGCGAAACGGCTGACCGCGGAAAGCACGGCGGAGCAGGCCTCTGCCGGGCTGGACGCGCTGACGGATGCGGAACGCGCCGCCTTCGAGGCGCACAACACGGCCTATACGGAAAAGTTCGGTTTCCCCTTCATCATCGCGGTGAAAGACAATACGAAGCAGTCGATCATGGCCGCCTTCGAAACCCGGCTGGCCCATGACCGCGCCACGGAGTTCGCCGCCGCCTGCGGCCAGGTCGAACGGATCGCGTGGCACAGGCTGAGGGATCTGCTGGCTTGACGACCGAATACTACACGCCCCATGGCGGACTGCCCGGACAGGGCGAAGAACTTTACGCCCCGGCGCGGTTCACCCCCGCCTACGCGATCATACCGGCCGCCTGCATGAGCGATATCGTGACCTCGGCCCTGCCGGGGTGGGGCAACACGCGGGCCTGGATCCTTGCCCGGCCGCTGTCGGGTTTTGCCGAGACCTTCGCGCAGCTGATCGTGGAGGTCGGCGTGGGCGGCGGATCGAACGATCCGGAACCGTCGAAACGGGGCGAGGGCGTGATCTTCGTCACCGACGGGATCCTGACCCTGCGGGTGGAAGGGGCGGAGCATCGGCTGACGCCCGGCGGCTACGCCTACCTTCCGCCGGGCTGCCAGTGGCAGGTGCGCAACCAGACGGATCATACGGTCAGCTTTCACTGGATCCGCAAGCGCTACATTCCCGCGCCCGGCACCGCCGCGCCCCTGCCCTTCGTCACACATGACCGGCTGCACGACCCGGTGGCCATGCCCGAGACAGAGGGCAAGTGGGCGACGACGCGGTTTGTCGACCCGCTGGACATGCGCCACGACATGCACGTCAACATCGTGACCTTCCAGCCGGGCGGGCGCATTCCCTTTGCCGAGACGCATGTGATGGAACATGGGCTTTACGTGCTGTCGGGCACCGGGCGCTACCTGCTGAATACCGACTGGGTCGATGTCGGACCGGGCGATTTCATGTGGTTGCGCGCCTTCTGCCCGCAGGCCTGTGTGGCGACGGGCAACGCGCCGTTCCGCTATCTGCTTTACAAGGACGTGAACCGGCATCCGAGGCTCGGGATCACATGATCCGGGCGCGTCCCCTCACGGCCGGGGCCTTTGCACCCTTCGGCGACGTGCTGGAGTGCGGGCCGGGAGAGGTGCGGGCGATCAATGCCGGGATGTGCGACCGGTTCCACGACCGGGCGCGGATGGATTTCGGCCCCGGCGGGCGGGCGGGGATCAGCCTGTTCCGCGCGAAACCCCGCGCCCTGCCCTATCGCTGCGATCTGCTGGAGCGGCATCCGGAGGGGTCGCAGGCCTTCATCCCGATGTCGGAGGCCCCCTGGCTTGTCATCGTTGCGCCCGACGACGGCGGGCGACCCGGCGTGCCACTCGCCTTTCTGCCCGCGCCCGGACAGGGCGTGAACCTGCTGCGCAACACCTGGCACGGGGTGCTTACGCCTTTGGCAGAACCGGGGCTGTTCGCGGTGATCGACCGGATCGGGGATACCGCGAACCTGGAAGAATGCTTCCTTGATGAGGCTTTCACTGTAACCTCCTGAGCCAGCCCCTCCGGTCAGAGGGGGGCGCAACGGACAGGACGGGACAATGACGGACACATCACTCGGGACGCCGGAACAGCTTCGCGACCCCAACTATATGCCCCCCATAGGCAAGGCGGTGCCGCTTGGCATTCAGCACGTGCTGGCGATGTTCGCGTCCAACGTCACACCGGCGATCATTGTTGCGGGGGCTGCGGGGTTCGGCTTCGGGTCGGATCAGGGGGCGCTCGGCTTTCCGGACATGACCTACATGATCCAGATGGCGATGCTCTTCGCCGGGATCGCCACGCTGTTCCAGTCCATCGGCTTCGGCCCCGTCGGGGCGCGGCTGCCGATCGTGCAGGGGACGTCTTTCGCGTTCCTGCCGGTGATGATCCCCGCGGTCGCGGGCGGCGGACCCGAGGCAATGGGCGGGCTGATGACCGGCGTGGTCATCGGCGGGATTTTCCACTTCTGCCTCGGCACCTTCATCGGGAAACTGCGCTTTGCGCTGCCGCCGCTGGTCACGGGGCTGATCGTCCTGATGATCGGGCTGGCGCTGCTGAAGGTCGGGATTCAATACGCCGCCGGGGGTGTTCCGCTGCTTGGCAAGCCGGAGTTCGGGTCGCTCGCCATGTGGTTTCCGGCACTGGTGGTGATCGTGGTCTCGCTGGCGCTGAGCTTCTTCGCGAAGGGGCTCTTGTCGGTTGCGGCGGTGCTGGTCGGGCTGGTCGCGGGTTATGTCGTGGCGTTGCTCATGGGGCAGGTGAATTTCGCGAACGTGGGCCGGGCGGCCCTGTTCGACCTGCCGATGCCGTTCAAGTGGGGCCTTGATTTCAACGCGGCGATCATCCTCGGCATGTGCTTCATGGCGGTAATCTCGGCCATCGAGACGGTCGGCGACGTGTCGGGGATCACCAAGGGCGGCGCGGGGCGCGAGGCAACGGATACGGAGATTTCGGGCGCGACCTTCGCGGACGGGCTGGGCACGGCGGTGGCAGGGATCTTCGGCGGGCTGCCCAACACCTCGTTCAGCCAGAATGTCGGCCTGATCTCCATGACCAAGGTGATGAGCCGGGGGGTCGTCACCATCGGCGCGATCTTCCTGATTGTCTGCGGGCTGGTGCCGAAATTCGGCGCCATCGTGTCGACCATCCCGATCAACGTGCTGGGCGGGGCGGTCATCGTCATGTTCGGCATGGTGGCGGCGGCCGGGGTGACGATGCTGTCCGACGTGACGTGGACCCGGCGCAACATGGTGATCTTCGCAATTTCCCTGTCGGTCGGGTTCGGGCTGCAACTGGAGCCGACGGCCTTGCAGCACCTGCCGAACACCGCGCAGATCCTGCTGACCTCGGGCCTGCTGCCCGCGGCGGGTCTGTCGATTGCGCTGAACCTGCTGCTGCCCGACGATCTGGAGTAGGCACGGGTGCGGGGTGCCGGGCTGAGGGCCCGGCCTACCGGAGCGATGCGCGCGTCGCAGACAGGATGTCGTCGGCGAGGCCGGGATCATCTGTCGCGCGGGCCAGCACCAGAGCGCCGACCATGGCGGACAAATGACGCAGCGCCTCGTCGCGCGGTGTGTCCGGCGCGGTCAGTAGGGCCACACTCTCCTCGATTGCACTGGTAAAGGCGGCCCGGACCGGCGCGGGCTGGCGCGGCGCTTCGGAGGCGAGCGCGGCGAAGGCGCATCCCTCGGCCCGCATTCCGGCGTGCTGGGGCGACAGATACCAAGCGGCCAGCGCGGCGGCGGGCGTGATGTCCTTGCCCTGCCCCGCGGTTGCAATCACCCCGGACCATTTCTCGCGGTTGCCGGCCAGCGCGGCTTCGGTCGCCTCGGCTGCCAGTGCCGCCTTGTCCTCGAACTGCTTGTAAAAGCCGCCGTGGGTCAGACCGGCGGCCTTCATCAGGGCAGCGACGCCGATCCCATCATAGCCATTTTCCCGAAAAAGACGCGATGCGGTGTCCACAACACTCTTCCGGTTCTGCTCTGCGACTTCGCGACTGACGCGCATGGTTCGCCCCTTTAAGATTTCGATCATCATCTAATCTTGACGCCATTTAGATTGCAATCATAATCTATATTCGATCCCGAGTCGCAGCGTGCTGTGGCTGTCGGGAGCGGACAGACAGAAAGGATTCCCCATGTCTCTCGATACAAGACCCCCTGCGGACACTGCCTATACCGATGTTGACGGCACCCGGATCGCCTGGCGCAGCCAGGGCGAGGGGCGGCCGCTTCTCATGCTCAACCGGTTCCGCGCCGCGATGGCCGACTGGGATCCTGCACTGATCGACGGGCTTGCGCGCAATCACCGCGTCATCACCTTCGACAGCGCGGGCGTCGGTGCCAGCGACGGTACGGTGCCCGAGACGCTGGAGGGCGCGGCGGACGTGGCCATGGGCCTGGCGCGGGCAATCGGGCTTGAGACTCCGCATGCGCTCGGCTGGTCCATGGGCGGGATGACGGCGCAGATCCTCGCGGCGAAATACGGTGACGGGCTTGGCGGCGTTGTACTGGCGGGCACGACGCCGAGTTTCGCGGTCGATGGCGCCACCCCGGTGCCCGACGAATGGCTGAACGTCGCGACCACCCCCAGCTACACGGTCGATGACATGCTGTTCCTGTTCTACACCGACACGGACGCGGGCCGGCTGGCCGGTCGATCCTCGCTTGCCCGCATCGGCGGCGGAGACCCGGTGGCCGGGGCGACACCCAAGACCACCCTGCAGACGATGGCCGGACAGGGTGTTCCCACGCGGAAGTTCTTTGCCGGAGAGGACGGGGCCTTCCGCATGCTGAAGGACATCAAGGTGCCGGTTCTTGTTGCCAACGGTGACCGCGACCGGGCCTTTGCGGTCGAGAACTCGGTTGCGCTGGCCAAGGCGATCCCGGGGGCGCAGCTGTCAATCTATCCGGACGCGGGCCACGCCTTCCACTTCCAGTACGCGGACAGGTTCGCGGATGAGGTGACGGACTTCCTGAAGGTCGCCTGAGCGGCTGGCGGGGGCGGGATCCGTCGCGTCCGCCCCTACCGCCCCGGAATGTCGCCCCGCTTGGTCCCCGCCCCGGGCCAGCCGTCGATGGCGGCCAGTGCCTCGTCGCTGGTCTCCACGAAACGAAAAAGGTCGAGGTCCTCGCGCGCGATGGTTCCGGCTTCGGCCAGCGCCTCCCAGTTGATGATCTTCTCCCAGAAGGCGCGGCCGAACAGCAGGAAGGGCACGCGCTCCATCCGGCCGGTCTGGATCAGGGTCAGCGCCTCGAACATCTCGTCCAGGGTGCCGAAGCCGCCGGGAAAGACGCAGACGGCGCGGGCGCGCATCAGGAAGTGCATCTTGCGGATCGCGAAATAGTGGAAGTTGAAGCAGAGCCCCGGCGTCACATAGGCGTTCGGCGCCTGTTCATGCGGCAGGACGATGTTCAGCCCGATGGACTGGCCGCCCGCGTCGTCGGCGCCGCGGTTGCCGGCCTCCATCACGCCGGGACCGCCGCCGGTGGCGACGACCCACTCCTTGCCGTAGGTGGCGAGCGAACGTTCGGTGATGCGCCGGGCGAATTCCCGCGCCTCGTCGTAATAGGTCGACAGCTCCGCCAAGGCTGGGGTCTTCGCCGAGTCCTTCATCGCCGGTTCCGGGATGCGCGCGCCGCCGAACAGAACGACAGTGGATTCAATCCCCTTCTCGTCCATCACCATCTGCGGTTTCAGCAGTTCCAGCTGCAGCCGGACGGGGCGCAGTTCCTCGCGAAGCAGGAACTCTCCGTCCGCGAAGGCCAGGCGGTAGGCGGGGGCGCGGGTCTGCGGCGTGTCGGGCACCTCATGCGCGGTGCGGATGTCCGAATGTGCGTCCCGGAAAGAGGTCTGACGCTCGTCGTTCATGGATGGCTCCTTGTGGGGCTTCGCCCCCGACTATAGGGTCGGGGACGATAACCTCCAGACATGGTGAGAAAATGACCCAGTGGCGCGACGCAATTGCCGCAGCGGCGGACCGCATTTCCGGACACGCGCGGGTGACCCCGGCCGGATCGGTGACGATCGACGGGGCCGAGGTGCAGATCAAGTTCGAACAGATGCAGCATACCGGCAGTTTCAAGGTGCGCGGCGCGTTCAACTCGCTCCTGTCCCTGCCGATCCCCGACGCGGGCGTCGTCGCGGCGTCCGGCGGGAACCACGGGGCGGCAGTGGCGCATGCGGCGGCGTCGCTCGGCATCCCGGCGCATATCTTCGTGCCGGAGATGGCCGGACCATCCAAGATCGCCCTGATCGAACGCACCGGCGCGACGCTGCATGTGGTGCCGGGCGCCTATGCGGATGCGCTGGCCGCGGCGCGGGCGCATGAGGCCGAG
Source organism: Primorskyibacter flagellatus (assembly GCF_014638275.1). Classification (GTDB taxonomy): domain Bacteria; phylum Pseudomonadota; class Alphaproteobacteria; order Rhodobacterales; family Rhodobacteraceae; genus Pseudooceanicola; species Pseudooceanicola flagellatus_A. The sequence goes on from NZ_BMFJ01000001.1 coordinate 2,611,173, forward strand.
ACGGGGGCCGCCCAGATTCATGCCTATGACGCGGAGGCCACCGTCGCCGGTCAGGGCACCCTGATGCGGGAGTGGGAAGCGCAGGGGCTGGACGCCGACACGGTGCTGATCGGGGTCGGCGGCGGCGGGCTGGTCGGCGGCGCGCTCGCCTGGACAGGGCGGACGCGGAAGATCGTCGCCGTGGAACCGGCGCTGTCCTGCTGTCTGCATTCGGCGCTGTCCGCCGGGGAGCCGGTGGATGTGGAGGTCAGTGGAGTCGCTGCCAACTCTCTCGGCGCGAAACGGGTCGGGCAGATCTGCTTCGACCTGGCGCGCGATCTCGGGACCTCCGTCACGCTGGTCAGGGATGACGCAATCACCCAAGCCCAGCTCTGGGCCTGGCAGGAGCTGCGGCAGATGCTGGAACCCGGCGGCGCGGCGGCGCTCGCCGCGCTGCTCTCGGGGGCCTATGCGCCGCAGCCGGGCGAAAAGGTGGCCGTCCTGCTTTGCGGAGGGAACGTCGCGCCCGATCCGATGACGGCCGGCACTTCGGGCTGACGATTGCACGATGCGCCGGGATGGTGTCTAAGCCCCGGCGACACACGCCACACCAAGGAGGGTCCCGCCCATGTCCAACGCCCAGCTCGAATCCGCCATCGAAGCCGCCTGGGACGCGCGCGACAAGATCACGCCCGCCACCACCGGTGAAACCCGCGAGGCGATCGAAGATACGCTGAACGCCCTCGACTCCGGATCGCTGCGCGTGGCCGAACGCGGCGCGGACGGACAGTGGAGCGTGAACCAGTGGGCCAAGAAGGCGGTACTGCTCGGCTTCCGCATCAAGGACATGGAAACCCAGTCCGGCGGCCCGCAGGGCGGCGGATGGTGGGACAAGGTCGACAGCAAGTTCGCGGGCTGGGGCGACAACCAGTGGAAGGCCGCGGGCTTCCGCGCCGTGCCGAACTGCGTGGTGCGCAAGTCGGCCTATATCGCGAAGAACGTGGTGCTCATGCCCTCCTTCGTGAACCTCGGCGCCTATGTTGACGAAGGCACGATGGTCGACACCTGGGCGACCGTCGGATCCTGTGCGCAGATCGGCAAGGGCGTGCACCTGTCGGGCGGTGTCGGGATCGGCGGCGTGCTGGAACCGATGCAGGCCAATCCGACGATCATCGAGGATAACTGCTTCATCGGCGCCCGGTCCGAGGTGGTCGAGGGCGTGATCGTGCGCGAGGGGTCCGTGCTTGGCATGGGTGTCTTCCTCGGCCAGTCGACCAAGATCGTGAACCGCGAAACCGGAGAGGTCATGTACGGCGAAGTGCCACCCTATTCCGTCGTCGTCTCGGGGTCGATGCCGTCGAAGAACGGCGTGAACCTCTACTGCGCGGTGATCGTGAAGACGGTAGACGCGCAGACACGGTCGAAGACCGGCATCAACGAACTGCTGCGGGACTGAGGCGGCACGGGGATGTCGCCGGACACGCTGGTCTCCTGGCTCGATCTCCTCGGTACCTTCGTCTTCGGTCTGTCCGGTGCGATGCTGGCGGTGCGGCGTGATCTCGACGTCTTCGGGATCGCGGTGCTCTCCGTGGCGGCGGCGCTTTCGGGCGGGCTGATCCGCGACATGGCGCTTGGCGCGACGCCGCCCGCCGCGCTCGCCACGTCCTCCTATCTGCTGGCAGCCCTTGCCGCCGGTGGTGCCGCCATGATCGCCCACCCCCGCATTGAACGGTTCACCAAGCCGGTGATGGTTCTCGACGCGCTCGGTCTCGGGCTGTTTGCCGTCACCGGCGCGCGCAAGGCGCTGGATTACGGGCTTGAGCCGCTGCCCGCCGTTGTGCTTGGCGTGCTCTCGGCGGTCGGGGGCGGTGCGGTGCGCGACATCCTCGTCGCCGAGATCCCGCGCGTGCTGCGGGAGGAGGTCTATGCCCTCGCCGCCCTGCTCGGCGCCGCGATCGTGGTGATCGCCGACCTGGCCGGCCTCGCCCCGACACCCGCCGCCATGGCCGGGGCCTTCGCGGCGGCGGCGATCCGCATCCTCAGCGTCAGGCTGAACTGGAAAGCCCCGAAGGCACCGCGCCGCCGGGACTGATCCGTTTCATCTTGCCAGAAATACTCCCCGCGCGGAGCGCATGGCCCGGCATCAGCCGGGCCACACCTTTCACTCCGCCGGTTTCTTCATCGCGTCCGGCCAGGCGGTCGGATCGGTGTCGAGGTCCGGGAACTTCGCAGGATCGAAGACCGGCCGCTTGATTCCCGCCGACAGCTGCGCGCGGTAGTCGTTGATGATCCTCAGCGCCACCGGGAACAGCATCATCAGCGCCAGCAGGTTCACCACTGCGAGGATGCCCATCATCGGGTCGGAGAAGGAGAAGACGAAGGTCGCCCCCGGTGCCACGGCGCCAAGGAAGACGATGCCCATGATCGCCACCCTCAGCACGTTCAGCGCCATCGGATTGTCGGTCATGAAGGCCAGCGCGTTTTCACCGAGGTAGTAGTTGTACATGATCGACGAGAAGGAGAAGAGGAAGATCGCCGCCGTCAGGTAGTACTGCGCCCAGGCCCCGACGTGATCGACCATGCTCTGCTGCGTCAGCGCCACGCCATCAATGCCTTCGGCGCCCGGCTGGTAGACATCGCCAAGCAGGATGATGAAGGCCGTGCAGGAGCAGATGATGATCGTGTCGATGAAGACCGAAAAGCTCTGCGTGATACCCTGGCTCACCGGATGGCGGACATAGGCCGTTGCCGCGACGTTCGGGGCGGACCCAAGCCCCGCCTCGTTCGAGAAGAGACCGCGGCGCAGGCCCTGCGCGATGGCCGCGCCCATGCCGCCCGCAACCGCTTCGCGGAAGCCGAAGGCGTTGGCGACGATGTCGATGATGACGCCGGGCAGGCTGACGATGTTGATCAGGATGATCAGCAGCGCCATGGCGAGGTAGCCGATCGCCATGACCGGCACGACGATGTCGGCGGCCTTGGCGATGCGGTGGATCCCGCCGAAGACGATGAAGCCGGTCAGCAGGGCCAGCACGATCCCGGTCCAGAGCCGCGGTATGGCCAGCGAATCAAGCGCCGCCCCCGCCACGGTGTTGCCCTGGAAGGCGTTGAACCCGATCGAGAAGGAGGCGATCAGGCAGACTGCGTAGACCACCGCCAGCCAGCGGTAATTCGCGCCGAGCCCGTGGATGATCGACCGGGCCGGTCCGCCGCGATAGTCGCCCTCGGGCGTGGTGCGCTTGTAGAGCTGGGCAAGCGTCGCCTCGATCAGCGCGGAACACATGCCGACCAGCGCGATGGCCCACATCCAGAAGACCGCGCCCGGACCGCCCGCCGTGATCGCCACGGCCACCCCCGCGATGTTGCCGCCGCCGACCCGTCCGCCGACCGACACGAACAGCGCGGCGCGGGCGCTGATCTTGTTCGGATCCGCATCGGGGTCGCCTTTCAGCACCCGGAACATGCGTTTGAAGAAGCGGATCTGCACGAAGCCGCTGGCAATCGTGAAAAAGACGCCAAGGACCACAAGGAACGGGATCAGCGCCCATCCCCATGTCAGGTCATTGATCGCATTGAAGATGACGTCGAGAAATCCCATGTCCCTGTTCCTTTTCGAGGCTCCGGTTTTCCGGTTCGCCGTCCACTGGTCGGAAGGCCATGGGCGACAACCTTTACGCTAGTCCCGGAATTCCCGGTCTGGCAACGGTTTATGCGACCCGACCGTTCTCCTGTCGGAACCCGGAGCGGTTGCGCATCGTTTTCCGACGAATGGACACAATCGGAGACTGAAGATGCAAGGACTTGGATGGATTGCCGCGATCATCGTCGGCGCGCTCGCGGGATGGATCGCGGAAAAGATCATGAAGGCCGATCACGGGCTGCTGACGAACATCGTGCTCGGGATCGTCGGCGCGCTGGTGCTGAACTTCATCCTCGTCGCCGTTCTGGGCGTCGGCACGCTTGGCGGCTGGATCGGCCAGCTGATCATCGGCGTGATTGGTGCCTGCCTGCTGATCTGGGGCTACCGGGCGATACGCCGGACCTGAGGATCGAGGCCGGATTTAATCTTTCCTGGCGGGCTTCTCTCCCACGGGGGCGCCCGCCTTTTTCCAGCCACCGAAGCCGTCGGTGATGTGACTGACGTTTTCCAGTCCCATCTCCTGCGCGGTACGCGCCGACAGGGCCGACCGCCAGCCCGATGCGCAGTAAAACACAAAACGGTTGCCGGTCTGGAACTGCGGCTTGGCGTAGGGGCTTTCCGGATCTATCCAGAATTCCAGCATGCCGCGCGGGCAGTGGAAGGCGCCGGGGATCATTCCGTCACGCTCAAGCTCCCTCGGATCGCGCAGGTCTACGAAGGTCACGCCATCCTGGCCGTGCAGGGCCTTCATCTCCTCTGCCGGGGCGTGGGTGACGACCGCGTTGGCCTCGGCCACCATGTCCTTGATGCGTTTCATGTCGCTCTCCTCGTGCTGGTTGGTGGCGAGAATGGCCCTCGCGGCGGTCATGGGCAAGGGGGGTCGTCTGCACGCCCCCCTTTACTCCGCTCTTTACTCGGCCGACGCGATCTGAGAGCGAGAGCCGGACAATCGAGGGGAACCGCCATGAGCAAGGACAGGAAGGAACCGCGCCGGCAGCAGGTCTTTACCCTGCTGGTCGAGGTCGGGCGCGCGAAGGGCGACGGCCTGCCCGAGGGCAGCACCGGGGCGGCGCTGATGTGCTATGCCAGCGGCGTGGACGAAGCAGAGGCGGTGCGCGAAACGGTGGCGATCCTCAAGCAGGCGGAGATGGCTCCGCTGGACGTGACCGGTTACGGCACCATCGAAGAACGGCTGGCCGAGGGGCACGACATCCCGGACGAGGAGCGCGAGTTGATGGACCGGGCTCTGGAAGAGAATGCCGTCATCGTCGCGCAGGTCACCCCCTTCTTCGGCGATCAGCGCGACATCTGAGCCAGCAGCGCCGCCGCCTCGTAGTCCCTGAGCACCGGGAAGGAGGAAGCCGCGTGGTGCGGCAGGGCGCGGCGCGGAATGGCCGACAGCAGGCTGGCCGCATGCGCTTCGGGCGAGCGTCGGAGAGAGCCGACGTGCAGGCTCTCCATCTCGCATCCGGCGACGGTCAGCTGTTCCTGTTCCGGCAGAAGCAGCTGATGCCAGATCGCGGTATCGGCGGAATCGACGAAATGCCCTGTGGTGGTGGACACGAGGTGCCTTGCCGGGACCAGCACCCTTTCGCGGGCATAAAGGTATTCGACGTCGCTGCCGTCGATCACCACCTTCTTGTTCGCGGCCACGAAGGTATCCGCCGTCAGTCCGAAATAGGGCGCGTGCAACAGCACCGGGCGGAAGGCCCCGCGTGCGGGCAGGCGGGCGCGGATGGTGGCGCGGACCTCCGTCGGGACGCGGCGGCCCTCGACGTTGCGGGCAAGCACCATGTCGCCGGGCCGGATCCGGTCGGTGCGCACCAGACCCTGCGGCGTTTCGATCAGCGCGTTTGCCGCCAGCGCAGGCCGGGGGCCGACCGCGTGCAGGCGGTTGGAGACGGCGAGGTGGTTCACCTCCTCCCCCCAGTGTCCGGCGACCGGAGAGAGCGCGGCGAGGCAGAGCGCGTCGCGCGGCGGGCGGAAGGGGCCGGGAATGTCGCACCAGAGGGGGGAGGCATCGATATCCGGCGCCTCGACCCAGAGCCGTGCGAGTGCGGTGGCAGCGTCCCAGGTCACGGAGATGCGCAGGATTGGCGTCCGGGACAGGCGGGCGATGTCGACGCGGGCCTCGCGCGCGCCCTCGGCTGTGTCGAGCGTCAGCAGGATGGTCGCACCCGGCAGGTGCCGGACCGACATGTCGAAACCGGGGGCCTCGATCCGCAGAAGCACCGTCTCCCGGTCGGGGAGCGCGGCGTAAAGCTCCGTCATCAGGGTACCGGTCGTCAGGACGGGCGACAGATGCGCGGCGCGGGCGAGGGCTTCGCCGATATCCGCCTCCGTCGGCGGGCGGGTGCGGACGGGGCGCAGGGGGGACACGGCGAACCAGCCCAAGCCTCAGCCCCCGGCCCGGCAGCGGGGCAGGCAAAGCCTCTGGCCGCGCTGCATCTGCATACGTCGGTCCGTCACGTTATCTTCCGATCTTCTACCCATTGGCCCGCCGCGGGTTTTCCCGTCGGGGGCAGGCACCGGACCGGTCTGCGCCAGCCTGTGCCTTCGGGAATCGTGGCCAGCCGGCAGCGTGGGGTCAAGATCGGGTTTGAGTCAGCCGTGAACCGGCAGAGAGCTGCCCGGCGTTTGCGCTTTCCCGCGCGGCGGGCTAGCCAAGGGCAGCCCTGCCTTAGGAGAGACGCCCGTGACCACCGACCCCGTAGCCCTGACCGCCGACCTGATCCGCTGCCCCTCTGTCACGCCTGCCGAGGGCGGGGCGCTTGTCCTGCTGGAAGGCCTGCTGTCCGCCGCCGGGTTCACCTGCACGCGGGTCGACCGCAACGGCACCTCCAACCTGTTCGCGAGATGGGGCAACCGGGGGGCAAACCGCAGCTTCGGGTTCAACGGGCATACGGATGTCGTCCCGGTCGGGGACGAGTCCGCGTGGACCGTGCCGCCCTTCGGTGCTGTGGAAAAGGACGGGATGCTCTGGGGGCGCGGGGCGACGGACATGAAGTCGGGCGTGGCGGCCTTTGCCGCGGCCGCGGCGGATTTCGTGACCGAGACTCCGCCGGACGGGGCGGTCATCCTTGCCATCACCGGGGACGAGGAAGGCGACGCGACCGACGGAACCGTCGCGCTGCTCGACTGGATGAAGGAGAACGGGGAGGCGATGACCGACTGTCTGGTTGGCGAGCCGACCTGCCCAGAGATCATGGGCGACATGATGAAGATCGGGCGGCGCGGTTCCATGTCCGCGTGGTTCGACGTGACCGGAGTGCAGGGCCATGCCGCCTATCCGCACCGGGCGAAGAACCCCCTGCCCGCGCTGGCGCGGTTAATGGACCGGCTGGCGAGCCATGAACTGGACAAGGGAACAGACCATTTCGACGCCTCGACCCTTGCCGTGGTGACGATGGACACCGGCAACACGGCGACCAACGTGATCCCTGCCGCCTGCCGGGGGGCGGTGAACATCCGCTTTACGGACGCGCATACCGGGGCGAGCCTGACCGACTGGCTTCAGTCCGAAGCGGATCGCGTGGCGGAGGAATTCGGGGTGAAGGTGGCGATGCGGGTGAAGGTCTCGGGCGAAAGCTTCCTGACGCCGCCGGGGCCTCTGTCCGCGATGGTGGCCAAGGCCGTCAAGGCGGAGACGGGGGTGACGCCCGAGATGTCGACATCCGGCGGGACCTCGGATGCGCGCTTCGTGAAGGATCACTGCCCGGTGGTGGAATTCGGACTGGTCGGCAAGACCATGCATGCGGTGGACGAGAGGGTTCCGGTAGAGGACATCCGCGCGCTCAAGGCGGTCTACACGCGGATCCTGAGGGACTATTTCGCCTGATGCGCCAGCGCCTCGTGGTGATGGTCAAGGAGCCGCGCCCCGGCCGCGTGAAGACCCGGCTGGCGCGCGGGATCGGGACCGTTGCGGCGGCATGGTGGATGCGGCATCAGGTGGCGCGGCTGCTTCGGCGGGTCCGCGATCCCAGGTGGGAGGTCTGGCTGGCGGTGTCGCCGGACCGGGCGCTGCGCAGCGCGGTGTGGCCGGGCGACCTGCCGCGGGTGGCGCAGGGTGGCGGCGATCTTGGCGCGAGGATGGGGCGGATATTTTCCCGGCGCGGCGACCCGAGCGGCAGTCCGACCCTCATCATCGGCTCTGACATTCCTGGTGTAAACCGCGCCCACATCGCCCGCGCCTTCCGCGCCCTCGCGTCCCACGAGGCGGTCATCGGCCCTGCTCCGGACGGCGGCTACTGGGCGATCGGGATCCGCCGCGCGCCGCCTGCTGGAATGTTCGACGGGGTCAGGTGGTCCACCGGACACGCGATGGCCGACACGCTTGCCTCGATCCCCTCTCTGCGCGTCGCCGTCACCGACACGCTGTCGGACGTGGACGAACCCGGGGACCTAAAGATACCCGCCGACCCCTGACCACAGCAGCTTGACCGAGGCGACGACGAGGATCGCGTAGCACACCGCGTAGAGCTTTTTCTGATCCAGCCGGGCGTGCAGCCGCCAGCCCGCCCAGATCGCCAGCGGGATCGTGGGAACGCAGAGCGCCATGAGCACCAGCATCCCCCTGTCCGGCGGCGTGATCAGCAGCCATGGCACCACCTTGGCGATATTGCCGAAGGTGAAGACGATGGAGGTCGTGCCCGCGTACTGCTCTTTCGGCAGGCCGCGACCAAGGAGGTAGACGGCGACCGGCGGACCTCCGGCATGGGCAATCATGGAGGTCGCGCCCGAAGCCGCGCCTGCCGTCAGCGCCAGTCCGGGCCGCGCGGGCCAGCCCTGCGCCGACACGCCGCCGGACAGCCAGAACAGCGCGAAGCCGAGGCCGAGCACCCCCATGAGCACCGCCACCGCCCTTTCGTCCAGTCCCATGAGCAGCCAGGCCGCCAGTGCCGTGCCGATCAGCGTGCCGGGGATCAGCCAGGGGACATCGGCGCGGGACCAAGTCTTCGGGCTCCAGTAGCGAAGCGCCACGGCATCCATGACGAGGAACAGCGGGGCGAGCACGGCCCCGGCGGTCAGCGGGTCCATGGCAAGCGACATCAGCGGAATGCCGATCATGGCGATGCCGCCGCCGAAGGCGCCCTTGGCGAAGGCGATCAGGGACACGGCGGCAAGCGCGGCGGCGATGGCGGCGGGAGTCAGAAGGTCGGTCATGCGGGCGGTCCGGTTGGTCGGGCGGATGTCACTCCGCCCGGCGGGCCGGGTCAAGTGCAGGTGCGGGGGTGCGGGGGACGGTGCAGGACGGCACGGTGAGAGATACGCTAGCGGCCGGTGTCTGCCCCCTGCCGGCGTCATACTCCCCTTTTGCCGTCACCCTACCCCCTCTATAGCCGTCATCCTCCGGCTTGACCGGAGGATCTCCCCGACCCGCGAGATCCTCCGGTCAAGCCGGAGGATGACGTGGTGTGGGGACGGGTCCGGTCCCGCATTTCCATGTGACGCCACCCGCGCCGCGTGATACGCGGAAAGGCATGAGCCAGATCCCCTCCAAGGACGAGATCCTGCAATGGATCTCAGACAATCCCGGCCTCTCGGCCAAGCGCGACATCGCCAAGGCCTTCGGCATCAAGGGCGCGGCCCGGATCGACCTGAAACGGGTGCTGCGGGAGCTTGAGGAGGAGGGTCATCTCGAAAAGCGCAAGAAGACCTACCGCGATCCCGACCGCCTGCCCCCCGTCTCCGTGCTTGAGGTGCGGGGCCCCGACAGCAACGGCGACCTGACCGCCCGCCCGCTGGAATGGCAGGGCGAGGGAGAGGAGCCGGTGGTGCATCTGATCGCCCGCGCCTCGGACCCGGCGCTCGGGGCCGGGGACCGGATCCTCGCACGGCTGACGCTGATCGGGCACGGTCCTGATTACGAGGGGCGGCTGATCCGGCGGATCGGGGCGAACCCGAAGCGTATCCTCGGGGTGTTCCGCGCCGGGTCCGAAGGTGGCCGCGTGGTGCCGATCGACAAGGGATCAGACCTGGAATGGATGGTGCCCGCGGGCGCGACCCATGGCGCGAAGGACGGCGAACTGGTGGAGGCCGAACAGGTCGGACCCAAGGCCCGCATGGGCCTGCCCAAGGCGCGGGTGGTGACGCGGCTAGGCGATCCGTCCGCCCCGAAGGCGGTGTCCCTGATCGCCATCCATCAACACGGAATCCCCGACGATTTTCCCGACGCGGCGGTCGAGGAGGCGGATCGCGCGAAACCGGCGGGCCTGTCGGGGCGCGAGGATCTGCGGGACATGCCCTTCGTGACCATCGACCCCTCGGACGCGCGCGACCATGACGACGCCTGCTATGCCCATGCCGATGACGACCCGAAGAACGAGGGTGGCCATGTGCTCTGGGTCGCGATTGCGGACGTCGCGCATTATGTCCGCCCCGGCTCGGCGCTGGACCGGGAGGCCCGCAAGCGGGGGAATTCGACCTATTTTCCCGACCGGGTCGTGCCGATGCTGCCGGACCGGCTTTCCGGCGACCTGTGTTCCCTGCATGAAGGCGTCCCACGCCCGGTCATCGCCGTGCGGATGCGGCTGGATGCACATGGCGAGAAGCTGGGGCACACGTTCCATCGCGGACTGATGCGGTCCGTCGCGTCGCTGCATTACGAAGAGGTCCAGGCGGCGATGGACGGCGCGCCCTCGGACCGGGCCGGGGCGCTGATGGAGGAGGTGATCCGCCCGCTCTACGCCGCCTACGCCGCGCTGAAGGAGGCGCGCGAAAGGCGCCAGCCGCTCGACCTCGACCTGCCTGAACGGAAGATCGAGCTGTCGGACGAAGGCGAGGTCCTGTCGGTGAAGTTCCGCGACCGGCTCGACGCGCACAAGCTGATCGAGGAGTTCATGGTGCTGGCCAACGTCGCCGCTGCCGAGACGCTGATCGCGAAGAAATCCCCCCTCCTCTTCCGGGTGCACGAGGAGCCGCCGGTCGAGAAGCTGGAGAGCCTGCGCGACACCGCGCAGTCCGCCGGGTTCAACCTCGCCAAGGGTCAGGTGATCCGCACCGCGCACCTGAACCAGCTGCTGAACGCCGCCGCCGGGACGGATCACGCGGAACTCATCAACATGTCGACGCTGCGGTCGATGACGCAGGCCTATTACGCGCCGCAGAATTTCGGGCATTTCGGGCTGGCGCTGGCGAACTACGCGCATTTCACCTCGCCGATCCGGCGGTATTCCGATCTTGTCGTGCACCGCTCGCTGATCGCCGCGCATGGATGGGGTCCGGAGGGGCTGGACGGCGAGCAAATTTCGGAACTGGAGTCCGTCGGCGCCCATATTTCGGAGACCGAGCGGCGGTCGATGACGGCGGAACGGGACACCACCGACCGCTACCTCGCCGCCTACCTGTCGGAACGGGTCGGGTCGGAGTTCACCGGCCGGATCAGCGGCGTCGCGCGGTTCGGGGCTTTCGTGCGGCTGGACGAGACCGGGGCGGACGGGCTGATCCCGATCCGGTCGCTCGGCGATGAATATTTCCATTTCGACCGGGAGGCGGCGACGCTCATGGGCTCGAACTCTGGCCGGGTGATCCAGCCGGGACAGCGGGTGACCGTCAAGCTGGCCGAGGCCGCGCCGGTCACGGGCGGGCTGATGCTTGAGCTGCTGTCTCTGGATGGCGAGACGATGTCACACGGCCCGGTGGACGGTTTCCGGCGCGGGCGGGGCGGCAAGGGCGGGCCGAAGCGGAAGCTGGTGCACGCCAAGCGCAAGGACGACAAGATCAAGCGCAAGCTGAAGCGGCGGCGCTGAGGGGTCGCTGCCCCCGGCCCTGAAGGGCCTCCCCCGGAATATTTTCAGCAAGGTGAACGGGTTATCCGGCGGGACGGGAAAAGACCGGTGCGTCGGGGGTGGAGGCGTCCCTGTCGTAGGCATAGCCGCCGAGGTCGAAGTCGGGGATGCCGTCAGGCGTGGTGACACGGTTGGTCGTCAGGAAGCGCGCCATCGCGCCCCGGGCTTTCTTTGCGAAGAAGGAGATGGTCCTGGCGGTGCCGTTCTTCTCTTCGAGGAACACCGGGGTGATGACGCGGAGGCCGAGTTTCTTCGTATTCACGGCGCCGAAGTATTCCTGACTGGCGCAGTTCACCAAGGTGTCGGTGCCGAGCGTTTCGGCCTGCTGTTTCAACGCCTTCGCGGGGGCGTCGCCCCAGTAGTCATAAAGGTTGCCGCCCCGGCGGGTCTTCAGCCGCGACCCCATCTCGAGCCGGTAGGGCTGGATACCGTCGAGCGGGCGCAACACGCCGTAGAGGCCGGAGAGGATGCGCAGGTGATCCTGTGCAAAGGCCAAGTCGTCGTCGTCGAGCGATGCGGCGTCGAGCCCCATGTAGGTGTCCCCCGCAAAAGCCAGCGCGGCAGGGCGGAGGAGGTCATCGGCAGGCGCGTCCTCATAGGCGCGGAAGCGGTCGCGGTTCAGCCGGGCGAGGTCGTCGGAGAGATCCATCAGCCCCCTGAGTTCGGTCAAGGTACGCGCGCGCATCGTCCGGGCGAGGCTGTTCGCCTCGGCCAGGAAATCCGGCGTGGTCATCGCGTTCGGGCGCTCGGCCCAGTCGAGCCGCTTGGCGGGGGAAATCACGGTCAGCATGTCGGTGGTCTATCCGGCCTCGGCAATGGCGTCCAGAAAGGCGGCGCCGAAGCGTTCGGTGCGGCGGTCGCCGAGAATGCGTTCCAGCGTCGCCGGATCGCGCGGCTTCATCTCGACCAGTTTCGCGATGATGGAGGCCGAGCAGGAGAGAGGCTTTTCCGTCCCGTCCTCTCCGTGATGCAGGTCGCGCTGCAGGTCCATCAGCCGGTCGTAGAGCGCCCCGCCCTCACGGCCCGCCAGCTTCATGCGCTTGGGATGCATCTCCTCCTCCACGCCGGTGATGACCGACAGGAATGTCGCGCCATAGGTGTCGAGCTTCTTGGCCCCGACCCCGGCGATGCGCGCCATGGCGTCGAGCGTTGCGGGGCGCTGTTCGGCCATTTCGATCAGGGTGCGGTCGGTGAAGACGATATAGGCGGGCACGCCCTGCTGTTCCGCCAGTTCGCGGCGCTTGGCCTTGAGGGCGGAAAGCAGCGGTTCGTCCTCCTCGTTCACCAGCGTCCTCGCGGGGGCGCGGCGGTCCTTCGCGGCGGCGATGGTGTCGCGGCGCAGGCGGATCGTGTCCTCTCCGCGCAGGATCGGGCGGGCGGCCTCGGTCATGGTCAGCGCGCCGTGGCGGTCGGGATTTGGGCGGATCAGGTCGTGGCCCATCATCTGACGGAAGACGGCCTGCCATTCGTTGCGCGTGAGGTCGCGGCCCACGCCGAAGGTCGGCAACTGATCATGCCCGCGCGCCTGCACCTTGTCGGTGGCATTGCCGGTCAGGATGTCGATCAGATGGCCGGCGCCGAACCATTCCTCGGTCCGCAGCACGGCGGAGAGCGCCTTGCGCACGGCTTCGGTGCCGTCGAAGACCTCGGCCGGGCGGTCGCAGAGATCGCATTTGCCACAGGTGATTTCGGTCTCGCCGAAGTAGCGCAGCAGGGTCGCGCGGCGGCAGTCCAGCGCCTCTGCCAGCCCAAGCAGGGCGTTGAGCCGTCCGTGGTCGGCCATGCGGCGTTCCGGCGGGGCGAGGCCCTCGTCGATCTGCGACCGGCGCAGGCGGATGTCGTCGGGGCCGAAGAGCGTCAGCGTCTCGGCCGGGGCGCCGTCGCGGCCGGCGCGGCCGATCTCCTGATAATAAGCCTCGATGGACTTGGGCAGGTCGGCATGGGCGACCCATCTGATATCCGGCTTGTCGACGCCCATGCCGAAGGCGACGGTGGCGGCGACGATCAGCCCGTCCTCCTGCTGGAACCGGGTCTCGGCGATGCGGCGGGCGTCGGGGTCCATGCCGCCGTGATAGTGTATCGCGGCATGACCGGCCTCGTTCAGGGCGCGCGACAGGCTTTCCGTCTTGGCGCGGGTGCCGCAGTAGACGATTCCGGACTGTCCCTTGCGCGCGGCGGCGAAGGCGAGGATCTGGCGGCGCGGCTGATCCTTGGCGGCAAAGGCGAGGTGGATGTTGGGGCGGTCGAACCCGCGCAGGAACTGCTCGGGCGGGTGATGCGGGAACAGGCGGGCGACGATCTCTTCCCGCGTTTCGGCGTCGGCGGTGGCGGTAAAGGCGGCGACGGGAACGTCGAGCGCGGCGCGCAGGTCGCCGATCCGCAGGTAGTCCGGGCGGAAGTCGTGGCCCCACTGGCTGACGCAATGGGCTTCGTCCACGGCGATCAGGGACACGTCCATCCGCCGCAGCATGTCCTGCGTCCCGACGGAGGCGAGCCGTTCCGGCGCGAGGTAGAGCAGCTTGAGCCGGCCATCGGTCAGGGCGGACCAGACCGCTTCCGTCTCCTCCTCCGTGTTGGCGGAGGTCAGCGCCCCGGCCTCCACCCCGGCAGCGCGGAGTGCCCGCACCTGGTCCCGCATCAGCGCGATGAGAGGAGAGATAACAACCGTCACGCCGCCGCGCATCAGGGCGGGCAGCTGGAAACACAGTGACTTGCCCCCGCCGGTCGGCATGATCGCCAGCACGTCGCGGCCTGCCGCCACGGCGTCGACGATCTCTTCCTGGCCGGGCCGGAAGGCGTCAAAGCCGAAGACGTCGCGCAACAACTCCGTGGACTCGGCCATGTGCCCCCTAATGATCCGGTGTGACTGCTCTTATTCGGACTCACGGTCCGTTAAGGTCCAGTAAACCAAAATATGGGGGTCGGGTTCAAGCCGAAGACGGCATCTTGTGGCCAGTTTCCCTGCCACGCGCGGTCTCCGGCTTCATCTTGCCGAAGATACTCACGGCACTCCGCTGACGCCGGGCGGGAGTCAGTAGAAGGCGGCGGCGTTGTTGGCGAGGATGATGCGCAGCGCGTAGAGCCCGATCAGCACGACCAGAGGCGCGAGGTCGAGCCCGCCCATGGGCGGCAGGATGCGGCGGATCGGGCCGTAGATCGGCTCCATCAGCCGGTTCAGACCATACCAGATCTGCCCCACGAGTTGCTGGCGCACGTTCAGGACCTGGAATGAGATCAGCCAGCTCATGATCACATGGGCGATCACGAAGAACCACACGATGTCGAGGATCAGCATGAGGATCTGAAAGAGCGACTGCATCCATGGTCTCCTGTTGCGGGCTGTGCCTACCTATGGGCCGGTGCCGATTTGTGCAAGTGCGGCGTGGCAAATGAGGTGACGCAGGGTTCGAAGTTGACCTTCGCGTCAACGCGGAGAGAGTGCGCCGCAGGAGGTGGCCCATGTATCCGTTCCTGCGCCTGACCAAAGAGATCATCAAGTTCCGCAACGCCCCGCCGCTCGGGATGTGGGACGTGCATGTCAGCCATCACCGGATCTGGCCCTGGGACCTCGACTTCATGTCCGAACTGAACAACGGGCGGACACTGTCGATCTTCGATCTCGGACGGATCCCCTTTGCCATGCGGTCGGGCCTGTTCAAGGTGCTGCGCAAGCGGAAATGGGGGCTGACGGTGGCGGGCAGCATCGTGCGCTACCGGCGGCGTCTGACCAACCTCGAGCGGATCGAGATGCAGTCGCGGCTGCTCGGCTGGGACGAACGGTTCATGTATATCGAACAGTCGATGTGGACCAAGGACGGCACCTGCGCGAACCACGGCATCTTCCGCACCGCGCTGGTCGGCAACCGCAAGATGGTGCCGACGGCGGATGTGGTGGCCGAACTGGGCCGCACCGCCGAACCGCGTCACCTGCCCGACTGGGTCGCGGCGCTGTTTGCCGCCGACGACAGCCGCCCCTGGCCGCCGGAAAAGGTCTGACACCCGGCTAAGACCGCCGTTACAAATGATTTTGTTGCCCCGCGCCGCCTTTCCGCGTCATATCGCCGGAAACGGGGGACAAAGATGACGCTGCGCAAACGGATCTGGGGCTGGTTCTTTTTCGACTGGGCCAGCCAGCCCTACAACACGCTGCTCATCACCTTCATCTTCGCCCCCTACGTCAAGGAACTGATCGGCGACGGCGCACAGGCGCAGGCGGCCTGGGGGTTCGGGATCGGGCTGGCGGGGTTCCTGATCGCCGTGCTCGCCCCCGTGCTCGGCGCGATCTCCGACGTGTCGGGCAACCGGATGCGGTGGATCTGGGGCTTCTCGGTGCTTTACGTCGCGGGGGCCTGGATGCTGTGGTACGCGGCGCCGGGGGACTTCAACCTTTATGCCACGCTGTTCTGGTTCGGCATCGGCATGATCGGGATGGAGTTCGCGACGATCTTCACCAACTCCATGCTGCCCGACCTCGGCACGAAAGAGGAGATTGGGCGCATTTCCGGCAATGGCTGGGCCTTCGGCTATGCGGGCGGGCTGGTGACGCTGGTGCTGATGCTGGTGCTTTTCGCCGAAAACGCCACGACGGGGCGGACGCTGATCGGCATCCCTCCGATCTTCGGGCTGGACCCCGAGGCGCGGGAGGGCACGCGCTTTGTCGGGCCGCTGACGGCGATCTGGTACGCGGTGTTCATGATCCCGTTCTTCCTTTATGTGCGCGACCCCAAGCCGGTGAAGCCGCCGAAAGGGGCGGCGCGGGCGGCGCTGAAAGGCCTGAGGGGGACCATTGTTAACCTTCCGAAGACGCCGTCGCTCTTCGCCTATCTCGGGTCCTCGATGTTCTACCGGGACGCGCTGAACGGGATGTATTTCTTTGGCGGCATCTATGCCTCGGGCGTTCTGGGCTGGTCGGTGGTTTTCATCGGGGTGTTCGGCATCGTGGCCATCATCGCGGGCGCGGTCTTCGCGGTGATCGGCGGGCGGCTCGACGAACGGTTCGGGCCGAAGCCGGTCATCACGGTCTGCATCCTCGTGCTGACCTTCGTCGCCGGGTCGATCGTCTTCGTGTCGCGCACGTCGGTCTACGGCATCCCGGTGGCGGAAACCTCGATGCTGCCCGACATCACCTTCTTCGTCTTCGGCGCACTGATCGGTGCGGCGGGCGGCGTGATCCAGTCCGCCAGCCGGACGATGATGGTGCGCCAGGCCAATCCGGCACGCATGGCCGAGGCGTTCGGGCTTTACGCGCTGGCGGGAAAGGCGACCTCCTTCCTCGCCCCGACGCTGATCGGGATCGTCACCACCATCAGCGGGTCGCAGCAAATCGGCGTGTCCCCCCTGATCTTCCTCTTTCTCATCGGGCTGATCCTGCTAGCATGGGTCAAGCCCGAAGGAGAACCGTCCCAATGGTCAGAATCCCCGCCCTCGTCCTGACGATCCTGCTTGCCGCCTGCGGAGGGCGGAGCACGCCGGAACAGACGCAGGTGTCCTCGAAACAGGAAATCCCGGCGTCGATGCAGGGCAAGGCCGCCAAGCAGTTCTTCGGGGCCGCCGCCGCCGGGTCGCAGAACCGTCCGCAGGCCTATGGCGGCTATTCCAAGGGCTGTCAGGACGGGGCCGTGCAACTGGCGGAGTCCGGGCCGACCTGGCAGGCGATGCGGCTGTCGCGGAACCGGAACTGGGGCCAGCCGGAGATGATTTCCTACCTGCATGATCTCAGCCGCAAGGCCGCGGCGCAGCCGGGTTGGGCGGGGCTGTATATCGGGGATATCGCGCAGCCGCGCGGCGGGCCGATGACCTCGGGCCATGCCTCGCACCAGCTTGGTCTGGACGCGGACATCTGGATGCTGCCGCCGAAGCGCCTGAACCTCAGCCGGGCGGAGCGGGAGAGCCTGTCCTCGATCTCCATGCAGCGGGCCGGGGGGGCCTACGTGAATTCCGACTGGACGCGGCAGCATCACGAGGTGCTGAAAGCCGCCGCCTCCGACCCGCGTGTCGCGCGGATCTTCGTCTTCGCCGGGGCGAAGGTGCAGATGTGCAACGACGAGAAAGGCGACCGGAGCTGGCTGCGCAAGATCCGGCCCTGGTACGGGCACCACTACCATTTCCACGTGCGTCTGAACTGCCCCAAGGGGGCGAAGGGCTGTGTCGACCAGACCCCGCCGCCGCCGGGCGACGGCTGCGCGGATGCGCAGCAGTGGGTCAACAACATCCTGAACCCGCCACCGCCGAACCCGAATGCCCCCAAGCCGAAACCGCGCCGCGACCTGACCATGGCCGACCTGCCCGGACAATGCGTCTCCGTCCTGCAGTCGCGCTGATCCTCTGGGCGCTGGCCGCCTGCTCGTTCGTCGTGACCCCCGGCTTCGGGGCGACGAGCACGGCCATCGACAGCAAGGTCGGCCGGATCGGCGGTCTTTCGGGGATCGAGGTCACTGACGGCGGGGCCGGCTTCGTTGCGATCAGCGATGCCGGTTACGTCGTGCGCGGAACGATCACCCGCAGCGGCGGGCGTCTGACAGGCGCGGTCGTGACCGAACTGATGCCGCTGCGCGACAAGAACGGCAAGGCGCTGGATCGCGGCAAGGGACGCGGCGATGCCGAGGGGCTGGCGATGGAGCCGTCCGGTCGCCTGCACGTGTCATTCGAGGGGATGAACCGCGTGCTGGCCTACGATTCCGGCGACAAGGGCCTGCTGCATCCGCCGCTGCCCAAGGTGCCGGGGCTGGGCTCGAACGCGGGGTTCGAGGCGCTTGCGGTGGACGACCAGCGCCGGCTCGTCACCGTTCAGGAGGAATCGCCGGACGGTGACCCCACCCCGATCCTGCGGCTGGAGCGCGGACGCTGGCGCGAGGTCGCCGCGCTGGTCCGCAGCGGGGACTTCCGGCCGACGGGCGCGGATTTCGGACCGGACGGCGCGCTCTACCTGCTGGAGCGGGAGGTCCGCACGCTTGGCTTCCGCTCCCGCATCCGCCGGATCGACCTGTCCGAAGGCGGGACGGTCGAGGGCACCGTCGTCTGGGCGCCGCCCATATCCTGGGGCAATCTCGAAGGGCTGTCGGTCTGGACGGACGAAGAGGGGCAGACGCGCATGACCATGGTGGCCGACGACAACTTCCTGTCGATCCTGCCAGGCGGTCTGGTGGAGATTGTGCTGGACAACTCAGGCCGGGGCCTGTAGCTGCCCAACCCGCGCCATGGGGGCGCACAAGTCTCCGCGACCTTGTCTAAAAAACGGACCGTAAACATGACCCGCATTCTTCCCGGCGTTCTCGCCATGGCCGCCGTCGTTGTGGCCTCCAACATCCTCGTCCAGTTCCTGTTCGGCCAGTGGCTGACCTGGGGCGCCTTCACCTATCCGATCGCCTTCCTCGTCACCGACGTCATGAACCGCGTCTACGGCGTCGCCAGCGCCCGCCGCGTCGTGCTGGCCGGTTTCGTCGTCGGCGTCGCCTGTTCGCTGATCGGCACGCAGATCATGGGCGAATTCGGCCCGCTGGTGACCCTGCGCATCGCGGTCGGATCCGGCCTCGCCTTCCTGACCGCGCAGCTGATGGACGTCGCCATTTTCGACCGCCTCCGCGCGGGGTCGTGGTGGCGGGCGCCGCTGGCTTCGACCCTCGTCGGATCGGCGCTGGATACGGCGATCTTCTTCACCGTCGCCTTCTCCGGAGCCCTTGTTTTCCTGGAGCCGGGCAATGACGTGAGCTGGGCGAACGAGTCGCTGCCGCTGCTCGGCGTCGGGCCTGTGGCGCCGCTCTGGGTGTCGCTTGCCGTGGCGGACTGGCTGGTCAAGCTGGCCCTCGCCATCGTGGCTCTGCTGCCTTTCCGTGCAATTGTCAGAAAACTTTCACCAGACCTTGCGTGAAATGTTTTGACACACACGAAATCTGTGGCACCCTTTGATTATCGGAAACAGATGAAAGGAGGTGCTCTAGTGTCTATTGAGGCTTTGGAGAGAGGTGTCGGAACAGTCTGGAAGGGGAAATCCTGAGGCAGCCCTTGGGGTGACATTGACCAGATTGGTGCACGCCTAACCGGCGCACCTCCTGAACTCGAGGGGGCTATCCGAACCGATCGGATAGCCCTTTTGCTATCTTTCCCGACCGGTCAAAAATGACCGGATTGACGATTTGGGTCATTTGGTCATTTTTCATGCTGCGCATCACAGATCAGATATCGATCGAGGACTGGGAGATCACGGAGCAGTTCGTCCGCGCCTCCGGCCCCGGCGGTCAGAACGTGAACAAGGTCTCCTCCGCCGTCGAGCTGCGGTTCGAGGCGGAGCGGTCTCCGTCCCTGCCGGAGCCCGTGAAGCGGAGGCTGCGGCGGCTCGCCGGGCGGCGCTGGACCAAGGACGGCGCGGTGGTGTTGCAGGTGTCGGAGGAACGCTCCCAGGCCCGCAACCGGGAGATCGCGCGGGAGCGGCTGGCGGAGTTGGTGCGGAAGGCGCTGGTCGCGCCGAAGCGGCGGATCCCGACAAAGGTCTCGGCCAACCAGAAGCGGAAGCGGGTGGAGGCGAAGAAGGCGCGGAGCGAGGTGAAGGAGGGGCGGGGGTGGGAGAGGTAGGATTGTCTCAAGATATTGGCGAATCAGGTACTTTGAGGCACCGATACACAGGCTCTCAGTATCTTACCGGAGACTGTAGGAAAACTTACAAGCCATTGTTTTCCGTATGCTAACAGTGGTCCATGGTACTTGTCGTGGTTCATCGTACGCATCGTTAAGTAATTTGGAACCAAACGCTGCGATTTTCGTTGACTTACCGAGGCTTAAAAGGCCTACTTGAAGTGAGGGTAGTACTTATGCCTTCACGATGGCGACATCTAGCTTGAGGTTAGAGATCTAGTTGCCATATAACAGCCCGACAACGGGACGCTACTAAGGAGGCCTGTCTTGCTGAAGAAATTCCCAACCAAGTTTATGAAGCCTGGTCGCCCGTAACGCTTGGCGCCAAGCTGACATAACCTCTAGAGACGTACTCGTCATGTACGACTTTTGAGACCTCGGACGGAAGCGGCTTAAGGTAAACCTTGAGCCGCTTTTTTGTTGCCAACGAGGATATGATGTCTATTCCTTTTGCCTGCATCGCGGCATCACCAGACAAACGACCAACATGCACATAAAAGAAACCGCACGTTTCCGCAGCCTCCCACCAACTGTACTCCTTTGAAGCCATAAACTCTCCCAAGCCAATTTCCAGCAACTCGTCCACTATACTGTTCAGTTGCCCAATAAGCATTGAGCTAGGGCACTCTCCAAGCAAAATAGCCCGTGACGTTTGCGCATAAATTTGCCCGTTCAAGAGATTTAAGTAAGGGTGCAATGTTTCGAAATCACTCTTAAAGTCTGACAAATCCTTACCATCAAGCTCCCTAACAAAGATAAGCGCCCTATTCACCAGTTGAATTGCCAAATCCACAGAAGATAAGGCCGCGAAAATCTCCGATTTTTGAGTGCTCGACTCAAGAGGAGCATTTAGCCTATCCAAACACTTCTGAACAGTTGGCTCATATATCCTCCATTGACCAAATGAGTCTTCGTTGTAGGAGAAAGCCAAGAAATGCGCCTTGGAAAACCTCAGCTTTGAAGATAAAATAAGCTTGTAATCTTCATCAACTTTTCTTCTAAGTATCTCGTACAAACCCACTCCAGCGATCCCAGCTACAGCTGCAAGTATCGTAAGAACTGTGGCAAAAATACCAATGAACTTTCCGTAAATCTCCTGCTTAACTGCCAATAGAGCTAGCTGTGTCTCATCAGTAATTGGAGTAACCACCAGCGTTCTATTCAAATTCACAGAAACGTAGAGAGAGCCGAAAGCCAAAGCGAGTGATAAACAGCACAAACCACCAAATACCCAGAAACGCCTCGGAAAACGAGACAACATCTTCTTTCCACCAGCAATCATTCAACGCACCTCTCTCAAAAAAGCTATCCCAGCGCAATTGTCGGCTATCATACCAGCAAATTTGAGCTGACCTGCTCCCCCACCCCAAACACCCGCTTATACCTAGCGATCTCCCCCTCCGGCCCCATGGCCTTCTCCGGGTTGTCCGAGAGCTTGACAGTCGGCCGCCCGTCCGCCGCGACCGCCTTGCACACCAGCGAAAACGGCGCCAGGGCGTCCCCGGGCACCAGCCCCCGGAAATCGTTCGTCAGCAGCGTCCCCCAGCCGAAGGACACCCGGACGCGGCCGGAGAACTGCCGGTGGAGTTCCTCTATCTTCTCCACATCCAGACCGTCGGAGAAGATGACGAGCTTGTCGCGGGGGTCCTCTCCGCGGGCCTTCCACCAGTTGATTGCCGTCTCGGCCCCGGTGGCGGGGTCTCCGGAATCGATGCGGATGCCGGTCCAGCCGGCAAGCCAGTCGGGGGCGTTCCTGAGGAAGCCGGCCGTGCCGTAGGTGTCGGGCAGGATAATGCGGAGGTTTCCGGAATGCTCCTCGTGCCAGTCGGCGAGGACGTCGTAGGGGGCCCGGGCGAGCGCGGCGTCTCCGTCGGCGAGGGCGGAGTAGACCATCGGGAGTTCGTGGGCGTTGGTGCCGACGGCCTCGAGATCGCGGCGCATGGCGATGAGGCAGTTGGAGGTGCCGGTGAACTTGGGTCCCAGCCCCTCGATCATCGCCTGCACGCACCAGTCCTGCCAGAGGTGGGAATGCCGCCGCCGCGTGCCGAAGTCGGCGATGCGGAGGCCATCGATGTCGCGCAGGCGTTCGATCTTTTCCCAGATCTTCGTCATCGCGCGGGCGTAGAGCACCTGCAGTTCGAAGCGGCCCATGGTGTCGAGGATGGCGCGGCCGCGCAGTTCCATCAGGATGGCAAGGGCGGGAATTTCCCAGAGCATGACCTCGGGCCACTTCCCCTCGAAGGTCAGTTCGTACTGATCGCCGACGCGTTCCAGGTGGTAGGGCGGGAGGCGCAGGGCCTCGAACCACTCCATGAAGTCGGGGCGGAACATCTGGCGCTTGCCGTAGAAGGTGTTGCCGCGCAGCCAGGTGGATTCCCCGCGGGTCAGGGAAAGGGAGCGGACATGGTCAAGCTGTTCGCGCAGTTCGCCTTCGTCGATCAGGTCGGCGAGGGGGACGTGTCTGGAGCGGTTGATGAGGGAGAAGGTGACGGTGGTGTCAGGCCGGTTGCGGAAGACCGACTGGCACATCAGGAGCTTGTAGAAATCGGTGTCGATGAGGGACCGGACGATCGGGTCGATCTTCCAGCGGTGGTTCCAGACGCGGGTGGCGAGGTCGGTCATCGGGCACTCCTTCACGGGCCCGGCGACTAAAGCAAGCGGCCCCCGGCTTGTCCAGCCGGGGGCGCGAGATGGCGGGGCGGCCTGTGCGGCCGGGGGCGCGGGCGGATTACAGGTTCATGCCGCCCGAGGCCTCGATCCGCTGGCCGGTGATCCAGTTGGAGGGCGACAGGACCAGCGCCGCCATGGCCGGGCCGATGTCGGAGGGCAGACCGACGCGGCCCAGGGCGGTGACCCCGGCGACATGGGCGTTGAGGTCGGCATTGTCGCGGACGGCGCCCCCGCCGAAGTCGGTTTCGATGGCGCCGGGGGCGAAGGCGTTGACGGAGATGCCCCGGTCGCCCAGTTCCCTCGCCTGATAGCGGGTCATCACCTCTACCGCGCCCTTCATCGCGGCGTAGGCGGAATAGCCGGGCATGGAGAACCGCGTCAGTCCCGAGGAGACGTTGAGGATGCGCCCGCCGTCCGCGATCAGGGGCAGGAGGGTCTGTGTCAGCAGGTAGGGGCCCTTGAGATGTTCGCCGTACATCCGGTCGAGCGAGTCGGCGTCGGTATCGGCGTAGGGCACGAAGACGCCCGAGCCCGCGTTGTTGATCAGCCCGTCGATGCGGTCGCGCCCCATCCCGGCGAGGGCGTCGCGCAGGGTGTCGGCGAAGGTCGCGAAGGTTCCGGGCTGCCCGATGTCGAGCCTGAAGGCGCGGGCCATGCGGCCCTCTGCCTCGACCGCGGTGACGGCGGTGGCTGCCTGCGCGGCGTTGGAGTGGTAGGTGAGGATCACATCCGCCCCGCCAGCGGCAAGGGCGAGGGCAGCCGCGCGTCCCAGGCCGCGCGAGCCGCCGGTGACGAGGATCAGGGGAGATTGGGTCATGTCGGGTCCTTTCGATCAATCCGATGCTCCGGTATCTGCGGCCCGACGCCGCGGATTGCCTGCCGGTTCCTCGGCAGGATCTGCCCGATCCTCCGAAACTCGGGTCACGGCACTTTGCCTGCACCGCCTGCGCGGGGTAGAACGGGGCATGACGACGACCACCCCATTTGCCGACCTTCACGCCGGACTGGCCGCGGCGGTACTGCGCCATGCGGATGCCGGGGCGATGCCGGAGGAGCCGACGGAGACGGCCCTGCCCGGCCTGTTCCTGACCCGCGCGCGGGCGCCGCAGAAATTCGACCTGACGTGGTACGAGCCGGTGTTCTGCCTGGTTCTGCAGGGGCGGAAGGAAAGCGATCTGGGCCACCGGCGCGTGCATTTCGCCGAGGGGACCTCGCTCATCATCGGGCTGGAGATGCCGGCCGTGCCGGAAGTCACCGTGGCGAGCGCGGGGAAGCCCTATCTCGCTGTTGGCGTGGGGATCCGGCTGTCCCTGCTGCGGGAACTGGCGGCCGAGATCGGGCCGGACCGTCTGCAGACGGCGCGGGAAGACGCCGTGTCATCGGGGGCGGCGGAAGAGGAGATCGTGGATGTCTGCCGCCGGATGGTGGCGGCGTTGGACAGCCCGGTCGCGGCACGGACCCTTGGCGAGGGGCTGCTGCGCGAGGTCCATTTCCGTCTGCTGCTGGCGGAACACGGCGGGATGCTGCGCGAACTTGCCATGGCGGACAGCCAGGTCAGCCGGATCGCCCGCAGCATCGCGGTGCTGCGGCGGCGGTTCCGCGACAAGGTCACGGTCGGCGAACTGGCCGCCGAGGCCGGGATGAGCGCGTCGAGTTTTCACGACAGGTTCCGCAGCGCCACCGGGTCGACCCCGCTGCAGTACCGCAAGCGGCTGCGGATGATCGAGGCGCATCGGCTGCTGGCGCAGGGGCGGGCGGTCACGGAAACGGCGTTCTCCGTCGGGTACGAAAGCCCGACGCAGTTTGCACGGGAATTCAAGGCGGAATTCGGCGAGCCGCCCTCGGCCCGGCGCGGCGTTCTGGCGGGGGCTGCCTGAGGCGGTCCTTACCGGATCTCGACCCCGGCCTGCGCCATCCCTTCCATCGCCGCCTTTAGCGACCCGTCAAGGTCGATGCCGCGGCAGAGGTCGGTGCGCACGGTGACCTTGAAGCCGAGCCGCGCCGCGTCGACGGCGGAGAAGTTCACGCAGAAATCCGTTGCCAGCCCGACCATCGTCAGGTCGTCGATGCCGCGGGTTCTCAGGTAGCCCTCCAGCCCGGTCGGGGTGCTGTGATCGTTTTCGAAGAAGGCGGAGTAGCTGTCGATCGCCGGATCGAAACCCTTGCGGACCACCAGATCAGCGCGGTCCGTCGTCAGGTCGGGGTGGAACTGCGCCCCCAGTGACCCCTGAATGCAGTGGTCGGGCCAGAGCACCTGCGGGCCGTAGGTCATTTCCGTCATGTCGAAGGGCGATGCACCGGGATGGGAGGAGGCGAAGGAGGAATGCCCCGCCGGATGCCAGTCCTGCGTCAGGATCACCGCCGGGAATTCGGTCATCAGCGCGTTGATGCCGGGGACGATGGCGTCGCCTTCCTGCACCGCAAGCGCCCCACCGGGGCAGAAATCCGTCTGGACGTCGATGACGATGAGCGCGCGTGTCATGTGGTTTTCCTTCCCCGGACCCGGCGGACCGTAGCAGGCGGGGGGCGGGCGTCAATCTTGGTGCGCCGGTGCAGGGGCGGTGTGCCGCCGCCCGCGATGGACGGGGGACGATGGTGGCTTACCTGTCTGGCAACACAGGAGATGAGACATGAGCACACTGAACATCGTCGGACTTGTCGGGTCCCTGCGCCGCGGCGCGTTTACCCGGCAGATGATGGAGACCCTGCCCGACCTTGCACCCGAAGGCATGCGGATCACCCTTGCCGACATCGGCCACCTGCCCTTCTACAACGAGGATCTGAAAGAGGACGGCAAGGGCCCTGAAGCGGTGCGCGCCTTCAACCGCCTGATCGGAGAGGCCGACGGTCTGATCGTCGGATCCCCGGAATACAACCGGTCGCCCCCGGCGGTGCTGAAGAACGCGATCGACTGGCTGTCGAAGGAACCGGAGGCGGTGCTGGCGGGCAAGCCGGTGATGATCGCCACGCAATCGCCCGGCCAGCTTGGCGGGATCCTGTCGAACTATCACCTGCGGCAGGTGCTGTCGGTGACCGGAGCGATCTTCATCACCGGCGGAGAGGTCGCAATCACCGGCATCGGCAAGAAGGTTTCGGACGGGAAGATCAGCGATACCGACACGCGGGATTACCTGACCTCGCACCTGCGCAGGCTGTCGGCACTGATCGAGGCGCATCGGTAAGCGGTTTCGCCAGCCGGGCGGGCGGCCCGCCACTTGCGCGCGGGGCAGACGGGTCGTAGATCGCGGGGCATGTTCACCGTCGCCGCGCTTTATCATTTCACCCGGTTTCCCGACCCGGCCGCCCTGCGCGGGCCGCTGCTGGACCTTTGTCTGGCAGAGGGGGTGACGGGAACGCTGCTGCTGGCCGGCGAGGGGATCAACGGCACCATCGCAGGCACGCGCGCCGGGATCGACGCGGTGCTGGCGCATGTCCGTGCCCTGCCCGGCTGCGCGGGGCTGGAGTGGAAGGAAAGCACAGCGGCGGACCAGCCCTTCGGCCGGATGAAGGTCCGCCTGAAGAAGGAGATCGTGACCATGGGTCAGCCGGATGTCGATCCGCTGGCCCGCGTCGGCCACTATGTTGACCCGGCGGACTGGAACGCGCTGATCCGGGCGCCGGACGTGGCGGTGATCGACACCCGCAACGACTACGAGGTCGCGATCGGCACCTTCGAGGGTGCGGTGGATCCGCAGACCGAGAGCTTCCGTGATTTCCCGGCGTGGTGGGAGGCGAACAAGGCGCGGTTCCACAACAAGCGGATCGCGATGTTCTGCACCGGCGGTATCCGGTGCGAGAAGTCGACGAACTATCTGCTCGGCCAGGGGGTGGAGGAGGTCTATCACCTGAGGGGCGGCATCCTGAAATACCTCGAGGAAATCCCCGAGGCAGAGAGTGCCTGGCAGGGCGACTGCTTTGTCTTTGACGGCCGCGTTTCGGTCGGGCACGGGCTGGCGGAGGGGCCGCACGAGCTCTGCCACGCCTGCCGCCGCCCGATCCTGCCCGAGGACCGCGCGCGCCCGGGTTACGAGCACGGGGTGTCCTGCCATCTCTGCGTCGATCGGACCTCTGACGCGGACAAGGCGCGGTTCCGGGAGCGGCAGAAGCAGATCGCCCTGGCGCGGCAGCGCGGCGAGCGGCATCTCGGACGGGCGGAGGGCTGAGGGACGCGCCTTGCGGCGCGCGGCCTCCGGCGAGGATATTTCGGAGGCAAAAGCGCGGGCGGCGGCGCGCCCTGCCCCGGTCAGGCCAGCACGGCCCCGGCGCGGCGGGTGCGCAGCAGGATCATCAGCACGATGCCGAAGTTCAGCAGGTTCCAGGCGATGCCGTTGACGAAGGCGAGGAAGTAGCTGCCCGAGACGTCGTAGATCCAGCCCGACATCCAGCCGCCAAGCGCCATGCCGACGATGGTGGTCATGATGACCAGCCCGACCCGCGACCCGGCCTCGCGCGCGGGGAGGTATTCGCGCACGATCACCGCGTAGCTGGGGACGATCCCGCCCTGGGAAAGGCCGAAGATGGCGGAAACGAGGTAGAGCGAGGTCAGGCCGCCCGACGGCAGGTAGAGCACCAGCGCCATGGTCTGCAGGGCGGAGCCGATGAGCAGCGTGCGCACCCCTCCGATCCGGTCGGCGACGAGGCCGGAGACGACGCGGGACACGACGCCGCCAAGCAGCATGAGGGAGAGCATCTGCCCCCCGACCGCCGGGCCGTAGCCGAGGTCGACGCAGAAGGCGACGATATGAACCTGCGGCATCGCCATCGCGACGCAGCAGCCGATCCCGGCCAGTCCAAGCAGCAGGGTCAGGGCGTTCGGCGAGAAGCCCGAGGATTTGGCACGCGCAAGGCTGATGCGGTCGGACTGGGCGGCGGCCTCGTCCGGCAGCCGGCGGCGGAGGAAGAGCGCGCCGGGGATGACGGTGACGAGGAGGACGATGCCGAGCACGGTGTAGGCGGCGCGCCAGCCCCCCGTCGCAAGAACGCCCGACAGGACCAGTGGCCAGAACGCGCCGGAGAGGTAGTTGCCAGACGCGATCAGCGCCACCGCGATGCCGCGCCGCTTCAGGAACCAGAGCGAGACGTCGGCGATCAGGGGGGCGAAACAGGCGGCGGCCCCGAACCCGACGGCGAGGTGCAGCAGCGTGACCGGCAGGATCCCCGGCATAGCCGCCGCGCCGAGAAAGCCGAGCGCCTGCATGACCGCCGCGCCGATCAGGGCGTAGGCGACACCGTAGCGGTCGACGATCCGGCCGATCAGCCCGTTGCCGATGGCGAAACCCGCCATGGTCAGCGTGTAGGGCAGGGTCGCGTCCGCGCGGGCGAGCGAGAATTCCGACGCGATGGAGGGCAGCACGACGATCACCGCCCACATGCCGACGTTGCCGACAATGGCGATGGCCAGCGACAGCATGAGCCGTCGCCAGGAATATCCGCTGTCGAGAATGTCCTCGTCTCCCATGGCGCGGACGCTAGGGCCGCCCCCTGCCCTCCACAATCGGAAAATCGGTGCGCAGAAGCGCAGTTGCGGCTAGCGTCGGGTGCAAAGGGAGGCCTCTCATGAAACTCATCGATCTAGCCCGTCCGCTGGAGAACACGCCCCATGCCGACCCGCCGGGGCTGGCGCCGGCGATCACCTATCTGTCGCATGACCAGACCGCCGACATGATCCTGAAGTACTTTCCCGGCGTGACGCGCGACGGATTGCCGGGTGGCGAAGGCTGGGCGGTGGAGCGGATCCAGGTCTCGACCCACAACGGCACGCATCTGGACGCGCCCTATCATTACCATTCGACGATGGACGGCGGGGCGCGGGCGATCACCATCGACGAGGTGCCGCTGGAGTGGTGCATCGGGCCGGGCGTGAAGCTGGACTTCCGGCATCTGCCGGACGGGCATGTGGTTACGGAGGACGAGGTCGCGGAGGAGTTCGACCGGATCGGGCATGACCTGCAGCCGGGCGACATCGTGCTGGTGAACACCGCCGCCGGGGCGGCCTATGGCACGGCAGAGTACGTGGCCACGGGGTGCGGCATGGGCCACGCGGCGACCTGCTGGATGACCGAGCGGGGGATGCGGGTCTGCGGCACCGACGCCTGGAGCTGGGATGCGCCCTTCGTGCACACGGCCCGGAAGGTGGCGGAAACCGGCGATGCCTCCCTGATTTGGGAGGGGCACCGGGCGGGGATGGTGCGCGGTTATTGCCACATGGAGAAGCTGGCCAATCTCGACCAGCTTCCCGCGACCGGGTTCCAGGTGCAGTGCTTTCCGGTGAAGATCAGGGCGGCCTCGGCCGGGTGGTGCAGGCCGGTGGCGATGCTGCCCTGACCGGTCAGGTCATGCGGGACAGCAGGTTTGTCTTCCACCAGACCTGGTGGACGATGACAGCCGCGATATGCAGGACGACGATGATCTGGAGCAGGGTCGTCATCGTTTCATGCGCGCCCGCCGCCGCGCCGACCTGGCCGAACCACGCGACCAGACCGGACAGGGGGATCAGGATCAGCAGGGCATAGATCGCCCAGTGGGCCAGTTTCGACAGGGTGCGAAACGGCGCGGGTTCGGCCACGG
Source organism: Primorskyibacter flagellatus (assembly GCF_014638275.1). Taxonomy (GTDB): domain Bacteria; phylum Pseudomonadota; class Alphaproteobacteria; order Rhodobacterales; family Rhodobacteraceae; genus Pseudooceanicola; species Pseudooceanicola flagellatus_A. Next base: position 2,640,444 of record NZ_BMFJ01000001.1, read on the forward strand.
GCGGGGGCGGTACGCCGTCGCGCAGGCGCAGGACGATCCGGGCGAGGGCCAGCAGCAGGACAGCAGAGCCGATCACGACATGGGCAACGGAGGTCACGGTCCAGGGCATCGCGCCGGTGTCCATCAGGGTGTGGAACAGGCGGCCCATGGCGTCGAACAGAAAGTACTGGAAGACCAGCAGCAGGACGACGGCCCAGTGCAGCGACTTCTGCAGGGCGGTGAAGCCCGCGGCGGCGGGGGTTGCGGTTGCGGTCATCCGGGTCTCTCCTTCGATCTTGTCGGAAGGTGATACGCGCGGGCACGGCGGTTCTGTCGCGGGGATGCGTCCACAGCAGGGCCGGATCGCTGCAAGGGCGAGGATGCGGATTGCGTGTTGGGGGAAACTGGTCGGAGTGAGAGGATTCGAACCTCCGACCCCCTGCTCCCGAAGCAGGTGCGCTACCAGGCTGCGCTACACTCCGACCGTGAGGCTGCGGGGTAGCGCCTTTGCCTCAGCTTGGCAAGGGGGTTTTGGCCGGGTTTTCCCGATTCACCCGGGGTGTCACGGACGGCGGGCCGGGAGGGGGACGGGGACCTCCTCCTCCGCCTTGCGACCGGCTTCTCGGAACACGATGTAGAGCCCCGATCCGATGATGAGCACCGCGCCGATCAGCGTCGGCCCCTCGGGCCATTCTCCGAAGAAGACAGCGCCGAAGAGCGTGCCCCAGATCAGCTGGGAATACTGCATGGGCGCGACCAGCCCGGCCTCTCCGCGCTTGAAGCCCTCGATCAGGCAGAGCATGGCGGAGAAGCTGAGAAAGGCGAGGATGGCGAGACCGCCGAAGGTGGCCCCGGTCAGCGGGCGGAAGTCGAACGGCAGGACAACGGCGAGGATCAGCACGATGCCGAGCATCGGGTAGAGGATCATCAGCGGCAGCCGTTCCTCGGGCCCGATGCGGCGGGCAGTGATGTGGACCATGGCGTTCCCGGCGGCGGAGAGCAGCGCGGCGACATGACCCAGACCGATCGGCGCGGAGCCGGGCTGAAGCACCACGATCACGCCGATCAGCCCGACGATCACCGCCGAGGCGCGTCGCCAGCGCAGGGTTTCGCCCAGGATCGGCACGGCGAGCACGGTGATGATGAGCGGGGCGGCGAAGAGGATGGTGTAGGTTTCGGCCAGCGGCAGGACGAGGAAGGCATAGAAGGCGCCAAGCGTGGCGACCAGCACCGACAGGACGCGCACGGCCATCCAGCCGGGATTGGCGGGGCGCAGGGTGCCGGGGGATGTGTCGGCGATCAGCAGGGCGACCACGAAGGGAATGCCGAGCAGGTAGGCGAAGAAGGCGATCTGCACCGCCGGCAGCCCGGCGCCGAGCGCCTTTATCAGCGCATCATGGGCGGAGTAGAGCGCGCAGCCGGCGAGGGCGAGCAGGATGCCTTGGATATTGCGGGACATGGGGGCTCCGGAGGCGTGGTCGGGTCCACCCTTGGCGGAGGAGCCCTTCGGGGGCAAGAGGTTGATGTTTGCGGCACGCTCGGGTCTGATCGGGTGCGGCTATGGAGGGGACGACATGAAGATCGCGATCATGGGCGCCGGGGCGCTTGGCGGGTATTTCGGCGCGCGGCTGGCGCAGGCGGGGCATGACGTCTGGTTCATCGCGCGCGGCGCGCATCTGGCGGCGATGCAGGCGGGCGGGCTGCGGGTCATCAGCCCCAAGGGCGACATGGTGCTGGACCCGGTGCAGGCGGTCGGCGATCCGGCAGAGGTCGGGGTGGCCGACGTGGTGCTGTTCATGGTCAAGAACCGTGACGTGGAAAGCGCGGGAGACCAGATTCACCCGATGCTGGGGCCGGAGACCTTTGTCGTCACCTGCCAGAACGGGGTTTCGGCCTGGGAGCGGCTTGGCACGGCAATCGGAGCGGAGCGGGTGGTGCCCGGCGTGGCGCGCATCCCTGGCGAAATCTCCGAACCCGGCGTTATCCGCCATACCGCGCCGATGGACACGCTGATCTTCGGAGAGACCGACGGGTCGCGGTCCGCCCGCGTGGACCGGCTGCACGAGGCGCTTGCGGCAGCGGGGACGACTCCGGTGGTGGCGGGGAACATCCTGCACGAGCTCTGGGGCAAGTTCTGTTCGCAGAGCGCGCTGGCCACGCTGACCACCCTGATGCAATGCGACATCGGCCCGATCCGCGACTGCCCGGAGTCCGCCAAGCTGTTCCGCGACGCGATCGCAGAGGCGGAGCGCGTCGGGCGCGCGGTGGTGGACGGCCTGCCGGAGGACATGCTGGAGCGGGACTGGGCCTTCGTGTCGAGCCTGCCGCCGACGATGCATGCCTCCATGCTGGACGATTTCCGGCGCGGGAAGCCGCTGGAGCACGAGTATCTGAGCGGCGACGTCGTCCGGCTTGGCGCGCGCCACGGGGTTCCTACGCCCATCCATTCGGTGCTGTATGCGGCGCTGAAACCGGCGGCGGACCGGCTGGCGGCGGGGTAGGGTCGCCGCGGGTATGACGATCCGGGGAGCGTCCGGGTGTTTTCGTTCGCCCCTTTCCTGACCTTCCCCTTCACCCCCTCCGTGACCCGCCCCCCTCGCAGGGGGTGGGACGCGCATCGGGCGGGTGTTTCGCGCGGGCCCCTACCGGATCACGCCGCGCAGGCGCAGGATGGGGCCGATGCGCAGGGCGGCGGGGGTGCCGACGCGGGAGCGCGAGCGCAGGACGGGCGTGTTGTCGGACACCCCGGCGCGGCTTTCGCGGAACACGATGTAAAGCCCGCTGGCGATCACGATCCCCGCGCCGATCAGCGTCGTCCCCGAGGGGATTTCGCCGAACAGCAGGGCGCCGAAGATCAGGGCCCAGAGGATCTGGGAATACTGCATCGGCGCGATCAGCGCGGCCTCTGCATGGCGGTAGGCGAGGATGATGCAGGACATGGCGCAGAAGGCCAGCAGAGCGATCAGCGCCACCTTGCCGAGGTCGGCGACCGGCATGGGTTCGTAGACCACCGGCAGCATCAGCCCCATGACGAGGAAGTTCGCCACCATGGGGTAGAGCAGCAGCACGACGCTCCGCTCCTCGCGCCCGATCCGGCGCACCACGACCGAGGCGAAGGCGCCGCAGATGGCCGACACCAGCGCGGCGAGGTGGCCAAGGGTCAGCTCCGCCTGCCCGGGCTGCAATACGACGATGATGCCGGACAGGCCCACCACGATCGCCAGCCCCCGCCGCAGGCGCACCCGTTCGCCCAGCACCGGGATGGCCAGCAGCGTGATGAGCAGGGGGGAGGCGAACATGATCGCATAGGCATCGGCCAGCGGCAGGACCGAAAAGGCGTAGAAGGCGCAGATGCTGGCCAGCACTGCGGCGATGGTGCGGGCGATCACCCATTTCGGATGCACGGGAAGCAGGGTCCCGGCGGTCGCATCGCGCATCAGCACGACGGTGGTGATCGGGAAAGAGAAGAGAACGGAGAAGAAGATCACCTGAAACGGCGCATAGGTTCCGCCAAGCGTCTTGACCACGACGTCATGGGTCGAGAACAGCGCAAAGGCGAGAAGGGCAAAAAGGATGCCGGGAAGGGGTCCGCGCACGGGCTGGCTCCTTGCTTTGCGTCAGTTTTCTCCCGCCGTGCAGGGTGCGGGGTGGCCGCGACGAGGTCAACCCGGTGCGCCCGCTTTCGGCGGAGGGACGCGGTTCGCCCTGTGGCGACGCGACGACCTGCCGGATATCGCGCCGATTGTATACGTGTGCCGCGGTTTCCGGCTGATGACCCCGACGGAGCACATCGGGACCTTACGCAACGTAACTCTCACCCTACCCTTCGGCAGTTCGCATGCCCGTGCGCGGCCTATTTCGAATTTTCCGATGTCTGGCGAACGCCCCGGCGAAGACCCTTGGGCCGGGGACGACGATTTGAAAGAAAGGTCCGATATGTCCCGTTCATTCCGTATCCGCGCGACGCGCCTGCTTGCCGCCTTCATCCTGGGCCTGACCGGGCCCCTGTCTGCCGCACAGGCCGCCGTCATCATCCAGAGCGCCAATGTCTCCGACCCGAAATCGGTTCACGCCCAGATCGACGGCGCGTCGCTTGTCGGGATCAACGACGTGAACGAGGCGATCAAGTCCGAAAGGCCGCCGGAATTCTTCCGCTATTTCGAAAAGTTCGACACGACGCTCGGAACGCTCGACAGCGTGACATGGTCGGGCTTTGCGCGGCACATCGTGGAAGTGGAGAATTTCGCGGCCTGTTTCGGAGTCGGCGGGATTCCCGGCGTCAGTTGCTATATCAAGACCGAAGCCAAGTCGTCGCAGTTCAATCACCTGTACCTGTTCCGCGGCCCCGGTTTCGGGACGATCACCGCGTTCGACGGGACGGATTTCAAGACCGGGATTTCCGCCAACGCCAACGTCGGTACGCTGGCGACTCCGTTTGCCTGTATCTTTTCCCTGCCAAGCTGCCAGAGCAGCGGTTCTGCGAGCAGTTCCGCCTCTTTCTCGTTCGAGGATACCTATCTCGACGCCTATCTCAAACCGCTCACGCCCTCTGCGGATTTTCGCGAGGACAGTGTGGCGATGATCGTCAATTCGGACCTGCTGCTGCAGGTGACGACGACCTGCCGCGCCTACGCGGTCTTCGGCGTCTGTCAGAGCCTTTCGGACGCCTCGTCGGTCACCGACATCCAGGTGCAGCTGACCCATAACTATACGCCGTTCGCAACGGCTGTGCCCCTGCCCGCCGCGGGCTGGGGCCTAGCGCTGTCGCTGGCGGCGCTGGCCGGGCTGCGGCGCAGACGCCGGCGGTTCTGACCGCCGGCAGATGCCGCCGGGGTGTCAGAGCGAGGCGTCGAGCGCCTTGATCACCGCATCGCCCATTTCCGTCGTGCTGGCCGGGGTGATGCCGTCCTCGTTCAGCAGGTCCGCCGTGCGGACGCCCGAGGCGAGCACGTCGTTGACGGCCTTTTCCAGCCGGTCGGCCTCGTCCCCCATGTCGAAGGAGTAGCGCAGCGCCATGGCGAAGGAGAGGATGCAGGCGCAGGGGTTGGCCTTGCCCTGCCCCGCGATGTCCGGCGCGGAGCCGTGCACGGGTTCGTAGAGCGCCTTGGGGCGGCCGTTGTTCATCGGTGCGCCGAGAGAGGCGGAGGGCAGCATGCCGAGCGATCCGGTCAGCATCGCGGCGAGGTCGGAGAGCAGGTCGCCGAACAGGTTGTCGGTCACGATCACGTCGAACTGCTTGGGCCAGCGGGTCAGCTGCATCGCGCCGGCGTCGGCGTACATGTGGCTGAGCTCGACCTCGGGGTAGTCCTTGCCGACCTCGGTCACGACCTCGCGCCAGAGGATGCCGGACTCCATCACGTTGGCCTTTTCCATCGAGCAGAGCTTCTTGCCGCGCTTCATGGCGAGGTCGAAGGCGGAACGGGCGACGCGGTCGATCTCGCTCTCGGTATAGCGCTGCGTGTTGATGCCGACGCGTTCGTTGCCTTCCTCGAAGATGCCGCGCGGTTCGCCGAAATAGACGCCGGAGGTCAGTTCGCGCACGATCATGATGTCGAGGCCGGCGACCACGTCCTTCTTGAGTGAGGAGAAGTCGGCCAGCGCGTCAAAGCACTGGGCCGGGCGGAGGTTGGAGAAGAGGTCCATCTCCTTGCGCAGGCGCAGCAGGCCGCGCTCGGGCTTCACGGAGAAGTCGAGGTTGTCGTACTTCGGGCCACCCACGGCACCGAGGAGGACGGCGTCGACCTCCTGCGCCCTGGCCATGGTGTCGTCGTGCAGGGGCGTGCCGTGCTTGTCGTAGGCGCAGCCGCCGACCAGATCCTCGGAAACATCGAAAGCGATGCCGCGCTTGGCTTCGAACCAGTCGATGATCTTGCGGACCTCCGCCATGACCTCGGGGCCGATGCCGTCACCGGGCAGGATGAGAAGCGAGGGATTGGGCATGGGTCTGGTCCTCCTGAAGGTGCCGCAAATGGCTGCTGTAGCGGGGTAAACCGGCGCGGCGACAGGGTCAAGGAAACCCCGGCTTATCGGATCAGAAGGGGGGCGAGGCCCTGCACCAGCATCTCCCAGGCGAGCGCGACGCGGGGGGTGCGGCGCAGGGTTTCGTGCGCGGCCAGCCAGACGGGCAGCGCGGGGATGTCGAGGTCGGGCAGGACGCGGGTGACCAGCGGATCGGCGTCGCCAATGGACTGCTGGCCGAAGCCGATTCCGCACCCCGCGCGGACCATTTGCCAGTAGGTCACCTGATCGTCGCAGCGCAGGGCGAAACTGCCCTGCTCCGCCTCCAGCCCCATGTCGCGCATGGCCCGCAGGATCAGATCGGAGCGGTCGAAGCCGATCACGTCATGCGCGGCAAGGTCGGCGAGGGTTTGCGGATGCCCCCTGCGGTCGAGGTAGTCCTGCGCCGCATAGGCTCCGACGGCCAGCGCGCCGAGGCGGCGGGTCACGATTTCCTGCTGGTCGGGGCGGTACATGCGTACGGCAATGTCGGCGTCGCGGAACAACAGGTTCTCCGTGGTGTCGGAGGGCAGCAGCACGATCTCCAGCCCCGGCGCGGCCTCGCGGATTCGGGACAGGATCGGCGGCAGGTGGTGAAACGCGACGATTTCGGAGGCCGTGATGCGCAGCGCGCCGGTCAGCCCGTCACCCATCCCGGCGGTGGCGAGGGCCAGCGCGCCGAACCCCTCGGCCATGCGGCGCGCGGCGGGCAGCAGGGCTTCGCCCTGTTCAGTCAGGATCAGGCCGCGCGGCTGGCGGTGGAAGAGGTCGAGACCCGTCGCCTCCTCCAGCCGCCGGATCTGGCGGCCGAGCGTGGGCTGTGACTGGTCCAGCGCCCGGGCGGCGGCGGAGAGCGATCCGGTCTCGGCCACGGTGACGAAGGCCTGGATCAGCGACCAGTCGAGGGTCCGGAGGTCCTGCGGCATCTATTCAGTTCTGAATGTCAGACATGCGAAACGGGAGAATATTGATCCATTCATGAATGGCTTATTCAGGGGCCATCTGTCAACCTGAGGAGATCGCCATGACCCGTACCATGCCCGAAACCGTTCTTGTTCTTGGCCCGACCGGAAAGTTCGGCCGCCACGCCGCCGCCGCCTTCGAGGCGCGGGGCTGGCAGGTCCGGCGGTTCCGGCGCGGGGTGGATGACCTGCGCGCTGCCGCGACGGGGGCGGCAGTTATCGTGATGGGCTGGCACCCGCCCTCCTACGAGGACTGGGCACGGGAGATGATGCCGATGCATGCCCGTGTGATCGAGGTGGCGAAGGCGACCGGGGCCAGCGTGATCGTGCCGGGGAATGTCTATGTCTACGGGCCGGATGCACCCTTCGGCTGGACGGCGGAGACGCTTCACCTCGCCTCCAATCCCCTTGGCCGGTTGCGGATCGGGGTGGAGGCCGAGTATCGCGATGCGGGCGTGCGGACCATCCTGCTGCGCTGCGGGGATTTCATCGACGACCGTGCCTCGGGCAATTGGTTTGACCGCTTCATCACTCCGAGGGCCGCGAAGGGGTCCATTTTCTATCCCGGTCCGGTGGATGTGCCGCATGCCTGGGCCTTCCTGCCGGATGTGGCGCGCGCTGCGGTGCTGCTGGCGGAACGCCGCGACAGCCTTGCGACCTTCGAGGACGTGCCGTTCGCGGGCTACACCCTGACCGGCGCGGAGCTGGCCAACGGGATCGGGCAGGCGCTTGGTCACGAGGTCCGTCCCGGGCGGTTCGCCTGGCTGCCGCTGCGACTTGCGCGGCCGGTGATGCCGGTGCTCAGAGGGGTGTTCGAGATGCGGTATCTCTGGTCCCTGCCGCACCGGCTGGACGGCGGTAAGCTGGCGCGGCTTTGCCCGGAGTTCGTGCCGACGCCGCTGGACGACGCGCTGCGGGCCGGGCTGGCGCATCAGTCCGGCGGGGCGGTCGCGGCCTGAAGGTCGATGTCGATCCAGATCGCGCGGTGGCGGCTGGCGGGGGAGTCCGGGGCCAGCCCGCTGCCGGTCAAGATCAGGTCGGCGGAGGGGAGCAGGTAGTCGACGCGAAGCCGGCCCGGCCCCGGATCGGGCCAGTCGACCGTCGCCTTGCCGGTCAGCCCGGGCGGATCGCGCAGTCGGGGATCGCTCAGCAGGCCGCGGATCGCCGCACCGCGTCCGTCCCCGCCGGAGGGGTCGAGGTTCGCGGCCCCGGCGATGACATACGGCGGATCGGGGGCCGGGCCGAAGTCACCGTCGAGCCGGTGTTTCCAGAAGATCACCTCGTCATGGTTGCGGCGGCCGTTGCGGTCCTCGGGCCCGTCGAAGACCGGCGGGGTGGCGTGGAAGATCATCAGCGTGACCGGCTTTCCGCGGGGCGGGGTGACGCGCAGTTCCCAGTGGGCGGTGGAGGAAAGGCGCTGGACGTCGGCGCCTGATGCCTGCGCGCCCTCCCTCCCCTCTGCGTCGATCAGCAGGGTGTCGGGCATGTCGCGCCAGAGCCGGGCGGAGTGGTCAACCATCAGGTCGACCGGCCAGCGGGAGATGACGGCGAGCCCGCCCTGCCCCGAGAAACGCCCGTAGCCCTGTGCGTCGCCGGGCCCGCCGTGGCGCCCGTCGCCGTCGAGGTCGAGGCCGGTCTGCAAGCCGGTATTGGGTAGGGTGGTAAAGGTGTGGAAGGCGGGAGGCGCTGCGCTTGCCTGCAGTGCTCTGGCCGTCGGGGCAGGCGGACTGCGCTGAGGACATTGGCCGATCCGAGAGGGACGCGGCAACGACGCCCGCCATGCCGGAGGTCCGCCGGTTTCGGGCGGGGCGGACCCGGTTCGGCGGGGCGGGTCGATGCGGGAAAAATGCGTGTCCGGGGGGAAAGGCGACGGATCGCAGGGATCGGGGCGACCGGCATGCTCCGCCAAGGCTCTCTCCACCGCCCCGGCCAGCGCCGTCAGCGCCGCGCCGCCGCGGTCGTAGTCGATGCCGGCGAGCACCGCGACATCCGGGGACAGCCCCGCTAGTATCTCTGCCACCGCCATTGGACCGGGATCGCCTGACAGGAGGGCGTCGAGAAACAGCCCCGGCCCACGCGCGGCCTGTTCGGTGTGCCAGAAAACGATGCGAAAACGGTCGGAGGGGGACGGATCAGCGCGAAGGGGATCGGCCGCCAGCGTGGCGACCAGCGGGATCAGACAGCCTGCAAGCCATCCTCCGACCGCGCCTCTGCGTAGGTCCGGCGGCGCTTTTCCTCGATGATATCGGCCACGCGGGCGAGCGCCACGCCGCGGATGATCAGGTTTGCCGGGACAAAGGCCCATATCGTCATCACCCAGATCAGGGTGTGGGGATTGCCGATTGCCGACATGTCCACCAGCGCCCCTGCCAGCTTCACCAGTGCCGGGAGAAGGAATGGCAGGAGAAACCCTAAGACCGCGTTAACGATGCTGTCGCGCTTGAGGCGGGCCAGCACGTCTCCGCCGCCCGTGGGGTCGAAGAGGGGCAGGTTGATCCAGACGTTGAACGCGCCGTAGCGCACGGGCCAGCCGTAGATGCGGACCAGCACGCCAAAGCCGACAAGGCCGAGCAGCGACATGACATAGGCGATGCCGGCGGCGTCGCGCACCATCTCCACCACCTCGGGTTCGGTGCCGGACGGCAGGGCCAGAACGACCAGGCGCACCGGGGAGAAGGGGAAATCGACGGCGTTGGCCATCAGCGCGGCCAGCTTCATCAGCAGGGAGGCGATCGGGGTCTCGAGCGCGGCGCCGGAGAAATAGACCGTCAGCATCAGCACGATGGCGAACATGGTGAAGTAGCGCAGGCGGTTGACCGGCGGGGCAAAGCGGAATTCGAGGATCGAGGGGAACTGGCTGAAGTATTCCATGAAGGTGAAGGCCCCGGCCGCCAGCGCCACGAGGACGACGACCTGCGCGGTATCCGCCCCCACCTCCGGAAGGAGGAGCGAGGGCGTGGCGATTGCCAACGCGATCAGGAGGGCGCGAAGAAACGCGCCTGTCAGACGGACGATCACTGCTCTATCCCCTCAAACTGGCCCGGAGCGATGCTTTGCCGCCCCAATGTCCCAACTTGATGCCGCATGATGCGGTGCCTCATTGTTGCCCCAATCCTGCCGCCCTTTCGCCGAACGCTCAAGAGCCGACCCCATAAGGCGCGGAAAATAGGGCGAATCCGTGGTGCAACTGGTGCTATCTTGCATCAATAGCAGAACGGAAATGGGGCCAGACGGCCCCATTTTACTAAATCTGGTGGTATCGGGGGCGGCCTTACATAGACCGCGGGAGGCTCAGACCCAGGGACGGGCCTGGGCTGCCTGCGCCTCGAACGTGTCGATCGAGGCGGCCTTTTCCAGCGTCAGGCCGATGTCGTCGAGCCCTTCGAGCAGGCAGTGCTTCTTGAAGCTGTCGACCTCGAAGGAGAAGGTTTCGCCATCAGAGGTGGTGATGGTCTGCGCCTCCAGATTGACGTCGATACGGGCGTTCGCGCCCTTCTCGGCGTCCTTCATCAGCACGTCCACCTGTTCCTGCGGGAGCACGACGGGCAGCATGCCGTTCTTGAAGCAGTTGTTGTAGAAGATGTCCGCAAAGGAGGTCGAGACGATCACCTTGATGCCGAAATCCGCGAGAGCCCAGGGCGCATGTTCGCGCGACGAGCCGCAGCCGAAATTGTCGCCCGCGATCAGGATCTGGGCGTCGCGGTAGGCGGGCTTGTTGAGCACGAAATCGGGGATCTCGTTGCCCTGCCGGTCATAGCGCATCTCGTCGAAGAGGTTCACGCCGAGGCCGGAGCGCTTGATGGTCTTCAGGAAGACCTTGGGGATGATCATGTCGGTGTCGATGTTGACGAGCGGCATGGGGGCGGCGATGCCGCTGAAGTTTTCGAATTTGTCCATTACATCATCTCCCGTACGTCGGTGAGTTTGCCGGTGACCGCCGCCGCTGCCGCCATCGCCGGAGAGACGAGGTGCGTGCGACCCTTGTAGCCCTGCCGCCCCTCGAAGTTGCGGTTTGACGTGGAGGCGCAGCGTTCGCCCTCGGCCAGCTGGTCGGGGTTCATCGCAAGACACATGGAGCAGCCGGCGAGGCGCCATTCGAAACCGGCGTCCTGGAAGATCTGGGCGAGGCCCTCCTCCTCGGCCTGTGCCCGGACGAGGCCGGAGCCGGGGACGACCATGGCGCGCATGCCGTCCTTCACCTTCTTGCCCTTGAGGATCGCGGCGGCAGCGCGCAGATCCTCGATCCGGCCGTTGGTGCAGGAGCCGATGAAGACGGTGTCGATCTCGATATCCGTCAGCTTCTGACCGGCCGTCAAGCCCATGTAGTCGAGCGACCGTTTGACCGCGTCGACCTTGCCGCCCTTGAACTGGTCGGGCGAAGGCACGAGGGCGGAGATCGGCAGCACGTCCTCGGGTGAGGTGCCCCAGGTCACGACGGGTTCGATATCCTCGCCGCGAATGGTGACGACCTTGTCCCAATGCGCGTCGTCGTCGGAATAGAGCGTCTTCCACCAGTCCATCGCGGCTTCCCACTGGGCACCCTTCGGCGCGTGCGGGCGACCCTTGACGTAGGCGTAGGTGGTTTCGTCCGGGGCGATGAGGCCGGCGCGGGCGCCGCCTTCGATCGCCATGTTGCAGACGGTCATGCGGCCTTCCATGGACAGGCTGCGGATCGCCTCGCCGCAGTATTCGATGACGTAGCCGGTGCCGCCGGCCGTTCCGGTCGCGCCGATGACCGAGAGGGTGATGTCCTTGGCGGTGACACCGGGGCGGAGCTGGCCGGTGATCTCGACCTTCATGTTCTTGGACTTCTTCTGGATCAGGGTCTGGGTGGCGAGCACATGCTCGACCTCGGAGGTGCCGATCCCGTGGGCAAGCGCGCCGAAGGCGCCGTGCGTGGCCGTATGGCTGTCGCCGCAGACCACGGTCATGCCCGGCAGGGTCCAGCCCTGTTCGGGGCCGACGATGTGCACGATACCCTGGCGGATGTCGGACACGGGGTAGTAGTGCACGCCGAATTCACGCGCGTTCTTGTCCAGCGCCTCGACCTGGATGCGCGATTCCTCGGTCATGGAGGCGGGGTTTTCGCGGCCCATGGTGGTGGGGACGTTGTGGTCGGGCACGGCGATGGTCTTTTCCGGCGCGCGGACCTTGCGGTTCGACATGCGCAGACCTTCGAAGGCCTGGGGGCTTGTCACCTCGTGGACGAGATGGCGGTCGATGTAGAGCAGGCAGGTGCCGTCGTCGGCTTCATGTGCGACATGGGCATCCCAGATCTTGTCGTAGAGCGTCTTGGCGGATGGCTTGGGGGACATGGGTCCTCTCCCGTTTGCTGGCTGTGAAATGGCTGTGACCGGAGAACCGCGCGCCCGGACGGGCGGCGGGGCGGGGCCTCATAGCGAGGCCAGCACCGTCAGCGACGCACCGAAGAACCGCCAGGGCAGGCGCGCGCGGTCGTCCATGTCGAAAATCCGTGTCATGCGGGCTGGGATACACCCGGGCGGCGTCTCAGGCAAGCGGGCTTGGCGTATCAGGCCCCGGCGGCCCATGTCTCGGCCTCGGGCAGGGTTTCGAACTGTTCCAGCTGAACCTGCGCGAGATCATAGGCGTGACCGGCGAGCATCCGGCCCATGCCGTGCCCGAAGGAGCCGGGCCGGGAGACGATGGCGATCCGGAACGGCCCTGTGCGGTCCGGCATGTGCCGCGCGATCTGCCGGTCGGTCCGGCTGAGGAACGCGCGGGCGCGGGCGGCGGTCAGGATGGAGCTTTGCTGGAGGCTCAGGTCCAGCACCACGGCATGCAGGCGGCGTTGGTCGACAAGGGAATGGATGAGCGCGCGCGCCTCGTCGCCTTCGTCCCGGTCCGGGGGCGAAATGATGGTGATGACGAGGACACCCGTGTCCGCGCGCAGTTCCGACTGAAGACCCATGGCAACACACCCGATTGCCGACCAGCGTAGCGCAGCCGGTGTTGTCTGGCCAGTCGCGACCGGAAGGCCGCTGGCGGTCCGGGTCCGCGCGTCAGATGCCGCGCAGATACCAGCGCCGCCCGGCGCGGCCGAAGCTGACCGCAAGGGCGCGGTCACGGTCGGCGTCGCGGGTGGCGCGTTTCAGGATGCCACCTGCCGCCGCTCCGGTGCCGAGCAGCGCGCGGCGGTAGCGGCGCAGCTTTTCGGTCCGGTCGGCGGCACGGGCGGGTGCGGTGATCCGGCTTGGCGGGGCGTTGTGCGAGTCTGTATGTCTCATGGACCCAGTATGCCACGTCCGCCGTCCCCGTTCACGCGGCGGCGCGGCAAGAGGCGCGGGACCGGCGGAACCCCGCGAACCTTGCCAAACCTGTCGTCCGGCGTGCAGACTGGCGGCCTTCGGGAGACCACAACGGCATGACACCGCTCGACATCATCTCGGAAATCGCGACGGGACTGTGGGCGCAGGCGCATCTGTTCCTCACCGGCATGATGCGGGTGTGGAACCTGTACCAGCTGGCCATCCTTGCCGGGCTGATCGTCGCGGCAGTCGGGCTGTCCTACGTGGTCGGACCGCTGCTGCACAACTGGCTGCGCGCGCAGGAGGGCTGGCCGAAGTGGCGGCTGCGGCTGTTCCTCGTCCTGCACCGGCGGCTGCGGCTGATCCTGTTCGTCGCGCTGATCTGGCCGGTCGTCTGGGTGATGCGGGAGGTGACGTGGCCGTCGCGGTCCTATCTGCTGGCGGCGGCGGGGAGCCTGGCCTTCGCATGGCTGGTGATCGCGCTGCTGACGCGGCTGATCGCGAATACCTTCCTGCGGGGGATCGTGCGGATCGTCGGGTGGATCTGGGTGACGCTGGTTATCGTCGGCCTGACGGATGAGACGCAGCGCCTGTTCGAAAGCGTCGGTCTGTCGTTCGGGGAAACCCGGCTGACGCTGTGGACCGTGTTGCAGGCGATGGTGCTGCTGACGGCACTGTTCACGCTGGCGCGGTTCCTGAGCCACGCGTCGGCCGCCAATATCAGCCGGGTGGAGGATATCTCTCCTTCCATGCGGGTGCTGGTGGTCAAGTTCCTGCAACTGCTGCTGTACGGGCTGGCGCTGTTCATCGGGCTGAAGTCGGTCGGGGTGGATCTAACGGGGCTTGCCGTGCTGTCGGGGGCGATCGGCGTCGGGCTCGGGTTCGGGTTGCAGAAGGTGGTGTCGAACCTTGTGTCGGGGGTCATCATCCTTCTCGACAAGTCGGTGAAGCCGGGGGACGTGATTTCCCTGGGTGAGACCTTCGGCTGGATCAACTCGCTCGGCGCGCGCTACGTGTCGGTGGTGACGCGGGACGGGAAGGAGTACCTGATCCCGAACGAGGATCTCATCACCGGGCAGGTGGTGAACTGGTCGCATTCGGACGATTTCGTCCGGCTCGACATCTTTTTCGGCACGGCCTATGGCGACGACCCGCATCTGGTGCGGAAGGTCGCGGTGGAGGCGGCGGCGAGCGTGGACCGCGTGCTGACCCACAAGGCGCCGGTCTGTCATATCGTGGGGTTCGGGGACAGTTCGGTGGACTATATCCTGCGGTTCTGGATCCGGGATCCGACGCAGGGGCTGACGAATATCCGGGGGAACGTGTACCTGGCGCTCTGGGATGCGTTCCGGGCCAACGGGATTTCGATTCCGTTCCCGCAGCGTGAGGTCCGGATGCTGAAGGATGAAGAGGCCGGTCCGGGGTTCGAGTTGCCCGACTGATGCGCTGATGCCCGCGCGTCGCCGCCATACGGCGGCGAAGTGCTCCAGTTTCATTGAAATGACATCCCCGCGCTGTTACCTTACAGGTACGTCCAGCGCCGGGACATTGGCGGCGCGCAGCAAGGAGGACAATGTCCTGTCACTTGACACTGTTACGGCGAAGCCCGTTTCCAAAGGAGCCAGCGTGATGGCTCACTCCCAGTCGATCAGCGAGTCCCTGCTGGACCTGATCCTCTCCTCCCTCGACAGCGACAAGGCCGAAGAAATCGTGCAGATCGACCTGCGCGGACGGTCTTCCATGGGTGATTTCATGGTCATCGCGTCCGGGCGCTCCTCGCGTCAGGTCGCCGCGATTTCCGAAAAGCTCGTGGAGCGCATCAAGGAAACCTACGGCTTCACGGCCAAGGTCGAAGGCAAGGAGACCGGCGACTGGGTACTGATCGACACCGGCGACGTCGTCGTTCACGTGTTCCGCCCCGAGGTCCGCGACTTCTACCAGCTTGAGAAGATGTGGATGCCGGCATCGAACGACCGCTCTCACGCCTGAGCGGACGTGAAACTGACGATCTGCGCCGTCGGGCGCCTGCGCAAGGGGCCCGAGGCCGATCTGATTGACGACTACCTGACCCGGGCGACACGTTCGGGCCGCGCCCTCGGTCTCGGTCCCGTTTCGGTGGCCGAGGTGGAAGACCGCAAGGGCGGCGGGATGGCCGCGGAGGCGGTCCTGCTTGAGAAAGCCCTGCCCGACCGGGCGCGCGTAATCGCGCTGGACGAACGCGGCGTGGTGATGAGCTCTCCTGACTTTGCCGAAGTGCTGGCCCGCTGGCGGGACGAGGGCGTGTCGGACTGCGCCTTCGTGATCGGCGGCGCGGACGGGATCGATCCTGCGATGAGGGCGCGGACGGATCAGGCGCTGTCCTTCGGCAAGATGGTCTGGCCGCACATGCTGGTGCGGGTGATGCTGGCGGAACAGATCTACCGGGCGGTGACGATTCTGGCGGGGTCGCCGTATCATCGGGTGTGAGATGTGGCGCTTGTCCGGTACGGGGCGTCATCTCCGGGCCGGAACCGAGGATCTCTGGGCCTTGGCACGGGCGACGGGTGATCCTCGGGTCAAGTCCGAGGATGACGAGGTCGAAAAAATTGGCTGTGGGAACCTGTCACCGACAGAGGGCCCGAGCATGTCCGCCGGGCGGGCGAACAATGCCTGAGGTCTTTACTTTATCCAGTCGTGACAGCGGATAGATTGATCTCGTCGCAAACGGCGGCGCAGCGCCCGCCCGAGGGGGCGGACGGGCGCTGGCCCGGCGGCCCTTCTGGCCTCGTTCCGGGCCTTACGCACATGCCGATCCGAAGGAGTTTGGCTCCATCGTCACAGTTGGCGCTAACGCGTCCCATCCCGCCTTCACCCCCGCGACCATCCCCGTTACACAGGCGGCGAAGCAGGCCGGAGCCCACCGATGACCATCCCGAAACCCGTCGTCCTGTGCATTCTCGACGGATGGGGCCTTTCCGACACGACGGAGGCCAACGCGCCCGCGCTGGCGGACACGCCGACCTATGACCGGATCATGGCGACCTGTCCGCATGCGACGCTGGTCACGCACGGGCCGGACGTGGGGCTGCCTTCGGGACAGATGGGCAATTCGGAGGTCGGGCATACCAATATCGGCGCGGGGCGCGTGGTGGCGATGGACCTTGGCCAGATCGACCTGGCGATCGAGGACGGGTCATTTGCCGCGAACCCCGCCCTGAACGCGTTTATCGACCGGATGAAGGGCACGGGCGGGACGGCACATGTCATGGGGCTGATGTCGGACGGCGGGGTGCATGGCCATGTCTCACACATCCGCGCGGCCATCGGCGCCATCGCGGGCAGCGGGGTGCCGGTTGCCTTCCACGCGGTGACGGACGGGCGGGACGTGGCGCCGAAATCGGCCTACGGCTACCTCGCCGAACTTGAGGAGACGCTGCCGGAGAAGGCGCGGATCGCGACGCTGTCGGGCCGCTACTACGCGATGGACCGGGACAACAGGTGGGACCGGGTGGCGGAGGCCTACGGCGCGATGGTCCGCGGTGAGGGCGGGAAGTCCGCGACGGCGCATTCCGCGATCACCAGGGGCTACGAGAACGGGGAGACGGACGAATTCATCACCCCGACCGTCATCGGCGGCTATGCGGGCGCGCAGGACGGGGACGGGTTCTTCTGTCTCAACTTCCGGGCCGACCGCGCGCGGGAAATCCTGCGGGCCGTAGGGGAACCGGGGTTCGATGCGTTCGACACCGGGACACGGCCGGAGTGGGCGGCGCTGCTCGGCATGGTGGATTATTCCGAGGCGCACAACGCCTACATGACCACCTGCTATCCCAAGCAGCAGATCGTGAACACGCTTGGCGAATGGGTGGCGAAGCAGGGGAAGACCCAGTTCCGGCTGGCGGAGACGGAGAAGTATCCGCATGTGACCTTCTTCCTCGACGGCGGGGTGGAGCAGGAGAAGGCCGGGGAGGACCGGTACATGCCGCTCTCACCCAAGGTGGCGACCTATGACCTGCAGCCGGAGATGTCGTCGGAGGAGGTCACGGACCGGTTCGTCGCCGCCATCGAAAAGGGGTACGACCTGATCGTGACCAACTATGCCAATCCGGACATGGTGGGGCACACGGGCGATCTGAAGGCGGCCATGGCGGCCTGTGCGGCGGTGGACCGGGGGCTGGCGCGGGTAGTCGCGGCGCTGGAAAAGGCGGGCGGGGCGATGATCCTGACGGCGGACCACGGCAATTGCGAGGTCATGGTCGATCCGGTGACCGGCGGGCCGCATACGGCGCACACGACGAACCTTGTCCCGGTGGCGCTGATCGGCGGACCGGCGGGCGCGGGGCTGCGGGCGGGGCGGCTGGCGGATCTGGCGCCGACGCTGCTTGCGCTCATGGGGCTGCCGCAACCGGAGGAGATGACGGGGGAGAGCCTGCTGTCATGATGCTGCGCGCCCTCGCTCTGCTGGCTGTCGTGATCGCGCTGCCCGGCGCGGGGCGGGCGCAGGATGACACGGTGCAGGCGGCCACCCGCGCGGCGGAACAGCTGGACAGGGCCATCACCCTGCTGGATGCGGCGGAGGAGGCCCCGGACCGCGTCGCGGCACTGACCGAAACGACGCGGGCGTTCGAATCCGGGCTGGCGGCGATGCGCGAAGGGCTGCGGCAGGTGTCGGCCCGCGAAGCGGTGCTGAGCCGGGACCTGCAGGCGCGGGAGGGCGAGATCGCGCGGCTTCTGGGCACGCTGCAGGTCATGGGCGGAGCGGGATCGCCGGTGGTGTTCCTGCACCCGGCGGGACCGGTCGGCACGGCGCGCTCCGCGATGATCGTGGCAGATGTGTCGCGTGGGCTGGACGAGCGCGCGGCGTCCCTGCGCGCCAAGCTGGACGAGGTGCGGGTGCTGCGTGAGCTTCAGGAAAGCGCCGCCGCCCGGCTGTCCGAGGGGCTGCGGGGCGTGCAGCAGGCGCGCACCGACCTGTCCAAGGCGGTGGCCGAACGCACCGACCTGCCGCGCAAGTTCACCGAGGATCCGATCAAGACCGCGCTGCTGATCGCATCGACCGAAACGCTGTCGGCCTTCGCCTCGGGCCTGACCGACATCGGGGATGACGAACGCGCGGTCGACCTGCCGACGGTGCGCGACCGCAAGGGTGACATCCCCCTGCCCGTTCTTGGCCGGGTGCTGCGTGGCTTCAAGGAGGCCGACGCCGCCGGCATCACCCGTCCCGGCATGGTGCTGGCGACCCGTCCGCGTGCCATCGTGACCTCACCCACGGCGGCGACGATCCGGTATCGCGGCCCGCTTCTGAACCTCGGAAATGTGATGATCCTTGAGCCCGAACCCGGCATTCTTTTCGTGTTCGCCGGTCTGGACGTGGTCTATGGTGGCTCGGGCGACATTCTGCCCGCCGGGGCGCCGGTCGGGCTCATGGGAGGCAGGGATCCGGACCTCGGGGCTGTTCTCTCGGTCGCGGATGCGTCAGAAGACTCTGGATCGGGGCGCAGCGAAACGCTCTATGTGGAAGTCAGACAGGATAACGTCCCAGAGGATCCGGCAGCGTGGTTCAGGGGCATGAAGGATTGATGAGCATGAAAAAGCATATCGTGGCGGGCATCGTCGGGGTGACGGCCGGGCTTCTCGGTTCGACGCAGGTCGCCGGGCCGCTTCTGGCACAGGACACGGCGAAGAACAGCAGCGTCTACGAACAGCTCGACCTTTTCGGGGACATCTTCGAACGGATCCGCGCGCAGTATGTCGAGGAGGTCGAACCCTCCAAGCTGATCGAGGCCGCGATCGACGGGATGCTGACCTCCCTCGACCCGCATTCCAGCTATCTTTCGCCCGAGGATGCGACGCAGATGCGGGTGCAGACGCGGGGCGAATTCGGCGGGCTCGGCATCGAGGTGACGCAGGAAGAAGGCTTTGTTAAGGTCGTGTCCCCGATGGACGGCACGCCCGCCGACGAGGCGGGGGTCGAGGCCGGGGACTTCATCACCCATGTGGACGGCGAAAGCCTTCTGGGCCTGACGCTGGACGAGGCGGTGGACATGATGCGCGGCCCGGTCGGGTCGGAAATCGTGGTGACCATCGTGCGCGAGGGTGAGGCAGAGCCGTTCGACCTGTCGATCATCCGCGACACGATCAAGCTGACGGCGGCCCGCGTGCGGACCGAAAGCCACGCCATCGTGGCCCGCGTGACCACCTTCAACGACCAGACCACGCCGAACCTTGTCGAGGGGCTGCAGAAGGAAATCGAAGCGGCCGGCGGCATGGACAACGTGAACGGCATCGTGCTTGACCTGCGTAACAACCCCGGCGGTCTGCTGACCCAGGCCATCAAGGTGGCGGATACCTTCCTCGAGAAGGGGGAAATCGTGTCGACCCGGGGCCGGAACCCGCAGGACGGCGAACGGTTCAACGCGACCGAAGGCGACCTGATCGACGGCAAGCCGATCGTGGTGCTGATCAACGGCGGCTCGGCCTCGGCGTCGGAAATCGTCGCGGGGGCGTTGCAGGATCACCGCCGCGCCATCGTCGTGGGCACCAAGTCCTTCGGCAAGGGATCGGTGCAGACGGTCATGCCGCTGCGCGGGGACGGGGCGATGCGCCTGACAACGGCGCGTTACTACACGCCGTCGGGCCGGTCGATCCAGGCGCTTGGCGTGTCGCCTGACATCGTGGTGGAACAGCCGCGCCGGGTCCCGGAAGACGAGGAGGCGGAGGAGGATACCTCGCCCGCCCGCCGTGGCCGGTCGGAGGCGGAGCTTCGCGGCGCGCTGAACAACGACAGCCTGTCCGAGGACGAAATCCGGCAGATCGAGGAAGAGCGCGCCGCGGCAGAGGCCTCTGCCAAGATGCGGGACGAGGACTACCAGCTGGCCTATGCCATCGACATCCTGAAAGGCCTGCACGCGCTCAAGCCGTAATGGCCTGACCCGGCCCCCCGCCGCTTCGGAGGCCGGGCTAGATCTCCAGCGTTCCGGTGATCCGGGACGCGACCTCTCCGCCGACCCAGATGTCGCTGCCATCCGTGGTGATGTGGATACGGCCCTCGCGGCCAAGGGCGTGGCCCTGTGCCGCGATGTAGTCGCCCGTCGCGATCCCCGATCCGATCAGCCACTGCGCGACCCCGGCGTTGAGCGACCCGGTCACCGGATCCTCGTAGGCGCCGGTAAAGGCGCGCAATTCGAACTGGCAGGGATCGTCCGCCCCGGCGGGTGCAACGACACCCAGCTTGAGACCGTTGAAGGCGGCGTAGTCCGGGACGATGGCGCGCAGCACCTCCACGTCCTTCAGCAGCAGACCAAGCCAGCCCGGACCATTGTCGATCCACTCGGCAGCGGCGACCTGCGACTCCTCAAGCGACAGGGCCCGGCAAGCGGCGGCGCGGGTGTCCTCTGCTGCCGGTCCGGAGCGCAGGAGCGGCGGGGCGCGGAACGCCAGCCTGGACCCGTCGCGGCGGACCGGCACCTGACCGGCGGCGCAGTGCTGGAGGATGATGTCCCCCTGCGGCTGCC
Source organism: Primorskyibacter flagellatus (assembly GCF_014638275.1). GTDB lineage: Bacteria > Pseudomonadota > Alphaproteobacteria > Rhodobacterales > Rhodobacteraceae > Pseudooceanicola > Pseudooceanicola flagellatus_A. The sequence goes on from NZ_BMFJ01000001.1 coordinate 2,661,141, forward strand.
CGCCTGCGTCGAGCCAGGCCTGACAGGAACCGAGCGTCGGATGCCCGGCGAAGGGCAGTTCGCGCGCCGGGGTGAAGATGCGCACGGCATAGTCCGCGCCTTGGGGCGGCGGCAGCAGGAAGGTCGTTTCGGACAGGTTGGTCCAATTGGCAAAGCGCGCCATCTGTGCCTCCTCCAGCCCGCCCGCGTCATGCACGACGGCAAGCGGATTTCCCCCGAGCGCACGGGAGGAGAAGACATCGAGCTGCGTGAACCTGTAGCGCTCCATGGGACCCCCGGTCTGACTGTCGGGGGCCAGAATGCGCATGTCCCCGGCCGGCGCAACCCGCCGTGTGTCAGATGGCAGAGGAGTGTCGGGCCCCGGTCATGTCATAGGCATCGAAGGCGCGCGCGACGAGCCGGGTCAGGACGCGCAGGTCTTCGGGGATGGTCAGCCCGTCCGGCGTCACGCGCAGCAGACCGTCGAAGCGGGCGTTCGCCCGTTCGAACATCTGCAGCGCCGTGTCCGGGTGCAGGCGGAAACGTCGGCCCAAGTCGTCTGTGCGGACGGTGAAGTCACACATCAGCGCCTCGATGATCCGGCCGCGCAGCAGATCGTCGCGGGCAAAGACATGGCCCCGCGCGGTGGAGAAGCGCCCGTCGCGGATCGCTCCGACATGGGCGGAGGTGGCGGCGGCGTTCTGCGCGTAGCCCTGCGGAAAGCGCGAAATGGCCGAGGCGCCGACACCGATCAGCACGTCGGCCGGATCGTCGGTGTAGCCCTGGAAATTGCGTCTCAGCTTCCCGTTATTCCGGGCGATGGCCAGCCCGTCGTCCGGCTGCGCAAAATGGTCGATGCCGATCGGCAGGTATCCGTCCCAGAGAAACAGGCGGCGGGCGGTTTCGTCCAGCGCCATGCGTTCCGTCGGGGTCGGCAGGGCCTCCGAGGGCAACATGGACTGCCGCCGCGCCATCCAGGGCACGTGGGCATAGCCGTAGAGCGCCACCCGGTCCGGGGAGAGCGACAGCAGTTTCTGCACGGAGTCGGTGATCTTCACCGGTGTCTGATGCGGCAGGCCGAACAGGATGTCGGCGTTCAGGCTGGTAACCCCGGCGGCGCGGATGGCGTCGATGGCGTCGCGGGTGACCTCGTAGCTCTGGTCGCGGCCGATGCTGGACTGGATCGCGGGGTCAAAGTCCTGCACCCCGACGGAGGCGCGGTTCATGCCCGCCCCGGCAAGGGTGTCGAGGCGGGGAGCGTCGATTTCGTTCGGGTCGATCTCGACGGAAAATTCGTAGCCGGGGGCGAAGGGCGCGACGTCGCGGATCGCCCCTGCGAGGTCGCGCACCATCCCGGGTTCCAGCAGGGTCGGCGTGCCCCCGCCCCAGTGCAGGCGAGACAGACGCACGCCCCGGGGCAGGTGCCGTGCCAGCAGCGCCAGTTCCAGCTTCAGCGTTTCGACATAGGACGCCACCGGCGACAGAGTCGCCGTGCCCTGCGTGCGGCAGGCGCAGAACCAGCAGAGCCTGCGGCAGAAGGGCACATGCAGGTAGAGCGAGATCTCCGCCCCTTCGGGTATCGCACCGATCCAGTCGGCAAACCGCGCCGCATCCACGCCTCCGCCGAACTGCGGGGCGGTCGGATAGCTGGTGTAGCGGGGCACCCTGGCATCGAACAGGCCAAGTCGGGAAAGTTGTACAGCGTTGCTCATGGCGGTATGAATGGGGCAAGGGGCAGGTCCTTTCCTTGACCCAGATCAAGCGCAGAGAAGGGGCACATGCTTCTGTCCGACACACTGATGGCGAAAGAGGGCTGTTCGGCCTGCCCGATCCGGCACCGGGCGGTCTGCGCGCGCTGTGACAGCGACGAGCTCTCGCGGCTGGAGGAGATGAAGTACTACCGCACCTACGAGGCCGGGCAGCACATCATCTGGTCCGGCGACCGGATGGATTTCGTCGGCTCCGTGGTCAAGGGGATCGCCACGCTGACCCAGACGATGGAGGACGGGCGCACCCAGATGGTCGGGCTGCTGCTGCCCTCGGATTTCGTCGGGCGGCCGGGGCGCGAGGGATCGGCCTATGACGTCACCGCGACGACGGAGGTGGTGATGTGCTGTTTCCGCCGCAAGCCGTTCGAACGGATGATGGAGGAGACACCGCATGTCGCGCACCGCCTGCTCCAGATGACGCTCGACGAACTGGACGCGGCGCGGGAATGGATGCTGGTTCTCGGCCGCAAGACGGCGCGGGAAAAGATCGCCTCACTCCTGTCGATCATCGCGCGGCGCAGCACGCTTCTGGAACAGCAGGCCGCCGACGACGGGGTCGCGATCGACCTGCCGCTGACGCGGGAGGCAATGGCGGATTACCTCGGCCTGACGCTGGAAACGGTGAGCCGGCAGGTCTCTGCGCTCAAGCGCGACGGGGTGATCGTGCTGGACGGCAAGCGCCGCATCCTGATCCCCGACATGGAACGTCTTTTGGAAGAGGCCGGCGACGACAGCGACGGCGGCCTGCCGGTCTGAGCGTCATCCAGGCCGGGCAGTGCGCGCCGACCGCACCGTTGCGTATCTGCCGGTCCGCCTTTGCGGGGCCTGTCACAAAGATATGCGGGTACGTTGACCTGGACGTCGCAAAACCGTCCTAGCCCTTGCCGCGGGGGCAAACAGCGCCCCTCCAGACACAACAAAAACAAGGGAAACCTGATGACCCGCAATCTTGTTGCCGGGACTGTCATTGCGCTTGCGCTGACGACTCCTGCCTTTGCTGCCACCTACAACACGCTCTCCGGCCAGGCGCCCCTGGTGATCGCGCATCGCGGTGCCAGCGGCTACCTGCCCGAACATACGCTTGGCGCCTATGAGCTCGCGATCCGGATGGGCGCGGATGTCGTCGAACCTGACCTTCAGACCACCCGCGACGGTGTGCTTGTCGCGATGCACGACAGCACGCTGACCCGGACGACCAACGTCGAGGACCTGTTCGCGCCCCGCAACGGTGGCTATCGTGTGTCCGATTTCACCCTAGCCGAGATCAAGACGCTGACGGTCGAACCGACCCGCACCGCGTCGACCAGCTATCCGGGCTACACGCCGAGCATGTCCGATCCCTTCACCGTGCCGACCTTTGCCGAGGTGATGGAGTTCGTGAACGCGCACAACACAACTTCGGGCGCGAAGATCGGGATCTATCCCGAGGCCAAGACGCCGAACAGTTTCGCGATGAATGCGCAGATCCTCGAGGAGATGCAGTCCCACGGGTTCACCGACCGGTCCGACAACAGCTTCATCCAGACCTTCAGTCACGAAGGCGCGCGGCAGCTGTCCCTGATGCAGGACATCCTTGGCATGGACAATGCCATCGCCGCCCTTGGTTACGCGCAGCTGACGCCGGAGGGTTACGCGCTTTACGACTCCACCACGCGCACCTCCAACCTGCTGAGCGACCTGGCGCTGTTCGTCGACGGGCTGGGCGTCAGCCTGGGCGGTGCGCTGAGCGCGGAGTTCATCGCCGAAGCGCATGCCCTCGGTCTGCAGGTTCATGGCTGGACGTTCCGTCCGACCACAGCGGAAGCGGCGGAGGAGCAGTTCCTGCCGTGGCTCGAAGCCGGGATGGACGGGTTCTTCACCGACTATTCCCTGCTGGCGGTGGAATTCCTCGAGGCGCACGAACTGAACGCCGTGCCGGTTCCGGCAGGCCTGCCGCTGCTGGCGGGCGGGTTCGGGGCGCTGGCCCTGTTGCGCCGCCGCCGGACGGCCTGAACCACGGGACCGGAGGCCGCGTGGCGGCCTCCGGTCTCCGCCCCGGCGGGCGGTCCCGTCAGTGGGCCATGAGGACCGGGACGCCGGTTTCCTCGAGCATGTCGCGAGTCGCACCGCCAAGGATCGACTCGCGGAAGCGGGAGTGGCCGTAGGCGCCCATCACGATCAGATCGGCCCCGGTGTCGGTGGCATGGCGGCGGATCACGTCCGAGACACGGGGCATGGTGCGGGCCAGCACGTCGATGTCGGGGCGGATGCCGTGACGCGACAGCCAGGCGGCGAGCTGCCCTCCGGGGTCGGAGCGGCCGGGGCCGTGCACCGGCGGATCGATGACGACGATCTGCACCGACTCCGCCTCTCTCAGCAGCGGCAGGGCGGCGCGGATGGCAGACAGCGCCTCGGCGCTTTCGTTCCAGCAGAGCAGCGCACGCTTCGGCGTGGCGGACAGGTCCGCGCGGTCGGGCAGGACCAGAGCGGGGGCGCGGCCGCCGAACATCGCGGCTTCGGTCAGCGGCTCCATCTCAACCCCACGCGATTTTCCGTAGGGTTTCGGCAGGATCACGAGGTCCGAGAAACGCGCGTGCAGGGCCACGTGGCGCGACAGGTCGGTCAGCTGGCAGACGCCGGTGTCGGTGCCCCAGGTGGCCTCGGTCCGCGACAGGATGCGCTGCGCCTCGGCCTCCAGCTCCTCCGCCTCCTCGCCAGCGCGGGTGATGGCCTCCTGCAGGATCAGGGCGTTGGCCCCGGCGTAGTAATAGCCCATCTGGCTGCGGTCGACACCCAGACACAGCACGTCGAGATGGGCCTCGTGGCGATGCGCCATGGCGGCCGCGGCCTCCAGCACCGGCGCGGCCAGTGTCTTGTCGGTCAGGATCGTTGAGAGGGTCTTCAGGGTCATGTCGTCCTCCTCGGGCGGGGTTCCGGTATGCCGGACAGCCTGCGCCCTCCGGGGGACGCGCGCCTTGACCAGGGTCAAATCCAGCGGCGGAAAAACTTGACGCAGATCAAGGCCGCCGGTCGGCGCAGCGCCGATAAGCGGGGCGTCAACACGGCCGGATGCGGCCGGGCGCGGGATGCCCGATTCCCGACGCCGAACGGACGAAGGGACGCGACATGACAGATACACTGAAGCTCATCGCGCTTGGCCTGATTGCCCTATTCGCGGCAATCGCGGCCAACCATGCGCGCGATCTGGCGTATATGGTGAACGCGCTTGTGGTCATGCTGACCGCCGGCGGCCTGTTCCTCTACACGCTGCGGATGACCGGAGAGGAGCGCCCCGTGCGTGACGTCTCGGGCGAATACATGGACGATGTCGTCCGCTACGGCGTGATCGCCACGGCCTTCTGGGGGGTGGTCGGGTTCCTTGTCGGGGTGGTCATCGCCTTCCAGCTGGCCTTTCCGGCGCTTAATTTCGACTGGGCGCAGGGGATGGCGAACTTCGGGCGCCTGCGTCCGCTGCATACCTCGGCGGTGATCTTCGCCTTCGGGGGGAACGCGCTGATCTGCACCTCCTTCTACGTGGTGCAGCGGACGTCGGCGACGCGGCTCTGGGGCGGCAACCTCGCCTGGTTCGTGTTCTGGGGCTATAACCTGTTCATCGTGCTGGCGGCGCTGAGCTATGTGCTGGGCGGGTCGCAGTCCAAGGAATACGCAGAGCCCGAGTGGTATATCGACCTGTGGCTGACGGTTGTCTGGGTTGCCTACCTCGCCGTGTTCCTCGGCACGATCATCATGCGGAAGGAACGCCACATCTACGTGGCCAACTGGTTCTTCCTGTCCTTCATCGTGACCGTAGCGATGCTGCACGTGGTCAACAACCTCTCCGTCCCGGTGTCGCTGTTCGGGTCCAAATCGGTGCAGGTCTTCGCGGGCGTGCAGGATGCCATGACCCAGTGGTGGTACGGGCATAACGCCGTCGGCTTCTTCCTGACGGCCGGGTTCCTGGGAATGATGTACTACTTCATTCCGAAGCGCGCTGAGCGGCCGGTCTATTCCTACAAGCTGTCGATCATCCACTTCTGGGCGCTGATCTTCCTCTACATCTGGGCCGGGCCGCACCACCTGCACTACACCGCCCTGCCCGACTGGGCCTCGACCCTCGGGATGGTGTTCTCGGTCGTGCTGTGGATGCCGTCCTGGGGCGGGATGATCAACGGGCTGATGACGCTGTCGGGGGCCTGGGACAAGCTGCGCACCGATCCGGTGATCCGGATGATGGTGATCGCCGTCGGCTTCTACGGCATGTCGACCTTCGAGGGCCCGATGATGTCGATCCGCGCGGTCAACTCGCTGTCGCATTACACCGACTGGACCATCGGGCACGTGCATTCCGGCGCGCTTGGCTGGAACGGGATGATCACCTTCGGGGCGCTCTACTTCCTCGTGCCCAAGCTGTGGAACCGGGCGGAAGTCTATTCGCTGAAGCTGGTGAACTGGCACTTCTGGCTCGCCACCATCGGCATCGTTCTCTACGCGGCGTCGATGTGGGTGACCGGCATCATGGAAGGCCTGATGTGGCGCGAGGTGGATGCCAACGGGTTCCTCGTGAACTCCTTCGCCGACACGGTTGCCGCGAAGTTTCCGATGTACGTGGTGCGGGGCCTCGGCGGGGTCATGTACCTGACCGGCGCGATCATCATGTGCGTGAACCTGTGGCTGACGGTGCGCCGTCAGCCGGAAGAAGCCAGCGCCAACGGCCTCGTGCCCGCGGAATAAGGAGACCTGACAATGGCACTTGAAAAAGACCCCCTACCGGCTTCGGCGACGGGGATCGGCGACCGGCCGAAACGGCGCTCCTTCCTCGACCGGCACAAGGTGCTCGAGAAGAACGCGACGCTGCTGCTCGCCCTGTCCTTCGCCGTGGTCACCGTGGGCGGGATCGTGGAGATCGCCCCCCTGTTCTACCTGGAAAACACCATCGAGGACGTGGAGGGCATGCGCCCCTACACCCCGCTGGAACTGACAGGCCGGGACATCTACATCCGGGAGGGCTGCTACGTCTGCCATTCCCAGATGATCCGCCCGATGCGGGACGAGGTGGAGCGCTACGGCCACTATTCGCTGGCGGCGGAGAGCAAGTACGACCATCCGTTCCAGTGGGGATCGAAGCGGACCGGGCCGGACCTGGCGCGGGTCGGCGGACGCTATTCGGACGAATGGCATGTCGATCACCTGCGCGATCCGCAGTCGGTGGTGCCGGAATCGGTGATGCCGAAGTACGGCTTCCTCGAGGATACCCTGATCGACGGGCGCTACGTGCAGGACCTGATGGCGACCCATGCCTTCGTCGGCGTCCCCTACACGGAGGAGATGCTGGAGAACGCGCAGTCGGACTTTGCCGTACAGGCCGATCCCGACAAGGACTACGACGGGTTGCAGGGCCGCTATGGCGAGAGCGCGCAGGTGCGCAACTTCGACGGCAAGCCGGGGGTGTCCGAAATGGATGCGCTGGTGGCCTATCTCCAGATGCTCGGGACGCTGGTCGATTTCTCGACCTTCACGCCCGACGCCAGCCGGTAAGGGGGCGATCATGAACACCTATTCTCTGCTCAGAGAATTCGCGGACAGCTGGATGCTGCTGGCGATGTTCACCTTCTTCGGGGCCTGCGTGCTCTGGGTGTTGCGGCCCGGGTCCCGGCGGACCTACCGCGATACCGCCGCGATCCCCTTCCGCAACGAAACGAAACCTGCCGCCGGCGCGGATGCCGGCAAGGAGGTCTGAGATGAGCGACGATCTGAGAAAGCAGCACGGCACGACCGGCCACAGCTGGGACGGGATCGAGGAGCTGAACACCCCCCTGCCCCGATGGTGGCTGTGGACCTTCTACGCCTGTATCGTCTGGGGCATCGGCTATACCATTGCCTACCCGGCCTGGCCGATGATCAGCCGGGCGACCGGCGGGGTGCTGGGCTATTCGACCCGTGGGGAAGTCGCGGCAGAAATTGACGCGGTGGCGCAATCCAACGCGGCGATCAACGACCGGCTCGCCTCGGTTCCCCTGACGGACATCGCGGGGGACCCGGAGCTGAACCAGTATGCCGTTTCGGCGGGCGGTGCGGTTTTCATGACCTGGTGTGCGCAATGCCACGGGTCGGGCGCGGCGGGGGCCAAGGGGTATCCCAACCTGCTGGACGACGACTGGCTCTGGGGTGGCGACATGGAGGCGATCCACCAAACCATCGCCAACGGCGTGCGCAACGAGGAGGGCGACGATCCGCGCTATTCCGAGATGCCGGCGTTCGGGCGGGACGACCTGCTCGAGAAGGGCGACATCGAGGCGGTGGTGAACTACGTCATGTCCCTGTCGGGTACGCCGGTGGACGCGGGGCAGGTCGCGGCCGGGGCGGTGGTTTTTGCCGACAACTGCGCCTCCTGTCACGGCGAGAACGGGACGGGCGACCGCGACCAGGGGGCGCCGAACCTGGCGGATGCGATCTGGCTTTACGGCGGGGACTATCCGACCCTGATCGAAACGGTGAGCAATGCCCGCTTCGGGGTCATGCCCGCCTGGGGTCCGCGTCTGAGCGAGGCGCAGATCCGCGCGGTTTCCGCCTATGTGCATCAGCTTGGCGGGGGCGAATAGCCCCTGCCCCACGGCTCCCCCGCCGACCAGAGGGGGCTTGCACCGGCCCGTCCGCGCCTCCCGCGTCTCCCGGATGGGCCGGTTTTCATTCGCTATCGGCGGTATCGGGTCCGGGTCCGGCGTGTCTGCTACCACTTGGGCGGGTGTCATCCTCGGGCTTGACCGGAGGATCACGGCTTTCGGATTGGCAGCACTTCCGCCACCACCCGAGCCATCGCGGATCCCTCTCCCCTCGGGGGAAAGGGCCGGGGTGAGGGGAACGCCGCGTTATTCCGCCGCCAGCGGCAGGGCGCGGCCGATCTCCGTCACTTCGGCGATGACGGCTTCGATCACCTTGCGGAATTCCTCGAAATCCGGGCGAGGGGTGATCGTGCGTTCATCCATGTAGAGCGCGCGGTCGATCTCGATCTGCACCGCGTGCTGGCGGCGCGAGGGTCGGCCGTAGTGCTGGGTGACGAAAGCCCCGGCGAAGGGCGCGTTGCGGGCGACGGCGAGTCCGGCGCGGGTCAGGATGGCCTCGATCTCTCCGACCACGGCGGTGGAGGCGGAGGCGCCGAACCGGTCGCCCAGCACCACGTCGGGACGGCGCGCGCCGGAGCGTACGACACAGTCCACCGCCTCGTGCGGCATGGAGTGGCAGTCGATCAGGATCGCCTCGCCGAACATCTCTTGCGCGGTGACGATCCGGGACTGCAGCGCGCGGTGATAGGGGTGCCAGTAGCGGGTCAGGCGGGCCTGCGCCTCGGACAGCGGGATGCGGCCGCGATAGATCGCGCGTCCGTTGGACACCACGCGGGGGATGACCCCGAGGCCGGAGGCGATACGCGGATTGTGCCCGCCGCGCCGGACGCCCTCCACCACCGAACTGTCGAGTTCGTCCGCCCCGCGGTTCAGGTCGACAAAGGCGCGCGGCACGCGGGCGGCGAGCAGAGGCGCGCCGTGGTCCACTGCGGACATGAACAAACGGTCGACGAAGGCATCTTCGGAGGACCGGATCGCGCGGTCGTCGAGAACGGATGCAGCGCGGAAAGAGTCCGTGTAGTCGCAGCCCGAATGCGGGGATGCGAAGACCACCGAGGTGGTCAACCGCGCGGGCAGGTACAGGTCGAATCCGGGTGTCGTCATGGGCCTTCCGATCGCCGCAGCATAGCGCAAAAACTTTCACCGCCAAAAGGCTTGATCCCCCTCCCGACTCTTATTATAGACACGCGAACCGGCGCGGGACCCCCGCGCCCCTTTTGCTTGAAGGGGGCGGACCAGCGCAGGGACATGGGCGGTTAGCTCAGCGGTAGAGCACTTCGTTGACATCGAAGGGGTCACAAGTTCGATCCTTGTACCGCCCACCATGTTTCACCGGCCCAAGGCTGCAAGGTCTCGGGTCAGATTGCGAATCAGGCGCTCGCCGCGCCGCGAAGAAGGAGATGGCCGATGAAGGTCCGTAACTCGCTCCGCTCGCTGAAGCAGCGCCACCGCGATTGCCGGATCGTGCGCCGCAAGGGCCGCGTCTATGTGATCAACAAGACGCAGCGGAAGTTCAAAGCCCGCCAGGGCTGAGACCAGCGACATCACGACACTGAAGGCCGCCCTCCGGGGCGGCTTTTTGTTTGGGTATCTTCATTGAGAATCGGGTCCGCCGCGCAGGCGCCGTTTTCGTGACCGCAGTCGGGGCAAAGGGAAATCGGGCCAGATTATGGCGGAGATTCCCTGACAATGCGCGGGTCTCGCCTGAATTTTGCCCCATTTGTGTACAGTACGCCTAAAAATTTGACGCTGTGCGAACGCATGGGCTCCAATGTTTAATCTTTTGTAAATATTGGAGCCGATCATGCTTGCGGCCCGCATCCTTGCCCCCGCCCTTGCACTGGCGCTTTTCCCCCTGATCGCGACGGCCTCGACCCGTCCGCCGGCGCCGCTTGAGGCCGGAGAGCTGATCGACGTCCCCGGAAACGCGGACCGGACCCTGTTCGGCGCCGCCGCCGGTGACCTCCTGACCTGGACCTGGCAGCCGTCGCACATGCTCAGACCCGGACCGGAGTGGCTGTTCGACGCGCTGTTCCGTGGCGCACGGCGCGACGGCGGCACTGGTGGCGTGGTGGTCGGGCCGTCGGGCTATTACAAGATCGTGCTCGAAGGGACGGTGCCGGGCGCTTCCGGTCCGGAGGCCCGGTCGGGCGGCGGTTCGTCGCGCAGGCCCGAGGGGCCCGGCGCGTCCAGCCGGCGCGGCTTCGGCGGCGGTGGCGGAGGGGGCGGTGGCTTCGGCTCGCTGCCGCAGCTGTCCGGCGGTTCCTCTGCCGGGGCCGGAGAGGACACGACGCCGTCGGATGGCGATCCGTCCTCGCCCGGTGTCGTGCCGTTGCCGCCCGGCCTGCTGTTGCTGGCATCCTCGGCGGCTGCCCTTGCCGGGCTGCGCCGCCGTCGCCGCTGATCAGGCCCCGGCCGCTTCGGCGCCGGTGTTGCCCGCATCGATGTGGAAGGTCTGGGTCTTCCCGTCCTTGGATTCGCCAAGATAGATCGTCTGGTGCGGGAAGGGGATCTCGATGTTGCGGGCGTCGAAGACCTTCTTGCAGATCTCGTTGTAGGTCCGCCCCACGCCCCACTGTGTACCCGGCACACACTTGATCCGAGCGCGGCAGACGACGGCGCTGTCGGCCAGGGACTGCACGCCGAACCATTCCATGTCGGACATAATCTTGGCGCCGGTGTCGGGATCGGAGCGCAGCTCCTCGAAGGCGTCGAGCATGGCCTGTTTCACCTCATCCACGCTCTCGCGGTAGGCGACGCCCATGTCGGCGACGAAGTAGCCGTAGTCGCGCATGTAGTTCGACACCATGTCGACGGAGGAGAAGGGGATGATGTGGAACACCCCCGACACGTCACGCAGGGAGACGGAGCGGATGGTCAGCCGTTCGACCGTGCCGGTCGTGCCACCGACAGTCACCACGTCGCCGACGTTCATCGCGTTCTCGAACTGGATGAAGATGCCGGTGATGATGTCCTGCACCATCTTCTGCGCACCGAAACCGACGGCAAGGCCCAGCACCCCGGCGGAGGCGAGCAGCGGCGCAATGTCGAGCCCGATCTCGGAGAGCACGAACATCATCGTGATGATGATGAGCGCGATGGTCGCGGCGTTGCGCAGCAGGGTCAGCAGGGTACGCTCGCGGGCCGAGGCGACCTGGCCGAACTCCGGGTTCAGGCGGTAGTCGACCCAGGACGTCAGGGCGAGCCAGATCACGAAAGACACCAGCAGCACTGCGGCGACGGAGAACAGGGTGGAGGTCAGGCGGATGCCGATCTGGCTGGCCAGCCAGCCGCGCAGGTCCAGAAGGTCGATGGCGTTCAGGGCCAGCGCCACGACAACGGCGAAGATCAGCAGACGCAGGACGAACAGCACGCGGGGGACAAAACGGTTCAGCCGGGTTTCCAGCAGCGGCATCCGGGCGGTCATGCCCTCGGGCAGGTGTACGCCGCGGACCATGGCCCGGCTGATCACGCCGGAGATGGCCACGCCAAGCAACCCGATCAGCGCCACCTGAGCCGAGGCGACGAAGGTGCGGAACGCGGCATCGCCGGGGCGCACCAGCACGATCATGAACATCGCGAAGATGTAGATCAGCGCGGCCCAGTGCCAGTGCGTCGCCATGAAGTGCAGCGGGCCGCGGCGCGGGGCGGGGCTGGGGTCGGCGGTCAGGGTATCGGCCATGCCTGCGGCGTCGGTTGCAGGGGTCGCGGCCTCGGCCGCAACGGCGGTCATCGGGTCACCGACCAGGGGCGATTCAGGCGGGCGTGGCGTCGTGTCGTCCAGCATCCATGCGGTCACGGCCTTGCGGTTGCGCAGGACCAGCCACACGGCAAAGCCCAGCACGGCAATGGCCACGAGTGCCGCGACCGCCCGCCCGGCGGCGTAGGAGACGTTGGCATTGATGATCGGCACCACCAGCAACTGTCCGTAGCCACCGATCCCGACCAGCAGGCTGAGCCGCGATGTCAGGTATTTCGCCGCCCGGTCCGATACCGGCAGCGGGCGCAGGTGCGTGGCCGAAGGCGACAGGACAAGGCGCAGTCCGACCTTGGCCATTTCGACGATCAGGAAGGCGTTGAGGTAGAGCGTCTGGCGGATGCCGATCGACCCGAAATCCCCGAGGGCAAGCAGCGCGATGGCGTAGCCCGCGGCCCACGCCAGAACCACGTTCAGCGCGTCGATGAAGCCCGACGCGATGTAGAGCGATACGGTACGCGCCACCCCGCCTTCACGGGCGGAGGCCCCCATGCGGGCGTAGATCGACTTGCCGATCCGGCGCAGGCCGATGAAGACGACCACGGTCGCGACGATGACGAAGGCCAGTTCCTTGAGCGCGTCGAGAAGGACGGCAAGCTCTCCGCCGCTCAGCCCGTCCAGCACGCCGGGGCCGGAGGTCAGCTGCGACCAGAGCGCGGTCGCCTGCCCGGCCAGTCCTTCCGCCGCCTCCTGCGTGATGATCGCGATGCGGCGGCCGAAAGACAGGTTCTCCGACGGCGGGGTGCCGTCGGACAGGCCTTCGACGATGGCATCCGGCGTCACCTCGTCCGTCGCACCGGCGGCGCGCAGCTGTTCGATCAGCTTCTCGCGGGCCGCGTCATCCTCGATCACGTCGAGCAGCAGGTCGAGGCTGGACCTGTCGGCCGGGGTGTCGGCGGTCTGCTCTGCAGGGGCATCCTGCGCGAGGGCCGAAAGCGGGAGGAAGAGGATAACGAGGAGAATCTTGAGAAGATGCATCGGGCCTTCGCGGGTCGGAAACGTGTTTCCGGCCAATAGGTAAGGCGATGGTCCGAGATTCAACCTCTGCGTGGGCTTTTCCGCCGCCGCCGCCGCGTCACCCGGCCAGAAGGCGCACTAGTGTGGCCTGGGTGACATAGCCTGTTACCTCAATACCACGCGAACTCTGGAAGCGGCGGATGGCGCGGCGGGTCTCCGCATCGAACGCGCCGTCCGGGGTTCCCGGCTCCATTCCGAGCTGGAGCAGGCGGCGTTCGACGAGCAGGCGGGTAACCTGATTGCCGACGACGCGGGCCTCCTCCGCCTCTGCCGCACGCTCCGCGCTGTCGTCACGCGGCGGCTCCCGCAGTTCGGTGATGCGCTGGCGGGCGGCATCCTCGAACGGGCTGTCGGGATGGGCGCGCAGGAAGGCGATGTAGGCCTCCTCGGTGTCGGCTTCGGTTGCGCGCAGCCATGCGGCGCGGGCCTCGGCGGTGGCGCGGTCCTGTTCGGCCTGCGCAATCCGGGCGAGCCGTTCCTTCGCCGTATCGGCAAAGAGCCCGTCGGGATAGCGGTCGAGATAGGCCTGCAGCCCGGCCTTGTCCCCGGTCGATCCGGTGCGGGCCCAGTAGTCGCGATCCTTCTGCTCCTCCGCCGCGCGGCGGGCTTCGGCTTCGCGCTCCAGCTCGGCGGCGCGGGCGGCGCCTTCGGAACGGAGCGTGGCGAGCTGCTGCGCGTCGAGATAGCCATCGGCGCCAAACCGGCGGGCGGACTGCCAGTCGGTCAAGGCCTTGCGGGTGGCGGGGCCGAAGATGCCGTCGGTGCCCCGCGTGTTGAATCCGAGGATCGTCAGATAGCGCTGCACCTCCCGGCGGGCCTCGCGGGTCAGGGCAAGGTCGTCCTCGGCATCCTGCGCGCGTTTCAGCGGGGCATCCTTCAGGGCGGCGATGCGGGCGCGGGCATCGGCGGCGAACGTGCCGTCCGGGTAGCGGTCGAGATAGGCGCGAAGGGCCGCTTCCGACCCGATGTCCTGTGCAGCGTTCCAATAGGCGAATTCACCGGGGTCTGGCCGGCTCGGACCGGGGGCCGCCGGTGACGCGCCGGTGCGCAGGCCGATGGCGGACGACAGGAAGCCGTCGTAGGTCACCCCGCGCGGCGCACGGGCGGCGGCGCTGGCATAGGTCGCGTCGGCGGGCAGCAGGCCGTCGCGCAGGGCGGAGAACAGCGCACGTACCTCGCCCGTCACGCGGGCCACGCCCTGAGGCACGGCGATTTCTCCGCCGCCCGGGGACAGGGCGATACCGGTGTCGCCCGCGTCGCCGGATGGCGCGAGAAGCACGGCGGCGCGACCCTGCGCGGTTCCGGCGAGAGCGAACAGCGGGGACAGCGCCTGCCCCATGGTGGCGACGGTGAAACCGTCGGGATTTCCGGCGTCTTCGGCCAACAGGTAGGTCTCTGCCCCGGTATGGGCGAGGTGGCCGGAGAGGATGATGACGATGCGGTTGTCGCGGTCGGCAGCCACGGCGGCGGCAAAGTCCCGAACCATGGCGGAGGTTTCGGCGGCCGTTCCGTCCTGCAGCGCGAATGTGGTGAAGCCTGCGCCCTCAAGCTCCGATTCAAAGCGCGCGGCGTAACGGTCTCCGGAGAGGTCGTCGAGCGTGGCGTAGTCGGAGTTCACCAGAACGAGGGCGAGGTCCTCTGCCGCGACTGGTCTGGCAGCAGAGGCGGTTACGGCGATGGCGAGGATGCCAATTGCACTGCGGATCATGTCTCCGGTCCTCCTTCCCGCGCGGTCCGGAGGGCCGGGCGGTATTCAGTCGTAGGTCCGCTGATCCTCTATGACCTTGCCGTCATTGGGCAGCGCACCCGGTGTAACAACCTCGATACGGCCCTTCAGTTTCAACAGGTCAATAACAGACTTCTGATAGTCGATAACATCGCCGCCCTCGGCCTCGACCTGAACGACCATGACGTCCATCTCTCCCTCACGCTGCGCAAGCACGCGGGCGCGGCGGATTTCGGAGTGGCGGGCGACGAACTGGGCGACCTGTTCGGGGCGCACGAACATGCCCTTGATCTTGGTTGTCTGGTCGGCGCGGCCCATCCAGCCCCTGATGCGCAGATTGGTCCTCCCGCAGGGGGAGATCCCGGGCATCACGGCAGACAGGTCGCCGGTGGCGAAGCGGATCAGCGGGTAGTCGGGGTTGAGTGTGGTGACGACGACCTCTCCGACCTGACCGGGTTCGACGGGATCGCCGGTGCCGGGGGTGACGATTTCCACGATCACGCCCTCGTCCACGATCATGCCCTCCATGGCGTCGGATTCGTAGGCGATGTTGCCGAGGTCGGCGGTGGCGTAGCTTTGCAGGCAGGCGATGCCCCGGTCGGCGTATTCCTTGCGAAGGGACGGGAAGAGCGCCCCGCCGCCGACCACGGCGCGCATGATCTTCAGCGGCAGGCCCATCTCGTCGGCCTTGTCGAGGATGATCTTCAGGTAGTCGGGCGTACCCGCATAGGCGGTGCAGCCGATGTCGTGCGCGGCCTGGGCCTGAAGCTCGGTCTGGCCGGTCCCGGCGGGCAGCACCGCCGCGCCGACGGCGCGCGCGCCGTTTTCAAAGATCATGCCGGCAGGGGTCAGGTGGTAGCCGAAGCAGTTCTGCACGATGTCGCCCTTGCCGATGCCCGCCGCGTGCAGGAAGCGGCCCATGCGCCACCAGTCATGCCCGACGCCACCGGGTTCGTAGATCGGTCCCGGCGACTGGAAAATATGGGCGAAACCGGCCGTCGGCAGGGTGGTCAGCCCGCCGAGGGGGGCGGATTTCTTCTGGGCGGCGCCAAGGTCGGACTTGCGCAGCACGGGCAGCGCGGCGAGGTCGGCGACGGTGCGGATGGCGGCCGGGTCCACGTCGGCCAGCGTTCCGGCATAGCCCGGCAGGGCCTTTGCGGCGGCGATCTGGCGCGGCAGGTCGCCCGAGATGGCCTCGGCCCGTTCGTCAGCGGTGCGGGTTTCCAGCGTGTCGAAATATGTCATCGGTCGGCCCTCCCGGTCGCGGTGATGGTACATCAGCTCAGCCAGCGCTTGCGGCGGCGATAGGAGCGCACGTCACGAAAGGACTTACGCCCCTCATCGCTCATGCCAAGGTAGAATTCCTTCACATCCGGGTTTTCACGCAGCTCTGCCGCGGGTCCGTCCATCACGATGCGGCCGGATTCCAGAATGTAGCCGTAATGGGCGAACCGCAGGGCGACGTTGGTGTTCTGCTCCGCCAGAAGGAAGGTCAGCCCCTCCTTCTCGTTCAGGTCCTTCACGATGCCGAAGATCTGTTCCACCAGCTGCGGGGCAAGACCCATGGACGGTTCGTCGAGCAGGACGGTTTCCGGCTTGGACATGATCGCGCGGCCGATGGCGACCATCTGCTGTTCCCCGCCCGAGGTGTAGCCGGCCTGGGATTTCCGCCGCTCCTTCAGGCGTGGGAAATATTGGTAGACCATCTCGAGATCGGCGTCGATTTCACCCTTGGATACACCGCGGGTGTAGGAGCCGGTGAGCAGGTTTTCCTCAACCGTCAGGTGTTCGAAGCAGTGGCGCCCCTCCATCACCTGAATGACGCCCTTCTTCACCAGCGCGGCGGGGTCGAGATTGGCGACCCTTTCGCCGCGGTAAGTGATGGTGCCCTTGGTGACCTCACCGCGTTCCGAATGCAGCAGGTTCGACACCGCCTTGAGCGTAGTGGTCTTGCCCGCCCCGTTGCCGCCGAGCAGGGCGGTGATGCCCCCCTTGGGAACGGAGAGGGAAACACCTTTCAGCACGAGGATCACGTGGTTGTAGATGACCTCGATGTTGTTGACCTCGAGGAGCTTTTCCTGGGTTTGTCCGGCATCCAGCATCTGGGCGGTCCTCTTGCAGAAAGGTGGGGGTGCCCCGGCCGGGTGTGTGGCCGGCCGGGGCGGGGTCAGGTCAGTCGCAGTTCGGCGTGATGCCGGTTTCGTCGGCGTAGGCCTGGCTGTCCTCGGCGATCAGCGGCTGGATCACGTCCTGGTTGGACTCGATGTAGTCGGTGATGAGCACGAACTTGTCCGCCGCCGCATCCCACTGGGACACCGCGCCAAGACCCTGGCCGCCGTGGTTCTGGCAGGAGCCCTTGATCTCGGGGCCGAAGCCGGGCAGGCCGAGCGCCTCGTAGGTCGCCTCGGTAATCTCGAGGTTCTCGTAACCGTCACGCACCATGGCGGGCGTCACATCCGCGGTGCCGTGGATCTCCTGCGCCTTCTTGATGGCTTCCGCCGTCATCAGGGCCGAGTAAAGACCGCGCATGTAGAGCACCGTGCCGACCTGATCGCCCGCGCCTGCGCCCTTGCCGGCGTCATGCACGTATTTCTTCAGGTCCGCGAAGATCGGGTAGTCCTTTTCCAGACCGTTGAACGTCAGAGCCTTGTACCCGTTGGCACCTTCGCCTGCCGGACGCACGTCGTTCTCGGATCCGGACCACCAGATGCCGATGAAGTGGTCCATCGGGAAGCGGATGTTCACGGCTTCCTGCACGGCGACCTGGTTCATCACGCCCCAGCCCCACATGATGACGTAGTCGGGCTTTTCGCGGCGGACCTGAAGCCACTGCGACTTCTGTTCCTGACCGGGGTGGTCGACGGGCAGCAGGGTGAGCTCATAGCCGTGGATCTTGCCCAGTTCTTCCAGCGTCCGGATCGGCTCCTTGCCGAAGGCGGAGTTGTGGTAGACCAGCGCGACCTTCTTGCCCTTCAGATCGCCGCCTTCCTGGTCGAGGATGTGACTGATCGCATGGGACGCGCCGTCCCAGTAGTTTGCCGGGTAGTTGAAGATCCAGCGGAAGACCTCACCGTTCTTGGCGGAGGTCCGGCCGTAGCCGACCGAGTGGACCGGGATGCCGTCGGCGGTCGCCTTGGGGATCAGCTGGTAGGTGATCCCGGTGGACCAGGGGTGGATGGTCAGCGGGTTCTTGGACTTGACCGCCTCGTAACATTCCACGCCCTTCTCGGTGTTGTAGCCGGTTTCGCATTCCTCGAAGACGATCTTTGCGCCGCCGATGCCGCCGTCACGTTCCTGCAGCAGGGTGAAATAGTCGGAATACCCGTCCGCGGTCGGAATGCCGTTCGCGGCGTAGGGGCCAGAGCGGTAGGTGAGCGACGGGATGTAGAGATCCGCCAGCGCCGGAGCGGCGGCCATCATGGCGGCCGCGGCTGCGGTGATAAGGGTCTTGGTCTTCATCGGTAAGGTACCTCCCTAGTTTATCCGATGGTTTCGATGCGCCGGGGCTCCTCTCCCCGGTCGTTATGAGCCCGGCCCCGCCTCAGTGCGGGAAGGGCCAAAGTCTGAGCTTCTCCTTGCTGACGCGCCAGAGCTGGGCGAGCCCGTGCGGTTCGGCGATCAGGAAGATGATGATGAGCAGGCCGACGATCATCAGTTCCAGATGCGCGGCCAGATCGGTCGGCCAGCCGAGCGTGCCGACCAGCAGGTTCTTGAGCAGCACCGGCATGCAGACCAGGAAGGCCGCGCCCGCGAAGCTGCCGAAGATGGAGCCGAGCCCGCCGATGATGATCATGAAGAGCACGAGGAAGGACTTGTTGATGCCGTAGACTTCTCCGACCTCGACCGCGCCGAGGTAGACGGCGAAGAACAGCGCGCCCGAGATGCCGATGAAGAAGGACGACACGGCGAAGGCGGTGATCTTCGCGCCGAGCGGGTTCACCCCGATGATTTCCGCCGCGATGTCCATGTCGCGGATCGACATCCATTTCCGCCCCACGGTTCCCCGCGTGAGGTTCCGGGCGAGGATCGCGCAGCCCACGGTGAAGACGAGGCAGAACAGGTAGACCGCCCAGGGTTCGCTGGCCGGGCCGGAGATGGCATGGCCGAAGATGGTGCGCTCCGGCGCGTTGATCTGGCCCGAGGCGGAGTAGTTGTAGAACCACGGCACCCGGTTGAAGAGCCAGACAAGGAAGAACTGCGCCGCCAGCGTCGCAACTGCGAGGTAGAAGCCCTTGATCCGCAGGGACGGCAGGCCGAACAGCACGCCGACGACGGCGGTGATGCCCCCGGCGATGATGATGTGGAAGAACAGGTTGATGTCCGGGAAGGACGTCATCAGCTTGTAGGTCGCATAGGCGCCCACGGCCATGAAACCCCCGGTGCCAAGCGACACCTGCCCGCAGTAGCCGACAAGGATGTTCAGCCCGATCGCCGCGATGGCGTAGATCAGGAAGGGCAGCAGGACGGCATTGGCCCAGTAGTCGTTGATGATGAAGGGCACCACGCCGAAGGCGAAGGCCAGCACGGCATAGTAGCGCCAGCGATCGAACTTGATCGGGAAGGTCTGGTTATCGTCGACGTAGCTTGTCTTGAAGTCGCCGGCTTCGCGGTAGAACATTTCTCAGACCTTTCCGTTTTTCGGAGCACGCGCGGGCACCGGGGCTTCGGCGCGGCAAGGTGTCGGGATGGCGGTCAGGGCCAGCAGGGCGAGGGCCGTCAGGAAGAACGTCGTCATGCCTGCACCCTTTCCAGCGCCCTGTTCAGAGCGTCTTCGCCGGTGGCCTTCGCCTTGGTCCGTTCCTTGACGGGCCTGGCCGGCGCGGGGCGGTCCTGCTGCTGCTCTGCCGTCAGTTCGTTGATCGCGAGCGCGTGTGCGTCGGGAAAAGCCCACATGGTCAAACCCTCTCGATGATCTTCTCGCCGAACAGGCCCTGCGGCCGGAAGACGAGGAAGAGAAGCGCGAGGACATAGGCGAACCAGTTCTCGGTCGCGCCGCCGACCAGCGGGCCGATGAGGAATTCGAACATCTTTTCGCCCACGCCGATGATGAGCCCGCCGACGATGGCGCCGGGGATGGAAGTGAACCCGCCCAGCATCAGAACCGGCAGGGCCTTGAGCGCGATCAGGGAGAGCGAGAACTGTACCCCGGACTTCGCGCCCCACATGATGCCCGCGACCAGCGCGACGAAGCCCGCGATGGACCAGACCAGCACCCAGATGAAGTTGAGCGAGATTCCGACCGACAGTGCGGCCTGATGGTCGTCGGCCACGGCGCGCAGGGCGCGGCCCTGCTTGGTGTACTGGGAGAAGAGCATCAGCGCGATCACGAGGATGATGGCAATCGCCGTCGCCCAGAGATCGAGGTTGTCGATGAAGAAGCCGTAACCGAACAGGTTGAAGGTGAAGTCGTCGATCACCCCGTTGATCCCCTGCGGCAGGCCGACGTCGAGCTTCTTGATGTCGGCACCCCACATCAGGTCGCCCAGACCCTCCATGAAATAGGCGAGGCCGATGGTCGCCATGAACAGGATGATCGGTTCCTGGTTCACCAGATGCTTCATGATGAGCGTGTTGACCAGCCAGGCCAGCCCGACCATCACGGCGACGGTCAGGATGATCCCGACCAGCGCGGGGAAGTGCCAGCCGAAGTGATGCACCTCTGTCCCGAAGACCGCGTTGATGAGATGGGCGAAGGGCACCTGCCCCTCCATGATCCCGACGAGGGTCAGCGCGGCGAACAGCGCCATGACCCCCTGCGCGTAGTTGAAGATCCCCGACGCCTTGTAGATCAGCACGAAGCCGAGCGCGACGAGGGCGTAAAGCACCCCGGCCATAAGACCGTTCAGGAAGACTTCCATTCCGAAGAGAAGCTGATCAGGCATGTCCCGGTGCTCCGTTCATTTGCAATTGAGGCGACTCAGGGCGGCACGTATTGTCACGCCAGCACCCTTCCGAGGAAAGGACGCCGACCCCATGGCACAGACTGTGATGACAGGATCGAGGGGGCCGGTCGTGGCCTCCGTCCAGATCAAGGTGAATATCCGGCAGAACCCGACGCCGCTGCTTGTGGCGGACGGAATCTTCGGACCGAAGACCAAGGCGGCGGTTGTCGCGTTCCAGAAGGCGCGCAAGCTGGTCGCGGACGGGATCGTCGGCCCCAAGACCCATGCGGAACTTGACCGCCCCTCGCCCATTGTCGAGATCGAGCATCAGGTCACGCATATCCCGCAGCCGACCAACACGACCTGCTGGGCCGCGTCCACCGCGATGATGACCAAGTCCAACGTGCCCGCGGTGATTGCCAAGACCCCGCCCGACATGATCGGCGCAAGCGGCGGGCTGAAGAACAGCTCCGGCTCCGATCAGGCGATCGTCACGGGGACCAAGTACGGCATGGTTCACGGGCTGCGCTGTTACGCGCCGATGTCCTGGGGCACGCCCGCTTTCGTGGCGTTGATCCGGCGCGGTCCGATCATGCTGGACATGCTGTGGAAGGCGGACGAATACGCGGCGGGAAGTGCTTCTCCGGGGCACATGGTGGTGGTCGCCGGCGTACGCAGCGACGGCAATCCGACTGGCTCGGGCACCTTCGTCAAGGTACTGGACCCCTGGGCGCCCAATATCGGCAAGATCAGCTGGGAACGCTACGACACCTGGATGCAGGAGGTTCCGACGCGCACCTACCGGGTGTTCGAACGGCTCTGAGCCCGTTTTATCGCGGGCGCGGTCAGTCATGTGCCACGCCGAGATAGGCGTCGATGACGTCTTGGTTGTTGCGCACCTCATCCGGGGTGCCGTCGCCGATCTTTTTACCGTAATCCATCACGACCACCCGGTCGGAGAGGTCCATCACCACCCCCATGTCGTGTTCGATCAGGGCGATAGTGGTGCCGAATTCGTCGTTCACGTCGAGGATGAAGCGGGACATGTCCTCCTTTTCTTCGACGTTCATACCGGCCATGGGTTCGTCCAGCAGCAGAAGCGACGGTTCGGCGGCCAGCGCGCGGGCCAGTTCGACCCGTTTCTTCAGACCGTAGGGCAGGCGTGACACCGGGGTTTTCCGGATGTTCTGGATTTCGAGAAAGTCGATGACCTTCTCGACCACCTCGCGGTTGGCGACCTCTTCGCGTTCCGCCTTCCCCTTCCAGATCGCCTGCGCCAGCATGTTGGATTTCATGTGGTTCAGCCGCCCGGTCATGACGTTGTCGAGCACGGTCATGCCTTCGAACAGCGCGATGTTCTGGAAGGTTCGGGCGATGCCCTGACGCGCGACCTCGTAGGGTTTCATCGGCGGACGCGGCTTGCCCTTGTAGAGCACCTCGCCCTCCTGCGGGACGTAGAAGCCCGAGATGACGTTGAGCATGGAGGACTTGCCCGCGCCGTTCGGGCCGATGATCGCGCGGATCTCTCCCTCCCGAATGTCGAAGGAGATGTCCTTGATCGCCACCACACCGCCGAAGCGCAGGGTAATGTTCTTCATCTCCATGACCACGGGGCCGATCTGGCGGCCGTCGGCGGTCACATAGCCTTCGGTCTGGTCAAGCATGGGGAGCCTCCTGTCCTGCGCGGGTCATTCCGCCGCCACCTTCTGCGTCGTCACCGGCACGGTCTTCGCATCACGGATTTCCAGCGTGGCCGAGATGTAGCCCTTGCGGCCGTCCTCATATGTCACCTCGGTCCTGGTCGAGATCCGCTCGGACCCGTCGTAGAGCGCGGTGATGAGGTCGTGGTATTTCTCCTCGATGATGCGGCGGCGGACCTTGCGGGTGCGGGTCATTTCGCCGTCATCGGCGTCCAGTTCCTTGTGCAGGATCAGGAAGCGGTGGATCTGGCAGCCCGAGAGCATCTCGTCCGCGGCGACGGAGGCGTTGACCTCTTCCACATGCGCTTGAATGGCGGCGACAACCTGCGGATGCCCGGCGAGTTCCTGGTAGGACGAATAGGCGATGTTGTGGCGCTCCGCCCAGTTGCCGACTGCCGACAGGTCGATGTTGATGAAGGCGGTGCAGCGGTCGCGGCCATTGCCGAAGACCACGGCCTCGAGGATGTTCGGGTAGAACTTTAGCTTGTTCTCCACGTATTTGGGCGCGAACATCGACCCGTCGGCCATCTTGCCCACGTCCTTGGCACGGTCGATGATGCGCAGGTGGCCGGTGTCGGGTTCGAAAAAGCCCGCGTCGCCGGTGGCCACCCAGCCCTCCGCGTCCTTGGTTGAGGCGGTGCTTTCCGCGTTCTTGTAATATTCGACGAAGACGCCGGGAGAGCGGTAGAAGACCTCCCCGGTCTCGCCGATCTTGACCTCGACCTTGGGCGAGGGCACGCCGACGGTATCCGCACGGACCTCTCCATCCGGCTGCTGCGTGATGAAGACGGAGGCTTCGGTCTGGCCGTAGAGCTGTTTCAGGTTGATCCCGAGGGAGCGGTAGAACTGGAAGATTTCCGGCCCGATCGCTTCCCCCGCCGTGTAGCCGACGCGCACGCGGCTGAGGCCGAGCGTGTTCTTGAGCGGGCCGTAGATGAACAGGCCGCCGAGCATGTACTTGAACCGGTCCCAGGCACCGACGGACTTGCCGTCGAGGATCGCGGGGCCGACCCGCTTGGCGTGATCCATGAAGGTCTTGAACAGCCACTTCTTCATCCGGGTTGCGTCCTCCATCCGGATCATGACGGTGGTGAGCTGGGTCTCGAACACGCGGGGCGGGGCGAAGTAGTAGGTCGGCCCGATCTCGCGCAGGTCGCCCAGAAGCGTTTCCTCGCTTTCCGGGCAGTTGACGCAGAAGCCGGTCCAGTAGGCCTGCCCGATGGAAAAGATGAAGTCGCCGACCCAGGCCATCGGCAGATAGGCCAGCACCTCGTCCCCCCGGTTCAGGCTGTCGAAGTCCGAGGAGGCGATGGAGGTTTCGATGATGTTGCGGTTGGACAGCACCACGCCCTTGGGCTTGCCGGTGGTGCCGGAGGTGTAGAGCATAACGCAGGTGTCGTCGTAGGTGATTGCGGCCTGGCGGCGGTCGAGCTCTGCCGTCAGTTCATCGCGCATGGCGTGGCCCTCTTCCTGCACATGGGTGTAGGCGTGCAGGCGGGAATGGTCGTATTTGCGCAGGCCGCGCGGGTCGAGGTAGATGAGCTGTTCGAACTGTTGAAGCGTTTCCTGCACCTCGATGACCTTGTCGACCTGCTCCTGATCCTCGGCGATGACGAAACGCGCGCCGCAGTGGTCCAGCACATAGGCCATCTCCTCGGCCGCGCTGTCCTGGTAGACCGGGACGGGGATCGCGCCAACCATCTCGGCCGCAACGACGGACCAGTAGAGATGCGGTCGGTTCGACCCGATGATCGCGATAAAGTCGCCCTTGTTGACGCCGAGGTTGATGAGCCCGAGGGCGAGGTTGCGGATTTCGTCGCGCGTTTCGGACCAGGACCAGGTCTGCCAGATCCCGAATTCCTTTTCGCGGTAGGCGGCCTTCGTTCCGAATTCAGCGGCGTTGCGGTCAAGCAGTGCCGGTATCGACACGAATTCACCCGCGCCGGTGGACGCAGTTGCCATACGTTTTCCCCTCCCTTGTCCGGCGTCTCCTCACGCCGGTCCGCCGCTCTCGGGCGAATCCTTCCGTTACCGGAATGTCATCAAGGACTCGCCGGGAAGTCTTTCGGCATCATTTCGGGAATCTAACGAATTGTAACAATGGGTCGGTGGAACGGCCGGGCCACCGCGAAGCTGTCAACCGCGGGCCCAGGGTCCTTCGGTCAGGCCGTAGGGAACCGCGGTGAGGGAATTGCGGCAGAATACAGATGCAGGGTGGGTTTCCAAACCCACCACCCCCGCCAGCACACCGCTTCTTTCCCGCCCCCCTTGCCGATGCTACACCCTCCCCCTGACACATCCGGAGACCACGATGGACTTCGCGGCACGCGACAGCCTGACCCGCGCGGGGCTGAACCTGATCCAGCAGGCCCTGTCGATCTATGACGAGGACCTGCGGCTGGTGCTGTGTAACCGGCAGTTCGTGCAGATGTTTTCCCTTCCCTCCGCACTGACGAAACCTGGGGCGCGGTTCGACGACACGATCCGGCACCTTGTCGTTTCGGGCGAATACGGTCCCCCCGGCGACGTCGACGCGATGGTGGCGGAACGGGTAGCGCAGGCACAGGCCTTCGTGCCGCACTACTTCGAACGGCCCCGGTCGAACGGGCGGGTGATTTCGGTCGAAGGGTCTCCGTTGCCGCAGGGGGGATGGGTCACGGTCTATACCGACATCACCGACATCAAGCGACAGGAGGATCTTCTGCGCAGCCGGTCGGAGGAACTGTCGGACCAGCTCCTGAACCATGCGGAGGACCTCGCCGCGGCCAACCGCAAACTGCAGGCCACCAATGCGGCGCTGGAGGAGGCACGGGGCGAACTGACCCAGATGGAAGCGCGGATCCGGCTGACGACCGAAATGATGCCGGCCCACATCGCGCATATCTCGGCGGAGCGGGTCTACACCTATTCCAACCGGCGGCTGTCCACGATCATGCCGGGGCGGCCGACAAACATCCTCGGGATGCATATGGCCGACGTTCTGGGTGCGCAGGCCTACGGCGCGGTGCGGACCTATGTGGACGGCGCCTTCGATGGAAAGAGCGCGGCCTTCGAATTCACCGATGCGCTGAGCTCCCGCCGGATCCGGACCGCCCTGACCCCGGATGGCGAAGGCGGAGCTTATATCATGTCGACCGACGTGACGGAGGAATCGCAGACCCGCGCGGCACTGGCGCAGTCGCGGCGTCGGCAGCTTGCGGCGCAGGTGACCAGCGGGATGGCGCATGATTTTTCCAACCTTCTGACGATCATCCTCGGCATGCAGTCTCGGCTGGAGGCGATGTCGCTTGGCCCCGAGGCCGAGCGGCTGGTCGGGGCGACCATGGCGGCGGCGCGGCGCGGGGGCGACCTGCTGAACGGGCTCGCGAACATGACCGCCGAGCGGCGGCCTTCTCCGGCGCCGGTGGATATCGCGGAGGTTCTGGGCGATCTCGCCACGCTGACGGCGCCGACGCTCGGCGCCGGGGTGACACTGGAGATCAGGGACGACACCGGCAACGCACGGCTGATGCTGGACGTGGCGCTGCTGCAGGACAGCTTGTTGAACCTGCTGCTGAACGCCGGGCATGCGGTGGACGGGAGCGGCACGGTGGTGCTGCGCGCGCGCAACCTCAAAGACACCTGGCTGGAGCTGACGGTGAGCGATGACGGATCCGGCTTTTCGGACGCGGCGCTGGCCCATGCGCTGGACCCGTTCTTCACGACCAAGGGGGACGCGGGGACCGGGCTTGGACTGTCGATGGTCTATGACATGACCCAGACGGTCGGCGGGCGGATGAAGATCGGCAACGGGCCGCGCGGCGGCGGTGTGGTGACGCTGCAGCTGCCGTGGCGCCCGGCACAGGCCGCCGCCGCCCCCGGCCTCGCCCTGCTGGTAGAAGACAGCCCCGATCTGCGCCAGACCGTGCGCCGTCTGCTGCGGGCAGAGGGCTATTCGGTGATCGAGGCCGCCAGCGTGGAGGAAGCCCGGTCACTGGTCGCCGCCGTGCCCGGCCTGACGCTGATCCTGTCGGACATCACGCTGGAGGGATCGCTGACCGGCATCGACCTGTTCGACAGCTTGCCCGAGGATGCGCCGCCCTGTTACATGATGACCTCGCTCCGGCCGGATCATCCGCTGCACCTGCAGGCAGCACAGCGCACGCCGGTCTTGCGCAAACCTTTCGACGCTGTGACCCTGTCGCACCTTCTGAGTTCCGGAGCCCTGCCGCAATGACCGACAGCCCCCTTGTCACGATCCTCGACGACGAGCCCGAGATCCGGTCGATGCTGTCCGCCGCGCTGGAAGAGGCCGGCTATCGCACCATGGGCTTTTCCCGCGCGACCGAATTCGAGGCGGCGCTTCAGTCGATCACCCCGGACCTCTGCCTCCTGGACCTGTCGCTGCCGGACCGGGACGGGCTGACGCTGATTCACCGGCTGGCGCTGGAAAAGGGGGCGACGGTTGTCATCATCTCGGGCCGGGCGCAGGTGCAGGACCGGGTAACGGGGCTTGAACTGGGCGCGGACGACTACATCATCAAGCCCTTCGATCCGGCCGAGGTCGTCGCGCGGGTGCGCGCCCGGCTGCGGCGCGGTCGGGCGGCGGCAGAAACGTCCGAAGTGGCGCATTTCGAAGGCTGGATAGCGCGGTTCGACAGTTTCGTGCTTGAAGATGCGGCGGGGGAGGAAGTGCCCTTTTCCCACGCCGAGGGAGAGGTTCTTCGGCTGTTTCTGGAACGTCCGAAACGCCTGATCTCTCGCGCGATGATGCAGGAAACACTTGGCGGGGCGGCGGGCGACAGCTTTGACCGGGCGATGGATGTGCGGATTTCCCGGCTCCGGACAAAACTGCGCGAGGACCCAAAGAATCCCCGGCTGATCAAGACCATATACGGGGCGGGTTATATCTTTCTGGGAGACGTGAAATGGAGCTGAGCCATGTCGTGCTGGTCACCGGGCCGTTTGTCGGGCGCAGTTCCATGCTGGACACGGCGGAGGCGCTGCGCGCCGCCGGCGCCCTGGTGACGGAGCCTGATCCCCATGCTGCCCATCCCGACGCCCTGCCCTCGCTGGACGACTGGGCCCTGTCGATGCTGCCGGTTGTCCCGCGCGACCCGGCTCCGGTTGTGGTGGGCTATTCCGCCGGGACGGTGCTTGCGGCGTGGCTCGCCCCACAGGTCGGGGCATCGGCACTGATCCTGATGGACGGTGAGATTCCGGCGGAAAAGGGCCCCTGCCCCATCCTGCCGGAGCGGGTGACCTCCCTGTTGAAAGGGCGGACGGGGCCAGAGGCCCTGCCGCGCTGGTCGGACTGGTGGCCGGACGACATGGCGGAACCGCTCGGCCTCGGCCCCCTTGCCCGGCTGCGCCCCGATCTGGTGGAAGTGCTGCGCGGAGAGGAACGCCAGTTCCCGACCGGCTGGCTGGACCAGCGGCTAGACCTGCCTGACCGCAGCGGCATTCCGACCGCCTACCTGCGTCTGTCGCACTTCTACGACCACGCCGCCCGCGAGGCGGAGAAATTCGGCTGGCCGGTGGAGCATATTGACGGCAGCCACCTGCACCCGGCGATCATGGGCACCGAAACCGCCGGAGCGCTCATGGCACTGGCCGGGCGGCTGGAGTTCTAGGCTCCCGCCATCCTCTCCGCCGCGTGGGCCATGATCCTGAGGCCCGCGACGAGATCCTCTTCCGCCGTATCCTCCTCGAACGCATGGCTGATGCCGTTGATCGACGGGACGAACAGCATCGAGACCGGCAAGTGGGCAGCGACGGAAGTCGCGTCGTGCAGGGCGCCGGAAGGCATGGAGCGCCAGCGGCCGGGGGCGACGGCCTCGGCCCCCGTTTCGAGCGCCTTGCGGAAGGCGGGGTCCATCGGGACTGGATCGAGGGCGAGCATTCCGGTGGTTTCGGCGGTGAGGCCCAGCTCTTCGGCGGTTTCGGCGATGGCCTCGCGGATGATTTCCTCCATCCGTTCCAACCGGTCGCGGTCGCCGTCCCGCCACTGCATCGAGAAGGTGCAGCGGCCCGGAACGATGGAGTGGGAACCGGGGTAGAGTTCGACGTGGCCGGTCGTCCATACCGTTTCGGGAACCACCACGTTGCGGAAGCGGTCGATGATCTTCTGCTGGTAGGCCAGCATCCCGCGATAGGCATCCCGGCGCAGGTGCATGGGTGTTGTCCCGGCGTGGTTCTGCTGCCCATGGAAGGTGATGCGCATGTCGCGGATGCCGACGATCGACGTCACGATGCCCGCCGCCTCCCCCGCCTTGTCGAGCCAGGGGCCCTGTTCGATGTGGCATTCGAGGAAGCCAAGGAACCGCTTTGGGTCCGGGAAGTCACCGGCGAGGTCTGCCATGCGGGCGCGTGCCTCGGCGAAGGTGGTGCCGGAGGTGTCGGTCAGCCTGTCGGCGTCGTCGAGCGAGGTGAAACCGCCCCAGACCCGGCTGCCGGTGGTCACCCCGAAGCGCCCCTCCTCGTCCTGGAAGGAAACGGCCGAGATCGGCACACCGGCCTCCGC
Organism: Primorskyibacter flagellatus; assembly: GCF_014638275.1. Taxonomy (GTDB): domain Bacteria; phylum Pseudomonadota; class Alphaproteobacteria; order Rhodobacterales; family Rhodobacteraceae; genus Pseudooceanicola; species Pseudooceanicola flagellatus_A. Next base: position 2,690,072 of record NZ_BMFJ01000001.1, read on the forward strand.
CCCCGCGCGGGCCAGTTCCAGCCCGCAGATCACGCCAAGCGCGCCGTCGAGCCAGCCGCCCTCGGGCTGGCTGTCGGAGTGGGAGCCGACAAGCAGGGAGCGCCCCTCCGCCAGGCCCCAGACCGTGCCCACGGGGTCGAACTGCGTGGTCAGGCCAGCCTCCGCATATTGCTGCGCCAGCCACTTGCGGGCGGCGATGTCGGGGTCGGAGAAGGCGGGTCGGACAACGCCTTTCAGGACGCCGGAGGCACCGAAGCTGCGCAGGTGGTGCAGATCGGCCAGGAACCGTTCGGGATTGACGGGCAGCATGAGGGTCCTTTCGGCTGGCGGAATTTATCGTGATAAATTCTCCGTCCAGCGTATCAAGCCCCCGAGGAAGGTCAAGGCGGTCAGCCGCCCCGGATCAGGTCGTCCTCGTCCTCGCCGGCCGACAGGCCAAGCGCGTCGAGTCCGTTTTCGAGATGGTCGGAGAGGTGTGGCGAACCGAGCAGGTAATCCGCGGCGGAGTGGTCGGCCTCGTCCCGCGCGGTGCGCAGCGCTTCCTCCAGATCGTCGGCGTCGAAGGTGCCGCGCCCGATCCACATAAGTGCAACAAGGCTCTGCGCCTCCTCTTCCGTCATGTCGTCGATGAAGGCGCGCAGTTCCGGTTCGGCCCGGTCCAGTTCGCGTGCCATCAGGATCACCTGCGCCACCTTGTCGGTTGCTATCTCAAGACTGTCTTCGGCCATGTTCGTCTCTCCTTGCTGACAGGTCCAGTCTGCGCGGAGGTCGCGGGCGCGGCCTTGATCTTACGCAAACAGGCGGAAATAGAGCCATCCCGGCAAAAACCGCGCGCCCCGAAACAGGAACGAGAACCATGTCGGGAAGGCGCGCGAAAAGCTGTCCGAGTTCATGTGTTCAAAGCAGATGCGGGCGGCGTCCTCCGGCTCCATCATTCCGGGCATGGCGAAGTCGTTCTTCGCAGTCAGCCGGGTGCGGATGTAGCCGGGGTTGAGAAGCTGCACATCGATGTCCGTCCGCCGCAGGTCGCAGCGCAGGCTTTCGGCAAGCGCCATGATGCCCGCCTTGGTGGCGACGTAAGGGGCGGCGCCGGGCAGGCCGCCGTAGGCGGTGAGCGATCCGGTCAGAACGATATGCCCGTGCCCCCGCGCCTGCATTCCGGGCAGGACGGCTCCTACGGCGCGCAGGGAGCCGAGGAAGTTCACATCCCCCATGGTTTCGGCCTGCTCGGCATTCCAGTCTTTCGCACCGAAAGGCCAGTAGGCCCCGGCGAGATAGACCATGCCGTCGATCTCTCCCGCTTCCACCGCGGCGCGGGTGACGGCATCGCTGTCGGTCACGTCAAGCGGCAGGACACGGGCGGGGCCTGGCAGGTCGGCAGCCAGTTTCGCAAGCGCGTCTTCGGACCGGGCGGACAGGATCAGATGCACACCGGCGCGGCTCATCTGCCGGGCCAGGGCTGCGCCCAGCCCGTCGCTGGCCCCGATCAGCCAATAAGTCCTACCCTGCCAGTCCCGCATGCCTGTCTCCTTTCATGGTCAACGTCGCCCGCGCGGCGGGGTTCCTCAGCCCGACACGTCCTGCGCGGGGGCCGGCGGACGGCTGCGATAGCGTGCGCCGCCCAGTTTCAGCTTCAGCGCCTGCCAGTGGATCAGCGCCAATACGCGCAGGGACCCGAAGGGGCGGCGCAGGAATGCGGTAAGCAGCGCGCGGGTGGTCATCGGGATCAGCGCGCCGGTCAGGGTGGCGACGACCCCGCCCCCGTCGCGGTCATAGTCGATCCGGATGCCGATCCTGTCGCCGGCGATGTCGAAGCGGAAGCGGTAGGTCCCCTCCGTCGGCTGGAAGGGCGAGACATGCATCAGCTTCGCGGCCTGCAGGTCCCGGTCGCGGGTGATCGGGCCAAGATTGTCGTGACGGCAGAGATAGGCGTGGCGGTCGCCGAAAGTGTTGGTGACCTCCGCGATGATGCACCACGGCGTGCCGTCCGTCCCGTCACAGAGCCAGAAGGACACCGGATTGAAGACATGGCCGAGGATCCGGGGCTGGGTCAGCAGGCGGATGCGATGCGGGTCGGGCAGGCCGCGCGCCTTCAGCACATCCCGTATCCAGGCCGCGCCGCGCCCCCGCCCCGGCGGTCCGCCGTGATCCTTGTCATGCACTGCGGCGAAGGCGCGGGCGTTGCGGGCGAATAGCGGCGTCGGGCTTTCCGTATCCTCCGCGTCGATCAGCACGTAATCCACACCGTAGCGAAAGGCGTTGCGCTGTGCGCCCTTGCGGCCGTGCCAGGTATGGCCGCGCAGCATCTGGGGCGCGGGGACAGTCATTCCGCCGCCAGCGCCGGGCTGCGCCGTTCCCGCCGCTGAATGGCGTTCACGACGTCGGCCGCGCTTGCCAGCCCGTCTTCGTGGAAGCCGTTGCGCATCCAGGCGCCGCAGAACCAGGTGTCGTTGCGCCCGTTGATCCGCGCCATGTCCTTCTGGGCCCGCAGCGCCGCGAGGTCGTAAACGGGATGATGCAGGGTGACCTCATCATAGACTTTCGCCGGATCGATGCGGCGGGTGGCGTTCAGGGTGACGAACATCGGGTCGTCCTTCGGGATCGGCTGAAGGCGGTTCATCCAGTAGGTCAGGTCGATGGAGTCGCCCGTCTTCCCGGCACCCTCCCGGTAGTTCCACGACGACCAGGCGAGGCGCGAGCGCGGCATGACGGCGTCGTCGCAGTGCAGCACCACCCGGTTGGGCTGATAGCGAATGTCGCCAAGCGCCGCTGCTTCTTCGACCGTCGGATCGGTGAGCAGGCGGAGCGTGATGTCGGAATGGGTTGCGAGCACCACCTCGTCGAAGCTTTCCCAGCCGTGGCCGCCGGTCCGGATCTCGGGGCCGGTCAGCGTGCGGCGGACCGCCTGAACCGGCGTACCCGCACGGATGGACACGCCATCGCGGGTCAGGGCGGCGGCAACCCGGTCCACATATTGCACCGACCCGCCCTGCACCGTGTACCACTGATGCTGGCCGGTGTGGCTCAGCAGGGCGTGGTTCTCGAAGAAGCGGATCATTGCATCGGCGGGAAAATCGAGGATCTTCTCCTTCGGGGTGGACCAGATCGCCCCGGAAAGCGGCAGCAGGTAGTAATCCCGGAACCATACTCCGGTACCAAGCGCCTCCAGCAGCCCGCCGATGGTCATGCCCGGCGTCTGGGAGGTGTCCAGTGCCCGCGCATTGAACCGCATCACGTCGCGCAGCATGCCGAGGAAGCGGGGGCTCGCGGCGTTGCGAAGCTGGGCGAAGACCGCGCGCAGGTTGGTCAGCCCGTATTCCATCCGACCGCCCCGGACAGAGGCGCCGAAGCTCATGTCAGACTTGGCCACCGGCACGCCGAGGTCGTCGAACATCGCGGTCAGCAGGGGGTAGTTCACCTTGTTGAAGACGATGAAACCGGTATCGACCGGCTGGTCCCCGCGCTTGCCGGCCATCAGGGTCCGGGCATGGCCACCAAGACGCGGCTCCGCCTCGAACAGGGTCACATCACGGGTGGCGGACAGCAGGCGCGCCGCTCCGAGGCCGGAGATGCCTCCGCCCACCACGGCGATGCGGCGACGGAGAGGCGGGATGGCTTCGAATGGCATTCAGGGACCCTTTTTTCGGCGTTTCACAGACAGATACGGCGGCGAGCGCGCAGCGGATGCATCGCGGCGAAAATATTTCGCGGCCCCGCTGATCCGGAGCGATCAGGACCGCGTATCAAGGTCATGTTGCAGCAGATCGCAGATACCCCGGATCGCGCCTCGCCTGTGTCCGTTGCCCGTGCTAGGCCTCGGACCGGAACGAGGGGGAAGGCGCGCGTGACGGAAACACCGCCGGAGGAGACGGAGAAGGCCATTCTGATCAGCGACATGCTCCGCGTGCGCGATCAGCGCGACCGGGCGGCGTTTGCCCGGCTGTTCGGTCATTTCGCGCCGAGGGTGAAGGGGTTCCTGATCCGGGCGGGTTCTGACCCGGCGGTGGCAGAGGACTGTGCGCAGGATGTGATGGTGACGGTGTGGAACAAGGCGCATCTCTACGATCCCGCCCGCGCCAGCGTCGCCACCTGGGTCTTCACCATCGCCCGTAACCGACGGATCGACCTGGCCCGGCGCGACCGGCGGCCCGAACCCGAAGACCTGGGATGGGGGCCCGAACCGGAGACGGCCCAGGAAGACGGGCTGGTGCTGCAACAGGAAAGCGACCGGCTTGGCGTCGCGCTGAAGGGTCTGCCCGAGGCGCAGCGCGAGCTGATCGAGAAGTGTTATTTCGGCGACCTCTCGCACCGGGAGATCGCGGATGTGACCGGGCTGCCGCTCGGCACGATCAAGTCAAGGATACGGCTGGCGCTGGACAAGCTGCGCCATGCAATGGGGTGAGAGAATGACCATCAAGCATCACCTGACGGAACAGCTGCTCATGGGGTATGCCGCCGGCACCCTGCCGGAGGCGTTCAACCTCGTCGTCGCCAGCCATCTGTCGATGTGCGACGACTGCCGCGCTACCCTCGCCGCGTACGAGGAGATCGGCGGCGCGCTGCTGGAAGAGGCAGGCGTCGCGATGTCAACGGGCGGCCTGGATTCCGCGCTGGCGCGGCTCGACACCCGTGCGCCGGAACCTGTGCGCCCGGCGGCTCCGGGTGCCCTCCCCGCCCCGCTGCGCAGTTATGTCGGCGGCGACGTCGACGCGATCCGCTGGCGGTCGGTTGGCGGTGGCGTGAAACAGGCGATCCTGCCGACTTCAGAGTCCGCCTCCGCCCGGCTGCTGTTCATTCCGGCGGGCGCGGCCGTCCCGGATCACGGCCATCGCGGCATGGAGCTGACTCTCGTCCTGCAGGGTGCATTTGCGGATGAAACCGACCGCTTCGTGCGGGGTGACGTTGAGGTCGCGGATCAGGATCTCGAACACATGCCCGTGGCGGACATCGGTGCGGATTGCATCTGCCTCGCCGCGACCGACGCACCGTTGCGCTTCACCTCGCTGATTCCGCGCCTGCTGCAGCCGTTCCTGAAGATCTGACCTTCATCTTGCCCGAAATACTCCGGGGTGCGGGGCAGAGCCCCGCGGCCGTTCGTCTTTGACCGGTCAGTCCCGCCGGGTCAGCCGCGCAACCGTGGCACCGGCATCCTCGATGGCGTCCGGCGCGAGGTCCTCGAAATCGAAATTGTCCAACCGGGCGGCGCGTTTGCCTGCCCGCTCCGCCGCCGTGCCGATGCCGTCCAGGTCCGCGCGCGCCTGGTTGAAGTGGGTGTCCAGCTTCTGCACCCGCTCCACCACGATCTCGACATCCCGATGCAGCAGCTTCAGCGTATTGCGGATCGCGCCTGCCTGTTCGCGCATCCGGGCGTCCTTAAGGATCGCGCGCATGGTGTTCAGGGTGGCCATGCAGGTTGTGGGGGAGACGATCCAGACCCGCGCCGCGAACCCCTCGCGTACCAGTTCGGGGAAATTGGCGTGCAGTTCGGCGTAGACGGCTTCGGATGGGAGGAACATCAGCGCACCGTCGGCGGTCTCTCCCTCGATGATGTATTTCTCGGAGATCGCCTTGACATGCGCCCGGACCGAGGTGCGGAAGGCCTGAGCCGCCGCCCGCGCCTCACCGTCGGAGGCGGCGTTGCGCAGGGCCTCGTACGCCTCCAGAGGGAACTTCGCGTCGATCACGATCGGGCCCGGCGGGTTCGGCAGGTGGATCAGGCAGTCCGCGCGCTTGCCGTTGTTCAGGGTCTGCTGCAGGGAATAGCTGTCCTTTGGCAGCGCCTTGGAGACGATGTCGGTCAGCTGGATTTCCCCGAAGGCCCCGCGGGTCTGCTTGTTCGACAGAATGTCCTGAAGCGACAGAACATCGCCCGAAAGCCGGGTGATGTTTTCCTGCGCCTTGTCGATTGCGGCCAGCCGGGTCTGAAGTTCTGCAAGGCTCTTCGTCGTTTTCTCGGACCCGCCCGACAGCTGCTTGTTCACCTGTTCCTGCATGTCGGACAGTGCACGGGCAGAGCGCATGGCATTCTCGTGCAGACGGTCGCTCATCTGCTGCTGGACGGCGGCGAGGCGGGTTTCCATCGCCGAAAGGACCTGCGCCTGGCCTGTCGCCTGTGCGTTGGAGACAGAGGTCAGGCCCCCGGTCAGCTGTTCCTGTCCGCGCCCCAGCCCCTCGACCGCGCGGCCAAGCTGATCCATCTGGTAGATCAGCGGTTCGGCGGCACGGGCGGACCGTGCAACCCCCCGCAAGGCGAGGATCAGCAGGATCACGATCAGCAGGGCAAGCACGCCGCCGGCCAGCGCGGCCAGCGTCAGCGGATCGTTGAGGTCAAGCGTGACGGCACCGATCTGCATCATGTCCTCCCGAACAGGCGTTCGATGTCCGACAGTTTCAATTCTACATAGGTGGGCCGCCCGTGGTTGCACTGCCCGGAGAGCGGAGTCGCCTCCATCTCGCGCAGGAGGGCGTTCATCTCTTCGACCCGCATCCGTCGGCCCGAACGGATGGAGCCGTGGCAGGCCACCCGGGACAGGATCGCGTCGATGCGGGACTTCAGCGCGGTGCTGTCCCCGGCGTCGGTCAGTTCGTCCAGAATGTCCAGAACCAGCGCCCTGGCATCGACTTCGCCCAGGATTGAAGGGGTCTCGCGCACCGCGACTGCCGACCCTCCGAACGGTTCAATGGTGAGACCAAGGGTAGAAAGATCGTCCGCGACCTCTTCCAGACGCGCGCAATCGCTCGCCGAAAGCTCCACGATCTCGGGGATCAGCAAGGCCTGCGCAGCGACGCCCGTCCCCGCCATCTGGGTCTTGAGCCGTTCATAGACCAGACGTTCGTGCGCCGCGTGCTGGTCGACCAGCACCATGCCCCGATCGGTCTGGGCGATGATGTAATTCTCGTGCACCTGCGCGCGCGCGGCACCAAGGGGAAAGGATTCCAGCCGTTCAGACGCGACAGTCTCTTCTGTCACGACAGGTTCGAACCGGGCCGAGGGCTGATCGGCAAAGCCGTCGAAGACCTCCGGGGCCTGAGCCCGATACGCCTCCGCCCGGGCCTGACCTGACGGACGGTCCATCTGGTAGACCCGCGCCGGTCCCGCCGGTTCGGGCCGCATCGCACCAAGGGTCGCCCCGGCCACGGTTGTCGAGGCACGATGCCCCGCGCCCGCCAGCGCGTGCCGCAGTCCGGTCACCACCAGACCGCGCGCGGTACCGGGATCGCGGAAGCGCACCTCGGACTTCGCGGGGTGCACGTTCACGTCCACGAGTACCGGATCGCATGAGACAAAGATCGCCGCCGCCGGATGCCGGTCGCGGCTCAGGACGTCCATGTAGGCCGCGCGCAGGGCCCCGGTCAGCAGCTTGTCCCGCACGGGACGCCCGTTGACGAAAAGGAACTGCGCCACCGCCGCGCCGCGCGAATAGGTCGGCAGGGCCGCATAGCCGGTCATGCGCAGCCCCTCGCGCTCCGCATCGACTGGAATCGCGTTGTCCGCGAACTCCCGCCCCAGCACCGTGGCCAGCCGACCGTGCAGCGCGTCGAACATGTCGCCGCTCTCGGGATCGGCGCGGAAGACCACCCGACCCTCGCCTCCGCCGGTGGCATCGCGCAGGGTGAAGCCGACATGGGGTTCGGCCATGGCAAGGCGCTTGACGATGTCGGTGACGGCCTGCGCCTCGGCCCGGTCGGTGCGCAGGAACTTCAGCCGGGCCGGGGTGGCGTAGAAGAGATCGCGCAGCTCTACCTGCGTACCGGGGGACAGGGCGGCAGGGCGCACCGGCTCCATCCGCCCGCCGTTGACCGCGATCTCCGTCGCGGCCTCCCCCGCCACGCGGGAGGTGATCCGCAGCCGGCCGACCGCGCCGAGGGAAGGCAGCGCCTCTCCTCGGAAGCCGAAGGTGTGGATGTTGAGCAGATCCGACCCGTCGATCTTGGACGTCGCGTGCCGCGCGAGTGCCAGCGGCAGGGCGTCGGCGGGGATGCCGCATCCGTCGTCGCGCACGCGGATCAGGGTCTTGCCGCCATCGGCCACCGTCACCTCGATCCGGGAAGCTCCGGCGTCCAGCGCGTTCTCCACCAGTTCCTTGACGGCGGAGGCCGGGCGTTCGACCACCTCACCGGCAGCGATACGATTGATCGCGGCCTCGTCGAGTTGTCGGATGACGGGCTGATTACCGCTTATCTTGGGGTTGGTCTGAAGCATGCCCCCAGACCTAGCATGCGCCCCGCGATTCGACCATGGCATTCGCGGCTCGGGACAAGCAGAACCACAGGCAGATCCGCAACGACGCCGGGAAAAACCCCCGCATGCGGAGGGCGACTCTTTTCTTGAGGCAGGACCCAACATATAGTAGCGCCCACGAAAGCACCGGCAAAAGCCGGGCCAAGGGGACACGGGCATGGCGCATATTATCGTTGTCGGGAACGAAAAGGGCGGCGCGGGGAAATCCACCGTGTCGATGCATGTGGCCACCGCCCTGTCGCGCATGGGCCACCGGGTCGCAACGTTGGACCTCGACCTGCGCCAGAAGACACTCGGGCGGTACATCGACAACCGGACAAAGTTCCTTGCGAAGGAAGGGCTTGACCTGCCCTCCCCCGCCTATCTCGAACTTCCCGAGGTCGACAGGTCGCAGCTTCAGCCGGGTGAAAGCCAGTACGACCACGCGTTGTCCGCCGCCGTGTCGCAGCTGGATGCGGAGGCCGATTTCATTCTGATCGACTGCCCCGGCTCGCACACACGGCTCAGCCAGGTCGCGCATTCGCTGGCCGACACGCTGATCACGCCGCTGAACGACAGCTTCATCGACTTCGACCTGCTGGCCCATGTCGACAATGACGGTGAAAAGATCCTCGGCCCTTCGGTCTATTCCGAAATGGTCTGGAACGCGCGGCAACTGCGTGCGCAGGCCGGGCTGAAGCCGATCGACTGGGTGGTGCTGCGCAACCGGCTCGGCGCGCAGCAGATGGTGAACAAGGCGAAGATGGAAAAGGCGCTGGAGCGGCTGTCCAAGCGGATCGGGTTCCGCATCGTGCCGGGGTTCAACGAACGGGTGATTTTCCGCGAACTGTTCCCGCGCGGGCTGACGCTGCTCGACCTCAAGGACATCGGCGTCCAACAGCTCAACATCTCCAACGTCGCCGCGCGGCAAGAGCTGCGGGATCTCATCAAGGCGCTGAACCTGCCCGGCGTTACGGTCAGCTTTTAGTCGCTGACAAACCGCTTCATCTTGCCCAAAATACTCTCGCCGGAGGCTCCCGCAGCCGGAGCCGGCGCAGCAGGAGGGCGGATGACACCCTATCACCGGATGGCGCTCAACAACGCATGGGCCAATGCGACGCTCTACGCGGCCATGTCCCCGCTGGACGAGACCGCGATGATGGCGGAGCGGCCGGGCTTTTTCCCCTCTCTCGCCGCCACGATGGATCATATCCACGCAGTGGATCTCTATTACATCGATGCGCTGGAAGAGGGCGGGCGGGGTCGGTCGGTCTATGACCGCACGCCGCTCACCACGGTTGCGGCGCTGGCGGCGGCGCAGGCGGAGGCCGATCTGCGGCTCGCGCGGTACTGTTCCGCATTGTCGGACGCGCAGCTCTCCCGCCGCGTGCGGACCGCAAGACAGCATGATCCTGACGTGACCGAGCGGGTGGACATGCTGCTGCTCCACCTGTTCCAGCATCAGGTCCACCACAGGGGCCAGGCGCATGTGCAGCTTCAGCACGCCGGACTCGCGCCGCCTCAGCTGGACGAGTTCTTTCTCGAGGACGGCCGCGCGCCCTCCGCCCGTGCCTACTGGTCCGGCGCAACATGACGGCGCTTACGATCCTCTACCTCACCGTCGAGGCGCTGCTGTTCCTCGGCTGGACCGTGCTTGCCTTCCGTATCCTGTTCCGGCTGACGGAGATCGCGGTTCAGCGGCGCGGGGCGGCGGGACAGGGGCCGATCGGGATGGCGCAGACCTATGCGGTGTTCGTCGATTTCGCCCGCGGCCGCCTGTTGCGCAAGGACCGGCAGAGGCTGATCCTTGCGACGCTGGCACTGATGCTTGTGATCCCGCTCGGCCCCCTGTTCATCTGACGGCAGCGGCTATTTGCGTAGCGCGGGCAGACCCACCCCGGTGCTTTCGAACCCGCCATCCGCCGCGATGTGCTGGCCGGTGACATAGCTCGCCCGGTCCGAGCAGAGAAAGGCGATCACCTCCGCGATCTCCCGCTCGGACCCATAGCGGTTCAAGGGGATGGCATCGTGATAGGCGTCGATGATGTCCTGCGTGTGCACGGCCATGGCCAGCTTGGTCCGCACAGGGCCGGGGCAGACGCAGTTCACGCGCACCCCGTGTTCGCCCCATTCGGCCGCCTGCTGCTGCGTCAGGTGGATCACCGCCGCCTTGGAGGTGCCGTAGGCCACCCGCAGGGTCGAGGCGCGCAGCCCGGAGATGGAGGCGATGTTGACGACCGCGCCCTTCGCAGCCTTCAGCGCGGGGGCCAGCGCCTGTGAACACAGGAAGACCCCGTCCAGATTGGTCGCCATGACCCTGCGCCATGTGTCAAAGGAACAGTCGTCGATCGGGCCGAAATCGGCCACGCCGGCGTTGTTGACAAGGGCATGCACCTCTCCGAGGTCGGTCAGCGCGGCTTCGGCCATGGCGGCGACGGCGGCGGGGTCCGACACGTCGCAGGTCACCGGCAGGACGTTGGTCCGGGCTTCGGCGACGGCGGCGAGTTCGTCCGCATCGCGGTCGACCATGACGACGCGGCGGCCTTCGGCGAGAAACAGGTCGGTGGTGGCCAGCCCGATGCCGCGTGCGGCCCCGGTGACGATGGCGGTTGATCGGGTCATGTCATCCTCCGTTCGTGACAGGTGCAGGATGCGCCGGATCGCGGGCGGGGGAAAGGGTCAGCCCTGCCGCAGGATCAGGTCCGCGCCGCGGCTTTCGTCGCGCACGGTGCGCCCGTTCGGCAGGTCGTTTTCGTCGAGCTTGCGGGCGATCTGCTCCTCCGTCAGGCCGTGGTGCTGCCAGCGGGCGGTGAGACGGTCGCGCAGCACGTCCTCCGGCACGTCGATCATGACTGTGAGGTCGAAGAAGGTCGCCAGGCTCTGCCAGGGCGTGCGGTCGAGCAGGAGGTAGTTGCCCTCTACCACGATCAGCCTTGTCCGCCGTGGAATGATCCGCGCCGCCCCGCGCGAGATTTCGAGATCGCGGTCGAAGACGGGCACGGCAACCGCGTCCTCTCCGTCCCGCAGGCGCTTCAGGGCGGAAAGCAGCCCGCCGACGTCGAACGTGTCGGGCGCGCCCTTCCACGGCAACCGCCCGCGGTCGCGCAGCACCGCATCGTCAAAGTGGAACCCGTCCATCGGCAGCAGGGCCGCATCATCCTGGGCCAGCACCAGACCCTCGGCCAGCGTCGACTTGCCTGCGCCGGGCGGGCCGGCGACGGCGACGACAGAACGGTACGGCAGATCCGAAAGGCGGTCGTTCAGCTTGCGGAGGGTGGTTTCCACTATCGCCGCCAGCTGGCGAACCAGCGTGACAGGCGGCCCCGGCGTTCGCGGGCAGAGTCGGTCAGGCTGTCCCAGCCTTCGTCAACGTCCTCGACCAGCGGGTCGATGCGGCGTTCGCGGAAGCGGATCCAGCGCACCCTGATCGCCCAGAAAATCGCGAACAGTACGGTCAGGATGATGATGTTGAGCCAGGGGATGTAGAAGGCGTCGGGGTCATCCACCGGCTTCATGGCGATGGCGTTCGGGAAGATGGTCCAGAAGGTGATGCGCCAGCCGTAATGCGTCACGCGCACCCATCTCGGATTGTCCCCGGTGGAGCGCAGATCGCTGGCCTGTGCCTGCAGGTTGGAGGTGTCGAACTTGAAATAGGGCGGCCAGCTCCAGCCGGTATCCTCGTTCCGGTAGACCAGCGGCTTGCCGTTCTTCTTCACCGTCTGGATGAAAAAGACATCCCGGTTGATCTGGCCGGTCGCGGTACCGATGTCCTCTTTCGCCCAGAAGAGAGAGTTCTCGCCGAAATCCACCCGTTTTTCATAGGTGTCGGTGATCCGAACGATGTCGTGCTGCGGCAGGGTGTAGTGCAGGAAGGCACCCACGGTCAGCGCGATGAGGATCCAGAAGGTCCACTTGATGTATTTCATGCGTCCCGTCCCCTCAGGTGTAGTTCACGACGTAGATGATATAGGCGATCACGACAACCGGGACCACATAGACCAGCAAAATCAGTCGCCGGCGGAAGCTGTCGTCGTAGTCTTCCAGCCCCTTGCGGACATAGGCGTCGCGGATGTCGCCATATTCGCGGTCGCCCTCGTCGAAGTCCTCGCCAAGCTTGCGGCGGCGCGTGCGGCGCGACCAGATCGACAGCGACACGTAAAGCACCGTCAGCAGCACGAAAAGCAGCAGGAACAGGCGGGCGAGCGCGATCATGTCATGTCCTTTCCTTCCGGACCGCGCCCCAGGGACCGACTCGGGCGATCAGGTCGTCCTTCGGCGCGGCGGGCGGCGGGGGCGGCGGGGGCGGCTCCATCGCCGGCTCATGGCCGAACAGCGCGGCACGGGTGCCCGCCTTGTCGACCGCGTATTCGGTGGCGAGGAAGTCCGCGACGTAGCTTTTCTTGGTCTCGGTCCACGTGGCGTAGAGCCTGTAGAACAGCTCCTTGTGGCAGATGAACAGCTGGCGCACGTCCTTGGGCGTCAGTTCGGCGAGCAGCATGTTCACAAGGTCCGTGTCCTTATGGGCACTGGCGCGGAGCGTGTAGAAATAGGCCGGGTGGTCCGAGGTGATGCGCGGCCACTCCCCCCCGTCCTCCGCCCAGGCGACGAGGCGGCGCAGCGCGTGGTATTCCTCGGGCAGGTCGTCGGCGTGGCGGCGGGCCAGCATTCGGATGTCGCGCCGTGTCGCGCCGGTCAGGTCCATGCCGGCCCCCTGGGCTGCATCCACGACGATGAAATCCATCTTCTGGCGCAGGATGGCCGAGGCGTCGATGCCGCGCGCCTTCACGATCGGTTCGACCAGCGCGTTGTCGGTGAGGAAGCGCGCCAGCTTGTTCACATGCCCCTTCGCGATCACCGCGCCAAGGCCCGCGGCTTCCATCTTGTCCGGCTCCCCGGTGATGACCGTGGGCGTGGCGGTGGAGCGGAAGAGGTAGGACCCGCCGAAATGCGCGGTCCAGAAGTTCTCCTGCTCGAACACCATCTTCTTCAGCCGCACCGGGTTGCGCGTCACGTCGCCGGTGGACTTCGCCATGGTGATCATCTCGGCGATGAGCACATCGTCAAACCAGCCGTCCTCCTCCGTCAGGAAGCGGTCCGACAGCTGGCCAAGCTTTTCGGCGTCGCGGACAAGACCGGTGGTGGTGTCGGCCTCCACCTCGATCCTGCGGATGTCATTCAGCCGGTCGGGGTTGGTGACGGAGAAGACGGAGTTCAGCAGTTCCCCCGCCACGGCATCGCGGGCGGTGAGGGCGAAAAGCTGCGCCTCGTTCTCCTCGATGAACTGCCGAAGGATCCCACGCGAGGTGGAGAACGAGGTGTTCAGCAGCGGTGCGGTCTTCTGCCCCGTGGTCAGCAGGATGAACTGCCGGTTGCAGCCGTTTTCGTTGAGGTACAGCGGGTCGTCGAGTTCGTCCCCCACCTCGGGGGAAAAGCCGGAGATGTCGATGTGGAAATCGGTCAGGGCAGTCTGCCTGCCGGTGAGGTGTTTCAGCGCACGGTTGTACCGGTCGACCAGCGCGGGGCTGTCGACCGGGATCAGGTTGCCGAACATGAGGCCGAGGCGGATCAGGCGTTGCATGCCACCTCCGCTGGTCTGCTCAGACCCCTCTCATTCGCGATGCGTCGCCGCCCCCTCTCCCTAACCCTCTCCCCCGAGGGGAGAGGGGACCCTGTCGCGCCAGTCCCTCCGGTACCGCCCCCTCCCCACGGAACGGGGGGAGGGCCGGGGAGGAGGGATATCGCGCCTCCCAGCCCGATGTCGCCCCCTCTCCCCCACGGGGGAGAGGGTTGGGGTGAGGGGGCAGCGCAAACCATCACCCTTTCCCCTCCAGATACCGCCTCTTCGCCTCTTCCTGCCGGCCGAAGTCCCGCACCATTCCCTCGATGGCCACCTCGTCCGACTTGTCGGCATAGCGGAATTCCGAATCCGCGTAGCGGTTGATCTCCTGCACCACCATCTCCACGGTTATCGGCCTGCGCAGGTCCTCGATCATCGCGACCTTCTCCTCGTACCCCTTGAACAGGAACAGATCGGGCTGCTCCATCCACTCGTCCGGCAGTTCAAAATCCATCGCCCGGACCTTCACGGCGTCGGTGATGTTCTTGATCGCGCGGCCGGTGAACCTCGGGTCCGCCTCCTGAATCGCCTTCAGATAGGTGCCGAGCTTGGCAATCGTGTCGAAGCCGCCGATCTGCGCCTCCACACGGTCGAAAACCTCGACCAGCCCGGCCTCCTTCGGCCTCCCGTGCGCCTCGAAGGAGGCGGCGACGGCCTTCTGGATTGCCTGCGCGGCGTAAAGTTCGTGTTCCCCAAGCGGGATAGCGTGCTTCTTCCCCATGAGCAGGGCGAGGATGTCGATATAGTCCTCCCGCGTCTGCGGCCCGTCGACAAGGAACCGCGCCCCGGCACGCTGCCTTAACGCGTCATCCACGTTTTCGGGGTAGTTGGAGAACATGCCGAAGGTGCAGTTGCCGCGCACCACCGTGTTCGCCCCGGCAAAGGCCTCCATGAAGACGGCCGTCACCTCCTGCTGCCCGGCAGAGGACTGGCGATCGCCCCGCTTGCCTGCGATCTGGTCGATGTCGTCGATGGTGCCGAAACCGATGACGGACGGGTCGAGTACGTTCTGCACGAAGGCCTTGGCGTTCTGGCCGGATTTGCCCTGATAGCTGTCGATATTGTCGATGCCGAAGTTCTGGTAGCGGAAGGGATAGCCCGCGTTCTGGCAATACTCGTTGATCAGCCCGGCCATCATCTGGATCAGCGTCGTTTTCCCCGTCCCCGGTGCGCCGTCGCCCATGAAGGTGAAGATGAAGCCGCCGAGGTCGGCGAAGGGATTCAGCCGCCGGTCGAAATCATAGGCCATCAGCATCTTGGCCAGCTTCATCGCCTGATACTTGGCGATGTGGTTGCCGACGACCTCATGCGGTTTCTTGAACTGCATGGTCAACGCCGGTCCGCCCGCCTTCCGCGCCGGGGTAAACCCGCGGATCGTCAGGTCGTCCGCCTCCACCCGCCAGGACGCGGCTGAGAAGGCGGCGACTCGCGGCATGCCATCCGCCCGCCGCGCGGCCTTCTCCATCAGCGCCTCGGCCCAGGCGGTCACGGTCGGGACCAGCTTTTCCTCGTCGCCCGTCGCATGCACCGCCAGCGCCTGATCCAGCTGCCAGAGCGCGCCGTGCAGGGCGAGAGAGGCGTTGTCGGTCAGGAATTCTTCCACCTCCCCGACCTCGACGGAGACCTCGGAAGCGTGACCGGCGAGCAGCCAGACCAGTGCATTGGCCGAGGCATGCAGCACGATCAGCGCCTCCGCCTCCAGCAGCTCGGAAAACTCTGCCTTGCGGTCGGCTGCCAGAGCCCCCTCAAGGTTCTTCCGCTTCAGATCGGCCAGCCCGGTCCGTTCCGCGAACCCCTCGCCAAGCGCCAGCCCGATCGCCAGGCCCCGCCGCAGCGCCTGCAGAACCGCCGCCTGGCGCACCGACATCAGCGGGTCGTCGGCGTCGCAGGCCGATACACGGTCGATCAGGTGCACCCCTTCGGCGCGTGTCGTGCGCTGCGTCACCAGCCCCGGTGTGGTCGAGCGGAAGGCGCGGCGCGTGCCCACGCCCGGAGAGCGTTCCGGTGCCGCAACCGCCACCGCCTTCGCCACCCGGGGCGCATGGTCGAACCCGTCCAGAAGGGCCACGGCGGCGTCCAGGTGCCTTGCGATCTCTTCCTCGCGCAGCTCCATCAGGTCCGAAGTCAGCACTGCCCCCTCCCCTTCATCTTGTCAGAAATACTCAACACACCACCCGCCATCAGCGATAGCTCAGGACCCGG
Organism: Primorskyibacter flagellatus; assembly: GCF_014638275.1. Lineage (GTDB taxonomy): Bacteria > Pseudomonadota > Alphaproteobacteria > Rhodobacterales > Rhodobacteraceae > Pseudooceanicola > Pseudooceanicola flagellatus_A. Next base: position 2,706,112 of record NZ_BMFJ01000001.1, read on the forward strand.
CCGCCCCGGCCAGCCACGAATTTCCGGATGCCGGCGAACCCCGGCGGATTGCGTTCGGCAAGCACCTGATAGGGGCGTTCGGGCAGGATGATCGCGCGGGTCTGTTCGCTGGCCCCGGTTTCGTTCCCGCCCGACAGCGGGTCGATGCGGAAGATCTCGCGCTCGTTGGTGCCGAACCAGCCGGCGCGCTCGGTGCGGACGCGGTCCGACACCAGCACCTCGTCCGTCCAGGCCAGCGCCCAGTCCTGCCCTTCGACCGATCCGGCATTCTCCAGAACGTCCCGAATTGGACCGGACTGCTGCGTGTAAGCGTGGGAATACATCGGGCCGATGTGGAACCGGCGCAGGCGTTTGGGGTGGAGTTCGTCGAAATCCTCGTCAAAGCCCTTGGCGATGGTCAACAGCTTCAGACCACCCAGGGACTGCGCCATCAGATGTGCCTGCACTTCGGGCCAGCGGCGTTCGTCACGGGGCAGCGCGGTCGGGTCGGTGTCCTCCAGTTCCATCAGGTAGATCACCGGCAGATTCAGCTGGCTGTCATAAACCGACCAGTGCAGCAGATAGTGCCGCCGCTTCGGGTCGAGGTCGCCGAGCCAGATCGCCTCCGGGTCATTGCGCGCCCAGAACAGGTTTCCGCGCAGCAGTTCCTCGTAATAAAGCCGCTGCGACAAGGCGAACTGCAGACGGGTCGGGATCGTCAGGTCGCCGATGATCTTGGCCAGCATGTCGCGCTTGAGTTCGTCGGCGGAGGGCATCTCGCGCAGGTGCCGGTCGGCCTGCTGCGCGTCGTTGGCCATGACCATCAGCTCCTGCGCCGCCGGAAACCCGCTTTCGTGGTTATCGATGGTGAGCGATCCGAAGAAGCGTCCGGTGTCGCGCCCGGTCAGCAGATACTTCATCGACAGGGCGCGGAAGGTGAAGGTCAGCGCGGTGAGGTGGCGGGTCAGCACCTCGGTCTCGCGGCGGGAGAGCGATTTTTCCGCCTCCATCACTCCGGCGACGCGGGCGAGATGGGCCATGATGCCCTCGAACTTCCGGAAATACCGGCGCGAAGAATAGGTATCGGAGAGGCCGACGTGATCGTTGGCGGGGGCGTCAGGCATGGGCGGACACTAGCGTAGCAAGGTACAGAGACGGCCCTCTCGCGGTTGCCTTGGCAACCGCTGCCGGGCGCAGATTGCTGTGCAATCTGCTATCCATACAAATTCTTGTCGTGCTTCTCGACGATCTGTTGGAACCGCCGGGCAAAGCGTTCGTCGGCCTTGGCCTTTTCCTCGAGAATTTTGCGGGCGAAGACCATGTGGCCCTCGTGCGCCTCCAGCATGTCGGCCATCCGGGCGTTGGTGGCCGCGCCGATCTGGGCCATGGCCTGCTGTGCCTGCTTGTCCGTCTCGGTCCCGATCTCGTTGATCTTGTGGGCGATGTCCTGCTGCTGCGCAGTCTTCAGCGACTTGGTCAGCGCGTCGTACAGCACGACCCGCTGCTTGGTATCGGTCTGCAGCTTGTTGATCAGGACCATCTGCGTCGCCGCCTGGTTCTGAAGGCTGTCGACCCAGCTCTTGCCCTTCTCGATATAGCGCTCCAGCGTCTGGGATTTGGCCAGCTTGACCTGTTCGTCCTGCACGAGTGCGTTGTATGTCTTGTTGAGGTCGGCCAGCTGCGTTTCCAGCTTGGTGCGCGCGGCGGCGTCCTGTTCGACACTGATCCTGTTCTCCAGCTCGATGATCTTCGGGTCCATCGCGAGGATCTCCGCGCGCACGGCCTCAAGCTCTCCGACGGTGAATTCGCGTTCGTCCAGGGTGCCGGTGAGGTTGGTTTCCACCTTCTCCTTCTGGTCGTTCAGCACGGCGAGCTGGCCTTCCAGCAGCCGGGTGATGACGTCGGACTTGGCGATCAGGTCCTGAAGCTTGTCGTCGATGGAGGCGGTGCGGATGCGCTCCTGCCGCATCGAATCCGCCTTGGCCGAGGCGAAGATCCCGACGAAGCTTTCCCAGCCCGTCTTGGAGCGCATCTCGTCGAAATCCTTGGAGAACGCGGCGGTCACGTCGTCCAGGCCCATGATGAGTTCGGCGATGTTGGCGTTCATCACCTCGGTATGAGCGTGCACGTCCTGGAGCGTGGCGTTTTCGATGTCGATCGTCGCGTCCTCGCCGGCGGCCATCTTGGCCCGCGCGGTCTCGATCCGGCTGGTCAGTTCGGCGATCTTGCTCTGGGCCTCGGCGACCTGCGCCTGGCTTTCCCGAACCTGGGTTTCGAAATCGGACATCGCTGTCTCCGTGTTGAAATGCCTCACCGATATGGGGGCAGTTAACGCGATTTGCACGGTTTCGTCATCGGTTTTCGCAGTCATGATATCCGGACTTTCAAGATCCGGGACCTTGCGGCACTGTTGCCGCGATTGACTCCGGATGAATTTCCGGCCGGAAGGGAGAGCATTGATGAGAAAAGAGATTTTTGCGGTTGCCGTGACATTGTCCGCCATAGGCCTGTCGGCAAGCGCCGATGAGGTGACGGATACGCTGCAGAGTTCGCTCAAGGCCTATGAGGAAGGCGACCTGCAGTATGCGCTGGAGGAACTGGAATACGCCAAGCAGCTGATGCTGTCGATGAAGACGGAAGCGCTGACCGTCTTCCTGCCAGAGGCACCCGACGGCTGGACCCGCGAGGTGAACACGGAAATGAACGCCGGGCTTGCCATGATGGGCGGCGGCGTCGGGGCGGAGGCGGAGTATTCCGGCGGCGGCGACAGCTTCACGATCACCATCCTTGCCGACAATCCAATGGTCGGTGCCATGGGCGCGATGATCACCAACGCCGCCGCTTACGGAGCAAAGGTGGAACGCGTGGGCCGCGAGAAGTTCATGGTGCAGGACGGCACGGTGCAGGGCCTGATCGACAACCGCATCCTCGTGAAGGCCGAGGGCGGGGATGTGGCAGAGATGCTGAAGGTCGTGGAGACCATCGACTTCCGCGAACTCGGCAGGTTCGGGAACTGATCCGGTGGCGCTGATCCCCGTCAATCCCTCGGGCGCGCCGGAAACGGAACGGCCAGACCCCGCGAAGGTGCTGGCGGGCGACCCCGTATTCACGACCTGGAACCTCGAGGACCGCGACGGACTTTACTGCGGCATCTGGGAATCGGCGCCGGGCAAATGGCGGATTTCCTACGACGAATGGGAATACTGCCGCATCCTCTCGGGCCGGTCCGTGATCGCGGAGGACGGCGGCGCGGCAGTGACCGTGACGGCGGGAGACAGTTTCGTCATCCCTCCGGGGTTCCGCGGGACGTGGGAGGTGCTGGAAACCACCCGGAAGGACTATGTGATCCGGCTATGACCGAGGTGTTCCGGCAGGCAGAGGAACGGGATGCAGCGGCCATTGCCGCGCTCTGGCATTCCGGGTGGATCGACGGGCACGGGCATTTTGCGCCGCCGTCGCTCTGGGCCGTGCGGACGGAGGAGTCGTTTCTCCTGCGGACCAACCGGCATCTGAGTCAGTTCCGGGTCGTCACCGGCGGCGACCGGCTGCTTGGCTTTCACCTGTGCAAGGGGGACGAGGTCAACCAGTTCTACCTTGCGCCGGAGGCCCGCGGTTCCGGTCTCGCCGGGCGGCTGATGACGGATGCGGAGACGCAGCAGCGCGCGGCCGGGCACAGCCTGATCTGGCTGGCCTGCGGGATCGGCAACGACCGCGCCCGGCGGTTCTACGAGAAAGCCGGGTGGCGCATGGCCGGCACCCGTCAGGTCGAGGCCGAAACGGCAGAGGATCCGGTTACGCTGGAGATCTGGCGGATGGAAAAGGACCTCGTCCCTTAGGGCACCGATGCGCCGTTCGCCCTGGTTGCTGGCAAACGGCCTCTTTTGGCAGGTGCCGGCCCGGTCAGTCGCGGGGACGGCGGCGCAGGGCCAACAGACCAAGCGCTCCGGCCAGAAGCGGCAGGCCCGCGGGAAGCGGAACGGCGGGGGCGGTGCCTCCGTTGCCGTTCTCTTCCTCCTCGACGAAGGGGGTCATCGTGCCGGAGAAGTAGGCGCATTCCAGTGCACGGTCATAGCTGGCCACAAGACCGCCATAGACCGAGTTGTAGGCCCACCAGGTGTTGTGGCAGGTGGCCGCGTTCGCAGTCAGGGTTTCATCCCCGGAATACAACCGGCTACCGTAGAAGCCGATGTAATCCAGGAACTGCGCGCCGGAGGTGTAGGCGCTGACGAACGTATTTCCGATGGTGTATCCGTGCTGTTGTAACGGACCGCTGTAGATGCCGATTTCGGTGATCGTGTTGTTGCTGAACTGGAAGCCGGTTCCCGTGTAATAGGAACTGAACCCGTAGTAGTTGGTGGTGGGATAGGTCGGCCCCGGACGGATCGCGAGGCTGCCCGGCGCCACCGAATATCCCGGCGCGCCATGGGCGGAACGGTCGAAGTCCACGGCGAGCCCGGAGGGGCTGAATACCAGTTCCAGGTCAAAGTCCACGATCGTCTTCGCAGTGAGGTCGAATTCGACAAACCCCTTCAGCGTGCTGCTGGTGTCGGGCGTCACGGAGACCCAGTCGAGGGAATATTTCGCGGTGGCGGACAGGGCAGGCTGGGCTGCGGCGACAAGGGCGGCGGCAATAAGGACAGTCTTCAAGGTCTTCTCCGGAATGCGTTATCCGGCGAAATCTCAATGCCGGTGCGAAACATACGCATCAGTTCGGAGACGGAGTCAAATCCGTTTCACATGCCTGTACACCTTTTGCGAAGAAACCTGTCCGGCGGAATCATGACTGTTGCCGAAGGGCGGACAATCCGACCGACAGACAGGAATTATTCAGAGCGGGATGACATTATGTTCAGGCCCGTACGGGAACCCTGTGATGTTCTCGTTCGCCTCTGCCGTGATGACAAGGATGTCATGTTCGCGATAGCCCCCTGCCCCGGGCATGCCCTGCGGCAGGGTCAGCATCGGCTCCATCGAGATGACCATTCCGGGCTCCAATACCGTGTCGATGTCCTCACGCAGTTCAAGTCCTGCCTCGCGCCCGTAGTAGTGGGACAGCACCCCGAAGGAATGACCGTATCCGAAAGTGCGGTACTGCAGCAGATCGCGTCCCGCGAAGAAGTCATTGATCGCATGGGTGACCCCGGCGCAGGAGGCACCGGGTTTCAGCAGACTCATCCCGAGTTCGTGGGCGGCGACATTGGCCTCCCATATCGCCAGCGAGGCCGGGTCGGGGTCACCCAGGAACAGGGTCCTCTCAAGCGCGGTGTAGTAACCCGAGATCATGGGAAAGGTGTTTAGGGACAGGATGTCGCCCGGTACCAGCCGCCGCGCGGTGACGGGATTATGAGCGCCGTCGGTGTTCAGCCCGGACTGGAACCAGACCCAGGTGTCGCGATATTCGGCGTCGGGAAAGCGCGCGGCGATCTCAAGCTCCATCGCGTCGCGTCCGGCCATGGCGATATCGATCTCGCGCGCGCCTTCGCGGATCACTGCGCGGATGGCTTCACCGCCGATGTCCGCCACCTGCGCGCCCTGCCGTATCAGGGCGATTTCGGCCGGGGACTTGTGCATCCGCTGACGCATGGTGGCCGGGGCGATATCGATCATGGCGAGGGGCGAGAGGAAGTCCTCCATCCTTTCGCGCTGCGTGACGGTCAGGTGGTCGCCCTCGTAGCCGATGACCTGCCGCTCCCCCGCGACATGGGCAACCGCGCGCCAGAAATTGTCCCGCGCCCAGTCAGTGTAGGTAAGGCTGTCGCCATGGCTCCTCCGCCCCGGCTGCCCGGCGTCGATCCCGGCACTGATGGTCACGCAGTCCGTCGCGGTCACGACCAGCGCGTAGGGCCGACCGAAGGCACAGTAGAGGAAGCCCGAGTGATAGGCGATATTGTGCATCGAGGTCAGGACGGCGGCGTGCAGGTTCTGTTCCGACAGGATGCGGCGCAGGCCCTTGAGGCGCGCTTCGTATTCGATTTCGGCAAAGGGCAGCGGGGCCTTGTCCCCGTTCACGATGCGGGAATGGGCTGGTCGGGTCATGGAGGTCTCCTGTTCGGCCCCGGCGTACAGGGCGGCAGTCCCGATACGGGAGGCCGGAGAGTCGGACGACGCCATCGTCCGGGCCATGGCCACCGCTAGCACGCGGTGCGGAGTCTGTGGAGCGGAATTTTCCGGTTGCACCGGCTGCACGGCGCAGGTCAGGTGTCGGCGGTTCCGCAAGGTTGAAAGGTCCGCCATGGTCAAGCTGAAGCGCGTCAATATTCCCGATAAGCTCGGGATGTTCTCCTCTCACTGGGATCCGCATGTCGTTGCGCAGTACAACGGCAATGACATCATGGTTGTGAAATTCGCCGGCGAGTTTCCGTTCCACAAACACGACGACAGCGACGACTTCTTCCTGATCCTGTCGGGGGAGGTGGTTCTGGACGGGGAAGACGGCGACTCCGTCACGCTTGGACCCGGCGAACTCTGCGTTGTGCCGAAGGGGATGATGCACCGGCCGCGCGCAAAGCAGGAAGCGCAGGTCCTGCTGATCGAACCCGCGGGAGAGCCTAACACCGGCGATCCGGCGACGGCGGCGAAGAAACCGCATATCTGACGGGGAAAAGGGGCGCTGCCCCTCGGCGCGTGCCGCGCCTCACCCCGGAGTATTTCCGGCAAGATGAAGCAGGGGACGGAATGAAGATCGGAGCGCGCAACCTGATTACCGACGTGCCGGGGCTGCGGGTCGGCAACGCAACGGACCCGTTGGTGAAGACCGGGGCGACGGTGATGGTGGCGGATGCGCCATTCACCGCCGGGGTGCATGTCATGGGCGGCGCACCCGGCACGCGGGAGACGGATCTGCTGGCGCCGGACAAGACGGTGGAACAGGTGGATGCACTTGTGCTGTCGGGCGGGTCGGCCTTCGGGCTCGACGCGGCCTCGGGCGTGGCAGACGGGCTTCGCGGGATGGGGCGCGGCTATGATGCCGGGGGGATCAGGGTGCCGATCGTGCCCGCGGCGATCCTGTTCGATTTACGCAACGGCGGCGACAAGGACTGGGCAGAAAACCCCTATCGCGATTTGGGACGCGCGGCGCTGGATGCGGCGGCAGAAAGGTTCGGCATCGGCACGGAGGGTGCCGGAACCGGCGCGAACACCGCCGGGCTGAAGGGCGGGCTGGGCTCCGCCTCGGTCGTGCTGCCATCGGGCGTGACCGTGGGAGCGCTGGTGGCGGTGAACGCCATCGGATCAGCCGTGGTCGGCGAGGGGCCGGAGTTCTGGGCGGCACCCTTCGAGGTCGGGGAGGAATTCGGCGGGCGCGGCCTGCCGACGGTCTGGCCGGACCCGCATGTCGCCGTCACCAAGCTCGGCACGCACCGGCACACCACCATCGGCATCGTCGCCACCGATGCGGCGCTGAGCCAGGCGCAGTGCACCCGCCTGGCCGTGGCGGCGCATGACGGCTATGCCCGCGCGCTGGTGCCAAGCCATACGCCGCACGACGGCGATCTGATCTTTGCCGCCGCGACGGGCGCGCACGTGCTGGATCAGCCGGCGCTCGATACCCTCGTGATCGGTCATGCGGCGGCGGTCTGCGTGTCGCGGGCCATCGCGCGGGCAGTCTTTGCCGCCACCCCGGCACCCGGCGATCCCTTTCCGACATGGGCACAGAGGTTCGGCTGAGGGGTGGCACTGGACAGCGCCTACGCTAAGTGGTCTGTCTGGGCCAACTCAACGGAGGCTGCCATGCTTGACCAAACCACCGATCTCAAATCCCTGCTCAAGGATCCCTCGCTGCTTGTCGAGGCCGCGTATCTGGCCGGAGAGTGGGTCCAGGGCGACGAGGGCACGTTCGACGTCACCAACCCGGCGCGTGGCGATGTCATCGCCAAGGTCGCGGACCTGAGCCGCAAGCAGATCGCCGATGCCATCGACAAGGCCTATGCCGCGCAGAAGGACTGGGCTGCCTGGACGGGCAAGGAGAGGGCCGCCGTGCTGCGGAAATGGTTTGACCTGATGATGGAAAATCAGGAGGATCTGGGGACCATTCTGACCGCCGAACAGGGCAAGCCGCTGGCCGAGGCGAAGGGCGAGATCGCCTATGGCGCCTCGTTCATCGAATTCTTCGCGGAAGAGGCCAAGCGGATTTATGGCGAGACGATCCCGGGCCATCAGCGCGACAAGCGGATCATGGTGCTGAAGCAGCCGATCGGTGTCGCGGCCTCGATCACGCCCTGGAACTTCCCGAACGCGATGATCACCCGCAAGGCCGCCCCGGCGCTGGCGGCGGGCTGTTCGTTTGTCGGGCGCCCGGCGAAGGAGACACCGCTGTCGGCCCTTGTCATGGGCGTGCTGGCTGAGCGTGCGGGGATCCCGAAGGGCGTGTTCTCCATCGTGACGTCGTCGAAGTCCTCCGACGCGGGCAAGGAGTTCTGCGAGAACCCCAAGGTGCGCAAGCTGACCTTCACCGGATCGACCGAGGTGGGGCGCATCCTTTTGCGGCAGGCTGCCGATCAGGTGATGAAATGCTCCATGGAGCTGGGCGGGAACGCGCCCTTCATCGTGTTCGACGACGCCGATCTGGATGCGTCGGTCGACGGCGCGATCATGTGCAAGTTCCGCAACAACGGGCAGACCTGTGTCTGCGCCAACCGGATTTACGTGCAGGCCGGGGTCTATGACGCCTTTGCGGAGAAGCTGAAGGCGAAGGTCGAGAAGATGAAGGTCGGCGACGGGCTGGAGGCCGGGACGGACCTTGGCCCGCTGATCAACTCCGACGCGATCGTGAAGGTGCAGGAGCATCTGGCGGATGCGACCTCCAAGGGGGCGAAGGTCATCCTCGGGGACGGTCAGCCGATGGAAGGCGCGGGGCACTACCTGTCGCCGACGATCATCACCGGCGTCACGCAGGAGATGCAGGTGGCCACGGACGAGACCTTCGGCCCGCTCGCGCCGCTGTTCAAGTTCGACACGGTCGATGACGTGATCGAAATGGCGAACGACACGATCTTCGGGCTGGCGTCCTATTTCTACGCCAAGGACCTGAGCCGCGTGTACAAGGTGGCCGAGGCGCTGGAATATGGCATCGTCGGGGTGAACACCGGTATCATCTCGACGGAGGTGGCCCCGTTCGGCGGCGTGAAGCAGTCGGGTCTGGGACGCGAGGGATCGCATCACGGGATCGAGGACTATCTGGAGATGAAGTACGTCTGCATGAGCGTCTGAGCCGTCTGAAGTCAAAAAATAGCGCCGCGCCCGATGCTGGTCGGGCGCGGCGTTTCGTTTGTGCGGGTGCGGCGCGGGCTGATCGCCCGCGCTGCCCTATGATTTCCGACGCCGGGCCGCCGCGTGCAGGTGGACCGCTGCGCAGCCGGCATAGGCCAGCAGCGCAAACAGGATCGCGCCGTCGAACCCCAGGGGCGCGGTCATCGCCAGCAGGACCGGCGTGCCAAGCAGGTTGCCGAGGTTGCCCATCTGCGCCAGCGCCCCGTTCGCGAGGGCCTGATCCGCCGGGTCGGGGTTTAGCTGCGGGATGGCGGTGAAACTCGCGCCCTGCACGAGGCCGAGGGCTCCGAAGACGAGGATCGGGGCGGCGAAGGCCGCAGGTGCCAGCCACATTACGACGAGGCCGAGGGAGGCGAGCGCGAGGCCGATCAGGACGATGCTGACCGCGGGCATCCGCCGCAGGAGCTGCGCGCCGAGGGTGAGGGAGACGAGGATCCCCGCCAGCGGCATCCAGAAGGTCAGGGTCGCGCGGGTTGTCTCGGGAAGGTAGGGCGGCAGCACCGTCAGCAGGGCGACGAAGGTCAGCGTGTAGAAGAACCAGCCAAGCGCCGGAGCGGCGATATGTGGCGAGGCGTAGATCCTCGGGTGCGCGGCAAGCAGACCCCTGAAGTCCGGCAGGGGCGCGTCCTTTCGCGGGATCAGCCCTTTCGGCAGGGCGAGGGCCAGCGCGACGGCGAAGATCACCATGATGGCGGCGTGGACCTGGAACAGCAGCGCGGGGCCATGAACACGGGCCAGCGGCGCGCCGATCCAGGCGACCAGCGCGAAGGTGACGCCGAAATAACTGCCCCAGAGGGTCATTGTGTAAGGCCGGTGACGTTCGGCGCTGAGCTGGGCGATCAGGGTCGGCAGGGCGACGACCAGCGCGATATGGCTGATGCCCTCCAGCGCGCGGGTCGCGATCATCAGCGGCAGCGGCAGCATGGCCGACTGGATGAGGGACAGGGCCGCGCCGATCAGCAGCCCTCCGGTCACCACGCGGCGCAGACCGATGCGCGCGACCAGCATGCCGGCCACAAGGCCGGTGAGCACCCCGGTCAGGGAAAGGATGGAGACGAGGAAGCCGAGGGAGGCACCGGCCTCCGGGTAGACCGCGGCAAGTTCGGGAAAGATGACGGAGACCTTGGCGAACTGCCCCGCCGCGCACATCCCGGCAAGAAGCAGCAGGGCAAGCAGCCCGAAGGGAGAGGTGTCGCGGGTCATGTCCCGGTCAGTGGCGCAATGCGCGGGCCGAGGCAAGTGGCCGGTTCCGGGCAGAGGGGTTGAAGCGGGCGCGATTCGCGTCAGTTCCCTCTTCATGAGACTGACCCTGATCGCCCCGCTTCTGATACTCGCGCTGCTGGCCGCCTGCGGGCGCGGCGTCCCCGACGATGCCCGCGTCGTCGTGGCCGGGGATTCCGTCATGGCCTGGAACCGGACCGGCGGGTCCTCTGTCGCCGATCAGCTGGCCGCGCGGATCGGGGAGCCGGTCGGCGATGTCTCCCTCCCCCTCGCGCGGGTGACGGGCGGGCGCGGGGCGCTGAACATTCCCGACCAGCTGTCGGGGGTCCGTGCCCAGTGGATCGTGCTGAACGGCGGGGCCAACGATCTGAGCGGGGGCTGCGACTGTTCCGCCTGCGGTCCGGTGCTGGACCGGCTGATCTCGGACGACGGGAGGCGCGGGGCGATCCCGGCACTGGTTGCGGACCTCAGGGCGCGGGGATCGCGGGTGATCTGGGCGGATTACTACACCGCGCCGCGCTATGCCGGGACCGCCTGCGAAGCGCCCTACCAGGTGCTCGAGACGCGGCTCGGACGCATGGCGGCCGCGGACCCGGGCGTGACCCTGGCGGACATGGACGACGTGTTCCGGTCCGACGACCTGTCGCTGTTCGCGTCGGACCGGGCCCACCCGTCGCCCGAAGGATCGGCGCGCATCGCGGCCCTCGTCGCGCCGCTGGTCACGCCCTGAGCAGTCCGGTCAGAACCCCAGTTCGCGCCTGATCGCCGCGCTGTCCGCACCCCGTGCCACCGGGTCACGCGGGGCGGGCGGGGTCGCGCCGTCGAACCGCGGCGCGGCGGCGGCCTGCAGGACCTCCCCGGTCCCGTGCCAGATGCCGCGTGCCGCTATATGCGGATCGGCGGCGGAGTCCGCCGGGGGCAGCACGGGGGCGACGCAGGCATCCAGCCCGTCGAACAGGGCGGCCCAGTGGTCGCGGGTCTGCGTGGCGAAAAGCTCCTCCAGCCGGGCCGCCAGTGCGGGCCACAGCGCCTTGTCGTTCTGGCGCAGGAAATCGGGATCCGCAGACAGGCCGAGCCTGTCGAGGAAGATGGCGTAGAACTTGCCTTCAAGCGCCTGCACAGCGACATAGCCGCCGTCGGCGCAGCGGTAGCTGCGGGACCAGTGCGGGCCGTCAAGCCGGCTCTTCCCCCGCTCCGTCACCGTGCCGCCGACCGAGGCCATGGACATCAGCAGGTTCATCATGTGGGCCGACCCGTCGACGATGGCCGCGTCGACGACGGTACCCTGCCCCGTCTCCTTCGCGCGCATCAGCCCGGCGAGCATGCCAATGACCAGATACAATGCGCCGCCACCGATATCGCCGACCAGCGTCGCCGGGGTCATCGGCGGCTGACCGGGCAGCGACCCATACCACAGCGCACCGGACAGGCCGATGTAGTTCAGGTCATGGCCGGCCAGCTTCGCGCGCGGACCGGTCTGGCCCCATCCCGTCATGCGCCCGTAGACCAGCTTCGGGTTGATCGCGGAGAGGTCTTCGGGGCCGAGACCGAGACGCTCCATCACCCCGGGGCGCATGCCCTCGATCAGTCCGTCGGCGGTGGCGATCAGGGCTTTGGCGACCTTCACGTCCTCCGGGTCCTTGAGGTCGAGCGTGATCGACCGCTTGCCCCGGTCCAGCGGATTGGCGGGCTGCGCTGCGCGGGCCTCGGGCGGGTCGGCGCGGTGGATGGTGATCACCTCCGCCCCCAGATCGGCGAGCGTCATGGCGGCGAAGGGGCCGGGGCCGATGCCCTCGATCTCGACGATACGGACGGATTGCAGCATGTTGGTCTCCTCTTCGCGGGTATTTGGGGTGAAACGGCGGCGGGGTGCAAGGCGGGGGAATGCGCAGCTTCCGGGTCGCGCGGGCCGGTCCGGGGCGGGCAGGATGCAGCCAAGTGTCCCAGGAGAACCGACATGACCTTCCAGATCGTCCCGATGCCGACCGACCTTGTCCGCGCGCTGCAGTCCGGCGCGCCCGATGCCAATGGCCAGCCTGCCGAACATGCGGTGTCCGACGGGGGTGCCAATCCCTGCCGCCACTGCCTGTGCAACATTCCCGAAGGACGGGGGATGCTGATCCTCGCGCATCGGCCGTTCGGTGCACTGCAACCCTATGCGGAATGCGGGCCGATCTTCCTCTGCGCCGACGCATGCGAGGCCTGGGACGGCGCGCCGGGGGAGATCCCGCCGATCCTGGGCACCAGCCCGGATTACCTTCTGAAGGGATACCTGCCGAGCGAACGCATCGCCTATGGCACCGGCGCAACCGTGCCCAAGACCGACATGGCCGCGCGCATCGACGGGATCTTCGAACGCGGGGACATCGCCTTTGTCGACATCCGTTCCGCCCGCAACAACTGCTTCCAGGCACGGGCGGTCCGGGCCTGACCCTGCGGCGGAGCGGATCATCCCCGGGACGTCACGTCATACCGGCGCGACGTCCCGCCGCTTGCCCGCTTCGACGGAATGCCGCATATTGCAGCGCAGCAGACGGCCCCGGAGGGGTCCCGCCAGTAAGACCGACAAGGATTTGCCCATGACCATCGAGGCCCCGGAAATCAAGATCGTGGACAGCCGCAAGATCGCCTGCGACGGCGGCGAGGGTGCGCTTGGCCATCCCCGTGTCTGGCTGACCATCCCGGAAGAGACCGGCTTTGTCGAATGCGGCTATTGCGACGCACGCTACGTGTTGCGCGGGTATGAATCGGCTGACGCCAAGGGCTGATACGGCCATTTCCTGAATACCATTCTGAAATCTGCGGCCGTCCCGGCGGAGATCCACTTGACTGCCGCAATTTTTTCAATCAAACGTTTGATTGAAAAATCACAGGACGACTCATGCTGTTCGTTGACCCCGATCCAGATGAAAGCCCCACGGCCAGCCGGCGACGGCGGGAAATCGCACTCGCCGCGCGGGCCGAGGTGATGGAGAAGGGATTCGAGGGGCTGCGCATGCGTTCGGTTGCGGACCGGGCCGGGATCAACGTCGCCACGCTCGATTACCACGCGGGCGGCAAGGACGGGCTGGTGGCGCTGATCGCCCGCTCCATCGCCGAGGATTTCCGGGCCCAGCATCTCAGCACCGACCGCAGCGGCATGACGGGGATCGAGGAACTGGCGCAGGAAATCCGCGACTTCCGCGAAATCCGCCTCGCCTATCCGGACATTCACCCGGTGATGGGCAGCCTCGCGCGGCGCTCCGTCTCGGACCCGGAGATCGCGCGTTACAGCGTGCCGATGAAACAGTTCTGGCATGACAAGCTGACGCAGATGGTCGCCCGCGGGATCGCGGACGGCACGGTGCGGGGGGACATCGACCCGGGCCTGACCGCGCGGCTGCTGATCTGGGCCATGGTCGGCCTCGGATCCCCGGAAAACGCCGGGCTCAGCTTTCCCGCGCACGCGACCGAACTTCTCAGGCTGGTTGCGACCGGCCCCGTTAACCATTTCACAGGAGACTTCAGATGAGTGCCATTGCCGACCCCCAGGCCGTTCCCGCAACGCCGCCGGAGGTGCACGAAAGCATCTCGGACCGGCAGAGATGGGCCGCCATGGTCACCATCCTGATCGCCCAGTTCATGAACCTGATCGACGTGACCATCGTGAACGTCGCCCTGCCGTCGATCCAGGCCGGAATGGGCGCGAGCGAGAGCCAGATCGAATGGATCGTTGCGGGCTATATCCTGGTCTTCGCGCTCGGCCTGATGCCCATGGGCCGGTACGGAGACATCGTCGGGCGCAAGCGCCTGTTCCTGTACGGCGTTGCGGGGTTCACCCTCGCCTCCGTGCTCTGCGGGATGGCGCAGGGCGTGGGGACACTGGTGGCGGCGCGCCTGCTTCAGGGGGCGGCCGGGGCGGTGATGATGCCGCAGGTCATGGCGATTGCGCAGAACCTCTTCGCGCCGGGTCAGCGCGCCGGAGCCTTCGCGCTGTTCGGGCTGACGGCGGGGCTGGCGACGGTTACGGGGCCCGTGCTGGGCGGAACGCTCATCACCGCCGACCTCTGGGGCATGACCTGGCGGCCGATCTTCCTCATCAACCTGCCCGTCGGCGTGATCTGCCTGATCGCGGGCGCCCGGCTGATCCCCGACCTGCCGGGAGATTCCCGCCTGCGCAACGACTGGGGCGGCATCGCGATCGCCGGGGCCGCCATGCTGGCACTGATTTTCCCGCTGGTGGAGGGACGCGCCTTCGGCTGGCCGCTCTGGTGCTTTGCGCTGATGGCGGCCTCGCTGCCGTTGTTCGTCGGGTTCTATCTCTGGGAACAGCGGCAGGCGCGGCTCGGGCGCCCGCAGGTGATCCCGGTCTCGCTTCTGACGACCTGGAACTTCGCGGTCGGCGGGATGACGGCTCTGGTCTTCTTCTCCGCCCTGCCCGCACTGTTCCTGGTGCTGGCGCTGTTCCTGCAGGTCGGCTTCGGACTGGACCCGCTGCAGTCGGGGCTGACGACCATGCCGTTCTCCGTCGGGGTGCTCTGCGGGTCGATCCTGTCGGGCCGGCTTGGCGTGCGCTGGCAAAGGCACCGTATCGTGGGCGGGCTGATGATGCTCTTCGTGGGCATCTTCTGGATGCGCGGCGTGATCCTTGGCACCGGGGACAGCTTTGACCACTGGTCGGTGCTGCCGCCGCTGGCGGTGGCGGGGGTGGGCCTGTCGCTGTCCATCGCGCCGCTGTTCCAGACCATCCTCGCCGGAGTTCCGGTGCGCGATGCGGGGGCGGGGTCCGGCGCGCTGCAGGCGATCCAGCAGGCCGGAGGCGCGCTTGGCGTCGCCGTGGTCAGCCAGATCTTCTTCTCGCGCCTCGCGGCAGAGACCGCCTCGGGCGCGGTGCAGACCGATGCCTTCGCCGGGGCCATGTCGACCGCGATGATCTACAACCTTTGCGCCTACGTCGTGGCGGCGGTCGGGGCGCTGATGCTGCGGGCCACGGTCTACGCGGATGCGCCGCCGCAGCCGGTGGTGGTGGAGTAACGGGGGCGCGGTCAACCTTCAAAGGAGCAGACATCATCCTCGGGCTCGACCCGAGGATGACAGCATCTCTCTACACCTCTTCCGCTCCCCCTCTTGCCGCGCTAGCCTGCCGGGACCCCTCCCGCACAGCCCCCCGCACAGGCCAGATGACCGCTTCCGACCTTCCCGTTCCGGCCCGCGACCGCCTGCGCACGATCTGCGTGCTCGGAATCGTCATGACCTTCTCATGGGGCAGCAGCTACTACCTGCCCGGCGTGTTCTTCGCCCCGATCGGTGCGGACACCGGATGGTCCCCGGCGCTGCTGTCGGCGGGCTTCTCTCTCGGCCTGCTCGCCTCGGGCACCGCCGCGCCGAAGGTGGGCAGCCTGATCCAGCGGCACGGAGGCCGGCGCGTCCTGGCCTGCGGCATGGCGCTGATCGGCTGCGGTCAGGTCCTGCTGGCACTGGCACAGCACCCCGTCCTCTACCTGCTGGCATGGATCGTCATGGGCGCGGGCATGGGCGCCGGGCTTTACGACGCGGCCTTCTCCGCCCTGGGGCGGCTCTACGGCCTCGGCGCGCGCTCAGCGATCACCGCCGTCACTCTTTTCGGAGGTCTGGCGAGCACGGTCTGCTGGCCGATCTCTGCCTCGCTGACCGAATGGCTGGGCTGGCGCGGGGCGCTGCTGGCCTATGCGGGGCTGCATGCGGCGGTGACGATCCCGCTCTGCCTCTACGGCCTGCCCCGAGCGGAGCAACCGCACCCGACCACATCGGCGGACACCGGAACGGCGGGTAGCCTGTTCCGGGACACACGCTTCTGGCTGCTGGCGCTGGCCGCGGCCTGCTATTCCACCATGGCGACGATCCTGACGGTAACGCTGATCCCGATCCTGACCGCGCAGGGGCTGACGCTGGCCGCCGCCGTCGGCCTCGGCGCGCTGTTCGGCCCGGCGCAGGTCGGCGCGCGCGTCCTGGAAATGGCAGGACGGGGGCGGCACCATCCGATCTGGACCATGGGGGTGTCGGCGACGGTGGCGTTCGGCGGGGTCGTCGCGCTCTGGCTCGGCCTGCCCGCGGCGCCCGCCATCATCGCCTTCGGGGCCGGCAACGGGCTCTGGTCCATCGCGCGCGGTGCGCTGCCGCTGGCGGTGTTCGGGGCACAGGACTATCCGCGCATCATGGGCCGGATCGCCCCGGCGGCGATGGTGTCCTCTGCCGCCGGGCCGTGGATCGCGGGGCTGGTAGTTGCGGAGTGGGGACCGGCGGGCACGCTTGGTCTGCTGGTGATCCTCGCCGCCCTGCCGCCGCTGCTGACCGTGGCTCTGGCGGTGCGGCTGCGCCGGGACTGAACGGCGTGCAAAACCGCGCTGGCGGCCCCTGCCCGATCATGGCACAACCTGACCCGTACCCGTGACCCGGAGGCCCCCATGACCCAATTCGGCAAAGGCTGCCACCTGCACCTGATCGACGGATCGGCCTTCATCTTCCGCGCCTATCACGCGCTGCCGCCGCTGACCCGCAAGTCCGACGGGCTGCCGATCGGCGCCGTCTCGGGCTTCTGCAACATGCTGCACCGCTACGTGGAGGGAAACACCGGCCCTGACGCGCCGACCCATGTGGCCGTCGTGTTCGACAAGGGGTCGCACACCTTCCGCAACGACATGTACGACCTCTACAAGGCCAACCGCGAGGCCATGCCCGAGGACCTGCGCCCGCAGATCCCGCTGACCCGCGAGGCGACGATCGCCTTCAACATCGCCTGCAAGGAGATGGAGGGCTACGAGGCCGACGACATCATCGCCACCCTCTCCTGCCAGGCGCGGGACGCGGGCGGTCGGGTGACGATCATCTCCTCCGACAAGGACCTGATGCAGCTGGTCGGCGACGGGGTTGAGATGCTGGATGCGATGAAGAACCTGCGTATCGACCGCGACGGCGTGTTCGAGAAATTCGGCGTCTTTCCCGACCGGGTCGTCGACGTGCAGGCGCTGGCCGGGGACTCGGTCGACAACGTGCCGGGCGCGCCTGGTATCGGGATCAAGACCGCCGCGCTGCTGATCAACGAATACGGCACGCTGGAGGAGCTTCTGGACCGCGCCGGGGAGATCAAGCAGCCCAAGCGACGCGAGACCTTGATCGAGAACCGCGCGCAGATCGAACTGTCCAAGAAGCTGGTCACGCTGGATTGCAACACCCCGCTCGACTTCACGCTGGACGACCTTGAGGTGAAGGACCCCGACCCGGACACCCTGCTGACCTTCCTCAACACGATGGAGTTCCGCACCCTCACCAAGCGCATCGCCGACCAGATGGGGGTGGAACCGCCCGCCCTGCCGGAGGTCAACGTGCAGGGCGGAGAGGACGCGCCGCAGGTGGTGGAGATGCCCGCCATCGACACGGCGACCTATGAGATGGTGACCAGCGCCGACCAGCTCTCCGTCTGGATCGGCCGTATCCGGGAACGCGGCTACGTGGCGCTGGACACGGAGACCACCGGTCTTGACGAGATGCGCGCCGATCTGGTCGGCGTCTGCCTGGCCACCGAACCGGGCCTCGCCTGCTACATCCCGCTGACCCACAAGTCCGGCGAGGGCGAGGGCCTCTTCGCCGACGACACGCTGGCCGAGGGGCAGATGCCGGAGGCGGAGGCGCTGGCGATGCTGAAGCCGGTGCTGGAGGACGACGCGATCCTCAAGATCGGCCAGAACATGAAATACGACGCGAAGATCCTGAAACGTTACGGGATCACCGTCGCCCCCTTCGACGACACCATGCTGATGAGCTACGCGCTGAACGCCGGGCTGCACCAGCACGGGATGGACGCGCTGGCCGACCGCTACCTGGGTCACAGCTGCATCCCGATCAAGGACCTGCTCGGGTCCGGCAAGTCGATGATCACCTTCGACAAAGTGCCGCTGGACAAGGCCACCGCCTATGCGGCCGAGGATGCGGACGTGACCCTGCGCCTCTGGCAGACGCTCAAGCCGCAGCTTCACGCGAAGAAGGTCACGACGGTCTACGAAACGCTGGAGCGCCCCCTCTCCCCCGTGCTGGCAGAGATGGAGATGCACGGTATCAAGGTCGACCGCGACACGCTCTCGCGCATGTCCAACGCCTTCGCGCAGAAGATGGCTGGGCTGGAGGCGGACATCCACGAACTGGCCGGGGAAAGCTTCAACGTCGGTTCGCCCAAGCAGCTTGGAGAGATCCTGTTCGACAAGATGGGACTGGAGGGCGGCAAGAAGGGCAAGACGGGGGCCTATGCCACCGGTGCCGACATCCTCGAAGATCTGGCGACCGAACATGAACTCCCGGCGCGCATCCTCGACTGGCGGCAGCTGTCCAAGCTGAAATCGACCTACACGGATGCGTTGCAGGACCATATCCACCCGGACTCGGGCCGCGTCCATACCTCCTACGTGCAGACGGGGGCGAACACCGGCCGCCTTGCCTCCACCGACCCGAACCTGCAGAACATCCCCGTGCGCAGCGAAGAGGGCCGCCGCATCCGCGAGGCCTTTGTCGCCCCGGAGGGGCGCGTCCTGCTATCCCTCGACTATTCCCAGATCGAACTCCGCATCCTTGCCCATATCGCCGACATCCCCGCGCTGAAACAGGCGTTCGAGGAGGGGCAGGACATCCACGCCGCCACCGCGTCAGAGATGTTCGGCGTGCCGCTTTCAGAGATGACCCCGGATGTGCGGCGGCAGGCGAAGGCGATCAACTTCGGAGTGATCTACGGCATCTCGGGCTTCGGTCTTGCCCGCAACCTCCGCATCCCGAGGGCGGAGGCGCAGGGCTTCATCGACCGCTACTTCGAACGCTTCCCCGGCATCCGCGACTACATGGATGCCACGACCGAATTCGGCAAATCTCACGGCTACGTCCAGACGCTCTTCGGCCGTCGCATCCATACGCCGGAAATCGACGCCAAGGGTCCCCGCGCCGGTTTCGCCCGCCGCGCCGCGATCAACGCGCCGATCCAGGGCACGGCCGCCGACATCATCCGCCGCGCCATGATCCGTATGCCGGACGCCATCGCCAAGCTGCCCGCGAAGATGCTGCTGCAGGTCCACGACGAACTGGTCTTCGAAGTCGATGAAAACGCGGTCGAGGATGTGACCAATGCCGCCCGCGCGGTCATGGAAAATGCCGCCGCCCCTGCAGTGAAGATCGACGTCCCGCTGGTCGTCGACGCCGGCCACGGAAAAAACTGGGCCGAAGCGCACTAGTCGTCCCTCCCGTTTTCATCTTGCCGGAAATATCCCGGGGGAGCCCGAAGGGCGGGGGCAGCGCCCCCTCCCACCTCAGCTGTTTGCACATTCCTTGGGACTGGGAACGATGTACCAACAGGCCGCTGCGTTTCGCGTCGGGGGCACTGCAAACAACCTGACTGGGCCCCCTCCGCCCTCACTCTCCGTAGGGCACCCAGACCGTCTTGATCTCCGTCGCGTGGTCGAGGAATGCGCGCCCCTCGCCCTCCGGCCCGGTCCAGTCGCGTGCGCGGGCGTTATTCACCCAGGTCCGCTTGAGGTTCCCGGCGCTCTTCGCCTCGATCTCCCGCGACAGGTCGGTGGAGGAGAAGCTCCAGACCGCCTCCACATCCAGATGCGACGCCATCGTGCCGGCCAGCTCCGCATGGGACCCGGTGACGATGTTGACCACGCCGCCGGGCACGTCCGATGTCTCGAGCACCTGGTAGAAATCCGTCGCCGCCAGCGGGAAGGGTTCGGAGGGCACCAGCACCACGCGGTTGCCCATGGCAATCGCGGGCGCCATGACCGAGACCAGCCCAAGCAGGGGTGCCTCGTCCGGGCAGAGCGCGCCGATCACGCCGACGGGCTCGCGCACCGCCAGGGCCATGCCCCGGATCGGGACGGAGCGGAGGTCCCCGGCGTATTTGTCGGCCCAGGCGGCATAGGTGAAGAGCCGGGCAATGGTCTGCTGAACCTCCGTCTTTCCTCCCTTTCCGCCAACCATTGCGTCGATCCGAGCGGCGAACTCCGCGGCGCGGGCCTCGAGGTTCTCCGCGATGTAGTAGAGGATCTGCGCGCGCAGGTGCCCGGTTGTCCCGGACCAGCCTTTTGCGCCCTGCGCGGCCTCAACCGCGTTGCGGATGTCCTTGCGGTTGCCGGTGCCGACATGGCCCAGCAACCCGCCCGAGGGGCTGAAGACGGCCTTCGAATATCCCCCGTCCGGACGCGCCTGCTTGCCGCCGACGAACAGCTTGGCGGTGCGGTCCAACCCCTCGCCAAGCGCGTCGACCTTGCCCGACATCGCCGCAACGGGCTTCAGCGCCTTCGGCTTTCCAGCGGGTTTCAGATAGGCCGACAGCCCCTCCCAACCGCCTTCGCGTCCGAACCCGGACTCGCGGACCCCGCCGAATCCCGCGGCGGCGTCGAACATGTTGGTGCCGTTGACCCAGACAACGCCCGCAACCAGCCGGGGCGCGACGCCGAGCGCGAGGTTGATGTTCTCTGTCCAGACCGAGGCCGCGAGGCCGTAGCGCGTGTTGTTCGCCAGCGCCACGGCTTCGTCCGGCGTGCGGAAGGTGCAGGAAACGAGGATGGGGCCGAAGATCTCCTCCTGCATCAGCCGGTCCGCGGGGGCGAGGCCGGTGATCAGCGTGGGCGGATAAAAGCAGCCCTCCGGCAGGTCGCAGGCGGCGCGGTAGACCTCGCCTCCCGATCCCTCGACCAGCGCCCGGATGGTGTCGAGCTGCACGGGATCGACCACCGCGCCGACGTCGATGCATTTGTCCAGCGGATTGCCGACGCGCAGCCTGTCCATGCGCGCCTTCAGCTTGGCGATGAACCGCTCCGCGACGCCTTCCTGCACCAGCAGGCGGGACCCGGCACAGCAGACCTGACCCTGGTTGAACCAGATGGCATCGACCAGCCCCTCGACCGCTGAATCCAGATCGGCGTCGTCAAAGACGATGTAGGGCCCCTTGCCGCCCAGTTCGAGCGTGAGCGACTTGCCCTGTCCCGCCGTCGCCTCGCGGATCTTGCGCCCGACCTCGGTCGATCCGGTGAAGGCGACCTTGTCGACGCCCTCATGCGCGACGATCATCTCGCCGACCCGCCCGTCGCCGGTCACGATGTTCACTACACCCTTCGGCACCCCCGCCTGACGGCAGATGTCGGCGAAGCACAGTGCTGTCAGCGAGGTGTATTCGGCCGGTTTCAGAACAACCGTGTTCCCGGCGGCAATCGCGGGAGCGACCTTCCACGCCAGCATCAGCAGGGGAAAGTTCCACGGGATCACCTGCCCGCAGACGCCAAGCGGTTCCATCCCCGGCGCCTCCGCGTCGATCAGCTGGGCCAGCCCGGCGTGATAGTAGAAATGCCGCGCGACAAGCGGCACGTCGATGTCGCGGCTCTCCCGGATCGGCTTGCCGTTGTCCATCGTTTCCAACACCGCCAGCAGACGCGCGTGTTTCTGCACCAGCCGCGCCAGCGCATACAGCACCCGCGCGCGTCCCGGCCCGCCCAGCTTCGCCCACCGGGGCTGCGCCCTGCGCGCGGCCTTCACTGCCGCATCAACATCCTTTGCCGAGCCCTGCGTGAGATGGGCCAGCACCTCGCCGGTGGCGGGATTGCGGCTTTCGAAGGTCTCTCCGACCTCTGTCCAGTCGCCGCCGATGAAATGACCGAAGCGGTCGCCCTGATCGACCAGCCAGGCAAGCGCCTCCGCCGCGCTCTCGGGGGCAGGGCCGTAGTCCATCGACTCGAAAATCTCTTTCACGCCCATGTCCGATCCCCCTTCATCTTGCCCGAAATACTCAAATCCTCAGCCCGCCGCATGGCGCCACCCCGCGGAATAGGCGCCGCTCACGTGGTGTTCCAGCTGCCGCTCGATATCGCCCAGAAGCGACGAGGCGCCGAAGCGGAAGAGGTCGGGGCGGAGCCAGCGGTCGCCGAGTTCCTCCTTCAGCAGCGACAGGTAGACCAGCGCGTCCTTCGCCTTGGAGATCCCGCCCGCGGGCTTGTAGCCGATGCGGTAGCCGGTGCGGTCGTGGTAATCGCGGATCGCCCGGATCATGACGAGGCTGACCGGAAGGGTGGCATTGACCGTCTCCTTGCCGGTGGAGGTCTTGATGAAATCCGCCCCGGCCATCATGCAGACCAGAGAGGCGCGGGCGACGTTGCGCAGGGTGCCGAGTTCACCGGTCGCAAGGATCGCCTTCACATGCGCCTCTCCGCAGGCGGCGCGGAACTCGCGCATCTCGTCATACAGGGTCTGCCAGTTGCCCTCCAGCACGTGGCGGCGCGAGATCACGATGTCGATCTCCTCCGCCCCGGCCTTCACGCTTTCGCCGATCTCGGCCACCCGCAGGTGAAAGGGGGACAGGCCCGCCGGGAAGCCGGTGGAAACGGCCGCGACCGGGATGCCCGATCCCTGTAATGCGGCGACGGCGGCCGGGACCATCTCGTGATAGACGCAGACCGCGCCGGTGGTGAGACCGCTCACGCCGAGCCGGTCCAGCAGGTCCGCGCGCACCGGCTGGCGGGCCTTTGCGCAAAGCCGCCGGACGCGGGCCTCCGTATCGTCGCCGGACAGGGTCGTCAGGTCGATCAGGGTGATCGCGCGCAGCAGCCAGGCGGCCTGGTAATCCTTCTTGACGGACCGGCGGCCCGGCAGGGTGGCACAGCGGCGTTCGATCGCCGAGGTGTTGGCCTGTGCGCCCATCACCCAGTCCATGTCGAGCTCCATGCCGGGATTGCGCGCCTCCACCGTCTGGGGCAGCTGCGCCGTCGGGCTGTCCACCTTCGTCTGCATCCGCTCCTCCCTCGGGTTGGCTGGCGGCACGGTGGCACGGGCGCGCGCGGCAATGCAAGCGCGCCGCAGGGGAAGGGGCGCGGGCCGGCGGCCTGGGGTGTTGCGCCGAGGGCGGTCTGTGTTCCCTTCACGTGTCTTCGTCCTCCTCGCGGGTCCTTCCCCCCTCACAGGTCTTCGTCCCCCTCACCCTGCCCTCACCGCCGCGGGGGTGAGGGAAACCCGTCGCGCCTATGTGGACCATCCCGCGATGCGTCATCCCCTTGCCCGACCCGGGGATCTCTGCCTCCACAGTCAGTCCCGGCAAGCAACCGCCCGAGAAATCCCCGCCGCACAGCACATCACCGCCCCTAGATGCGAACCGTTCTCATTTCTGTTGACAAACTTGCGAACCATTCGCATCTTCTCCCCAAGAACCGGAAAACCGCCAGAATCAGAGAGATCATGCCCCTCACCCGCCGCCATTTGCTCGCCTCCGCCACCGCCGCCGCGTTGCTGCCCCGTGCCGCCCTGTCGGCAGAGGGGCTGTCCGTGGTCGCCACGACCGGCATGATCGCGGATGCAGCCACGGCCATCCTGGGGGAGGCGGGCACCGTGAATGCCCTCATGGGTGCCGGGGTCGATCCGCACAGCTTCCGGCAGACCCGCAGCGACATCGTGGCGATGACGCGGGCGGAGCTGACGCTCTGGCACGGGCTCTACCTCGAGGCGCAGATGGAGGAATTCCTCACCGCGCTCGCCCGCAAGAACACTGTGGTGGCGGTGGCCGACACGCTCGACCGCGACCGTCTGCTTTCGCACGCCGACTACGAGGGGCGGTTCGATCCGCACGTCTGGATGGCGCCCGAGCTGTGGTCGGACGTGGTCACCGCGATCTCCGCCGCGCTGCAGGATGCCCGGCCGGACCTCGCCGCGACCTTTCAGGCCCGGACGGTGGACTATCAGACCACCATCGCCCGCTTGCACGACTACGCCCGCACCGCCATCGCGTCGGTCCCGGAAGAGGCGCGCGTTCTCGTCACGGCGCATGACGCGTTCAGCTACTTCGGTCGCGCCTACGGGATGGAGGTGCTGGGCATCCAGGGTATCTCCACCGAATCCGAGGCCGGGCTGAACCGCATCCGCGACCTGGTTGACACGCTGGTGGAGCGGAAGATCAGCGCGGTCTTCGTGGAGACGTCCGTCTCAGACCGCAACATGCGGGCGCTGATCGAAGGCGCGGCGTCGCGCGGGCACGAGGTCAGGATCGGCGGAGAGCTCTTCTCGGACGCCATGGGGGAACCCGGCACCTACGAGGGGACTTATCCCGGCATGATCGACCACAACGTCACGACCATCGCAGGCGCGCTCGGCGGCACGGTCCCGGCGCGGGGCATGGACGGGAAACTGGCCGCGGGACTGTGATGACGACGGATCCGACGCCAGCGGCGAAAGCCGCCCCCCTGACCGTGCGCGGGCTGACCGTGTCCTATGGCGCGGCCCCGGCGGTGTTCTCTGCCGACATGACCGTCGCACCCGGCGCGATGACCGCGATCATCGGACCGAACGGAGCGGGCAAGTCGACCCTGCTGAAGGCCGTGCTCGGCATCGTGCCGCGCCTTTCCGGGCAGGTCGAGGTCTTCGGCCAGCCGTTCGATACGCAGCGCGCCCGCATCGCCTATGTGCCGCAGCGCGCCTCCGTCGACTGGGATTTCCCGACCCGGGTGATCGACGTGGTCCAGATGGGGCTCTACCGGCAGCTTGGCCTTCTGGGGCGGGTGACGGGGCGACACCGGCAGCTGGCGCTGGACTGCCTCGCGCGGGTCGGGATGGCGGACTTCGCCACGCGGCAGATCGGCCAGCTTTCGGGTGGCCAGCAGCAACGGGTCTTCCTGGCACGGGCCCTGGCGCAGGGGGCGGACCTGTACCTGCTGGACGAACCCTTCGCGGGGGTGGACGCGGCGACGGAGAAGGCGATCATCGACGTGCTCAAGTCTCTGAAAGCAGAGGGCAAGACGATCCTCGCCGTGCATCACGACCTGTCGACCGTGCCGGACTATTTCGACCGGGTCTTCATCATCAACAAGTCCCCGGTGGCCGAGGGTGCGGTGGCGCAGGCCTTCACGCAGGACGCGCTGCAACGCGCCTATGGCGGGCGGCTGGCTGCGGGGCTGCTGGACCAGCTTTTCCCGCAGGCGCAGACCGCCGTGCCCCCGGCCTTCCCGGCGCGGCCGGCGTGACTGTCGCGGCATGCTAGGGCTCGGGTACAATACGCTGCTGGTGGCCACCGGGGCCGGGCTGCTTGGCCTCGCCGCAGGGGTGGCCGGGGCATTCCTGTACCTGCGCAAGCGGTCGCTGATGAGCGATGCGATTTCCCATGCCACCCTGCCCGGCGTCGCGGTCGCCTTCCTCGTTATGGTGGCACTCGGCGGCGAGGGGCGGGCGCTGGTCGGGCTGCTGACCGGGGCGGCGCTGTCCTCTCTCGCCGGGCTGGCGATCGTGCACTGGCTGAACCGGCACACGCGGCTTGGCGAAGACGCGGCGATCGGGGCGGTGCTTTCCGTCTTCTTCGGCTTCGGCATCGTACTGCTGACGGTGATCCAGACCATCGGCGCGGGGCGGCAGGCGGGGCTGGAGAGCTTCCTGCTCGGCTCAACCGCGGGGATGCTACGCGCGGATGCCTGGGTGATCGCGGCGGGCGGGGCGCTGGCGCTCGCGGCCTGCGTGGTGCTGCGCCGGCCGATGACGCTGGTCAGCTTCGATCCGGAATACGCGGCAACTCAGGGCCTGTCCCCGGCGCGCGTGGACATGGCGATGATGGCACTGGCGCTGGCGGTGACGGTAGTGGGGCTGAAGATCGTCGGACTGATCCTGATCGTGGCACTGCTGATCCTGCCGGCGGTCGCCGCGCGGTTCTGGACCGAGAGGAGCGAGGCCGTCGCGCTGCTCGCCGGGCTGATCGGCGGGGTGTCCGGCAGCGCGGGGGCGATCCTGTCCTCCCTCGCCCCCGACCTGCCGACGGGGCCGATCATCGTGCTGGTGGCGGCGGCGATTTTCACCGTGTCGCTGCTGCTGGCACCGACGCGCGGGGTGCTGGCCGGGGTGCTGGCACAGCTCAGCTTCCGCCGCCGGGTCCACCTGAGGCAGGGGCTGCTGGCGCTCGCCCACGGGCACCGCATTCACGAAGCGTATACACAGCGCCTGCTGCGCCGGTCGGGCCTGATCCGCGCCGACGGCGTGGCGACGGAGGCGGGACAGCGCGCCGCCGCCCGCGCGGCGCTGGACGAACGGCGCTGGCACGTGCTGCGCGGGCTGCCTGATGCCGCGCCGGTTTCGGCGCGCTATGACGGGCTGACCCCGGTGGACACGCTGCTGACCGCCGACCAGATCGCCGCGCTCGACCGGCGGATGGCGGGACCGGGGGGCACGGCATGAGCGGCGCGGAATTCGTCCCTCTGTCGCTGCCTCCGATCGTGATCGGCGTGCTGGCAGCGCTGGCCTGCGCGCTGCCAGGAAACTTCCTGCTGCTGCGGCGGCAGGCGCTGATCGGGGATGCGATATCCCATGTCGTGCTGCCGGGAATCGTGGCGGGGTTCCTGCTGACTGGTGCGGTGACGACCTGGCCGATGATGCTGGGCGCTGCGGGGGCCGCCGTGCTGGCCGTCGCGCTGATCCAGCTTGTGCAGCGGGTCGGGCGGATTGAACCGGGCGCGGCCATGGGCGTGATCTTCACCACCATGTTCGCAGGGGGCGTGCTGCTGCTGGAACAGTCAGACACATCCTCCGTCCACCTCGACGTAGAACATGCGCTTTATGGCAACCTCGAAAGCCTGATCTGGCTGGACGCGACGGGATGGGCCAGCCTGACCGACCCGGAGGCGCTGGTCTGGCTGCCCCCGGAACTCGGACGAATGGCGGTGGCGCTGGCTGTGGTCGCGCTGTTCATCGCGATCCTCTGGCGGCCGCTGGCAATTTCGACGTTCGACGAAGGGTTCGCGCGCACCCTCGGCATTCCGGTGACGGCGCTTGGCCTCGCGCTGGTGATCGTCGCGGCGATTGCCGCCGTGGCCGCGTTCGACGCGGTCGGGTCGATCATCGTCATCGCCATGTTCATCTGCCCCCCCGCCGCCGCCCGACTGATGACGGACCGGCTGGCGGTGCAGGTCGGGTGGAGCGCGGTCTTCGCCACGCTTTCGGCTGTGCTTGGCTACGTGCTAGCGGGATATGGGCCGCTCTGGCTCGGCTATCCGGACTCGGTCAGTGCGGCGGGGATGATCGCGACGGTGTCGGGGCTGATCCTCGGCGCGGCGGCGCTGTTCGGGCCGCGGCGTCAGAGGGTCTGAGCCGCGAGCGCCGCGAACCCCTTGTCGAACAGTGCGGTGCGGTCGGTCTCCGTTACCGGCACATGCGCCTCTCTCAGCGCGGTGACGTAGGCTTTCGCCAGCGCGCCTGCCCCGATCACCACCGCCTGCTGCCCCAGCCAGAGCGTGCGCGTCGCCCCGATCTCGGCCCCGAGCAGGGTGCCGATCTTCGCGCTGGCGCTGCGGGCATCGTGCAGCAGCAGGGGCAGGCGTTCGGGCCGGTCGCGCGCGGTGTCCATCCCGACGGGTGCGGCGTCGTCCAGCCCAAGCGCACGGGCAATCTCCGGGGTTGCGCTGCCCTGCTGGTGGATGATCTCGCGCGCCGAGAGGGTCGCCCAGACGGCGCTGTCCCCGACCACCACGGCGACGCCGTCCCAGTGCGGATTGAGCGCGAGGAACCCGATCAGCGCCAGCCGGTCAGGCGCGGGAATCGCGCCCATGGCAGGCAGATGGAATCCGGAGGGGGTTTCGGGCAGGCTTTCGGGACAGACCCTGCCGGTGCCCGGCCCCGCCGCGATGTCCGGCGCGCCGACGACGAACAGCCGGGATGCGCCGTCCGCGCCCCAGATCCGGTCGCTGCCAAAGATCCTGCCCTGCCAGTCCATGCCCGCGAGATAGGCGGGCACGGGGGCCGGGTCAATCGCGCTATTCCGCCGCCTGCGCCTGCGCGGTCAGGGCGGTATGGGCGTCGTACTGGGACAGGAAGACCTCTCCGCTCAGTTCGACGAGGAAGTGGGACCGTTTCAGCCGGTCCATCACCGGCCCCTTCACCTCGGACAGGTGCAGCTTGATGTCCAGTTCCGAGAGGCGGGTGTTGATCGCCTCCAGGCTTTCCAGCGCGGACATGTCGATTTCGTTTACCGCAGAGCACATGAGCACGACATGGCGGATCGGCTGGTCGCAGACGATACGGTCGTAGATCAGGTCCTGCAGGAAGGCGGCGTTGGCGAAGTAGAGGCTTTCGTCGATCCGCATGGTGACGACTGCGGGGTCGGTTTCGACGCGATGCCGCCTGATGTTGCGGAAGTGCTGGGTGCCGGGAACCAGCCCGACCTCCGCCACGTGGGGGCGGGAGGTCTTGTAGAGAAACATCAGGATCGACAGGGCGACACCGGCAGACACGCCGATTTCCACCCCGGCGAGCAGGGTCAGCAGGATGGTGGCGGCGACGGCGGCAAAGTCGACGCGATTGTAGGTCCAGGTGCGGCGCAGGATCGACAGGTCGACGAGGCTCAGCACCGCGACGATGATCGTGGCGGCCAGCACGGCCTTGGGCAGGAAGAACAGCAGCGGGGTCAGCAGCAGCGCGGCAAGGCTCAGGCCGACGGCGGTGAAGGCCCCGGCGGCGGGCGTCTCCGCCCCCGCGTCGAAGTTCACGACAGACCGGGCAAAGCCGCCGGTGACCGGGTAGCCGCCCGAAAAGGCCGCCGCGATGTTGGAGGCACCGAGGCCGACAAGCTCCTGATCCGGGACGATGCGCTGGCGTCTCTTCGCGGCAAGGGTCTGGGCGACAGAGACGGATTCCACAAAGCCGATGACGGAGATCAACAGTGCGGAGACGAAGAGGTCGCTCCAGAGCGAGGGGGCGAAGGACGGCAGGGTGAGCGGCGGCAGGCCGGTCGGCACGTCTCCGACCACCGCGACGCCCCTGTCCGCGAGGCCGAAAGCGCGGACGGCGAGTATCGACAGCGCCACCGCCATCACCGGGCCGGCCTTGGCCAACAGGTCGGCGAGGCGCGGCGGAAGGCCGGCGGAACGCAGCAGGGGCTTCAACCCCCTGCGCACCCAGAAAAGGAAGGCGAGAGAGGCCGCGCCGATCGCCAGTGTGGTCAGCTGAGTGTCGCCAAGGTGCGCCACGATGCCGCCGATCATGCCGATCAGGTTCGATCCGCCCGCCTGGATGCCGAGGATATGCTTGACCTGCGAGGTCGCGATCAGGATGCCGGAAGCAGTGATGAACCCGGCGATGACCGGATGGGACAGAAAGTTCGCCAGAAAGCCGAGCCGGAACAGGCCCATGGCCAGCAGCATCACCCCCGACAGGAAGGCCAGCGTGATCGCCGCCGCGATATATTCGGGCGTGCCCTGCGCCGCGATCTTGCCCGCCGCCGCCGCCGTCATCAGCGACACCACCGCCACCGGGCCGACCGCCAGCGCGCGCGATGTGCCGAAGACCGCGTAGGCCAGCAGCGGCAGGATGGAGGCATAGATCCCCATCTCCGGCGGCAGTCCCGCCAGCAGGGCGTAGGCCAGCGACTGCGGGATCAGCATGATCGTGACGATCACCGCCGCCACGAGGTCCGAGGTCAGCGTGGTCCGGTCATAGCGGCGCGACCAGTCGAGGATCGGGACATGCCGCCGGAGGCGGTCCGTCGAGAACTGGCGCTTTGACCGGGGGGTGGGCAGGGGCGACGACACGGGGAACGACCTTGGGCGGACTCGGGGCTGCCCTACACATAGTATATTATGAATGTGTTTTGCAAGCCCCGGGACCGCCCGTATCCGAACCCGGCATCAGTACCCTGTTCAGCCGGCGATTTCCCGCGCCGTGATCGTGTAGGCAAAGCTGTCCGGCGCCAGTTCGTCCTGCCGCACGCCACCGATTTCGGCCTGCGGATACATCAGGAAGGGCACCGGGCCGTCCTCTGCCCCCGGGAGGGTCACGTCATGGGCAGTATTGAGGGCGATCCAGTTGCCCTCTGCCGCGCCGAAGAGCGCCGCGCGAACGTCCTGAACCGCGGGATCGGCAAGGGTGAGGGTCTTCGGAGGTTCCTCCAGCACGACCTTGCGGACATCGGCCGGATCGGCGGGGACCCAGCCGAAGCCGTCGACGAAGACCTCCGCCCGGCAGTGCTGCGCCTTGGTGACCACCTCCGACCCTGCGCCGAGGCTCTTGTAGCCGAAGGCAGAGGGCGCGACGCGCAGGCCGTAGAGGTCGCGCGCCGGAAGCCCCGCCGCCCGCGCCAGTCCGACAAACAGCGCGTTCAGATCGGCGCATTTGCCGGTCAGGTCGCCGGAGTGCAGCATCGTGGCCACGTCGCCCAGGCCACAGCCGCGGGTCTCGGGATTGCGTTCGGTGCTGTCGACCACCCAGTCGTAGATCGCGCGGGCCTTTTCGAGATCGCCGGACATGCCGGCGGTAATGATTTCGGCGGTGTCGCGCACGATGCCGTCGGTCGGGATCAGCCGGGTCGAGGCGGTGTGGGCGGCACGCTCCTCAGCGCTCAGGGTCGCGGTGCCGGGGGCGGTCAGGTCGACCGCGCGGCTCTGCGTGCGGACATCTGTGAAGAGGTCGAGCGTGGCGGGGGTGTCGCCCGCGCTCCACCGGGCGTGCACGAAACGGGCGCCGGTGTTCACGTCGGTCACAAGTTCGGCGCTGTCGGCAGTGGTGGTCCAGGTCGCGTCGCCGGGGACGGACCAGTCGGCATCGGCGTGGGCGGGTACGGGAACCCAGAGCTGCGCGGGCTTGCCGCCGCGGGGAAGGTCGACGTGAACGGTCAGTTCAAAACGTCGCCACCCCTGCGGGCGGGGGTTGTAGGCGGCGAGAAGCGGCTGTCCGAGGAAGGCGGCGGCCGTACCGGCGGCCAGGAACGTGCGTCTGTCGAGGGTCATTCTATCCGGGTCCTGCGTTGCGTTCGCCCCGCGATACCCGAGCCGCGGGGGAACCTGCAAGGGCAGGACCGGGGGCGCTCCCCCCGGCCGCGCCGTGCGGCGTTCCCCCAGGATATTTCAGCAGACCAAAGAGGGGGGCGTCACATGGGCATCGGCATGATTTCGGCCACCTCGACGGCGCCGCCGCCCTCGACCATGGGATTTCCCTTTGCCATGTCGCAGGCCTGCTCGATGCTGGCGGCTTCGACCACGGACCAGCCGAAGGCGGCGTTCGGAACGGTGTCGGTGACGCCGTCGCGTTTCACCAGCTTCGACAGGCCGACGGGTTCGCCGGGTTCGATCAGCGCGGGGCCGAGGCTTTGCATCCACTTGCCCCACTGTTCGATCGCAACGGCGGCGTCTTCGGGCGACATGTCGATCGGGGCATCGGCGTGGTAGACGTAGAGGAACTTGGGCATGGGTCCGTCCTTTCGGAGCCTGTGGCGCGGCGCATCATTCCTGAAGCGACGCATCGGGGTTGAGGAAGAAGTCGAGCTTGCGGAGAGAGGAGAGCCAGCCACGGGTATGGCTCTGCGCGGCCTCCACGTCGGCCAGATCGCGATGCGACAGGGTGAGGCGGGCGCCCTCGGCGGTTTCCTCGACCGTAAAGGTGACGTGGCTTTCGGGGCCGCGCCTGCCTTCCGGGTCGCGCCAGGCCCAGGTGAAACCGACGGAGCCCCTGCCCTGTTCGGGCGGAGAGACATGGGTGATCTGGCCCGAGACGTGGTAGGTGTCGCCGCTGCCCTTGCCGATCATGGTGCAGGACCACGGGCCCGGACGGCGCAGGTCCATGTCGCAGGAGTCGAGGTAGACGCCCTCGGGTCCGAACCACTGGATCAGCTGTACCGGTTCGGTCACTGCGCGCCAGAGCCGGGAGAGGCTGACATTGTAGTGCCGGGTGAAGTCCACGTCGGCGGTTTCGGCGTCCTTCATTCTTCCTCTCCCTCCGGGTCGAGCGCCAGCAGCGTGTCCAGCCGGTCGAGGCTGGAGGCCCAGAAGGCGCGGTGGTCCATGGTCCAGCCGTTCACCGCGCGCAGGGCATCGGCGTTGGCGGAATAGTAGCGGTGTGTGCCTTCGACCCGCTGGCGGATCACTCCGGCCTCGCGCAGAACCTTGAGGTGGCGGGAGATCGCGGGGGCGGAAATCGTGGCCTCTGCCGCCAGGGTTCCGGCGGGAAGTTCACCCCGGCGGAGGAGCTTTTCCACCAGGTCCAGGCGGGTGTCGTCAGCCAGGGCGGCAAAGGTTCGGGTCAGCTGTGTCATGGGCACAGACTGGCGCGATTCGTTATTTAACGCAACCGTTAAATATGAGTCGGTGCCGTGGCGAAGTCATCTTGCGCATAGCCCTGCAGATAAAGCAGCGCCGTCAGGTCGCCGTGGTTGATGCGGATGTCGCACTGGGCGGCGACCGCCGGCTTGGCGTGCAGCGCGACCCCTGCCCCGGCGCGGCCCAGCATGCCGAGGTCGTTGGCCCCGTCGCCAACCGCGATCACGTCGCTTTCGGCGATGTTTAGCCTTGCCGTGATCTCCTCCAGCGCCTGCACCTTGGCTTCCCGGCCGAGGATGGGGCGGGCGACCTCTCCGGTCAGGCTGCCACCGGCGGCAAGCAGGGTGTTGGCACGGTTCTCGTCAAAGCCGAGCGTGGCGGCGATGCGCGCGGTGAAGGCGGTGAAGCCGCCGGAGACAAGCGCGCAGTAGGCCCCGTTCGCTTTCATCGTCGCGATCAGTTCGGGACCGCCGGGCATCAGGGTGATGCGATTGGCGATGACACTGTCGATCACCGTTTCGGGCAGTCCCTTCAGCAAGGCGACACGTTCGGTCAGCGCACCCTCGAAGTCGAGCTCGCCGTTCATGGCGCGGGCGGTGATGTCCTTGACGCGGGCGCCGACGCCGGCCTCTTCGGCCAGTTCATCGATGCACTCCTGCCGGATCATGGTCGAATCCATGTCGGCGAGCAGCATCTTCTTCTGCCGCCGCTCTGCCGGCTGGATATTGAGATCGGTCCGCATCTGCTGAAGATCCGCCCAGACCTCGCGAAAATTGCCGGGGCGGGCCGGCAGCGGGAACTCTGCCGCCACGCCCCGGGCCAGCCAGCGCAGGGGGCCGCCACCCCAGGCATTGCGCAGGGATTCTGCGGTGACCTGGTCGAGGGCGGGGGCGGTCAGGGTGACGATCTGCATGGCGTTTCCCGGTCGGAGCGTGTCTTTCGGCTGCGGTTATGACCGCCCTTGCCGGGGTTGGCCAGAGCCGTCGGACCCCGCCTATGCCGATGCCTTTGCGGGGAATTTCGCCGGTCGGGCCCGTTAACAACCTTGTCGTTGTGAAATAGGAACGCATGGTCTAACGATTCAATTGAGCTGTCGCGGCGCCGTAATTGAAGTGACTTAGTAAATGATGTCCCTGCTACACCGGATCAGTGATCTGTCGCGGCACAACAAGATCTTCGTCCAGATCCTGTCGGACTGCCTGTTTATCTCTCTCTGCTTTTTCATGGCCATGGCTCTGCGCCTGGACGGGTTCTATTTCACCGAGGATGCGACGATCTGGCTGCCCATGCTGGTTGTCTTCCCCGTCACCATCGTCAGCTTCGTGCGGCTCGGGCTGTACCGGGCCATCGTGCGCTACATCACGTCAGAGGCGCTTGGCGCGGTGGCGATCGGGGTGGTCGTGTCCTCCATAACGCTGGCGGCGGCGAGCGCGATGTTCGACGTCAGCGTGCCGCGGTCGGTACCGGGGATCTACGCGATCCTGCTGCTGTTCACCGTCGGCGGGTCGCGGTTCATCGTGCGCAGCGTGTTCCGGCGCAGCATGAAGAGTTCGCGCAAGCCGGTGATCGTCTATGGCGCGGGGGACGCGGGGCGGCAGCTGGTCAATGCGCTGACGCATTCCAAGGATTACCGCCCGGTCGCCTTTGTCGACGATGACGAGCGGCTGCATCAGACCTCCATCGCCGGGTTCCGGATCTATGCGTCGGACAAGGTGCCGAACCTGATCGTGCGGACCGGGGCGCGGGCGATCCTGCTGGCGCTGCCCTCGGCCTCCCGCGCGCGGCGGCGGGAAATCGTGCAGGCCCTGTCGCCACACAAGATCGAGATCAAGACGATCCCGGGGGTCGAGGACATCGTCAACGGCAAGGCCAAATTCTCCGACATCCGGACGGTCACGCCGGAGGACCTGCTGGGTCGCGACCCGGTGCCGCCGCGGCCGGAGCTGATGCGGCGCAACATCTCGGGCAAGGTCGTGCTGGTCACCGGCGCGGGCGGGTCCATCGGCAGCGAACTGTGCCGGCAGTTGATCGAATATGCCCCGAAGGCGCTGGTGCTTTACGAGCTGTCGGAGTTTGCCCTCTATTCGGTTGAAGCCGACCTGCGGGAGATCGCGGCGCGGACGGGCATGAAGATCGACATCTTTCCGGTGCTGGGGTCAGTGCAGAACCCGGAGCGGACGCGCGCGGTCCTCCGCTCTTTCGAGGTGCAGACAGTCTATCACGCCGCCGCCTACAAGCACGTTCCGCTGGTCGAGGAGAACGTCGTCGAGGGCGTGCGCAACAATGTCTTCGGGACGCTGAACCTCGCGCGGCTGGCGATCGAGACGGGGGTGGAGCAGTTCATCCTGATCTCAACCGACAAGGCCGTGCGGCCGACGAATTTCATGGGCGCATCCAAGCGGATGGCAGAGCTGATCTGCCAGGCGCTGGCGGCCGACCAGGACCGCACCGCGTTTTCCATGGTGCGTTTCGGCAATGTGCTGGGGTCTTCCGGATCGGTGATTCCGAAGTTCCAGGCGCAGATCGACCAGGGCGGGCCCGTGACGGTGACTCATCGCGAGATCAACCGCTATTTCATGACCATCCCCGAGGCCGCGCAGCTGGTGATCCAGGCCGGGGCCATGGGCAAGGGCGGCGACGTCTTCGTGCTGGACATGGGGGAACCGATCAAGATTCTCGACCTCGCCCTGTCGATGATCCGGCTACACGGGCTGACGCCCTACGTGGTCGACAGCATGGAAGAGGTCGACAAGACGCGCGGCGACATCGCGATCTGCATCACCGGCCTGCGCAAGGGCGAGAAGCTCTACGAGGAACTGCTGATCGGCGACAACTCCTCGGGCACGGATCACCCGCGGATCATGACGGCTTCCGAGGTGTTCCTGCCATTCGACAGGCTGAACGGGCTGCTCGACCGGCTGGCGGGGGCCTGCAAGGCGTTCGACGTGCAGGCAATCCGCAACATCTTCCTCGAGGCGCCGCTGGCCTATGCGCCGAACGGCGATGTCATCGCCGACCTGATGTGGGCCGAACGCCGCGCAGCCGTGCTGCCGGTCGATCCGAAGCCTCTGCGGGTCGTGGAGATGGCGCAGGGCAAGAAGCGCTCCTGAGGAGCGCTTCGACAAGACTTACTTGGTCAGGATCAGCTTGCCCGCGCGGGTGATGCGCAGGGTGTAGACCTGCCCCTCCAGGTCGATTTCCGCCTTGTTGCCGTCCCCGGTCAGGTCGCGCGCCTGATGCAGGGGGACATGGTCGTTCGCGGGCTGTTGCCGGGTCTGGCGCATCATGCCGTCCATGTCAGCGCCTCCGGCTTTTCGCGGAAGGCGAACCGCAGCAGGTGGTCTTCGACGATGAACTTGGCGCGGGCCAGTCCTGCGTCGTCCGGACCGGTGACCTCGACCGTCAGCGCAGCGGCGTCGGCCTGCATTTTCGCAGGTCCCGGCGGCAGATCGGCGCGGCCCGAGGTTTCGTCATAGCTGACCGCAACCTTGTGGCCGAAATGCTTGCAGAGGGCCTGAAGATAACGCGAGGCGTTCGGGGTTTCGAATCGTGTCGAAGCTGACAACATCGGCGCGTCCTTTCTGATTCTTTTAGTAAGGTATTTAATTGACCCAGATTTGGCAAGGGTCTAGAGGTCGACGGAACAGCCGGCGGGGATTTCCAAGCCGGCCCCCTTCCCGATCCGAGGTTCCGCATGACCCTGACCAGACTGCTCTGTTTCGCCGCCGCGCTTGGCCTTGCTGACCCAATGACCGGATTCGCCGATCCGGTCATTTTTGACGGGGCGCAGGGTTCGGTGACGCTGGAGGCGGTGCCGGACCGGATCGTGGCGCTGGATGTCGCGGCGGTGGACACGCTCGCGGCGCTTGGCGTCACGCCTGTCGGTGTCTCCGTCCCGCTCTACGTGCCCTATCTCGACGCGGTGGCAGAACAGGCCGCGCCGGTCGGGTCCTTCTTCGAGCCGGACATGGAGGCGATTGCCGCCCTCGCCCCCGACCTGATCGTCGTCGGCCCGCGCGCGGCGGCGATGGCGGACGGGCTGGGCCGGATCGCGCCGGTTGCGGACATGAGTGTCGGCGTTGACGCCTATCGCGACGGGCTGGCGCGGCTGGCGGCCTATGGCACGATGCTGGGGCTCGAAGAGCGTGCGACCGAAATCGCGGAGACGCTGGAAACGCGGCTGGCCGAGGTGCGCGCGATGGTCGGGTCGCAGGGCGGTACGGCGCTGATCCTGATGACCAACGGGCCGAAACTGTCGGTCTTCGGTCCGGAGAGCCGGTTCGGCTGGCTGCACACGGAGGTCGGCTTCCGCCCCGCGGTCGACGGCATCACCGACAGCCGGCACGGGGAGGCGGTGTCCTTCGAATATATCGCGGAGGCCAACCCCGACACGCTGCTGGTCGTCGACCGTGGCGCGGCGATTGCCGACGGGACGCAGGCGGCTGCCGCCACGCTCGACACGCCGCTGGTGCAGGGTACCAAGGCGGCGCAGGCGGGGCGGATCATCTACCTCTCCCCGGCGGAGCTTTATATCGCCACCGGCGGCGTCATGTCCCTGATCCGGACGCTGGATGAAATCGCGGCCGCGCTCGGGGCGATGTGAATGCGGCTGGCGGGCCTCGGGCTTCTCGCGCTGCTGATCGTCGCCTCGCTGCTCATCGGGGCGGCGGACATGTCTGCGCAGGGCCTGCTCACCACGGCCGAGGGGCGGGCGCTGCTGTTCGAAAGCCGGCTGCCCCGGACCCTTGCGGCCGTGCTGGCGGGGGCCGGGCTGGCCGTGTCGGGGCAGGTGATGCAGGTTCTGGCCCGCAACCGTTTCGTGGAGCCGATGACCGCCGGGGCCGGGCAGAGCGCCGCGCTTGGCCTGCTGATCTGCCTGCTGCTGCTGCCGGGCGCGTCGATCGGGGCGAAGATGGCTGCGGCCTCGGTCGCTGCGCTGGCGGGCAGCCTTGGCCTGATGGCGCTGATCCGTCCCCTGCCTCCGTCGCAGCCGCTGCTGGTACCGCTGGTGGCGCTGGTCTACGGCGGAGTGATCGGCGGGGTCGTCACCTTCATCGCCTGGCAGGGCGACCTGATGCAGCTGCTCGGCACCTGGCTGACCGGAGAACTGTCGGGCGTGCTGCGGGGGCGCTATGAACTGCTGTGGATCGCGGCCGGGGCCTCTGCCCTGACCTATCTGATCGCGGACCGGCTGACCCTGCTGACCCTGGGCGAGGATGCGGCGCGGGCGCTTGGCCTCAACGTCGGTCTGGTGACGGCGGCGGCGGTGGCGGCGGTGTCGGTGGTGACGGCGATGGTGGTGGTGACCATCGGGTCGCTGCCCTTCGTCGGGCTTGTCGTGCCGAACCTCACCGCGCGGCTGGCCGGGGACAACCTGCGCCGCGCGCTTCCCCTGACCGCGCTGGCCGGAGCTGGGCTGGTGCTGGCGGCGGACCTTCTGGGCCGGGTGGTGCGCGCGCCCTACGAAGTGCCGGCCGCCACCATGATCACGGTGATCGGCGCGGCGGCGTTCGTCGTCCTGCTGAACCGGGGGACGGCACGTGTCTGACATGGGGCGACGACTGGCCCTGATCGCGGGGGTGCTGGGGGTCTGCGCATGCGCCTACATGCTGGTCGGGCTGACCGGACCGCTTGGCTTCGTGCTGCCCTACCGCGGTGGCAAGCTCGCCGCGCTGGCTCTGGTCGCGGTGGCGCTATCGGTGGCGACGGTGCTGTTCCAGACCATCACCGCGAACCGGATCCTCACGCCGTCGCTCATGGGGTTCGACGCGCTCTACGTGCTGGTGCTCACCGTCATGGTGCAGGCGCTTGGTGCATCCGGGTTCGCCGCTTTGTCGCCGCCGACCCTGTTCGCGGTAAACCTCGCCGGGCTCGCCGGGTTGGGGCTGGTGCTGTTCGTCGTTCTGATGCGGCTGGCGAAGGGCGACATGGTGCGGCTGTGCCTGACCGGGGTCGTTCTGGGGCTGCTGATCCGGTCGGCGACGCACCTGCTGCAACGGCTGATCGATCCGGGCGATTATCAGGTGGTGCAATCG
Organism: Primorskyibacter flagellatus; assembly: GCF_014638275.1. GTDB lineage: Bacteria > Pseudomonadota > Alphaproteobacteria > Rhodobacterales > Rhodobacteraceae > Pseudooceanicola > Pseudooceanicola flagellatus_A. Next base: position 2,744,645 of record NZ_BMFJ01000001.1, read on the forward strand.
CTGTCGGTGGCGCGATTCACACAGGTTGACGGCACCCTGCTGGCGATCGCCGCGGCCGCGGTCGGCGCGGGGGTTGCGCTGGCGTGGCGTCTGCGGCACCGGCTGGACGTGCTGGATCTGGGCGAAGCGGCGGCGACCGGGCTGGGAGAGCCGCCTGCGCGGCTGCACCGGCAGGCGCTGCTGCTGATCTGCCTGATGGTCGGGTCGGCCACGGCGCTGGCGGGGCCGATGGCTTCGGGCGGGTTCGGCCCGTCGAGCTTTTTCGGGCTGGTGGTGGTTGCCTTCGCCCGGCTCGTCACGCCGACGCACCGGCATGCGGTGCTGATCCCCTCGGCCGTGCTGATCGGGGCGGTGGTGCTGATCGGCGGGCAGCTTGTGCTTGAACGCCTGCTCTCACTGTCCACGCCGCTGATCGTGGTGATCGAGCTGATCGGCGGCGCGACATTCCTCATCCTCCTGCTGAAAAGGCGCGCCGCATGATCCGGATCGAAGGCCTTCACCACCAGATTGCCGGGGCGGAGGTGCTTCGCGGCATCGACCTGACCCTGCCCGAGGGCGGGGTGACGGCGCTGATCGGACCGAACGGTGCGGGCAAGTCGACGCTGCTGTCGCTGATCGCACGCCTGATCCGGGTGCAGCGCGGCCGGATCGAGATCGGCGGCCATGTCGTCGGGCAGACCCGCGACCGGGACCTTGCCCGCGTGGTCGCGGTGCTGGCCCAGGGGGCGCATGTTTCGGCCCGGCTGCGGGTGGCGGAGCTGGTCGGCTTCGGACGCTACCCCTGGCATCTGGGCCGTCCCGGTGCGGCGGATCATGCGGCGGTCGACGCGGCGCTGGAGCGGTTCGACCTGACCGGGCTGCGCCACCGATTTCTCGATGAGCTGTCGGGCGGGCAGCGGCAGCGGGCCTTCGTCGCGATGGCCTTTGCCCAGGACACGCCCTACCTGCTGCTGGACGAACCTCTCAACAACCTCGACATCGCCGCCGCGCGGGACCTGATGACACTGGTGCGCGGGCTGGCGGACGAGGCCGGGCGGACCGTGGTGATCGTGCTGCACGACATCAACTATGCCACGGCCTTCGCCGACCGACTGGTGGTGCTGAAACAGGGCCAAGTGGTGGCGCAGGGCGCCCCGGGAGAGGTCGTCTCTGCCCCACTTCTGGCCGATGTTTTCGGCACTGCGGCCCGCGTTGAACAGATCGACGGACGGCCGGTCGTTCTCGTCTGAGGTCAGTAATTGACAATTTTTGTCTGATTTACTATCGCGGAGCGGACAGCCAGCCAGACCGCCGCACATCGCCGTCCCGCCAGCCCGCAGAAAATATCATTACGGGAACGGGACATGACATTCACGACACGGGCACTTCTGCTTACCGGCGCGGCGATCTGCACGGGCTGGGGCGCGGCCCCGGTTCTGGCGCAGGAGGCGGTGGAACTGGATACGATCCGGGTCGAATCCGATGCGGCGCAGGACGTGCTGGGGAACACCCAGATCTCCGAGGAGGAGATCGAGGAGCGCAACGCCCAGACCATCGCGGACGTGTTCGACGGACAGACGAAAATCACCGCCTCGGGCGGCGCGCCGATTGCCCAGAAGGTCTTTGTCCACGGGATCGAGGAAAGCCTTCTGAACGTCACCATCGACGGTGCTCGGCAGAACAAGTCGGCCTTCCACCATGTCGGCAACGTGCTGATCGACCCCTCGCTGCTCAAGCAGGTGGACATCACCTCGGGCCTCGCCCCCGCCGACCAGGGTCCGGGCGCGCTGGCCGGGTCCATCGCCTATGAAACGAAAGACGCGCGCGATCTGCTGGAACCGGGCGACGCCTTCGGCGGGCAGGCGACGCTGAGCTATGGCAGCAACGCCGAAACCTTCCGCCGCAGTCTTACCGTCTATGGCATGCAGGGCGGGTTCGAATATCTGCTGAGCGGAACCAAATCGACCGGCGACGCCTACAAGGACGGGTCGGGCGCGACGGTGCCCTACACCGGTGCGGGGCTGACGAATTACGTGGCCAAGGTCGCCTATACCTCGGACACCGGGAAGCGGCTGGAATTCTCGGTCGACCATACGGAGGACTCCGGTCCCCGTGCGGGGCAGCCGCGGGGCGGGCTGGTCTATATCCGGCCCGACTTCAACAACGTGGGCGGCACGGTGATCCCAGTTCAGGCGGTTTCGACGCGGCGGTCCTACGCCTTCACCTACACGGACGAGGCGCCGGACGGCATCTGGGCCCCGACGATCCAGCTGGCTTACAACGAGCAGGAACTGGACGGCGCTCAGGTCACCAAGGGTCTGAACACCAGCCTCAGCGGTACCGTGAAGAACGACTTCACGATCGGTGGCGGGGTGCTGACCGCGGGTCTCGACTTCTTCCACGACACGGCCGAAAACACCGGTGCCCCGGCAGCCGGGACCGGCGCGAAGGAGACGATCGACAATATCGGCGTCTTTGCCCAGATGCGGCAGGACGTGGGTGCGCGGGTGTCCCTGTCCTACGGGGTGCGGGCGGATTTCCAGCGGTTCCATACGGCGGACGGGCAGAGCTTTGACAGCTCCGGCATCAGCGTGAACGCCGCCGCCGACGTGGTACTGACCGACCGGCTGACGCTGAACATCGGCGTGGCCTCCGTCTGGGGCGGGTATGAGCTGAGCGAGGCGTCGCTCATCAATACCACGTCCGGCGCTGCGGTGGTCTCGCCCTGGGTCTATTCCAACATCAAGCCGTCGCGCGCCAACAACGCGCGGATCGGGCTGCGCTACGACTCCGGTCCGTGGACCGCAAGCGGCGCGCTGTTCTACACCGAGGTGAAGGATGCGCCCTACCTGTTCAACGCGTCGCGGACGGACGGCACCTCGCCCTATCCGACCATCGTGACCAAGGGGGTCGATGCCTCCCTCCGCTACACCACGGCGACGGGCTATGTTCAGGCGAACTACACCTATGCCGACGTGACGCTGAACGGATCGCAGATTTCGTCCACCTCCTACTACTGGGGCCGTCCAATGGGGCACCTGTTCGGCCTGTCCGCCGCGTTCGAGGTCGCGCCGGGCGTGATGCTGGGCGGGTCTGCCGAGATCGCGCTGAAGAACGACAAGGGCACCACAACCCTGCCGGGCTACGAGGTGGTCAACGTGTTTGCCACCTACACCCCGCGGCAGTTCAACAATCTCGAGGTCCGGCTCGACGTGCGCAATGTGTTCGACGAGACCTACAGCCGCCGCAGTTCGGACGGTATCGACTTTGGTGCGGTCACCCCGCTGACAGAGCCGGGACGGACCATCGCGCTGACGGTCAACACCAAGTTCTGACCGTATGGGGGCGCTGCGGCGCCCCCTTACCGTTCCGCCACCCTGCCCGGTTCACGCCACGCGGGTGTCGATCGGCAGGGTCGTCGCGCATTTCAGCCGCTTCATCGCAAAGCTTGGCGAAAATTCCCGCACCGGGAGCGCGCTGACGATCAGGTCGCGGATGCGGTCATAGTCGGCCATGTCGCGCGCCACGATGCGGATGACATAATCGTCGCGGCCTGCAAGCTGATAGGCCTCCATGATCTCGGGCAGTTCCGCGACCACCTGTTCGAACTTCGCCAGCCACTCCGCCGTCTGTTCCGTCGCGACGATACCGACGAAGACGGTAAGGCCCAGTCCGATGCGTTCGGGGTCAACCAGCGCGACACGGGCGCGGATGATCCCGGTTTCGGTCAGGCGGCGCACACGCTTCCAGCAGGGGGTCTGGGACAGCCCGACCTCCTCGGCCAGGCGCACCAGCGGCAGGGTCGCGTCCGCCATCAGGCAGGCGATGATCTTGCGGTCGATCCGGTCCAGTTCCATCCGATCCTCCGGCGAGTCGTCTCGCTTTCCCGTGAGAATGGCGCGAATCCACAAAAAATCTACTGTCTTTATCGTGTATAGGCGAAATCCCGACTTCTCCCGGCGGGAATTCGGTGATTTAATACTCTGATGATCACCCAGAAGACCAAATACGCCCTGAAATCGCTGATGGCACTCGGGGCGGCCGGGCCCGGTGTCGCGATGACCATCGAGGAGGTCGCGCAGAGGTCCGGTGCGCCCAAGCGGTTCCTGGAGCATATTCTGCTTGAATTGCGCAAGGCGGGCTATCTGGGGGCGCGGCGCGGGCGGGCCGGGGGATACTTCCTGATCCGGTCGCCGGAAAAGGTGTCGCTTGGCGAACTGCTGCAACGGATCGACGGACCGATCGCCCCCCTTCCCTGTCTGTCGCGCCGAGCCTACCGTCGCTGCGACGACTGCCGGAACGAGGAAACGTGCCAACTGCGGCGGGTTTTCGGAGAGATTTTCTGGAGCTACCTGCTGCTGATCGAATCGCTGACGCTGCAGGATCTACTGCAAGGTCATGATTTTCTGTCCGAATCCCTGGAGGATCCCGCCGTGGACCTGTCCGGCACAGTGGAGTCCCTGTCGCCCGACACCCCTGCCAGAGAATAATTTTCTCTCCGGCGCGACAAGAACGGCAAATCTGCACTCTGTAAAACACGACAAAGACAGTGGATATTTGTGGCATTGGGCCATCGTGCCCGTCATTCGTCAGGAGGCCAGAATGTCCGACGCCGCTGCCAAGTCCCGGTCGCCCCGCGTTCACGCGCTGAACCTTGTCGACCGACACACCGGAGAACCTCTCCGCATTTCGGGGAGGGTGCTGACCATCCTCGCCCGTGACCCCCGTATCGCCGCCCGCGATCTCATGCAGGACCGTGACCCGGCCCGCTGGTTGGTCCGCGCGGCGGAACCTGAAATTGCTTCTCTCTGACCCCACAAGGAGACCGATCATGTTGCAGACCCTTCTCAGAACTCCCGCAGCCACCGCCCTTGCCGCTCTGCTTGCCGGCAGCGCGCTGTTCACGCCGTCGCTGGCCGTGGCGGAGATCAAACTGCTCAACGTGTCCTATGACCCGACACGCGAATTCTACCGCGATTACAACGCGCTGTTTGCGAAGTGGTGGGAGGCGCAGGGCAAGGAGCCGGTGGTCATCGAACAGAGCCACGGCGGATCCGGCGCGCAGGCCCGCGCGGTGATCGACGGGCTGGAAGCGCAGATCGTCACGCTGGCACTTGCTTCCGACATCGACGCGATTGCGCAGAACAGCGACCTCGTCGCGAAGGACTGGCAAGCGCAGTATCCGCACAACTCCTCGCCTTACACCTCGACCATCGTGTTTCTGGTGCGCAAGGGGAATCCCAAGGGCATCCAGGACTGGAACGACCTGATCAAGGACGACGTGCAGGTCATCACGCCGAACCCCAAGACATCGGGCGGAGCGCGGTGGAATTTCCTTGCCGCCTGGGGCTGGGCCGAGAAGATCACCGGCGACGAGGCGAGCGCGAAGGACTATGTCTCGCAACTGCTGCGCCATGTGCCGGTGCTGGACACCGGAGCGCGCGGGGCGACCACGACTTTCGTGCAACGGGGCGTCGGCGACGTGCTGCTGGCATGGGAGAACGAGGCCTTTCTCGCGCTCAAGCAGATGGGACCGGATGCGTTCGACATCGTGGTGCCCTCTGTCTCGATCCTCGCGGAGCCGCCGGTGGCGCTGGTCACGGGCAACCTGAAGGACGAGGCGCAGAAAGAGGCGGCGGAGGCCTATCTCAGCTACCTCTATTCGCCCGAGGCGCAGGCGCTGGCGATCGCGCATTACTACAGAAGCTGGGATCACAGCCAGGCAAAGCCGGAGGACGTGGCGCGGTTTCCCGAGACGGAGCTTGTCACCATCGCCGACTTCGGGGGCTGGAGCGAGGCGCAGCCGCGGTTCTTCGGCGACGGCGGCGTGTTCGACCAGATCTACGGGGAGTGATCCGCATGCTGCGCGCGCCCTCCCCCCTGCCGGGTTTCGGGCTCGGCCTCGGCGTCCTGCTGTCGGCGCTGACGGTGATCGTGCTGGTGCCGCTGGCCGCGCTGCTTGGCCGGGGCGTGGTGATGGGCCCGGCAGAGATGGCCGGGCACCTGTCCTCCGGCCGGGTGCAGGCGGCGCTGTTGCTGTCGTTCCGCGCGGCTTTCATCGCCTCGGCCTTCAACCTCGTGTTCGGGCTGGCGCTGGCCTGGGTGCTGACGCGCTACCGGTTTCCGGGGCGCAGGCTGATCGACGCGGCGGTGGACCTGCCCTTTGCCCTGCCGACTGCGGTGGCGGGGATCGCGATGACCGCACTTTACGCGCCGAACGGGGTCTTCGGGCAGCTGCTCGCCCCGCTCGGCATCCAGATCGCCTATGCGGAGGCCGGGATCTGGGTCGCGCTGATCTTCGTCGGCCTGCCCTTCGTGGTTCGGACCGTCCAACCGGTGATCGACGAGATCGACCCGGAGTGGGAGGAGGCCTCGGCCACGCTCGGCGCGTCCCGCCTGCGCACGCTCCGGCGGGTGGTGCTGCCGACGCTCGCGCCATCGCTGATGACCGGCTTCGCCATGGCGCTGGCGCGGTCGGTCGGGGAATACGGGTCGGTGATCTTCATCGCCGGCAACATCCCGAAGATGACGGAGATCGCGCCGCTGCTGATCGTGATCCGTCTCGAGGAATTCAACTACGACGCCGCCGCAGCGATCGGCCTGGCGATGCTGGGCATCTCCTTCGCCATGCTGCTGGTCATCAACGCCATGCAAATCTGGAACATCAGGAGGATCGGACATGTCTGACACGGTTTTTGACGACCTTGATCACCCGCAGGACCGCATGCTGCCCGCCGGGGGCGGGATCGTGATTGCGGCGATCTTCGGATCGCTCGGCATCGGGGCCGCGCTGGCGGTCTGGCTGGCGGGCGCGGGGCTGGTGGCGGCGCTGGCGGTCTATCTCAGCCTGCCCGCCATGCTGACGGTGATCTTCGCGGCGACGCTTCCGGCGCGCCGCAGGCCGGTCCGGCGGGTCCGTCGCCTTTCGACGGAGAGTCGCCATGCATGACGCCGCCCTGTCCCCGGTCCGGACCGAATCCCGGCCCTGGCGCACCGGATTGATTATCGGTGTCATGGCCCTGACCTTCGTTCTGCTGCTGGCGCCGCTGGCCGTGGTCTTTGCCGAGGCGCTGCGCAACGGCCTGTCCGCCGCCGTCACCAGCCTGAGCGAACGCGACGCCCTGTCCGCAATCCGCCTGACCCTGCTGGTCGCCGCTGTTGCAGTGCCGCTGAACGCGGTGATCGGGCTGGCGGCGGCCTGGGCCATCGCCAAGTTCGATTTCCGTGGCAAGGCGGTGCTGATCACGCTGATCGACCTGCCGTTTTCGGTCTCTCCCGTGGTGGCCGGGCTGGCGCTGGTGCTGCTTTACGGGTCACACGGGCTGCTTGGCAACTGGCTGGTGGCGCAGGACGTCAAGGTGGTCTTCGCCCTGCCGGGTCTGCTGCTGGCGACGCTGTTCATCACCTTCCCCTTCGTCGCGCGGGAACTGATCCCGGTCATGACCGAACAGGGAAGGGCAGAGGAGGAAGCGGCGCTGACGCTTGGCGCGTCGGGCTGGCACATGTTCCGGACCGTGACGCTGCCGAACGTGAGATGGGCGTTGCTCTATGGCGTGCTGCTCTGCAACGCGCGGGCCATGGGGGAATTCGGCGCGGTCGCGGTGATCTCGGGCAAGATCCGGGGGCAGACGACAACCATGCCGATCATGATCGAGATGCTCTACAACGAATATCTTTCCGTGGCGGCCTTTGCCATGGCCGCCCTGCTGGCCGCGCTGGCCCTTCTGACCCTTGCCCTGAAATCCGCGCTGGAATGGCGGCACGCCGATTTCCTTTCCGCCACCCGCCGCCACTGACACAGGAGACCTGACATGCATATCGAGATCGACGAAATCGCCAAGTCCTTCAACGGCACACAGGCGCTGCACCCGGTGTCGCTGTCGATCCCCTCGGGGGCGATGACGGCGCTGCTCGGCCCCTCCGGTTCGGGCAAGACAACCCTGCTGAGGATCATCGCGGGGCTTGAGACTGCAAGTTCGGGTCGCATCCTGCTGGACGGGAAGGATGCGACCTTCACGCCGGTCCAGCAGCGGCGCACCGGCTTCGTGTTCCAGAGCTACGCGCTGTTCCGGCACATGACCGTGCAGGAAAACATCGCCTACGGCCTGCGGGCCCGCCCCCGGCGCGAGCGTCCCTCGGGCGAGGAAATCTCGCGGCGGGTGGAGTGTCTGCTTGCCTTGATCCAGCTGCCCGAGATCGGCCGCCGCTATCCGTCGCAGCTGTCTGGTGGCCAGCGCCAGCGGGTCGCGCTGGCCCGCGCGCTGGCGACGGAGCCGCGGATGCTGCTGCTCGACGAACCTTTCGGGGCCCTGGACGCCCGGGTGCGGCGGGACCTGCGCGCCGGTCTGCGCGAGATTCACGATGCGACCGGGCTGACGACCGTCTTCGTGACCCACGACCAGGAGGAGGCGCTGAGCCTCGCCGATCAGGTCGCGGTGATGTCCATGGGGCGGATCGAACAGGTCGGCCAGCCGCGCGACGTGCAGGAACGGCCGGCGACGGAATTCGTGAAGAGTTTCCTGGAAACAGCCCCGGCGCTGTGACCGCAGAGGACACGGGGCGCGTGCGGACAATTTGACGCTGGCTCCGAGAGGGCTGGCTCTGCCCCGCCTGCGGGTCTAGAAACGAACCGTGATGTCTGTTGTCCGGTCCCTTCTGGTCACACTCTGCGCCGTGGTCATTCTGGCGTCGGGAAGTGTCGTGTCTTCGGCGCTCATGGCGCCGGACCGCGGCGATGCCGCCATGGAACAGATCGGCCTGATCGGAATGGATGCCGGCGACATCTGCGGCGATGTCGCCCACGATCATCGCTGCCCGTTCTGCCACATGGTCGCGGCGCCCTCCTTGCCCGGCCCGGCCGACATCGAATCCCGGCTTCTGCCGCATTCCGCGTGGCGACGTGCGACGGACCTTCACCGCGCGGCGCAGGCGCGGGATCATGCCCGCTCTCCCAGGGCGCCCCCCTCCATCGGCTGACACCGCCCCCTGCCGGGGCTGAGACACCCGTTGCGGCCACGGTCGCATAACGGCGCAAGCAGCGGTGCGTCCGCGCGCGCCCACGATGGAGAGACACATGAGACCGATCATCCTTGCCGGAGCGTTCGCAACGCTTGCCGGCTCCGCACTGGCCCATGCCACGCTTGAACAGAAAGATGCCGCAGCCGGCACGACCACCAAGATCACCCTGCGTGTGCCGCACGGCTGCGCCGGAGAGGCCACGCATACCGTCCGCCTGACCCTGCCGGACGGGTTCTACGCGGCCAAGCCGATGCCCAAGCCGGGCTGGACGCTGAGCACCGCGAAGGGGGACTATGCGGTGCCCTACGACAATCACGGGACCGAGATGCGCGAAGGTCTGCGCGAAGTCGTCTGGTCCGGCGGGCACCTGGAAGACGGCTGGTACGACGAATTCACCGTGCGTGGCACCTTCGGCGCGGCTATCGAACCGGGCACCGTCCTGTACTTCCCGGCGCTGCAGGAATGCGCGGGCGGCACGGCGGACTGGACCGACACGACCGGGTCCCACGACGTGCCGAACCCTGCGCCCAGCATCACGATCAGCGCGGCGGCGGGCGAACACGGTCACGGACACGGGCATGGCGCAGCTTCCATGGATGAAACCGTCCGGGCCGGAGCGCTGGAAATCTCCGGCGCCTTCACCCGCGCCACCCTGCCGAACGCGCCGGTCGCGGGCGGGTTCATGACCATCGCGAACACGGGCCAGAACGAGGATCGTCTGCTCTCCGCCACCTCACCAATCGCGGGCCGGGTCGAGATCCACGAAATGGCGATGGAGGGCGACGTGATGCGGATGCGTGCCCTGCCGGACGGACTGGCGCTGCCCGCCGGAGACACGGTCACGCTTGCCCCCGGCGGCTATCACCTCATGTTCATGGAGCTGAAGCAGGCGCTGCCCGAAGGTGACAGCGTGCCGGTGACGCTCCGGTTCCGGGATGCCGGCGAGGTGGACGTGACCCTGACGGTCGGGCCGACGGATGCGGGCGCTCATGCCGGCATGAAGCATTAGGGGCGGCGAAATGACGATGCATCGCCGACAGGTCCTGACGATTGCTCTCTGGACCCTTGCGCTGGCGGCCCTTGCCGCCGTCGCCTGGCTGCGCCTCATCGCTCCTCTTATGGAACGCGGCATGGCCGAAACGATCGGGCCGGGCGACTATCGCCTGGCCACCACCAGCGGGGAGGCCTTTACCGCGGAGACCCTCAAGGGGTCTCCGAGTGCGGTCTTCTTCGGCTTCACCCACTGTCCAGAAGTCTGTCCCACCACCCTGGGCGATATCGCGGCCTTTCAGGAAGCCCTGGGGGAGGACGACCGGCTCCGCGTCTACTTCGTCACCGTCGATCCGAAACGCGACAGCGTGGAACAGTTGCGCGACTATGTCTCATGGGCGCCCGGCGTCGCCGGCGTCTCCGGCCCGCGGGAGGAGATCGACAAGGCCATCCAGGCCTTCCGCATCTACGCGCGCCGCGTGCCCCTGGACGAGGGCGGCTACACGATGGACCATTCCGCCAACATCCTACTGTTCGACCGACGCGGGCGGTTCTTCGAACCGATCGGGTATCAGGAGCCGTTGGAGCGTGCGGTCGCGAAGATACGGCGCCTGAACGCGATCTGAGGCGTAACTGCTGGAAACGAAAAAGCCGCGTCCCCATGGGGCGCGGCCTTTTCGGTGTATTTGGTTGCGGGAGTAGGATTTGAACCTACGACCTTCAGGTTATGAGCCTGACGAGCTACCGGGCTGCTCCATCCCGCGCCAAGTCCGGGTGGAATATTCGGATCGGGCGCGGACCGCAAGGGATTCGCGCCGGTTTTTGTAACATTTTTTTGGTCACTGTTTCGTGCGCCGGTGACCGCCGGCGCGGGTCAGAATTCGACCTCGAGTTCGACCACCTCGTCCGGCTCCTCCTTCGCCGCTGCAACCCATTCCGCCATGGGTTCCCAGGCGTAGATCGTGTCGCAATAGGCGGCGTGGTCCGGGTCCAGTTCGACGGCGTATGTGCGGAACCGCGTGCAGACGGGGGCGTACATGGCATCGGCGACGGTCGGTTCTCCGAAAAGGAAAGGGCCGCCGTAGGTGGTCAGGCAATCACTCCAGATCTCTTTCACGCGCTGCACGTCCGGGCGGGCGCCGGAGAAGATCTTGAAGGCCGCGTGCTGCGCCTTGATGTTCATCGGCAGGGCGGAGCGAAGGTTGTAGAAGCCTGAATGGATTTCTCCGGACACCGCGCGGCAATGGGCGCGGGCCTTCACGTCCTTGGGCAGAAGTTGCGCCTTGGGTTTGGTTTCGTTGAGATATTCGGCGATGGCGAGCGTGTCCCAGACCTCGACCCCATTGTGCGACAGACGCGGCACGCGGACCGAGGGGGACAGCAGCAGAAGCTCCTGCCGCGTGTCGGGATCGTCGACATCGACCGGCTTTTCGGTGAACTCCAGCCCCGCCATGCGGCAGAGCAGCCAGCCCCGCAGGGACCAGGAAGAGTAGTTCTTGGATGTGATCGTGAGTGTTGTTTGTGCCATCGCGCCCTCTGTCGCCGCGCTTCGTGCTGCGATGCAGATAATTCTGTCGCACCGCGGAATGAGTTGCACTAGCGTTTTCTCATCCCGAGGCCGGAAACCCGGTCCGGCGCACAACAAAGGACCAGATCTTGCTCTATCAACTGTATCAGATGCAGGACGACATGTGGGCTCCGATCCGGAGCGTGGCCTCGCGGGCACGGCTTGGCCTGCTGACCGGCGCGGGGATGTTCAACGGGACCGGGCAGAAACTGGATGCGATGTTCGAAATGATCTCGCGCTTTCAGCTGACTCACGTCAGCCCCGGGTTCAAGATCGACAGCGTCGTCAGCGGCGGGCGGAACTGCGCCGTCACGGAGGAGGTGGCGATGGAGCTGCCTTTCGGCCAGCTGCGCCACTTCGTCAAGGACACCGACGCGGTCCAGCCCAAGGTGCTGGTGGTCGCCCCGCTCTCGGGACATTTCGCGACGCTTCTGCGCAACACCGTGGAAGTGCTGCTGCGCGACCATGACGTCTATATCACCGACTGGATCAACGCGCGGGACGTGCCGCTGTCGGACGGGCCCTTCGGTGTCGAGGACTATGTCGAATATCTAATCCGGTTCATGGAGCACCTCGGTCCGGGCTGCAACGTGCTGGCCGTCTGCCAGCCCTGCGTGCAGACGCTGATCGCCGTGTCGGTGATGTCGGAGGAGAACAACCCCGCCACCCCGCGCACCATGACGCTGATGGCCGGCCCGATCGACGTGCGCGAAAGCCCGACGGAGGTGAACGCGCTGGCCAACGACAATCCGCTGAGCTGGTTCGAGAAGAACGTCATGGCGACGGTGCCGGCGCGGTATCCGGGCGCGGGTCGGAAGGTCTACCCCGGATTCGTGCAGCTGTTCGCCTTTCTGTCGATGAATATGGACCGGCACCGCAAACAGCATCAGCGTCTTTACGATCTGCTGGCGGCCGGCGAGGTCGAGGAAGCCGCGAAGATCAAGGATTTCTACGACGAGTATTTCGCCGTTCTGGATCTGGCCGGGGAGTTTTACCTGGAAACCATCGACCGGATTTTCCAGCGGGCGGAACTCGCGAAGGGAGAATTCATGTATCGCGGCAAGCTGGTCGATCCCGGCGCGATCCGGAAGACCGCCCTGCTGACGGTCGAGGGCGGGCGGGACGATATCTGCGCACTTGGCCAGACGACGGCGGCGCATGATCTGTGCCGGTCCTTGCGGCCGCATCTCAAGCGGCACCACCTGCAGGCTAATGTGGGGCACTACGGCGTATTCAGCGGGCGGAGATGGGAGAAGGAGATCTATCCGGTCGTGCGCAACATGATCCTGGCTATGGAGTAGCTTCGGATCGACTGGTCCCGAAAACGCCAAAAGCCGGTCCCTTGCGGGTCCGGCTTTTGTGTATCTGATCATCGTACGAGAGAAATCTGCAGGAACCTTGCTAGGTCTGGCGATGACCTACTCTCCCACGTCTTGAGACGCAGTACCATTGGCGCGACAGCGCTTAACGGCCGAGTTCGGGATGGGATCGGGTGTTTCGCTTGTGCTATTATCACCAGACCAAGAAAAGTTCCTGCTGTCCAAGTCAGTACACGTTCGGTGTGTATGCTTCTGATTGTCCGTAGCTTCCTGACGCGTCTGCGTCTGGCTTCTACTGGATCAAATCAAGCCTATCGGGCAATTAGTACTGGTCAACTGAACGCGTTGCCGCGCTTACATCTCCAGCCTATCGACGTGGTGGTCTACCACGGCCCTCAGGGATACCTTGTTTTGAAGGGGGCTTCCCGCTTAGATGCCTTCAGCGGTTATCCTGTCCGATCATAGCTACCCAGCACTGCCGTTGGCACGACAACTGGTCCACCAGTGGATCGTTCACCCCGGTCCTCTCGTACTAGGGGCAACTCTTCTCAAGTATCCTACACCCACGGCAGATAGGGACCGAACTGTCTCACGACGTTCTAAACCCAGCTCACGTACCTCTTTAAACGGCGAACAGCCGTACCCTTGGGACCTGCTCCAGCCCCAGGATGAGATGAGCCGACATCGAGGTGCCAAACACTGCCGTCGATATGGACTCTTGGGCAGTATCAGCCTGTTATCCCCAGCGTACCTTTTATCCGTTGAGCGATGGCCCTCCCACTTGGGACCACCGGATCACTATGGCCGTCTTTCGACTCTGCTCGACTTGTCAGTCTCGCAGTCAGGCTGGCTTATGCCATTGCACTCAACGAGCGATTTCCGACCGCTCTGAGCCAACCTTCGCGCGCCTCCGTTACGCTTTAGGAGGCGACCGCCCCAGTCAAACTACCCGCCACACAGGGTCCCGGATCCCGATAAGGGACCGCGGTTAGACATCAAGCGAAGCAAGGGTGGTATCTCAAGGAAGGCTCCACCGAAACTGGCGTTCCGGTTTCAAAGCCTACCACCTATCCTGCACATGCTTGGCCTGATGCCAGTGTGAAGCTGTAGTAAAGGTGCATGGGGTCTTTCCGTCTAACCGCGGGAAGCCTGCATCTTGACAGGCAATTCAATTTCGCTGAGTCGATGTTGGAGACAGCGGGGAAGTCGTTACGCCATTCGTGCAGGTCGGAACTTACCCGACAAGGAATTTCGCTACCTTAGGACCGTTATAGTTACGGCCGCCGTTTACTGGGGCTTCAATTCAAAGCTTGCACCTCTCCTTTTAACCTTCCAGCACCGGGCAGGCGTCAGACCCTATACGTCGTCTTGCGACTTCGCAGAGCCCTGTGTTTTTAGTAAACAGTCGCCACCCCCTGGTTTGTGCCCCCGGGCATCACTTGCGTGAAACCCGGGCCTCCTTCTCGCGAACTTACGGAGGTATTTTGCCGAGTTCCTTCAACATCGTTCTCTCAAGCGCCTTGGTATTCTCTACCAGTCCACCTGTGTCGGTTTAGGGTACGGTCCTATGGAGGGCTATTTCCAGGGACTGCTGAACGGCCCGACCAATCCGATAAGGTCGAACAATCTTCGCAATCCGTCACCATCTCCTGGCCCAGGAATATTAACCTGGTTCCCATCGACTACGCCTTTCGGCCTCGCCTTAGGGGCCGGCTTACCCTGCTCAGATTAGCTTTAAGCAGGAACCCTTGGACTTTCGGCGACAGGGTCTCTCACCCTGTTTGTCGCTACTCATGTCATCATTCTCGCTAGTGATCTCTCCACCGGATCGCTCACGCGCCGGCTTCATCGAAAGCCTCTCTCCTCCAATGTACCCGAAGGTACTAAGGAGGAATGAGACTATGTCACACTACGCTCTGCTACCATGCACTACGTGCATCCTCGGCTTCGGCTCATGGCTTGAGCCCCGTTACATCTTCGCCGCAAGACATCTTGATTAGACCAGTGAGCTGTTACGCTATCTTTAAAGGATGGCTGCTTCTAAGCCAACCTCCTGGTTGTTTTGGACGTCTCACCTGCTTTCCCACTTAGCCATGAATTGGGGGCCTTAGCCGGAGGTCAGGGTTGTTTCCCTCTTCACGACGGACGTTAGCATCCGCCGTGTGTCTGCCATCTAGTACTCCCGGGTATTCGGAGTTTGGTTAGGATCAGTAAGCCTGTGGGGCCCCATTACCCATCCAGTGCTCTACCCCCCGGGGTATTCGGATGACGCTCTACCTAAATAGATTTCGCAGAGAACCAGCTATCTCCGAGTTTGATTGGCCTTTCACCCCTAGGCACAACTCATCCCGACCTTTTTCAACAGGTGTGGGTTCGGACCTCCAGTAAGTGTTACCTTACCTTCATCCTGGTCATGCCTAGATCACTCGGTTTCGGGTCTGATCCATCTAACTCGACGCCCTATTAAGACTCGCTTTCGCTGCGCCTACACCTAACGGCTTAAGCTTGCTAGATAGACCAAGTCGATGACCCATTATACAAAAGGTACGCCGTCACAAGACTGGACACTAATGACAACCTTGAAGGTTGATCCGCTACTTGAGCGGTATGCTGACACGGAACTGCACCGTTTCGATGCCCGGGTTCTGGTTGTAGATACCGGCGTTGGACCGGTGATCGTAGGCCAGACCAAAGCGCCACCCGGCGCGGTTCTCAAATCCGACCTCGATACCCGATCTGAATTCGATCGGGCCGCCCAGGTCGAACCCGCCATTGTCGAAGTATATCCCCGGCATGGCGTGCAGCTGTACGAAAGCCGGT